>NZ_JAAOIZ010000001.1 GCF_013184525.1 Chryseobacterium sp. LAM-KRS1
TATATTATCTGTTGGTGTATCATCTGTACCTCCATTAATCTGTGCTGTGTAGTGCAATAGATCTCCGCCATTTAAGGGTGGTGTTTGTGTTGGTGTGTTTAATGTAAAGGTTAATGTAATTTCTTTAGTCTCGAAGGGTAAAATATTGGTAAAATTCCAGGATAATATTCCAGTTGACTGAGTATTTGGAGCAATCGTGGAACTCACATAATTCATTAAATTATCGTTAAAGTTATAAGCCAAGGTTCCTGACTGCGTTGTGGTACCTTTATTTTTGTAGATAATTTTATATATTGCTTCAAATCCAGGTCTCGCAGCATTAACAGGAATTACAACTATTTCAAAATCATTATGTGTCCCGTTAGCGGTTAAGCAAAAATTTTGTGTCAATGGGCTTGTTTGGGTTGGAAAGTTTGCTGTGGCGTTTGCTGGAGAAATGTTAAAGTAGGTGGGGTTTTCGAGCACAGGTGTTATTATATGAGAACCTCCTTGCACAGGAATAGAATAATTTCCTGTGTTATTAGAAATTATACTTCCTGCAGTATTTCCATTAGTAATGTTAAACTTTTGAAATGATTTACTTGGATCATTGATATCACATCCATTATCATTACTGTCATATTTTATATTTCCTTGAATAGTATAGAATGTTCCTCCTGGAACATAAGAACAATAAGAATTTACTACACAATTGCTTTGAGTGGGTAGTAAATTGGTTACGTTTGATGCTTCAAAGTCATCAACACAGATATAAGATAAATTTGGAGTATTTAAAAAAGAAGAGGGATAAATTGATAAAAAGTCATTTTTCCCATTTTTAATGAATAAAGATTGCAGGCTATAATTAGAATCACAATTAAATGTCATAAGGTTGTGATTTTGTGATAAATCTAAAGTCGTTAATAAATTGACACTACATTGGATAGATTCAAGCTGAGATAGACCCGATACATCTATAGTTGAAAACTTATTACCCGCAATATTTAAACCCTTTAAATTAGGGATTTGAGAGAAAAGTAATGATGAAACGTTATTATATGCCAAATTCAAAGTACGTAGAGCAGTGTTATTATTAAAAGTGACATTATTAAGATTATTTAAAATCAAATTAGCAGATTGAAGAGCTGGTAAATTGCCTAGATTGATGGAAACGAGTTTATTAGATGAAGCATTCAGATTATACAATGAAGGGTTTCCAGAAAAATCTAATGCTTGAAGTTGATTGTCACTACAATCAATTTCAGTCAGTGCCGAACAACCTTGTAAAAGCAAGCTTGTTAATTTATTAAAATTAGTTCTTACCAAATTCAAGCTAGTACATCCTTGAATATTCATCGAGTTCAATGTTATATTACTATCCACCCTTACCTCTTCAAGAGAGGTCATGTTACTCATATCTATTGATGTCAACGAATTGAAACCTTTAAGATATATTTTTTTAAGATTAACAAAACCTTTAATTCCCTCCAAAGATGTAACAGCTTGCATCTCATTAACAATGGTGTGCCAGTAATCTGGCTTATATAGAAATAACTCACTAACAATTGCAGCCTCACTACTTTGTATTTGGCCATCATTGTTTGCATCTATATCAATAGCAACACCAATGCTATTTTTTGCTACAGGATAATTTGTAGTTAAAAGTACATTTTTGAAGTGAATATCCGGAATATTCACAATCTGTGCGTTAAGCACAGAAAATAAAATCAAAGAAATAAATATGTAGATTTTTTTCATATAGTCTTACTTATATTAATGTTTTTTAATTTCTTTCATTAGCTAAAAAACGCACAAAAATAAACTATTAAAATGTAAATTCAAGGGTTTATTTTTCTTCTTTTGTTTTAAATTAATTTATTGCTTTTCAGTAAAATCTATAGATTTTACTGAAAAGCAAAGACTGCTTCTTAAGGCAGTCTTTCGTTTATTGATGTAAAGTGATTTAATTCTTTATGAATTTCTGTACCATAACCTGATCTTTTGTAAACAATCTGATCATATAGCTTCCTTTAGTAAGTTCAGAGATATTGACAGAATTATTGCTTACGCTTATTGAATTTAAAATCCTTCCAGCTATATCATAGACTTCTGCCTTTACAACTTTCTCTTTTGACTTAATGAATAAAACATCTTTTACCGGATTCGGATAGATACTGAACTGGTCTTTATCATTAGTAATTTCGGATGTTCCTAAGGTATTCTGAACAGAAGTTGTAGCAGTATTCGTAATGATAGGCGCATTATAATCAAAATAGATCTTGGCTGTATTACTGAAACTATCTCCGATAACCAAATTAGATTTTGTTTTAATTTTAAATGAAACATATCCGTCATTATTCGCATTATCAAAAGGAAGCTGAATGTTTTCAAAAATAAATTCGACTACATTTCCATTGATTCTCGTTACAAAATTATGGCTTCCATTCAGTGCAACTAAGCTGGATATATCATATTTTGAAGTATCGATCTCATCCTTTACTACGATATTTTGAGCATTGGCCGTTCCTGTATTCTCAAATCTCATCAAATAATGAACATAATCTCCGACTTGTGCCTGAGTGATAGAAGAGCCTTCCAGACAGGTTTTATCATTAGGATCAAAAGAGTTGACAACGATTTGGTTTAATGTAAATGTATTATCTGAAGGAGTATCATCTGTAGCTCCGTTGATTTGTGCTGTGTAATGCAGTACATCACCACCGTTTAAAGGAGGAGTCTGTGTAGGAGTACTCAATTTAAAGGTTACTGTAATTTCTTTAGTCTCAAAAGGTAAGATATTGTTGAAATTCCAGGATAAGATTCCAGTTGACTGTGAATTAGGAGCAATCGTGGAGCTTAGATAATTCATTAGATTGTCATTGAAATTATAAGCTAAGGTTCCTGATTGTGCCGAAGTTCCTTTATTTCTGTAAACAATTTTATATTTTGTATCAAATCCAGGTCTTGCTGATTCAATTGGAATAATCATAATTTCCAAATCATTATGTATTCCATTAGCCGTTAAACAAAAGTTTTGTGTAAATGGGCTTGCTTGAGTAGGAAAGGTGGTTATTAAATTTGCTGGCGAGACATTAAAGTAAGTAGGATTTTCGAGTATAGGACTAATAGTGTGAGTTCCAGCTTGTAACGGTATGAAATGGACACCTGCCGAATTTGCAATAAAATTAGCAGTGGAAGACCCACTTGTAACCAAGAAATTTTGAAATGCTTTTCCTGGATCCGAAATATCACAGCCATTATTGTTGGAATCGTATTTTGTGTCTCCATTTATGGTGTAAAAAGTTCCACCAGGAGTAAAAGAACAATAAGAATTAACATTAACATTAGTATAACCATACATATTCAAGTAGGATAAAACAGCATTGGTATGCTGTAAATCACAACATACATATTGTAATTCTGAATTATCATCAATATTGAAATTATATGGAACACCTTGTCCTCCATTTTTAAAATTTAAAATCTTTATATTGTTATCCGAACAATCTAAGTAAGAAAGTAAAGGATTAGAACTCAAATCTAATAATGTGAGTTGGTTCTCTGAACACTTTACAGTTGTAAGAATAGGAAAACCTGTTAAATCAATACTGTTAAGAGCATTTTCATCAACATCAAAAATTTCGAGCAATGGGGATCCGGTTACTGTCAGGTTTGTAATTTCATTATCAACCAGTGAAATACTTTTTAGTAGTGGGTTGTTAGATATCGTTACATTAGGAACTGTAGTGCTATAATTGGAGGTAATTTCTGTGAGCAATGGGTTATTGGAAACAGATAAAGATTGTATGTCCGGGCCAAAAAGGGAGATTTTTTTTAAATCATTACAGCCACTAATATTTATAGTATTATTTAACCATGAATAACCGTAACTTGAAATCGTAACTTCTTCTAAATTATTTATACCGCTTAGATTAATATTACTTAGCAATACTCGTTCTAAATTTAGGACTTTGATATTTGGGCAACCTTGAAAATTTAAATAATTTAAATACTCTGAAATAGACAAATGTGTTAAAGAGGGAATATTTAAAGTAAGTGTTTGGAAATTTCCACCTTGAATATTCAATTTCTTAAGACCGGTACAATTATCTACATTAAGCGCTGAAAGATAATAACCAGCAGCAAATAATTCTGTAAGGGAAGTCATCCCGCTAACATCAAAAGAGGTGAAGTTATTGTTCGGTATAAATTGTACAGAGAGTTTCGTAAGATTTGTGAAACTTTTAATACCTGTAATATCGCCGATTTGCGATCCCACTGTACTCGTTGTTCCATTAATATCAAGAGTTTTTATTAAACTTGCTTCGCTAGCCTGAATTTCGTTGTCGCCGTTAAGATCTATAGCAACAGGATTGTGGTTAACGTCGAGAGCGATATAATTTGTATTATTTGCAGATAATAAATAAGATTTAAAGTTCGGATCTGGAATATTTAAGATTTGTGCTTTAAATATAGGCAGAATACTTACGAAAAGAATGAGGTAAAGTTTTTTCATAAATTTTATTGGTTTATCATTTTTTATGTGAGTTATTTTAGCATTACTTAATTGCTATTTAATGGTATCTAAAAAATATACTTAATTGAAATTAATTTTTTATGAATTTCTGTACCATAACCTGATCTTTTGTAAACAATCTGATCATATAGCTTCCTTTAGCAAGTTCAGAGGTGTTGACAGAATTATTGCTTACGCTTATTGAATTTAAAATCCTTCCTGCTGTATCATAGATTTCTGCCTTTACAATCTTCTCTTTTGACTTTATGAATACAATATCTTTTACCGGATTCGGATAGATACTGAACTGGTCTTTATCATTAGTAATTTCGTATGTTCCTAAGGTATTCTGAACAGAAGTTGTAGCAGTATTCGTAATGATAGGCGCATTATAATCAAAATAGATCTTGGCTGTATTACTGAAACTATCTCCGATAACCAAATTAGATTTTGTTTTGATTTTAAATGAAACATATCCGTCATTATTCGCATTATCAAAAGGAAGCTGAATGTTTTCAAAAATAAATTCGACTACATTTCCATTGATTCTCGTTACAAAATTATGGCTTCCATTAAGAGGAATCAAACTGGATAAATCGAATTTCGTAAGATCAATTTCGTCTTTTACCACAATATTTTTCGCATTGGCTGTCCCTGTATTTTCAAATCTGATTAGGTAATGAACGTAATCTCCAACTTTTGCTTGTGCAATTGAGGTTCCTTCAAGGCATGTTTTGTCATTGGGATCAAAAGAATTAACTACAGGTTGATTTAAAGTAAATATATTATCTGTTGGTGTATCATCTGTACCTCCATTAATCTGTGCTGTGTAGTGCAATAGATCTCCGCCATTTAAGGGTGGTGTTTGTGTTGGTGTGTTTAATGTAAAGGTTAATGTAACTTCTTTAGTCTCGAAGGGTAAAATATTGGTAAAATTCCAGGATAATATTCCAGTTGACTGAGTGTTTGGAGCAATCGTGGAGTTTAGATAATTCATTAGATTGTCATCAAAATTATAAACCAAAGTTCCCGATTGTGATGTGTTTCCTTTATTTTTGAAAAAAACTTTATATTTTGTATCAAAACCTGGTACAGCAGCAGTCACAGGAATAATGATAATTTCTAGATCGTTATGTGTTCCATTGGCGGACATGCAAAAATTTTGAGTAAGGGGACTTGTTTGTGTAGGGAAATTTGCAGTTACATTTGTTGGTGAAATATTAAAATAAGTAGGGTTTTCTAATACAGGTGTAATGGTATAATTGCCGGCTTGAACTGGAATTGAATAATTTCCTGAAGCATTTGCTATCATATTACCGGCATTATAAGGATTTGTTATTGAGAATTTTTGAAACGCTTTTATAGGATCATTGATGTCACAACCATTATTATTGGAATCATATTTCGTGCTTCCCTGTATGGTATAAGAATTTCCTCCGGGAGCAAAAGAACAATATGAGTTTAATACAACATTAGGCTGATTGTAATAATTGACCAGTGCATTTATCGCTCCCAACTCGATATCATCAACGCATATATAACTTAAACTTGGTGTGTTTGAAAAATATGGAGTTGCTCCTTGAGTATAGTTATTTTTTCCGTTCTTAATATTAAAGCTTACGAGATTGGGATTATTAGAAAAATTAAAATTACCAAGCTGTGTAAGTTGTCCCACATCAATAGTAGTAAAAAGATTATAATCAATATATAAATTTGCCACATTAGGAGCCTCCCCAAACGGAATGGTTACAAGCTTATTATGTGAAGCAACAATGTTTGTCAAATTATTATTGTTATTTAAAATTAATGTTGTAATTAAATTATTATTACATTCTAAAGTGACCAGATTTGGGAAATTGGAAATATCTACCGATACTAATTGATTTCCACTACATGAGAGACTTTGTAGATTGGGGGAGTTAGTAATTGAGAAACCAGAAAGTTGATTGTTAGCGATAGATAAAGTCTGCAGACTGTTCAAATTATCAAAAGAAACGTTAGTAAGATTGTTGTTGGCTACATGTATAAGTGTAAGGTTGGATAATCCTGTTATTTGAAGATTAGTCAAAGCATTATTAAAAGCACTTAAAGCCGTAAGATTGGTAAACTGATTGATACCTGTAAGATCAGCAATCATATTACCTGTTTGACCGGGAATAAAAAGTTCTGATACATTCAATGCTTCTGAAACCTGAATTTCACTATCTCCGTTTGTATCAATTACAATTTTTTGGTGGTTATTGTTGTATGCGATCCCGTTTGTTGTGTTTGCTGACAGAAGTTTGGCTTTAAAATTAGCATCTGGAATATTCACAATCTGTGCCTGAAACATAGCAAATATAATCAGAGAAATGATTAAGTAGATTTTTTTCATGTATTACTAGTTAGTAGTTATTTTTTTATTTTAAAAAGCAAAAATAAGCCATCAATAGTATATATCAATGGCTTATTATTTAATTATTGTTAAAATGTCTGTTTTTTTTATTGATTTTCTATCAAATCTAAAAATTGCTGTTCATCAAGGATCTCAATAGTCCCGATATCCTGAGCTTTTTTCAATTTACTGCCGGCTTTTTCGCCCACAACAAGATAATTAAGGTTTTTAGAAACCGCGGAAATATTTTTTCCACCATGTTTTTCCACCATATCCTCTGCAGATTCTCTTGTGAACAGAGACAGTTTTCCGGTGAACAGGAATGTTTTTCCATCAAGAACATGGGATAAAACTTCATTGGTATTTTCTCCTTTTTCAAGCTGAACACCATAGGTTTTTAAGCGTTCAATCATTAAAATATTTTCCGGATTATTGAAGAACGCTTCAATACTATATGCAATTTTACCTCCTATATCTTCCACCTGACACAATTCTTCGGCAGTTGCATTTTTCAGGTCATCAATAGTAGGGAAGTTTTTAACCAGTTTCTTGGCAACTGTTTCTCCTACATGTTTGATACCGATTCCATATAATACTTTCTCAAAAGGAATTTCCTTAGATTTTTCAATTCCTGAGATAATATTTTGTGCCGACTTTTCAGCCATTCTTTCCAGCGGAAGTAATTGCTCTTTGGTTAAAGTGTAAAAGTCTGCCGGATTTTCAATTAATTTTTCCCGGTACAGTTGTTCAATGGTTTCGCTCCCTAAATTTTCTATGTTTAAAGCCTTTCTTGAAACATAATGAATCATTCTTCCTACTACCTGCGGAGGGCAGTGAAGTTCATTCGGACAGAAATGAATCGCCTGATCTTCCACTTTTATAAGTTCGGTTCCGCATTCAGGGCAATGTTTAATGTATTCGATCTCCCTGCTTTTTTCTGTTCTTTTGTCTTTGTTGACGCCCACAATTTTAGGTATAATTTCACCTCCTTTTTCTACATAAACAAAATCGTGTTCATGCAGATCCAGTTTTTTAATGATATCTTCATTATGAAGAGATGCCCTCTTAACAGTGGTTCCTGCCAATAGAACAGGTTTCAGATTAGCTACCGGAGTAATGGCTCCTGTTCTTCCGACCTGATAGGATACACTTTGTAATTCCGTTTCTACTTTTTCAGCTTTAAATTTATAGGCCATTGCCCAGCGAGGTGATTTTGCAGTATATCCAAGCTGTCTCTGCTGTTGTAAAGAATTTACTTTTAATACAATACCATCAATTTCAAAAGGAAGATTATGTCGTTCTGTATCCCAGAAAGTAATGAAATCTTTTACTTCATCTAAAGTTTTACAAAGTTTTGCCTGCTGGGAAGTTTTGAAACCCCAGGTCTGAGCTTTTTGAAGCAATTCCCAATGCGTTTCTGCCGGAATTTCCTCGGAAATAAACTGATATAATACAGAAGAAAGCCCGCGTTTTCTTACCTCACCACTATCCTGCATCTTCAAACTTCCGCTTGCCGTATTTCGTGGATTCATAAAAGGATCTAATCCTTCTTCCTCTCTTAGTTTATTGATTTTATCGAAATTTTTTCTCGTGAGATATATTTCCCCACGCATGAAAAAACGATACGGGAAATCTCCTTTCAGTGTCAAAGGAATGTCTGAAATAGTACGTACGTTAGCAGTGATCTCATCTCCCTGGAAACCGTCTCCACGAGTAACTCCCTGTATCAGTTTACCATTTTCATACAAAATAGAAATAGAAGCACCATCATATTTTAATTCTGCAACAAATTCCACGGGGCCGGTAATTGTTTTAATAATTCGCTTTTCCCAGTCTTCAAGATCATCAAAATCATAGGAATTATCCAGGGAATACATTCTGAACTGATGCTGAATAGTAGGAAAGACTTTAGTGATCCCACCTCCAACACGTACACTGGGAGAGTTGGCATCATAAAATTCCGGGTGCTTTGCTTCGAGATCCTGAAGTTCCTTTAATAATTGGTCAAATTCAAAATCTGAAATGGTAGGTTCATCCAGTAAATAATAATTTTCATTATGCTGATGAAGTTCTTTACGAAGCTGTTCTATCTTTTGTTGAATGTTTTCGGACATTGCTATTTTTTCTTTTAAGCAAAAATAGCTAAAACTAATATCATTAAGAAAATAACATAATTAAATAATATGGATACATTAAAAATTTGTAATACATGATAAGTTGTTGATTGCCATTTCTTTATTTTATTTGTTAGTAATAGCTTAACATATCGTTCTAATTTAATTAAAGAAATGTTAAAATTTCCTTAAATAGCAAGCTTGTACAGACCCAATACCTTTGCCCCAGCTAATTTGAAAAGATGAGAAAAGTAAAGATTGTATTGGGATTATTGTTTTTGAGCTTTGGTACAATGGCTTATGCACAGACCACACAGGCATCCATTACCGGAAAAATCACCGGAACTAAAGCCCAGGAAAAAGTAAAGGTAACCATCGTTAATGAGTCTACAGGTTTTAGAACAGAAACTGAAACCAATTCAAAAGGAGAGTATATTTTTAAAGAAATTCCTCTTGGTGGTCCTTATACGGTTATTGTAAACGATGAAAAAAGAGAGGGCTACAATGTCAATTTTGGAGATCAGGTTACCGTAGATGTTAATCTTGGGGATCATGAAAAGGTAATTGAAACTGTAGTTGTAACGGGAAATCTTAAAAACAAGATCGGAAATCTTGGTGCGGCAACAGCTATTTCTGCTAAAAACATGGGGATATTGCCTGTTAATGGAAGAAATTTCACCAATCTTACAGAATTGTCTCCGTTAAGTGGAAAGGGAGGGAATTTATCAGGACAATTAGGATCTTCCACCAACTTTACCATCGATGGAATGACTGCCAAGAATCCAACTTCTGCAGGATCTACAACCAGCCGAAGTGGCGCACCTTATTCCATTTCAATTGAAGCAGTACGTGAATTTAAAATTACGACCAACCAGTATGATGTTACATTGGGAAGAAGTGGAGGAGGTACGGTAAGTGCTGTAACGAAATCAGGAACCAATACCTTTACGGGAAGTGCCTGGGAATATCTGAGAACAGGATGGTTATCCAGCAAATATGATATCAGGGGAAATGAAAGGGTAAACGACTTTTCAACCTCACAGTTCGGGGTATCTTTAGGAGGTCCGATTATTAAAAATAAGTTGCATTTCTTTGCCGCATGGGATCATCAATTGGATTCCAGGCCTTTGATCATTGCAGATGTAAGAACGAAAGATGATGCTTTAAGGTTTAATGTAACCAATGAAACACTTAATCAGGTTTTAAATATTGGGAGAGCTAAATATGGTGTCGGAAATACTCCGCAATTCGGAAGCTTTGATAAAGTTAGGAATTCTGATGCCGGATTCCTACGTTTAGACTGGCAGATCAACCCTAAAAACTTATTAACCTTAAGAAATAATTTTACTTATGATTTTAATAAAAACGGACTAGCAGATAACACGGCCATCAATTTTTTTGAATCTTATGGAAATGACAAAAACCTTGATAATAGCTTATTATTAACATTAAGATCAAATCTGAAATCAAATCTCACCAACGAATTAAAAGCACAATATTTATATACTTACCAGAACAGCTATCAGAACAATCAGCTGGGGCATGCTGTTCCAAGGGCAATTGTAGAACGTGTACCTTCTACCATTGATGGAAAGGACCTTACAACCAATATCCAGATCGGAGGACACCGTTTCGGACAGGAAAGCTTTAGAAATAATGTATTCCAGATCGTAGACAATTTATACTATAATACAGATAAGATTAAATATACAGCAGGTATCGACCTGATGTACACAAAATCAAAATCTATTTATGGTAGCGAGGTGAACGGAAGGTTTCAATTCTTAGGAATTGATAATTTTAATAACCTTACGCCTTACAGGTTTTACAGAGAGGTTCCTTTAATGGATGATTCTTCTGTAAAATCGAACATTTGGAATGTTGGCGTATATGGTCAGATTCAAACAAAAATTGCTAAAGGACTTGACTTAATGGCTGGTTTAAGGCTGGATTATGGTGGATATCCGAAAGCCGAGCTTAATCAAAAGCTATATGATCAAATGGGAATCAGAACCGATAACCGTATTAAATCATTCGTTATTCAACCCAGATTTCAATTTGACTGGAATATCAATGAAGAAAGTAAAGACTTCTTGAAATTTGGTGCAGGAATCTTCTCTTCGGATATCAACAATTATATGGTGATCAACAACCTTGTATTTGACGGAAGACACTTGGCAACGGTAGATGTGACTGGTAAAGATGTTCCTGTCCCGAACTTCACCAGCTATAGGAATGATTACGGAACTGTTCCTACTTTATCACAATATCAGATTCCTACCATTAATTACACAGGTAAAGATGCTAAAATTCCAATCGTTTATAAGGCGAATATCTCCTATACTCACTTCTTTAATGAAAGATTCAGAGCGGGTGTTGCTGCTTATGCTGCCTTAGGAAGAAACAATTATTTCTATTATGACAGAAACATGGTAGCCAATCCTTATTTTACATTAAATAATGAAGGGGGAAGAGGTGTTTTTGTTCCTTTGAATACAGTAAATGCCAATGGAACTGTTGATTGGAAAGCAGGCAGAATTAATAATAATTTCGGAAGGGTACTTGAACTTGTAAGCGACGGGAAAGTAAATCAGTTTTCGTTTGTATTTGATACAAGTTACCGTTATTACAAAGATGGAGAAATTACAGCAAGCTACACATGGTCTGATATCAAGGATAATACCTCATATAATGGGAATGTTGCCAATTCTGCAACTTTATCCACAATGGTTGAAAGTGACCCGAGAAATCTGAGAATGACATATTCCGATAATCAGTTCCGTAATAAAGTGGTATTGTATGGGAATTCACCTACCTTTTTTGGATTTACCGTAGGTATACGATATTCAGGGATAGGAGGAACTAGATTCTCAGTGACTTCCGGAGGAAATACGAACGGAGATTTTGTTGATACGAACGATCTGGCATACATATTCCCGAATCTTACACAGACTTTAATTGATAACCCTGAAGTAGGTAAAGCATTGAAAAACTATATCAGCGATTACAATAACAAAATTGCTGAACGTAATGGAGGTAAGAACGGTTTCTATGGAGTATGGGATATCCGTATTGCTAAGAAGATCAAGTTTGAAAAAATTGGTGGATTTGAACTTTCAGTTGATATTTTTAATGTTGCCAATCTTCTTAATAAAGAGTGGGGAGTCAATAAATCCTATGGAAATACAGCATTGTATAGAATTACAGGATTTGATGCAGCAACACAACAATATCAATATAAACTGAATACCAGTGGATTAGAACCTTTATCAGGTAATCCTTACCAGATTCAGTTAGGAGCGAAATATACTTTCTAAAATTTTAATACTACCTTTATGTCAAAGTCCCGGACTTTGACATTTTTAATTATCTGATTATATTATGAAAAATTTTATCTTAGGGTTAGCAGTTTTAAGTACAGTTGCAATGAAGGCACAAACCCAGATTATCGCACACAGAGGTTATTGGCAAACACAACCTCCAACCACCGAAAATTCATTAAAATCGTTGGAGAATGCCCAAAAACTTAAGATTTATGGAGCTGAATTCGATGTGAGAATGACAAAGGATGGAGTCCTGGTCGTTAACCATGATGAACACCACGGGAAAATGGAAATCTCCGAAACAGACTTCAAAGAGTTGGAAAAAGTGAAGCTCTCAAACGGTGAAAACTTCCCGACCCTTAAAGATTATCTGAAACAGGGAAAGAAAGATAAGTCTCTTAAGCTGATCGTTGAAATTAAGCCCGATAAGACAAAAGAAAAGGAAGATGAGCTGGTTCAAAAAACAATCAAAACAATAAAGGACCTGAAACTGGAATCTCAGAGTGAATTTATTTCTTTCAGCCTGAATATTT
Organism: Chryseobacterium sp. LAM-KRS1; assembly: GCF_013184525.1. Taxonomy (GTDB): domain Bacteria; phylum Bacteroidota; class Bacteroidia; order Flavobacteriales; family Weeksellaceae; genus Chryseobacterium; species Chryseobacterium proteolyticum. The sequence continues at coordinate 12,840 of NZ_JAAOIZ010000001.1, forward strand.
GTAAAGAAATTAAAAAGGCAGAACCGAAATTTAAAGTTCAATACCTTAATGGAGAATTGTCTCCGGAACAGATTAAAAATGAAGGTTTGGACGGGATGGACTATCATTACAGTGTTTTCGACAAAAATCCGACATGGATTTCCGAAGCTAAAGCATTGGGTTTAATTACCAATTCATGGACTGTGAATGATATTGCGGTTTACGAGAAATTAAAAAGCCAGGGAATCGGTTTTATTACAACAAATATTCCTGATCAGTTAAAAGGTAAATAGGCCTTAAAAGTTTATTTAAACGTAGATATTTTTTAGCAGCTTGCCCATGGCAAGCTGCTTTTTTTATAATATACATTCAGATGAGAACGATTCTGTTGATCAAGTATTTGATTACTAGATTTTTATTGTGATGTAAAAGTAGTGTATCATAAAAAGACAATAAAGATAATGAAATAAGTTATGCATGTCGCATTAAATAATATTCATCATTTTAATGTACTGTTAACCAGAAAAGTACAAACCCTTGTTGATAATGAGTTCATATTGTGTTTAATATTTTTTTAATAAATGTTAAAATAGTATTAAAACCATCTTCACCAGTAGCTTTTACTTTTGCGCAAACAAAAAGATATGCGTAAACAGAAACAGAAACTATTGTTTTTATCATTTTTGGGATTAGTTAGTTCCAGCCTGACAGCCCAACAGAAAGCCAGGAAAGATACCATTAAAAATATTGATGAAGTGGTCGTTACTGCTTTAGGTATTAAAAGACACGATAAATCTTTAGGATATGTTGCTGAAACCATCAAATCTGAAGAGCTGTTAAGAACCCAGAATAATAACTGGGCTCAGGCTCTTGAAGGTAAAGTTGCCGGTTTGAAGATCCAAACAGCGGGAGCGGGGCCTTTAGGAAGCTCACTCATCAAACTTAGAGGTGATATCTCGATGAATATGGATCAGAATAATGCACTTATCGTAGTGGATGGTGTTCCATTGAGCAATTCAACCACAGGTACCGGATTTTCAGCCTATGGAGCAGGAGCAAAAGCTGATTTACCTATTGATTACGGGAATGGAATCAACAGCATCAACCCTGATGACATTGAAACAATAACAGTTTTAAAAGGATCTACCGCAGCAGCTTTATACGGATCACGAGGTGCGGGAGGTGCAGTAATGATCACAACTAAATCCGGAAAAACCAAAAAGGGAAAAATACAGGTTACCTTAAATTCCTATTCAAGCTATGATACAGTGCTAAAATGGCCGGACTATCAATATGAGTATGGTCAGGGGACTATGCAAAAGGATTCGAAAGGGAATTATTTCTATTCGTATGGGGCTTCACCGGATGGAGTAAATACCGGTGGTACTAGTAGTGCATTCGGGCCGAAATTTGCAGGCCAATATTATTTTCAATATGATCCCACATTGGAAGGTCAGAGTGCGGAACGACAACTATGGAGACCATACAAAGACAATATCAAAGGCTTCTGGCAAACAGGTAGCACATTTTCAAACAATATTGCTGTAGAGGCATCCAATGAAAATACCTCTTTCAGGTCCTCATTAACGTATCTTAAAAATGAGTGGATGATGCCTAATACGGGTTTCGACAGATTTAATGCAGCGATTTCTTTTGACCATAAGATCAATGAAAAATTAAAAATAGGAGTTAAATTCAACTATAATAAAATGACAAGTGATAACCTTCCTGCGACAGGTTATAGCAATCAATCGATTTCCTATTTCATGATTTTCCAGAACCCGAATGTAGATCTTGCCTGGTATCGGCCGATATGGAAAAAAGATAAATACCAGGTGGATCAGATCCATCCCTTCAGTTCCTATATTGATAATCCATACATGATCGCCTACGAAATGTTAAACGGGGTGGATAAGAATTTTATCACAGGAAATATAAACCTTAACTATAAATTGGCCAAAAACTTTGAGGTCATGTTCAGATCCGGTATGGAGCTCACCAATGAAGAACGTACTCAGCAAAGGCCATGGAGTTCTGCCAACTATCTTCAGGGAATGTACAGGGAGCAGCATATTAAACAGATGGATCTTAATAACGATTTATTATTTACTTATAAAAATACATTTAAAGATTTTGATTTCAGTGCATCAGTAGGAGGAAATATCCGTTATTCCGAATACACGATGTATGATTATCTCGCCGACGGTCTTTTGAAGCCGGGAGTTTATACACTGCCCAATGGGATTGCCAACATTACAAAATTTGCAACTCCAAACGATAAGCAGGTCAATAGTGCCTATGGTTTGGTGACTTTGGGGTATCAGAATAAGATCTTCCTTGACCTTACGGCAAGAAATGATTGGAGCAGCACACTTCCTAAAAACAACAGATCCTATTTTTATCCTTCAGCAGGGCTTTCTTTTATTCTTTCAGACATATTCAAACTTAGCTCAAACCAGTTCAATTACTGGAAATTAAGGGCTTCCTGGTCAAAGGTTGGAAATGACACAAGCCCTTATAAACTTATAAAATATTATAACAACAGTGTGTTCTCCGGATCAGTAGAGGCTCCCTCTTTATTTCCTAATCCTAACCTGAGACCTGAGATGCTTACCAATATTGAAGCCGGAATGGATTTCAGTATAATTAAAAACAGGATCAGCTATTCCATTACCGCATACCAGAACAATTCTAAGGACCAGATCGTTGATATCCCGGCTCTGTATGAAACAGGATATAGTAAAAGAACCATCAACGCAGGGGAGGTACGAAACAGGGGATTGGAAATGACTTTAAATACCTTTCCCGTTAAAAATAAAAATTTCTCGTGGAATGTAAATGCGAACTGGTCAATGAACAGAAATAAGATCCTTTCACTTCCGGATGAATTTCAGGGACAGCCTTATACTTTAGGCAGTGTAGGTGGAGTGGTGTATTATAATGCAGTAGTTGGTGGATCGTTGGGAGATATGTATGGCTATGGACTGATGTATTCACCTGACGGACAGGTTGTATATGGAAGTGACGGCTTAACAGCAAAGCCAACTGAGATGAAAAAGATAGGAAATGCATATCCGAAATGGAGGGCCGGTCTTCAAAACGAGTTCAGATACAAGAATTTTACCATCAGCTTTTCTTTTGACGGACAATACAAAGGAATGGCCTATTCCCAGTCGCATCACAAAATGACTGAACAGGGTAAATTAACGCATACCCTGATCGGAAGAGATAATCCGAATGGTCTGATCGTAGGAGAAGGAGTGGTACAAAATCCTGACGGATCTTACTCACCAAACACCAAAGGTGTCGCCGTTTCGGCTTATTACGCTGATTATTACAGAAGAGCCAATGTAGAAACCAACTCATTTGATACCTCTTTTGTCAAATTAAGGGATGCAAGAATATCTTATACTTTGCCTAAAAGTGTAACGGAGCAGCTTAAGCTGACTGATCTTACAATAGCATTATTTGGAAGAAATCTTTGGATGTGGACAAAGTTCCCGTTATTCGATCCTGAAGCTGCAACTCTTAATGACAGCCAGATTACACCGGGAGTGGAAATGGGACAGCTGCCTACGGCCAGAACAGTGGGAATTCAGCTTAACGTTAAATTTTAAAATTGAAAATCATGAAAAAATTATTACTCAACATATTATTAATTTCGGGAATAGGTCTTATCCCTCTTTCCTGCAGCAGAAGTCTTGATGAAGTAAATATTGACGAAAGCAGGATAAGTGATCCGGTAGCGGCTAAATTACTTGTTCCTATTCAATATAACATGGCTTCCGTTAATTACATGCGGGCCAATGATTTTACGTTTGACATTATGCAGGTGTCACTTGATTTTCCGAATGAAGGAAATTCGTTGAGCCGGTATTATCTTACCGAAAATACAGGAGCCGGATTCTGGAATAACTCATATAAATGGCTGAAACAGGTAAAAGACCTGAAAGAGGCAGCAATAGTAGAAAAAGATCAGAATTATCAGGCTATTGCTATGGTATTAAATGCCTGGATTTATTCCAATCTTACAGATACCTATGGTGATATTCCCTTTACTGAAGCTTCAAGATTAGACGATGGGATATCACAGCCTAAATTTGATAAACAAAAAGACATTTATATTCGATTGCTGGATGATCTGAAAGCAGCCAATGCACTTTTTATTACCAATAAGCCACTTACAGGGAATGATCTTTTCTATAAGGCAGAATCGGATGCCAATGGGATTATAAACTGGAAGAAGTTTTGTAATTCTTTGTCGTTGAGGTTGCTGACAAGAATCCTGAAGAAAAACGGAGAAGTAAATGTTCATCAGCGAATTCAGGAGATTGTAAATGATCCTGCCACATATCCTCTTTTTCAAAATAATAATGAGACAGCAAAGCTCAATATTACAGGAGTATCACCACTTCTTCCTCCCATTGCAAGACCTCAGGATTTTACTACAGGAAGAGCGGCTTCGGAATTTTTTGTAGAAACTCTGAAAGCGAATAATGATCCACGTCTGGCTATGTTTTTCGGCCAGGCTAAAGATATTGCCAGCCAGCAGAATATCGGGTATAAAGGTGCTCCATCAGGTTATGCTTATGGAACGATATTCAGTTATCAACCGTCCAATATGAATCAGAATCTAGCAAAAGCTCCGCTGAATATTCTGATTTATCCTTATGCAGAACTGCAGTTCATCCTTTCGGAATTGGCAAACAAAGGAATCATTCAGGGAAATGCCCAGACCTTTTATGAGAATGGGGTAAAGGCTGCAATAGAACAATGGGGAGCTGTTGTACCTGCAAATTATTTTGCGAATCCGAATGTCGCTTATAATGGAAATATCGACAGGATTATGCTTCAGAAATATATTGCATTGTTCTTTGTAGATCAGCAACAATGGTTTGAAAAGAGAAGAACCGGTTTTCCTGTACTTCCCAATAATGGAGGTCTACTTAACAATGGAAATCTGCCCCAAAGGTTGATGTATCCACCTAATCCAAAAGTTTTAAATACAACAAATTATCAGGCTGCTGTTCAGCAGATGGGAGGAGATAATATCAATATTAAAACCTGGTGGAATAACTAATAAAAACCTGAAGTAATACATCTTAATAAAAATAAATCATCCTATGAATATTAAATTATTAATGCCATGCCTTCTGATTTCAGCAATGGCATGGTCACAAACTTCCGTATCCGGCTACGTGTACGAAGACATGAATAAAAATCAAAAAAAAGAAAGCCGTGAGAAAGGAATCGAAGGAGTAGCGGTATCTAACGGTGCCCAGGTTGTTTTAACAGATAAAAATGGAAGATATAGTTTACCGATTAGTGAAAATCAAACCATTTTTGTGATCAAACCATCGGGTTACATGACGCCTGTTAACAGTAATAATTTACCTCAATATTACTATCATTACAAACCAAAAGGATCTCCTTCGGATTTTAAATACAAAGGAACGCTGCCGACAGGGGAGTTACCAAAAGAGCTCAACTTTGCATTGTACAGACAAAAGGAGGATAAAAACTTTGATATCCTGGTTTTCGGAGATCCTCAGCCTTACACAGAGAAAGAACTGGATTATTTCAAAAGAGGAATTGTAAATGAAGTAAAGAACACAAAAAAGAATGCGGTTCTGGGAATCAGTCTTGGAGATCTTGTAGGAGATAATCTGAGCCTTCAGAAACCGTATGCTGATGTCATGAAAGAGATTGGTTTACCATGGTACAATGTAATGGGAAATCATGACATGAATTATGATGCAAAGGAAGATCAGTTTTCAGACGAAACTTTTGAAGCTAATTTTGGACCTGCCAATTATTCTTTTAATTACGGGAATGTACATTTTATTATTTTAGACGATATTCTTTATCCGGATCCGAGAGACGGAAAAGGATATTGGGGAGGATTCCGAAATGATCAGCTGCAATTCATTGAAAATGACCTGAAGCTGGTGGATAAAAACAAACTGATTGTGATCTCTTTCCACATTCCGTTGGAACATACTAATGAAGATAATTTCAGAAATGCGGACCGTCAGAAATTGTTTGATTTTTTAAGCCCTTTTCCTAACGCGCTTCTTTTATCAGCACATACTCATATCCAACAGCAGATCTTTTATGGCAAAAAAGCAGGTTGGAATGGAGCTAAAGACCTTCATGAATATAATGTAGGAACAACTTGTGGTGACTGGTATTCCGGAACTCCTGATGAAATGGGATTGCCAACTTCTACGATGAGAGACGGAACAGCCAAAGGATATTCATTCATAAGTTTTGCGGATAACCAGTATAAAGTTAAATACAAAACAGCCGGTAAACCTGATGACTATCAGATAAAGTTGTATGTTCCGAAGGTCATTCCTTATCCATCAAAAACATCAGCTAAAATTCTTGCCAACTTCTTTATGGGGAGTAAAAAAGATAAAGTGGAGTACAGGATAGATAATGCGGAATGGAAAGATATGGAGTATGACGAAACGATCGATCCTAATTTTGCTTTGTCCGTATTCAAATGGGATGCCACACAGAATCTTTTTCCGGGAAGAAGACCCTCAAATCCTGAAATGGCAAAACACATATGGATCGGTGGATTTACTAATAAATTAGCACTAGGGAAGCACAAGGTGGAAGTGAGAGCTATGGATATGTATGGAAACCAATTTTCAGCTTCTGAAGAATTCGAGGTGAAAGAACCCGTGCTTATTCCTTAATTTATTCTTTTTTTACTATACTTTCTGAGAACCGGCTTCTATAAGCCGGTTTTATTTTAAAGAATATCGTGGAAAAACATTCACATGATTCATCTTTAAACAAAATATGCTTTCGTAAATTTGTATGACGAAAAAGTATTATTATGAACATAAAAGGAAAAAATGCCATTGTAACAGGTGGTGGAAGAGGCTTAGGAAAAGCAGTTGCTTTGGCTTTGGCGAATGAAGGAGTGAATGTTGCCATTACAGGCAGAAATGAAGCCAACTTAAAAGCGACTGTTGAAGAAATTAAAAATATTGGGGTCAATGCGGCGTATGCTATTTTCAGTGTTGATGACGAATCAGCAGTAAAAGCAGGTATCGAATCTTTAGTAAAAGAACTTGGAGGTGTAGATATTTTAATCAATAATGCCGGAATCGGAGATTTTGGAACGATCGAAGAAATGCCTTCTGAAACCTGGGAACAGGTTATTAAAACCAATCTTTTTGGGGTGTATTATGCGGCAAAAGCAGTATATCCGTTTCTGAAAGAAAAGGGAGAAGGAGATATCGTAAACGTTGCTTCCACGGCCGGTTTAAAAGGAGGAGGAAATATGTCAGCTTACGCAGCTTCAAAAGCTGCCGTTATTTCTCTTTCACAATCCATGATGGCAGAATGGAGAAAGCAGAATATCCGTGTCGTAACCTTAACGCCAAGTACTATTGCTTCCGATATGAGCATTCAGGGAGGATTAACAGATGGAAACCCTGAAACAGTTCTTCAGCCGGAAGATTTCGCAGAATGGGTAAGAGATATCCTGAAAATGAACAGAAGAGCATTAATTGCAAACGGTTCTATTTTCTCTACAAATCCATAACAAAAGATCTTTAGCAATACAGATAGATGAGCTATTTGCTGAATGATTTATTTTATATGAATACAGGCGGGTTTTAACCCGCTTTTCTTTATTTTTGTACCAAATTGATCACATGCAAAATTATTTAGAATTCAACTTCAGAATTTCTCCGCTTCAACCATGGAATGAAATATTAATGGCAGAGCTTATCGAAATAGGCTTCGACAGTTTTACGGAAGAATTGGAAGGAATTCTGGGTTATATCCAGAAAGATTTATTTAATGAAAATGAATTGAAGGCACTGCCTCTTTTTGAAAATGAAAATGTAACAATTGAATATACTTTCCAGGAAATGCCAAACATCAACTGGAATGAGGAATGGGAGAAAAATTTCTCACCCATTAATATTGATGATAAAGTCTTGATCAGAGCTGAGTTTCATGATTCCGTACCCGGAATGCATGAAATCATTATCCAGCCTAAAATGTCTTTCGGAACCGGACATCATCCTACGACCCATCTCATGATCCAGCAAATGATGGATATTGACTTTCATGGTAAAAAGGTTTTGGATATGGGCTGCGGAACTTCAGTATTGGCCATTTATGCAAAGCAACAGGGAGCTGATGATGTGAAAGCTATTGATATTGATGAATGGTCTGTTGAAAATTCTAAAGAAAATGCTGAAAGAAATAATGTTGTCCTTGATATTGAGCAGGGAACCGCAGAGAATCTGGGAAAAGAGCATTATGATGTTATCTTGGCGAATATCAACCGTAACATTTTGATTTCAGATATTCCTACTTATGTTTCTGTTTTAAATAACGGGGGTAAATTATTGCTGTCAGGATTGTGCTTCTTCGATGTAGATGATATTCTTGAAGTATGTAAGGCAAATAACCTTGAGTTAAAAAAACAGCTGCAGAGAGAAGAGTGGGTAAGCTTATTGCTTGAAAAATAAGAATATAAAATTATTGTATGAAATCTCTTTTCACTGTTTTATTTTTGGGTCTTCTGCAGTTCTTTTCAGCACAGGAGGAGGAATACCCTTACGGGGTTTTTAATTTTCAGGAAAATAAAACACAAAAAATATTTACCGATTGGACGAGGGTAAGGCAGGAGCCTAAAGTAGATGCACAAATTCTCGACTCTTTGCAAACCAATCAGCAGATTCTTATTGTTAAGAAAGAAGAAATTGTTTTAAAATTAGGAGAAAGGTCTTCCAACTGGTATAAAATATCCTATCAGAAGGGAGAACAGGTTGCTGAAGGGTACATCTGGGGCGGAAATCTTTGTGTAGGATACAGAAATAAAAACGGATATGATTTTCTTTTTGGTCTTTCAAAAACTGAAAATAGAAAGGATAAAAGATCAGGGGAAAATTTTAAACAAAATATAGCCAGTATTAAAGTGCTTGAAGGTAATACCCTTGTAGATGAGGTTTTCTTTAATACAGGACGTGGGGAAGAATTGAGCTATGGAACTTTTACCTTAGAAAGCAACCATAAACTGCAAAATGTAGAGCTTACCCTAAAAGCTGCGGTTTCCGGGGAAGCGTGTGGTATTGCCAGCTACGACCAATATGTATTGTTTAAAGATAAAAAGTTAATTGCATTGCCGCAGCTGATGAATGTTGGAGATGCCGATGTTTATTATCACAGTGAAAATTTTATATTTCCCAATGATAAAGGAGGAGCTCCTAATACCATTATCTTCAAAATGGAGGAAATGGAAAAGGATGAAAAAGACAGGGAAAAGAAAAAATATTCCTCAAAAACTTATCTCTGGAATGGAACTTCTTACCAACTAAAATAAAAATCCCGCTGGTTTACAGCGGGATTTTTTGTTGTTTATCGGTATAGATAAAACTTTAAAAAAGACTTTCTTATTTTAAGGAGTAGTTTTTACTGCATTATACATCATTGAGTCTTTCTGCTGGTCAGTATAATCATATTTGTAGTTATAAAATGAAGATTCCCAATCACCATACCCAACATTAGGAATGATAATGAATTTTTTTCCGAAATCCTTTGCTGAATTCTTTACTGCAGCAGACCTTTCTGTTTCTGATTTTTTGTCGAATATGCCGGAGAAATCAGAAAGATTATCTCCCAACAATAAAACAATATTATAATTTTTAGCAATATCAGCTCTTCGGTTTTCTTTACTGCTTTCCTTTGAGCGGAGGATAAGGTTGGTATCATTTTGAAGCGGGAAATTGTATTTTTTCAGGTTTTTTACTGTTCCTGCACGTTCCTGCTCCAGACGATTGGTTACATAAAATACCTGAACACCCTTGTCAGCGGCATATTGGTAAAATTCCTGAGAGCCCGTAAGCGGTTTTGCAATTCCCTTAGAGGTCCATTCCTCCCAGGTGGTCTGGTCATAACCCTTTCCCATCTTAGAACGTTCAACGGCATAATAAGAATTATCTAAAAAAGTCTCATCAATATCTGAAACAATAGCTAAAGGTTTTTCCGATTTTTGTAGTAAAGCTTCATCCAAACGGAGCCTGGCAATATTATATGCCTGGAGACAAAGTGCTTCGTATTCTGCTGCCCGTTGCTGATAAAACGCAGCGTATATTTTTCCGTCACGCCCGAGATTTTGATAAGGACCGTCCTGGGCAGAAACTTTTGAAACTGGAGCTGCTGTTTTGCAGGATAATACCAAAACAAATAAACAGTTTGCGATAATGAATTTAAAATTTTTCATTGAATTAATATAGAGAAAACAAATTTAGGGTTTATTGATTTTTGCTGCAATTAAATGGATGGGTTGCCCGATAAAATATTTGTCTCTTTGAAAATTTTAGAAAGTTAAGTAGTATGTAATCAGTGTTTTTATGACATAAAAGTATGGTGAATATGGAACACAAAAAAACTCACAATTTTCATTGTGAGTTTAAAAGTGAGCGCGAAAGGATTCGAACCCTTGACCCGTTCCGATTAAAATCGGAATGCTCTATCCTTTGTTGTGTATTAATTGAAATTATAGGACACAAAAAAACTCACAATTTTCATTGTGAGTCTTAAAGTGAGCGCGAAAGGATTCGAACCTTTGACCGTCTGCTTAGAAGGCAGATGCTCTATCCAGCTGAGCTACGCACCCATTGGTAATTTTGAGAAAATTACTAAAACAGTCGGGGCGGCAGGATTCGAACCTGCGACCTCCTGGTCCCAAACCAGGCGCGATGACCGGACTACGCTACGCCCCGATTAAAGGTCATCTGAAACGAATTTTACCTCGTTTTTTGTGGGTGCAAATATATAGAGTTTTTTTGAATTATAAAAATAAAAATCAATAAAATATTTTTTAATTAAACGAAAGACTTGCTATAAGGCTTTTAATCATTATGTTAAATGTATAAGGGATTTTTTGTTTTGCAATGCAGGTCAATCAAATTACTTTTATATGGTAAGTATGGTTTTATTAAATGTAAAAAATTGACAAAATCATCTGCTCACAAAACAATCAATACACTAAATAAACAATTTACAACATTCTTCTCACAAATTGTAGCAGAAACTTTACGCAACAAGCGTGCATTGCGCCTTAAAAATGAGTATTATTGTAAGAAAATTAATTTCTGCAAAATATATGGGGTATTGGGAGATCTTTTTGTTTTTTTTAATTATCGCTTTCATTTATTCTTCCGTAGGTTTTGGAGGAGGATCCAGTTATCTTGCAGTTCTTGCCATGTATAACCTTCCTTACCAGGAAATACGCTTAACGGCACTTATTTGTAATGTTATTGTGGTCGTCGGAGGGGTGTTTATTTACATCAGAAATAAGCAGACGGACTGGAGGAAAATAATACCGCTTACCATTGTAAGTGTTCCTATGGCATTCCTGGGAGCGGTTTTAAAAATAAGCCAGGAAACCTTTTTTCTGATATTAGGGATTACATTAATCATTGCGGCATTGTTGCTTTGGATAAGAACAGATTTAAAAAATGGAGAAGATCATCCGGAACGTACGGGCACTTCTCTATTCAAAAACGGACTTCTGGGAGGTGGAATAGGATTTTTATCTGGATTGGTAGGCATTGGTGGGGGAATTTTTCTTTCCCCTCTCTTAAACCTTATGAAATGGGATACTCCACGAAAAATTGCAGCAACATCAAGTGTTTTCATCCTGGTTAATTCAGTGTCAGGGATTTTCGGACAGTTATCCAAACTCTCTGCCGATATGGATTATTTCAGGATCCTGAGTTTGTGTTTTGCCGTATTTATCGGTGGACAGGTAGGTTCCAGAATGTCCCTGAAATGGAATCCTTTGGTCATCAAAAGAATGACCGCTATTTTGGTACTGGTGGCTGGGATAAATGTTTTAATAAAATATTGGTAAAAAGCTAAATGTAAAAATGATAATTAAAATATTAGCATTCGGAATAACGAAAGATATTTTCGGAGGTTCAGAAAAAAAAATAGAAATAAATGAAGGAGCAAGCGTCAAAGTACTCAAGGAGTTTCTGGAGAAAGATTTTCCGGAGCTTAAAAAACTAAAATCCTATTTTATTGCCATTGACGATGAATATGCGGAGGACAATCAGATCATTGAAGTCTCTAACGAAATAGCAATAATCCCTCCGGTAAGCGGAGGGTAACACCTATGGTTGATATTAAAATAACAGAAAATATACTGGATCTTACAAATTGCTTTACCCTTGCTTCCGATCCTGCATGCGGAGGGATTGCGTCATTTGTAGGAACGGTAAGAAATCATACGAAAGGCCAGGCTGTCATCCGTTTGGAATATGAATGTTACGAGTCTATGGCGGTTAAGGAGATGAGGAAAATAGCAGATGAAGCTATTTCCTTATTTTCGGTAAAAAATATTGTAATTCATCACCGTACAGGAATTTTATTTCCTGGTGATGCAGCAGTGATAATCGTGGTGAGCGATGGTCACCGGAATACTGTTTTTGATGCGTGCAGCTATATTATTGAAAATATAAAAAAAACGGTTCCCATCTGGAAAAAAGAAATTTTTGATAATGGAGAAGAGTGGGTTTCAGCGCACCCGTAATTTGAGGAATAAAATTTTGTATCTTTAAGTATCAATTATTAAATTATGAAAGCCCATCTGTTATCAAATAAATCGGTAAAGCAGATAGAAATCGTCAAAGTTAAGGAAAACAGCAGTTTCCAATATACGGATGATGTTTCTGTTGAGGAACCTTTAGAAATAAGGGTGGTCTATCATTTAGCAGATAAAAAAGAATCGAGGAATATATCTGTAACAATGAGAACACCTGGTAATGATGCAGAGCTGGCTGCCGGCTTTTTATTTACGGAAGGGATTATTTTTGACTATAAACAAATTGAAAGCATATACTCTCCTCAGGCAGAATGTGCCAGGAACAGCGAAAATATTATCATTGTTGAACTTGCAGAAGGTTTTGTTCCTGACCTTATGAATGCTGACAGGAACTTTTATACTACTTCCAGCTGTGGGGTTTGTGGAAAAGGATCCATTGAATCTATAAGAACAGTGAGTTCTTTTCATAACCGTACAAAAGAAAATATAGAGGTTTCTCTGGAAACCCTGTATCAATTATCTGAAAAGCTACAGTCTTTCCAGAATAATTTTAGTGCTACAGGCGGTATACATGCCTCCGGTATCTTTGACCGGGAAGGTAACCTTCTGGCGTTGCGTGAAGATGTGGGAAGACATAATGCTTTGGATAAACTCATCGGTCATGCATTATCAGCAGGGCTCCTGCCGCTTCATGACAAAATTTTGGTGTTGAGTGGAAGAGCCAGTTTTGAGCTTATTCAGAAAGCGGCAATGGCTGGTATTTTCATTGTTGCAGCAATAGGAGCTCCTTCCAGCCTTGCGGTAGATCTGGCAAAAGAATTTGATATCACTTTATTAGGCTTTCTCCGGGACAACCGGTTTAATATTTACCATTCCGGCAGCCATTTTAAAATTGAAAATGTATTATGAAAATAAGAATTAAAGATAACTCGTTGAGATTTCGTCTTACCCAATCCGAAGTGGCAAAATTAGGAGAAGACGGAATGATCTCCAGCTTTACGGAATTTGTGGACCGTCCGTTTATTTACTCTATCGAAAGAACAGAAGATGTGGATCTCTCGGCGGCTTTCATTGAAAACAGGATTGTTCTGAAAATGCCGGCAACAATGATCACGGAATGGATTTCCACGGATAGAGTAGGTTTTGAAGGGCAGGCCGGAAAAATCAAACTCTTGATAGAAAAAGATTTTGTATGTATTGATAATACAGTGGAAGACCAAAGTGACAATTATCCCAACCCGAACATAAAATGCTAATTTTTCATCTTTTTAAATGTAGAAATCATGGAAAACAAAGATATATTCAATAAAAAAGAGGACAGCAGATTACCTTCTGCAGAACCACCTTATAAACTGCTGGATCTGAAGCTGAAACCACCAAAAGCATGGGCAGCAGGAGTTCCTGCAGTTATTCATTCATTGGATCAGTTGGTGCTGAATGCCTCTGTTCTTCGTGGAGGGAGAGCTCTTTTCAGTATGAATCAGTTTGATGGTTTCGATTGTCCGAGCTGCGCGTGGCCAGACCCGGATGACGAACGTTCCAGATTGGGCGAATATTGTGAAAACGGGGCAAAAGCCTTAGCAGAAGAAGCGACTTCAAAAAAGATCGGGGCTGACTTTTTCAAAGAAAACTCCGTATATGATTTGGCAAAGATGACAGATTTTGAAATCAGCCAGTTGGGAAGAATAGCGGAGCCTATGTATCTGCCTAAAGGAGGAACGCATTATCAGCCAATCAGCTGGGATAATGCTTTTAAGAAAATCTCTGAAAAACTAAACGCTCTTGACTCGCCCGACGAAGCCATATTTTACACATCCGGAAGAACAAGTAATGAAGCAACATGGGTTTATCAGCTGTTTGCCAGAGAATTCGGAACCAATAATTTTCCGGACTGTTCTAATATGTGCCATGAAACTTCCGGTTATGCTCTATCAAGAAGTATAGGTATTGGAAAAGGAACCGTAAAGTTGGAAGACTTCTACGACACGGATCTTATCATAATCATAGGGCAGAATCCCGGGACCAATTCACCAAGAATGCTCTCCGCCCTAACTAAAGGAAAGAAAAACGGAGCAAAAATTATGGCTGTCAATCCGCTTCCCGAAGCCGGATTAAAAGGATTCAAAAATCCTCAGGATGTTCGGGCTCTGCTCAATAAACCATATGAATTGTCAGATCTGTATCTTCCTGTTAGGATTAATGGAGATATGGCGCTTTTAAAAGCACTGCAAATTCTTGTGCTGGAAGAAGAAGCTAAAAATCCGGGAAAAGTTCTTGACCAGGATTTTATAGCGAACAAAACCGCCGGATTTAATGAATTGGTTGAGGAATTAAAAAAATATGATCTCAACTTTTTATCGGAAGAATGTGGTATTCCGGTTGAGAGCTTGAGAGAAGCTGCACAAATGATTGCCTCAAAAAAGAGGATTATCATTTGTTGGGGAATGGGAATTACACAGCAGCATAATGGTGTGGAAATGATTTACAATATTGTGAATCTCCTGTTGATGAAAGGAAGTATAGGAATTCAGGGGGGAGGTGCGTGTCCGGTTAGAGGGCATAGCAATGTTCAGGGTAACAGGACGTTACTTATTAACCATCATCCAACAAAGGAACAATTGGATAGGCTGCAGGAATATTACGGCTTTGAAGTACCAAGAAAAGGAGGATATGACGTTGTAAACGCGCTTAAAGCAATGCATGAGGGTAAAGTGAAATTCATGTTCTGTATGGGAGGTAATTTTCTTTCTGCTGCACCAGATACCACTTTTACAGCAGAAGCGATGCGCAGTCTTGAAATGTCTGTGATTGTTTCAGTAAAATTAAATAGAAACCACCTTATCCACGGGAAGGAAGCCTTGATCTTACCGGTCATCTCCAGAAGTGAAAAAGATATGATCAATGGGGAACTTCAGCATGTAAGCACAGAAAATTCAATGGGCGTTGTGGAATGGTCAAGAGGTGTTCTCGATCCTATTTCAAAACACCTGATCAATGAAACCCATGTCGCCTGCAGAATGGCGAAAGCGGTGTTAGGGGAACGCTCAGTTGTGGATTGGGATAAGTTTATTAACAGCTATGATGCCGTTCGTCACGATATTGAGCAATGTATTCCCGGATTTGAAAATTATAACAAAAGGGTAGTACAAAAAGGAGGCTTCTATCTTCCGAACGGACCAAGAGATGGTATTTTCAACAGTGAATTTTACCCGGGAAAAGCGGCTTTCAATATTACCGCTGTACCGGATAATTCGCTTGCAGATGACGAATATCTGATGGGAACAACCAGAACACATGATCAGTTCAATACGGTTGTTTATGGTTTAAATGACCGGTACCGAGGGATCTTCAATGAAAGGAGGGTTGTGATGATGAATGAAAAAGATATTGAAAAGGCAGGTCTTAAAGAAGGTGATCATGTAGATCTTTTCAATTATGATGATGGCATCGAAAGGATTGCACCGCTTTTTATTGTCGTAAAATATCCTATTCCACAAAAAAGCACCATGACCTATTTCCCGGAAACTAATGTTTTGGTGTCCATCAATAATGTAGTCAACGGAGCCAATATGCCGGCTTCCAAATATGTCCGTATTAAAATCCGGAAACATGATCCTGATATTTTTAAAAAGATTGATGACCATGTGATTGCAGCAGCCGGAACGAGTGTGGAGTAATGTTTAAAATATTTTATTGTTTAAACAGATTATAGTCATGAGAAGACTGTTTTTTGTTTTCATATTTTCTTTTTGTGGATTGCTATCGGCTCAGACGGCATTTCAATTAAAAGTTTCAGGTGAAGTTGCCCATCCTTTGGATTTAAGCTTATCCGATCTTTCAAAAATGCCCCGAAAAGATGCCGTACTGAGGGATAAAGATGGAAGCTCCCATACCTTTACAGGAGTCCCTGTCATGGAAGTTTTGGAAAGGGCAGGGATTCCGTCCGGAAAAGCACTTCATGGAGCAGAAAACCTTTCCAAATATGTACTGATAAAATGTTCGGATGGTTATCAGGTTTTATTTTCACTGGCAGAGCTGGACGCTTCCATTCAGGATAAAAATGTCATTATTGCAGATACTGTAGATGGGAAACCCTTGCCAAAGGAAAAAGGTCCCCTCAGGATTATTGCGGAAGGGGAAAAGAAGCCGGCAAGAAGTTCTTATCAGGTTAGAGAAATTTTTATTAGTTCAATAAAAAATTAATTGTAAATGGACTCATCGAAACTTAAAAATCGTTGGCTGATTGCTGCTTCTGCAGTCGGTATTCATATTTCTATAGGCTCTGTGTATGCCTATTCTGTAATGACAAATCCTGTGGGAGAGATTTTTAAAATAGATGAAGGAACCATAAAGTGGGCATTTAAAATTGCCATTCTATTACTTGGTTTATCCGCAGCGTTTATGGGAACCTGGGTAGAAAAAGTAGGGCCTAAAAAAAGTGGAACTGTCGCGGGAATTTTTTACGGAGTGGGAATCTTAGGTTCCGGGCTTGCCGTACAACTTGTATCCCTGCCCTTATTTTTGATCAGCTATGGATTCATAGGGGGTATAGGATTAGGAATTGGATACATAACACCGGTAAGCACCCTGGTAAAATGGTTTCCGGACAGACGTGGCCTGGCAACAGGAATGGCGATAATGGGATTTGGTTTTTCAGCTTTGATATTCGGTCCCCTGATGCAAATTTTATTTGAAAAAGTAGGTGTTTCTAATGCTTTTTATATTTTGGGAAGTATTTATCTGATTGTGATTCTTTTGTCTTCAAGTTACATAGAAAAACCACCGGAAGGTTATTTGCCAAAAGGGTTTAATCCTTCCGAAAGTAAGACCGCAACAAATGATATAGCCTATATAGATGCAAAAACTGCATTGAAGACAAAACGATTCTATTATATCTGGATCATGATGTTTATTAACATTACCTGTGGTATTGCAATTATTGCGGCAGCGAGTCCGATGACTCAGGAGAAACTTCATTATACCGCTTTGCAGGCAGCTGCAGTTGTGGGTTTAATTGGCGTATTCAACGGGATTGGAAGATTGCTTTGGTCTGGTTTATCAGATTACCTGGGAAGGGCTAATACCTATATTTTATTTTTTGTATTTCAGATTTTAGCTTATTATTTCTTACCTCAAATTTCCATAGAAATTTTATTTCTTGCTATTCTCTTTACCGTTATTACAATGTACGGTGGAGGTTTCGCTACACTTCCTGCATTTCTGGGAGACTTATTTGGTACAAAACAATTAGGTGCAATACATGGATTTGTGCTTACAGCCTGGGCATTAGCAGGGGTAGCCGGTCCCTCGATATATGATTATGTTAAAAAACAGACCGGATCCCTAACGACTACCTTAGAGGTTTTTTCAGGAATGTTTGTGATCGCACTTATTGTTTCGGTTCTGATGAAAATGAATATTAATCAATTGAAAAAAGAAAGACAAAAATAATGATCATAAGAAAAAAAGAACATTGGTTCAGAATGCTTTTTGTGTGGCACGGCTCTGTTTTGCCTGCATTGCTTCCCCGGTTGGGATTGCTTTTAATTCTTTCTTTATTGGTCACTTATTTTCATGGAATCATTTTCTCTTTTAAAGTTCCGTTAAATCCTGCACCACTTACCTTGTTCGGTTTCGTACTGGCTTTATTCCTGGGATTCAGGAACAATGCCAGCTATGATAGGTTCTGGGAAGGAAGAAAGCTGTGGGGCGCTCTGCTGAATACTTCCAGGGCACTGACCCGCCAGGCCATCACGCTGAAAAATATAAAGGAAGATCAGGATTCAGTTCACAATTTTGTGCAGTTGCTGGGTGCATTTGTTTTTGCACTGAAACATCAGCTGAGAGGAACGGACGCTTATGAAGATTTAAAATCCAGGCTTAACGAAGATCAGCTGAAACTTGTTGCCGCATCAAAATATAAACCGGCTGTTATTATGCGCCTTCTTGCAGAATGGGTTCAGAAGCTAAAAGACGAAGGGGGAATGGATTCTATCCAGCAGGCGCGTTTTGATGAAAACTTTGATAAGCTTTCTGATATCTTAGGAGGTTGTGAAAGAATAATTTCTACCCCTATTCCATACAGCTACAGGGTTTTACTGCACCGGACTGTATATATATACTGTTTTCTGTTGCCTTTCGGACTTGTAGATTCTCTCGGATGGTTTACCCCTCTTATTGTTGTATTTGTTGCGTATACATTTGTTGCATTTGAAGCGATAGCGGATGAAATCGAGGAGCCGTTCGGAACAGATGCGAATGATTTAGCTCTTAACAGCATGTGTATCATGATTGACGAGACCATTCATGAGATGGTGGGAGAACATATTGCTGTTTCCAGAAAGAATACCCAGAATATTATTGATTGATCCCTTTTCAAAAGACAGGTATGGAAGCTTCAGAAAAGAAATTGATTTATACAGTTGGACATTCTGTTCATTCATTAGAATACTTTATTGAAATACTTAATTCGTTTAAGATTGAGATGCTGGTTGATATCCGGCGGTTTCCGGGATCAAAAAGATATCCATGGTTTAATAGAGAAAATTTGGAAATACACCTACGCGAAAATAGTATAGGATATGCTCATCTTGAAGAATTGGGAGGAAGGAGAAAGGTACAGCCGGATTCAATAAACAGTCGGTGGCGGAATGAATCTTTCCGTGGGTACGCCGATTATATGCAAACCGGAAAATTTGTAGCGGCTATAGAAAAACTTGAAGATATTGCTAGGGAAAAAATTACGGCTTTTATGTGTTCGGAAGCGGTATGGTGGAGCTGCCACAGGGCTATGGTGTCAGATTATCTTAAAGCAAAGGGCTGGAAAGTCGAGCATATAGTGAATGTCGGCAAAACAGAAGAACATCCTTACACTTCACCGGCAAGAATAAGTGATGGCAAAGTTTTTTATTCCGACGAAAGTTTATTTGATTAGTTTTTGTTTTATCGGTGTATTTTGTGAATACCGTCTTTTAAAGAAAACACTTCCTTCTCAGGAAAAAGATTTTTAATTTTCCTCACTGCTTCTGCGCTGCGTTTTCCGGATAGGCAATAAGCTAAAATAGGCCGGGTAAGCCCGGAAATATATTCTGAATGATGTTGTAGCTCATGTACAGCTATATTGACTCCTCCAATATTAAACTCTTTATGCTCTTCTAGGGTACGGACATCTATGATTTCAAAGTGATCTTTATCCTGCATCAACTGTTCAAATGTGATGATCTCAACTGTCTGAGATAAGCTTGTAATGGGTACGGCAAGTTTTCTTAATTTAATAATTTGGGTTTTGCCGTTCAGCACATTCATCATCCAGAGTTTTCCTGCCAATAAATCTTCAGGATTTGTAAAATATTTTATAGCTTCATTTGCCTGCATGCATCCCACAATTCCTGCCAGTGTAGGAAGTACACCTCCTTCTCTGCAGTTGGGAACCTGTGATTCTTCTGCATTAGGAAAAACATCGCGGTAATTGGGTGAGTATGTACCGTCTTTCTGCATAACATTCCATATGCTTACCTGGCCTTCATATTGGTAAATAGCACCATAAACCAAAGGTTTTCCGGTTAATACACAAGCGTCGTTCAGCAAGCATTTTGTTTCAAAATTATCTGTTCCTTCAATAATCAGATCAAAATCAGAAATTAAATCCATGACATTTTCGGAAGTTACCCGAAAATTAAAAGGAGTGATTTTCACTGATGGATTTTGTTGCTGTAATTTTTTGGTGGCAATGTCAACTTTTGATTTCCCGATATCATCCGGAGTATACAAAATCTGGCGGTGCAGGTTGCTTTCAGAAACAATATCGTCATCTGCAAGACCAATCGTTCCTATACCAGAAGCAGCAAGATACTGTGCTGAAGGACATCCAAGTCCTCCCATGCCCACGATGAGAACTTTAGCATTTTTAAGGAGTTCCTGAGAAGCTGTCCCAAATCCGGGTAAAGCCATCTGGCAATGATAACGTTCAAGAGAGGTATTCATATCAGCCTTTAGTTAAATTTATTTTCTTAAAATCTCCTGTGCTTTTGCCTTGTCTTCAGGAGTATTTACATTCATTAAAGAATCCGGGTTATCTGGTTTCAGGATTAACGTATCACTGTTAATAAGAACTTTTCTTGGACAGGTATTTCCTGATCCTAAAAAATTCAGAAGCAGAGGATAGCTTTTAGGTTCCCAGATCGTAATTAATGGTTCGGGTAGTCCGTCAAAAGGGCTTTCGTAGGTTGTTGCCGCTTTTTCAGGGTTTCTGGATTGTATCAGAAATTCTAATGCATTTTTATCCAGCAAAGGAAGATCGCAGGCTACTACCAGCCATGCTTTTTCTCTCTGGGAGCGCAATGCCGAAAGTATTCCTCCAAAAGGGCCCATGTCCAGAAAAGTATCGGTAAGGGCGTTGTAATCACTATTAAAATTTTCCAGCTGGTCCTGTCTGCAGGAAATAAAGACTTCCTCACAAAATGGAGCTAAAAGATCAGCCGCATAATACCTCTGCTCTTTGCCATGCCAGTTGATTTTATCTTTAGGATTTCCCATTCGCCGGCTTTTTCCTCCTGCCAGTACCAGCCCGTTGAGTCTGGGGAAATCAGTCTCTTTTGAAATCATTTTTTCCTCCTGTTTTTTCGATGAGTTGTATTTCTTTGATCACAATATCATGGCTCATTGCCTTGCACATGTCATAGATGGTAAGTGCTGCCACAGATGCCCCTGTCAGTGCTTCCATTTCGATGCCGGTCTTAGCTTCAATCTCAGAAGTACAGTAGATTTCAATTTCATTCTGAGAATTGATTTCAATATCTATTTCACAATTATCCATACCAATAGGATGGCACAGTGGGATAAGGTCACCTGTTTTTTTTGCGGCCATTATCCCTGCAATGATGGCAGTTTGAAACACAGAACCTTTTTTAGTTTTAAAGTCATCCTTTTGAAGCGCTTCCAGAATATTTTCAGGAATTACCACAATAGCTTTGGCGGTTGCTTTCCTGTGGGTAACTTTTTTATCACCCACATTCACCATACCTGGTTGTTCCTTTTCGTTAAGATGTGAAAAATTTGTCATGAGTACAATTAAAAATTATATTTCCAGATGGTATAGACTTCGCCTTTCTTAAATTCATTTTTTTCCAGAGGAAGTTCTATAAATGCATGGGTTTCTGCAAGATGGGAAAAATCTCCGGAACCATTGGTATTCACTGATTCTGCAATTACTTGTCCCGATGTATTCACACTGAGTTTTACCTGGGCAAAATATTGCAATGGAAAAGGAAAGTCTATATCATTTTGTAAAACGGCATGCAGTACTATTTCCGGGATCTCTAAAGATTTTTCCAGCCAGGGAATAAAATAACGGTGCAGGCACATAAATACGGAAACCGGATTTCCCGGGAATGCAAAAACTAATTTTTCGTTCCGGCTTTTTCCAAACCAGAATGGTTTTCCAGGCCGTTGCTTTATTTTGTGAAAAAGTTTTTCGATTCCCAGTTCTTCACAAGCCTTGGGCAGATAATCGAATTTTCCCATAGAAACTCCGCCACTCATTAGTAAAATATCGTAACGGTCAATACATTGGGAAAGTTCCTTTTTTATGAGTTCAAAATCATCATTCCAATGCAGCCAGTCAGCACTGATCCTATATTTTTCCAAAACAGATTGTATGGTAATTCCATTGGAACGTCTCAGCTGAAATGGGGTAGGGGTTTTGTCAGGTGACACCATTTCGTCTCCTGTGGAAATAATAGCCACCTTCGGAAGCTTTTTCACCTTCAGAAATGTCTTTCCGACGGACGCGGCAATCCCGAGAATAGACGGTGTTATAACCTGATTGGCTTTTACCAGTATTTCTCCCACTTTTTTATCCCTTCCTTTCAGGTGAATATTCTGCCCTTTTTTTACATCAATATTGATGTTTGCCACATTGTTGTTGATCAGGATATCTTCATAACGAATCACGGTGTCCATAGAAGAATGCAATGCAGCACCGGTCATAATTTCGACGCAGTTATTTTCTTCATCAATAAAAACCGGAGCTTCACCCGCTGCCTGGACAGCTTTGATGGTAAAGTTGCGCACTCCTTTTTCATAGGATTTGAAACTGATCGCAACTCCATCTACCGTAGGTCTGTCAAAAGGTGGTAAATCACGATCTGCCACGATATCCTCTGCTAAAATTCTTCCCGAGGCATTTTCATAGGAAATATCTTCTGTTCCGAAATCTCTTATCTGCGAAAAGATAATTTTTTCTGCCTGCTGTACACTGATCATTTCCATAATTATCCTCCTATAGTTGCCATTGACTGATGTATTTGTGATGCGGTCAGACTCAGTTTTTGAGCTTCCCAACCGTCCTTTGGTTTTTGGTGTATACTGCTGATAATTATATTTTTCAGCTCTTCATCTGTTTTTCCCATACGGATTTCATCCTTCAGATTGATACCGCCCCCTTCATACAAACAGGTTCTCAGAATACCGGAAGGGGTGATTCTTATCCTGTTGCAGTCTCCGCAAAATGAACGGGTATAAGCTGCAATAATTCCTATACCTCCTTCAAAACCAGGAATCTTATAATTATATGATGTTGAACTTTTAGGATCAACTGTCTTTTGGATGTCAGGAAAATGATCTTTTATATAGCTATAAATTTTTGTAAAGTTCCAATTCAGGGAAACATCTGTTTCGCTGCCATTAAAAGGCATCTCTTCAATAAAGCGCACCTCTACCGGAAGACCTTTTGTAAGCAGAACCAACGGAATAATATCTTCGGTATTTTGTCCTTCCATTACCACGGTATTGATTTTTACTTTTATATCATGCTGTAGTAAACTATCTAAAGTTTTCATGACCTTATCAAAACTATTTCTCCGGGTAATTTTGAAAAAACGGTCCCTATCCATTGTATCAAGGCTTAGATTGACAGATTTTACTCCGTATTGTTTAAGCTGCGGAATATATGGCTCGGTGAGAAGGCCATTAGTGGTTATACTGAGATCAGTAAGTCCGTTTAATTGTGATATATTTTTGATGAGGTCAATAGAGTTTTTTCTGACAAATGGTTCTCCTCCCGTTATTCTGATTTTATCTACTCCCATGGCTGTAAATACCGAACAGATCTTCAGCATTTCTTCATCGGTCATTAATTCATTCTGCTTAATCCAGGTAAGACCTTTTTCCGGCATGCAATACGTACACCGGAGATTACACCGGTCTACAATAGCAAGCCTTAGATAGTTGATATTCCTTCCAAATTTATCTGTCAACATTTTAAATAAAATAAGTCTTATTACAAATATACTGAATGTTTCCCTTCGGGAAGGGAAATTCTATAATTGCAGATAATAGACCATATTTATTTCACAATTCCGGATATAGATTCTTATTCATATCTATTTTAAGTAACTTTATCCGTCATTAAAATAGAAAATGCCACACGATAATTTTAAAACATTAAAAGATCAGATTAAAGATGTGTATGTTGTGTATCAGGATACAATAAGTTCTTCCGAACTTAATCGTTTTCCCGATCATTCTTTTACAATTATACTTTTAGATGACTGTGAAAAAGGGAATTGTGTTACCGACATAGATACCTATATTTTAAATTCCCGGCAATTATTTGTTCACCTTCCCAATAGAAAATACATATGGGATCTGCCTTCAAATGCAAGTGGCAGAAGATTGATCATTAATGACTCTATTCTTGAAACATTTTCTCCGACATTAAAACATACTTTTTCCCCTCACAGTACCTATGAAATGATCCAGTCAAACGAGGAAGCTTATGAAAAGTTCAGTATGGAATTTGATGCCATCCGTAAAGAGATACATTCGGAAATGGTGTTTCCTGAACTTATTAATGCAAGGGTGAGGCTTTTGGCTCTGATGATCAATCTTTGGATAGAACAGATGTATGGAAAATCTGCATTGAGTGACCATAATAATCCTGCTTTCCGGTTCCATGAACTGGTCGAAACCTATTACAAAACACAAAAAAGTGTAGCTTTTTATGCTGAAAAGCTATGTATTACGCCCAATTATCTAGGTGTTCTATGCAGGAAACAGTATAAAATATCTCCATTGGAATTTATAAAGCAAAGAATAGTATTGGAAGCAAAGAAATTATTACATAGTTCAAATAAATCAATCAAAGAAATAGTTTTTGAGCTTGGGTTTAATAATTTCTCTCATTTTTCATATTTTTTCAGAACACAGACAGGCTGGACTCCGAAGAATTATAGAATAACAATGGATAAGAGTTAAGTTTAATAATCTATTTAATTAAATAAAACGGCATCTTTAAAGGATGCCGTTTGCTATTTTATTATCTGCGAATGGTTACTCCTCCGTCTACGGACAGGTATGAACCTGAAATATAAGACGCTTCTTTTGAGGCCAGGAAAACAATAGCATTGGCTATTTCTTCAGCTTCCCCGATTCGTTTCAGCGGAACCGCTGCTGCGATAGCATTTTTAATATCCTCAGGTGTTTGATGATTCATCGGGGTATCAGTTAATCCCGGAGCTACGGTATTGACTCTGATTTTTCTGTCTGCCAACTCTGTTGCTGCTGTACGGGCAATAGCATCAACGGCACTTTTTGTTGCAGCATAAGCTCCCATTTGTGCATATCCACTGACTGAAACTCCGGAAGAGATCAGGATTATGGAAGCTCCTTCTGCTAAATGCGGAATTAGTTTTTGTAAAGTAAAGAATAGGCCTTTTACATTGATGTTGAACAAATCATCAAAAACTTCTTCAGTCGTTTCTTCAATTGAGTGTTGTTTCGCTATACCTGCGTTCAGCACAAGTACATCAATTTTATTTCCGCTTTCCGCAACTTCTTTTGCCAACGTTTCAATGTCTGGTATTTTCGAAATATCCGACGCGAGGGTTTTTAAATTTTGGCTATTAATTTTTAGTGATGCTGCATTCAGGCTATCACTATTTCTTCCTGTTATTAAAACGTTTGCTCCTTTTGTGATAAATGTTTGGGCAGTTGCCAATCCAATTCCTGCGCTTCCACCGGTGATTATTATATTTTTATTTTTAAAATCCATTTTTTAAATTTTGAATGATTGAAAAATTAATTTTAAGTCTAGGACTTTTTTGTGTTTGAAATCGATTTCTTTAACGATGCAAAGTTATAATGAATAAATTTATTTTAGTAACTTTGTAACTAAAAGTAACAGTAACTTTTGAGTAACAAAGTAACTTATGGCGGAAATTGAATGCTCTGATAACGAGACAAACAGAAAACAAATCATGGCTGTTCACGATGCAATGGACGTATTGAATGGTAAGTGGAAAATTTCAATAATATCATCAGTTTGTTATTACAACAAACGGCGTTTTTCTGATATTTTGAATGACGTGAAGGGTATTTCCAATAAAATGCTCAGTAAAGAGCTGAAAGAACTGGAAATGAACCAGCTTGTAAAAAGAATAGTTAAGGATACTCAACCCGTGACGGTGCAATATCAGCTGACAGAATATGGTTTAACGCTGAAAAAAATTATTGATACTTTGGCTGATTGGGGAATCGAACATCGAAAAGTAATTGTTGGGAAGAAATGATAATAAAGAACCGGTAGTAAGAGCTTTTCTTTTATTTCCTGCGGAATTTCGGCGGCGGAAGCGTTATGATAATTCCTTCAGGTTGAACTTCCCCAACGGAACAAACAACGAATTAAGTAAACGCGAAAGGATTCGAACCTTTGATCGTCCCGATTAAAAACCGGGATGCTCTATCCTGTCTGATGTATTAATTGAAGTTATAGAACACAAAAAAACTCACAATACAAATTGTGAGTTTTAAAGTGAGCGCGAAAGGATTCGAACCTTTGACCGTCTGCTTAGAAGGCAGATGCTCTATCCAGCTGAGCTACGCACCCATAAAAAGTTGATTCCCGCTTAGTTTTACAAGCGCATTAAAAAAAGTCGGGGCGGCAGGATTCGAACCTGCGACCTCCTGGTCCCAAACCAGGCGCGATGACCGGACTACGCTACGCCCCGAGTATATTGTAAGAAAAAGAAAAGCGGAGGGTAAGGGATTCGAACCCTTGCGACACTTTCGCGTCGACAGTTTAGCAAACTGCTCCGTTAACCACTCCGGCAACCCTCCTTTTATCTTTATTTTTTAATGATCGTTATTCCGTTATTGCGAGTGCAAATATAGAATAGATTTCTTTATTTACCAAATAAATTTCAAGAAAATTTTGCGTATTTTTGAGCTAATAAATGATTAAAAAATTAGACTAATGCGTAAAACATTATATATCATCGGATTAACCGCTTTTGTTTTTTCTTGTGCCCCTCAGAAGAAAGTTGTGAAAACAACATATAAGCCGAAAAATCCAGTGACACAGCCAAAAACCGTAGTTAAAACTCCTGTTGCAGAAAAGCCGAAACCACAAATTACAAGTGATCATGGAGTAGAGTTTTTTACAACCAATATTGCAGATCCTACCAAAAATGATAATACAGCAAGTTACGGCTCCATTGTCTCCGCAAAACCGGCCGGATATAAAGTAGTAAAAACCTATTTTCCTGCGATAGCGCAAAATTTCAGACAGAGATATTTAATATTACACTATACTGCTTTACCGGATGATAAATCCATAACTGTGCTTACCCAGCAAGCGGTGAGTGCACATTATCTTGTTAATAATATAGGGGATAATCAGATTTATCAACTGGTAGATGAAAATAAACGGGCGTATCATGCAGGGATAAGCTCTTGGAGGAATGATAAAAACCTTAATGATAATTCGATTGGAATTGAAATTGTAAATACCGGATATACTACTGATGGGACCGGAAAAAGGATTTTTGCCCCGTTTAGTGATGAACAAGTAAGAAAGGTAGCTGCATTAGCAAAAGATATTGCTACCAGATACCAGATTCCGGCGACCAATGTTTTGGCCCACTCCGATATTGCACCAACCAGAAAACAGGATCCGGGACCAATGTTTCCATGGAAAAAATTATATGACGAATATCAGATAGGAATGTGGTACGATGAAGCAGCAAAACAAAGTATCTTTGAACTGGCACAAACCGATTTTACAACCCGATATAATGAGCCGTCATTTATCTTTTTAATTCAGACAGCACTTCAGAAGTTCGGGTACGGGATTGAGCCGAGCGGAAAATGGGATGATGCAACAAAGAAAACCATTGAGGCTTTTCAATATCATTTCCGCCCTCAGAATTATGATGGAATAATGGATGCTGAGACCTGGGCCATATTGCAGGCTCTCAATCAGAAGTATCCGGTAAAATAAAATGAAAAAAAGCGCATCTGTTAACGATGCGTTTTTGCTATATTTAAACGATAAAAAAATAGAAAATCTGTAATGGAAAATTTCAGAAAAGAAAGCGATTTGCTGGGAGAACTTAACGTGCCGGTGGACGCTTATTATGGAGTGCAAACCCAGAGAGCGATCGATAACTTCAAAATTTCGGGACAGCTTCTGTCTTCATATCCTGATTTTATTAAAGGATTGGCTTTTGTAAAAAAAGCTGCGGCTAAGACTAATTATGAATTAGGCCTTTTGGAAGAAGATCTTTATTTCAAGATTGCAGAAACATGTGATGAGATCATTGATGGACAACTTCATGAACAGTTCCCTGTGGACATGATTCAGGGAGGAGCCGGTACTTCGATCAACATGAATGCGAATGAGGTAATCGCCAACAGGGTTTTAGAAAAATTAGGAAAGAACAAAGGAGAATATCAGTATTGTTCGCCAAACGATCATATCAATCTTTCCCAATCTACCAACGATGCTTATCCTACAGCTATTAAAGTTGGACTTTTACGTATGAATGTACGATTGGTTGAAAAACTGGAAAAAATAGTAGCCGCTTTTCGTGCTAAAGGAGAGGAGTTTCACGATGTTATTAAAATGGGCAGAACTCAGCTTCAGGATGCGGTTCCTATGACTTTAGGACAGGAATTTGAAGCATTTGCTGCTAATCTGGAAGAAGATATTTCTAAACTGAATAATAATGCCGATCTCTTTGTTGAGGTCAATATGGGAGCGACTGCTATTGGAACAGGGATTAATGCTCCGATCGGCTATGCCTCTCTTTGTGCTAAAAATCTGGCTCAGCTGACCGGTTTTCCGATTGTTTCCGCACCAAACCTTGTAGAAGCAACTCCGGATACGGGATCTTATGTGATTTATTCTTCTGCTATGAAACGTCTTGCGGTAAAACTATCCAAGATATGTAATGATTTAAGGTTGTTAACTTCAGGTCCGAGAGCGGGTCTTTTTGAAATTAATCTACCTCCAATGCAGCCGGGATCATCGATCATGCCGGGGAAAGTAAACCCTGTGATTCCTGAAGTGGTAAACCAAGTATGCTTTAAGGTAATAGGAAATGACCTTACGGTAACTTTTGCTGCCGAAGCAGGACAGTTGCAACTGAATGTAATGGAGCCGGTACTTTCTCATGCGATTATGGAGAACATTAATTTCCTTTCCAACGCTTTGGATACACTTCGTACAAAATGTATAGTTGGCATTACCGCTAATAAGGAAGTTTGTTTGAATATGGTAAAACACAGCATTGGTATTGTGACTGCACTTAATCCTTACATTGGATACAAACAATCGACACAAATCGCTAAAGAAGCATTGGAGACAGGAAAAAGTGTATACAACCTTGTACTTGAAAAAGGAGTGCTTACTCAGGAGAAGCTTGATGAAATTCTTGATCCTAAGAACATGCTGATGCCGCATAACAAATAAAATTGGTTATTACCTAAGAATAAAATAATATAAGATCTTCATCTGAAAATATTCAGGTGGGGATCTTTTTAATACAACCGGACATTGAGGTTTTTAATTATAATTCCTGCACACAACGAAGAGGATCATCTTCCATTTACCCTGGATTCTTTACAGCAACAACGTTATAAGGATTTCAAAGTTGTGGTTACCAATGATGGCTCCACAGACCATACCCCTGAAATTATTAAACGATATACAGATACAGATTCCCGTTTTGAAACTGTCAACCTGCAGAAGTCGGCTCATCAGCCGGGTTCCAAAGTAGTTAATGCTTTTAAAAAAGGGTTAGAAACTCAGGATTTGGATCATTTTGATATAATCTGCAAGTTTGATGCGGATATTATTTTGGACGAAAATTATCTTGAAACAATAGAAAAATCTTTCAGCAATAACCCCAAATACGGTTTGGTAGGTGGTCTGCTGTATGTAGAAAAAGAAGGAGATTGGGTTTATGAGGGAAATTCAAATAAAAATCATGTCAGGGGCCCGTTGAAGGCGTACCGCAAAGAATGCTTTCTTGAGATCGGTGGATTAAGGGAAACATTGGGCTGGGATAATATAGACTCTATACTATTGGAGCATTTAGGATGGAAAGAAGTCGTTCTACCGGAATTAAAAGTAAAGTTGATTAAAGTAAAAGGAGCTGATTATACAGTCAGGGAATCGGATTATTACGGACGTTATTTTTACTTTCTTGGGCTAAACAGATTTCTGGCATATGTTGCATCCTTAAAGGAAGCGATGAAAATCAGATCTGTGTCATTTTTTTTCTCTATCATTAAAGCCTATGAAAGCTGCAGGTCTAAAAAACTGGAACTGAAAATCAGCAAAGAAGAACAAAAGGTTATTAACAATAAACGATGGGAGACTTTAAAAAAGAAATGGCTTTGAGGATAAAATAAATAAAAACATTTTGAAAAACATAGCTTACATAGAAATAGATACACATGCTGAAATTGCCCGTGCTTTCATGGATATTATGAAAGGTTCGGAAGAGTTTACGGTAGACTATTATTTTTCAAAAAAAATCAAAGATCAAATTAAGGAAGATGGCGAAACGATTTTTTTGTCTGACAGTTCCATGATCAGTGATCAGCTGAAAGCAAAAAATTATGATATCATTATCATCGGGACGGCACATCGTTATTTCAGTACTTTCCTCGCGATTGTTCAGAAATATAAAGCTGCTGTTATTACCCATAACCTGAATTTTCCTCAATCCTCAAAATTAAGCTTAATCAAAAGTATTTTCAAAGAAGACTTTATTTACAGGCTTAAATTATGGTGGAAAGAAGGTCTTTTCTATTCTTCAAAAGTTTACCAGCATGCAGGTCATCTTCTTGTGTTGGATAATGCGCTCTGTACGGGTAAATATCAGTTTCTTCCCCTGTTTTATACTTCCAATTTTAATAGGGTTCAACAGGATGATGTCAATATTGTAATTCCAGGAGGAGTCTCTCAGAAAAGAAGGAATTATGATCATATTTTTAAAACAATCCGGACTTTAAAAACAGATCAAAGATTCACTTTTATATTTCTTGGGAAAGCTCAGGGTGAAGAATTGAAAGCGCTTGAAAAATTATCCGGGAATTTACCTGCCAATATTACCATACATTATTTTAAAGAAAGGGTTTCGGCAGAAGATTATGACCTATGGATGGCAAAAGCAGATGTATTATGGTGTCCTGTTCAGCAGCAAACTGAATTTTTCAGTCAGAAAGAGATTTACGGAAAAACCAAAATGACCGGAAATGTCGGAGATGCGATCAAATATGGAAAATTGGCTGTTTTTCCTAAAAACTATTCCTCGCAATTGGATTTTATCATTCCGGAAAATGAGAACATTGCCGAGCAGTTTCAACAGCTTAAAAGACAGAGTTTTGACTTTCATAAGAACTATAGTAAAGAAAGTATCCGGAAAAAGCTCGGGGATGTTTTAAATGGTCTTATTTAAACTTAAATATCCCTTTGATGAAAGCTGCGTTCAGATAATCCTCAACAGGGAATATTTTTGTGAAATAATTTCCGATATAAATAAGCACCAAAACCACGCTTGGTTTGTAGATCAGGTTAATGAAATTATTATTGAAAGTAGGCAATACAATAGCCACGGTAATTGCTAACGTACAGATAATAGACACAAAGATCATCTCAATAGATAAGGGTGAAACCTTAAACACGAAATAATTAAAGGCTATTTTAATGACATTATAAGTAGTTAATGAAATGGCCGTCGACAAGGCAATTCCAATTAATTTCAGATCGGTATGCTTAATGAAATAATAGTTAAGTCCTATTGTTAAGCCTGCGAGAAGAAGCATAACTACGATGTTGAAACGATAGTATTTTGAAAGAGAAATAATATTTCCGTTGAATCCTGTTGCGAGATCTATTAAAACCGCTGAACCCCAAATCCAGACTACAGGTTCATATTCCCTGAGCATTGTTCCGTTCTTGGGCATGAACTGAGTAAGAAATGGGAACCCTACCATAATGCAGGAAAATAATATGGCCCCTAGAAAATATAATGATAGTGAGGTTTTTTTATGAAATCTGTCCAGTTCTTCCATATTCCCTTCCGCTAATGTTTTGCTGATGATCGGAGCAGAAATATTAAATAATCCCAGTTGTGGAATAGAGATGAGCGAAATCAGCGCGTACAGGACAGCGTAGATCCCATTCTCTTCCATTCCCATGAATTCACCGATCATGAAACTGTTAATCGCCAGGTAATTTCCAAAGGTTCCTAAAAAACCGAAGAAACTGTAGTTCGTAAATTCTTTCCAGAAATTATTTTTTTTGAAATAGTCGGTACTGAAGTCGAGTTTAATCTTTTCTAACCTGTTCGTATAATAAATATACCCTAAGAGCATCAATGCGAACATACCAAAGAAAAAGGCAAAAGCGATCCGTTGAGACACAAGTAAATATGAAAAAAGGCAGAAGGCTCCTAGGTTTGCTATTTTAGGGAAAATATTGTCGAAGATATTGGAGACAACAATTCTCTTATAATTTGAAGTGTATTTATTGAATAGGGCGCAGAGTGATAAAATCAAAACCATAGGTAAAATAATTTCCTTACTTTTCCAGGCTTCAAGCTTTGTAAACTTGGGATAAATCAACGGAATGATGAAGAAAACAATAGCAAATACTGCAAAATTAATCAGAATGGTGAGCAATGAGATGGAAAGCATATTTTGCTTTTTGCCATCCTTTTCTACCCTGTGGAAAAATTTAACGTTAGAATAAGAAATTCCCAATACAACAAAGGGAACAAGCATTTCTGCAGTAGGCAAAATGTAGCGAAGCTTTCCGTAAAATTCAAAATTGCTCGGAAAGATGAATATGGCTGATACGGTACCTAACAAGAAGCCTATATAACCGATAATGGAATATTTGAATCCTTGTCTTGCTACTACACTCATAAAGATATTTTAAAAGGTTTTGGGTATAAAAATAATGTTGTTGATATATTCCGTTTTGTTTTTTTCGTCACTTGTATTTCGGACCAAAATTTCCTCCGTAAGCTTTTCAAGCCTGAAAAGGGATCGGTCTAAATAATGCGCTTCATAACCCCAGCTTTCTACTTCGGAAATCTCTCCCCAAATAGGCTTGTCATGATGTCTTTGTTCCATTTCCACCATAAGGGTTGGTAGGAACTTTAGGATGGTTTTCTTTCCACCGAACAGGGTTTTCATCTCATTTCCTTCAACATCTATCTTGACGAAATCCAGTTTTTTAAGATGTTCTTTTTCTGCCCAGTCGTCCAATTTTGTGACCGTTACTTTTTCTGTGTAACTCTTTTCCTCACCTTTTTCCTTATACGAAGTATTCAGTGTTCCCCTTGAAGCTACCATTTTTCCATTGATGATGGGAACTTTAAACTCAGCAACTGTATTTTCATCCGAAAGTGCTAAAGAAAGAAGATTCATAGAAGGAAACAATCTTTTTAAGCGGGTATACAATTTATAGTTAGGCTCAAAAGCATAAATATGCTGAGGTTTGAGTTTATGTTCCAGCTGGTATAAAAATGTACCTACATTGGCACCAATATCAAGAATCACATCGTCTTCCGACAGATATTCTTTGATCCACACCAGCTCCGGTTCTACATTTCGTGCTGAAAAGTTATCCTTTGAAAGGTGATGTAAACTTTTAAAATATCTGCTTTTATAAAAACTTGGACTGATGTACTGTAAGTTTTCTGCAATTCTTTGGTATAAAGACATCCTTGATTATTTGACAGAAAGCAAAGATAATCAAAAATGTTAAACTCATGTTAATTTTGTTTAAATCTAACGCATTGATTTTCAATTAATATATACATGTCTGTTTTATTTTAAAAGAATGTGTAACTGGTTGTAATTCTTTTATTTCAGGCATGTTTAAAATAGATTCTTGTAGTTACAGAAAAGGGGTATTGAGAAAATCATTGAATGGCTTCATAAGTTTGAAAA
This sequence comes from Chryseobacterium sp. LAM-KRS1, assembly GCF_013184525.1. GTDB lineage: Bacteria > Bacteroidota > Bacteroidia > Flavobacteriales > Weeksellaceae > Chryseobacterium > Chryseobacterium proteolyticum. The sequence continues at coordinate 46,654 of NZ_JAAOIZ010000001.1, forward strand.
CTTTGGTTAGCTCCTTAACGGCATTTTTATCCAAAACTGTTTCATCCTTGATGTTGTACACAACAATAAAATTTTTCAGTTTTAAATATTCTGCCATCGGATCTTCTTTCTCGAATCCCTGGGGTATCTTTTTTAACTGGTCACTTTGATCCAGTTCAGGGAAATGCTTTTTAAAATCTTTGTTATTAACAATTTTAATAAAGTCATCAGCATATAAGGAGATCTCTTTTCGTACTTCTTTTAAAACTGATGATTCAGGCATATAAATACCTCCTGCCAAAAAAGACTTTCCCGGTTCCAGGTGAAGATAGTAACCTCCTTTCTGGCTTCCTTTTCCCATTCCTAATGACGCTCCAAAGTTTGTTTTATAAGGTATTTTATCTTTTGAAAAACGGGTATCTCTGTAAATCCGGAATAGAGCTTTTTTAGCATCTATTTTAGCAAGCTCTCCATCGAACGCCGACATTTCTTTAATAAGGTCTTCCAGAAATGCAACCACATTTTCCTGTGATTCGGTGTAAAGATGTTTATTTTCATTAAACCACTCGCGGTTGTTATTTTTGGATAATTTTTTGAGAAAATCAAAGGTTTTTGTAGAAATGGTGGCGGACATGTTTTTTTATTTTAATCAAATTTAAGTAAATCTATTCATATGTCAATGCCTCAATCCGATCAGGATTTGAAGCATTAAAACAGGATGATGTGCAGAAACTATCTTTTTATGGCAAGACAGCAAATACGATAAAAAATCCCGTTGTGAAATGGCAAATGGTGTTTGCATAACAGAAAGTCTCACAACAATAATTGAAGATCTTTCTTTTACATATTTCATGCAATTTTCGGGAATATTAAAATAAAAAAATTATAATTCCTGATTTTATTTTTGAAAATTCATTAATCTCTACGAAAAAATCAATCCAATTTAACAAAAAAAAATATTGTTTAATATTTTTTTAACATAACGGTTTATTTTTTGCGTTTAATTTTTTAAAAATTAAAAATATATTAAAGTATTCTGAAATTAAGATTCGTTATTTAACACTTTATTCAAAATAAAGTCAAATATTAATTGTATCTTTGCAAAAATTTTAAAATATTTAATGAATTTATTTACGGAGTCCAATTTAAGTCCTGACATCCTTAAGGCTATTGGCGAAATGGGTTATGAAAGCCCGACAGAAATCCAAAAACAGACTATCCCTTTTATTCTTTCAGATATACGCGACTTGATCGCACTTGCGCAAACTGGGACAGGCAAAACAGCAGCTTTTTCGCTTCCGATTTTGGATATGATTGACGATACGAGTCGCAAAATCCAACTATTGGTGCTTTGTCCGACACGGGAATTATGTCTTCAGATTTCTAAAGACATAAAGAATTACTCTAAGTACATGCAGAATATCAAATCTACAGCAGTGTACGGAGGTAGCAGTATTATGGACCAAATACGTTCTTTGAAGGAAAAACCACAAATTATTGTAGGTACTCCTGGAAGAGTAATTGATTTGATTAACAGAAAAGCACTTGATTTTTCTGCGATCCATTGGTTGGTTTTAGATGAAGCTGACGAAATGCTTTCAATGGGTTTCAAAGATGAATTGGAAACAATTTTAAGTGAAACTCCTGAAACAAAACAAACTTTCTTATTCTCTGCAACGATGAATAAAGAAGTGGAAAGAATTTCTAAAAATTATCTTACAAAACCTCACCGTATTTCAGTGGGTTCTATTAACGAAGTTAAAAAGAACATTAAGCACGAATACTATGTGGTAGGATATCGTAATAAAAAAGAAGCTCTAAAGAGATTAATTGACGCAAACCCTAATCAGTATTCCATTATTTTCTGTAGAACAAGAATGGAAACTCAGGAAGTGGCAGATTTCTTAATGCAGAACGGTTATGCAGCTGATGCACTTCATGGTGATCTTTCTCAGGCGCAGAGAGATACGGTAATGAAGAAATTCAGATTGAAAAATATCGACATTTTGGTGGCTACCGATGTAGCAGCAAGAGGTTTGGATGTGAACTCACTAACTCACGTTATCCATTACTCTCTACCTGATGATCCTGAAGTATTCGTTCACAGAAGTGGTAGAACGGGTAGAGCTGGAAAAGACGGTATTTCTATGGCTTTGATTAAACCTGAAGAAAGCAGAAAGCTAAAACAGATTAAATCAACAACAAAGATTGATATTGTTGAAAAAACAATCCCTACAGGTGATGATATCATCAAAGCACAGGTAGGAGGCGTTTTCGAAAAGCTATTTACGGAGCATGAAGACTTATTTGAGTTTGACGACAGCTTGATTCCGGATCTTAGCAAATTCACGAAAGAAGAGTTGGTACATCAGTTACTGCAGTTCCAGTTGAAAGATCTTGCATTGTACTATAAAGATAAGCATGATCTTGCTGAACAGAAATTCAGTACCAGAGATGATGATTACTCAAGAAGAGACAGAGGAAGAGATCGTGACCGAGACAGAGGAAGAGACCGTGATAGCAGAGGTGGAGACAGAAGAGATCGTGGAGGAAAACCTAGAAGAAAGAATGAAGATATGGTAAGATTCTTCTTCAACCTTGGAAAGAAAGATCAATTGAAGAAACTGGATGTTTTGGATATTATCAATAAAGCAACTGCCGGAAATGGTAAAAAGAGAGCTGAAATTGGTGATATTGAAATTTTAGAGAAATTCTCATTCTTTGAAATTGAGAAATCATTTAAGGGAGAGCTTTTGAATAATATTTCTTCAATGAAATTCAGAGGAAAAGATATGAGAGCTGAAGAAGCTAATTAAAACTCATTTTTATATAATATAAACCGGCTTATAGCCGGTTTTTTTGTTTGATAATCAGCACTTAAACCAATGTTAACAAAACTTAATGTTATATACTTTTTGGTAAGGTGCTTTTTTAGGAAATTTGCAGACGAATTATAAATACTTAAAAATGGGAATTGGTAATATTTTCCACGCTTTTCAGCCTAAAGATAAAATCTTCTTCGTGCTTTTCGAAAAAGTAACTGAAAATCTAGTAGCAATGTCTGAAGAGTTCAACAACGGGGTGAAAGATTTTGACCTTAATGACGACTCTATGTTGAAGAAAATGAGCGACTACGAACACAAAAATGATGAGCTTACGCACGAAATCTTTATTGAGCTTGGAAAAAACTTTATAACTCCTTTTGACCGTGAAGATATTCACACTTTGGCCACAGGTTTAGATGATATCGCAGATTATATCTACGCTTCAACAAAATATATTTTCTTATATAAATCGCCTTTAATGAAGGCATATGCAGACTTCTCATTGTTGATTCATAAGGCATGTCTTGAAATTCAGAATGCAATGAAAAACCTGAAAGGATTCAAAAATATGGATCAGGTGAAAGAAGCTTGTATCAAAGTAAACTCTATTGAGAATATTGCTGACGACTTACTTTCCAACTCAATGGTAGAATTGTTTGAAACAAACGACGCTATCAATATCATCAAAGTTTCATCTGTACTTAATTATCTTGAAATAGTAACCGACAAAGCTGAAGATGTAGCTAATACTATTGAAAACATTATGATCAAATACGCATAAACAATATAACAAAAAATGGAATTTCCGATTTTACTTACGGTTATTATTGCTTTAGCTTTAATTTTCGATTATATTAATGGTTTTCATGATGCGGCCAATTCAATTGCTACTATTGTTTCTACAAAAGTTTTAACTCCTTTTCAGGCTGTGCTTTGGGCGGCACTATGGAATTTTGCAGCCTTTTTTATCGCAGCATACATCATTGGAGAATTTAAAATTGGTAATACGATTGCCAAAACCGTTAATGAAAACTTTATTACCCTGGAGGTAATATTTTCAGGTCTTGTGGCAGCTATTGCCTGGAACCTTTTAACATGGTGGTTTGGTATACCATCTTCTTCATCACATACCCTAATTGGTGGTTTCTTAGGTGCGGCTTTAATGCATGCTTTCATCCTGGATTATCATGATGTAGCAGCTGCTCAGCCCAATCTAGGTTTTATAGATACTTTCAAACAGGCATTTTATCAGGTTACAACACAAAGTGTGGTTAAATTTGATAAAGTAATTCCGATCTTCCTGTTTATTTTTATGGCACCCGTTATCGGGATGGTCATTTCAATCATTATCACATTGATTATCGTTCATCTTTATAAGAGATCAAATCCTCATAAAGCAGATAAGTCCTTTAAAAGATTACAGCTTGTTTCTTCAGCCCTCTTTAGTCTAGGACATGGTCTGAATGATGCACAAAAAGTAATGGGAATTATCGGTGCGGCTTTAATTTATTACCATGTACAGATTTTACAGGATCCTGTATACTTAAATATACCTTCTGCCGGACGATTTGATTATTTCGCAGAACATTATCTTTGGGTACCTTTGGTTTCTTTCTTGGCGATAGGTCTGGGAACAATGAGTGGTGGATGGAAGATCATCAAAACAATGGGAACCAAGATTACAAAGGTAACTCCGCTGGAAGGTGTAAGTGCTGAAACTGCAGGAGCTATTACCTTATTTATTACCGATCATTTTGGTATTCCGGTATCTACCACACATACGATTACCGGGTCTATTATTGGAGTTGGATTAACGAAGAGGATTTCCGCGGTAAGATGGGGGATTACAGTAAGCTTGCTTTGGGCTTGGGTATTGACGATTCCTATCTCTGCTATTGTAGCGGCAGTTACTTATCTTTTGGTAGCCTTTCTTTCCTAGATATTAATTTAAAATTACAATACTGAACTTTGTCCAAATGGGCAAAGTTTTTTGTTTTATAAAGATTTGAAAAATCGTATTTTTGTTGGAAATTATTGGATTTTATGGAATTTTTAGACAAGTACCAACAGCTGGTTGCTGACGCTATTACCAAGTACACTTTTAAAGACAAACCTGCGGAATTATATGAACCGATGAATTACATCATTTCCCATGGTGGAAAACGTCTGCGACCTATTATGGTTCTGATGGCTTGTGACTTATTTGGTGGTGATCTTAAACAGGCTATTAAGCCGGCTTTGGCGATTGAATTTTTCCATAACTTCACATTGATTCATGATGATATTATGGATGAAGCTCCTCTGAGAAGAAATAAGCCTACTATTCATACTTTACATGGAATTAATGTAGGGATCTTATCCGGAGACGGGCTGATGCTGAAGGCGTATAAATTTTTTGAAGACCTTGAACCGGAAATATTTAAAGCCTGTATCCGAATATTTACCCATACCGGGCTCCTATTATGTGAAGGACAGCAGTACGACATTAATTTCGAAACACAGGAAGATGTGACTTTCGATGATTATATCAGAATGATTACTTATAAGACCGGAGTATTAAGTGCTTCATCTTTTGAGATCGGAGCTTTAATTGCTAAAGCTAATTTTAAAGATGCCAAATCCATTTTTAATTTTGGAAAACATATAGGAATTGCTTTCCAGATCATGGATGATTACCTAGACGTTTTTGGAGATCAGGCTCAGTTTGGAAAAAAACATGCAGGTGACATTTATGAAAATAAGAAGACTGTACTTTATCTTCTGGCAAGAGAACACGCCACGGAGGAAGAAAGAAAAGAATTGGATCACTGGTACTCTAAAAAAACCGATAATATCGATAAGGTGTACGGAGTAGAAAAGATCTTCAGAAGAACAAAAGTAGATGAAAAAGCATTGCGTTTAATTGAAAAGCACAATGAAATAGGGCAGAGTTATCTTAAAAAAATTAATATTCCTGAAGAAAAGAAAAAGCCATTCATAGAACTCGCTAATTATCTTTTAAGAAGGGAAAGCTAATGAGTCGCTGATTATTAAAGGTTTTGGTAAGGAGTTGTTTAGGCTTCTTCTTCCACCTTTAGCTTTAGCCTCTTATATTTACAATGAAATTCAGAACCGAAGTTGACATCAAAGAATCTGCAAAAAAGATTGAAATTGAAGATAAAATATTTTCAATAGGTTCCTGTTTTGCCTCAGAGATGTCGGATCTGCTTCACCAGGGACAGCTTCAGACGGTCAATAATCCGTTTGGAACCCTGTTTAATCCGTTTTCGATCAATAACGCAATACAAAGGCTTCATGATTCACACTTTTATGAAGAAGAAGATTTAATCACGTTTAATGACGAATTTATTTCCCTTGACCATCATACGAAATTCGATACAAGGTATATTCATCAGACACTGGATAAGATCAATGGCCATTTAGAAGAAGGGAATCTCTTTTTGCAGGATACTAATTGGGTTATTATAACCTATGGAACCTCCTTTATTTATGAATTTCAGCCTAAAAACAAGCTGGTAGCCAATTGTCACAAAATTCCACAAAAATTCTTTAACAAAAGGTTGCTAACCCATCAGGAAATCACAGATTCTATTTATCAGACCATTTTTAGCCTGAAAGATATCTGTAAAGAAGATGTTCAGATTTTGTTTACGGTTTCTCCCGTAAGACATACCAAAGACGGTATGATGGAAAATCAGTTAAGCAAATCAAAATTGATATCTGCAGTACATGAAGCTATTTCAGGGATTGAGAACTGTCATTATTTACCCGTTTATGAAATATTGATGGATGATTTAAGGGATTATCGTTTTTATAAAGAAGATATGATTCATCCCAATTCTCAGGCTGTTCAGTATATCTTTGATAAATTTGGAGCTGCTTATTTTGCGGAAGACACAAAGGAGTTTATCAAAGAAAATTTTAAAATCCATAAAGCCCTGCAACACAGGACAGCAGATGAAAAAGATCCTAAATATGTTGATTTTAGAGAAAAATTAAAGCAAAGAATTGAAGCTCAACAGAAAAAGGTAAAACATAAGATATTCCAGTAATGATAACAGACTTTACAAAGATTGATTATTTGGAAAGCGGTAACCAGAGGCAGCAAAGGGCTCACTTGGTGCTTACAAAATATCAGATCCTGGAAAAACTAAAAGATTTCTCACCCTTGCTTGCAGGAACTATTCCTATCGAAATTGATATTGACGGAAGCGATCTGGATATCATTTGTGAAGTTAAAGATGAAGATTTCTTTTTGGAAACGATCCGCCTTTCTCAACTTATTCCACCAGGAATTCATTCCAAAGTAGAAAAGATTAAGATAAAAGGGGAAAAATCTATTGTGATCAATTTTAATCTCGAAGAGTTTCCTATAGAGATTTTTGGTCAAGATAAACCGACTACGCAACAAAATGCTTATCGCCATATGATAGCAGAGTACACAATATTACAGGAGAAAGGAGAGGAATTTAAACAACAGATTATAGAGCTTAAGAAGAAAGGGATAAAGACGGAACCGGCTTTCGGTGTATTAATGAATTTAGAAAACCCTTATGAAGATCTATTAAAATTTTAAAATTATGATTGACACCCATACACATTTATACGCTGAAGAATTTGATGAAGATAGAAAGGAGGTTATTCAAAGGGCTTTAGACAAAGGAATTACGGAATTTTATCTTCCTGCTATTGACTCTGAGTCTCATGAAAAAATGCTTCAATTGGAAGCTGAATATCCTGGACAGGTTTTTTCAATGATGGGATTGCACCCTTGCTACGTAAAACCCGAATCCTGGGAAAAAGAACTGGCAATTGTTAAAGAATATCTTGATAAAAGAGCATTTCCTGCCATCGGGGAAATAGGAATTGATCTCTATTGGGATCAATCAACTCTAGATATCCAGGTAAAGGCTTTTGAACAACAAATCGACTGGGCTATTGAGATGGATCTGCCTATTGTAATCCATACAAGGGAAAGTTTTGATGAAACTTTTGAAGTCTTGGAAAGAAAAAAGCATCCGAAATTGAGAGGAATATTTCATTGTTTTTCCGGTAACCTTGAACAAGCAAAACATGCTATCGATCTTAATTTTTTATTAGGAATTGGTGGAGTAGTGACCTTTAAAAACGGGAAAATAGATCAGTTCCTGCAAGAAATTCCTTTAGAAAAAATTGTTCTGGAAACAGACTCTCCTTACCTGGCTCCGGTTCCTCATAGGGGTAAAAGAAATGAAAGTTCTTATCTTGATCTGGTGGTAGGAAAGCTGGTGAATATCTACAATAAAGATTTTTCTGAAATTGACAGAATCACAAGCCAGAATGCAAAACACATTTACAATTACTAGGCCTATATGAAGCTTTTAAAAGAAAATATCCATTATCTTCTTTTCCTTTCTGCTGTGTTTTTTCTATGGAATCCGGCGAAGTTTCCGGTTGATGATGGTTATTTTTATCCACAGATTGCCTATAATATGGTCAGAAATGGCTTTATGGGGTTTAATGATTTATACCTTACCAATGGCTTCCATCCTTTATGGATGGTATTCTGTGTTATTGCGGAAGCGATCAATTTTTTGGGTAAAAGTTTCTCAGTATACATTCTATGGTTTTTTCAGGTTATCTTTATCATTGCGGGATACAGATTTTTTGAAAAAACCTTATTCAAAGATTCAGTAAGTGGAAAAGTATTGAGCTTAGCATTGTATTGCTTAATTTTTTTCAGCCTTGGATCATTATATTTAACGGAAGCGCATCTCACCTTTTTCACCATTGCCTGGCTGCTTTATTTTCTTTGTAAAAGATACACCAACGATTTTCTGTTCGGATTCATTTGTAGCCTCGTTTTTCTGGCAAGGCTGGATCATATTTTTATCATTATTCCTTTAGGCTTTCTTTATTGGAAACACCGGGACTGGAATTTTCAAAGCATTTCTAAAGTAATTTTAGGATTTTTAATTTTGGCGGGACCTTATTTATTTTCCAATCAGTATTTGTTCGGAGATATGGTTCCTGTCAGTGGCAGAATAAAAAGTTCCTTTCCTAAAGCTAATCTGGATGATCCTTTTGGTTTACTCCCTGATTTATTCTTATTTGTGGGTTCCGCATATTTGATATTTTTGATTTTTACTAAAAATATACACTACCGCTCTGTCAAAATTTTATTTATTAGCGGAAGCTTTATTCATTTATTGTATAATGTATTTTTCCAGTCATATACAGGACAGTGGTATTTTGTATCACAATTTATTTTTTGTGGCTTTTTTATCAATGATATTGTTGAAAAATTTCAATTGAGAATAGTACCTGCGAGATCCAAGTTTATAATTTATTCTTTGGGTTCAACATTTTTCTTATGTACAATCGGGATTTTGAAGCTCAAGACCAACCTAAGCATATTTCATAACGTTTTTGATAACAAGTCAAAATTTGAAAAGAAAACAAAGGATATGGTAAAGAATTTGGCAGAAGATCTGGTTAACGTAGTTCCCCGAAAGTCTCGAATATATGTTTATGATTTTCCGGGTAAATTTGCTTTTTACTCCGATTTTAATTTTATACCGGCAGATGCTTTGGTAGCCAACTCTACTTTTTTTAATGAAATAAATACGCTCCGTTTTAAAGATTATCTCAAAAAAAATAAAATTAACTATATGCTCTTTCCCAGTCAACTGGAAAAAGGAAGGAACTCAATCACTTTTATGGGCATGGATGTTAAAAAGAAAAATAATCGTAATATGTTTTACTTTAGGAATACTTTAAGTAAAAAGATCATAGACAGTCTTGATGAAAATGAGTTAATTAAAGTGAAAACCTATTTAAATCCTGCAAAGACCTGGCAGGCGCAGTATGACTCGGTGACAATTTACAAGCTAAAAGAAAAATAACGAGAATAAAAAAGCTTTCAGGAATAACCCTGAAAGCTTTTTTTTATTTTTTCCTAAAGAAACTTTTATTTTTTGGCTTTTTGAAACCAATGTCTTTCTTCTGAGTAGGTTTAGGTTTTCCCTGTCCCGGATTCATAGGTTTATTATTTGAATCCCTTTTTTGTGCAACCAGGTTTTCGGTGTGGAACGGGTGGTCTTTAACCACTGGAATTTTAAGTCCGATAAGTTTTTCCGTATTTCTAAGGTTCAGCAAATCCAGACCATCTACAAAAGATAAAGAAGTCCCTTCCGAACCCGCTCTTCCTGTTCTTCCGATTCTGTGAACATAGGTTTCGGAAACATCAGAAAGCTCGTAATTAATTACATATTTCAGCTCATCAATATCAATTCCTCTTGCTGCAATATCTGTAGCAACCAATACTCTGGTTTTTCCGGATTTGAAGTTGTTTAGCGCATTTTGACGTGCATTTTGAGATTTATTCCCATGAATCGCTTCCGTTGAAATGCCATTTTTTTGTAATGTTCTTGCAATCTTATCAGCTCCGTGCTTGGTTCTTGAAAAAACCAAAACAGATTCAGAGATATGATTTTTAAGAATATGTGTAAGTAATCCCAATTTATCTTCTTTCTGAACAAAATAGACAGATTGTTTAATGGTTTCAGCTGTCGAAGAAACAGGCGTTACTTCTACCTGTACCGGATTGCTGAGGATGGAATTGGCAAGCTTTTGTATTTCAGGAGGCATAGTTGCAGAGAAAAATAAAGTTTGCCTTCTCTGTGGTAAAAGCTTAATAATTCTTTTAACGTCATGTACAAATCCCATATCCAGCATTCTGTCAGCTTCATCCAGAACAAATATCTCCAGGTTTTTAAGACTGATAATTCCTTGTGCAATGAAGTCAAGGAGTCTCCCCGGTGTTGCTACAAGAATGTCTACTCCTTTTCTTAAAGCTGCTTCTTGTGAGCCCTGTTTTACACCTCCGAAAATAACTAATTTTCTTAATGGAAGATTTCTTCCGTAAGCATTAAAGCTTTCTTCAATCTGAATAGCCAGTTCCCTTGTAGGCGTTAAAACCAAAGCTTTGATCTGATTAGTCTTTGGACGTTCTGAAAGGTTCTGGAGAATGGGAATAGCAAAAGCTGCAGTTTTACCGGTTCCGGTTTGCGCCGTTCCCAGTAGATCTTTTTTCTCTAAAATAGAGGGAATAGCCTTTTGCTGTATAGGAGTTGGTTTTTCATAACCTTCCTGTTGAAGCGCATCTAAAATGGGCTTGATGATTTTTAAATCTGTAAATAACAAAATATATTGCGTATTAAAAATAATGCGGTCGAAGTAGTATACTTCATCATTTTTAGCGAATCTGCTAAAATTGATTAACAGAATTTTTAAGTAAAATTAATTACCGAAAGGGCTGAGAATGCCGCGAAATATGCTACAAAGGTAGTTAAAATATTTGAAGTTTATTATTTTACTTCCATACCTGCGCAATTAAGGTCTGTTATCGATATTTTTAATCTTTGAAATGTACAGAAATAGGATCAACGAGTATCAGATGATCGGGGGACTTAATGTTTTATCTTCTTCCATTCCTGATTGAATCTTAGGTCGAACAGGGTTTTATAAAGAGTTGTTAATCCATAACTTCCAACTAAACCATAATCTTTAATCTTTTTGATCTTCCCGTTGTCATAGGTAATTGTTAAAGTTGACAACTGATCATCGGTCCAACTTACGGAATAATCATCTTGAAGCTCCGGAAAATTAATATAGCCAAGAATTGTTTCAATTTTTTGAAAATCCGATGCTTTTATTTGGGTTGTAAATTTTCCTTCACCTTTTTCAAAAGTTTTACGGGATTTCCTTTCTATTTTTTCAAAGGAATCATTACGGTTGATAAAATTGTAAGTCTTGGCAATAAATTGAGAGGTGCCGTTTTTACTCAATTCAAGCGTAAACACCGGACAGGTTCCAAAACAGGGCTCTGTTTCAAAAAATATTTTTTCAATAGTATACTTTTGAGGTTCCGGATTATACTCTACGAAATTATCAAATTTATAAGTCAGAATCTTATTGACGATTTTGTGATAAAAATTGTATTTCTCAGAATTAAAATCTTCGGTAACTTCATCGTAGAAAACAGAGATATAATCTTTGCCATTTATGGTAGACAATTTCGGGATTACAAAATCAAAATGATTCAGAAGTAAACTTCTGTTCATATACTTATTGTCTATATCAAAAATAACCTTTACAACTGCACTACAACTGCCTCTGGATGATTGACAGCTGTTGTCATCCCCGATAAATAATAAATCCGTTTTTCCATTATGATCAAAGTCTCCTTTATAAAAACTTTTGTCAACACCCAGACTATCAGCAGTCCTTTTTATAAGGGGTGACAAATTATCATCTTCAAAGCTCCTGATCGTTTTTAACGTAAACTCAGATAAAAAATCATCTTTTGATTGTGAACATGACCGTATAAAATTGACAGCCTCAATGTCTGTTTTGAGGCTGTCAATTTTTGATAAAGTCTTACTGCTTTGTGAAAAACAGGATTGGTAAAATAAAACTAATATGAAGAACAGTGTTCTATCCATGTAGTTTTTTCCAGATAACATCCTTAAGTTCCGTAAGTCCTTCACCGGTTACACCCGAGAAGAACAGCGGCTGCCTGTTTTCAGGAAATTCTGCTGAAATTTCTTTTTTCAGTTCATCGTCCAGAAGGTCGGCTTTTGAAATGGAAATAATAAAGTCTTTATCCAATAATTCCGGATTGTATTCTTTAAGCTCATTTTCAAGAATTTTAAACTCCTGGAAATGATCTTCAGAATCTGCCGGAATAAGGAATAACAAAATTGAATTTCTCTCAATATGTCTTAGGAATCTATGGCCAAGGCCTTTTCCTTCAGCGGCTCCTTCTATAATCCCCGGGATATCAGCCATTACAAATGATTTGTAATTTCTGTAGTCTACGATTCCCAGGTTAGGCGTCAATGTTGTAAATGCGTAATTAGCAATTTTAGGTTTTGCCGCGGATACGGAAGCCAACAATGTTGATTTTCCGGCATTCGGGAAACCTACAAGCCCTACGTCAGCTAAAATTTTAAGCTCAAAAACCACGTAACCTTCCTGTCCCTCCATTCCCGGCTGTGCGTAACGTGGGGTCTGGTTTGTTGAAGATTTAAAGTGCTCGTTACCAAGTCCTCCTTTTCCCCCTTCCATCAGGATGATTTCCTGACCATCTTCTAAAATTTCACCGATGATTTCACCCTCTTCATTTTTGGCAATGGTTCCGATAGGTACCTCTATATAAACATCGGCACCATAAGCTCCTGTTAACTGATTTTTTCCTCCGTTTTCTCCACGCTCCGCTTTCACGTGACGGGTATAACGAAGTGGAAGTAAAGTCCATTCCTGAGCATTCCCCTTCATAATAACGTGGCCTCCACGACCTCCGTCTCCACCATCAGGGCCACCTTTGGGAATGTATTTTTCACGGCGAAGATGCGCAGAACCTGCACCTCCATGACCGCTTTTACAATGAATCTTTACGTAATCTACAAAATTTGACATAATTTTAATTCAAGGTTTAATGTGTAAGGTCCAAAGTTTAAACCTTGAATATTTAACTTTGAACCTTGAATCAAAAATTTATTTTTGAATTTTTTCTACTTCAGCAAACAATTTCTCAGAAATCTCATTGATCTCACCAACTCCGTTTACCTCTACATATTTTCCTTGTTGCTTATATAATTCAGCTACTTCAGCTGTTTTCGCATAATATTCTTTAATCCTGTTCTGGATGATTTCTTCGTTGCTGTCATCAGATCTTCCACTGGTTTCTCCTCTTTTCAGCAATCTTTCAACCAAAATTTTATCTTCAACGATTAATGAAAGACAAACATCAATCTCGTCATTCAGTTCCTCTTTAACGATTTTTTCCAAAGCCGCTGTCTGTACTGCTGTTCTTGGATATCCATCGAAAATAAACCCTGCCGCATCGGTTGGTTTTCTCAATTCGTCCACCAACATGTCGATTGTCACCTGGTCCGGAACCAATTCTCCCTTATCGATGTAAGATTTAGCTAATTTCCCAAGTTCCGTGTCATTCTTCATATTGAATCTGAATAGATCACCTGTAGAGATTTGCTTTAAGTTAAATTTTTCGATGAGATTCTGAGCTTGTGTTCCTTTTCCACTTCCTGGAGGCCCGAACAGAACAATGTTTATCATTTTTATTTAATTAGATATTTTAAGTTTAAATTTCAGGTTTTGAAATTAATGGTTGATTTTACCTTCTTCTAACTGATATAAATCCGAAAGATTTCTTCCCAATTCATCGTAATCTAATCCGTAACCCAGAACAAATTTATTTGGAATTTCCTTTCCAATATAATCCAGTTTAAAATCCTTCTTGTAAACCTCAGGTTTTAGTAAGAAAGAAGCCAGTTTTACAGATTTTGGTCGTTGTGTTTCTTTGAAATATTTGAAAAGGCTTTCAACAGTATTTCCTGTATCTACGATATCTTCAACCAGAATAATATGACGGTCCTTAACATCTTTCGTCAGCTCCATCTTCTGGTAAACAATTCCCGTAGATTCCGTTCCTACATAAGAACTCATCTGGATAAAAGCAATCTCACAGTTTCCCGGATAATGCTTTAAAAGATCTGAGAAGAACATGATAACTCCGTTCAAAACTCCTATGAAGACAGGAACTTCATCTTTGTAATCCTCATAAATTTTCAGCGCTGTCGCTTTTACTATTTCCTGAATTTCCGCGTCCTTTAGATAAGGAACAAAAGTTTTGTCGTGAACTTTAATGCTTTCCATAAAAAAATTTAGTAGTTGGCAAAGTTACGGATTTTTGATTTTTGATTAAAATGTTTTTATGTTTAATCTATTATTTGCATTATATTTGCATACACAAAACCTAAAAATACGCTCATGTAGGATATAATTTCTTTCAGATTTGATCAGATGATAATCCCCCTTGGATTATTGATGTTTAACTTTAATTAGAAAGAAATCATGATTTTTCTACAAAATATATCCTATAGGTTTCCCAACAGAGACCTGCTTTTTAATCATATCAATGTAACGATCCCAACATCTTCAAAAACGGCTTTGGTCGGAAGTAATGGCATGGGAAAATCTACCCTGCTTAAAATTATAGCAAATGAAATCCAACCTTTGGAAGGGAACTTACATATTGAAGGAAATTTATATTACGTTCCGCAAATGTTTGGAAACTTTAATCATCTTACCATTGCAGAAAGCCTGAAAATTGACCAAAAACTAAATGCTTTACAGAAGATTAGCAGTGGCGAAGTAGACGACATTTATTTTGATATTCTCAACGATGATTGGGATATTGAAGATCGTTGCCAAATGGCTTTACAATACTGGCAGCTTGAGAACCTGGATTTAAATCAAAAACTAGAGGGCCTGAGCGGAGGACAGAAGACAAAAGTCTTTCTTGCAGGTTTACAGATTCATCAGCCGGATATCATATTGCTGGATGAACCCACTAACCACCTCGATCTTGAAGGACGGAGTCTTTTATATGACTATATTGCGAAAACAAGTGCTACAATAGTTATTGTGAGTCACGACAGAACTTTATTAAATCTGGTTGATACGATTTACGAATTGAGCAATCAAGGCATTTCAACGTATGGTGGGAATTTTGATTTTTATGTTGAACAAAAGGAAATAGAGGAGGAGGCATTGCATCATGACATTCATGCCAAGGAGCGGGCTTTGAAAAAGGCAAAGGAAAAAGAAAGGGAGACGTTGGAAAGAAAACAAAAATTAGATGCCCGGGGAAAGAAAAAGCAGGAAAAATCAGGAGTTGCAAGAATTATGATGAATACCCTCCGGAATAATGCCGAAAAGAATACCTCCAAACTCAAGAATATTCACGCTGAAAAGATTAGTGATCTTTCCGCAGGACTTAGGGGATTGCGTTCATCTGTGAAAAATACAGAACAAATGAAAGTAAATTTCAACGATTCTGATCTTCACACAGGGAAAATTCTTATGACAGCGGATGATATTAATTTCAGATATCATGAAAAACTCTTATGGGCTAAAAATCTGGATCTCGAAATCAGAAGCGGAGATCGTATTTGTGTGAAAGGACCGAACGGCTCCGGAAAAACGACTTTAATTAAACTTTTAATTGGTGATTTGGATGCTTCCATTGGAACTATTTCAAGAACTGATTTTAATAGTATTTATATTGATCAGGAATATTCGTTAATTGCTCAGGAAGCAACCATTTATGAATTTGCCCAAAGGTTTAATGATAATGCGTTACAGGAGTCCGAAGTAAAAACCATATTGTCCAGATTTTTATTTGGAAAAGAAACATGGGATAAAAAAGGAGAAATGTTAAGTGGAGGAGAGCGCCTTAGACTTTTATTGTGTGGGCTTTCAATCAGTAATAGGGCTCCCGATATCATTGTTCTCGATGAGCCCACAAATAATCTGGATTTGCAAAATGTAGAGATTCTTACCAACTCCATTAAAGATTATAAGGGGACGTTATTAGTGATTTCTCATGATGAAATCTTCCTGGATGAGATTGGTATAGAAAGTGAAATTGTGCTGGATTAATACAGCGATAAGTATTTTAAAAATGATACTTTTTAAGTTGCGGGGATTTTAGGGTCGATAATATTTTGGAATAATCATTCCGAAGGAGTCTAACTGTTAAATGTGAATAATGGCTTTGGAATCCTTCGGAATGATAATTTAGCACCTATTTTATTTCAATTTTCGGTAATTGATAATTTCCAACTACTTCTATTAATTTGGAAGAGTTATTTTTCAAATTATTGAAGAAACTTTCTATGTTTTCTTTATATCCCCTTTCACTAACGCCGAAAAGTAGGACTCCTTTACTTTTATTGTTTGAAATAAGTTTATAACGGTAAACATTTCTTTCTGCGATGAGTATTTCTTTCCCATCTTTCGAATTCTCAGTAATGAGAAAATCTAAGATATATTCTTCGCCGTTTTCATAGATTTTGTAATTGACGACCGGATTGGATTTTTTCAGGTTCTCAAGTTCTGTTACTTTTCGATTAATTACATCTTCAATTTTAAGAGTTCCCTGAATATAATCGATCATAACTAATGTGCCGTATTTTTCGATTTTCTCGGTTGGGCTTAGGTATTCTTGTTTGTAATAATTCTCATTAGGATGAGAGCTCCAGATTAGATTATAGAATGTATTATCAATTTTAATAGGTCCGGGAATACTCAGATACTCATTAATTTTATTTTGTGCGTCTAAAGAAAGAGAAGAGTATAGAAACAGGATAATAAGAAGGAGTGATTTTTTAGGCATGTTTGCTTTTAATTTTGTGTTGGTATTGATGATCAAATATACAATAATCAAAATACCTAAAATGAAAGAGTTATAAGAATATTTGTTACAAAAGTTTCTCAATCCACTTGTAAATATCATCCAGAACCTCTTTCCGGATTTCCTCATTCATAATTTCATGCCTCATTTCAGGATAGATACTGTAATCCACCTTAATGAATCCATTCTGTTTTAAATTATTTACTGTTTGCATAACTCCTTTTCCAAAATTCCCGATAGGATCGTTTTTTCCACTAACAAATAAAAAAGGGAAGGATTTGGAAATGGGATTTGCCCAGTTTCTTTTGGTTGCTTTTTTATACAGTTTGAATAATGCATAAAATGCATTGTTGGTAAAAGGAATTCCAGAAAGTTCATCCTGAGTAAAAGCATCTCTATTGGCTTCATTGAGGCTTAGCCAGCTTGTGTCGCCAAAATTTTTATCTTTTCTGAAATGGTTGTTGTTTACAAAATTAAAAAGTGAATTGAAAAATGTTTTTTGTTTAGGTGCTATTTTATTGGCGATTGAAAAATAGGTATTCAAAAGACAGATACCCGCTAAAGTACCTCCGGTGCCAACGATGACAGCTCCTGTAAGCCGGTTGCTAATTCTTTGAAGAAGACACCGTGTAACAAAAGAACCCATCGAATGACCGAGGACAAAATGGGGGACATCAGGATATTGATCGCTCAAGTGATCACTCATCATTTCCGCATCATCGATCAATTTTTTATCCGGTCGGTTCAATTGAAAAAATCCGATATCTTTTTTTTCTTTCACTGATTTTCCATGTCCCAGATGATCGTAAGTGATTACGGCTAATCCGTGACCGGCAAAATATTCTGCTATTTCTTTATACCTTCCGCTATGTTCCTGCATTCCATGGATAATTAAAAGACTTGCCTTTATCTCATTCGTCTCAGGGGTAAATACATTGTAAAAAAGTTTAGGCTGATCGCTGGTATTTTTAGACAAGTATCCTGTTTGATGTAATGTTCTCATATCATAAACTATCTTTATTATTCTCAAACGCTACTCAAATATACACATAAATAAAAGATTTTTGGTTTGATGATAGATCAATGATGTCGTAAAAAATGCCTGTAATTCTATGATTTTAAACTAGAATGAAAATAAATTTTCCACATAATTTGCCCACCCTATTTTTTCAGAGTAATTTTGCATGAATCTAAAAACAATAGTAAAATATGTCAACTTACGTAGTTGTAGGTCTTCAGTACGGAGATGAAGGTAAAGGGAAAATCACGGATGTTTTATCCGCTAAATCGGATTATGTAGTACGTTTCCAGGGTGGAGACAATGCAGGTCATACGGTTTATGTGGGTGATGAAAAATTTGTTTTACACCTTCTTCCTTCAGGAGTTTTGCAGTGCAAAGGAAAATGCATCATTGCCAATGGAGTAGTGGTGAATCCTAAATCTTTCATCAAAGAAGTTAGCCAGATTGAGAGCAAAGGTTTAAGAACCGACCACATCTTTATCAGCAGAAGAGCGCATGTGATCATGCCTTACCACATTCTTTTGGATACTTACCGTGAAGAAGAGCATGGAGGAACTCAGATCGGGACCACTAAAAAAGGAATCGGCCCTTGTTACGAAGATAAAATTGCAAGAGTTGGAATCAGAATGATTGATCTTCTGAATCCTGAGATTTTAAGAGAGAAAATAGAGAAAAACCTTAAAATTAAAAATTCTCTTTTTGAAAAATACTACGGAAAACCGACTTTAGACGTAGAAGAAATTTACAACGAATTTTTAGAGATAGGAAAACAGCTTCAGGACAGAATTGTAGATACAGAAGTTGAATTGAATGAGGCGATCAGAGATGGTAAAAACGTTCTTTTTGAAGGGGCTCAGGCATTGATGTTGGATATTGATTTCGGAACGTATCCATACGTTACTTCATCTTCTCCATCTACAGGAGGAGTTTGTACGGGAGCCGGTGTTCCGCCAACTTCACTTCAGAACCTTATTGGAGTTGCCAAAGCATACTGCACAAGGGTTGGAAACGGACCTTTCCCATCTGAATTGGATAACGAATTAGGAGAAAAAATCAGACAGATCGGTGGTGAATTCGGAGCGACTACCGGAAGACCAAGAAGAACCGGATGGTTGGATCTTGTTTCGTTGAAACATGCTTGTATGATCAATGGTATCAATAACCTTGTAATTACTAAACTTGACGTTCTTACAGGAATTGAAAACCTAAAAATTGTAACTCAGTATAAAACAGAAGATGGTAAAGTAATCGATTACTTCACTTCTTCTACAGAAAAATTATACAATTATGAGCCGATCTACCAGGATTTACCAGGATGGAGTGAAGATCTTACGAAGGTAAGAAGCTATGATGAACTTCCTGATAACGCTCAGAAATATATCGAATTTATCGAGCAGTATTTAGGAATCAACGTGTACTTGGTTTCTGTTGGACCGGAAAGAAGTCAGAACATTATCAGAAAAGAATTATTCTAATACTATAGAATATCATTTATAAAAAAAGAGACTGTCAGATGTGATGGTCTCTTTTTTTGTGATCCATAAGGTTTATTCTTGTCGCTGTGATGATTATTTGTGGTAAAATAATTTGTCACTCCATGTATTGTTGTTATATTTTGAATGTTAACTTAAATTATATATTGAAAAAAACTCCCACAGATTTCATCGATTAATCCGAATTTTTTTCTGTGAGAGTTTCAATTGCAGAACAAAGGGAACTTTTGAAATCAGTGCACTGCTTTTAACCATCTAATTCAAATATTTTGCATAAGCCTTAGCAAGCTTTTCATCGTATTTATTCTGCTTATAACCCGTACCATTATAGCCTTTTGCAAAATTGCCCCAGTTTTTATTTCTCAAATGAACCAAAAGTCCATTTTTTTCTAAAAACTTTCCAAAAGCTTTCAGGTGTTCTCCTTCATTGATCTCCATTTTGGTCACAAAATCATTAACATCGGTATAACCTAAATTTTTAGCATGGAATCCCATGATCTGAAAGCTTCCCCAGGATGCTGAAGATAATGCGGCGTCTTTAAATTTAACATCAGTCCCTAAACTTATAGCCTCATTTAATCGGTCATATTCTCTCACCCCACCTAGATAATAGGTTCTGGTCCATTTAGGATAAAGAATGTCTTTACTTGAGTCGTTGTAATAAGAGTTTGGATTAATTCCTCGCTTTTCGAGTTCATTCCAGAAAATATGCCCTTCAAAAAGAATTTTAGGTTTATTGTTGATTAAAAAACCTTTTCCACTGCTTTCAATTTCATTAACGGCTTTTACAGCTGCTAATTCAAGATCGTACTGGTCAGCAAACGAGATAAGGTCACTTTCTTTAAGGAATTTATCCGTTGAGATAATCGGATTAGAATTTTTCTGCAGTAATACTGCCCATGTTTTTATTCCGACAATTCCGTCTATTACTAAAGCATTTTTGCTTTGGAAATCTTTAACTGCCGCATCTACTTCCAGGCTGAAAGAATCTGAAATTTTAATAGGATATCCCAGCTTATAAAGAAGTTCACATAATGTGAGAACTTCAGGCGCTTTCGTATTGTATTTTAAGAGTTTCATGGTGTTTTTTTGTTTATTAAAAGATTAAACTATTTTTGAGTAGGGTTCGTCCATATATTCACGAAAGTTAGCTAACGGGAATCTTTGGCATCTTCTCACAAATCATTCCGATAAGAAAAAATGACTTGAATTTAACTTCCTCTCTCTGAAGTTTGTATTCTAAATTAATAGGAGTTGTACTTGTTACACTGAAGTTTTGGTTCAAAACTGAGTAATCATCTATTCTCAGCTCAATACTGTATTCGCCTAATGCGATAACCTGATTGACAATTCCTGCTTCGTTTGTTTCTATTTCATAAATCCTGCTGTTGTTGGTTCCTTTAACGGAGATTGAACATTTATAAACAGGATCGTTATTGATTTTATCCAGGACCCTGAATTGTATATTCGCTCCTGATGATGGAACCTGAATAGGGTATTTTATGGGGACAAAGATTCCTGTATTTCTAATGGGGATTACAGGTTTTACTGGTGGAGCCGGAGTTATGGGTTGTGGTGTTGAAACGGGAGTGACCGGTCTTACATTCCTTACACTATTGAGAACATTCATATTAATCCTGTTGAATGCAGGGATCGGATGTACTTTGGCTGTTTCCGCAACAGGTTCAGATTCAGGTTTTGTTATGAATTCTGTGGCAGTAATCTTTGAGTTTTCATAAAGGGCTGTTTTTCTGGTTAAGTTGCTGAGCTGGTCGGATTTAATGGTTTTTACATTTGTAATGGCCTTTAAGAACTTTTGATTATTGTTTTTATTGACAAAGAGCTGCTGCTTCATGATCAGCGGACCAAAATAAATAAGTTGATCGGGGTTGTTGATTGCATCATTTGTAATTGAAGGATCTAAAATTATTTTCAGATTCTTTATTAAAATCATGGTCTTGGGAAAAGCAGGTAGTTTAAAATCACTCGAAATTGTTTGTCCGTCCGATATTTTTTTTGGCTCATTCCATTCAAATAGTTGCGAAAGCATAAAGTTTTTGCTGAACCAATTTCTTTTTAAATGCACAAAAGAATAATCCAGTTCAACCGCCTGAATAACGCCCTCGTCATAGTCAATCGAAAGAATTTCTGAGGGGAGGTTTTCGTGGGAGTTTTTTGCTTCCGTATATAAGGTTTCGAGTTCCTGTTTTTCAATTCTTATATTGTTCCATCCTGATTCATTTTCCATGAAATCATAAGGAATAAAATTAATATCATGAATAGAAGCATTAGTGATTACGTCGGTTTTTTCAGCTGCTTCAAAGGTGTTTTTAGCATTTTGGGCCATTGCGAGATAAACATCTGCATCAGAAGCTTTGTTGATTCTTGTCAATTCCTTATCGATGTTATCTTTATTTCCTTTTATTTTCCAATCTGAAAAGGCGATCTCTTTTGTTCCGTTTAAATGAGTAAGCTGATCATTCCAATTGTTTCTTTCCTCATCGCTGTCCAGATCGTCAAAAAGCTCGAGATGAGCTGTGATCTTATCAATTACCTGCTCATGAGCCAGCCTGTATTTTTTGTAAGCCTTAAATTCTTTAGTGTCATTCTTTTTAGCATCGAAAAGGATGGAACTTTCAATTGCCAGTGTCTTATCAAGGCTTTCTTCAAGATTTTTTAAATTGTTTTTATCTAGAATATCACGATAAATGTCAAACAGGGAATTGTTAGGATTCAGGTCCCAGAACTGAGAAGATATAGGAACTGAATTAAGTTCGTAGGCCATATTCTGCTTTTTAATGATAGAAAGGGCTTTTTTCTGATCATCGTTGAGCTGGTTTTGTGGCTTTAAAAGCTCAAGTTCTTCATTTTCATATACCCTGAGGGAAGGACATATCATGGGAAGGTCATTTTCCATCGAGCTTTGGGATAGATAAGTGTTTTTAAGTTTCTGGTAGACGGCAATAAAATATTTCATGGCATTAGTTTTTGTTTTTTAAATAACCGACAGAAAAAATCTGCCGGCTATTCTTGATGAGAAGGATATTATGATTTTCCGTCAGTCCATTTTTTGATCTCCGGATTAGGATCCGGTGATTTCGGAATGACATGGCATTTATAACCGATAATGTAGATTCCGTCAGAATTCAGTTTCTTTCCATTCCATTTGGCATTGGATTGTACATCCTGGTTATCGTAACTGTAGCTTCCGCCGAAAACGAACGGTCCTATTCCAACAGCAGCCCCCGCACTGACAGAGTTTTTAACATCCGTAAAAGCAGTACTGTTGTTTGTAAAATCAAGGCAAACGTCTTTAGCAATGATAAGCTCGGTAATGATAGAAGGCATTAACCCTTTTCCTTTTCCATCGCTGATGACATCGCCACTTAAAGTTTGAGGAGATTGTTCATGTAGTTTCCAGTATTTGGATTCAATAAAGTTTTGATTAAGCCATCCTCTTTCCACTCTTACTTTTCCAAGCTTGAAAGAGACCTTCATATTCGTATAATCTGTATTGATCTTTGTTTTTTCGTGCTTTCCGCCACCTTTTGCACCAATAGAGAAAATGCCCATGCTAAATCCTGCGGCTGCACCCCAGTTGTGAACTGATTTTGAATAATCATAATTAGATTCACCTTCTACGATGGTAACTGTGGGCCATCCTTTAGACTCTTTTAATGCATTAGCGGCAACCGGAACGGATGGTGAATAATTTGTATAGTCCAGAACCCTTGTTCTCTGACTGTTTCTGAACTCAGACTCCATCCTTTTTTTGATGACGAGCATGTTTTTCTGCTCTACCTCACTTAAATAATTTTGTATTTTCTCGACGGCTTCTTTGTATCCAAGAGATTGCCACGCTTTAAGGGATGCATCTTCTCTTTTTTTCATGTTCTTGCCATCGATCGATAATTTGGCCATTGCTTCCGCATCTCCGTTATCGGCAGCAGTTCTGATTTCATTATTGGCGTCTACGATATCGTAATATTTCATCTGATATTCTACATATTTAGAATACATCGGAGAAACGAAAGTGTGGAAGATCTCAGGTTTGTTTGTGTCGTCTATAGGTGAATTAGGATCAAAGTCTGTGTTTTTTACCTTCTTAATTTTGAAAAGCTTATCCCTTAACGTATTCAGCTTTTTTTCTACTTTTTCATCAAATTGAGTATCAACGACTACGGACCATTGCAAAAGATCTTCATATACTTTAGATACTCTTTTCTGGGAATCGTTCATAATGCTCATGATCGACATTACCCTTCCGTTGCCTGAACTGGTAAGCGGAGGAAGCTGAGAAGGAATGACATCCACCATTGCAGCAAATTGCTCCATTTGAAGATATTTTCTGAATTTACTGTTTGACAGGGCGTTCTGGTAAGCCTCCATGTCAATTTTCGGATTTCCGTTAGCATCCAGGATAGGTTCTCCTTTAGCGTCCAGCATTGGTTTTGGTGACGGGGCGTCCCCAAATAGTCCGTTGAGTGCGTAATCAAAGGTGTCTTCCGATAGAGTAATCCCTACCGGGTCAAATGAAATGAAATCATTAGGTCCCAGAGAGTCGGGGTCTCCACCATTGGTTACGGTGTCATACACTTGTTTTAAAAGCATGCTCATTAATGAGTTTGATTTTGCTTCTTGAGTTAAAGTTGGCATAATTATTAAGTTTTTGTTTTTTTGCTTACTCTTTTCGGTTTTCAGCATCCCCGGTTTGGTATGGTACAAATGTATTTTGACTCTGGGTTCAATATCTCAGTATTTTTCCTGTTTTAAGATGTGGTTTTTACTATTTTTAAAATATTAATGAATTTAATTAGTTAAAAATATAATATTGTTGAATAATTTTAATATCTATAATGGTGTTTTTAATACTTTATTATTGCTTGCATAGTTAATTTTATCGATTGTCATAAATTTTTTTAAAATATTAGTGTTTTGTTAATAAAATGGCAAATGTTTTGATGGTGTAACATTACTTATCGATAAGTGCTATAAAAACTAATAATCAGATTTTTTATTAACCGTTTAAATCTTTTAAGTGATGAAACACCTACACACTAATCAGGAATTTCGCTTCAATGAAGTTCTTTTCGAGCATCGTAACAAGGAATATGGCGCTTATGTTTTGAGAAATGAGTCCGATAAAATACTAACAAAGGCACTGTTTGTAGGTGTAAGTTTGTTGGCTGCGGTTTCCATTACTCCACTGATCATTTCAGCATTTAGTAACAGCACTCCGGTACATGTGCCTGTTGATGGGCCACCAGTAGTTATTAAACTCAAAGACCCCGCTACTCCTGAACAAACTCCACCAGTGCAGATCGTTAAACCTGTAACCCCTCCAAACACTAAACAGTATGATAGCCAGATACCAACACCAGCAGCGCATGCAATAGAGCCTGTAAAAGTTGAAAAGCCTGCCGATGCAGCTCCGGGTTTGGTTAATAATCTTGATGGGGAGTCGATCAAAAATACTTATATACCGCCGGCACCCCATATCGGAACAGGTCCTGCTGCTCCGCCGGCAAACCCACAGCCTGTACAACCTGCAAATCCCGGGAATTCCATAGTGGGTGCAGAAGCGCTTAGCGTTGAAGCTAATTTCGTAGGTGGAATCGATTCCTTCAGAAATAAAGTAATGAATAACTTTGATGGTTCCGGATTTGAGAGCGACGGAGTCGTTAAAACAACGGTCACTTTTATTGTTGAAATTGATGGAACTATTTCCGGTATCAAAGCCAATGGAGGAAATGCAGATTTCAATAGTGAAGCAATCAGAACAGTAAAATCGATCAGAGGAAAATGGATTCCTGGAAAAAATAAAAAAGGTGAAGCCGTAAGAAGTTATTTCAAATTTCCGATTTCTATGAAGTTTGAATAATCTATATCAAACAAATCTTGACAGTTATCCACAAAATACTATTTTTTGTGGATAATTTTTTTTAGGGTTAATTTCCTTATTAACAATATTTTAACTCATTTTACTTTTCATCATTCATTCAGAGCAAAGAAAAATGTGTATTTTTGAGGCTTAAAGTTCTAATAATGGGAAAAATCATAGGTATCGCTAATCAGAAAGGGGGAGTTGGAAAAACGACAACAGCTGTAAATCTTGCTGCGGCATTAGGGGTATTAGAAAAGAAAATATTAATCATCGATGCCGATCCTCAGGCTAATGCTACTTCAGGATTGGGTGTGGAAGATGTCCAGTATTCTACGTACAATCTTTTAGAACACAGTGTGGATACTGCCACTTGTATTAAAAAGACAGCAACACCAAATCTAGATATCGTACCATCTCATATAGACCTTGTAGCAGCTGAAATTGAATTGGTAGACAAGGAAGATCGTGAGTATATGCTGAAAAAAGCATTGGAAAGCGTAAAAAATGAGTATGATTTTATCATTATTGACTGTGCTCCGAGTTTGGGATTGATTACTGTAAATGCGCTTACAGCTGCTGATTCTGTAATCATTCCGATCCAATGTGAATATTTTGCATTGGAAGGTTTAGGAAAACTTTTGAATACCATCAAAAATGTTCAAAAGATTCATAACAAAGATCTGGACATTGAAGGTTTACTTCTAACGATGTATGATAGCAGGTTAAGATTATCCAATCAGGTGGTGGAAGAAGTAAATGCACACTTCCCGGAAATGGTTTTTGAAACCATCATCAGCAGAAATGTGAGATTAAGTGAAGCACCAAGTTTCGGGGAAAGCATCCTGAATTATGATGCCGAAAGTAAAGGAGCAATTCAGTATATTCAGTTAGCAGAAGAAGTTCTGTTGAAAAATGAAAATTTAGTAAAGAATTAATTAAGAGTAAATAATCGATAATTGCAATGTGGATCAGCTGATCTTGGTTGTAATTGTCATCATTTATCAAAAATATCTATGAAGGACAAAAAAAGAGCTATGGGACGTGGTTTGGGTGCTATTTTAAGTGCTGAATCCAAAGCTACAGTGAACTCTGCTACTGATGAGGGAGCGGATAAGTTTGTTGGAAATATCGTAGAAGTAGCGATTGAAGATATTTATCCCAACCCAACCCAGCCAAGAACTTATTTTGACGAAAAAGCACTCAATGAACTCGCTCAGTCTATAGAAAATTTAGGGGTGATCCAACCGATCACTCTTAGAAAAGAAGGCGAGAGATTTGAAATTATATCAGGGGAAAGACGTTTCAGAGCGAGTAAAATTGCCGGACTAACTTCTGTTCCTGCTTATATCCGTTTGGTAAACGATCAGGAGCTTTTAGAAATGGCTCTTGTTGAAAATATCCAGAGGGAAGATCTTGATTCTATTGAGATTGCATTGACGTATCAAAGACTTTTGGACGAAATCGGAATGACTCAGGAAAACCTTAGCCAGAGAGTAGGAAAAGACAGAAGTACGATTACCAATTCTATCAGGTTATTGAGACTAAGCCCGGATATTCAGAATGCTATCAGAAGTGGTGAGATTTCTGCAGGACATGGCCGTGCTATTATCAGTATGGAAAATGAGGAGCTACAACAAATTTTGTTTGACCTTATCATTAAAGAACAGTTGAATGTACGTCAGGCTGAACAGGCTGCTACAGCTTTAAAAAATCCAAAATCACCTGCTGCCAAAAAGGTAAAAGCTGAACTTTCCAATAACTATAAAAGAGCTCAGAAAACAATTGCTGACATTTTAGATGTAAAAGTGGAGATCAAAACCACCGGAAATGGTAAAAAAGGTAAAATTGTTCTTGACTTTAAGAATGAGGATGAATTGGAATATATTCTATCCCACATTAAATAAATGAAGAAATTATTGTTCACTTTTTTCTTGTGCCTGTATGCTGCTGCTTACTCACAAGTAAATCCTAATGATACCATTCGGGTAGAGCACTACCCGAAGGATAGTATCCCTGCCGCAAAGCCTCAAAAGTCTGAAGCTAAAGTGGTGGCTGATCTGGAAAAGGCCAACGGTCCCACAGCAAAAACATTAAAATTAAATCCAACAAAAGCGGGTTTATACTCGGCTGTTTTCCCTGGACTAGGGCAATTTTACAACAAAAAATACTGGAAAATTCCTATCGTTTGGGGTGCTGTAGGTACCGGAGTAGGAATAGCCATGTGGAATGATAAACAATACAAGAAGTACAGAGAGTACTATATTGCTAAATTGAACGGAACTCCCAATGAATTTATCGATAGTCGTCCATGGCTTGATAAAGTTGCACTGGCGAACGTTCAGGACAGAGCGAAAAGACAAAGGGACTATGCAATTGCAATTACCGGGCTGATCTATATCCTGAGTATAGTAGATGCTGTTGTAGATGCACACCTTTATGAAAGCCGCCATGACCCTGATTTAACTTTTAAACCTACAGTTATTCAGGACCAGTTTAGTATCGAACCTCCCAAGACCGGATTAAGTCTGAGCTACAGGTTCTAGATCGTAAGTAGGTATATCTAAAATAAATTACATGAAAATAGCATTAGTTGGATATGGAAAAATGGGCAAGATCATTGATGAGATTGCAACAAATAGAGGACATGAAGTAGTTGCCCGCCTTAAAGAAACTCCAACTGCTGAAAACCTTAATAATCCCGATGTTGTTATCGAGTTTTCGTTACCTGAAGTAGCTTTTAATAATATAAAAGCCTGTCTGGAAAATAAAATTCCGGTGATTTGCGGTACAACAGGATGGTTAGAGAAAAAGGCTGAAGTAGAAAGAATTGCGGTGGAAAATCAGACGGCATTTTTATATGGTTCCAATTTTAGTTTAGGCGTTAATTTATTCTTTGCTTTAAATGAAAAGCTGGCTGATCTGATGAAAAATGTTAACGAATATTCTTGTCAGTTGGAAGAAATTCACCACATTCATAAACTGGATGCTCCAAGCGGAACGGCAATTTCTCTGGCCGAAGGAATATTTAGAAATAATCCCAAATTTGATGCCTGGAAGCTTGAAGAAACTCAGGGGAATCAGCTGGGTATTTTCGCTATTCGTGAAGATGAAGTTCCGGGAACACACAGTGTCTTTTACAGAAGTGAAGTGGATGAAATTGAAATAAAGCATACCGCATTTAACAGAAACGGTTTTGCATTAGGGGCCGTAGTAGCTGCGGAATGGATTAAAGACAAGAAAGGAAACTTTACAATGAAAGATGTTTTAGGGCTTTAACTTGTAACAAATGCTACAAATAGTAAACTAATAAAAACAGTTGCTCAACACAAATCAATAGAATAAGGCACGAAATTTATGAATTATTTTTTAACTTATACAGTATACGTTCTCATTTTATCCGTATTAATGGGGATTTCAACATGGAAGCTGTTCAAAAAATTAGGGTATAGCCCTTTATTTGCTTTTATACCTTTTTACAATTATTTTATTGTTTTAAAAGAGACCAAACACCCTAAATGGTGGGCTATTTTATCCTATTTGCCGATCGTAGGTCCGATTATGATGTCGGTTTTTCATATTTATCTTATGAAAAAGTTTGGAAAAAATCTTTTCCAGCACCAGCTTCTAACTGTTATTTTGCCGTTCATATACATGGCTACGGTCAATTATTCTAAAGATACAGAGGTAGAAGACGAAAATGAGCTATTCCTGACGGATGAAGAGAAAAATGCTAAAAAGAAAGATTCCTTCATAGGTTCAGTGACTTTTGCTGTTGTATTTGCAACGATTATTCATGTTTTTGTAACACAACCTTTCGGTATCCCTACAGGATCCATGGAAAGAACCCTTTTAGTAGGAGATTTCCTTTTTGTAAATAAATGGAGCTATGGATACAGATTGCCGATGCGTCCGCTTGCAATTCCTTTCTTACAGGGAACAATCTTTGATTCCGGAGAAAAAGGAAACCCGAAGGATGATCCCAAATCTTATGTTGATGGAGTGAAGCTACCTTACGCCAGAATAATGCAATTCAGCAAACCTCAGAAAAATGATGTCCTTGTTTTCAACTATCCTCAGGATTCAGTGCATACAGCTATTGACAGGAAAGACCCTTATGTAAAAAGATGTGTGGCAACTGCCGGCGATACTTTTGAAATGAGAGCTGGAAGACTTTTTGTAAACGGAAAACCAGAAACGGTTTTAGGGGATCAGGAAGTTCAGCACGCATATACAGTTAACACAGGTACTCAATTGGATATTCCAGGATTATACAATACATATGGATTCTTGCCCGTAAGAGAAATGCAGACGGATAAAGGATTTGTATACATGTTCCAGGGATTAACCGATAAAACGGCTAAAGAGATCAAAGCATTGCCGAACGTAATTGATATGGAAGAAAGTATTTTTCCTAAAGACTCAGCTACGGTTCAGCACAAGCTTAACGCCGACAGAACGGCTTACACAAAAAGTATCGATACCACTCAATCTATATTTCCTATCAATAAGCCTTGGAATCAGGATTGGTACGGACCTCTTAGAATACCTAAGAAAGGTGATGTGGTCGCAATTAATAAAGAAACGCTTCCGA
Source organism: Chryseobacterium sp. LAM-KRS1 (assembly GCF_013184525.1). Classification (GTDB taxonomy): domain Bacteria; phylum Bacteroidota; class Bacteroidia; order Flavobacteriales; family Weeksellaceae; genus Chryseobacterium; species Chryseobacterium proteolyticum. Next base: position 76,710 of record NZ_JAAOIZ010000001.1, read on the forward strand.
TGTATCAGTGGATTATTTCGGAGTATGAACACAATAGCCTGGAAAATAAAGACGGAAAAATTTTAATCAATGGTAAGGAAGCCAATCAGTATACAATACAACAGGATTATTATATGATGGTTGGAGATAACAGAGATGCTTCACTTGATGCAAGATTCTTTGGTTTTGTTCCTGAAGAAAATATTGTAGGAAAGCCAATGTTTACATGGATGAGTCTGCAAGGTGTTTTCAAAGATGCCAGCTCTACATATCAGGCGCCTTTCAAGATCCGTTGGGAGAGAATGTTTAAAGCTACAAATACAGGAGAAGCCAATAAAACTTCATACTGGTGGATTGCAGCGATGATTCTTATTCTATTCTTCGGATGGGACTATTTTGTTAAACTATTCAGAAAGAAAAAAACTGAGGAGGATTTATAAAGTAAAATAAATTTTAAAATAGAATGAAGTATTTGAAAAAATACTTCATTTTTGTATTATGAATATGAAGAATGTATTATTACCGGTGTTTTATTTACCACCGATTTCCTGGTTTTCAGTGTTTTTAGATCCTGAAAATGAGGTTACTTTTGAACAATTCGAAAATTTTCCCAAACAGACGTACCGAAACCGGGCGAATATTTATGGGGCAAACGGAAAACTTTCTTTGATCATCCCGATCAGTCATACGGGTAAAAGACAATTCAAAGAAATAGAGATCTCCAACAGGGAAGATTGGAGAAAGCTCCACTGGAAATCTATCAAGACAGCTTATCAAAGTTCTCCTTATTTCGAATTTTATGAAGATAAACTGATCAGATTATTTGAATTAAAAGAAAACTATCTTTTGGATTTCAATCTTAAAGGTTTAGAGATCATACAACAAATCCTAAAAACGGAAAAGGCATACTCTTTGAATGAAGAGTATATCAAAAATCCTGAAGAAGTAAATTTCAGAGAAAAATTTTCTGCAAAAATTGCTTCCGAATATAAAATGGATGATTACTATCAGACATTTTCTGATAAAATGGGATTTTTAAGTGATCTGTCAATTTTGGACCTTATTTGTAACAAAGGACCTGAATCTTTGACTTATATAAAAAATATTAAACAATCATACTAGCATGAAAAAGGTATTATTAGCTGCTGTCTTTTTAGCAGGCTTTAATTCTGCTTTTGCACAGGAAGCACAGGCGAAGAGCGTTGACCCGAAAGAAAATAAAGATTTAATGACCTGGTACCATAAAGATTTTGGAACAACCAAAGTATATGGTGTCAATACAGAAAATGCATATAAATATTTAGAATCTAAAGGTCTGAAGCCTAAGACTGTTGTTGTAGGTGTTCTGGACAGTGGAGTGCAGGTAGATCATCCGGGACTGATCAAAAATATCTGGTCAAACCCGAATGAAGTTCCGGGTAACGGAAAAGATGATGACGGTAATGGCTATATCGATGATGTTCACGGATGGAATTTTATCGGAGGAAAGAATGGTGATGTAGACGTTGATAATATGGAGGTGACAAGGGTCGTAGCTAAATATAAGCCTGTATTCGAAGGAGATGATTCTACTAAGAATAAAGCCAATCAAGCTAAAATGCCTGAAGAGTTTGCCATGTATATGAAGGCTAAAGAACTTTTCACAAAGAAAAGTGTTGAAGCTAAGCAAAGTCTCCAGCAATACACAATGATCAATGATCTGATTCCGAACATGATTAAATTGTTAGGAGGGAAATCAGTGACTTCTGAAAATATTGCTGCTATAAAGGCTCCAACAGAACAAAAAGATGCAATTGCACTTAATATTCTGACTCAGGTTGCCCATAGTCCTGAATTTGCAGGAAAATCTTCTGCAGATTTCGAAACTTCAATGAAGAAAGAAATGAAAGGCGCTATCGATCATTTTGCTCCTGCAGCAAAACAATATGATCTAAGCTATGATACAAGAGCCGAAATTGTTGGAGATAACTATGATGATTATTCTCAAAAAAATTACGGTAATAATCATTATCAGGGGCCTGATGCAGAACACGGGACTCACGTTGCCGGTATTATTGCTGGATTACCTCAGGGGAAAGAAGTTCAGTACGGGGTAGCTTCAAGAGTAGCAAAAATTATGTCCGTGAGAACTGTTCCTAATGGAGATGAGAGAGATAAGGATGTTGCTAACGCCATCAGATATGCTGTAGATAATGGAGCTAAAGTATTAAATATGAGCTTTGGAAAACCAGTGTCTCCCGGTAAAAATGTTGTTTGGGATGCATTCAAATATGCCGAAGATAAAGGAGTTCTCCTTGTAAAGGCAGCCGGAAATGAAAATGAAGATGTTGCTGAGCATCTTGCATATCCTACCAACTTTAAAAATATTACAGACGAAAAACCTTTCGTAAATAACGTGATTGTTGTTGGAGCAAGTACTAATAGAAACAATGAGTTGAGAGCGAGCTTCTCTAACTTTAATAAGAAAATGGTAAATGTTTTTGCTCCGGGTGAAGAGATTTATTCTACGGTTCCAACAAGTGAATATGAATATCTTCAGGGAACTTCAATGGCATCACCTGTTGTTGCCGGTGCTGCTGCGGTTTTATTAGCGTATATGCCTAATTTAAGACCTGACCAGATTATTGAAGCTCTTGTAAAGTCAAGTAATCCAAGTACGGAAAATGGATTTGCCGACCTTTCTCAAGCCGGAGGTGTTATCGATCTAAAGAAGGCAGCTGAATATGCTTATACTAACTTCTATAACGGTAAGGCATCAGCTGTAAAAAAGGCTACGAAATCCGTAAAAAAGGCCGTTAAAAAATAATATATTTCACTGTATTACAGTGTATGTGATAAAAAGTCCGAATTTTTCGGACTTTTTTGTTTTTATTTTTCAATTTTGGCACGGTTTTTTGTAACTTTAATGTAACAAAAAATAAACGACAAAATGAAAAAGTTACTACTTGCAGGAATGTTGGGAACATCACTTTTTGCAGTGTCTTGTTCCTCAGTGAAAAATGCACAAACATCACAAAACCAAAAATCTGATTTTTTAAAGATTAAAGGAGATTGGGAGATTGTTAGTATCGATTATGATAAAGGATTTAAAATTAAACCGTTTGATGAAGGAGCAGATGCACAATGTTTCGTAGGAAGTCATTGGAGATTGATTCCCAATAACTACACAGGATCTTATACCTTAAATGGAGGTGGAAGCTGCCCTAGCATTACACAGCCAATTAAATTTGAAGTTAAAGGTGGAAATACTTTTATGTTTAAGAAAATTGCTGAAGGAACAAAAGCTAAACAAAATACGGTTGGTTATTCTTTAAACTTGATCAACCAATCTACAGATCAGTTTTCACTTGAACAAAACGTTCCATTTGATGGAAGCACAGTGAGAGTGGTATACAATTTCCAAAGAACTGGAATGAAATAATTTATAACAAGAAAAAATTAAAAAGATGAAATTTAATAAAACATATATCGCAGGTATTTTCCTATCATCAACTTTATTATTGACAAGTTGTGAGGCAGTTCAGAATTCTAACCACCAGCAAAGAGGTACAGCAGTAGGTGTTGCATCGGGAGCTGTACTTGGAGGTATCTTAGGTAATAACGTAGGTAAAGGAGGAAACGGAGCATTAGGAGCAGTATTGGGAGGTATTATTGGTGGTGTTGCAGGTAACGTTATCGGTAACAAAATGGATAAGCAGGCTAAAGAAATTAAAGAAACTTTACCTGGTGCTGAAGTAGAAAGAGTAGGAGATGGTATTAAAGTGACGATGAATGAAAGTATAGTAAACTTTGCATTCGATTCATCTAACCTTACCTCTGTAGCTCAGACCAACCTTGATAAATTAGCTCAGGTATTGGCCAATAACCCTGACACGAACATCAATATCTATGGACACACAGATAGCGTTGGTAAAGATGCTTATAATATGGCCCTTTCTCAAAGAAGAGCAGATGCGGTTAAAGCATATTTAGCAGGTAAAGGAATCGCTTCAGGAAGAATGTTTACGAAAGGAGAAGGTAAAAATATGCCTGTAGCCAGTAATGATACGGAAGAAGGAAGAGCAAAAAACAGAAGGGTAGAGTTTGCCATTACAGCCAATGAAAAAATGATTAATGAAGCCAAACAAGGCAAGTAATTAATTTAATATATAAATATTTTCTTAAAAGACCGCCACGGCGGTTTTTTTTGTACTTTTATGCTACTCATCTTGAAATTACTATTTTTGCAATTGAAATAACATAAATGAAGAAATATCTTAAACTGCTGCGTGTAGAACAATGGGTAAAAAATTTATTTGTTTTTGTGCCATTATTTTTTTCCGGCAATATCAAAAACCTTGATCTGCTTACCAAGAGTATTTTTGCTTTTGTTATCTTTTCCCTTGCTGCCAGCATGGTTTATATTCTGAATGATTACAATGATATAGAGGCAGATCGCAGGCATCCTGAAAAAAGAAGAAGACCGCTTGCGAGTGGTGCTATCTCTAAATCAAAAGCTATAGGAATTTTAATAGGACTCGCAATTACAGATATTTTCCTTGTTCTTTTTGCTCAGTTCTATTTCGAGCAGCTTCTCTGGAAATTTGCAACCATTATTGCATTTTACTTTGTAATGAATCTTGCTTATACATTCAGGTTGAAGCATGTTCCTATTATTGATATTTTTATCATAGCCACAGGGTTTGTATTAAGGGTTCTTGCAGGAGGTTACATTACCGGAATAAGTATTTCACAATGGGCTATACTGCTTACATTTGTTCTGGCATTGGTATTGGCAATAGGAAAAAGAAGAGGTGAATTAATCAATGCGCAGGTTTCGGGTAAGACAAGACGTGCTCTGGATGGTTATAATGTACAGTTTGCCGATATAGCACTGTCTATTTCTGTTACATTGGCCATTATGTGTTATTTAATGTTTACCCTGTCACCGGAGGTGCAGGCAAAATTCCACGAAAGGGTTTTTTATACCGTTATTTTTGTTGTATTTGCCTTTCTCAGATACCTGCAGCAGACTCTAGTGTATAACAGAACGGAATCCCCCACAAAAATAGTGTACAGGGACAGGTATATACAGGTTACCTTACTATTATGGGTTGCAACATTTTTAATTCAAATCTATTTTAAAAAATGAAGCCGAATTTCATACAAAAAGTTACCAATTGGGGCAATTTTCCTGTAGTGGAAAAAGAAATGAAGTCTGAAGACAGCTTCAGAAACATAAGGGAATTTGTATTGAATCATAATGAAGTGATCGCGAGAGGGAATGGAAGATGTTATGGAGATGCTTCATTAGGGGAACATATATTTTCGACAAAAAAACTCAATAAATTCATCAGCTTTGACCGGTTGAACGGTATTATAGAATGTGAATCCGGAGTGCTGCTTTCAGATGTTTTGGAAATAGCTGTTCCGCAAGGATACTTTCTTTATGTAACTCCGGGAACCAAGTTTGTTACTGTGGGAGGCGCCATCGCATCAGATGTACATGGTAAAAACCATCATTCAGAAGGTTGTTTTTCAGAATATGTCATTGAATTTAAACTTATGAATGAAAATGGGGAAATCATAACATGTTCGAGAGAGACCAATTCAGATAAATTCTGGGCAACTATCGGCGGAATGGGACTTACGGGCATCATTCTGACGGCAAAGTTTAAGCTTAAAAATATAGAATCAGCTTATATTCGCCAGGAAAGTATTAAAGCTGAAAACCTTGATGAAATATTCAGGCTTTTTGAAGAAAGTGAAAACTGGACATATACTGTTGCCTGGATCGATTGCTTACAAAAGGGTAAAAATATTGGAAGGAGCATTTTGATGAGGGGAGAACATGCTTTTCAGCATGAACTTCCTCAGAATATGGCAAAAAGTCCTCTACGGCTAAAGAAAAAGTTTCAACCAACTGTCCCTTTTTATTTTCCGGGCTTTGTCCTGAATGCTTTAACGGTAAAAATATTTAATCTGCTGTATTATAAAAAGCAGTCTAAAAAAGAAGTTAAAAGCTTTATAGATTATGAAACATACTTTTACCCTCTGGATTTTGTTACTGATTGGAATAAAATTTATGGTAAATCAGGTTTTATCCAATATCAGATGGTAATTCCTAAAGACTCCGGAAAGGAGGGCATGAAGAAGATCCTGGAAACCATTGCCAATAGCGGAAACGGATCCTTTCTGGCTGTTTTAAAACTCTTTGGAAAGAATAACGAGGAAGCTTACAACTCATTTCCTATAGAAGGGTACACTTTGGCACTTGATTTTAAAGTAAATTCGAAACTTAAAAAGTTGGTAAAACAGCTTGATGATATTGTTCAGGAATTCGGAGGTAGAATTTATTTGACCAAAGACAGCATGAGTAAATCTTCTTTGACGAATTACCTTAAAAATATTCAAAATCCTAAATTTGTGTCGTTACAGCACAAAAGAATCATAAATAATAATTCATAAATGATAGTTCTGGGAAGTACCTCTGAAGTAGCACAAGCCTTTGTTGAAAAGGCTCTGCAGGAAGGTGAAAAATATGAGAAAATCTATCTTCTGACCTCAAATAAGGAAACCACGGAAAGGTTCGCAAGACATATTGATGTTAAATTTCTGCAACAGGCTGAGGTGATTGAGTTGGATTTAATGAAAGAAATAGATTACACCCGATTTGATCATGTCAATTCAAATGTATTATTTTGTGCAACGGGATATTTAGGAGATGGAACAGAAGAAGGTTTGTATGATAATAAAAATACGGAAAGAATAATTAATATCAATTATTCAAAACTGGTTCCTGTGATGAATTATTTTGCCCAGAAATTTGAAAGCAGAAGATCAGGTACAATCATAGGATTGTCATCTGTGGCAGGAGATCGAGGGAGGCAGAGTAACTTCATTTATGGAAGTGCAAAAGCAGCTTTTACAACCTATTTAAGCGGGCTACGGAATTATCTGTTTGATAAGAAAGTGCATGTGCTGACGATTAAACCAGGGTTTATGGAAACTAAAATGACAGAAGGGCTTCCGTTAAATCCAAGGTTAACGGCCAAGCCAAAACAGGCTGCAGCTTCCATTTACAATGCGTATAAAAAACAAAAAAATGTAGCTTATGTATTGCCTGTCTGGGGAATTATTATGATGATTATCAGGAATATTCCTGAATTTGTATTTAAAAAATTAAAGCTCTGATAAAATGAAAAAATTGTATTGTTTTGATTTTGATGGAACGATTACCTATAAGGATACAATGTTTATGTATCTGAAATTTTATGATTCTACGAAATACCATATACAATTTTTGAGACATGTTCCTCTGTTTATTTTATTGAAATTAAAACTTGCGGAAACGGAAAAGGTCAAAAAAAGCTTCATCGGTTCAATACTGAAAGGACAATCACAAGAAAAAATAGAACGAAAATCGAGACAGTTTTTTGAGCAGCACTATCCTAAGATTGTGCGTGAAAATGCACTCGACTTTATTAAAAATATAGATCGTAATAATACTCAGAGTCTATTAGTTACGGCTTCTCTGGATATCTGGGTAAAACCATTTGCAGAGGAATTGAAAATGCAGCTGGTTTCCACGCGTGCAGAGTTTAAAAACGGTATTTTTACAGGGAATTTTATAGGGAAAAACTGTAACGGAAAAGAAAAACTCATAAGAATCCAGGAGCAGATCAACAATTCAAAATACGATAAAATAATCGCTTTTGGCGATACTTCAGGAGATAAGCAAATGCTGAAATGGGCAAATGAAGGACATTACCAATTTTTTCACTAATTTTGGGAGGTAAAAATGTAACAATGAATAAACTGTTTATTTGGTTCCTTGCTTTTTTCATGAGCTGTACAAGTGCACCGTCTTCAGTATCTAATGATACACAAAAAGGAGGTGAAATCCTTGTTTCTGAATCTCAGGGTGGCACTGAAACCGCTGGCTTCAAAATTCTTAAAAGTGAAGAAGAGCTTCAGAAAATTATAAAAGGTAATTCCAGCCTTGCTGAACTAGGACAGGATGCAGCAATTAAATACCCTGCCTTTCCAAAAAATCAAAAAGCTGTTTTATACAACCTTGGAACTTTTAGGTCAGGAGACCATAAGATCAGTGAGATAAAAAGTCTTTCTGTGAAGGATAATATTTTGTATGTAGAAGTTCCACAGCGTGAGTCCGGAGGAATGGAGATCCAGGTGATATCCAATCCTTGGGTGGTTTTTACAGTTCCTTCCAATTATCAATTCAATTCCGTCGTATTAAAATATTCAAAATAAAATGAATAAAGTATATTTAGATAACGCAGCAACAACACCCCTTTCAGAAGAAGTTATTGATGCAATGGTAGGTACCATGAAGGTAAACTTTGGAAATCCTTCTTCTACACATAGCTTTGGGCAGGAAGCTAAAATCCTGATCGAAAATGTGAGAAGGCAGGTGGCTGATTATCTACATGTAACGCCCGCTGAGATTATTTTTACATCATGCGGGACAGAGTCCAACAATATGATCATTAAATCCAGTGTGGAACACCTTGGAGTACAAAGAATCATCAGCTCTCCACTGGAACACAAATGTGTTTCAGAGAGTATAATCGATATGAAGGCAAGAAAAGGGGTAGAGGTCGTTTATATCCGTCCGAATGAAAAAGGAGATATCGATCTTAATAAATTGGAAGAACTTTTAAAGGCATCAGATAAAAAGACCCTTGTAAGCTTAATGCATGCCAATAATGAGATCGGAAATATTACCAACCTTAAAAAGATGGCTGAGATATGCAAAGCAAATAATGCACTTCTGCATTCTGATACTGTTCAGACCATGGCGCATATCGATCTTGATTTCTCTGACATTCCGGTAGATTTTGCTTCATGCAGTGCACATAAATTCCATGGACCAAAAGGAGTAGGTTTTGCCTTTATCAGAAAAGCGACAGGTCTTAAGGGGATTATCACAGGAGGACCTCAGGAAAGAAGTCTGAGAGCCGGTACTGAGAATGTTGCAGGTATTGTGGGGCTTGGAAAAGCTTTAGAGCTTTCTCTTAATCATATGGAAGCATATACCCATCATATTCAGGAAATAAAAAATTATACCATTGAAAGATTATCTGCTGAAATAGCAGGGATTAAGTTCAATGGAAGAAGTGCTGAAACTGAAAATAGTTTATACACTGTTTTAAGTGCTCTTTTACCATATAAAAATCCGTTAATAGGTTTGCAGTTGGATATGAAAGGGATCGCCATTTCTCAGGGGAGTGCATGCTCGTCAGGAGCATCAAAACCTTCAATGGTTATGATGATGGTTCTATCAGAAGATGAAATGGATAATTGTACACCTTTACGTATTTCATTTAGCCATATGACCACAAAAGCGGATATTGATGTTTTCGTAAATGCCCTGAAAGAAATTTCAGATGATTTGGTTATAGAAAAAACAAATGTTCAGCATAGATAACCTTATTGCTGAAAAGTAGTAATTTTGATGATCCAATTAAGGATTAAAAAAACAATAGAATATTAATTTAAATAAAATAAAAAAAATGGCTTTAGAAATTACGGATAGCTCATTTCAGGAAACGGTTTTGAAATCTGATAAACCAGTATTGGTAGACTTTTGGGCGGTATGGTGTGGACCTTGTAGAACACTGGGACCAATCATTGAAGAAGTAGCAACAGATTTTGAAGGAAAAGCTGTAGTAGGAAAAGTAGATGTAGACAACAACCAGGAAATTTCTATGCAGTATGGCATTAGAAATATCCCTACAGTTCTTATTTTTAAGAATGGTGAAGTTGTTGATAAATTAGTTGGAGTAACACCAAAAGAAGTGATCGCAGAAAAATTAAGCGCACACTTATAAAAAAAATAACTTTGATAATGAATGCCTTCCGCTTTTGGGAGGCATTTTTTTAACAAATAATTTGCAGGTAATTAAAAAAGGTGTAATTTTGCAATCACAAAAAAGAAACAAGTTCTTTAACAAAATTTGATCCGGTAGTTCAGTTGGTTAGAATGCCGCCCTGTCACGGCGGAGGTCGCGGGTTCGAGTCCCGTCCGGATCGCAATCAAATTTATTTGAAATTATAGAACTACTGATCCGGTAGTTCAGCTGGTTAGAATGCCGCCCTGTCACGGCGGAGGTCGCGGGTTCGAGTCCCGTCCGGATCGCATATCAAATTTGATTGAAAAACTCAGGACTACTGATCCGGTAGTTCAGCTGGTTAGAATGCCGCCCTGTCACGGCGGAGGTCGCGGGTTCGAGTCCCGTCCGGATCGCAATATAAAATGCTGTAAATATTATTTACAGCATTTTTTGTTTTTAAAGTAAATATAATCGGAAAGATTTCCTTTTTACTTTTGATTTACTATATAGATATTTGTGGTTGGCATAAAGAAAGAATGTGAGCTTATAATGGAGTTCTACAACACAAAAACTACTTCCCTGTCAATAATCAGAAATTTCATCTTTTGTGATAGATTGATCATGCTATCTAAGTATAATTACTTTTTAATTTATCCTTACTCGAAGTAATATCAAATATACATGAGCATTTTTTACTTTTCTTTTTAAAGGATAGTATTAGCATAAATTTCAGCCTTACTTTATTTATGTAAAGTTTTTTTATCATTCAATTCCGTTTATAAAGAATCATGTAAATGAAACCTATTTTATACGGTGCGAAAAACAAAAAATATTGAAATAAATCAGGAGATAAGTAACAGTTTCTTTTGAACTTTATGCTTTAAAAAGCAAAATACATATTTTAAACTCCTTCCTAATTATATGATTAGTTTGTGTTTATAAATTATTGATAATCATATGGCTAAATCTTTATCGCATTATCCGTACGTATAAATTTCTTATAATAACTTACCCCAGATTTATAAATCTAGATATGCTTTAGTTGTTACCTGTGTAAAGCTAATGCATCTTTGCTCTACAGATAGAAGAATTGTGACCATATCTACTAACGTTTTATTTTTCATGGTAAGGAAAAGTAGAAGTACTGCAAATGTCTTTTTCTGTTATTTCATGTCCCTTATAGTTTTCAAGAAAAATTTAAGTTAACAGGTGTGACTTGAAAGGAGAAGATGTAAAATGATTATAATTATATAGAAATGAATTTCATGAAAGGATGGTATGTTATTTATACCAAATCACGTTACGAAAAAAAAACTGCTCAAATCCTAACTGAGCAAAATTTCAAAGTGTATTTACCTCTCAATAAAACAATCTCTCAATGGAGTGATCGTAAAAAGAAGGTTGAAAAACCGCTTTTTAGTTCTTACGTTTTTATTTATTTAGAAACAATAAAAGATTACTTACGAGCTCTTGCGATTGAAGGTGTGGTCATATTTATCAAGTTTGGAAATCGACTGGTCCGTGTTCTTGATGAAGAAATAGATAGAATAAGAGTATTTCTTAATGAATTCTCAGATGTTGAACTTAGAAATTCATTAGATATTAAAGTTGGTGAGAAGAGGAGAATCAGTTCAGGGCCTTTTGAAAATTATGACTGTGAAATAATAAAAATAGATAACAAGAAAAAAATCTGTGTAAGAATTGAATCATTAAAGTATAGTATTTTAGCTGAAATGCATTCTTATCATTTAATTTAAGATCTATAATGGAGTTATAAGAATATTAGCTTAATTATTAGAGAAATAAAATACATTGTATGGTATATTCTTATACTATACAATGTATTTATATAATGTTATCCTTTTGTCAGTTACTTTCCACCATTTGCCTTAAGGTCAGCTTTACAATTATTATCCAATTGAGGAACATTTCCATTTATAATAAAGCCTAAAATATCTGTGGTTTCAGAAGCGTAGTACATCAGACAATTTTGATTATTACAATGGTTTCCATTGGAAGAATCTTTGTGATCTGTCTGCATCGGGGATCCTAGATTTACTAATCCCATCAAATGTCCCAGTTCATGCTCAAGCACTGTGGCTTCAAGTTTTGTTCTGCTGGTCTGCCCAAATCCTCCGGAATTTTCCTGAATTGTTTTTCCGAATAAAGCAATTGATGTATTGCGGTATGCAATTCCTAACGTATTAGAATTGCCGCTATATTTCCCGTTGGTATATAGAATGTTTACTGCAAGAGTTGATCCGTTGGTAAATACAGTTCGGTTTGTATTCTCAATTTGTCTTATATCATCCGCAGATAAAGTGGAGGAGGATGTTCCCGGAATTTCTCTTTGAATAACGTTTATACCACCATCTTTGCGGAGAAAAGTGGATAGGAAGTTTTTCAAATGATCAACAGCTTGCGAATTCGGGGCATATCCCGGCATATACTGAATTTCGATCAATAATGAATTATACCGGTTATTGCTTAATAGGTCGTTGGCTGACGCGCCAACAGGACGCGTATGGTTGTAATCTGATGATCCATTGCTGAATTCATTATCTCTGCTACAGGATATTGTACATAGCAAGGCTAGAAACGGAATAATTAGTTTTTTAATCATAGGTTTTGTGTCTTTTGTTAAATATTTAATAATGCAATATTAGTAAAAATAAGTTTTGTGGTAGTAATATCACAGTAATGTATTTGTTCTATATCTGTTTTTTTATGTTGAACTCATTTCTTAAACCCGGCGGGTTTGTTTTTATTAATGAAAACAAATTGATTTTTCATAGATAATGATAGTGTCAGTCAGCTTTTATACTGATATTTTAATCGTTCTTAACCGTATTTTTACGATATTTTTAACCATCATTATGATTATTCCGTTTTAGGTCTGATATTTGTACTGAGTAGCAAAACTAATCGACCTTTTAAATTTATGAACGTAATTGTGAAAAAATCTTTTTTATACAGTCTTATACTGGTTTTATTTTTAGTATCATGTAAAAAGGAAATTGAAAAAATAAATGATACTTTAGGAACCGATACAACTACCACAGAAAGTCCAACGGAAAAAACTGATTCAATAAAAAAAGATTCAGTGGTTAAAAAGGAATCTGTACCTCCGGCAATGCAGGAAACCGGCTTTTATAATGCTTTTGTACTTCCAAAAGATAAAAAGCTTAGAGATTCTGTATATGCTGCATTCAGCAAAAAATATAATGAAAGAGAACGGTATGCTATTTTAGCACTGAACAGATTGGATTCTAAAAATAAATGGAATTCTGATACATTGGTAGTTCCGGCCAAAATAGATACCACACTGATGGCTTATTCACCTTTTCCAATGCAATTGGATGTATTGAGTAATGTAAAGAAATTTGTTATTTTTTCTTATCCGATTCAGGCGTATGGAGTGTATTCCAACGGGAGTCTTGTAAAGTGGGGACCAACCAGTATGGGAAAAAAAACCGCACAGACCACAAGAGGATTAACTTTTGCCAACTGGAAAAAGAAGCTTTCCATTTCGACGGTTAGTAGTGAATGGAAATTACCTTATAATTTCAATATTTTTAACACAGGAGGAATCGGATGGCATCAATATGACCTACCCGGCTATCCGGCATCGCATTCGTGTCTACGGCTATTGAAAAATGATGCCCAATGGTTATATTCTTATGCAGATACCTGGATCCTGAATCCGGGAGGAGCCACCACTAAAGCAAAAGGAACTGCAGTAATGGTTTTTGGTGATTACAAATGGGGGCACAGGAAACCGTGGAGAAATCTGTTGGATGATCCTAATGCAAATAATATTTCTGTAGAAGAAATGAATAAGCTCATAGAGCCCCATATTGAAAAAATAATAAAAGAGCAGGAGAACAGGGAAAAAGTGGCAGATTCTATCAAGGCAGCGAAGGCTGTTGAGATTCAGGAACCTGCAGTTAAGCCACAAGTGCTTGCACCTTAAGACTTCTTTTCAAATTGTAAAGTAGATTCTTCTGCAAATTTTCTGAGCTTCTGCATTTCATCTTTAGCTTTACTTTGTCCGAATCTGGCCGCAGCATATGTTGCGGCAATACAAAGCAACATGATAAACGAGGCATTGAGTGCCCAAGGAAATTCATTGCTTTTGATTTGTTTTTCTACATAGTACATGGTGAAAAAGGTCATCCATAAAATCGAAAAAGAGAAATAGAGAAACATAAAGAAGGTCCACACAGCCGAGCTTGGCCCGAATACTCCACGGATCACAATATCATCATCTTCTGCCTCCACGCGAAGAGAAAGTCTGGGTTTCCAGTAATTATCATAAGGTGTTTCCACACAGATGGTAGCTACCTCCTTATTGACATTGCCGGAAAACTCTCCTTTGTGTTCCTTGAGGTATTTGTTAAGGTTTTCAGCATATTCTTCTTTACTGAGATGGGTAAACATTTTAAACCTCGGTCGTGTGCGTATCTTATCTAATGTGGTTTCTTCTGTTTTCATATTATTCCTGATAGGGGATTGGGTCTTCCAGAGTAAAGCTCAGTGTAAGTTCCTGGTCTTTCCTTTTTATAAGCATGGTAATGGTTTTTCCTTCTTCAGATTTCATCAGTTCCATAATGTATTCCAAAGTCATATCAAGGGTTTTTCTACCATTGATTGTAATAATCCGGTCGTCTTTTTTTAGTCCTGCTCTATCTGCGGGAGAATCTTTACGTACACCTGCAATAGAAAATAAAGGCTTTAGTACAAATTTGTACTGTAAGTTATTATTAATCACCTCGATTTCATTACTTGCCTTTTTTGCACCGGTTTCAAGGGCTACAAAATCTTTTTCCCAGGATAATCCATCCTGTTGAAAATCAAGACCACTCATATTAAAATGGAAGGGGTCGTCATAATTTTTATTTTTCTTTAAGTAGATTTTCTGGTTAGGATAATCAAAAATGATAGTAAATCGGCGGAGAATTTCTCCTCCCACTGAACCCCTTCTGTTTTCAACAAGATTTACATGCTGAATAGAAAACTCATCCGGCATCGCAGTAAGAGGCTTTTCAAACTTAAAATCCCCCAGGTAAAAGTTATGAATACGGCTTCTTTTTCCGTATACATCTCCATTAAATCCTCTGCCTAAAAAATCATCAATATTAGGACGGTTGTACACAAAATTCTTTATCAGAGTAGGAAAGAGCCATATAGGATCGCTGTTCCCTAAGTCTATAAGAAGTTTGGATGTCTTCTTTTCATTGGTCATTTCAACCTCTGCTTCAATATACGGTTTATTTTTTTCAATAGAAATGGGAAACTCCTCAAATCTTTTGGTTTTTTTCCTAAGCAGTTCAATATCGTTGTAGATGGTAATCTTTTTGGAAACGTAATCTATAGAAACAGCATGATCTTTAAAAAAATGATATCCTATGATACCGTTAACAGGGATTCCTACATGAGAAGAAATATTAAATTCCTGATTAACGATAATAAAAAGGCTCAGAGACTTGTTGATAAAATTTTTTCCTATTGTACCTGTATTATTATCGGAACGAAATCCATCTATACTTGCGTTCCCACCCAAACCTGAAAATTTGATCTTTTCAAGTGTTGTTAGTTTTACTTCTTTGTTTTCGAGGCTGAAAATTGATGTTTCAGCAACTCCTGTATCTAACAAAAAGGTTAGATCTGCTCCATTAATATTGACCGGAATGAAAATCAGATTATTAATCAGCTTAAATGGAACTACCGTCTTTTTAGCATCTTTAATCTCAAAAGAGTTCTGAGCATTGATAAAAATGCTAATCAATAAAAGCCAGATAAAACATCGATATTTCATTTACTGAATATAAGCAATTTATCGCTATGTAAAATAAAAAACATTCTCTATTTTGAGAATGTTTATGTAATTTTTAATGTTTTGTCTGATATGTTTTATTATCCGTAAATTATTTCGAAAAGAAATCCATAAGGTCAATATAATTTTTTTGATTTACTCCATGTCCACTCATGTATTCTCTGAAAGTAAAATAACAACTCAATTCATACAGCAGATCTGCAGCCTTTCTTCCCCATTCTAATGGAATTACAGCATCATCGGTTCCATGGGATACAAAAAATCTAAGCTTTTCTAATTTCTTTTTATCTCTAACGATATCACCTAAGATTTTCTCTTCAGGATAGCTGCTCAAACACGCCACATAATTAAATAAATCAGGATATTGTAATGCCAGGGCATAGCATAAAATTCCACCCTGACTGAAGCCGCATAAATGGGCCCTGCTTTCAGTAATTCCGTATTGATTAATTATTTTTAGAATATTCTCCAGAACACTGTTCAGAGATTCTTTTGCCTGATGGACATCTATAAAGTTTTCTGGATTATTAAAATCAATGTCATACCATGAATATCCTTCGAATTGAGTATTCTTTGGAGCCCTGAAACTAACGATGATCCAGTCGGCGGGGAGGGTTTCCCTGAAACTAAAAAGATCCTGTTCATTGCTTCCATAACCATGAAGCATAAAAAGTATTGGAGTAGAAGAAGTAATATTTTCTGGTTCTCTTACAATATAATCTAAATTCATACTACAAAGATAAGTAATAAATCAAATTGCTAAATTTTTATGTTTTGAATAATCACGGCTTTAATTTTAACTATAAAATATGAATAATGCTTAAAATCAGACATAAATATTATTTTTATTGATTTGATATTGTTTGGAAATCTTTATTGGAAATTTTTCATAAAAGTTATTTTTATATTGATAAAAAACCTATATTTGAAACATTAAAAAATCTATTTGGAGAAATGAAGCAATTTTACAAATCAAAAAGTTTATTAAGACTTTCTTTTTTATTCATCGTATTATTTTCGGTAATTTCTATATTAAATTCTTGTAAAAAAGATGATGACGATGAAGACTTTAAAGATCATATCGTACAATTTGAAGTAAAGGGGAGTACAGGTGTTATTTCAAAAACCATCGTTACTCAGGTTGGAACTACGGTAAATAATATGTATAATACTACATTGACTCCCATTACCCTTCCTTGGTCAAGCGGTGAATTTTTTGTTAACTCCAGCCAGGCCCAGTTAAATCTTTCAGCTAATGCAACGATGCCTGACGATGATTCTAAACTTATTGTAAGCATTTGGATTGATGGAGAAGTGGCAAAGAGTGATACCGTTGTTGGTAAAGGTGTTTTAAGTGCTGCTGTTTTTCACAGCTTCTTGGAATTATAAAAAGTTTAAATTACAAATAAAGAAAAGACCGCTTATACCAGGCGGTCTTTTTTTGATATATTCTGTTGATGGCAAGTGCAATAGGTTCTGTTGAATTTTTCGTAGGAACGTCTAGTCAAAGTTTAAAAATGTTTTTCTTTTATTTGAAATGTTATTATTGAACTTTAATTATGAAGTAACTTTTCTTTCCTTTTTGCAGTAATAAAAATTTACCATCGATCAGGTCACTTTCGTTTGCCGTAAAAGTATCATTTATTTTTTGCTTGTTTACGGAAATCGAATTTCCTTTGATCTCTCTTTGGGCTTCACTTTTTGATTTTAGAAATCCTGATTTTTCTGAAAGAAGATCAATAATGTTGATTCCCAATACATCTGCTTTTGCTACTTCTTTTTGTGGAACTCCGTCAAAAACTTCAAGGAAAGTTTCCTCATCCAGACTTACCAAATCTTCAGCAGTGGAGCGGCCGAAAAGAATTTCTGAAGCCTTTAAAGCCTTTTCATATTCTTCTCTTCCATGAACCCATACGGTTACTTCTTCTGCTAATTTCTTTTGAAGTTTTCTTTCATGTGGAGCTGTTTTGTGCTCTTCTATTAATGCTTCAATTTCTTCTTTACCCAGAAATGTATAAAATTTAATAAATCTTTCGGCATCAGCATCGGTTGCATTCAGCCAGAATTGGTAGAATTTATACGGTGATGTTTTCTTCTTATCTAACCAGTAATTTTCACCACTCTCGGATTTTCCGAATTTGGAGCCATCTGCTTTCGTGATCAAAGGAACCGTTAATGCAAAAGCTTCTCCTTGTGCCTTTCTGCGGATCAGTTCTGTCCCTGTAGTGATATTTCCCCACTGATCAGAACCTCCCATTTGTAACTTTACATTATTATTCTGGTACAAGTGCAGGAAATCATATCCCTGAATCAGCTGATAAGTAAATTCAGTAAAACTCATCCCTTCAGCTCCGGCTTCCCCTGAGAATCTCTTCTTTACGGAATCTTTAGCCATCATATAGTTTACAGTAATGTTTTTTCCCACATTTTTGGCAAAGTCTAAAAACGAGATGTTTTTCATCCAGTCGTAATTGTTTACCAACTCAGCCTTATTGGCTCCATCTCCATCAAAATTCAGAAACTGAGAAAGCTGATTTTTCAAACAGTCGACATAATGTAAAAGTGTTTCCTCATCCAGAAGATTTCTCTCTGCAGACTTTCCTGAAGGATCCCCGATCATCCCGGTAGCACCTCCTACTAATGCAATAGGCTTGTGGCCATGCTGTTGAAAATGAGCTAAAATTTTAATTTGAATAAGACTTCCAATATGCAAAGAATCAGCAGTTGGATCAAAACCGATATACGCAGTAGTTACCTCTTTATTCAGTTGTTCATCGGTTCCTGGCATCATATCAGCAAAAAGACCACGCCATTTTAATTCTTCAATAAAGGAATTCATATTATAATTTTTCTTTAAAATTTAACTGTGCAAAGATAGTAAATTCAGAAGTACGGATGGTAAAGTGTGAGGGCTAAAAAGCGAAAAGCCAAAAAACAGAAAGGCAAGAATCCCATACTATATGGGTCAATTTACCCTTTCATGATTTCTCGATCACGGCATAATCATTTTATCATGTAAAAACTGTCCGAGTAACTGTTTTACGAATCCTGGATTTTGCGATTTTGCCATTCAGCCTTATTGTCATTTCCCTGAAAATAAATTATATTTGTTACTAATGAACGACGAACAGTTATTTTCACTTATTCAGAAAGCTAAAGAAAAAGACCAGAAGGCCCAGACAAAACTTATTAATATTTTTTGGGTGGATGTCTTTTCTTTTGTGATGAAAAAAGTCCGTGACGAAAATGATACAGATGAAATTACGGTCAATGTTTTTTCAAAGGTGTTATCTAAACTGGATATGTACGATCCTCATTTTCAGTTTAAAACATGGATACTGACAATTGCTCAGAATACGGTTATTGATTTTTGGCGAAAGAGAAGCCGTGAAAATCAGGATCCGACAGAAAACCTGGATGAAGTGAAGAACCAGTTTGCCAAATCTCCGGAAGAACTGATGATTTCTGATGAAGAGCAAAAGAAAATCATTAAAACAATTGAATCCTTAGATGCCAATTATCAGGATATCATAAAACTCAGATTTTTTGAAGAGAAAAGCATAAAAGAAATAGCTGAAGAGTTGGGAATTTCTGTTGCAAATACCAAAGTAAGGGTAATGCGTGCTAAAAAAGTCCTGGCTGAGCTTCTCAAAAACAATGAGTTTGATGAGGATTGATAAGTATTAAAATATCTCTGAAGTTTCAAAAGATATGACTACAAATGAAACTCAGCTTTTGTTTTTGGAAACTTAAAAGTTCTTTCTTCTGAATTTCTGTTTTGTAAATTAATCTTCCAGTCTTTTTTTATGACGGTTTCTTTTTCAGATTTTCCGTTGTCTGGGTTATCTTTACCTTCTACTTCTTTAGAATATACCAACTGTCCGGTGGAAAGGTTGTAATCAATATCCGCCCAATAGTCTCCCGGTCTTCCGTAGCTAAGGGAATGACCAATCAGTTCGAAATGTCCATCCTGAAAACGGTATTTATCCGTGTATCCCCATTTCCAGCTGCTTCCACCAGCCTGAGTAATTTCTAAAATTCCTTTGTTAATGGCCATACTCTGATAAGGATCTCCCATCATTCCTCCATGATTACTTTCTAGGATGGCTTTTCTTGATTTTTCTAAGATGCTCCACTTACCATTTGTTTTTTTTAGAATCTGGATTTCACGGATATTTCCCATATCCGTAGTATCTTTCGTATTGTAGATAATTACTTTTTCTGGGATTTTATCGCCGTCAAGATCGCCATCTACGGTTTCTATAATCTCAGATCCCACAGGTTGAAATTCTTTTTGGGCAGAGCAAATGATACTGAAGAATAGAGATAAAAGGAAGAAGGTTGTTTTCATGGAAAAAATTTGGTGATCTAAATTACAATTATATTTTTAATTATGTGTTCCATCAATTTCTGCATTAGATGGTTTCCATTAAAAATTCCTTAACTTTGAAGTTCAATTTTAGAAATGGAAAATTTAGTTCAAGACACTACCGTTCAAAAACCAAAGTGGATTCGTGTAAAACTGCCTACCGGAAAGAATTACAGAGAACTGAGAACCTTGGTTGATAAATATAAATTAAATACAATTTGCCAGAGTGGGAGCTGCCCGAATATGGGGGAATGTTGGGGTGAGGGAACTGCAACTTTCATGATCCTGGGGAATATCTGTACGCGGAGCTGTGGATTTTGTGGTGTAAAAACCGGAAAACCTATGGATGTAAACTGGGATGAACCCGAGAAGGTAGCACGTTCGATCAAATTAATGAAAATTAAGCATGCAGTACTTACTTCAGTGGACCGCGATGATCTGAAGGATATGGGATCCATTCTGTGGGGGGAAACTGTAAATGCGGTACGAAGAATTTCTCCGGGAACTACAATGGAAACATTGATTCCTGATTTCCAGGGAATAACAAAGCACCTTGATCGATTGGTGGATGTTGCTCCGGAAGTGATTTCTCATAACATGGAAACAGTAAAACGTTTAACAAGGGAAGTGAGAATTCAGGCTAAATATGAAAGAAGCCTTGAAGTATTAAGATACCTGAAAGAAGCAGGACAGAGAAGAACCAAAACGGGTGTTATGCTTGGTTTGGGAGAAACAAGAGATGAAGTTTTCCAGACGATTGAGGACATCAGAAATGCCAACGTGGATGTGATTACCTTGGGGCAGTATCTTCAGCCTACTAAAAAACATCTTCCTGTAAAAAAATTCATTACACCGGAAGAATTTGATGAATTCGGTGATTTTGCAAGAAGTTTAGGTTTCAGACATGTTGAAAGTTCACCACTTGTAAGAAGTTCTTATCACGCAGAAAAACATATTCACTAAAAATACAAATCGCTCCAACACGGAGCGATTTTTTTTATTAAAAATGACCAGTTGATATGTAAACCAGCAAAACTCAATTTAGCTATTTAGCCTTCATCACCCCTCAATTTTAGCCAAATGCTTTTTCCTGAACTCTGATGGTGTTTCACCTACATGCTGTTTGAATAGCTTATTAAAATACGACAGACTTTCAAAACCTACCTGAAAACAAACTTCCGTTACGGACGAATCTTTTAACAAAAATATCTTTGCCTGATTGATCCTGTAGTTGTTTACAAAATCAGTAAATGTCATATTGGTTTGCTTTTTAAAATAGCGGCAGAAAGCCGCAGTACTCAGGTTTACTGTTGCTGCAATGTGATTGACATTCGTTTTTTTATCATAGTTTTCATGAATGTAATCGTAAATTGTTCCCATTCTTATTTTATCGTTAAGAAACCATTTGATCCGGGTATCTTCATTATTCAGTTCTTTTACTTCATTTGAGTTGGCAAGGATCTGTAGGATTTCAATTAATCCGATGAGGGAATCAAAATTTCCTGTAGTCATGAGGCTATGCATTTTTTCAACGACGATCCGCTTTGTGTCTCCTGAGAAAGATAGTCCAAGATAGGAACGTTCCAGAAGTTGTCTGATATCGTCAAATTCGGGAACCGGATCAATAATATCCTGTAAAAAATTTTCTCTCATCTGGAGAACCATCTGTCTGCACTCTGTTTGGATTTTGTAATCGAAGTTGAGATGTGGAACATTAGAGCCAATCAGTAAAAGATCACTATTGGTAAAACCGGAAATATCTTTTCCTATATGGCGGATTCCATTTATGGCTTCAACATAAACCAATTCTATTTCAGGATGATAATGCCAGAAAAAGCAGTCTTTCAAGGAAGGAGAAAAAAGCTTGAATGATTTTCCTTTTTCGAAGTCAATAATTTCTTTCTGGATTTTCATTTGGTTCTATCTTGATTATTTTAAGATTTAAAATTAAACAAAAAGGTCAATATGGAGCAAATTTTTATCATTTGAGTGGAAGCAAAATTGAAAATTTCTATCGATTTTTGCACTTTCAAATAATAGGATTGCTTTTACTATCTCTAAAACAAAGAAGCAATTAAAAGAAACAAAATGATATGGGAATGATAGATAAGAGGATTATACCACTGGCCATTGGTGGTTTGGGGATTGGAACAACAGAATTCACCATTATGGGCTTACTGCCCGATATTGCTAAAACTTTACAGGTAAGTATTCCCGAAGCCGGGCATCTTATTTCTGCATATGCACTAGGAGTCGTTATTGGGGCTCCGATATTAATCGGTTACTCTGTGAAGTTTCCACCTAAAAAAGTATTGATTGTTTTAATGATGATTTTTACTTTGTTTAACGGTTTATCAGCGATAGCACCAGATTACACATCAATGCTCATTATCCGGTTTTTGTCTGGCCTGCCACATGGAGCATTTTTCGGAGTAGGGACCGTAGTGGCATCTCGGCTGGCAGGAAAAGGCAAGGAGGCATTCTATATTTCTTTAATGTTCACCGGGCTTACTATAGCGAACCTGGCAATGGTGCCCCTGGTCACTTATATAGGGCATACCTTCCACTGGAGATGGTATTTCGTGATTGTCGCGGTAATTGGATTATTTGCCTTATTGTTTTTAAAGTTCTGGCTTCCTACCATGGAAACAAAGCAGGATACACACTTTCTGGAGGAATTAAAATTTCTAAAACATAAACAATCCTGGCTGGTATTATTAATTACCGCAATAGGATTTGGCGGACTATTTACCTGGTTTAGTTATATTACACCACTAATGACCATCATTGCAGGCATTAAGGCAAGCCAGATGGCATATGTTATGATTTTGGCGGGAGCAGGAATGGTAGTGGGAAATCTGGCTGGAGGTTTTTTATCAGATAAATTAGGGCCAGAAAAAACATGTTCTCTTTTATTACTTCTGATGATGTCGTCATTGGCAGGTGTATTTTTCTTTTCAGAAAACAGTATTATTGCTCTGGTACTTACTTTTGTATGTGGTGCGTTATCAATGTCTGTGGCTGCCCCGATTAATATTATGATGATGAAAGCCGCTCCAAGAAGCGAAATGATGGCTGCGGCCTTTATGCAGGCCGCTTTTAATATTGCCAATGCAATGGGAGCATTTTTAGGTGGAATTCCTTTAGAACATGGATTTTCGTTTAAATATCCTTCTTTGGTGGGTGTCGGAATGACGTTTATAGGACTGATGATCAGTATACGGTATATGTATTTATACAGATCTTCAAAACTTATAACAGACGAAATAACAGTGGAATGTATTCCGGGAGATCAATAAAAAAAAGAGGCATTTGCCTCTTTTTTTAACCCTTTATGCTTCAACTTCATTACCGTTCTTACACCAGTAAAGGGCATTGTATACATTTTCTTTAGGAAAAGACTTGAATTCACCGGGCATCAGGACACTGAATATATCGGTGAAATTCTGAACACCTTTGCTATCCGTCACAATAGCTGTACGATTCCATTTAGCAAGGTTTTTTAGTCCCAAAAGTGCGTCTTGTAACCAGGCTCCCATGGTAAAATTCTCCAGATCCGTATCTAAATACAATAAATAATTAAGTTCATCAAACTGATCGACCTTTTGTTTTACATGGGGAATAACAAGGTTTTCAAAGTCCTCTCGGGTCACTTCTCCCGTTGCGCTGAACGCCGCAACATTCTCCGGGGCATCTGGAATAATAGTAATCATAGTATATTTTTTATGGTTTGGTGATATTTCACCAACAATAATTACACCAATAATCGTCTGAAAATCGTTAAAATACTCACAAATATTAGTATTTTAGTTTAAAATATTAATATGGATTTAAAATCGAATGAACCATTTTGGTTATTAAAGAATGGATTGACAGCCTCTTATCCTTCTTTAAAATCAGATGAAGAATGTGATGTATTGATTATCGGGGGTGGGATAACGGGAAGTCTGATTGCCCACCAGATGGTAAAAGATGGATACAGGACGATCCTTATTGATAAACGGGAGATTTGTAACGGAAGCACCTCAGCCACTACTTCTATGCTGCAATATGAAATTGATATTCCACTTTTTAAACTGATTGATCAGATCGGGGAAAAAGGAGCTGTTGAAAGCTACAAAGCCTGTTCAGATGCTATTGATATAATAGAACAGCTTACAAAAGAATTAAAATCAAAGGCCGGTTTTAAAAGAAAAAGATCTCTGTATTATGCGTCAAGAAAAAAAGATGTACCGTGGTTGCAGCAGGAATTTGAAGCCAGAAAAAAATACGGATTCGAAGTGGAATGGCTGGATTCTGAAGAAATTCAAAAAGAATTCGGATTTCAAAATATATTTGGAGGAATTGTTTCTAAGCAGGGAGCAAGCGTAGATGCATTCAAATTGGCCCATGAATTATTGGAATTTAATCATAAGAAAGGACTTCTTGTATTTGATAAGACAGAGATGAAAGCGGCAAAGAGTTACAGAGGATATAATCTTGTAAGCACAGCAAACGGACCTCAGATCAAAGCTAAAAAGATCATTTATTGTATAGGCTATGAGAGTAAAAGTCTGATCAAAGAAAATTTTGTGGATCTCAAAAGCACATATGCTCTAGTTTCCGAGATTGATGATGATAAATTTAAAAATATCTCCAGTACACTGGTCTGGAATACAGATGAACCTTATATGTATATGAGGACTACCGATGACGGAAGGTTGCTGATCGGAGGAGGGGATGAGGATTTTTATGACGCGAAAAAGCGGGATGAATTGCTGGATAAAAAAGAAAAACAGATTCTGAAAACATTAAAAAAGATCAGGCCCGATTACCATTTTTATACAGATTTTGTATGGGCTGGAACCTTCGGGGAAACTAAAGACGGGTTACCTTATATAGGTGAACATGAGAAATTCAATAATTCCTATTTTGTGCTTGGTTTTGGTGGAAACGGGATTACTTTTTCAGTTACAGGAATGGAAATGACATCTCTTTTTATGAAAAATAAAAAACATCCCTTATCGAGATATTTTAAGTTTGAAAGATAAAACCAGATGGTTATCAAAACATCATCCACCTGGTTTTATCATTACTATATTGGTGGCTTCCAAGCTGCCAATATTATATAGTATATCCGCTTTTTCTGGCCAATTCCAAGATTGAAGTTTCGATAGCTTTGCCCAGATCATCAGAGTCTGCATTTCCTCTTTTTTTCATTTCGTTATTGATATATTCCTGTCTTTTTTTGGAAAGCCCCTCAATTTCTTTTTGAATCTTTTCCCGTTCGGCAGATTTCTCGGTTACCAGCCTTTTTACTTCTTCTTTAGTTTTGCCTTTTAATTCAGCGGGAAGTTCACTTTCTTTAACAGTTGTTATAAAGTTGACATCCTTTTCCGCTTTGTCTACAAGGTCCCAATGATCATTCTTATATGCATTCTTTTTACTTTTGGCTACCGTTCTTTCCACCGCATTGGAAACAGACTGAACTGCTGCATTTTTATCCTGCATGATCTGTTTGCTCTTGTATTCGGAACCATGGCTTCCGTAATATACATAAGTGTCATTGAGTTTCGTGTTATACTCTGAAATTTTAGCATCATATGGTGTTTCCACATAGATTACCTTTCTGTCACTATCGATATTAAAGTACTTTCCATCACCTGTAACAGCTCCATTTTGCCAGAATGACTGGATGCCTTCATTTCTGTCACCACAAAATATAGTATTGGTATAGATTTTTTTTGCCTTAGCAGATGAAATAACTTCCTTGTAGTTAATTCTTCCCTGATCAAACGGCTCATTACCGGCAATGTAGATAAGTTTCATACTCTTATCATTTTTATCCCAGTTCAGATTCATAGCAGCATCCCGGATCACGGCACCGCAGTATTCACTTCCACCATTGGTTCTTAATCCGAATAATTTTTCTGAAACCAGATCCAGATCCTGTGTTAGGGGAGTTACCTGGCGGATGAAATTTTCATCGCGAATTCCGTCATTGCCATATTCATACAATGCAATTTCTATTTGTGGTGCTTTTCCTTCATACTTTAGTGTAGTCAGTGTATTTACAATATTCCAGAGTCTGGATTTAGCCTGATCGATTAATCCGTCCATGCTGTTCGAAGTATCCAGTAAAAGGGCAACCTGAATTTTGTTATCCCCTGATGATGGTTGTGCAGTATACAAAGAAGGTCTTTGTGTTGTAATGTGCTCAATTACCGAAGGATTGCTTTTTCCCATACAACGTGTCTCTGTAAGGTTATTAGAACTTAAAAAAGCAGCACCTATACTCAGTGTTAAAATTTTTAAAGTTGTCATTATTTATATTTTTAATTGTTTATTTTCTATACTAATGAATCTGCAATGTTTTGGGACTTTACCTTAAAGGAAAAATTGATGACTCTTTAGTTTGAACAAAGGCAACTGCGGATAGCTGCCTTTAGCATTTTTAAAGTATCTCGTATCTGGTTTTAATGCTGTATTTCAATTTGATATTTTCAATATTGTCAAATGAATAATCAACTCCTGCATCAGCTTCCATTTGTACATTACTGGATTTTCTCATGTAGGCAGACATTGGCATAATAGTGTCACTTGTGTAATCCTCGATCTCTGTAATTTCTAAAGGAGCTCCGGTTTTTTTACCCATGCTTTCCAGTAAATAATCCGCTTTTTCTTTAGCTGCCTTTAATGCATTTATTTTTACGGTTTTTCTGAAATCTGCAATTTTGGTATTTTTTACCTCTGCAATATTCAGGTTGCTTACCCACTTTTGATTTAACCCTTCGAATACCTTACTGAGGTTGGTCTTAGCATTTACCTTAAACTGAAAACTTTTGGTGAACTTGGTTGTTTTTGAGTAAAGATTCTGATACATTGATTTGAAGGTGATATCCTCATTCTTTACCCCATTGCTTTTTAAAGTTTCAAATAATTTTTTTTCATTGTCTGCCAGTTCATTTTTGTTATCGGCCTTTATTCCGATGTTGAAGATGATTTCGTCCGGCTCTACTTCCATTTCAGCAACTCCCGTTACCTCAATTGCATTTTTCTTTACTTCCTGTGCGTTTATTAAACTTCCTGCTGTAAGGAATCCGATTAATAAAAAATGTCTCAATTTCATAATTTCTTGTTTTAAATTCTGAAGTAAAATTAGTCCGATTGTAAACCTGAAATGAATAGACTTGGTGAAATGAAGTTTTCACTTGGTGAAATGACAAAAAAAAAGACAGTTCACTCGAACTGTCTTTTTATTATAGGTATTTAAATTCTTTTTAAGGCAAGAAAAAGACCTTTGAAATCTTATTGTCTTTTATTTCATAGATGGCTGTTGCTTCTACTTTTCCGTTTTTCCTGATTCCTGAAACACTTTCTTTATCCACTACAAAATTCCCTTTGATCAGCCTATTGGTAATTTCACAATGAAGATCCGGTAATTTGTCAAACATAGCGCTGTAGGTTTTTCTCATGGCATCTTTTCCCTTGCTTATTAATTTATCAGGGAAAGTATAGAGTTCGACATCGTCGGCATAAGGTTCTAGAAATGCATCTATATTTCTGGCATTATATCCGTTTACCTGTTGCTGGACAAGGATTTCTGGGGTGATTTTTAAAATTTTATCAGGCTGTATTGGCTGTCCGTTTTTGAAAATCATTTCTATCTGGGTAAGATGATCCAGATTTTCAGTGGGATCTGCGCGTAAAAGAACCATATCTGCTACTTTACCGGTGTTTATACTTCCCGAAATATTTTCTTTATTAAAGATCTTGGCTGGATTAATTGTTGCAGACTGAATGATCTGCCAGTTGTTCATTCCACTTTCTTTCATTGCTTTTAGCTCGGCAAGAAAGGAAGTAGCATGTTGGGTGGCAATGTTTCCCGCATCTGTACCTGCTGCAATGGTTACCCCTCTGTCCGAAAGTCTTTTTAGATTAATGATTCTTACAGAATCTTTCTTTCTGGCGTAAGCGTTCAGCTGAGGTAGGTTGAAACGCTTTTTCATCTTATTGATCGTTGTGGAGTCTGCAGAATCTGCTAAATGTTGAAGATCATAGATAGATCCTACTGTTTGTGGATTCGAATTCTCCAGTTCATAGGTATTGTATTTCTTTTTCTGGGCATAGGTTTTAAAGTAATTATCCATCACCGTGAGTGTCGGGCTGAGTACTACTTTTTTTGATTTAAGAAGTTTGATAAAGTCATCTGGTACAACTTCATCTTCCACATCATGCACTAAAAAGTCGGCTCCATTTTGTACGGCAATCTGTGCGGTAATTCTTTCCGTAGCATGTACTGCAACTTTAAGGTTGTTTTTGTGAGCTTCTTCAATAATAGTTTTAATAATAGGCTCATATTTTTTTGCCATGGCTTCTATTTCTTTCGGGTCGGCCATAACGATATACCATATTTTGATAAAGTCGGGTTTATAGGGAAGCTGCTCCTGAACCATCTTGCGTCCTTCTTCACTGGTTTTCACCAGTTTGAAAGGCTCATTTTTATCCAGGTTTTTAAAAGCTTCGGGCTCGTAGGTTGTAATGAGTGGCCCTGTCATATAAACAGAAGGCAGACTAGGATTTTTTGCAAATGAATCTCTTAATTTCAGAAAGTTGAAAGTAGCACCTGCATCGATGACGGAAGTAATTCCATTTTTAAGATAACGCAGTAAAAAATCTTCCATATTCTGATGTACCCAATCTATTTCTTTTTCATAAGGGATCTGCTTTCTGAGATCAAATGCATCCGGTCTCGTATATAAGCCTCCGCTCTGGAAGAAATGAACGTGGGCATCCGTCATTCCCGGCATCAGAAATTTACCTTTTCCATCTATAACCGTCGCATTTTTAGGGATTGTTACTTTATGCCCCGGTTTGATTTCAGAGATCATGTTTTTTGTAACCACTACGGTTTGATTGGGAATCATTTTTTTATTCATCACATCCACAACCGTTACATTCTGAATGTAGGTTTGTGCATGAATTGTCTGGGTAAGAAAACACAGAAGGGACAGTAAATACAAATAGGTTTTCATGAGTTTCTTTTAAGAGATTTGTAATTCACAAATATATGAAAACAGGTGTATTGATTATTATTTCTTTTAAACTTGGTGAAATATACGTTTCACTTGGTGAATGGTAAGAGACGATACCTAAAGTTTTACTTACTTTGCATAATAGATCTGGATACAAGTGAAACTACTTTTTAAAATTATATTACTCATTACCTTGGCAATTGGAAGTTCTTCTTTTGCCCAGGATTCCATGAAGGTTTCTAAAGTACTTAAGTCTGCCTCCAAAATTAGAAAAGCGGTTGATAATAATGATAATAAAACGGTCGCGGATACCTATGTCAGTATGGCAAATGATTATTACGGTCAGGGAAATTATGCAAAAAGTGAAGAATATTTGATAAAAGCAAGGAATCTGTACCAAAACCTAAACGATAAAAAGAACCTCGAATTTGTAACCCGAAAGCTCGCGCAATCCCAGGAAAAACAAAATAAAATAAGTCCGGCGATCCTTAACTACAGCAGAGCAGCTGATATCAGCTACTCAAAGGAAAACAAAAGCATCAATACCAACGATGTTACCAGGCTCTCGTCACCTTCTAAGGAAGAGAGGGCGGAAGCGATCCAAAGCAATATTGATATCAGCAGGAAAGACAATGAAAAAGCAGATCTGGCAGCCAGTTACAGTCAGTTAGCTGATGTAAACATCCAGCAAAACGATATACCTAAAGCTGAAGCGAATCTTAAAAGTGCTTACACAATTTCCAAAAAGCAGATGGAACCTCAGCAGGCTCTGGAAATTAATCAGAAGCTGACCAATTTTTATGTTGAGAATAAAGATTTTGATAAAGCCATTGAAGCCAAGAAGAAAGTTTTGAAAGAGGACTTTGTAAAAGATAATTCTCAGAAAAAAGTAGAACAGATCCAAGAGCTCGCTGATATTTATATTAAAAAAAATGATACAAAAAGTGCTATTGAAACATTGAAAAATGCCTACAATATTGCACTGGAAAAAGGACATACGCTGGAGGCCCAGAAAAGTGTAAAAAGATTGGACAGTTTGTACAGTGTTTCCGAAAATACGGGTGAATCGGTAAAGCTATACAGGGATTTTCTCGGACGATTACCTGATCTTGTTTCAAAGGACAGAAGTCTTGTTGATAATAAAATTCTTGAAGACACCGAACAAAGAATAGCACAATTAGAAAAAGAAAGGGAATTAAAAGATGAGCTGATCCGCAAAAAGAATGCATTTAATTATAGTCTTATAGGAGCCTTGGTTGTATTGGCAGCATTGGCAGGCTTCATTTTATGGACATTAAAGAAAGTTCAGATCAAAAATAAAAAGATAGCTTTACAATCCCTTCGCCGGGAAATGAATCCACATTTCATTTTCAACAGTTTAAATAGTGTGAATCAATTCATCGCCACGAATAATGAGTTGGAGGCGAATCAATACCTGACAAAATTTTCGAAACTGATGCGCGGTGTTATGGAAAACTCAGCAGAGGATTTTATTCCTTTCCAACAGGAACTCGATCTGTTACAGAACTATCTGGCTCTGGAAAAAACACGGTTTGCAGATAAATTTGACTATGAAATCAAGGTGGATGAAAGCCTGAATTTACAGAGTCTATTGATACCCGGCATGCTGATCCAGCCTTTTTTGGAAAATGCGATATGGCATGGGCTACGGTATCGTCAGAACAAAGGATTTTTACAACTGAATTTTGAGAAGCAGGGTCAATATATGATAATAACCGTTGATGATAACGGAATAGGTATTGAAGAAAGTAAAAAATTGAAAACAGAACATCAAAAATCAAGGCAAGGAAGAGGGATGAAAAATACGATGGAAAGAATTACTTTGTTAAATGACCTTTATAAACAGGACATCCACTGTGCCATAACGGATAAAAAGAATGAACAAGGTGTAACTGTACAGATCCGCTATAAATTATAACTTTTTCAGGATTATCTTATCTAATAGACGTTTGCATTTCAACTAAATATTATATTTTTACATGTAAACCGGACATTATCCGGATCTGTATCAATGAAAATAAAAGCTGTTATCATAGATGATGAGGTTATTGCAAGAGAGGTTCTAAGGAATTATCTTACAAAATATTGTCCTCAGGTAGAAATCCTCGGTGAAGCCGAAAATATAAAAGATGCCGTTCCTCTGATCGCTGAGAAGCTTCCGCAGCTTGTTTTTCTGGATGTGGAAATGCCATTCGGGAATGCTTTTGATGTCTTGGAAGCTACTAAGGATTACACCTATGAAACGATCTTTATAACTGCTTTTTCTCAATATTCCTTACAGGCTCTTAATAAGTCGGCCAGCTATTATATTTTAAAACCTATAGATATCCAGGAGCTGATTCTTGCCGTCAATAAAGTAGCAGAAAGCCTTGAAAAAAAGGAAGAGCTGAACCGGAATAAAATACTGTTGGAAAATCTCAAAGTAAAACCTGATAAGCAGCAACTTATCCTGCCGACATTACAGGGATTTGATGTTGTGAAAACTGAAGAAATAGTAAGACTGCAGGCAGATGGAAATTTTACCCTCGTTTATCTTACAGACGGAACCAAAAAGATGGTATGCAGATTTTTAAAACATTTTGATGATCTTCTTGAAGCTCCCTTTGTCAGAGTTCATCGTTCACATATCATCAATACAGGTTTTGTTAAATCATATCACAAAAGCGGGACTGTTACTTTATTGGATGATGCTGAGATTGAGGTTTCAGGGACATTCAAAGAAGCTTTTCTTAAAACCTTTTCTTAGCTTTATGTTAAGGGGAACCTAAAGGCATCATTTTTGGACTTTTTCATAACCACAAACTTATATTATTATGAAAAATTTTCAGAAAATAGTTATTCCTGTCTCGATAGGAGTTTTAGGATTTCTCATTTTTAATCAATGTTCTGTAAGGGTACCAAAAGGTGCTGTGCCTGTCACCCGTTTTGATTCCGGAAGATACCTGGGAAAATGGTATGAAATTGCCCGCTTCGATTATAAGTTTGAGAAAGACATGGACAATGTTACGGCAACCTATTCCCAAAATCCCGATGGAAGCATCCGGGTAGATAATAAAGGGTATAATTATGTGAAAAAAGAATGGAAAGAGTCCATAGGAGAGGCAAGGTTTGTAAAAGATAAAACGGAAGCCCGCTTAAAAGTTTCTTTTTTTAAACCTATTTGGGCAGGCTATAATGTGATTGATATCGATAAAAACTATCAGTATGCCTTAGTAGCAGGAAACAGCTTAAAATACCTGTGGATATTATCCAGAACGACTGAAATTCCGGAAAGCATAAGATTACGGTTTTTAGAAAAAGCAAAGAGAATAGGATATAATACGGATGAATTGATCTGGGTGAAGCATAATTAGCAAAAAGGCTGATTTGCCTAGAAAGATTTCTATAATAAACATTGCCGAGGCCACAGATTTTTCCGTCATTTGTATTAGATTTTTTTTCAAGAATGTACAATATGGAAAATGCTGTTCTCATTACTATCGGAGACGAGATCCTTTCAGGAAATACAATAGATACCAATTCTAATTTTATTGCTACTGAACTTAAGAATATAGGGATAAAAGTTTCACAGATTTTCACGATTTCTGATGAAATTGAAACTATAAAGGATACTTTACATGCTGCTTTTGAGATAGGAGACCTTGTTATTACAACAGGTGGGCTGGGTCCTACAAGGGATGACAAAACTAAAAAAGCGCTTGCCGATTTTTTTAATGATGAAATAGCTCTGGATGAACCGACTTTCGAACATTTAAAAAAATATATGGAAAAAAGAGGCCGTCTGGAAATTCTGGAAAGAAACAGAGAACAGGCTTTTGTTCCTGCTAAATCTACAGTTTTCCAGAATCAGTATGGGACTGCTCCATGTATGATGATGAAGTATGGTGATAAACTGAGCTTTAGTCTTCCCGGAGTGCCTTATGAAGTAAAGCCCCTGATCAAAGACCAGATTATTCCTTACCTAAAAAATACTTTTAGCTTACAGTATATCACCACAAGAATTGTTTCCGTAGTAGGAATTCCTGAAAGTATTTTAGCGGATATCATTGAGGATTGGGAGCTTTCGTTACCTGAGAATCTGGCTTTATCCTATCTTCCGGTGGGAACCCGCGTGAAGCTTCGTCTTACAGCATCTGGACATGATGAAAATATTCTGAACAGACAACTTGAGGAAGAGATTCAAAAACTCTTTCCATTGGTAGGTGAAAATATTATCGCTACTACTGAGGACAAAATTGAGAAAATATTAGGGGAACTTTTGGGTGAAAAAAAACTTACGCTTTCCACGGCCGAAAGCTGTACGGGGGGAGAATTGGCAAAAATGATCACTTCGAATTCAGGAAGTTCCAAATATTTTATAGGTGGAATTGTTCCCTATGCAACAGAAAAAAAAGTTGAAATTTTAAAAGTTTCTCAAAGCACGGTGGACGAATTTACGGTTGTAAGTGAACAGGTAGCTGAAGAAATGGCAAAGGGATGTCAGCGCTTATTTGATACGGATATTTCCATTTCTACAACTGGAGTTGCCGGACCGGGAAAAGGAGAGGATGGAAAGGATGTAGGAACCGTTTTCTATACAATCAGGATTCATGATCAGGCTCAAAACTTCAAACTTTATATGCCCCATCTGGAAAGACTTGACTTTATGAATTTCGTTTCACAGAAAATTATTCAGGATTTGGTGAGCTTGCTTGTAAATAATTAGTTAAACTTTTCTTTTTTTTAATTTTTTTTTAATTTTAAATACAACAGTTTTTCACACTTTTTGAATCTTCAGCCGAAAATATCAAAACGTGGAAAATTCAAAACAGGTTTTTCAAACAACTAATAAAAAACGCTGGAGAAATGTGCAGTGGGGATCCCGCATTTTTATCTTTGTCGGGATATTGCTTTTCCTGGCGTTGGCACTCATGATGAAACTGGACAAAAGTCCCAAAATCCCTTTTCATGAAGATTACAAAACCGTTATCACAGCAGGAAAGCCTTACCTTCAGGAGAATAGAATCTCAAAAGAATATAAGGGATTCAGAAGCTTTATTTCTGAAAAGACGATTCGTACCAATGTTTCCAAAATTGAGGAAGCAAAAGCAGAAAGATTAAAAAACCAAAACAGGAACTGGGCTCAATTTCCAGGAGGGATCCGTTCTGCTTTCTATGTAGCCTGGGACCCTCAATCCCTCATGTCCCTGAAAAGGAATGTTAAGCACATCAATTTGGTCTTTCCGGAATGGTTTTTCCTTGATCCTAAAACAGGAAATCTGAAAACCAATATCGATCCTGAAGGATATAAGGTTATAAAAAGAACGGGAGTTGCTGCGATGCCGATTCTCAGTAATAACTCAGACAGAGAATTCCGTGCTGAGGGTTTGGCAAAAGTACTTAACGATCCGTTAAGAAGAACCAAACTGATCCGGAAGCTTGCGGAGGAATGCGTAAAGTTTCATTTCAAAGGAATCAATATTGACTTCGAGGACATGAATTTGAATTCTGATGAAAATCTTATTGCTTTTATGAAAGAGCTTTCAGATAATTTTAAACAGAATAAGCTACTGGTGACCATGGATATTATGACGGATAATGACGATTATAATATTCAAAAATTAAATCCTTACGTAGACTATTTTGTGTTGATGGCATACGATGAATATTCAGCTTCGGGGGATGCAGGACCTATCTCTTCTCAAAAATGGATTGAAGCGCAAACCGGGAAAATTTTAAAGAAAACAACGGCAAACAAGATTATTCTAGGTCTTGGGGCTTATGGATATGACTGGAGCTCAAATCCGGATGATAATATTTCGGTTTCCTATATGCAGGCTATTACTAAGGCCAGTGCAAGTAAATCGGTTATCAATTTTGATGACAATACTTTTAATCTCAACTATTCATACACAGATTTTAAGAATAATACCCATACGGTATTTTTTAATGATGCGGCATCGATTTTTAATACTATGCGCTTTTCTTCGGAATATCCTTTGGCGGGAACAGCACTTTGGAGATTGGGAAGCGAGGACAGCAGAATCTGGAATTTTTATGATAAAGATCTCACTTTTGCCGGCCTGCCTAAGCTTGATCTTAAAAAACTGGAGAATGTAAAAGGCCAGACCATGGTAGATTATATCGGAGATGGTGAAGTACTGGATGTCCTGAATACACCCCATGACGGGAAAATAGCTCTGGAAATAGATCCTAAAGAAAAAATTATTACGGATGAGAACTATATCACGTATCCAAGTTCTTATGAAGTGAAAAAATATGGTTGGGCACCACAGAAAGAACTGGTACTGACATTTGATGATGGTCCGGATGAAACGTATACTCCTCAGGTCCTTGATATCTTATCAAAATATCACGTTCCGGCTGCATTCTTTTTAATCGGCCTGAATGCTGAGAAAAATCTTCCTCTGGTAAAAAGAATCTACAGAGAGGGACATGAAATAGGAAACCATACTTTCACTCATGAAAATGTGGCCAAAGTAAGTCCGGAGAGGGCTTTATTAGAGATGAAACTGACGAGGCTCTTATTTGAATGCATAACCGGTCATAGCACGATCCTGTTCAGAGCACCTTATAATGCAGATTCCGAGCCTACAACCTCTGAAGAGATTATTCCCGTTGCCTTGGCCAGACAGCAGAATTATCTCGATATCGGTGAAAGTATAGATCCCGAAGACTGGCAACCTGGTATTAAAGCAGATGAGATCGTAAAACGTGTAATGCAGGGTATCAAGCAGGAGAGAGGAAATATTATTCTACTGCATGATGCTGGAGGAGACACAAGAGAAGAGACGATCAAAGCTCTGAAAATTTTAATTCCTACTTTGCAGAAGCAAGGTTATCATTTCACGAATCTGGCAAGCATTTTACATAAAAGTAAAAATGAGCTGATGCCTGCGGTTCCAAAAACCAAGTCGTATTACATTATGCAGCTGAATCTTGTATTAGCGACTGTAATTTATGGGATTAGTCATTTTCTGGTGGCTTTATTTACCATCTTCATTATTTTAGGAATTATCCGTTTGTTATTTATGGTGTACTGGGCAATTAAAGAAAAAGGAAAAGAGAAAAAGCTTTCAAATTTTCCCGTATTGGATACCTATCCTAAAGTATCTATTATTGTTCCTGCCTATAATGAGGAAGTTAATATTGTATCCTCTTTGCATAATTTATTAAAACAGTCCTATCCTAATTTTGATGTTATTCTTGTAGATGACGGAAGTAAAGATCTCACTTATACAAAGGCCAGGGAAGCATTTTCTGAACATCCTAAACTCAAGATTTTCACGAAAGCTAACGGAGGAAAAGCAACCGCTTTAAATTTTGGGATTTCACAAACTGATGCTGAATATGTTGTTTGTATCGATGCCGATACCAAACTGCAACAAGATGCTGTGAAGTTTTTGATTGCAAGGTTTTTGAATGCCTCTGCTGAAGAGAAGATTGCAGCAGTTGCGGGAAATGTAAAAGTTGGAAATCAGGTCAACTGGCTTACAAAGTGGCAGGCTATAGAATATACAACCAGCCAGAATTTTGACAGGTTAGCTTATGCGAATATTAATGCAATTACAGTAATCCCGGGAGCAATCGGAGCATTTAGGAGATCCGTAATTGATGAGGTAGGTGGATATTCTTCGGATACACTGGCTGAAGATTGTGATATTACGGTAAAAATTCTTAGAGAAGGATATACTGTGGCTAATGAAAACAATGCTGTTGCCGTAACAGAAGCTCCGGAGACGGTAAAACAGTTTTTAAAACAACGTTTCCGATGGACCTATGGAATTATGCAGATGTTCTGGAAGCAAAAACAAACCTTCTTAAACCCTAAATATAAAGGACTGGGACTTTGGGCAATGCCAAATATTTTATTGTTTCAATATATTATTCCGTTCTTTTCACCTTTTGCAGATGTCATTATGTTTTTTGGGATCTTATTTGGAAACGGAGAAAAAATATTTGTATACTATTTACTTTTTCTTTTGGTTGATGCTTCCCTTGCAATCATAGCGTTTTTGATGCAAAAAGAAAAGCTGATCAATCTCGTGTATGTGATTCCGCAAAGATTCGGATACAGATGGCTGATGTATATTGTATTGTTCAGAAGCCTGAGAAGGGCCCTGAAAGGAGAAATGCAGTCCTGGGGATTCCTGAAAAGGACAGGAAATGTAAAGGAGATAACAACTTCTTAATATTTGTTTAAATTTGTTTTTGTAAACGTAACATATGTTACAATATAAAGACATATTATATAAATTGTTATTATAATGAAAAAACTAACGCTTTCTTTGTTTTTACTAGCGGGAATTTGCTCACAGAATACAGTGAATGCTCAGGCTAAAACAACTAAAACAGTAATGAGTACAACGGATAAAGGTTTAGACCTTAGTTTAATGGACAAATCTGTACGTCCACAGGATGATTTTTACAACTACGTGAGTGGAACGTGGATGAAAACGGCCAAAATTCCAGCTGATAAACCAACATGGGGAAGCTTCAATAAACTGGCAGATGATACTGACAATAATTCAATGACGATTTTGAATTCTCTTTTGAAGGATAAATTTGCAGAGGGAAGTGAAGGAAAAAAAATCCAGGATCTGTATGCTACTTATATGAACATGCAGAAGAGAAATGCTGATGGTATCAAACCTATCCAGGCTAACCTTAGTAAAATTGATGCTATTAAAAACCTTGCCGATCTGCAGAATTACCTGATCTCTGTAACTAAAGAAGGAGAGAATGTGTTATACGGATGGGGCGTAGATGCTGACCTTAAGGATTCTAAAATGAATGCGATCTATCTTGGCGATGCATCTCTTGGTTTAGGAAGAGATTATTATCAGAAAGTAAATGAAAAAAATACGGAAGCGATTGCTGAATACCAAAAGTATGTGGCTTCTATGTTAAAAGAATTAGGGTACAAAAATGCTGATGAAGCCGCAAAAGGAATTGTTGATTACGAAAAAAGCATTGCTAAAACTTATCTGACAAACGAGCAGATCCGCGATTCCAATCTTCAGTATAATCCGAAGACGATGTCTGAACTTTCTGCTTTAGTAAAAAATGTTGATCTACCGGCTTACCTTAAAAAAGTTGGAGTAAATTCAGATAAAGTAATCATCGGAGAACTGGGTTATTATAAAAACTTCGACCAATTGGTAAATGCTAATAATCTTCCGGTTATCAAGGATTATCTGAAATTCCACCTGATCAACGGAAGCGCATCTTATCTGAGTGAAAACCTTGGGAACATGAGATTTGCTTTCTATGGAAAATACCTTAGAGGTCAGCAGGAACAGCGAGCTTTGAACAAAAGAGGATATGAGCTGATCAACAGTTCTCTGGGCGAAGCTTTCGGTAAATTATATGTTGAGAAATATTTCCCGGCTGAAGCTAAAGCTCAGATGGTTGAATTGATCGATTATTTAAAGAAAAGCTTTGTGGTTCACATCAACAATTTAACATGGATGTCTTCTACAACAAAAGAAAAAGCATTAAACAAGCTTAATAAATTCACTGTAAAAGTTGCTTATCCGGATAAATGGAAAGATTATTCCAAATTGGTTATCACTCCAGAATCAAAAGGAGGTACTTTATACCAAAACCTTCAGAATGTTTCAGAATGGCAGTATAATAAAGATTTAGCTAAAATTGGAAAACCGGTTGATAAAACTGAATGGGGAATGACTCCACAAACGGTAAATGCATATTATAATCCGGTAAATAACGAGATTGTATTCCCTGCAGCTATTCTTCAGCCGCCGTTCTTTAATCCTCAGGCTGATGCTGCTGTGAACTTCGGTGGAATCGGAGCTGTTATCGGTCATGAAATGAGCCACGGATTTGATGATTCGGGAGCTCAGTTTGA
The DNA here is from genome assembly GCF_013184525.1 of Chryseobacterium sp. LAM-KRS1. Taxonomy (GTDB): domain Bacteria; phylum Bacteroidota; class Bacteroidia; order Flavobacteriales; family Weeksellaceae; genus Chryseobacterium; species Chryseobacterium proteolyticum. The sequence goes on from NZ_JAAOIZ010000001.1 coordinate 115,636, forward strand.
TGCAGACGGAAACCTGGTAGACTGGTGGACGCCTGAAGATAAAACGAACTTTGAAAAAGCAACAAAAGCCCTTGCTGCCCAATATGATAAATATGAGCCGGTAAAAGGAACTTTCGTAAACGGAACCTTTACAAATGGTGAAAATATCGCAGATTTAGGAGGTGTAAATATCGCTTATGATGCATTACAAATGTATTTGAAAGATAAAGGAAATCCTGGAGTGATCAGCGGATACACACAGGATCAAAGATTCTTCTTAAGCTGGGCAACAGTATGGAGAACATTATCAAGTGAAAAGTACATGATCAATCAGGTGAAAACAGACCCGCATTCTCCTGGATATTTCAGAAGCTTCGGTCCGTTAACGAACGTTGACGCATTCTATAAAGCATTTGATGTAAAACAGGGAGACAAACTGTATAAAGCTCCTCAGGACAGAATCAAAATCTGGTAATAATAAATAAAGCCGCTCAGAAATGAGCGGCTTTTATTTACTTGCTGAGCAAATCATGTACAGTAGTTGGTAAATCTCAATCGGAAGAAATGGGTCTATACTTTTATTTCTATAATCGGTATTTTTTCTCTAATTTCAAATCCTGGAGCTTATACTCTCTTAACCTGATTGCCATATTCCTCAACTTTTAACAATTTCTCAATTCTACCATCTTACATAATGAAAATTCGTATATTTGGTAAGTTTGTGTAAAATCAAAAAACGATCTTTAATGAAAAAGCTAAATATTGGGATACTTGCCTTTTCGGGTATGGTATTTTTAAATTCTTGCGGAACAACAAAAACTGCAGAAAAAACTACTAAAACAGAAACTCCGGTGGCAACTACACAACCCGTAAAAGAAGAGGTGAAAGAAGAAGGGATTACCCTTTCTTACATGGATAAAAGTGTTCGTCCTCAGGATGATTTCTTTAATTACGTGAACGGAAATTGGGTGAAAAATACACAGATTCCGTCTGATAAAGCAAGCTGGGGTTCCTTCAATGCATTGAGGGAAAATGTGGATGATGCTTCCCTTGATATTTTGAATAAAATCTTATCTGAAAAATATTCTGATGGTTCGGAAGGGCAAAAAATACAGAATTTGTATGCATCTTTTATGGATGTAAACAAAAGAAATGCTGATGGATTAGCTCCTATTAAAGGTGATCTGGCTAAAATTGATGCCATTAAAAACCTTAATGATCTTCAGAAATATCTTTTGGATGCGACAAGATTAGGTGACAATTCGTTCTATGGATGGAGAGTAGGTGCAGATATGAAGAATTCTAAAATGAATGCTGTTTATCTTGGTGGACCGGATCTCGGATTAGGAAGAGATTATTATCAAAAAGTAAATGAAGCCAATACCAAAACTTTGGGTGAGTATACTACTTATGTAGGAAAGCTATTCGGAGTATTAGGATATAAAAACTCTACCCAGGCTGCAGAAAATGTGGTTGCCTTTGAAAAACAATTGGCAAACTACCTTTTAACCCTGGAGCAGAACAGGGATGCCAATTTAAGATATAATCCTAAAAATGTTTCTGAGCTATCAGGATTGGTTAAAAATGTAAACCTGGCTAAATATCTTGCAGATGCCGGAGTAAAAACAGATAAAGTTATTGTAGGTGAATTGAAATATTATCAGAATATGGATCAGTTCATCACACAGAAGAATCTTCCATTATTGAAAGACTATTTAAAATATCATGTCATTAACGGTAATGCAAGCAACCTCGATGATGGTCTGGAGCAAATCCGTTTTGATTTCTACTCCAAATATCTTCAGGGACAAAAAGAACAACGTCCGATGAACAAAAGAGGGCTAAGCCTGGTGAATGGCGTTCTTGGTGAAGCTTTTGGAAAATTATATGTTGAGAAATACTTTACTCCTGAAGCAAAAGAGCAGATGGAAACTTATATTGATTACATTCTGAAATCGTTCAAGACGCATATCAATGAAATGGATTGGATGTCTCCGGAAACAAAAGTTAAAGCGCAGGAAAAACTTTCTAAGTTCACCGTAAAAATTGCTTATCCGGATAAGTGGAAAGATTATTCTGCATTGAAAGTAGAAGCACCATCTAAGGGAGCAACGTTATATTCTAACTTACAGAATGTTGCCGCTTGGCAATACCAGAGAAGTCTGGAAAAAGTAGGCAAGCCTGTTGATAAAACTGAGTGGGGAATGACTCCACAAACGGTAAATGCGTATTATAGCGGTTCAAATAATGAGATTGTATTCCCTGCTGCTATTCTTCAGCCTCCCTTCTATAACCCTAAAGCGGATGCTGCCGTTAACTTTGGTGGAATAGGAGCTGTTATCGGCCACGAAATTTCTCATGGTTTTGATGATAGTGGTTCCCGATTCGATGGAGATGGAAATCTGAATAACTGGTGGACAGATGCTGACCGTAAAAACTTTGATGCAAAAGTGGGACAACTTGCAGCTCAGTATAACGGATATGAACCTGTAAAGGGAAGTTTTGTGAACGGTAAGTTTACAAGCGGTGAAAACATTGGCGATCTTGGTGGAGTGGCGGTAGCATATGATGCATTGCAGATGTACCTTAAAGATCATGGAAATCCGGGATTAATCAGTGGATTTACCCAAGATCAGAGATTCTTCATGAGCTGGGCAACAGTTTGGAGGACTAAGTCTACGGATCAGTATATGGTAAATCAGGTGAAGACCGATCCGCATTCTCCTGGATATTTCAGAGCCTTTGGCCCATTGGTGAATCAGGATGCATTTATCAAAGCATTCGACATAAAACCTGGAGATAAGCTGTACAAAGCACCTCAGGATCGTATAAAAATTTGGTAATTCAACCGAAAATTGTTAGAAAAGAAAAAATCCGTCTCTCACATTAGTGGGGACGGATTTTCTTTTAATATGCATTTTTATAATTCCGGATCACAAACTTTATTCCGGTTTCTATAATGTCTCCCATGGTTTTACAATATTTGAAATTTACATCGTAAGTGAGTTTTTGCAAAGCCGTCTTTAGTTCTGTAACATTGGCTTCCGGTGCGAGATCTTCTTTTTTCATAATAGAAATGAGTTCATCAAATCTGTTTTTACTGCTGGTTACCCTTTTTACAATTTGTGAACGTACTTCTTTACGGTACTGTTCTATGGAACTGGGTTTCAGTTTTTCAAGTACCATATTGACCATTTGGCTGTTTTCTTTAAAATATTGGGGGAGGTATACCTTCAGATTTCCTTCATAAGTTTGTTGGTCAAAGTCAATGGGGCGGATTCTGTAAATAACCTGGTCAAAATCATGTATTGGAATAATGACATAGTTATAAGAGCGCATGTCACCAAGGAGCCCAATAAGACAGCGTTCATTGAATTTTACAAACTCCTTGGAGATCTGGGCTTTTTCGGGCTCCGTACAATTGGGTAAGTGTTTCTTAATAAAAACATCACCGGGAATTCCTAAAATATGCTCTTCTATTAAAGTGTTTTTGTAAATCAGAAAGTTAATTCGATTAGGAGAAAGCAGATCCTCAAGCTCCAGTCCATAAATACGGGAAGCATCTGCCTGCTTAATATAAAAGTTAGTGTAATTGTCATTCAGAATATTTCTCACCCGGATTCGAAAAGGTTTAGAATTTCCGAAGGTGCAAAAGTCGATTGTATCCACTTTCAGGTAGGGTAAAGTAGCCTCATCTCCGTCAGAATGAAGAAGAGTATAGATCTTGTTTAGATTAGCTTCTATTTCTTTAAACTCATGTTCAGAATACAATACCCCAAGCCACAAAGTATCTTTACCATCATTATCCAGGATACTTACGCTGTCACTAAATCTCAGGAGGTCTTCATACAGAAAATGAATCTTGGTTATTCTGTTGTGTTTTTTCAGATATTGCTGTAATGCTTCTGAAACAGGAAATATTGGTTTTCTAAACGCTATCTTTACATCTTTCATAATTCTGTTTCTTTGTTTAAATATAAAGAATATTTTTTTCAGTATTTTTTTCAGATATAAGAAGAATTTTTATTTTGTCCGGGATTTAACATCTTTGCATAAGGGTAAAGTACACCAGGATTTTATTTTATCTCTTTATAGCTTATTTTTATTTATTTTTCATAGTTTAGTGAGGTGAAAATGACATATTTAAGTGTCACAGACCAAATAGGATTAAATAATGTAAGAAAAATCTTAACAAAATTTTGTATGTTGGAGTTTTTTTTTAAATTTAAACATTGGATTGGCGACTTATTCGATTCGTCGGGTAAAGCCGGTTCTAACCAAAATCAAAAATCTCAAAATAATAATAATATGGCAATGTTTAATTATGGTGTTGGCGGAAACGAGATAAAAGTAGACGCTAATGAAGCTATTCAGGAAATCCAAGAGAATAAGTCATTAATTGTAAGCCAGCTTACCACCGATGAATCTTATACCCCTGAAATTGTAACAGGATTAAAGACTGTGGATGACGTCTTCAAACATTTTCAACCTTCGATAAGTGTACAACATGAAACGGAAGATGGTAGTGTAATCAATGAAGAATTCCGTTTTCAAAATCTGGGAGACTTCACTCCTAAAAGCCTTACGCAAAAATCAGATTATTTACAGCAACTTAGTATGGAACAGGAACAATATAATAAAATTGTCCGCCAGCTAAAAACCAATAAGGTTCTACGCAGTATGCTGGAAAATGAGCAGACAAGAGCTGCATTTGTGGAAGTGTTGAAAGAAGTGGCACAAGAACTTGAAAAATAACCTAAAGACTTTACATTAAATCATGGATAGTAAATTACAGGCAGCTGAAAGCCAACAACAAGGCCAGCAGCAACATTCGGGACAACCGAAAGGTAATCCCCTTGCCGAACTCAATAAAATTGGCGGTTTCGGTTTTGTAGAATCTGTTGTTGACGGCATCGCCAACATGAATCCTACCAGAAAAGCAAGAAAAGAAATATTTCTCACCGATAATAATAAAGGAGATGAAAGAAAAGAATTGCTACAGAAGATTAATCTTTGGGTAAGCCTTCTGGAAGGGAACGAATCTGCAGATAAAATGGCAGAAGTGTGTAAAAATAAAGCACAACAGGCAGAAAATAGTTTAAAAACAAATTTAAAGAACACTCTGGATACGGTTCGTCAGTTAGAAACCTCTTATCGTACAGTAGCTCAGTTCTATAAAAATACCGAGCTTGATAAGGTTGATAATGTAAGTATTGTGAATGCAAGCTTAGATCAGCTATCGGATCTTGATAATCCACTTTTCATCGATGCTATTGCTGAAGAATTCAAGAGTTATTATGATCGTCTGGATCTTAGAGACAATTATTCCCTTTTAGCCATTCCAGGCTATTTAGGATCAAATAAAGTAGTCGAAAAATGGGCAAAGATCTGTAATGAGAACAAAGTAATGTTGGTTACCGATTTTGCTAATCTTGACAAACCGGATGACGTAGTGGATTTATTTCATTCTGCGAACCTTACCGGTGGAGAACTTCACAGAAGTAATGTAATCATGACCTGCAACTGGCTTGTAGGACGTGGAAGAGCTGAAGAAGTAGGTGAAGAAGAAAATGTGGAACTTCCACCTTCTACTTCATTGGCCGGTAAAATCCATAAAACATTAATGTCTCAGGTAGCGGCCGGTAAGAAACATGGTAACATCAACGAAGTAGATGCCGTAAAATTCGAATTGAAGAAAAGTGAAATTTCTCAGTTGGAAAAAATGGGATTGGTCCCGATGGTTAATGAATATGGCAAGATTATGGCCTTCTCTGCAAAAACGTTGTTTACAGGAGATAATATCGGTCTTCAGACTTATTCTGTAGTTCGTGTATTCGATTATGTAACCAAAGTTTTGCTGGATTTCCTTAACAGAAGAGCATTTGAAAACTGGACCGCTAAAAATGAAGATGATCTGAGAAGACAGATTGTAACCTTCCTTGATGGTATCAAAGGTCCGGATAAACTGATTGAAAAATTCAAGATCGTTCGTTTCGAACAGGATAAAGTAAATAAAGACAGGGTATGGCTTGATATCCGTTTAACGCCTTATTTCCCAACAAAGAGTTTCGTTATTAAATTGGACGGACATAAAGGGGATGATGGTAACGAATGGGAGTCTCAATATACTCAGGACTAATATATCCTTACCAAATAATAAAAACCGATGCAATTTTACATCGGTTTTTTTCTACCAAATTTATATAAAAATTAATATGTTTACATCCAGGTTTGCCTATTGCATACCCGTTTTCCTGATGCTTTTTATAGGCTGCGAGAAGAAATATCAAAGCCCGAATTACTATAAAAAAGATCTTTTCGAAGATGAGAGACAGGAAGGGAAAGCTTACATTATGAATAAAGAAGAATGTATCGACGGCAGTGATATGGTTCTTGTCAGTTCAGATATAAAGCTCGTAGACAGCTCATCCGGTCGCGGGAGACCTATTTTTATTTACAGACTTACTTCCGGTGAGATAGAAAAAACGACAAGAGACTCTGTGGTCACCTATCCGTTCCAGTTTCTATCCAACCAGAGACTAAAGCTTAAAAAAGATTCCATGTATGTTTTTCTGAAAAAACTTAACGGATACCGTTTTATCGCAGAAGAGAAAAAGCTTAAGTATCAATGGCTGAAATCCGCTCCGGTATATACCCTAGGTACAGAAAGTAAATAGTTCTATCTTTGCAATTGCTTTGATTGATTTCCTATCCTATTTGTGAAATGATGTAAAAGGCAGGTTGAATTATTTAAACAGAGTCACTTTTTGGAAAAGAATTTTAAGGGTTCGGACTTTCTTCACGTCGGAAACAAGTTGCTGGGATGGTACAAGGAAAATGCCAGAGATTTACCATTCAGAAAAACAAAAGATCCATATAAAATATGGATCTGCGAAATTGTTTTTCAGCAAACCAGAATTGCTCAGGGGCTTAACCATTATAATAATTTTATAAGACGATTTCCGGATGTGAAATCCCTGGCGTCAGCAGAAGAAGACGAGGTCTTGCTTCACTGGAAAGGCTTGGGGTATTATTCCAGAGCAATCAATATCCATAAGGCAGCTCAACAGATCATGACAGATTTTGATGGTGTTTTTCCTGCCCGGTATGAGGATATATTACAGCTAAAAGGAGTGGGGAAGTATACTGCAGCCGCAGTTTCGAGCATTTGTTTTAACGGACGCATGCCTGCCGTTGATGGGAATTTCTACAGGGTATTAAGTCGTGTTTTCGCAGATGATTTTGATATTTCCGGTTCAAAGGCCTTTGCTTATTTTTCTCAGTTGGCAACATTAGTTATGCCGGAGAATGTCGGAGATTTTAATCAGGCCATGATGGATCTCGGATCTGAAATCTGTAAGCCCAAAAATCCTCTGTGTGAAAAATGTCCGTTAGAAGATGATTGCCTGGCTTTTGCTTTGAACAAGGTTTCAGAGTTTCCGGTTAAAACAAAAAAAGTAAAAACAGAAGACCTTCATCTGCAGTATTATTTTATTCATTACAAAGGCCAATTTGTGATCCAACAAAGAAAAGATGATTTTATCTGGAAGAAACTTTTTGAATTTCCGTCCTCTCTTCCTGAGGATTTCAAGATATTTATAAAAAACCTTAAAACAGTTCAACATAAGCTCACCCATAAGAATCTTACCATAGATATTTATAATGTTGAAATCCCTTCAAAAGCTATCTGGGAGGATTTTACAGTAAATAATCTATATATTGTAACGGACTACCGGGGATCACAGGATAAATCTTTTCCCAAGCCTCTGGAAAGCTATATCCAAAACTCGTTGAAAGACTGAAATTTGTCTTCCTAAATCTGAAATCTAATTTGTACTTTTGCAAAATGATTAAAAAAGTCATTTTTATATTTGCGTCATTGCTTTTAATTTCATGTGGAAAAGATCCAATCCCAAAACCATACGGAGAACTGCGTTTGGAATATCCCACACCAAAATATCAAAAATTTGATCCTAACTGTGCTTATAGTTTTGAATACTCGGATTTTGCAATGATCACAAATGCTAAAAGGCCTTGCTGGTACTATCTGAATTATCCTAAAATGAAGGCTAAGGTTTTTGTTACCTATTATCCGATTCAGAATGATTTTGCCGATCATATCAAAGAAGCTGAAAAGATGGTGTATGAGCACACCATTAAGGCCAGTGCCATTGACACTAAGTCTTTTGAATATCCCGAAAAGAAAGTCTACGGGAATTTTTACGAATTAAAGGGGCAGAGTGCTTCCAATCTTCAATTTTACATTACAGACAGTACAAAACACTTTGTAACTGCTTATCTATACTTTAATACAAGACCGAAACCGGATTCATTGGCTCCTGCAGTAAATTATATCAAGAATGATATGAAGCATCTGCTGGATACTTTCGAATGGAAAAAATAAATCAGTTTAAAATACATTGAAAAATATATGAAACTTTTAGTTGTTGGAAGTGTTGCATTTGATGCAATTGAAACACCGTTTGGTAAGACAGATAAAATTTTGGGAGGTGCCGCTACTTATATCGGTATCACTTCATCTATCTTAGGCGTAAAATCAGGGATTGTTTCTGTTGTTGGAGGGGATTTTCCACAAGAGCATCTTGATATGTTTACCGACAGGGATGTAAATATCGAAGGAATTGAGATCGTGAAAGAAGGAAAAACATTTTTCTGGTCAGGAAAGTATCATAATGATTTAAATACGAGAGATACCTTAGCTACGGAAGTAAATGTTCTGGAAAATTTTGATCCGAAAATTCCGGATTCTATGCAGGATGCAGAGATTTTGTTGTTAGGAAACCTTCATCCGGGGGTACAGCTGTCCGTTCTGGGAAAAATGAATGAACGTCCAAAACTTGTTGTCCTGGATACCATGAATTTCTGGATGGATACAGCGATGGATATTTTAATGGATATGATCGCCAAAACAGATGTGATTACCATCAATGACGAAGAAGCCAGACAGCTTTCAGGAGAATATTCTTTAGTAAAAGCGGCAAAAAAGATCCTTAAAATGGGACCTAAATATGTGATCATTAAAAAAGGGGAACACGGGGCATTACTGTTCAATGAAACTCAGGTGTTCGCAATTCCGGCACTTCCGTTAGAAGATGTTTTTGATCCGACCGGAGCGGGAGATACTTTTGCAGGTGGTTTTGCTGCATATTTAGCCAAGAAACAGAAGATCGATTTTGAAACAATGAAATCAGCATTGATCGTTGGTTCAGCAATGGCCTCATTTACTGTAGAGAAGTTCGGGACCGAAAGAATTGAGGAAGTAAGTGAATCGGATATGTTCAGCAGGCTGAGACAATTCAAAGAATTAACAACATTTGACGTTGAACTACAATAAATAGATGTTTTTAAGAAATATTTATAATAAAAAATTTAGTGTAATTCGTTAAGAATTCTAAATTTGCAACTTGTTTAAAATACTAAAATGATAAATAAACTAAAGATCACTTTTCTTTTTGGAGTTTTTGTGATGCTGTTTGCTACTAACATGAAGGCCCAGTTAAAACAAGGGGACCTGGTGGATGGTATTGCTGCTGTAATCGGAGATGAAATTGTGTTAGAGTCTGACGTTAATGAACAGATGAACTATGCAAAACAGCAGGGCGCTTCCAACACAGATAAGTGTGAGTTTTTGGAGAATCTGATCAACAATAAACTTCTTGTATTCGAAGCAAAAAAGGATACCTTGATTGAAAACAGATCGGCTGCTATTAAAACTCAGGCTAATGCAAAGTACAGCCAGTTACTTTCCCAATTTCCTGACGAAAAAGCAATGTTAGCTGCCTACAAGTTCAGAACTGCTTACGAAATGAAGAATGCTATCGAAAAGATAGACACGGATACCTATTACGGGCAGGCAAAATATCAGAGAGTTACTGATAAGGCCGATGTTACGCCAAATGAAGTAACCGATTTTTATAATATGTATAAAGCTCAGTTACCTGAAATCAAAGATGAAGTAACTTTAGCGCAGATCATGATGTATCCTAAACTTACGGAAGCCCATAAAGATGAGCTGATCAATAAGTTAAAAAAGATTAAACAGGATATTGCAGGTGGAGAATCATTTGAAAGCCAGGCGAGAATCTATTCTGAGGATCCGGGTTCTGCATCTACTGGAGGTTTAATGAAAAATATCTCTAAAGGACAGATGGTAAAGCCATTCGAAGCGGCTGCACTAAACCTTCAGGAAGGGGAAATTTCAGACCCTGTAGAATCAGAATTTGGATACCATATCATTCAATTGGTGAAAAAATCAGGAAAGATATACGATGCAAGACATATCCTTTTGATGGCTACTCCTACTGAAGACGAAATTAAAACAGCTAAAAAGAAATTAGACAGTATTAAAACCCTTATTACAGAAGGGAAAATTACATTTAAAGATGCTGCCTTTAAATATTCAGATGATAAAAGAACAAAATTCAATGGTGGGGTAATTTCCGGATCTGATGGTTCTAATAAGATCGAAAGAGAAACTATTCCGGGAACTATCAGCTATGAATTGGCAGGTCTTAATAAGGATGATATTACCAGTGCTTTTGATGATGAAGACGAGAGAAAAAGAAAAGTAGTGAAAATTGTGAAGATCGAAGATGTGATTCCTTCTCACCAGATCACTCTGGAAACCGATTATGACAGAATAAAGCAAATGGCACTTAATAAGAAGCGAAATGAAATGGTTGAAAAATTTGTGAATTCCAAATTACCAACAACATTTATATCGATAGACAGCCGTTACGATTCCTGCAAGTTTAAAGGAAACTGGAAAAAAGAGGCTTTAAAGAAATAATAGAAAAACCTTCAGATGATCTGAAGGTTTTTTTTATAGATGGCATCCGGGATAATTAAAATTAAAAAGAAAATTTATCTGAATATTTTTCAAATAGGAAGGGATGAAATTTTTGTTTTTTAGTATTTTTACAGCATGAGTAATTTTATAGATTTTAGTGCGGCTAAAAAAATTTATGGGATGGAATCAGAACAAAACAGGATTACCAGACTTTTTGATATAAAATATCCGATCATTCAGGCAGGAATGATATGGCATTCCGGATGGAGACTTGCTTCAGCAGTTTCCAATTGCGGAGGGCTGGGATTAATCGGTGCAGGAAGTATGTACCCTGATATTTTAAGAGAGAATATTCAGAAATGCAAAGCAGCTACAGACAAGCCTTTTGGCGTAAATGTACCTATGCTTTATCCTAATATCGAGGAAATTATTCAAATCATTTTGGAAGAGGGAGTGAAGATTGTTTTTACCTCAGCAGGAAATCCTAAAACCTATACAGAAACTTTACAGAAAGAAGGTATTAAGGTGGCTCATGTTGTTTCATCTACAAAATTTGCCATTAAATGTGAAGATGCGGGAGTAGATGCTGTGGTAGCGGAAGGCTTTGAAGCAGGAGGACATAACGGGAGGGATGAAACTACGACCTTCTGCCTTATCCCTAATGTAAAGCAACACATTTCTAAGCCCTTAATTGCAGCTGGAGGAATTGCTTTAGGTTCTCAGATAAAAGCGGCTATGATTTTGGGAGCAGATGGTGTACAAATAGGGTCCCGGTTTGCGGCAACCCATGAAGCCAGCGCCCACGAAAACTGGAAAAAGAAAATTACAGAGCTGAATGAAGGAGATACTCATCTTACCTTAAAAGAACTGGCTCCGGTAAGGATGGTTAAAAATAAATTCTTCAATGAGCTAGAAAATATTTATCAGTCCGGGAGAGATGCGGAAGCTTTAGCGGCGTCTTTGGGTAGGGCAAGAGCAAAAAAGGGGATGTTCGAAGGAGATTTGGAAGATGGAGAACTGGAAATAGGACAAGTGTCTGCATTGATCAATGACATCCTACCTGTTGAAACTGTTTTTGCTAATCTTCTGAACGAATTTGAAGAGGTAAAAATGCCTAAATTTTAATGAAGCAATAACTTGAATGTCGGTTAATTTAGCAAAACCCCAAATAAAAAACCTTTATATAGAATGCGATAATTCACGGGGAAACACGCCTACATTGGTTTTTCTTCACGACTCCCTTGGATGCACCCAATTATGGAGGGATTTTCCCCAAAAACTTTCCGAAGCTTCCCAATGTAATGTTTTAGTTTATGATCGTTTAGGATATGGTAAATCAGGTCCGATGCTTACACACGAAAGACCCGATAATTATATGGAGCTGGAAGCAGATCTTCTGAATGAGTTGTTGCAGGAGCTTAACATCAAAGATGCTATTTTATTCGGGCACAGTGACGGAGGAACCATAGCTCTGATCACTGCCGGTAAATATCCCCAAAGAATAAAAGCCGTTATTTGTGAAGCAGGACATATTTTCGTTGAAGATGTTACGCTGAAAGGAGTGTATGATGCATGGGAAGCTTATAAAACTACGAATCTTCCTGAGCGCCTGCAAAAATACCATGGAGATAAAGTAGAAATGCTTTTCAAGGCCTGGACAGAAACCTGGACTCGGGAGGGATACAGAAATTGGAACATCGAGTATATATTGAAAGATATTATATGTCCATTACTATTTATTCAGGGAGATGCTGATGAATATGGAACTTTAGATCAGGTAGAAAAAACAGTAGGACAGGTGAGCGGATTCTCAGAGAAATATATTATACCAGGAGTAGGACATATACCACACAAAGAAGTACCTGATATTATATTGGAGAAGGCGAAAGAGTTCATAGAGAAACACATTTAATAAGGTTGGTCTATAAATTTGTTAATTCATACTCTATATTTTTTCTGGCCTGATGTTCATATTTATTCTTAAAATAGTCAGTTTTAAAAATATAATCCGACTCCAGAAAATGCAGAAGTACTTTTCTTCTGCCAGGTTTATATAGAAAGTCAGGATAGATAGAGTATTCTCTTCTGATCATTTTAGTATATTCCAGATAGGTTTGAGTGTCTTGTCCTAAAATCGATAAGTCAGCGTCTAAAAGATAGTTGGTGTCATTATCTGGGGATTTTTGATGCAGTTGAGTCGCCAGAATCTGTTGAATGATATTATCTAGGGACTTTTTTTCTACCCTAATTTCACTAAGCCTTATTTTCGCTAATTCAGCACTTTTTTTCTCATTAGCTTTTGAGGAAGCATCATAAATAATATCGTGATAAAATACTGCAAAACTTATCACCTGAAAATCTGAAATATCACTTTTTATCTTTTCCAGCTCCGAAAATAAAGCAGTCAGATGTTCCAGATTGTGATAAAATCTTCCTTTTTGGGAGTATTGGGTCTGTATTTCCTGCCACAATTTATTAATGAGATACTGGTCCTGTGTGTAAGGAAGGAGATTCTGAGCTAATCTTTCTTTCAGATTCATATTATTAGAAGGGATAAAAAAAGGAACTTAAAAAGTTCCTTGATTTGCTTCGATTGTTGCTTTCAGGTCTGCCCAGCCACCGCCGTTATAACCGTCCTTTAACCCCTGGGAATTTAAATATTCCAAAGCTTTTCCGCTTCTGTTTCCACTTCTGCAGAAAATTACAACTGGTTTTTCTATCGATAGAATTTCTTCTTTTCTATCTTCAACTTCACCTAATGGAATATTTTGAGCTCCTTCTATATTACCATCCATTTCCAGTTCCATTGGTTCGCGAACATCTATTAATTGATAATTTCCGGATTTTAATACATCTGCTAATGACATAATTGTAAATATTTAGTGTTAAAAGTATAAAATGGCTGTCTGAAATATTTCACACACCCAAACTCCAACAAATTTATAAAATAATCTTAGTTTTGCAATGGGAAATCATGAATTCAACTGCTGAAAAATATTCTGAACTGATAAAGTCCAAGGCACAAAGTTTTGGATTTCAGAATTGTGGTATCTCCAAAGCTGATTTCCTCGAAGAAGATGCCCGTCATCTGGAGAAATGGTTAAAGAATAACTTCCATGGGGAAATGAAATACATGGAAAACCATTTTGATAAAAGATTAGATCCCCGATTACTGGTAGAAGGCTCGAAGTCAGTGATTTCATTATCCTATAACTATTTCCCTGAAGAGAAGCTTTCCACGCTGGAAAACTACAAGATCTCAAAGTATGCATACGCTGAAGATTATCACGAGGTAATTAAGGAAATTCTTCGTGAAATGGTGACTGAGCTACAGGAGGAGATCGGGGAATTCGGATTCAGGGTTTTTGTAGATTCTGCTCCCGTACTTGAAAGAAGCTGGGCCAGGAAATCCGGAATTGGATGGGTAGGGAAAAACGCCAATCTGATCACGAAACAAAACGGGTCATTTTATTTTTTAGCGGAGATTATTTGCGATCTTGAGCTGATTGCAGATCACGAAACCACCAACCATTGCGGTACCTGCAGAAAATGTATCGATGCTTGTCCTACAGATGCTATCATCTCGGATAAAATCGTTGATGGAAGCAAATGTATTTCATATGCTACCATTGAATTGAAAAGTGAAATTCCCGATTATTTCAGGGATAAAATGCAGGATTGGATGTTTGGCTGTGATATCTGTCAGGATGTTTGCCCTTGGAACCGGTTTTCAGCTCCGAATATGCAGAGCAAATTCAAGCCTAACGATAGCCTTAAAAATTTTAAAAAAGGCGAATGGAAAGAGCTTACGCAGGAATTATTCTCTGAAATCTTCAGGAAATCGCCTGTAAAAAGAACAAAATATGCAGGCCTGAAAAGAAATATTGAGTTTTTGGAAAACGGTAGTGATCCTGAATCTTAAAAAAGAAGCCTACCTTTCGGTAAGCTTCCCTAAGAAAAAATTAAATTGGTATATATTATTTTTTAATAATATCGGGGGGTGCAACAGGATTCTGATCCCATCCGCCACCAAGTGCCCTGTAAATGGCAACACTTGCTTTTAACTGATTCACTTTCTTTTCAACGAGTTCAAACTTGGATTCAAGAGCATCCCGTTGGGTTAGGAGAACTTCCATATAATCTGCACGGGCATATTTAAAAAGATCATTGGAAATATCAATGGACTTTGTTAAGGCATTTACTTCCTGATTTTTAATATCAAAACTATTTTCCAGATTATGAATCTTTGATAATTGGTTGGCTACCTCAATATAAGCACCCAGTATAGTTTGCTCATAATGGTAAACAGCCTGCACCTGTTTTGCATTGGCATTATAATAAGCTGCCTTTATTGCATTTCTATTGATCAGTGGGGCAGTAAGCTCTCCTGCAAGAGAATACAGAAAGGACTGAGGCTTGACAATGTACAGAGGGTTAAAAGCCTGAAATCCTACTCCCGCAGCAATATCAAGAGAAGGATAAAACCTTGCTTTTGCTGATTTTATATCCAGCTTTGATGCAGCAAGCTCATATTCAGCCTGTTTAATGTCAGGTCTGTTTTCCAGTAGCTCTGAAGGAATCCCCGTATATACCGGTTGTGGAACGAGGGTATCAAAAGTATTGCGGGTTCTTTCCACAGGCTGTGGAAATCTTCCGACAAGGTAGTTGATCCTATTCTCTGTTTCCACAATTTTCTGCCTGATATCGTACTGCATTCCCTGGGTTTTTAAAACCTGAGCCTGAAAACGTTGTACGGCAAGTTCATTGGAACGGGCAAATTTTTTGAGATCTCTTACAACCTCTAAAGCATCATTCTGAATCTTTATATTCTGCTGTAGGATATCCAGTTCATTATCCAGAGCCAGCAGTTCATAGTAAGAATCAGCAATTTCAGCAATAAGATTCGTGGTCATAAAATTCTTTCCCTCTACACCGGCAAGGTACCTCTGTACCTGAGCTCTTGTGGCATTGTGCAGTTTCCCCCAGATATCGGTTTCCCATTTGGCCTGGGCTCCTACAGCAAAATCAAATAAAGGATCCGGCATTTCTCTGCCCGGTTCAATTTCAGTATTCGCTTCCATTGCGCCGATATTAGTGTATCTGCTTACTTTATCCATACCGGCTCCGGCTTTCAAACCTACTGACGGCAAATACTCTCCCTTACGGGCCTTGATCTCATTTTTGGAAATTTCTATTTCCTGGAGAACAATATTCAGCTCCTGGTTATTCTTAAGAGCTTCATTGATCAGTGCCTGGAGATTTGGATCACTAAAATATTCATTCCATTTGATCTTTCCTGTATTGGAAGAACTATTATCATCAGTCCCGTATTGTTCAGGAACTGTTTTATTTTCGGCACGCTGTTCTATTTCTATAGGTTTGCAGGCAGCAAGGCTTAATAGGACCAGTGCGATCCCTGCATATTGATATATTTTATTCTTATTCATAGTGTATCATATCTTCGCTTAGCGGTGATTCATCTTCGTCTTTGATCATTTTTTTGCCATCAGACCATTTGGCAAA
The DNA here is from genome assembly GCF_013184525.1 of Chryseobacterium sp. LAM-KRS1. Taxonomy (GTDB): domain Bacteria; phylum Bacteroidota; class Bacteroidia; order Flavobacteriales; family Weeksellaceae; genus Chryseobacterium; species Chryseobacterium proteolyticum. The sequence continues at coordinate 131,948 of NZ_JAAOIZ010000001.1, forward strand.
AATGTAATAGAGGCCAGGAATAATGATGACTCCTAAAATAGTTCCCACGAGCATTCCTCCTAATGCAGAAGCTCCAATGGTGTGGTTTCCGATCGCTCCGGCACCTCCTGCAAAAATTAAAGGAACAAGACCTGCAATAAATGCAAAAGAAGTCATCAGGATCGGACGGAACCTGATCCTTGCACCTTCCACGGCTGCTTCAAATATGGAATCCCCTGACTGTCTCCGCTGTACGGCAAACTCAACGATTAATACCGCATTTTTACCCAGAAGACCGATTACCATGATCAGTCCTACCTGAGCATAGATGTCATTTTCCAGACCCATTGCCTTAAGGAGAAGGAAAGATCCGAATACCCCCACAGGAAGCGAAAATAAGACAGCGAATGGAATGACAAAGCTTTCATACTGCGCCGCAAGTACGAGGTATACGAATACAAGAACAACCAGGAATACATAGATGGCTTCATTTCCGCGCTGTGCTTCGTCATAAGACAATCCTTCCCAGGCAACTTTGTATCCGTGAGGTAAAGTTTTAATTGCTGTTTCATTAATCGCATTAATTGCATCTGCAGTTGTGTACCCGGCAGCCGGTAACCCCCGGATCGCAGCAGAATTATACATGTTGTAGCGGGTAATTTCATTAGGCCCCTGTGTTTTTTTTAGCGTCATGAATGCTGAATAAGGAACCATTTCATCACGGTCATTTTTTACATAGAGCTTCATGATATCCGAAGGAAGTCTTCTGAATTCAGGAGAAGATTGTACATATACTTTAAAGAACTGCCCGAATCTGATAAATCCTTGCTCATAGGTACTTCCGATCAGGATATTCAGGTTGTCCATCGCCTTACCGATAGAAACTCCTTTCTGCATGGCGGCATTATTATCAAAAACAAGCTCATATTGCGGATAATTGGCTGCAAAAAAGGTGAATACCCCTGTTAATTCCTTGCGCTTTTTAAGGTTGGCAATAAATTCCTTGTTTACCTTATCGAAATCCTGATAATCTGTGGTTCTGTTCAGATCCAGCAGTCTCATGGAAAATCCTCCTGAAGATCCAAATCCGGGAACAGCCGGTGGTTCAAAAAACTCAATGGTTGCTCCGAGATCTTTTGATTTTTCTTCAAGTTCTTTCATGATTTCTTTTACAGAATGGTCACGGGCACTCCAGGTTTTAAGGTTAATCAGACAAGTTCCGGCATTAGAACCACGCCCTTCCGTCATAATTTCGTAACCCGCCAGTGAGGATACGGATTCTACACCGTCCACACCCTGACAGATCTTCTGTAATGCTCTGGAAACCTTATTGGTCTGTTCCAATGTAGAACCCGGAGGTGTCTGAATAATGGCATAAATCGTTCCCTGGTCTTCATTGGGGATGAAACCTCCCGGAAGTGTTTTATTGATGATAAAAATTCCGGCTGAAAATAAAATCAGGATTCCCCAGGTTACCACTTTTCTGTTAACGATTTTTCTCAGAAGCAATGCATACTTACCGGTTACTTTATCAAAACCTTTATTAAATGCATCCAGTGATTTTGTAAAGAGATTGGCTTTTTTAGGTTTTCCATGATTGTTTTTCAGCAGCATTGCCGCTAAAACAGGCGTTAATGTAAGGGCAACTACAGCAGAAATCACGATGGAACTCGCCATTGTAATTGAAAACTGACGATAAAAGGTTCCTACCGGCCCTGTCATAAATGAAATAGGGACAAATACTGCCACCATTACAGCAGTAATTGCGATAATAGCGCCTGCAATTTCAGCCATTACTTCTTTCACAGCTTTATAAGGTGAAATGTTGCTTTCTTCCATCTTGGCGTGTACAGCCTCAATAACCACAATCGCATTATCCACAACGATACCGATAGCAAGAACAAGGGCAAATAAGGTTACCAGATTTATGGATAGGCCAAAAAGCTGGATAACAAAGAACGTTCCTACTAAAGAGACGGGAACGGCAATGATTGGGATCAATGTTGACCTCCAGTCTCCAAGGAAGATGAAAACTACAATGGCTACAAGAATAAAGGCATCCCTCAATGTGTGGACCACCTGTTCGATGGAAGCATCCAGAAACTGGGATACGTCATAGCTGATCTTGTAATCTACCCCTGGTGGGAAGCTACCTTTCATTTCCTCAAGCTTTGCTTTCACATCTTTTATTACGTCATTCGCGTTACTTCCATAATTCTGCTTCAGGACTATAGAAGCAGAAGGATGTCCGTCGAGATTGGAATAAATATCAAAGAATTCGCTTCCCAGTTCTACCTTAGCTACGTCTTTAAGCTTAATATTTTCCCCCTCAGCATTGGAACGGACAATAATGTTCTCGTACTCTTCAGGTTTGTTATATTGTCCTTTATAGGTAAGAACATATTCAAGGGACTGCGCTGCAATTCCTGAGCTCTGACCGATTCTTCCGGGACGCCCGATAATGCTTTGCTCACCAATAGCCTTCATTACCTCATCCACAGAAATAGAATAAGCACGCATACGATCGGGATTCAGCCAGATTCGCATTGCATATCTTCGGCTTCCCAGGATCTGTGATTTTGCGATACCGTGAATACGGTTGATTTCAGGAATGATGTTTACGGTTGCATAGTTGTAAAGGAATTTTTCGTCCATGCTCTTGTTGGTACTGTATAAATTGACATACATCAGCATACTGGGCTGAATGGGATTTACTACAACCCCCTCTTTCTGTACAAGTTCAGGTAAAAGGGGCATCACCTGGTCTACTCTCGTTTTTACAAGAACAACGGCAGCATTGGGATCTGTTCCGGGATCAAAAACAACGTTTACCGTAGCTTCTCCGGCACTGGTCGCATCGGTGGTGATGTAACGCATTCCCTGTACTCCATTGATGGCATTTTCAATGGTAATCAATGAGGATTTCACCAGTACATCGGCACTCGCACCCGGATAAGCAATGGATACGGCAACCGTAGTAGGTGCGATTTTTGGAAATTGTTCGGTAGGAAGCTGTTTAATGGCCAATCCACCGACAAAGAGGATGATGACCGATATTACGATTGCGAATACCGGCCGGTGTATTACTTTTTTAAACATAATTCTGCTTTTTAATTACTCAGCATAGAGATCCAGGTTCGACATCACTTTTTCAGGCTTCTGATAGCGGGTGGAAATTTTTTGATTTTCCTGTACCATTCGAAGCCCGTCCAAAAGAATTCTTTCATCTTTTCCAAGTCCTGACGCCACTACATAAATATGTGGTAATTCAGCAGCAATTTTTATTTCCCGTGCTTTTACTTTGTTGTCTTTGTTGATTACATATACATATTTCTTTTCCAGCTCTTCAAAAGTTGCTTTCTGAGGAATCAGCATAGCGTTGGCATAGGGAGCTGTAATCTGTATATTTCCGGTTTCCCCATATCTGAGAAGACCCTTAGGGTTAGAAAAAGTTGCTCTATATGCAATATTTCCTGTTTCATTATCAAAATCAGACTCGATGGTTTCCACAATACCATCCTGGCTGAATGTTTTTCCATTGGCCATTTTTAAACGGACATGCATAGGATCATTGTCCTTTCTGTCACTCATCTGATTCAGGTATTCAGCCTCCGGAACATTGAAGTATACCCACATCTTGCTGTTATCCGAAAGTTCTGTGATCAGCTCACCTTCGTCTACCAGACTTCCTTTCCGAACATGCAGACGGCCTACAATTCCGTTAAAAGGAGCCCTGATCTCGGTAAATTTAAGGTGCGTATTCATTGACGAAAGCTCAGCCTGGGCTTTTTCATATTTCGCCTTAGCCATTGCCATTTCCTGCGGAGCTACAATATCTTTATCTGAAAGATTTTTAGTGTTCTGGTATTCTATCTGAGCATATTTTGCTTCTGCCTTTGCCCTGTTAACATCAGATTCATAAAGGTTGGGCATAATTTTAAATAGCAGTTGTCCCTTTTTTACATATTGACCTTCATCTACATATAAGGTCTGGATATAACCTTTTTCCTGAGCACGGAGTTCTATATGGTTAATGGATCGGATTTGCGCTACATAATCTTTATCGATTAAAGTATCTTTCACTAGCGGGCTTGTTACATTGAAAACCGCAGCTTCTGCTTTTTCTTTTTTCTCTGATTGACAGCTTATGCATAGCAAAATAATGCACAGGTTTATATACATGAGACTTTTCTTGACCATGATAATCATTTTATAGTAAATTTTTTTAATTGAAAAAATAAGTTTGCAGGCTCTCAGCATGAGAACCTATAAATTTTCCGTAAAAATATACTAAGATCACAGCCGGATGACCCTGTACTGGATGTACAGGTCATCATTGAAATATTTTAGATGTTCTGAATTAGCAAGTGAAACAGCACTCTGTCTGTTATGGAATATCGTAACGAAATCAGGTTTCAGATGTCCGATGTCAGTCCCTAAACAGATTGGAGGTCCCGTAAAACCGGATGTCTCTACATTATCATCGTTTTCATTATCGCTTTCGGAAAGGTTTGCTCTAAGCTTATGATAGGGCAGGTGTGAAACAACATATTGATCATGAAGTTCATGGTCTCTTAGAAAAGCATAAGAATGTTTTATATTGTTTTCCGAAGAATCATCACTTACGGATTTTGAATTGAAGTTGACATCAAAATCGGGATACTCCGGTATCTGACCAGAGTACAAACCTAAAACAGTGAGTAGTGCAAATAAAAAGGTAAACAAATATTGATGAAATCTTCCCCGCATCCAATGACAAAGGTAACTAAACTTGAAAATTGAAACAAAACGTGGGGATTAAAAATGTGTTAAAAAAATGATAAAAATGTAAAATATAATTACAATAAATGCCTGATTGCAAGTTCTTGATGAGAATGTATCCAAAAAAAAGGGAAGATTGAAGGGGATAAGGTGGTGAGAAACTGAAAAATTGAGTTTCGCATGAGGAGTTAAGCGTTAAATTTTTGGTGATAAACCCTCGTTTGGAATTTCTGCTGTTCCAAATTAAAGAGGGTAGTCGACCATTCCTTAAATTTAGCGGTTTAAGGAGGCAAAGATTTTGTGAATAAAAATTCTCTGAAAAGCCTTTCCTAAAAAGAAAAATTGACTTTCAAAAAGATAAAATCTTTTAGAAAATCAACGTTTTTTTTGTATTCTTTTCGGAGCTGTTTTTACTCTTATTTTAAATCTTTTTTGGGATTTAGTGTTTTTACGCATATTTGTGACTATTTCATACTTAAATGTACTGATTTTTCCGATTAAAACAAATATTTTTGTTATAAATTAAAAATTAATTTTACGTAACCTTATAAGACATATCTGTGAAAAAATTACTTATTATCGTTTTAAAAGCTTTAGGAATCATCCTCGGGATCGTTGCTCTTTATGTTGTTCTTGCCCTGTTAGTCCCGTTTATCGGGGTTTCAGCGAAGGATGACGGTGAAAAGAAAGAGATTCCAATTTATATTTATACCAATGGAGTACACACGGATATTGTAATGCAGGTAAAAAACGATCTGCAGGACTGGAGTACAAAAGTTCCTTTCTCCAATACCACTTCAAAGAGAACTGATTATCAATATATAGGAATCGGATGGGGAGATAAAGGTTTCTACCTGGACACTCCGACATGGGCTGATTTAAAATTTTCAACAGCTTTCAAAGCTGCTTTCTGGTTAAGTGAATCTGCAATGCACTGTACTTATTATAGTACGATGAAAGAAGGAGAAGACTGTAAAATGATTATGATCAGCAGGTCCCAGTATAAAAAATTAGTTGAATTCGTAGAAGCCAAATTCGATAGAGATAAGAATGGTAATTTTATTCTCATCCCGACAAATGCTGTGTATGCTGATAATGATGCCTTTTATGATGCTAAGGGAAGCTACAATTTCACGTATACCTGTAACACCTGGACAAATGATGCCCTAAAAGCTGCGGGACAAAAAGCAGCCCTGTGGACGGCTACAGATTTTGGAATATTCAGGCATTATAAATAATTTTTAGTCAGAAAAAATATAATCCCTTAACTGATGATAACTGAAATTGAACAACAGACCCTGGACATTGATTGGTTTCTCACGGATGGTAAATACATTGGATTTATGGCTTCTGCAGGAGGAAAGTTACCTGATTCTGTAGCTAAATCAGCAGAAAATCATAAGAAATTAGTACATTATTTCAGGAATTTGCCTGTAGTATCAGATTTTACAATTAATCCCGAATTAAACTCGGTCTTAATTGAAATATATCGTAGTAAAGCAGATGAAAGATATCTTGAAGATTACATTTCAATGGCAAAAAAAGGTTTGTATTCATTTGATAAAAATAACTTTAATCATTTTCTTGATGGTAACTACCACCTGGTAGCGAGCCCTGTAAATCCTCTAACATTAGAAGATTTACCTGTGGATATATCGGAGATCCTTATAGAGACCCAATTTCAGGATAAAATAAACCAAATGCTGAAAATGGACATCTCAAGTTTATAAAATTGGAATTTTCCAAAATTAACTTTTCAGATGCCTCATTGAACATTTTTCCACCATTCGTTAAACTTCTGATCTGTTTTGTCTAAATGAACTAATTCACCAATCATAGGGGTTGCTAATCGATAAGTTTGGTTCTTTGAAAGAGCAGTGATTTTTTCCAAAGGTTCTTTCCAGGGATGGTTGGCCAGGGTGAATTTAGAATTATGCACGGGTAATAAATTTTGGGCACCCAGCTCTTTTGTTCCCAAAGCAACTTCTTCCGGAAGCTCATGTACCGATTGCCATGCTTTATTATATTGCCCGCATTCCATAATGGCCCAATCAATTTTTCCGTATTTTGAACCTATAGATTTAAATCTATCATCACGACCTCCGTCTCCGCTGTAGTACACTTTCATAGAAGGTGTCTGAATCAGGAAAGAAAGCCATAATGCCTGTCCGCTTCTGAATCCTCTTCCGGAATCATGATGTGTAGATTCCGTAAATATGGTAAATTCTGGCTTTACGTTTACGGATTCGTACCAGTCTTTTTCTATAATCTGATCGGGTGTATATCCCCAGCGTTCAAAATGAGCTCCGTTCCCTAAACCACAGACTACATGTTTTGTCTTTTTTTGCAGTTCTTTTATGGTTTCGTAATCCAGATGATCATAATGATCATGCGATAAAAGTAGGTAGTCGATTTCAGGCAGGTCTGCTACCGTATAAATATCACTTCCTTTATAAGCCGTAACACTTCCAGGGATAGGGGAGGCTTTTCCACTGAATACAGGATCAACAAGGATCTTTACGCCATCGAGCTGAAGAAAAAATGAAGAATGCCCAAACCATACATACGCGTTATCATGAATATTCAGTGCTTTTAAATTGGTCTTTATGGATGGTAGCGAATCTACTGGGCTACGGTGTGGAAATTTTGTAAACAGGGTTTCGTACAATACACCCGGCATCGAATAGCCTTTAGTAAGTGTCGGCCTCTCCACAATATTCCTGAATCTGCCATCTTTATAATGGGAAGAAGCTTTTATCAGTTCAAGACGTTTACCCTCCGGCAGGGCTCCGAATTCCTCCCGCCTCATATAGAAAAAGGTAACGATACCAAGAACAGTGATAATGAGGACCAGCAGGATCAATATTTTCCGGAATACTTTTACAATTCTTTTCAATGTGATTGATTTTTTACTTCAAAATGTTTTTAGATGTCCAGATCACCCGGAACATCAGTGATGTGTTTTTATTACATAAAGATAATACTTCCCAATAAAGTAATGATGGGTTTATTATTTATAGGACGATCGACTTTGGATTATACTTTATCTGGATTTATTTGAAATAAAAAAAAGACCCCAAATGGGGCCTTCTGTGTGATTTGATATTATCTTATCGGAAAATATCTGGAAAACTATGCAAGTTTTACGTTTACTGCGTTTAATCCTTTTTCACTTTTTTGTACTTCAAAAGTTACTTTATCGTTTTCACGAATAATTCTTGTGCTTAACCCTGAAGCGTGTACAAAGATATCCTGTCCTCCGTCTGCTGGAGAAATAAATCCGAAACCTTTTGTTTCGTTAAAAAATTTTACTGTGCCTTCTTGCATTGTAATTGTTATTAAAAATTGTTGTTATTTATTATTTGATCAGTTGAATATCAATAGCAGAAAATCCTTTCGGAGATCTCTCTTTTTCAAATGATACTTTATTTCCTTTCTTTACGGGTTCCGCACAGTTGTTGGAATGGAAAAATACATTTTCCTTTGTTTTATCTTCTGTAATAAAACCATAACCTTTTTCACTGAAAAAAGTAATAATTCCTGATTTACGGATTTCCTCTTCAGGAATAGGAGCAGCTCCCAGCTGAATATCATCAAGGTTGATTTCTTGTGTCTCTTCAGGTGGAGTAGAAGTAAGTCTTCCGTATGAATCCACATACGTTAGCATTTCATCAAGTCCCTTTCCTTTATTGTTATTAGTTTTTCGTTCTTCACGGCGTAAAGCCTTTTCTTTTTGTTTTTGAATTTTTTTCTTGAAATTTTCTTTTTTAGAGAAAGAATCTGCCATAAATTAATTTTATTATTTAGTTATTATATTAAAGTACTGGAGCGGATCGGCGTTATAAAGCCTGTCCGTTTTTTCTTTTTTTCCTACGGGTATCACTGTATGATCTGCATTTTTTTCTATAGGTGTAGGTTTAATCTCCACCGGGTTGCTTAGCAATGGATCAGCAAATCTTTTAACCTTGTCTGATATGACCGAAGAAAAAAGTAAGGTTTGTCTTTTATGAGGAAGAAGTTTAATAACTTTCTTCACATCATTCACAAAATTCGTATCGAGCATTTTATCTGCTTCATCTAAAACCAGGATTTCAATCCTGGAAAGACTGATAGGTCTCTGATTGATTAATTCAAGTAAAGCAGCAGGGGTTGTTATAAGAACGTCCACTCTTACTCTTAAAGCGGCAAGCTGATTTCCTTGTGATGTTCCATCATGAATGGTCAACTGGGATAAAGGAAGATATTTACTGTAAATTCTGAAATCTTCTTCAATCTCCACCGCTATTTCTTGTGTCGGTGTTAATACCAGTGTCCGTATTTCTTTATGTTCCGGTGCGCTTTTCTTCAACAGCTGAATAACAGGCATGGTAAATGCTGCTGTTTTTCCAGGTTCCTTAGGTCCAAACCCCAAAATATCCCTACCCATCAAAATCTGCGGAATAACATCCACCTGTATTTCTGTCGGTTTAGAATATCCTGTCTCTGTAGCGGCGCGGATAATGGGATTAATTAAATTTAAATTTTTGAAATTCATTGATAAGGTTTGCCGAATCTTCGACCTTTGACCAATTCTTTATCAGGAATTGAATATTTATTTTATTGTTGGTGTATCGGAAAAAAATAATTTTTCCCGTTGTTTCATTTGCTTTGTTCACCAATAATCTGAATAAATAAAGATCGTTGCTGAGTTTGCAATAGCGTGGCATGCCTCACATTAAATGAGCACCTCTATACGCCCGTAAACCCTGGAGCCTGCGTAATGGTCTTCTTTTGTAATTTCTACTGAGAGTAAATCTCCTAAAGGAGTAAAAGGATCTTCAAATTGTTTTTCTATTCTTTGTTTTTTTAAGTTGCCTGTATATATATTCATTCAGGAAATAAATAAGGGTTAATTTTTGGCAGCTGAAAAAGCAAAAACTGAAAGAAAAAAATAAGTATTCTAAACTGTAACAGATAGCAAAGGCAGAGGCCTGGTTATTTATTAAGTGCAAAGATACGAAAAAATAAGGGATAATCGATGTTTTAATTAATTGATTTTCAAAAAATTGTTTAAAAACAGCTTTTAGCCATAAAGAATCGGGCTTCTGTTTGTAAATATAAGGTCAAAATCTTTTGTAATGGGTTGTTTTTTTAATTAATGTATTACATGATCCTGTCAGCAACATTATATCTGCTAACAGGATCTGTTTGTTGAGGTTGCTTTTCCTCCTCTAAGCTAAGAAAATTAAAATATTGTCCACATCTGTTCCAAAAAATAACAATGTAAATATGTGAAAGGAATAGTCTTATTTACTTCAGCTTCAGTTCGTATATTTTTGCAGGGAGTGAAAATGCTTTCAGGGTGGTCGTTTTTATAAATTCAAATCCAACCGAATTGAAGAATGAGAGCATGGGATCATCTTCAGTTATGCTGATCCAGATACGATCTGTAAAAGTAATAGCTGATCTGCTTTTGTTCCATAATGATTGTCTTATTTCAGGCTGATCATATTCAGGAAGGATAGAAAAATCAATTATTTCCGTCATTCTCTCCCCTTCATTTGCTTCCGGATATAATGATCCGCTTTTAAAAAGGCAATAACCGACGGGTTCATGATCTGCAAATACCATAATGAGCTGGGTGGATAAGTCATTCAGGATATTGATCATTTTCCTGTATTCTACATTTTCGGCAAGGTATTCTTCAATTTTTTCCGATGAAACTTTTCCAGAATAGGTATTTCTGATATAAGGTCTCATGACAGCAAAAAGGTGATCGATTCCCTGGTCTGATCCTACGGTAAATTTGGATATAATTTCCATTATGATTCTTTTTTACCCAAAGCTAATGGATTATTAAACTGTTGTATGAGTACAGTTGAGTACAATTGAATCAGTACAGTTGGTTTTTAATCATTTGTGCGAACACATTTGTACATTTGTTATGAAAAAGATGAAACGCCATGAAGACGTACAGATATGAGATTTTTACCACTGCTATTGAAGATAAAATAAAGACTGGAATGTTAAAGCCCGGCACCCGTCTACCATCTGTGAGAGAGATTAAAGAAAATTATCATCTGAGTACAAGTTCGGTTCAAAGTGGTTATGATCATCTGGTGATGAAAGGATGGGTGAAAAATATTCCCCGCTCCGGTTATTTTGTAGCAGCTGATGTTCCACAAATAAGCAGTGAAAACTTACCACTTTACCCGGTCTCAAAAAATGAAGTTTTCAATAAAAATGTTGCTCTGATTTCATCAAGAAATAAGCCCTCCGAATATGCCTCATTTAATTCGGCGGCACCTACGGATCTTTTGATTCCGCAAAAGCTCATTTTAAAAAAAATGCAGGAAGTGATCCGCGAAAAAGGGACTTCACTTCTTCGCTACTATCCTGCTAACGGGTCATTAGAACTAAGAGATCTTATCGCTAAACGTACTTCTCAATATGGATACACATTGCATCCTGAAAAATTAATCATTACAGATGGAGCATTGCAGGCACTTTACATTGCCCTGGCATCTGTGACGAATGCCGGTGACCTCATTGCTGTTGAAAGTCCATGCATTTTTTCTGTTTTGGAAGTAATTGTCAATCTGAAGCTTAAAGTCATAGAAATTCCTGTCCGGGATAGAGATGGTTTTGATACGGGATATTTAAAAAAGATATGCACGGATCATAATATCAGATCTCTTGTAGTTACACCTAATTTTCACAATCCTACCGGGATTCTGATGTCGGATACTGTAAAAAAAGAACTGCTTTCCATTGCGGAAGAATATGAGTTTCCGATTATCGAAAATGATATTTACGGAGACCTTTATTTTGGCAATGAGAGACCTTCGGGGATCGGGAGTTTTGATACCGGTGGCTGGGTAATAACTTTTTCTTCTTTTTCCAAAACATTGGCTCCCGGTATTCGCCTGGGATGGATGCATTCGGGAAAATTCCATGCGGAAGCAGAGAGAACCAGGTTTGCCTTAGGAAGATCTGTTGCTCCGGTATATCAGGAACTGGTCATTAAACTGCTTGAGGACCATAGCTATGATAAACATTTGCGTTCATTTCGTAAACAGCTATATAAGCAGGCCACAGATGTGTTAGAGATATTAAAAAGCCATTTTCCGGATGGGGCTTATTTTGAAGATCCTCAGGGTGGATACAGCATTTGGGGAAGTTTACCTGAAGGAGTGGATATGGAGAAATTTTACGCTTATTGCGAACAGCAAAGAATATTATTTACTCCCGGAGAAATTTTTAGCCTTACCGATCAGTTCAGATACCATTTCAGGATTATTTTTGCAGAACGTATCACATCCCATAGCCTGTTGGCTTTGCAAAATATAGGTGAGAGTTTGAAACAGATATTGTGAGTGTTTTTCCGGCTTTTATCTGTTAATTCAGAATCATATTTTCATATTGAGAGCATAAGCTTTTCTCAATAATCGTGTTTGTCGGATTTTTATGCAAGTGGTTTTTACATAATCAAGATCATTTTAATTATGATTTTGAAAATTGAAAATAAATTTATAATGCCTATTTTCAAAGAATTACGAATTCCTAACTGTTGTTCGTAAATAATTATTTTCGTGTTTCAATAAAATACCTATATTTACCACCAAGGAGTTCATTTATACTTCTTTATCAACCGGAATTGGTTACACTTAGCTGTGAATTAAAAGGGAATCGTGTGTGAATCACGAACTGTCGCGCAACTGTAAGTAACACTCAAAAGGTTTTTATCAATCAGGGTCCACTGTTCTTTTTTGAATGGGAAGGACGATAAAAATTGTTACAAGTCAGGAGACCTGCCTATTTCGAATTGACGATGCTTTCGCGATCTGAAGCTTATAGTCAGGTATGATACGATGTGGTAACAGTGCCCGATATCTTTTTGTGTACATTATCATTTTTAAGAAATGGTTTACAGGTTTTGCTTTTCAGGGCTGTATCATTTCTACAGCTTGCTCGTATTAGTCCTTTCCATAATTTTCTCTTTTACAAAGTATTGTGAAGTTTTATCAGCACCTTTTATATTGATTTATAAGCATTACAGGCTGATGGCAGTAATCTTTAAACGGATTGTTATTACATGAAAATGTAATGGGCTGTTCAACCATTCATTAAGGTTTATAGGTCGTTTAATTATTTTAATCATTTAAAGAATAATCTTTCTTTAAATTGTTGGAAGAATGTGAGTTAAAATACATCAAAACGAACAATAATATTAAAGATGAGTAAAAATGTAAGTCTAGAGTCTGCCGGATTACGGTTCCGGGAGGCAATGCAAAAAGAAGACCCTCTTCAGATTGTCGGGGCTATCAATGCCAATCATGCATTGTTGGCGCAACAGGCAGGATTCAATGCTATTTATCTTTCCGGAGGAGGAGTTGCTGCAGGATCGTTGGGAATTCCGGATCTGGGAATTACGACCCTTGAGGATGTTCTGATCGATATTCAGCGAATAACCAATGTATGTGATTTACCTCTATTGGTGGATGTAGATACGGGGTTTGGTCCTTCGGCATTCAATGTAGCAAGAACTGTAAAATCATTAATTAAAGCCGGAGCAGGTGCTTTGCATATTGAAGACCAGGTAGGAGCTAAACGTTGTGGGCACCGTCCAGGTAAAGAAGTGGTAAGCAAAGAGGAAATGGTAGACCGTTTGAAGGCTGCTGTTGATGCTCGGACGGATGAAAATTTTGTGATCGGGGCACGTACTGATGCTTTTGCCAATGAAGGGCTTGAAAAAACATTGGAAAGGGCTGTTGCCTATAAAGAAGCCGGAGCAGATTTCATCTTTGCGGAGGCTGTTCCTGATTTAAGCTATTATCAAAAGTTTGTAGACGCTACATGTATTCCTGTACTGGCCAATATTACAGAATTCGGAATGATTAAAATGTATACTGCTGATGAACTGAAAGATGCGGGAGTCGGTTTGATTTTATATCCCCTTTCTGCTTTCCGGGCGGCAAATAAGGCAGCACTGAATGTTTACGAGCATATCCGGAAAGATGGAACCCAGGCTCATGTAATTGATACCATGCAGACCCGGGAAGAGCTTTACAACAGCATTGGATACCATGATTACGAACAAAAATTAGATAACCTATTTAAACAGAACAAGAATGTCAACGAATAACGAACCAACATTTAAGCCTAAGAAAAGTGTAGCGCTTTCCGGGGTTGCCGCAGGTAATACTGCCCTTTGCAGTGTAGGAAAAAGTGGAAATGATCTCCATTACAGAGGTTATGACATTTTGGACCTCGCAGAAAAAGCAGAATTTGAGGAGGTAGCCTATCTTCTTATTTACGGACAGCTACCAACAGGAGCCCAGTTAAAAAACTATAAAGCCAAATTGAAATCACTGAGAGGATTACCACATTCTGTAAGAAATATCCTGAAAAGTATTCCTGCAGCTGCCCATCCGATGGATGTAATGCGCTCCATGGTTTCAGCAATTGGAAGTATTCAGCCTGAAAAAGACGATCATAATGTGGCGGGAGCAAGGGATATTGCAGACAAATTACTGGCATCATTCAGTTCCGGACTTTTGTATTGGTATCATTATACGCATAACGGAAAAGAGATTGATGTAGAAACTGATGATGATACTATTGGGGGCCATTTTCTTCACCTGTTGCATGGTAAAAAAGCACCTGATTCCTGGGTGAAGGCAATGGAAATCTCTCTTAATCTGTATGCAGAGCATGAATTTAACGCTTCTACTTTTACTGCGCGTGTTATTGCGGGAACCTCTTCAGATTTTTATTCCTGTATAACGGGAGCTATCGGTGCTTTAAGAGGTCCTAAACATGGTGGGGCGAATGAAGTGGCTTTCGAAATTCAGAGTCGTTATAATTCCCCGGATGAAGCGGAAGAGGATATCAGAAGGCGTATTGGTAACAAAGAAGTAATTATTGGATTTGGACATCCGGTGTACACCATATCGGATCCGCGAAACGTAGTGATAAAAAAAGTAGCGAAAGAACTTTCCGAAGAGGCCGGAGATATGTTGCTTTATCATATTGCTGAAAGGCTGGAAACCATAATGTGGGAAGAAAAGAAAATGTTCCCTAACCTTGATTGGTTTTCAGCGGTTTCGTATCATCTGATGGGAGTACCAACCCTTATGTTCACTCCGTTATTTGTTATTTCAAGAGTCACGGGATGGAGTGCCCACATCATTGAACAAAGGCAGGATGGCAAAATTATCCGTCCAAGTGCCAATTACACCGGGCCTGAAAATAAAGAATTTGTTCCTATCACAAGCAGATAATACAATCGATTTAAAATATAAATTAATTAAACTTAAAACAAAAAGATGTCATCACACATTTCAAATGAAAGACCACAACCGGATCAGGTATTAACAGATATTGCAGATTATGTATTGAACTTCGAAATTAAAAACGACCTGGCCTGGAAAACGGCTCACTACTGCCTTTTAGATACTATTGGATGTGGATTGGAAGCTTTAACTTATCCTGCATGTACAAAATTATTGGGGCCTATCGTAAAAGGAACTGTTGTTCCGAATGGTGCAAAAGTGCCGGGAACTCAGTTTCAACTGGATCCGGTTCAGGCGGCTTTCAATATCGGAGCTATTATTCGTTGGCTGGATTTTAATGATACGTGGCTAGCTGCAGAATGGGGACATCCTTCTGATAACTTAGGAGGAATTTTAGCAACCGCTGACTGGTTGTCCAGAACCCATATTGCAGAAGGAAAAGCTCCTTTGAAAATGAAGCAGGTGCTGGAAGCCATGATCTTGGCGCATGAAATTCAGGGAGTAATTGCTCTTGAAAATTCATTCAACAGAGTAGGTTTAGATCACGTTTTATTAGTGAAGTTGGCTTCTACGGCCGTTGTAGGGAAATTAATTGGATTAACCCGTGATGAGCTGATCAATGCGATCTCATTGGCCTTTGTGGACGGACAATCTTTAAGAACATACCGTCACGCTCCTAATACAGGAAGTCGTAAGTCATGGGCAGCCGGAGATGCCACTTCCAGAGCTGTGCGTTTAGCATTAATTGCCAAAACCGGCGAAATGGGTTATCCTTCGGTACTTACGGCTAAAACATGGGGATTCTATGATGTTTCATTTAAAGGAAATGAATTCAAATTTCAGCGTGAATACGGTTCTTATGTAATGGAGAATGTATTGTTTAAGATCTCTTTCCCTGCTGAATTCCATTCACAAACAGCCGTGGAAGCAGCTATGACATTGCACCATCAATTAAAAGGGATGGGTAAAACAACTGAAGATATTAAAAAAATTACTATTCGTACGCATGAAGCGGCTATCAGGATTATCGATAAAAAAGGTCCCCTGAATAATCCTGCAGACAGAGATCATGCGATTCAATATATGGTAGCGGTACCTCTTATCTTCGGAAGGCTGACTGCTGCCGACTATGAAGATAATATTGCTTCAGATCCAAGGATTGATATTCTTCGTGATAAAATTGAATGTATCGAGGAGGTTCAGTTTACCACTGATTACCATGATCCTGAAAAACGTTCCATTGCCAATGCATTAACAGTAGAGTTAAATGACGGAACTGTTTTGGAAGAAGTAAAAGTAGAGTATCCTATAGGACATAAACGAAGAAGGGATGAAGGAATTCCTGAACTGATTAAAAAGTATAAAGTGAATCTCGCCCGTATATTCCCGGAAAAGCAGCAAAGACTTGTATTGGAAAATTCTCTGGAGTATGATAAGCTGGTTAACCTCAATGTTAATGAGTTTGTGGATCTTTTGGTTATTTAATTATCTGAAATTCAATAAATAATTTCAGGAAAATAAAATAAATACTGACTTACCAAACACCTTAAAACAGATATTTGATTTTTTTTCAAAGCCTGAACAATCGTGAAGTTCAGGCTTTGATATGTAATAACTTTTTATTGAAGATAAAATTGAAATTGTATCGAAGAATACCTACGTTTTGATGACTCCTATCAAGCCTGCAAGGATAGCCATTCCGAATAAAAGATAGAACACTTTCGTTGGAACATTTTTCCCACTGTATATTCCGCAAAAAGTTGAAACTCCTAAAAACAAAAATGATTTTGGGATGATCTTATATAAATTGATGTGAGGGTATTTCAGGACGACAAGGAGAATTCCTGTTAATAAAATGGTAACTCCAATAAGAATGTTTTTTTTATGAAGAACCTTATTCTGTTGAGGAAATAATATGGCAAGCTGAATAATAAATACTAAGAATGCGATGAAATGTAAAACCAGAACGATATTAAATAAAATCATGATAGTATTAGTTTATGGTTTTGTAAATAATAAAATCCACACGACAGACAAATGATAACGGCGATCAGGTGGGAAACTAAATGACCGGCTGTGGAGCCAGGATGTGATAGTACGACGAAGAAGTCTGTAGCTGGAATGATAGTTCCTAAAACCAGGATAACACCTAATGCGAAGAACTGTTTTTTCCATAAAAGAAGGGTAATGATCAATCCAAAGAAAAAATCACGGATTCCTTTGATATACTGAAAAGAAAAATCCCCATTGGTAACAGTACGGATACCATAATCTATTTCAGCACCAACAGGATTAATAAAAAAGCGGATTCCAATGTAAAGTAAACCAATACCTGAAATGAGGCTAAACCAGAATGATGTTTTTTGTTGTAAACGTTTCATAAGAACTTTATTTTGTTGATACAAAATTCTTCAACGTTTAATAGAAATTGATGCACCCAGGTTAATAAATCATAAAAGTGATATTCTTTTTCTGATTCTGCTCAATGATTGTGGCTTTACTCCCACATAGGAAGCAATATAATATTGAGATATCCTTTGTTGCAGATCAAAATGCTCCTTAATAAATTTTTCGTAGCGGGATTTTGGAGAATCCGTATAAAATGAATTCCTGTCTTTTAATGTTTTGATAAGAACATACTCAATAGATAGCCGTCCAAATCGCTCTCCATTTTTTACCTGTTCATACAGCTTCTGAAGATTTTCATAGCTGATGGTCCAGATCCGGGTATTTTCTAAAGCCTGAATGAGTTGCTTAGATGGTGTCTGCGGGCCAAAGCTTTCAAAATTACAGGTAAATTCATTTTCTTTTGAGAAGCCATAAGTTCTTTCTTCCCCATCATCATTGATGTAATAACGGACAAGACCATTTTCAATAAAGCCGACATATTTGCAGATTTCACCTTCCTTAAGGAAAAAATCTCCTTTTTTATATTCTTTCAATCTGAATAAGTTCTGAATTATTTTTTCTTCATCATAACTTATTTCTACTATCTTTTTTATAGCCACAAGTAAAGCATTATCCATTCTAAAACAATTTAGTTAGCGGTAAAACTTATATCAACAGTATAATTTTGATAATATGGAAAGTTACGGCTTTCAATTAAAGAATAATAAACTTTGCGCTCAGTATTTTATTGAGCAGATTACTGATATTGGTATTCGATATTACTCCACAAAACAACATCACCGGATTCGGTCATTTCTGCTGGTTTATTAAAAGCACTTTTACCGAAAATAGTTTCATATTGTGTAACACCAAAAGTGTTCGTTTGTGAAATCAGCATGGGTCCGAAATCAGTTCTTGGAACTTTTTTTACATACCGTAGTGATCTCTTTAATGTAAATGAAGATTTTTCTCTGTTAAAATTACCGATATAGGTCAATTCGTTATGATCATTGATAAATACAGAATCCTTGTCCATTGTAATGGTATATTTTATGCCGGCTGATGTTTCGGAAATCAGCTGTAAAGAGCTGTTTTTTATGTCAAGACTTATTTTCCTCCATATTGGTTCCTGATAAGTTCCCCAATAAGCAGTCAGATAAGATTCGCCGGGATCAGATTCCTGGGCAATCGGTCCTTTATAAAGAGTAACATTTTTTACAAGATAATTTTTATATTCCAGGTTATATAATGTTTTTTCCGTTGGTTTTGGTTTTTCAGAAATATCATCATTTCCCGCACATGAAATGAGTAATGTCGAAACTAAAAGAATATTGAGAATAGGTTTCATTGCAATTTAAAATTGTATCGTCAGGATAGTTTTTACGTATGTTTAATTCACGGTAAAGATACTTATTATTGTATTAAATCTCCTCAAATACTTTATATATGGGCTTTTTAATAATTGTTAAATTTGCAATGAGCTAGTTTTTAGTAATTTAATTTTTGACAGTATTCATTAAATTGCGTCAAAAATGTGATGGAAAAAATACTTTCTTCAATTCTAATAAGGTTGACTGTTTAATTTAATAAGCCCTTGCAATATTGATTTCTTCATAAGTGTCCCACATATCAGTAGTGATTTTCGTTACCGTTAGTTCATTGCCATTTATTGAAGCTTTGTAATTGACAAAATTAAGGGTCATATTTGAAGAGGAACTGTTATAATATCCCTTTTGTATTTCATATTTTTCGCAGTTTATGTACGATACAAAAGTTGCAGGAGTAGTATCGATAAGCTGATCGATCTGGTAGTATGATTTTGCAGCACAGGTACCATCATGCGATACGGTAAAGGTTACCACCCCATTTTTTTTCTTAAACGACTGGTACAAATAGTATCTGGTAGATTTTTTAGATGGGGCAGGAGAAGTATAATCCGAATCACTTATGCAGGAAGTAAGAAAAAGAATTGATAAGACCAGCAGGAACACTTTCATAATTTGATGTTTTTGCAAAGATATACTTTGATATTATATAATGCTATTACTTTCATTAATGGATATCTTAACATAGCTTTTGATATATACATTATAGAAAAAAGTGAAAATTTAAATATACAAGTCTGTCTATTTAATTTATATCTTTGTACCATGAAACAAAGAGGACAAGTTGTAACCGACAGGATATTGGATACCGCCGAACGTTTATTTTATAGACAGGGTTATAGTAATACCGGTATCAATCAGATCATTGAAGAGGCTGATATTGCCAAGGCATCTTTATATAAACATTTTGAAACAAAGACAGACCTGTTGATCGCTTATATCCGCCGTACCCATGAGCTATGGTTCAGCAGGCTGGAAAGCAGTGTCAACAAAGTTAAAGATCCTAAACAGAAACTACTGGCACTTTTTGATCATCACACCGAACGTCAGAAATTCAGGCAGTTCGGAGGCTGTCCGTTCATTAAAGCAAATGATGAAGCAGGGACAAGTGATCCGGAAGTTTTAGCCGAAATACAATCAGCTAAAGTGCACAGTAAAGAATTTATAAAAAACCTTGTTGAAAATTCCGGACATAAGAAAATATTGTCTGATGAAGAGCTGGCAGAAACAATCTACGTTATGCTGGAAGGCGCTATTGTTACCGCTTCCGTCTTTAAAAAACCTGACGAAATCCAGTCTGCCAAAAAAATCATTGAAAAACTGATCTAGAATGAAAGATATAAAAAATAAGTGGCTGGAGCTGATCATTGTATTGGCCGCACCTTTACTTTCTGTAATTGATGTATTCATCATCAACGTGGCGATACCTACCATTAAAAAAGGAGTTCATGCGACTGATGGCGAAATGCAGTTCGTTATTGCGGGGTACCTGCTTGGTTATGCTGCTTTTCTTATTACCGGAGGTAGAGCGGGAGACCATTTTGGAAGAAAGAAAGTTTTCTTTTGGGGAATGTTTGCCTTTACAGTTGCTTCATGCTTATGTGGTCTTTCCCAATCCGCTTTTCAGCTGAATGCAACCAGGATACTCCAGGGGCTCAGTGCATCATTTATGGTTCCGCAAACCATAGCGTTTATACAAGTTCTTTTTACTGATACTAAAGAGCGGGCAAAAGCATTTGGCCTGTATGGTATAACACTTGGAACTGCTGCAGCCATCGGTCAAATGCTGGGAGGATACCTATCGGATACCCATTGGTTCATAGAAGGCTGGAGACTCGTGTTTTTTATCAATCTTCCTATCGGGATCGTTACACTTTGGGCAACTCATAAATACCTCACGGAAACCCCGAAACATGAGTCTACAAAATTCGACTATACAGGAATATTGATTTTAACGCTGGCATTATTTTCCCTTATTTACCCCCTGATCCAGGGTCGTGAAGCAGGGTGGCCGCTGTGGAGTTTTGCATTGCTTATTTTATCAGCCATTTTGTTTACATTTTTTATTTATAATCAGAAAATTAAACTTTCAAGAAATGGAAACCCTTTGATTGATGTAAGATTGTTTAGAATAAAAGATTTCAATATCGGTCTGGTTGCGGTATTATTTCATTTTATGCTGCATACGGCATATCTTTTACTCAGTGCAGTTTATTTACAAAATGGATTGGGTATCTCAGCAATGGATAGCGGATTGTACTTTGTTGTTCCCGGGATTTTATTTATCATATCGTCTCTTATGGCGTCGAGGCTGATTGTTATATTTGGAAAAAGAGTATTACAAGTGGGAGTGGTTATTCTGTTTATCGCATTTTATCTCCAGATGACACTTTGGAAATCCGGGATCAGTACCTCGCTGATTATTGGTCTAATGGGAATGTGGGGACTCGGAAACGGATTGGTCCTTCCTTCATTATTAAATGTTGCTCTGAAAAATGTACCTTCACAGTATGCAGGTGCGGCTGCTGGAATCTATTCAACTTTTCAGCAAACAGCGTCGGCACTGGGAGTAAGTATCATTGGAGGTGTGTTCTTTTATTTTTCAAAAGACGGCTGGCAGGAGGCTTACCATTTCGGGGTTATCTGTCTGTTGATTTGCGTTGTAATCGTAGGGCTGATGTTACAGTTACTTCCCGGAGCAAAATCGGTAAACGAAACTAATGGAAAAGTACTTAAAACATGAACCATGGATGATAAAAGGCTAGTATACAAAGATGTTTCTTCTCCTGTCTGATTAATCAGGGTAATCGCTTCAGATGTGGGGCTTGTGGCTATAATCTGGGAAGGCGAAGGTTATAAAAGAACCCAACTTTCTATTCCGGAAAGGAAGAATCAGCACCCTATACTTTTACAGACGGAAAAAGAGTTAAAAGAATATTTTGAAAACAGCAGAAAAGTCTTTGATGTTCCATTGGATCTGGAAGGAACGGAATTTCAGATTAAAGTCTGGAAAGCCTTACTGAAAATCCCTTATGGTATGACAAAAACCTACGGGGAAATGGCTAAGATTCTGGGAGATACAAAAGCAGTATGTGCAGTAGGCGGTGCTCTAAATAAGAACCCCGTCTCCATTATTGTCCCTTGTCATAGGGTAGTAGGAGCGTCAGGGAAATTGATGGGCTTTGCCGGAGGGTTGGAAAACAAATCAATTTTACTTGATCTCGAGAAAAGCTTCAGAATGCCGTCTTTATTTTAAATTTAATATAAAAAAAACAGATTGTATGGAATCAACATCGGAGACCAGAGTTTTTAACCTTGAAAATTTCAATCAGCTATGTGAGCATTTAGCAGCTCATGATCAGGATTTAAGAGAAGTTTTAGAAAACCACGGTTACCCGCCGATGTGGACCCGTGAAAACACTTTTGAAACAGTAGTCCATATTATTCTGGAACAACAGGTTTCATTGGCTTCTGCTTTAGCTGCCCTCAATAAACTAAAAGAAAAAATGCAGGAGATTACTCCTGAGCATATTCTCAAACTTACGGATGAAGAGTTGAGGAAATGCTATGTAAGCCGCCAGAAGATTGTATATATCAGAGGTCTTGCAGAAGCCATTATAAAAGGTGAAATAGATCTTGAAAAGCTATCGGAAATGTCGGATGACGAAGCACGTAAAACATTAGTAAGCCTAAAAGGAATAGGTAACTGGACAGTTGATGTTTATCTGATGTTTACCCTTCAGCGGGCAGATATATTCCCGATTGGGGACCTGGCTGCGGTCAATGCTTTAAAACGTTTGAAACAACTTCCGTCCAAAGTCGCCAGAGAAGAAATAGTTGAAATCAGTGAACAGTGGAAACCCTTCAGGTCTGTCGCTTCTATGATGCTCTGGCACTATTATTTTTCTAATGCGAAAAAGAGGACCGGATGAAAACCGTTATTGAATCGTAGTTTTACGTAAAGAAAATCTCAAAAATTATTCTTCTTTCAGCTCTTTAAAATAAAGCATTACTTTTTTTTCAGTTTCATCTTGTAAGATTATGTTGTTACCGAAGAGGACGTTCCTTAATTTCCGGTATAACAAAACTGAATGGCGGAGACATTCCAATAATGAGTGCCGATTGTATTGTGGCAGGGTAAGTTTTAAATCTTCAAGATCCTTAACCTCCAGATCTGTTTCTACTTTTCTTACACCTCTCGGTAAATTATTGTTTTTGATATGGAGGAGTGGTCCAAAGACACTCATCCTCAAAAAACCTAAGAAGTCAAAGGCTTCAAAATACTCACCTCGACCTACCTTCAGTAAAGCGTAATGTATCCATATCCAAAACCGGTCTTCAATCCACTGATAGTCCGGATACGGAAAACTGGAGACGGAATGGTCGATAACTTTCTGAAGTCTGCCATTTTTGTCAAGAAGAATGGTGGGTGTTTCAACTCTTTCATGAAATTCCTCCAAAGTGACAAATTTTAGATCTACATGCAAAAGAGGGTTGTCATATAAACAAATTAAAAGTCTTGGTTCCCCAACATGCTCACCTGTAAATGCTGAAAGGAAATTACCCAAACGTTTTGCATAATCAATCATCACATTTTTGTCTCCGGTAACTTTTTGTTCGGTTACAATAATCAAATCCAGATCAGAAAATTCATCCATCTGATCTGATATCCATGAGCCTCCGACAGCCAAACCGATGATGGTCTCATCAGTTTGCAGAATCTCTTTAGCCTTGTTTGCAAATTCAACCTGTATCATTTCGACGTTTTAATAACGGTATTGTTTTTATATGTCAAGAAGCCTAAATTATAAAAAATAACAAATAGGTGAGCTAATATATTTTGAAGCCATTACGTCTTCGAACCATTCAAGATATGGTAAGTAGGAGCTAAAGGTTTCTTTGACTGTTAACCGGTACTGGTGTTTGAGACCAGCATGTCTACCAATTCCGCCACGTGGGCTTGCAATTGGTGTGCATAAAACGGGTTAAAGAATTTGAATATTAAAAATTTTTGATTTTGTTAGTAAATTATACCAAAAATAAAAACCTCCGAAAATACTTTCAGAGGTTTTTTGTACCCAGGACCGGGATCGAACCGGTACTCCTAAGAACTGGTGTTTGAGACCAGCGCGTCTACCAATTCCGCCACCTGGGCTTGCTTTAAATTGGTGTGCAAATATAGAAACTTTTCTTATAATCTGAAAACTTTTTATCAATTTTTCTTTAAAAATTTATTTCAAGACCATCGTAGGCAAGGTGCATTCCGGATGGAAGTAATTTATCTTCAACATCATGCAATCCTAAATGATGACTGATATGGGTAAGGAATAATTGTTTGGGTTGAAGCTCTTCAAACAGTTTTATCGTGTCCGGAACTATAAAATGAGCAGGGTGGGGATCAAATTTTCTGATCGCATTTAAGATTAAAACATCAAGATCCTTCAGCTTTTCCTTTTCTACATCGGAAATAAAGCTTGCATCCGTGATATAGGCCAGCTTCTTGAATTTATATCCAAAAATAGCAATCTGATGATGCATGACTTCAATGGGAGTAATCAACGTATCAAGAATGGTAAAAGGCTGGTTTTTTATTTCGTGCAGATCAAAGGCCGGAGCTCCCGGATATCTTACATCCGCAAAGGCATAAGGAAAACGGTTTTTAATTTCGTTTCCCACTCTTTCATTGCAGTATATGGGCATATTCTGGCCGCTTTTGAAGATAAGGGGGCGCATATCATCAAGACCGATGATATGGTCATTATGTTCGTGCGTAATTAAAGCGATATCTACCGTCGTTTCGTGGTTCACCAGCATCTGCTGCCTGAAATCCGGGCCGCAGTCGATGAGTATTTTTCGGTTTTCTTCTGTAGTGATCATTACGGAAGATCGTAAGCGGCTGTCTTTGGGATTATCCGAAGTGCAGACCTCACATGTGCAGCCAATAACGGGTACACCCTGGGAAGTACCTGTTCCTAAAAATTTCAACTTCATTTTGTTTTGAGGTTGGTATTAATTTTGGTAAATTTACAAAAAATTTAATGTCCTAATGTATCAGAAACTAACTCCTAAACAAAAAGCATTAACAATTAATCTAGATCCTACTATTTATGGTACTTTCGCGGAAATTGGAGCAGGGCAGGAGACTGTTCGGCATTTTTTTAGAGCAGGAGGCGCTTCGGGTACAATCGCTAAGGCGATGTCCGCTTATGACAAAGATTTTAGTGATGCGATCTATGGAAAAGAAGCTAAAAACAGGTATGTAACTCAGAACAGACTTCGTAAAATGCTTCGCTATGAAGTTGCCTTGATCGAAGAAAGAATTTCAAGAGAAAACAGCCCGAACAGAAAATTCTTTTCCTATGCCAATACGGTAACAACCATCAATTTTGATAAAACGCTTAAAGGCCACGGTTGGGTAGGAATCCGTTTTCAGGTAAAAGAAAACGAAGGCTATAACGAAATCGTTATCCACGTTAAGTTTAAAGAGAATGATGCTACATTACAGCAGGAGACTCTTGGAAATTTAGGGGTAAATCTGATCTTTGGAGCTTTTACATATTATGATAATCCACGAACCTTAATTGAGTCATTATATGACGACATAGCGACCGACAATCTGGAAATTGATATGATAGATTTCAGCGGGCCGGCGTTCGATTATGTGGATAACAGGCTGATGTCTTTACAACTGGTGAAAAACAATATGACGGATGCCGTTATTTTTAATAGCCAGGGTAATAATATGCTTCCTGCAGATATTTTATACAAGAAGAATATCTTTGCGGTAAGAGGAAGTTTCAGGCCGGTGACCAAAGTGAATATCGATATGCTGCAAAACGGTATTGATCTATTTATGAAGGATGCAGCCTGTACGGAAGAACAAACGGAAATCCTGATTGAAATTACCATTTCCAACCTTCGTGCTGATGGTGATATCGATGAAAGAGACTTTATGGACAGGGTGGATATCCTCGGTAAATTAGGATATACTGTAATTGTATCGAACTTCTCCGAATATTACCGATTGATCGATTATTTTGCCTCATATACAAGCGGAAATATAGGAGTTGCGATGGGGGTAAATAACCTGTTGATGGTGTTTGACGAGAAATACTATAAGAATCTCTCAGGAGGAATCCTGGAAGCTTTTGGTAAATTTTTCCGTAACGGAATGAGGGTTTACCTATATCCATATAAGGATCCTGAAACTCATGAGTTGTTAGATTCATCAACGCTAAAAGTAGAGGAAAACTTAAAAGAGCTCTATAAATATTTCAAACTCAATAACCGTATCGTAGATATTGAAAACTATAATCCGGAATTCCTGGAAATATACTCCAGAGAAATATTGAGAAAAATTGCCTGCAATATCAAAGGCTGGGAAACTCAGGTTCCGGAAGGAGTTGCAGAAATGATCAAAGAGCGTGGAATGTTCGGTTATAAAGAAGAGCTTTCCTTCAAACAATTTTCTTAAAACAATAATATAATGTCAGAATTAAAGAAAAGACTTTCTTCTATTCTTGAAAGTCCAAAACATAATACAGAAGAAAAACTCCAGAAAGTTTGCCATCTGTTGGATCAGGAGATCTCCTATTTCAACTGGACAGGTTTCTATTTTAAAAATGGAGATAAAGAAGAATTGATATTGGGTCCTTATGTAGGAGCAGAGACAGATCACACCATCATCCCTTATGGGAAAGGAATTTGCGGACAGGTTGCTGTTTCCAATGAAACGTTTGTGGTTCCTGACGTTCATCAGGAATCTAATTATTTAAGCTGTTCGATAGATACAAAGGCAGAAATTGTGGTTCCTATCTTTAAAAATGGTGAAAATGTAGGGCAGATCGATATCGATTCCCACACAATAGATCCGTTTACCAGTGAAGACCGCGAATTATTGGAATGGCTTTGTAATGAAGTTTCAAAGATCCTTTAATCGATCACATCTATAAAAATATAACTCCGGAATTCAAGCCGGAGTTTTTTATTTTATGTCTGAAATCATGGTGTAGGATAACTGTACTCTATGGCATTTTATAAATCAATTTCAGCTACCAGTTCCTTAAAGTAGTTCCCACATTTTGCAATATGGGTCCCATACCAGGAGAAAGCTTCTCCATCTACGATGATTATTTTTTTATCAGGGTAATATTCCTTTAATTCTGCAATATGTTTTTCTTTAAAAGGGAAAGGTTCTGATGAAAGCATGATCAGGTCTGTATCCGCCAGGTCCTGAATGGTTACCTCCGGATAACGGGTTTTATCTTTAAAACTGTTTTCAATACCTATTTCCGTCAAGATCCTGTGAATAAAAGTATCCGCACCCACTGTCATATAAGGGTTTTTCCAGATGAGATAGGCAGCCTTGATCTTAGAGCTGATTTTAGTCTGATTTAAAACCTCGTAGATCTTTAGATTATAGGCTTTAGCCCTTTCTTCTTTTTGAAAGATATTGCCCAGAGTTTTCAGTAGATAATAATTGTCTTCAATAGTTTCAACGTTGGTTACAACCACTTTGAAATCTTCCATCAAAGCCTCTACCTGTTCTTTGATATTTTCTTCTTTATTGGCAAGGATAAGGTCCGGTTGCAGACCTTTAATCTTTTCGATATTCAGATTTTTTGTTCCACCGATAACGGGAACGTTTTTGATTTTGTCTTTGGGATGAATACAGAATTTTGTTCTTCCGATAATCTCATTTTCAGTTAAACCCAAATCAAATAAAGCCTCAGTAATAGAGGGTACCAGAGAAATAACTTTCATTTTTAGACTTTGCCTAAAATTACAAAAGTTTACCGGTTAAGAAAAGTCCGGCTACGGAAAAGTAAATAATTAATCCTGTAACATCCACTAAGGTAGCTACAAAAGGAGCAGATGATGTTGCAGGGTCGAGTTTTAATTTCTTTAGAATAAAAGGAACCATCGAACCGGAAAGTGTTCCCCAAAGCACAATCAATACCAGGGAAACGGCCACGCTTAAACCTACATATACCCAGTGAGCACCATAGCTGAAGAACCCGGCTTCATGCCAGATCATGATCCTTAAAAATCCGATAAGGCCAAGTATTCCTCCGAGGAACAACCCGGTAAAGATTTCTTTCCTCATTACATACCACCAGTCTTTTAATCCGATTTCCTGAAGTGCCATCGCCCGGATGATAAGCGTTGCAGCCTGTGAGCCGGAGTTTCCACCACTGGAGATAATTAATGGGACAAATAATGCCAGTACAACGGCTTTTTGAATTTCATCCTCGAAATATCCCATTGCCGAGGCAGTAAGCATTTCGGAAAAGAATAATATGATCAGCCACATTCCTCTTTTTTTGACCATTTCAATGAGGGAAGTCTGGGTGTATGGTAAATCAAGAGCTTCAAGACCCCCAAATTTCTGGATATCTTCGGTGTTCTGCTGTTCGATCTGGTCAAGGATATCATCGATGGTTACAATCCCTACAAGGACTCCTGATTCCGTGATAATGGGAAGTGCGGTGCGGTCATATTTTTCGAAATAGGTAACTGCATCCTCTTTTGAGGTCATTGTGGTAATGGCAACAAAGTGGTTATCCGTTAATTCCGAAACAAGAGTATCTTCTTCTGCCAGTAATAGACTACCAAGCGCTAAATCGTCAATGAGACGGTTCCTTTCATCTACTACATACAGATGGTTCATTGTTTCCACCCTTTTTCCTACTTTCTTGATCTGCTGTAAACATTTTTTCACTGTCCATTCCTTACGGATCTGGATGTAATACGGAGTCATCAGACGGGCAATGGAGTCGGAATGGTATCCTAAAAGCTTTAATGCAATCCTCCTTTCCTGTGGGTTAAGATGATTGATTGAATACTTAATAAGCTCATCAGGAAAATCTTCAAACAGGGCAGTCCTGTCATCCGGAGTCATCGCATTCAGGATCTCTGAAACTTCATCACTACCGATACTTCTGATCGTTTCCTCCTGGAAATCAGGATCAAGATGGGAGAAAACCTCTGCTTTGTATTCTTTAGGAACCTTTAAAAACGCCAGGAGCCTCTCATCAGCAGGAAGGTTGCTAAGAGTTTCGGCAATATCGGCAGGATTTAAGATAAGTTCGTCAGTATAATTCAAAGCGTGAGATTTTAGGATATGCAAAAATAATTCAATTTTTTAAAATTGACCAATGATGTGACAAAATTAAGGATTTATTAAAGTTTTACACCTGTATTGAATGGCTATGACATTTTATCAATAAAAAAACATCCGCTTATTGCGGATGTCCGGTGAAATTTTAAATTTCATACTCTGTATTTTATTCTATAGGTTCACAGTTCGGTATATCGGAAGCAATACACATTCCGCCGGAGCAGCACTCCCCGAAGCCACACTGTGATGAGTTCTTACATTTCGTTATCGGACCAGCGCCTTTTATTTCCTTTTGTTGATTCCGGTTTAGTTTTTTAAGATTTTTCATAGCAGTTTTAATTTTAGTTTTGTTTCAGTTAAGCCTCAATGCATGCAGTTGGTACGCATATGTTATTGCAACACCATGCTCCAAAACATTGGGAATGGTCTGTACATCTTTTAAGAGCTCCTCCGTTAATTGCTTTTTGTTCCTGTCTGTTGAGTTTTTTAAGATTTTTCATGGTAAATAGTGTTTAAATTATACATTCTGTGGTTAATGATATTAAAATTCTAAGCATGCATCGATAACACATGTGCCATTGCAACACCATCCTCCAAAGCATTGCGAATGATCGTTGCATCTTATAAGGCCTCCACCTTTAATTGCCTTTTGTTCCTGTCGGTCTAATTTTTTTAAATTTTTCATAGTATGTAGGTTTTAATGAATGACTAATTTAATAAAAAATCATTTATTATTCACATTATTGTAGAGTTATTTGTCTGTTGAATATTTTTTTTATCTATTGAGGCAGAGTTTGTTAACGATAAAAAAAACACCTGCGAATATCGCAGGTGTAATAATGAATTTAAAAAATGAAGAGATTTATTTTCTATAATTAAAATTTTATCAGATTAACAAGATGAAATGTTCGATAGATGAATAAGGCAATGTATTAAAACATATTTGCCCTCTTTATGCAGATTTATTGAAGTATTTCATGGTGTGTTAATTTTTAGTTTATGACTAAATTAACAAAAATAGTTGAATTATTCACAAATAATTTTAAAAATTTTTATCAAAATTTATTAAAATTGTGATATATAATGAATTATGAAAAAAAATAGAATTGTTAGAATCCTGCTTCTGAGGAAGGTTTTATTTTTCTTAGTTTCCTAAGAATCGCTTTTATAGCTCCGTTTGTTCCGATTTTTATAGAATTCTCTGCAGAACCCAGAAGACGCATATTTTTCCTGTAGGTATCATAGTCGGATTCTGTAATAAGGTTGCCGGTTGCGTCAAAAAGTTTCATACTCACAACAACCTGGTTGGAGAACACATACTTTCCAATTCCCACTTTAAAGTATTTAACTTTCGGAACGACGGCAAAATCAGCATCATTGTTGAAGCAGTAATCAGCAATCGTCTGTGAATCTACGCTGTCAAATGGAATCTGGATTTCGGTACGCAGCATTTTATTCTTTTTATAGCCGCTTAAGTTATCCGAAACAGCACTGAAAAATGCATGATTGGTAGGTTCTTTTATTTCATCAATATCAGGCTCTACCTCGGGATTGAAGTATAAAACCTTTTTTATCCTGTCTTCAGAAGAAGCACCCTTTTGTGCTTTCACTGAAACAATACTGATCAATAAAAAAATGGAAACCGTGGTAAAAAGTAAAGTTTTTCTCATTTGTCTTCGTTTGCAAAATTACTCTCTTTTAATGGGATGGCATACATTTTATTAAGAAATTTTTAACATTTTTTTCTATCAATTTTGATATATGAAATCAATAATGTTTTGCAGGATTAAAAATTAGTCGTACTTTTGCACCCGTTACATAATAATCATTAAACAATATTGGAATGTACTTAACAACAGAAAAAAAGCAGGAAATTTTCTCAAAACACGGGAAATCTGCACAGGACACAGGAAGTGCTGAAGGGCAAGTAGCTCTTTTCACTTACAGAATCAATCACTTATCTCAACACTTAAAGGCGAACCGTCACGATTTTGCAACGGAAAGATCTTTGGTGAAATTAGTAGGTAAAAGAAAAAGTTTACTAGATTACCTTAAAAATAAAGATATCGAAAGATACAGAGCAATTATTGCTGAACTAGGTTTAAGAAAATAGTCTACAAGATTTTCAAAAAATAAAAAGCAACTTCTCACGAGGTTGCTTTTTTATTTTAACAATAAATTTAAATTTAGTTAATAATATTATTAATTTATACCAAATGAATACTTAGATTTGCCAATCTTAAACTAAACTGATGTTTTTAAGGCATTTCTACTTGATTGTATCCGGCCTTATTTCTGCTTGCTGCTATTCGCAGGAAAATGAAATACCAAGACCATCTTCATTCGTTCTGTCTGGCGGATTCGAATATGGTAATATTCTACGGACTAACGAACCGTTAAAAGGATACAAGAATACTAATTATACCGGCTATTCTGTTCAGATCCTTAAACAAACTGCAGGTAATAAACATTGGGAAAAACAATATAATTATCCTCAATATGGTATTGGATTCTTTGCTTTCGATTTTCTTGATAATAAAGAGATGGGATCACCATTTGGAATATATGGTGTCTACAATGCGAAACTCGGACAATGGGGAAAACTGAAGTGGTATCACCATGTAGATTTTGGAATTGCTTTTAATTCAAATCCATTCGATGAGGATCATGGATATTACAACACGTCTTTAGGATCCGGAACAAATATGTTCATCAGTTTGGGTACGGGAATGTATTATGAACTCGGTCGTCATTTTGACATCGGACTGAATCTGAAATTCAATCATCTTTCGAACGGGTCATTAAAGTTTCCGAACAAAGGATTGAATACTTTTGCTCCACAGATCAGCCTTGTTTATTATCCCGAAAGAGCAGTTCCGCGAACCAATGATTCAATTTCATTTAACACAAAGAAATATAACACCCTTGAAGTTTCGGCTTTCGGAGGGCGGAAAAATATTTTTTACAGGGGCGGACAACGTGAGGAATTGAAAAAACTTTATGAAGGTTTTAATTATTCCGTTTATGGGGTAGAAGCTTTTTATATGCATCAATATTCTTCTAAGTCGGCGTATGGACTTGGAGTGGGCATTACTCATGACGAACAGTACAACCACACCATGTATGTGGCTGATAGTACACTTTACCAGCAAAAACGTTTTTCACATGATAAGTTATTGTTTAGTGTAATTCCTTCTTACAGGTTGATCATCGGTAAATTGAATGTGAATGTAGGAGCTGGTTATTATCTGTTTAAGAAAGAACGTAAATACGACAGCCCTGCTTTTTTTCAAAAAATAGGATTACAGTACCAGATCACAGATCGCCTCTTTGCTTCTTTTGGGATCAATGCGTATGACCTGCACATTGCAGACTATCTTGAATGGAGGATCGGATATACTTTTTCCAGAAGGGAAAGAAGATAGGGATCTGTATATATGCTCACAAAAAAAGCTTCATTTAAAATATTCCTTTACTGTGAAATGGATCATTTTAAATGAAGCCGTATTATTTTATTCTGTATTTTAATTAATGCCCTGACTTTGCTTCCGTGCTTTTCACATGTCCCAGATACCGGGTGCAGTAAGCTCCGAAAATAAGGATAACCAGATAACAGAATACAGGAATAATAAAGGAATGTTGTACTCCGAACTGATCAGCAAGGTATCCCTGGAAAATAGGAACAATGGCACCTCCCAGAATTGCCATAACTACTAAAGATGATCCCTGGCTTGTGTATTTTCCCAGCCCGGAAATAGCAAGCGTGTAAATATTGGAGAACATGATTGAATTGAAAATTCCTATTCCTAAAATACTGTACATCGCCAGTTCACCATGATTGACCATTGCTGAGATGAGCAATGCGACATTTACAGCGGCAAAAATAGATAGCGTCCTTGCAGGAGCAGCTTTACCTACAAAGAATGCAACGAAATTAAGTACGATAAATACAAGGAAAAAGCTGATCTGCGAAAATGTAAGATTAACGATACTGAAGATCACCAGGAAAACCAAGCTAGCGGCACCTGCCATATAAATGGCTTTTCTTCCCTGACTGATAGACTGGTTCAATGAAATAGCACCAAGAAAACGGCCGATCATAGCTCCTCCCCAATACAGGGAAAGGTAATTCTTACTGATGATTTCATTAAAGCCCATTACCTGGGGCTGTTCCAGGAAACTGATAATAAAGCTGCCCACAGCAACTTCTCCTCCTACATAGCAGAACATTGCAAAAACGCCAAATTTAAGATGGCTGAATTCCAATGCTCCCCAACCTTTTACGATTTCTTCCTCTGCCGTCTGGAAAGAAGGTAGTTTTACTCTTGAAATCAGTAAGGCAACCAGTAACAGGATAGCTGCAAAAATAAGATAAGGAATCCTGGTGGCTACGGCACTGAATGATCCGTCCGGAGCCGAGAAGAATTCGAAAATAAGATGTCCGCCCAGCACCGGGGCTATGGTGGTTCCGAATGCGTTGAATGCCTGGGTCATGTTCAAACGGCTTGAGGCAGATTCTTCGCTTCCCAATAAAGAAACATATGCATTGGCCGTGATCTGTAATACGGTAAACCCTAATCCTAAAATAAACAAAGCTCCAAGAAATAAAGGATAATAAGAAAAAGTAGCCGCAGGATAAAATAAAATACATCCGAAAGCTGCCAGGAAAATACCGAAGATGATTCCTTTTTTATAGCCTACTTTATTAATTGGGTCTCCTTTGGAGATAGAAATAAAGAAATAGATTAATGAGCCGATGAAATAGGCGCCGAAGAAGCAAAACTGAACGAGCATAGATTCAAAGAAAGTGAGGCTGAAAAGCTGTTTCAGATAAGGAATCAGGATATCATTCATACAGGTAATAAACCCCCACATAAAAAATAACAAGGTAATGGTGATCAAAGGAACCGTATAATTCCTGTTTTGCGACTTTACTTCTTTATTAATCATAAACATTTATTTAAAAGAAAGAGATGATAATACGCTCCTTCAATGGGTTATAAAAAGATGAATTTTTTAATGTGTTTTTCCCGGAAGAAAATAGATTTAAAAAACAGGGCAAATATAGGGGAACAACTTTTTTTTCTGCAACTTTTAAGAGGCTTTTTATGTTAATTTTATCTTTAAATACAATTATTATCTCTAATTGAGACAAAAACAAAGCTGAAATAAACTGATGTTGAAAAATAAAAGGCTGAAAAGTAGAGTTATAGGAGTAATAGATTCGTTGAGGAACATCCTTAAATTCTTTGTCGTTTTTTCTGATCAGGCAATTTTTTAGACGCTCAAATAAGTGATTGAAGGATAGTTGATTACTTCCCATGCCTCTTTTCTTTTTTATAGTGCCAGTTACCGGGAAAATAGTTTATCTTTGCAAACAAAATTTAGACGAATTTATATCAATCACACTCAATACGGAGTGTTTAAACAAAATTATTTATGAGTATACCTCAAGCGTTTACAGAAACGATTACTCTTGCAGACGGCAGAGAAATCACTATTGAAACAGGTAAATTAGCAAAACAGGCTGATGGTTCTGTAGTAGTAAAAATGGGTGGAACAATGCTTTTAGCAACTGTTGTAGCCAATAAAGAAGCTAATCCTGGTGTAGATTTCTTACCATTAACAGTAGATTACAGAGAAAAATTCTATGCAGGAGGAAAAATTCCTGGAAATTTTTTCCGTAGAGAAGCAAGACCTTCAGATCAGGAAATTTTAACCATGCGTTTGGTGGACAGAGTCCTTCGTCCGCTTTTCCCTGAAGATTTCCATGCGGAAGTTCAGGTAATGATTTCCCTGATTTCTTACGATGGACAATCTATTCCTGATGATTTGGCAGGTTTGGCGGCTTCTGCTGCAATTGCTATTACCGATATCCCTTTCAACGGACCGATGTCTGAAGTGAGAGTGGTAAGATTTGACGGAAAATTAGCGATCAATCCACGATATGAAGATCTTAAAGATTCTGAGCTGGATATTATGGTTGGAGCTACCAAAGACTCGATCGTAATGGTAGAAGGAGAGATGAAAGAAATTTCTGAGCAGGAAATGCTGGAAGCGATCATCTTTGCACATGCCGAAATTAAAAAGCAAATTGAAGCTCAGGAAAGACTTGCTGAAAAAGTAGGTAAAGCTTTCCCGAAAAGAGAATACAACCACGAAATTCATGACGAAGATATTCGTGAGAAAGTGTGGAAAGAAACATATGATAAAGTATACGAAGTTGCCAAGCAACCTTCAGGTAAAGAAGAAAGAGGAGAGAAATTCAAAGCTGTTCTTGAGGAGTTTTTAGCACAATATGTTGATAATCCTGAAGAACTGGAAAGAGTATCACCTTTCGCAAAAGTATATTATCATGATGTAGAAAAAGAGGCTATGCGTCAGATGATCCTTGAAGACAACATCCGTCTTGACGGTCGTGATCCTAAAACGATCCGTCCGATCTGGTCGGAAATTGATTATCTTCCTGGAGCGCACGGTTCCGCAATTTTCACAAGAGGAGAAACACAATCATTAACAGCTGTAACTTTAGGATCTGTAAAAGATGCGAATATGGTAGACAGCGTGATGGCGAATTATGACGAGAAATTCTTCCTTCATTATAACTTCCCTCCGTTCTCAACAGGTGAAGCCAGACCTTTAAGAGGAACTTCTAGAAGAGAAGTAGGACACGGAAATCTTGCTCAGAGAGCTTTACAGGCTGTAATTCCTGAAGAAAATCCATACACGATCAGAATTGTTTCTGATATCCTGGAATCTAACGGTTCTTCTTCTATGGCAACTGTTTGCGCTGGAACATTAGCATTAATGGATGCCGGAGTACAGATTACAAAACCGGTTTCCGGAATTGCGATGGGACTTATTACCGATACTAAATCCGGGAAATTTACGGTACTTTCCGATATCCTTGGGGATGAAGATCACCTGGGAGATATGGACTTTAAAGTAACGGGTACGGCAGAAGGAATCACGGCTTGTCAGATGGACATTAAAATCCAGGGGCTTTCTATGGATATCATGGAGCAGGCTTTAATGCAGGCTAAAGAAGGAAGATTACATATCCTTAATAAAATTACGGAAACAATTGCTGAGCCTAGAGCTGATGTTAAGCCTCATGCACCGAAAATGGTGGTTATGGAGATTGCAAAAGACTTTATTGGTGCAGTGATCGGACCTGGTGGAAAAATCATTCAACAATTACAAAAAGATACGGATACTGTTATTGCTATTGAAGAAATAGGCGAGATCGGACGTATTGAAATTGCAGGAACAGACAGAGAGAAAATCAATGCAGCTGTTGCGAAGATCAATGAAATTACTTTCGTACCGGTAGTAGGGGAAGTATACAAAGGGAAAGTAGTGAAAGTAATGGATTTCGGAGCTTTTGTAGCGATTGCAAAAGGTACGGAAGGTCTTCTTCACATTTCTGAGATCGAATGGTCACGTCTTGATAAAGTTCCTTACGCTGAAGGAGATGAAGTAGAAGTGAAGTTTATGGGTTACGATGACCGTAAGAAAATGAAATTATCCCGTAAAGTTTTATTACCAAGACCTCCAAAGCCGGAGCAAAAACCGAGACAGGAAAGACCTGAAGGTGGTAAACCTGCAGCGCAAGCGCCAAAGGAAAATGAAAAGCCTTCAACTGAAGCATAAGATATAGCTTTTAATAGCATAAAAAATCCCTCCACAAGAGGGATTTTTCTTTTGGGATAATCCTGATTCATTATATAGTTTTAAATAACCGGTCAACTTCTTTTTGAGAAAATGCATCGGGGCATACTTTGTAAAACTCTTTAAGAAGATCCGTACTTGCAGGCTTTTTAGGGTATTGATTATGTAAAAGAAAATTCTTGAGTGCCTGATTTACCCTTTCTTCACCAAGCAGCTCACTTAGTTTCACCATCGCTACTGCACCTTTGGAATAGGCGATATGAGGTTCCTCTCCGGTTGCTTTGTAAATGGGCTTGTTTTCCGATAATCCTTTTTCGTTATCATAGATCTGCTGATGCATTTCTATTCTGTCGAGCATTTTTTGTTTTCCATGCATCTTCTTATACAGCATCATTTCAGTATACATGGCTAAGGTTTCCGTAAGCATTACAGAACCTTCCCTGTCATCGGGATCAATCTGGTTGTTGCCCCACCATAAATGGGAAAGTTCATGTCCTGCCAGTTCATTAATCACATCCTGTTTTTTATCTGAATGAATATTCGCATGAAAGATCATGTCTTCAGGCATAAAGATCGCTGACGGATAGGCTGTGGCTGCAAAACCTTTTGTATAAGAAGAAATTTCAGCGAAGTTGACTGATTGGAACGGATATTTTCCAAAATTGCGCATACAATAATCTAAAGTCAGTTTCGCATTATTAATTAAATGAAAGACATTTTCACTATGATTTGCATGATAAAAGACATTGATCAAAATACCTCTATACCTGACACTTTTACGATTATAGTCAGCAGAGGAAACGGCAAAACGAAATGGAATGCCTCTGGCTGCGTATTGAAAATATTTTCTTTTATCCTGTGTCCATTCTTTAATTAAATCTCCGGTTCCGACTGCTGTCTGATCCTTTTCAGTTGAGACGGTCATCGTAAGATTAATAAAATCATTCAGGAATATTTCTGGAGCTTCCGGTTTCTTAAGGCCAGATGTTTTGCCCAATTTATAATCCATTCTTTGTTTCTCATCCTGAAGTTCATAACTTTTTTGATAGCCAATACTTGGATAATATCTGCTTATCCGCATAAACGAACCGTTTTTAATAACAGCATTGAATGAATCGTGTCCGTTTACTGCATACCATTGATAGGAGAGTGTGAAATTTAAGGTTGCAGTCTCATTGGGCTGTAATGGCCGGTTTAAATATATTGCTCCAGTTTCTGTACGGATCTTTACAGACTCGGAAGAAGTAGTAAGAACAGCAGATTGGATTTTCAGACTCGGATGGAAGTTAAATAAAATTTTATCAATAGCTTTGGTTGTGATATTGGTAATAGTATATTTCCCTTCAATTATATAAGAAGATTCGGACGGGAAAAGCTTGATTTCTGTGCTGACATCTGTTATTACAGGCTGAGGGAGTTGTTCAAAGATCTTGAATTTTTTTTCGTACAGAACAGCCTTAGCAATTGATTCTTCTTTATTCTGAGGAATGTATCCTTTCATAAAATGATATCCCCTAAAAATACCGGCTGCTAAAAGAATAGCGATACCCAACCATTGATTTTTATTCCATTTTTTTGTAGCAACAGATATGTTAAGGATCCATAGAAACGCAACCACACATATTCCAAAGAAGAGTCTTTCAGCAAATGCTGTTGTATAGATTCCATAACCGTTAAAGTCGCTGTAAACCCCTTTAAAATCTGAAAATATCCTCAGCAAAGGGTATGGAATAATCTTTTTCGAGGCCGGGCCTGCAAAAATAAAAACGGCAAGAACGGAAATTCCCAATGCAATGAACCTGTTTTTACTAAAGTCATTAATCAGCAATATAAAACCGGAAAATAACAGCAATGGTAACGTATTGAAAAGGATCGTGCCTGAATAGGCACTCCAGTCAATATGGAAATAATGGTAGCCAAGCTGGAAGGTCAGGCCTTCTATGATAAGGATACCTGTAAAAAAGAAAATGAGAATACCAGCGGAGAGAAGATGTCCGGATAATTTATTTTTTGAAAAGTGGGTGCTTTTTTCGATCAGGATAAATCCTGATGACTGACTTCTCCAATACAGGTCGTTAATGAAGTAGGTCATGATGAACAATCCGAGTAGATGGAAATTTTCTGAAATGGTTGTTGCCATGAGACCTGAGCTTGCATACTTTTGTGGTAAACGGATTCCTTTTTCAATTTCAGCATACATTTCCATACCAACTGCAAACAATAGCAATATAGAAACCGCAATAATGCTAACACTTTTAAAAAGGTAAATCAGATCGATTTCGGCAAAGGAAAGAATAGATCTGAAAGAGGCCCTGAATCCAAAATCTGATTCGGCAGTAATATAATCCGACAACACAATTTGAGGAGCGGAAAAAAGATCATTTTTCTTTCCTGATCCTTTATCTGAAGAGGTCGTAAAAGAAAATAAACGATAAGATAAAAATAAGAATAGTCCTGAAAATACAATAAAAATCAGCCTGTTTGTCAATAGATATCCTGAAAGAGGAGTGATAGAATGGTTCTTTTGGGTCACCGAAAATACTCTTGCCTCCAGGAAATAGGCAGATAATCCAAAGGGATCAGATAGTGCAGAGAGCTGCTGAGTCTCTATTGATTGAGGTAAGCTTCCTGCCATGAAAGGTGAATTGGAAAATAATAATACAACCATATACAGAACGTATAACAGCAGGCCGCCGGTTACTACCAGGAGCTTTCTTTTGGTACTGTAGGTAATGAAAAATAAAAAACTACAGACTAAGAGACAGTTGATGAATCCTAAAATCACTACCGGATATAGATAATACCAGAGATTGAAATAGGGCTGCATCTCACTTCCTGTCCTTGTATTTTGCCCGAGAATAAAGCCAATAATCAAAAACAGGAAGCTCAGGAAGGTTTGCAGGAAATAGTTCAGAAACTTTCCTTGCAGATATGTTCTTTTTGAAAGAGGTAAAGAAAACAGGATCATATCAAATTTCGAATCCCAATCCTTAAATAGCTGCTGACTTGCGTAGATAATCGCAAAAAATATAATAGAAAGGCTCAACATACCCACCATAAACCCGATGGAATAAGGTGAATTCAGATAAATACCTTCCCCGACAGTCAGGTTGAACTGGCTTCCGCAAAATATACCCAGAACGACTAAAGTGAAGGCAATAAGATAACTGAGCCAGTGCTTTATGTTGCGTCTGGCTTCAAATAAAAGTAATGAGTTCATGATTATGGTTTTTGAGTGAGGCTATAAAAGTATACATGTTCCAAAAGAGGAGGAACAGCAATGAAATCTTTTGGTTGATGGGTTGCAAAAGTCGTGATATACAGTTCCCTTTCGATCAGCTGTTGGCTGATGATCTCATGAGTTGCCTGATAATCTTCCCATTCATTTCTGTTGATCCGTTTTGACCAGATTTTATGTTCTA
Source organism: Chryseobacterium sp. LAM-KRS1 (assembly GCF_013184525.1). Classification (GTDB taxonomy): domain Bacteria; phylum Bacteroidota; class Bacteroidia; order Flavobacteriales; family Weeksellaceae; genus Chryseobacterium; species Chryseobacterium proteolyticum. Next base: position 171,948 of record NZ_JAAOIZ010000001.1, read on the forward strand.
ATTCTGAAATCAGGTCACCGGGTTTCCCTTTTCGGATAAGCTTTCCTTTATTGATAATAGCCATCTCAGAACATAAATTCCGGACATCTTCTACAAGATGAGTAGAAAGGATCACAATAACATCCTTGCTGATATCATTGAGTAAAGAATTAAAACGGTTGCGTTCTTCGGGATCCAGTCCTGCCGTAGGTTCGTCCACAATAATGATTTTAGGGTTTCCTAATAAAGCCTGGGCAACTCCAAAACGCTGTTTCATTCCGCCTGAAAAAGTATGGACTTCTTTGTTCCGGAAATCTGACAGGTTTACTTTTTCCAGCAATCCGGAAATCTGTCTTTTTCGAAAGGCATTGTCTTTTATTCCCTTTAAGATAGCAATGTGATGCAATAAGTCGTAAGCTGAAACTTTAGGATAAACTCCAAAATCCTGTGGTAAGAACCCGAGGTTTTGTCTTATAAAATCAGGCTCCCTGGAAATATCAATACCATTGAAAATAATATTTCCCGAACTGGATTTCTGGAGGCCAACGATGGTTTTCATTAAAGAGGACTTTCCGGCTCCGTTCGGACCCAGTAAACCGAACATGCCATTTCCTATTTCCAGTGAAATGTCTTTAATTGCCTGGAAGCCATTTTTATAGGTAAGGCTCAGGTGGTTAATGGATAATGTATTCATGATTTTGAATTTGGATAATACAATAGCTGGCAACGTTTCCGTTGCTTTTTTTATGATGTTGAAAAATAAGTTGTTGTATCTACTTACTAATTAATGAGCTGACAGTTAAAGGGTGTGAGTTGATAGATGAAAACTAAAGGCTAAGGTCATGGACACTTTCGCTTTCTTACCTATATCATGCATCTTTTATCTCGTTTCCACCATTATTCCCTATACTCTAAAATATCTCTCGGCTGGCATTCCAGAATTTTGCAGATAGCTTCGAGGGTATCAAAACGAACCCCTTTTGCCTTTCCCGTTTTCAGAATGGATAAATTGACAGGCGTGATTCCTAATTTTTCTGCCAATTCCTTACTCTGCATTTTTCGCTTGGCAAGCATGACATCTAAGTTGACTATAATTGGCATTTTATATAAATAGATCTTGTTCGTTTTGCAAATGTAGCCCTTGCCTGAAGATATTAGCAAGAAACAGGCAGAAAATTCCTAGCATGAAATGGATAAAAACCAATCCCCATATAATACTTTCGACCTCTGTAAAGAAACTTGCGATGATCACAAGCGGTAGTGGAAGGAAAATATTGTATAAGTAAAATCTTTTCAATTGTAAAATGTTTACCTCGGTAAATAATTGAGGTTGAAAGAACACTTTAAAAACTTTTGCTGAAAACCAGAAAAAAATACCATATGTCACTAAAACGGCCATGAAAGAGAATATAATGTAAGGATAATTGTTTTCAATGTTCAGAAATGGCTGTTCAGTAAAAGGATAATTGATATGTAAATATTGATCCTCTTTATAAGGAGTTACAGCAAAACCTGTATTCATACAGAAAAAGGAATAAAGTGCTGTAATAAGATATCCTCCTGATAATACCAGGCAGATATAATATAAAATTTTTGCAATAATTTTAGTTTGATTCATAGCATGATCATTAATTGATAATGCAAATGTATAATTAATTATCGTAAAACAATAATTAATTAAAAAAATATTTAAGAATAAAAAAGTCCTGATATATCAGGACTTGGAGTAATGTAGTGTTAATGAGCCATTTTTACGAATGATCTCGATTAACATGTATTGAACCCAAAGTAAATAAAAACAGCATATGTGCTAAACAACTATTTTCTGAGCAGTTACTTTGGGTATAATAATTAAATAATCGTAGCCCGCCAATAGTTTTTTTAGGGTGCCGGATTTTACGGAAGTCTTTTGTTTTTTTATTTCAGCATTGATCTTGGTAAGGTCAAAGAGGAGCCATTCATTTTCCTTATGAACCAGGCGATAGAAGGGTCTCAGAAAAAGAATGTATTCCGCATCATTATTTTCAGCAAAGAAAGATCCTGTTTTTCCATTTTTTTGAATAATGGCAATATGTAAGGACTTTTCGTGGTCTTTTTCGGCAAGATTAAATGCAACATTTCCTATATCAGGGCTATTTTGCAGTAGACTCTGATCTTTACCGGCATGACTGGCTCCAAACTTGAAAAGATTTCTTTTTCCTATTATTTTGTTCTGGTTTTCAAGAAGATTTTCCTTCATTGAAGCTATTTTCAGGAACTGAGATTCGTCTCCCTTTTGATTATTTTCTAGAGCATATATGGTATTGCTTTGTAGCAGCTTGTTTAAAGCCTTATGCTCATATTCAGACAAATCTAATTTTTGAATATCTGCAATACGGGTCCTGAAATCGTTGCAGAACAAATAGGGCTGGTTTTTGCTGTCATCAATAGTCCGATAACCCAGTCCTGACCTAAACGTGTTCCATCTCTCATTCGATTCTTTCAGTAAAGATTCATATTTTGCTTTTGCTATTTTATTGGATGTCCTTGCAATAAGCTCTCTGAAGATCACTGCATCAGAATTGTAATAAATCTGATCAAGGCCTATGACGTTTTTCTTATTTTGGAAAAAATAATCCAGAAGGTCATGGTCTTTGTTAAATGAGAAAAACGAAAATCTACCGTTAGAGCTGGAAACAATTGATTGGTATTCTTTATTTTTCTCGAAGTCTTTTTTAAGGATATCAATGGTAAGCTGATCTGCTTCCGTAATATAGTTGTCGAAGTTGATATTGTGAGTAAGATACGAAGTAAAATCCAGGACCTCATTATTAAGATGGTCTTCACCGATCAGAACATATTTGTGTTTAGCAATCGTTTCAGTCAGGTTACGAATTCCTTCACCGGAAAAATGATTATTCTCGAAATTTATGATTTGATAATGTTGTGAAGCAATTTTATTAACTAATGAATCTTGAGCCTGAATGGTACAGCCTAACAAGAAAACCGTTAAAAAATAGATTACTTTCATTATTTTTTTCACAAATTTAAATTTCTGTTTTACTCAAAAATTGTAAAAATGTAAAGGACCCGAAATGAATAGATAATATCTTTAAATAAAGTTGCCTTAGAAAAAGGCAACCTTATTTTCTTTTTGGTGGTTTATGAGTCTATACAACTCCCGGATCTTTATTTTGAATGATATAGCTTTTTCCTGATTTCGATGAGGTTCTGAGTTGTCCTTTCCAGATCCGGTGTGTCTTGTAGGTTAGAACTCGAATAATAATGCTGTATAGAAAGAACCAGGTTTTCAGCTTTTTCCATTACGTGATCATAAGATCTTTTTCCTGCTTTTATATCAAGTAACTCATCACGGTTCTCTACTCGGATCTGCATCGAACCTGTTTTTAGAATATGCTCGCAGGATTGCAGTAATCGGATGGTATGCATCATGTTTTTGCTGTCATAGTTCTGCCCATGAATCTGGTTGACATTGTAACGGTCCTCATTGCGCTCAGCTACCCATTTCCAATATTCCCTATAGTCTTTACAGTAAACAGAGTAGGCATCCAGATTGCAGAACAGATAAGCAGTTGGTTTTTCATCCTTAGGAACAGATGATACAGAAACCTGATTTGCCTCTTCATTCTGAATAATCCCCTTATATCCCAATGTTCCCGATTCATCGTAAAATAAAGCAAACATACCCTTAGTATGATCAATGCTTACCAATCCGCATTGTTCCTGTGAGAGACTATTCTGTCCTTCCGATACAGAAAATTCATGCAACCATTTTTTCAATGCAACGGAACCCTGTCCTGCAAGGATAAAACAGAAATCCAGGATGGATTTTCTTTCTTTATCAATCGGGTTTACAATCTTTTTATTAAGACCTTTTGCCTTTTTAATCTGTGAAACCGCATAACCTGCAAAGGTATCTTTACAGAGTTTTGACAGGAAATCCTCCGTTTTCAGCAGATCCATCAACGGATGTTTGTACAGGATGCAGTCTTCCGGACTTGCCAGAATTTCCAGGATATTGGGATTGTTCTTTTGCAGCAATTCTACAAATCTCCCGATTTCATAATAGGTAATATCATTGGTCTCATTGGAAATCTGGGGGATGTAGTTCAATCCAAAGAAATCCTCCTTGGGAAGGTAATAAACTCCCTTTATATCCGTGTCGGAACTCTCCGTTGCCAGCCCGAAAGCCCGGCTTCCGGAAATAGCTTCAAAAAGAAGAAGGTTTTTATTTTTAAGATCCTGAATCGTCATGATGGTGTATTATAATTGTCCGATTTTTTTAACATTGAAAAAATGGTGTAATATTAAGTGCTTTCGATCCGTTAAGCTAGTATTTTTCTAAACACCAATTCCATTTCTTTTTTATTTCCTTTTCCTCCTGCTAGTGTTTTCGTTTTTTCTTCAGTTTCAGCAACTACACTTTCCAGAAATCCGAAAAGCTCCCAGTCATTGGAGTGATTATAGGATTCTCCTTTAGTAGCCTTTAAAGCAACCAGATTCTCTATTTTAGTTCTTGTAAAATCATCAACTAAAACCAGAAGATCACTGAACAGAACAGGAGGAACGGTTCCTTTGTCTAATATCCACTTTCCTGTAAGTGCTGTTCTTAAACAGTAGAAATAACTTTTTAATTTCACCTCATCATGTCTGCAGGCTTCCAGATACTTTTTACTCATACTTAAATAATGATAAGACACCGCTATCGGAGAGAAGCAAGTATCAGCCAAAGGCTTGAACAAGTCTGTAAATTCTTCATTTTTCTTATAAACGACAGGAGAGTAGAACCAGCTTAGCAATGCAGCATTGGACTTTAGCAAAAGGTGAAAGGTCTTTTTAAGATCCCAACCGCTACCATCCAGGTCATCCTCTGTCATGAATTCTATGGTTTCATCCTTGTCCCATGGAGAAAGATACCATTCCTTTTCATGACGGTATATAAACCTTATATCATAATCGCTGTCCGGCGAAGCAAATCCCCAGGCTCTGCTGCCGGATTCAACTGCAAGAAGTATTTCTATGCTGTGTTTGTCCTCTACCTCTTTTAGTTTTTCTAATATCCTGTTTTTCATTTTTATTTCTTTTGATGGTACAAAATAAAAAAGCGACTGCGCAGTCTTTTTGCGTAATGATTTAGGATAACGAAATCATTATAAATTTAATGAAATACCTTATGGGAAATGGAAAATAGTGAATGGTTAAATTTTTCAATATAAGTCTCCCGGGCTATTACATTTTTTGTAATATTGTAATTTAGACAAGAAAATATGGCATTAATAGGTGACCTAGGGAAAATTATTGTTTTTTTGTTTTTATTGTTAAGCATCTTTTTGATCACGGCAAAAAGCAAAAGAAGATTACCCAATTATCTGTTTGCTGCATTTCTTCTTACTTCTGTTATAGATTTATCCGGATTCTTTGTATATCCTTCCGGGAATTTTATGCAAAGTTTTAAGTCTTCCAGTATTCTTCTTCAGATGCCACTTTATTATCTGTATGTAAAGTCTGCATGCTACTATAACTTTAGCCTGTCCAAAAAGCATCTAGTACATGGCCTACCTTTTCTCTTCTTCCTTGTTCTGTTTCTTGTTACACAGATGTCTGCACAAGCTGACCAGGTTTTTGATATTTTTACCATTATCCAGTATTACTATTATATTATTGCTGTTTTTCTTGAGCTGAGGATTTTTAAAAAACTATACCGGGATAATTATTCTGGAAATCATAGTCATATTTATAGGTGGTTAATACAGATTACAGTTTTGTTTTTAATCGGAAATTTTTTTGTGCTACTCAGAGATTTTGTAAAGAACAACGGGAGCCTTTTTACCTATCTGTATACTTTTAGCTGCTTATTTGTATTATTTATGATCAGCTGGTTTGTGCTCAACTCCCTGTACAGACCCAATTTGTTTGCCGGAATTGATAAAGATTTGGTTCCTTTAAAAATTGAATCCGGGGATCATCATGAAAAACCACAGCAGCTAAAAGATCTCATGGAATTAATGGAAACTGAGAAACCTTATCTGGATGACAGCCTTACCCTGCAAAAGCTGGCTGAAAAATTTAATATGCCGGAGAAGCAGCTTTCTTTATTGATCAATCAGTATGCGGGAAAGCATTTTTTTGATTTTATTAATGAATTCAGGATTAAGGATGCCCAATTACTTTTAAAAGATCAGCCCCAGCTTACCGTATTGGAAGTTCTGTATCAGGTAGGTTTCAATTCCAAATCCTCTTTTTATACCGCATTTAAAAAAGAAACGGGTATTACTCCTACAGATTACAGGAAATCAGTTGTTTAAGAAGTGTTCGATTTAAAGTCGGACTGATTTTACGCCATAAAAATGGTTCGGTTTCCGGTATTCGGATCTTTATTTCGATGCAAAGTTTCAGATTTGTTTCATCATAAAATTTACGTCAGATGAAGCAACAGATCAAAATGGCATTATTTCTTTTTTTTATAATGAATTGTGGGAAATACTCCGGACAGTTCAATCAAAAAAACACAATCAGAAAAGCAGACTCATTGCTGAATAGTTATGTCAAGAAAAATGCTCCGGGGATGGCTATAGGCATAATTAAAGAAGGAAAGGTAATTTATAAGAAGATCTATGGCCAGGCCAACCTGGAAAATCAGGCACCCATTACAGATTCCACAGCTTTTAATATTGCATCGGTTTCCAAACAGTTTACAGCATTCATGGCTTTGCAGGCTGTGAAGGAAGGAAAGCTGTCATTAGATGATGATATCAGGATCTATCTTCCGGAGCTCAAACATTTATCTTATCCGGTAACAATCCGTCAGTTGGCAAATCATACGCATGGGCTGCCTGATTTTACCGGAATTAAAAGATTACAGGGATTCGGGGATGAATTCAGGGTAACCAATAGTCAGGCAGTACAAACAATTCTGGGTATTAAAAGCTTTAACTTTCAGCCGGGCGAGCAGTATCAGTATAATAATACCGGTTTTATGTTGTTAGCCGAAATCCTTCACAGGGTCTATAAAAAAGATTTTGGTGAACTTCTAAGGAAATATATCTTCACTCCGTTAGGAATGCACCATACTATGGCGGTAGATGATCCGGAAAATATCATCCCGAATAAGGCAGACTCTTACCTGCAGCAGGGGGATACTGTTTTAAAATATCCGATCGGGCAAATGGAGTACGGATCCTCCAATATATATATGACATTTAATGATTTCTGTATATGGGCAGCTGATTTTCAGAAATCAGCTACGGATAATCATGACTTTTATACTGTGATGCAGGAAAATACAGTTCTGAATAATGGTAAAAGCATTGAATATGGATTGGGGCTGCAGACGGGAACTTATAAAGGTTTGCATCTTGTCTTTCACGGTGGAGGGACAGCGGGTTACGGTTCTTATATTTTACATATTCCCAATCAGCAGTTTTCCGTTGTACTGCTGGCGAATAAGAGAGGAACTGAAGGTTATCAGATGGTCTATAAATTGGTGGATTTATTTCTTGGAGATAAAGAAACGGTTGTAAAACCTAAAAAAACTGCTTATACAGCATCCGAATTAAAAGGATTTGAAGGGATTTATGAGCGTATCCCAGGGAGCTACTTTGATGTTTCTGTAAAAGAAAACAACCTTTACCTAAAAACTTATAAACAGGAAGAAGGAGAACTTTTAGAACCAGTTGGAGATAACCGGTTCAGCATTCCTTCCGTTGCTACAGCAAGCCTTGTTTTTAATAAAGATTCAGCTTTTTTCAAAATTGCGGATTTTACATTTCCGATGAAAAAAATCAGAATGAATCCACCTAAAGTGGATTTAAAAGATTTGAAAAAGCTGGAAGGATTTTACCGAAATGAAGAATTCAATACGATGTACCAGCTGGTCACTGAAGATCATCACCTGGTAGCAAAACATTCGGTAAATCCAGATATTCTGTTAGTTCCACTCAGTTCAACAAGCTTTTATTCATCAAAATCCTACTTCGGACAGCTTGATTTCCAATGGACTCCATCAGGTACTGTAAGTGGATTTACCGTGTCCGGCTTTAATATGGCCAATATTGAGTTTAAAAAAATAAAATAACTCTGCATTATTTGACCATACGAAAATTACATCACTTTAAAAGATAAACTTATGATCAGGCTATTTTCTTGCATTTTTATCGGAATACTGATATTTTTCAGTACACTTTTACCAGCACAGGATATACAGCGTTTCTCGCTGTCGGGTACTATAAAATCGGATGGTACACAGTCTTTAGTCATCAGCCTTTTTGATGCTGAAAATACATTGATAAAAACCGAAACTGCTGACCGGCAAGGACAGTTCAGGTTTTCTGCCCTGAAAGTCGGTCGTTACCAACTGAAAGTTTACAGGAATGGTTCTGAGGTTTATCATTCAGAAAATATTCCTGTAACAGAAAATAAGATGCTTCCTGTTATTGATCTTACAGTAAAATCCATTGAAGAAGTTACCATTACCAAAACCCGTACTTTTATAGAAAGACAGGAGGGAAAGATGATCCTTAATGTCGAAAACAGTATTTCCGCTACCGGAAGCTCGGCTTTTGAAATCTTGGAGAAAGCACCAGGAGTGAGCGTGGATAATAATGACAATATAAGTCTTCACGGAAAAGGAAATCTGCTGGTTCAGATTGACGGTAAAAATACACCGATGACGGGAAGTGACCTGGCGGGTTATCTTAGGGGAATTCCCTCAGCCTCCATTGATAAAATAGAATTTGTTACCAATCCTTCTTCGAAGTATGATGCGGAAGGATCTTCGATTATCAATATCAGATTAAAAAAAGAGCAAAAGAAGGGGACTAACGGGACTGTTTCTATCTCTGCAGGAACCGGTAAATACATAAAAACTAACAATACGGTCAGCATCAATCACAGGAGCGGGAAGGTGAATGCTTTTGCAAACTATGGCTTTGTTGACAGAATTTTTTACAATCATCTGCTTTTAAACAGGAATTTTTATAAAAACAGCCAATTTAAAAAAGCTTTTATTCAGGATAATTTCCTGAAATTTGGAATAACGGGCCATATGGCCAGGATAGGGATGGATTACGATCTGAATAACAAGAATATTCTTGGGTTTTCTGTGGGACTAGTAGCTAATAATGTTAAAATTGACGGAAATACCTCAAGCCTCACACTGGGAAGTAATCAGCTTCCGGAAAGTACCTTCGGAACCATAAGCAAAACCCGGAATCATTTCGCTAATCCTTCCCTTAATCTCAACCATAAATACAGCCTTGATTCTCTGGGATCAGAACTAACAACGGATTTTGACTATATCAACTATTCAAACGGTTCTCTACAGAATTTTGAAACCAGGAACTACAATTTATCGGGTAGTTTGGACAGGCTTGATATTCTGAAAGGGGATATGAAAGGAAAACTGAATATTTTTTCATTGAAAAGCGACCTTACTAAAAACTTTAAGTATGGATGGAAACTGGAAAGCGGGATTAAAATCAGCTTTGTAAAATCTGATAATGATTTGAAATTTTTTGACGGAAGTTCAGGGGTCTTTGTGTCCGATCCTACCAAAACCAATCATTTTATTTATGAGGAAAACATTAATGCTGTTTATGGGAATGCTTCCAAAAAATGGGAAAGGCTTAAAATGATAGCCGGACTGCGAATGGAAAATACAAATATAAAGGGCATGCAGCTTGCTAATAACCAGATTAATAAAAGAAACTATACGCAAGTATTCCCGAGTGCAGTACTGGCATATAATATAACGGATAAAAGTTCCATGGAGATCAGCTTAAGCAGAAGGATCACCCGCCCCAGTTATAATCAGCTCAATCCTTTCAGATTTTACTTTGACCCTACTACTTCAAAGGCCGGAAATCCAGATCTGATTCCCGAGACGATGATGAATTATGAGCTTACTTACAGCCTTAACAATAAATATTTTGCCACACTGAATTATAGCAGAACTTCTGATCACATAATTAATGTAGTGAAGCCTGTGGTGGAAAACGGACAGAATATTGCGATCCAAACATTTGAAAATATCAGTTCGGCTTCCCATTACGGGCTCAGTCTGATCGTTCCTGTAAAAGTGATGCGTTGGTGGGATATAAGCAATACTGCCAGTTTTTACTATGCTTCTTTCACAGGGAATGTTTCGGGAAGTCAGATTACCAACCAGGGAAATTTTACGTTCAGCATCAACAGCATCCATAACTTCAAATTAGGAAACGGCTTTACTGCTGAAGTTACGGGAAATTACCACGCCAGAGAAATACAGGCTTATGTATATGCACGGCCCTATGGCTTTCTGAGTATTGGTGCCCAGAAAAAATTTAACAATAAAAGTGTCCTTAAATTTTCTTTTGCTGATGTGTTTTTTACCAGTAATCCAAGGGGGCAGTTTGCTTATAATGATTACCTGGAGAATTTTACGGTAAAAAGAGATTCCAGGGTCGTGATGCTGTCCTATACTTATAACTTCGGATCCTCTAAAAACCTTCAATTGAGAAAGACCGGAGGTGCAGATGACCTGAAAGAGAGAATTGGAAGCTGATGATATAAATTAAATCTCTCGCCAACAATTACGATAAACAAATGACTAAAATCAAAATCTGTCTGTCATAATTATAGGCGAGAGTATATCAGGGAAAGTAATTTCTTACTATTATCCGTTCTGTGCTTTTCTAAATTTTCTTTTCTTTTTCCATGGTGCATTTTTCCCGACATCACCAGCCATGATACACCCGTAAGGCATCACTTCATCCAATACTTCACATAATCCGTATTCTTCAATCTGTGCTCTTACGTTTTTAGCACTTTTATATGCGGTCGGTAGTTCGGAAATATCAATTTCATTGGAAAAGAAACGGATATCCAATCCTTCGGTTTCTTCAGCAAAAACTTCTTCAATGGTTTTGTGGGCCAATGATCTCTTATGCTGACTTCTGCTGAAATTTCTTCCTGCTCCGTGAGGGGCAAAACCCAGGTTTCTTTCATTGGTGTTTCCCTGAACTATTAAAACCGGTTCTGCCATATTTAATGGAATCAGTCTTGGTCCTGTAATATCAGGCATGAATTTATCATCCAGTGGGGTTGCTCCTTTTGCATGGTAAAAAAGATCTCCGTCTTTGAAGACAAAGTTGTGCTCATTCCAGTACCTGTTCTCTTTTTCAATTTCCATTTTGTGTAAAACGGCATCATGGATGGAAGTATGGTTTTCTTTCGTCCATGTTCTGATCAGCTGCAGGGCTTCCCAGTAAGATTTTCCTTCTTCTGTATCGTATGGGATCCAGGCATTCTCTTTCAGCGTTTCCGGTGAAATATCCTGTCTGAAACGATTGGCAACTTTCATCCCTTTATCGTAAAGAGCAGCTCCCGGAGCTCTTGAACCATGATGAGTAACCAACATGGTATTTCCTGTATTTTTAGAAATACCAACGAATAAGAAATGGTTTCCATCGCCCTGTGTTCCCATATGAGAGCGGGCAATGCTGATCAGCTTTTCATCATTAAGGAAATAATTTTCCCTGAACGCATCCATCAGTTCCTGCGACATTGGCATTTGTTCTCCTCGTGCTCTTCCTCCATATCCGAAATGAGTTACCGAATGAGCAGTATCCAAAACAGTTTTAGGATCAGCTTTTCCAAAATCAGTCAACATCACGGAACAGCAGATATCTGCGCTATGAAACCCGGGATGGATTGCATTTTTAGCAATAACCACACCACCCACCGGTATATGACCTTCTGGTCCTGTCGGACAGGCATCAGGCATTAAAGCTCCTCCAACCAATGTTGGGGTTTTCATTAAAACCTGCATGGTTTTGATTACCTTTTCCACGTTATCATTTTCACTTTCGTGCTCAGCTCTGATGTTGATGATGAAATCTTTTGGGGTTTCATGCAAAGGAATCTGGTCCGGTTGTTTATATTGCTCCAGATACGTTTTGATCTGAGTTTCATCCAGATTATTTTCGTTGATATATTCTATGGCTTCTTTAAACCATTTTGCGGGTCTGAGCCCTAATTCAATTAGGTGATTTCCATTAAATTCCATGTGTTCTTTCAATTTGATGATGCAAAGTAAATATACAAGTATGCAATCTTTTTGCGTAGATGAATTTTTTTTGATTATTTTTACAAAAGCGAAAAAGCTGAAAAGCAAAATAACGGAATTGCCACAAAGTCAATTGAAGTTATATTTTAATGATTTAACCATTTTGTCAATTCTCTATTTCGCCTAAAAAAAATAAATATGCTATTAGAACAAGTAAAAAATTCTCCGGAAACCATTCAATTTAAAGATGTCATTGCCTACATTGATGAAAATTATCATTTTACACCTACCAGATTCACGAATGGAAATACAGTGAACGAAGCGGATCAGAATAACGGATCATGTAAGGTATTCAGTTTTGGAAAGCAGAATAATTTGTCAAAGGATGAGGTATTAAGCCTTTTCGGAGATTTTTACAGAGAAGATGTACTGAAAAACCCGGATGGAACAGATCATCAGAATATCAGAAACTTTATGGAGTTTGGATGGGATGGGGTTTCTTTTGATGGAGAGGCTTTGGCGAAGAAATGATTTTGATTATGATGTATTAATGTATTAATTTTTCAAATAAGTTATTAAGTCGTTGATTAGAGTTGAACGGAAAGACTATCTGTGGTTTTTGATTTATTTACATTCAATTAGAAAGGAAATAAGGAAAAGAAAAAATTCCGGCTGAAAAATCATGTTGTGGAATAAAAGACATTTCAATAAAATACAATTATGTCATCGAACAAAAATGCCCTGATCCGATATAAAACATTGGACAAATGCCTGAAAAACAAGTATAGAAAATATACGCTGGAGGATCTGATCGATGAGTGTTCGGAAGCCCTTTTTGAGTTTGAAGGCAAAGAATCATTTGTCAGCAAACGTACGGTCCAGCTTGACCTGCAGAATATGCGAAGTGAAAAGTTTGGCTATGAGGCACCCATTGAAGTCTACGACAGAAAATACTACCGATATAGTGATCCGGATTACAGTATTCATAATATTTCAGTAAATGAAAGTGACCTGAAGGCAATGAATAATGCCGTTCAGATCCTGAAGCAGTTCAAGGACTTTTCCATGTTTAAGGATATGAACGGAGTGATCCAGAAGCTGGAAGACTCCATCCATTCTACAAACCAGAAGTCGATTATCCACCTCGATAAGAATGAACAGCTGAAAGGGCTCGAGCACATCGATATACTATATGAAAGCATTTTAAACAGGAAAGTACTGAAGATCCTTTATAAAAGCTTTAAAGCAAGAGAATCGGATTATTACACCGTACATCCGCAGCTCCTGAAGGAATACAATAACCGTTGGTTCCTTATATGCTGGTTTAAGAATAAAATGTATAATCTGGCCTTGGACCGGATGGAGGAGATTTCTGTTGATGAAAAGGTAAGCTATATTGATAAAGAATTTGATTCGGACCGTTACTTCGGAGAAGTGATCGGGGTTACGGTTTCGGATGGGCAACGTCCGCAGAATGTTATCTTTAAAATCAACCCAAAACATGCCCCTTATGTCAGAACCAAACCTTTTCACCATTCCCAGGAGATTATAAAAGAAGATAAAACCGGAACAACATTTAAAATATGTGTTCAGCTGAACTTTGAATTGGAGAGAATGATATTGGGACTCGGTGAATTTATCACGGTTTTAAGGCCTGAGAGGCTCAAAAAAAGAATTCAGGCCAGTTTGGAAGAAGCATGCCGGAATTACCAGCTTTTGAATACCAATGAATAAAGCGGATTAATAAATGGCTTAAAAATTGTAATGATAAACCAAAATTACTACATATGAAATCAAGAATTCTTAAGGCGGTTATTGCCATAGTTGCACCACTTGTTATAGAATATATCGTAAAAAAAGTGAGTGAAAAATTAGATAAAAAGGAAGAAGGAAAAAAGCAGATTCCAGCATAAGTACAACGTAATCTGGAATGATAAAAAAAGACTGCCCTGAAAAGGCAGTCTTTTTTTAGGTAATAGCGGTTGGATAAAATCCATTGACAATCGCTCCTGAAAGCACTGAACTTAATATTTTAAACATTTTTCACTTTTTGGCTATTGCTTTTTCCAGACTTAATTAAACATTTATTTAAATTTTAACAAAAATTAACTGTTTAATTTTCAATGATTTGAGTCGTTTGCGGGTGTTAAAGGAGTGAAAAACGACCTGCTTGGCATGATTTTTACAGCATTCTGAATAGTAAAATTTAAAGATCAGAAATTATGAAAATGTTTAAACAAGCAGTTTTACTAGCTGGAATTTTAACAGCAGGTGTAGTAAGTGCACAGAGCGTACAGATGAACAACATGCTTAAAGTAGGAGCGAATGTAGGATTAGCTGTTCCTTCTGATAATCTTTCTGCTGCTGTGGGTGTGGATGTGGCTTACCAGAATCTGATTACTCCGGGAGTTGGATTAGGTATCGCAACTGGTTATTCCCATTATTTCGGAAAAGAAAACAACGGATATAAAAATAATGATGTAGGGGTAATTCCTGTAGCAGCATTATTGAGAATTTATCCAAAGCAAACAGGTTTCTATTTTGGGACTGACTTGGGTTATGGATTCCTTGTAGGGGATGATAAAGTAGCTTCCAATACTTCGGTTGACAGACCAAGCGGAGGTTTTTATATCAAACCTGAAATCGGGTACCATAATCAGGACTGGAATTTCTTCGTACAATATCAGAAGGTATTTACAGGAAGTAAAGGTGATTTAGTAAATCAGGACTACAATGTGGGTAACATTGGTGTCGGATTTTCTTACAATATTCCATTAGGAAAGTAGTTAGATTTATATATAAACAATTATTAGCCAAAACCTTTTCATCTTTTTGAAAAGGTTTTTTATTACCGTACACGATTTCCGAAAACTATTATTATATTTGATAAAATTTGTGATTATGAACTTAAATCCAAAATTTCCCCTTTATTTACCGGGTGTAAAAGACAGCAATAATAATGATGTTTCCATCATTGGAGCCAACTTACGTGAGGATGTTACCACTTTAGGATACTATGTGTCTGGTAATGGAGGGCTTGATATAAAATTACAGACAAGCTATCCGACAAAAGAACATGCTTCTTTTTCGGAAATCCTGAAAAAATTTATTCAGGAAAATCAGCTGAGCAATGTGAAGCGTTTAGGAATAGCGGTTCCGGGACCGGTTCTTAACGGGAAGAGTAACCCTGCCAGATTAGGCTGGAGTTTTGACGTAGACGAATTTAAAAATGAATTCGGATTCGAAAAAGTGGATATGCTTAATGATCTTGAGGCATCTGCTTATGGAATGGGACTTCTTGAGGACAGCGACCTGGAAGCTATCTACACAAGCGGACACCTTGAAAAAGGAAATGTTGCGATCCTGGCACCTGGAAATGGTCTTGGGGAAGCGGGGTATTTCTTTGATGGAAAATACTTAAGACCTTTTGCTACAGAAGGCGGACATTCCGAGTTTTCACCAAGAACCAATGTTGAAGTGGAATTTTATCAGTTCCTGAACAACATCTATGGGATTGTTAGCTGGGAGAATGTTCTTTCCAAAACAGGGCTTTTTAATATCTACCGGTTTTTAAGAGACGTGAAAAGACATCCTGAGCCTGAATGGCTGGCAGATCGACTTGCCAACGGTAATTTTTCACAGGAGATATACAAGGCAGCCGTTGAAGATGATGTGTTGATTTGTAAAATTGCATTAGATACCTTCCTGGAATTCCTTGCGAGAGAGGCTAATAACCTTACCTTAAAGCTTAAGGCTACCGGAGGATTGCTGATTTCCGGCGATATTCCGCAGATGCTGAATGAGTATATGGATAAGGCAAAATTCTATGAGAAATTTAAAATAAGCGATAAAATGGAAGACATGCTGAGGAATATTCCGATCTATCTGATCAGGAATAATCTCACGGGCTTACATGGTGTCGCATTGTATACAGCCTATTACGAATAACAAATAAGAAAATAAGAACTCCGGAAACTCCGGAGTTTTTTTATGCCTGATATTATTCATGAAAATAATTGGTTTTATTGATGTACATCAATAAAATCTATCAAATAAGATAGCTACATTTGTATCGTTAAATAACAATTAAATAAATTTATTCAATGAAAAAAATATTATTATTAGCGGTTTTAGCTAGTGGATTGGTTTTCGGGCAATCAAAAAAAGTGGTAGCATCTGATGTTCACTGGTGGGGTTATAAAGTAGCAAAATCTGAGGCAAGTTCTCATGACGGTACAGTAAAAGTGAAGTCAGGAAACCTTGTTATGAAAGGAAATGATGTTGTGGGTGGATCTTTCGTTTTAGATATGACTTCTATTACGTCTACAGACCTTTCCGGAGAATACCAGACTAAGCTGAACGGACATTTAAAGAACGGAGATTTCTTTGAAGTTGAAAAATATCCTACAGCTGCTTTTAAGATTACTTCCGTAAAGAAAAACAATGATAAAATATACAACTCTCTAGTAACAGGAGATCTTACAGTAAAAGGAAAAACCAACAGTATTTCTTTCCCTGCAAAGATCGCGTACAGCAAAGGAGTAGCAAGTCTTGTATCTGATAAATTTTCTTTCGACAGACAAAAATTCGATGTTGCTTACAAATCAACAATGCAGGATGTTTTTGTGAAAGATGATATCGATATGCTTGTAAAAGTAACTGCTAAATAATTTAATCAAAAAAAGATTGTTAAAAGTGTAGAAGTTCTACACTTTTTTTTATTTTTGTTGAATTGTAAATAAAAAAGAATGAAAAGACTACTATTGTTTGCTATGATGTGCGTAGGTATATCATTTGTTTCTGCTCAGAGAAAATTTGATAAGGTTTCGAAGGTGACCTCTTCTGAGATCAGATGGTGGGGATATAAGGTTGTAAAAACCGTGCCTACATCGCATTCCGGAACAGTAAAACTGAAAAGCGGAAAATTCAATTTTGATAAAACGGTTTTGGTAGACGGTGAATTTATAATTGATATGAGAAGTCTGATGGCGGGGGACGTTTCTGATGAAGATCAGATCAAGCTGACCAACGACCTTAAAAGTACCAATTTCTTTGAAGTTAAAAAGTTTCCGATTGCGAAATTCCACTTAACTAAAATTATTCCTCTGGCAAATAGTGAGTACAATTCCACGGTATATGGGGATGTTACGATAAAAGGAGTGAGAAAGACCATTACTTTCCCTGCTAACGTATATGTTACACAATTTACGGTAGTGATTGAGTCTGCTAAATTCTCATTGAACAGAAGGGATTTCAAGGTATTCTATCAGTCTTCTTTAAAAGATTATTTCATTAAGGATGAAATGGATATCCAATTCAAAGTTTCTACAGAAAAGCTGGATAATGATAACAGAGTTCCTGTAAAGAAAAAATAAAAGGTTTTACTTTAACAATAAATTAAATATGGGTAGCTTTCAATAGTTACCCATATTTTTTATTTTAGCAGTATGAAAATCTATGTAATAAGCGGACTTGGTGCAGATTTTAAAGTGCTGGAAAAATTGCAGTTTCCTGTGCATCTGGAAGTGGTGTTTATAGACTGGCTCATTCCGGGGCTGAACGAAAGTTTTCCTCAATACGTTGAGAGAATGGCGTCAAAGATTGATGATTCGGAACCATTTTATCTGTTGGGGTATTCTTTTGGAGGAATTATGGTGCAGGAGATCAATAAAATAAAACCGGCTGAAAAAGTAGTGATTTTAGGAAGTATTAAATCTGATAAAGAAAAATCGAGGTTAATAAGAGCCGGACAGATTACCAGGATCCCGAAAATATTACCTACCCGTTTTTTTAATGAAAAAAATACAGCAGCATATTCTGTGCTCAGGAAGTTCTTTGATCCCAAAAATCCTAAGGTTTTACAGTATTTCAGGGTGAAAGATCCTTATTATCTGAAATGGTCCATAGAAAAGATTTCAGATTGGAGGTTTGATGAAAATCCTGAAGTGATCCAGATATTAGGAGACAGGGATATTGTATTTCCTGTGAAAAATTCAAAACCGAACTATATTATACGGGGTGGAACCCATCTTTTTCCCGCTACTAAATCAAAAGAAGTATCTAAAATTTTAAATGAAATATTTCCTGTGAAATAGATTTTAAATTATTACATGTTAAAATTTAAGGGTTGTTTTGTTTTTAAATGTGTTTTTATGAAATTTATCCCTATTTTTGATAGGGTTAAAATAGATTTTTATGAAAATTGGTTTGAAATGGATCGTGTCCTTTGCGGTGATATCAATGGTTGCTATCGGTGGTTTGTTTTGGTCACCGGTAACGGACCTGCCGGATTCAGGTGAGTTTTTAAGCGAAGATAAGATCGTAGGGGCTGATGTGGCGTGGATTTTAGCAGCAGCAGGACTGGTAT
This sequence comes from Chryseobacterium sp. LAM-KRS1, assembly GCF_013184525.1. Taxonomy (GTDB): domain Bacteria; phylum Bacteroidota; class Bacteroidia; order Flavobacteriales; family Weeksellaceae; genus Chryseobacterium; species Chryseobacterium proteolyticum. The sequence goes on from NZ_JAAOIZ010000001.1 coordinate 190,337, forward strand.
TGCTGATGACACCGGGGTTGTCCTTCTTTTATGGTGGAATGGTGGGTAAAAAGAATGTAATCTCCACCATGTTGCAAAGTTTTATTGCTTTAGGAGTCATTTCTATTCTGTGGGTTGTAGTTGGATTTTCTTTGTCATTCGGTGATTCTATAGGTTTTGAAATGAACGGAGAGCACTATGGACTGATCGGTAATCCCTTGAGTTACCCCTTTTTTAATCATGTAGGTGTCTTGCCGCACAAAGCGATGGCTTCTACCATTCCGTTTATTTTATTCGCTCTTTTTCAGATGAAGTTTGCGGTGATAACTCCCGCACTGATTACCGGTTCTTTTGCCGAACGGGTGCGCTTTATTTCCTATCTGCTGTTCATGGTTCTTTTCAGTATATTCATTTATACGCCCCTTTGCCATATGGTATGGCATCCGGACGGTTTGTTGAATAAATATTTTGGTGTCAAAGATTTTGCAGGCGGGACCGTAGTGCATATGAGCGCAGGATTTGCTGCTTTGGCAGGAGCAATGGTTGTAGGAAACAGGAAAAACCCTCACCATGAACCTTCGAATATCCCTTTTGTACTTCTGGGAACAGGAATGCTTTGGTTCGGCTGGTTTGGTTTCAATGCCGGATCTGCACTGGGAGCTAATGCAACTGCTGCCACAGCTTTCGGAACCACAACTATAGCTTCGGCATCAGCGATGATGACATGGATCCTTTTTGACCGAATTAACGGAAGGAGTGTTTCTGCATTAGGAGCATGCATCGGTGCTGTAGTAGGTCTGGTTGCCATTACCCCGGGATGTGGCTTTGTATCTGTTCCGGAAAGCTTATTTATCGGATTTATTTCAGCTATTGTTTCCAATCTGATGATGAACTGGAAGAAACTCAAAAAAATAGACGATACCCTGGATGTTTTTGCATGCCATGGAGTAGGGGGAATCATGGGAATGATCCTGACCGCTATTTTTGCGCATGGTGAAAACGCAAGCCTTCTGCATGGAGGGATTGAAGTATTTGCCCATCATATGATGGCGCTGGTTCTGGTTTCTGTGTTTGCATTTTTTGGCTCTCTGATTTTGTACCGGCTGACGAACAGAATGATTACCCTTCGGGTATCCGAAGAGTCGGAAAATATGGGACTGGACATGTCTCAGCATGAAGAAAGCCTCAAATGGTAGCGGGCACTTAAATAATTATTTTAATCCTTATGTGAAGGGAAGCATAATAACGATTTATCATGTATCTTTGTGATGAGGAAAATGATGAATCTTTTATGGAATCAATATCAGTATTTGAGATTATTAAAGTAGGTATAGGCCCGTCCAGTTCGCATACGATGGGACCATGGAATGCAGCTTCTGCATTTATCAGAATTATAAAGAGAGAAAGATCGATCGCAGAGGTGAAAGAGGTCTTTCTTGAATTTTTCGGTTCTTTAGCAAAAACCGGGATAGGACATGGTACAGATATCGCGGGAATGCTGGGATTGAATGGTGAGGATTACAAGACGATCAACACTTCAAAAATTGATGAGAAAATTGAGAAAATAAAAAGAGATGAGATCATCAATCTGGGTGGAGAAAAAGAAATTCCTTTTATCTATGGCTATCATCTGGTTCTCAATATGCAAAAATCCCTCGATTTCCATCCGAACGGAATGATTTTCAGAGCCGTTTTCGAAGATGGAACCGAACTGGTCCAGGACTTCTATTCCGTAGGAGGAGGATTCATTGCGAGCCAGGAAAAAAATTCGATCCAAAAACATTGTGTCCGCACATTATACCCTTGTCATCACGGTTCAGATGTTATAAAATATTGTGATAAGTTAGGGCTTGAAAAGTTTTCAGACCTGATCATGATCAATGAAGAAAGCTGGAGGACCCAGGAAGAAACCAGACAGGAAGCATTGAATATCTGGACACAGATCAAAGAATGCATCTACAAAGGAGTCAACAAAGAAGGAATTTTGCCTGGTGGTTTAAATGTAACCAGAAGGGCAGCCGGAATCAACAGAAAACTTTTAGGGGATAAAATATATAAGAATATTGACGAATGGTTTCAGCTGGTAGTAGATGCCGAAGAAAATTTCACCAATATCAATAAATGGATTGCCTGCTTCGCTTTGGCTGTCAATGAAGAGAATGCAAGCTTCGGAAGGATCATTACAGCACCTACAAACGGAGCGAGTGGTGTTATTCCTGCCGTTTTAATGTATGCTCAAGCTTTCACGCCATTCACGAGTGAGGATGATATTGTAAGATTCTTACTGGTTGCCGGAGAAATCGGGACCCTGTTTAAAAAGAATGCCACGATCTCCGCGGCTATGGGAGGATGCCAGGCTGAGGTTGGAGTATCTTCTGCTATGGCGGCAGCGGGACTTACTGAAATTTTAGGCGGAAGTGTAGGACAGGTGCTGATGGCGGCTGAAATCGCTATGGAACATCATTTGGGTCTTACCTGTGATCCGATCAAAGGATTGGTGCAGATTCCGTGTATTGAAAGAAATACAATGGGAGCGATGAAAGCGATCACCGCAGCCAATATCGCTCTTGAAAGTGATCCTGCAAAAGCGAGGGTAACTTTGGATGAAGTTATTCAGACGATGTGGGAAACAGCTCAATCGATGAGTGACCGTTTTAAAGAAACTTCGGAAGGAGGGTTGGCTATTGCAGTCAATGTTCCGGAGTGCTAGAAATATTTGTCACAAAAGTAATTTTTCTTTTAAACAGACAGTTTTAAAGCTCTATAAGTTAAAAAGATGTACTTTTTATTAGTGACCTAGGAAACGTAGGCGTTAAGAAAATGAATGCTGTGAACGTTAAAAAAATTCTACTGTCTGAGTGCGGAGAGAAAAGTTAATAATAAACATACTTCAAATCCGCACGAGTTATAGAATTTTTAGAGAACAGGATTCATTTTTAGCCGCAGTTTCCAGTCTTGAATTTTTGTTTCTTTTGTTTCAAGACAAAAGAAAAGATAAAATCAATTACTAAAGTTACGATGGATGATTCTCCTTCATCGAAATAACAAAGAAAAATATTCAATAAGAGGATTACTTATCCAGTATTCCTCTTATTTTATTAGCATTGGAGATCAGCTCCGTTAAGTATTCGTAATTCTCTTTTTCCAGAGCAGCCTTAAACTTGCGTAGCTGCGAAATATGTTCATTAAGGACATCCAGAACATTTTCTTTATTTTGTTTAAAGATCGGAACCCACATTTCCGGATGGGATTTGGCTAGCCTTACCGTACTCGAGAAACCCGAACTTGCCAGCTGGAAGATAGTGTCTTCCTCTTTTTCTTTTTCCAATACAGTGTTGGCTAAGGCGTAGGATGTGATGTGAGAGATATGAGAGATGTACGCGGTATGGACATCGTGGTCTTCAGCATTCATATAAATAAGGTGCATATCCAGGCCTTCTACAATTTTCTGAACGAGGGCAAGAGCGTCTTCTGCGGATTCTTCTTTGTTGCATATCACCCCGGCTTTTCCTGAGAAGCTCTCTGCAACGGCTGATTTCGGTCCGCTGTTTTCCGTACCCCACATCGGGTGGAAAGCTACAAACCTAGACCTGTTCGGGTGATCTTTTACGCCGCTTACAATTCCTGCTTTGGTGGATCCTGCATCCATTACCGTTTGGGTGCCTGATACCAGATCTAAAACTGTAGGTAAAAGCTTTCTCGCGGAATCAACCGGAATAGCAATAATCACAAGATCGGAATTCCTGATTCCGTATTCCAGGTCTACCTTGGCATCAATGATATGTAAGCTTAATGCCTCATCAAGGTGCCTGCTGCTGTTGTCTATTCCGTAGATAAAATCGGCAATTCCTTTTTCTCTCAATTTTAAAGCGATAGAGCCTCCAATGAGACCTACACCGACAATACTTATTTTCATTTTCTTTTCATTTTAAAATAAAAAACCCCGTCCTAGGACGAGGTTGTATATCATATATAAGAATCTCTATCCCAGATCTGAGTTAAATATTCTATAGTAATATGTTCCGTTATTTGTAATCATGAAGCGAAGGTATAAAATATTTTTGAAATGATAAATATGATTTTGATAGAAAGTTTTGCTTGTGAGGAAAGACTTTTGGTTTTATAATGCGACGAGTTTTGTCGCAATTCAAAGCTAACTTTGTACAAATGAAAAAGATGAAGTCAAAAATTTTCGATAAGTCTTTTCCTTGTGAGATAAAAAAGATTACTTTTGCGGCAATTATAAAAAATGAATTTAACAATTAAACACAAGGCATGAAAAAACTCTACTTCAGTGTACTTTCTATGTGCATTATTTCCGGGCTATCGGCCCAGGAAGTGGTTTGGCAAAAAGATATCAAATCTTCTACCCAGGATTTCTTAAGCCAGGTAACCACAACAATCGATCAGCAGTATTTGATAACAGGAAGTGTCATACAGGCAGCAAATCAAAAGAAAGATGCTGGAAGTACCCAGCAAAATAATGGTTACGACTTTCATTTGGTGAAACTGAACCAACAGGGAGACCAGGTTTGGGAAAAATATTTCTCAGGAAACAATCATGATTATTTGTCTTCTACCGTAGCTACCCAGGAGGGAGGCTTTTTGGTTTCGGGAACCTCATATTCCGGAAAGGGATCGGATAAAAAAGATGACTCGAAAGGAGGATCAGATATCTGGCTCATTAGAATTAATGAATTTGGAGATGAATTGTGGCAGAAGACTTTAGGAACAAGTGCTGATGAAGAAGCCAGAGCGGTTATCCAAACCACAGATTTAGGATTTGTTGTAGCCGGAAATGTTCAGAATGCACCCAAAGGCTATGGTTCAAAAGATATCCTGATTATCAGACTTGATAAAAATGGAAAAGAACTCTCACAACTTATTTTAGGAGGAAGGGGATTAGATGAAGTGGAAAAGATGATCCCCACAAGAGACGGAGGAGCACTTCTGGGAATCTATTCAAGAAGTTCAGAGTTTCGTGTTTCCGATTCCGGGAATCAAAACTCAGCTACAGGAACCTCAGGTTCCGTATCCCGTTATGCAAAAACAACTGAAAACTTTGGTGAAGGAGATTACTGGATCGTAAAACTAAACAAAGAGGGAAAGGTAGAATGGGAAAAGAACCTGGGAGGAAAAGGAGATGACCATCTAAGAACACTGGCTTTAACCTCAAACGGTTATATCATCGGAGGAGAATCCAGAAGTGAGAGATCCGGAAACAAAACAGTAGGAATAGAAGAAGGAACAGATTTGTGGTTGGTTTCTTTAAATGAAAGAGGAGATGAACAGTGGCAGAAGTCCTACAATTTCAAAAACAGGGATGTTTTGATGGGTATGACTGCCCTAAATCAGCTATCAACTGACAACTCTCAACCCTCAACTAAAGGAATTTTATTAGGCGGATATACACAGGCAGAAGGAAGAATAGAAGCAGATGATGAAACATTCTGGATGCTGTATTTGGACAGTAATGGAAATGAACAGTGGAGAAAGCATGTAAAGGGAGAATCCAGAAAGAGAGAGGAAAGGTTATCAGATATTAAGCTGAACAGGGATGGTTCCATCATTTTAGCAGGAACCAGTGCAGAGGAATTAGGGAAGGAGAACTGGAAGATTGTGAAGCTGGGAGACAAGCAATTGGATCAGTTAATTGAAAAACAAGACATCAAGATCTACCCGAATCCGGTATCAGATTATGCTTATGTGGAAATAGGCTTTGATTTCAGGGAAGCGGATATTACTTTGTATGATATGGGAGGAAGACAGCTTCAGAATCTAAAAACCAAGAATAAGGTAACAAAGATTAATACGCAGCCGTTGATACAAGGTGCTTACCTGGTGGTCATCAAGACAGATACGAATAAAACAGCGAATTCTAAATTGATTAAGAAATAATATAAGATGAAAAAAATAGAACGCAATATTTTTATATTAATAGCTCTTTTGGGCATTATTAGTATCTCAGCACAAGATAAAATAGGACTTCAAAAGTATGATTATGTAACCAACGGTGATGCTAATTTGTTTCAGGGCATACCCAATATTTCTTTTCCGTTATTTAATGTTACAGTACCAACAACGGGAGTTAATATCAATTTGTCCCTAAGTTATACTGCAGTTAGCGGTTCATCCTTTAACCTTATCAGTGATGTCGGAAAAGGATGGAATCTATCTCCAATAGGAAATATTGTGAGAAATAAAACGACAGTTGATACTGATTTTTATATTCCAACAGGAACTGCCAAAGAGGCCTGGTCTGATGTATATTATTATGATTATCCAGGTGGAAGTGGAAAGTTTTATATTGGAATGGATAAGACGAGTGGTGAATTAATAGGTGTTCATACTATGCCTTCCAATGATAAGATCATTGTTACCAAAGATAATGCAAAACCTAATAAAGTAAAATCATTTACCATCGTAGATACTAAAGGAAACCGTTACCTATTTGACAAAACGAATATTAATAAAATGTATATAGGTGATGGTTTCGATACAACTCCTATAGCTATAGCACAGAAAACCAAATTTATCAATAGCGGATTTTTTCTGTCAAAAATTTTCAATGTCAAAAATGAAGAGGTCGCTACGATTGAATACTTGACTGCTACAGAGAATATTACCCAACCATCCGGAACTCTCCAAACTCAAAAAATAAAGAAAATATTGATTAATGGAGTTGGTAGTATTGAATATGATTATGTTAACAATGGTACACCCACTAACCTTAATTCACCTGGTGACAAAGATTGGTATGTGTTGAAAAAAGTAATACTAAAGAACACTCAAAACCAAATTATTAATCAATACGGCTTTACCAATACAGGGTATTTAAAAGAGCTGATCAACATAGATAAAAATAATAATCCTGTACAGAAATTTAGTTTTGAATACAATAATGAGAACTATTCCGGACCAAATATGTTGATAGATAATTTTGGATATCCATCTTATTACGATCCTTGTAATATGGATGATGGAGAATTGCGCACTCCTTATTTCACCAACCGTAATACAGTTAACTATGGTTCTTTAAAACGTATTATTTTACCTACCGGAGGAATTACAGAATATGAATTCGAATCACATTCTTCTGCCGGGTCAAACAATTGCTCAGGAGCCAATTGCTACTATGATAATTATGATTTTGATAAAATATACACTTTAAATTTTGATACTCAAGTATCAAGCCTTTATACAATTACTTTACCAGTGGGATATCAAAGTGATCTATTTATAAAATACAATTATACTCTTCATCCTTCTGCTCCCGGACACCCTGGTATTATATACGACATAAAATATACGATCAATAATCAAACTCCAAATAAATTTGTAAATCCGGTAACTCAACAAGAATGTTTTGACGTAGATCGATTTAATTTTTTCAATTCAGACCCTCTTAATGTTAAATTTTCAGGTTTAAAAAAAGGATATGGAACCGTGGAAATATATGCCCCTAAGCAGCAGAGAAAAGATAAAAATATTTATGGAAATGGATTAAGAATTAAAAGCATTAAAAATTTCAATCCAGGTTCTACAATACCTATAAGTTATACACTCTATGATTATGCTACTTTTACCGATCCATTATTATCCAGTGGCTTTGGAGTAAATTATTCCGTAAATATGCAGTATTTAGAAGGCAGTCCGAAGGCAACGACGCCAGTAGGATATACGAATATTAAGGCCACAAATATGATTGATAAGAGTTATTCAAAATATTATTTTTATCCTTATACCACTTTTTTAGGTCTTCCATCTTCTTTTAGTAGTGACGATGATAAAAGTATGAGTGACTACCTTTTTACAATGGGACTCTTACAAAAAAAGGAAGACTATAGTCCTACCAATCAACTTTTGCAGAAATCTGAAATGCAATACACCTATAAAGATGTGCCACTTGCTAATATCAACTTTAATGGAAACCCTGTAAAAAAGATCAATATCTCTAAACAGTCTTCCACTACTGAAAATTATATTGCTGGAACTACCAAAAAATTGGTAAGCTCTTCTGAAAGCCAGTTTGAAGATATTTACAACAATATGACTTCTTCAAAAGAAACCTTATCAGATGGAACTATTGTGGAAAAAACGATTCTTTATCCTGCTGATAAAGGGATTCAGAAACTTCTGACGGCAAATATGGTAGATGTTCCATTGGAAACTTCTGTTAAAAAAAACGGCAAGCTTATAGGAAAAGCGGAAACAAAATTTGACAATGCTGCTCATCTTTATCCCACTTCCATGATTAGCTATAATATGGAAAATCAAACAGCGATGGGAGGTGGGACTTTAGATATTTATGATAATAAAGGAAACCTTGTACAAACTACAGCAAAAAACGGAATTCCTACCACAACCATTTGGGGATATTACCAAAGCCAACCTATTGCTGTGATCTCGGGTGCAACGTATCCACAGGTAGCTAATCTGGCCACTGTAAAGGCAGCTATTACAGCATCTAATAATGACCGTGACAATCCTGCAACCGAACCTGCTTTTTTAACGGCCTTAGAAAACCTGAGAAATGACATCGCCTTAAAAGATTTTAGCATAACAGCAACTACTTACGACCCATTAATTGGTGTTACCAATAGTATTTCGGCGAACGGAATCAGAATAACTAACGTATACGATAATGCGAATCGATTGATTAAAGTAACCAATGCTGAAGGTAAAACACTGCAGGAATATCAATATAACTACAAACAGTAGATGTATAATGTACTTAATTAAAAATGTATTAAGTAAATGCATGAGTACATAATACATAATACAAAATCAAAACTTATGAAAAGAATTTTAAATATTTTTACCATATTGTTTGTAGCGGGATCATCTTTTGCACAAACATACCCCAGCACTGCTGAGAATTTTATTTATACTAAAAATTGTCTTGATGCGGACTGTGTCAGGAAAACAGAAACCGTAGAATATTTTGATGGACTTGGGAGACCTGTTCAGACCATTGCGATAAAAGCCACTCCCCTTGGAAGGGATGTAGTGACTCCTATTGAATATAATCCACTTGGAAAACAGGTTAAAGATTATCTTCCTATACCTCAGCCGGGAACACAAGATGGGGCCATTTATGGAAATCCCCTTGATAATGCTTCGGCTGCGGGATATGGAAATGAAAAGATTTATTCCGAAAAGATCTACGATAATGTATATACCAATCGTGTGAAACAAGTAATTTCGGTTGGTACGGCCTGGGCACAGAAACCTATTGATATGGGCTACGATACCAATATTAATGGTGAAGTGAAAAAATATACCATTACCACAAATTGGCTTGAAAACAGAACTGATTCCGGAATTGCCCTGTCTGGAAACTATGCTGCAAATCAGTTAATGAAAACAACCATTACTGATGAGGATCTAAACACGACCACGGAGTTTAAAAATGGTGAAGGAAAAACGGTCTTGGTAAGGAAAAACGATGGAACAAAAGACATAGATACTTACTATTTATATAATGAATTTGGCCAGTTGGTATATGTATTACCTCCATTGGCTGTTGCTACAACAGCACCCGATCAGACTAAATTGGATGCCCTTTGTTATCAATATCGTTACGACGGCGTAGGGAAGCTCGTTGAAAAAAAATTACCGGGAAAGGGCTGGGAATATATCATTTATGATCAGCAGGACCGGATAATTCTAACACAGGATGCTAACCTAAGGACAACTACCAATACTTTTGGAGCAAAAGGATGGATGTTTACGAAGTATGATAAGTATGGAAGAGTTACATATACAGGATTTTATCCGAGTACAGAATTAAGATCAGCGTTGCAAAACTCGGTTAATGGGATTACAGTAAATCCTGCCAATAATGAAGAGAGAAGCTCATCTTCCTTTACAGCAAATGGAATAGATATTTATTATACCCAAAATGCTTTTCCGAAAATAAATCTCAAAATAATAAGTGTTAACTATTATGATACCTATCCTTCATATAGTTTCAACCCTGCTTTTCCATCTACTATATTGAACCAGACGGTGATAACGGATGTACAAAATACTTCTGTAAATACCAAAGGCCTTCCTGTTATGTCAATGGTGAAAAATATTGAAGACGATAAATGGACAAAGAATTATGTGTATTACGACAATAAAGGACGGGCTATCGGAGGATATTCTATTAATCACTTGGGAGGCTATACCAAAACAGAAACAGAATTTGACTTTGCAGGCATAACAAAGCAGTCGAAGGTATATCATAAAAGGTTGGTAGCAGACACTGAAAAAATTATTACCCAAACTTATGAATATGACAACCAGAACAGGCTGAAAAAACAATGGCATCAGGTCAATGGCCAGCCTCAGGAACTTCTTGCTGAAAACTTTTACAATGAATTATTACAACTGTCTCAGAAAAAAGTAGGGAACAATTTGCAAAGTATCGATTACACTTATAATGTAAGAGGTTCTGTAATTAAAATGAACGATCCCGGTAATCTGGGAACCAAACTATTTGGATATGAGCTAAAATATCAGAATCCTGCCAATACTTCATTGTCCACAGGTAAATATAACGGCAATATTGCTGAAGTAACCTGGAAAACTGCGGCTGATCAGGTTTTAAGAAGGTATAATTATCAATATGATCCTTTGAATAGATTAAAGAAGGGAACCTATTCGGAACCTAATGCTTCTGTTCCAGAGAACAATTTATACAATGAGTCGGTTGTATATGATATGAATAGCAATATTACTTCATTGCAGAGGAATGGAAAAAACTCAGTGGGAGCGGCTGGATTAATAGATAATTTAACTTATACATACAGCGGAAATAAGCTCAACACTGTTAAGGATTCATCCGGAAATTATGCCGGATATCCGGATAGCTCAGGAACAATGATCACGTATGATGATAATGGAAATATGAAGAACCATGTGGACAAAGGAGTTTTACAGATTGATTATAATTTTCTGAACCTACCGGATTATGTGATGTTTGATAAAACCTATAATCCAAGGCTTTCCGGAACCCAGGATGCTGAATACAATGTTAATACCAGATATTTATACAGGGCAGACGGTGTTAAGCTTAAGAAGACTTACCTGTATGGTTCGGGAGAAGAGAATTTAGAAACCTTTACTATAACAGAATATGTAGATGGATTCCAATATGAAAACACAGCGAGCATTATTAAGCCAACGGCACCTCTTACTTTAAAATTTGTTCCAACCTCCGAAGGATACTATAATTTTGAAAATAATAAGTATATTTACAGCTATAGTGACCATTTAGGAAATGTGCGTATAAGTTATACAAAAAATGGAGCAGGAACCCAGATTGTTGAAGAAAATAACTATTACCCTTTTGGACTAAATCATCAAGGCTATAACAGCTTAGGAGGTAATCCAGCCTACAGTTATGGATACAACGGCAAAGAATTACAAAAAGAAACAGGATGGAGTGATTATGGTGCCAGAATGTACATGTCCGATATTGGAAGATGGGGTGTAATTGATCCATTAGCAGAGCAATACAGAAGGCTTACCCCTTATAATTATGCCGCTAATAATCCTATTATGTTTATCGATCCTGATGGGAGGAAAATAAAAGCTCCGGACAGCAGTGGCGAAGGAATGTCGCTTTACCATGGAGCCACTCCGGGTATGGTGGAATATGTGGGACCTGGAAGCCGTTCCGGTATTTTAAAATTTCTGGGGTTAGAAGATGAAATGGGTAATTTTTATATTAGAACTGATGGTGGCGGTGGCGGTGGCGATCCTACTCCGAAAAAAAATGACGGTCCCAATTTAATACAAAGAATTGGTAATTTCTTTAGTAATCTTTTTGGTGGAAAGAAAAGTACTTCTTCCGGACATGCAGTAAAAGCAACGATAATAAGTATGGCTTTAATTCCGGAAGGAGTTGTTACCGAATCATCTAGAGCAGCTGTTGGGACTGGTTTGTTTTCTACGGCTGGTCTTACAGTAGGAGCTATATTCGTGCCTACAATGATTGGAGAACCGGAATTTAACTGGACAAAGCAATTTGACGCAACTATAGATGTCTCGATAAGTGGGGAAATATCAAGAGGGGATACAAATCGTAATGGTATATTATTATATAGAGGAGTATCTTCTGCAGGCTCTACTGAAATTCAACGCCAAGCATATAATGAAGCACTATTTGGAATTGCTATACCTAATGGCTTAAGAAATGGAGAAACTGCTCATTGGGATATGGATGATCACGCCATAGGTGATAATTATTCAGTTTTTACATCTTGGACAACAGATATAGGAACTGCTCGTCATTTTGCTAAAGGTCCATTAGGAAATGCATCTGGAGTTATATTATCAAAAAGATTTAAAATAGGAGTTAATGCAATACCAAATGTTTTACGTGAAGGAAGGAAAATGCAAGAAAATGAATGGTTAATCTTCGGACCTGTGATAAGAGCAAATGTACAATATGTAAAACCTTAACAAATGAAAACAAAAAAAGATATTTTTAATTTGATAAAACACAGCGTTAATTTATCTGACGAATTTGATAATTATCATATAAGAGTAAGTAATGGAAAATTTGAGAGAGAAAATATGATTGTAGTATATAAAATCAGAGAAAGAATTGCTATTGATAATAAAAATTATAAACTTGCTGATCAACTGCATCAATTAATTATTGGTTTTGAAAGTTATTCTGGAATTTTATTAAAAGGAGTGGATATTTGTGGTAAAAACTATTCTGGTCTCTTTTTTTTTAGTGAAGATTGGAGTAAAATTATAGGATATTTAGAAGATTAATTCAAAGGAAGAATGAAATTTGCAGAATTTCTTTCCCCTGCTGGCGCGAGCGTTACGCTCGTGCCCGAATAAGATTAACAATCTATATATAAATCCGAGAAGGTACACTTTCTCGGATTTTTATTAGGAGAAAGACGGGGCATATTTTATAAGTTTTGCTACAGTATTTTGGATAGATAGTTTTACGAGAATGGAATACTTTAGCAGGCAAAAGAAATTCAAATAGTGAAAAGATTTCAATTTTGGCAACAACATAACAAACCTATTGAAATATGGTCTTTAAAGGTCTTTGAGCAAAATTAAATTACATCCGTCAGAATCCTATTGAAAGTGTTTTTTGTAACAGAACCTTATGAATGGAAATATGGTAGTGTAAGAAACTACTATAATGATGATCATGAAATTTTGGAAATATATTTAAATTTGTAATTAGTGAATGGGCAACGAGCGTGATGCTCGCGCCAGCGTGGGGAATACAGGAATGGTACAGCTATTCAACAAAATTTTAATATAATAATTACAAAATATGGTGTTAAAACAATTAAATAAAATAATAATATTATTAGCTTTAGTTATTGGTATGAATGTCTTTTCTCAAATGAAAATGATTGATATAAATGACAAAGAGTTTACTGTTAATTTAAAAACAGAAAAAAGAAATATTATAAAAATCTTCGAAAATAATAAATATACAATATTTTATGTGCTGAATAGAAAGGATTTTAATTCAATTCCTAAAATGAACGTTAGTGGGAGAGCTAATATTATATTTTTTTCTAAAAAATATAATAAAGGTATTTTAACTAATCACGCACAAGGTGTGTATAATTATAATGTAAAGAAATCTATTTATAATATTGCTTTACGTATTGATGAAAATAGACTTATTCCTTCGATGATAATATTGGGTAAAGATTTTAATTATGAATATTTTATGAAATATTATTACATGCCACCTCCTCCTCCGAAAAAAGGTAACTATACTTCATGGATTACTTTTCAGGATACTAAAAATTACTGTAATACAATAGACGTTGATTTAATAGGTAATGTTATTTATGAAAATATAGATGATATTTTAAGTAACGTTTCAAAAATGAACAGCGATAAGAGTACAACAAATACAAATTGTAACACTATTATTCCAGCTATTGATTTAAGAGATTTTTTTCCGGAAAAAATAATTAAATAGAATTTTTTAAATAATAAAATAGTTATCCCCGCTGGCGCGAACGTCACGCTCGTGCCTGAATAAATTAGATTAATAACTCATTTAGAGCAAGGATTGCCTTATGAAGGTTTATATCAGGTTTTACATTTTATTAAAAGCGATAATATTAGTTCCCTCTCATAAACTGGCGTTAAAACTTATGGTTGGTAAAATAAAATATATTGGGATTTTTCTTGTCTTTTCATTTTCCAGTTGTAAAAAACAACAAGAAGAAAATATTTTGAAATTAGCTGAGCTCAGTAATTACAAAATAATATCAAAAACAAGAATTAACGATTCTATTGCGAAAATTAATGGAAAGAATAAAGAGTATACTCTGGAAGGTAATATAAATACTCATTACAACTCTAAGCAAGATTGGTGGAAATTTAGAAATAAAAGAACTGGAGAAAAGTATGAAATAGAATATATTTTTCTAAATAAACAGATTGAGAATCAAATTAAGATATATAGAGATGGAAAATTGTATGAAGATGCAAGTAAATTTTATACTAAATCATTTGATAAAGATAGGTTCAATTTCAGTTTTTACTTTCCTGTTTCAAAATTTAAAACAAAATTAGTAGAGTTTAATTATACTATTTCTGATTCAGTCAGAAGAAAGGTTATTAAAGAGGAAACATTAATATGTAAAGAAAATAATAGTTATTATTCTTGCTCTATTCCTATTAATGAGAATGAAAGTGTGATAGGTATAGTGACAAAATTTTCTGAGTTCAGTGATGACAAAAGTAATAGTATAATGCTTGCAGCAGATAAAATATTTGTGAAATAAATGGCGGCTGGTAAATCATTACCACACGAATCTTTTCGTGCGGTATTTTATTATAATTATTCTAAATAAACTATCTCATTTATATCTTTATCTAAAAGTATATAATGATGAGTTGATAGTAATACGGTAGCTTATTTTAGTGAAAAGGTTTTTTAAATAACATTGTAGTTTTTAGGATATTTGATTTATAAAATTTAAACCACACGAAAGGATTCTTGCCGTAGCAGGGGGAATCAAGATGCAAGTGAATTAATTGATACAATACATAAGATTCCCTACACAATTGGGCAATAAAAAATAAATAGCAAATGAAAAGAAATAAGATAGTATTATTTTTTTTGTTTTTATCTATATTATCTTGTAAAAAAGAGTATGATAAAAACTTTTCAAGTTCAAAAATTATATTTAATGATATTACAAATTTGGACCAATATGATAATCTTCGGAAAGTGGAGGCTGATACCTTAATTAAGATTGCTGGTAGTAATAATAAATTTATGATTGATGGCTATATAAGTAAAAAATTAAATAAAAAAACGGGTTGGTGGAATATACAAGATGTAAATAAGGAAAGTAATAAAATTAAAATACAATATCTCAATTTTGAAAATACAGAAAAAGTAAACCAGTTCATTTTTTATAAAAACAACGATATTGACTCAACAAGAAGTAAATTTTATGTAGCAAATAAAAGTAAGAAAAATGTTAGCTATTTTTTTTGTACTCCAAAATCAAAAGAAACTGTTCTATCGGCAAAATTCTATTATGTTATAATGGATGAGAACAATAACATTTTAAAAGAATCAAAAATTGAAAGTGAAAAGAATAAAAATAATTATCTCTTCAAATTAGAGATTCCTATGATGAAAAAAATTATAATTAAGGGTTTGTTTTCCGAAATGCTAAAAGTAGAAGATAAAAGTTTAGGAACTAATGAGATATTTACTGAGGATGTAATTGAACCTTAAATCAGTTCCTCCCCGGCTAGTGAGCGTCAGGTTCGTGTCTGATAAATTAGATCAACAACTTATAATAAATTCGAGAAAGTATTATTTTCTCGGATTTTTATTAAGGCTGTTTTTAGGATTACAAGGATTTATCAGAACCCTTTAAAGTGATTTTGTAACAGAACCTTATGAATGGGAATATAGCAGTGCAAGAAATTACTATAATGGTGATCATGTAAAAGATGATTTATCTAATCTAATAGATAAAGGAATTGTAAATTGGTTAATTACAGGTGATATTAACTGGAATATCTATCAAGCAAATTTAATTGAATACCTAATTGATGAAAATTTTCCTTTGATGCAAGCTCAAAGTAAATTAGATTAATAATCTATAAAAAATGTAGCCGCATGAATCCCTATGTGTGGCAGTTTTATTAATAAGATGAAAGAATTAATTTATAATAAAATCCAAGCATATAATCCTAGTTTAAAGGATTTTGAAATTTCATATTCTAATCATTCGTTAATTGTTGACGAATTAATTACATTATATGAAGGAAGAAACAAATTAGCCAAAGAAAAAGCCACAAAAGAATTAACTTCAAGTATTTTTAATGATCTATGTCAGATAAAAAGAAACCTGATTGAGAAGGTTAAGATGGTAAGTGTACAAAAGGAAGAAATGACTCTAGTATTTTTTTTTACTGAAGATTATTCAACTATTTTATTAGATTACGTATTTAAGAACGAAGAAAATAGTAAATAATAATATTTTGACCCTGCTGGCGCGAGCGTCACGCTCATGTCCAAATAAAGATTAACAATCTACATATAAATCCGAGAAGGTACACTTTCTCGGATTTTTATTAGGAAAAAGACGGGGCATATTTTATAAGTTTTGCTACAGTATTTTGGATAGATAGTTTTACGAGAATGGAATACTTTAGCAGGCAAAAGAAATTCAAATATTGAAAGATTACAATTTTGGCAACAACATAACAAACCTATTGAAATATGGTCTTTAAAGGTCTATGAGAACCTTATGAATGTAAATATAGCAGTACAAGAAATTACTATAATGATGATCATGAAATTTGGAAATAGATTTAAATTTGTAATTAGTGAATGGGCAACGAGCGTGGCACTCGTGTCATCGTGGGGGAAACAGTTTGGGGGTCTAAAACAACTCAATCATTTAACTGGACA
Organism: Chryseobacterium sp. LAM-KRS1; assembly: GCF_013184525.1. GTDB lineage: Bacteria > Bacteroidota > Bacteroidia > Flavobacteriales > Weeksellaceae > Chryseobacterium > Chryseobacterium proteolyticum. The sequence continues at coordinate 207,255 of NZ_JAAOIZ010000001.1, forward strand.
GAAGTATTATATCTAAAATGAAAACAAACTTAAAATATATATTAATCGCATTTTTATCAATTATCTTAAGTTGTACAGATTCTAAACCAGAAAAAGCGGACTTTACAGGTATTTGGAAGTCTTCTGATGAAGCATATATCATATTGCATAAAAATGGGACTTGTACTTTAAAAGGGATTGATTATCATAAAATCAGTAGCTTTCCAAAAAATGAAAATAAAAAATTAAATGCAGAAGGAACTTGGCAGTTTACAGAAGATGCTGAAAGTGGTATTATTGATAATATAAACAGTGGAGTTTATATAAAATATGAATTGCACGATGGAGGAGAAGGAGAAATTGTATTTTATATTTCAGGACAAGGAATTAATGGAAATAATCCGCCTTGGAATATTTTCATATGGGATGGTGATCCAGATGATATGCAGAAATATGAGTTTACAAAAGTGAATAAATAATATCATCCCCCTGGCGCGAGCCCCTCCTGCTGGCGCGAGCCCCTCCTGCTGGCGCGAGCGTCACGCTCGTGTCCAAATAAAGATTAACAATCTACATATAAATCCGAGAAGGTACACTTTCTCGGATTTTTATTAGGAGAAAGACGGGGCATATTTTATAAGTTTTGCTACAGTATTTTGAATAGATAGTTTTATGAGAATGGAATACTTTAGCAGGTAAAAGAAATTTAAATATTGAAAAGATTTCAATTTTGGCAACAACATAACAAACCTATTGAAATATGGTCTTTAAAGGTCTTTGAGCAAAATTAAATTACATCCATCAGAATCCTATTGAAAGTGTTTTTTGTAACAGAACCTTATGAATGGAAACATAGCAGTGCAAGAAATTACTATAACGATGATCATGAAATTTTGGAAATAGATTTAAATTTGTAATTAGTGAGTGGGCAACGAGCGTGACGCTCGCGCCACCGTGGGGGAATTAAAAATAAGAAGTGGAAATATTGTTAATATTAATAATTTATCAGGTCATTATGTTCCAGGCCCAGATGTAGCCAATACTTATTTGGATATTTTTAAAGCTGTAAATATAAAGTTTCAAAGGCTCATCTAAAAGTTTATAATTCGCAAGGTCAAATAATTAATCATATACTACCACAATGAAAGAAATAATTTTTAAAAATAATGATTCAGAAGTATTAATTGATTCCAATCTCTCATATTATTTATTTTCTAAATTTTTCATGTATTTTTTAGAAGATGACAGTATATCAAAAAAATATATAATCTCAGAGAATAAAATACAAGATTTAAACAATATTTTAGAAAATTATTTAAATGAAATATTAAGAAAATGGTATAAAGAACCTGATGAGAAAGAACTTCAAAAATATTCAACTCGTTTCGAAAAAATAAAATTTAATACAAAGATTTATAAAGTAAATTATAGAATGTCTGAAATAGGTCGTTTAGTATTTTTAGTTTATAATCTTTTAAAAATGTTAAACGACTCATATATTAATCGTGAAAATTTAAGTATTATAATTAAAGATTGTCAATAAATAATGTAATGTTTCTGACGTGTTAGTTTACCCTGCTGGCCCCTGCCGGCGTGAGCGTCACGCTTGTGTCTGAATAAATTAGATTAACAACTCATTATAAATCCGAGAAGGCACACTTTCTCGGATTTTTATTAAGGTTGTTTTTAGAATTACACTATTTATGGTCTTTAAAGGTTTTTGAACAAAAGTTAGATTACAATTATTAGAACCTATTGAAAGTGGTTTTATAACAGGACCTTAAGGAAATATAGTAATGCAAAAAATTACTATAACGATGATCAGGAAATTTTTGAAATAGATTTAAATTTGTAATTAGTGAATGGACAACGAGCGTGACGCTCGCGCCAGCGTGGTGACAGGCTATAGCAGGGACTTATTTTCTTGCCAATTGAATTACCACATTGGTAACAGGAAAAGACATAGGGCAGCATATTGAAGGAGCCGTGAATAAATATTATAACGACGGCGTTAAAGCGGAAGAACAAAGAAAATTTAACGCAGCCATGGGCTATTAAAAATTATATATGATACTTATTGATTACTTATATTACCAAATAGTTAATTTTTATAAACATTTCAATAAAGATGGAGCTGAAAAAGGATATGGAATTGTAATGACTCTTGGTTTGCCATTCTTGAATTTAGTATTTATATTAATGATTTTAGATCATTTTTATGGTACAAAGACTTTACCATCAAATAAATATTTTGTATTAGTATATGCTTTACCCTTTATTTTATTGATAGGATTAAGATATTGGAAATTTACCTCTTATGAAGAGATTAAAGAAAGAGTACAAAATTTAAGTAAAACGACAAAAATAATAGCTGATATTCTATTAATTATTTATGCTACTATCTCGTTGTTAGGGTTTATTTTTTTTAGTCTTTATTTAGGATCTTTAAAAAATACATTTTAATAATTACTAAGTTAAAATTAGGGCATTGAATACTAATGCCCCTGCTGGCGCGAGCGTCACGCTCGTGCCCGAATAAATTAGATTAACAACTCGTAATAAATCCTATAAAGTATTAATTTCTCGGATTTTTATTAAGGTTGTTTGTTACAATTACACGAATTTAATTCTATAGAAATATGGTCTTTAAAGATCTTTGAACAAAAGTTAAATTAAAAAGTAAATAATAAGATGTTAATAGCCGTGTGTTTAACATTTTCTTGTTGCTGATGGGTTCTTTCATGTTGTAGGGAAATTAATAATATATTAAACAGTTCGGGACGTATATATTCCGGATCTTTCATTATATTTCCATTGAAATTTCGTTATTTTTCAATAAAAACATCACATACAACAAAGAATATCATTATGGAATTTAGTATGATCGGTGATCAACTCAACATTTTATTTGAAAGGTTAGACTTTAAAACAGTTTCAACTTTAGATAACAAGGATTTTAGAACATTAACGCATAATTTCTTCATAGGGATAAACAAGCTTAGAGATGAAGGCCTGACCTTAAATGAAGATTTTAGGAAATTTGTCAATAATAAACATATTGAATATGATCATAATGATTATGGAAGTAATCCAATTTATGAGGAAAGGATGCAGGACATACTTTCCGAATTAACGGAATTCTGTTCACCTCCAACATTTTGGGATACTCCGTTTGAAGAATATCTAGCTCATAAATGGTGATAAAAATCAGATAAAATAAGGGTATCGGATTTTTTTTATCTTTTGGACTAGATTTGTAATGTATAAATATGCAACAACAAGATGTTCGTGCTATTGAGAATTGTAATAAGCTCTGAGTAATAATGTTATGAATTATTCTGTTAAGATTCATTCTGATGCTTCAGAATTTTTTGAAAATGATAAATTGATTTTAAAAGTAATATTTGGACACTTTTATTTAAATAAAAAAAGAATTTTAGGAATCAATAATGAAGAATTATTAGTTTTCAAAATATTTAATATTTTCTTTAAAAGAAAAATAAGGATATTACATCAAAATTTAAACAAAACACTTCTAGTAAAAAATAATACGCTCATTATGGATAATAATACACTTTCCATAAAGGAAAAATTTAGTATACTAAAATATGAAGCTGTATGTTTATTAAATAATGAAGAGATTGGGGTAATAAAAGATGCATCTACTTTTTTAAATAACAAGTATGATGTATCTTTTAATAGAAAAGATGAATACAATTATTATTTTTTAATACTATTCGGTATGCTTTCAGTAGGATTTGCAGATCCTGCATAAAGTCATTTTTTATGTGTTCAGTTACATTTTCCTTGGTATGACTTTGCGCTAAAATAATAACCTCAAACTATCTAAATTTTTAACTTCGAATAAACAAAAAAGACCGGCTCTAGAGCCGGTCTTTTTTATAGGTACGAACCATACAGTTGCTAACCGAACCTGTTATGGATTGGATATAATAAGAGCAGAAGGTATATCGGATAGCCAGATACTTTTGGTATCGATTAATCCTTTCCAGCTTTTACTGCTGATGAGCATCAGATCCTGGGAATTTAAAAACTCCTTTTCGATCTTTTTCTCGTTATATAGGGTGATATGATTAGGGGCAACCTGTTCAATGCTTCTGATGAGTTCTTTCACCTCGATATTATTCCGGATCTGTCCTGCGACATCCAGAATGATGATCTGCGAATTATTATTGTTGATCAGCCTCTTGGCGTATTCCAGCAGGTAAAAATCGCTGAGGTTGAAGATCGGGACAAATACTTTATCCGCACTTTTGAAATCTTTTTCTACCAGAACTCCTACCGGGATATTGGTTTTATCAAGGATTTGTAAAGTGAAATCGTCAAAAGGGGAGTTGTTGAAAATATATCCTTTTCCTTTTACGGTATTCAGGAGTTTTTCCGGGTTGATGATCTTCGTGGTGAAACCCAGCAGCCTGCCTAGTAGACTTCCTTCATACATCGATTTTCCAAGCATGATCAAAAGGAGGTCGTAGTTTCCTTTGTTTGAAATGCTGGTAAGATCGTTTTCAATATCCGTAGATGCTTTGAAAAGGGTAGTGACTTCAAGTTTCAGGTCGTGGGAGGTTTCGATTACATTTTTAAACTGCTCATTCTCGTATTCATTGATGTCATAGGCATGCATTTCCTCGACGGGAGCAATATTCATGGCAGTAATGCTTTTATTGCCATTCATTTTATTGGTAAAATCATGAGCGAGTTTTAATAATGTACTTCCCGATTCAGGATTGTCAAATGAAAGCAAAACTCGGTATTTCGAATCATGATGCCCATTTGGGATATTTTCATCCTTTTTAGATTTAAAAAGATAATTGAAAAAATCCAGTGCCGGTCCGGTCATAAAGGTCGTGAACAAAGCCATGATCACCAGCATGGCGAAAATTTCGGGACCCAGAACACCGAGGTCATATCCGATATTCAGAACGATAAGTTCCATTAATCCACGGGTATTCATCAAAGCACCGATCGTTAAGCTGTCTTTCCAGTTGATCCCGAGGAATCGTGCAGCTAAAGCACTTCCTGCAAATTTTCCGGCTACAGCAATCAGAATTATAAATCCGGCTGTCATCCAAAGGTGTCCGTCATTGAGCAGTCCGATCTGTGTCCGGAGTCCTGTAAATACAAAGAATAAAGGAAGTAAAAGAACCAGGGCCACATCTTCGATTTTATCGATGAACATCGTACGGAATTTAGCGTTCTCAGGCATAATAGCTCCAGCCATAAAAGCTCCGAACAAGGCATGGATTCCGATCACTTCCGTTACATATGCAGAAAGAATAAGCGTTAAAAAAAAGATGGCGACCATCGGTTTGTTGATGGTGTTTTTACCTGCCTGCAGATCACCGATCCTCTTGAGGAACGGCCTTACGATCTTGATCATAAAAAAGACATAACCTATGGCCATTAAGATCACATAGATCGAACTGGCAAAAGATCCCGCTTTTACAATAGCGATTACGGCTGCAAGGATACACCATGCGGTAATATCATCTGCTGCGGCACAGGTAATAACGATGGTTCCCAGTTTGGTTTTCTGCAGATTTCTCTCCTGGACGATCCTTGCCAGTACCGGAAAGGCAGTAATGCTCATTGAAATAGCAATAAATAAGGCAAAAGAAGTAAACTGGATACCATCCGGTGCAAATTCCTGATAGATGAAATAGGAGAGTCCAATACCCAGTGCAAAAGGGATAATGATACTGGCGTGGCTGATCACTACGGCATCATGCGCCTTTTTTCTTAAGACGCTAAGGTCAAGTTCCATACCAACGATATACATGAACAGGATCAGCCCGATCTGGCTTAAAAACTGTAAATTCCCAAGGGACTCTTTTGGAAAAAGAAAGGATGAAAACTCCGGAAAGTACATTCCCAGTAATGAAGGTCCCAGAACAATACCGGCAATCATTTCTCCGATCACCGTCGGCTGTTTTATTTTCATGCAAATCCATCCGAATAACCGGGCGACCAGGATGATGGTAACGATTTGTGCCAGCAGTAAAGCCAATGGATGATGAAGGTTGGCTTTAAATGATTCTATAAAGTTATCCCAGGTAGATCCTGAACTTGTTTTTACAACAAGATTTTCTTTTACCTCCAATGTTTGTCCTTCAATAATAAAGAAGTACATCAGGCAAGAGAAAACAGCGATCGTAACTGCATAAAAAATAATATTTCTGTATTTCCCCAAATTCATAATCCGTTATTTTAGTGTAAATTTCTAAAGAATATATGGATGACAGATATTATTTTTTGTAAAATGTAATAAATGCCATAAATAATGTAATGAAAAATCTATTTTAAAGAATATCCAAGCCCAATTCCTACTTTCCAGCTGCCATTTTGTGTAGAAGTCTTGGTATTATAGTACACCGGAACCTGAAGGGCTATCTTTTTGTAAACAAAAGTAAGGCCTGCCCCCAGGTTAGGAGTAACTGCATTGTTTTTCGTCCCTTCTGACCGGTCTTCTTTAATCCGGAGAGACGGAAGCATTCCTACAATAAATTTTGTATGGCGCCAGGTGATGTTGATATTCGGTCCCGTAAAATTGATGAAAGCGCCATGATCCACATATCCGGCTGCTGCCACTCCGTCAAAAAATGCGGCTTTCACTTGAGAAGTAGATTCCTGGGAAAAACAACATCCGGATATGAGAATTCCACATGCATAAAAAAATCTTTTCATGATCAATCATTTAATCAGAGGCAAAAGTATGCGGACTGATCATTGTAAAAAGGAGCTTGTAATCAAAGACCTGAATTCTGCAGCGAAAACCGGATCATTTGAAGGATCTATTTTCCGAACATTTCCATCAGAGCGCTTTTATAGGTATCTCCGATCTGAAGTTTCAGGAAATTATCATCTTCCGCAGGAATTGTGGTAATGATCTCGTTGGTTGAAAATACTTTTATGGAAGACAATGCGATGATCTCTTTTTTATTGATCTGGGCGAAATCTTTAGCAGGAAGCATGTCCAGAAGATTTTTAAAATTGAGGTTTTTAAGGACGATATTGGTTCCGTCGTTGAGAATAATATCTTTATCGCGGCTGTCGATCTCCGAGGTTTTAATATAAGCAATCTGCTCTGTGAAAATAATGGTTTTCCCGATATTCGTATTCCATTCGATAAAGTCTTTCTTCTGCGGGCTGTTGACCAGTTCCTTCGCCTTTTCAAAAGCCTGAATGAGTCTTTCTTTTTTAATAGGTTTACGCACATAATCCACCACATTAAGATCGAACGCTTCGGCGGCATATTCTTTATAGGCTGTCGTGAAAATGATCTTTTTAGAATCTGAAATCAATTCTGCTACCTGAAGGCCCGTCATTCCCGGCATTTCAATGTCCAGAATGCATACGTTGCAGTCGATGGAATGGATTTCGCTGAGGAAAATTTTAGGATCGTTAAAAGCCTTTACCACCTCTACATGATCAATCTGTTCACATAGAAGCTTTAAATAGCTTATCGCCAGCAATTCATCATCAAGAATAACGCACTTTATCATAGAACTCTCCTAAATTAATTTGTAATTCTGCTGTGAAGATCCCGTTTTTGGAACTTTTTTGAAGCTGATAATGCGTGTTATAGATCATTTTCAGCCTTTGATCCAGGGACTGGCTTCCGAATCCGCTTTTTTCTTTTTCCAAAACGTTTTTCAGGGAAGCTTTGTTGATCACCTTCATGGTGTAGATCCCGTTTTCCAGCTCCAGATATATGGATATAAAAGAATCCTGGGCTAAAAAATCCGTATGTTTAAAAGCGTTTTCTATCAGGTCCACAGAAATCAGCGGAGCAAATACTTTCTCTTCAAAGATACGGTCGGATTTATCGATTTTGGATTTGATCCTGAAATCAAAAAGAGGGTTGATCTTGATCTTATTGATTTCAATAAGGCTTAAGGCAAAAGTGAGTTCTTCCTTCGGGCTTACGAATTTATTATTGCTTTCGTATAAGATATAATCCAGCACGTTCGCCAGCTTATCCAGGGACATATAGGTCTGGTAAGCGTGAGACTGAACGGAATTGAGGATATTTTTAAACAGATGCGGATTCAGCTTGGTACCAATGTGTTCCAGCTGAACTTCATTCAGTCGCTGCTCAATCAGCTTATTCGTTTCCGACAGCTTGGTATTTCGTTGTTTGAATTTTTTATTCTGGCCAAACAGGTAGATGCTTACCGTAAGAAAAAAGAAAATAGCAAAGACTCCAATGAATATCAGATAATCATGAATCATGTAATAATTGCCATCCATGGTTGGTTTCTTTAAATAATACCTGCTTATTTCAGTTTTTTAAGGCTGTTCAGCGTTACCGTTTCCTCACATTTTTCATATCCGATCTCGTAGGTCGGATGGGTTTCCGGATAGATCAGTATATATTCCGGACATGGTTTTTTCTGAGCATGGCTGCGGTCGAAATCTACTTTTCCTTTGGTGATAATACTGTCTTTCAGAAATTTTTCATCAATCTTTAAGGTTTTCATTTCATTACTGAATGTCTCTGAATACTTAAAATCCTTTGAAAGCGTTTCAGCAATAACACGGCTGTTGGGCAAATATCCCGAGCAGCTTGCCCCTTTTTTGTTTAATATAAAAAATACGATAATAAGCCCCGGAATAAGGCCGATTAAATAAAACTTCAGTTTTTTCATTAGAAAATTAAAAGATTGATATCATGATAAGTAAGCCCGAAACGGTCGCAGATGATCTTTTTCGTATGTCTTCCTTTATACATATAAAGACTTTGCTTCATTTCATTTTTGCGGATCAGCATATTTTCAAAGCCACCTTCCTCATCATAATTTAAAATGTAGGATAAAAAGAAATTAGAAATAGCCTTTGTTGTCGTTCTCGGCATTTTTGACGTAAGATTCGGAAGACCGCAATGGATCACTCCATGTTTTATGATATAAGGTTCTTCCATGGTCGTAAGTTCTGATGTTTCGATTACTTTACCATTATCTATAGTAATATCAATGATCACACTTCCTTTTTTCATTTTCATTACCATATCTTCCGTAACGATCGGCTGCATATTCAATCTCGGAAGGGCTCCGATCACAACATCTGCACGTCTTAAAGCTTTACCCAGCTCTTTAGGATCGATAATAGAAGTAGGAACACGGCTGTCTACGATGGTATGGAGTCGGCGTAGTTTCGATAGGGAATTATCAAAAACCCTTACACTGGCCCCTAAACCGATAGCTGCTTTGGTGGCAAATTCGCCCACGATTCCTGCTCCAAGGATCAGGACTTCCGAAGGTCTCACACCTGTAATTCCACCCAGCATAAGGCCATTGGATAAAGCCAGCAATTCCGATGCATATAGGATGGAAACGGTTCCGGCAATTTCACCTACCAGCCTTACCAAGGCAAGCTGCTTGTATTCGTCGATAATAAATTCGAAAGCGATTGCATTGATTTTTTTCTCAGCAAGCTTCAGGAAATATTCTTTCTCTCTTAAATTGATCTGAAGGGCAGAAACCAGATACGTATTAGGCTTCATATAATCAATTTCTTCCTCAGTAGGAGGGTTGATCTTTAAAATCAAATCCTGTCCGAAAGCTTCTTTGGGATCTGTAGTGATCTTTGCTCCTGATTCGGAGTACTGTAAATCTGTAAAAAAAGATCCTACTCCGGCCCCCGATTCGATAATGATTTCGTGGCCGTGATCTACCAATACCTGCACTGCATCAGGAGTGATACAGGTTCTTCTTTCGTGAAGACACGTTTCTTTGGGAACACCAATACTAAATTGTTTACCCTTCTTTATAACTTCCAGTTTTTCCTCTTTCGGCATCAATTCTTCTTCAGTAAAAGGAGTGAAAATATTTGTAGTACTCATTCTTTACATTAATTATGTCTTACAGATAAATGTTTTTATAATCAAATTTAGTAAGCAAAGATACATAATATTTACTCGAAAGTGATTTCTCTGCTTTCACCGGTATTTAAAATGCTCATTGAGTGATATTCCAGGCCGTACAGCTCTTCTTCATATACTTCCGGCCATTCGATAATGCATAGATAAGCATTGTCCAGATATTCCTCAATACCGATATCATACACCTCGTCAATATTTTTCAGACGGTAAAGATCAAAGTGAAAAATTTTTCCTTTGGGACTGCTGTACTCATTCACAATAGAATAGGTTGGGGAGCTTACCTCATCCTCACTTCCCAGGTTTTTAAGCAAAAACTGTGTAAATGTTGTTTTTCCGGCTCCCAGGTTTCCTTTTAGCAAAAGAATAGGGTGCTGCAATTGAGGAATAATTTTTTCCACTACAGCCTGCCAGTCTTCGATTTTATTGATTTTCAATTCCATTTATGATGTATAGTTTAATATATTGTTTCGGGCTTCCTTGGTCATTAAACCCTGTTCTATGTAAAAGTTAAGCTGATTGGATATTTGTAAAAGTTCTCCTGGTTGTTTTATCTGAAACAGAACTTTCCTTTCCTCATTATCCAAAAGTCTGATTTTTAAATAATTATTGCAGCCTTGGGAAAAAGCACCGTCAGCACCGTTCCTGATAATGAACCTTCCCTTATGATCATTTTGTACTATTTCCACATACTTTAGATTTTGCGTCAAAAAAACCTCATTGTCGACGGTAATTTTTTCTTTTTCAAAAATAAGTTTTCCTTCCATTCGACCTTTTAGCTGTTCCGGAAACCAGACATTAATAAAACCTCCGATGAAGGCAATAAACATAGGTATTCCTATGATCCATGCGAACCAGCCCGGAATTTCCTTTTCCGGAACTTTGAGTATATAAAGCACAAAAGCAACAGTGAGGAAAGGGATACCTATTAAAATATAAATTAATCTTTCCCTTGTCCATACAAAACCGTTGGCAGGTTTGTAGATATTAAAAGCTTTATAATCTTCAGCCATACATGAAACTTTTATTGAGAATGCGTTCAACCAGGCATTCTGTCATTCATCCGGGTGTCATTTTTCATTTGTCAAATTTAGCCTAATTATTTTATTTAGATCGAACACGAATTTTATCAATTTTAGGAATTTCACGAAGGGGGATTTTTTTGTTTTACAATAGAAATATTATACTTTTACACCATGATTTCCAAACAGACCATTGATAAGATATTCTCCACGATCCGGGTAGAAGAGATTGTGGGTGAATATGTGCAGCTGAAACGGGCAGGGTCTAATTATAAAGGACTCAGTCCCTTCCACGAAGAAAAATCTCCCAGTTTTGTCGTTTCTCCGAGTAAGCAGATCTGGAAGGATTTCTCTACAGGAAAAGGAGGAACTGCGATTTCCTTCCTCATGGAAATTGAAAACTTCACCTATCCCGAGGCGCTTCGCCATGCTGCCAAAAAATACGGAATTGAAATTGAAGAAGATCAGCGCGAGTTTTCTGAAGAAGCTAAAAATGCCCAGTCTGAAAGGGATTTATTATATAAAATTCATGAAGTGGCCAATGATTATTTTCAGAATTTCCTTTGGGCGGCTGAAGAAGGAAAATCCATTGGATTGGCTTATTTCAGAGAACGTGAGCTGAAAGATGATATCATAAAAAAATTCCAGCTGGGGTATTCTCCTGAAAAGAAAAATGCCTTTACGGCGTATGCTTTAGAGAAAGGATATTCTAAAGAAATTCTTGAGAAATCAGGACTCTCTATTTTTCCTGAAAATGCACCGAATGGAATTGACCGTTTTCGTGAAAGGGTCATCTTTCCGATCCATAGCTTCTCGGGAAGGGTATTGGGTTTTGGTGCCAGGATCCTTAAAAATAATGTAAAAACAGCAAAATACCTCAATTCCCCGGAAACGGAGATCTACCATAAATCGAATGTCCTTTATGGATTAAACCAAAGTAAGCAGGCTATTTCCAGGAAAAACGTCTGTCTCTTGGTGGAAGGATATATGGACGTGATTTCTCTTCATCTTTGCGGAATTGAAAATGTGGTGGCAAGCTCGGGAACTTCCCTGACGACAGAACAGATCAAACTGATCAAAAGACTAACGGAAAATGTAACCATCCTCTTTGATGGAGATAATGCCGGAATTAAAGCCAGTTTCCGAAGTATTGATATGTTGCTGACAGAAGGAATGAATATCCGAGTTCTTTTATTTCCTGAAGGAGATGACCCGGATTCCTTTGCCAGAAAACATCCGCAGGACTATGTGGAAAAATTCATCGAAAATGAGGCGATGGATTTTATTGATTTTAAAGCTGAAATTCTTTTAAAAGAAGCAGGAGGTGATCCTATTAAAAAAGCCGAGGCGATCAGGAACATCGTTAAATCCGTAGGGTTTGTTCAGAATGCCTTGAAAAGAGAGGTTTACTTAAAAGAAGTTTCCAATAAATTCGGACTTTCCGAACAGAGCTTGTTTAATGAACTGGATGTCCAGAGGCAGATTACCCAAAATCAGAACCAGCATGTTCAGCAGCAGAAAGAAAATGTTCCCGTTAAAATGGATATTGTTCCTCCGGATGAGGATAAAGGGGATCCTTTTCTGTATGATGTCTTGTTTATGGAGAGTAAGCTTGTGGATCATATGCTGATGTTTGGAGATGTTGTTTTAAAAAGAACGGACGCCAATAATGAGGAGTATCAGATCACGGTCATTGAAGAAATTCTGCACCATTTTGAGGAAGAGCAATATCAATTTTTGGTAAAAGGAAATGAGATCATCATTAATCAGGTAAAAGAAGGCATCCAGCAGGATGAACTGAGAAGCGGGAATTTTTTCGTATCTTTTATGGACGAGCAGATCACCTCGAAGGTAGTAGATGCGTTAATTCCATTGGATGAGCTTGAAAACTGGGCATCCCGGAATATTTATCCTCCCAATTACGGGGATAAAGTGGCAGAGCAGATCAAAGGTGACGTCTTGCTGCATAAATACCGGTATATCGACTACCTGATCAAAGAAACGGCTAAAGAGCTGGATCAATACAGCGGAAAAGATGAAGGAAAATATTTTGAACTGATCAAAAAGATCACCTTATTGAAACAGGCGTCAATGAAACTTAATGATATTATCGAATACTCACCCATTAAAGGGATTTATAGAGACAGTAAAAGATAATTTTAAGACAAACTGTTGGCGGGGCATCAATCATTTCTGACAAAAAGTCCTATAAAATTTTAGGAATAAAAGTTGTAATTTAAACTTCAGAAAAATTTAAAATAATACCAATAGAAATATGGACATTAAAAAAGAATTCAGAGATTTCTCTGTAAAGCATTTAGGAAACAGCGGTTTGGTTACCGATCAGTATATGGGAATGTATGGTCCAACGAATCTTACGCCTTACATTATGGAGGAAAGAAGATTGAACGTTGCTCAGATGGACGTTTTCTCCCGTTTGATGATGGACAGGATTATTTTCCTTGGAACCGGAATCGATGACCAGGTAGCTAATATCGTAACAGCACAGCTTTTATTCCTTGAAAGTGCTGACCCTTCAAAAGATATTCAGATCTATATCAACTCTCCTGGTGGTAGTGTATATGCAGGTTTAGGTATCTATGATACGATGCAGATCATCAAACCGGATGTAGCGACAATCTGTACAGGTATTGCTGCTTCAATGGGAGCTGTATTGTTAGTTGCCGGAGAAAAAGGAAAACGTTCCGCACTTAAGCATTCAAGGGTAATGATCCACCAGCCTTCAGGAGGTGCACAAGGTGTTGCTTCTGATATGGAGATCAACCTGAGAGAGATGTTGAAATTAAAACAGGAGCTTTACGATATCATTGCAGAGCATTCAGGACAAACTTATGAGTGGGTTGAAAAATCTTCTGACAGGGATTACTGGATGACTTCTGAAGAAGCTAAAAACTACGGAATGGTAGATGAGGTTTTACAGAGATCCAAAGAGAAAAAATAAGTTTCTTTAAATACTAATGAAGCGCACCGATAGGTGCGCTTTTCTTTTTTATAATAATCCTATGTCATTAACTACGTCTGATCTTCGATTTCAGAACGGAGCGCATATGAAGTGAAGGAATCTAACACTATATGTCTTTTTTTTAACCACAAAAGTCACAAAAGTTTTTAAACACGTTAGCTGTTTTTAAGGACCAGAATGCTGTATAGAAAATACACTTAAGTTTTAAAAAAAATCTTTGATTTTGACAGCGACCTGGGAACCGGAAACGTTAAAAAAATGAATCCTATAAACGTTAAAAAAATTCTACTGTCTGAGTGTGGAGTAAATATTAAATCTTGAACCTTTGTTTCAAGACAAAGAAATTAAGTCATATTTAAAATACAATTATTATTCAATTCAACATTAGTTCACAATCGCTGTTTACATTCGCAACCATAAAAAGTAATCATGAAAAAACTTCTTCTTTCATCTCTTATCCTAGGAACTTTATGGTCATGCAATAACGATGATACGGTAAATAACCAGGACATCAATTATAATAAACTGCCACAGGAATTTCCTTTTACAACGGTTGCTACAATCAATGGAGTCGCTGTAATTAATGGTGGTTTCGGTTCCGGAGCAACAGCCCATCCTACCCGTAAAGGAGAATTTTATGTGATCACGGACCGTGGTCCCAATACCGCTTATCAGAATGGAATTAAATTCCTCATTCCCAACTATACACCCACGATCATGCATTTTAAGATCAATGCTGATGGAAATATCGAAGTACTGAAGTATATCAAGCTTAAAAATCCTTCGGGACAACCTATTACAGGACTTCCAAACCCTCAGGGAATGGGAAGTACGGGTGAAATTGCTTATGGTGTCAATGGAAATGTATTGGGTACTGATAATTACGGATTGGACAGTGAGAGTATTGTAGCTGCTGCTGACGGGACGTTTTGGGTGTCTGATGAATATGGACCTCACATCGTTCACTATAATGCGGATGGGGTGGAGATGGAAAGGATCAGTCCTATTGGAGTGAATACAGGAAACAGGAAATTGCCTGCCGTTTTCGCAAAAAGAAGACCTAACCGGGGAATGGAAGGAATGTGTATGACTCCTGACGGAAAGATGCTGGTGGGAACGATGCAGTCGACCATGTATGTTCCTACCAAAGCTCTCGCTACCAATACTACTTTAACAAGGATTGTAACATTTGACCTTGCAACCGGGCAGACAAAACAATATTTATATAAACAGGATGGGGGAGCATCCGATTCCGTTTGTGATATTACAGCAATCAGTAATACTGAGTTTTTAGTTATTGAAAGAGACGGGAAATTCGGTTCTCAGGGCGGACTGAAGAAAGTGTACAGAATTAATCTTTCCGGCGCATCAGATGTTACCGGTCCCGACCTGGCTGCTGTTGATGGGCTAAAGATCAATGATAAAGCTTTGGAACAATCCACATGGGCTGAGATTGATGCTGCCGGGCTAAAGCCGGTTTCCAAGACTTTAGCTGTGGATCTGGTTGCTAAATTGGGATATGAACACGACAAATTCGAAGGAATTGTTTATCTGGGAGGAAATAAACTGGCTGTTTTCAATGACGATGATTTTGGAGTTACCGATGATGGAAACGGAAACCCGAAAGCGAAGATTCTTCCTAAGACAGGAAAAGTAGATAAAGGAACAATGTATGTAGTCGATATTCAGTAATCATATTTTTAAAAGAAAAGCGGCGGAATACAATTCCGCCGCTTTTTATTTTTATGATATTGATTCAGTAGAGCATCTAACCTCTAATATCTAAGTTCTAATATCTAAACTAATTAAAGGCCTCAATAATTTTAGAGAAATCCTCCAGTTTTAAAGCAGCTCCGCCAATCAGTCCACCATCGATATCCGGTTGGGAAAAAATTTCTTTAGCATTATCCGGCTTCACTGAACCTCCGTAAAGGATGGAAACTTCATCTGCAACTTCCTGTCCATATTTTGCAGCAATGATGCTTCTGATATGTGCATGGATTTCCTGAGCCTGCTCAGGTGTAGCCGTTTCACCGGTTCCGATTGCCCAAACGGGTTCGTAAGCAATTACTACTTTTTTGATTTCCTCTGCGGAAAGAGTAAATAAAGCCACTTCAGTCTGGTTTTTTACCACTTCAAAGTGCTGGCCTGCTTTTCTCTGTTCAAGTGTTTCCCCATTGCAATATACCGGAATTAAACCTTTATCAAGTGCTAACTTAACCTTTCTGTTGCAATGTGAATCTGTTTCACCGTGGTATTGTCTTCTTTCAGAGTGCCCGATAAGTGATCCGGTCACATCAATAGATTCCAGCATATCTGCAGAAAGCTCTCCTGTATAGGCTCCGCTTTCATGCTCACTCATATCTTGGGAAAAAACTCCGATCTCATCCTTTTCAAAGATGTCTTTTGCCATCATCAGATACAATGAAGGAGGAGCGATCCAAACCTCACAATTCGTCGGGTTATTGTTTTTATAGCTAAGTAATTGAATCATTAATTGCTGAGCATCAATTACATTTTTGTTCATTTTCCAGTTTCCTGCAACGATCTTTCTTCTCATAATTATTTTACTATTTAATCTTCTTTTATTTTAGTGTCTATAAATGTGTAGGTGTTATCTTTTTTACCCATTAATTCAATTGATTGGAACTTTACATTACCGTTATCCAGTACTTCATAATTGTACACATCAATCACCTTATCATAGTTATGAAGTTCATAATATTTTCCGGATTCTGTCCACCAGCTACCATTTTCAGTTTCCTGTTGTACGTTACCGTCCTGATCAATAGCAACAAATAAAAGCATGCTTTTTCCGTTTTCCATCCTGCATGAAACCCAGTACTTTGAGAAACCTTCGATCTGTTGGTTTTGTTCAGAACCCTTATAACACCCTACCATCTTTGGATCGTAGGTTTTTTGTTGTGCTGTTAATCCTATTCCAATACAAAATAAGGATATGGCAAATAGTTTTTTCATAAAATTATTGATTAATTCCTTCTAATTTAAACATAAAGGCGTACACCAAAGCAGTATCCTTCAGGTAGTCGAATCTTCCAGAAGCACCTCCGTGACCATAAGCCATATCAGTTTTTAAAAACAATACATTTTTATCTGTTTTCATATCCCGTAATTTTGCCACCCATTTTGCAGGCTCGAAATACTGTACCTGTGAGTCATGCAATCCTGTTGTTACCAAAAGATTGGGATAATTTTTCTTTTCTACATTTTCATAAGGCGAATAGGATTTCATATAGAAATATGCCTCTTTATTATTAGGATTTCCCCATTCATCATATTCGTTGGTGGTTAATGGGATGCTTTCATCAAGCATGGTATTCACCACATCTACAAACGGAACGTGAGCAATAACTCCATTCCAAAGATTCGGGCTCATATTGGCAATCGCTCCCATTAATAAGCCTCCGGCGCTTCCGCCCTGAGCATACATATGCTTTGGAGAAGTGAATTTTTCCTTTACAAGATATTCTCCAGCATCGATGAAATCCGTAAATGTGTTCTTCTTTTTCATCATTTTACCATCTTCATACCACTGCCGTCCCATCTCCTGACCTCCACGGATGTGAGCCATCACAAAGACAAATCCTCTGTCTAAAAGGCTTAATCTGGTAATGCTGAAAGAGGCATTGGATGAATTTCCGTAAGAACCATAGGCATAAAGCAACAGCGGATTTTTTCCGTCCTTTGTTAATCCTTTTTTGTACACAACTGAAAGAGGTATTTTTGTGCCGTCTTTAGCGGTAGCGAAAAGTCTTTCTGTTACATAATTATCCTTATTGTAGCCTCCTAAGACCTCCTGCTGCTTTAAAAGAGTTCTTTTCCCTGTTTTCAGATCTTGTTCAAACTGGGAAAGCGGCGTAATCATAGACGTGTATCCGAAACGGAAATTGTCCGTATTGTATTCCGGGTTTCCTGCCGGAGAAACGGTATAAGTAGGTTCATCGAATTTTACAAACTCTTTTTTCCCGGTTTTCCTGTCATAAATGACCAACTGGGAAAGCCCATTTTGCCTTTCGCTAAAAACCAGGTAATTTTTAAATTCCGTAATGCCCTGCATTAAAACATCTTTTCTGTGGGGAATGAAATCTTTCCAGTTTTCAACTCCTGTTTTGGTTAAGGGAGTTTCTACGACTTTAAAATTAAGGGCATCTTTGTTCGTGGTGATCAGGAATTTATCCTCTAATGGTGTTACATCGTATAAAACATCCTTCATACGTGGCTGAAATACTTTAAATGTACCATTAGGATCATCTGCATTCAGGTATCTTGTCTCAGAAGAAGTAGTGGCAGCAGAATAAATCATAATGAATTTATCATTTTTAGATTTTCCTACCCCGATGTAATTGGACTTATCCTTTTCTTCATAAACCACCACATCTTTACCAGGATCTGTTCCGAGTGTATGCCTTTTGATTTTTTCAGACAAAAGTGTTACGGGATTATTCTCAGTATAATAAATGGTTTTATTATCATTAGCCCATATTGCTTCACCTTCGGTATTTTTAATGCCCAGATCGGTTGTTTTTCCTGTAGAAAGGTCCTTTAAAAACAATTTATACTGCCGTCTCGAAACATCATCCACACCATACACCAGTTTTGTATTATCCGGGCTTATGTTGAATCCTGCCGCTGAATAATAAGGGTGTCCTTCAGCAAGCTGGTCCACATCCAGGAGTATTTCTTCAGGTGCCTCAAGACTACCTTTCTTTCTGCAATATTTAAAATACTGTTTTCCCGTTTCAGTCCGTGTATAATAGTAATATCCGTTTTTGAACGAGGGAACCGATTCATCTTTTTCTTTGATCCTGGATTTCATTTCCTGGAAAAGTTTTTCCCTGAAAGGTTCCGTATCCTTCATCATTCCTTCCCAATAGGAATTTTCCGCCTTCAGGTAATCAACAACTTTTGTGGAGTCTTTTCCTTTTTTGAAGTAATCGATCATCCAGTAATACGGATCATTTACCTTATCACCGTGTATCGTTCTGATGTGGTCCTGTTTCTCTGCAACAGGAGCCTTAAGATCAGGGAATTTTTGAGATTGAAGGGTAGAAGCACTCATGATTAATAGTCCTAGATATAATTTTTTCATACTCATATTGGTTTTTTGGGCAGGTGTCTAGTTCAGATGCCACATATTCTTTAAAAGCTTATAGAAGGTATGTTCTTCATCCGTTACTTTGTTATCAGCTTTTATAAGTGTTTTGGCAAATTCTGCAAATTTTACGCGCTCTTCTTCCGTAGAGTCATCATAAAAACAACGGGCATGAAATTCAAAATGATCTTTCCATTCTTCAGGCTGAAGCAGGGCGATGGTTTCCAGTTCATTATCCAAATTCATTTTGAACGGAAATTCATCAGCTAAATATTGCTGTACAAGCATTCCTTCTTCAGGGGCAAATTCTCCGTCTACGGAAGAAAGAATCATTAATAAATGGTAACCGGCGATTGGCTTATTTGACTTTTGCATGAGTTGATTAAAAGTTTAGTGTTTAAAGTGGGTCAATTGACTCCTATTATGTATACGTTATTATTTAATATAATCTTTTGCAGGCTGTTTGTCTACAATTTTTCCGTTCTGTAATATCAGGACAAACGGGTTGCTTCTGGCAATGGTTTTAATGGCAGTTCCATCCATCATTGCATTTTTAATGGTTTTAAATGTGTTCGGATCCGTAGAGACACCATAGATAACTGCACCTTTCTGGGCATTTACCTTAGCTTCAACTTTCTGGAGCAATTCCTGAGAAAGCTCTTTAGGGTGATAAGAAAATACCAAAACAGCCTTTGGAGCTTTAATAATCTCATCAGTAACCTCAAGCCCGGTAGGATCTTCAATTTTAAATTTTACAATCTCAGACTTGTAGCCTTCTTTTACGATGACAGATTCGTTTTTTCCTTCTTCAATCTTCCATGGAGAACCGTCAGCCCAATATTTTGTTTCTTTGATGTAATCATCCTGATTTACCTTTAAAACCTCCCCGGTTTTTTGATTTTTAAGAGAGTAGAAGGTTTTATATTCCGACGGGTTTTTACTGATTTTATCTTTTTCTGCTTTAATATCCGTACCGATTTTATAATCGCGGAAATCGATAAGAGGCTCGTGCATAATTCCCTGTGCCATTATGTACACCATGACAAGACCAAAAGCTCCCACAAGGAAATATTTATACTTGGCCGTAGGTGTTTTCGTTGTGCTGCTGTATTCGTCTTTTCGGGCGAATTCTTTTCTGTACAGAACAAATAAAATAATCAGTCCGATCAGCAGAACAACGTCTTTAAAGAAACTCTGCCATGGCGTAAATTTTATTGCATCTCCAAAGCATCCACAATCGGTTACAACATTGAAATAAGCTGAATAAAAAGTAAGGAACCCAAAGAAAACACAAAGGGCAATGAGCATGGATAAGGTGAATTTCAGTCTTAATTTTATTAAAAGCATAAATCCAAGGAAAAGCTCCAGTACCACCACAATAACTGAAAACAGCAAAGCAAATTTTTCGAAAAATGGCATGTTGAAAACTGCGGGGGAAAAGTATTCTTCCATTTTAAAGGAAAAACCCACCAGATCCACAGCTTTTACAAACCCGGAAAGGATAAAAATAACTGCAATAATAAAACGAAGTACACCTTTGATCATTTTAAATAGTTTTAGGTTCGAAATTGTTTTCTTTTTCAGAGAATTTGATCAGACAGAAAACAGCATAATTCAGCATATCAAAATAGTTGGCATCCAGGCCTTCGGAAACGATCGTTTTTCCCTGGTTATCCTCGATCTGTTTTGTTCTCAGGACCTTCTGGTAAATAAGATCTGTTATGGAAGAAATTCTCATATCTCTCCATGCTTCGCCATAATCATGATTTTTTCTTTCCATCAGAGCCTGAGCTTCAGATGCATATTTGTCATAAAGGCTTAAAATCTCATCATTATTTTCATTGAAATCGTTGGAAAGACCTTTTTCAAGCTGAATAAGTCCGATGATCGAATAGTTGACGATCGCAATAAATTCGTCTTCTTCACTTTCTTCAACCATTTTTTTATCCGTCATTTGCAGGGTCCGGATTCTGTTCACTTTAATATAGATCTGATCTGTAATTGAACTTGGTCTTAGAACCCTCCATGCTGCGCCGTAATCCTGTAATTTTTTACTGAAAAGATCACGACATTGATTGATAACTTTCCCGAACTGTACTGAAGTTTTTAACATAAATTCTCTTAATAGCCCAAATATACAAAAATACGTATTAGGTTGTGGGAATTGGAGTGTGATTTTGAGCAGAAATGCTTTTAGGTTTGAGGGTTTGAGGGTTTGAGCGTAAGAGGGTGGTGGGGTTGAAGAGTATGAGAGTTGGGGATGAAAAGATTGTAAATACTAAGTGGAGAATACATTGTCAAATTGCTTATGATCTGGTGCCCATTGCTTATCAAATAACCTTGCTCATATTACATTTACTCCTTAGCTTTGCATTATTAAAATTCACCAGTACATCATAACCTTTATCACTCACACTCACAAACCCTCAAACTCTCATGCTCTCCAAACCTCCAACTCAGAAACCTTTTCACTCTATCAACTGCAATGGCAGAATAGTAGATTTAACGATTCCAAAAATTATGGGAATTTTAAATCTTACACCGGATTCTTTCTCTGATGGAGGGAAGTTTAACGATGAAAAGACCGCACTGGAGCACACGGAGAAATTACTGAAAGAAGGAGCGGAAATCATTGATATCGGACCCCAGTCTACGCGTCCTCACGCTGAATTTCTCACGAGCAAAGAAGAGATTCTAAGGATCGGAAAGCTGATTTCTCAGATCAAAAAAGAATTCCCTGAGGCATTGATCTCATTGGATACCTTCTATTCGGAAACGGTGAAGTTTGGTTTTGATGAAGGAATTGACCTCATTAACGATATTTCAGGAGGACAATTTGATGATAATATGTTCGATATTGTTTCAGCAACAGGACTTCCTTATATTCTGATGCATATAAATCCTTCCTATGAGAGGATGCATGACAAAACAAAATTTGAGGATATTACATTAGAGGTGAACCGGTATTTTAGTGAAAAGACCCATGAGCTTTTACAGAAAGGAGTGAGGGATATTATTCTGGATCCCGGTTTTGGTTTTGGAAAAACGGTGGAAGATCAGATGAAATTAATAGGAGAAGTGGAGTATCTGGAATTTGGACGATTTCCTCTGTTGATTGGTATTTCCAGAAAATCTTTTATTTACAAACCTCTAGGTAAAACCCCATTGGATATTAATGAAGAAACCCAAAAACTTCACATGAAAGTTTTAAAACAAGGGGCAAAAATTCTTAGGGTTCACGATGTTGCCGAAGCTAGAAAAACAATGGAGGTGTTTTTGCAAGAAAAATGATAAATGGGCTAAAAAAACTATGCGCTAAAAAGAATCAACGCATAGTTTTAAATGGTAAACCAATCATATTTTATCTCTCTAATGTAAAGTTTGGGATCACTTTCGGACGATCACTTTCATTAGCTACTTTCCATGAAGTTCTGTACATCCATTCCGTCATTTTGTATAACTTTTTGTAATTGATGTTTTCAGACTCATCCTGTGGAGTATGGTACTGCTCATGTAAAACACTGGTAAAAAAAATAGCAGGGATTCCTAGTTTTGCGTACGGTAAATGATCACTTCTGAAGTAAAAATATTCAGCATGATTAGGAGAATCCCAGTCTTTAAGGTATCTGAATTTCGTACTTTCGTTATTGGCTTCTTCAGCCATTTTTACCAGTTCTTCAGAATTTTTATGCGGAACATTTCCTCCTAACAGAGCTGCTTCTTCATTGCTGTTTCTGCCGATCATATCGCCATTCAATACTGCAACGATCTGTTCTTTAGGAACTACAGGATGGGCTGCATGCCATCTTGACCCCAAAAGTCCTCTTTCTTCGGCACCATGAAAAACAAAAAGAATACTTCTTTTTCCGGGTTGTTTTTTGTAAGCTCTTGCCATAGCAAGCATAGCTACACAGGTACTCGCGTTATCATCTGCACCGTTGTAAATGGTATCATTTTTAACCGGATGTCTTATCCCGTCATGATCCTGATGTCCGCTGATCAGAACATATTCATTTTTTAACCTGGGATCTGTTCCTTCAATTTTTCCGATAACGTTTACAGATGGATACTTATGGGTTTCTGTGATCAGGTTGATAGACACTTTAGGGTTGTTTTTTACCCAACCTGCATTTTCTCTTTTGATCCACAAAACAGGGATATTGTTTGTAATGCTTTCTCTTAATCCCTCTACGCCATACGATCCTCTTGTCATTTGCGGAAGAACTTCTACCCAACTTTTTTCAGAAGTGTCATCTGTGATGAAAATAATGGCTTTAGCGCCAAGATTTAGTGCCGTATTATAGTATTTTGTTCTTACAAATCCGGGATATCTTCTTACAAAAAGGGTCATTTCCTTTTCAATATTTTTATCGGAAGCGTTTACGGCCAGTACTTTTCCTTTAAGATTCAATTTAGATAGATCTTCAGGTTCGGTATTTCCGGCGTACACAACATCAGTTTCCAGATGAGCATTTACAGGTTCTGCAACAAGAAAATCCTTCCATAATCTTAATGTATTTTCACCCAGTTTTACGCTGCTTTGCGGAATTACCTGATGCCTGTACATATCAAAATACTGAAAAAAAGTGCCGTTTTCTCCTGCCGGAGACATCCCGGACTCTTTCGCCTTATCTGCCAGCCACATCGAGACTTTTAACTCATTTAACGTTCCTGCTTCACGCCCCCAGAACTGATCAGCAGCCATTTCATACATATCTTTTTTAAGATCTGATTCTTTGATTGCAGATACTAAAGGCTTTTTATAGCTTTGGGCATGGGCTAAAAAGATAGCAAATACGCCGATAATTGATAGAAAATAATTTTTATTCATAGGGTGAACAAATTAATTAAGATAGGACAGCTTTTCCGAGAACTGTTTGGAAAACTCTTTCCGGTCTTCTTCCAGTTTTTCTTTGTCAGCAGGTAAAATATAATTGAAGAGAATCTTTTCTTCGCGATCGATGAAAATAATTTCCTTCTCTTCACCATCAATCATCTGCAGGAATATTTCCCACATGGAAACGTCCTTTAACCGTAAAAGGTCAAAAAAATCGTCCGCTTTTATTTCTATTTTTTTCATGTTCTGATTGTTAAAATTCCAATAATTTTAATTTAAACTGTATGGCAAAATTTTGCTTAAAATTAGAGGTGGTATAATATCCTACTCTATAAAATACGCCAAGATTAAAATAACTTGAAAGGAAGTTATTCCATTCCACACCTACTTCCTGATACAGGTGATCCAGCTTTCTGAATTTGAAATCATGATATTCCGGATGTTTCATATCTCCAATGGTTCCTCTAAGAACAAAATCAAAACTTGATACATTTTGTCCGATACTCTTCAGGTATAGCGGAAGCTTATGGGTGAAATAATAGGCAATAAATTTATCATTATAATACTTTCCTCCCTCTAATGTTGCAAATCCAAGGTAGGAGGTAAGGTTAAAATTAATATCTCTTCCCGGAGAAGCCAGTCCGTTCATCGTGAAATTTTTCCAGATCGGAGCTTCACCCAGAACGATTCCTCCATAGAGCCTTACACCGGTAGTTCCTAAAACCGTTTTAAAATTATGAACAAAAAGTGCATCAAAACGGGTATAATTAAAATCACCGCCCAATACTTTGTAGCTCTGTTCATAATTGAAATAAAGTTCAGGGTACTTCTGATCAATAAGAGACTTGCCCTGTGGGGTCATAATATTGGTGGAATTAGGTGAGAACTTCAAAGTAAACAATGTATTGAAGTTTTCAAACGAAGGACCACTGTTTCGGAACTGGTAATCAAACATAGCCTGCTCAAAATTTCTCCTTGCCGCAAAAACCAGGGTAAGTCCGTTAGTGATATCATTAAGATAAGACAAAGAAGCCCCGCGGAAATGGTAATACCTGTCATTATTAAGGTTATTTCCATAGTTCATCATTCTCATCTTAAAGTTCCAGAGTCTTCTGTAAAATTCCCCAGATGCAGTTACATCATTATAATATTCTATTCTGAAAAACGAATTCTTTTCCAGGGTTGTTTTCATGTCCAGGCCGATTCCGTACTTCCATTTATCATCTTTGAACCCATAGGCAAAATAATAATCCGGAGAAAAATAAGGATTAAAAGTTTCATTCAGTTTAGCTTTTAAGCCAAGCCTGAATCCCTCATAGAGGTTGTAGTTCACAATTTCATCTACCGCAAAGTCAACGATACCAACCCTTATCTGCCCATTGATAAGCCCTGTCAGTATTTTAGCTTTATTATCGATATTGTAGATCTTTCCAAGGCTGTCTATAGTTGTATAGGTATTTCTTTCCCTTTCCGTTAGCGGATCCGTTCTGTACTGGTCAAGAGATGTTCCATCCGCATTTTTTACAGAAAAGGTATATCCCTTAAAATCTTTGGAGTTTTCTTCAATAGGGGACTTGAAATCAAAATACCTTGAGGTAAGGAAAGCGTAGGTGCCAAAACTGTTTCTCCCTTTTTTTTCAGCGGTATCTTCAGAATGGTCTTTACTGTCGTCCTTTACGGCCATTTTACTCATTCGTAGTTTTACCTTTTCATGAGCAAGGAACCATTTGTTATTATAAAACACCCAGGTGCTGGTAATAATTCCGTCGTTTTTATTTTTACTGATGTTTTCGATCTTTTTAATACCATAGGTCTCGGTATCTATATAGATCGTTCCGTTGAACTTTCTTTTTTTGTCGGACTTTTTATAATTCACTTCACGGAAACGGATCACAAAGTTTTTCCGTCCGTCCAGTTCTAGGGTATCGGTAAGAAAATAACGGTATAAACCTCTGTTTTCCTGTTTAACCTGATTCGGAATTCGGTCCCTGTTACTTTGCTGGAGAGCAATCATTTCATAGATAGGTTGCTTAAGACCCGAAATCCTGTTATCTAAAATATTGATCTTTTCTCCATATTTTTTTGAATACAAAAACTCCTGAGCTCTTTCCCAAAGAAAAAGTTTGCTTTTTGAAAAGATCTTTTTAGCGGAAATATTGTTTAAAGAATCCTTCTCCCTTTTCTTTTTGAAGAAATTAGTATCGTTAAAAAACTGATTAAACTGAGTTATACTATCTTCGTCAATGTCTAAAGATACTTTTTCATACGATTTATACGTGTATGAGCTCAGACTTTTGGGAGAGTTTTCTTTAAAATATTTATTAACCTTATTCAGAATCTCCAGGGCTCTCGGATCACTTTTATCCTGCAGGATGACGGTTTCAATAGCAGTGGTTTTTGAGGAAGTTTTAAGGAGCGATACCTCCATATTTTCTTCTACCAACGCAATTTCATTCTGATAATAATCTGCCCGGATTTCTATGCTGTTGCATTTGGTTTTGAATTCAAAAATTCCCCGGGAGTCTGTTTGTCCAAGGAGTTTATCATTACAGAAGATTTTAGCATTGAGGACAGGGGTTTTGTCTATCTCATCGATGACTTTGATTTTTGATTGCGAATAACCAAAAATACAAGTCCAGAAAAATATAATAAATAAAACCCTTTTCATGAAATAAATGTGAATCAAAATTAGTGATATTTCTTATCATGAAAAACTTTTATAAGCGTTATTGATATAATTTTCAATCTGTTGTTGCTTGGTTGTTTTAATAGAAATGCAAGTAAATTAGCTTATATGGATCAAGGCAAAATAAAAACTTCCAAAAATTTTGGAAGTTTTTATTGTTATTGTTAAAATATTGTTATTTAAATATTTAAGGCTTTCTGATAAGCATTTTCTAAACCGGCGAGGTTTTTTCCACCCGCAGTAGCAAAGCCCGGGTTTCCACCACCACCACCTTGGATCTCTTTTGCCAGTTCCTTTACAATAGCTCCAGCCTGATAGCTAGAAGCCAGATCGTCAGAAACTCCTACGGTGATCATCGGTTTGTCATCAGCATTGGAAAGTACAATGGTTATCGATGTTGGGATTTCTTTTTTTAGCTGGAAGACAATGTCTTTTACAGAGCCTGCATCCAATGAGGTCTTCTTAACCAATAGTTGCTTATCTCCTTTTTGCTCATAAGCATTCTTCCAGTCGCCGATTTCTCCTTTTGCTTTCTCCTTCTTCAATGCTTCCACCTCAGATTTCAATGAGGCATTTTCTTCAATCAGCTTTTCAATAGATCGTACCACATCTTTTGATTTCAGCAGCTGAGAAAGCTCGGTGATCTGCTGTTCTATATTTTTGAAGTATTCGGCAGATTTATCTCCTGAAATTGCTTCAATTCTTCTGATCCCTGCAGCAGCAGAGTTTTCCGAAGTGATTTTAAAATGACCGATTTCGCTGGTGTTCTTAACATGGGTTCCACCACATAATTCCTTTGAACTTCCAAACTGGATCATTCTTACATTATCTCCGTATTTTTCACCAAACAAAGCCATAGCTCCTTTGTCTATAGCCTCCTGGATCGGAATGTTTCTGAATTCCTGCAGAGCAATGCTGTCTTTGATCTTTTGGTTTACCTTTTCTTCGATCAAAGCAAGTTCTTCTTCCGTCATCTTATTGAAATGAGAGAAGTCGAAACGCAAATAATCAGGTCCTACATAAGAACCTTTTTGCTCCACATGAATTCCCAGAACTTCTCTTAGTGCTTCATGCAGAAGGTGGGTAACCGAGTGATTGGCCTGAGAATTCTTCCTTTCCGTAGCATTTACTTTAGCATAGAAAACAGCTCCTGCATCTTTTGGAAGACCATTGATCAATGAAACGATCAATCCGTTTTCCTTTTTCGTTTCCAATACTTCAAAGCTTTCCGCAGCATTTTCCAGGACTCCTTTATCGCCAACCTGTCCACCTCCTTCAGGGTAGAAAGGAGAGTTGCTAAGGACCACCTGATAGAATTCCCCGTCTTTATTTTCTACCTTTCTGTATCGGGTAATATAGGTTTCAGCTTCAAGCTGGTCATAGCCTACAAAAGTTTCCGGCTTTTCTTCCAGAACCACCCAGTCATATACTTTAGAAGCAGAGTCTTTCTTAGAACGCTGTTTTTGTTTCTCCATTTCTGCCTGGAAACCCACCTCATCGATGGTCAATCCCTTTTCTTCCGCAATAATTCTTGTCAGATCATCCGGGAAACCATAAGTATCATACAGTTCAAAAACTTCTACAGAAGGCAGCACCTTAGAACCATCCGAAATGGTTTGCTGAATCAGTCTTTCAACGCGTACAAGACCGCTTTCAATGGTTTTTAAAAATGATTCTTCTTCGCTTTTGATAACCTCTGTAACAAGATTTCCCTGTTTTTCCAGCTCCGGGAAGAATGGCCCCATCTGATCTTTAAGAACAGCAACCAATTCGAAAAGGAAAGGTTCTTTCATTCCTAAAAAACGGTAAGAGTAAGAAATTGCTCTTCTTAAAATTCTTCTGATCACATACCCGGCTCCTCCGTTAGAAGGAAGCTGTCCATCTGCAATAGCAAAAGAAACTGCTCTGATATGGTCTACCACCACGCGGATGGCAATATCTTTTTCATCTTCTAAAATTCCTGTGTATTTCTTGCCTGAAAGTTCCTCAACTTTAGCAATAAGCGGAGTGAAAACATCGGTGTCGTAGTTCGAAGATTTACCTTGTAACGCCATACAAAGACGCTCAAATCCCATTCCGGTGTCTACATGCTGCTGCGGAAGTTTTTCCAAGCTTTTATCAGCCTTTCTGTTGAATTCCATGAAAACCAGATTCCAGACCTCAACAACCTGCGGGTGATCATTATTCACCAGTTCAAGTCCGGAAATTTTTGCTTTTTCTTCAGGAGTTCTAAGGTCGATATGAATTTCAGAACAAGGTCCGCAAGGTCCGCTTTCCCCCATTTCCCAGAAATTATCTTTTTTATTTCCGTTAATGATCCTGTCTTCAGAAATATGGGTCTTCCAGAAGTCGTACGCATCCTGGTCCCTTTCCAGATTTTCAGAAGCATCTCCCTCAAAAATGGTTACGTATAAATTTTCTTTCGGAATTCCGTATACTCCGGTTAACAATTCCCAGGCAAAAGCAATAGCATCTTTTTTAAAATAATCACCAAAAGACCAGTTCCCCAACATCTCGAACATCGTATGGTGGTAAGTATCTCTACCTACATCATCCAGGTCATTATGTTTTCCGGAAACCCTTAAACACTTTTGTGTGTCGGCAATCCTTGGAGCAGTAGGTGTTTTATAACCTAAGAAAAAATCTTTAAACTGCGTCATTCCTGAGTTGGAAAACATCAGGGTAGGATCGTCTTTCAGCACAATCGGTGCAGAAGGAACGATAAGGTGGTCTTTACTTTTAAAATAATCTAAAAATTTTTGACGTATCTCTTGTGATGTCATAAGTAATGTATTGCTTTGCTTTTTATGATAAGATGCAAATTTAATGTTTTTAGGTGATTTAGTTTCAATTTATTGATACTTTTGGAAACATTTGTGTCGATAATCTGAAACAGTTTTTAGAAGCTGTTTCCCGCTTTCCGTACTCGCTATTTTTCTTTGATAAGAAAAATGAGCTCAGACAAATACTACAATCGGGGCTAGAAAAAAGTGCCTTAAAATAATTATATCAAAAACTAAGGAATTGTATGCTCTCTGCGGAACGGGAATTTTAGGCAGTATATTTTTTTGTGCTTTTCCGCTTAACTTACTATCTTCGTTATGATCTGAAATGATAAAAGCGTAATATGACGAAAAATGAAGTGCTGAAAAGCTGGGTAGAAATGTATTCCGGAGCCCTTTTAAAGAGAGCAATGTATCTTCTTTCAGACAAGGATGATGCTAGAGATGTCGTTCAGGAAGTTTTTCTTTCAGCATTGTCATCTTATGATTCTTTTGAGGGAAAAAGCCAGCCTCTTACCTGGCTGATGACGATTCTCAACCGGAAAGTTGCCGATTTCTACCGTGGAAAGTACAAGTCTGAACCTCAGATCAGGCTGGATCATTTTTTTGATGAAACAGGATCCTGGAAAAGTAGCCAGGTTCTGAATGACTGGGATATTTCTAATAAAGAACCTGAGCTTCTGGATGACCAGCAATTCAATAAAACTTTAGAAGATTGTATTGAAGAATTGCCCGTCCGATGGAAGATTCCTGTGAAAATGTACTACCTCCAGGAAAAAAAAGCTCCGGATGTGAGTCAGGAATTGGATATTTCCACGACTAATCTATGGAAGATTTTACAAAGAAGCAGAATGCAGTTGCGGGAGTGCCTGGATTTTAATTGGTTTGCAAAATCATAAATGTTGAACATGTTGAAAAAATTGATTCATTTGATATTTCTTCCATGCAGTGTAGCCACACTCCTTATGGAAAAGAAAAATGCAGGGTCTATTTCTCCGGAAGAAGACCGTAAGCTTACTATGCATCTGAAAATTTGCAAATGGTGCAGGGCTTATCAGAAAAAGCTCGCTATCCTTGATGAAATCATGAAGAAAACTTTTATAAAAAAGGAAAGTGATGAAATAAATGATTCTGATATTCAAGGTTTTAAAGATGATATGATTAAAAAGATAGATTTTTGATAAAAATTCTGTCAGGATTTTGAAGCCGTTCCGACTATACTTCTGAAAATAATAAAAGTAGTCATTCAAAATCTTAAAAAAATGAACGGAACAGCACAACTTACTAAAGAATCTATAACGTATAAGCTGGGATATTACATCTCATTATACGGAGCGGCACTTATCTTACTCTGGATTGGAATTTTCAAATTTACTCCAACCGAAGCACAAGGAATAAAAAGCCTGGTTGAAAACCATTTTCTCACCTTTTTCGTATATAATATAGCAAGCGTCCAAACGGTGTCAAATGCTATCGGAACGATAGAAATTATCATTGCACTACTGCTGATATTTAGTCCGAAATTTGTAGCTCTGAAGAAGTATGCGGGAATCGGAATGACAGTGACTTTCCTTGTTACTTTAAGCTATTTATTTACAACTCCGGGAATCTGGAAAATAGTGGATGGAGTTCCGGTAACAGATTTCTTTATTCTTAAAGATCTCATGCTTTTAGGATTTGGATTGATGATATATCAAAAAAAATAATAATGAATAAAAAGATAAAAATGAAAAGTATATTAATATTACTGGCAGTTGTTTTAGGTATTGCCGTATTTGCAAGAAGCTGTGGCGATTCAAAGAAATCGTCAGAAATAAAAAAAGAAAATGAGACCATTATGGACAGTAAAAATGTAAAAGAAGTTTATTTTGCAGGCGGATGTTTTTGGGGAACAGAGCACTTTTTCCAACAGATTCGCGGGGTTGTGGGAACTGAAGTAGGATACGCTAACGGAAACAAGACAAATCCTACCTATGAAGAAGTTGTAAGCCATACAACCGGCTTTGCAGAAACCGTAAAAGTGAAATATGATCCTGAGCAAGTTGATTTGAAATTATTGATCGATCTGTATTTCAAAACCATTGATCCTACAAGTCTGAATCAGCAGGGAAATGATAGGGGAGACCAGTACAGAACCGGAATTTACTCTACAGATAAGGCTACAGAAGCCATTGTGAAAGAAGAAGTACAAAAACTGGCTAAAAATTACAGTAAGCCTGTAGTGGTAGAAACTATTCCACTGAAAAATTTCTACAGGGCGGAAGATTATCATCAGGATTATCTGGATAAAAATCCTGGAGGATACTGCCACATCGAACCGGGACTTTTTGAAATGGCTAAAAATGCCAATCCGCTTCCAAAAGCTAAGTACCAGAAACAGGATAAAAAGGTTTTAAAAGAAAAACTTACGGCTGAACAATACCGTGTAACGCAGGAAAATGCTACAGAAATGCCTTACCAGAATGAGTATGATAAAGAGTTTCGTGAAGGAATCTATGTAGATATTACAACAGGGGAGCCATTATTTGTGTCAACAGATAAATTCGAATCCGGTTGTGGATGGCCAAGTTTTTCCAAGCCGATTACTAAAAATGTTATCGATGAAAAATTAGACAGGTCTGCGGGAATGACCAGAGTGGAAGTTCGTAGTAAGACAGGTGACGCTCATTTGGGACACGTCTTTACAGATGGTCCTAAAGATAAAGGAGGTTTACGTTACTGTATCAATAGTGCCTCTCTAAAGTTTATACCGAAGGCTGAAATGGAGAAGAAAGGATATGCTGAGTATCTTCCATTACTCGAGAAAAAATAATGTGTAAAGGTTGCTGAAAAGCAACCTTTTTTTATGAATATTTACTTTTTCTCCAGGCTTGATCTTAGCAGGTAATCCAACATCAAGAACATTGAGGTTAATCTCCTCAAACTTCTGGCTTCCATAATACCAAAACAATAATGGAATAAGTACAGCACTAATAAGTCACGGAAAGTAGTATATCTTTTTCATTATTGTCTTTTATTAAATTGAACGGTATCTTTAATGCTAAACATGGAGATATTTAAAAATAGTAAAAATCCAAAAATGAGGTAAAATGAAGGCTTGGGTAATTGTGAAATTGAAGTTTCAAATTCGGAAAATTGTTGTGACGGATTGTTCTTCAAAGCGCTTTGCATTATTAATCCCGTCCCACATCTAAAAATATGGTCATCATCAATTTTTGTTATAGTAGGATCAATGTACTGATGAGGAACAAAAAAATGTCCTGTTTTGTTAAGGTCTAAGCAGTATGATAATTGTCCGCTGGATTCTATATCATTTAATAAAGATATAATGTCATCATATGTATTTTCGTCATTTAAAATAAATTCTATTCCAGATTCCTTGCGGTTTTCTTTTTGAAGCTGTTTAATGTCAGATATATAACGTTTGGAATTTTCTCTTGCTGAATTAGGTTCTACTATAATTTTTTTATAATTCCAGTTTCGTACGGATTCGAAAGTTGCAGATTCATTTACTTTTTCTCCAGGCCTGATCTTAGCAGGTAATCCAATATCAATAACATTGAGATTGATCTCCTCAAACTTTCGGCTCCCATAATACCAAAACAATAATGGAATAATAACAGCGCTTATAAGCCCAGGGAAATAATATATTTTTTTCAAGCCTCGCATTTTTATAAAATTAAAAAAAATATTCTGTACAAATAAAAAAAGTGATCCTCAATGAATCACTTTTTAATATTTTAATTTTCAAATCTTTTAATCATTCAATTAAAAAGACTACCAATCCCTTTTTCTCAGGATCCAGTATGATCCGAAAATAAAAAGTCCACTCCAAACAATACAGGCGATTAAACTTTCTGTAGGGTAGGTGAATTCATATTTCAATCCCATCATTTTAGCCATATTTAATCTCAGCATAGGATTGGGAATCAGGTTGGACATACTTTCCAAAGGGAGAAGATGGGTGATGAAGAAATCTTCTTTCATAATCTTGATTCTCTCCAGTTCCTGTGTTCCACGGACTTTTTGGAATACTTCGATGGCGGTTAAGATTCCTTCACCGATCCAATACACAAAGAATCCTAGAAATACAAACATGGATTTTCTGAGGAGTACCGAAAGAAACATTAAAAAACAAAAGAAAGTAAAAAGTTTTACAAAATAATTTCCGATAAAGAACATTTCTTTGAAGACCGATGCAGAGTCTGTTACCTTGGAGTAATTATATCCCAAGAAAAGGGTAATGACAAATACAATAAGGGTAGATATAACAGAAAAAATAGTTATCGTCAGTAGCTTAGATCCGATGAATTCTTTTCTGCTCAACCCATCAATGGTATTCTGCTTAAACATTCTGTTACTGAACTCCTGTGAGATCGAAAAAACAATAATCAATCCAAGGAATATCTTTAGCAAGGCTACAATCCAGGTAGTGAAGTTCCAGATTTCCGGAAAATTATAAATCCCCTGTTCCTTTAGATTAATTGTTGCACCAAAGACATCCAGATCGACCAATCCGATGAAAAGAAGCGCCACTAAAATAGCAAAATACAATATGGTGAAAATCCTGAATGGTCTGTAATTCAGATTTTTGTGGTATTCGAGTTTTAATAATTTAAGCATTGGTATTCGTGTTTTTTACAAGTTCAAGGAATTGAGTTTCAAGCGATAATTTTTTCTTAGACAAGTGGGATAAGAAAATACCTTTTTCTGCCAGCTTCTGATTGAGTGCCGAAGCAGAAATGGAAGCGTCTTCACGAATCTGAGCCTTAATGATATCATTTTCGGTATTTATAGAGCTGAACCATTGCAGTTCTTCAAGGGCATTTAAAAGTGCCGTATTGTTATCTGCCTTTAATTCAAAAAAACCTTTGTTGCTTGTAATTTCATCAACCCGCCCGCTGTAAATGGAATTCCCCTCCTTTAAAACAATAACATGGCTGCATATTTTTTCAATTTCGTCCAGAAGATGGCTGGCAATAATGATCGTAATTCCTTGCTTGGCAATATTGGAAATGATTTCCCTGATCTGGATAATGCCTTCGGGATCCAGTCCGTTTGTAGGTTCGTCCAATATCATGACCTCAGGATTGTTCAGCATAGCGGAGGCGATCGCCAGTCGCTGTTTCATTCCAAGTGAAAACGTTTTAAATGGATCTTTCTTCCTGTCCAGAAGATTTACCGTCTTCAGAACTTCATCAATACGCTGGTAGGAAGCTCCTTTAATTTCGGCAACAATCTTTAAGTTGGTTTCGGCGCTCAGATATGGATAGAAGTTCGGTTGCTCAATAATAGCTCCGATCTTTTTTAAAGTATCGGGATCTGTACCCTTTTTTCCGAACCAGTACCAGTCGCCACTGGTGGGATTTATGGTGGAAAGCAACATTCCGAATGTAGTGGATTTCCCACTCCCATTCGGGCCAAGAAGTCCGTAAACGTTTCCTTTTTCTACATCAAAAGAGATATTGTTTACAACGGTTCGTTTGAATTTTTTTGTTAAATTCTTTACTGACAAAACTTTTTCCATGTAATTTGTTTTACATAGTAGTAGTCTTTGTTTTTAACAGAATGTTACAATATTTACTTAAATTGTCTGATCTTGTATGAGATTAAAATATTAAATTTGGTAGTATAATTCGTGAATATGAAGTTAATTGAGCTTGCAAAAGAATTAAATATTTCCGTAGAGGCAATCAAACAATTTATCCAGGATTTTGACCTGGAACTTGGGGTATGTATGAGTACCAATTTTGAGATCAAAGATGATTTTGAAAAGTTTGCCCGCGAGAATGTAGATTTTTTAAGGACCTACGAAAAAGATCTTGATCAGAATAAAACCCTTGAACAAATTGCGGAGACGATCAATCAGCCTAAAGAAAAGATAGAAAAAGCAATTCAGGACAGCACTCCTAATATTTTTGATAACGGAATATTCCGTTCTTCAATTTCCAGTTACGGAATAGATAATAAGCTGGGTGGAAATTATCAGTTTGTTTACAACTATTTTGGACATAAGACCAGTCTTCAACACCGGGATTTCATAGGTTACCGGGATCTGTTCTTTTATATTTCCAGTGTCTTGGAGCCATTTTTAAATAAGCAACAGATAAAAGACTGGGGAATCAATAAGCCTGCGGGGATCATTCTTTACGGACCTCCGGGAAGTGGTAAGATTTTCTGGGCCAACAAAATTGCAGAGATCATCAATTATCAGTTTAAGGAAGTTAAAAAACATTATCTGGGAACATCATTAATCGATGGGAATAAAACAAATTTTAATGATTTTCTCATAAAGATGATGACGGAGGATAAGGTGCTTCTTTTTATGG
Organism: Chryseobacterium sp. LAM-KRS1; assembly: GCF_013184525.1. Lineage (GTDB taxonomy): Bacteria > Bacteroidota > Bacteroidia > Flavobacteriales > Weeksellaceae > Chryseobacterium > Chryseobacterium proteolyticum. The sequence goes on from NZ_JAAOIZ010000001.1 coordinate 242,885, forward strand.
ATGATTTTGATGAAATCATGATGGAAAGAAGTGCAGAGAACAATGTGGCATCCTGCAATCTTGAAACGCAGGAGATCATTCTTCATTACATCGGAAAATTTGCAAAAGAAGACGTAGTGATGGTGGGGTCTGCCAAGTCCGTATCGGAGATTGATGAGGAGATTCTGGCGCCGGGAAGATTCGATGTAATGATTCCTGTTTTTCCTCCTAATGCTGCAGAGCGTTCGGAAATTATCCTGTACGGAATGACGAAAGGGCTGGAAAGCGATTCTTTGCTCTATAAGATCCTTAAAAATAACAAAGCAGATAAAGTACCTTTCTGGAATGGAAGTGCATCCAAAATGAAGGCTTTCAGCAATACCATGCTGATGGATTTTACACAAAGTCTGAAGAAGAGGATAAAAAATCTTTACCAGCGAACAAAAAATGAAAAACTTGTAATTGACGATGTCCTCTTAAATGGAGCCCTGAGAGATGCGGCAGGTAAACTTACAGAAGAATATCTGCAACAGGTTGAACAATTTTTAAATGATGCGATTATCAATAATTTTGATGATTTTCAATACAGGATTAAATCCTTACGAACCGAACTTGAAACCTATAAAGTGGTAGAAGAACCTGCGAGGGCAATAGGTTTTCATCACAATGGTGAAGAGGAGGGAGGAAAAGACAAAGGCTAATTACTCATCACCGATGAACAGCATCTGGGAACTTGAAACCTTTTACCGGAGAAGGGATGTTATTATTATTGGAGCAGGGTTTACCGGGCTTTGGACAGCTATTTCCATTAAAGAAAAACATCCTGACCTATCTGTTTTAATTATTGAAAGAAATCCGATTCCGCTGGGCGCTTCAACAAGAAATGCCGGCTTCGCCTGCTTTGGGAGCCTGACGGAAATTATTGCCGATCAGGGAAAAATGGGATGGGACAAGACCTTGGAATTGATTAAGATGAGGTTTGAAGGGCTTCTGAAAATTCAGAAGTATTTTAAGAATTCAGAAATTGATTTTGATTTGAGTGGGGGCTTTGAAATCCTGAATAATGAATCGCCTTTAGAAAAGATGCAAGAAGTGAATGAAAAAATGAAGCCCATAACAGGAATTTCAGCCACTTATTCTTTACAACAAGATAAAATCAAAGCATTTGGGTTGGGAAAATCGGACTTTCTGATTGAAAATCCATGTGAAGGAAGTCTCCATTCAGGAAAGCTCTTACAAAAGCTTCTTGAGAAATGTCAGGACCTGAAAGTTGAATTCCTTTTTGGAACACCGGTTACGGATGTAATTGAGGAAAACACCGGAATGGAAGTCAGGTTGTCTGAAGATTTGTCTGTTCATGCAGAGCAGGTTATTTACTGTACCAATGCTTTTAGCTCCCAATTTTTAGAAAATGAAGAAATCATTCCTGCCAGAGGTCAGATTTTAGTTACGGAACCCGTTCAAAATTTAAAACTAAAAGGAACTTTCCATTACGATGAGGGATTTTATTATTTCAGAAATGTAGGAAACAGGGTGCTGTTGGGAGGCGGGAGAAACCAGGATTTTAAGACTGAAGAAACCCGTGATTTTCAGACTACTGAATTTTTACAGAATCATCTGGAAAATTTTTTGAAAGAGGTAATTCTGCCTGATCATGATTTTAAAATTGGCCTTCGATGGTCGGGGATCATGGCAATGGGTTCAGAAAAAACTCCCATTGTAAAACAGGTATCGGAAAGACAGTTTTGTGCTGTAAGACTCTCCGGGATGGGCGTTGCACTGGCCCCAAAAATTGGAGAGATCATTGCGGATAAGATCAATTAAAGATGTTATGAGATATAGATATACGAATCTTTTTGCTGTATTAACAGTTCCTCTTATTTTTTTGTCAGTTTTCTTTGCAGGAGCGGGTCATGGAAATTATGCGCTGATCACAGTTATTTTTCCACTTTGCTTTTTAGGAATTGTATTACCGGATAATATATCCATGTATTTTCTGGTATTTGGCATACTTCAATTTGCCATCTATGGAAATATTATTGATAGGTTTGGAGGTAAGAAGAGTTTGCCATTTATATTAGCAGCACATTTTTTATTTATAATTATTGGCTTTATAGCTACAAATAATAGCTTATTCTGATTAATATCTATTTCCATTGGGTCAAAAAATATTATTGATCTTTTTCAACATTAACTCCAGGAAAAAATGATTGCTAATAGCTATGCTCATTGCTCAAAATTTTATCCTTATTTTTGCAAAAAATAAAATTTCGTGATTAACAACGACCATATAAAAGATGTTCAGTCCAGAATTGAAGATCTCCATAAATATCTTCAGATTGAAAAGAAGAAAATAGAAATTTCTAATGACGACGAAAAAACGGCTGCTCCTGAATTTTGGGATCATCCGAAAGAGGCGGAGGCGTTCTTAAAGCAGCTTCGTTCTAAAAAAAGATGGGTGGAAGATTACCAGGAAATTGCTACTCAGTTTGAGGATCTGCAGGTTCTAATGGAATTTGCCAAAGAAGATCCTGATTCTGAAAAAGAGCTGGATGAGACATTTCCAAAACTGGTAGAAAAAATAGAAGACCTTGAATTTAAAAATATGCTTTCCAACGAAGGGGATGAGCTTTCAGCCGTCATACAGATCACGGCAGGGGCAGGAGGTACTGAAAGTTGTGACTGGGCGGCAATGCTGATGAGAATGTACACGATGTGGGCGGAAAAGCAGGGATATAAAATTCGGGAGCTGAATTATCAGGAAGGAGACGTTGCCGGCGTAAAAACAGTGACATTGGAAATGGATGGAGAATACGCTTTCGGCTACCTTAAAGGAGAGAATGGTGTTCACAGGCTCGTAAGAATTTCGCCTTTTGACAGTAATGCCAAAAGACATACAAGCTTTGTTTCCGTGTATGTTTATCCATTGGTAGATGATACTATTGAAATTAATATAAACCCTGCGGACATTTCATTTGAAACCATGCGAAGTTCAGGAGCCGGAGGGCAGAACGTTAACAAGGTGGAAACAGCGGTGCGTCTCCGTCACGCGCCAACCGGGATCATTATCGAAAACTCGGAATCAAGATCGCAGCTGCAGAATAAGGAAAAGGCAATGCAATTGCTTCGTTCCAGATTATATGAAATGGAGCTTGAAGAAAGAATGAAAGCCCGAAACGAGATTGAATCCAATAAGATGAAAATCGAGTGGGGAAGTCAGATAAGGAACTATGTGATGCATCCTTACAAACTGGTAAAAGATGTACGCTCTGGTTATGAGACTTCAGATGTGGATTCGGTAATGAACGGAAATCTTACGCCATTCCTGAAAGCTTTTCTCATGGCCGATGGAACCGCGGTTTCTGACGATGATTTAGACCTGTAAAAATTATTCTGGTTTTTTAGTTAAAATCTTATAATTAATTTCTTAATCAGACTTTTTAGACTTATTTTTGTTACTTATCAATATGTATGGAAGATTTCAATAGCTGGAAAGATTTATTAAACCCGGAGTTTTATATTAAAATGGGAGGGTTTTGGCTGATTCTGTTTATTATTTTTGCTGAAACTGGTCTTTTTGTAGGATTTTTTTTACCAGGAGACTCTTTATTGTTTGTTTCGGGAATTTATGCTGTTGAAATTATCAAAGAGACATTTGGCTCTACAGGGAGCGATCTTCTTGATACTACCATCCTTGCCACTGCTGTAGCATTTGCTGCTGTTGTAGGTAATGAAGTGGGATATTACTTTGGGGTGAAGGCAGGTCCTGCACTTTATAAAAAACAAGATACCTTTTTGTTTAAGAAAAAATACCTGTACCAGGCTCATGATTTTTTTGAAAAGCATGGAGCTTTAGCCGTTATCATGGCAAGATTTTTACCTGTAGTAAGAACGTTTACTCCTATCGTTGCGGGAATTGTGAAAATGGACAAAAAAGAATTCCTCAGAGACAATATCATCGGAGCAGTGCTATGGTCGTTCATCCTGATCTTTGCGGGTCACTATCTGGATAAATTATTCCAGGAACAATTTGGTATCAATCTTAAAGAAAAGCTCGAACTGATCATTATTGTGATCGTTCTGATCACTACGCTTCCGATCATTATTAAATTTCTTTTTGGTAAGAAAGTGGATCACAGTAAATACGAAGATAATTCACCTGAATAAAGAGATGTGAATTGTAAAATATAATAACCTGCTTTATGCAGGTTATTTTTTTATCCATTCCAGGATATTAGGGTAGATGATACTGTCTCTTTTTCGTTTGCTGAAAAATCTTGGGGCATGTCCTGTATTTTTCATGAAAACCAGTTTACGGGTAATGTTCCGGCTTGCTAAAGCCGAATCCAGCGCGAGCCCCTGGTTTTTATTAACCAGAAAATCCTGGTTTCCCTGAAAGATCAACGTAGGGACATTTGTAATATTGGCAATCGGGCTTGCTATTTTAAATTCCTCAGATAGGTTGTGACGGTTAAATCTGGTTCCTACCACCTTTTGTAAGGTAGGTGACGTATATTTCGAATAAAATGAGTGTAAAAATTCCGGAGAATAAAAATCAGTAGGACCGCTTAAAGAAATGATCTTTTTGATCTGATCCGGATGCTGGTAACCATAAAGTAAAGCCAAATGTCCACCCGCACTTTCTCCCAGGATGATATAGTTATCAGGTTGGAGTTCCGCTTTTTCCGCTAAAGAATTAAACTTTTCAATTACCGAGCTGATATCCTCCAACTGCTCCCTGTAAGTAATTTTTTTAGATTTTGAAACGAGCCTGTAATTGATATTGATGCTGGGAATATTATTTTTAAAAAGCATTTTTTGGATCTGGATCATATGTTCTTTTCTGCCATACTTCCAGGCCCCTCCATGTACAATAAGAACAACAGGGGATTCTTTAGCATATTCCGACGGAAGGAAAATATCCATCTTCTGTCTTTTATGCTCACCATATTTTAAATTGTAAATTTTCTGCTGATTGTTATTCCCCACCCAAACTCTGAATCTTGAATTACATGAATTTAATAAAAAGCCGATACATCCTAAAATAAAAAAATGATATCTGAGTATGAGCTTTTTCATAAATCAAATGTAAGAAAAATATGATGATTCTGGGTTAGGGCAAGGCTGTTTTCAAGATCCGGGGCTATCATGTTTATTGGATGTTTCTAAATTTTCAGCGTACATGTATAATGAATTGTTGTATCGGGGTAAATGCCGGGATAAAGTTTTTAACGCTAAGGACAATGCCTCTTTACTCTCTCCGGCTGAGTACAATGAAAGTGCAAGAAAAGAATCCACTGCATCATCAAGCTCATCAGACTCATTTATTTTTTCTTCTCTGAGGATCCGAATACTCTCATCAATCTTTCCATTGTTTCTCAGTGTACTTGCAAGCTGAATTCTGGCCCTTCTTCTACGCAGTCCCGATAAGCCATGGTCTAAGGCTGAACGATACAATGGTTCAGCTTCTTTTTCATTTCCTGTTGAATCAAATGCACAAGCCATTTCAAAATCAGCAATTGCTTTTTTATCGGTTAGATGCTGAACATGATCTTTGATCCGCCGGATAAAATCTTCATTGCTTATCTTCCCTAATTGCTGCCAGATGGATTGCAGTTGTTTTTCCCAGATTTCAGTTTCGTCCATATTGTTAAGGATTTTATACCCTGGCAAATATGAGAAGAATTGTGAGGTTTATTATTAAGTTCAATAAAAAAAATGGATGATATGATCACAAGGCTTCTTATGATTTATGAATTTTTTCTTTGTTAAATTGATTTTAAAAGAAAATGAGATATAGAATTAAATAGTTATTTTTGTTGTTAAATAATAAATTACATATGGCTTCCGGTTTTTTTGCAATTTTAGATGATCTCGCTGCTCTTATGGATGATGTGGCTGTAACCAGTAAGATAGCAACTCAGAAAACTGCAGGGATTTTGGGAGATGACCTGGCGGTAAATGCCGAAAAGGCTACAGGTTTCATTTCATCACGGGAGATACCTGTGTTATGGGCAATTACCAAAGGTTCTTTTATTAATAAGCTAATTATTCTGCCGATCGCCTTTTTGCTACACTGGCTGTATAAGCCTGCAATAGAAATCATTCTTATTTTAGGAGGTTTTTACCTTGCATTCGAGGGAGTTGAAAAAATCATTGAGTTTTTATTTCATCGGGATAAAAAAGGACATGAAGTCATAGAAGAAAGCACAAAAAATGAAGATGATGAAAATTCAGAAAAATCGAAAATTAAATCAGCAATTACCACAGATTTTATTCTTTCAATCGAAATTGTAATTATCGCTCTTGGAACTGTTCTTGAAGAACAACATCCTCTACTGACACAAATCATTACGGTAAGTTTGGTTTCTTTCCTGGCAACGATAGGAGTGTATGGTATTGTGGCTTTAATTGTAAGGATGGATGATGCCGGCTTTAAGCTGATCAGAAAGAGTAATGATAAAGGCTTTTTCTCCAAACTGGGGCATTTACTGGTGAAAGCATTACCTATTATTATTAAAATGCTGGCAATCGTGGGAACAATAGCCCTCATTTTGGTTTCCGGAGGAATTTTTGTTCATAATATAGCGTATCTTCATCATTTTCTCCCTGACTGGCCATCAGTACTTAAAGAGTTTACGTTTGGAATGATAGGGGGCTTACTTGCCGTGGCACTTTTTACATTAGGCAAAAAAATATATACTCTGGCAACCCGTAAATAGATGTATGCAGGTTCTCTTTTAAAAATAGACAGCAAGACGATTGACTTATCATTCTTGTTTACGCTGTATTATGTTTACGGCTCATGAGGAATCTGTCCATTGATATATTGAAAATTGTCCTTGCATTTTTTGTTGTCTTCCTGCACATGCATTTATTTCAGGATACCCGTCCTGTACTTGGTTTCGTACTTGTTAACGGGGTTTTCAGAATGGCGGTTCCCACATTTTTAATCATTACGGGATATTATTTTTATTACGTAGACAATACACAAAAGCTTAAAAAGTGGCTGGTAAGGACATTTTTGCTTTACCTGATCTGGTCGCTGGTTTATATTCCCTTCTGGAAAAAAGAAGATGTATTCATAAACATTCTATTTGGATATCATCACTTATGGTATTTGATAGGAACTTTTTTTTCAGCGATTATTTTATTTTTAATCAGGAAGAAACCGGTAGGGTTTCTAGTAGCGCTTATCGTTTTATTATTCAGTACAGGTTACGCGTTACAGACGATAGGAAATCTCCATTATTTTGGGGGCCAAAAAGACAAATTAATCAATCTTTATCCGTCTTACAGGAACTTTCTCCTGGTATGCTTTCCTTTTTTAACAATAGGATATCTGATCAATAAGCTTAACCTTGATATGAGATACAGGCCTTCACTGGTTACAGTTATTGCTTTGACCGGGCTTGTGATTTCAGAGTCTTTTTTCAATTGTATCATGATCAGTCCTACAGAAAATATTGACCTGTTGTTTTCTTTATTATTAGCCTGCCCGCTGGTATTTATCTACTGCAAAAATGTTTCTGTAATGATAGATACTAAAATTCTTGCCAGCTTGTCCACTGCAATCTACGTGATACATCCTCTGATTATGAAATGGACACTTGGTTTATATTATCCGTTCGAAATGTTGATTTTCGTGATAACATTATTAACTGCCAGTTTTATTCTTGTATTGGCTAACCGCAAACTGAAATATCTTTTGTAATGGCTTAAAAAGTTTGATCATCTATGGTCTTAGGTGAGAAAATATAAATGCCGGAACATTAAAATAGAACGCCAATAAAAAAAAGAGACCTTGAAGGCCTCTTTTTATATTTTAGTTGAAAAGATCTTTTACTTTATCAAAGAATGTCTTCTCCTTCCCGGATGGTTCTGCAACCATTTCTCCGCTGGACATCTGTTTTTCAAAGAAATCTTTCTGATCTTTCGTTAATTTTTGTGGAGTCCATACATTAATGTGTATAAACATATCTCCTTTTCCATAACTGTCAATGCTAGGAAGGCCTTTTCCGGCCAGTCTCAGGATTTTTCCTGATTGCGTACCGGGATCTACAGTGATTTTTACCTTTCCACCTACCGTAGGAACTTCTTTTTTGGTTCCCAATGCAGCTTCTGCAAATGAAATATATAACTCCTGGTGAAGATTGTCTCCTTCTCTTTTGATTGTTTTATCTACTTCTTCCTCTACGATAACAAGCAGATCTCCCGGAACTCCTCCGAACGGAGCGTCGTTACCTTTTCCTCTTACATTAAGCTGGATTCCGTCTCTTGCTCCTGCAGGAATATTGATGGTAATTTCCTCTTCATCTTTTATAAGGCCTTGTGCATTTGCACCTGCCGGGATTTTATCGGCAACTTTTCCGATACCCTGACAAGTTCCGCACGTAGCCTGTGTCTGCATTTGTCCGAACATGGTGTTCATTACTTTCACCTGAACTCCGGAACCATTACAGGTAGGACAAGTTTTAGAAGTGGCACCTTCTGCCATCTTCATTTTTTTTACTTTAAGAGTCTTTTGGGTACCGTTTACCATTTCCTCAAGATTCAGCTTGATGCGGATTCTTAAATTAGAACCTTTTACCTGCTGACGTCCACCGCCACCGAATCCGCCTCCGCCAAAATGACCACCGAAAATATCTCCAAACTGGCTGAAAATATCCTCCATATTCATTCCGCCGCCAAATCCACCGCCGAATCCGCCGTTTCCACCTACACCTGCATGACCGAACTGATCGTATCTTGCACGTTTCTGATCGTCGCTCAATACTTCATAAGCTTCGGCAGCTTCTTTAAATTTTTCTTCAGCCTCTTTATCTCCCGGATTTTTATCAGGGTGATATTTGATGGCCATTTTACGGTATGATTTTTTTATTTCTTCGGTTGAAGCAGATTTGCTTATCTCAAGAACCTCGTAATAATCTCTTTTTGACATGACAATTGTATAATTTTCAGATAAATGACAAAAGATGTGTAGAGCATATAAGGGATGTTTTCACCGGATATTGCTCACCATTTATCACTTATTAATATTAGTTTCCTGTTACTACTTTAGCAAAACGGATTACTTTATCTCCTAAAGTATATCCCGTTTCGATTACATCTACGATTTTACCTTTTAAATCATCAGATGGAGCAGGAATCTGAGTAATTGCCTCGTGAAGGTCCACATTAAAAGAATCTCCGGCTTTTACTTCCATTGATTTCAACCCCTTCTCTGTAAGTTTATTTTTGAATTTCTGATAGATAAGTTCTACACCCTGCAGATCCGCCGGATTTCCGTTTTTAGCGATTTCTTTTAACGCTCTTTCAAAATCATCCAGTACTCCAAGCATAGAAACCATCATGTCCTGATTAGCATATTGGAAGAACTCCATCTTTTCTTTGGAAGTTCTCTTTTTATAATTTTCGAACTCAGCATAAAGACGAATATAGCGGTCTTTCTCTTCTGCCAAAAGTTCTTCCGCAGTCGGAGTATTTGTCACATTTTGTTCAGAAGCATTTTCGTTCTGAATGTTGTCTTCTTGTTGCTTATTGATGTTTTCTTCGTTGATATCCTGATTTTCCATATTCAATAACTATTTTAAAGAGTTGTTTGTCAAAGATTCTGCCAAATAGCAAATATGGACATTAAGGCAGAAAAATTATTCTCCGGAAAATGTTTGATACAACAAATAAAGATTCAGGACAATGATAATGGCTGAGATAACCCAGACACAGATTTTCATGAATGGCTTATTGACGAAATCGCCCATTTTGGCTTTGTCATTAGTAAACATTACGAGTGGAACTACAGCAAAGCTGAGTTGCATGGATAAGATAACCTGGCTTAAAACCAGAAGGTCTGTTGTCCCTTTTTCTCCGTACAGAATCGCAACAATTAAAGCGGGAATAACCGCGATAAGTCTGGTTATCAATCTTCTTAACCAGGGTTTTAATCTGATGTTCAGAAAACCTTCCATTACAATTTGTCCGGCCAGTGTCCCTGTTAATGTAGAATTCTGACCTGAGGCGAGCAAAGCGATCGCAAATGCTATACTTGCCATAGAAGCACCCAGGATTGGGGTCAGCATTTTATAAGCATCATGGATATCTGCAACATGTTTATTTCCTGTGATATGGAAGGTAGCTGCTGCCAGTATTAAAATTGCTCCGTTGATGAAAAAAGCAAGCATTAAGGAGATCGTACTATCTAAAGTGGCAAATTTTATAGCTTCTTTTTTACCTGCGTTATCCCGTGTATAATCCCTCGTCTGTACAATACTGCTGTGTAAATAGAGATTGTGGGGCATTACCGTAGCTCCCAGGATTCCTATTGCAATATAGAGCATAGCAGGATTCTGAATAATTTCTTTTTGCGGAACAAGACCTCCCAATATTTCATTAACGGCCGGTTTTGAAATAACGATTTCATAAATGAAACATGCGAGAATAATAAAAATAAGTCCTCCTACAATACTTTCGATCCATCTGAATCCTTTGGCCTGGAGCAAAAGGATAAGTAAAACATCTATTGTGGTTATTACGATTCCCCAGGTAAGGGGGATATGAAAAAGCAGGTTGAGTGCGATCGCAGATCCTATAACTTCTGCGAGATCACAGGCGGCAATGGCAATCTCACAAAGGATCCACAAGATAAAATTGGTAGTCGGGCTAAAGTGGTCCCTGCAGGCTTGTGCAAGGTCTCTCTCTGTAGCTACTCCCAGCTTTACTGATAAATGCTGTAAAACCATTGCGAAAATGTTGGAAATAAGTATAACGGAAAGCAGGGTGTAGCCAAATTGAGCTCCTCCCGCGATATCGGTAGCCCAATTTCCGGGGTCCATGTATCCCACTGCAATCATTAAACCGGGACCTGCAAACGCAAGGTATTTCCTCCAGAAAGAACCGTTTTTAGGTACTTTAATGGATGAGTATACTTCTGGTAATGAGTGGAGTGTTTTATCTTTTCGCCAAGCGCCTTTTGTAAAATTCATAAATGTTAGAAATGACTAACAAATTTAATTAAATAAATGTAAATAGAAAATATATAATAAAAAAATCCCGAAAAAACTTTCGGGATCTTATACGTAGTATTTATTTTAAAAGATTATTTCGCAAATCTTATTGCCATTTTTCTGTCTTTGGCTCTTTCAGCGTCAGAAGCTTTTGCGTCTACCGTTGCAAATTTACTTCCATAACCTTCTGCACCTAATACCTGACCACCTAGATTTTGTTTGCCTAACCATTCTTTGATAAAGTTAGCTCTTGCAGTAGAAAGTTTTACATTAGAAGCTTCATTACCTGTTTTGTCAGTATATCCTCCTATTTTAATTTTAGCATCAGGATAAGCTTTTAAAATAGCTGCAAGGTTTTCCAATTGTCCCTGAGAACCTGCTTCCAGTTCTGTAGCGCTTCCTAATTTAAAATTCACATGATCGAAATCGTACCAAGTGTCTTTTAATGCATTATCATCTGCTGCATTTTTGTAGCCGTCAGATTTTAAGAATGCAATCATTCTGTCTTCCATTCCGCCTTTGTACCCTTTAAGCGCTGTACCGTTCAAGTCGATATTTTCGTCAACTTTCGTGGTTGTAGCGGCAGGTGCTGTTGCTGTATCAGAAGGAGATACTGCCGTAGCCGTATCAGAGTGTGCTCCTGTAGAATCCGCGCCCATTGTAGTGGTAGTGGTTTCTTTTTTCTCACACTGCTTCCATAAGAAGTATCCTGCAGCAATCAATAGCAGAAGAGGTAATAACCATTTCCAGATAGAACCACCTCCGTCATTTCTGTCCGGGTTGGTACCTGTTGGAGTTGTACTTCTTGTTACTTCAATTTTTGGTTCCTCCTGTACCGGCGTTTTTATGGCGTCGTTATCATTATCAAATTTATATCCTTTAGCCCAGTCACCAATATTTAATGATGCTAAAGAAAGTCCGGCAGGCAGTAAAGTAGAAACAATTCCTTTTTGATCATTCAGTAGCCCTGAAATTCCTGATGCATCCAGATTATTGTCTGCAGCATACTTTCCGATAGTACCTACTGTAGCTCCTGTTACCATATTCAGCAAAGAGCTGGAAGAATTATTACTAATTCCGGCAAAGCTCGCGATGGAATTTACCAAGCCACTCAGTTTATCTCCAAAAATGGACGTCAATAAACCTGAAATCATAGAATTATTAGAAGAGCCTCCTAATAAATTACTTAAAATTCCATTAGATGAAGCACTGGTGATTGCATCTAAAACTCCCGGATTATTAGCATTATTAGCTAATCCACCAACAACGGCAGGCAATAAACCTCCAATTGCTTTTGAAATACCAGACTCACTTTCTCCAAGCTGTGAAGCCGCCTGAGAAACTAAAGCGGGACCCAATTGTCCTTTAATTAAATCAATAACGTTTAAAGACATAATAAATATTTTTTAGATTAATGTTGACATAAAATTAAACAAAAATCTGTCCAAATGTCATATTTTTTAAATATTTATTTGATTTTCAACGTTTTTTTTGCAAATGATTAAAATTATTAATACGCTTTAGCGAACAGTACGCGTCTCTTAGAAGGCTTTCCGGAGATTAATGAAACACCTTCTTCAATATCATCATCCAAAGGGATACATCTGATGGTCGCTTTCGTTTCTTCCTTGATTTGTTCTTCTTCTTCAGCGGTACCATCCCAATGTGCATAGATGAATCCTCCTTTTTCTTCCAGAACTTTTTTAAACTCTTCGTAAGAATCCACTTTAGTCATATTTTCTTCTCTGAAATTAAGAGCCTTGGTGTAAAGATCTTTCTGGATGGTTTTTAATAATTGATTGATATGGGAATCCAATCCTTCAATAGAAACCGTTTCTTTGGTCAGGTTATCCCTTCTTGCAATTTCAACCGATTTATTTTCCAGATCTTTTGGTCCGATTGCAATTCTTACAGGAACACCTTTTAATTCATATTCAGCAAATTTCCAGCCCGGCTTGTTTTGGGTGTCATTATCAAATTTCACCGAAATACCTTTAGCTCTAAGCTTTGTCTGAATGTCTAAAGCAACCTCACTGATTTGGCTCAGTTGTTCTTCTCCTTTGAAGATCGGAACAATAACCACTTGTATTGGAGCTAAAGTTGGAGGCAATACCAATCCGAAATCGTCAGAGTGTGTCATGATCAACGCTCCCATTAATCGGGTAGAAGTTCCCCATGATGTAGCCCATGCGTGTTCTATTTTTCCTTCTTTGTTGGTGAATTTCACATCAAAAGCTTTTGCGAAATTCTGGCCCAAAAAGTGAGAAGTACCAGCCTGAAGAGCTTTTCCATCCTGCATCAATGCCTCAATACAATAGGTTTCATCCGCTCCCGCAAACCTTTCGGAAGGGGTCTTTAATCCCTGGACTACAGGCATTGCCATAAAGTTCTCTGCAAAATCTGCATACACTTTATTCATCTTTTCTGCTTCTTCTATGGCCTCATCTTTGGTTGCGTGAGCCGTGTGACCTTCCTGCCATAAGAATTCAGAGGTTCTCAGGAATAGACGGGTTCTCATTTCCCAACGAACAACATTCGCCCACTGATTGATCAATATCGGTAGATCTCTGTATGATTGGATCCAGCTTTTATAAGTATTCCAGATAATAGCTTCCGAGGTAGGACGAACGATAAGTTCCTCCTCCAGCTTGGCATCAGGGTCTACTATCAGCTTGTGAGGATTATCCGGATCTGTTTTTAATCTGTAATGGGTAACAACGGCGCATTCTTTTGCAAAACCTTCTGCATTTTTCTCCTCAGCTTCGAACAGACTTTTGGGTACAAAAAGCGGGAAATAAGCATTAACGTGACCTGTTTCTTTGAATTTTCTATCCATTTCATCACGCATTTTTTCCCAGATCGCATATCCGTATGGTTTTATAACCATACTTCCACGTACTCCGGAGTTTTCTGCCAGATCTGCTTTTACAACTAACTCGTTATACCACTTGCTGTAATCTTCGCTCCTTGAGGTTAATTTTGCCATTGTTTTTTTTAATTTTTTTTAACTTTTTAACATTATTGTTATCTAAAAATAAAAATCTATTTTTGATAGATTTTTTTACCGATGTTTGGTACATTTTTGGTACACATTGCAAATATAATTTAAATTAAAAATCTTTACGTTATCATGAAAAAAAATATACATAAAAATTTATTTGGTATGCTAAAATCCAAAGGTATTTTAGCCATATCAAGTGGATTGTTATTAATGTCTTGTGGTGCACAGATGGGAGGGTACAGCGAGACCGACGGGGTCTATTATGATCCCAATAAAGATACGCTGCCAGAAGGAGTGATCATTAATGGCGGAAACAGGGTTGGAGAATACTATGATTACTATCAGGATGCAAACAATACCAATCTTATTCAGAATGCGGAAACCAACTCCAAAGATCAGGATAACAAATATAGCACATGGGGAGGCGATTCATGGAATAATACCGCAACAGATTCTGATTGGGGCGCTTTTGCCGGATCTCAGACCAACTATTACGACAACTCATGGGGTTCACCATGGGGCTGGGGTGGTTGGTATGGAGGCTATAGCCCATATTGGGGCTGGAACAGAGGCTGGGGCTTCGGAATGTCCTTCGGCTGGGGCTGGGGCGGCTCATGGGGCTGGGGTGGTTACCCTTACTGGGGATGGAACTATGGAGGATTTTATGATCCTTTCTGGGGCTGGGGCGGCGGCTACTACGGAAACCCATATTGGGGCTGGGGTGGCGGTTACTGGGGTAATGGATATTACAACAGACCGGCTTACAGGAGAAGTGGTGCTGACGGAAGACTTGGATATGGTTTAAGCGGATATAACGGAAGTAACGGATCAGTATACAGAAACAATATCAATAACTCTGCATTCAGAAACAATTCTGCAGGTTCAGGATTCAGAAACAATACGAATGGTTCAGGGTTCAGAAATAACAATGGTGGTTTCAGAAACGGAACAATGACTAATGGTAACAATTCCGGATTCAGAGGTAACAATAACAGTGGTTTCAGAAATAATAATTCAGGATATCGTAATCCTAATATGAATACTCAGCCAAGACCTAATTACGACAGCCAGCCAAGATACAGAAACGATAGTGGTTTCAGATCAAATGACAACGGTGGCTTCAGATCCGGAGGATTCAACTCTGGTGGCGGAGGTGGTTTCCGTGGCGGTTCCGGTGGAGGCGGCGGTGGATTTAGATCCGGCGGCGGCGGCGGCTTCAGATCAGGAGGCAGATAATTTTTAAACATAATAACTAACTATTCAAATAATAATGTTAAAAAAATCTTTAGTAGTACTAGGTATTTCTGCTGCTTACTTTGTGCAGGCACAGGATATTTCTACAATCAGGAATTCGATTGATGTTTATTCTAACACTCCGATGATAGGTTCTTCAAAATTTAATGCGATGGCCGGCTCTAACGGAGCTCTTGGAGGTGATGCTACTTCATTGATGACAAACCCTGCCGGATTAGGTGTTGCTATTGCGGGAGATGTATCGGCAACGTTGTTTTTAAGCAATACTAAAAATACCAGCTCTCTGGCTGGATCTTCAACAGATTATAAATTAAATAAATTTACGCTTGGAAATGTTGGTGGTGTTGCAACGATCCAGCTGATGACAGAATCACCATGGAAGTTCATTAATATCGGTGCCAATCTATCAACGCAGTCTCTTGAGAATTATGTTGAGAGCCCGGGGAATTCCAATGTAGTGATCTCCAAAAACCTGTTAGATTCTAATGGAAATCCTGTGGTAGGTAACCTGTCTTACCTTGGGCATGCTTATAACAGATATGGTAATCAGACCAAATTTAACCTGGGGGTGGGTGCGAACTATAACAATTCACTTTATCTGGGAGCAAGCATTAATATGCATTACGCTGAAATCGATCAGTATGACAGTGCTTTATTCGGGCTTAATCTGGATGGATCGGTGAATACTTTTGATAAGCAGTATACCCCGTTTTCGGAAAAATCAAATGGTTTTTCAGCAACAGTAGGGGTTATCGGAAAATTAAGCAATCAGTTCAGATTGGGAGCATCTATTGAAACACCGACCTGGTGGAATATCGACAGGGTTTTCCGCGAGTATTATGACGGAAGTAACGGGATCAATTATGACAACTATGTGGAAGACAGGAATTTCAGGTCTCCGATGAAGGCTACTGTAAGTGGTGCGTTTGTTCCCAATAAGAATTTTGCCATTAACGTAGACTATACTTTAGGACTTACAAAACCTAAATATGAAGTACAAGGTGCTGCGGAAAGAGAATTGAATTCTTTCTTCAGTGACAATTATAAAAACCTATCGGAAGTAAGGGTAGGTGCGGAATACAGAATTAAGGCATTCAGAATAAGAGGTGGGTATTCCTATACATCAAGTCCTTTTGATGCTTTTACGATCAGTTCTTATTCCAATGCAGGAGTTGCAGGGGATAACAGCTATAGTAATTTGATTTTGGGAGAAAGAAATACGATAGGAGCAGGTATCGGATATGATTTTGGAAACTTCTATGTGGATGCAGCGTATCAGAATGTCAGCTCAAAATATAATAACCCATTCCTTAGAGGGAGTGCTGACCTGGGAACAGGATATTATTCAGGTGATTTTGATGTAAATACACCAACATCCGTTGTTTCTAGTGTGAAAAGCAACAGAGATAACTTCTTTCTTACAGTCGGCTGGAAATTCTAATTTCCGGATTGTGTAGCAAGTGATTAAATTGAGGCTCCGAATTTTTAATTCGGAGCTTTTAATTTATATGCATTGGAGTAAGATCTGATTAATCAGGATTCTGGATCAGATTGGGCTGGATCTGAATCTGTTGTTCAGGAATATATTCAATAATTCTGTTGCTGGTATAAGGAACCGTATAAAAGGGATTATTTCCGTTTAAATGGGTTCCCGGATAATTACGGTCGAGACTTAATTTATTTCTGAAGACATCATATTTTCTATGTGCTTCAAAAGCCATTTCAAGTCTTCTTTCCTGAAGAACCAAGTCTAAAATAGTTTGTCCTGATGGAACTGAAGGATATGCTGGAATTCCCGCTCTTGTTCTGATCGTGTTTACGTCAGCCAGTGCTGAAGCTGAATTTCCCTTTTTAGCATAGCCTTCGGCCCGGTTCAGATACATTTCAGCCAATCTCAGAATAACAGGTGACCATAATTGAGGAACTCCTTCCTGTAATGAACATTTTAAAACATAGAATTTCGGATAACCGTTTCTTTTGTCCATATCATTGTCCAGATTTACATAAACTTTTACGTTATTAGAATTAATAAAGTAATAATTCGTTTTGGTAGGCAAAATTTCTGATTGCACCTGATAGTTAACATTATTCATTGTGAAATAGGTATTCCCTCCCTGCTGGAATGTTTTCTGAAAAGTGTAATTATAAGTTATTCCTCCGGAAGCATTTGTACCTTGTTGTACCCAATAAGCAACAGGAACAGATGGGGTTGCATATTTCGGAGAAATGAACTTCAATCGTGCATCCTGCGGATTTTGATTGATCAGATCCAGATAAGAAGAAGACGCGTACATCTCACCCCAGCCTACATTTTGAATATTGGCATACATGGATCCTATAGTGTACCAGCCATCACTGTAATCACCATCTTTATTATATTTGAATGCAAAAATGGTTTCTTTGTTGGTTTCAGGAGTTTTCGTGGCATAAGAAGGAAGTTCGGAATTAGACAATAGCATATACTTTCCGGAATTAATCACCTTATCAGCATATTCAATAGCTTTATCATTATTTTCCATATACAGATACACTCTGGATAGCAGTGCTTGAGCAGCTTCTTTAGATGCGTATGTGTTGTTTTTATCGAGAGTCATCAATTGTTCCGCTTTTCTCAGATCATTGACTACCTGATCGTAAATTTGACCTACCGTGGCCCTGCCGGGTAATTCGTTTACATCATCCGATGTTTTTAATGGTACTCCCAGATTGCCGGTTCCCTGATTGTAAGGTTTTCCAAATACATTTACCAAAGAAAAATAAACGTAGGCCCTTAGGAAATAATTTTCCCCGATCAGCTGATCGGTATTGGTATCTTTTCCTTCGGCAAATTTGGAAATAACTTTATTGCATCCAATGATAGCCTTATATCCTGCATTCCATATCGTATTGGAGCGGCCATTATTTTTAATACTTCTGTAGTTATAATAATAAAAGAACTGATCGGTGGTCGTACCGCTGATATCAATATTATCTCCGCCATATTCACCCACTCTGTAAAGATTGTTGAAAAATCCTCCTCCTGTTGCATCTCCTTTCAAAAGAGCATAGTTTCCGAGAGTAATGGTCTGTAGCCCTGTTGGATCTGTTAATATGGTATCAGACTCTTTTGAATCATATGGAGACCTGTCTATATTACAAGCTACCGATGTTAGTGCGATAAGTGCTAAAAATATCTTTTTCATGTTTTGTAAGTTTTAAAAGGTGAAGGTGAAACCAAGAGAAAATCTTCTTGGGATAGGATAAATTGCGCCTGCTGTTCCGGAATAGGTAGTTTGGTTATCTGCAGGTCCGGCTTCCGGATCTACTCCGGAAAATTTAGTAATGGTAAAGAGATTTTCCCCCATGATATAAATACTTGCCGAAGAGACTTTAAGTTTTTCCGCTAAAGAATCTGGAAAATTGTATCCTAACCTCAGGGATCTTAATTTCATATAGCTTGCATCTTCAAGGTACCTTGAAGAAGGCTTGTTGGTAAGTGTATTATTGTTGAAAATTGCTACAGGATGTGTGGCTATATCTCCAGGTTTTTCCCATCTCTTCCAGCTATCCTTCAGGACCATTTGGTTGTAGTAAGGATAAGCGCCATCAGAATCAAACAGTTCCCGGTAGGAGTTGTAAATCTGTCCTCCCTGCGAAAAATAAATATTGGCATTAAGGTAAAACCTTTTTACGGTAAGATTGGTACTGAAAGATCCATAATAATCGGGTGTAGCAGCGCCTACAATCTGCAGTGTGGCCTGATTGTAATTTGATGTAACACTTTTGGTTCCATCAGCGTTAATCACTTCCCATTGCCCTGCGCCATTATCAGGATTTACCCCCATCCATTTTCGCATATAGAATGAAGTAACATCGTTTCCGGCAATAGCGACCTGATTATTGGATAGAAGCTGGATGCTGTTGTTTCTTGTTGAAAGAACCCTGTTGTTGTAGGTACTGATATTGAAACCAATATCCCAGTTCACATTTTCAGATTTAATGACAGCATAATTAACATTGAATTCCCATCCTTTATTTCTTACGTCTCCTACATTCAGGTATTGTCTGTCGACTCCTGTTAATGACGGAAGGGTAACGAGCATCAGAAGATCTTTGGTTTTATTATTAAAATAATCCACGTTCAGGGTCAGGCGGTTATTGAATGCACGGATATCCGTACCAATATTATTCTGATAAATCGACTCCCAGGTTAGATTAGGATTGCCTAGCTGGAACCATGTTGCTCCTATCTGAGCATTGTACATCTGAGTCAGCGCATAGAGGTCCTGCCATCCGTAATTAGGACTTGGGGTATTTCCTACAAGTCCCCTGCTGGCTCTTAATTTCCATTCGTTGATTGGTTTTACTCCGAAAAATTTTTCTTTGTGAATATTCCATCCTAAACTGTATGAATAAAATAATCCATTTCTCTGGCTGGCACCAAATGCAGAAGAAGATTCACTTCTTAAAGAACCCTGAATGAAATATTTTTTATCATATACATATTCTGCGTTGAAAAGAAATGCATTGTATGCCCTGTCATATTTTGTGCCTGAGGGCTTTCTTCCTGTCGTTGCTCCGTTGTCGAAGACGTCTGTTCCCGGAACAATTCCGTATACACCGGCTCTGGAAACCTTATATATTCTGTCGTTATACTCATAGGCTGCTAAAGCATTTACGTTATGAACTCCAAAATCTTTGTCGAATCTCAACATCTGGTTAAAGAATTTGCTTACATCTTTGGAATAGGATTCTGTTAATTCACCTTTGTTACTATCCCCCGCAATGGATCTCGGATCGGTATAATACATATCGTCATAATTTCTGTAGGTGACATTATTGGTAGTAACAAACTTTAAATAATCTGTAAATTTAATTTCAGCATCAAAATTCCCGATCAGATCCAGCTGATTGCTTTTACCATAGTTCCATTGCAAATCGTAAAGGTAATTGGAGTAATCTCTTCCATACCATGTTCCACTATATGAATTAGGGTTTATGAGACTTCCATCCGGGGCTTTTGGATTATCCCAAGGCATATTGAGGTACATCTGATACAGAGAACCCTGACGGTCTTTTCCGCTGGTATATGATAGACTCACTTTGGGTTTTAATATCAGCCAGGGCTTTACGGTATGTTCATGATTGATCCTGAATGACAATCTGTTATAGTCGTATCCTCTTACAGTTCCGGTTTCGTCATAATAGTTTCCGGAAATGTACGTCCTTGAATTTTGAGAGCCTCCTCTGAAATCAATGGTGTAGTTTTGAACTACTCCCGTCTGTGTGCCGTTTTTCAGCCAGTTATATCCAGGATTTCTGAGTTCGGAAGGGATTGAAGGGGCATTTTTTAATGAAGTGAAATAATCATATAATTGGGTACCATCCATCAGTTTGAAGCGCCCGTTATTGAATGTATTAAACGAATTGTTTACAGAAACATTCATCGTGCTTTTTCCTGCTGTTCCGGATTTTGTGAAGACCTGTACAATTCCGTTTGCTCCCCTGGAACCATACAAGGCTGTTGATGTCGCATCTTTCAAAATGTTGATGCTTTCGATTTGATTGGGATCCAGATTGGGAGTTCCGTTCATCATTACACCGTCTACGACCCATAATGCCTGGCTTGGACCGTTGATGGTAGCGGTACCCCTGATTTTTACGGTTGCTGAAGATCCCGGACCGCCTCCTCCCTGCATAATTTGTGCTCCTGCGGCTTTTCCTTGTAAGAGACTTGATACATCAGAGGTATTGGCATCTTTTAGTTTTTTGTCAGAAATAATTGAGACAGCTGCTGTAAGACTCGATCTTTTTTGAGTTTTGTATCCTACAATTACAACATCTTCAATGCTTTTTTCCCTCAGGGTGTCTTTTTTTTTATTCGTTTGGGCGGATAAAATACCGCATAATAAAAAACAGGACACAGCTGTTGTCAAACGTTTAGTTCGTTTATTCATACGTAAGTGATTTAGTGGCGGGGCTAAAGTACAAAAAAAATTACATCAATATTAATTTGATATAAAAATTATGAATAATTAAAAGAATTAGCTAATTGTTTGATTGTGCGATGTATTATACACTTTAATTGTTTGTTTTCCGTAATTTTCTCTATAAAAGGAATTATCTTGCCAATTATAAGTTTCCTCTAGTCAGGGTTTTATGAATTAAATTGTAGTGATTTTTAAATACAACTAAGGCCGGATTTACATAGGGCTGTTCCTAATGACCGGAAACCACTGAATGTGAATGGAAGAGGTGCATGATCAGGGCAAGTGATATACCAAGGATTACTAAACCTATTTTCGTCCAGTCAATATTATGGTTTTTATTACTTTCAAAAATAATTACTGATGAGATATGCAAGAAAATTCCTCCGACAATTGCCAGAAAATAAGGCTGTAACTCCGGATTGAAATAATTTCCCAATAACATTCCCATAGGAGAGGCGAGCGCAAATAATGCAATGATCATATAGGTAGGATACGGTGATCTTTTCTCTCCCTCCTTTCTGTTGAATAAAAAGGCTCCCAAAATAAATGAAATAGGAATGTTATGAAAAACGATACCAAGTAGATAGGGTGATAATACTTCTTTTTCATTTCCTAAAGGAATACCTTCTATAAATGCATGGACAAACAATCCGGCCATTAAAGCAACGGGAAGTATATTATGATCGTTATGATGATGAAAGTGACCATGCTCAAACCCTTTGGTTAAAGCTTCCAGAATCATTTGTAATAAGACACCCAGAATTACAAAAATACCTATAATATTACTTTTTTCTGAAGTGTAAACCTGTGGAAAAACCTCGTTCAAACAGATGGTAATAAGAAACCCTGCACTCAAAATCAAAAGATTTTTAGCCAGTTTTTCTTTTTTACCAAAATGCTTTCCAAGAAATACTCCTGCGATTACACTTAAAATCAGTAAAAGGACTATGATCATGATTTTTTCTTAAATAAATTGATACAGCGTGGTGACGTTTCTTTATTAAAGCTATTCAATTGATAATCACCCCAGATTTTCAACCGTTCAAAGCCACATTCTGAAGCGTAGGAATTGATTTCTTCCAGTGTATGTAGCTTTACCTTCTCAAAAAAATGATAAGGCTTTCCTTTAGATTCAAACCGGATGTCTTTGATAATATGTCTTCCTTCAATTTTTTTGCAGATTTTAAAATCGATATCACCGCGGTTGATGACTGATTCCGGAACAATTTTACTTCTTACGTACTCTTCGTTCAGATAATCAAGAACAAAATAGCCTCCAGGCTTTAAAACAGAATAAACGGATTGGAAAACTTTTTTATCATCACTTTCCTGGTCAAAATATCCGAAACTCGTAAAAAGATTAAAAACGGCATCCACAGGATCTGCATCGATAGGGTTTCGCATGTCATGAACATCGAAAATAAGGGTTTGGTTTTCAAACTGCTTATCAAACTCAATACTTTGTCTTGATAAATCAAGCCCCAAGACATCATATCCCAATTTATTAAGGAATACGGAATGTCTTCCTTTTCCGCAGGCAAGGTCAATAATTTTAGAAGAAGGCGGCAGCTGAAGACTTTGAGTAAGCTTTGTAATAAAGTTTTCAGCTTCCGTATAGTCCCTGTTGCTATAAAGTAAATGATAATAAGGGGTATCAAACCAAGATTCAAACCATTCCATAATGCAAAAATAACTAAATTTGTGCGGTAAAAGGAAAAGTATTTTAAGATTGAAAGATTGAAAAATTCAATTAATCAAAATATTGGAAGGCTAATCTTTTAATTTTTAAATTATTAAATCTTTTAATAACTATTTATGGACATAGAAAATATAAAAATTCAGATAAAAACTTTCTTCGGATTGGAACAGATCTTAGCTGAAGAGATTAAAAAATTAGGAGGACGAAATGTTGAAGTTAAAAACCGCGCGGTAAACTGTGAAGGAGATTTAGGTTTTCTTTATAAAATCAATTACTCGGCAAGAACGGCATTGAAGATCCTGGTACCGGTTTTTGAATTCAAGGCTTTTAATCAGCATCAGTTTTATGACAAGCTTTTTAAGCTGGAATGGGAGCAGTTTATGGATGTGGATCAATCATTTGCAATTGATGCTACCGTAAATTCAGAGACCTTTAAGCATTCACAATTTGTTACATTAAAAATGAAGGATGCTATTGTGGATTACTTTCAGGAAAAATTCAAAAAGCGCCCTAATGTGGAGCCTAAAAGTCCTGATATCAAGTTCCATTTGCATATCGACAGGGAGTTAGTAACAATTTCTCTGGATTCTTCAGGTGATCCTTTATTCAAAAGAGGATACAGAAAAGAACAGGGTGAGGCACCTATTAATGAGGTATTGGCAAGTGGAATGCTTCAGCTTGCCGGATGGGACGGAAAAGGAAATTTTCTGGATCCGATGTGTGGCTCAGGAACTCTTCTGATCGAAGCAGCAATGATTGCTATGGATCTTCCTGCACAGATTTTCAGGAAAAGATTTGCATTCCAAAACTGGAACAATTATGATAATGATCTTTTTACTAAGATCAAGGAATTCAGAATCAATAGAGTGAAAGAATTTCAGGGTAAAATTGTAGGGTACGATATAGACGGAAGAATGCTTAACGCTGCCCGTACCAATATCGAGTCGGCTGAAATGGAAGATGTAATTGAAGTTAAGAGGCAAAACTTTTTTGAGTCTAAAAAAGAACTTTTCCCTTTATTAATGGTTTTCAATCCACCATATGATGAAAGAATCTCTATTAATGATGATGAGTTTTACAAGAAAATCGGAGATACTTTTAAAACCCATTACCCGAATACTTTAGCCTGGCTGATTTCTTCAGATCTTGAAGCGGTAAAGAAAATAGGACTTCGTCCTTCCAGAAAGATTAAGCTCTTCAACGGAAAACTGGAGACAAGATTTTTACAATACGAAATGTACGAGGGAACTAAAAAGGTACATAAACTGGAAAATCAATAAAATGAGATAAAGCCTTCCTTATTGGAAGGCTTTTTATTTATTTCGTAAAATAATCTTCTTCGATAAGATTCCCGTTTTCATAAACATTCATTTTTATGATCTTATTTTTTTCTTTTACAAATTCAAACACAAGATCCTTTTCTTTTGTAAAGAATCTGTTTTCTGTTTCCGGATAAAGTAAAAGCGTTTTACCTCCAACAGTCAGATTCAGGATGGAATTTTTGGGTTCAACGCTAATAATTCCGTTTTTCCTGCTATTGTAATTACCTTGATAGGTTTTCAGAATTTGATCCTTTAACGGTATTTCCTTTCTTTCATTTTGGTATGGTGCCGGGCCGTGGTCATAACTTAAAACCCTGGACATTTTCCATTTTCCGTTCTCTAAAATCCAAAGATCAGTGAACTTGGCCAAACCATCCCTGAATTCTTTTTTACCCGTTTCATTGATGTAGAAATAATGATCACCGGAAATAATTAAACCGTACAGCTTATCGTCTTTTTTCATTGGGAAAACCCTGACAGTCTTATCAATTGCTTCTCTCCTTAAATGGAAATCCTTATTTCCGCAAAGGTTTTTCTGGAATGTAATTTTTAATGCTTCGTCCCCTTTTGTTATTCCTCCCTTATCATGATAGAATTCAACATCAGCAGGAATAAAACGCATCATTTCACTCACATTGCATTTGTTGTAGGCTACCCAGAACATACTATCACTTTTTACTCCTTCCTTCATTAAAGTTTCAGTATTTTGACCGGGAATTGTCGTCAAGGTAAATATTAAAATAAATAATGTTAGGATATATTTTCTCATTATAGTAGGCTTGTATGTTGTAAGACAAATATGACAAATTTTATCATAAGGAATGTTGATCTGCAAAAATATTTTATTAGCATAGTTCTATGGAATTAAAGATCTATATTTGATTTTATAAAGTGATTTAAATTTATTGCGTGTCTTGGAATATTTTTGATGCAATCGAAGCCGTTTTTGATCTCCTGAATTTATTAGATAGTCCATCCTGGAGAAAGGAACAGAAATCTAAGAAAATTAAAAGCTCAAAGTATAAACTTGAGTGGACAAGTGCTGGCCTAATCTTTACAGGCTCTGTATTATTATTTTTTATTTTTAAAGAACCATTACCCGTTCAATATCCTTTTCAAACATTATTCGTCGGTATTCTAATTGGTATTTTCATCGCTTCTTTATGTTGTTTTGTTATGCATATTCTGACTGTATTTTATTTCAGAAGTTTGTTTTCCATGATTTTTTTCTGCGTTTCTCTGATTCTTTTTTCTAGTGCATCGGTATTATTCCTCTATTTTAAATCCGGATTATTTTTATAACAAGCTCAATTTCCCTCTTCTATTATCAACTTTAAAACGTTTTAATGTAGTTTGATTTTATATTAATAGCTGTTTTGTATTTTCATTGATAAAATAATAGGTGATTTTGATAATTTATTATTAATTAATTGTTAAGGTTTATTTTAGATTCGTAATAAACAGTTAAATACTTTTATTATGAAAAAAATTAGCTTACTATCCCTACTTATTCTGTTGATAGGTGTTTTCAGCGTTATATCATGTAATTCCGATCCTTTGGATGATTCAGTAACGTCACAGGATAATTCCTTATCAGCAAAGAGTAGTTTAACCTCTAAAGTGGCTGCTTTTGGTAAGAATCCACTTTCTGTAATGTATGTTGAGGTCAACAACAATGATATCAGGGAAGTTGGTAAATATAAATTGGCAGACGGAAGACAACTTTTTGATGTGGCAATTATTTTTGCCGCCAACATCAATTATAATACGACAACCCAAAAGGCTTATTTGTATTTTAATCCTCAGGTAACCAACGTGCTCAGCAATAAAAATACCTATATAAAACCTTTGCAGGAAAAGGGTATTAAAGTAATGTTATCCATTCTGGGAAATCATCAGGGAGCAGGATTTGCTAACTTTCCCAGCCAGGCTGCTGCACAGGCTTTTGCCCAGGAACTGGCTGATGCTGTAAATACGTACGGATTAGACGGAATTGATTTTGATGATGAATATGCAAATTATGGTGCCAATGGAACAGGGCAGGCTAATCAGTCTTCATTTGTATACCTTGTAACGGCGCTTAGAGACTTACTTCCTGATAAAATTATTTCTTTTTACAATATCGGACCTTCTGCAAGCAACCTTTCCTATAATGGGGTCACTGTTGGGTCAAAGGTAGATTATGCATGGAACCCTTATTACAGTACATACTCAGCACCTAATATCCCAGGCCTTGATAGCGCTCATAAAGGGGCTGCGGCTGTCAATGTAAACTCTTCAACTTCCAGCTATACAAGTACTTCTACGGTTTCAAATTTTGCACAGAGAACCAAAGATGACGGATATGGCGTATTTTTATATTATGATCTTGGAGCTACCAATATCGCCTCTTATTTTACCAATGCTACAAGTATATTGTATGGGCAAAATACAGTGTATGGAGACGGGACAACAACACCTACGACAGGAATTACTTCGGGGGCCACTTATCAATTGGTTTCTGCGACCAATGGAACAAGCATGCTGGATGTTTTGAATGCAGGTACTACAGATGGAACAAAAGTTCAGCTATGGGCATCCAATGGCAATACGGCACAAAAATGGAAAATTACTGACGTGGGAGGAGGGTATTATAAGCTCCAACCTTTGAATGCACCCACAAAATCTTTAGATGTATCCAATTCCGGGACAACAAACGGAACCCAGGTGCAAATCTATACTGATAATGGAACCAACGCACAGAAATGGAAAATAACATCCGTAGGAAATGATTATTATACTTTGTCACCTGCTCACGCATCAGGCTTTAATCTGGATGTGAATAATGGTTCTTCAGCTAACGGAACAAAAATTCAGATCTGGACGGCAAATACAGGAAATGCACAAAAATGGAAGTTGGTAAAATTATAATCCGGTAATTTACATGTAAAAGGACAGATTTCAACATGGAGTCTGTCCTTTTTATTTTTATCTGATCATGGATGGAGCGTAGCCATATTGCTTTTTGAATGCATAGGAGAAGTGGGATAAATCCTCAAAGCCTACTTCCATAAATATATCTGATGGTTTCTTATGTTTTTCAGCAAGGTGGTAATGAGCTAATTCAAGTCTTTTACGGGTAAGCCACCGCTGAGGTGTGGTTTGAAATGTTTTTCGGAAATCCCGGTTGAAAGTGGACAAACTTCTTCCTGTAAGGTAACCAAATCGTTCCAAAGGCATATTGAACATATAATTTTTCTCCATAAAATCAACGAGATTGATTTTTCCGGGTTCCTCAAAATCAGCTAAAACAGTGTCAATTTCCGGATTAATTTCCCGTAGAATACTGATTGATTCCATGATTTTCAGTGATGCGATATGTTCCGGGAAAGTTTGGGTCATCTCAAAATAGGGTATTAATGAGGCAAGGCAACTTTGTAATAAAGGATGATTGCTGAAACTGAAGATTTCAGGTTCTTTCCGGATTACAGAATCCTGGATATCCATATTTGAATAAAACTGCTTTAAACGGTCTGTCGTAAGATGCATTACTACTGCTTTATGGGGGCGGCCGTCTTTAGGATAATTAATAATTGTTGCCAATTGGTTCCTCGGAATAAGAAAAATGTCTCCCGATGTAAAATGATAAGAGCGATCGGCCTGGATGATCTTCGTTTCCCCGGAAATAAACCACACCAGCATATGATATTCAAAAACAGTTTCAGTTTTAAATAATTTATCTTCATAGGAAGAAAGCTTAATATCCGGTGTGATGTATTTGATGTGAAAATCCATTGCTTCTAGTTTTCAATAACAAAATTATTCATTTTCAAAGTATATTTATCCTATATTGAATGGAATTCCAACCATTTCTTCGCTAAGTTTCCAGAGATGTTCAGCATTTTGTTTATCCAGAGAATAAGATTGTACTCCTCGTATAGTGGCAGGGTCATCAAACCGGTGCTCAATTTGTCCGTGGTCTATCTCTGCAATATCGCAGTTTTCACAATACACTCCTCCGATGTCATGGAGAAGAGGGCTTGTGGCGCACCATACTGTTGTTGCTGCTCCCTGGGGAATGGTTTTTAATCTGGCTTCCACTTCAGGTTTTATGTTTCCATCCTCGTCATGGGTACCTATTTGCTTGAACAGGTCTATGGGTTCTTCTCTTCCTAAATCAGTTCCGTATACAGAACCCGGATGGACGGAATAAGCCCTTACATTAAATGCCTTTCCTCTTGCGTCAAGCTCTACAGCGAAAAGATTGCATGCTGTTTTTGACTGGCCATATCCGAGTAGGGTTTGATATTCCCGATGCTCAAAATTAGGATCTTCAAAATTAAATGGCGCCATCTGGTGTCCATAAGATGAAACACTGATTACTCTGGCTCCGTTAGCTTTTTTTAGGGCAGGCCATAATCTGGCGGTAAGGTGGAATTGTCCCAGGTAATTGGTGGCGAGCTGTGATTCGATTCCGCGGCTATCTCTGCGGAGCGGAACCCACATAATTCCGGCATTATTGATCAGGAGATCCAATTTTTTTCCTGAAGCAATAAATTTTTCTGCAAAGGCATCAATGGATTGAGGATCCATAAGGTCCAGTAATTCAAATTCAATGTTTTGAACTCCTGACAGGTTTTTCCTTGCTTTTTCAATATCCCTGGCAGGAACGATGACTTGCGCACCTGCCGAAACCAGAGTTTTCGTAGTCTCAAGGCCGATTCCTGCATATCCACCGGTAATAATAACCGTTTTTCCAGTAAGATCAATTCCTTTAATAACATCCCAGCTTGTTGATTGTGCATTGAAACCGGAATGGATCGGACTTTGTACATTTTTGTCTTGTATCATGTTTTTATTTTTAATTGATATGACAAAGGTATAGCGTACAGGAATCTGGTAATTTGTTTAAAATGTCAATTTACTTTGTTTAAAATTTCATGCACACTCATCGAAAAATTGCTGTAATGACCTCTTCTTTTGTAATAAAAATCTGTTCTACCATATTGGTGTTAATTTAGGTGAATACCTGTTAAACTGTTTGCGAATTCTTTTATGAATGGTTAATTTTGACAAATTTTCAATTTGAAACCTACTATTTCCATCGTTATCGCTATTTTCAACCGGAAAGATGAGCTTTTCGAGCTGCTGAACTCTCTGACTCAACAAACAGACAGGGAGTTTGAAATTATTATTGTGGATGATGGTTCTATGATTGATCTTAAACCCACGATTAAAAATTTTGATGACATCCTTTCGATCAGGTATTTCAGGAAAGATAATTCAGGACCTGGTTTGTCAAGAAATTACGGAGCTCAGCGAGCTGAAAATGATTGGCTTGTTTTTGTGGATAGTGATGTGATTGTGGAAAATGATTATATAGAAAATATTAAGAAAGATATTCTGGAAATTCCCTGTGATGCATTTGGAGGTGCAGATAAGGCTCATAAAGGATTTAATCTGATGCAAAAGGCGATTTCCTATTCTATGACTTCCGTGTTTACTACCGGAGGGATTCGTGGCAGTAAGAAATCCGTTTCTAAATTTCAGCCTCGTAGCTTTAATATGGGAGTGAAAAAAGAGGTTTTCGATAAAGTTGGAGGATTTTCTGAAATGAGAATCGGGGAGGATCCGGATCTGTCTATGACATTGTGGGAAAACGGCTTTACTACGGCTTTCTTCGATAATATTGCAGTGTATCATAAGCGCAGGGTAGATTTTGGGAAATTTTCCAAACAGGTATTTCAGTTTGGCTGTGCAAGGCCTATTCTGAATCAGCGGCATCCGAATTATGTGAAGATTTCCTTCGCTTTTCCCAGCCTTTTCTTATTAGGATATATTCTTGGTTTTATAGAGTACTTTGTAATGGGAAGAGGGATTATTCTTGCTTTTTATGGATTATATACTTTTCTGGTTTTCTTTCACGCTTTATGGGTTACCAAGAATATTAGCATTGCCGGTATGGCTGTGATTTCTACGTATGTTCAGATGTTTTCTTATGGATACGGATTTCTGAAATCATGGATTTTACTCAATGTGTTCAGGATGAAACCCGAAGATGCGTTTCCAAAACATTATCATAAAAAATAAATGCTGTTGAAATTCAACAGCATTTATTACAATGATTGATTAGTATATGGATGTGTTTTCATGGTGGAGAACGCCTGTTTTTACCATGCATTCTTTCATTTTTTGATAGGTTCTTTCAATGTCGTGATCAAGACCTATTGAGAATCTGATCAATCCGTCAGATATTCCCATTGCAATTCTTTCCTCTTCAGGGATTTCAGATGATGTTGAGCTGCCTGAGCAAGAGAATAATGTTTTATAAAAGCCGAGACTTACAGCAAGATATCCTAAATTTTCCTGTTGCATCAGTTCCATCAGCTCATTGGCTTTTTCTGTTGTACCTGCATCTAAAGTCATCAAGCCTCCGAATCCGTACTCTTCATGCATCATGCTTTTCAT
The DNA here is from genome assembly GCF_013184525.1 of Chryseobacterium sp. LAM-KRS1. Lineage (GTDB taxonomy): Bacteria > Bacteroidota > Bacteroidia > Flavobacteriales > Weeksellaceae > Chryseobacterium > Chryseobacterium proteolyticum. The sequence goes on from NZ_JAAOIZ010000001.1 coordinate 273,559, forward strand.
GAGTTCATGATTTTTATGAGAAGGCAATCCAGGATAGGAAACTTTTAATCCATCCTGCTCGAATTTTTCAGCAAGATATTGTGCGTTATAGCTATGCTGCTTCATCCGGATGTGAAGTGTTCTCAGATTTTTTAGAATACTGGCCGAACGGAAACTGTCCATTGTTGGTCCCAATAGCATACAAGCTCCGTTATTTACGTTTTTGGTATCGTTGATAAACTCCTGTGATCCGCAATAAACGCCTCCCACGGTATCACTGCTTCCGTTGATGAATTTTGTTAAACTATGAATTACAATATCAGCCCCCAATAAAGTCGGAGAAATTGAAAGAGGGGAGAATGTATTATCAACGATCAGCTTAAGATTGTGTTTTTTACATATTTGAGAAAGTTTTCTAAGATCTGCAACTTCCAGAAGTGGGTTGCTTACACTTTCACAATAAATAACTTTGGTGTTGGGCTGTATCGACTTTTCGATCCATTCAATATTATTGATATCCAGAAAAGTGGTTTCGATATTAAAAGGAGGAAGGAAGTTTTTCAGAAATGCATAGGTTCCTCCATAAATTGTTCTGCTGGAAATAATATGGTCACCACTTTTACAAACCTGTAAAAGTACGGATGTAATTGCTCCCATTCCTGATGCGGTAACATTGGCGGCTTCCGTGTTTTCCAATTTGGCTAAAGCCTGAGCCAGATAAAGGTTCATTGGAGATGAATGTCTGGAGTATAGATAGCAACCTTCTGCATTTCCTTCGAATGTATCGAACATTGTCTTAGCTGAAAGAAAAGTGTAGGTTGAACTGTCAGAAATTGAAGGATTTACTCCGCCAAATTCTCCAAAGTATTGTAAGTCCTGTATTTCGTTTGCTGCGTTGAAATCTTCCATTGTTTTTGTTTTTAAATTTGAGTTATTTTAAGTTTTATTACAATGGTTTTGATAAATATTAGAGGATAAATCTATAAAATTGGATTATTGTAGAAAATATGTTTATTATATTTGTGTGAAATAACTTTTTTCCAAAAAAAAATCTATGGTCTTTGATGAAACAGATAAGAAACTGCTGTTGTTTTTGCAGGAAGATTCGAAACAAACCACTAAAGAGCTGTCTTATAAGCTTGGTTTATCGGTTACAGCGATATATGAACGAGTACGCAAGCTTGAAAATACAGGGGTCATTTCAAAATATGTAGCGATATTGGATAAGCATAAGATCCAGAAGGATTTTATGGTTTTATGCCACGTTAAACTTACCCAGCATAAAAAGGAATATGTTCTTCAGTTTGAGAAGGAAGTGATGAATCTGCATGAGGTTACAGAATGTTTTCATGTAAGCGGCGATTATGACTATATTCTTAAAATCTGTGTACAGGACATAGCTGATTACAGAAATTTCATGTTAACAAAACTGACAACTTTACAACATATCGCAAGCACTCACAGTTCTTTTATGATCTCTGAGGTGAAGAATACTACGGCTATTATTCTTTAAAAAGATTTGCTAAACAAGGACGCCGTTCTTTGATGCGATTGGCTCCGGAAGATCTTCTTCTCCCATGATCTGAAGGACATCAATTTCTATTGTTCTGCAGATGGATAACATAGGAATATCGAACATGAGTCCTCCAAAAGGGTTTTCAGAATAATCTCCTACAAGTTCCATTACGATGTAGATCCATCCCACTATTACGCAGAATGGGATGCTTGTCCATATTCCCCAGTCACCCAACTTTGCGAACTCATTCACAAGACCAAGAGGGAGCAGCATAATAAAGATAACATTGAAAACGAATGCTGTACTTGCAAATTGTCGTGGTGAAGGGAATTTTTTAATTCTTTCAGCCTGTCCCTGAAAATCATAAAACTGATTGAGACAGCTTTGTAACTGCATTTGATTGAAATCTGAAATGGTATGGTCGTTTTTCAGTTCGTTGATTTCTTTTGCCTGTTTTGAAATTAGAAAGGTTGCAAAGTTTTTGTAATCCGCTTGGAGGGCAAATTCCTCAGCAGAAAGATATTTATGTAAAAAAATAGGTGTTCTCCCATAATCAGGAAATCCTGCTTTCATCAATCTGTGACGTCTGATATTGATGGCGCCGAAATGTTTTTTAAGACTGATGTGTTCCCATTCGGTTGGAGCAAGGAGCTGTTCGCGGAAAGTATATAACCATGCTATGTGGCGGTAGGCAATTGTTTTTCTCCTTTCCTCGAGATTGGTATGATCAGCATCTTCGGTTTCAAAAGCATAAAGCATTGCCGCAAAAGAACGGCTTGAGTTGACAATAGCACCCCAGATTTTTCTGGCTTCCCATAATCTGTCGTAAGCCTGGTTATTCTTAAATCCTACGTAAAAAGCTTCTGCCGTTCCGATTAATGCCAGCGGTACCCAAGGAATGATCATCCATTGCCAGTTGAAGAAATAATAAATTGCTGCTACAAGGGTACACCATGCGGTAAGCCATATTAAATGAGAACCTGCAAGATTAAATATTTGTTTATAGTTGAAATATTTTGTTGTGATCATAGAAGGAGATGTGTTTTTATAAAGATTTTGTTTAGCAAAATAAATACCATAAAAAAAGGTTATGGACTTTATTCTGCACCGATCATAAGCTTCTTTTGTGGTTTTTTAATTTTAATCATCTGTATTCAAGTATATAATGGAAACAAATACTTTTTTAAAATTAGTAAAAAAAGAGCATAAAAAAACCTCTAAATAATTAGAGGTTGTGTTTTATAGATAAAATTTAATATTGTAACATTTCTTCTATTTTCTTCGTGAGCTTTTCGGCATTAGGAAGCATTTCTTTTTCCAGGATCAGATTGATAGGCACTGCCGGGGTATTCAGAGAGCCCATTGTTTCTACAGGTGCATCAAGGTATTTAAAACAATTTTTGGAAATTCTGTGCGCAAAAGCTTCAGCAAATGAATTATTGATTTGTTCTTCTGTAAGAACAATACATTTTCCATGGGCTTTTACCCTATCAAAAACAAGTTCTTCATCAAGAGGGATTAATGTCCTCAGGTCGATCACTTCAATTCTACCGTTGAAATTTTTCGCCGCTTCTTTCGCCCAGTAAACTCCCATACCATAGGTTACCACCAATAGCGTTCTTCCTTTGGATGTTTCATCCTTATCGGCTTCAATAATAACTTTCCCTTTACCAAAAGGAAGTACATAGTCTTCTGCTGGTTCAATTGTTTTAGCATCTTCGGTTCCCGGCACTTTACTCCAGTATAAACCTTTGTGCTCGAGCATGATGACCGGATTCGGATCATAATAAGCCGCTTTTAATAAACCTTTGAAATCCGCTGCATTACTCGGGTACGCAATTTTAATCCCTTTAATATTGGCTAAAATACTTTCAACACTACCGCTGTGGTAAGGTCCGCCACCGCCGTAAGCCCCAATCGGAACACGGATGATATTACTAACCGGAAATTTTCCGTTGCTTAAATAATTTGATTTTGAAATCTCAGTGATCAGCTGGTTGATACCCGGATAAATGTAATCTGCAAACTGAACTTCTACAATCGGCTTAAGGCCTACAGCACTCATTCCTGCAGTAGATCCAATAATATAAGCTTCCTGGATTGCCGTATTGAATACTCTTTTGCTTCCGAACTTTTTACCTAATGTAACCGTCTCACGGAAAACACCACCGATTCTCTCTCCTACGTCCTGACCGTAAAGCAATGCTTCAGGATGTTTCCACATCAGTTCCTGAATTGCATGAATGGCAGCGTCTACCATTACGATTTTTTCTCCACCTGCCGGTTCACGGGTTCCTACTTCTTCGGTAATTGGAGTAGGAGCAAAGATATGCTGCATTACGGTTTCCGGTTTCGGGTCTTCTGCTTTTTGAGCTCTGTCAAAAGCTTCTTCAACTTCAAGCCTTGCCTTCTTCGTGATCTGTTTCAGTAATTCTTCATCGACTCCTGTTTCCAGTAATTGTTTTCTCAGGATCTCTCCCGGATCTTTAGCTCTGTGCTTTTCAAGATCTTCATCATCCCTGTAGAACTCTCTTCGCACGCCTGATGTATGGTGTCCGATAAGTACCGTTTTTGCACAAACCACTAATGGTTTTCTTTCGGTCCTTACAAAGTCTACAGCTTTTTTCATCACTTCGAAACTTTCCGCAAAGTCGGTTCCGTCTACTCTCATTCTGCTGAGACCTGTAAATCCTGCAACGAAATCATAAGCATCGCAAGTCCGTGCTTCTTCCTTGGTTACAGAAATTCCCCATTCATTATCCTGAACAAGGAAGATGATCGGAAGCTGATGTAAGGCAGCAAACTGTAATGCTTCGCTTACTTCACCTTCAGTGACCGAATTATCACCCAGGCTGCACACAACAACCGGGTTGTTTTCAAAATTCTGTAAATTAAAATCCTGAATATATTTTATTCCCTGTGCTACACCAGTAGTCGGGATGGTTTGCATTCCTGTTGCTGAGCTCTGGTGAATGATCTTTGGCATTTTTTCATCCCTGCTGGACGGATGGGAGTAGTAAGATCTTCCTCCTGAAAAAGGGTCTTCTGCTTTTGCCAATAGCTGCAACATCAATTGATACGGCTCAAATCCTATCCCCAAAAGAATACTTTCATCTCTGTAATAGGGAGAAACCCAGTCTTCTTTTTTTAACTGATATGCGGTAGCCAGCTGGATTGCTTCATGACCTCTTGAAGTACTATGAACATATTTACAAACATTTCTGTTTTCTTCGTAGATGTCTGCCATGGCTTTGGCAAGCATCATATGGGTATAAGCTTTAAGTAAAATATCCTGAGAAACTTTCTCGTGAAGTGTATTTTCCATAGGAAGCAAATATACATAAAAAAACAAAACACGAACAACTGTTAGTATTTTGTGATCATCTATTTTTCTTTTTAATTTTTCTGCCCTGGGTATTATCTATATTAAGTAAGGCGCTATCTTATTTTATGGATTATTTATATCGGCAGAATTGACGTTTATGGATAAAAACTCATTCAGATCAAAAAAAATTGGAGTAACTTTACATTCTCTTTTTTAATTAAAAAGCTAGAAAATACATGTATTTAGTTTTTGACACAGAAACAACAGGGTTACCAAAGAATTTCAATGCTCCACTTTCAGATTCCGATAACTGGCCAAGAATGGTGCAGATTGCATGGCAGTTACATGATGATGACGGATCGCTGATTGAAAATCAGGATTATATTATAAAGCCTGAGGGATACGATATTCCCTTTAATGCAGCCCGTATTCACGGAATTACGACGAAGATTGCCAATGAAGAAGGTAGAGACCTTGAAGAGATTCTTAAAGAGTTTTCTACAGTCTTAGAAAAAGTAAGGGTTGTTTCCGGACACAATGTAGAGTTTGATTACAATATTGTAGGAGCTGAGCTTTTCAGAAAAAATATAAAGGACATTCTTCAGGAAAAACCTAAAGCAGACACGATGATTCTGGGAACGAATTTTTGTGAGCTTGGGGGTGGAAGAGGTGGTAGATTTAAGCCTCCGAAACTTGAAGAACTCTATGAAAAATTATACGGGAATAAGTTTGATGAAGCCCACAATGCAGCTGCCGACGTAAATGCTACTGCTCAGGTTTTCTTTGAAATGATGAGAATAGGAGTAATTCCTTCTGATGTGTTGAAGATTTCAGAAGATCAGCTTGCTTATTTTAAAACCTTACATCCGGATCCTATCAAGCCGTTTGATATCGTAATCAGAAGGCAGGTTGCGGATTTCCATAACAAGAAAAAACAATCTGATTTTGGAAGTATTGAAGAAATTGATCTTGGTAAGTATTTCCATTTCGATAATCACAGTGTATTTTCAACATTATCGGCTACATCAAGTATTTCTGACCTGATCAATAAAGCCACGGAGGATAATTTTCCTGCTGTAGGAATGGTTGACCTGGGAAATATGATGGGGGCATTTAAATTTGTTTCCGCCGTAGAAGCTACCAATTCAGACAGATCGAAAAAACATAAGGAATATCTTGCAAAGAAGCAGGAGGCTGAAGAGCAGGGATTGGATTTTAATGAAGAAGAGCCTGTCTCTGACCCGTTGATACCAGTTGTGGGATGTGAATTTTATATCTCCGATCGTTATGAACAGAAACAATTTACAAAAGATGATCCGGACAGACGGACGCAGGTGGTTCTGCTGGCTAAGGATTTTAACGGATATAAGAACCTGGCAAAACTTTCAAGTATTGGTTTCCTTAAAGGATTTTACTTTGGGGTTCCAAGGATAAGCAGGGAACTGATTGCAGAGTATAAGGAAGGACTGATTGCTCTGACTTCAGGGATTTTGGGAGACATTCCAAGCGCGATCCTGAACACGGGTGAGCAGAAAGGGGAAGAATTGTTTAAGTGGTGGAAAGATACCTTTGAAGATGATTTCTACGTTCAGCTTCAGAATCACAAACTTCCAGAGGAAGAGCATTTGAATGAAGTGCTGTTGTATCTGGCAGATAAATATAATGTTAAAATATTAGCTCAGAACGAGACTTTTTATACCAATAAAGATGATGCCAATATTCAGGATATCGTAAGCTGTATCAAAGATGGTGAAAAGCTTTCAACACCTGTAGGAAAAGGATTTGGTAAGAGAAGAGGTCTTGCGACGGGTGAATATTATATCAAAAATTCCGATGAGGTAAAAGAAGCGTTTCTGGCTTATCCTGATGCTTTTGAGGCTTATGAAGAATTTTTTGCCAAATTCAGTCCGTATACATTAAAAAGGGATGTATTGCTTCCTAAATTTGATATTCCGGAAGAATTTATCCATGCAGAAGATGAAGTAGATGGAGGAAAAAGAGGTGAGATGGCTTATCTTACCCACCTTACTTATGAAGGGGCAAAAAGAAGGTATGTGGATACGGGTATTACGGATGAAATTAAGGAACGTCTCGATTTCGAACTTGAAGTAATTGCCAATACCGGTTATCCGGGATACTTCCTTATTGTACAGGATTTTTGTAATGAAGCCCGTAAAATGGGAGTTTGGGTAGGACCCGGAAGGGGTTCGGCTGCCGGATCGGCAGTTGCTTATTGTATTGGGATTACTAACGTAGACCCTATTAAATATGATCTCCTATTTGAGAGATTCCTGAATCCTGAAAGGGTATCCATGCCTGATATTGATATTGACTTTGATGACGAAGGAAGGGATAGGGTGATCAAATGGGTAATCGAAAAATACGGACAAAGCCAGGTGGCTCAGATTATCACCTATTCTGTGCTGGGTGGAAAATCTGCGATTAAGGATGCCGGGAGGGTATTGGATGTTCCGATCCCTGATACGAATAATATAGCCAAGCTTATTCCTTCCACACCAGGAATGAATATTGCCAAAGCTCTGGCGAAATATGATAAATTGAAACCGGAAGAGCAGATGCTTGTTGATGAAATGAGATATGTTCTTCAAAGTCCTGATGATGCCCGTCACAATGTACTTGCGAGTGCGAAAAAGATGGAGGGTTGTATCAGGAATACAGGTATTCATGCCTGCGGGGTGATTATCACTCCGGAAGATGTAAGTAATCTGGTTCCTATAACAATTGCGGCCAAAGATGCTGATATTTTGGTGTCTCAGTTCGATAACTCGGTAGCGGAAAGTGCCGGTCTTTTGAAGATGGACTTCCTTGGGCTGAGAACTCTAACCATTATTAAGGATGCATTGAAGCTTGTAAAGGCTCGTTATAATGTAGATATTGATCCGGATCTTATTCCGCTTGATGATGCTAAGACCTATCAATTATTTAAGGAAGGAAGAACGGTAGGGATTTTCCAATATGAAAGTCCCGGAATGCAAAAATATATGAGGGAGCTTAAGCCGACGGTTTTTGCCGACCTTATTGCCATGAATGCCTTATATCGTCCGGGGCCAATCAAATACATTCCAAACTTCATTAACAGAAAGCACGGAATAGAAGAGATTGTGTATGACTTACCGGAAACAGAAGAATATTTAAAGGAAACATACGGGATCACCGTGTATCAGGAGCAGGTAATGCTTTTGTCCCAGAAGCTGGCTAATTTTACAAAAGGTGAAGCGGATACTTTGAGAAAAGCGATGGGTAAGAAACAGATCGACGTTCTTAATAAAATGTATCCTAAGTTCATTGAAGGGGGTAGAAAAAATAACCTGAACGAAGAAAGGCTGGAGAAAATCTGGAATGACTGGAAAGCCTTTGCGGAATATGCCTTCAACAAATCTCACTCAACATGCTATGCATTTATTGCTTATCAGACTGCTTATCTGAAAGCCAATTATCCGGCAGAGTATATGGCGAGTGTTATGAGTAATAACATTAACAATACAGACTCCATTACTATGTTCATGGAGGATTGTAAAAGTATGGGAGTTGATGTATTAGGTCCTGACGTTAATGAATCTCAATATAAATTCTCAGTAAACGAAAAAGGACAGATCCGCTTCGGGTTGGGAGCGATCAAAGGAATCGGGGAGGGACCTAGTGAGGCCATAACGCGTGAAAGAGAAAACGGAAGATTCAAGAACATTTATGATTTCTTTGAAAGGATTTTACCTTCACAGATGAACAAGAGAGTGGCTGAAAGTTTGGTTTTGGCCGGTGCATTTGACGAATTGGACACGTTTCACAGGGGACAGTATTTTGACATTGATGCCGCGGGCAAAACAAACCTGGAGCGTTTGATAAGATATGGACAGAGCTTTCAGGAAGGAAAGAATGAAATGGAAAATTCCCTTTTCGCGGATTTTGCGGAAGAGGTTCAGATTGAACAGCCTAAATTAGCACCTTGTCCGGAATGGCCGAATATGCACAAGCTGAACAAAGAAAAAGAAATCATTGGCTTCTATCTTTCCGCGCATCCCTTGGATGAATTTAAATATCAGTTCCAGTTTATACAGGGAAGCCTTTCAAAGAAATCTGTTCTGGAAAAAGATGAACATAATAAAGCGGTTGTAGATGAAGCCCCTATTCTTGAAGCAGATTCTCAGGAAGAAACCGTTGATTTAACGGAGATTGTTTCTGATGAGATTTTGGGAGGAGAAGAAATTATTGAAGAGGTGGTTAAAAAGGCAGAGCCAAAAGGTAACTTTTTATTCCTGAACCTTGATGAGGTGGATGCATATAAAGAACAAGCCTTCGCTAATAAGCAGGAAGAGCTATTTGAGGAAAAGAAAAAAGACTGGAAAACCTTACAGAAGGAAAGAGAAAATGGAGGTGGCGGAAAAGAATATACTGTGGCCGGTCTGATTACTGAATACAGGGTTCAGGATGGTTTCAGGAGTGGTGAAAAAGTAGCTTTCGTTACCCTTGAGGATTATTCAGGATCATATTCATTCAGATTAGGGGATAGAGATTATATGAAGCTAAAGGAAAAGCTGGAAGTCCAGCGTTTTGTTATTTTTAAAATAAAATTCGCCCAGGTGAAGGACGGACGTGTTTTTGTTAATGTAAATGACGTGATCGAACTTCAGGAAGCATTTGAAAGATTTGCGAAAAGCATCTCTCTGGTTATGGATGTTATGGATTTCAGACCTGAGGATCTGGAATTTTTCAGAAATGTGCTGGATAGGAACCGCGGAGATCAGAAGTTTAAATTTTATATTAAAGATATTGAAGATGATTCGCAGATTGAAGTACAGTCCATGAAACATTCCGTTGATCTGAATGGGGACCTCATTAAAGAGATCCAGTTGCTCAATAAATATGAATTTTATTTAAATTAAAAGATTAAAAAAAGCGGTTTTTGACCGCTTTTTTTGTGGTATTTAATTTAATATTTAAAAATAGTTTAAAAAAAGTTAATATTTTTTTCTGTGGTATCTCAAGTGTATTTTAACAATGAGTGGCTTCAAAATTAAATTTGTAATTAATTGATTGTTAGTAGTTTAATTTAATTCAATATTTGTTGAGTTTTTAAATAAAATTAAATGATTGTTTGGTTTTGTTTAATAAAATTGGTTAAAAGGTATCTTATTTAATAACGATTTTAAGTTTTTATTGAATTTAATTGAAATATTATTTACATTTACCGTCCAATTTAAATTTTCTACCATATATGAAAAAACTTCTACTCACGTGTATGATGGCTCTTGGTATAGGGGCATCTGCACAGATTTTAGTTAATGAGGGGTTCGAAGGCTCAAGTTTGCCTTCAGGATGGGCCAGTACAACGACCGGATCAGGGACGAGTTCCACACCAGGAGGGTATGGGACAAGTGCGGGTACGGCCTGTGTCGGGAGCAAAGCGGTCTATAAGAATATTTATGGATCTACCTACACAGGTTGGAATTTGACCTATTCTTCCACAACTTCTAATGCAACTGCGCTTACGTATTCTTTCAAATACCTTGCGAAAGGGTATAGTACTTCAGGTGCCGTTAGCGGAAGTGTAGCTGCGGATTACTCTGTAGATGGAGGGACGACATGGGTTGATATCCTAGCGCCTGTGGTTCTTGATAGTCCTAATGGAACCCCGATTCCATGTACGACCGTTTCAGGAACAATTCCTGCGGGAACAATTCCAACAGGGGCAAGCTTTAAGTTCAGACTGAAAAGCACAAGTACATCTACCGGAGACTTCTATATGGGGTTTGATGATGTTCAGCTAGCTCAGACCTTAACGAATGCGCCTTCATGTACTCAGATTTCAGCTCCTGCCGATGCAGCAACAGGAATCTCGGTAACACCAACTATTACCTGGGCTTCTGCCGCCTTTGCAACAGGGTATACATTAAATATCGGAACAACAGCTGGGGGAACTGATGTTGTGAATGGTCTTGATGTGGGTGCAGTAACCAGCTATACCATTCCAAATACTTCAGCGCTGAATTATTCAACGTTGTATTATGTAACAGTAATTCCGAAAAATAACATTGGATCGGCAACCGGATGTACAAGTACTTCTTTCACAACACGCGCAGTAGTTTGCCCGACTGTATCTGCACCATCTGCAGGGGCTATCGGACAGCCATTAACTCCTACCATTACATGGGGTGCGGTAAATTCTGCTACAGGATATAAACTTACTGTAGGAACTACACCAGGTGGAACAGATATCCTGAATAATCTGGATTTAGGAAATGTGACTACATATACATTTACTACTCCATTAGCATTAAGCAGTACTTATTATTATACTGTAAATTCCTACAGCCCAACAAGTACGTCGTCATCTTGTACAGAAAGAAGTTTCTCTACGATTTGTGGACCAACCAACATTCCTTACTCTCAGAATTTCGAAAGTGTATCGACTCCTGCATTGCCAGCTTGTACTTCTATTGAAAATGCAGGGAATGGTAATAACTGGACAACCTATTCTTCTGCGGGAGGAGGGTTCAATACTAAGGTTCTTAACTACACTTACAATAGTTCAAATGCGGCTAACGCATGGTTTTATACACAAGGTATTAACCTTACAGGGGGAGTATCTTACAGAATAAAATACATCTATGGAAATGCAAGTGGTACTACATATCCTGAAAAACTGAAAGTAGCTTATGGTACTGCTGAATCCAGTGCTTCAATGACTAACGTATTAGCAGATTACCCTAATGTAACCAATGGTACTACACCAATTTCTGCAACTGTAGATTTTGTTCCTGCAGCTTCCGGAGTGTATTATTTTGGATTTAATGCATACTCAGATGCTGATATGAACAGATTGTACGTAGATAATATCGTTATTGATGCTACACCGACTTGTGCTGAGCCTTCTGCATTAGTAGTATCGAATGTAGCGGCTACTACGGCAACGATTTCATGGACTGCTCCTGCTACTGTACCTGCCGGTGGTTATGAGTATTATTATTCTACTTCTAACACGGCTCCAACTGCTACTACTCCTGCATCGGGAACGAGTACTACGGTTACGGCTGATTTAAATAATCTTACTGCAGCTACCGTATATTATGTTTGGGTGCGTTCAGTATGTAGTTCTTCAGATAAAAGTGCATGGTCTCAATTGGCAACATTTACAACTGCTTGTATTACATCACAAACATTGACTGAAAACTTTGATTCAACAGCGGAAGGAAGTCTTCCTCCATGCTGGACAAGTATAGGTTCTACCGTTAGTTATGCGAAAGTAATGGCTTATACGAGTGCAAATACTGGTGCTATAATCAGTGGGGCTAATGCATTGTACCTTTATACAAGTGGCTCAAGTACAGGAATGTTAGCGACTCCTGAAATTGCAAATCTACAGTCTAATAACTACATCCTTAAATTTAAGGCAAGAGCAAATTATACTGCCGGAGGAGTTGTTCAGATCGGTTATTTAACAGATCCTGCTAATACTTCAACTTTTGTAGTATTGGGAACGTATACTTCTACAAGTGTAACGGTTGCTGATGATTACCAACTTAGTATTACGGGAGTGCCGGCTGGTGTTAACAAGCTTGTATTTAAACATACAGGAACTCCTGCCAATAGTGTTCTTATAGATGATATCAGCTATATGCTGGATCCGAGTCTGGGAACTTCAGAAGTAGCTAATGCTAAGAATACGATTAAAGTTTATCCTAATCCATTTGCAGATGTGCTGAACATTTCTGATGTTTCTAAAGTGAAATCTGTTTCTGTTTCTGATGTGGCAGGAAGATTAGTAAAAACAATTGCGAACCCTACTTCGGTTCTTCAGTTAGGAGAATTGAATTCAGGAATGTATCTGATTACACTTGAATTGAAAGATGGTTCTAAACAAACGATTAAAACGATCAAAAAATAGAATTCGATTTGATTTATAAATAATGATGGCAGCTAAGATTTTAGCTGCCATTTTTTTATTTTATTCATTATATTATTAGTAAATTAGTATATTAAACACTAAAACTGTTATTTTATGGCAAAATTTTTACTCTCATGTTTCTTGATTGTAAGCATGGCACTAAACGCCCAGATTGATTTGGGCGCTGGAAGCACTGACGTTGGTACAGCTCCGATCAGTAGCTATTACGGATATTCCTATGTTCAGCAGATTTACCCTAAGCAGGAAATCAATGCAAATGCAGCAGGAAACATTACGGGACTTAAGTTCTACCTGGATCCTTCGATGTCTTTGGCAAATTCATCCGACTGGGTGGTATATCTCGGGCATACCTCAAAATCAGGGTTTACTTCAGATACAGACTGGATACCGGTTTCTCAGTTGACTCAGGTATATGCAGGAACAATTACCAATGCTAACGGAGTGGTGGAAATTACTTTTACAACACCATTTCCTTATAACAATACGGATAATCTAGTCGTAGCTGCAGAAGAAAATTCGCCGGGATATGATAATAATGATGAGGCAATGTATGTTTATTCCGGTGCCGCAAATTCTACTTTGTTTTATAAAAATGACAGCAACAATCCTGATCCGGCTTCACCTCCGGCTGGAGATTTGGCTGATTATAAATCGGTAATTACATTTCTGGGATTAACGGCAAATCCAATTGCTGCCTGTCCTGTCATAACATATCCTTCAAATAATTCAACCTTCATCCCATTATCACCTACCATCAACTGGAATAATACATCGGGAGCGACAAGTTACAAGGTTTCTATAGGAACAACTCCGGGAGGAACTGATGTGGTGAATCAACAATCTGTAGCGACCAATAGCTTTACTCCAGCTGCACCTTTAAGTGCTAATACCAATTATTATCTACGGGTAGTTTCAGTATCAGCGGCCGGTGAATCTTCAGGATGTACAGAAATTACATTTAAGACTTCTCCGCCAGCTCCATCGAATGACGATTGTGCGGGAGCGATTACTTTAACAGTAAATCCGGATCTTAATTGTGGTGCTGTAACCGCAGGATATACTTTGGGAGCAACAGATTCAGGCTTAATTCCTGATCCATGTTATGGCGATCCTGATGATGATGTATGGTTTAAATTTGTTGCTACTGCTACAACGCATAAAATATCACTCCTAAATGTGGTTTCTGTAGGAACTACCAATGATGATGATACCTATTTCCAGGTGTTTAGCGGTGGCTGTGGTACATTGTCGAGCATTCTATGTTCCGATGATACATCATCTGTTTTAACCGGACTTACTGTTGGAGATACCTATTATGTGAGGGTTTACAGTTATTTCGATACAGGATCCAATCAAAGTTTTGATATCTGCGTAGGTACAATGCCACCGCCACCAGCCAATGATGATTGTTCCGGAGCGTTGACAGCGTCAGCCTTCCCTTATACTTATGTACAATCTGACGGAGGTGGTGCAACAAATAATGGCGGATTTGTTACTGTATGTTCCGATAGTATGAATGATGGTACCTGGTTTACATTTACCGGTGATGGTGCAACATTTGATATTACTGTTACAATGCCGGCAGGTAGTGATTTTGATCCTCAGATCGGTGTTTACAGTGGAACATGTGGAAGTCTTGCATGTGTGGATACGGTAGATAATAATGGCTCCGGAGGAACAGAAACTCTATCAATACCTACTCAGCCTGGTACTACATATTATGTAAATGTGGGTAATTATAGTGGATTCACGGATAACATGGAAGGAACTTTCACGATTAATATAGCAAAAAATAATCTTGGAACCTCTGAAGTAGCAGGAAATAAGAAAGGAATCAGTGTTTATCCGAATCCTTTCTCAGATATTTTGAATATTTCTGACATTGCTAATGTAAAATCCGTTACGGTTACTGATATTTCCGGAAGATGGATAAAAACAATTGATAATCCTGGTCCGGTTATTCATCTGGCTGATATTCAATCAGGTCTATATCTGGTCACATTAACAATGAAAGATGGATCTAAACAAACGATCAAAGCAATTAAAAAATAGAATCCGATTTTATCCATAAATATTGATGACAGCTAAATTTTAGCTGTCATTTTTCTTCGATGCTTGCTGTATTATTGGTAAATTAGTAGTCTAATACCAAACATTATATTTATGAAAAAAATTTTACTTTCATGCTTATTGTTTTTAGGCATGGTGTTGAATGCTCAAATCAATTTGGGCTCGGGAAGTACTGATGTAGGACCAGCTCCGATCAGTACATACTATGGATATTCCTATGTGCAGCAGATTTTCTCAAAACAGGAAATTAATGCTGACGCGGCAGGGAATATAACAGGGCTTACATTTTATAGTAATCCGTCGATGTCAATGGTTAATTCTTCAGATTGGGTGGTCTATTTAGGGCTTACCACAAAATCCAGTTTCGACACCGAATCCGATTGGATCCCTTTTTCCGGACTGACTCAGGTGTATGCCGGAACAGTTACTAATGTGAATGGAGTTATCAACATCACTTTTGCGACACCTTTTCATTATAATAATACAGATAACCTTGTGGTTGCTGTTGATGAAAATTCAGCTGATTATGATGATAATGGGGACGAGATCATGCATGTGTATCCTTCAGCACCTAATTCTACTCTTTATTTCAGAAATGATGGGACCAATCCGAATCCTGTTTATCCTCCTGTAGGACATCAGGCTTCCTTTAAATCGGCCATTACAATCAACGGATTAACACCAAAACCTGTTCCCGTTTGTCCGTCAGTAACTTATCCGACAAATAACGCCGTGTTTATTCCATTGTTACCTACCATTCTCTGGAGCCCGGTTGCAGGAGCTACAGGATATAAAGTTTCCATAGGTACAACTCCTGGTGGAACACAAATCATCAATCAACAATCTGTAAGTGCTGCTAGTTTTGCTGTTCCTACATTATTAAGCGTAAATACTACTTATTATTTACGGGTGGTTTCTGTGTCAGCGGCCGGTGAATCTTCAGGATGCGCTGAAGTGAAATTTAAAACAGCCCCTCCGGTTCCTCTGAATGATAACTGTATAGGAGCGGTAACTTTAACGGTGAATCCTGATCTCAATTGTGGAACAGTAACATCAGGTTATACACTAGGAGCTACGGCTTCAGGAATTGCTGCTGCTCCTTGCTATGGTAATCCTGATGATGATGTGTGGTTTAAATTTGTAGCGACAGGAACAAGCCAGAAAATCTCTCTCCTGAATGTAACTTCTATCGGTACAGAAGATGATGATGATATCTACTTCCAGGTATTTAGCGGATCTTGTGGTACTTTATCCAGCATTCTTTGTTCGGATCCTACGTCAGGTGTTGTTTCCGGGCTAACTATAGGACAAACTTATTACATCAGAGTTTACAGTTACTATGGAACAGGAAGCAATCAAAGCTTTGACATCTGTGTCGGAAGTATTCCACCGGCACCGGCTAATGACGAATGTTCAGGAGCTCTGCTAGCATCTTCTTTCCCTTATACTTATGTGCAGACTGACGGAGGTGGTGCAACAAATAACGGAGGATTTATCAACGCTTGTGAAAGTGGAATGAATGATGGAACATGGTTTACATTTGTTGGTGACGGAGAAACAGTTAATATTACCGTGAGTATGCCTTCGGGAAGTGATTTCGATCCTCAGATTGGTGTTTTCAGTGGAACATGCGGCAGTTTAGTATGTGTGGATACTGTAGATAATATGGCAGATGGAGAGACTGAAACATTGTCTGTTCCAACTATATCCGGAACTGTTTATTATGTGAATGTAGGATATTATAGCGAGTATACAGATGAGCTCGAAGGAGCGTTTACGATCAATATTAATAAAGAGAGTTCAGATAAACATGCTTCAAGTATTTCAACTCCTGCTTTAATTAAAAAAGCCAGTGGAATTTATCCGAATCCGTTTACTGATGTTCTGAACATTGCAGATATTGATAACGTTAAATCTATTTCTGTATCAGATGTTTCAGGAAGATTGGTTAAAATGATCGTAAGCCCAGATACGGTAATTCATTTGGAGGATCTGAAATCAGGATTGTATCTGGTTACTCTTGAAATGAAGGACGGCTCTAAAAAGACGACCAAAGTAATTAAGAAATAAGTAATTTATATTCAACAAAAAAGGTGGCATCAGCCACCTTTTTTATTTATTAGGAACAGGTTGTATATCACCTGTGCTCATATGTTCAAAAACAGTAGGGAAGAACATAGCTAGTATAAAATAAATAATGATCATTAATGCAACTAAAGCAAAAAGAATAATAACTAAACTATTGGGCTTGTTTTTCTTTTTTGGTTCCATGATTTTGTGGTATTGGGTTAATAGATTAATTTGATAAATGATATCAAGCTAATTTCTTGCCACACTGTTTGCAGTACCTCGCATCATCATCAATATCTTCATTTCCGCAACGTTCGCAGATCTTTTCCAGGTTTTGTCTTTTATTCCTCATCTCTGCCGTTACAATACCGGTGGGTACAGCAATAATAGAGTAGCCGGCAAGCATCAGTATAACTGCAAAAAATTTTCCCATAGGTGTAATGGGTGAAACATCTCCGTAACCTACTGTAGTTACTGTAACCACAGCCCAGTAAATAGATTGGGGAATGGTTTCAAAACCGGTTCTTCCTCCTTCCACCATAAACATCAGAGAACCTACAATCACCGAAAAAATGATAAGGAACAACAGGAAAATATAGATCTTTCTTGAACTGTTTTTCAATGCCCGTACAATGAGATATCCGTCATTCATAAAATCCAGTAAATTGAAAATTCTAAACACCCTTAGCATTCTCAACATTCTGAATATCAGGAAATATTTGGTTACCGGAAAGAAAAAACTGAGGTAGAAAGGAACCAGGGCAAGAAAATCTATAATTCCAAAGAAGCTGAAGATATAATTTTTCTTATTTTTTACGACCATAATACGCAGTAGGTATTCTGCGGAAAAAAATAAAGAAATAATCCATTCAAAAACAATAAATGTAAGATGGAATCTTTGATCCAGCTTCGGAACACTTTCCATCATAATGATAAGTGTGCTGACAAGGATTAATGCCAACAATATAATATCGAAAAGCTTTCCCAATCTGGTATCGGAACGGTAAATAACACGATAAAGAAATCTTTTCCATAATGTATCCTCCGGGACAAGATTGTGTTCTTTTTCCATACTTTGAGTTTTTTCTAATTTAAGAAATTATCCCTATTTTCGTAGCAAACATACATAATAAATGACAATAAGAGAAGTAATTTCGGAAATAGAAAAACGTATTCCCTTACAACAGGCAGAAGACTTTGATAATGTAGGGTTGTTGTGCGGGGTTCCGGAACGGGAGGTGAGTGGTATTTTAGTATGTCACGATGCTTTAGAGAATGTTGTAGAAGAAGCTATTCAAAAGAAATTAAATCTGATCGTATGTTTTCATCCGATTATTTTTTCAGGGTTAAAATCTCTTACCGGGAAAAACTATGTTGAAAGGGCTGTTTTAAAAGCCATCGAGAATAAGGTTGCAATCTATGCAATTCATACTGCGTTTGATAATGATTTTTTTGGGGTTAATGCAGGAATATGCAACCAGTTGGGATTAAAAGAAGTGAAAATCCTTCAGCCGAAGAAAGATAATCTGAAACAGCTTACCGTATTTGTTCCCAAAGACCATTCTGAAAAAGTAAAAGAATCTCTTTTCTCTGCCGGGGCAGGAAATATTGGTTTCTATGATGAGTGCAGTTTCAGTATTAATGGCAATGGAACTTTCAGACCAATTGAGGGCTCGAATCCATTTTCAGGACAGCAGAATATCAGGGAAAATGCAGATGAAAATATGATTTCTGTAATATTTGAAGACTATAAACAAAATCAGATTATTTCTGCTATGAAATCTTCACATCCATATGAGGAAGTAGCCTACCAGATCTATAGTCTGGACAATGAAAACCAGTATTCAGGATTGGGAATGTATGGAGAGTTTGAAGAAGTAATGAATGAAGAGGACTTTTTACGTTTTGTTAAGGAGAAATTTAATCTTGAAATGATCAGACATTCAGGGCTTACTAATAAAAAGATTAAAAGAGTGGGTGTTTTAGGAGGCTCAGGAGCGAGTGGAATAAAATCCGCACTATCTAAAAAATGTGATGCCTACCTGACCGGAGACGTTAAATATCACGATTTTTTTTTAGCAGAATCTAAAATGCTGATTTGTGATATAGGACATTATGAATCAGAACAATGGGTTGTAAAACAATTATTTGAAATTTTGTCACAAAAATTTAGTACATTTGCAATCTCAAAATCCAACGAAAAAACAAACCCAGTAAATTATTTCCTTTAGATATGGCAAAAACCAACGATATTTCAGTTGAAGAGAAATTAAGAGCTTTATACGATTTACAAATCATAGATTCAAGATTGGATGAAATCCGAAATACAAGAGGAGAATTGCCAATTGAGGTTGAAGATCTTGAAATCGAGATAGAAGGGCTTGAAAAAAGAGCTGAAAAATTTCATGCAGAAATTAAGGATCAGGAAGATCAGATCAAAACAAAGCATGAAGTAATTAACCATGCGAAAACTCTAATTGAGAAATACAAATCTCAACAAGATAACGTAAGAAACAATAAAGAGTTTGAAGCTTTAGGTAAGGAGATTGAATTCCAAGATCTTGAAATCCAACTTGCGGAAAAAAGAATTAAAGAATTTGGGATCAAAATCACTCATAAAAATGAGACTCTGGAAGAACTGAATTCAAAAATTAACGATCTTAAAAACCACCTTAAATTCAAAAAAGAAGAATTAGAAGGTTTAGTTTCTGAAACTCAGAAAGAGGAAGATTATTTAATTGAGCAGTCTAAAGAATTTGCAGGTAAGATTGATGAAAGATTACTTGCTTCGTACAACAGAATCAGAACGAACTCTATCAACGGATTAGCTGTGGTAGGTTTAGAAAGAGGTGCTCCGAAAGGATCTTTCTTTACAATTCCTCCACAAAAACAGATGGAAATCGCTCAGAGAAAGAAAATCATTATCGATGAACATTCAGGAAAAATCCTTGTTGATGATGAATTGGTAATGGAAGAAAACGAAAAAATGAAATCTGTGATTAAATTTTAATCATCGTTTACTTTGATATAAAAGCTGTTTCAGAAATGAAACAGTTTTTTTTATTCTATTTAATCGAAGAATGCGCTTGCTATAGATAAACATATTATTCTGTAACAACAGCATCCCGGTCACCATCTTCTTTTTTTCCCTCGATGATCATTTCTTCAGCCTCAGCTTTTTCTTCGGCGTCAGCAACTTCTATTCTTTCTTCCTGACCCGTATTATGATGATCGATAAAGAATTCACAATATACCGGTAGGTGGTCCGAGCCAAAATTGTCTAGGGTCTTAAGTTCTTTAATAAAGATGTCTTCACTATGAAACATTAAATCGATAGGGAATCTCAGTAATTGGTATTTGGCGTGGAAGGTTGGAACAAAGGCACGTCCGATTCTCGGATCAATAAGGTGGCTTGTTTTTCTGAACAGTATAGAAGACCTTGACCAGGCAACATTATTAAAATCACCAACGACAAGTACAGGTTCAGTGATATCTTTCACGCGTTTTGCAATGCTCAGGAGATCGCCGTCCCGCTCCTTTGATGTCGCTTCTTCCGTTGGGCTGGGGGGCGGTGGATGAACCCCGAAAAAAACAAAAGAGAAGCCGTCTTCTGTTTCTAAATGGATTTCAATGCTTGGAATATCTTCAGCTACAAAATAATGTGTAGTGGAATTTTTGATCTGAATTTTAGAATAAAAATGCATCCCATAAGTATTTTCCAAGGTAACCTTATGATGATAGGGGTAGTCTTTTTCTAAAGCTCTTAATGCATTTTCCCAAGCTCCATTGCTTTCCATGGTAAGGAACATTTCCGGCTTGTTTCGGTTGATAAGACCGATAAACTTGTCATATTCCGTATTGAACTGATAGACATTGGCAGAAATGAAATGTAATTTTTGAGAGGATCGCTTGCCCCTCTGATGTTTCCTTACTCTGTAGAGAGGAGTATACTTTACGAGAATTACCCCATGATGTACAAATAAGATAAAAAGAGTACCCTGGAAATACCAGAAATATTCGGCTGATCTAAAGAAAAATCCTAAGAGGAAGGTAAGCACGATAAAGTATGTGATTTGAATTTTTCCAAACTCAGGAACCCGAAATATCCAATGCTGGTTTTGAATTTTAGGTAATAATGTCAATAGAACCAGCAGGCCGGTTAAGATCAAATAAGCACTCCACATGTTTATAAAAATAGGTGGCTAAAAATAATCCTTTTTTATAAGAATTCAAATGAAATCATCTTTTTTAATGTGAAATAAATGAAGTTTGAATCAGATTTTTCTTACTTTTATTCTGTTATATTTTGAATCAATACTATGAATAAAATTTTCGCAGTTGTATGCTTTTTAAGTACATTCTGCTTTGGACAGCAACTCCAGAACACGGACATTGAGAAACCGGTCAGGGATTTGTTTACAGGTATGAAGAATGCAGATTCGGAACTGGTAAAGTCGGCATTTACTGAAACGGCCATTCTACAGACTATTACAAAAGAAGGAGTTGTGAAAACAGATGATATACCTGGTTTTATATCTGCTGTTTCCAAAGCCGCTAAAGGCGATCTGGATGAAAGGATTACTATAGGATCTGTACTTGTAGACGGCAATATGGCGAGCGTTTTCACTCCTTATCAGTTTTATTACCAGGGAAAGTTTTCACATTGCGGAGCGAACAGCTTTCAGCTGGTTAAGCAGAATAACAGCTGGAAAATTCAGTACATCATTGATACAAGAAGAAAGGAAAATTGCGAGAATAAGAAATAATATACAATGAAAATTCACCATATCGCCATTATAGGCTCCAATTATCAAGTTTCTAAAAAGTTTTACACAGAGATTTTAGGTTTGAATGTGATCCGTGAAGTATACCGTGAAGAAAGACAATCTTATAAGCTGGACCTTGCTATCGGAGATCATTATGTGATAGAACTTTTTTCATTCCCTGATCCTCCCGCAAGACCTTCCCGTCCGGAAGCGTGCGGATTAAGGCATCTTGCATTTTCCGTTGAAAATGTTGGCGCAAAGCGACAGGAACTTATGGAAAAGGGACTGGAATGTGAGGAGATAAGGATCGACGAATTTACCGGTAAAGAGTTTTTCTTTACACAAGATCCGGATCAGCTTCCTTTGGAGTTTTATGAAATGTAAATGGGCTTAATGTGCGTATCCCGTAAAAAAGCTGATTGCCATAATGGCTAAAACAATTGAGGATATGATCACATAGATGTAATCTTTTTCTTTCAGGTATCCTATTAATGCAAAAACAATTCGCATTAAAGGAGTGAAAATAAGAACCAAGATTCCCAGTTGAATGATGGCCATTCCTTCACCTTTGCAGAGAGACTCCCAAAACTGGCCCCATACTTTTTCCGACGAAGAACCGGTCTCCAGTAAGGAATAGTTTTTGGGCATTTTAAAACCTTCCAGAAACAGCTTTACAAAGCCAATAATGGATATAGCTACGGACAAAATCACTCCAAGTCTCAGGAGATTTCCTACGGAGCGGTTCAAATCAACGTCTGTGAAATTTTTTCTCATCGGAAACTTTGATTTATACCGTTATACATCATATAGATTGAAAGGATGGTAATTACAATAGCAAAAAATACCTTCAGTTTTTTAGTTTTTGAAACCATCAATGTTTTAGACCCAATGAAGCTTCCTACCACAACCCCTACCAAAACAGGAGCTACAATTACCGGGATAATTTCTCCTCTTTGAAAATAGATCAGAGAACTTGCGACAGCCGTAACACCGATCATAAAATTACTCGTGGTTGTAGAAACTTTAAAAGGCAACTTCATCATATTATCCATTGCCAATACTTTCAATGCACCTGAACCGATTCCTAAAAGACCAGACATTGCTCCGGCAAACATCATCATAAAGAATCCGGGAATGGTGTTTCGCGCAGAATATTTTTTAATGACTCCTTTATCCGGAAAGGTTCCGTACAATTTAAGTTTATCTTCTAAACTTCCCTTGATCAGGGGTTCCTGGTGGTCGGGTTTTCCTTTAAGATTTAAAATTACGGTAAGGAGAAGAATACTGGCAAAAATAATCCCGATGGTATTGGGGTTCAGAATTCCGGAAACAAGAGCTCCGGCAATAGCACCAGCTGTAGTTGCTATTTCCAGAAACATTCCGATTCTCATATTGGTAAATCCTTCTTTAACAAAAGCTACGGCGGCACCGGAAGATGTACCCACCACAGATATTAAGGAAGCTCCGATTGCGTAATGCATAGGGACGCCAAAACCCAGCGTCAATAAAGGGATAATGATAACTCCTCCTCCTAAACCTGTAAGTGAGCCCAATAGGCCTGCTGAGATTGCTCCAAGGAAGAGAATAATGATTTCTGACATGAATACAAATATAAAACTATTGCAGTTTTCTGCCAAACTTTCAAAAAGATAAATTTGACGTATTTTTGTATGACTAAAAAAATGAAAATGAAATTATTCTACGTGATCCTGGGTGCCACTCCTCCAGGCAGGAATATCGAACAGCACGATGTGTTTTTTGGAATTGCAGAAAGTTTAAAGGATCTGGTTCCGGATATGAAAGACTTCTGGAAAGAGGCTGATGGTAAAATCCACCTGGACTGCCATCAGGAGGTAAGATTTGCAGATGGATATGAAGTGAAAATTGTTGAGAAAACAGATCAGGTTTCTGAAAACCAGCTATTCTTTATTAATTTAGGAGGCTATAAGAGGGGATATTTTGAAGAATTCCATGAGCAACATCTGATGGTTGGAACATCCATGGGAGAAATCATAAAGAGAGTGAAGGAAACGGAATTTTACAAAACAATGGGATTCGAAGGAGCTGTAAGCCATGTTGACGATAAGCACGGTGTGGATATCGATGATATTTTTAACGTTAATGATATCCTTCCTCAAAAAATGAAAGAGAAATACACTATTGTTTTAGAAAAATCTGATGCGGAAAATCAGGAAAACCCAATAGGTCTCGGATATCTTAAAATAGATAAAGTATAAACTTCCCATAATCACTTACGCCGGCTTAAAAGCCGGCGTAACACGTTAAGTACGGTAAGGATCGGAGATGCGAAAATTTAGGTAATCGGCTATAAAATTTTTATCTTTGCAAAGTCTTGGATCGATGATCTGGTGTTGTATTGTAATGTTAAAAAACATTTGATAATTGCCTATTGATCCGGATGGTCTCAATTGAAAATATATCTAATAAAAATATAGAATGAAAATAGGAATTTTAGGAGGTGGACAGCTGGGAAGAATGCTGATACAGAGCGCATTGAAATATGATGATGAATTTTATACGCTGGATCCTGCCTCTGATGCTCCCTGCAGTACTATTTCAAATTTTACACAGGGAAATTTCAATGACTATGAAACAGTCCTGAACTTTGGAAAAAATAAAGATGTTGTAACAATAGAGATCGAGCATGTAAATGCTGATGCCCTGGCAGAACTTGAAAACCAGGGGATCAAAGTTGTGCCGAATTCTGCAATCATTAAAACCATTCAGCAGAAGATTCTTCAGAAGGAATTCTACAAGACTTATGATATTCCGAGCCCTGAATTTCAGGCTGTCTGGAATAGTGATGAAAAAATTACAATGACACTTCCTTTTGTACAAAAGATGAATACAGGCGGATATGATGGAAAAGGTGTTCAGGTAATTAAAAATGAAGAAGATCTTCAAAATTTATGGAAGGAGCCTTCTGTGATTGAAAAGCTTGTTGATATCGATAAAGAATTGTCTGTGATCGTTGCAAGAAATGAAAAAGGGGAGACCAAGACTTTTCCCGTTACAGAAATGGTGGCTGATCCTAAGTTAAATTTATTAGATTTTAATATTTGTCCGGTTTTTTTACAGGAAGACACTCAAAAGCAAATTGATGTAATTACGGAAAAGTTTCTGAACGCAATAAACTCTCCCGGGCTTTTTGCCATAGAACTGTTTTTGGATAAAGCTGGAAAAGTATGGGTAAATGAAACAGCACCAAGGCTTCATAACTCAGGGCACCAAAGCCAGGAAGGAAACGCGAATTCACAATTTGAGCAAATGTACCGTGTCGTTAAGAACCTTCCATTAGCGGATACGGAAAGTCTAGGTTATAGTGGAATGCTTAACCTTGTAGGAGCAGAAGGATATTCAGGAAAAGTAATTTATGAAGGAATGGAAGAAGTCCTGAAATTGCCTAAAACTTATGTTCACTTATACGGAAAAACGGAAACCAAACCGGGAAGGAAAATGGGGCACATTAATGTGCTGGCTGACTCCAAAGAAGAACTGATGGAAAAGCTCATCAAAGTAAAGGCTATGGTAAGAGTAATAGCTTAAAATATTGAAAGAAAGACTGCTGAAAAGCAGTCTTTCTTATTTTTTTATCTCATTTTATCATTGAGTTCATTATGAAGATTTTCTATTTTATCCTTGAGCTCACTACCCAATTTTGAAGGATAGTCCTTTATTTTCTTCAGATCAAAGGCTAAGATGACAGAAGCTACTCCTACGAAAATAAATGATAAACCGGTAAGGACTACAAGGGACATTCCTGAAAATATAGGATTAGCCAAAAGCATAAACGACAGGATAATTCCGAGGATACTGAATATGGCAAGATTACCCCATCTTAGTACATGCGCATCTTTCAAATCAAATGAGATACCCAGTAATTGGAAAGAACGGAACATCACTGTAAATCCTACAATAAAGGGCAGAATGGTCATTGAAATCTGAGGATAAGAGACCAGATAGACTCCCATAATAAAGGAAAGTAGTCCCGTTACCAGATATAAGCCCCATCCATTTAATACTTTCGCGTTATTGATCGAGAAAAAGATATCGAAGATCCCCGAGACAATAAAAGAGACACTAAAAAGAAGAGATAATGTCAGATAGGTTTCAAGGGGAGATGAAAATACATATACTCCACATCCAGTAAAAAGGATTCCTAGTATAAGCGGGATATACCAGTGCTTTACAGAGTTTCTGAATGATTTTAATAGATTTGGCATAATTAAAAGTATTTTGTTGCCTACTTTGAAATACGGTGTTCGGCGAGTCCGTTTTTATATTTCCATTTTAAATAATTGAATCCGATTTTTAAGATCTAATTTACTGAAAACAAACAACTAAGAAATAGTTGAATTGATTGAATTTATTCTATTGATAGTGGTTGTTACTTGAAAATTTTCTGGATAACATTTCCGATTTCGATGAAATCCCTGTGATTTCCGAATGATCTTTTTTCAGGACTGTTTTTGTCATATTCTGAAAAAGGATAGATCAGAAGATAATTGTTTTCTTTTAGATTTTTGTTGAGAAGTTCCGGCATGAGCCTCATTTGAGGAATATAGGATACCATTCCTCTTTTAGCCATAAACACAATAAGGGCTTCATCCTCTTTTAGTCCCGCAGCTGTTTTTTCACCGTCATGCCAGGTATTCATAATGATAAATTCAGCTTCTATATTGGCTTTTTTGATGATCCTTTGTAAAAGATCAATAATACTTTCAGGAGCATAAAATATCATGGTTGCTCCTGAATTCCGGGCAATATTCCATACCCTTAAAAGAGCATGAAAAAAGCCGGCTTCTTTATCTGAATTTTCAGGAATCATCACTGCATATTTTTTTATTGTAGAAACAGGCTGGGCAGCATGGTATACCAGTACGTTCACGTGATCATTCTGAAGGTAGCCATTGTAAAGATTGTAAACGAAGGAAGGAGAAAAACCTTTTTCATCTTCAAGACCGATAATAAGATCCGTTATTTCCTGCTCTTTGATCACATTATTGACGCCGTTTACAACATCATTATCATATCTTTTCAGAGGTTGCAATTTGACATCGGCCGATGCTGCAGCATCTGTAGCCTGGTGGAGTAATTTTTCGGCATTTTTTACAGAAGACTCATTTTTATCTTCATTGATGACGTTCAATGCAAAAAAGTCTTCAGTATTGGAATGTGCCTTAATCAGAATACCCAGATTGACCATTCGCTCTACAGTTTCCTGATGATTGATGGCTAATAGCAGGCTTTCCTCCTCATGGCTGTTTCCGGATACCGTATCTTCATTATCCGTTTCTGCGATTTTCTGTGCACTGGCCATAGATACAAATGAAGAAATGGTACATGAAATAAGGATAAGTAATATACTTCCGTTCAATACATGTTCATTCAGTAATCTTACAGGTTCTCCTGTTTCCGTTTCGGAAACAATGATGTTGTATCCTACCATTACTGTAGCTAATGTAGCAGCTGCAGAAGCTGAACTTAAACCAAAGATCAGTTTACCTTCTTCTTTTGTAAACCTGAATGTCTTTTGAGTGATCACGGCTGAAATATATTTACCACCGATTGATGCGACCAACATAATCGCTGCAACTTTAAGGGTTTCAAAACTTTTGAAGAATACGGTGAAATCGATCAGCATTCCCACACTGATCAAGAAGAAAGGGATAAATATCGCATTCCCTACAAATTCCACCCTGTTCATGAGAGAAGATGTGTGAGGAATCAGTCTGTTTAATGCAAGCCCGGCAAAGAATGCCCCGATGATAGCTTCAATGCCGGCTAATTCCGCCAATAGTGCCGCCAGATAGATCATCACCAATACAAAAATGTATTGGGATATTTTATCATTTACTTTTTTGAAAAACCACCGTCCAATAATAGGGAATAACAATAGAACGATCAGGCTAAAAAGTATAACAGATACGGATAACTTTACCCAGAAAGAAGTTCCCACGTCTCCCTGGACCATACCTACAACCACAGCAAGTACCAATAATGTGGCAATATCGGTGATCATTGTTCCGCCTACGGTAATATTTACAGCCCGGTTTTTTGCAATTCCAAGTTTACTGATTAAAGGATAGGTGATAAGGGTTTGAGACGAGAACAAACTGGCGAATAAGACGGAAGTCAGTACCGAAAATCCCAATAAATAATACGCTCCGACAAATCCGAGTATAAAAGGAAAAATAAATGCATAAGCTCCATATCCGAGGCTCTTCCATTTGTTTTTCTTAAAATCACCCATATCAATTTCCAGTCCTGCGAGAAACATAATATAAAGAAGTCCTGTAGTTCCCGTAACTACAATACTGCTATCCCTCGCCAACAGATTGAATCCATTGGGTCCGATTACTGCACCTGCGATAATAAGGCCTAACAGATGGGGAACTTTAATTTTATTCAGAAGTAATGGAGCTGCCAGAATAATGACCAGGACCAATAAAAATTTTAATACAGGATCTTCAATAGGGAAGCTCAGGTTGTGTATGCTCAGTAAAATCATAAATGTGTTTTATTTGGACGAACGCGTTAATTCTACAGAAAATTTTGCAGTACAATTATTATCTGTTATTACAGTTCTTGTTCCTCTTATCTTGGTGTCGGAAATATCATTGAGAAGAATATTCATTTCTACTTTCTTTTTGGCAGCAGAATCTGTTTTGAAATTCAGTTTGATCTCATTGTTTTCAAACTTTCCGGAATACAACCTGATAAGATTGTTATTGTTGATGATTTTAGCCACCAATTGAGTGGAATCACTGTCGAATTCCCAGGTATCTGTTCGCTGATCTCCAACAACATAATCATTACAATTGGATTCCGTACAGATCACTTTGCCGTTCCAGTCTCCCGAAATTTCTTCCGGCCATCTCATTATTTTGGCAGAGTCCTTTCGGGTAAAGATGCTGTCGCGCATTTTAATTAAGGCTTGATATTCAGATTCTTTGTGGGCAAATAGCTTTTCTTTTTCCAAAAGCTGCTGCTCTCTTTCCAGCAGGTCTTTTTCCTTTTGGCGATTATCACAACTTAGAAGAAGTAATGGGACAATAAATAAAATCAGCAGAGTGTTTTTTAGCATATCATAGAAATTGATCTAAACAAGATAGGGAAAAAAAATAAAAAAAGAGATGTGAAAGTGGATAAATAGAGATATATTCTGTTGGATGAATAATGAAAATAGGAAGCAATCATAATATGAAAGTTCCTTAATGTACCGATAAGCAGCGGGTTGAGATAGGTGTCCCGCGTTTATTGAATTCTTTGTTTTTTAAACATGGCTGGGTTGTAGTTAATTATGAATACTCCCAGAATAATTAATATTGCTGCCACAATAAATTTAACAGAAATACTTTCATCAAGGATCAGCCAGCTTAAAAAGATAGAAATAATGGTATTGATATAGGCCAGAATAGAAACCTGAACCGGTGAAACCTTTGTCAAAGCATAATGATAGGCAAAGAAGGCTGCAACAGAGCCGAAGACGGAAAGGTAAAACATGGCTGAAATACTTTTGAAACTCCAGTTTTCGAAGTTATAATCTTCAGAAAATAAGAAGGCAAAAATAATCTGGATAATTCCTGCAAAGGCAAACTGATATAAAAGATTCAGCGATATATTTCCGCTTTGAATGTTTAGTTTTTTTGTGAAAATGGTACCTGATGCCCAGCCTGCAATCGCGATAAGAAGAAAAACAATTCCCATGGCATAATCCGGATTGGCCAGATCTTTTATACCGTCCCAAAAGATAAAAACAATACCACCGAAAGACATCAGAATTCCTACGACAGCCCTGAGGCTGAATTTTTGTATTCCCACAGCCACACTGCCCAGAAAAACCAAAATAGGAGAGCAGGCGCTTATCAGAGAGGTCACACTGCTTGTTACCGTTTCTTCAGCAACAGTGGTCATTCCATTGGCAATAATCAGCATAAGTGACGAAAAAACAATCTGGTATTTCAGGTTTTTCCATCCGATCCATCGTAATTCTTTTCTGTATAAAAGGACAAGGAGCATAATCAATGCTGCAAGAGATTGTCTTATTCCCGCGACAAACCAGGCTGGAATCGTTTGTACTGCCACCCGAATCGATAAAAAAGTCGTTCCCCAGACAATAGCTACAGTAAGAACAGCAAGTGTAAGTTTATAATCTTTCAAAATATTAGTGAAATGGTATACAAATATATCTTATTTAAGTATAATTATAAAACGTGATTTTACGTGTTGTTTGTAATCAGTTGATATATTCAGGGTTAAAATTTTTTCAGATCAGATTATCCAGGGATTTATAGATAGTTCAATTTTAGAAAACAGATTTTAATTTTTATCTTTGAAAATCTAATAAAATTGAAGATGGTAGGAATTATCATGGGAAGTCAAAGTGACTTACCAATTATGGAACAAGCTGCAGGCTTTTTGAAAACTCTCGAAATCCCTTACGAGCTAACTGTGGTATCTGCTCACAGAACGCCCGAAAGAATGTTTGATTATGCCAAAACAGCAAAAGAAAGAGGTTTGAAAGTTATCATTGCAGGGGCCGGGGGAGCTGCCCATCTACCAGGAATGGTGGCTAGCTGTACTACCTTACCTGTAATCGGAGTTCCTATTTTATCCAGTAATTCTATTGACGGGTGGGATTCTGTACTATCCATCCTTCAGATGCCGGGCGGAATCCCTGTAGCAACTGTAGCATTGAACGGAGCTTTAAATGCGGGAATCCTTGCTGCTAAAATTTTAGGAAGCGGAAATGAACAGGTGGCGGAAAAACTACAGAAATATCAGGATTCTTTAAAAGATAAAGTACTAGGAACTGTTGACGATATTAAAGATCAGCACCCCAACGAGTATGATAAATAAAAATACGCGTTATAAAAAAGCCTCACTTTATTACAAGTAAGGCTTTTATTTTACTTTTTGATCAGCTTAAACGATTCCGTTTTATTTTTCGTTGTAATCTGCAATATATAATTTCCCTTTGTCAGTGAGCTTATATTAATCATGTCTGTATTCAGAGCATCTTGTTGTACCAATCTTCCGCTGGCATCCAGAATTTTATAACTTTTGAGCTCGTGGGCATGCCTTATATGCAGGTTATCTTCTGCGGGGTTAGGATATATAGATAAGCTTTGGCTGTTGGTGTGGATTTCTGAAGTTGACAACAAACAGTTTCCTACTGTATCTCCTGTTATATTCCAGCCCTTACCAATAAGAATATTTCTTTTAGAAGCAGCATTGGAAGCATATTGTAAAGGCGTTACTGAAACAAGAGGAATATTATCAGGAGTAACAGGATTATCTGCCCATCCGGAAAGGGTTTTGCTGTAATTATCGCAATTTAATCCTGAACCTGTAAGCATATTGGTAGCATCGGTTAATGAGCTGAGGTTCCAGTTGCCTAAAGACCGGTTAAAGTTTGTGGCGCTTGTTAGCATAAATCCCATATGAGTAACCTGGGAAGTTGCCCAGTTAAGAGGTTGATTGAAAACAGTACAGCCGTGAAACATATGAGCCATATTGGTTACAGAGGAAGTATTCCATCCGCCAATGTCTTGATTGAAAACAGGAATAAAATGGAACATAAAAGACATATCTTTTACTTTAGAAGTATCCCAGCTGTCTAAACGCTGATTAAAATTCAGGCAAAGAGCAAACATCCAGCCCATATCTTCCACATTCGAAGTGTTCCAATTATTTAAGGGTTGATTAAATACCTTTCTTCCGGAAAACATATTATTCAGATTTTTAGCTGATGACATATTCCAGGTACTCAAATAAGGGGAATTAAACTGATCTATTGCCTGCACATAATCTCCCATCCTTGCAAACATAAATTTAAAATCCTTTATAGTTGAGGTATTCCAGTTTTGCATTGAACTTGCCCCTAAAAAATCATGGGCATTATAAAACATGAATGAAGCATCCGTTACATTAGTGAGGTTTGGACTGTCGGTAGCCGTGAGCTGAAGCAATCTGCAGTGCGCAAATGCAGTATTCATAGAGGTCCATTGAATATTTCCCCAATTTTCTATTTCAGTTATTTTATCAGAATTTCCGAATATATCCCACATGAGAATATATGAGTCTGCTACATAAATGATCTGGCATTCTCCAAATCGTATCTGTTTAAATATGCCATTTCCGTTGCTTACTTTTACACGATAAGAAGCGCTTGCCGTATCAGGATTTAATGAAGTTCCAAAGTCAATCAATACCTGCTTCGTAGAGGTAACATTATTCATAACCCCGTTATGCTGAGGATAGTTTACTTCTTCCCAGCTTATTGTGTAATTCTCACCGATTCCCGGAAACCATATCTGATTAGTGGAGGCGGCATAAGGAGCATTTACATCAATAAGAGGCATTGTGTCGGGCCTGTTGGGTTGCCAGATCGTAACAAATTCATTTTGTGCTTTTATCATTTGCCCTAAGAATAAGAATAAACCTAGGAGGATAATTTTTTTATACATACGGATGGATTATGATATTATTTCTTAATAAATTTAAGTGATCGTGCCATGTCTTTCGAAATGATCTGAAGGATATAGTTTCCTTTGATTAAAGAGCTGACGTCAATTTTTTGATTATTTATCATACCCTGAAGTATTATTCTTCCTGCCATATCCATTACTCTATAATTACCGGAATCTTTCATATTTCTGATGTAGATAAAGTCCGTTGCGGGATTTGGATAGATACTGATCTCGTTGAGAGGTAACGCATCTGATGTGGATAAAACAGACTGGCATTCTCCGTTGTAAGTATCTCCGCTGATCGTCCATCCTTTATTATTGATAAGATTATTTCTGGCATTGACAGCAAGCGGGTTGGAGTAAACCAAAGGTGAAGTATTTGCAAGGTTGATATTATTAGGGGTTGTGGGCTTCAGGTTCCAGCCGTAAAGGGTATTATCGTAGCTTTGACAATTCAGTCCTGAGTTTTGTAGCATGTTTATGGCTGAGGTAAGAGAGCTGATGTTCCATTGTCCAAGATTTTGATTGAAATGAGTGGCTCCATTGAACATATTGTTCATGTTGGTGACAAGTCCTACATTCCAGTTTCCGATATTCTGATTAAAATTCTTTGCATCTTTAAACATATTGTGCATCCAGACTGCTTTGCTTACATCCCAGTTCCCAATATCCTGATTGAAGCTGGTAGCCCCATTGAACATATCGTTGATATAGACTACATTGCTTATGTTCCAGTTTCCGATGTTTTGATTAAAACTGGAAGCGCCTGCAAACATGCCCTCCATAATGGTGGCACTTGATGTGTCCCAATTGCTGATATCCTGATTGAAATCTTGTGCCTGGTTGAACATACGGTCCATTTCAACTACTTTGGAGGTATTCCAGTTACCAATAGGCTGGTTGAATTTTTTAGCACCGGAAAACATAAATTCGCAATCGATAGTATTGGAAAGATCCCAGTTTCCGATCGGTTGATTGAACTCCTTAGCACCACTGAACATGGCGGTCATGTGGTTTACCTTAGAGGTGTTCCAGTTCGCCAGAGGTTGGTTGAATACCAAAGCAGAGCTGAATGTTATTCCCATCATGGTAACGTTTGAAGTGTCCCAGTTTCCAACAGGCTGATTGAAAAGAAAACAACCTGCAAATGTACTTAGCAAAGTGGTTACATGGGAGGTGTTCCAATTATTGAAAGAGGGATTTCCTATCAAACTATAATTACCTAAGAACATATTGGACATATCTGTAACGGCTGACAGATCTGGAGTGTCTGTGGCAGTTACATCGAAGTCTCTGCAACCCTGAAATGCCTGTCCCATAGAAGACCAGTGGATATTTCCCCATTGTTCCAATCTTACTATTTTATGCACATCACCTATCAGGCCATCACCATTAAACATATCCCAGTTGGAAAACCGAATCCTATGAAAATTACCAGTGCCGTTAGTTATTTTTAAACGATAAGTTGCGTCTGCTGGATTAGGGTTTAAAGGGGTTCCAAAGTCGATCAGTAACTGGTAAGTAGAGTTGAGATTGGTTAATGTGGCATGGTGTGCCGGGAAACCAATTTCTTCCCAGTATACCTGAAAATCGGTTCCTACAGCAGGAAGCCAGATCTGTGTATCTGTAGAAGCTACGGATATCCCGGTATACTGTGTTGCATAACGGGGAAGGCTTGGTTTCCAGACGGTGATAAATTCATTTTGAGCTTTTCCTGACTGAAAGAAAAGAATAAAGAGAAAGAATAGGATTGTTTTTTTTAGCATGAGAATTAGTTTTTGATGAATTTTAAAGATTGGACCTTATCTTTTGTAATGATTTGTAAAATGTAATTTCCTTTAATTAAAGAACTGATATTGATTTTTTCATCGTTTAAGAGGTCCTGAAGAATTATTCTTCCACTCATATCAAAAATTTTATAAGTATTAAAACCTTTTACATTCTTAATATAAATGTAATCCGCTGCCGGATTTGGATAAATACGGATTTCATTTTGAGAAAGAACTTCGGATGTTGATAAACTTACACATTCAGTATTGTAGTAATCACCAGTTATGGTCCATCCTTTTGTATTGATAAGATTATTTCTTGCATTGAGTGCGGGCTGAGATGAGTAAGCCATTGGAGAAACATCTCCGATTATCAGATTGTTGGGAGTTGCCGGATTATTTGCCCAACCCATGAGAGTGTTATTATATTTTTCACAGCTTAGTCCGGAACCGGTAAGCATCCCTGAAGCGAGCACTAAAGAATTCAGATTCCAGTTTCCAAGACTATGGTTAAAGTTCGTTGTTTTGCCAAGTATTGCCCTCATATCTGTTACTTTTGAGGTG
Organism: Chryseobacterium sp. LAM-KRS1; assembly: GCF_013184525.1. GTDB lineage: Bacteria > Bacteroidota > Bacteroidia > Flavobacteriales > Weeksellaceae > Chryseobacterium > Chryseobacterium proteolyticum. The sequence goes on from NZ_JAAOIZ010000001.1 coordinate 308,038, forward strand.
TCCCAGGAAGAAAGATCCTGGTTAAAGGCATAGCATTCGTGTAGCATATGGATCATAGTAGTTACCTTTGAAGTATTCCAGTTTCCGATAGGCTGATTGAAAAAATCAAGATAATGAAACAGCCAGTTCATATTGGTTACGTTGGCGGTATTCCAGCTTCCGACAGGTTGGTTAAAATTTGTGGCTCCGGCAAACATGTGGCTCATATTGGTAATACCCGAGGTATTCCAGGTGTCAAATGCCGGTGTTCCTGTGAGTGAGGTACAATTGTAAAATAAGCCATAAGTACTTGTTATTTGAGACAGGTCAGGTGCATCTGTTGCAGTAACGTTCATATGGATGCATTCGCTGAATGCCCATTCCATATTTTCCCAGATAATATTTCCCCATTGTGAAACTTCCAGAATTTTTTCTTTGTCACCATTATATTCTAAAAATATGGGCCATAGTGTGATAGATACATAAACACCCTCAGGAAACCGGATTGCCTGAAAGGTACCATTACCATTACTAATTTTCACTTTATAAGTTGCGTTAGCAGGAGTGGGGTTTTGAGGATCGCCAAAGTCTATTAAAAATTGTTTTAAAGCCGTAACGTTTTGTAAAATTCCATTGTGCTGAGGATACCCTATTTCTTCCCAATAAACGTTGAATTGGTTGCCTTTGCCGGGAAACCATATTTGATTGGACGTTGAAAGTGAAACTCCTGCTATATTGGTACTGGTATTACCAGGTTTCCATATGGTAATGAATTCATTTTGTGCCTTTCCGGATTGAAAGAAAAAGCTGAAGAGAAGGAATAGGATTAGTTTTTTTATCATATGGATCGTTATTTTTTGATGAATTTTAAAGATTGGACCTTATCCGCGGAAGTAATTTGTAATAGATAATTTCCCTTTATTAAAGAACTTACATCGATTTTTTCATTATTTAAAAGTCCCTGAAGGATGATTCTACCTGCCATGTCAGTTATCCTGTAACTTCCGGAACCTTTTATATTTTTGATGTAAATAAAGTCGCTGGCAGGATTGGGATAAATGGAAAGATTATTGAGAGGGATTTCAGAAATTCCTAATCTGCACTCTCCCTGAGTATCACCATTAAATATCCAACCTTTATTGATAAGTACATTTCTTTCTGGTACTACATCCGAAGAATACATTAATGGTGCAGTAGAAATCAGGTTGATGTTATTCGCCGTATTTGGGTTATTGGCCCATCCGGCGATGGTTCTGCTGTAATTTTCGCATTTTAATCCGGAATTTGTCAGCATCTGGTCTCCAATAGTCAGGGAAGCCAGGTTCCAGTTTTCTAAAGATTGATCAAAGCTTGTTGCATCACGAAAAGTGAAAAGCATTGTTCCCACCAACCCTGTATTCCAGCTTCCTACAGGTTGATTGAAGGCAGAGGCACCTGTAAATAGCATCTCCATGGTAGTTCCTTTAGCCGTGTTCCAGTTGTCTAGTGGTTGATTAAAAGAAGTACAGTTGTGGAACATGTGGCTGAAATTAGTAACATTGGATGTGTCCCAATTACCGATAGGCTGGTTAAAATCGGGGATAAAATGAAATAAATACGCCATATTGGTGACCTTTGAAGTATTCCAGTTATTCAATGGCTGATTGAATGTGTAACAATTTTCAAATGTATGGGCCATTGTAGTTACGTTCGAAGTGTTCCAGTTGTTTATATTTTGATTAAATGATCTTCTGTGGAAAAACATATAGCTGATGTCTTGTGCCGAAGACATATCCCATGAACCGATGTTGAGATTGAACAGATCAACTGCTGCGGTAGCCGGAGTAGGGGAAGTGTGGCCAAACATGTATGTAAATTTTTTTATTTGGGATGTATTCCATGCCGTCATAGACGGGTGTCCTGTAAAAGCTGAATTTCCATAAAACATGAATGAAGCATCTGTTACACCTGAAAGGTTAGGTGTGTCTGTAGCGGTAACTTGAAGCGCCCTGCAATTACTAAAGGCATTCTCCATAGAAATCCAGTTGATATTTCCCCATTGGGAAACTTCGGTAATTTTATCAATGCTGCCTACGTTGTGCCAGAGAATAGCCATGTAAGCAGTAGGGACATTTAGGATTTCAGGATCACCAAACCGGATCTGCTTAAAAACTCCGTTTCCATTGCTTACTTTTACCCGATAAGCAGCATCAGTGGTATTAGGATTTAATGATGTTCCAAAATCGATAAAGACCTGTTGTGTAGAAGTCACATTGTTCATGACTCCATTGTGCTGGGGAAAACCTATCTCTTCCCAGGTTATCGTATAATTTTCTCCGATTCCCGGGAACCATATCTGGTTATTGCCTGCCGGATAAGGAACAATAACATCCATCTGTGGAATGATTGCTGGAGTATTAGGTTTCCAGATGGTGATAAATTCATTTTGGGCGTTCAGGATGTGAAAAAAATTAATAAATAAAATAAGGGGTAAAAATTTTTTATACATATCAAAATTTTGTGAAATAAAGATAATGAAAATAATAAAATCACAAAATTTTTGAATAGTTTATTGCAGTATTTGATTTATTTTAATTTTTTATTACCTATAAAAGCTAAAATAATAAATAATTTGAATTTTTGAAGATTAAAGGCTTTTATTCCGGAAGCCTGTTTTCCAGGTGTTTTTTGGACTGTTCCTAGCCCCGATAGAAGCGGTTACCCCGGAGCAGGGAATGGTAAGGTTGGGGGCGAGGAGTATGAGCGGATAGCGGGAAATAGCTCTATAAAAAAAACTCTCCTAATGTGGAGAGCTTTATGTTTTTTCAGGGATGAAATTTAATACCAATTCTGTTGGGAAGTATTGTTCATCCGTACTTCAAATTGTTCAGCAGCACCGATTGTATTTCCATTTAAATAGATCCAATCGGTACCGTTCTTTTGATATACCTGAAGGAAATATGTTTTTCCTGTGGAGGTTTTATCCTTGAAGGCAACGGTATCTCCATTTTCTATGCTTGTAGAAGTGTTTCCGTTTTTCTTTTTCACAAGGACCAGTTCGAGGTTTTTAAGGGATTTGCCAAATTTCGGGAAATAGTAATAAGCTCCTCCGTTCAGATACTCCCAATACCAGAAATTATTAATACGCTCGCTGGTCTCTACCCTTACCGGACCTTCTTTGAGATCGAAATAATTATCCCCAGCCCCAAGGTTAACAAGATTGAACCATGTATTCTGATTAGGAGCAGAAGCGGATACGGTAAGCCAATCATCTGGTTTTGAAAGGTTGCTGGTAATATACTTTCCGGTAGCTACGGATCTTAAAGATACCTTATCATATATTCTGAATTTCATACTCTTTTTGGGAGATGTTTCATCCGTACTGATGGCTCCTTCTACAGGATAATGATCCGAATAATCTGTCCAGTAATAAGTGTCCTGGGTGAGATTGGTATACGTCATAAGGGTATTGCTTACGGGATCAAAAGCGATATTGTGCCAGGATAGAGGAGTAAGGTGTTCGTTGGAAACGAAGATATAATCAAGATATTCCGGCTGATTCTTAGGATAAGGATAGTGGTAAGATGCCATGGTGTTCGTTTGGGTATCCCATGTCTGTGAAAGACCTTTGTAGACAGGTGCAGATACATTTAACGTTTGCAGCATGACAGGGTATTCCTGGCTGTTCTTAATAATATTAAAATCTCCGCCATACACAAGCATTTCATCAGCAGGAATTTGAAGTGCGTCCACATAAGATTTGATCATTTCCAGCTGGCTTTTTCTGATGCTGACTTCATTTCCCTGGCAGCCGGGTTGGGTAGATTGAAGATGGGTAGAAATACAATGAATCCGTTTTCCGTTTTTAAGAATACGGGCGTACACAAAACCCTTTAAAGAAAGGGCATCGAAATCACATCCTTTGGGAAATATATATTGATTCATTATTTCAATCGGGTACTTACTGGCAATCATCACTCCACCGTTTTCCAGTCCGCCCGAGACTACTTCTCTCCAGTCTCCGGAAGTGCTATTCCAGCCTTGTTTGGTTTGTCCAAGAATAGGTGTCTGGTAAGGAAATTTTGAAGAAAGTTTTTCTCGAAGTATTGTTGAAGCTGTATTGTCAAAACATTCCTGCAGGAGTAATACATCATAATTTTTGATAAAGTCTGCCGTTCCGATTTTTTCTGCCCTTTGATTTTGCGACCATTGTGTGGTAGAGGCTACAGCGATATCCCGCAATAAGAATGTGTTGTAAGTGAGTACTTTGAGATCATTATCTCCTAAACGTGAAAATCTATCCTTCTTATTTGCCTGATCGGCAAGAGAACCATTTTCTTCAAAAGAGGTTTGTTCGCTGCATGAAATAAATGAAAGAAAACATAATAATGCAAGAAGATAGAATCTCCGGTCGAAATTTTTCATATGTATTTTTTATTTGATGGGCTAAAATACGCTATGAAGAAAAAGTAAATGTTATCTAAGTATTATATGTATATTAAGTTTGTCATAAAATAAAATGTGACAAGATATCTCTGCAATTACTTCGCGAGATATAAAATAAAAAGTCCCATTATTCAAATAATGGGACCGTATATTGCGTATGATTATATCTTAATATCTGTAGTATTCCGGTTTGAACGGACCTTTTACATCTACACCGATATATTCAGCTTGTTCAGGAGAAAGAGTTTCCAGCTCAACGCTTAATTTTTTAAGGTGAAGGGCAGCTACTTTTTCATCTAAGTGTTTTGGTAGTGTATACACCTCGTTTTTGTATGCTGCAGCATTATTCCATAATTCGATCTGAGCTAAAGTCTGATTAGAGAAAGAATTGGACATTACAAAACTAGGGTGTCCTGTAGCACATCCAAGGTTTACCAGTCTTCCTTCCGCAAGGATGATAATTTCTTTTCCTCCTTCTAAGGTATAAATATCTACTTGTGGCTTAACTTCTGATTTTGTATGACCATAGTTTTTGTTTAACCATGCCATATCAATTTCATTATCGAAGTGACCGATGTTACAAACGATCGCCTTATCTTTCATTTTAAGGAAGTGCTCTGCTCTCACGATATTGAAGTTACCGGTAGTCGTAATGATGATATCTGCATTATCTACAACTGTATCTAATCTTTTTACTTCATAACCATCCATTGCAGCCTGTAAAGCACAGATAGGATCAATTTCAGTAACCGTTACGATAGAACCTGCCCCTCTGAAAGAAGCTGCCGTACCTTTACCTACATCTCCGTAACCACAAACTACCACTCTTTTACCTGCCAACATTACGTCTGTAGCTCTTCTTACAGCATCTACTGCAGATTCTTTACAACCGTATTTATTGTCAAATTTAGACTTGGTAACAGAATCATTCACATTGATAGCCGGCATTACTAACGTACCGTTCTTCATTCTTTCGTATAATCTGTGTACTCCGGTAGTGGTTTCTTCAGAAAGTCCTTTGATATCTTTTGTTAATTCAGGGTATTTATCAAAAACCATGTTCGTTAAATCTCCACCGTCATCAAGGATCATGTTTAATGGCTTTCTTTCTTCACCGAAGAATAAAGTCTGCTCAATACACCAGTCGAATTCCTCTTCATTTAATCCTTTCCAAGCATAAACAGGAATTCCTGCAGCAGCAATAGCGGCAGCAGCGTGATCTTGTGTAGAGAAAATATTACAAGAAGACCATGTAACTTCAGCACCTAAAGCTACTAAGGTTTCGATAAGCACAGCTGTCTGGATCGTCATATGTAGACATCCTGCAATTCTTGCTCCTTTTAGGGGTTGAGATGGTCCGTATTCTTCACGGATAGACATCAGGCCAGGCATTTCTGCCTCAGCAAGAGTAATTTCTTTTCTTCCCCATTCTGCAAGAGAAATGTCCTTAACTTTATAAGGAACGTATTGTGTTGTAGTACTCATATGTTAATGAATAAGTTTAAATTCAATTGATAATGAAATGCAAAATTACAATTAATAATTAAGATATAAAAACGATGGATCAAGTTCAATTGATGAGATTATACATGAATTAATATTATTTTTATTTACTCTAAATAAGCTATTTTTACATCAATAAAATCGTTGTAAGATGAATGATAACCATGCTCAGGATAATGCTCAAAAAAAGACAAAGCCACTCACTCCCAAAGTAAAAGAGTTAATAAATAGATCTAAAAGTGTGATTTTAGCCACCGTAGATGCCGAAGGAAATTCCCATTCCAGCTATGCTCCTTTTGTACAGATAGAAAATACATTTTACATTTTGGTATCTTTTATGGCAAAACATACAAAAAATCTTGCAGAGGGAAGGAGTACTTCTGTAATGCTTATAGAAGATGAGATGGCTACCAAGCAGATGTATGCCCGTGAACGGTTAACCTTTGAAGCCAAAACATCACCAATAGAAAGAGATTCTGAAAGCTGGAATAATGCGGTAAGTCAATTAAAAGAATCTCATGGAAAAGTAGTCGATCTTATTTCCGAAATGAAAGATTTTATTCTTATTGCTTTACATCCGCTTAAAGGTTCCTATGTGAATGGTTTTGGAAGTGCTTACTTTGTTGATGATAACCTGGAAATCCTTGAGCATAGAAATGATGTTAACCATCAATCAAAATAAATTGGAAGGTAGGAGAGGAAGAGTGTTTTTTACGATTGCCTTTTTCATTAAAGGATTTCTTTTTAGTAAAACCCGACTTCATCTTCTACAATTATATGATCATTACATTTCTTTTTATTACTTTTATCCAATAAAAAACAATGCCCCTTTACCGAGATTTTTCAGATGAAACCGCTACAATTCTTATTTGGAAATATGATGAGAGCGAAGAATTACATATTAATGATCTTTTAGAACCTGAAAATGCGGAAAAAGTAAAAGACTACCATCCCAAGAAATTACTGGAAGTCTTAATGGTTCGTAAACTTTTAAAAGGATTAAAGCCGGATTCTAAAATACTCTATAAAGAAAGAGAACCTTTTCTTTCCCCAAAAGATGCGGAAATTTCAATCACCCATTCATTTCCTTTTGCAGCTATTGCCATTTCAAAAAGAAAAATCGGAATAGATATTGAAAAATTCAATCCTAAGATCATGAGGGTTATTGATAAGTTTACCTATGAAAATGAAAGAGGATTTATTCCTGAAGATCTCGCCCATACTTATTATACCATTATCTGGAGCGTAAAAGAAAGCATGTATAAGATCCATCATTCCAAATACTGGTCCTTGAAGAAAAACTATGAAGTGAAGCCTTTTCAGCTAAAAAATCTTCATAAAATAAGCTGCCGGGTGTATGACGATCAGTTTTCAGATGAGTTCAAAGCAAGGGTAGAATTTTTTGATGACTACTGCTTTACGATTGTGGAGGAGTAGCCGCCTCGGATTCGTTCTTGTATTTCTCGATCACTTTTCTTTGCTCTTTAGCAACATCATAAATAAGCTCAAGCACATCATGAATGTTTTTCAGTTCCGTAAGATGAGATATCTTATTGGGATCGTTAACTTCTGAAGCTTCATTTTCCTCGAGCTCTGTTTTCCTTTTCAGCATGAGGTCGTCAATAGAAGAATCCTCCGGTTCCAGACGGCTTTCCATTTTAAGGGATTCATTGATTTTTTCACCATTAAGAAGGGCATAGGTCTGCTGTAACTCCGATTCTATTTTCCGACTCCAGCTGTCAGCATCTATTTCGGGATATTTCTCGTCATTTTTAGCATATTGCGAAAGCGAAGCTGTATAAGCCGTAACAAGATGGGAAGTTGCTACAAACTGGTGAACAACTTCCAGCTTCTTCTGCTGATTTTTGGGTTCTGAGATCATCCTCTGGAAATTGTCGGAAAGATTGGCCAGGGAAATAATCGCATTTTTACGTTTTACCTTATAGTCCTCAAGGTCAAAATTATCTTCAAGGAATTTGGAAATAACACTCTGAAAATAGATGAGGTTACTTTCTGCAGATTTTTTCATCAGATCCAGATTCTGGGTATGCTCCCAGACAGGAAGGACAATATAGGAAACAAGGAACGCAATAATACCTGCAATCATCGTATCCACAATTCTGTCTTTGAAAATAACGTCAACCTTTCCGGGGCTTAAAAAATTAAAGCTCATAAAGACATAGATCGTCATGAATAATACAGCCCAGAAATATTTACCTTTTAGTAAACTGAAGCAAAGGATCATGCTGATCAGAAGTGTGGCAAATAATATAGCATTGATGTGAACAAAGTGGAGTATGATATAGGCTATTGTAGCTCCTACAATAGTGCCGTACAAACGAAGTCCGTTTCTTTGTTTTGTTATGGAATAAGCCGGTTTTAATATAGCGGTAATCGTAATTAATATCCAGTAGGTATGGCCGATTCCTAAAAACTGAAAAAGAGAAAACAGATACCCGATCAGTAAAGCGGTCGTAATGCGAATGGCATGACGAAACTGAGAGGAAGATAGGGATATGTTGTTTCTAAGGACTTTGAAATTCAGCTTTTCTTCATTAGGCATAAACTTTCTTAGGTCTAATCCTGTTGAAAGACTTTTTGCAAGTTTTACATCTTGTGAAAAAACTTTATAGATTTCGTTGATTTCCTTTGTAATCTCGCTGATACGCATCAGAATCTGACGCAGGATCATAAAGTTTTCTAACGTTTCGGGTGTGATCTGCCTGTTCCTTAGTTCAAAATACAGGGTATTCAGTTTCTTAAGTTCCATTTCCAGATCAAAAATAGGTTTTGCACGGGTACCCAACTGTAGGGAAATTCCAATGTTTGTTATTTCTTCGGAAAGCAGGTTGAGGTAATCATGGATATTAACCAATATCATGCTGTCCTTGAAACTTTCCTGCAACTTCTGATAATCACTTTCAGAAGTCATCAGTTTCTCATGAAGGTCCATTGAGTTCAGGAACATCAGCATCAATAATCTGCTGGTCGTCGTAGATTCATTAACAATGGTTCTTGTCTTAAAAACGGTTTCCCGGGTTTCCTCCTGAAGGTTCTTGATTCCTATCTGCTTGGCAATAACCTGGGTGGTCAGTTTATCGAAATCAGGATTCTTTTGGTAATAATTTGCTTTTATTTTTAAAAATTCTGCCAGCTGGAGATAATTTTCGCCGATCATCTGGCTTGCCAGTTTATAAGGCTGAATAGTCGTAACAATAAGGAAGATCAATAAAAACCATATACAGCCTGACGCAAAGATCAGCAGACTTTTAAAAATATTGTCTCCGGTCAGATGTCCGTCGATAAAGATCGCTAATACCACCAGGGATAAAGAACCAACGGCGGCCAGCCTTTGCCCGTATACCCCGATAAGTGAAAAAAACATGGCAAATACGATGATCTCGAGGATCACCAGTACTTTGATATGCATCACCAGGCTGGCAATAAGTGCTACAAACACAAAACAGACAATGGCAAAAGTAAGGGCATTCCTTCTTCTGATAAACGGTCCTGGCTGATCAGTAAGGGCTACGAAGCTGGTTCCCAGAGGGAAAAGAAAATATTCTTTTAAAATTCCAAAGTGGGCGAGAACCAAACAAGGTAATACAGTAGCTAATGTAATCCTGATTGCAGAATATACATACTGACTGGTTACAAATTTTTTTAGTTCCGCCGAATAGTTCATATTACAAAAATAATTATTGACAAACAAAAAAGCCTCATAAATATGAGACTTTTCTAAACTTAAATGTTATATTTTTTTAATTATCAACATTAGAAGTTTCATCTCCGATATTCCAGGTCAAACCGAAACGAAGCGTGTTATCTAAAGCTGTATTAATTTTAGACATATTGATCAGATAAGAAATATCAAGTCCGAAAGAACGGTACTTCAAACCAATACCTGCTGTTGCGAACTCTCTGGCTCCCTGTTCAGGACTTTCGCGGAAATAACCAGTTCTTACTGCAAAAGCATTATCGTATGAATATTCCAATGCACCACTATACATGATACTGTTCTTGTTTTTGAAAGACTTTCCGATTCCCGCAATAGGTCCCACATTTGGTACCGCATACATAGGCTGTCTGGTATTAGGATCCATTCCTACGAATTCTGATCCCGGAACTAAGATTTTAGAACCTTCTACGCTGATCCCGATTTTATTAAGGTCGTCCAGATACATATCATAACCAACCCCTAATCTTGCCATGGTAGGTAGATAAGATCTTGATTCTTCATTTCCTGTGTAATCCAGTTTCGGACCCAGGTTTTGAATAGCAAAACCGGCATTCACTTTACCATCATATCCTCCGATACTTGAAAATCTTGGAGAGGTATAGTATCCTGAAACGTCTACCGCAAATGAATTGGCAGGTTTTAATGTAGTATCTGTGTTGAACCCTCCGGCTAAATCTGAACGGATGAATCTACCCGTTACAGCCATTGAGTATGAATCTGAAAGCTTTAACCCATAAGCAACATCAATAGAGAATTCATTTGGTTTTGATGTTCCCATTGAAGCTACTTCGCTACCTACTAACTGAGTCAAGTCTACCTGTCCCATATTGAAGTAATAAATACTTGCTGAGATCGTAGATCTTTCATCCTGACCTAAGAATTTATGGAATGCACCATATAATAGAAATACGTCATTGGTTAATTTTCCCATATAAGGGGTGTAGTTAAGGCCTACGGAAGAACTCGTTCTGCTAAAAGGATATTTCGCTGCATTCCAGAATTGTGAAAATGCATCCGGAGAGGTAACGACACCCTGATCACCCATACCTCCAGATCTTGCATCTGGTGCAATTCTTAGAAATGGAGCTCCGGTCAATACAGGTCTTACCTGCCCCAGATCTTGCGAATAGCCTAAAAAACCAGCACTTAAACCAATTCCTAAAAGCAGTTTAGTAGTTAAATTCATATGTTGTCTTTTATATATTATCAGTTTTTTATTAATATTATTATTATCCTTATTTTATTTTACTTCAAAAGTACCATTTTTTCTACAGCTGTGGCACTTCCTTTGCATTTTTCTTGGTTTTGACTTTTTGCAAATATCTTAAAAATATATGTTCCCTTCCCAACAGTTGCCCCAAAATCGTCTCTTCCATCCCATTCAATTGCCTGACGTGGCGTTCTAAAGCCCTGTAGGAACGGTTCTGCAACTACAGCCTGTGATAAAGTTCTTACCAATTTCCCTGTTATTGTATAGATTTGAACATTTACATTCAGAATATCATCACAATTATGCTCAAACTGAACATACGTTTTATTGGTAAACGGATTCGGCCAGTTAAGAGGTCTGTTGATTACCAGATGCTGATCCGCTTCATCCTTAACTTCAAAGTTTAACGTTGCAGATGTAGAATTATTGTTTATATCCCAAACTTTAAATGATAATTGATGCTGACCTACCGATAAATTCCTGAAAGGGTAGGTTACATTTCCTTTCTGATAATCTGCAAGACTCGGACTCAGACATCCATTTCCTTCTCCCGAAGAATAAAAATCGTTTAAAACAATAGTATTGATGATCTGGCCGTCCAAATATACAGTAATATCATGGCCAATACCGGATCCTGTTGAATTTATTCCTGTATCATCTGTGATACAGGCAAGCAACATCGGATTCTGGTCTGTAATACCTCCATCCGCAAAGTTTGTATTGTTCATGTACAGCTTTACCTTAGGGGGCTGACTATCATTAATTCCGTTTGGGTTAATATCTCCAACCTGTACCGCCTGATTATTGAATACGTCCGTAGCTTTATTGTCAGCATATCCGAGGATTCTTCCTTCACCTACGGCATAATTAATATCTTTCGGGACATAAAATTCTACAGTGAATACCCCATTCACAGCAGTACCTGACGCCTTCACAATAGCACTTCCTTCTTCAGTATATTCAAGGATAGGGGTGAGGTTTCCGTCGTTATTCAATGTTTTTTTATTAAGTCTCTTATCAAAGATATTGATAACCACTCTTCCGTTAAAAGAGGTATTAATACTTCCGTTTGTATTGTTGATATGTCCTTTTACTTTTACAAAGTCCAGACCTCTGATCAGTCCCGGTACCGGAGTTTCTATAGCATCGATTACCAATAACCTTTTTGGTCTGCTTAATTTCATAGCAGGATCACCCAGAAGGTTTACTTTCAAGTGGTCTGCTTGCGGACCTTTTTGTCTTTTAGCATTTAAATGGGCAACACCAAGGGTTTCAAAATCATCATTCACAAGTTTGAAAATATCTTTGGTATAAAGGTCTGTAAAATCACGACCATAATCCACACCAATAGCACGGCTTGAGGTGATCATTGTTGCCGGCCCTCCCTGTTTCATTTTTAGAAAACGTTCTCCGGCAGAAAAGGTTTCCGGTTCATCCCAGAGCGTAAATTCACAAGTAATCGTAGACACAAATGGAAATCTGCTGTACACATTGGAAAAGTTATTGGCATTATTGATCTCATCAAGGGTAAGCACTCTTTCCTGAGCCCATCCGCTGATTCCTCCATGTCCGAAATAAAACAGGTACATACTGTTTCCGATATCATTGGAGATTGCCTGGTTTACCTGTGGGTATCTTTGTCCGCCTGCTGTACTCTGAGCCTGAAAAGCATCCAGATAGAGTTTTCTTACATTATATTCTTTAAGATTTGTAGATCCCGGCTGTTCGAAAACAGTTGCTAATGTAGTGTTCATTACATCATGGAAAGGACCTCCGCCATCATCATCATCATCTACCACGAAATCAAGCTTCATACGCCATTCCCCAAAAGGAGTCGACTGCCCCGGTAAAGAATTGTAATATGCAAGGGTTTTATCCATCATTACCGCTGCTTCAGTAGCATTTGCCGCAGGAAGTCTTCCTACCGGTACATCAGGTAAGTTATTCGGGATCGAAGCAGAAGTTTGTGGTTTTGTCATTACGATATAATCATCAGTAACAAATGAAGTAATGAAATCTGAAGACTGTTCACTTTCATAGCTGGATACCACATTGGAATTGTTAGGAACCCTGTTTTTATAATCGTAAGAGGTATCACCCAGAATAAATACATATTTTAAACTTCCCAGTGGTGTATTTAATTTGGTTATAAAATCACGGATAGCAGTAAGATCTTTACTTCCGCTTCCAAATTCATTATAGATCTTATTAACATCTACAATCTGTACATTATAATTATTTTTAGTCTGATGGTAGTTGGCAAGCCTTTGAGCCTGGGACATCATTTCAGGGACTGTAATAATCAGATAATCTACATTTTGTAATCCTGAAAGGTTCTGGTTGGCAATTCTCTCTACGAATTGAGGTGAATAAGCGGCATCAGCCTTAAATGCAACAAATTCGTTATTGAAATTTAAATCAGAAGTAATATACCCGAAATTAAAATTACCACTTCCCGTTGCTTTGTTGACTCTTCTGTTGGCATTGGTGATATCCGTGACATCCCAGATCTGTTCCAATCCCGCCGTATTGCTTACGCTGAATCCATAACTGGTGTTGGATCCGCTTACAAGGGAAAAATCCCTGAAATTCATCTGTGACCCGTTATATCTAAGGTCCTCTTTGTATTGAACTTCAGCATAATCAAAATAAAACAAACCATTAGGATTTGTTGCTATGTTCGGTTTGTAGTTGATCGTAAGCTGGTTGCCACTTAAATTGGTAACATCTCCAAAATAAACATATGGGACATAATCAGGGTCCGTTGAACCGGATGAAAAAGGCTGAGCATTTTGATTATTAATGTCAAAAGTTATACTGTTTCCCTGAGACTTATACCCAATTACCCGTGTTCTGTATTTTACGGGATCGCCGCCCAGGATCGGAGTGGTGAGGTTAAAAGTAACCGATTTGTCGGTGGTAAACGGAGCTTCCTCTGTCCAAACCCTTCCGACTTTCATGATGTTTTTCTGATCATTATTGATCACCTGGTAATTATCAAATCGTGTAATTAGTGGGGAAGCCGGCAGGTTGGCATCTATAGGCTGAACCCTTTTTCCCGCACCTTTATCAAAATTGATGTAGTAATAGGAAAAATCTTCATAAATATTCTTTACGTTTTCACTGCGGTCAATTCTTTCTTCTGCTCTTTTGAATCCTTTCCCATTGGAGCTGTTATACAGGTTGTATCCATTAGGTCCCTGAGCATAGAACAGGGCATAATCATTATCGTTCCATATTCCATCATCTTCACCCACTACCTGTATGGCATTTTCCTGAAGAGCACTGTATTTTACATCCTGGTTATATTCCGGTAACATGATTCCTCCGTTCCCATATATCCTGAAATTTCTTGGATTTACAGATGAAGGATTGATCCCATTATCCTTTAAAAACTGAGTGGTAATTTTAAAAATACCGGACTTGTCTACTTTAATTTTATAAAAAGCACCGCTAGCCAAAGGGTTGTTGGTCGTTCCCACCTTAGCTGCATTCATCATCTGATTAGAGCCGTTTCCTTCTGAAATTTCAAATGATGAAAGTCTTTGTATTCTTCCTTTTACATTTTTAAACAGGCCAACATGTACGCTGGCGTATTGTTCCCCTTCTGAGTAATAATAAGAAACATTAGAAACATCATAATCAGGTAATGCGTTTTTGCTTAACTCAAATAGCTCCCGGTTTGAAACTGCTTCCCAAACTAAATTGGAAATTTTTAATTGCTTTTCACCTATTTTTTGTGTGGTTATTATAAAAATGTTATTTTGGCCATATGAAAATCCCTTATTTTTAAAATTGGGAAGATTGATTTTTGTGTCTCCAAAATCTTGAATTTTTGATCCATCCCACTCGATGGTGATTCTTTGAGCATAAATCGTTGATACAGAAGTTAATAGAAGTAAAAACGTAATTATTTGTTTCATGTTTGTTTTTGAAATTACTAAATTACAAAATAAATGAAAATTTTATAATTAAATTGCGATACAATAAAATTAATTTGTTAACGTTTTTCAAAAAAATCAAATGATTACTTGATTTATTGAATAATTTATTTTTTCTTTGTACTTTGAAAATATTTATATCGACTATGAAAAAACTAAAGTTGTTTTCATTAATAGCATTAAGTTCTACACTTGCATTAACCAGTTGTGGTGGATCGGGTACCAACAAAGGTGGAGGTACTAAAAAATTTATCAGTAAGACGGGTTGGAAACCAAACGAAAAACAAGGTTGGTTTTTTGCAGGAAAGCAACAAAAACAGAAAGGTTGGCCGGGGATGGTATATGTAGAAGGTGGAACTTTTACAATGGGATTAGTGAAAGATGATGTCATGCACGATTGGAATAATTCGCCTCGCAGAATGCAGGTAAGTTCTTTCTTTATCGGTGAAACAGAGATTACTAACTACGAATACCGCGAATACCTTACATGGTTGAAGTATGTGTTCCCACCTAGTGATCCAAGTTTTAAGGAAATCTATAATGGTGCCTTACCAGATACCTTATTATGGGATAACAAACTATCTAGAAATGATTACAACGAGACGTATTTCCGTTCTCCGGAGTTTGATTACTATCCGGTAGTAGGTGTTTCCTGGACTCAGGCAAACAGATATTGCGAATGGTTAACAGACAGAGCTAATGAAAAAGCTTTAATGTCTGCAGGGATCATCGCTAAAGATTTGTATATCAACGAATCCAATAATCAAGGAGGAACTGCATTTAACATGGATAAATTCAAAGCGAATGATCCTGAAATGCAAGGATATATTAACGAACAAAGAATGCAGCAAAAAACGGGTTTGAAAACAACCAACCAAAGATTGCTTGCTGCTAACAGAGCTCCAAACTCTGCAATGGTTCAGAAATTCAGACTTCCTACAGAAGTTGAATGGGAATATGCAGCGCTTGGTATGGCTAAAAACAGAGAATATAACCAATATCTTGGAAAGAAGCCTGAAATTGAAAGATTAAGAGGTACCAAAGGAAGAGACAGAGGAATGTTCCTGGAAAACTTCAAAATGGGTAGAGGAGATTACTCAGGTATCGCAGGTTGGAAGAATGACGGTTCTGCAAGAACTTCAGATGTTAGACAATATCCGTCTAACGATCTTGGAATCTATGGAATGTATGGAAACGTGTCTGAATGGACAGCGGATGTTTACAGACCTATTATTGATGAAGATTTCAGTGACTTCAATTACTATAGAGGAAATATGCCTCAGGCTGTTGTAAAGAACGGAGACGGAACTTACAAAATGGTAGATGAAGGAAGCATTAAATATGATACTTTAGCTGACGGAAGATTAGTTTACAGAAACTTACCTGGACAGTTTGAAAGACAAACAATTGCTGATTACAGAAATTACAGAGACGGTGACAGACAATCTTCTTTAGAATACTATAAAGCCGGAGATTCTGCAACAGCATATGATATGTACAACTCTCCTAAACAAAGATTCATTGTAGACGGAAGCGGTAAAGTAATACTGCAAAAAGATACCAGAGACAGAACATCTGCTATGTCTAACGACATCAGAGTAGTAAAAGGTGGTTCTTGGCAGGATACTGCATACTGGCTGGATCCGGGACAAAGAAGATATAAAGATCAAAACAGAGCTTATGGCTGGATTGGATTCCGTGTCGCTCAAGATGCCAGAGTTGCTGACAAGAATAGAACTAGAAGATAATATTTATCAAAAAATAATTGAAAAAAACCTTCCTAAATACAGGAAGGTTTTTTTATTTTTGGACTATGAATATAGAACAGTTTTATCCTTTGTTTCTGCAAGCTAATAAAGTTACTATTGACAGCAGAAAAATAGAAAATAATGATATTTTCTTTGCCTTTTCAGGAGATAATTTTAATGCCGCTACTTTGGCAGAAAAGGCTGTTTCCGAAGGTGCTTTGGCAGTAATTGTGGAGGATAAAAAGTATGAAAATACAAATGAAAATATCTTCTATGTTCCTTCTACACTGGATTTTTTACAGGCTCTTGCCATACATCACAGAAATAAGCTGAATATTCCATTCATAGGGCTTACTGGGAGTAATGGAAAAACAACTACAAAAGAACTGATCCATGCTGTTCTTTCTGAAAAATATAACGTGCAGTATACCTACGGTAATCTGAATAACCACATTGGAGTTCCTCTTACCATTTTATCCATCAGACCTGAACATGAAATGGCGGTAATCGAAATGGGAGCAAATCATCAGAAAGAAATAGAGCTGTTATGTTCGCTATCGAAACCTGATTTCGGATACATTACCAACTTCGGGAAAGCACACCTGGAGGGATTTGGTGGATTTGAAGGGGTGATCAAAGGAAAATCCGAATTGTATGACTATCTGAAAACATTCCATAAGACTATTATTGTTAACGAGAATGATGAGATACAGCGTGATAAAACAGAAAATTATAATCCTAAAATCACATTCGGAAAACCAGATTCGGATTATTATTTTGAGGCCTTTTCAGAAAATCATTGTGTAGGTTTATCTTATCAGGGGACCAGAGCATTATCTAAGCTTACAGGGAATTATAATTTTACAAACCTTTGTGCAGCAGTTAGTCTGGGGCTTCATTTTGGAATAGAAATGAGCAAAATACAACATGCTATTGAAAGCTATACGCCGACCAATATGCGTTCCCAGATCGTAGAAAAAGAAGGGAGGACACTTGTTCTGGATACTTACAATGCTAATCCAAGCTCAATGACGGCCTCTTTAAATAACTTTGTAACTTTTGAAGGAACCAAGTCCATTATTATTGGTGATATGCTTGAGCTTGGAAATGAAAGTGAACTGGAGCATCAGATCATTTTAAAACAGGCATTGGACCTGGGTTTTGATCAAATCATCACTGTTGGCAGAAATTTTAAGCAAATAAATCAATCAACACTATCTTTTGAAAATACCCAGGAATTAATAGAATACCTTAAACTGAATAAAATTCAATCAGAGAATATTCTATTAAAAGCTTCACGGGGTATTTCACTGGAAAAAGCGCTGGATTTTATTTAGGCTGGCCGTCCCTGAATTCAGTGACGATCAGGCGAATGTTTTTAAAAGTATTTGGGAAAACTTCATTTTCTATTTGAGTGTTGTTTTTCCATGCTACCTCCGTAATACCTTCTTCAATCTGAGGTTTAGAAGTGTCTTCACCATTAAAGTTCATTTCGAACCAATGGGTACATTTCAGAATTTTTTCACCGTTTCTTTCTACGTAGATATGGTAAGTGGTGTTGATGAATTTTACTAATTCAACATCCTTAAGTCCTGTTTCTTCCTCGATTTCCCTAACAGCAGATTCCTCACGGGATTCTCCTTTTTCCATTTTTCCTTTGGGAAGATCCCATTTGCCCAGTCTTTTGATGAAAAGCATTTCACCTTTGCTGTTATTCACAAGCCCGCCTGCTGCCTCAATAATTCTGAAGAGACTCTGAAATTCTTTCCAAATAGTATCAATATCGTCTCCGAATACATTCAATTCTTTTACAGATGTATTTTCAAGAAGATCTAATGCGATTTCAAAAGTTGTGAAGTTCTCATACCTTACATTTTTTTCCAGGTTTTCAGACTGTTTAGACAGCAATAATTTTTTTTCGTTCACAAAAACTTTATACATTCCAATATATTTACTAGCGCATTAATAATCAATTATTTAATTTTTTACCATTTGTGCTTTTATGACTTTTTGAGGGTGTTTTTACTGCAAAATAAAATTGCTATTTTATTTGACTACAAATATAAAAAATATAGTTTAGATGAAATTTATAAAAATAAGGGCTGCGGTGTAACTGTTGTGTTGACCTATAAATTACGAGCAAAATTAGTGTCTTTAGATATGATTTATTCAATAAGCACTAATAATAAACCTTTACCAATTGATGTAAAGGCTTATTTAATGTTTAATTAAGATTAATTAAGTCTATAGCTTAGTAAATACCAAGTCCTTTATTTCAGGTAAGTATACTGTTTTATCTGTACTGGGAGGACAAGTGGCACTATCAATTAGAGAATCATTTGGTTTATATATCCATGAAAGCTGTGTTGAATTTATTTTTTTTAGAAGTATCTTTCCCCAACCAATTCCACAATTAGTGCCTCCATAATATAATAGTACTAAATTTTGACTTGGACTTGTTCCGAAGCTGTAGATTGTATGAGTATCTTGGTTTATAGGAATTGACAGGTTTTTGGTATCCTGTAAAACTTGACCACTTGTTTTTTTTACTATAAATTTGATGCAAAGAACATCTTGATAGTAACTTTTAGTTTGTAGATCAATTTTTTTCTTTACTTCTTTTGTTATAAACAGATTAATTATTTTTCCATCAAAATTTGCAGAAAAATTTCCCACGTAACTATCCAATTCATTATTCAAATCCTTCAGATAAGAATTAGAAGTAATATCTTTCAAACTAGTATTTAAGGGCTGTATTTGTTGTGCTTTACAAGCAGTTATGTTTATAATTAATTCTAATACAATTATAACTCTCAAAAATATTGTTTTCATGATTTAAGAACACGGTGTATCTGTTGTATTGACCTTTAAATTACGGGTAAAATGAGTGTTTTCAGATATGATTTATTCAATGAGCATCAATAATAAACCTTTACCAATTTAGGTAAAGATCTATTTAATGTTTAATTAAGATTAATTAACTCTATTGTTTAGTAAATACTAAGCCCTTTGTTTCTGGTAAGTATACTGTTTTATCAGTGCTTGGAGGACAAGTTGCAGCATCAATTACTAAACTGTTTGGCTTATATTCCCAAGATATTTGATTCGAATTAATCTTTTTTAGTATTATTTTACCCCATCCAATACCACAATTTGTACCATCATAGATAAAGATTATATCTCCCAGTGTAGGTCTGGTTCCAATACTTACAATATTAAAATAAGAATCATTATTTAAAACCATGCTTTGCGTATCTTGAAGTATTGTTCCAGAAGAATTTTTTATTATATATTTTACTACTAATGCATCTGTAAAATAGCTTTTATGAGTACTTTTTTCTAATTTATTATCTACTTTTGTGATGAAAATTATTATTTCGTTTCCTTGATAATTAGCCTTGTATTTTCCTACGTATGGATCTAACTCATGATTTAGGTCTTTCAAATATGAATTGTTTGGGATGTCTTCATAATCTGTATTTAAGGGATATTGTTGTTGTGCTTTACAGGAAATAAAGTTTATAATTAATCCCGCAATTAGAAATATTTTAAAGTGAATTTTCATAATTTTATTTTTTAATGTTTTAAGAACACGGTGTAGCGGTTGTATTATTACCATCACTGTTTAGTGTTATATTTGTTACTGTGCCATTATCTTCTATCCTCTGTAAAGATACCTTGCCATCCATACCCATATTTTTTAAAGTGTCAAAAAACAATTTTTGAAGTCCAGCACTATTTAAATCACCTCCTAAAGTATCCACATACACTGAATTTCCAGCAAGTTTTGATTCTCTTTTCATATAGTCTTTCATTAAGGTTTTTATATCCCAACTATTATTGTACAAAAACTGTGATAACTCCTGTGCAGTACCACTAAAGTTAATCATATAGTTGTAATATCTAATCCCATTAGGACATGTGCTACAGGGCTCCGAGGCAATCATACCCATAAAACCATCTCCAATATTTCCGTTAGGTTGTGCGATTGAAAAATTTAGAAGTTTAATAATATCTGGAGGAGAAAGCATTTTAATGCCATTTGGGGTATGATTATGATAACCACCCTGGTATTCGGCTGTATCACCTAAATCCACTTCATGTGGGCCTCCAGGAATGGTAGCACTGGTTGTTCCATCTGATTTTATTTTTACTCCAATTTCGCCACCCTTAGAAGCTTGAACCTTTAGTTCTTTGATTTTTGCTTGTACATCGGGTTTGCTTAAAATATTTTTAGCTTTCTCACAAGGATTTGGAGGAGTTACAGGAGTTCCACCACCGCCTCCATGAATAGCCCCTCCGCCACTCATTCCTCCGCCAAGACCACCGCTCCCTCCATTACTTCCATAATCTAAAAATGGATAATAAAAAATGTAAGATGGACCAGGTATTGATTGATATACGGTAATAATAACCTCCTCGATTGCTTCTTCATGCATTTGTTCTCTCCCTTTTGAGAGTTGCATTGCATCATAAGCTTTCTGAAGTTTTGCAAGAATACTTTGTACCTCAGGAGAGTCATTTTTTAATACACTAAAGTTTACCCAATCTCTTTCAAGATTTATGATTCCAAATAATGCAGCATTTACCTTGCCGTCTTTCATAATGGGATAGACAATACCCTTGTTTGAATCTCCGTAAGTGAGACTTCTTAAATCAAAATATACATCTCCTACTTGTTCATTAAACTTTTTTGAATAATCCGGATTCTTATCCATAAAAGTTTTTATGATATTCATGAAAGGTTCATGGTAACTCACATATTCAGAACCGTCCTTTTGCAAGAGCTTTTTAGAGGCAAGGTTTTCTTCAAACCTCGCAAAAGCTCCAATTTTTTCTCTTTCCGTTCTTTTTTCTTCCTGCGCTGTTTCATCTGTTCTACAGGAATTGAAAAAGAACAGGCCCATTACCAATA
This sequence comes from Chryseobacterium sp. LAM-KRS1, assembly GCF_013184525.1. Lineage (GTDB taxonomy): Bacteria > Bacteroidota > Bacteroidia > Flavobacteriales > Weeksellaceae > Chryseobacterium > Chryseobacterium proteolyticum. The sequence goes on from NZ_JAAOIZ010000001.1 coordinate 329,498, forward strand.
AAAGTAATGATACAATGAGTTTTCTCTTCATAAACAGTTAATAATTTTAGTTGCTAATTTAAAATTTTTTTTTAATTCACAATATGGGGTTTTCCGTATCGTTTTAAACTGCTTTTTACATATGTAAATCTATTAATTATACTTATTCTTTTATTAGGGCTTAAGTCTTAATATTTATTCTTAATAACTTGCTAATTCTTTTACCAATGTAATATATTATTGAACAAACAATGTAATAGGTTCAGAAAGAATATCATAGTGTATTAAAGTTTTACTATATTTTGCTAGGCTTCCAACCTTCCTATTTCTTTTTCTACAATGTTTTTGAAAGATTTATCTTTTAGAATTGTTTCATCAAAAGAACTCTCAGAATTGATGCCTTTAAAGTTTTTTTTTATACTTTTGTTGCAGTGGTAAATATAGATGTACGATTTTTCATTTAAATTTTAAGGTGAAAATATGCGAGCTTCAAAATTATCTATTTTGTTTGGATAATTTTTTACTGCACTGTTTTACTGAGTTGTGTAATATATTGATAAGTAGTCAATTATGAATATAATGTAAAACTTTATATCAAAGAATTTAAATACAAAAATAAAAAATGAATTTAGAAGGACGAAAAATTATTGTCAATAAATCATCTAAAGAGTTGGCGGAACTATTAAAAACACCAGACAACTATAAAGAATTTATGCCGGACGGACTTCAAAAGTTTGAAAGCAGAGAAGATGGATTTAAATTTGGACTGCAGGGGATGCCGGAAATTGCTTTAAAAATAGATGAAGTTACAGACCAAAAAGCTGTTTTGAAATCGGCAAGTTCAAGTCTGGATTTTTCATTAACAGCAACTTTAAACCCTGTCAATGACAGCCAAACGGAAGTACAAATGCTTTTTGAGGGCAAGTTTAATCCATTTATAAAAATGATGGTAGAGAAGCCTCTTCAGAATTTTATCAATACCTTAACGGATAAGATAGAAGCTTACAAGTAATATATAAACCTTCAGAAATGGAGGTTTTTTTATGCAATGATACCGGAGCTGTGATCTTTAAAGCTACCCGTAGCAGAGGATAATACATTCACTTGCTGGTTGAGTCGTAAGATCCCCATAAACGCAAATATCAATGCTTCTTTATAATCTATAAGCTGTTTTTCAGGAATAACAATTTCTGCTTTTGTTTTTGCCTTTATCTTTTCAATCAGATAAGAATTATGGGTTCCGCCACCGGTAAAAAGAATGTTTTTCAAGGCATTCTCATTGATAACTTGAGAAATTTGTTCGGCAATATGCTCAGTGAAGGTTGCCAGGAGATCAAGGGTTTCAATATTTTTAAAACTGTTAAAGATATTTTCATTACACCATTCAATACCTAAGGACTTAGGGTATGGTTGTCTATAGAAATGGATTGAGCTTAGTTTGTCCAGTAAAGCTTTGTTAACAGTTCCTTTTTGGGCAAGTTCACCATTTTTATCAAAACGTTTACCTGACTGTTCAGCTAATTTGTTCAGAACAATATTTACCGGAACGATATCAAATGCTACTCTTCTATGATGAGACTGAAATGAGATATTTGAAAATCCTCCCAGGTTAAGACATGCGTCATATGTTGAGAACAATAGTTCGTCACCAATCGGGACCAGGGGAGCCCCATTTCCACCCATCAAAACGTCCTGTGTCCTGAAATCATAGATAACAGGTAATCCTGTTTCAAGCTTTATGGCTCTTCCATCTCCGATTTGTAGGGTGAACTTTTTCTGAGGCTGATGAAAAACGGTGTGCCCGTGAGAGGCGATAAGGTCAATGTTTTTTAATTGATGAGTTTCTATAAACTGATGAACCTGTTTTCCCAGATAGAAGCCGTATTCAGCATTGAGCTCCAGGAGTTCTTCAGCGGATAAATGGATAGAATTCCTCAGTTGCTCTTCCCAGGTCTCAGGGTAGGGAATGGTTTCGGCAATTACAATCTGAAAACTCCACTGCTCCTGCTTTTCAAACCGGACAAAGCAAATATCCAGTCCATCTAAACTGGTACCCGACATTAAACCTATCGCTCGGAAAATCATAGAAATTATTTTTTGGATTCGGACAATTGTTTAGAGCTGAAATCTCCGGAACTGTTAAAGAAAGTATATTCAGAGAAGTCATCCTTGGCGGTCATTCCGTTGGCGCCTACAAGCGTAGAGCCATCTTCCATCGTTACATATACGGTATCTTTGGTGTAAATACGGTTTTTCCTCTGATCCCAGTAGATGCTCTGCATGGCAAATCTTTGTCCTTCGTTGGTGGTAATTCTCACATTACCTTTTGCCTCATAGAATTTTTTATATTCGAAGATCCGCGCGTATTTGGCAGTAATTTTTCCCGGTAACTTGGGCTTTTTCTTATCAAAAAATTCAATATTGATTCCTTTTCGGGCAACTACATACGGGCTATCTATGAGCTCATACTTTTCAATAATAGGAGCTAACGCCTTTAATGTGACGAATCCGGAATCTCTCTGGATGATACGGGCATTATTAATGATCTGTGAAGGGAAATTTTTGCTTTGATTGCCGTTTCGTTTGGTAAGATCCTCTTCACAGGATGTCAATATAAAAAATATAGCACAACTAAAAAGGCATGCTATATTTTTTTTATATGATAAGTTTTTAAACTTCATTTTAGTTATATAAACTCTTTCTGAACCACTTGTCAGCAAAATTAAATCCTACCCTCAGGTTGATGAAATTCTGGTTGATCAGGTTGTCTTTTAAAGTTCCGCGCTTACCAAGCTCTATACCCAGTTCCAATCCACTCATTCTCGTTATACTACTGGTTTTGAACGGAAGCATTACCCCTGCTGAAATACCAAATTTGTTAATGCTGTTATTACCGATCTTCAAACCTCCTCTTTCATAGAATGCACCATAACGGTATACTACTCTTGAGAAATAGTTTCTGAAGTTATTGTAGTTAGGTAAATACCAACCACCGGCAGATATTCTGTAGGTATCCTGGAAATCAAATGTTTTTCCAAAATAAGAAATGGTTTCTCCTTTTTTATAATCAATCTGGCCCGAAACGAACCATTGGTTTTCACTTCCATATCCAACCCCTAAAGAGGCTTGTACGGGTAAAAGATTTTTGGAGCTTGTGCTTTTCTGTTCTATAATCTGCTCCTCTTTTTTCACGTCGGCAGCATAGAAATAAGTACTGTTTGTATAATCAGTAGTCATATTACTTGTGTTTCCAAAAGTAGTAGTGGCACCAATGGTTAGTTTTTTATCAGTACGGGTATTCAAATGCTGGTAGCTTGTCCCTAAAGTAAAATTAAAGTTTCGAACATTATTTTTGGTCTCGTATCCATTGATCAGTTGACTATCAGCAGTAGTGATCTCGTTAAGATCATACAGATTACCGAAATAATAATTCGCTCTTAAACCCAAAGCAAATTCATTGCTTACTTTATAAGACGCAGCTATCTGTGCTGTATTTAATGTTCCTGTTCCTTTAAACCGGTTGGCAAAAACAGTTCCATCAGTGGTAGTGCTGGTATTAACAATATCATAGCTCTTTGAGCTGTAAGGTTGATAAGATAATCCCATTTTCACCTTTGAGGAGATAGGAAATGCTAATGAAATATTGGATAAATACGTAGAATGTTTGGTAGACTTCGTATTGTTATAATTCGTTTTGAAATAGTTGTTTTCGTTCGTCGCTTCAAGCTTAATACTGGTCAGTTCGAAATTCGTATTGTTTGCTGGATTGGCAAAATTGAAATTACTCGTGAAATCACTTATAAAAGCCGTTGAAATGCCACCCATAGAAGCTGTTTCAATCGTATTATCATATTTTACATCCCCGATTCCGTAAGTTGCATATGGTGAATTACTTAAACTCTGCGCATTAAGGAAATAGCCAACAGAAATGAATGATAGTACAAAGATTTTTTTCATTCTTTATTTTTAAAATAATGCGCAAATATCTTAAATATTAATGAATTGTAAAAATTTCATGAGGTTAAAGTTTGTTAAGGGGAATTATCTTTAAATCAAAAGCTGATTTTTTGTTATAAAAATAAATTTAGCCGAAGTGAGCTTCTTTTTTCTACGGATGGAATTGTCAGGATTCCTGCAACTATACATCTTTCACAATAATAGTTGATTACATTAATGAAAAGAAGAGCTGTGCTGTAAATAGACGTTGCTTAATCTGATTTTTGTAATTGTAAAAGGCAGTTTTCCACAAAGAAAACTGCCTTCCAACTTTTTATGTATTGTCAATTAATAATTGAGCTTATAATACTTCCAGAACCGATCTGCTATGGCTGAATGCCTGGAAACTGAACTTTCCGTGATATTTTCCTATGCCGGAAGTTCCTACGCCTCCGAAAGGCAGAAAATGAGAGCCTACATGGATGATGGCGCTGTTGATTTCAGCATCACCACTTGTGGTACGGTTTAAAACATCATTGGCAAATTCTTCACTTTCAGAAAAAACATATAAAGCCAGAGGCTTGGGGCGATTGTTGATTTCTTCCAGAGCGACATCAATGTCAGTATAGGTCATGATGGGCAATATAGGACCGAAAATTTCCTGCTGCATCACCTGATCATCCCAGGTCACCTGATCCATTAAGGTTGCTTCGAAATGACGGGTTTCAGAATCATATGCTCCTCCGTAAATTACTTTTTCTGGTGCAGCGTCCAGATAACCTGCAAGATGTTTGATCTGGTTGGTATTAACGATTTTTCCTATTTTTCCTAAAGATCCTTCAGGATAAGTCGTTTTAAGATAAGCTATAAATTTATTTATAAAGCTGTCTTTTACAGATTCATGGATGTAAATATAATCAGGGGCTACACAGGTCTGCCCACAATTGATCCATTTTCCATAGGAAATTCTGGACACAGCTTTATCGAGGTCAGCATCTTTGTGTACTATCGTTGGTGATTTGCCTCCCAACTCCAGAGTAAGCGGAATCAGCTGTTCTGCGGCAGCTTTCATGACAATCTTACCTACATTGGGGCTTCCGGTAAAGAATATATAATCGAAAGGAAGACTTAATAGCAATGTATTTTCCTCTATAGCTCCCTGAAATACTTTAACATAGGACTCATCAAAAGCTTCATCTATAATTTTCTCGATTACCTTTGCCACATGAGGAGTGTTTTCAGAAGGTTTGATAATTGCTGTATTTCCGGCAATCAATGCACCGATCAACGGGCTGAAAGTGAGCTGTACAGGATAATTGAAAGGCCCTATAATATAATTTACACCATAAGGCTGATATGTTATTTTGCTCACAATTTTTGCTCCTGAAGGATGAGGTTTGGATTCTACCGGAGTAGGTTTAGCCCATTCATCAATGTTTTCCAGTAAATAATCCAGTTCACTGGATACGATCTGAATTTCTACATATTCTGCCTCTTTTCTGCTTTTTCCCAGGTCAATGTCCAAAGCTTCACATAATGCATCCGTGTGGTTAAGAAATACTTCACGAAATTTTCTTAGCTGCTCCTTTCTGAATTCAATATTTTTGGTCTTATTGGTTTTAAAAAATGCCTTTTGCTTTTCAAAAACCTCCTTAATTTTTTGTTCTGATTCTGGTGTCATAGTACTATTTTATAATGATCTATTAATCTTGGTGAAAGTTTTATCTAAATTATTCATTTTAAACTGATATCAGATAAAGGCTCCATGATTAATTTAAGACTCAGCCGTTGTTACACTTAAATTAACTTCAATATTTCCTCTGGTTGCATTAGAATAAGGACAAACCTGATGTGCTTTTTCAATTAAAGAGCGGGCATCTTCCATAGATACTCCTGGAATATTAGCATGTAAATCAACTGCGAGACCAAAGCCTCCATTTTCAATCTGTCCAAGACTTACTTTTGCTGTAACGGTAGTTTCTCCTGTTTTTATCCTATTCTGTTTGATGACCAGGTTGAGGGCACTGTCAAAGCATGTCGAATATCCTGCAGCAAATAACATCTCCGGATTGGCGTAGTCATCATTTGTACCACCAAGACCCTTTGGCATTCTTACTTCAAGATCCAATACTTCGTTTTCGCTTTTTACATGTCCGTTTCTTCCTCCTGTGGCTGTAGCGCCAATACTATACAATACTTTCATAATGTGAGTTTATTTTTGTTTTTGATACAGCAAATGTATTGCTAAAAATTAAATTGTATACAATTTAATTACTGAATTACATAAATAAGATTATTGACAGAGACTATAATTACGAACTCTTAAGCGGATTGTTCTGTTTTTGAAAATTATTTTAATCAAATAGATCATCTTAAATTTCCTTGAATTGAGAGAAGATTTTTTATCTTTGAGGCATGAATTGGGAGAACATTGCCGGACAAGACAATCTGAAAAAACTTCTTAAAGATAGCATTGCAGAAAACAGAGTAAGCCACGCCCAGCTTTTCATTGGAAAGGAAGGATATGGTACATTTCCTCTGGCTTTAGCTTATGCAAAAGAAATCCTGCAGGGCGAAAATGAGCACGCCGCTTCAAAAGTTGAACACCTAAATCATTTGGATCTGCACTTTAGTTTTCCGGTATATACGGATAACAAGAACTCTTTAAGCAAAAATAAGTTTGAGGATTTTCGCGAAATGATCTTGGCTTCTCCCTACGCAAGCTATGATGACTGGACTGCTTTTCTGGATTCTGAAAACAAACAGCTTTTTATTTCAGCTGATGAGATAGATGATCAGAACCAGAAATTTTCTCTTAAGAGCTTTGAAGGCGGAACAAAAATTCTCATTGTATGGAGAGCAGATAAAATGAATGTAGCGGCATCCAATAAATTTTTGAAATTCCTGGAAGAGCCACCTGCTAAAACCATTATCCTGCTTACCGCAGAAAATTCAAACGATATTTTACCCACCATACTTTCCAGAACACAGATTGTAGAAGTTCCCAGACTTAACGATACGGATATTGCAACCTATCTTCGGAACAACTTTTCAGTATCTGATGAGCAGTCCAGGGAAATTGTTCATGAAGCTCAGGGAAATCTGAATGACGCTGTAAAACTTTTAAAATCGGGGAATAAAAATGAAGAGTTCGAACGACTTTTCATCCAATGGGTTCGGGATGCATTCCAGGTAAAAAAGAGGCCGGAATTTCTTAAAAATATCATCCTTTGGGCAAGAGAGATAGCCGGGTGGAATCGTGAGAAGCAGAAAAACTTTCTGAATTATTGTTCTGAAATATTCAGATTGGCTTTACTGCAAAACTATCAATCTGAGGATCTGGTGTATAAAAAGATCAATGCCAATGGTTTCAATTGGGCTGGATTTTCGAAATTTATCAGTGGTGCCAATATTGAAAATATTCTTGAAGAGGTAAGTACTGCCGACCTGCATTTAACAAGAAACGGGAATCCTAAAATTATCTGGACAGACCTCGGAATAAAGCTATCCAGATATATTCATAAAACAACATAAAATTTTAAAATAAGATATATGAGTCCGGTATAATCCGGACTTTTTTGTTTTGAAAAAAAGGAATGGTAAAGTGTTTCTTAGATACTTTTATTAGAATAAAAGCAAACAAATAATTATGATAAAAGAAGGAAGGCAGATTTCAATTTTAAATAATTCCAATTATTTACATCATTTTTTGAAGATTCTTTCTTCGGCCAATGCTGTATTTATGACAATTTTTACCTGAAAAAATTAAATCAAATATTTAAATAGTTAATTAATTATGAATTTATTTATAATAATTAGTATTTTTATTTAATCAAAATGTATTAGTTTACAGTAAGTTATATTAAGTAAAATTAAAAATATATTAAAAAATCAATCAATCGTTTGATTTTTTACAAAACTTGTGTAAATTTGCAGCCTGAAAAATTAGCAGTGACATGATTTCAAAAGAAGAAAATATATTATTTGCTGCAGAAAAGCTTTTTGCTGAAAAAGGTTTTGACGGGACTTCTACAAGGGAAATCTCAAAGGCAGCGAATGTAAATATTTCTATGATCTCTTATTATTTTGGCTCAAAAGAAAAACTTTACGAGAAATTGGTAGAATACAGAATGAATGAAGGCCAGTTTTTTTCAAAAGATATTCTGGAGAGAACAGATATTAATGAATGGGAAAAAATAGAAAAGATAGTGGACGAGTTTTCAGGAAAGGTAAAAAATAACAAATGCTTTTACCGGATTATGCAGCGTGAGCAGCTCCATGCGGAGAACCCACAAATTGTAGAATTCCTGAAGCAAACAAAAATGGGCTTTCTTTCCATGTACTCACAGATATTAAAGAGTGGTTTGGAAAAAGGCATTTTTACCAAAAACCCCCTTATTTATTTGTTACATACTACAGTTAGCGGGACGTTATTTTACGCTTCCAATGCTAAAGAAATGTATAAAGAATTCCTGAATAACACGGAGGACGAAGAAGCTTTCGATGAAAAATACTACACAGAACTTAATAAACATATAAAATATTTACTAAAAGACCTTTTGGGTTATGAAGAAAATAAATAATTCCGTTATTGCACTTTCACTATTTATAGGAATTGCTAACATAAATGCTCAGGAGAAAAAACAACTCAGCCTTGATGAAGCTGTGAGGTTAGGTATCCAAAACAGCAAGAATCTAAAGATCGATGCCGCTAAAATAGAAGAAGCGACAGCCGACCTTTTAGAAGCAAAAAATAAACAGCTGCCGGATTTTAAGCTTTCGGGGCAGTACATGCGTTTAACGAATGCTAAAGTAGATGTAAAATTTCTGAACGAATCCGGATCAGGTGGCGGAGTAGCCTCACCGAAGTCTGTATTTTTAGGTCAGGCTAATTTATCTATGCCTATTTATGCTGGAGGAAGAATAAAATATGGAATTGAGTCTGCAAAATATCTGGTGGAGGCATCCAAACTAAGCACGGAAAATGATAAAACTGCCATCGCTTACAATGTTGCCCAGGCTTATAATAATTTGTTTAAGGCCAACCAATCGATCAAGGTTTTAGAAGAAAACCTTACAGCTTCCAATCAAAGAGATGAGACTTTTCTTAAAATGGAAAATAACGGATTGATCGCAAGAAATGACCGTTTAAAAGCAAATCTTCAAACCTCAGATATTGAATTGCAGCTACTGGAAGCCAAAAATAACTACAATATTGCAAACATCAATATGGACCTGTTACTAGGAATTCCTGAAACAACAATTATTGAAGTGGATCCCAATTATATAGATGAAGCTGAGGATGCTAAGCCTGTGGATTACTATCTGAATGAGGCTCAGCAAAATCGTAAAGATCTACAAGCCTTAAGCCAGCAAAGAAGGGCTGCAGAGTTGGGAAGTAGAGCTGCAAAAGCTGAAAACTTACCTACCATTGCATTAACGGGAGGGTATATTGCAGCAGATGCACCCAACTTTTTAACGGTTTACAATGCCGTAAACGTAGGCATAGGGATACAGTATAATCTGGCTAATATCTGGAAGAAGAATTCATCTTTGAGACAATCCAAGGCGAGAGAAAAACAACTGGAAGCAAGCAATGAACTTTTAAATGACAATATAAAGCTTGATGTAAACAGAGAATATCAGAATACAAACTATTCTAAGCAAAGGATTGCTGTATTTGAAAAATCTGCAATTCAGGCTAATGAAAACTATAGAATTACTAAAAATAAGTTCGATAATGGTTTAGCCACCATGACCGAACTCCTGGATGCAGATGCTGCTCAGATCTCAGCCAACGTAGGAGTGATCAATGCAAAAGCAGATGCCGCATTAGCTTACAGAAAACTATTACAAACTACAGGAACTTTAACAATTAAATAAAAGAATAATACCACAATGGAAAATAATAAAACAGAACAAGCAGAGAACTTAGAACCAAAAAAGAAGAAAAGTTTAGTTTTCCCTATCATTTTAGCGGTTGTGTTAATCGGAGGTGGAATTTATGGATATAGAACTTATTCTTACGGACAGGTGCATGAAGAAACGGATGACGCCCAGATTGCATCCAATATGAGTCCTGTAATTTCTAAAGTATCAGGATATGTAAAAGAGATAAAAGTAAAAGATAACCAGTTTGTAAAAAAAGGAGATACTCTGGTTATTTTAGATAGCAGAGACCAGAAAATGGCATTAGAGCAAGCTGAAGCAGCATTGGCAACAGCAAAAAGTAATATTTCAACTGCTCAGGCTACTACAACAGCTACTTCTAAAAACATCGGAAGCTCTGAAGCTGCGGTAGCAACAGCAAATGCCCAGATCGAAGCTGCAAAAGTAAATGTCTGGAAAACTTCTTCTGACCTGAAAAGATATGCTAATCTTGTAAAAGATCATTCTATTACAGAACAACAATATGAGCAGGCGCTTGCTGCAAAACAATCCGCAGATAAGCAGTTGCAGGTTTTAGTGGAGCAGAGAAATCAGATCGCTCAACAGACAGGTATTGCTTCTTCTCAGACTGCAGCTAGTTCTCAACAGATAAGTGTAGCCAATTCAGTGGCACAACAAAGACAGGTAGATGTGGAAAATGCAAGATTAAACTTGTCTTACACGATTATTCTGGCTTCTGAAGACGGATATGTAGGAAAAGTTCCGATTCAGGTTGGACAATACCTTCAGGCAGGTGCACAGTTATTCAGTGTAGTGAAAAATGACCAGAAATGGGTGGTTGCGAACTTTAAAGAAACTCAGGTTGACAAAATGATTGAGGGACAAAAAGTAAAAATAGAAATTGATGCTTTCCCTGATCAGGAATTTGAAGGGGTTGTAAGCTCTTTCTCACCTGCAACCGGTGCTACATTCTCTATCCTGCCTCCGGATAATGCAAGTGGTAACTTCGTAAAAGTGGTACAAAGACTTCCTGTAAAAATTGATTTTGTAAAACTGGATCCGAATATCGCTAAAAAACTGAGAACAGGAATGAATGTGAAAGCTGAAGTTTCGCTAAAATAAATATGTAAAATGTATTGATGTAGAATGTTTTTATGATTTAGATAGATTAAGCAAACATAATAACGGGTTTGTCTTCAATTGAGAAATCTTTAATCTTTAAATTTCTCAATCCTTAAATCAATCATTTCACATTCATACAATTGTACATCACACAAAATTAACTATGCAAGATTCATTAGTAGAATATGGAGCCCGGAGAGTGATCATTACGATCACAGCTATTCTTTGTGCTCTGCTTGAAATTGTGGATTCCACGATTGTAAACGTTGCCCTCAATGAAATGAAAGGTAACCTGGGATCTACACTTTCTGAAGTGGGTTGGGTAATTACGGCTTATGCTATAGGTAACGTAATTATCGTACCAATGACGAGTTGGCTGTCACAGCAGTTCGGACGTCGGAATTATTTTGCAGCCTCTATTATCATCTTTACCATATTTTCATTTTTATGTGGAAATGCAACCAATATCTGGGAACTCGTATTCTTCAGATTGTGCCAGGGTATTGGTGGAGGCGCATTATTGGTAACCTCACAGACCATTATCACGGAATCATATCCTGTTGAAAAAAGAAGTATGGCTCAGGCGATTTATGGTTTAGGGGTAATCATTGGTCCAACTTTGGGACCACCTTTAGGAGGATATATTGTAGATAACTTTAGCTGGCCTTATATTTTCTATATCAATATTCCAATTGGTATTGCAGCAACTCTGATGACTTTACAATTTGTAAAAAGTCCCAAATATGCCGAGAAGAGAAAAGCTTCTGATGTCGACTGGCTTGGAATTGCCCTGTTAGCCGTTACTGTGGGTTCTTTACAGTTTATCCTGGAAAGAGGTCATGAAGAAGACTGGTTTGCAAGTGGAATGATCGTTACCTTTACCGTAACCGCTGTATTAGGATTTATACTGTTTCTCTGGAGGGAGCTTACCTTTAAATTTCCTATTGTTGAATTAAGGGTTCTGAAGAACAGTAATTTAAGGATCGGAACGGCGATGTCTTTTGTATTAGGATTTGGGCTGTATGGGTCTACATTTATTGTCCCTTTATACACTCAAAGTATCTTAGGCTGGACTGCCCTGCAATCGGGTGCATTGATGATCCCTGCAGCATTAACTACCGCCTTCATGATGCCTATCATCGGGAGATTGCTTTCTAAAGGAGCAAAGCAGCAGATTCTGGTTTCCTTAGGATTGTTCATTTTCTTTGTTTATAGTTTCTGGGGATATAAGATCCTTACACCAGACACCAGTAAAGAAGCCTTTTTCTGGATGTTGATTGTAAGAGGAGCCGGATTAGGACTCTTGTTCATACCGATTACTTCCTTGTCGCTAAGTACATTGAAAGGTCAGGAAATTGGACAGGGTGCAGCTTTTACGGGGATGATGAGACAGTTGGGTGGTTCTTTTGGTATTGCTGCCATTACAACCTTTATTGCCAATGCAAGTCAGAAGTACAGGGTGAATCTTATTACCCATCTCGATAGTGATAGTTTTGAGGTTCAGCAGCGTTTAGCAACACTGAAAGCAAGTTTTATCTCCAAAGGGATGACTCCTGATGCTGCATTGAACGCGGCCTATAAAATGCTTGATCTTTCAGTAACAAAACAGGCAACGGTACTGTCTTATATGGATGTTTTCCTTTATTTAGGGGTAGCCTTCCTGATTTGTATACCATTTATCCTCTTCGTGAAAGAGCGAAAAAGTAAAGAAAAAATAGATTTGAGTGAAGCCATGCACTAAATTTAAATTAAAAATACCTCCGGAATCCGGAGGTATTTTTTTATGCTGAAAAGTTTAAAGATCAGCAAACCATTCAGCTCCGCTGATGTCAATCAGCTTTACGCGATGGATCATATTTCTTTTGTCTGAGATATCTTCAATATTGAATTTGAGATCTGCCTTGGCTCCAAGCGGAATGATCAGGCTGTGTTTCCCTGGCTTTACCCTGGCTACATAATGATTCTGAATATTTTCCGATTGCAGTTCCGAAAGTTCTTTCTGGGTCAATGCTTTTAAAATTATCCCATCTTTATCTAAAATATGAATACCGATCAGAAACGAACCGTAGACGTCAGCACCCTCGGTTCTGTATACCTCAAAATGAATGGTATTACGGTTAAGGGAAAGATTTGAAATCTCAACTTTGGGTTGAACTGATTTATTATGCAAAGTTCCCCAGACTCCTCCATGAAAATATTGATTGGTAAAGAGGGTAAGTCCCATAATAAAAACAGAACCTGTAAGCACAAAATATCTGGGATTCTGGATAGGGAGATGACCTGAGGCGAGCCATGGGAACCATTTTTTAGAAGTGAAACTGATCTTCTTCTTTAAAAAGTAGTCATCCAGGGAAAAAGGACCACTGCCTGTAAGAAATAATGTGAACCCACCCGCAATTCCCAGAACACCGATTTGCCATTCGTCCAGACATGTTGTTCCCAGCCAGCCTGATCCCAGAAGAATTCCTAAAGCCAGTCCAAAAATTCCAATGCTCATGAGACGGGTAAACAATCCAAAAATGACCGCTAGTCCTACAATCGCTTCTATGATGGTAAAAACTACCATAGAGGTGTGCAATGCATCGGGATGGGTAACAAGGTATTCTATAGCTGGTTTGATCCCCAAAGCATTGGGCAGGAAATGATTGAATTTTTCGCCGATATATCCTTTTACTTCGGGATCCAGTTTATTTTCCAGGACCAGACGCCGCCAAAAAGCTGAAAAGTAAGTCCATCCGATGACCATGCGGACGGATAATGTATATAAACCAGCATGATCCGTAAGCTGGTAAGTTGTATTTTTCATTGAATGTATATTTTACTGAATAATTAAAATTAAAAATGACCGGAGGTAATCTCCTGTGCTATATCCAATTTTAATTGTTGAAATAAAATATACCTTGGTGGGCTATTTCCTGAAGTTGTTCCGGAATAGGTATTGCAAATTTGTTTACCTTCTTTTAAAGGATGTAAGCAGATATGCAAATAGAAGAAAAAGCCTTTTACCGATTTGGATTGTATTGATGAAATAAGTGTTTTCTGTGATGAGTTCGTAATCAAACTATCACAGCTGAAAGTGGGATTGGAAGTAACTCTTACCTTATTTAAAGGGCTGATATATTGGATATCGAAAATACCTAACAGGTCCCTTTTTACAGAACAGGGAGATAATGAAAACATCAAAACAAGCATGATAATGATTGTTTTGTAGGTTCTCGTATGTATTTTGTAGTCCTGCATGATCTGCAAAACTAAGTTTTTATAATGGAATGAAAGAATTTAATGCAGATGCTCAACCATAAATTTTAAAAACTCATCCTGCTGGTCTACAAATAAATAGTGAGAGCAGTTGTCAATAAGATCGAAGTTCTCTTTTCCTACTATTGTTTGAAGATCATTGATCTGCTTTTCAGAAAATATAGCATCATTCTTTCCATAGACCGCAAAGATAGGGACATCTTTCTTTTTTATATTTTTTAAAACACTGATATTATTAAGATTATTCCTGCTTTCATTTTTATAGAATTTCAGAGGTGAATCAGGGTTTCTGTAATTCTGTTTATAAAAATCACCTGCTTCGTATTCTTTTCTGAGCTGCCGACTTTTGGGTGTTGGATTGGGCATGGAAAAGAAATTCATATCACCCGCAATATTATAGCAGCTTTTTCTGTACTCTGCGGAGTTTTTCGGTAAACCTTCAATGTCTGTAATCTGCTTTAATTTTGATGGATCACTCTTAAATTTTTCCCTGGCTTCTTTCAGAATATGATCATAGGTTTCCTGTTGCGAAAACAAAGCACCTGCAAGCGTTAATGAGCTTACTTTTTGAGGATATTGATTCGTAAATAAAGTCGCTATGATCCCTCCAAAACTATGTCCCAGAATATTTGCTTTATTCAGACCATACAGTTTGTAAATATTGAGCAAATCATCAAAACTTTCTTTAAAAGTCATTGTTGCCTGGTCATCTTTCGATCGTCCTTCACCGCGTCTGTCGTAAACAATTACATAAAACCCTTTATTAGCCAATGCCTCAGCTGTAGTTCCTTCAAATAATGTAGCATTTCCGCTGGGTCCGCCATGAATAAAAATAACAGGCGGATTTTCCTTGTTTCCGTAATCCCTGGAGTAAATTGTCTGTGCTTTCAATGAGCATACAAATAAGAGGAGAAGAAGTGAAATAATCTGTTTCATAGCACTCGGATATAAATATAAGAAGATGGTAAAGATAAAATAATTAATAATAAAGAAGTATTACATTTTCCTGTCATTTAATTTATGATAAAAAATTCTGTAATTCGTCAAAATAGCTACAACGATACTCAATATGGCTACTTTTAATTTTTAATTTCTAAAGACCTTTGTATCATAAAATCAGAACAATGCAAAAAACAATTTTTATCACAGGGGCTTCATCTGGATTAGGGAAAGCAACAGCTCAGCTATTTCAAAGTCAGGGATGGAATGTCATTGCGACCATGAGAAACCCCGAAAATGAAACTGAACTCACAGTATTAGAAAATGTTTCCGTTATCGGACTGGACGTTACCGATAAAGAACAGCTGGAATCAACAATTGCAAAGGTTCTTTCCGAAACGGAGATTCATGTGGTTGTGAATAATGCCGGATATGGTTTGGTAGGCCCTTTAGAAGCCTTTACAGATGAACAGATTAAAAAACAGATTGAAACCAATCTCATGGGAGTAATCCGGATTACGAAGACTTTTACTCCGTACTTCAGAGAAAGAAAAGAAGGGGTTTTGATTAATATCACATCCAGTTTCGGTTTAATGGGTTTTCCTACATGCTCTATTTATAGTGCGACAAAATTTGCAGTAGACGGTTTCTCGGAAAGTATGGGTTACGAGCTGGCTCAATTCGGGGTTCAGGTTAAAGTAGTGGCTCCTGGAGGAATACAAACGGATTTTGCTGGCCGTTCATTAGATGGAGCCCAGCATAGCGCGTATCGCCAATTGACAGAAAAAGTACAGGAAGGCTATAGTCCGGATCAGGTATCCAATTACTCAAAACCGGAAGATATTGCCCACGTTATTTATGAAGCGGCAACTGATGGTAAAGATCAGCTGAGGTATGTTGCCGGCAAAGATGCTAATGCCCTTTACAATGACCGGAATTCCATCGGAGTGGAAAATCATGTTCAGAAAATAAAATCCGGCTTTTTGTTTGGGGAAGAGAAGAAATTAGAGGTTAGAAATTAGAGATAGAGCTTAGATGTTAGATGTTAGATGTTAGATGTTAGATGTTAGATGTTAGATGTTAGATGTTAGATGTTGCGGGCTTTTCTAATGAATTGCAATTAAATAAGTTAGAATAAATAGCTGTAATGTTAAATATGCAAAATCTTTATTTTCACAACCTATAATTTACTACCTTCAACTATCAACTATCAACTATCAACTATCAACTATCAATCATCAATTCATCAAATTTCACATTCCTACTGACTAACAGTTGTCACAAACCCACCTTATCTTTGTACTATGAAAACGAATCAGTCACCCGTTCATTTCCGATCTCTGTCAGCTTTACATGAAGCGATGGGACTTTCTGCACCCAAACATCCTCTTATCACAATTATCAATTATGATGAAACGTGCTTCGATCCGAAAACCTTTGAACAGGGGACAAAATCGGATTTTTATAAAATCTCATTTAAAACCAATTTCAACGGTAAAATCCGTTATGGCCAGGGATATTATGACTTTGAGGAAGGAGGCCTTTCTTTTGTTTCTCCGGGGCAGGTTCTTATTATGGAACAGGAGGAAAGGAATTATAGTGGCATGTCCCTGCATATTCATCCGGATTTTATAAGACCATATTCTTTAATGAAAAAAATTAAAAATTACGGTTTCTTTTCTTATGCAACTTCGGAAGCATTGTATCTTTCCGAAAATGAAAAGAAAGCAATTCTCGATGTTTTTGAAAGCATTAAGAATGAATTAAATGAAAGGATAGATCAGTTTAGCCAAGATGTTATTATTTCGCAGATTGAGTTGCTGCTTACCTACAGCAATCGCTTTTATAATCGTCAGTTCATTACACGGAAGGCGGTAAATAATGACCTTCTTTCAAGGATGGAGGCTTTACTTGATGATTATTTTGATCGGGAAAAAGGCATAAAAGGACTGCCAACAGTAGAATATATTGCATCACAGCTGAATCTTACACCAAGATACCTGAGTGATATGCTCAGACACCATACAGGGCAGAACGCACAGCAACATATTCACGAAAAGCTTATTGAAAAGGCTAAAGAATATTTGTCCGAAGCTCAATTGTCAGTTTCTGAAACAGCTTATCAATTGGGGTTCGAGCATCCGCAGTCATTCAGTAAACTGTTCAAAAATAAGACAAGACAGACACCTAATCAATACAGACAATCCCTTCAAAAATCAGAATAATGGATCAGAATAATTTAGATAAGATTATAGATAGGGCTCTTGACATCAGAGAGAAATACCATCGTCTTGAAAAGCAGCAGAACGGCAGTGAATGGACCTTGGAACAGGATGCACTTGCCTACCTTACCGATGCCGGCATTGTCGGGCGGGATTTTATGTCACATGAGAAAACATGGATTAAAAAAGATGCCTCTGCAGAATTGGAACATAAATTAGCGGAAAATATCTGGTGGTTGATTATCTTAGCAGATCGGACAGGTATTGATATCAAAAATGCTTTAGAGAAATTTTTAACCAAAACAGAAAATATATTTTAATGAGTTATTGTTCAGCTATAGAAAAGATGCAGCCTGAAAGCAGAAAGGCATTACACCAAAAATACCATGATTATCATTATGGATTCCCTATTCATGATGATAATGAATTATTTGGGCGATTGGTAATGGAAATCAATCAGGCAGGATTAAGCTGGGAAACCATTCTGAAAAAAGAAGAAAGCTTCAGAAATGCCTATGATCAGTTTAATATTCAGAAAGTAGCCGCATATAGTGAAAAAGATCGTGAAAGGTTATTAAATGATAGCGGCATCATTAGAAATAAACTTAAGGTGAACGCTGCCATTGAAAATGCCAAAACAATCATTGAGCTGCAAAAAGAATTCGGATCATTTGAAAAATGGCTGGAACATCATCATCCCAAAACTTTACAGGAATGGATGAAGCTTTTTAAAAAAACATTTAAATTCACAGGTGGAGAAATCGTCAATGAATTCCTGATGAGTATTGGTTATCTGGGTGGTGCCCATACAGAAAACTGCTCTGTATACAAAACCATCCTGAAACATAATCCCATGTGGCAAAAAGGTTAAATCAGGAAGCCTGTAAAATCAATATTTTATTTTCTGATAATAACAGAAAACTCTACGAATACCCCTCTTTAGTATAGGCAGAAACTTCGTGTCAATTTAGTCTATCCGAATTTACAATTTCCTTATGCTCCGTTCCCCATTGCTCAAGTTCTTTAATGATAGGCTTTAGCTTATAACCTATTGCTGTAAGTTCATACTCAACACGAGGTGGGACTTCCGCAAAAACGGTTCTTGTAATGATCTTATTTTCTTCCAGCTTCCTGAGTTGTAAGGTAAGCATACGTTCTGTAATATTGGGTAAAAGTTTCCTTAATTCCCCAAATCTCAGTTTCCCGTTAATCAGCCAGCTGCATATAGCCAGTGACCATTGTCCACCGATAATGTTGGAAGCATAAACCTCAGAACATTCATCGGATAACAGTTTTTTATTCTCAAAATTTGTTGATGTTTCCTTTATTTTGCTCATTACTTACTTTTTTTATAGTACCATACATTAGGTTGCTAATGTACGAAATGTAAGTGGATAGGATTATTTTTGTAACTATAAATTGCATTAAAATGAAAACATTGGTAATTGTTACCCATCCTGTAATGAAAGATTCGCTGATCAATAAAAGATGGGTGGAAGAGCTCTCTCAGTATCCTGAAAAATATACCGTTCATGATCTGTATAAGGAATATCCTGATGGTATAATTGATGTTAAGAGAGAACAGGAATTGATTGAAAGTTATGATAAAATAGTTTTTCAGTTTCCCTTTTATTGGTTCAGCAGTCCGCCGCTTTTAAAAAAATGGTTTGATGAAGTTTTAACCTATGGATGGGCATATGGAAGCAAAAGCGGATTCAAAGTAGGAGGGAAGAAAATTGCTTTGGCTATTACAGCCGGCGTGGAAGAAGAAGATTATTCTGCTTCCGGTAAATATAAATATACAATGAAAGAATTGACCAGACCTTTTGAACTCACTTTTGAATACATTCAGGCTGATTATAAAGATCTTTTTACCTATTACAACTTGGAAATTAATACTTCACAGGAATGGATAGAGAAAAGTGTCCCGGAATATCTAAAGTTTCTTGATAAATTATAATAAAAAAGCTGGATCATTTAAATGATAGATGATCCGGCTTTTTCCAGCTATGTTTAAAATTTATTATTTTGTAGAACCCTATCTACTCTTTGCTGAGCTTCTTTCATCGTAATTCCATTGTAAAAATCATAGACAAACGGATGTTCGAAATTTTGATGTGGGTAAATGAGCGGGCGGCCTATTTTATTATTGACGACGACTGTCATTGGAATGCTTTCTGAGAAATCATAATCGGGAAGATCATTGGATAACCACCCGAAATATTCGGCTCCAAAATCTTCATTATTGTAATTGTCAACATATTCACTAAAGCTTTTTTCACTTAAACTTACCCAGACTCCATATTCAAAAGTCTGACAACTCTCAATAATTTCCTGTACCAATACGGTACGAATAAATCTGTCCGTCTGTTTGGGATATTCAATAATACATAAGTCTGAACTTATTTCGGCATTTTGCAATTCTACATCTGTTAACTGCATATAGCTTGACGGTGATTTATAAGCAAGGGCTGGCCAGTCTTCCATTTCTTTACCACAGCATTCACAGATATATTTCATAAGTATTTTATTTTATTGATATTAGAAATTCTTTAACCCACCGTCTTCGTATCTTCTTCCTTCAGTATTTTTTTCTCCTTCATCGATATCATCATTCTTTCCTTTTTGTATTTTTTCCAGTCGAATCCATTGAGGAAATCCAGTGCGGCTGAAAAACCCGCATTGAAAAGTTGTTCCTTTTCTTCCCTTTTCATAAAGAAATTAAGCCAGCTGCTGGTTCCACAATCTACGGTTTGTATGCTATACAAACGATAAAAAGTATGTTTGGTGAGGAATGATTTATCATTAAAGCCTTTCAGGGTTTCAATGATATTTCCTGCATATGAAAAAGGGGTTTTTAAGATCTGCTCGCTGGTTTTCCCCTTATCGGCATCCCCTTCGGACTTACTCGTAAGCTGTACACCAAACAGAGGCATTCTCGGATAGAATACATCATTGGCATGAAAAAGATCAATAGGGAAATTGGAAATGCTTCCCCCATCTATGAAAACACCCACAGGATAAATATCTTGCGGTTTTGTATTCATCCAGAACCTCCATGCGTATTTTATAGAATCATCATCTTTATTAATCCTCTTTTGAAAAGGTTCAAAAAAGAACGGAACAGACATGGAAGCACGCACAAATTCAGCCGGACTGCTGTGTTTGAGTTCTTCTTCTGACCAGTATAAATTGGCCATCGTAGGCAGTTCCACCTTTATTTTAGCGTTAATATCTGTTGTAACGACAACGTATTCTGATCTTAACTGATAGAAGGGGTTATTTTTATAATGATCATTGCTGACGGCACTGTCATAAAATATTTTATACTGCGTTTCGTCTATATGTTCCAGATTAGCATTTTTTATTTCTTCTATACTTCTTAGTGCTATGGTGTAGTATTCCTGATTATTGCCGTAACGGTAATTAAGATTGAGTGCACCCTCCCTGGCAGAAAATTTCTGATTAAGGTCAGCGACCGTTTTCACACCGAAACCATCCAGAGCATCTTTCATGGTATTTAAAAATGTGTTTCCGGGATTAAGCCCGCTGTTTTGTTTACGGAAATCATTATAAAACTTTTTCAGGCAGAAAAATATCAGAATCAAAGGAATAATGGGAATAAGGAAAATAAGCTTTGCCCTCCATACCGTTTCAGAGGATACCGCAAATGGTGTAATCACAAGGATAAGTAAAATAATAATGGCAATAATCGTATTTATCTTCAGGAAGTTTTTGTTATTAAGCATTGCATGGATAGTAGTCCTTACATAGGGTTTACCATCCATAAAATCTGCAAAATTCCAGTTGAATAAAATTTCTTTGATTACTTCACTTTTAGCTTCTTCTTTTGTTTTATAAGCCGCAATTAACATTGTATTGATAGCCCCGGCACTTGTACCTGCCACTTTCAGAAAACGGACACCGAATATTTCAAGACCATAGAGATAACCTACCAGTGCACTTCCCCAAACACCACCGCCTTCCTGTACAAATTCGACATATTGATGGCCTTCAGCGTCCAGTAGATCCGAGAACTCTTTGGTGGAAATATTTTCATGCAGAGCCATAAGTTTGTCTTTAGACTCTTTTGAAAGAACATTATCACCGAGAATTTTATTAAGAAGATCCGGTTTCATGGTGGTTTGGTGTTTTTAGATTTAAAATAAAAAAACTGCTGCTTTTGTATAGTCGTTTTTAAAGCTCAGTGATTTTATTGAAGATAAAAATACCAAAAGATATCCAAAGTTGACCTCATTTTCAGAGTTAAATATTCAATAAGCATCTGTGCTAAACTGAGTGACCTGTGGGATTAAAAAAAACTTAGTTCTTAAAAAAAATTGTAAATTTTATAATTATGTTTGGTAAGCAAACCTAATCTTTCCCTTAAAAAACTCCATATCTTGAAGACCGATCCATCACCACTGTTTTCTCCTCGCATAAATAAAAGTAACAATGACAATTAAAGCCATTAATCCCAAAGTGAAATAATAACCATGCTTATGATGCAGTTCCGGCATATTATCAAAGTTCATTCCGTAGACTCCCGCTATAAAAGTAATCGGTAAGAAGTAAACAGAATAAATTGCCAATACCTTCATCACCTGGTTGGCTTTTTGATCCGATAGTGCCAGGAACATAGAAATAAGGTTGGTGATCTGGATGTTCAGGTGATCAAAATCGGCAACAACGTCTTTGTGTTTATCCTTCAGGTCTACAAATTCCGAATCCTGAAGATTCAGAAGTTTAAACTTATCAACGGCATCTGTAGAAATAATAAGGACCCTCGAGTTTAAACCTGATTTTCTTTTCAGTTTATAAAGCCTTCGGATCTGGGTCGTATGATTGGTATTCTTTAAGAAAATTTCATTTTCTATATTATCCATGGTTTCCAGTAAGCTGATTGACTCATCATCAAAGCTTTTCATGATCAATAGGGCGATCATCAGGGCGATATTTTCCGGTGACGAATCTGTGGTGCTGGAAGAAAGTTGTTTTTTTGTTTCGGTGATGCTTCTGGTTTTCATCCTGTGAACTGTAATGATCGTATTTTCCAGAAGAAAAATTCCAATCTTGGTGCTGATATCACTTATCGTATTCAGATTTTTCCTTTCCAGTTCTGTACTTTCCCGCAGCAGGAAGAACTTTACATTCCCATCCTCTTCATATTTCGGAAGGTGATTAGGATCAAGGGTGTCTTCCAGAAGGAGATTATTAATCTCATATCTTTCATGAAGAAACTGTAAATCTTCTGGGGTTGGAGCTTCTACATCAACCCATTCGCAGTGGGAATCTCTGTATATCGTATCGATTGGCATAAAGTAAAAATACTAATATTTTGAAATACTATGGGTCAAATAAGTTTATCTTTGCCAAAATTAAAAAACTATATGATTAAAAGTACAATAAAAGGAATCGGATTTTATGTTCCGGATAATGTTGTAACGAATGATGATTTAGCTAAATTAATGACTACCAATGATGAATGGATCACGGAGAGGACAGGCATCAAAGAAAGAAGACACAGGAAAAACAGAAACGATTCACAGGAGACGACAGCCTACCTGGCATTCAAAGCGTCTGAAAAAGCTCTTGAAAAAGCAGGATTAACCGCTAAGGATATCGATTATATTGTTTTTGCCACGCTTTCTCCCGATTATTATTTTCCAGGATGTGGGGTATTGCTTCAGGATATGCTGGGATGCGATACCATCGGAGCATTGGATGTAAGGAATCAATGTTCAGGATTTGTTTACGCGATGAGTGTAGCTAATGCTTTTATTAAAACCGGAGCCTATAAAAATATTTTAGTCGTAGGCGCTGAGGTACATTCCTTTGGTTTGGATTTTTCTGATGAGGGAAGAGGAGTTTCCGTGATTTTCGGGGATGGGGCAGGAGCTGTTATCCTTTCTGCAACTGAGGACGAGAATGCGGGAGATGTTTTATCCTTTAATATGCATTCTGAAGGTAAATATGCAGACGAATTATGTACCCAGTTCCCGGGTTCAAAATATGGCTGGAGTGATCGCATGAGAAAGGAGCCCGAAAATGTTACCAATAAAGAAGTATATCCTATTATGAATGGAAACTTCGTATTCAAACATGCGGTAACAAGATTTCCTGAAACGATGGTGGAAGCATTAAATAAAGCAGGAAAAACAGTTGAAGATCTCGATATGTTTATTCCCCATCAGGCGAATCTGAGAATTGCCCAATTTGTACAGCAGAAGTTCGGATTACCGGATGAAAAAATCTACAACAATATCCAGAAATATGGGAATACAACGGCAGCTTCTATTCCGATTGCTTTAAGCGAGGCGATTGAAGAAGGTAAAATAAAAAGAGGAGACCTGGTGCTTCTTTCCGCTTTCGGAAGTGGATTTACCTGGGGAAGTGTATTGTTTGAATATTAATATCTTGATCGGATATAAATAAATAAGAACCGCAGTTACACTGCGGTTCTTATTTATATATAGAAGTTGTTTAAAGGCTCTTCAATAATTTTTCAGTATCTGAAGCGTCTTCACCGCTACTCTTAGCCAGTGCTACAGACTTTTCAGCCCAGATTTTAGCATTCTTTTTATCCCCAACCTTATTGTAAAGGTTCGCTAAGGTATCTGTATTTGCATAGCTTTCACTTTTCTTTACCGATTCCTGAGCCCAAAGGATTGCTTTTTCAAGAGATGATTTTGTGGTTACATTTTCAAAAAAGTTCCATGCAATAGAATTCAGTTCTTCAGAAGAGGCAGCCGAATAATCTTTGTATAAATCTAAAGTTAATGCTTCATAAGTGGCAATGTCTTTATTTTTCAATGCTCTGCTGGATTTTGCTCTTTTTAAGATTTTTTCAGATTCTTCTTTGCTTAGAAACTTCTGGGTTTCGGCTAAAAAGTAACTGTCATTCCATGTTTTGGTGTCGGCATTATAAGACTTTTTAACGATGGTATTCATCTTAATATTCTTATCAACCATATCGTATTTTTCACCAGGAAGGACCTTCACAATGTCAGCTTTTTTATCTTTAAAAATTTTGTACAAAGGACTTTCTGTACTTTGAATTCCGGCAAGTAATATCTGAACATCTTCCTGATTCAGACTGGATTTTCCCTGGAAATAACGATCCAGGACTTTACCCGCAAATTCCGAGTCATTATAAATGGTAAGTCCGGCAAGATTCTTTAAGAATTCAGGATCTTTTTCTCCGTTTTCGAATTTTTGCTTTAATGCAGTCAGTCTTTTATTCGGGTCTTCCGCATCTTTAGCAAACTGAACGAAATCATTTTCTTCTACGTATCCTAACGTTCTGTGTACTTCTTCACCGTTTGCATTAATGAACAAGTAAGTAGGGAACGCTTTTACATTATATTTTTTGGCAAGGTCAATTCCTTCCCCTTTTTCCATGTCAATTTTGGCATTGATAAAATGAGAATTATAGTAATCTCCCACATTTTTCAATGGGAAAATGTTTTTTGCCATCAGTTTACATGGTCCACACCATGATGCATAGGCATCGATAAAGATCAGCTTGTTTTCTTTTTTTGCTTTAGCAACAACGCTTGCGAAGCTGGTATCCTCAAATTTGATACCTTGTGCAAAAGCAAATACACCCACGAAGATTGAAGAGAGTATCGTTAACTTTTTCATAAATACTTTTTTATTGATTGCAAATGTAATAAATATGTCAATGCATAAGTCGTACTACAGTGAAAATTGTTACGGTATTATCTATTTTAATGATAAATTTTTAACACCAGTTGATTGGGGCTCTTCTTCTATGTAAAAATAAATCCGCAGAAATTCTGCGGATTATTTTATTATTTTGCTTTTGTAGAATCTGTTTTCGTTTTTAAACTGTCCGATGGGTTGGTTTGAGCCGTGTCAGAGTTGGCAACTGCAGAATCTCCCATTGTATTTCTCATGGCATTTTTATCATGCTCATCTTTAAATTCTTCCCGCTTTTCT
Source organism: Chryseobacterium sp. LAM-KRS1 (assembly GCF_013184525.1). Classification (GTDB taxonomy): domain Bacteria; phylum Bacteroidota; class Bacteroidia; order Flavobacteriales; family Weeksellaceae; genus Chryseobacterium; species Chryseobacterium proteolyticum. Next base: position 354,805 of record NZ_JAAOIZ010000001.1, read on the forward strand.
TTATTCTGGGCGCAGCTGCTCATAATAAATAACCCTAAAACTGCTCCGATCCATAATTTTTTCATAGTAATTTCTTTTAATGTTTGTTGATCAAATATAGAAAAATATTAGTATTAATAGTATATAAGCTAATATTCATTATAAAAATACAAGATAATGTAATTTTTCAGTTATTTTTGAGACCGATTGTATATCAAAGCATTATAAAGAAAAAGACATGGAACTGCAATTGATGAAACCTAAGAATCCCACGCTGGCTAATTTTCTGGAAGGTTATTATTTCCTGAATAAAAGCCGGTATTCAGAGGATATAGAGTATCTCACTTTTCCTAATAACTACAGTATTGTATCAATATCCCGGAATGTAGAGCTGCAGTTTGAAAATAATGAGATACGGGTCATTGAAAAAAATAACGGCGGATTTTCATCAGACTTGATATGCCATTATAAAAGGCCTATAAAAGTATTAATACAAGGATGCTTAAATGAAATAACCTTTTACTTTAAGCCATTGGGATTAAATGCTTTTTTAGAACGGCCATTGAAAGAATATACCAAGGACTTTTCCAAAATGTTTTTCCCTTATGATGATTTTGAAGCCTCAATGATTCCGATTTTAGAAGAACAGGATCCTGAAAAAAGAGTAGAAATGATTGAAGATTTTTGGATGTCCAGGTATATAGGTTTCAATCATGCATTCCTTAATGAATTGGTGGGTGATGTACTGATGGACCTGGATAAGTCTATAGAAGCTCATGCCTGCGAATATAAAACAACAAGGCAGACGATTAATAAGCTTTTCGATCTTTATTTATGTAAAAGTCCGTCCGATTTCAGGAAAATTCAACGGTTCAGAGAAACTCTCCTGGAGCATGTAGGGAAGAAAACTCTTACCGAACTAAGCTATGATCACTTGTTTTATGATCAATCCCACCTGATAAAAGATTTTAAAGCGCTTACAGGTTTTACCCCTAGAAAATTTTTTGACAAGGTATATTCCGAAGGAAAAGTAAAATGGTTGTTTCTTTAGCCAGATTTACAATTTTACAATTTTTCATAGAGAGGAATGTGTACTTTTGAAAGCAATACCACTAATCACGAAAACTAAAATTATTATTGCAGTGTTTCCTGTTTAAGGTTCAGGGGCTGTTCAATATGTACACCAGAATCAAAATCTGTACTCCATAAAAAAATCCGTAGCGTTTCAGCTGCGGATTTTCCATATTTAGGTTAAAAATTTATTATCGGGTTGCGGGAGCTTTTACCGTATCCATTTTCATTTTGATACTATCAGGAGGTAATGTCTTTGTTTTGACTGTATCAGTAGTAGAAGGGGCTGTTTTCACAGTTTTATCTACTGCTGTAGAATCTGTAGTTCCTGATGACATTTGGGCCTCCTTGGTTCCGCAACTCACTGCAAATATCCCTAAACCCAGGGTTAGCAATATCAACTTTTTCATAATATTCTGTTTTGGTGTATAACAGACAGTTCAATAATTGTTCCTAACGGGGTGCCTGTATTATTAAAAAACAATAAAAAAATGAAAATTATGTTAATTAAAACTTTATTGCGTTTATTTGACTTTCTAAGGATGAACACAATATTTAAAACATAAAAAACCGCCCATGTAAGGGCGGTTACTATTTTATTCATGATGCTCATACATTTTATTGTATAAATTAATAAACTTTTCTTTGACCGCTTTTCTCTTGAGTTTAAGAGTAGGCGTTAAAAGACCTCCTTCAATACTCCATACTTCAGGAGTCAATTCAATCTTTTTAATTTTTTCCCAGTTTCCGAGATGTTCATTAATGCCATCAATTTCTTTTTCTATTCTTTCTTTTAATTCAGGGCTTTTTGCAATTTCCTGAGGAGTAGAGCCTACATTCAGATTATTTCTCATAGCCCAGCTTTTGGCAAATTCAAAGTCTGGCTGAATAAGTGCACATGGCATTTTCTCACCGTCACCGACTACCATAATCTGTTCTATGAATTTAGAAGCTTTTGCCAGATTTTCTATAATCTGTGGTGCAATATATTTACCTCCGGATGTTTTGAACATTTCTTTCTTACGATCGGTGATTTGTAGAAAGCCGTCAGCATCAATATTTCCGATATCTCCGGTTTTAAAATATCCGTCTTCAGTAAAAACTTCTTTTGTCATTTCTTCATTTTTAAAATAACCTTTAAAAACAGAAGGACCTTTTACTGTTATTTCACCGTCTTCCTGGATTTTTACATGTAAATTATCCAATGGAAGTCCTACGGTTCCGATTTTCATCTTATCAAAACTATTTACGGAGATCACGGGCGATGTTTCCGTTAATCCATATCCTTCCAGAATAGGAATCCCGGCATTCTGAAACATCAGGTTTAATCTTGTGGAAAGTGCTGCAGAACCTGAAACCAAAGTGATGATTTCACCTCCCAGACCTTCTCTCCATTTTGAAAATACAAGTTTATCAGCAATAAGTTCCAAAAGACCGGAAGGCTTTGAAACTTCTTTCTTTTTTGAGATCAGGTTCAGGGCCCAGAAAAAGATTTTTGATTTTAATCCTCCTGCTGAAGATCCGGTGTTGTAAATCTTATCATATACTTTTTCTACCAATCGCGGAACAACACTCATATAATGAGGTTTTACCTCCTTTACATTTTCTCCCATTTTATCAATGCTTTCAGCGAAATAAACGGAGAACCCATTGTATTGGAACAGGTAGAAAAGCATTCTTTCAAAAATATGACAGATCGGCAAAAAGCTTAACACTCTTGTTTCTTTATAGTCAAGGCTTCTTTTCTTGGGAATCCTTGGAACAGAACCCAGAACATTGGAAACGATATTATGGTGGGTAAGCATTACTCCTTTAGGCCTTCCCGTAGTTCCTGAAGTATAAATAATGGTGGCCAGGTCTTCAGAATTAATGGCATTCGAAAGATCTTCCACTTCAATTTGAGTAGAATCATCTTCACCCAGATCCAAAATTTCACGCCAGTTTGGAGCACCACTGATCATATCAAATGTGAAAACCCCTTGTAAAGAAGGAATGTTATGCTTCACCTTCATTACTTTAGCAAGCAATTCTTTATCAGAGACAAAGCAATATTGTATTTCGGCATTATTAAAGATGAATTCGTAATCTTCATGGGATATGCTTGGATATACAGGGACTGAAACAACACCGATCTGGGAGAGTCCCAAATCCATCACCGCCCATTCCGTACGGGTATTGGTGGTAATGAGTGCAATCTTATCTCCGGGTTTTATTCCAAGCTTTAAAAGTCCCCTGGATATTTTGTTTCCCTGATTGATAAATTCCTGTGTAGATGTTTTTTTCCATTCACCCTGATACTTTGTAACGAACATGTCTGTTTTAGGAAATTTCTCCAAAGCATAGTGAGGTATATCGAATAATCTTTTGATCGTCATAATTTTTTATGTAATTTTTAAGGAAATCTAAATATAAGCATTTTTGTGAAAATAGCATAAACCTCACTGGAATTTTCCAATAGTAATTATTTTTTCAGATTTGCTTAAAAAGTGTAAATTTACGACCATCTAATTATTAATTTTTATGGACTTTAATTTATCCGAAGAACAGCTGATGATACAGCAGGCAGCAAGAGATTTTGCACAAAACGAACTATTACCAGGGGTTATTGAAAGAGATCGCGATCAGAAATTCCCGACTGAGCAGGTAAAGAAGATGGGTGAAATGGGGCTTTTAGGGATGATGGTAGATCCGAAGTACGGTGGAGCAGGAATGGATAGTGTTTCTTACGTTTTGGCAATGGAGGAGATCGCAAAAGTAGATGCATCTGCAGCGGTTGTAATGTCTGTAAACAATTCATTAGTTTGTGCAGGTTTGGAAAAATTTGCTTCTGAGGAACAAAAACAAAAATATCTTACCCCTTTGGCAAGTGGTCAGGTAATTGGTGCATTTGCTTTATCTGAGCCTGAAGCAGGATCAGATGCAACATCACAAAAGACCACTGCAGAGGATAAGGGAGATTATTACCTTTTGAACGGAATCAAGAACTGGATTACCAACGGAGGTACGGCTACTTATTACATCGTTATTGCACAAACTGACCCTGAGAAAAAGCATAAGGGAATCAATGCGTTTATCGTGGAAAGAGGATGGGAAGGTTTTGAAATCGGACCGAAAGAAGATAAATTGGGAATCAGAGGAAGTGATACACACTCTTTGATCTTTAATAACGTAAAAGTACCAAAAGAGAACAGAATCGGAGAAGATGGATTTGGATTCAATTTTGCTATGGCTGTACTAAATGGAGGAAGAATCGGGATTGCTTCTCAGGCTTTAGGAATTGCTTCCGGAGCTTATGAGCTGGCTTTGAAATATGCTAAAACGAGAAAAGCGTTTAAAACTGAAATTATCAACCACCAGGCTATTGCCTTCAAATTAGCAGACATGGCTACGCAAATTACAGCTGCCAGAATGCTTTGCTTTAAGGCTGCAACTGAAAAAGATGCAGGAAAAGATATCTCTGAAAGTGGAGCGATGGCAAAGTTATATGCTTCCCAGGTAGCAATGGATACTTCTATTGAAGCAGTACAGATCCATGGTGGCTATGGATACGTGAAAGAATATCACGTGGAAAGATTTATGCGTGATGCTAAGATCACCCAGATCTATGAAGGAACTTCTGAAATCCAGAAAATTGTGATTTCAAGAAGTATTTCAAAATAAAAAAAAACAAACAAACACAACTATTTATGAAAAAAACTTGGTGGATTACTCTCGGAGTCATTGTACTTCTTTTAGGAGTATTTGTATGGTATAAATACTTCTTCGTTTTCGGAGAAGGAGTAAAATCAGGTTATCTGAATTACGCGATTAAGAAAGGATATGTTTTTAAGACGTATGAAGGTAAATTGATTCAGGAAGGCTTCGGCCGGGGAAAAACAGGAAGTATAACAAGCTACGAGTTTGAGTTTTCTGTAAACGATCCTGAAGTTTTTAAACAACTTGAAACCAACAGTGGTAAAAGCTTTGATCTTCATTATAAAGAATATAAAGGAGCCTTACCATGGAGAGGAAATACCAGGTATGTTGTAGATAAAGTAGTGAATATGAAATAATGAAAGGCTCTCGATCGAGAGCCTTTCATATACACGCACCACAAAATATTAAGATATAATATTGTTTCTTTTATATGATCTTCTTTATCTATGTATTGAATAAAGTAAGATTTTATTTAATAATCACCTGACCGGACTTTGGAAATTGGTCTATACTGCCAGGTGTTCGTTTTTTAATTCTGTATCATAAAGTTAGTAAAGAATATTTTCTTTATGACCTTCCGGGCATTAAAAAAAAATTAAAAATAAAACACCCCCAGGTCTGAAGGTGATTTTGTACTTAATGAGAAGGGCTTTTGGGAATATTTTTGTTTTTTCTTTTGTAAAAATAATATCCGATCCCTCCGATAAGGAATACAGGCCAGAAAGGCAGGAAAAATAAAAAAATACCTGTGATAACATCCCATCCTGAAGAGATGGCAGTGATCGAGCGATTACCAAAAGTTTCAGGTTCTTTATCTTCCGCATACCATGATGTTGTTCCGTACAAAGTAATTTCCAGATCACACATTGTATTTTCCAGATAATTCTGCCCGGAAACTTCTGTTTCTTTTTTTTCAACAGAGCCGATACTACTGAGATCAGCCATAAGATATTCAAATTTCTGGATGGGAACCTTTACTCGCAGATAAGCCGTTTTCTTATCATCATTACCCGAAGAAATACTTTCACTTCTTATAAAACCATCATATTTTCTTATTTGCTCGCTTACAAGGTCTTTGGCTGTTTCGGCGTTTTCAACTTTTAATTCCAGGGTACCCGTTTTTATCATTTTGTTTTTAGAAATATTTGCTTCTTCATTTGCCTTGTTGTTTTTATCTTTATAAACAACCCGTGTTTCTCTAATGATCTTTGGAGAAGGAACATTGATCACCATTTTTTCAGCTTTTTTTTCGGTAGAATCTTTCTTTTCTTTTTTTGATTCAAGCCGGGTGGAAGTAATCTGCCGCGAAAGGGAGTCCACACTTTTTGAGGTCGCTTCAATAGTTTCTTTGAGATTGCTTTGAGCTTGATCAAATTCTTTGATTTTTACATTTGCAGAATCAAATACAGCATCTGCCGTGTTGGCCATCTTATTGATGCCTTCTGATGCGGCAACAACAGAACTGTCAACAGATTGTACAGCTTCTTTCAGCTGAGATTGCGTTGCTTCACTTTTTTTACATGCTATAAAGGAGGTGGATAAAGCAATAAGTAAGATATACTTTTTCATACGATTAATTTTTTTGATGAGGTAAAATTAGCTGGGTGATCAAAGCTTCGCTTGTAAAAAGACTGTATTCTTTCGGTAAAATCTTAAGTGCTATGTAATGAGGCGTTTGTATTGTTTGTAAAACTATTTTACAAATGGGGAATGCTTTTGTTTTATAGATTTTGTACAAAAAAAACCGCTCAGTATCTGCTGAACGGTTTTAAATTATTGGGTAACAATTTTTTATTGTTGACTGAACTCACTGATGAAATGGAGTTTGACATTCGGGAATTTCTCCTGAGTCATATGGATGGTAAACGAAGAATCTGCTAAAAATACAAGCTGGTTATACTTATCTCTTGCCAGGAATCTCTGTTTCAGCCTTGCAAATTCTTTAAATTCCTCAGATTTCTCATCTGCTTCCACCCAACATGCTTTGTGCATAGAAAGAGGTTCGTACGTACATTTTGCTCCGTATTCATGCTCAAGACGGTATTGAATAACTTCATACTGAAGCGCACCTACCGTTCCGATTATTTTTCGGTTGTTCATTTCAAGGGTAAATAACTGAGCAACCCCCTCGTCCATTAGCTGATCGATACCTTTAGCCAATTGCTTAGCTTTAAGTGGGTCGTTATTATTGATATAACGGAAATGTTCAGGAGAGAAACTAGGTATTCCTTTAAAGCTCAATTTTTCTCCACCGGTTAATGTATCACCAATCCTGAAACTTCCCGTATCGTGTAATCCTACAATATCACCAGGGAAACTTTCATCTACTACTTCTTTTTTATCTGCAAAGAAAGCATTCGGAGATGAGAATTTCATTTTTTTACCTTCTCTTACTAATAAGTAATTTTCATTTCTTTTAAAAGTTCCGGATACAATTTTAACGAATGCCAGGCGGTCTCTGTGTTTAGGATCCATATTAGCATGGATTTTGAAAACGAATCCTGTAAAATTATTTTCCTCAGGTTTTACAATTCGGGTATCGCTTTCTTTAGGTTGAGGCATCGGTGCAATTTCTATAAAAGCATCCAATAATTCACGTACCCCAAAGTTGTTCAAAGCAGATCCAAAGAAAACCGGCTGTAAATCACCTTTCATATAATCTTCACGACTGAATTCCGGGTAAACGGATTGCACGAGCTCCAGCTCATCACGTAAAGTTTTAGCCGCTTTTTCCCCGATCAGTTCATCGATGGCAGGATCGTTGATATCATCAAATTTAACCGTCTCACCAACTTTTTGCTTTTTTTCCTCCAGAAATAACTGGATATTGTTTTCCCAGATATTATAAATACCCTGGAAGTCACTACCCATTCCAATTGGCAGGGAAAGAGGGACTACACTAAGACCCAGTTTTTGTTCAACTTCATCTAACAAGTCAAAAGCATCCTTACCTTCACGGTCCAGTTTATTAATGAAAACCAGCATCGGGATGTTTCTCATTCTACAAACCTGAACCAGTTTTTCTGTTTGTTCCTCAACTCCTTTTGCCACGTCTATCACGACGATTACGGAATCAACTGCAGTTAATGTTCTATACGTGTCTTCGGCAAAATCCTTATGCCCGGGAGTATCCAGAATGTTTATTTTGTGCCCTTTGTATTCAAAAGCCAATACGGAAGTGGCAACAGAGATTCCTCTCTGTCTTTCAATTTCCATAAAGTCGGAGGTAGCTCCTTTTTTTATCTTGTTGGATTTTACTGCACCAGCTTCCTGAATAGCTCCCCCGAAAAGAAGTAACTTTTCCGTCAAGGTTGTTTTTCCGGCATCAGGGTGAGAAATAATCCCAAATGTTTTTCTTTTTTGTATTTCTTTGATTAAGTCTGACATAGTGTATTTTGAAGTTGCAAAAATCGTGATTTTTTATGACGCTGTCAAATAAATTACAAAACAAAAAGAAAACTCTCCGGTATATTCGGAATCAAAGGATAACCGGAATGTCGGAACCGAATCACTTTCCGGAATTTAAACAGCCCTAAGAATTTTCTTTTTTTGTTGTTTAAGGCCTTCAAAAAAATTACCTTTGTTCCTTAATTATTACAAAGGAAAAACATGAAAAACAGCAGATATCCAAACTATACTTTTACATGGATCGGTGGCGTTGTTTTATTAGGAGGATTATTTGTGGGAACCTTGTTCGTCACTTTTCTGAACTTCTTTTGGATGCTGATTTTTAAAGAAAACCTACAGCTCAAAGATTGGTTTTTTATGTTATCCAATGCAGCAGGATTTTTAACGGCAATTGCTTTTTTTGATTTTTTCATTGTTAGGCCTACCACAAAACAAAAGCTGAATTTCAATTTTTCTCCTACCAATTTCTATACCTATCTTCTGATTTTTCCAATGATGATAGGGATGATGTTTATTTCTGAGTTTATAACCTCTCAGATTCCTGTAACCGGGCCTTTTTTCGGGAAATATTATGAGTTTTTCAGTGAGTTGATGAATCAGCTGACAGATGATCCTGTCGTTATGATCATAACGGCTGTGATTATGGCTCCGATCTTTGAAGAAATTATTTTTAGAGGAATTATTCAGAAAGGACTTATCAATAAAGGAGTAAAACCCTGGAAAGCGATATTGTATGCTTCCATTATTTTTGGACTGGTGCATGGGAATCCATGGCAGTTTGTGGGAGCAGTTCTGCTGGGCTGCGTTTTAGGAATTGTTTATGAAAGGACAAAGTCGCTTTTATTGCCGATGTTGCTGCATGGTTTTAATAACTTATGTTCATCATTATTGATTACGTATACAAAAAATGAAAGTTTTTCAGAAGCATTTAAAATTTCTGAATGGATATTGCTAGCAGTAGGGATTGTACTTTTTTCTCTGTTTTACTATCTTTTTATGAAAAAATACAAGGTACATTACGCTGAAATTTAATTAAAAAAATGAAAAGGATATGGAATTATTAGTTGCAACGCACAATCAACATAAAAAGGAAGAAATTCAACAAATATTAGGAGGAGGTTATACTGTCAAAAGTCTTACAGATTACGACATCCATGAGGAGATTGTAGAGGATGGAGACTCTTTTAATGCCAATGCCCTTATCAAAGCCAAATATTGTTTTGAAAAGACAGGGATTCCAAGTCTTGGAGATGACAGCGGATTGGTTGTGGAATCTTTGGATGGTCGTCCGGGGATTTTTTCGGCACGTTATGCAGGAGATCATGATTTTGCAAAAAATATAGAAAAAGTTTTACGCGAAATGGAAGGTGTTGAAAACAGAAAAGCTTATTTTATTACAGTCTTATGTTATTATGATGAAAACGGAGCTCAATATTTTGAAGGGAGGGCTTACGGAAATCTGTTGACAGAGAATAAAGGACATAAAGGATTTGGATATGATCCGATTTTTGTTCCGGAAGGACATGAAAGAACATTTGCTGAAATGAATCCTGAAGACAAAAATAAGATCAGCCACCGGAAACAGGCTTTGGATTTGTTTCTGGATCACCTTAAAGTTGCCGGTGAATATCAATAATAGTTTTAGAAACAGGCATATCCAAAATTTCTGTCGTACATTTGCTATAATAAACTATTGATTTGAGTACTTATTTAACGATATTAGGCTTTAATTCAGCAATTCCTACGATTAATACCTCTCCCACGGCGCAGTTGCTTGAAATGGAAGAAAGACATTTCCTGATCGATTGTGGAGAAGGTACACAGGTTCAGTTGAGAAAAGCCAAAGCAAGGTTTTCAAAGATTAATCATATTTTTATTTCACATCTTCATGGGGATCATTGTTTCGGATTACCGGGACTTATTGCTTCTTTCCGTTTGCTGGGCAGGGAAACTCCTTTACACGTGTATGGTCCCAAGGGGATTAAAAAAATGCTGGAAACCATTTTTACCATTACGGAAACCCATCGTGGATTTGAAGTTATTTATCACGAGCTGGACAAGGACTATTCCGAAAAGATCTATGAGGACAATAGAGTAGAGGTGTTTACAATTCCTCTGGATCACAGGATTTACTGTAACGGTTATCTTTTTAGGGAAAAGCCGAAGGACAGACATATCAATATGAAGGAGATAGCCAAGTACAATGAAATTGAAGTATGTGATTATCATAATATAAAAGCAGGGAAGGACTTTGTGCTTAGTGACGGATATATTCTGAAAAACGAAATCCTAACAGTGGATCCTATGCCATCGGTTTCGTATGCTTTTTGTAGTGATACAAGATATCTGGAATCTGTGATTCCTATTATAAAGAATGTTACTGTTTTGTATCATGAATCAACCTTTTTACATGATTTAAAGGAAATGGCGGATTATACCGGACATGCTACGGCTTTGGAAGCAGCTACGATAGCACAGAAAGCGGAGGTAGGTAAACTTATTCTTGGGCATTTTTCCAACAGGTATGGAGATCTGACCGTATTTACCGATGAGGCAAGAACTGTTTTTCCTAATACATTCCTGCCGAAAGCATTGGAAAGTGTGAAAATTTAGATGAAGTTATGAATTTTGAAGAGTTAAGAGATTTTTTGAATGAAAAATCGGATCAGTATAATAACTATGATTTTATTGAAGATGATCCGATCCAGATTCCCCATCGTTTTTCCTTAAAGCAGGATATTGAGATTGCAGGTTTCCTGGCCGCAACCATATCGTGGGGAAACAGAAAATCCATTATCCGTTCTGCAGAAAAAATGCTGGATATCATGGGAAATTCCCCATACGATTTTGTTATGAATTTTTCAGAAAAAGATCTGGATTCGGTTCGGGACAAAAGTATCCACAGAACTTTTAACGGAGAAGACTTTACTTATTTTATACAGCAATTTAATAAGGTTTACAGAGAAAATGAAAGCCTGGAAAATCTTTTCCTGATCAAAGATTCCGAATTTAATTTTCTGCATGCTATTGAAAGGTTCAGGACTTCTTTCTTAGAAACATCTAAACACAGAAGCCATAAGCATGTGAGCTCACCTTACAAAAATTCATCTTCCAAAAGAATCATTATGTTCCTACGGTGGATGGTTAGAAAAGATAAACGAAGTGTAGACTTTGGTATCTGGGAAAATATAGACCCGAAATACCTGTCGATTCCGCTGGATGTTCATACCGGGAACATTTCGAGAAAGCTTAGTCTGATTACAAGAACTCAGAACGACTGGAAAACAGTAGAAGAGCTCGATCAGGTAATCAGGCAGTTTGATGATAAGGATCCTGCAAAATATGATTTTGCATTGTTTGGATTAGGAGTTAGTAAAGAATTTTTATAAAGAGGAAATAATGAAATCAAACACTGAAAAAACAGAAGTTCTTGAAAGGATTGCTAATGGAATTACCTGGTGGATTGGTTCTATTCCATCCCTTATAGCCCATACTTTATTTTTTATTATTTCATTTCTGCTGCCTTTACTTCATATTGTAGAATTTGATAAAATGCTTCTTATCCTTACTACTGTAGTTTCATTGGAAGCCATTTACCTGGCAATCTTCATTCAGATGTCTGTTAACAGGAGCCACGAAAAGATCGAAGATATCCAGGAAGACATTGAGGATATTCAGGAAGACATTGAAGAGATCAGTGAAGATATAGAGGAAATCAGCGAAGATATCGAAGAGATCAGTGAGGATATCGAAGAAATTAACGAAGATATTGAAGATATTCAGGAAGATATTGAGGAGATCAATGAGGATGAAGACGATGAAGATCATAATGAACGGGCAAAAAAAGTGATATTGAAAAGCAGTGTGAATTCCAACAAGAACGAGATAAAAGCTTTAAAAGATCAGATATTGAGGCTTCAGAATGAAATTGATGATCTAAAAAAAGATGGTTCAATATAGATACAATATACTTCTTGAGTGTGTGAAACTCTTTTTTATAAGTCTTATTTTTATTTAAATTTTAATTTTTCTGATTTTGAGCGAAATATTAAATATTTTATTTCCAAATACGGATACTGTTATTGTTTAATTTCAGTGAATTATTTTTTTAGTATTTATTTTATCTAATTACTGCTTTTGATTCGTAAAATATTAACATCATATGTTTATTTTTGCTATTTTTGAACAAACAATACCAAAATGTTAAATTATAGACTAAAAAACTACTTTTTCTTTTTAATATTGCTATTAGCCCCGCTCTTTTCGTTTTCCCAAAATGTAGGGAAACTGCCTCAAAGAAAGCCACAAAAGGAAAAAAGTACGGCAGCAAGTCTGAAGGCTGGAGCATTTATTGATGTAAATGTTGCCTCGTACGCTCCATCTGCTTTTACTCCCACACAGCTTGTTACAGACATCCTGATTAACGGAGGTACAAACTGCTCAACTCCGAATGTGACGAATGTTACAGTAAGCCCGAATCATGATGTTGCAAACAATGACAGGTTTTGGGGGTATTTTCACAGAGCTACTACCAATTTTCCTTTCAAAGACGGAATTGTACTTACTACGGGTTATGCAAGACAGGCCGGGAATTCTCTGGTAAGCGGAAGCTTATCCGGAAGTATTTCTATGCAAGGTGATGCTGACCTCGCAGCAGCTACAGGAACTAACCTGAGTAACCAACGGGATGCAGTTGCATTGGAATTTGATTTCGTACCCAACTCCAATCAGGTAAAATTTAATTATTTATTTGCTTCTGAAGAATATACAGGAGGTTATCCGTGTAATTATTCGGATGCATTTGCACTATTGATAAAACCTGTAGCAGGTGGACCTTACGTGAATGTCGCTGTACTTCCGGGAACAGCAGGTGCAGTAAGTGTAACGAATATACGTCCTGCAAACCAGGATAATGGGTCTCCATTAACTTGCGGAGCTCTTAACGACTCTTATTTCGCGGGTTATAATACTTCAAATATAGAAACAAACTATAACGGAAGAACCATCCCTTTAACAGCCATTGCCGATGTAACGCCTGGTGTTGCTTATCATTTTAAAATGGTTTTATCAGACTACAATGACCAAAGTTTAGATTCAGCTGTTTTTTTAGAAGGTGGATCCTTTGATATCGGAATTAAAATTGTTGATGGAAATGGTACGGTTTTACCGGGCACGGTAAACATGTGTGATAATACTCCACAGATATTAAAAGCACAGGTAGTTACAGTACCGGGAATGACCTTTCAGTGGTTTAAAGATGGCGTTCCGATTCCGGGAGCTACCAACATTCAGTATGTGGCGACACAGCCTGGCGTTTATGAGGTGAAAGTTTCGGTACCTGGAAATCAGTGTCCGGGATCAGCAACTATTACGATTGTTGGAGGAACAACTCCTACAGCACATGATGCAGTGCTTAAGATTTGTACGACGCCAAATGCTTTAAACTTTGATTTAAATACAGCAATGCCATTGATCAGTACTACTGCGGGAGCTGTGTTTCACTTTTATGTAAATCAGGCAGACGCAGTTGCCCAAAATAATAATTTCATTAACAACCTAGCCAGCTACGACGGGACTGACGGACAAATTTTGTATGTAGTAGTTTCTAATGGTGCATTTTGTAGCAAAATGGTAAAGTTGACATTGAGAAAAGAAGCGACTCCTGTAGCACAGCTGATTTCTTCAAAAATGAAAATCTGTTCCGGTGAATCTGTTCTTTTAACAGCTTCTGGTGGTGCCACATACCAATGGAGTGATGTTTCAACAAACGGACCTACAAGAACAGTAAGTCCAACTCAGACGACTACGTATACCGTATATGCGATTGGGGTGCAGGGTTGTAAATCATTACAACCGGCTACGGTAACAGTAGAAGTGGTTCCGGCTATTACCTCTAATCTTACCGGAGGAATGATCTGTACCGGAGATCAGATTACGTTAGATGCCGGAGCTGGTTCTAACTATACTTATACCTGGAATACAGGAGCAACAACACAAACGATTACTGTAGCAACAAACGGTACGTACACCGTTACTATTGACAATGGTGTTTGTTCTAAGGTATTTACAACACAGGTAATTAAAGCTGTGATACCAACTGTCATTAAAGTGGATTATAACTCCAGTGGTACGATGGTTATTACCGCAAGTAATCCGAGTAACGGAATCTTAGAATATTCTATTGATAATGGATTAACATGGCAGCCTTCCAATATATTCAATAATGTTCCAAAAAATAAGCTGATATCGATCAGGGTTCGTGTGAAGAATACCAGTTGTGTAGGGTTTCTTGAATACTTTACATTTATGATGAAAAATGTAATTACTCCTAACGGAGATAATGTAAACGATATCATCGATTTTAGAGGAATCAATGAGTATAAAGATTTTACTGCAAGTATCTTTGATCGCTACGGGCGAGAAGTCTATAAAGCCGAAAAAGTAAGGCCTTATTGGGATGGATATTTCCAGGGCAAGCGTTTACCTACTGCATCATATTGGTATCAGGTGACTTTTGAAGATCCTGCCAGTAAGGAAAAAGCAGTGAAAACCGGCTGGATCCTCCTGAAGAATTTTGAATAAAATATTAATCATATTTGCAAAAAGACTAACGATTCGTTAGTCTTTTTGTGTTTTATTAAATTATAAAGAGTATTTTAAGATAAATATGTTTACATTATTAACAATACAATTTGAATAGATTTGAGTTTCAATTAAAAAAAATAGTATTTTTGTTTAAAACAATATAAAATGTTAAATAGGAGGATGAGAAGTTTATTTCTGGCTTTATTTTTAGTTCTTGCAGGTAATATAGTGTTCTCCCAGAACAGGGGTCAAAACATCAAACTAAAACAACCTACAGCTGAAAGTATGAAAGCCGGAGCATTTATTGATGTAAATGCAGCCGGATATCCAGAATCTAACTATAACATTACTCAGTTGGTAAAAGATGTTCTTATCGCAGGAGGGTCTACGTGTACCACAGCCAATGTAAGTAATGTAAATGTATCTCCTAATCTATCAATAACGGATCAGAACAGAAGCTGGGGTTATTTTAATAAGGCAGGGACCAACTTTCCATTTTCAAAAGGTATTGTCCTTGTAACGGGATTTGCCAGAAAAGCAGGAAATAACTTTCAAAGTGTCTTAAGCGATCCGCTTCCTTCAGGAGGTGACGTTGACTTAGCAACAGCCCTGAATGTTAATAATGCCAATTTAAGGGATGCTACTTATATCGAATTTGACTTTGTACCTAGTTCTACCGAAGTTTCTTTTCGATACTTATTTGCTTCTAAAGAATATTCACCATCAGGAACTTTTACGTGTAGTATCGCAGATGGCTTTGCCTTATTATTGAAAAAAGTCGGTGATCCTACTTATACTAATTTAGCCGTTTTACCCAATGGTGCAGGTCCTGTAAGTGTAACCAATATTATTCCTTCAGGCTTGGCTTGTGGTCCTAAAAATGCACAATATTTTGCAGGAATGAATAATCCTCAGGTTGAAACCAACTTTGACGGACGCACGGTTCCTTTAACAGCAAAAGCAACGGTAATTCCAGGTGAAACCTATCATTTTAAAATGGTTTTAGCGGATTATCAGGACGTAAATTTTGATTCTGCCGTTTTTTTGGAAGCAGGATCCTTCGATATCGGAGTTCAGATTTTAGGTCCCGGAGGAGTAGCGCTTCCTCCGTCTATTAATATGTGTGACAATACTCCTCAGGTACTTACTGCATCGATTCAGAATGCTACGGCTTCCTATCAGTGGTTCTTGAATAATACTCCTATTGCTGGAGCTACCAACGCGACTTACACAGCGACGCAACCAGGAGTTTATACGCTTCAGGTGCTTCTTGCAGGAAATACATGTCCCGGAACGGCTACTGTAACGATCGTAGGCGGAACTTCACCTACGGTACAAAATGCAACGTTGACAGCCTGCTATGCTCCAGGAAATGCAATATTTAATTTACCGGCTGCTCAAACATCGATCAGTACAACTCCAGGAGCTACATTTGCTTATTATGCCAATTTAGCGGATGCCAATGCCGGAAATGGAAATACGATAGCAACACCGGCAACATATTCAAGTCCTGGAGGACAGACGGTCTATGTTCTGGTTAAAAACGGATTTTGTTCAAAAGTTGCTCAGCTCCAGTTGATCAAAGCCCCTCAAATGACGGGGACAATAGCTCCTCCTACACCGCTTACATGTGCTAATTCACAAATAACATTAAATGCATCGACTTCTGTATATCCTGCAGGATCTACATTTAACTGGACTACCACAGGTGGAAATATTGTTTCCGGAGGAAACACTTTAACTCCTGTAGTGAATGCGGCCGGAACTTACACATTGACTATTTCCAATACCTACCAGCCCGGAAATGTAGTGTGTACAGCAACTGCAACCGTTACTGTAGTAGGGGATAGTGCTCCTCCAACTACGACTGTATCGGCAACTAAAGTATTAATCTGTGCAGGGGAGACTGTAACATTAACTGCTTCCGGTGGGGCTACGTACAATTGGACGGGATTACCTGGGACGGGAAATACGCAAACCGTAACACCAGCCACTACCACCACTTATACGGTAACTGCTGTTGGAGCAAATGGATGTGTTTCTCAAAATCCTGCAAGTATAACAATTGAGGTTTCCCAACCTATTACAGTGCAAAATGCTACTTTGCTTAAATGTTATCAACCAGGTAATTTAACATATGATCTTACTTCTGCTCAGCCACAAATTACAACGGTAGGAACGGCAACCTTTGCTTACTATGCCAATTTAGCGGACGCTAATGCAGGAAACGCTAATACGATTGCAGTACCAACAGCTTATCCGACGCCAGGGAATGTAACGGTTTATGTTCTGGTGAAGAATGGCGGATGTAGTTATGTAGTCAATCTGCAGCTATTAAAAACTGCCGAAACAACATTAACGATTGCAACTCCACCAACTATTACATGTACCACGACACAGATTACATTGGACGCATCGGCATCAGTCGTGCCGGCAGGTTCTTCCATATTATGGACTACAACAGGGGGGAATATTGTTTCAGGGGCCAATACATTAACACCGGTTGTTAATGCAGGGGGAACGTATACATTAACAGTACAGAATACAACACAGCCTGGAAATGTAAACTGTAGCTACACAGCCAATGTTACGGTGGTGGAAAATAAAACACCACCAACGGCAACCTTAACTTCTTCCCACGCTCAAATTTGTGTAGGAGAGTCGGTGACTTTAACAGCCGGCGGAGGAGTAAGCTATAACTGGACGGGTCTAACCGGAAACGGGAGTACACAAACGGTTTCTCCGACAGTCACTACAACTTATACTGTATATGCTGTAGGAGCTAATGGATGTATTTCAACAAATCCTGCAACGGTTACCGTGATCGTAGGGCCACCGGTTGCATCAGTGACTGCCTCAAAATCAAAAATATGTGCCGGAGAATCTGTTACATTAACAGCTTCCGGAGGGATTACTTATAATTGGGTCGGATTGACCGGAAACGGAAATACCCAGGTGGTTTCTCCAACGGTTACAACAACTTACTCAGTATATGCGCTGGGAGGGAACGGATGTACATCACTGGTTCCTGCCACGATTACAATTGAAGTGGTGCCAGCTATTACCTCTACCTTACAGGATGTATATGTTTGTGCCGGTGATACAGGAATCCTGGATGCCGGAAGTGGCCCGAATTACACTTATATATGGAGTAACGGAGCAACGACTCAAACAATTTCAACAAATATTACAGGAACCTATACGGTTACCATAAGTAATGGAACCTGTTCGAAAGCGTTTACCGCTCAGCTATTAAATCCTAATCTGCCACAGTTCACCAATATTGTTTATGAAAACCATGTGCTGACTTTAAGTGCAACCAATCCTACCGGAGGAACATTGGAATATTCTATTGACGGAGGGCTTACCTGGCAGAATTCCAATATATTTAATAATGTACTAAATAACACAAATTATAATCTGATGGTAAGGGTAAAGGATGCCAAATGTAGTACCTCATTAAGCTACTTCACCTTTGTGATTAGTAATGCTATCACTCCTAACTCAGATGGAAAGAATGACACAATCGACTTTTCAGGAATAAGCGGATATAATAATTTTGCGGCTTCTATTTTCAACAGATATGGACAGGAACTCTTTAAAGCTACTAAGTTAGAACCTGCCTGGAATGGAACAGTAAAAGGATTAGCCCTGCCAACTGCTACTTATTGGTACAGAGTACAGTGGGAGAATCCTGCGAGTAAAAAATTAGAATTACGAACAGGATGGATATTGTTGAAAAACAGGAATTAATTTTTAAAAATATACTCTTAAATGTAAGCCTTTCATAATTGAAAGGCTTTGTTTTTTTAACATAATAATGTTAAATATGTATGTGGTATGTTTAAAAATAATTTAAATTTGTTGAAACAAAAATATTATGAAGAGATATCTCCTGTTGTTTTCTTTTTTTTTAGTTTCGCTGAATATTTATCATTCACAAAGTATTAATCCCAGAAAAGTTCCTAAGCCAAGACCTAATTTAGCTGCCAAAGCAGGGGCGTTTATCGATGTAAATGCACCGGGATATAATGAGTCTGCTTACAACATTACTCAGCTTGTAAAAGACGTGCTTATTTCATCAGGAACAAACTCATGTGTTACTCCCAATGTGTCAAATGTCCAGGTAAATCCTTCTTTACCGGCAAGTGATGTCAATAGGGCGTGGGGTTACTTTCATAAGGGTACCACAAACTTTCCCTTTAAAGATGGAATTGTACTTGTGACCGGAAAGGCGAACAGGACCGGAAACAGCTATATAGATGTATTGAGTCCTTTAAGTGACCTTGTCGGTACAGGAAGCGACCCGGATCTGGTAGCTGCTACCAATCCGTCAGTGAACCTAAATGATGCTGTTGTATTGGAGTTTGATTTCGTTCCTACTTCCTCGCAGGTGAAATTTAATTATTTATTTGCTTCCGAAGAATATACAACATCCTTTCCATGCAGTTATTCCGATGCATTTGCGCTGTTGCTTAAACCTTTAGCGGGTACAGCACCTTACGTCAATATGGCGGTATTACCCAGTGGTGCAGGACCTGTAAGTGTAACCAATATTCACCCGGATACTCAGTTTGATGGGAGCCCTTTGAGTTGTGGAGCAATTAATCCAACATTCTTCGGAGGATATAATACAACTAATATTGAGACTAATTTTAACGGTAGAACCGTTCCTCTTACGGCTACCGCAACGGTAATTCCGGGACAGGCCTATCATTTCAAAATGGTTCTTGCTGACGCGATCGATACAAGTTATGATTCAGCGGTATTTTTAGAAGGTGGATCTTTTAATATCGGAGTGGAATTATTGGATCCGGATGGAGGTACATTGCCATCAGATATCAATGTTTGTGATAATGTTCCTCAGGTACTGACAGCTTCAGTGAGTGATCCTAATATGGCATATCAATGGTATTACAACGGTGCTATTGTGCCTGGAGCAACAACCAATACCATTACAGCAGTACAGCCGGGAACCTATACTATTGAAGTTACTTTTCCGGGAAATCCATGTCCGGGGAAAGCATCTATACAGATTCATGGGGGGACAACTCCTAATGCCAATGATGCTACGCTATTGTTATGCTCTACGCCGGATGTTACAACATTTGATTTGACTACAGCAATGCCTTCAATAAGTACAACACCTAATGCGGTATTCCATTTTTATGAAAATCAGGCAGATGCTTTAGCGCAAAATGATAATTATATTACCACTCCACTTAATTATAATGGTAATGATGGGCAGATTTTATATGTTGTGGTGTCTAATGGAGGGTTCTGTAGCCGGCTGATTAAATTAACTTTATCAAAAGAGGTTACCCCTACCGCACATGTTGTTTCCACAAAACTGAAAATATGTCCGGGAGATTCGGTAGACCTTACGGCTACTGGTGGAGTTACTTACCAATGGAGTAATTTCCCGGGAACCGGTAATACACAAACCGTAACTTTATTCAATACTACAACGTTTACAGTATATGCTATCGGAGCAAAAGGATGTAAATCATTGCAGCCTGCTACAATCACAGTAGAAGTAGTTCCGGAAATAACCTCTCCTTTGAAAGATGTTGAAATGTGTATCGGAGACAGAATTACACTAGATGCGGGAGCCGGACCTAATTATACTTATTTATGGAGTACGGGTGAAACGACGCAAACGATTTCTGTAGACCAATTGGGTATTTATTCTGTTACTATAGATAATGGGTACTGTACAAAAGTATTTACGGTGAAAGTGATGGGAGCTACGCTGCCTTTTATCACCGGATTAAATTATGGCAATAATACATTAACAATTACAGCGGTAAATCCATCGCTTAATAATATTCCGGGAGTACTTGAGTATTCTATTGATAACGGAATTTCATGGCAGGCCTCTAACGTGTTTACGGGGTTATTGGATAATACAACATATAATCTTCAGGTAAGAATACAGGGAACACATTGTGTGGGAACACTTGACTTCTTTACTTTAAAGATTTCCAATATTATTACTCCTAACGAAGATGGAATCAATGATGTTCTTGACCTGTCGTCTCTAAAGAACTTTAATAACTTTACCGGATCTATTTATGACAGATATGGTGTGGAAATGTTCAGGTTCTCTAAAGAAAATCCGATCTGGGATGGAACCGTAGGAGGAAAGAGATTATCTACCGCTACGTACTGGTATAAATTTAACTTTGAATATCCTAAATCAAAAGCCCAGATGAACTGGTCCGGTTGGATATTACTTAAAAACAGAGAATAAATTATTTATTTATAGATTGTAAATTGAAAAGCCTTTCAGATATCTGAAAGGCTTTTCCTATTTCTTTATTTCTTAGTTTATTATTATGCGTTTTCTTTCCACTGTTTTGTAAAAGAAATAAAATCGTTAACGCTGAGTTCTTCAGCTCTCTTATCTAAAAATTCATGCGTTTTTAATGCTTCAGGAATATTCAGTATTTTAAGAGAGTTGGATAATTTCTTTCTCCTCTGGTTGAATCCTGCCTTTACAATTTGCTTAAACAGGACTTCATTGCCGGCTAAACCTTCTTTGGGATTTCTGGTTAACCTGATAACTCCTGATTTTACCTTTGGTGGCGGGTTGAAAACATTTTCATGAACAGTAAACATATAGGATACATCATAGTACGCCTGAATAAGAACAGATAAAATGCCATAGTCTTTTGTTCTCGGAACGGCAGCTGTTCTTTCTGCAACTTCCTTCTGGAACATTCCTACCATTTCAGGAATTAGCTCGTAATGATCTATGATCTTAAAAAGGATCTGTGAAGATATATTATAGGGGAAATTGCCAATAATAGCAAGCTGTTCATTATTGATAAAAGCAAAATCCTGCTTTAAAAAATCTCCTACGAAATTTTTATCTGTAATTTTTGAATAATGATTTTTCAAATATTCGATGGACTCGTTATCAATTTCAGCAAGATAAATATATTGGTCTTTTTCCAATAGATATTTTGTAAGGACTCCCATTCCCGGACCAACCTCCATGATATTATTGTAGTTTTCAAAGCTTAAGCCTTCTACAATTTTTTTCGCTATGTTTTCATCTGTCAGGAAGTGTTGACCAAGATGTTTTTTTGCTTTTACACTCAAAGTTTTTTATGATTTTGTTAACAATGATTTTCTTTTTTTCGTCCCAAATTTCGGAAGATTTTTTCTATTTTAGCCAAAAAATTTAATATTAATGGCGAAATCTGTAGATGAATTTAATAAGAAGAGACTTAGGTCCAGCAATATTACAGTGGTAATTAGTATTGCCTTAGTGTTATTTTTGTTAGGATTAATGGGATTGATTTTAATTAATGCCCAGAAATATTCTGACTATATCAAGGAGCAGTTGGTTGTAAACGCATACTTTGATGAAAACTATGACGCTAAAGATTCTGTTAAAATTGCGAAACTGGAAGAAGAAACTTTTAAAAAAGTACAGACTTTAGCCCCCGTAAAAAGGGCAACCTATATTTCAAGAGAGATGGCTGCTAAGGAAGCAAAAGCCAGTATGGGAATTGATAGTGATGCACTTTTTGAAGAAAATATCTTCCCTTCATCTATCGAAGTTGCCTTAAAACCGGAGTATGTGGATCCGGCAAAAATTGATGCGGCTATTAAAACGCTGAAATCCGTTCCCGGTATTGTAGATGTAAAGAATAACAGTACCCTGATGGTAGATGTTTATAATAACCTGAACAGAATCTTGAAATGGATCTTAGGCTTTTCTATACTATTCCTTATTTTAGCGGTTGTCTTGATTAACAATTCAATCCGTCTGAAAATATTCTCCAAAAGATTTATCATTAAAACCATGCAGCTTGTAGGGGCAAAGAGAAGATTTATCCTGAAACCATTTATTGTTGAGGCTTTGATTTTGGGTTGTATAGGCTCTGTTATCGGACTTTTGGCGCTATTTGGAGTATGGTATTATTTCACGAGTCAGATCGGGTCTGCATTTGTTCAGAATAATCAGCAATATTTCTGGCTTGTTATATTGGTATTCGGGGTAGGGATTTTTATTACTGTTTTAAGTACCATTGTTGCTACCTGGAGATTCTTGAGAACAAACGTTGACGATTTATATTACTCTTAAAAAGATGAGCAAAAAAACAAATAAATTTTCTGCAGCTGAGTTTGGTACGGATACCAAAGCTCCACAGGAAAACACTTTTTATTTCGGACAACAAAACTTTAAATGGATGCTGATTGGATTAGCATTCATTGTAGTAGGTTTTCTGCTGATGATGGGTGCCGATGCTAATACTGTCGATGGAAAATATGATCCGAACTCATGGAACGACGGTATCTTCTCTATTCGCAGAATCCGGATAGCTCCATTATTTGTAGTTATCGGTTTCGTCATAGAAGTATATGCGATTTTAAAAAGAAAATAATTTTTTATTTAAGATTAAGAAGTTTGAGAAATTCGGAGTTTTCCGGATTTCAGGCTTTTTAATCTTTTAATTTTATACATATGGATTTATTCAAAGCAATTATTATTGCGATTATAGAAGGTCTTACTGAGTATCTTCCAATTTCTTCTACAGCCCACATGGGTTTCACGGCTAGCTTAATGGGATTGCCGGAAGATGAATTTTTAAAAATGTTTCAGGTATCTATTCAGTTTGGTGCTATTTTATCAGTGGTGGTTGCTTATTGGAAAAAGTTCTTTGATTTTAATAATATTAAATTCTATTATAAGCTTGCCTTTGCGGTAGTACCGGCTTTGGCTTTGGGATATCTTTTTGATGATAAAATTGAAGCTGTTCTTGGAAATCAGATCGCTATTTCGTCTGTTTTGGTTTTAGGTGGAATCGTTTTATTATTTGCAGACACCTGGTTTAAAAACCCGACAATTGATGATGAAAAGGGGATCACTATCAAGAAAGCCGTGACCATAGGTTTTTGGCAGTGTCTTGCAATGATGCCGGGAACAAGCAGAAGTGCTGCTTCTATTATCGGAGGAATGACACAGGGATTAACGCGAAAGGCGGCCGCGGAATTTTCATTTTTCCTTGCTGTTCCTACAATGCTGGCAGTTACTGTGTATTCAGTTTTTGTAAAAACTTGGGGAAAAGAAACTCCTAATCCTCAGAAAGGATATGAAATGATTTTGTCATCACAAGATCATTTTACTATTTTTATCATTGGAAATATCGTGGCATTTATTGTGGCTTTGATTGCTATTAAAGCTTTTATCGGAGTTCTTAATAAATATGGTTTCAAACCTTGGGGATGGTATCGTATTTTTGTAGGGATAGCTTTATTGATTTATTTCTATTTCTTTAAATAAATTATTCTCTTATCTATTTATTACCAATTTATGACTGCCGAAAATATACTTGAAGGCCATATATTTTTACTTGATAAACCTTTGGATTGGACCTCTTTCCAGGCCGTTAATAAAATGAAATATAAACTCAAAAGTGAGTTTAAACTTCCTAAAAAATTTAAGATTGGGCATGCCGGAACTTTAGATCCTAGAGCAACAGGTTTACTCATTGTCTGTACCGGGAAATTCACTAAAAAAATTCCTGAAATACAAGATGCTCCTAAAGAATATTGGACTGAAATAAAGATAGGGGTTCAGACGGAATCTTATGATACTGAAAAACCTGAAATTCTTCATCAGGATATTTCAAACGTTTCCGAGGAGCAGGTAAGAGCAGTTTTACAAAAATTTGTTGGAGAAATAGACCAGAAACCTCCGGTTTTTTCTGCTATAAAAATTGATGGGAAAAGAGCTTATAATCTAGCGAGAGCAGGTGAAGAAGTAGAGATGAAGTCAAGAAAAACTACTATTTTTTATCTTAATAATATTCAGATTGATTTTCCTTTTGTGAGTTTTACGGTAGGATGTTCAAAGGGGACCTATATCCGGAGTCTTGCACATGATATTGGGCAGGAGCTTGGCGTTGGTGCATATTTAACGCAACTGAGACGTACGAAGATCGGGGAATATAAGATAGAAGACAGTACAGAAAAGTTTTTAGAAAATGATTTTAAATTTGAAAGTATATGAAAAAAACTCTCCTTTTGTTCATAAGTTTATTTTCGATAACTCTATCATACGCTCAAAATGTTGAGAACAAAAAGCCGAAAATGGATTTTTATGTTAACCCCACTCTTAACTTAGGATATAATCTTGGAAATAGTATTCAGGATGACAGAAATAAGGATTCAGCCTATTATCAACAATACATAGCTCCTTATCTCCCTAATAAAATTACTTTTGGAATGACAGTTATCGGTGGGTATAATTTTCTTCCTAACTTTGCCTTAGGATCAGGGATAAAATATAGTTTTACGGATAAGAATTTTCATTTGCTTTATTGGGTTATCCAGCCTAAATTCATAATTGGTCCTGGAGATGAACCTTTTTTTATTGATATTAATTATGGAAAGCAGATCAACCACTCTGTTGTTTCAAATGCTGAATTCTGGGGAATGAAGTTGGGAAAACAGGTGTCTTATTCGAAAAGATTAAGCCAGGAAGGAGGACTTGTTCTTGAAAATCATAACTTTGGAAAATCAAATGCTTTTTTTATCGGTTTGAGTTATGGGATAACATTTTTTAGTAATAAAAACTACACGGGTTACGGAGACGATTAATGGAAAAGACACGGATTAATAAATATTTATCAGAAGTTGGTTTCTGCTCAAGAAGAGCGGCAGATAAATTACTGGAAGAAGGGAGAATAAAAATCAACGGGCAGATTCCTGAATTGGGAACGAAAATTTCCGACGAAGATGTTGTGGAAGTAGACGGTAAACCGATCCGGGAAACAGAAGAAAAACCTGTTTATATTGCTTTTAATAAACCAATTGGTATTGTTTGTACTACAGATACAAAAAGAGAAAAAAACAATATTGTAGATTATATCAATCATCCTAAAAGAATTTTTCCGATTGGTAGGTTGGACAAACCTAGTGAAGGCCTAATACTTCTAACCAGTGACGGGGATATTGTCAACAAAATTTTAAGAGCCAGGAACAATCACGAAAAAGAATACCTTGTAAGAGTCGATAAGCCGATTAATCCAAGATTTTTGGAGAAAATGAGAAATGGAGTTCCCATCCTGGATACCGTCACTAAAAAATGTGAGGTAGAAAAAGTAGATGATATGACGTTCAGAATTGTTCTTACCCAAGGCCTCAACAGGCAGATTCGCAGAATGTGTGAATATTTGGGCTACGAAGTGAAAAAACTTAAAAGGATGCGTATCATGAATATCAAGCTGGATTTACCTGTAGGAAAATGGAGAGATCTTACCGATGAGGAACTATCCGCTTTGAACAAGCTGCTTGAAGACTCCAGTAAAACGGTAGATTAAATTGATAAGAAAGTAAGATTCAATCATTTCAGATATAATTTCATCCTTGTCTCATATTCTGGCTTTAATTTCAGAAACTTCCATATTTTTTTGTCTTCGGGATTGCTCACACGGTAATAAATAATCTTATCTGCAGAGTATCTGAAATAAGGATGGTTCTTTAACCATTCTTCCGGCGCGTCCACAAGTGTATATTTTGTGATGCCGGAGGAATCAAGCTTACAAATTGAAATTAATTTCTGCACAAGATCTGTATCTATATTGTAAGTTTCCAGGATTTGCTGTTTGGTAACGAATCCGCCCAGTTTTTTTCTGAAACCAATAATTGATCCTGCACTTTTTTCATCAAGTCCGAATTCCAGAAGCTGTTTAAAAGTAATTTGATTTAAATCAGTAGATGCGAAATCTGTTTTTTGCTGAATGATTGGATTCTTTTTTTCATCATTTTGCTGATCTTTGATTTTAATATAGGGTTTTAATTCTTCAAACTTTTCCTGAGAAATGACGAAACATTTCTGAATATCCTGATAGGTATTAAAACGTCCCTTTAAATTTCTATCTCTGTAATTAACTATAGTTAATGCCTGCTTTTCGGAAAAACCAAGAGATTGCCATCCTGCTGTGTTTAAAGTATTAGGATCAAAAAAACGGAGATAAATACGAGGCTTTTGCTCAGTACTCTTAGAAATGTTTTTTAAATTTTCAGGTGTTTTTTCCGGTAAAAGCAGATGTGGTGCTAATAATCGATAGTTTTCATCATTGATTATAAAGCAGGCTTTTAATTTTTCTTTACTTACAAAACTACCTCCCAGATAAGCTTTGTATTTCAAAATCGCTTGGGCCTGTCGCGGGCTGAATCCCATATTCTCCCATTCTTTTTCAGAAAGGTGATCCGGATTGAATGTTCCGGAGACGGTAATTGTTTTTTTATCAGGCACTCCCGATCTATCATTTTTTATAACCTTATGGTCATTTGGGAGCATAATGTATGGACTGATCTCTGAAAATTTCTCCTTGGAAATAGCGTAGCATTTTTGTAATTGTTCTTTAGAAGTAAATTCTCCACCAACAATTTTCTTATAGTTTAGTATCGTTAATACCTGTTTTGAAGAAAATCCAAGGCTTTGCCACTGTTTTTCGTTAAGGTCATTAGGATTAAATTCGGTTAAATACAATGAAGCGTTTTCCTCCGACACAAACTTTATTTCGGGGAAATTTTCTTTTTCTTTACCGGTATACTCCTGGAAGATGAATAATATGAGCAGCAATATACCTAAAAATGCAATCTTTTGATAGTAGCTTCTTTTCATCAAGCTAAACTTATTGATAAACCTCAACTTTTAAAAGAATAATGTTCAGAATTTGATATAATGATATATAAAGGGTTGTTTTTTGATGGTAACCCTTTTTAAAATGAAGCTGATCTTTTGATTAATTGAATTTTTTCAAGCCTACTCATCGGAATAATCGAGATAATATGATATATGATGGCATAAAAAATCCCCAAAAATGTTTTTGGGGATATATTTAACTAATAACAGATTATTGTATTACTGACGAACAAGATTATATTCTGTTCCTGCTGTTTCTTTTGTCCATGCACTTCCGCTATGCATTTGAATTGTTTTATCATTGACAATTGAGAAGGTTGTTACACGGTCTGCAATATTTGAATACTTTAAAATTACCTTATTGGTGTCTTTGTAATACTTCCAAGTCCCTGTACTTGACATAGGAGTTGTACTACCAGGAAAAGTTTCAGACAAAGCGAAAGTATTATCATCTTTGAAAGTGATTTCAACATTCTGTTTTGAGTTTCCTGAAGGGATATTTCCTTTATAAACTCCTGGTACAAAAGTAGAAGTTTTAGTTACCGAAGTATTTTCCTTTTGATTTTTCATTGTACTGCAAGAAGTAAATCCGATGAATGATGCGCAAGCTGCTGCGAGAAATAAATTTTTCATAATATGTTTTTTAAATTTGGTTTCTTACTAACTAAAATAATGCCAAAAAATAAAATAAATAAGTGAAAAAGTCATTGAGCTTTCATTGCTGATCTTATTTTGCCAAGGTGTGAAAAGGGGCAGAAAATTGATCATCACAGGATTAGCAGATGTTTATGTTAAATCTGATATTTGGAAAAAAAATGTTAGGGTATTTTTATCCGTTTCTGTTATTCAGAGTCTTTTTCTACTAAAGATTCTTTTAATTTCAGTAATTCAGCCTTTACAAATTCCAGACGGTCGATAATAGTAATGGTCTCGGATATTTTACTGTTTGTTGCCAAAGCGATCTTTGCTCCATCCAGTGTGTAACCTTTTTCTTTCACCAGATGGTAAATGATCTGCAGATTTTTAATATCCTCAGGGGTAAAGTACCGGTTACCTTTCTTGTTTTTCTTAGGTTTGATAATAGGAAATTCCTGCTCCCAATAACGTATTAATGAAGTGTTTACATCAAATGCTTTAGCAACTTCTCCTATTGAATAATACAGCTTATCGGGTAAATTTATCTTCATTTTATGAATCCTAATCTTCAAAGATAATTTTTTTTGAATTTTTTTACAAATTTACCATCCAAAATATATTCTTAAAACTCTTTTCTTTTCTTGAAATACTATAATCTTCCAGTGCTATTTAAGATTAAATGAAAGTCTTTTTTTAATTTTGAAGTAAATTAATAGATTTGAATTCTATATCTGTACTTCATATTGATCTTTTTCAGTCCGGGAAAAATACTTCGGATTTTTATTTCAATACAATGAAAGATCATCTGGTCAGTAGCCATAAACATATTGAGAAGCCCCATCGGCATGATTTTTACGTAACGGTGCTTTTTACAAAAGGTACAGGAATTCATGAAGTCGATTTTCACAGGTATGATGTCTCAGAGGGAAGCATGTTTTTTCTATCACCTGGTCAGGTCCACAGCTGGGAACTTTCGGAAGACACGGACGGGTATATTTTTTTCTTATCTCAGGAATTTTATGATATGCATTATATCAATCAGCATCTGAGAAACTTCCCTTTTTTTAGTTCGGTGAATTTTTCAAGAAAGCTTCAGCTTGAAAAAAAATACCTGAACCCAATGGTTGGTTTGTTTGAAGAGATTCAGAATGAGTATTATTCTCATAACCTTATGAAGGAGGGGCTGATACTTTCAGTGATTACAAAAATGTATATCACCTCATCAAGGTTGTTTTCTAAAGAATACAATACTTTTAATTCCCCGGTTAGTATTTCATATTTAAAGCACTATCAGGATTTTGAGACTTTACTCGAAGAACATTTTACAAAAGAAAAATCGATTTCATTTTATGCTTCTTTGCTGGATATTTCTCCTAAACACTTGAACAGGATTACGCAGACTATGGTTCAGAAAACGGCTACAGAAGTTATTACTGAAAGGGTAGTGCTGGAAGCAAAACGGATGCTGATGTATTTAAGCGAAAGTCTTGTTGAGATTGCCTTCAGATTAGGGTATGAAGAATATTCTTATTTTGTAAGGGTATTCCGGAAAACTTCCGGAATAACCCCGACTCAGTTTATTCAAAAGTATAAATCATAAACTTTTTGACTACAACAATAGTTTGAAAGGTCCTTCAAAAGTTGTTTCAAAAGTATCCACAATTTTGCCTTTTTCATCAAGTAAAGCAATCACAATGTTCTGTTTGGAAAATCGGATGTCTTTTTCAGGAAATGTAATATTAATGTTACCTTTTAAGATCTGATCTCCCTTTAATACAATTTTATCTGAACCAAAAAAAGTGATCTCGCCATTTTTAGGACTTATTACTTTTATTGTTAAAACCTTTTTCTCATTGGTTTTGTTTAAAAAAGTATAAATAAATGTATTCGTTATTTTTCCATTTTTTGTAAAGAAAGTGGATCCGGCAGGTTTAATAAATTTGGCCTCCATAGATCCACGGTCATACATTAGAAAACCAAGAAAACCGATTAATAATGCCAGAAAAACCGTAGTGACTTTCATTCTGGAGGTAAAAATAAACCTGGATTGGTTTTCAATTTCAGCTTCAGTTGCGTAGCGAACCAATCCTTTTGGAAGACCTATTTTTTCCATTACTTCATCACAGGCATCAATGCACGCCGTGCAATTAATACATTCAAGCTGTTGGCCGTTTCTGATATCTATTCCTGTAGGGCAAACCACGACACATTGCTGGCAATCGATACAATCTCCTTTTCCTTCTGATTTTCGGTCTTCACCGTTTTTCCATTTGGAACGGTTTTCACCTCTTTTAAAATCATAATATACATTGATGGTTTGTTTATCAATAAGAACTCCCTGTAAGCGTCCGTAGGGGCATACCAATGTACATACCTGCTCACGGAGCCATGCGAAAGTAAAATAAAAAACAGCTGTAAAAGAAAGCATAACAATGAATTTCAAAGAATGTTCTGCAGGGCCTTCACTCATGATTTTAAAAACCTCTCTGTATCCTACAATATACATGAACATGAAATGACCGATAATTAACGAAACCAATAGGAATACCGACCATTTCAGACTCCTCTTTCTTATTTTCTCACTATTCCATTCCTGTCGGTCCAGCTTCATTTGCTTATTACGGTCACCTTCGATCCAATATTCTATTTTTCTGAAAACCATCTCCATAAAAAGAGTTTGCGGACAAAGCCAGCCACAGAATATTCGTCCGAAAACTACTGTAAAAAGCATAATAAATATAACAGAAGTAACAGCGCCCAGAGCCAGAATAAAAAAATCCTGGAGATAAAAAGGTTGCCCCACAATGAAAAATTTTCTGTCGATGACATTAATCAGAAGAAAAGGGTTATGATTAATGGTTACGAAAGGTAGAATAAAAAACAAAGCAAGCAGGATATAGCTGGTGTAATTTCTGTAATTGGTATATTTCCCCTTGGGTTTGCGGGGGAACACCCATTTTCTTTTTCCTGTATCATCCATTGTTCCCACAGAATTTCTGAAAGCTTCATTCTCTATCGCTATAACCTTTTCGGGTTTGGTGTCTGTATTCATTCTTTTATTTTAAATAACCAATTGAATAATCCCTCATTTTGTTGTTTTTTTTATTAAAAAACATCTATTGAGTTTCTTACCGCAAAGCTCTTAATTAAGGGAATACATTACTAATAGTATACACGTATTGAATAGGACAAATGGGACATTTATCAATTTTTTATTATTGTATCAAAATGAGAAAATAATTCTTGAATTTTATTTTTTCATGTTGTACATTGTGAGCCTAAAATGAAATAAAAAATGAAGAATCTTTTTAAAATGACTTGGGTTGGTTTGGTTTTAGTATTACTAAATTGTCAATCAGTAAATTATACCCGTATGTTTTATCATGATGTAATGCCAGAGAAGATTTCAGACCGGTTCGGTTTTACTGAGGGGCCCTCCTCAGATAAAGAAGGGAATGTTTATTTTACAGATCAACCCAATGATAAAATTTATTATTGGGATTGGAAAACAAATGAAATCCGGGAATTTTTAAGCAAAACAGGACGCGCCAATGGAACCCATTTTGATCAAGACGATAATCTGATTACCTGTTCTGATGATCAGGGCGAGATCTGGAAGATCTCTAAAGATAAAAAGATTCAGATTTTATTAAAAGGTTTCGAAGGAAAAAGGCTTAATGGTCCGAATGATGTATGGGGAGATTCTTCAGGTGGAATGTACTTTACTGATCCTTTGTATAAGAGAGATTACTGGATTGATTTTAAACAGGAAATTCCTCATAAAAGTCTTTATTACAGAAATAAAGAAGGTAAAGTAAAAAAAATCGATACTTTTACCCAGCCCAATGGCATTGCCGGAAGTGAGAAATACAGAAAACTCTATGTTTCTGATATTGATGCAGGAAAAACTTATGTATACGACATATTGGATGCAGGAGAACTTTCTGAGAAGAGACTGTTCTGTGAAATGGGTTCTGACGGAATGACGTTAGATAAGCACGGGAATGTTTATTTAACAGGTAATGGGGTTACGGTGTTTAATCGCGATGGTAAGAAAATCTATCATATTCCCATAGAAGAGGAATGGACCTCTAACGTAACATTCGGGGGAAAGCATAATGATATTCTTTTTATTACTGCTTCAAAGTCAGTATATACTTTACCAACAAGGGTAAAAGGGACAAGATAATCGATTCCATTTATTGTTGTTAAATCTTTTATCAGTGATTTAGTTACTTGAAAATTATATGTAATATTCAGGTAATCAGTGAGGTGGGCTTTGATTTCATTGATGTTATTTCATGTGTATTTGAATTTATTTCTTTTTAAATCTTATTTTATATAAAATTTTTAATCTATTTACTTTTATCGTAAAATAATTTAAGTTAATTGTGGAAATGTTAATAATGAGTGTTGTTTATTGTTAATATTATGGTTTTTGTGTTTAATTTTTTGCTTTTTTTGTAAAGTGTTTTTAGGCTCTGGAAAATATCGTTTATTTTATTTAAGATGTTTGCGTGAGTTAGAACATATACCAACCTTAACACAAACAGTTTAAATTATTATAGATATGAAATTCTACTTATTGATCGCATTGGCGATGGTTCCTTTTATGGGGTCATCACAATGGAAGAGAACAGAACTACGTTCACAAAGCGTAAAAAAAGTACAGGAAAAACTGGAGTTTTCAGGCTTGTATACATTAGATATAAACGCTTTAAAACAAACCCTTAAAAATACATCTTCTAAAACTTCTGAGGGAAAAGGTGTTGTTATTTCAATTCCTGATATCAATGGGAAAACAGAAAGGTTCCAGGTATGGGAATATTCCAATATGGCTCCTGAATTACAGGAGAAATATCCGGACATAAAATCTTATATGGGAAGGGGAATAGAAGACCCGTCTGCTTATTTAAGATTTAGTCTTTCACCGGTAGGTTTTTCATCCATGATTACAAGATCCGGTAATTCTGAATTTATTGAACCTTATTCACAGGACGGAACAGTATATGCTGTATTCGATTCAAAAGCAAGAAAGAATCAGGAGGCAGAACCTTTCATTTGTGGTACTGCTGAAAATCTGGCAACGAAGTCCCTATCTAGTAAAAATGGTGCACAAAATAAAAAAGCCGCAGGTTTCAATACTTTCAGGCTGGCTATGTCATGTACCGGGGAATATGCCCAGTATCATTTAACAGCAGCCGGAACACCGGCAAATGCTACGGAAGCGCAGAAAAAAGCAGTAGTACTGGCAGCTATGAATACGACATTAACCCGTCTTAATCAGTTATTTGAAAAAGATCTGTCATTACATTTTAATTTAATTGCCAATAATGATGTGCTTATTTTTTTAGAACCTACTGCAGATCCTTATACCAACGGAGGACCTGGTGAAGCTCAAACCCAGATTTCAGCGCGTATTGCAGCTCAGGATTACGATATGGGTCATTTGCTGGATAAAAAGAATGGTAACGGCCAGGCAGGAGATATCGGAGTAATCTGTGATGATAATGCTAAAGCAGGTGGATGGACAGCTCATAATTTTCCTGAAGGAGATAAATTCGATATAGACTATGTTGCTCATGAAATGGGTCATCAGATGGGGGCGAACCATACATTTACGCTTTATAATGCAAGCTATACGGATGCTTCTTTAGTAGAGCCGGGAAGTGGATCTACGATTATGGCTTATACAGGTATTATGGGTGGTAATAGTGATGTGCAGTTTAACTCATTCGATTATTTTCATGCTTTTAATCTTAAAGAGATCAAAGATGTGATCAATGGCGTGGCATGCGGTGTTAATGTGCCGTTTGCTAACCCTGCACCAGCAGTAAATGCCGGAGCTGATTATACAATTCCTAAATCTACACCTTTCGCATTGAAAGCAACCACAACAGATGCCAATAGTGCTGGTTATACTTATACGTGGGAGCAGATGGATTCCGGTTCGGCACAAACAGGAACGGTGAACTCTCTTACCTATGCTGCCAAACCTTCCGGTCCTACTTTCCGGTCCTTACCTCCGGTAAGTACACCTGTAAGGTACTTCCCTGATTTTAATAAAGTATTGGCAGGAGTATATGCGACCCGTTGGGAGTCTTTATCCAGTGTGGCAAGGACACTTAATTTTACAGTTACGGCAAGAAATAATCATCCTACTGCTCCGCAAACGAGCAAAGATGAAACGGTAATAACGGTTGATGCAGCATCGGGACCTTTCAAAATTACAGCTCCAGTATTTGGACAGTCATTAAGTTCCGGAAATTCAGCAACTATAACCTGGGATGTAGCCAATACCACTCAGGCTCCGATTAATACAGCAAATGTTACGATTAAATTATCTACCGACGGAGGGCAAACATTTACCGTGCTGGCAGCAAATACACCTAATGACGGTAGCGAACAGATTACAATTCCTGCCGGATCAACTTCGGCAAACGCATACATTCTGGTTGAAGCCATAGGAAATGTTTATTATGCGGTAAGTCCAAGTTTTGTTATTGATTATAATGTGACCGGAGAAACATGTGCAACGTATACTTATAATGGACCAGCTGTTGGCATTATAGATGGACCTGGAGGGAACAAGATTTCTTCACCTAAGGTTGTTGTTCCTTTAATGGTAAATAATACCGGGGTTATTACTAAAATTAAAGTAACTCCAACTATAGCACACCCTTATGTAAGTGATTTGGCTGTTGGTATAGAAAGTCCGCAAGGATCTTCTGCTCTCATATGGAATAGAAAATGTGGAAATGCGGCATATTCAGGTATTACAGCTTCGTTCACAGATACAGGTAATGCAGTAGCTTGTGCTTCTCCGATTCAGGGAGAAACGAAATCTGATGAATCATTAGCAATCTTTAAAGGGCATAAGGCTCAGGGAGAATGGAAGTTGTTCGCATCGGACAATTATGCAGGTGATGTGGGAACAATTAATTCTTGGTCGCTTGAAGTTTGTACCCGCGAAACACAAAATTTAGGGACAAAGGATGCTTCCGCTGTATCAGGAAATGATATCAAAATTTACCCTAATCCGAGTAATGGGAATTTCTTTGTTAAATCCAGGAGTTTATCAGGAGAAATAAAAGTTACTCTATTTGATTCAAGTGGCAGGTTGATCTCTTCGGATTCCTATCAAGGTAATGGTGATTTTACAAAAGAATTTAACATGAATATTCCAAAAGGAGTTTATATTATTAATATTAATTCTTCCAAAGGAATGTATAGTCAAAAACTGATCATCAAATAAGTTTTTTAATATTATTATAAAATGAAAGCGGCTATTAAATAATGGCCGCTTTCTTTTTTATCTTAAAATTGATGTCATTTAATACGCTATCTCCATTTTGACTTTTTTTCCTTTAAGCTTTTCATTGGATAATTTCTTTAACAATGAACTCACTTTCTTCCTGGAAACGGCAACATATGATGTTGTGTCTTTCACTTCAATCAGCCCGATATCCTCCTTTTGTAATTCCCCTTTTTTAATGAGATAACCCACAATATCTACTTTATTAACTTTGTCTTTCTTACCTGCACTGATATAAATTGTTTGAAAAAGTGTCTTTTCAGGAGCTTTATCGTATCCTGAAACACTTTCTTCAGGCGTATTATTTTTGATAAAAGGAAAATTTTCTTCCTCTGTCATGATAAGGTAAACAAAACCTTTAGCATTCATCCTCGCGGTACGTCCGTTTCTGTGAATGAAAGCATCTTCTTTGGGAGGTAGTTGATAATGAACAATAGACTCTACTTCAGGTATATCAAGTCCCCGGGCGGCAAGGTCGGTTGTGATTAGGATTCTTGCAGAGTCATTTCTGAATTTCAGTAAAGCCCGTTCTCTTTCGTCCTGTTCCATACCCCCGTGGAATGTTTCCCTGTCAATTCCCATTTGATGAAGAAGCTCGGAAATACGGTCTACTGCGTCACGGTGATTACAGAAAATCAGCGTTCTTTTATTCCCGATTTTACAAACAAGATTGAAAAGTGTATCCAGCTTTTCTTCCGGAATTGTCATTACTTTTCTCAGTTGTAAATCAGGTTTTATATCGTTTTCTTTAAGGAAACTGATTACTTTTTCATCTTTCAGCCCGGTAAATGAAGGGATTTCATCCATGGCAGTTGCAGAAGTTAAAATTCTTTGGGATAACCCTTTTAAAGAATTAGAAATAAATTCCATATCATCATGAAAGCCTAGCTCTAATGCTTTATCAAACTCATCAAGAACCAATGTCTTAATTGTCTTAGGATCAAAATTATTGTTTCTCAGATGGTAAACAACTCTTCCCGGTGTTCCAATCAATACGGCAGGAGCTTCAATTAAATTATTAACCTCAATCTTTTTATCATGGCCGCCATAGCAAACGGAAACCTTAAAATCCGTTCCCATTGACTTGAACACCTGCTCAATTTGTAGAGCCAATTCTCTGGCCGGAACTAATATCAATGCCTGGACTCCTTGAACGTCTTTTTTCAGATTTCTTAAAACTGGAAATAAAAAAGCAAGCGTCTTCCCTGATCCGGTAGGAGAGAGCAATACAATATCCGTATTGTTTTCAGAAGTTTTATAAGTAGATTTCTGCATCTGATTCATATCCTGAATTTGCAGTTTTTGATAAATTGATTGTAGTTCCATTGGGCAAAGATAGTGAAAATAGGTGGCTAGGAATTTAGAGTCTTAAGTTGTAAGTTGTTATAAAGATTGTTGGTGAAGATGTATTTTAATCTTTTAATGATTTTAATTTTGACAATCAGGCATTTAGGTGTGACGTCTCTGCGGATTAAAATATTGTTTATATTAAATAATATTCGTATATTTGCACCCACTTTTTGTGGTCAAGGTTTGAAGAGGTAAATTATTAAAAATTAATTACTTCCGTATTTTTTAAATCCACATTTATTCAAACCGTTAAAAAAGAAGGAATACAAATTTTATTAGAAAATGTCAAAAGAGACAAATTCAGCAGAGGTTTTATTAAACCAAAACGTAGCACCAGAACAATTTGATTGGGATTCATTCGAATCAGGTCTTGATGCAGATGCGAGAAAAGAAAAAAGTGATTTAGAAGAAATCTACAACGGATCTTTAAACAGCTTAAATGATAACGACGTTTTAGTTGGTAGAGTTGTAAGATTAACTGATAAAGAAGCTATCGTAGACATCAACTTCAAATCAGAAGGTGTTATTTCTCTTAACGAATTCCGTTACAACCAAGGATTACAAGTAGGTGATGAGGTAGAAGTAATGGTTGACAGAAGAGAAGACAAAACTGGACAATTACAATTATCTCACAGAAAAGCAAGAACGCTTAAAGCTTGGGATAGAGTAAACGAACTTCACGAAACTGGAGAAATCGTTAACGGTTTTGTGAAATCTAGAACTAAAGGAGGTATGATCGTTGACGTACACGGAATCGAAGCATTCTTACCAGGTTCTCAAATTGATGTTAAGCCAATTAAAGATTACGATCAGTTCGTAGGTAAAACTATGGAGTTCAAAGTTGTGAAAATCAACCCTGAATTCAAAAACGTAGTAGTATCTCACAAAGCATTGATCGAAGCAGATATCGAAGGTCAGAAAAAAGAAATCATCGCTCAGCTTGAAAAAGGACAAGTTCTTGAAGGAACTGTTAAGAACATTACTTCTTACGGTGTATTCATTGACTTAGGAGGTGTAGATGGATTGATCCACATTACAGACCTTTCTTGGTCTAGAGTGAACCACCCATCTGAAATCTTAGAAGATGGACAAACTGTAAAAGTTGTTATCCTTGATTTCGATGATGAGAAAACAAGAATCCAGTTAGGTATGAAGCAATTAGAAGCTCATCCTTGGGATGCTCTTTCTGCTGACCTGAAAGTTGGAGATAAAGTAAAAGGAAAAGTAGTAGTTCTTGCTGACTATGGTGCATTCGTAGAAATCGCTCCAGGTGTAGAAGGATTGATCCACGTTTCTGAAATGTCTTGGTCTACTCACTTGAGATCTGCTGGTGATTTTGTAAAAGTAGGTGACGAAGTTGAAGCTGAAGTACTTACTTTAGATAGAGAAGATAGAAAAATCTCTCTAGGTATGAAACAATTATCTAAAGATCCTTGGGAAAATATCGAAGCTAAATATCCTGTTGGATCTCAGCATGTAGGAACTGTAAGAAACTTCACAAACTTTGGTGTATTCGTAGAGTTGGAAGAAGGTATCGACGGTCTAATCTACATTTCTGATCTTTCTTGGACTAAGAAAATCAAGCATCCATCTGAATTCTGCGCTGTAGGAGACAAATTAGATGTTATCGTATTGGAATTAGATATCCAGGCAAGAAGATTATCTTTAGGTCACAAGCAATTGACTGAAAACCCTTGGGATAAATTCGAAACTAAATATGCTGAAGGAACTATCCACGCTGGTAAAGCTGTAGAAGTACACGATAAAGGTGCTTCTGTACAATTCGAAGATGCTGAGGTTGAAGCATTCTGCCCTTCAAGATTATTAGAGAAAGAAGATGGATCTAAAATCAAAAAAGGTGAAGATGCTGAGTTCAAAGTAATCGAATTCAACAAGGAGTTCAAGAGAGTAGTAGTATCTCACACAGGTATCTTCAGAGATGAGGAAAAGAAAAATGTAAAAGAATCTAACAACAGATCTAATACTTCTTCTTCATCTTCTTCAAACGAAGAAAGATCTACATTGGGAGATATTGATGCATTAGCAGAATTAAAAAGAAAAATGGAAGAAGGTAAATAATCCTTAACCATTTATGAATATGAAGCCACTCGTAAGAGTGGCTTTTTTTATTTCTTATTATGGCCTTTTTAATAAAAATACCATGCTGTTTTATAGAATTCAAGTATAAGAAATGAATTATGTAAATGTTTAAAATTGAGTTGACTGAAGGAAAATTAATTATGCTTTTATTTTTATGTAATAAAATTAAATAAAATGATTTTTGATTGGTAAATATTTGTAAATTAGCGGCTTTATTAATGTATATGAAAAATATAACCCGATCCATTTTGTTTACTGTATCCGCAGTATTTGATCTTTGTTCGTTTTCTTAATATTAATATATAAGGAAAGGTTAAGTAAAATTATGTTTCACAAAAGTAAGATCAGGAAATATAAAGTCTAATAAATTTCAATATTAAAAATTGTTCAGTATAAATGAAAAGAATAAAACTACCTCTTATGGTTGCTGCTTTCGCAGTTATTCCATCTTTACAATTATTTTCACAGGAAAATACTCAGATTATCAAAGACTATATTTCTCAGAATAAGATCAGAGAATATAAAAAGTCCGATCTCACTAATTTTGTTATTGATAATACGGATGCATCGAAGTCATTAAATGGTGATGTTATAAAATTTCAACAGACTTATAATGGAATTCCTGTATACAGTTCCGGAGGAACTGCGTTAATTAAAGATCGTAAGATCGTTTATTACACGGATAATTTTGTGAAAAATTATACAGAATCTACTCCCGTTTCTGTACAAATCACTAAAACAGCAGCTCTTCAGAAGATAGCAAATGAACTTGGAAACATTGAGATTGCTGATTTTTCAATTCTTGGATTTTTTGAAAAAAGCTTAAATAATACAAAATCAGCTAAACAAAGGTTAGTGTATGCAAATACGTCTACTGGAGATCTGCGTTTAGCCTATGAGTTTATTATGATGGAGCCAAAGTCTTCCAATTACTGGAATATTCTGGTAGATGCCAATGATGGAAAAATTATAGAAAAGAATAACTTAACTTTATCTTGTAATTTTAAACCGGATTCTTATGCTTCAGATGGATTAGCCATAGAGAATAATAATACATTTGTTGGTCCTGAGAAAGGCTATCAGCAAAGTTTGCTTTTGTTGGCTGATCCTGCAAGCTATAATATATTTCCAACGCCACTGGAAGCGCCTACATTCGGATCAAGATCTGTAGTTTCTAATCCATGGATGTTGACTTCCTCTCCAGAAGGATGGCATTCGGATGGTACAACTCATTACACCAATACAAGAGGAAATAATGTGTATGCTTACGAAGATACAGCCAATACAAATAACCCTGGATTTTCGCCTGATGGAGGGGCTTCAAGAAATTTTAATTTTCCTTTTAGTATCAATGGGACTCCTGCAGCGAATCAAAGTGCAGCAATTACCAATCTATTTTATATTAATAATAGAGTGCATGATGTATTCTATAAATTTGGATTTACAGAATCTGCAAGAAATTTCCAGCAAAATAATTTTGGACTTGGCGGATTAGACGATGATTCAGTTTATGCAGAAGCGCAAGATGGCGGAGGTACTAATAACGCTAACTTTTCCAGTCCTCCGGATAATTACAATGGGAGAATGCAGATGTATTTATGGTCGACTAGAAATAGACTTTTCTTCTATAATACACCTAGTACAGCGGTAGCCCGCCAACCCGCTGCTGGTGTTGCTGAATTCGGGAATGCACTAAACCCTACTGGAGTTACTGGAAATGTACAATTATCATCCGTATTAGATGGATGTACTGCATTACCAGCAGGTTCACTTACAGGGAAGATTGGTTTGGTTGAGCGTGGAACCTGTGCTTTCGTGATCAAAACAAAGAATTTACAGAATGCAGGAGCTACTGCTGCCATTATCTATAATAATTCTGCGAATGGATCAACCATAGGAAATATGTCAGGAACTGATGCGACAGTTACTATTCCATCTGTATTAATTAGTAATGCAGAGGGAGAATATATTAAAACCCAACTTTCAGCTGCTACAACGGTAAATGTTACTTTGAAGAATGATCCTGCAACCAGCGTTACACCAGATGGGAGCTTTGATAATGGAATCGTAACACACGAATACGGTCATGGAATTTCTAACAGATTAACGGGAACCGGATATGGATGTCTGAATTCTTCATCTGATAAAGAACAAATGGGTGAAGGATGGTCGGATTTCTTTGCCTTAATGCTTACCAATAAAATAGGAGATAATGCTTCTGTTCCTAGAGGAATGGCAACATATGCTGCAGGACAGCTTCCGGATGGGGATGGAATCCGCCCTGCAAAATATTCTCCTGACTTCACGATCAACGATTATACCTATGGAGATACCAATGGAATGGAATATACGAATCAAAGTGGAAATATAGTTCCTGATGTGCATTCAATCGGATTTGTATGGGCTACGATGTTATGGGATCTGCATTGGCAGTATGTAGCAAAATATGGTTATTCTGCCGATGTTACTGCTAATACAACCAATGGTAGTTCAAGAATATTACAACTTGTTACCGATGCATTAAAACTTCAGGTTTGTAATCCAACATTTATTGATGGAAGAAATGCGATATTAGCTGCAGAACAGGCAACTACCGGAGGAGTAGATAAATGTATGATATGGAGAACTTTTGCAAAAAGAGGTTTGGGAGTGAATGCAAGTGCAGGAGTTAAAACAAATATCAATGATCAGATTCAGGATTTCACAATTCCTGATGAATGTCCGTTATTGGCTACTGATGAGGTGAAATCTGTAAAAAATACCTCAATTTCTATCTATCCTAACCCTGCTAAAAATGAATTTTTCATCAATTTCCCAAGCAATACAATGGGTAAAGTAAGTGTGGAAATTTATGATATGTCTGGAAAGCTTGTTTCTTCTGAAGATAAAATTTCTCCGGATGCTAAAAAAGCTATTTCTACAGATCGCTTGATCAACGGAACTTATATGGTAAAAGTAAAAGGCCTTGGCTTTGAAGCTGCATCTAAAGTAATCGTTAAAAAATAAGCTGTTTTTTTATTCAGTTTCAATCACCCCGGGTTTTCCCTGGGGTGATTTTATTTATCTATAAGCTTTTTACCTCCTGGTGAATTAAATTATTATATTGTACCTTTGCAGGCTGTTAAAAAGATTATGAAGAAGAAAAATTTATTGAAAGGCGTATTGCTAGTGGGTATTGGTGCAAGTGTTTATGGAATGTTGGCTACATTTGTTAAAATGTCTTATCATGATGGGTATACCACATCCGAAGTAACCACTGCTCAGTTTGTATTAGGATTAGTAGGACTTCTGATCCTGAACTTTATCCAGACTTTAACATCAAAAACAAAATTATCATCACCAAGCCGAAAAGAAGTTAGGATGCTGATGCTGGCAGGTACTTCACTGGGTTGTACAAGTTTATTTTACTATATCGCAGTTCAATATATCAATGTTTCAATAGCGATTGTTTTGTTAATGCAGTCTGTATGGTTTAGTGTGGTTGTAGAAAGTTTCTTGACCAGAAAATTTCCCAACGTGAGGAAAGTGGTCGCTACAATTATTGTACTAGTAGGAACTGTATTGGCTACGAATCTTATTAATGTGGATATAGAATTAGACTGGCATGGTGTTTTTTGGGGATTAATGGCAGCGGCTTCCTATACTCTGACGATGTTCACCTCTAATACATTGGCTACACATTTACCCGTCCTACGTAAGAGTATGGTAATGCTTTCAGGAGGATCTATTGTTATTCTGGCATTCCTTTTCTTTGCTCAGATCGGGCCCCTCTATTTTGATGGTCTTAAATCAATTTATTTGAATTTTACCGACAATACCCAACATATTCATTCTTTTGATTATTCTATATTCTGGACCTATGGCTTTGTTCTTGCTGTTTTTGGAACTATCATTCCACCCATTTTATTTAATTTGGGATTTCCAAATACAGGATTGGGCTTGGGAAGCATTATTTCATCACTGGAACTTCCGGTTTCTGTGACAATGGCTTTTGTTTTGTTGGGTGAAAAAGTAATTTTAGTTCAATGGGCAGGGATTGCATTAATCCTTTTTGCTATTGTACTTATGAATTTGCCGGCAAAAAAAGAATTGCAAGTTGCTGAACAACTGTCCTGAAAAGATAATTAAGTTGAAAATAATAAGTAAAACCGTTTCTTTTGGAACGGTTTTTTTAATTTTAATCTATAAATAAGAATTCATGAAATATTTTAAAAAAAGCATTATGATTTTAATGCTATCTATGATACCATTTTTATTATTTTCCCAGATAAAATCGTTAGATGCCATGCTTACGAACTATCAATATCCTTTTGAAGTTCATTTTATTGATTTGAATACTCAGAATCAGCATCTGAAAATGGCCTATATGGATGTAAAGCCTAAAGAACCCAATGGAAAAGTAATCATGCTTCTTCACGGGAAAAACTTTAACGGAGCGTATTGGGAACAAACGGCGAAAGATCTTTCAGCTAAAGGTTTCAGGGTTATTATACCCGATCAGATAGGATTTGGTAAATCTTCCAAGCCTCAGTGTTATCAATTTTCTTTTTCGCAATTAGCAGACAATACAAAAAAAATACTGGATGAATTAAAGATTGATAAAGCAATTGTTCTGGGGCATTCTATGGGAGGAATGCTGGCAAC
Source organism: Chryseobacterium sp. LAM-KRS1 (assembly GCF_013184525.1). Classification (GTDB taxonomy): domain Bacteria; phylum Bacteroidota; class Bacteroidia; order Flavobacteriales; family Weeksellaceae; genus Chryseobacterium; species Chryseobacterium proteolyticum. The sequence goes on from NZ_JAAOIZ010000001.1 coordinate 398,259, forward strand.
CCGTTTTACATTACTTTACCCTGAGAGGGTTCAAAAGCTTGTCCTTGAAAACCCGATTGGCCTGGAAGATTATAAGACCTTTGCTTCATACCAGACTATTGATCAGGCATATCAGTCGGAGCTTAAAAATACAGCTGAAACCTATAAAAATTATCAGCTAAAATTCTATTATGATAATCAATGGAAGAAAGAATATCAACCCTGGCTGGATCTTATTGCTGGTTGGACTTTACATAAAGAATATCCGCTTGTGGCATGGGATGCTGCTCTCACATCCGATATGATTTATAATCAACCGGTTTGTTATGAATTTAAGAATATTAAAACTCCAACCTTGCTTATAATCGGAACAAGGGACAGAACTGCAATAGGAAAGGATAGGGCACCTAAAGAGCTTCAATCCAGGATGGGGCAATATCAGGAACTGGGAAAAAAGACACAACAGCAGATACCTGGTTCCAGATTAACGGAAATCGATAATGTAGGGCATCTTCCCCATATTGAAGTTTATCCCCGATTTTTTGAAGCCTTATATGAGTTTATAAGGTAAAACATGAACTCTTGAAATTAGCCTGTTCATAACGAAAATGAAAACAGTGGAGGATTTAGAATTTTGACTTTAAAAGCTTTTCTTGCCATATGTATAGTTTTCCATGAAATAAATTGTATAAAATTGTATTACCAATACACGGATTTATGGAAAATTATACCAATACAACAGAAGTAATAACTACACCTGAAAAGGCATATGAAGCTTTGACCCGGAAAATTCCTTTATGGTGGTCAGAAATGTTTAACGGATCTTCCCGGGAACCCGATGATGTATTTACTATAAAATTTGGTGACAATATTCACAAGACATTTCGGGTAAAGGAAGCTGTGCCTGAATCAAGAATTGTATGGTATGTTGTGGATTCTCTGATCGGTCTTCCAGAGCTGAAAAATCAAACAGAATGGATTGGAACGACTATCGTTTGGGAAATTGAAAAAAATGAAAATGGAATTCTGCTGAAACTTACGCATCGGGGTTTGCATCCTGATGTCGAATGTTATCATATATGTTCCAATGGCTGGGTGCAATTTATCAATAGTTTGAAACTATTTCTTGAAACAGGAACGGGAAGTCCGTTTACAGGATAGCATCAGAGTCATATAAAACAACTTATATATCAAAAAAAAAAGCTGCTTACATTGAGTAAACAGCTTCTTTTGTATGTATTGTTGTCTGAATTATTTCTTTTTGTAAGCAGCGTCTTTAATTCTTGCTTTCTTACCTCTAAGATCTCTGAAGTAGTAAATTCTAGATCTTCTAACTTTACCTCTTCTGTCAACTTCAATCTTCTGAAGAGCTGGCATGTTGATAGGGAATACTCTTTCTACACCTACATCACCACTCATTTTTCTGATAGTGAAAGTTTTTGTAGAACCTGTACCTCTTAATTGGATAACTGTCCCTTTGAAGAACTGAGTTCTTGTTTTTTGTCCTTCTTTAATTTCGTAATACACTGTAATTGTATCACCTGCTTTGAATTCCGGGAATTCTTTTTTTGCAATGTACTTCTCTTGTACGTACTTTAATAAATCCATTATTAATGATAATATAATGTTAAGGCTAAGCAACTTACACGTTTTTCGTCAGAGGTTGAATAACAGGTTGCAAATGTACAAAATTAGTTTTGAATAATCCAAATAAATTTAAATGTAATTGAACAGAGATTTTTGATGCATTGAAATCCCAAAACTTAACATATCCTTCACCTTATGATGAAACTGTGTTTACATGGGAATTTTACTTTTGCACGAAGTAAAAATTAACCATTACTCTTCTTATTTTACTGATAAACAGTAAATTATTGAAGAGTACCAATTTAAAAATTATTAGCTATGAAAAATTATTTCTTCCTTTTATGTTTTATTGTCGTCCAGATGACCTTTGGGCAGGCTTTATTTCCTTATTTACAAAATCCGACTCCAAATTCAATGATCGTAAACTGGAAAACAGCTTCTAATAATGAGACTACTGTTCTCTACGGGAATTCTCCGACGAACCTGAATGTTACGGTAACAGGAACCACTAATATATTTTCGGATACGGGATATAATAATAACTACTATTATCACACGGCCAAAATCAATAATCTGCAGCCGAATACAAAGTATTATTATAAAATAAAAACAGGAACCAGCGAATCGGCAGTTTACAACTTCAGGACACTTCCCATGCCGGGACAGCCTACTACGGCAGACGGTAAAATACGTTTTTTGATTATGGGAGATAATCAGATCAAAGGGGAACCCAGGTATGATACACTTACCTTAAATGCATTTAAAAAATTAAAGCAAAAATTTGGAGCAAACTCAGATCCTTCGGATAATGTTGCCCTTACTTTTATGGTGGGAGATCAGGTAGATGTCGGGACACTTGATCATTACGAAAATGTCCACTTTAAAAAGAATATTAAATTATCACCATATCTTCCGATCCAGACGACTGTGGGCAATCACGAAACCTATGGAACATTGGGGATGAATTCTTATTATGCTCATTTTTATATAGATGAAATTAAATATAAAAATATCAGCTCCGGGAATGAAAATTACTATGCGCAACAAGCGGGGAACGTTTTGTTTATAAGCTTAAGCTCTGAACATACGGGAATGGCTCAACAAACCTGGTTACAGCAAATTCTTACGGCTGCGAATAACGATCCTACTGTAGATTGGATTATTTCCTTAAGCCACAGGCCTTATCAGGCAGAGCAATATGTAGGGGATATCTCAACGTGGGTAAGAAATAATGCAGTTCCTCTTCTAACGTCATCGAGTAAATATCTGATGCACGTAGGTGCACACCATCATCTGTATCACAGAGGGCAATTAAAAGATAGCCCTACTTATCAGATTATATCCGGAGGAACAGCGTGGGATCAGTACTGGGGAATGTCTACAGAACAGGATTTTGATGATGTTCAGAAAACACTTACCGACTGGACATACCAAATCGTAGAGGTAGATGTTACCAATGGTAAGGTAGATGTGGAATGTTATTCGATTGGAGGGATCTATACTAAAAAATACAATGAGCTCGTTGATTCTTTCCATAGGTATAAAAACCAGCCAAAACCTGTTAAGCCTATGATCACCAATACTTTTTCAGGTCCTGTGACTTTACCCTTAACTTTGAATGGAAGCAGTTTTACGTCACCCAACAATGAGCTTTTAAACACAACACAATTCCTCATTAGTAAAGCAGCAGATTTTTCGGTGATAGAAAAAGAATTCTATCGTGATTATGAAAACTGGTTCGGTAAGGACGGAGCTCCTGATAAGGCTAAAAATCTGAATGCCGGTGTAGATATTACGAAAGTAAGTTTTCCTGCCAATTCTATTTCCAATGGTGTGTATTACGTAAAAACAAGATACAGGGACAGAAATCTGGAATGGAGTGACTGGAGTGATGTAAAGCAGTTTGAAATAACGGGAAGCGTAGTTTCAAATCCTACATTTACGCTGGATAAAACAGAATATTTACAAAATACCCCCGTAACTGCAACCTATACAGGTGGTCCAGGTAATCAGACAGATTGGGTGGGTGTTTATAGAAAAGGGCAGGTTCCGGGAACATCAACTTCGCAGGCCTATATTTATACCAACGGACAAACAGCGGGAACGGCCACTTTTACCAATGGTTTTGCAGCTAAAGGACAGTATTTTGCCGGATTTTTTGCCAATGACGGATATACGGAGATCACACCGAGAAAAAATTTCTATGTGGGCCCTAAAGTTGTTCTTCAGGCAACTTCAGATACTTATCCGGTAGGAGGAACTGTGAAAATAAATTTCAGTAACGGACCCAATCTTGTAAAAGACTGGATCGGGATTTATAAGATGGGGCAAACTCCGGGAACCAATACTTCTGCGATGTATAAATATGTAACAACCGCTGCCGGAAATCTTGAGTTTACCGGACTCCCTAAAGGGTACTATTTTGCGCAATATTTTCTGGAAGATGGTTATACGGCAATCGGTGAGAAAGTGTTTTTTAAAGTAGGAGATATTGTTACCGAATTATGGATTAACAAACCTGTTTATACGTTGGGCGAAAATATTACAGCTTCATGGACGGATTCTCCGGGAATTATCAAAGACTGGCTGGGTATTTATCCACAAAATATTCAGACGCCGGACGATAATTTTGTTTCATATACTTATTTTGACGGGATAACTCAGGGTACAAAAACATTGAATGGAGCTGCCTTACCTACAACTCCCGGAAATTATTATATGGTAATGTTTACCAATGATTCTTATACTGAAGTTTCAAACAGAATGCAATTCCAGGTAACTTCTTCAACATTAGGAACTGCTGAAACCTCAAAAAGTACTGAGAAAAATGTAGTGTTGTATCCTAACCCGACCAAGCCAGGTGAACCTACATTTATCAAGAGCGATTATCCAATTGACAAGATTGAGTTATTATCTGCTACAGGAGATCTATTATACGAATCTAAAAATGTACACAATCAGCGGTTTTCTTTGGTCAACGAAAATCTGCCTAAGGGTGTATACTTTGTAAAAGTTCATACAAGAAAGTTATTTACTTTAAAACTGATTATTCAGTAACACTTTTTTAATCAGGTACAGAGAGGGAACATTTGTTCCCTCTTTTTTTATTAAGATTACCTAATGAAGATAAATAGTTTACTTTAATCCGTGGATTTTAATGCCCATGCGATTAAAGGAGCCTGCATGAAAAGTCTTGCGAATCTCTGATTATCGGTGTTCAGGCCGAAAGAATCCCTTCTGTTTTTATATTGGGCAATATTTCCGGGAAGAACCGCTGCAAAAAAGCCTGCAACAACTTTTCCCATTGTTTTTCGATACTTTTTAGGAGTCACGATCGTTGCTGTTCCCAGGAGTATTTCTACGATTCCGGAATATACCACCGTATCATCTTTTTTTAAAGGAACCCATTCGGGAACCTGAGCCTGAAATTCTTTCCTTGCAAATGTAAGGTGACTGATTCCTGCAGTAATCAGAAATGCACCAAGTCCTATTCTTGATATGTCTTTCGTTTCCATAATAATGTGATTGGTTGTATGTACTCAGAATTTTATAATTCTTTTATACATGAACTCCAAAATTCAGACCATTAGGATTTGGTCTGTATATTGTCGTAGTAATTGGAATTGTTGGTTTTATGAGCCTGGTCATAAAATAGTTTTTACCGGTCCGGTTAACTTTATGAATCTTAGTTTACCAGTGAATAAAGCTAAAATGTGAGTTCCTTATATGTTCAATTTTAAAAGATGAAATTATGAAACCTAAAGAAATTCCGGGAGTTCCCCAACAAAAGAGTGGAGGATTTCATGATACTGAAAGTAAAAAACAATTTGACGATCCTGAATTGAACAAGCAAAAGTTTTCTGTTTTGAAAAAAAGATTTTTTTCAGTGAATCAGTGGAGGGAGTACAGTGGCGCTCTCACAGCCGATTTTAAATTGTATGATTCAAAAGGAAAACCTCTTGACCGATCTCCTGAAATTGATGATTACATCCGTATTGATATACCTGGTCCCGGAGAAAAAGAAGCAAAAGGATACGATTGGGTACAGATAGTCAATATTTCCTCTCATCATACAGGGGCATTTGAACGTATTAGTATAACCTGCAGACCATCCAAAATTCCGGGAAACTCCAAAAACAACCGTATAGCACACTTTTACAGCAGTAAAGCTACGTCAACTTTTATGATCTCAAATAATGGCAGGGAAATAATGGCAGCAATTTACGGAAGGAATGAATCACCCAATTTTAATGCTTCTTTTATTGATAAGATCAGAAATATCATGGTAGGCATAGGAGGAATGATGGGAATTTCTAAAATTCAATGGAAGGCCCTTTCTGATGGTTTGCTGGATTTTTAGCAATTATCTAAAATGGTGTTTCACTTTTATCTATTTAAATAAAAATCCTGTGTGCCTTGATTTAAAAGAAAATTATTAAATTTAGCCAACAGAAAAATCTAATATTTCATGATAGATAAAAGAGTAAAAAATGCAAAGGAAGCTATAGAAGGAATTCAGGATGGGATGACACTAATGCTGGGGGGATTCGGCCTTTGCGGTATTCCTGAAAACTCCATTAATGCTTTGGTAGAAAGTGATGTGAAAGATCTGACGTGCATTTCCAACAACGCTGGAGTTGATGATTTTGGATTGGGATTATTGTTGCATAAAAGACAGATTAAAAAAATGATCTCTTCTTATGTAGGGGAGAATGCAGAATTCGAAAGACAGATGCTTTCCGGGGAACTTGATGTTGAACTTACTCCACAAGGGACCCTTGCTGAAAAATGCAGAGCTGCGCAAGCCGGAATTCCTGCGTTTTATACACCTGCAGGATATGGGACTGAAATAGCGGCAGGTAAAGAAGTAAAGGAATTTAACGGTAAGCCTCACATTCTTGAACATGCCTATAATGCAGATTACTCTATTGTAAAAGCGTGGAAAGGAGATCATGCAGGAAATCTGATCTTCAAAGGATCTGCAAGAAATTTTAATCATCCAATGGCCGGGGCTGCAAAAATTACAATAGCAGAAGTAGAAGAATTGGTAGAACCGGGAGAATTGGATCCTAATGAAGTCCATATTCCAGGAATTATGATTCAGAGAATATTCCAGGGTGATAAATTCGAAAAGCGAATTGAGCAAAGAACAGTAAGGAAAAAAGATTAAGTCTTCGTTTGAAAGAGAGTATTCATATAAATAAAGCGCCGGAAAATATTTTCCGGCGCTTTATTTATCATTCTTCTTATGATTCTTCGGGAATTACCATTTTCCTTTCTCCGATCTGTTGTCTCCACATGGCATAGTATAATCCTTTTTCGGCAATCAGATTATCATGGGATCCCATTTCTATGACTTGGCCTCGTTCAAGTACATAAATCCGGTCGGCATGCATAATGGTGCTTAGACGATGGGCAATCAATACTGTGATTTGTTCTTTTTCCTCCGATATGCTTTTGATGGTGGAAGTTATTTCTTCTTCCGTAATACTGTCCAAAGCTGAAGTGGCTTCGTCAAAAATTAACAGGTGAGGTCTTCGTAATAAAGCCCTTGCAATCGCAATTCTTTGCTTTTCCCCGCCACTTAATTTCAATCCACCTTCTCCAATTACGGTTTCTATACCTTTTTCAGCCCTTTCCAGTAAAGCAGTACAGCTTGATTTTTGTAAAGCTATTTGAAGTTCTACCTCAGTAGCCTTTGGATTTACGAAAAGAAGGTTTTCTTTAATGGTTCCTGCAAAAAGCTGGGTGTCCTGAGTTACAAAGCCAATTTGATTCCTCAATTCATCAAAATCAAATTCTTTCCCATTGATATTATTATAAAAAATATTTCCTTCCTGAGGACGATAGAGCCCAACCAAAAGTTTTACCAGAGTACTTTTTCCGGAACCACTGGGACCAACAAAAGCAATTGTTTCTCCGTTTTTTACGGTAAAAGATATATTGTTTAACGCTTTATACTGAGCTGATTGATGTTTGAAAGAAACATGTTTGAACTCCAATTCTTCAATAGCACCGATCTGTTTAGGATGAAGGGGTTTTTCCTCGACTGTTTTTTTCATTAAACGGTCAAAATTAAGAAGGGAAGCTTCAGCCTCTCGATAAGAAATAATGATATTTCCGATCTCCTGCATAGGTCCGAAGATAAAGAAGCCATAAAACATCAGCGATAAATATTGTCCCGGAGTTACAATATTTTTAAAAATTAAAAGTAATAAAGTCAGGGTGATCAGCTGTTGAAGAAAATTAACCATTGTTCCCTGGATAAAACTTAAAGAACGGATGCTTTTGACTTTTCTAAGTTCAAGCCCCAGAATTTTATAGGTATTATTGTTTAAGCGGATGACTTCCTGATTGGTTAATCCCAGACTTTTTACAATTTCTATATTTCTAAGGCTTTCTGTAGTACTTCCTGCCAGAGCTGTGGTTTCCGAAACAATATTTTTCTGGATACTCTTTATTCTCTTGCTTAATAAATTCGTGATGAATGCAATCAGAAATATTCCACAAATGTATACCGGCATGATTGACCAATGTAAGCGAATAGCATACACAGCAACGAAAATGATACTGACCAGAATTCCGAAGAAAATATTAATAAAATTACTGATGAACTTTACAGTATCTTCTCTTACTTTCGTTAAAATAGAAAGGGTTTCACCACTTCTCTGGTCTTCAAATTCCTGATATGGCAATGCCATAGAATGCTTTAAGCCGTCCGTGAAAATTTTTGCCCCGAACTTTTGGGTGATAACACTTACTGCATAATCCTGAAAAGCTTTGGCGATCCTGCTCACCATGGCTGTTCCGATAAGGAGGGATAAGAAATAGAATACACCATGATAAATGCCGTCCCCGTATAAATATTGGTTCAGGTTTCTTGGTAAAAGCTTTTCTTTATCAAAAAAATTAGGATGGGTAACCAGTTTATCGAGAATATTACCCGTTATTGCCGGAGCAAATAAAGAGAATACCTGATTAATGGTTGCTAATAACAATGAAAGAATAATCAACCACTGGTAAGGTTTAAGGTATTTTAAAAGTATTTTCATTCTGTTAAATAATGTTGCAAAATTAGAGATATTATTTCGACTTATTATGTTAATAATTTTCAATAACAAAGCCCTTTTGTATTCTATTGAAAATAATTAAATTGCAGTCTAAGTTTTTACTATGCTCACAAAAGAACAAATTGCTAAAAGAATCTCAAAAGAATTAAAAGATCGTTATTATGTAAATCTGGGAATAGGGATTCCCACTTTGGTTGCCAACTACGTTCCTGATGGCATTTCAGTAGAATTTCAGAGTGAAAATGGAGTTTTGGGAATGGGACCTTTCCCTTTTGAAGGAGAAGAAGATGCTGATATCATCAATGCAGGAAAGCAGACCATTACAATACTACCAGGAGGTTCATTTTTTGATTCCGCTTTTAGTTTTGGGATGATCCGTGGGCAGAAAGTAGATCTTACGATCCTTGGCGCAATGGAAGTTTCTGAAAACGGAGATATTGCCAACTGGAAGATTCCTGGAAAAATGGTAAAAGGAATGGGCGGAGCGATGGATTTGGTAGCTTCTGCTGAAAATATCATTGTTGCGATGATGCATGTAAATAAAGCAGGAGAAAGTAAAATCCTGAAAAAATGTACACTTCCTTTAACAGGAGTAAATTGTGTGAAAAGAGTAGTTACGGAACTCGCTGTTTTAGATGTAACACCAGCTGGTTTTAAGCTTGTTGAAAGAGCACCTGGAGTGTCCGTAGAGCATATTGTACAATCTACAGAAGCAGATCTGATCATTGAAGGAGAAATTCCCGAAATGCAATTTTAATAAAAACAAAAGAAAGGCTGTTATCATTAACAGCCTTTTTTATCATCGGTTAATTAAGTTTCATTAGTTTTTCAGGAAGAGCAGGAAGCTTTGTTTGTGGATTTATTTCATCGTTGTTCCAGAAACTTATCACGCAGCTTATATTTTGATCTCGTATATTTTCTGCGATATAGTAGATTGTTAAAGACTTTCCGCCGGACATTTTTGTAAGAACAGAAGTTAGGCCCGTAAAGTCATACACTATTTTTTTTGCTTTTGTGGGTACATCCAGAAAATTAATATCAATCATTTCTTCGGATGTAATTTTTCCTCCTCCTTTAGATTTTGTTACATTCAATTGGTTTTCAACAGCTTCTTTTGCATCCTGTAATGTTCTGTGAACAGACCAGTTCATCTCACCTGCATATGGGCATTGAACTGTATTGAGGAAGGTCCAGTAACAATTACTGCCAAGTTCTATTTTTCTTCCGGCAAAATTAATTGAACTGATATTCATAGAAACAAAATTCTCCTCCGGAATTCTATTCTCAATAATTGCATTAACGAGCTTTTCTTCAGTATCTTGATCTGTTTTTCCGTTTTTTATAAACCATACTACAGTGATTGTCTTATTCGGATTTTCAACGAAATAATAATTATTTGTTTGAAAGCTGTTTCCTGAAATTTTTTGTTGTTTGGTTAGAAAGAAGTTTTTACTATTGATTTTCTCATCTCTTGTTTTTAGTTCAGAATCTGAAATTTTATGTTTTTTTAAAACCTTTGAAAGCCCTTTTTCATCAAAAGAATTATTGAAAACCTCACTTGTAACACTATATCCATCTATATTGTACCAGATTTTGCCATTATTATTCAACGCGGAAAGTCTTGTGAGGATATTATTTTCCTGAGAAAAGCACATTGAACAGAAGAAAATGGTTAAGATTTTAAAGATCTTCATGTCCTTATTTATTAATGGTAAATGTATATGTGGGAACATTATCTTTGGATCCCTTTTTCCAATTTTCTGCAAGTTGAGGATCATTTAATTCCACACCATCTACTGGTGATATGTCGAACTTTGAAAACCATTTTTGAGGATTGGTACCGTCTTTTTTGAAATAAGTCTGCCTCACAATAATACTGTCATGAGGTTTTACCGTAAAAGAATTAGAGACTTCCTGTGCTCCAAAACTTTGCGACATTTTGATAACACTAGAGGTAAAGCTAACGGGCTTGTCTGAAGTGTTTTTCACAATAAAAGCTGTCATAGGACTTCCGGACATGGGTAAACAAGCTGCGAACAGACTGAAAACAAGAAAAGTATACATTAATTTTTTCATGGTTGTTTATTTTTGTGTTTGTTGATTTACTTCGCTGATTGTATTTTATATACGGAATTGAAGTTATGAAAAAATTGTTATGTTTACAGAATTCCTGACTATTATATCTTAAAAAAGAAGAATTACATGATTTGCAATGCACTTTAATACGAAAGGCTGCTCAAATTCTAAAACAGCCTTTTTATTTTGTATCTAGATGTTATAAATTGAGTTTTTTCAACTATTCATAATTGATTATTTACCGTCCTGAGCTCCAAAAACTTTTTGTAAAATACTGGTAGTTCTCATGGCTGGAGTATTTCTGATCCCGTTTTCTTTATCTGCAACCATTTTGAAAACGCCATTAATTGTTTCTGTAGTCACATATTCATTCAAATCAGTAGTTACAGATTGCCCTGTAAAAGTATTGTACTTTGAAATAAGGCTTTTCCAAAGGGTGTCAGCTCCCACTTTTCCCAATGAAGCCTGTACTTTTGGCTGGAACGCTGTAAAGAGCTGGTTCTGGGTTTTAGTTTGCAGATAATTAGTCGCCGCATGATTTGAGCCCAATAAAATATTTTTGGCATCAGTAATTGTCATTGATGTAATGGCATTGGTGAAAATAGGAGCAGCTTCTGTTACGGCATCTTCAGCAGCTCTGTTTAATAATTTCACTCCCTCATCAGCGAGTTTTCCCATTCCCAAAGAACGCAAGGTCGTGTCTACCTTTCTTAGTTTTTCGGGCATTAAAATTTTTACGGCTTCATTTTTGAAAAAACCATCAGTTAAAGCAAGCTTCTTCACACCATCATTCACTCCCATACTTAAGGCTTCCTTTAATCCGGACGAAATTTGGGTAGAAGTAAGATTATTCAGATTAACTGAAGAGGTTCTGTTGGGTGATGGAGTTGTGGTTACAGTTGTTCCTGTAGAAGTGTTCTTTATTTTTCCTGTATTGTTAAGGTCAACCCCTGTTTTTTCCTTAACTGTAGATTTTATGATATCTAAAAGTTGTGCTTGTGCTGAAAATGAAAACACCAGACTTACCGCTAAAAAAATTGTTTTTCTCATTGTATATTTTTGCAAAATTAGATCTTTTATATCATAATAGGTTAAATAATTCACTGACTTTTTTCAGAAATTAATTATATTCGCTTAAATCTAAATTACACAAAATAATGCGTTTATTATTGGTCTTTTCCCTTATGATTTCCAATCTGTTTTTTTCGCAAACTAAACCAAGTTTAATTCCTTACCCGCAAAGTTTAACGATTCAGGAAGGTAAATTTGTGATCCCCAAAACATTGATACTGAATGATAAACTTCCAAAAGAGGAAACGGAATATTTCAAAAAGCATCTTGGTGCTCGCGTTACATTTCAATCCTCAGGAAGTACGGAAAAAGTTCATATAATGCATATGCTGATTCCACAACCCAAAATGCCGATTGACCCGCAGGGTGATAAAGAAAGATATTCTATTGATATTTCTCCCAAAAGGATTTTTATAAGTTCTTACACTAATCAAGGTTATTTTCTTGCTGTTCAAACCTTGATCCAGTTGTTTGATGAGTATCAGGAAAAAGGAGAGATTCCCGCTATGGAAATTAAAGATAATCCAAAATTTGCATGGAGAGGAATGCATCTGGATGTTTGCCGTCATTTCTTTACGGTAGATGAAGTAAAGCAGTATATTGATTATCTGGCCATGTATAAGCTAAATACCTTTCATTGGCATTTAACCGATGATCAGGGATGGAGAATTGAAATCAAGAAATATCCGAAGCTGACTGAAATTGGCTCCAGGAGAAAAGAATCTATGATTGGAGCCTATGTAGATAATACCTTTGACGGAAAACCATATGGCCCTTATTTTTATACTCAGGAACAGATTAAGGATGTGGTTAAGTATGCAGAACAGCGTCATATCACAATTGTACCTGAAATTGAAATGCCCGGACATGCTTTAGCAGCACTTTCGGCCTATCCTGAGTTGGCGTGTACGAAAGGACCTTTTGAACCTGCCACAAAGTGGGGCGTCTTTGATGATGTTTTTTGTCCTAAAAAAGAAACATTTACATTTTTAGAAAATGTCCTGGATGAGGTGATAAAGTTATTTCCTTCTCAGTATATCCATATTGGTGGGGATGAATGTCCTAAGACACGATGGAAAGAGTGCCCGCATTGTCAGGAGCTGATCAAAAAGAACAATCTGAAAGATGAGCATGGATTACAAAGCTATTTTATCCAGACTATAGAAAAATATGTAAATAGCAAAGGGCGGAAAATAATCGGATGGGATGAGATTCTGGAAGGAGGTCTGGCACCAAACGCTGCGGTAATGAGCTGGACAGGTGTCAATGGAGGAATTGAAGCTGCAAAATCAAAACATTTTGCTGTAATGACTCCCGGAGCTTTCTGTTATTTTGACCATTATCAGGGGGATCCCCAGTCCGAACCTAATGCTTTTGGAGGATTTACTCCTTTAGATAAAGTATATTCTTACGATCCGGTTCCTTCAGAGCTTACTGCTGAGGAAGCTAAATATATTTTAGGTGTTCAGGCTAACTTATGGACCGAATATATATTGGATTTTAAGCATGTCCAGTATATGATTTTTCCAAGAATAATGGCACTTTCAGAAGTAGCATGGGGAACTTCTGATCCTAAGAATTATAAAGAATTTGAAAACAGGGTTATCCGGCAGTTTAAGGTTTTAGATAAAATGAAGATTAACTATGCGAAAAGCATTTATAATATTTCAGGAAAAGTAACACCTTCTGCCAAAGGTGTTGCATATGAATTATCAACTTCTCAAAATTCCCAGGGAATAAAATATACAACCGATGGTACAGATCCAACAGTAAATTCACCATTTTATAAGGAGCCTATCCCTGTTTCAAGAGCTATGACCATAAAGTCTGCCTATTTCGAAGATGGACAGATAAAAAGTGCGGTTTCTTCCCAATCATTTATTCCTTCCAAAACAACGGGAAAGAAGATCACTCTGGAACAACAGCCCAGCGAAAATTATTCTTTTGGCGGAGCGTTTACTTTGGTGGACGGAATTTTGGGTAATCAAAAACAGCTGGGAAAAACATGGTTAGGCTTTCAGGGAAAAGATGTTGTAGCAGTTATTGACTTAGGAGTAAAAACTCAGTTTTCAGAAGTTTATTTTAATACCCTTGAAAATAAAGGAAGCTGGATTCATTTAGCCAAAGGAGCACAGGTCTTTGTTTCTGATGATAATGTAAATTTTAAAATGATCAAAGAAATTGGAAAAGATGAAATTCAGAATGTAAAAGGAAAAGTAAAACTCAATGTTGGTAATCAGAACGCGGCATATATTAAAGTTAAAATTGAAAATGCAGGAATTATTCCTGCCGGAAATCCGGGAGCTGATTCTAAAGCCTGGCTTTTTGTAGATGAGATTGGGATGAATTAATCAATATCAGAAAGCATTAGGAGACCAGGGAGTAAGATCTATTGAAATTATATCATATTGGATTATAATAGTGAATGGATTACTTACTTTCGTTTCCGTATCGACTTTTTCTCAGTTTCCAGAAATTGATACACCGGAAAGGCATCTCCCTGATTCGTCAAAGCAATAATACAGGTATTGTCGCTCAGGTCTCTCCAGATAATACTTCTGAATCCATTGATTCCACCGGTATGCATTGCGGTATCGTCAGAAATGTACCATCCGAATGCATAATCACTCGTTTTTCCATTTTTTAAAACGGGCAGTTCATACATAATTTTTGTGTTTTCCTTATTCAGTAACTGATGCTTTCTTAAAGCCTGGTCGAATTTATATAGATCCCATGTCGTAGAATAGATCCCTCCATCCCCCAATGTTAAAAGAAAATAATCATCCGGTTTTTTATCTATATCATACGCTTTGGCAATATCGGAAGGCGGTACCGTTTGAGCATCAAAAACAAATGAATTCTGCATATTCAAAGGAGCAAAAATTCTATTTTGAATAAAATTTTTATATGACTGTCCGGATACAGCCTCTATAATTTGTCCAAGTATGATATATCCACTATTACAATATTCGAATTGACTGCCGGAAGGAAATGTTAATCCGGGTTGCTTTTTTAGAAAGGCCAGGACATCTTCATTGGTGATCCTGTTGTCTGAGATCAAAACATTCTCATAATCCTTTAATCCTGAAGTGTGGTTAAGCAATTGTCTGATACTGATATTTTGTGCATATTCCGGAAGGTCCATTAGATATTGGCTTGCTTTATCATCAAACGACAACTTGTGCTCCTGCTGTAAAAGCATAATCGCTGTTGCAGTAAAAGGTTTGGTTACAGACGCAATACAGAACGGCGTATCCTTGGTCATAAGTTTTTTGTCTTCAAAATTTTTATATCCCAATGCTGTATCACATATTATTTTTCCTTTTTCAACTATGAGAACGATACCATTAAATTTCCCTTTCTTGTAAAAATTTATAAGAATATCTTTTTCTGATTTTTTGTTGCAGGAAAATAAAATGAATAAAACACTACCTAAAATAACTGAAATTCTGATCATGGTTGAAAAAGTTTAACATACAATAAGTCAGTAATGTAAATGAAAAGTTACAGGGGTGAATTTCCATCTTGCTGATATGAATTCCGAAATATTCCGATCAATGATATGAAGATTGTTTTTAAGACTTTTTGTAATGAGGATTGCTAAACGCGATGAAATAGGATCTGTTGTTTTTTTACTTTTGTACCAGCAGGAAAATTGCTAATTTGTAAGCCTAATAAACCTGATATGCAAAGCAGACGAAACTTTATCAAAAAGACAGCAGTTGCTTCTTTGGCTCTTGCCGTAAATCCGCTAGATCTAATGGCTGGTCCATTACCTGAAAGTCATAAAACCATAAACAAACCGATCGTCCTGTCAACCTGGAATTTTGGTTTAAAGGCCAATGAGGAAGCATGGACGATTCTTGGCAAAAACGGAAGAGCGTTAGATGCTGTTGAAAAAGGAGTACGTTTGGTAGAGTTGGATCCCACGGAAAGAAGCGTGGGATATGGCGGACGCCCGGACAGAGATGGAAGAGTAACACTTGATGCCTGTATCATGGATGAAAACTACAACATCGGATCGGTTGCCTGTATTGAAAATATTAAAAATCCAATTTCTGTAGCCAGAGCCGTGATGGAAAAGACTCCACACGTTATGCTGGTAGGAGATGGTGCTTTTCAGTTTGCCCTGTCTCAGGGGTTTAAAAAAGAAAACCTATTAACGCCAGAATCTGAAAAAGAATGGAAGGAATGGCTTAAAAACAGCAAGTACCAACCTATCGTAAATATTGAAAACCATGATACCATCGGAATGATTGCATTGGACGCTCAGGGAAATCTTTCCGGAGCTTGTACTACCAGCGGTATGGCCTTTAAAATGCACGGAAGGGTAGGAGATTCTCCCATTATCGGAGCCGGATTATTCGTAGATAACGAAGTGGGTGCCGCTACAGCAACGGGACATGGTGAAGAAGTAATAAGAACTGTTGGAACTCACCTGGTTGTGGAACTGATGAGACAAGGAAGAAATCCGCAGCAAGCCTGCAAAGAAGCGGTTGAAAGAATTGTAAAGATTGCACATAGAAGAAATAAAAATCTGAAAGATATTCAGGTAGGTTTTATTGCATTAAATAAAAACGGGGAATATGGATCTTATTGCATACAGGACGGGTTTAATTTTGCGGTACATGACCAAAAAGGAAACAGGCTGGAAACTCCTGAGTTTGCCTTGAAATAATAATCAGAAATCAGAAATTATTTTTACTAATTCCTAAAAAATTAAAAATGTCAAAGATAGAAATAGCATGTTTTAATCCTCATTCTGCCATCGTTGCTTTTGAAAATGGGGCAGACAGAATAGAATTATGTGATGGTTTAAGTGAAGGAGGAACTACACCAGATTTTGAAACGACTAAAAAACTAAGAGAAAAGATAAACATTCCTGTTTTTGTCATGATCCGTCCCCGTGGAGGAAATTTCACTTATACAAATGAAGAATTTGAACAGATGAAAAGTGAGCTTACCCAGCTTAAATCTCTTAATGTCGACGGCTTTGTTTTCGGAATTTTAGATGAGAATGATGAGGTTAATATGGAACAAAATAAAACCCTGGTTGAAATAGCATATCCGTTACCTTGCACTTTTCACCGTGCCTTTGACAGGGCAAAAGGTTTAGAAAGCTCATTGGAAAAAGTGATCAGCTGTGGTTTTAAAACGATTCTTACTTCCGGACAGAAACCTAATGTTTCCGAGGGTAAAGAAAATCTGAAAAAATTGGTAGAGCTTTCAAATGGGAGAATAGAAATTCTTGTGGGTGGAGGACTAAGATCAATCAATATCCAGGATATCCGTGAATTTACAAACGCAGCCTATTTTCATTCTTCAGCTATTACGGATGGTGGGCAGTTTGCCGACGCAGATGAGGTAATTGCTTTGAAGAATAAATAACAGAATCTGATACTGCCAACCACGGTTCCTGATAATGATCATTAAATTTTTAATATAAAGATTTAAAAACAATTAACAATCTGCCATTTAACCAGGCCTGCCCATTCATTCTGATGAACTCCTTATAAAAGATGGAATTCTTAGAATTGTAAATAAACTCATCAATGAATAAAACCATACTTATTACCTTTTTTCTTATTCACAATTTTCTTAGTGCACAATTTTCCGAGCGCAGTTTATCATCCGAAAAATGGCAGTTTAAAAACTCAAAAGAAACTCAGTGGCTTTCTGCAAAAGTACCGGGAACCGTGCATCAGGATTTGATGGATAATAAATTGATCCCCGATCCATTTAAAGATGAAAATGAGAAAAAAGTCCAATGGGTAGAAAATGAAAACTGGGATTATCAGACCCATTTTAAAATTTCATCACACGAGCTGAAAAACCAAAATATAGATCTTGTATTTGAAGGCCTGGATACCTTTTCTGAAATTTACCTTAATGGAAAACTTCTTCAGAAGACGGATAACATGTTTAGAAAATGGAGTATTCCTGTTAAAAATTATCTGAAACCGGGCGACAATATTCTAAAGATTTCATTCAGGTCTGCTGTAGAAGAAGGTAAAAAGCTGGCTCAAAAAGTTCCTTTCACGATGCCTGAAAGCCCTAGAAGCTTTGTTAGAAAGGCACAGTATCAGTTTGGTTGGGACTGGGGTCCGAGATTGGTTACGGCAGGAATATGGAAAGAGGTAAAACTGGACTTCTGGAATGATGCTAAGATTAAAAGCATAAAGGATTTACAAAATGTATCGGGGGAACCTAAAGGTAATTTTAGCTTTGAAGTTGATATCGAAGTACAGACACCAGGTAATTATGCCTTAAAAATCAATAATTCCCAAAAGACCTTTTCTCTTGGAAAAGGTGAAAATAAAATAAGATTTCCCTATCAAATCGATGGATTGAAAATCTGGCAGCCAAATGGTTGGGGAGATGCCAATCTTTATGATTTTAAAATTAATCTTTTAAAAGGAGAAAAAGAGATTCATGCAAAAAGCCTGAGAACGGGATTCAGAACTATAGAACTGGTTCAGGAAAAGGATGAAAAAGGGAAGTCTTTCTATTTTAAGGTCAATAATCAACCGTTATACATTAAAGGCACAAACTGGATTCCGGCAGATAGCTTTTCACCAAGGATTACGAAAGAAAAATATCAGAAACTGATAAAAGATTGCAAAGAAGCAAATATCAACATGATCCGCGTTTGGGGTGGTGGGATTTATGAAGATGATGAGTTTTATAAGGCATGTGATGAGAATGGAATTCTCGTGTGGCAGGATTTTATGTTTGCGGGAAGTTTTTATCCCTCTGATGCGGATTTTCTGAACAATGTAAAAGAGGAGGTAAAAGATCAGGTCACCCGTTTGCAGAATCATCCTTCCATAGCTTTATGGTGTGGAAACAATGAAGTAGACGAAGCTATTGTCAACTGGGGATACCAGAAACAATTTAAATATTCGAAAGAAGATTCTTTGCAGGTTTGGAAAGATTACAGAAAGGTCTTTCATGAATTAATTCCCAACACATTAAAAGAAAAGCTGGCCTCTGATAAGAATATATATTGGCCAAGCTCGCCATCGATCGGCTGGGGCCATAAGGAAAGCCTTACAGAAGGTGACTCTCATTACTGGGGCGTGTGGTGGGGTGAACAGCCCTTTGAAGTGTATAATGAAAAAGTAGGGCGTTTCATGTCTGAATATGGATTTCAGGGAATGCCAAGTCTTGAGACCACGAAAACTATGTTTTCCGGAACTCCTCAACTCGATCTGAATAATGGTACTATAAAAGCACATGAAAAGCATGCAAGAGGTTGGGAAATCATCAATACATATATAGAACGGGATTATCCTGTACCTGCTGATTTTATAAAATACAATTACATCTCACAACTGCTGCAGGCACGTGGAATGCAAATCGCTATTGAAGCACATCGAAGAGCAAAACCTTATAATATGGGAACGTTATATTGGCAGCTTAACGATTGTTGGCCTGTGGTTTCGTGGTCTTCTATCGATTATTCCGGAAATTGGAAAGCTTTGCACTACCAGGTCAAAAGGAGTTTTGAGCAGCAGGTTATTCTGGCAGAAGAAAAGGACAATAAACTGAATTTATTTGCTGTTAACGATCTTATACAGGACTTGAACGGTGTAAGTGCAACCATAGAAGTAACCACATTTAAAGGGGAGATTATTAACAGGATTTATTCCGGGAACAGGAATTTAAAGGATATTATATCCTTTGATCCAATAGAAATTGAAAAGATACTTGGCCGGTTTTCCAGGAACGAAGTATTTCTAAATGTGGCTTTAAATGATAAAAGTAACAAAGAAATAGCACAAAATACTTATTTCCTTGTAAAGCCTAAAGATCTGAAGCTCTCAAAACCTGCGGTACATATCAAAAAAATATCTTCTTCAGAGATCGAAATATCTACGGATGTTTTAACTAAAAATATTTATCTGATGGGAGATACTCATTTCAGTGATAACTTCTTTGATTTGCTTCCCAAAAAACCAAGACGTATTAAACTTTCAAAGCCATTGGATAAAATAGAAGTGATGAGTTTATGGGACGTCATTAATCCCTGATTATAGTAAAATCCAGAGAAAAAGATAGTCCATGCATAGTTTTCGGTTAAAAATCGATTCAATTTCTATGTCCGGCTGAAAAATCAATCTTACATTTGCAACATATTTAGACACAATTATGGTGAATTTTGTTTTGATAGCGGTATGTATTTTGGCTGGAATGGTATTCAGATCAACCAAGTCAATTCATCCGGATGCCCATAAAGGAATCAATACCTGGATTCTTTACCTGGCCCTGCCTGCCGTTTCATTTAAATATTTACCTAAAGTTCACTGGACACTGGAAATGCTTTTTCCTATTGTGGCGACATTCCTTATTGCGGTATTCAGTTTTGTGTTTATGTCGGTTTATAGCAAGAAAAAAGGTTATTCAAGGCGTTCACAAAGTACAATGGAGCTTATTAGCGGATACAGCAATACTTCCTTTATCGGTTTTCCATTAATAAGTGCTTTTTATGGAGAAAGCCTTTTGAGCATTGCTATTATTTGTGATCAGACTATGTTTTTCAGTCTTTCTACCTTGGGAATTATTGCCGCAGTAAAAGGAGGTAGTAGGTCGGGGAAAGTAAGTGCGGTATTCATTTTGAAAAGATTGATTACATTTCCTCCGTTAATTGGATGTATCAGTGCGCTGATCCTCTCCCAGTTTATTGATTTTACAGCTGCTGAGCCCTTCTTTGATAAATTAGCTGCGACAGTAAGTCCATTAGCTTTGTTTTCCGTGGGGTTACAGTTAAAATTTAATGGCTGGAAAAAACTCATTCCCCAAATGTCTGTATCTATGCTGTATAAGCTGATTCTGGCACCGGCGATTGTTTTGGGATTGGCTTTTCTTTCAGGCATTAAGGGAGATATTGCCAAAATTACCATCTTCGAAGCTGCAATGCCTACTCTTGTAACTTCAAGTATTATTGCCGAACAGTTCAGGCTGAATACCAAACTCACTAATTTAACCATCGGATTCAGTATTATCGTCGGATTCTTAACAACCGCTATCTGGTATAGAATAATTGAAATATTTTTTAATTAAAAATAAGTTTTGACGAAAAAAACCGCAGTAATAAAGAAATTGAAGATAACTATTCCTGTACGCAGTTTTACAGGATCCAGCTTTTTTGTAAAATGAGCTCCAAAATAACCTCCTGAAATTGTGGCAACCATCATGGTGCAGGTTTCCGGCCAGTAAACCTTCCCTGCAAAAATAAAAAGTACAACAGCTACCGCATTGGCAATTCCTGTAAACAGGGTTTTATTGGCATTGATTACTTTAATATCCGATAAACCGAATAACGCCCAAACGGCCATCATCATTATTCCTACGGCTCCACCAAAGTAACCGCCATATATTCCTAAAAGAAACTGAGCACCCAGTACTAATCCCGCTCCGATATGCATTTTCTTTCTCAACCAGTTACCGGCCTGCCTCCCAAATGCAAAAGCCATGGAACCTAACAAAAGCAACCATGGAACGACAAGATTGAATCCACTGGATGGTGTATATAGCAATAACAGACCTCCGGCACAACCTCCCAGCAGAGTCAGTATAATCATCGCTACTATTGAAATAGCAGGGAAAGGTTTAATATATTCTCTGAATTTCCATGCACTGGCTAAGCTTCCCGGAAACAGGGCAACGGTACTTGAAGCATTGGCCTGAATCGGGGGAACACCGGCATATACAAGTGCGGGAAATGTAATAAATGATCCACCGCCAGCTGCTGCATTAATCGCTCCGGCCAGGAGTCCAATAAAAAAAAGCAGGATACAATTTTCCATGAATCAAATTGAATAACAAATATAGGTTACAAAATGGCGAACAACTCATAAAAAATTGCAGTTCTGTGAAGAATGATTTAATTTTACACTTTAATCATTTCTCTTGCGATACGCCCAAATTGTTTTACCATTAAATTTAAAAGGTTCTTTTACTTACAAAGTGCCTGAAGAGCTAATGCCGTTACTACAAACCGGAATGAGGGTTTTAGTTCCGTTTCGTGGAAAAAAAATCTACACAGGAATTGTTTTTGAAATTCATGATACAGAACCGGAAGGGTTTATTCCAAGGGAAATCATTAGCATTCTGGACGAATCTCCTATTTTGCCTCAGGAGCAGATCGGTTTCTGGAACTGGCTTTCTGCCTATTACCTTTGTAATTTGGGTGAAATCTATCGTTTTGCATTTCCTTCCTCATTAAAGCTTGAAAGTGAAACATATCTGAAATTAAAGCCGAACGTAACAGTTGATTTTGAAAATCTGGATGTTAATGAAATGTATCTCATTCAGGCACTTGAAGTCCGGCAACTTATCAATCTTACAGATCTTGAAGCTTTTATTCCTAAAAAAGATATTATAAAAACAATCAATTCGTTGATTGATCTGCAATACATTGAAATCGATGAAAAGATTGGCGAAAAATACAAAGCGAAAGAAGTTGCTTACGTCAGGATCAACGAAGAACTTTTAAACAATGAAAGTCTTACTGTAATTCTCGGAAAACTGAACAAAGCACCTAAGCAAAAGGATCTTTTTCTTCTCATTTTATCGCATCAGACTGAGAATCCGGATACTTTTATTAAAAAGTCAGATCTTTTTGAAGATGGAGTGTTTGGGCATTCCCATTTAAAGCCTCTGGTAGATAAAAACTTCATCGAAGAATATTATCTGCAAAAAGACAGGCTGGAAAGTTATGATGGGGAAATAGAAGATATAGAAGCGCTTTCCGAGGCTCAGAAAGAAGCAAAAGAGGCAGTTGATGAAGCTTTTGAAGAAAGAAGAAATGTACTGCTTCATGGGGTGACTTCATCGGGAAAAACCCATATTTATTTAGAGAAGATAGAGGAGTGTGTTCAGCAGGGCAAAAATGTTTTGTTTTTGCTTCCTGAAATTTCTCTTACCAAACAAATTACGCAGAGGCTTGAAAAAAAATACGGTCGGAAATTGGGCTTCTATCACCAGAAGCTAACGGATTTTGAAAAAGTAGAGGTCTGGAGAAGAATCAAAAATAATGATATCCAAATCCTTATAGGAACAAGAAATGCACTGTTTCTGCCCTACCAGAATCTTGGGTTGGTCATTGTAGATGAAGAGCATGATTCTGCTTATAAAGCCCGGGAGGTTTCCCCTTATTTTAATGCAAAAGATTCTGCCTTGGTATTTGGTAATTTTTATGATGCCCGTGTGATCTTAGGTTCTGCCACTCCTTCCGTGGAAAGCTATTATCTAGCCCGTAAGGAGAAAATGAAATATGTTTTCCTTAATGAAAGATTCGGAAATGTTCAGTTGCCGGAATTTGAACTTATAAATTTTAAAGAAGCTCAGGATTCTAAAAAAGTTTCAGGAAATTTCTCGTTACAACTGATCGATGAAATAAAAAAAGTACTGGAAGAGCGGAATCAGGCTATTATACTTCATAACCGCCGTGGTTATGCCAATGTTCTGGAATGTGAATCCTGTGGATATGTTAATTATTGTTCCAATTGTGATGTGGTAATGACATATCATAAGGCTGCGAATGAAATGAAATGCCATTATTGCGGACAACGGGCTTCCAGGCCTAAAGTATGTCCGAAATGCCATTCAGAGAATCTGAATGAAAGAGGAGTTGGTGTTGAACAGATCCATGAAGAAGTTTCCAAATTATTTCCTGAAAACGAGGTAGATCGTATGGATGTCGATTCCATGCGGAAAAAATTTGCCTATGAAAAACTTTATGAAAAGATTGAAGACAGGGAAACTGATATTGTAGTGGGCACACAGATGATTTCAAAAGGATTGGATTTCGATCATATTGAACTGGTCGCTATTCCTAAAGCGGATTCTTTATTATATGTACAGGACTTCAGAGCTGAAGAAAGGGCCTTCCAGCTGATTACCCAGGTTGCGGGAAGGGCAGGACGGGTGTCTGGAAAAGGAAAAATCTATATTCAAACATTTAATCCTGAGCATTCAGTCTTTCAGCTGATCAAAATGAATAAGGTTTCCAAGATATACTACTATTTTTTAAAAGAGCGCCAGAAATTCCATTATCCGCCTTTCACAAAGCTTATTATGATTGAGCTGAAACACAGGAGAGAAGATAAAGTAAACAGGGCTTCCCAGTTTCTGGGTTCTGTTCTAAGAAAATACCTTCCGGAAGAATGTGTTTTAGGTCCGGAAAGGTCTCAGATTGCAAGGATTAATAATCTGTATCAGTTCCAGATATTACTCAAACTTCCCCGTGGAAAAAACTATGAAAAATACAAAGAGCAGGTTTTGCTAAGTTTAAAAGATTTTGATGAAATAACTGCTTATCAGAGCATCAAAAAAGACGTTTTCGTGGATTTTTAACAATTTTTAACAAATTTTATAGCCTTTTATCAGACTATAATGGTCTGATTTCTAACAATATTTTCTACTTTTGGTCGTTGATTAATTGTTTGGTGCCTTTATTGGATGATTATTATGAATCGTTTTTTATGGTTTCCAGACATAGAAACAAAACTAAGATAGATGGTAAATTTCAGAAAATATATTTCAAGCGTAGCGGTACTGGCTTCTGGGTTTTTCCTTGCTCAATCTACCGTTTCTACCGTTCTTTACTCTCAGGCTTATGACAATCAGAAAACGAATTTAAACTTACCTTCTCCTATAACTTCTGTTGTGGAGAAAACAATTCTGTCGGCTAAAGAACTCGTAGATATTAATGTAAACACTCTGGTTTCCGATCCTGTGCTGAAAAATGCATCGTGGGGATTTGTAGTGTACGACCCGAAAACGAAGAAAGTAATTTCTTCATACAATGAAAACACTCCTTTGGTTCCTGCTTCTACAACAAAACTTTTGACCACAGAAACAGCTTTGAATCTGTTGGGAGAGAACTATCGTTGGATGACTCAGCTGGAATACTCAGGAAGTATAGATGAAAACGGGGTTTTAAATGGTAATCTTTATGTCGTAGGAAGCGGGGATCCATCGCTTGGAACAAACAAAGGCGGAGCGTTATCCTATAGAGAGATTGTTTCAGACTTTCTTAGTGGAATCTCTCACGAAGGAATCAAAAGGGTAAATGGTGATATTATCATCCAGACAGCACTTTTCAAAGGTAATATTTCAAGACTTCCGGAAAATGTTGTTTGGTTGGAAAATAACAACTATTATTTACCGGTTGGAACCACCCGTGAGATTAATCCGGCTAATGAAAAACTGATTGTAAAGAAATCAGGTAATTTCTCTACTGAGAAAAAGTATTTTTATGTATCTCCTTATGCCAATCAGATGGTATATGCGGATAAATATGAAGGAGATGGTGTTCTTACCACTAAGCTACCTGATGCCCCGGCATATCTTGCCAATACTTTAAGGGCGACCATGGTGAAAAGTGGAATTGCAGTTAGTGGAAAAGTTACTCCGAAAATGACAGATCCTATGCCGGAGAGCAGAAAGCTGATTTCAGCATACAAATCTCCAACTTTGAGTGATATTATTTATTACACCAACCAGCATAGTGATAATTCTTTAGCAGAAGCACTATTAAAAACAGTAGGATTCCAGAAACTGGGAGATCAGACTTCAGAATCGGGAAGAATTGTTGTAACAACCCATTTGAAAGAAAATGCCTTTGATGTTAATGGTTTAAACTATATGGACGGAAGTGGGCTTTCAAGAAGCAATACCGTCACTCCTATTTCACAGGCGAAGTTTTTAACTTCATTAATGGATGAAAAGTATTATAAAGCTTACCTGACTTCACTTCCTGTAGGAGGACAATCGGGAACATTAAAGAGAATGTTTATCGGAACAGGAAACGGACAGATATTTGCTAAGACAGGAACTTTAAATAAAGTAAAAACTCTGGCAGGGTATATGAAAACCAATTCCGGGAAGACCCTTGTGTTCTCACTGATGGTTAACAACTATGCAGGATCCGTAGATATGGTGAAGAAAAGAATGGAAAGGCTGCTGGAACCGGCATTAGACCTTTAAAAATATTTATTTAATATCATAAGAACCTTTTAATCAATGATTAGAAGGTTTTTTTTATCTTTGGTCATTATTATAAAAATAAAAATGAAAAAACTTTATCTTGTAGTTTTATGCATTATTTCATTTGGATCATTGCATAGTCAGAATCAAAATGTTGAAATGAAGGGATTAATAGCAAAAGAGATGAAAGCTTTTGCCCAAAAGATGACGGCACCCAACATCAATCCCCATACATTAAACTATGATCTGCAATATCAAAGGATGGATGTTAAGCTGGATCCTGCAGTTTACAATATCTCCGGTTCGGTAACATCACATTTTAAGCCTAATCAGAGTATGAGCAGTATCTATTTTGATTTGGCCAATACCTTAACTGTTTCCCAGGTGAAATACCATGGAAATAATTTGAACTTTCAACAATTATCCACGAAAGAAGTAAAAATCGACTTCCCTTCCTCCCTTCCTGCGAATGTGCTTGATTCATTAACAATACAGTATGCTGGCCCACCGGATACGGCAAATAATGCTTTTTCCACCGGTTCCCAAAACGGGGAGCTTATTCTCTCAACCCTTAGTGAACCTTATGGCGCACAGGATTGGTTTCCGACAAAACAAAGTTTAAATGATAAAATTGACCGTTTTGATTTTAAAATTACAACACCAAATCAGTATAACGTAGCTGCCAATGGAAAGCTGATGTCTGAGACGGCACTTCCGAATAATAAAAAGCTGACATTCTGGAGAACAATGTACCCAACCAGTGCATATTTAGTAGCCCTTGCTATCACTAATTTTGTTAAGCTTAATGATACTATGGGAAATCCACCTTTCCCTTTTGTAAATTATGTATATCCTACAACTGTAAATAATACGGCAGTAATGTCCAATATAGAATGGACCAAACAGATCATGAACACTTTTGAAACTTATTTCGGACTTTATCCTTTCCGTAATGAGAAGTATGGACATATGGAGTTTCAGTACGGAGGTGTGTGTATGGAGCATCAGACGATGTCTTCAATGAGTTCCTGGGGAAAAAGTGTAATAGCTCATGAGCTGGCTCACCAATGGTTTGGGGATAAAGTAACCTGTGGTTCGTGGAATGATATCTGGCTGAATGAAGGATTTGCCACATTCGGGGAGCACCTTGCCAATGAAAAGTTACTGATGACCCAACCTGAATTTATGAATTACTTATCAGGTCAGAAAGATTATATTACCAGTTCTCCAGGAGGAAGTACTTATGTTGCTGATGCGAACCTAGGGAATCAGGGGGCTATTTTCAGTGGCAGATTATCTTACGCGAAAGGAGGCTATATTCTGAGAATGCTTAAATGGATCTTAGGAGACGCTGCTTTTTATCAGGCAATTCAGGAATATCATTCCAGACCCAACTTAGCGTACAGCTACGCTAAAACAGCAGATCTTACGGCTTCTTTACTACAATCTACCGGTAAGGATTTTTCGGGATTTTTCAGTGATTGGGTGTATGGTGAAGGGTATCCTACCTATGATATCAGATGGAGGGAATCTTCTAATCAAACCATTACGATTAAAGTTAGCCAGACTCAAAGTAATTCTTCCGTAAGCTTTTATGAAATGCCTCTTCCGATAAAGGTAAACGGAACAGCAGGACAGGTCGCTTATCTTACTTTAAACAATACCTCAAATAATCAATATTTTGTAGAACCGGTACCGTTCCCGATTGCCAATGTTCAGTTCAATTATGAATACCAGATTTTGGAAAGAAATTCTACTGTAGCAAAAGATAACAGCCTGAGCGTTGAAAATATTGAGAAAGATCAGTTTGCACTATATCCAAATCCGGCTAAAAATGAACTTTATCTGAAAGGAATGGAAAAATCAGCAGAATTTGTCATCTATTCCATAGACGGTAAGTTGGTAAGATCCGGAAAATATCAACCCGGAAAGTCTATCCATATTGCTGAGCTTATTCCCGGAGTATATGTCTTTAAAATCGATGATAGAAGCGTGAAGTTTGTGAAAGAATAATTTTTATAACATCATTATCAAGAAAGCGGTTTATTCTAAAATACTTGGAATAAACCGTTTTTTTTTATGTGGAATCAGATTATAAACTTTTTTAAGCGACGAGTTTTGTCGCAATTCAAAGCTAACTTTGTACAAATGACTATCTTACTTCAGAAAAACACTAAATTTGTAATACATTGAATAACAACTTACACTAACACAATCACCAAAAACAATTACTATGAGAAAATTAAAATTACAGATGCAGATGACTATCGATGGTTTTGTAGCCGGTCCGGAGGGCGAACAGGATTGGGTATGGCTAAGCCCGCCGGATGAGGTGGGTTTTCAGAAAATCGTTGATCTTGCTGAGAGCAGTGACACACTTTTACTGGGAAGGAAGATGACCCGACCATTCATTGATCACTGGGAAAATGTGGCAGATAATATGCCCGATCATCCTACCAACCATTTAGCAAAACTGATCGTTGATATGCGTAAAATTGCTTTTAGCCGGACAG
The DNA here is from genome assembly GCF_013184525.1 of Chryseobacterium sp. LAM-KRS1. Taxonomy (GTDB): domain Bacteria; phylum Bacteroidota; class Bacteroidia; order Flavobacteriales; family Weeksellaceae; genus Chryseobacterium; species Chryseobacterium proteolyticum. The sequence continues at coordinate 426,550 of NZ_JAAOIZ010000001.1, forward strand.
AAAACAATATAGCCGGCAGAAATCTGGAAGTAGATAATAATGATCTTATAACGTCAGTAGAAGCTCTTAAAAAGGAGGAGGGAAAAGATATTCTTGTGTATGGTGGTGCTGATTTTGTAAGCTCGCTGATCGATCAGGATCTTGTTGATGAATATTATATTGTTGTGAATCCGGTGGCGATCGGAAAAGGTCTTCCTATTTTTAATGGCCGGAAAGTTTTACAACTGGAAAGTTCTCTTGCCCTTAAAAGTGGAAAAATATTTAATAAATATCTTCCGGTTAGGGAAAATCAATAATTTATTGAAAAATAGAGAAGTTGGGTATGGAAATAATGAAACTGTCTCAAAATTCAGATAATTATCTTTTCTCAACTTAAGCTTGACGGAAAATATCATAAGAACAAATATTTTATATCCTTCATCATATATTCGCTCAAAATGATATTTTGAGACAGTCTTTTTTTGTTATTTCAGAATCCTTGCAACTGCTCTTTTTGCTTTCCTGTGGGCTTTCCTTACTTTAAATTCGAACCATTTTTCTTTAAATAAATTTCGCATAGCATTATCAAAATGCCTGATCATGACCAGATTTTTAAATCCTCTCCATTTTTCGAGCCAGCTGGAAGGAAGAGCTCTGACAGAGACGGAATATCCTTCTGTTTCATATTGGATATAGTGCCACCATCCGGAAGGGATGTAAAGTGTTTCTCCGGGATGGATAACGGCTTCGTAACCTTTTAGATACTTTAAAGCAGGAAATTCTTGATAATCGGGTTCCTTAATATTAGCTAAACTGTGAAAATTATAAGGTAATTTGTACATCAGACTGGATTGTTCCCAGGGAAATAGCCATATCTTTTTAATGCCTTGAAACTGGGTGATGAAAACATGGGACATATCAATATCAACGTGGCTTCTGGTAATGGAGCCTTTACCACCAAAAAACATAAAGGGAAGCCACTTTAGAATTTTTCCATTGGTAACATCATTATAGTGGATGTCGCTTTTCATTTCAGGTTTTATAGTGAGCAGGTTAAAAAGAAAAAGCCTGTGTTCTGTTGGTTTTGTGCTGATCAGGTCCAGATATTCAGAAAAATGGCTCTGAGCGATAGGTTTACTCGCAACCCTATCCAAAGATTCAAGGTCACTGCCATAAATATTGACCTTATGATTACCTGCTATTTCTTTAAAATAATCATAGCTCCACTTTTTAAAAGCCGGGCTTTCTGGATCTGCAAAATCTTCGATTATAACCGGAAGGCGAGGTTTCATGTAGAGATTCAGAAAATTTATTGATGGTATATTCCTAACTTTTTGTACAGATGATAACTTCATTTTTAGAATTTAAAGGACAAATATAAAATTATTATCCTACTAAATTAGTAGACTAATTGTTAAAATGAATGTTTCTGCTCAATTTTTTAGAATAAGAATCATAAAAGAGGATAGTTTACCGCCTTTTTACTAAATTAGCGCATCTAAAAAATTACTAAAAATGATCTCTGAAAAATATCTTCAAAATTTACAGAACGAGCTTAAAAATATTGAAAACGACGGGCTTTATAAGAGAGAAAGAATCATTACTTCCCAACAGAGTGCGGAAATAGAAGCTAACGGTAAAAAGTTGCTGAACTTCTGTGCTAATAATTATCTGGGACTTTCCAATAATCCTGAAGTGATGAAAGCATCCCAGGATATGATCGCTTCTCACGGATATGGAATGTCATCCGTTCGTTTTATCTGTGGAACCCAGGATATTCATAAGCAGCTGGAAGAGAAGATCGCTCAGTTTTTAGGATTGGAAGATACGATCTTGTATGCAGCATGTTTTGATGCTAACGGTGGTGTTTTTGAACCGCTTTTCACCGAGGAGGACGCCATTATTTCAGATGAACTGAACCACGCATCGATTATTGACGGGGTTCGTCTTTGTAAAGCGGCAAGATACCGTTATAAAAACAATAATATGGAGGATCTGGAAGCTCAGCTGAAAGCGGCTTCTGAAAAAAATCACCGCTTTACGATCATTGTTACCGATGGGGTTTTCTCTATGGATGGTATTGTAGCTAACCTGAAGGGGGTATGTGATCTTGCGGATAAATATGGTGCCTTGGTAATGGTAGATGACTCTCACGCCACTGGTTTTATTGGAAAAACAGGTCGTGGAACACATGAAGCGAATGAAGTAATGGGTCGGGTAGATATTATCACCTCTACCTTAGGAAAGGCACTGGGTGGAGCTTTAGGAGGATTCACTTCGGGTAAAAAAGAGATTATCGATATGCTGAGACAACGTTCCCGCCCTTATCTGTTTTCCAATTCATTAGCTCCGGGTATTGTGGGTGCAGCATTGAAGGTGTTGGATATGATCTCTGCTGACACGTCACTTCGTGATCAGGTGATGGAAAATGCAGAATACTTCAGAAGAGAAATGAAAGCTAAAGGTTTCGATATTCCTGACGGAGATGCTGCGATCGTTCCGGTAATGCTTTATGATGCGCCATTGGCTCAGAAAATGGCAGAGAAACTTATGGACGAGGGAATTTACGTAATTGGTTTCTTCTATCCTGTAGTTCCTAAAGGAAAGGCAAGAATCAGGGTTCAGCTTTCTGCTGCCCACACCAGAGAACATCTGGATAAAGCTATTGCTGCTTTTGAAAAAGTGGGGAAAGAGCTTAGTGTGATCTCTTAAAAATATTAAAAAATAAGAATTGAAAACTTGGGATTGTTCGGCTGTTTTTGTGGCTGATGATCCCAAAGTTATTTCAAAGGTTGAAGTGAGAGACGGGAGTATGGTATCGTATTGTTTTATAAAAAATAGAAAGTTTTTAAAATGCTTTACACAATAATCAAAGCGCTGCATATTATTTTTATGGTCAGTTATTTTGCAGGGATTTTTTACCTTGTGAGGATATTTGTTTACTATAAAGATACCGATGAATTCTCTGAAGAAAAGAAAAGTATCCTAAGAGAACAGTATACCTTCATGGCAAGAAGGCTTTGGAATATCATTACAGTTCCTGCAGGAGTGATCATGGCGGTTTGCGGACTGGTGATGATCTTTCTCAATACAGGATTGATGAAAATGCCTTGGTTTCATTTAAAACTAACATTCCTTGTCGGTTTGGCGATCTACCATTACTGGTGCTGGAAAAAAGTTCTTCAATTAAAAGCACTTCACGGAAATACATTACAGACAGCTAACATAAAACTGAGACAGGCGAATGAGATTGCCACATTCATTTTATTCCTCGTCGTTTTTACCGTTATTCTGAAATCTTCAGTAATTGAGTACTGGTGGCAATTAATTGCCGGATTTTTCGTTCTTGTATTTTTAATCATGATGACCGTGAAACTGGTCAATAAAAACAAAAAAAAGAAACAATAGAAAAAGGGTATCGTGTGTACATCAATACAATCCCTTTTACATTTTACTAAAAAACTATGATTGCAATTTTAAAAAAAGAACTTTGGAGTTACTTCGGGAACTGGAGTGCGTGGATCATTATCGCAGCTTTCAGTCTGATAGCGACTCTTTTTTTGTTTTTTTTCGACAACGACTCTAATATCTTTGAGATCGGAATGGCCTCATTACAAAGCTATTTTGTTTTGGTCCCATGGCTACTGATGTTCATTATTCCGGCACTTTCCATGAAAACTTTTGCAGAAGAGCAGCAAACGGGAACTTTGTACTGGTTGTTTTCCCAGCCTTTAAAAATATCGGACCTAGTATTAGGAAAGTTTCTTTCCGTTTGGGTGGTCGGCATCTTATGCCTCATTCCTTCGTTGATCTATCTGTATACCGTTTATGTTTTGGGAGTTCCTGCGGGGAATATTGACCTGGGAATGACCTTTGGGAGTTATATCGGATTGATCATGCTTATCGCTGCTTTTTCGGGTGTAGGGATTTTAGCGTCATCGTTGTCTCAGAATCAGATCATGGCTTATCTGTTAGGTGTTTTCATGTGTTTTATCATGTATTTCGGAATCGAGCAGTTAGCAAGCTATAAATTGTTGGGTGGAGCAGATTTTATCTTACAGAATATAGGTTTTTATCAGCATTTCCTTGGATTTACAAGAGGGTTGATCGATTTCAAAGATGTAGCCTATTTTGTTCTGATCATCGGTGTTTCATTAGTATTGTCCAATCATTTTATCAATAAAAAGAAGTAGAATTATGAAGAAGATACCTTTTAAATCTCCATTAGGAATTTTATTGTTTGTGATCCTGCCTTTAGTGATTATTCTTGCTGTTTCTGGGATCAGATTGGATTTAACGAAAGAAAAAAGATATACCCTTTCCGATAATACCATCAAAGTATTGGAATCGGTTAAAAAGCCTCTGACTGTGGAGGTATATCTGGAAGGAGATTTCCCGGCCAGCTTCAAACAGTTGCAAAGTGAAACGAAGTTTATGCTGGAGGAATTCAGAAAGATCAATCCGAAAATTGATTTTAAATTTATTGATCCCATCAAAACCAAAATGTCCCAGGATACTTTGATGGCGATGGGAATGCAGCCTTCCGTTCTTCCTGATGTAAAAGACGGTAAAGTTTCCCAGATCGTATTATTCCCGTATGCGGTTCTTAAGTACAATAAGGGCGGCGTTTCTATCCCGCTGGTGGTACAGCAGGCCAATATCAATGCCGATGAACAGCTGACGAAATCCATTGAAAATTTAGAATATAATCTTGTATCGAACATCAAGAATATTGCCACAGATAAGAGAAAGAAAATAGGAGTTTTGGTTAACCAGGATGAATTAAGTCCGGGAGAATTCCAGGGTTTTATGCATTTGGCATTAGAAAACTACGATGCCGGTCCTGTGATTCCTAAAAACCAGGTTGAGCTAACGGCTGCGGATGTTCCGTTGCTGAAACAAATGAGCGCTCTGGTCATTGCAAAGCCGAGAAAAGCATTTACAGATGGTGAAAAAGTGATCCTGGACCAGTATATTATGAACGGAGGAAAAACATTATGGATGATTGATGCCGTAAATGCTGAAATGGATACCTTAACCCGATCTAAAAAGGTAATGCCATTCCCGGTGGATATCAACATGACTGATTTCTTCTTCAACTATGGAATCAGGATCAATCCTGCTTTGGTTAAAGATGTAAAGAAATTCGCTTTGTTAAGGCTGGTAACGGGAGAGGTGAGTGGCAATCCGCAGTATACAAGTCTTCCATGGCCCTATTTTCCTTTGGGTATTGCTGAAAAGAACGACCCGATCACCAAGAATATCAATCCGGTAAAATTTGAATTTCCCACATCAATTGATACTTTAGGCAGAAAGAATATTAAAACCAAAGTTCTTTTTGAATCGAGTGAAAGGACTTTATTGAAACAGGTTCCGAATTATGTGGATCTTAAAGAAATTTCAAGCGTAGATAGTCTTGGGCAAATGGAAAAGCCAAGTACTCCGAAAATCTTTGCTGTAGCATTGGAAGGGAAATTTACTTCTGCTTATGCTTCGAGAATTGAAAGAAAATCCTATCCTGGTTTTAAAGGTCAGAGCCCGGAAAATAAAATGATTGTGATTGCAGATGGTGATGTAGGAAGAAATAAAGTGATCAAGGGAGAACCTTTGCCGTTAGGAGTAGATTTATTAACCAATGAACAATTTGGAAATGAACAGTTCCTGCGAAACGCTTTGGATTACCTTTTAGATGACAGCAACCTGATGGAATTAAGAAACAGGAATATCGAAGAAAGGCTATTGGACAGACAGAGAATTACAGAAGAAAAGACCAACTGGCAATGGTTTAATTTGCTGCTTCCGCTAGTCATTATTGGGTTACTCGGAGGATTGTTCTTCTGGTTGAGAAAAAGAAAATTCAATTAAACGATAATGAATTGAAAAAGAGAAACTTTACGGTTTCTCTTTTTTATTGATCAGAATATACTTTACTGTGTCAGGCTCTTACTAATACCGTCTCGTATCGCTTCTCCAAGCACTTCAACATTAATATCCTTCAATGCTTTGAACTTAATACAATAACCGGTCACACTGGCTTTTCCTATTTTTTCACCATAGGTTTGGGGTAAATAGTTTTTATCATCAATACCAAGAATGTAAATTGAAATACCTGTTGTATTAGCGCTGAGGCCAATCTGGTAAAAATCCCGGGTACTTCCATCAGCATATTTCATAACCCGGAAACCATATCCGATATTGGGATTGGAAACCGTTTTTCCTTCTTCATTTTTACCATCCAGAAACCATAATTTACATTCTGGCATCACTTGCAGAATGTACTGATGCAGGGTTTCCATATCTCGGCGTTTCGTGTCTGATTGAGTGGAAATGTAATGGTTGATTTGTTCTTCTATAGTCATAGGTAATATACTAACTTTAGAAATGATCAACGAGAAATATCTTACTTAGATTTTAATTTTTGGTTTTCCTCCTTTAAGGCTTCAATCTGTTCTTTTAAAACCTTAATATAATCCTGTAAGTTTTCTATAACCGAATCCGGGATATTGAACTGCTGATTGTAAAAATTACCGGAATTTGAGTTATCGCTGAAAGTTGAATTATCATTATGTACTATACCTGTAGGTCTTTCCTCTTTTATTTCTTCTACAGGAACATCCAAAGCGGCTGCAAGCTTTTCCCATTCGTCATCATATATTCTTATTTCTCCTCTTTCCTTACGGGAGTAGTTGGAAGGATCTGTTGCGATAATGCCTGCCAGTTTCTCCTGTGAGAATCCTCTTTGTTTTCTTAAATTTCGTAGTTTTTCCATAATGATGTTGTACCTGTGTTTTGTACAAATATAAAAAAATGAGATGGAACTTTTAAGTTTTCTTTTAATATAGATACAAGAGAAAAGATTTAAAATAAGATAAATGTTTTCTTAGCATATAGAAAATTGAGAATCCTTGAAGAGTGAAATTTATATTATAATTCTAAGTTTTGCTAAGTCTCATCTTATAACTTAAATAAAATAAAGATAGACTTATTACCAAAAATAAGCAACCACTGAAATAGACATAGATTTCAAATTGATTAAACCAATGTTCCAGATACAAAGGTTTAAAGGGAAATGATGCCTGTTTTAAAAATATAAGTAAAAAGCTGATCACAATAACAATTAAAGAATTGATCCAGCTTAATTTTCGTTTTGAGGTGATCCATATACAGATCAGGCAGCCAATAATAAACCCTACAGTCTGGTAATTTCTGATCGTACTGATAAGGTCATTGAATTGTATGGAATCAATATTGTTTTTCTCAAACAGTTCAACTAAACTACCAGAGTTTTTAGCCGAATTTAAAAACAACTGCGAAAGGTGTATATCCGTTAAATAGGAAAATAACCTTGGCGGAATAAGAATAAAGTTAAAAGCAATAATCTGGATGACGATGTATTTGATTTCTGTTTTATTAAAAATATTCATGCTAGTATGTATGTAACAAAAATAGGAAAACAAAAAAGAGAAACCTTAAGGTCTCTCTAAAATCATTGATACATTTTTTACTTTTTATATTGTACAAAAAATCAAATTGTACAAACCTACCAAGGACTAATTCCAATTTCATCTTCAATATCATTACTGAAATACTGACCTGTTGGTCCGTTTTCATCAGTCAGAGTGTGCTTAATGATAAAAGAAGCAGCGCTTTCTACGGATCCTGGACCGCTGTGAGCATTGAAGTCTGTTGCTGTATAACCGGGATCTATTACATTGACCTTAAAGGGAAGTTCCCTTAATTCATACGCCAAAACAATGGTGTATGCATTCAATGCTGATTTTGATGGCCCGTAAGCGGCTCCCTTTACATGATAATATTTCCAGCTGGGATCGCTATGTAAAGTCAGAGAACCGAGCCCGGATGTGATATTGCTGATTCTCGGGCTGTCTGACTTTTTAAGAAGATCTAAGAAAGCCTGTGTAACGCTGATGACTCCGAAGAAGTTGGTATCGAAGACTTGCTGGATGTCCTTAATAGAAGTTTCTGAAGCAGTTTGCGGATTGATACCCAGAATTCCTGCGTTATTGATGAGAACATCCAGTTTTCCCTGTTCCCTTTCAATAGTATTCCTCGCTTCCGAAATAGAATCGGGGTTGGTAACATCTATTTCAATTGCTTTGATATTCTGATATCCTTTATCCTGAAGTTCTTTTACTACAGCTTCTCCTTTTTCAAGACTGCGGCTTCCAAGGTAGACCAATAGTCCTTTTGATGAGAGTTGTTTTGCAGTTTCCAGGCCAATACTTCTGTTGGCACCTGTGATTAATACTGATTTCATTTTCTTGTTTTATTTAGTGATGTAAAGGTGAGGTATTAAAAAATGAGATCTTTTGTCATTTGGCAAAAAGTGATCTTAGCGTATATTTTTTCTTATCCTGCTCAGGGAAGACTGTGTGATACCAAGATATGAGGCAATATAAGAAAGAGGAATCCGGTTGACCACAGTAGGGTAGATTTCAAGAAATTTGAGATAACGGGTGGTCGCATCTTCTGAAACCAGAGGGCTTCTTCTTTCTACCTTCTGGATGAGTGCTCTTGAAATAATTTTATGAACAATAGCTTCCCATCCGACAATGGTCTGCAACAGTTCGAGCCAGTCTTTCCGTGAAAAAACGATCATCGTACAATCCGTAACTGCCTGAACGTATGTGCTGGAATGAATTTCGTTATCAAAACTTTCCAGATCCACGACCAGATTATTTTCCTCGATAAAGTATTTGGTAATTTCTTCTCCTTTATTATCATAATAGCAGACCCGTAGAATACCATCAACGATAAATCCTACCTGTCTGGCAATTTTTCCGGCTTCGGAAAAATATTCATCTCTGGAAAGATGAAGTTCGGTGGATTTACTTTTTATAAATTCGATCTGCTGTTCATTGAGATTCCCAAACCTTAAAACGAAATTGAATAATTCTTTCATGTCCGAAATTTAGCTAAAGAAAATGATACCGTATTTGCCTTTTGGCAAAAAATACTTTTAAAACTATTATGGTTTGCCGTACAATTATTATAGGAGAGTTTCCTGAACAATAAACAATTTGTGGATAATATTCAGAGAAAAGTAAGCGATATTATGTTTAAAATAGCTAAAATTGCCTCGCGAATTTTGTTTATACTAAAGAAGAAAAATACATGAAAAGGCTGGGGAAGTTGTTTTTTGTACTATTGATAGGGACTTCAGGGTTAGTTTTGGCGCAAATCAAAGCAAAAGTAATCGGTATTAAGGACGGTGATACGATCCTGGTTCTTGATAAAAATAATAACCAGACCACATTACGTCTTGCTGAGGTAGATTGCCCTGAGAAAGGTCAGCCATTTGGAAAAAATGCCAAACAACTGACAAGTAATCTGGTATTTGGAAAAGAGATCCTATACTATAAAACCACTTCTGACCGGTATGGACGCATCATTGCCAAAGTATATTTCGATAAAGATCAGTACCTGTCCGAAGAGATTATAAAAAAAGGATTGGGATGGTGGTATTACCAATACTCTAATAATGAAAATCTTGGAGTACTCGAATCAAAAGCCAGAAGTCTTAAATTAGGATTATGGTCCGGAAGTGAAACAATTTCTCCATGGGAATGGAGGAAGAAAAAAAGAGAAGCTTCCCAACTTAAAGCAAAAGCTAAATTATCAGGAAATTCTCTAAGAGAAATAGCAAGGTAAATACTTTATCAGCTGTCAGGGTTGCTCATCAGAATAGTTTAAGAATATTCTTAATCTTTCGATATAGATATTTTATAACGCCATAAATTATTTGTTCAAAGAATATCTCCACAAGAATATGGAGTATTCCAAGAAATAACCGGATAAATACTCAAGAATGATGGTCATTATTTACACGTCTTTGATAAAATCTTCATATTCATAGTAGAACCTTTCAAAGCCATCCATTTTTTCGACAAAAAATTCAAATATTTCGCTCCACGTATTTTTATTGAAAATTGAAACATGATGCTTTTCAATCCAGATCTTACTGATAACTTTTCCGTTTTCCAGTGTAAAAAACTCATCTTTATTAAAATCTCCCACATAATCTTTTAGAATGTCCTCCAAAGACCATATCTTTTCATAATATGCATTTCTGAAAATCTCATCCTTCATTTCAATATCCAGAGATACTTCGGCTTTTTTATTATCCGCATGGAATTTGAAAGAAAAATCTTTGATCTTGGTATCGTACAATATCCATTTTCTTGGAAAAGATTTCCCAAAGGCGGTCCAAAATTCTTTCTTTAGTTGCTGTGCTTCTTGTTTACTGAACATACCGCAAATTTAATGAATTATGAGGAAAAGGGAGGGGGGAGAGCGGAAAAGACGAAAAAAGTTACTTATTGGTAAAATTGTAAATTCACTTAATCGATAAAAACGTCTTAAGGCTGGAGAAAGATATAGTAAAGATTGAAATCTTAGAGTTTGATAAAAGAAAAAAAGAGCTATCAAAAAGCGATCTTGCAACTCAGTGATTTTGCTATTTTCTATTCCAACAGCTTCACAATTAGATGATTTCGCTATTCGGTAAATTAGCAATTTCACGACTTACCACATATGAAACTATTTTCTTAAATTTGCTGTAATGCTGTCAAAAAAATCTCAATATGCTTTTAAGGCACTTTCATATCTTGTAGAAAAAAGAAATGAAGGGCCAACCCTTATTTCTGAAATTGCGGAACATAAGAAGATTCCGCTTAAATTTCTGGAAAATATTCTGCTTGAACTCAAGAAATCTGATATCCTTGATAGCAAGAAAGGTAAGGGTGGTGGATACTTCTTTAAAGAAAATCCTGCCGATGTAAAACTGGCGAAGATCATTCGCCTGGTTAATGGTCCTATTGCAATGCTTCCGTGTGTAAGTCTTAATTTTTATGAAAAATGTGACGATTGCAACGAAGATCATTGTGGTTTGCACGATGTCCTCATTGAGGTTCGGGATGCTTCGCTTAAAATTTTAGAAGAAAAAACATTAATGGATCTGATCGACTGATCGGGTCCTTTTTTTTGAATTGTTAGTCTACTTTTTTGGTAGGATAATTATTTTGTTTGATATTTGCAGGATGCCAAATGAACAAACTATGATTTCAAAAAATGGTGCAGATACACTAATGTGGCTTTTGCAGAAGGAATGCAGAGGCCAGCTTACCAAAAATATGTTCTTACCTGAAAGTGTTGTTAAACTAATACTTGTATAGAATGGTCATCTCAAGAAAAATGCAGGTAAGGTTGAATGTATTACTGGTAACGGTTGCTATATTGGTTATTGTTGTTTTTTCCATGTACAGCATGGGGTATCTTGATGAACTGACCCATATCCTCGCAAAAGACAATTATATATTTTACTGGATGTTGTTGGTGGGGGTTTTTGCAGAAATTGTTGCCGGATCAATGGGAATGGGTTATGGTGTGATTTGTACAACAACACTGCTCTTTCTTAATATTCCGCCCCATATCGTAAGTGCAAGTATTCATTCTGCTGAAAGCTTTACAACTGCTGCGGGAAGCATCAGTCATATCAAATTGAAGAATGTAAGCAAGACATTGGTTAGAAAACTAGCTATTCCGGCGGTTATAGGAGCCATCATCGGTGCATTATCCCTTACGTATCTTGGAGAATACTACTCTAAAATTACCAAAACCATTATTGCATTTTATACTTTATATCTTGGTTTTCAAATCTTATCCAACGCTTTTAAGCCTAAACAAAATAAAGCCCTGAAAAGAAAAACGAATCTCACAAGCCTGGGGCTGATCGGAGGGTTCATAGATTCTTTTGCAGGGGGAGGATGGGGCCCTTTGGTTACAGGGACTTTAATTAAGAATGCTTTTACTCCCAGATTTGCAGTAGGAAGTTCTACTGTAGCCAAGTTTATTTTAACCATAACTGCCGCAATAACCTTCTTTTTTACCCTTGGAATTCAGCATTGGAATATTATTCTGGGTCTTTTGATCGGAGGAATCATAACCGCACCGTTTTCAGCAATGCTCACTGCCAGATTACCGGTGAAAAAGATGTTTTTATTCATAGGAAGTCTGGTTATTGTAATGAGTCTGATAACCATATACAAATCCATTTTCAAATAGTACGATTATTGTGGAAAAATAAAAGGGTCAAAACGATTTTCAGTTTTGAAAATATTTTACTTTTACAGCATAATAAATAGCATATGAATTTACATATTGTTGCGCTTTTTAAGTTTAATGAAAATTACTTGATGGAAGCGGTAGAATTGTTTCAGACCCTGGTAAGAGAAACAAGAAAAGAAGAAGGCTGCCTGCAGTACGACCTTATTGAAGATAAGGATAATAAAGGAACTTTTTTTCTGATAGAATTATGGGAAACATCAGAACACCATAATAATCATCTGGGGCAGGATCATCTTCTCAATTTCCGTACGGATTCTTCCAGAATGATGGAAAGCTCAACGGAAGTATACAAAGGATTTAAAATCTACTAACAAACCCAATGTTAAAAGGCTGTTTACCATTGTAGACAGCCTTTTATTAGAAAAAATAGAAAGTATTAAAATTTAAGATTTTTATTTTACGATTAACTTTTTGGTTTCACTATTTCCACCATAAGTTATTTTAATAAGATAGGTTCCTGAAGGAAGCATAGATAAATTAAGGTCTTGCTTATAGAAACCAGTTTGATTGGTAAGCTCTGATTTATAGACCTGTTTTCCTGAAAGATCATATACTTCTACACTTCCTTTATTGTTTGCCTTTTCTTTTACATCAAAAAGTACGGTCACTTTTTTATCAGCTGTTGTAGGATTAGGATACAATCCAAAGGAAGCTTTGGTGCCAACCTCTTTGATTCCTAAAGTTGAGCTGATATTTTTATATTTAAAATACATATTTCCTGTAGACGCTCCACCGTTAGAAGTAAAATACATTCTGTAATATTCCGAACCTTGTTTTACATAGTAAACAACATCATTATAAATCCCGGATGTTGGTTTCCATGAATGGCCGATTGATGTAATATTCGAGGAAAAAGCTGTGGATACTGGAATGTTTGAAGTTGCAACTTCCTGTGTTTCCGGTTGAACTTTTGCAACCTTAGTAGTAGGACTCTGAATAACTCCAGACATTCTGTACATCATAATATTCATATAGAATGTCCAATATCTTGTAAACATCAAATCCCAGTTTGCCTTTGGTGGTTCAAGATTAGCTACTTTGTCTCCTGTAGTAAATGAAAAGTAATTAAAGTAGGCATCATCTGTTCCGTTCGCAATTGTTTTGGTTTGCGTTGCTTCCCACGATGATCCGTTCCATTTAGAATACTTAAAAGTATAACCACCAAAGTAATCGGTAATCATAAATTTTACATAAGTATTGGTAGAAAGGTATTTTAAAACAAAAATTACTTTTCCATCGATATGATGGGTTCCTCCGTTATAGTCTCCCCATCCGTACGTAGCTGAACCTTGCTCAAATGCTCCTTCCTGTAGAGAAGTCGTCTGGTCCGGGTTATATAATGGAGATCCCCATGATGCTATATTGGCGATATTAATATTGTCCCAATCCGCTGGTACTGCAGAGGCCTGGTAAACCTCTATATTTTGGGCGTCATTGATTCTTGTTCCAAAACTCATACTTGAATTTCTAAAAAATGCAATATCCCATGAATCTGCAGGTTGCGAAATAATATTATTTGTACTGAAGTCAAAGAATACCCGGTTTTGATAGTTGGGACCAGTGGTTAAATTGACCGTTGTATACCCATTAACATCTGTTTGGGCTAATACTGTTTGATGTACAGCCAGTGCAAGCATTGAAGTCAAAAGTAGTTTTGTTCTCATCTCTTATTGTTAATTATTTAGAATTATTCTACAAAAGTATATATTTATTTTTAATGATTCTAAATAAAAATATGACTTTTGTCGTGTTTTAAGATTAATTTTTTAAAACTTTAGCTTGATAGTAGACCCTTTAATGGATTTTGTAACAGAAAAGGCTGACTTCAAAAAAGCCAGCCTTAACAAAACATAGGTTAATATCTAATAGATCTTATTTTTTGATGAATTTTGATTTTGTGACTGAGCCGTCTTTTGTTTCAATAGCAATATAATAGATACCTGTTTGTAATGTGCTGATATCGAATCTTTGATTATTTAACTTTCCTTCAGCTACTTTTTGACCCGCTGAAGAATAAACCTCAATATTTTTAAGATCTTTCTTAGTTACAAATTGCAATGCTGTGTTTTCTGGGTTAACAGCAAATTGGATAGCATCTTTTGATTTGATAGGGTCAGATACAGCCAGACTTGATGTTGTATTATAGACCACATTATCAATTTGGATCGCCACATGGCTTGCTGTTGGTGTAAATTTGAAAACAATGTAGGTAGAAGCGGATGCAGGAATATTTACATTCACATTCACATTAGTACCTACGGTTGATAATGTTACAGGATTTCCAACAGGTGTAAATGTAGACATATCTGTTGGATTGGAAGCCAGCCCAATTTGAATACTGCCCGGACCAGGCGAAGGAGATACTAAGCTGGTAGTAAATGATAACGATTTATCTCCTGCAGGAGCAACAATCTGAGGGGTAATTAAATACGAAGGCTCGCTTGTATTGTTTCCCGAGTAAGCCTGAACAGCTTTGTTTGCATCAGTTGTAACGATCATTAACGGCGCTGGGGGAAAGGGCATCGGATTGGGCGCTAGTTTAGCAGTCCATCCGTTTTGGGGGAAAGTTGTGCTGCCTGAAGTGAAATTATCAAAATTCTCATTTATTGTTGGTAACTGAGCATTAATGGCAATCGCAGAAAACATTAAAACTCCAGAAAGTAATTTTAGTTTCATAACATTATTTTTATTTAGAATTATTCGACAAAAGTAATAAATTATTTTTATCTGTTCTAAATAAAGCATTATATTTGTCGAAAATTTGTGTCTATGAAGAAGAAGGTGCTTTCTATACTCTCATTATCCATCGTCTTTTGGATGAATGCACAGGAAAAAGATTCTCTTAATCAGAAAAAAATTGAAGAAGTTGTTATCACAGGACAGTATATGCAGCAATCGATCAATAAATCGATTTATAAAGTTGAAGTTATCGATGCTGAACAAATAAAAAATATGGCGGTGACCAACGCTGCTGACGTTCTTAACCAAACACTTAACATACAAATCACTCCAGATACCAATTCCGGAAATTCAACTGCTAATATCATGGGATTAGGCGGGAGCTATGTCAAAATTTTGATAGATAATATTCCGGTTGTAGGAGATACGGGTTTAGGAAGTAATATAGACCTTACGAAGATCAGTTTAAGTAATATTGAGAGGATTGAAGTTGTAAAAGGAAGCATGGGCGTGGAATATGGTAATGGTGCACTGGCAGGCGTTATTAATATCATCACTAAAAAAAGCAGTCATAAAAAATTAAGCATAAGAGCGGCACTACAGGAGGAAACGGTAAGGGATGGCTATGATTTAAGGAAAAGAGGGAAAGGCAGACATATTCAGAATGTGAATGTAGGTTACAACTTTAACGATCACTGGTTTACCAATATAAGTTTTAACCATAATCAGTTTATGGGCTATCAGGGAAATAGTGAAGGATATAAGTATTTCGGACAGGATAATAAACGGGGTTATGAATGGAATCCAAAAGATCAGTATGAAGCAACAGGATTGATCAAGTACACTAAGAATAAAACTTCAGTTTTCTATAAAATATCTTACTTAAGCGAAAAATTTAATTTTTATAATCCTAAAGTTGACAGAATTTCACTTAATGACGGGCAGGGTGGTGTAACCTATACAAGTACAGACAGAGAATATAATACAGAGCGTTGGCTTCATCAGTTGAATATTCAGACCAGCCTGGGCCAGATCCGCTACACGGGAGATTTCTCTTATCAGAATCAGGATCGGAAGTACTTTGATTATGTATATGATATACCCAACAGAGCTAAAGATACCCATTATGATGAAAGATCTTATTACAAGACCGATGTATTTTATTCAAGAGGAATGTTCAGTAATTTTCTCGATAACAAGAAATTTGACTTCCAGTTAGGCTACGAATTAGACCATACCAACGGGTATGCTGCATTAATTGCAGGGGATTTTGACGGGCAAAATATCAGAAGAAAGATTTTTACCTATGGCAACTTTATTTCTGCAGAGTGGAATGTTTCGGATAAATTCTCAGTAAGACCCGGAGCAAGATTATCCCTTAGCAATAAATTTGATAATCAATTCAACTATTCGGTGTCTGCAAGGCTGAAAACATCTGAAAATTCCAATCTAAGAGGTATTTTCGGAACAGCCAATCGCTATCCTACCTATGATGAAATGTTCACTTATTTCGTTAACGTAAATCACGACATTCAGGGAAATCCTGATCTTACTCCTGAAAAAGGATATTCTGTTGGTGCATTCTGGGATCAGGGCTTCACCATAGGAGATGGATGGAAATTCAATTATAATCTGGAAGCTCTGTACGTTGATCTGAAAGATAAAATTGAAATGGTTATGATTAAAAGACCGTCCACTTATAAGTACATGAACATAGATACCTACAGAAGCCTTTTGTTTGGCGCCAATGCCAATATTGTCAAAGACCAGTTTACTTTAGGAGTAAGGACTTCCTTAAATGGTATTTCTGTGTCAAAACAAGATATGGATATTGCCTCCCCAACGGACTTTCAGTATAATTTTCAGACAGGAGCTAATGTTTCCTATAAACTAAAAAATGCAGGAACTGCTTTTAATCTTTATTATAAGTATACGGGGCCGTCAAGGCTGTATGTATTAGAAGGCAATGCATTCCGCTTAGGGAAAAATGATGGATTCCACATGATGGATTTTATTGTAAGCCAGCCATTCTGGAAAAACCAGCTTGAGCTTTCTGCAGGAGTTAAAAACATTTTTGATGTTACTACCATTAATTCCACTGCAAACGGAGGAAATGCACATACTGCAGGATCTGATCGTTTGAATTTGTACTATGGAAGAAGCTATTTCGCAAGATTAATGTATCAATTCTAAAAAAAATATATCATGAAGTATTTAAAGATATTTTCATTTCTATTCATTATTGCTGCTGTACAGTCTTGTCTTTCAGCTGATGAAGATCCTGTTCAGGTTCCCAAGATGGCAGGTTCTGAAGTAAGCGCCGATGTAGGCGGACCCACAGAAGCCAATCAGGTTTGGATCGACTTAAGTGATGCAAAAAATCATACGATCAATAAAAGGACAGACTGGGATCTTGGATTTTATACAGGAGATGAATATAGGGTAATTTTAAATGGGTCGATCGCAATGGCTGTTGCTAAAATTCCTAATACTACAAACATCAATACAGTAAAAGAATCTGATGTAGCCGATCTGAAAGAAAAAGTTCAGGTAGGTACATTTGATGCTGCTAATATGAAGTATGTGGATAATCCTGATGGTAATTTTTTAAACCAGTCTTCAGCGATAGAGCCTATCAAAGAGAACGATGCTGACAATCCTGTTTATTTGGTTAACCTGGGACGAAATTTAGCAGATCCAAACTCTAATATTGCTGCAGGATCTGTTTCATTATCATCCGATCCCAGAGGATGGAAAAAAATTCAGATTTTAAGAGCTCCTAACGGATATAAACTAAGATATGCCGACATCAATGCAACTACCTACCAGGAGTATATGATAACAAAAGATACAGAATACAATTTTAATTTCTTCAATCTTAAAACGGGTGCTCCGGCTACAATCCAGCCAAAGAAAAAGAATTGGGATTTAGCCTTTACCACATTTACTAATGAAGTTTTTATGGGCCCGGGAAATAGTGCAGGAAGCTATTTTTATGCTGATTTCATAATCACCAATACGGCCAGTGGAGTGAGTGCGTATCAGGTAACGGCTTCCGGAAACCTGGATCAGGCCTATAACTCATTTAAGTTAAGCAATGTAGATCAGGCGAAGCTTGTATCTACTGATCAAAGAGCAATTGGGGATAAATGGAGAACGACTACCGGAACAAGCGAAGTGCCGGGGGCATTCGTGTACGCTGACCGTTTCTTTGTATTAAAAGATGCTGAGGGCTTTTACTTCAAGCTTAGATTTAATAAAATGAAAGATCCTCAGGGAAATCGGGGGCATGCCAGTTTTGAATTTGAACCTTTATAATAAATCAATAAATAATATATCATGAAAAAGATAATTTTAGTAGCATCAATCCTTCTAGCAGTAGCTTCCTGCAAAAAAGCCGAAAGCGCAAAACAGGAAAATACAGCAGAAACAAATGCCTCACAAACGCCGAAAACAAATAATAAAATTGTGACCTTAAATGGAGGCATCACAGAAATAGTGAGTGCTTTAGGTCATGAAAAAGAAATTGTAGGAACTGATGTTACCAGTACCTATCCTGAAACTTTAAAAGCAACAGCTAAAGATCTGGGACATGTAAGATCAATGACCATTGAGCCGATTATGGCCGTAAATCCTACATTAATTTTAGCGTCTGATAAAGATATAAACCCTGAGCTATTAGGAAAAATAAAGTCTTCAGGGATAAAAACTGAAATCTTCAAACAGGAATATTCAGTGGAAGGAACTAAAAAATTAATTGAGCAGGTAGCAAAAGCTATTGGCAACACAGATTACCAGAAACTGAATGATAAAATCGATGCGGATCTGAAACAGGTTCAACCGATTGCTAAAAAACCTAAAGTACTGTTTATTTATGCAAGAGGAAATATGCTGATGGTTTCCGGTACAAAGACACCAATGGATGCTTTGATCGGTCTTGCAGGCGGACAAAATGCAGTTACGGAATTTGAAGATTTCAAACCGCTGACCCCTGAGGCTGTAGTAAAAGCGAATCCGGATGTGTTATTCTTTTTCTCATCAGGCTTACAGGGTGCAGGAGGAAACGAAGGAGCGCTTAAAATGCCAGGTGTTTCTCAAACAAATGCCGGCAAGAATAAAAAGATCATTGCTATGGACGGAGGACTTGTTTCAGGATTCGGACCAAGATTAGGAGAGGCTGCAGTAGGATTAAATAAGTTATTAATTGAAAACACAAAGTAAACTATACTTTTATCTATCTATAAGTACCATACTGCTTGCTATCATAGCGGTATGGTCGCTTAGTACAGGAGTTTATAATTTTAACGGAGCTTCTCCGTATAAAGTTTTGTGGGAGGTTGTAAAAGGAAATGGAAATATATCGCCTAGCGATACATACGTGATATGGGATGTCCGTGCTGCGAGAATCGTTATGGCAATCTTAATTGGAAGCATGCTGGCGGTGTCCGGAACAGGATTGCAAGGACTTTTTAAGAATCCTTTGGCGACTGGGGATCTAATAGGACTTACCTCGGGAGCAACATTACTTGCAGCCATTGCTATTGTTTTAGGAGGACATTTCAAACAGTATCTTCCTGAGGTAGTACAATTTTCACTGGTGGGTATTTCTGCTTTTATCGGGGCTTTTCTATCCATGATGCTGGTATACAGGATTTCTACCAGCGGAGGTAAAACAAACGTGGTAATGATGTTGCTAACCGGTGTAGCTATTACGGCAATTGGCTTTTCAATTACCGGGTTTCTGATCTACATTTCAAAAGATGAACAATTGAGAGATCTTACTTTCTGGAATCTTGGGAGCTTGGCTGCAGCCACCTGGACAAAAAATATTGTTTTAGTTATTGTTTTGATTATCTCATATATTGTTTTAATCCCAAAAGGAAAAGCATTGAATGCCATGATGTTGGGTGAAAAAGATGCACAGCACTTAGGGATCAATGTAGAAAAACTTAAAAAAGAAATCATTATTGTCGTAGCATTAATGGTGGGAACTTCGGTGGCATTTTCGGGAACGATTGGTTTTGTAGGTCTTATTGTACCTTATATTTTAAGGCTTTTGTTCAAATCGGATTATACTTTTATATTACCGTTGTCTGCTGTTTGCGGAAGTATTTTGCTGTTGACCGGCGATACATTCAGCAGAAGTATTGTGGAGCCTTCGGAATTGCCAATCGGTATCCTCACGGCATTAATGGGAGGGCCGATTTTTATAGCCATTTTAATTAAATTTAAAAAATCACTCTAATGATAAAGGCGCATCAGATCAGCTATAAACACAAAGAATTTCATATTCTGGATGGAGTGGACGTATCATTGGAATATGGTGAGTTTTTAGCTATTGTAGGACCCAATGGAGCTGGAAAATCAAGTCTATTAAGTGTTCTGGCCAACGAGGTGAAATCCGGAAAGCAAAAAGTTTTGTTTAAAAACAAACCTGTTAACGAGTGGAATGTAGTTGAGCTTTCCAGGCATAAGGCTAAATTCTCCCAGCACAACAGCAATGATATTCCTTTGGAAGTAAAAGATGTTGTCATGATGGGGCGTTATCCCTATTTTGATGCGCAGCCGAGAAAAGAGGATCTGGAAGCCATGAACAATATGATGTATGAAACAGATGTTTTTCATCTGAAAGACCGTGAATACAATACCCTGTCCGGTGGGGAAAAGCAGAGAGTACATCTTTCACGGGTGCTGGCACAACTACAGAATGATATTGCCCACAAACTACTGTTCCTTGATGAACCACTCAATAACCTTGATGTTAAACATCAATACAAGGCATTGGAGATCATGAAAAGTTTTACAAAACAAGCAAACAGTGCTGTTGTGGTTTTACATGATTTAAATCTGGCGGCTCAATACGCCGATAAGATATTACTCATGAAATCGGGAAGGGTTTCAGCTTATGGAACACCACAGGAAGTTTTTACTGCCGAAAATATAACTAAGGCATACAACTTTCCCTGTACCATCTGCGAGCATCCTATTACTAATAACCCAATGATCATTTTTGGATAACCATGGAAAAAGATGAACTTAAAATACTCGCTCAAAACTTAGCCAATCCTCAGGGAGAAAAAGGCATTGAGATAGGCGAGATGATGAATGCAACCAATATCAGCATGACTTTGGAAAGCATCAAAACACTTTTGATAGAAGATAATGAATCTATCCTTGAAATAGGACACGGAAATGCGGGGCATCTGAAAAATATCCTGAGTAGAGCTCAAAATCTGAAATATACAGGGATTGACATTTCCGAAACAATGTATAATGAGGCCCGGAAAATGAATAAAGACTTTGAAGGTCAGGCAGATTTTATATTGTACGAGGGACAAAAGCTCCCTTTTGAAGATAGGGTTTTTGATAAGGTTTTCACTGTTAATACGGTTTATTTCTGGGAAGAGCCGGTGGCATTCCTGAATGAAATTTACAGGGTTTTGAAGGATGACGGGACTTTCGTACTCACCTTCGGGCAGCGAAGATTCATGGAAACCCTACCGTTTACAGAATACAACTTTACCATGTACAGCAATAATGAAATGGAAGAACTTATCTCAAGGAGCCATTTCAAAAGAATGAAAATTTCGGAGAAAGAGGAGGATATCCCAAGTAAATCCGGAGCTGAAACCATACATAGAATTTATACAGTTTTAACCATAAAAAAATAAATAAAATGAGCACATTAGTTAACGAATTAAGAGAAAAGTGGGACGCTCTAAAAGAAGAAAATCCACATTTAAGAATAAGAAATGCGGCTTTACAGTTAGGTGTAAGCGAAGCTGATTTATTAGTAACTAATATCGGTGAAGGGGTAACCGTTCTGAAACCGGAATTTCAAAATATTTTAACTGATGTTGAGCAATTGGGTAAGGTGATGGCTCTTACCCGTAATGACGAATGTGTACACGAGAGAAAAGGAATTTACCAGAACGGTGACTTCAGCAGCCCTCATGCACAGCTTTTCGTGGGAGAAGATATTGATCTCAGGATCTTCCTGAACTCCTGGAAGTTTGCTTTTGCAGTTGTGGAAGGAGATAAAAAAAGCCTTCAGTTTTTCGGAAAAGATGGATTAGCTCTTCACAAGATCTACCTGACAAAAGATAGCAACGAAAAGGCTTTTGATGCAATCGTTGAAAAATATAAGGCCGAAGATCAGAACGGTGTGTTCTCTTTCGAAGCTATTGCTCCGAAACCGGCAGAAAAACCGGATTCTGAAATTGATGCCGAAGCTTTCAAAAAAGCATGGGTTGAATTGAAAGATACTCATGATTTTTTCATGATGACAAGAAAATTCGGAGTGAGCAGAACTCAGGCTCTAAGACTGGCTCCGGAAGGTTATGCGAAGAAAATAGATAATGCTAAAGTGGTAAACGTCATGGAGGATGCTTCCGAGAAGAATGTTCCGATTATGGTTTTCGTTGGAAACAGAGGAATTATTCAGATCCATACCGGTCATGTGAAAAAGACGCTTTGGCACCAGCAGTGGTTCAACGTAATGGATCCTGATTTTAACCTGCATCTGGATGTTACCAAGATTGAAGAAGCGTGGATCGTAAAAAAGCCAACTGAAGACGGTGAAGTAACGGCTATTGAAATTTTCAATAAGGAAGGTGATTTTATCGTTCAGTTTTTTGGAAAAAGAAAACCTGGAATTCCTGAACTGCAAGAGTGGAAAGACCTTGTAGCAGAATTAGAAAAGTAATAGTTAGATGATTTGATTTGGACCGTTTTGTTTTTAAGATCAGAGCGGTCTTTTTTTAGGTGTTACATCGCAAAAAGACTAAATTGCAAAAGGATTGAAAGGCAAAAAGATGATAGTAAAAAGGCTCATTTGCGATTAAATAGTTCACCGATCTAGCCTTTAAGTCCTTTCACCCTTAACCAAAAATAATTACAATGAAAAATATTTTCGTATCAATATTACTGATTATGTTTTGTGCATTAAATGCCCAAAATTTCAGAGCTTATCGGTTTTATGATAAAGAAGGAAAAGAAATAGAAACAGAGCGTTTGGTGAAAGAACTTGCCAGTTATGATGTTATTTTTTTTGGTGAGAATCACAACAGCTCCATCAATCATTGGCTTCAGCTGAAAGTGACCGAAGCATTATACCAGAAGAAAAACGGACAGATTATTTTAGGAGCGGAAATGTTCGAGAGAGATAATCAAGCTCAGTTAAATGATTATTTAAATGGGAAATTCGATGCCAAAACACTAAAGGACTCTGCACGCTTGTGGAATAATTATGCAACGGACTATAAGCCGCTGGTTGACTTTGCTAAAGAAAAAAAGCTAGGTTTCATTGCAACAAATATTCCCAGAAGGTACGCTTCCCAGACGGCAAAAGAAGGTCTGGAATCTTTGAATAGATTGTCTGCCAAAGAAAAAACATACATTGCCCAGTTGCCTATCAAAGTGAGTTTAGACACACCAGGATATCCTGAAATGAAAAAAATGATGGGAGACCATGCAGAAGGAACAAAAGTAATGAACTTCATTTCAGCTCAGGCAACCAAAGATGCTACGATGGCAGAATCCATCCTCAAAAATATCCAGCCCGGTAAAACTTTTATCCATTATAATGGTAATTATCATAGCAAGGAATTCGGTGGAACCTATTGGTATGTTAAACAAAAGAACCCCAATCTTAAAATGGCGGTGATCTCAGTTTTTGAATCGGACGATCCTGAATTGAAAGTTCCCGGGAAAGACTATATCCCAACAGATTTTAATTTGATTATTCCAGCCGATATGACGAAAACTTTTTAATTTTGAATGTTAAAAAGGTTGTACAATGTAAAAAGTATTCATGTATAATGATTTTGGAGGTCAGCTGAGAAATTGTATTCTTTTAATAAATGCAGGAGGAATATGTAATTTAATATTACATTAATATAATTATTTAAAAAGATTTCTCATTACACTTTATTTCATTCGAAATGACAACAATAAAAAAGGCAGCTTAGATAATCATGAATACATTTTACATCAATACATGAATACATTAATAATTAAAAAATGAAAAAATTATCTTTCCTGCTGCTTTGCTTCGTTAGCCTGGCTAATGCGCAAAAGCTGACCTCAAATGAAATTACAATAATTAATCAGGGAGATATTGGTTCTCCGCTTCCGATTTATCAGACAACAAATGCTGATCAGCACAAAACATTACTGAGTATTTCCAGTGAGGCTGATCCTGTTGATCCTAATACGGCGATACTGGTTAAAAGGATGAAGGAATCTCTTCTTTCTACCGATGGAGGAGTAGGAATAGCAGCTCCGCAGGTGGGTATTAACAGGAAAATAATCTGGGTTCAGCGTTTTGATAAAAAGGATAATCCTTTAGAGTATTTTATAAATCCTGTGATCATCTGGAGATCCGAGCTTCAAAACCTGGGGCCCGAAGGAGATCTGTCCATTCCTGAATTCAGGGATCAGTTTTACAGGAGCAAAGTTATACAACTGGAATATGTTGATTTGAAAGGTCAGAAATACTCTGAGATTGTAGAAGGTTTTACAGCCGTTATTTTTCAGCATGAGATAGACCACCTTTTTGGAATTTTGATTTCTGATAAAAAAGAAAAAGAAAAAAATGATGCTTATCTGAAAATAGATGCTTTTCAGAAAGTTAAATAAAAAAACCGGCAGCCAAAAATTGGCTGCCGGTTTTTTTATTTTTCAATTTTACTTAAAATAATATTGATGGAATTTTTAAGTTGCAACAGGTCTTCAGGTTGAACATTGATCTTTTTCATAATCTTTTCAGGGACACCACACGCATTTTCCTTTAAATTTTTCCCCTGTTCAGTCAGAAATACCTGTACCACTCTTTCATCTTCTTTTTTACGGTTTCTCGAAATAAAGCCTTTGCCTTCTAATCTTTTGAGTAAAGGCGTTAATGTACCACTATCCAGCAGGAGTTTGTCACCGATCTGAGTAACTGGCAGGCCATCCTGTTCCCACAATACCATCATCACGAGATATTG
Organism: Chryseobacterium sp. LAM-KRS1; assembly: GCF_013184525.1. Classification (GTDB taxonomy): domain Bacteria; phylum Bacteroidota; class Bacteroidia; order Flavobacteriales; family Weeksellaceae; genus Chryseobacterium; species Chryseobacterium proteolyticum. Next base: position 451,344 of record NZ_JAAOIZ010000001.1, read on the forward strand.
AGGATAGGTAATATCCAGTTCATCAAGAAAAGGACGGTACAAACCTGTGATCTCCTTTGCGATTGCATATAAAGGAAAGCAGATCTGATTTTCCAGTTTTAGGTTTTCCGAATTTTCCATAACAATAGAATATGAATTGGGAATTGATATTATTTTCTGATGATAAATTCATCCATAGGAATACGTACTTTTTTCATAGAAGCCAGCCAGTCTTTTTCTTCATCGCGGTATCCCAAGTACAGCAAACTTACACTTTTTAATCCTAATTCTTTCAAACCAAGAATTTCATCTACCACCTCATTACTGAATCCTTCTGCCGGTGTACTGTCGATTTTTAATTCTGCTGCCTGAGCCAAAGCTAAGCCTAAGGAGATGTAAGTCTGACGGGCGGTATGTAAAAAATGCTGTTCAGGAGTCTGCGCACCGTAAATTTCTTTCAATTTATCTGTATAGCTGTTGAAACGGCCTTTCGGAAGATCTCTTACATCAGTATGGTAGTCATACACTTTATCAATTTTCTCATTGGAATAATTATCCCACGCTGCAAATACAAGCACATGAGAAGAATCTCTCATCACTTCAGGGTTTAAAGCACCCTGAACCATTTTTTCCTTTAATTCCTGATTATCTACTACAATGATACGGAAAGGCTGTAAGCCGGATGAAGTAGGAGCCAACCTTGCAGCTTCTAAAATCGTATTTAAATCTTTTTCCGATACTTTTTTTGTTGGATCATATGCTTTCACAGCATGTCTCCAGTTTAAATTTTCTATTAATGACATTGTTTTATTTTTTGTGAAATAATTTTATGGGACAAAGTTATAACAAAATTAAATTGCTTGCAATTTAATTTTAAATAATATATTTTAGATAAAATCGATAATAGAAATATCACAAGTTTCGGATTTCGTAAAATAGACCATATTCCAATCTTTGCTGTATAATTTTAAAACAAAATACAATGCAAAGATTTATCAATCAGTATGCGCTGATAACGGGAGGAACGAATGGAATGGGGTATGCAGTTGCTGAGCAGTTTATCGGAGAAGGCGGAACTGCTATAATTACCGGAAGATCTGAAGAAACCGTGCTTAAAGCAACTGAAAAGTTAGGAAGAAAAGGAGTAGGGATAGTGTCCGATGCAGGTAATATGAAAGACCTGATGCATTTACAAAACGAAATAAAACAATACACTGAAAATATTGATCTCGTTTTTGCCAATGCAGGGTATGGGAAATTTAAGCCGATTGAAAATGTGGACCCTGAGGATTTCGATGAACTGTTTAATATTCTGGTAAAAGGACCTTTCTTTACCGTTCAACAAATGTTACCATTAATGAAAAAGGGAAGTTCGGTTATTTTTAATACTTCAGTAGCTACAGAGATTTCAATGCCTAATTTCTCTGTTTACTCGGCTGCAAAATCAGCTGTGCAATCTTTTGTGAAGACTTTTGCCACTGAGCTGTTGGAAAGGGGAATCCGGGTAAACGCTATTAGTCCCGGGCATATTAAAACCAATATCTTCAATAATACCGGACTGAATAAAGAGCAGATTGAAGATGCCGTTCAGCATATTATTCCTACAATTCCGTTTAAACGGCAGGGAGATCCATCGGAAATAGCAAATACGGTGCTTTTCCTTGCTTCCAAGGAAGCGTCTTATATCCATGGAGCCGAAATAAAAGTAGATGCCGGAATTTCTGTGATAAGATCCTAGGAAAAAGTTATTGGATGTCATTAACCTGTTTAATAATATTGGTTTTGTTCTCAATACCGATATTATAGGCCTTACCTCTTTTCAGGCTTTGGTTTAACTTTTCCAGAAGAGTTTTATAGGAAGAATCTTTTTTTGACACATAAAAAACCTGCGCGCTGATTCCAATAGAGATACGCATAAAATCCCCGGGATGATCGGGGTCTTCCGTAATCTGACTGATTGTTGCATTTTTGTACCAGGTTAAATTCTGTGAACCCGAACTACCGGAGCAGGATGTTATCATACAAAAAAATAATAGTAATGTCCATACTTTCATAAAAATAGTGTTATTATATAACAGCACCTGCCCATTTACAGAATCAGCAGGTGCTGTAAAATTATCAATTAATTAAAATCCACAGCTTGATACATCCGGTGCAGGTGAAGGAGAACATCCGGAAAGCAGTGAAAATTTAGTCAGTACACAATTGGTATTGATCAGATTGTTGTCATACAGGTAAGAATTACTAGGACTTCTGTAATAAACATTTCCTGCAGTATTAACATAAGAGGAAACAGATGCAGATCCGCAAGAGGTGTTAACGCAAGCGTTTCTCCATGCTGTATCTGTTACAGGACCGCTTGAAAATAGTGAAGGATCAATAATTCTTTTTTCCGTTACTCCGGAAGCATTTTTATAGCTTACCAATATTGCAACGTGGTAGCTCCACGCCACACAGCAAGTTCCTGTTGATGCCTTTAGGTTTCCGTATACAAATTGTTTTTCACAGTCATAGCCGTTGTTCATTAAGATTTGTCTCATCTTATGGGCTCTAGCATAACATCCGTCTACAGGATATCTGAATGTGATGCATGGTGAGGACGCCGTAGAGGTACCGCAAGACTGATTCTTTATTTGATTGAATAAAGAATTTAATGTAGCTACATCAGGAATTACACTCGCCAATTTATTGGTTTGCCCTTTTACTTCTTTTGTCAGGATCGTTTTAAAATATCTTACGTCTTCCGGACTTGCAGACTCCACTTTTCCTATTTCATTGCTATTAGGCTTTAAGAAAATGTGTACAGGAGATTCATTCTTAACAGCCTGTCTAAGCATTCCGATATACTGCTCATTTTCTTTGGTCGGCTTAATTTCATAGAATTGCGCAGTTAACATAAATGACACCTTTATCATTCCGTTTTCTTCGTCTATCCCTACCGGTACAGTCTTTCCGAAATCTTTCAGCTTAGAATCATTTACACTTAGTTTTTCCTTTCCGTTGATTTCCTGATTCCCGTTGGAATCGGCACAGGAATTAAAAGTTAAGACGGTCACAAAGGCCATCATTGATAAAAAAAGATTTTTCATAATAATTGTAATTTGTAGTTTAATGGTGAGTTTTTGTTAAGTTGGTTGGTTATTTTAACTCTTATTTACTTCACTTTTTGGTGAAAATAAAATTAATAAAAAAAATAACATAAGCAAGTTATTTTTATAAAAACCAAAATTTTTAGTAATAATTAAAGTGTTTTGTTCATTAAAAACTACCGTTTTAATAAGTGCTAATAATGGCTCTGTGAATTTTACGATGAAAAAAAATCAGGTTTACCTATTTTATCCGTGCAGGTTGCCAGCGGATTGGTTATTTCTTAATTAAGCTGCTTTGCAATACAATATCTCTGATTAATTTTTCAAAATAATAGTACAGCGTATTTATCTCGCTCATCTGATTTTCCATGATAACAATACTCACATCAGAAGAGGGCACATAAACATTCAATGAAGTAAAGCCATCTCCGAGACCGGTATGACCAAAATAGCTGACTCCGTGATCCTTTACAATACGAATAGCATATCCGTAACCCATCTTACCGGTTCCGAATACATCATGTTCGGAAAATACGGATGGACTTATTAATAATTGATAGGTATCTGCGTTTAGGATTTTGCCTTTATGAAGAAAATCATTCCAGACAGATAAGTCCTTTGCTGTGCTTATTACTCCGTCGGCTGGCATATTTTCATCATTGATAAAAGAGTCATTGGAAACAGTTAATCCTTTTTCATTACTCATATGCCCCGAAACCAGCTTCTTCAGATCCGATTTCGCATAGCAGAAAGTATCTTTCATTTTAAGCTGCTTGAACAGTTCATTAGCCAATTGAGAGTAAGATTGATGGCTGACATTTTCGATGATTTTTCCTAACAAGATATAGGAAAGGTTACCGTATTTGAAATCAGAGCCCGGTCTAAATGCCAAAGGTTTCTCGAGATCAACAATCCCATGGGTATGGTTAAGCAGCTGATGAACTGTTACTGAATCAGCCCAGGGCTGAGATAGTGATGGAAGGTACTTTTTTATAGGAGAATGTAAATCAACTTTTCCTTTTTCAACCTCTTTTAACAATAAAACGGCGGTGATCTGTTTGGTGTTGGACATGATTTCAAACTGATCATTTGGTTTTAAAGGAATTCGTGTCTTAGCATTTTCTATACCGTAAGCTCTGGAGTATTCAACCTTTCCGTTTCTGGTAACGAGAACAACCCCATTGAAAGTTCTTGGGCTCTTAACCTGAATTAGGCTATCGATCTTTTGTTTGTATTTATCCTTTTGCGCAAAACAGATCGAAGAAATGGATAATAACAGGTAGCAAAAAAATCGGGTTAATAGTTTCATTGGACTTTCAGATTTATTAATTGCGCTAAAAACACAATGCAAAATACTAAATATGTAGGAGATTTTTCGATTTTTTATCCATATGATTCAGCCAAAAGTATATTTAAATACTATTTTTAATAAGGACAAATCATATATGATCAAAGACTCTGTGGAATAGCCGAATGATAAAAGATTAATATGTTTTTCCTTAGGAATCTCAACTTTATAAGATTAGACTCCTAAGGAATAATAAGAAAAGTAATTTTTAGAAATTGGTAGTAGTTGCAGATTTTTTATTAGAAATCTCAGCTCCAAAAACATCTGCAAAATGTTTTGTAATTTTAGATTTGATATCTTCCATTTCCTGAGGGGAAAGTTCTCTTTCAAGTTCTCTTTTCAGAGAGGTCACCTGTTTATCTTTGATACCACAAGGAATGATATATTCAAAATAGCGCATATCGGTGTTTACATTAAGGGCAAAACCATGTAAAGTTACCCAACGGGAAGCTTTCACACCCATTGCACAAATTTTCCGGGCATACGGTTTTCCCACATCCAGCCAGACCCCGGTCTCTCCCTGGGAACGCTCGCCCTTAAGGCCATATTCGCCAATGGTTCTGATGATCACTTCTTCCAGGTTTCTCATGTATAAATGAATATCTGTAAAGAAATTTTCAAGATCTAAGATCGGATAACCTACAATCTGCCCGTATCCATGATAGGTAATATCTCCGCCACGGTTTACTTTTACAAAAGTAGCATCAATCTCTTTGAGTTTATCAATTCCCGCCAGCATATTTTCTTCATGTCCGCTTTTTCCTAAAGTATAAACATGGGGATGCTCCACCAAAAGCAAATGATTAGGTGTGGTAATATGTTCTTCAGCCGGTAAATCGCGGTTTTTTATTTTGGTATCAATGATATCTTTCATCAGTTTTTCCTGATAGTCCCATGAGGACTGATAATCTCTTGTACCCAGATCTTCGAATTCTACTACTTTATTTTGATGTGTATTCATAATGAGCGTCTGTCTTTTTTTATGGTCCTGTGGAAAGACTTGTACCATTTTTTAGACATACAAATTTAGTGATTTTTAATTCTTTATTGAATTTATAAAATCTATGGCATTATTCTTCCAATCTTTATCCTGTAATAGAACATTGACGAATGCTGTTCCTATGATTCCGCCGTCTGCCTTTTCCGTTACACTTTCAAAATCTTTTTTCGATTTTATACCAAAACCGATCATTACTGGATTTTTTAACTGAAGAAGAGATATCCTGGAAAGATAATCTTCATTTTTTAATACGGCATTTTCATTTCCTGTTGTGGATGAAGAACTTACCGCATACAGGAACCCTGAGCTTAAAGAATCAAGATATAAGATCCTTTCATCTGAGGTTTCAGGTGTGATCAGAAATGTAAAGTTGAGATGATATTTCTTCAGGATTTGCTGATAATTCTTTTCAAATTCAATAGGAGGAAGATCAGGGATAATGAGTCCGATAACGCCACTTTCCGAGCATTCTTTGCAGAAATTTTCAAAACCAAAACTTAAAACCGGATTGATGTATCCCATTAAAATAATAGGAATTTTAATTTCAGTTTTAATGGATTTCAGTTGTGATAGTAATTTCTCAATGGTCATTCCATTTTCCAATGCAAGTTCATGTGCTTTCTGTATAACGGGACCGTCAGCAACCGGATCCGAATAAGGCATTCCGATTTCCATCATGTCCGCACCGGCATCCTGTATGAGTTTTATAATATCTGCAGTATCTTCCAATTGCGGAATCCCTGCTGTGAAGTATATATTGAGTTTTTTCATTTTTGTATAGAGGTTAGATGTTAGATAGTAGAGTTTAGAAGCTGAATTTTGTATTTAGAAATTAAGAAAAATTCTAATTTCTAATCTCTAACTTCTAATTTCTCTTAAATAAGTTTCCATATCCTTATCACCACGCCCGCTCAGGCAGATCACCACGATGTCATTTTCGTCGAATTTCTTTTTATCCAGGACGGCCAGAGCATGTGAGCTTTCAAGGGCAGGAATAATTCCTTCCAGTTTTGTGAGCTCAAAAGCTGATTTCAGGGCTTCATCATCGTTGATGCTGAAAAATTCCGCACGCTTTTCCTTAAATAAATGAGCATGGAAAGGCCCGATCCCGGGATAATCCAAGCCGGCAGAAATTGAATGAGGTTCGATTACCTGACCGTCGCGGGTCTGCATGACAAGGCTTTTGCTTCCGTGTAAAACGCCTAAAGTTCCAAGAAAAGTGGTGGCCGCAGATTTTCCGGATTCCACCCCGAAGCCTCCTGCTTCTGCCGCAATAATTTTTACATTTTCTTCTTCCACAAAATGGTAAAAAGTTCCAGCTGCGTTACTACCACCTCCTACGCAGGCAATCACATAGTCAGGATTCTCTCTTCCTGTTTGTTCATGAAGCTGTTCCCTGATCTCTTTTGATATGACGCTTTGAAATCTTGCAACCAAATCGGGAAAGGGATGAGGTCCCACAACGCTGCCTATAACATAATGAGTTGTCACGGGATTATTGATCCAATCTCTTAAAGCTTCATTTACAGCATCTTTTAATGTTTTTGATCCCGAAGTTGCCGGAACTACTTCTGCACCCAGCATCTTCATTCTTGCTACATTTGGAGCTTGCCTCTGAATGTCAACTTCACCCATGTAAACGATACATTTCAAACCAAGCAATGCGCAGGCGGTAGCAGTAGCAACGCCGTGTTGTCCGGCTCCGGTTTCTGCAATAATTCTGGTTTTTCCCAATCGTTTTGCCAGTAAAACCTGGCCTAGTGCGTTATTGATCTTGTGTGCACCGGTATGGTTAAGATCTTCTCTTTTCAGATAAATGTTCGTTTTGTACTGGTTGCTCAGATTTTTGGCAAAATAAAGAGGAGTAGCACGCCCCACATAATTTTTCAGTAAATCCTGATATTCTGCCTGAAACTCCTCAGATTCTATAATTTCAAGATAGTTTTTTTGAAGCTCTTCTACATTTGGATAAAGCATTTCAGGGATAAAAGCTCCTCCGAATTCTCCATAATATCCATTTTGATCAGGGTTTTTATAATTCATTTTCATTGTTGTTATTGTATTAAATAAGCAGTTTTTTCTGAATCAAGCTGCTTGAAAAGATTTCTATTTTCTTCAGACAAATGGATGATCAGGATGTCATCATCTTCAGAACTGATCCAGTGATCATCTTCCTGCTCCAGAATTTTTTTTGCTTTATCGTATAATATATCAATTTTGCACTTTTCATAAAAGGGGCGCAAATCGGAAATACAGAATCCAATAACCTGCAGGTCCCGCTCAGTAACATTTTCTGCTGAAAGCTTCAGCAATTGGCTGCCATAGCCATGTCCTTTTTGTGCAGAAACAAAGCCCACCATTTCTGTATAAGAGTGTAGATTTCCCGATATCTTTAATGTAAAACCGAAATTCAGACGCAATACAGATTTGATATTTCCATCAGTGTCCAGTAATAAATGAAATTCAGAATTTTTAAATAGCTGTCTGAAATCATCAGCTTTCATACCTGTCCATTCCTTGTTTTCCCAAAGCTTTATTATTACTCCTATTTCCTGTACGGTAAGTTGTTCCGGATTTTTAATGTGGTACGTCATGGTTCAGGGTATTTAGATAGGAAAGATTATGATCGAATTGCTGTCTTGTTATTTGTTTATTCTGGTACAGGTATTTTATTTTACTTGAAATGCTGATCAGGGTTTCGATATCTAGCTTTGAACGATACATTTTAAAGATCAGTTCCAGGTTATCCAGCAGATAATAAGAATCCAGTTTTTCATAAGATAAGAATATCTTAAAATAGATTTTTCCCAGGTCATAATTAACATTAGCTTTGACCGTATTTTCCATCAGTTTATCCGCAATTATTACCAAATGATATCCATCCCACAAATGGATGGTTTCAAAAAAATACTCAATATCATCTTCATTAAAATCCTTAATGATATTTATAAATATGGATAATAAACCACCCATTTCCCAGAAGTCTGTGGTGCTGTCATTTTCACATATGAAATCATGCAGTTTTTTTACCCTTTCATTCTCAAACCTCGGTGGGAATAAAGTTTTATAGAACTGTTTTTTCAATGATTGTATATTCATAAGGATGAGATTAATGGGTTTGACTTAAATACTTTAATTTTCTCTACATCTTTAATTCCTGGTCCGGTTTCAAATTTTGAATTGATATCCAAGGCAAAAGGTTTCTGATCCAATACTTTGATACCTTTTATATTCTGTTCTGAAATGCCTCCGCTCAGCAGGTAGGGAACATTTATTTTGATATCATTTAACAGCGACCAGTCAAACTGTTTTCCAGTTCCTCCAAATGATTGACTATCCGTATCAAATAACAAATAATCAATAACGGATTGTATCCGGTCAATTTCAGAAGAAAGATGTCCCATTGTTTCACCAATCCTTAAGGCTTTGATTATTTTTACTTCCGGATCTGTTTTTTGCTTTAATACCTTAATATATTCATCACTTTCATCACCGTGCAGCTGAATAAAATTAAGCTCAGCTTTTTGAGTAATATCCACTACATTTTCTATATCCTCGTTCACGAAAACTCCTACCTTTCCTTTGTGAATGATTTTCGAAATATCATCTAAACTTAAACGATTAAGTGCATACCGCGGCGATTTTTTGTAGAATATAAATCCTATAAAATCAATATTCATGGAAATTAATTCCAGAATTTGATCAGGCAGTGTAAGACCACATACTTTTATTTGTAGCTGCTGGTTCATCACGATAGGTTTATATGGTTGATGAATTCTTTAAAGGCTTTGGCAGGATCTTCATTCTTCATAAAATATTCACCCATTAAGAATCCGTCGAAACCCTTTTCTTTCAGGTAACTGAAATCCTCAATACTGTAAATTCCACTTTCAGCAACAGATAAAGTTTGTTCAGGCAGTTGATTTTTTAATCGGACAGAATGTTGAAGATCTACTTTAAAATCTTTTAGGTTTCTGTTATTAATTCCTACCAGATCAATATCTGGATGGAAGTGTTGCAATTCTTCTTCTGTATGGATTTCCAGTAAAACTTCCAATCCCAGTTCGTGTGATAAATGGGTGAACTCCAGAACCTGTGATGGTGAAAGACAGGCGGCAATCAGTAAAATAACATCCGCACCCATATTTTTAGCCTCATAGAACTGATATTCGTCGATCATAAAATCTTTCCTGAGAAGGGGCGTTTTAATCTGAATTCTGAGATCCATAATATCTTTAAAACTACCGCCAAAAAAATCGGTGTCGGTAAGTATTGAAATTCCGCTTGCTCCAAAATTCTCATAAGCAGACACTACTTCAAAAGGAGAAACCTTATCATTAATTACTCCCTTTGAAGGAGATTGTCTTTTAAATTCAGCGATTATTCCGCTTTTCTCTTTAAGAGAAGATTTTAAAGAAGCGGTTTTTCTTTCAAAAAAAGCAGAATCCTTTAATTCTTCTACAGAAACATTTGCTTTTGAAAAATTAACTTCTTCTTTTTTTCTCGATATAATTTTATCTAATATGGTCATTTATTGTGTGTTTTTATATTTCCTGAAACTAATTAATTCTATTCAAAACCTCAAAATGCATTATTCTAATAACAGTTCCAGGCTTCTCAACGCTTTTCCGCCATGTAAACTTTCCTGTGCCAAAAGGAGGCAATCATCATAGGAACCGAATTTTTCCGTATGATAAAGTGCTACCGCAGCATTCGCTAAAACAACGGCATTTTGAGAATCTGTTCCCTTTCCTTCCAAAATATTCCTGAAGATTCTTGCTGCTTCCTGAATGGTTTTACCTGCCTGAATACTTTCAGGACTTACCGGATCGAATCCCAGATCTTCGGAAGAATAAATATTTTCACCTTTTTTGGTTATAATTTTACTGTCATGGGTAAGGCTGATCTCATCATATCCATCCAAACCATGAACCAGGACGAACTCCTGAGGTTCTTTTTGTAAAAGATATTGATAAATCCTTGCGATTTCCAGGTTGTATACTCCGATCACAGAAAATTTTGGTTTTGCCGGATTTACCAATGGACCTAATAGGTTGAAAAAGGTTCTTAGCCCCAGTGATTTCCTCAATGCTCCGACAGACTGAAGGGCAGGATGGAAGTAGGGAGCATGTAAAAAGCAGATATTCGCTTTCTCCAGATCTCTGTTCAGCTTATCAGAATCATTATTCATCTGATAACCCAGCTCTTCCAAAACATTTGAAGAACCGGTAACAGCTGAGGCCCCATAATTTCCATGTTTTGTTACGCTTTGTCCTGCTCCGGCAATGACAAAACCGGCCAGCGTTGAAATATTGATCGTGTTTTTGCCATCACCTCCCGTTCCTACGATATCTAAAGCATCAGTGGTATCAAGGTTTACAGGAACTGCCATTTGCAATAATGCTTCCCTGAAGCCTTCCAGCTCTCTCAATGTAATATTGCGCATCAGGAAAACGCTCATAAAAGCAGTGACTTCCGTTGAATTGAATTTATTCTGGGCAATTTCAATCATGATCGCTTTGGCCTCAGATTTAGATAAGGTATGATGATTGAATAAATATTGCAGGATCTCTTTCATTTGAGGTTTTTTTATTGTTGAGGGAATATCTTGTGTTTTCAATGTAATAAGAAATTTTTAATGATAACTTCTCCGTCCGGAGTTAAAATACTTTCAGGATGAAACTGGACACCATGTACATCATAGGTTTTATGTTGTAGGGCCATGATCATTCCATCTTTATCTACGGCAGTGATCTCCAGTTCTTCGGGGAACTGATCGGGATCCACAGCCCAACTGTGGTATCTTCCTACTTCCATTCCTGATGACAGATTTTGAAAAAGTTTGGTTTTTTCTTTCACCAGCTCTGTGGTGGTGGCCACACCGTGAAAAATTTCTGAAAGATTAATCAGTCTTCCTCCGAAAGCCTCAGCAATGGCCTGCTGCCCCAGACAAACTCCGAGAATGCTTTTAGTAGGAGCATATTTCCTGATCAGATCAAGTAATATACCGGACTCCTCAGGTATGCCGGGACCTGGAGACAAAATGATCTTATCATACTTTTCCACTTCTTCCAGGCTGATTTCATCATTCCGATAGATATCCACTTTCTGGTTTAGAATTCTTTCAATGATCTGAACCAGATTATAGGTAAAGCTATCGTAATTATCAAATACTAAAACTTTAGCTGTTGATTGGGTTTTTATATTATCGTTCATCTTATTTAAATTAGTATTTGAGTTTATCTGCCTTTTCTACAGCTTTCTTGAGTGCGTTAAGCTTATTGTTGACCTCCTGAAGTTCACTTTCAGGATTGGATTTGGCCACCAATCCTGCACCGGCCTGATAAAAAAGAGTATTGTTTTTACTTAAAAAGGTTCTGATCATAATAGCCTGGTTGCAGCTTCCGTTCAGACCTACCATTCCGATACAGCCTCCATAGTAACCCCGGGAATCCTTCTCGTATTGATTGATTAATTGAAGGGCTTTATGCTTAGGGGCACCACTTAAAGTCCCCTGAGGAAAGGTAGAAGCAACTACTTCAAAAGGATTGGTATTTTCCGGTAATTCCGATGTTACTTCACTTACCATATGAATAACGTGAGAAAAAAGTTGGATTTCCTTTAACTTTGTTACCGTTACATTTCTTCCCATTTTTCCCAGATCATTTCTTGCCAGGTCTACCAGCATAGTATGTTCAGCATTTTCCTTGGGGTCATTTTTTAATTCTTCTATAGATTGAAGATCTACATCAAAGTTTCCGGTTCTTTTAAAAGTTCCCGCAATAGGATGGATGATGGCCTTATGATCTTTAATAATCAGTTGGCTCTCGGGGCTCGATCCGAATAATTTGTAATCTCCGTAATCGAAAAAGAACAGATAAGGAGAAGGATTGATATTTCTTAAAGCACGGTATACATTGAATTCGTCACCCAGAAACTTTTGTTCGAATCTTCTGCTCAATACCAATTGAAAAACGTCTCCCCGCATGCAGTGTTTTTGAGCCGTTTTAACCAGTTCCAGATATTCTTCATCAGAAATATTTGAGGTTTCTTCACCCGTTTTCTCAAAAGGGTAGACTACTGAGCTTTTATTTTTTATTAAATTTTCTAAAGTATAAAGTTCTGATTTGATCCCTTCGATTTGATTTTCGATAAAATGCATTTCATCATTGTAATGATTGATTGCAATAACGTACTGGTATAATCTGTATCTCACAAGGGGAATTTCAACCTCCGGGCTTTGTGCTTTAAAATTGATATTCTCGAAAAACTGAACCGCCTCAAAGCTGGTATATCCGAAAAGGTTTTGTGCTGTTTCTTCAATGGGATCCGTTGTTTTTTCACAATCAAAAACAGAAGAAAAGTCATGCAAGATATCTGCGATCTTATGATCAATGATAAACTGTTTTACAGGTTCTGAATTGGGGAACTTAACCTCGAATTCATTAAGGTTCTTAACCTCAATTCCTGCTATGGCATTTATGGCGATAAATGAAAAATTATTATCTATGTTTTTAGAATCCGAGCTTTCCAAAAGAATGGTATCCCTGAACTTGTCGCGGATCTGCAGATAAATATTCATGGGTGTCTGAAGATCTCCCAGTGTTTTCTTTGATACGGTTTTTACCTTTATATTCTTATTAAACATTTGATGTTTTTATTTTTGTTTGAGATTAAATAATAAAAAAAGACTTCAACGGAATCCGTCAAAGTCTTGATATTTTGTTTATCTTATTTTATTGCAAAGCAGCTTAACAATTAGCAATACGATAATCCTTTCAGACCCGACGAAGAGTTTGAAAGCCACCACCAAAAATTATTGCTCGTATTAAACATGGCACAAATGTAAAAATTTTTTTTAATATCAAAACCAAAAAAGAATAAAATTAAAAAAACTTAAGATAAAATTAACTATCGGCTCTCTTCCAATTCTTTCTTCAGCTTTTCAATTTGAATATTGTAGTTATCATCTTTATAAACTTCTACATAATTTTCTAATGCAGTTAGGTATTCTTTGATGAATTCTTTATTGGTGGGATCTGCCTCATATTTTATTTTTGCTGTATTGATAGGAGCCAGCATTTCATATTGGCGAAGACGTCTGCCTTCTTCGGACTGATCATATAAAATCACGATATTTTTCTCATATCCTGGAATATATTTTACGGGAAACGGACTGTTTACCTGTGGAATACGGATTGCATTTTCAATAGGGTATATAGAAGCCGAAGTTGTAGAGAAAAAAGTTGTAATATATTTACCGTCCTGCTTTTTGACAATTGCCTCATAATCATGGATATACATATCGTTTAATGTAGAACTTGTCTCCACATCGGAGGTAATGATTGCAGTACTTTCAGTTCCGTATTTGTTTAAAAACCAGGCATTCAAAAACTGTCCCGCAAAGGCATTGGCTATTCCTAAAGGGATAATCGGCAGTAATAACCACCATTTTTTAGTAAGGAATGATACTAAGCTGAAGAAAACAATCAGGAGGACCACGGTGTAAAAACCATGATGACTGGTGAAAAACAGAATTTTAGAAATGAATATCATACTTTAAAATTAAAATTTTTATTTAGATAAAAGAACATTAGTAATCTTATTCCAGATAAATTATTGTTGAAACGGATATTTATCATCACTTTAAAAATTTATTTTTTATACTTTTGCTTAAATTTTATAGAAAAAATAATGAAAAAAGTATTAGCACTTGCATTTATCGGAGGTTTATTAGTTGTAAACTGCAAAAAGAAACCAGATCATTCACTACAAGATAGCAACACAATGCTTGAAGAGCCTGAAGCAACTACAGTTGTAGACACTACCGCAACAGCCCGCAACAAACCAGAAGCAGATGTAAATGCAGCAGTATCCGTACCTGCAAAGGACGCAAAAGCAGATACATTGACTAAATAATGAAAAAACTGTTTTTGACAGGATGCATAGGATTTTTTATTCTTTCCTGTTCCAAAAAAGAAAATACACCTGTTGATACTCCTTCATCAGAAACAACTGCTGCTTCTGAACCGGCAAAAACCAATCTTTCCGGGAGCCAGATCATAGAAACATTGGATTGTACAGGATGTCACACGGTTAATGAGAGAATGATAGGACCTTCTTATCAGGAAATAGCTGACAAATATTCTGAAAAAGATATTGAAATGCTGGCCTCCAAGATTATAGAAGGCGGAAGCGGAGTTTGGGGAAGTGTTCCTATGCAGCCCCATCCTCAGGTATCTAAAGACGATGCAAAAAAAATGGTGGAATATATTTTAAGTCAGAAGAAGTAAAATATGTCTGCTGAAAAATCCAGTCTGCACACAAGAAATCTTCATCGTGATCCCTATGATTTTGATCAGCTCATTTCTTGTGTGCCAGAACTGAAGCACTATGTTTTTGTTAATGCACACCAAACATTAACGATCAACTTCAGCCTTCCAAAGGCGGTAAAACTACTCAACAAAGCCCTTTTACAACATTTTTACCATATCCGGAACTGGGATATTCCTGAAAATAATTTATGCCCTCCGATTCCCGGAAGAGCAGATTATATCCATTACATTGCTGATTTACTCGCTCTCGAATCTGAATCAGGTGAAATCCCTAAGGGCTCTTCAATAAGTGGCCTGGATATAGGTGTTGGAGCTAATCTCGTGTATCCTTTAATTGCTCACAGGTCTTACGGATGGACAATGACGGGAACAGATATTAATAAAGACTCGTTACAAAATGCACAACGTATTCTGGACAATAACCCGGATCTGTCATCTTTTATTCATTTGAAGCATCAGCCGGCTTCTGAATGTATATTCAGGAATATGCTTCTAGAAGGAGACAGATTTATGTTTTCAATGTGTAATCCTCCTTTTCATGACTCTGAGGAATCTGCCATAAAAGGAAATCTCAGAAAGACTAAAAATCTCCGTCAATCCAAAGTTAAGAAGCCAGTACTCAATTTTGGGGGACAACAATCGGAATTATGGTGCGAAGGTGGGGAGCTTGCTTTTATTACCAGGATGATACATGAAAGCAGTTTATTCGCTTCGCAGGTCCTGTGGTTTACCTGTCTGGTTTCTAAAAAAGATAATCTGTATCCACTTACCACACTCCTGAAAAAGAGTAAGACAGTAGAGTTCAAAACCATCGATATGGCTCAGGGCCAAAAAATAAGCAGAATTCTGGCCTGGACATTTATCCCTCAACAAGACAGAAAAGGCTGGTTCCCGTAAGCAAACCTCTCTTTAACCGCATTTTTACAGAAATAAATATATTTCTGGGAAAAGTCATTGACAGTCAACTCAAAAATACCTAAATTTGTAGGCTTTTAGAAAAATAAGAAATGCAATTATCAGAACAAGAAATCATTAGAAGAGAAAAGCTTAATAAGCTTGTTGAAATGGGGATCAACGCGTTCCCGGCAGATGAATACAAAATTACAGATACAACAGAATCTATAAAACAGGATTTTTCTGAGAGTAAACAGGTGAAGATTGCTGGTAGATTGATGTCCCGAAGAATTCAAGGGAAAGCTTCTTTTGCTGAATTGCAGGATTCTACAGGTAAAATTCAGGTATATTTCAACAGAGATGAGATCTGTACAGGAGAAGATAAAACTTTGTATAATGAAGTATACAAACACCTTTTAGATATCGGGGATATTATCGGTATCGAAGGGGAGCTTTTTACCACACAAGTAGGGGAGAAAACTGTACTGGTAAAGAATTTTACTCTCCTTACGAAATCTTTACGTCCGCTACCACAATCCAAAACGGATGAGAATGGAGTAATACATGATGGATTTAATGATCCTGAACTAAGATACAGACAACGTTATGTTGATTTAACCGTCAACCCGCATATTAAAGAAATTTTTGTGAAGAGAACAAAATTGTTCAATGCCATGAGAACCTTCTTTAATGATGCAGGATATTTTGAAGTTGAAACTCCGATTCTTCAATCTATTCCGGGAGGAGCTGCGGCAAAACCGTTCATTACACACCATAACGCCTTGGATATTCCATTATATTTAAGAATTGCAAACGAGCTTTATCTTAAAAGATTGATCGTTGGAGGATTTGATGGGGTATATGAGTTTTCCAAAAACTTCAGAAATGAGGGAATGGACAGAACACATAATCCGGAATTTACAGCGATGGAAATTTATGTGGCTTACAAGGATTACAACTGGATGATGGATTTCACAGAAAAACTATTGGAATTCTGTGCTACTCAGGTTAATGGAAATGCCGAATCTACTTTCGGAGAGCATAAGATAAATTGGAAAGCACCTTATCCTAGAGTTTCAATGACTGAAGCGATCCAAAAATATACAGGATTCGATATCACAGGAAAAACTGAAAAGGAATTGTTTGATTTTGCTAAATCTATTGGGATTGAGGTTAATGAAACAATGGGTAAAGGAAAATTAATTGATGAGATCTTCGGAGAAAAATGTGAAGGAAATTTCATTCAGCCAACTTTCATTACCGATTATCCGATCGAAATGTCTCCTTTAACTAAAAAACACAGAAGCAAAGAAGGCTTAACAGAGCGTTTTGAGTTGATGGTTTGCGGAAAGGAAATAGCTAATGCTTATTCTGAGTTAAATGACCCTATTGATCAGAGAGAACGTTTCGAAGCGCAGATGGCTCTTTCTGAAAGAGGTGATGATGAAGCGATGTTTATCGACCAGGATTTCCTTAGAGCTTTGGAATACGGAATGCCTCCAACTTCCGGATTAGGAATTGGTATGGACAGATTGATCATGTTCTTAACGGATAATGCATCCATCCAGGAAGTATTATTCTTCCCTCAGATGAGACCTGAAAAAACAGTTCCTCAGATTGAATTGGGAGAAGATGAGAAAGTAATTCTTGAAATTTTAAACTCTCAGGAAGAAGCATTCTCTTTAGCAGAAGTTAAAGAAAGAAGTCAGTTATCCGGTAAAAAATGGGATAAAGCATCTAAGACTCTAACTAAAAATAATTTGGTGAAAGTTGAAAAGATTGACGAAAATGTTTTGATGAAATTGGTTTAAAAGTTCACAACAATACTAAAAAAATCCTGAAATATTTCAGGATTTTTTTTTGTGATAAACTATAAATTGCTATTTCCCGTTGTGTATAAAAACTCAATTTCGATGAAAATTTTTGTTTTATTTTTTCTGTTACAATGTCTTGTCATTAAGTCGCAAATGATTGAATCTGTTTACTTTGTGCATGATGACTATAAACTTGATAAGCAATCCCAAAAGAAATTAGATAGTTTGGCTCAGTTAAAAGGCAATTTAAGATTCAGGATTTTTGGAAATTGTGATTCTACAGGAAGCATACATTACAATAAAGTATTGTCTGAAAACCGTGCAAATGCAGTTAAAAAATACCTGCAGGAGAAAATTAAAACTCATATTACAATTGAAAATGTTGTAGGTCTTGGTGAGGGAAAACAGATCAATGATAATAGTTCAGAAGAATTACGGAAGAAAAACAGAAGAGTAGATATTTTTATAGACAGAGAATGGGCTAAGGGAGAAAAAATTCTACGAAAAGTTCCTCCAAGTTTTGTAGATCTGAGTGTTGCTGAGCTGAAAGTTCAAAATACATATTCTCTTCCTAATGTTAATTTTATTGGCGGCCGTCATGTCTGGCTCCCGGGTGGGAATGAAACAATTCTTAAGCTGCTTAAAATACTAAGAGATAATCCGGCTATGCAGGTAGAATTACAGGGGCATATTTGCTGTGATTATAATAATTTTGATGGTGAAGATCTTGATTTGGGTACTTTTAATCTTTCACACACAAGGGCTGATTCTATAAAGGAATTCCTCCAGATGCAAGGTATAGATTCCAGCCGTATAAAAGCAAGCGGACAAGGACATCTTAATCCGGTTGCTTATCCCGAACAAACGGAAGCGGACCGGATTATGAATAGGAGGGTTGAAATTGTTTTACTTAAAAAATAATCCTTACTTCCTTAGTTTACTGAATGAAGCCATCAGGTAAAATAAAAACGGCAGAATAAATAAAGATCCTAACATTAATGCCCACGCTAAAGCAGAAATCGTTTTCGGAGCTGCTACATGTTCTAATAACGAAAGATGCTGCCCATTCCCTAATAATATGATATCAGGGTTATGCTGATACGTTGCGGCCACCAGGATCATAATAACCTGGAATCCTGCTAAGGCGCGAACGGGAAGGAGCTTTCGTTGTTTCATAGCCCGGAAAATCAATAACAGTGCTATCGTTGCAAAGGCAATAGCCATAATTCCCAAAGGTTTGGAGAAAACCCAGGTAACTAGAGGAATGCCCGAAAGATACGCTGAAAGAAAAACCAGAGCTCCGGTGATCACTACAAAGATCATCGTTTGTTTGGATTTTCTGATCATCAGATTAAGTTGCACACGATCCTTGGTTTCCCTAAGAGAAAATATTGAAGCAAGATAGGCACAGAGGGCCACTGTAAATAAACCAACGGTCACTCCGAACCAATTCAGCCAGCTGAAAATATAGAGATCCAGAAAAGTGGTAGCATCCGGATTGATCGATTGGGAAACTGTAGCTGCCGCAATCAGCCCTAAGAAAAAAGGAGTGAGAAGGCTTGCATAATAAAAAATATGGGTATATAAAAACTGCCAGTCATCTTTCACCGCATCATAATGCCTGAATGTAAAAGCAGTACCTCTTGCAATAATTCCTACAAGCATAAGAACTAATGGAATATGGAGGTAAGTGGACATCGTTGTGTAAATTTCAGGAAATCCTACAAACAGGATCACAATAGCAATAATCACCCACATATGATTCGCTTCCCAAACCGGAGCGATTGATTCATACATAATCTCCTCTGTTTTATGACGGGATTTTTTATTGGTGAATAACTCCACGATCCCTGCGCCAAAATCAGCTCCTCCCAAGATTACATACAGGCAAATTGACAGCCAAAGAAAGCCTATAACAACGTAGATCATGATTTTGTATTTTTAGCGTTAAACTGAATATCTGTAGGGTCATATAATTTCGGAACCATTTGAATTTGCCTTTTGAGAAGAAATATTAAAATCAATGACAGCGAAACAAAAATTGCGGTGAAGAAATAGAAGGAGTACTGGATGCCCGGCATAGGTGTTACGGCATCTACAGTTCGCATAATACCATAAATAATCCAGGGCTGGCGGCCTACTTCTGTTACAGTCCAGCCTGCTTCCAATGCTATATATCCAAAAGGAGTGGCGATCAGAAATGTTTTCAGCAGCCAGTTCTTGCTCAGCCATTCTTTTTTAAAGAATAGCGAATAGACATATAGAGAACCTATGCAGATCATTATGACGCCAAAGAAGATCATGATCTGGAAAGAGTAGTGGACAACGGCAACAGGAGGCCATTCATCTCTGCTGAAATCATTCAATCCCTTTACTTCAGCATTAAAATCATTACTGACGAGAAAACTTAATAATTTAGGGATTTTTAATGCATATTTGATTTCGCCTTTCTTTTCATCCGGAATTCCTCCGATCACAAAAGAAGCTCCCTTTTCTGTTTTAAAATGAGCTTCCATTGCAGCCAATTTTATAGGCTGTCTTTCTGCAACTGATTTAGCAGCGATATCACCACTTAAGGGAGCTCCGAAAGCTCCTATGAGGGCAAAACCTGCGGCAATTCTAAATGCTTTGGTGTGAAATTCCACATTTCTTTTTCGCATAATTAAAAAAGCATGAACTCCTGCAACGGCAAAACCGGTTGCACAAAATGCAGCTACCGTCATATGCAATGCCTGTGGAAACCAGGCTTCATTAAACATCGCTTTGATAGGATCTATATTTACATATTGTCCGTTGATATAATCAAAGCCTGCGGGAGAGTTCATCCACGCATTGGCAGCAACGACAAGGATGCCGGAAGCCAATCCACTGAGTCCGACTAAAAATCCACAGAACCAGTGGAACCATTTGTTGAACTTATCCCATCCGTAAAGAAAGAAACCGATAGCAATTGCTTCGATAAAAAATGCTGTTCCTTCAAGAGAAAAAGGCATTCCGAAGATGGGGCCGGCGTGTTTCATGAACTGTGGCCAAAGAAGTCCCAATTCAAAAGAAAGCATAGTTCCCGAAACAGCTCCTGTTGCAAAAAGAATGGCGACTCCTTTGCTCCATGCTTTTGTAAGTCCCTTATATACTTCGTTTTTTGTTTTAAGGTATTTCCAGTGGGCAAAGGCCATTAAAAATGGCATAACCATACCTACACACGAAAATATAATGTGGAAGCCGAGGGACATGGCCATCTGGGCACGGGCTGCAATGAAATCGTCCATAATATCAATTTTGAGTAAATAAATTTAAGCATTAATTATAGAAGAACACATGATTTAAAACAGTTGATATTATTGAAATGCAATATAACTTTGTATTTTTTTAAGATAAAAATGCCTTTGATTCGTGTTGAAAACTCTATCTTTTTTGACATATTTTAACTTTCATATCTCGAAAAAAATCACGATATTTGTAGGTCTTTGCAATTGGCAAAGTTTAATAATTTGATATGAGTCAGAAACAATATACAGCTAGTAGTATTCAGGCATTGGAAGGAATGGAGCACGTTCGTATGCGTCCTTCAATGTACATTGGTGATGTAGGAGTAAGAGGTCTCCATCATTTGGTTTATGAAGTAGTAGATAACTCTATTGACGAAGCGTTGGCAGGATACTGCGATACCATTTTCGTTAGCATTAAAGAAGGAAACGGAATCGAAGTAATGGATAACGGTAGAGGTATTCCGGTTGACTTCCACGAAAAAGAACAAAAATCTGCTCTTGAAGTTGTAATGACGAAGATCGGAGCAGGAGGTAAGTTCGATAAAGATTCCTATAAAGTTTCCGGAGGTCTTCATGGTGTTGGGGTATCTTGTGTGAATGCACTTTCCAATGAAATGATTACAACCGTATACAGAGACGGAAACGTTTACCAGCAGGTATATTCCAAAGGAAAAGCACAAACGGGAGTTGAAGAAATAGGGAATAGTGACAAAAGAGGAACTAAGCAGTTCTTCCAGCCTGATGATACCATTTTCACTGAATTAGTATATAACTATGATACGTTAGCAAGCCGTTTACGAGAGCTTTCTTATCTTAATAAAGGTATTACCATTACCCTTACCGATGAAAGAGAGACTCTGGAAGATGGTTCTTTCAAATCAGAAGTCTTTCATTCCGAAGGAGGTTTAAAGGAATTTGTTGCCTACATTGACGGAAGCCGTGAGGCCATTATGGAGAATGTAATCTTCATGGAGGGCGAAAGAGATGATATTCCGGTTGAAGTGGCAATGCGTTACAATACTTCATTTAATGAGAATCTTCACTCTTACGTTAATAATATCAATACCCATGAAGGGGGAACACACCTTGCAGGTTTCAGACGTGCATTAACGAGGACCTTAAAGAAATATGCCGATGATCTGGGGATCCCTCAGAAAGAAAAGGTAGAAATTACGGGAGATGACTTCCGTGAAGGTCTTACAGCCGTGGTTTCCGTAAAAGTAATGGAACCGCAGTTTGAAGGGCAAACTAAAACAAAATTGGGTAATTCCGAAGTTTCCGGAGCAGTTGATAAAATTGTGGGGGAAATGCTTACAAACTTCTTAGAAGAAAATCCTAACGAAGCTAAAATTATCGTTCAGAAGGTTGTTTTAGCAGCAAAAGCAAGACAGGCTGCGAAAAAAGCCCGTGAAATGGTTCAGAGAAAATCTCCGATGGGAGGTTCCGGACTTCCTGGGAAATTGTCCGACTGTTCTTCTAAAAGTCCTGAAGAATCTGAAATATTCCTTGTTGAGGGAGATTCCGCAGGAGGTACTGCAAAACAAGGACGTGACAGACATTTCCAGGCTATCCTTCCATTAAGAGGTAAAATTTTGAACGTAGAAAAATCTATGCTTCATAAAGTTTATGATAATGAGGAAATTAAAAATATTTACACAGCTCTTGGGGTTTCCGTAGGAACGGAAGAAGACAGCAAGGCGTTGAATATGGCGAAACTGAGATATCATAAGATTGTCATCATGACCGATGCCGATATTGACGGTTCCCACATTTCTACATTGATTCTGACATTCTTCTTCAGATATATGAAAGAATTGATTGAAAATGGTTATATCTATATCGCTCAACCGCCTTTATATTTATTGAAGAAAGGTAACAAAAAAGTGTATGCCTATAATGAAAAAGAGCGTGAGGAATTTACTCTGGATATGTCTCCGGATGGAAAAGGAGTAGAGGTACAACGTTACAAAGGTCTTGGGGAAATGAATCCTGAGCAGCTTTGGGAAACGACCTTAAATCCTGAGCATAGAATATTGAAACAGGTAACTATTGACAATGCTGTAGAAGCAGATAGTGTTTTCTCTATGTTGATGGGAGATGAAGTTCCGCCACGAAGAGAGTTTATTGAGAAAAATGCCAAATATGCTAAAATTGATGCATAATTTATTTTTCTAAAAAATATAATGAAAAGGCTCCGTTTTGGAGCCTTTTTTTATCTTCGAAAATTAAATTTTAACATTTATTAAGATTTCATTACTTTTGTTAAATTTTTTAAAACAATGATGAAAATCTTAACAGTTGGTGCCGTTTGTATTGCTTCTCTTTACTACGCCCAGAGCTATCCGGTATCAGCAATCCCGGAGAATTTAAAGAAGGATGCCAATGCGGTGATCCGAAAAGATTTTACCACGATCCAGATCAACAAGATAGATGAGGTAAAATATCAGATAAATACCGTAACTACGGTTTTAAATAAAGACGGGGATTCCCAGGCTCATGCTTATATTCCATATGACAAAGGAGATCATATTTCTGACGTAAAAGTTACAGTGTATGACGAATCCGGTAAAAAAATAAAGTCTTATTCCAAATCGGATTTCGGAGACTTTGCTAACAATTCCCAGGGAGTCTTTTATTCGGATAGCAGATATTTATCATTGGCTTATACTCCGACCCAATATCCTTATACACTCGAGTTTTCGTACCAGATCACTAATGAAAACACTATTTTCATACCGGATTTTGTACCTTTTTCAGGCACCAATGTAGCATTGGAGGAAAGCCAGTTTAAGATTCTTAACAATTCAGGTATTGAGCTCCGCACAAAAACTTATCCTTCGAAGTACAATTATACTACGGTTGCAGAAAGCAGTAATGGGGCAGAAAAAATATATTCATATAAAAATGTTCCTGCTATAGAAGATGCTTCTTTACTTCCTTCACCACTTAAGATCTTACCTAAAGTGAGTTTTTCACTGGCAAGATTCAATCTAGAAGGAAAGCAGGGAAGTATTACGAGCTGGAAAGATTTCGGATCCTGGTATTATAATAGCATTTTGCAGCCTGTATCTGTTTCCACGCCCTCTATAAAAGCTGATGTTGCAGCGCTTAATTTACAGGGGTCCACAGAAGAAAAGGTGAGAAAACTGTATCAGTATATGCAGGGTAAAACCCGATATATATTTGTTGCGCTGGGAATTGGGGGATGGCAGCCTATGATGCCGGATGAAGTACAGAAAAAAGGATATGGCGACTGTAAAGGGTTATCCAATTATATGAAGACCTTACTTGATGAAGCGGGAATTCCATCGTACTATTGTACTATCAACTCCGGCTCTTCACCGGTGTCTTTCGATAAAGATTTTCCAAAAATGGGAGGGAACCATGTTATTTTAATGGTACCTACTGAAAAGGGAAACATATGGCTGGAAAATACATCCCAGCAAATTGCTTTTAACCATTTGAGCTACAGTACAACAGACCGAAATGTTCTTTTGGTTAAAAAGGATGGAATTGAAGTGATGGATACGCCTTCATATTCTGCAGAACAAAATAAAGAAAAGCAAATCCTTAAAATTAAGCTTAATGAAGATAATAGTATTGCAGGAAAGGGAGAGTTTGCTTTTACAGGCAGTCAATATGATTATAACTTAAGATTTGCCACATTATCTCCTAAGGAAAAAAATGAATCAGTAAAAAGCCTTTTCAATATTTTACATTTTGAAAATATTGAAATGAAAGATTTTATTAATGACAGGGATAATGCAGTTATAAAATATAATCTTGATTTTAAGGCTAATAACTATTCCAAGAATGCCGGAAGCAGTATGGTATTCAGAGCGGTACCTATCTTTTCTGATAATAATTATAAAGCAGATGATAAAAGGGAATTGCCGTTTGAGATCATGCAGTCTTTTGAAGATGAATATAAGATTACATTTGAAATCCCTAAAAATTATAAGATCGATGAGGTTCCTGAGGATGTAAAACTTCCGTCTGAGTTTGGAACCTATCAGCTTAACTTTATAAAGAATGGACAAGAGCTTACCGTTACCAGGACTATTCATGTGAATAAAGGAATGTATCCTAAAGAAAAATACAATGATTACATCAAATTCAGAAAGAAAACCATAAACATGGACAATTCTAAAATTCTAATAACTAAAATCTAAGCATGAAAAAAATTATATTCGTCATTTTGAGTTCGATCAGTGTTGTTTGCCTCAAAGCCCAAAAACAGGAATTTCTCAACCCGCCTAAATTTAATGATACCGATTTATCAAAGCAAAAATCATTATTGGACGAGAATGCTCCGGCAGAAATTTTGTATAAATCAGTGTCTTTTAATATAGATTCCAATAATGGCACTTTGGAGAAAAGAGCCTTTTACAGGGTGAAGATTTATGATAAAGAAAAAGCCGAAGACTGGCTTAATCTTGAAGTGCCCCTTTATCAGGATGGCAGCAGCCAGGAAAGCTTATCTAAAATGAAAGCTTATACCTATAATCTTGAAAACGGAAATGTGGTCACGACTAAGGTAGATAAAAGTTCAAAGTACAAGAGTAAAGAAAATAAGTATATATCGGTTACCAAATTTGCTTTTCCTAATGTAAAAAACGGTTCTGTTATTGAATACCAGTATGAGATCACGTCTCCGTTCCTGTATTCCATTCCGGAAATATTAATAGAATCTGATACGCCATCATTATATACTGAATATATTCTGGATACTCCTTCCAATATTGCATATAATATCAATTATACAGGATCACTAAGTCCGAAATACAAGCAGGTTGAGGAAAAGATTCTGTATGGCTCCAATTACAGAACGTATCGTTTCGGGTATGAAAACCTGAAAGGTTTTAAAACGGAGAAATTCATAAAAAATG
This sequence comes from Chryseobacterium sp. LAM-KRS1, assembly GCF_013184525.1. GTDB lineage: Bacteria > Bacteroidota > Bacteroidia > Flavobacteriales > Weeksellaceae > Chryseobacterium > Chryseobacterium proteolyticum. Next base: position 476,961 of record NZ_JAAOIZ010000001.1, read on the forward strand.
ATAGAAATTACAGAACGAAGATCAGTGCGGAATTGCATTCCACCAATTTTAAAGAACTGAAGTTGTATTCATCATCCTGGGAGAAGATCAAAGAAAGGTTATATGAGAATGAAGATTTTGGTGGAGAACTGAAAAGAACAAAATTGGCGAAAGAAAATATGCCTTCAGGAATTTCGGGGCTTACAGATATGGACAAGGCGGATGCTATTTTTAAATATGTCCAAAAGGCCTTTACCTGGAATAAATATTCGGGAGTAAGGACAGAAGATGGAATAAAAAAACTTCTCGAAACAAAAACCGGAAACGCTGCGGAGATCAATCTTTTTTTAATCATGATGCTTAGAGAAGCAGGATTAAAGGCAGATCCGTTATTGATCTCTACTGTTAGTAACGGAATGATCAATATTGCATCTCCGAATGTCTCGAATTTAAACTTTGTCCTGGCAGCCGTTAAAATTAAAGACCAATATCATTTATATGATGCTACATCCAAGCAATCTTCAAGGGATATGCTGCCTCCAAGAGATTGGAATCAATTTGGGATCCTGGCTCCAAAGGAAAAAGTACAGGAATTATCTATGACCAATGCACAACCAAGTTTTACTTACCTTACGGCTGAGGCTAAGATCAATGAAGATGGAAGCATTTCCGGAACTTATTCCGACAAAGATACAGGTAGTTATGCGATGTTTGCCAAAGAAAGCTATGACGAGAATATGGATAAATACAAAAAGCAGTACAAGGAAAACTTTGCTATTGATTTTACGGATATTAATTCAAAAGTTCTTGAAAATGGTGATTTTGAAAGTACAATGAAATTTACATCTGAAAACCTGGTCGATAGAATAGGGAAAAAAATGATCATTAATCCTATGCTGTTTCTTAATAAAAACTCCAATGAATTTGATCAGACCGATGAAAGAAAATACCCCATAGATTTTATATCAGCCTACACAAGAACGAAAAAAATCATTTTCGAAATTCCCGAAGGTTATGTTATTGAAGAAATGCCAAAAAATAAAAAGATAATAACGGATGATAAGGAGATTGAATACAGCTATGTTGCAGAGCAAAAAGGAAATAAACTGGAGGTCACCTCAAAGACCAAAGTAAGCAGTCCGGATTATCCTAAAGATTATTATCCCGCATTTAAGCAGATTTGGGGAGTAGCTTCAAAAAGTGAAAATCAGGTGATAAGTTTGATTAAAAAATAAATTAAAAGCTTCTATTTATAGAAGCTTTTTCGTTATATTTGAGCAAACCAATAAAAATTAATAATATGTTAACTCTTTTACAAACAGACCCTTACGATGGGATGGATTCTGCGGCAGCGGCCGGAATTGGAATCGGAATGTTATTCTTTTATCTGATTATATATCTGTTCTATGGATATTGTATGTATAAAATATTTCAGAAAGCTGGGCGCCAAGATGCATGGGCGGCTTTCATTCCTATTTATAACATCATCGTTTTGCTTGATATTGTAAAGAAACCGGCTTGGTGGATTATTTTATTTTTTATTCCGTTTGTTAACCTGTTTGCATCATGGATGGTTAATGATGGTCTTGCCAAAGGATTTAGCAAAGAAACGCCTTTATACACGATTCTTTTATTCTTCTTAGGATTTATATTCATTCCTGTTTTAGCTTTTGGGAATGATCAATTTGAAAGCCAGAAAATACCGGCGAACTAAAAAAATTCATTATAATTTACAAAACCATTCATTTTGTGAATGGTTTTTGTATTGACATCACAAATATAGAATATGAAAAATACAATTGCAGCTATTTTGCTTTCCTCGTTCTTTGCTCTGGCAGCGTGTAAAAAGAATGAAAAAAAGGATTCATCGACAGAAAAAACAGAAGTGAATCAGTCCGAAAAATTTGTAGTCGATTCAGTAAAAGTTAGCGACTCTACGAAGGTCAATGATTCTTTAACAGTAAAATATACTTCGAAACTTTTAGTATTTCCTTCTTTGAAAGACCAAAAGCTCCTGGACAGCATCTATTTTATCAATAAAGGGGCAACAGATTTTTCTAAAAACGGGATTCAGTCCTACCTGGAAAGAGAAAAAGCAGAATATTTCAATTCTATCAAGAAGGAAGCGAAGGATCTTGGAGTATCATTTCCTCAGGAATGGTATACCAGTAACTATATGAATCTGAAATCCACAACCAATGATTATATGCACATTGAATATGTTTACAGTGCGTATGAAGGGGGAGCCCACGATAATTACGGGTTTTCCGAGCGGGTGTTTGACCTGAAAAACAATAAGAAAGTACAGTTGGCGGATATTACCACCATGCCTAAAAAACAAATTGAGGGAATTCTGATGAAGAATATCAATAAGATGAATAGTGGAACGACCGATGAGAAAGGAGAGGTGAAAAATTCTGATATGCTCCTGGTAGAAGTAATTCCTGCAAGTAGCAATTTCTACTTTGATGATAAGAACCTGTATTTCCATTATAGTCCATACGAAATTGCAGCTTTCGCAGCTGGAGACATCACAATCCCTGTATCATGGGAGGATCTTAAAGGGACGCTTAAGCCAGAGTTTAAAGAAAGAATGAAAATTAAATAAGAATAATGCTTCCAAATCAGGAAGCATTTTTTATTTTTGCTGTAATGGAAAAAGTAGCTTTTATCATCAACCCGTTTTCTGCCAAAAGGAATTATCAGCCATTTCTCAATGAGTTGAAAAAAAAGGTGGAAAATCCCCTTTACTATATTTCAGAATCCATTCAGGGAACAGATGATTTTATTGAAGAGCACTTCAATGAAATAGAAATTTTTGTTGCAATAGGAGGGGATGGCACTATTTCTACAGTAGCAAGGAAGTTGATTAATACACCTAAAATTTTAGCTATTTTTCCGGCAGGTTCAGGAAACGGATTCTCGAACGAAACCCAATTTAGCAAAAATCTAGATGAGCTACTGGATAAGCTAAAGGCGAAAAAATCCAGAAAAATTGACACTTTTACCGTAAATGAAAGACTTTCCATCAATGTTTCAGGAACAGGATTTGATGGCAAGGTGGTAAAAGAATTTGAAAAGACAGACAGGGGTTTCAAAAATTACATCAAGGTTTCCCTTAAAACCTTTTTTAATTATAAACCCATTAAGGTTAAATTTGTTGATGAAGCTTACCAGCAATATAACGGCAGATATCTGATGCTGAATATTGCCAATACCCGTCAGTTTGGAAATAATGCATATATTGCTCCGCACGCGAGTAAAAGTGACGGATTGGTAGATATGGTTTTGGTTAAGAAATTTCCATTAACCTATTCTGCATTATTTGCATACAGGATGTTTACCAAAAAACTGAAAGATGATGATTATGTGACCTATCTTCCGGTTTCAGAAATCGAGTTCAGTGTCAATACCAAAAACTGGCACCTGGATGGTGAATTTAATAAAATAAAATCTCCGATCCATATTAAGGTGCTTCCTGCCAGTCTAACGATTCTAATTTAAGCCTCTAACTTCTTTTCTACTTCTTGCGGATGGTTCAGGGAGTAATGGAGCTGGTCTTTATCCAGTTGTTTTTCCCAATTTGCAACCACTACAGTGGCTACGGAATTTCCTATAACGTTGGTCAATGCTCTGCATTCGCTCATGAATTTATCGATTCCCAGGATCAGTGTCATTCCTGCAATCGGAATTTCCGGAACTACAGCCAATGTGGCGGCCAAAGTTACAAATCCGGCTCCTGTTACGCCCGCTGCACCTTTAGAACTTAGCATAGCGACAAGGAGTAACATTAATTGTTTTTCCAGAGGCAGATGAATATTCAGGGCTTGTGCTATGAACAATGAAGCCAGTGTCATATAAATATTAGTACCATCGAGGTTGAAAGAATAGCCGGTTGGAACCACCAATCCTACGATAGCTTTGGAGCATCCTGCTTTTTCAAGTTTTTCCACAATTCCCGGTAATGCAGATTCTGAAGAACTGGTTCCCAGAACTAAAAGAAGCTCCTCTTTAAGATAAAACATCAGCTTAAAAATGCTAAAACCGTTGTGCCAGGCAACAGCACCCAGTACCAAAACAACAAATAGTAATGAGGTGATATAAAATGTCCCTACCAGGAACAGAAGATTGAGAACTGAATGAAGACCATATTTTCCGATGGTAAAAGCCATTGCCCCGAAAGCTCCGATGGGAGCAAGTTTCATAAGCATATGCACGATTTTAAAAACAGGTGTTGAAAGATCCTGCAGAAAGTTGGTTATCCTTTGGCTTTTTTCTTTTGTCAATACAAGTGCAACTCCCATTAAAATAGCGACCAATAAGACCTGAAGAATATTTTCACCGACCAGGGGACTGAAAAGGGTTTCAGGAATAATATTCATCATAAAACCCGTAAGTGTGGATTCGTGGGCTTTTTGCTGATACTGGGAAATATCCCCAGAAAGCGAGGCCGGATCAATATTCAAGCCTGTGCCGGGTTGAAGGATGTTACCGACGATTAATCCGATGATTAAAGCTAATGTTGAAAAAGTAAAAAAATAGATCATTGCCTTTACTGCAATTCTCCCTACCTTTTTCAGGTCGGTCATATGGGCAATTCCTAATGTAAGCGTAATAAAAATTACCGGAGCAATAATCATTTTTACAAGTTTGATAAAGCCATCGCCTAAAGGCTTCATTTTCTCTCCCAGTTCGGGATAGAACCTTCCCAGAAGTATACCTGCAATGATGGCGATGATTACCTGAAAATAGAGCTGCTGATAGATTTTTTTTGCTTTCAATGGGGTGTTTTTTAATTTAAAGGACGAAAAGTAAGAAAAAATATCAGGAATCATGATAGATGTCATGAAAAAATGATCTTTTCCTTTTTTCGTCCTTTAAATATTTAGTTGAAAATTACAAATAGGTAAGCAGAAGTTATTCTGTTGCGACAGAGTCGTCACCACGTCCGTCGGCTACGGCATGTATGTTTCCATTCTCATCAATAACGATCATTTCTGTTTTTCCGATCTGTTTTACTTTTTCGATAACATAATTTTTAGCCTTTAATTCAGAAATTGTTGATTCCGGAAAATTGTTTTCCACAGATACGGTTTCTGGAAGCCATTGGTGATGGAATTTAGGTGCGTTTACGGAAATATTGGCGTTCAATTTAAAATCAACAACATCTACGATAGATTGATATACCGATGTCGGAATTGTTGTTCCGCCCGGTGTTCCTACTACCATAAAAGGTTTTCCGTTTTTTAAGAGTATGGTAGGAGTCATGGATGAGAGCATCCTCTTATTCGGTTGAATAGAATTGGCTTCCCCGCCTACAGCCCCAAACATATTCGGAATTCCCGGTTTGATAGAAAAGTCATCCATTTCATTATTTAAAAAGAATCCTGCTCCGGACACAACCACTTTACTTCCGTAATACCCGTTAAGGGTAGTGGTTACAGATGCAGCATTTCCATCCTTATCAATTACTGAAATGTGGGTCGTTTGTGTTGATTCTTTAGGTTGCTTTATGATCTTTCCAACCTCAGAGCTAGGCGTGGCCTTAGAAAAACTAAAGCTTTTCCATCTCTTTTTCAAATAATCATCAGAGATAAGATAAGAGGTCTTATCTCCTATAAAATCCGGATCCCCCATATATTCTGCACGGTCAGCATAGGCTCTTCTTTCGGCTTCTATCATAATCTGTACGGCAGGAGTAGAATTCAGCTGATATTTTTCTAAATTTTCAAAACTTGCCATTCTCAGCATCTGGGCTAAAAGAACTCCACCACTAGACGGTAAGGGCATGGAAACAACATTATTTCCTTTGTAATCAAATTCAAGAGCTTTTCTCTGGGCAACCTTATAGTTTTTTAAATCTTCAGAAGTGATAATTCCGTTTCCTCTTTTCATTTCAGAAACAATAAGGGCTGCGGTTTTACCTTCATAAAATCCTTTTGCTCCTTCTTTCTGTATAAGTTTTAAAGTTTCAGCTAATTCTTTCTGAACCAAAATATCACCCGCTTTCCACGGGGTGTCTTTTACAAAAGGAATTGGTGATTGATTGTGTTTTTGGAAATTTACTTTGTGGGTATTAAGCATATCAGCTTCTTTCTCTGTAATAGCAAACCCCTTCTCAGCGAGATCTATGGCTGGCTGAATGATTTTTTCCATGGGAAGGTTGCAATATTTTAGAGTAGCAAAAAAGCCTGCAATACTACCAGGAATCCCTACAGCCAATCTGCCGTTCTGTGACAGGTCTGTATTGGCTTTTCCTGTTTTGTCGACGTACATATCTCTCGATGCATTCCTTGGGGCTGTTTCTCTATAATCGATCGTAAATTTTTCACCATTATTTTTTACACCCACTAAAAATCCGCCACCGCCTATATTTCCTGCCTGAGGATAAACCACAGCCAATGCATATTGAGTAGCTATGACGGCATCATAAGCATTTCCTCCCTGCTTCATAATTTTTGCTCCTGCTTCACTTGCTAGCGGATGGGCAGAAACAACAACTCCTTTGTTTTTTACTTTTACTTCTTTTACGATATTAAAATCGGTATACTGACTCCAGTACAGGTTTGTGCTTAAAAACACGGCGGCGAATAATAGGTTCTTCATACCATTTTGCTTTTTATTGATAGCAAAATTATATATTTTTAAATGAAAAATTTCTTTTTCAGGTCTATATGTATAATTGATCAGCTGAAGGAAAAATTGAATATTATATTATTTATATTAAAATATCTGATGACGTTTATTTTGTATAATTTTTATTCGTTTTAAATAATTATAATTTAATAAAATTGGTTTTTGTTTGCGTTTAAATTGTTTTTAAAAGATAATTCATTACTTTTGGAAAAAACAACCGTATGATCAAAAATTACCAGAAGGCAGCTTCTATTGCTGCATTATTTTTTGTTTCCGTTTATGCCCATGCACAAACCGATTCTACAAAGACAAAGAACATAGAAGAAATCAAAATTACCTTAGGGTCCAGAAACAAAGCAAGAGTAGCAACGGATACGCCTGTACCGGTAGATGTTATCAATATCAGCTCACAGTCTGTTATCACTCCGCAGATGGATCTCAACCAGATTCTGAATTATGCAGCTCCTTCGTTTACCTCAAATTCAACCACAGTTGCAGACGGTACGGATCATATTGATCCGGCTCAGTTGAGAGGATTGGGTCCCGACCAGGTATTGGTTTTGCTTAATGGTAAAAGAAGACATACCTCCTCGCTGGTTAATGTAAATGGTTCTCCCGGAAGAGGTTCTGTGGGAACCGATCTGAATGCATTGCCTGCATTTGCTATAGAACGTCTGGAAGTCTTGAGAGATGGAGCTTCTGCACAATATGGTTCCGATGCTATTGCGGGGGTGATTAATGTTATCATGAAGAAGAATACCAATGCATTTACTTCGGCAATTACAGCAGGGGGATTTAATTCCAAAGGATCCAATGACCACAGCGGAGGCTGGGATGGAGGTAAATATCAATTAGACCTTAATTATGGTACAGCTATAGGAAAGAATGGATTCATCAATTTTACGGCAAGTTTAATGAAGCGGGAAGAGACACGAAGAGCCAATGCTGCTACCGGGCAGATTTTTAATGCCTATAATGCTATCGAACAAAGGGCGCTGGAGAACGGTGTCAATATTTCCTCCCTTTTCGGAAATATCGGGAACACTCCCAATTCCCAACAGATTATTGATTATATTCATCAATATGCTCAAAATGTAAATTATTTTAGTCCCGCTTTTCAAACTGAGATTCAGAATGCCAATAGTATTTCTCAGCTTCAAACACTATTAAAAACTGATGTTTCAGAAAATGAAATGGCATACAGAGGGCTTGCGAGAAACGATTTTAATATGAGAGTAGGACAGTCCAGGTTGACATCGGGGCAGTTTTTCATGAATTCTGAATTTGATCTTGCTTCTTCCGTAAAAGGATATGCTTTTGGGGGGATTTCCTATAGAAGTGGCAATGCGGGAGGTTTTTTCCGCAGGCCTTATGAGAGTAGGGCTTCTACTTCTATTTATCCCAATGGTTTCCTGCCTGAAATCGCTTCTGATGTTATAGATCTTTCCCTGGCAACAGGTTTTAAAGGTAAAATAGGGAATATTAATTATGATATAAGCAACACATACGGTCGGAATACTTTCGATTATACCATTAAAAATACGGCGAATGCTTCTATGCTTTATCCGAGTAAAACAGAATTTAAAGCTGGAGGACTCAATTTTTCACAGAATACCGTTAATGCGGATTTTGATACAAAAGTTGACTGGCTTCAAGGGTTTAATATTGCATTTGGGGCAGAGGCCAGATTTGAGAGGTATAAAATTCAAAGTGGAAAACAGGATTCCTGGGCACTCTATGATATTAATGGCAGTATTCAGGATGTTTCAACACCTGCTAATCTTAAACCGACTGATTTTTTTGGTGAGGTGAGACCCGGTGGAGCCCAGGTATTTCCGGGATTCAGACCAGCCAATAGCTTAAATAAGGGGAGAAGTTCCGTCGCGGGCTATATAGATACTGAGCTTGATGTTACGGATAAATGGCTGATAAGCGGTGCCGTGAGATATGAGAATTATTCAGACTTTGGATCTACATTTAATTACAAAATTGCGACAAGATATAAGCTTACTAATCAGATCAATCTTAGAGCCGCACATTCTACCGGATTTCGTGCACCTTCTTTACAGCAGATTTATTATAATGCAACGTCTACACAATTTGTAGGTGGTATACCGTATCAAGTAGGTACATTCTCTAATGATTCTAAGATAGCACTAAATCTTGGTATTCCTCAACTAAAACAAGAAGAGTCTGTAAGCTATTCTGCTGGATTTACGGCTAAAATACCAAGTGCTAACCTAACTTTCACCGTTGACGGATATTATATCAAAATTAAAAACAGAGTTGTATTGACAGATCAGTTTTTGAGACCAAACGGAATTTATCCGCCTGGAAGTGCATTGGGTGCACTTCAGAAAGAATTTGATGATGCTAATGCCAATGCAGCCACTTTTTTTGCCAATGCCATCGATACACAGACTAAAGGATTGGAAGGTGTGATTTCCCATCGTGCAAAATTCTCATCAAATATTTCATTAAATTCCGATCTGGCTGTCACTATTTCCAAAACAAATAGGGTAGGGAATATCCACGGCTCTGATGTTTTAATTAATGCAGGGCAGATCAATCGTTATTATTCCGAGACCAGTCGCATCTATGTAGAAGAAGCCGTTCCGAGGTTTAAAGCATCTCTTAATAACGGCCTGGAGATTGGTAGATTTAATGTTTTACTTAGAAATGTATATTTTGGAAAGGTGACCGATCCTAATACAATGGATGTTAATGGAGATGGTAAAATTGGCTATGAAATAATCAATGGCAGTGTTGTTGAAAATGAACATCCGGTTTGGGGTGCTAAGGTAATAACCGATCTTTCCGTTGGTTTTAAATTCAATAAGAGCTTTATCCTGACGATTGGTGCCAATAACCTGTTCGATATCTATCCGGATAAAAATTATGGGCCAACGCCGGTGCAGAGGCCATCTGTGGATGCTGCAGGAAATATTGTTTATACACCCGCTACAATTGATCTCTCTAATCAAAATCAGTTTGTATATTCCAGAAATGTCTCGCAGTTTGGGATGAATGGAAGATTTCTTTTTACAAGGCTGAATTTTAGTTTTTAGAGAACTTCTGACAATGTTGTGAAGGTGTGTTTTTACGCACCTTTTTTTATTATGATAAGCATGATTTTTTTACTTTTGTAAAATTCAAAACCTAAAAGAAATAAAAATGGAATCCTATACGGAAAAAATACTGATTACCGGTGCTTTAGGGCAAATCGGAACTGAACTTACCAACAGACTTGTTGAGATCCACGGAGCGGAAAATGTTGTAGCCTCAGGCCTCGACAGATGGCAGAAGGGAATTACATCAGCCGGCTATTATGAGAGAATGGATGTTACCAACACCCAGCTTGTGAGACAAATCATTAAAGATTATGATATCACGACTGTCTATCACTTAGCTTCTTTATTGTCCGGAACCTCAGAAAAGCAGCCTATTTTTGCATGGAAGCTAAACCTGGAGCCTCTCCTTCATTTTTGTGAAATGGCAAGAGAAGGATTGCTTAAAAAGATCTTCTGGCCAAGTTCAATTGCAGTATTCGGAAAAGGAATTCCAAAAGAAAATGTTGAGCAGGATGTAGTCCTGAATCCTACTACCGTTTATGGTATTTCTAAAATGGCAGGTGAAAAATGGTGTGAGTATTACTTTGACAAACACGGAGTGGATGTGAGAAGTATCCGTTATCCGGGGTTGATTTCATGGAAGACTCCGGCAGGAGGAGGAACTACGGATTATGCGGTAGAAATTTTTTATGAAGCGATAGAGGAAGGGAAGTACACGAGTTTCATTTCTGAAAATACAGGGATGCCTATGTTGTATATGGATGATGCTATCAATGCGACATTGAAATTAATGGAGGCTCCAAAAGAAAGTTTAACGGTTCGTTCTTCTTATAATTTAGGTGGAATGTCATTTACTCCAAAAGAATTGGCAGAAGAAATCAAGAAAGAAATTCCGGATTTTGAGATCGATTATAAACCTGATTTCAGACAGGAAATTGCAGATTCATGGCCAGCTTCAATTGATGATTCAATCGCCAAAAAAGATTGGGGACTGACGTATGATTTTGGAATTTCTGAAATGACAAAAGACATGATCAAGAATCTTAAAGTAAAATTAGGTAAAAACTAATTACTTAAAGTATAGCTTTAATTAAAAATGTTTTTAACGTCTCATTTTTAATGTATTATAAAATTTATATAAAATTAAGTTTAAATGGTATTATTGACTTTTAACATCCTTGATATTGAAGCAAAGACTAAAACTAATGCTCAGATTACAGGCGATGACCGTTTAAAAATAACAGTTGATAATACAAAAGCTATTCTCAGAATTTTGGATATTCACGATACGAAAGCCACATTTTTTATTGAGGTCTCTATCGTTGAAAAACTCCATCATCTTATAAAAGCAATTTCAACCCGTGGGCATGAAATTGCTTTTTATAATAAAAATTCTTCCCTTCAGGAGATCGAAGCGGTTAAGAAAAATATAGAAGAATGTTTTGGAAAACAGATCCGGGGAATTCGCCAGAAAGATGTAAAACTTCCGCAGGAGAATTTGAAATTACTTGAGTTTAATTATGTTTCCAATATCGACAATGCCAATATTCTTTTTCCGTTCAAAAGGCTGAAAAGGGATACTGAGATTACAGAAGAAGATGGGTTAAGTATTGTTCCGGAAAGTATTTCGCCGTACAGTCAATTACCCTATAATGATTTTGTATTTCAGATATTGCCCATGAAATATTACCAGAATATGGTTTTTGAAACATTAAAGAATGATGAATTTGTTTTGATCTATCTTAACTCCTGGCAGTTTACGGATTTTAAGACCTATCCCTTTGATATTCCTTTTTACAGAAGCTTTTCATCAGGAAAAAAAATGGAGGACAAACTAAATGCCCTCCTTACCTGGATCAACGAGAAAGAAATGGCTACTTCCCGCATGAAAGATTATATTTTTTAATAAGAAAGTTTACAGTAACGGACGAATTGAAAATGTCTTAAGTAGTTTATTGAAATGATACCTAAGATCTAATTTTGTCTTCTAACTTCTAACTTCTAACTTCTAACTCAACTCAAAAAGTGTGATTTCAGGTAAAACTCCAACTCTCCCTGGATATCCAAGCACTCCGAACCCTCTGTTTACATACAGGAATTTACCTTCGCTCTCATAGATATCCGCCCATTTTGGATACCGGTATTGGACCGGTGACCATTTGATGTTTTTAAGATCAAGGCCGAACTGCATTCCGTGGGTATGGCCTGATAATGTCAGCTGGACATTTCCGGGGTGTTGTTTTACAATGGAATCAAAGTGAGTAGGGTCGTGGCTCATTAATATTTTTGCGGCTGATTCCGGCACTCCTGCAATCGCCTTATCAAGATCTCCGAATTGAGGGAACGGTTTAAGTCCCCAGTTTTCTACACCCAGAATATAAAGCTTTTCACCATCTTTTTCGATGATTCTGTGTTCATTTCTCAGCATGTCAAATCCGGCCTGTTTTTCATAGTCAATAAGCGTTTCCAGGTTCTTTTTCTTGGCATCCAGAGAGGTCCAGGTAACATAATCACCGTAATCATGGTTTCCCAGTACTGCAAATTTGCCATCCTTGGCTGTTATTTTTGAAAATAAGGGTATAAATGGTTTGAACTCTTCAGAAACATTATTGACCATGTCTCCAGTAAATAAGACCAGATCAGGTTTTTGCTCATTAATCAGCTCAATGGCGTGCTCTAATTTACTTGGATCGGCGAAACTTCCGCTGTGGACATCGGAGATCTGTATGACCTTATAACCTTTGAAGTTTTTAGGAAGATTAGCAATTTTTACTTTAACCTTTCTCACTTTATGCCTGTACTTACCAAATGTAATTCCATCAATAAAAAGTGCCGAAAGTACACCTCCCAGACCGAGTCCCATTAAGCTTAAAAACTTTCTTCTTTCCGGGAAAAAGTTTTCCGCAGGGTTCCGGAATCCAAGGATATAGGTACCGGTCCTGAAAATATCATCGATCAATAAAAACAGAACAATGAAAATTTTGGGAAGGATGAAAATGAGAAATAGGGACATCATCCATTGAATTCTTACAGAACTCCGGTCAGCTTTCTGAAAATGGGCAAGCTCATAGGCGAAAAGCCCGTAAATAGCTAATGATAAAACACAGTAACCGATTTTCACCCAGGAATTATCCGTCAATGTCCTTATCGCCTGATAAATGTATATTTCCAAAAACAGAAATATGGCGGCAATAATTAAAAAATTTTTTTGCATAATCAGATTAAAAAAGCACAAAAGAAAATTTCCCTTTGTGCTTTTAATATTTTTAAATTATTTATTCTTAAGGAAATTTATAAACGATAGCATTGATGTTCATTCCGGCACCTACCGAAGTCATAACAACGTTACCTTTTTCTTTAAACGAATGACCAGCCATTTTTCCTTTAATTATTAAATCATACATGGTAGGAATGGTTGCTACAGACGAATTTCCAAACTCCTGAATGGTCATTGGAGAGATAGTATGATCATAATCTTTTACATCATAAAGCTTGTGAAGTCTTTCGATCATAGCGTAATCCATTTTTGCATTAGCCTGGTGGATTAATATTTTGTCGATATCCTCAATAGAAAGTCCAGCGTCATCAATAGTTTCTTTGATGGCTGCCGGAACATTTTTTAATGCGTATTCATAGATCTTTCTACCCTGCATTCTTACAAATAAGCGGGTCTGATCAGAGTCTTTATTGATCGAAGGTCCGTTGGCAAGGTAGTTCAATTCAATTCCATTATCGCAAATCGTATTGTGCGCAATAATTCCTACATTTTCCTCATCTGTAGCTCTTACTACTACGGCTCCGGCTCCGTCTGCAAAAATCATTCTGTTTCGGTCGTGTGGATCTGTAACACGGCTTAAAGTTTCCGCACCGATTACTAAAATGGTTTTTGCTGCTTTAGCTTTGATCAGATTATCTGCTAAGATCATTGCTTCCACCCATCCCGGACATCCGAAAAGCATGTCATAGGTAACACATTTTCTGTTCGTAATACCCAGTTTATTCTTTACTCTGGCAGCCATTGTAGGCATGAAATCAGCGTATCCGTTTACAGTAACTTCTCCAAAATTACTGGCGTAAATAATATAATCCAGTTCTTCACCGTCAATTTTAGCATCTGCAATGGCTAGCTTTGCAGCTTCGTAACCTATTTGTGAGTTTGAAAGATCTTCGTCAATGAATCTTCTGTTTTCTATTTCTGTAATTTCTACAAACTTGGCAATCGTTTCTTCAGTAGGCTTGTCAATCTTTACCCCGTCTTCTGTATAGAATTCTGAACCTAGAAAAAAGTCTCTTCCGATAATCCTTTTAGGAAGGTAAGATCCAGAACCAATAATGATCGTATTCGGCATTCGTTTAAATGATTTTTTAAAAACGCAAAGTTAATAATTAATCTTAATAAGAAAGAATTAAAAATATTATTAAATTTGCAAAAATTGTACTTTACAGTCTATGAAAAATAATCCATCCTTAAAAGGCTTACTTATTGCTGTTGTGGCGTTTATAATTGCCTTTGGGATTTATTTCCTTTTTTTAGCTAAGAAAAATTATTACTTAGTAGACAACCCCACTCCCAATACCTATTACTATAGAATTAATAACGGTTCTGAAGGAATTATTTCAGCAGGACAGTCGGTGAAGGTTGATTTGAATAAAGGAAAAAATTCTATTAAAGTTTTCGATCAGAATAAAAAAATACTTTACGATTCTGCCTTTGAGGTAAATAAAATTCGCGGGTTATTGAACATCGCTCACCAGGATTATTATATTAACCGCCAATATTATGGATACAATCTTAAAAAAGATTCATTACTTTTGGAGCTTAATAAAACCGTAATAGACGGAAAAGAATATCTGGGCGGAGCGAAGCATTTCAATAAACTGTTTACTGATGATTTTTATTATAATGTAGATGAGGATTATGATAAGATCATTAAAAATATTGACAAAGTAGAATCCCGTTCAAAGATTTTCAGAAAGCAAGATTACCTTAATTACTATAAAGAATATTACAAGTTTTGACAAAAGATATCAACCAAGTAACTCCCTACAATTCTGATGCTACAAAAAAAAGCCAGGTAGAGGATATGTTCGACAATATTGCACCCAAGTATGATCTTTTAAACCGTGTTTTATCAATGAAGATTGATATAATATGGAGAAATAAATTGGTCAAATGGATGAAAAATGACAACCCTCAGGAAGTGCTGGATGTAGCTACAGGAACGGGGGATCTGGCCATTACAATTGAAAAAGGAACCAATGCAAAAGTAGTTGGTTTGGATTTATCGCAACAAATGTTAAATGTTGGCGTTATTAAAATAAAAAAACTTAAATTAGACGGCAAAATTTCCATGCAGAAGGGGGATGCAGAAAATTTACCCTTCGAGGACAATAGATTCGACTCTGTTTCCGTTGCATTTGGAGTGAGGAATTTTGAAAACCTTACAAAAGGTTTAGCAGAGTTAAGAAGAGTAGTAAAAGATAACAAAAGTGTTTTTATACTTGAGTTTTCAAAGGTTGAGGGGTTCTTGGGGCCATTTTATATGTTTTATTTTAAAAACATATTACCTGCCATAGGGAAATTGGTTTCTAAAGATAATAGGGCATACACATACCTTCCGGATTCTGTAAATGCTTTTCCTTACGGGGAGAAGATGAGACAAATTCTTTTAGATACAGGATTTAAGAAAGTAGAATATAAAAAACTAAGTTTAGGTATAGCCACAATTTATAAAGCAACAAAGTAACCTATGAATAAATTTTTATTAAAAGCACTGGTGTTAGCCTCAGTAAATATTGCAATCTTTGCGGATGCGCAATTTAGAACCCGAAACAGAATGGATAAGTTGGAGGAATTTGATCAACAAGTCTTCAGTTGGGGTTTTTATCTGAATGGCAATATACTGGACTACCGTATCGTATTAAACCCAAGATATGGTATGAATGGGAATCAAAATCTTGTTACATCTAAGAGCAGTACAAGCTTCGGAGCCGGATTAATCGGTAAATGGAGATTGAATGACTATTTAGATTTAAGAGCAGAACCAGGCTTGCAATTTGCTCAAAGGGAACTTACTTTCAATACGCAGTCTAATGACCAGTATGCGGCTGGTACTTTAACAAACGCTCCTTTTACTCCATTTCCTTTAACGGAAAAAGATAAAGTAAGACAAGTAAAATCAACATTGGTGGATATTCCGGTGATGCTTGAGCTTCACGGACAGAGATGGTACAATTCCAGACCCTATGTCGCTGCAGGGGTAAATTATATCGTGAATCTTCAATCCAACTCTACTTCTACTGATGATAACCTTCAGCAGGTTTTCAGATCCACTACACATAACTTTGCGTGGTCTGCGGAGATGGGAATCCAGTTTTACTTCAATAAGTTTAAACTGACCCCGGCCATCAGAGGTACGTTCATTATGAACAACGAAGTTGTTGCGGATAACGCAAACACTCCTCCTTACTGGGCAGCTGCAATGTCTACTTTACAGACAAGAGCCATCATGTTTGTATTGAAATTTGAATAAGAAAAGACTTAAAATATAAAAAGGAGATGCGAAAGCATCTCCTTTTTTGTTCATCATATCAAAATATAGAGACTTTTATTTTTGTTAATGTCAATATTTTTATATTTTTGCTAACAGTTAGAATATATAAAACCTGGAATGCTTCAAGATTTAGAGAATAATTTTTCAGAGCTGGAAAAAAAGATTTTGAATTTACATAAAAACTATCAGAATCTTACTGAGAAATTTACGGAATTGAATACAGAGCATGAAGAATTGAAGAAGAAATATGATGAGGAAAGAAAAAAAAGTCAGGTATTAGCAGAAGAACAAAAAAAGATAAAACTTTATTCAGCAATATCAGGAAATCCCGAACATAATAGATTAATGAAAAACCATATCAATCGATTAGTAAAGGAAATTGATTTCTGTATTGCTCAGCTTCAAAACAGTGGATTATAATGGAGGTAAGGAGAATAACCATCAACATTGCAGGAAGAGTGTATCCGCTGAACGTACCGGCCGCAGAGGAAGAGACTTTGCGTAAAGTAGGGAAGCAGATTGAAAGTATGATTAAAGATTTTGAACAAAACTTCGATGTAAGAGATAAACAGGATGCTTTGGCCATGTGTGCCCTTAAATTAGGAACCAATGCTGAAGTAGTATCACTTAACTACGAAAAAAACATAAATTCAACCAACGAAAGATTAGTAAAGATTAATCAGACGTTGAATGAAATTGGGAAATAGATTTTTTTTCCTGAAACAACTGCCTACAATAGTTCTAACACATTAAAGGTAAACTCAACGCTAAACAATTACCGAACAAATGTCCATCGAATGGCGTGCCGGTTCTCCGGATTACAGACAGTGGAAATCAGTTCAAATCGTGTTGATTAGGAGTTTACTCTATATCACTGGATTATTGTAGGCTTTTTTTATTTAAATGATTAAAGACAATTAAAACTCAATATATATGACAACAGCCATTATAGTCGGCGTTATTTGCTTGGTAGTTGGTGCGGTTATAGGGATTCTTTTCTCTAAGAGCTCACTCAATGCCAAGGCAAAATTTATTATAGATGATGCAAAGAAAAATGCTGAAAACCTTATAGAAAAAGCTAACGTACAAGCCGAATCCATAAAAAAAGAAAAGAACCTTCAAGCTAAAGAGAAATTCCTTGAATTAAAATCTCAGCACGATGCCGATATCCAGGCCCGTGAAAAGAAAATACAGGAGATTGAGAAAAGAACAAAAGATAAGGAACATAAGCTGAATGATGAGCTTAGTAAGACCGGAAAGCTTGAAAAGGATCTGGATAAGCAGATTGCAGATTATGCAAAGAAGAACGAAATTTTAGAAAGAAAACAACAGGAATTGGATTCTGTGACTTCTAAAAAAGTTGAAATTCTTGAGAAAATATCTAACTATACGGCAGAAGAAGCAAAAGCTGAATTGGTAGAATCCATGAAAGCAGAAGCTAAAACCAGAGCTCAGGCGCATGTTCAGAGCATCATGGAAGAAGCCCAGCTTAATGCTAAGAGTGAAGCCAGAAAAATCGTAATTCAAACGATTCAAAGAATCGGGACAGAGCAGGCTATCGAAAACTCAGTATCGGTTTTCAATATCGAATCTGATGAAGTAAAAGGTAGAATTATTGGTAGAGAGGGTAGAAATATCCGTGCACTGGAAGCGGTAACAGGAGTCGAGATTATCGTAGATGATACCCCGGAAGCTATTCTTCTTTCATGTTTTGACCCTGTAAGAAGAGAGATTGCAAGATTATCACTTCACAGATTGGTTACAGATGGAAGAATCCACCCTGCAAGAATTGAAGAAGTTGTTGAAAAAACGAGAAAACAAATCGAAGAAGAAATCATTGAGGTTGGTAAAAGAACCATCATAGATTTAGGAATTCACGGATTACACCCTGAATTGATTAAGATCGTAGGTAGAATGAAATACCGTTCTTCTTACGGACAAAACTTATTACAGCACTCCAGAGAAGTAGCCAATATTGCTGCAACCATGGCTGCTGAACTTGGATTAAATGTGAAACTGGCAAAAAGAGCAGGTCTTTTACATGATATCGGTAAGGTTCCTGAACAGGAATCTGAACTTCCTCACGCATTGTTAGGTATGCAATGGGCTGAGAAATATGGAGAAAATCCTGAGGTAATCAATGCTATTGGAGCTCACCACGACGAAGTTGAAATGACTTCCCTGTTGTCTCCAATTATCCAGGTTGCCGATGCTATTTCCGGAGCAAGACCGGGGGCAAGACGTCAGGTATTGGAGTCTTATATTCAGAGACTGAAAGATCTTGAATCGGCAGCATTAAGCTTTGATGGAGTATCAAGTGCTTACGCGATTCAGGCAGGTAGAGAGTTGAGAGTAATGGTAGAAAGCGGAAAAGTGAATGACGAAATTGCTTCTCAGTTGTCTTACGATATCTCTGAAAAGATCCAGAACGAATTAACATATCCCGGACAGGTAAAAGTAACAGTAATCAGAGAGACGAGAGCTGTGAATATTGCGAGATAATAATTTAACAAAGATATTCTGTAAAAACCTTTCAAGAAATTGAAAGGTTTTTTATTTTTATCAAAATTTAAAAATGCAAGAACTATCCATGTCTTCAAAGCTGAAGTACATTTTCTCCATTCCGGTAATTATTTCTGCTCTCGGTTATTTCGTAGATATTTATGACCTCCTTTTATTCGGTATTGTAAGGATTCCCAGTTTAAAAGCTTTAGGCCTCAATCCTGATGTGGATGGTACCTTCATTTTGAATTGCCAGATGACCGGCTTATTGATTGGTGGGGTTTTCTGGGGTATTTTTGGAGATAAAAAAGGCCGGCTATCCGTATTATTCGGTTCTATTCTTGTATATTCCCTCGCAAACATAGCCTGTGGATTCCTCCCTTACTTTCCTAAAGAGCATTTGGTGTACCAATATGCGGGTTTAAGGTTTATTGCAGGTATTGGGTTAGCCGGAGAGCTTGGAGCCGGAATAACCCTTGTTTCTGAAAGCCTCCCGAAAAGTTTACGGGCAATAGGGACATCGGTAGTGGCAGGTTTTGGATTAATGGGTGCGGTAGTGGCTCAGCTAACTGTTGAACTCGCCGGAAGCTGGAATATTTCATACATTATCGGAGGTGTTCTGGGGATTATGCTGCTATTTTTAAGGATAAGCGTTTCAGAATCGGGAATTTATAAGAATATTGAGCATCAGACGAATGTTTCAAAAGGCAATTTTCTTTCCTTTTTTACCAATAAAGATCGTTTCATCAGGTATATGAAATGTATAGCTGTCGGACTTCCAACCTGGTATTGTATAGGTATTCTTGCTGTGTTAGCCAATCAGTTTGCTCCGGAAATGGGCATTAAGGAGATCAATCCCGGAAAAGCTATTATGTGGGGATACGTTGGAATATCTATCGGGGATTTGATGAGTGGATTTATTTCACATCTTTTAAAATCCAGGAAAATGGCTATTTTTTATATGCTGGCATTTACGCTGGTAGGTGTTGCAGTTATGCTTTTCGGTAATACCAATACCGAAACCAAATATTACATTTTCTGTGTATGGCTAGGGCTGGGAACAGGATATTGGGCCATGTTCGTTACCCTGGCTGCCGAACAGTTCGGGACCAATATCAGGAATACGGCAACGACTACTGTTCCTAATATGGTAAGGGGATTGGTGCCTGTAATGATTCTGGCTTTTGACTTACTTAAGCATAATTTTACCGTTATCATAAGTGCCGCTATTGTTGGAGTAATCGTTTTCGGACTGGCATTTTATTCATCAATTACGATTTCCGAAACCCATAACAAAGACCTTGAATTTACAGAATAACAGCAGGTGTTTAATAAATTGTAAAAGTGTTTTTTGCTTTAAAAAATTAATAACTGTTTTTATATAAATAAATTATGAATTTTTTTTGTAAACTATGCTTTGAATATTAATTATTTGTTTAAATTTGAAATCATTAAACTATATTGTTCAATCTCAAAATCAAATCACATGGTAAACAACATTTTTAAAAACGCTAAGAAATTAAACAAAGGAGAACTTAAAAACATCGTAGGAGGTGTAAACGTGAATCCTGATTTATCTCTATGCGGATGCAGCTGTTCAGGTTCTGTAACTGGTCCTAAATACTGCATTCAGTACATTGCTTGCCCACAGGTATATACTTGTGATCAGTCGGCAATTTAATTACGAATTATTTCAGTTAGAAATAAACATTTCCACATTTAATACGCAAAAGCCTTTTGGGGATCCAAAGGGCTTTTGTCTTTTTAATGGATAATATACAACAATGTTCCCGTACTTATAGAAATCCATAGGATGACTGCTACAGCCAGTGGCTTAAAACCAATTGTTTTTAAGGTTTGCAGAGAAAGGGTGGAACCAATAAGAAATAAAGTTAAGTTTAATCCTGATTTTGAAACTGTGGTAATGATCTGACTGAAATGAGCAAACAAGGGTATATAGGTATTTAATAAGATTGCAAAAACAAAATATCCGATAAACCACGGAACTTTAATCTTCGATTCTTTATTTTTAAAGATCAACATGGTCATAAGAGAAACCGGAATAATCCATAAAGCACGGGCAAGCTTCACAGTAGTGGCTGTTTTTAATGCTTCATCCCCAAACTTGCCTGCAGCTCCCACAACGGAACTGGTATCATGAATACCGATCGCACACCATAACCCGAATTGCTCCTGGGAAAGGTGTAATGCATGACCAATAACAGGGTAAACAAATAATGCAATGGAGTTTAAAGTAAAAATGATTGCAAGAGCAAGAGAAATCTGTTTGGTGCTGGGTTTAATGATGGGAGAGGTAGCCGCTATGGCGCTACCTCCACAGATAGCGGTACCAACAGAAACCAGATATGACAATTTTTTTTCCAGCTTACATACTTTACCTAAAAAATACCCCAGGATCATTACTGTTGCAATGCTTACAACGGTTAATATAAAACCCGTTTTACCAGCCTGTAAAGCTTCGTTAAGTTTTAATCCGAAACCCAACCCTACAATGGATATCTGAAGCAGTAAGTGAATATACCGATGGAGATATTTCTCAAAAAGATTTCCTAAAAGGACAGCGAGTAGAAACCCTAAAGCAAGAGCGATGGGAGATGAAATCCACGGTGTAAGCGTAATGACTGCTAATGTAAGGAAAATGATTTTCTTTGTTTTTTCGTTTTGGATAAAACGATTCATATTATAGATTCTTGAATTCATTCTTCAAAATTCTACAATTAATTATTACAATGTAAATTGTATTTTGTTATACTGGATAACTTTTAGTTATAATTTATAAACTTTAAGAAAAGTTGAATAAGGGCAGATTGCTCTCCTTTTGGAAGGATATAATGGAAGTTTCTTTCAATACTGAAATTTTTAATATCAATAATCGTCAGAGTATTATTTTTCAGCTCATTTAAGACAGTGCTTACGGAAAGAAATGCCAGACATTCGGAATGAAGGAGGTAGTTTTTTATACTTTCGCTGCTTCCCAATTGCATAACAATATTGAGATTTCCTAGGTCAATACCTTTCTCTTTTAACCGACTCTGGATAAACTCCTGTGTTCCCGAGCCTTGCTCCCGGAAGATCAGGTCTGTATTGTATAAATCTTTCAATTGCAGTGTCTTGTTCATAAGAGGGTGGTCCGCTTTTGCAACAAGTACAATTTCATCGGGTTTAAAAATTTTATAATCAAAATAGGAAGATTGGGATTCGCCTTCAATGATTCCCAGGTCAATTTTACCCTCTTTTAATAATGTTGATATAGCTTCTGTATTGTAAGTAAGCAGTTCAATCTTAATATCCCGGTAATACGAATGAAATTTTGCGAGGATCTCAGGAAGAATATATTGTGCAACGGTAGTACTTGCGCCAATAATCAGCTTTCCCCTGTGTTCAGAATTCAGCCGATAAATTTCAAACTCCAGATCCCTGTACATATTGCGGATCTTTTCTGCATATTCGTAAAGTATGACTCCACTACCAGTAAGCTGGATAGATGTACCTTTCCTGTTAAACAGCCTGGTGTTAAGCTGGCTCTCTATTTCCTTGATATGTTTGGTGACCGCCGGTTGAGAGATATTCAACTCCTCAGAAGCTTTTGTAAAGCTCAGTCTTGAAGCAACCGTGTGAAAAACTTTAAGTCTGTAGTCAAACATGCTGTAAAAACAATTAAGACACAAACTTAGTTAAATTGTATGTAAGAATACCTTTAAAATTCAGAGATCTGAAAAACTTTTATCCTGGTCGCTCTCGTATCTGCGATGTTTAGCTTGTCCGATTCTTTGCCGTGTGTAAATGCTGTTTCTGCCCGATAATAAATAAGAAACAACACAAGCTATGGCAACATAAATTCCGGATTCAGCTCCAAAAAGCTCAATCCCCATCAACATACACGCAAGGGGAGTATTGGTTGCTCCCGCAAAAACTGCCACAAAACCCATTCCTGCCAAAAGCCCGAAAGGAAGAGGGATAAACAGGGATAAAGCACTTCCCAATGTTGCTCCGATAAAAAATAACGGAGTTACTTCACCGCCTTTGAATCCTGCGGATAATGTTATGATCGTAAAAATCATTTTTAAGGCAAAATCATAAAAAGGCAACTGATTTTCGAATGATTCCACAATTGTAGGGATCCCCAGACCGATATACCGTGTTGTTCCCATTGTAAATACAGCAATAGCAACAATACCACCACCCACAATAGGCCGTAATGGGGGAAACGTGATTTTAGATTTGAATATTCTTCCTGTCCAATGTATCATTTTACTGAATGCTGCTGCACACAGACCAAAAGCAATACCGGCCAGAATACTGTAAAGAATAGGTAAAAACTCAGGTTTTGGGATGAAATCAATATGATAATGGGTATGTTTTACATTCCACAGATCGGTTGCCCAGTTTGCAATAATAGCAGACGCAAATGCAGGAAAAATGGCATTATAACGGATTCTACCGATGAGAAAAACTTCAAGACCGAATACCGCTCCGGCTAGCGGTGTTCCAAAAACAGAACCGAAACCAGCAGCTATGGCAGCAATAATTAAAATTTTCCTTTCGGTTTTATCAAGTCTGAATGGTTTACTGATCTGGTCTGAAATTGCCCCTGCCATTTGTATTGCTGTTCCTTCACGGCCTGCAGAACCTCCGAAAAAATGAGTAACTATAGTACCCAGATATACAAAAGGAGCCATTTTAAAAGGAATGGTTTTCTGAGGATCATGAATGGTATCGATTAGTAAATTATTACCGGCTTCGACGTCCTTTCCATAGTAATGATATAGCAGCCCTATTAAAAAACCGGCCACCGGAAGAAGCGCAATCAGCCAGATATGGTTCTCCCTGAAACGGGTAGCCCATTCAAGGGACTGCAAAAACCCGGCTGAGGCACTTCCGACCAGAATTCCGATGATCGAGCTGATGCAAAGCCATTTTACAATATATGGGAGAGCAGGGAATTTTCTAAAGAAAAATCTTGAATGAAATACTATTTTTTTACTTACTGTTCGGGGATTTTTAGACATAATAATCCTGATTAATTTTGGTTGATAATCTATTAATCAGGCGTCATCAGCTTACGTAAAGCGGTTGGGTAAGGAAGAACACCATTTCCTTTTGAGCTACAAAGATAAATATTATTTATTAATTTTATAATGCATTGCTTTATCAATCTCAATAGGATTATTATACTTTCTTATTACCTCCTGCATGCTTTTGGTTTGTGTATTGAGCTCATCTACATTGCGGATTTCCTTTCCGTTGATATTGATATTAAGATCAGTTGCTGTTTTGCTGATGGTATTTCTTTCAAAAGCAAAAGGGTCATTATAAAACTCCAGCAATAATTTTTGCTTTTGCTTTTCATTGATGGGGATTGCTTTGTTGCCAAAATTAGACTCCAGAAAATCTTCAGTGGATGGTGTTCCTGTTAATGTTTCGCTTTTTAGAAGATAATAGATGAAATTTTTATTTGAATCGGATAACTCAAAAATTAACCCCGGCAGACCACGAAATTTAAAAGGTCCTTCATTAAAAGGAATATCCTTACAAAACCACGCAGTCCAGCTTCTTCCTCCAAAATCTGCAGTTGCTTTTTGCAAAGTGTAATGTTCTACTTTTTTCACTTCATCAGAGATCATCCAGTTGATTTTGTCCGTAGTCCTGAATGAATAATATCCTGCTTTTATGTTAATGAAATTTTCGTGATCAAAGGAGTTGACTTTTCTTTTTACAACCTGTCCGGACATATCCGTATAGCTGGAGTTCATTCCGAACTTTTTATTTAAAGAATCCGTAGCCATTAGGTTTTGTCCGTAGAACTTAACTTCTTTTGGGGTGATATCCAGGATCATATTCAGCTTTTCATAACCGGATTCCGTGGAGTCCATTTTATATTTGAGCTCATAAATGAACCTATGGGTCTGGGACTGAACAAAAGTAATAATTAACAGGGCAGATAATGTAAAAATAATTTTCATGATATCTATAAATTTCTATTCCTTAACTATAAATTGTTGCTCATCTCTTTATGATTAATGAATTGCTGCCTTTCTTATAAAAAAGGCTTCATTTCATCCTCAATCTGGGTCCTTAATTCCATAAGTCTTTTTGCATACTGCTCCTGCTGCTTTTCTTCTTCAGTCTCAGGAACCCATTTAGGAACAGGCAGCTTTTTGCCATTTTCATCCACGGCCACAAAAACAATGATGCAATGTGTCTTCTTGTCAAAATTAGGTTGCTTGAGGTTTCTCGAAAATACATTGATCGAAATGTGCATGCTGGAGGTTCCGGTATAAATAACCTGAGCTTCAACCTTCACAATTTCCCCGATTTTAATGGGTTCATAAAAACGAATTCCCCCTACGTAAACCGTTACAGAATAATTTCCGCTCCAGGTAGTCGCACAGGCATAGCCGGCCTGGTCTATCCATTTCATCACGCTTCCCCCGTGAACATTTCCTCCATAATTAACATCCGATGGTTCCGAGATAAACTGAAACGTAATTGGCTTGTTCTGCATTGTATAAAATTTGAATAAAGATATTTAATAATTTTCAAAATCCTGAATTAAATCATAATTTTGAAGGGTTAAAGCTTATCATAAGCTTTTTTAGGATCATAAAAATCATAATAGAGATGAAAAAAGTATTCCATCTGAATACCTGCGATACCTGCAGAAAGATATTGGCACAGTTTGATCTTACAGACTGGGAACTCCGAGAAATTAAGAAAGAGCCGGTTACAGAAGAAGAGCTTGCTGAGATGTACAAAAGGACTCAGTCATATGAAGCATTGTTTAGCAAAAAGTCTACACAGATTAAATTACGGGGACTGGATGTAAAATCATTAAAAGAAAAGGATTTTAAAAATTTATTACTGGATCATTATACCTTTTTGAAACGACCTGTTTTCGTAACGGATAAGGAAATTTTTGTGGGAAATGATAAAAACAATATTGAGAATTTAAAAAAGTTCTTTGGTGCCGAATAATTTCTGAAAATAAGATCATACAAATTTAAAACTTCGATTTATAAAGGATTGTTTTTTCTGATTTGAAATATTTCAATCAATAAAATACATAGGTAATTTAGGATATCCGGTATTGTTTACCGGATATTTTCTTTTTTGTAGAATTTAATTGAAAAAGAGTATTTTTTTATTTTTTCGTATGTTAGCTATTGATGAAAAAATTCCCGGATTGTTTTGTTCCCCAATACCTTAAACAAGGTCTGGGAAAGTTTTCATCTGATTTATATACAAAAAAACAGTAAAGCAAAATTATGATGGAAAAAGATTTTAATCCTTTAATCAAAGCTGTTCAGAGCTTAAGAAAACTAAGTATTGACATCGCCCTTACCCATAAAGAAATTGTAGCGGGCAATGATGAGATCATAAAACAGATCGAAGAAGCAGGAGAGCTGATTGTTTCTTCCAATGATAGCATTATCATCAATGTTTGGGTGACAGAAAAAGCTAAGCTGACTGAAAACATTATTGTATTGCTTGGGCTTCTTAGGAGTATTGAAGATAAGTTCAACACTAATGACCACTCTCACCTTATAGAAATCAGACAAACTTACAACCATTATAAGGATGTTGTAATTAACATTCTGAAAGAAATGCAGAATGTGGGAAACACTATCTTTACAGCAGGAAACCTCCAAAAATGGGACAATATCTGGGAAATTATTTCAAATAATCTGAACCGGGTTCTTTCCATATCTGAATCCTACAAATTAAAACTGACCCTAATGGAAAATCTTGAACCGGATGAAATTGATGCTTTAACATTAGATATCCTGAAATATATTCCATGGAGTTACCCGGATTCGGAAGTTCAAAATTATGAAAGCCAGTATGCGAAGGCTTACCATGAATTAAATCAATCCCAGTCAGAGAAAAAAAATGTATGGAATAAAGTTCTTAATGTTTTGGCTGGTGGTATGGACGATACATCAGCACATCGGTTGTCAATCAAAAGATAAATATTGAGTGATTGGTTTAATACAGCCAAAAATTAAGGCGTAGTTTTGTTTTATATTATTTTATTTCAGGTATTTATGTGATTTATTTTTCTTCAGATATCGTTTCTATATGTCGGGAAAATTTTATATTTGATGATACCAAAAATATTATTATGTTAAAAAATGTTCACAAAATCAAAAGCCTAAACAGGGGAGACCTTAGAGTAATCAATGGAGGAATCGGACCTGTTGTAAATTGCAATTTTTTATGCGGCGGTGCCGGTGGAGTAGTTTCCAATAATCCGGGAATGGGTGATGTATGTTCCCCGGATCGGAAACTATGCTGTATCTGCTATTAGACTAAAAAAGGCTGTATCCTATACAGTCTTTTTTTTGTGGAAAAGCAAATTATTTTAACAATATTTGTATTCTGTTTTACTTTTGTATCATGAAATATATTTTCGTTCTGTTAAGTTGCGTCTTTTGTCATCTTCATGCTCAGCATAAGATTGATTTAGATAAAAAGAATACCAAAGAACTGGATACTTTACATTATCTTAAAACAAATTTTGAACTTAAGAAATCTGAATATAGAGGAAAACCTTTTTCTTATTTATTGAGCAAAATGACCAGAATATACCCACGAACTGTTTGGAACACTCCGGATATAAAAGATAGTACCATTGTTGAGCGGTCCTTGTTTCGGTTTTATGATATCAATTATCCGATTTTAAATGAAACCAAAATGCTCATCATCTGGCAAACAGGATTTTCTTACAGAACTGCTGACGCTTATAGCAGAAGAAATAAATATTACTTTACCAATGCGGAAAAGAAATTGTATGGAAGTATGATCATCAAGGATATTTTGGTTTACCGATAACAAAAACCCTAATAAAAAAAATAAAACCGTAGGAACTCCTACGGTTTTTATTGTAAATAAGATATTTCTTTCTATACAAAAGGTGCCTTCACAACTTTTGCAGGGATATTTTTATTTCTTACCTGGATGAAGATATCCGATCCTAATTTAAAATGAGGTTTAGCAACATAAGCCAGTCCTAAACCAATCTTTTTCATAGGAGACTGCGTTCCTGAAGTTACTTTTCCGATTACATTTCCTTCCGCATCCACTACAGGATAATCATGTCTAGGAACCCCTTTGTCCTGAAGTTCAAAAGCAACCAGTTTTCTTGTTACTCCTTCTTCTTTTTGTTTTGCAAAGGTTTCTTTAGAAAGGAAATCTTTATCGAATTTTGTGATCCATCCTAAACCGGCTTCAATAGGAGAAGTTGTATCATCAATATCATTTCCGTAAAGACAGAATCCTTTTTCAAGTCGTAAAGTATCTCTGGCAGCAAGTCCACAAGGAATAATACCCTCTGTTTCTCCTGCTTTGATGATCTCATCCCAAAGTTTTACGGCATCTTCATTTTTAAAATAAATTTCAAATCCTCCGCTGCCAGTATATCCCGTATTTGAAATAATGACATCGTTTACTCCTGCTACAGACCCTACTGTGAAGTGATAGTAAGGAATTTCAGACAAGTTAACGTCAGTAAGCTTTTGAAGGATTGCTGTTGCATTCGGTCCCTGAATTGCCAAAAGTGACATTTCATCGGAAGCGTTGGTCATTTTAGCTCCGAAAGTGTTGTATTTTGAAATATGATTCCAGTCCTTTTCAATATTTGAAGCATTAACTACTACAAAATATTTTTCATCATCCATCTGATACACGATAAGGTCATCTACGATACCACCATTCTCATTAGGAAGACAAGAATATTGGGCTTTTCCTTTTTCCAATGCATCTACATTATTTGTCGTAACCAATTGCAAAAGCTCTTTAGAACCAGGACCCTCAATGAAAAATTGTCCCATGTGAGAAACATCGAATATTCCCGCGTTTTCTCTCACTGCAAAATGTTCTTCCGTAACTCCGGAATATTGTACAGGCATTTCGAAGCCTGCGAAAGGTACTATTTTCGCTCCTAAAGAAACGTGTTTGTCGTACAAGGCTGTTTTCTTCATATTTATTTTTATTACTTTATTTTAAAGCTGTTAAAAGTATCATTGAAAAGATTCATATAATTGCCATTCCAGTATTTCTGGCCACAATTGATGGAAATAATGAACAGGTTTTTCTCTTTTTGAAAAACTTTGGTAATCCAGAAAAGCTTATCGTGATCATCAAAATATTCATACGTATATTCTGTGTATCCTTTCTTTCCTTTACCGGATTTTACCTTGCTTTCTTCATCATTGGATTTGTAAAGGGCAAGGATGAATTTTTTTGTTTCCTCTTTAGGAATATTCAGGTCATGGTACTCTGAAATTGTAATGGCACCAATTTCATTCGAAGGAAATATATTTACAATATCATCGTCATTTGTCGATTTCCACCCTTCAGGAACGTTAATCGTGTAATTGGTACTTTCATAAACTGCTGTTTTCTGTGCAAAGGTAAAACAGCCTAACATCAATATTAATCCTGCGATCAAATTTTTTCTCATCTAAAAATGGTGTTTGTATTCTTCCAGAATGATTTTGAACCATTCTGTAAAATTTTCTGGGTTCTCAGAGATCTCTTTATCCAGATCAGCAATGGAGATGTATCTTACCTCTTCAACCTCTTTTTTATTTAAACTGAAATCAGCATCGTAATTTCCGACGAACACATGGTCAAGCTCATGCTCCCAAAGTCCACCGCCAACATCAGCTTTATAAATAAAACTGAATTTTTCCGCAAGTTCTACTTCTATTCCCAGTTCTTCTTTCACCCTACGCTTTGCACCTGCCAGATAGCTTTCACCATTTCTGGGATGCGAGCATACTGCATTAGTCCATTGGTTTGGAGAATGGTATTTTTCCGAAGCTCTTTTTTGCAAGAGCATTTCTCCCTTATCATTAAATAGAAATACGGAAAAAGCCCGGTGTAGCAAGCCATTAACGTGTGCCTGCTGTTTTTCCATCAAACCTATAACATTGTCCTGCGGATTTACTAAGACTACCAATTCTTCCATTCCTACAAATGTAAGTCTAATAAATGTATTTTGGAAATTTTTGGGGAAACATCATATCAATGCCAGATCGAGAATGGAATCCCTGAAATTTTCGGAACTTTTTAATGATCTGCAGTTCGTTTTTCTTTTCTCAATATGGATGAAGATATACCGAAATGCTTTTTTAAGGCCTTATTAAGGTGGCTTCCGTCGGTAAAACCCAGGCTCCATGCAATTTCCTGTAATGGAGCTGTTGTATATGTAATCCTGTTGATCGCTATCTGCAGTTTGGTTTTCTGAGTATATTCCTTTAATGTTTCGCCGGCATTTCTTTTAAAATATTCGCTGAAATACTTTCCGGAAAGATTAAATTTTTTGGATAAATAATCGATAGACAATTGATCCTCATTAATGATATTTTGATTGATATGCCGGATGATTTCAGAAAATTTAGTATCGCCTTTCTCTTTCGTATTTGCCAGTCTTGAACTGATAATTGTAAGTATTGAAGACAGGGAATTGGCGATTAACGTTTCAGAATACGCCGCGTTCTGATCCTTTTCATGAACTATAATATCCAATAATCTTCTAACCTGTTCCTTGTCTTTATTATCATGAAAAACAAGTCCTGTGCTGAAATCATAGAATCCTATGATATAATTGAGTTTGCTATACCATTGTGAGTAATTGATATCCGTACTTTTAAGGTTTTTAAAATAATGCTCTGTAAACCGGACGAATAAAAACTGAGTAGGCTGGATGATGTCATAGGCATGGCACTTTGAATAGGGAAGCAAAAAGAAATCCTGAGGTTGATAATTCCGGGTTTTGTATTCTATACTTTGTACTCCTTTCCCCGAAAGAATGAAGACGAGTTCAAAAAAACTGTTTTTACGGAAACGGTCCTTCCATTCAGATAACTCAGTTATTTCGATTTCAATAAGCTCATGTATATGGTCCATCGCAGCATCAATGATTAGTACAAAATTAATCTTTTATTTATACTCAATTTTCTGTTTTTTGTACTCTTTTAAGAATGTATGCCTGCTGTAGCTTTGTGAAAAAAAAGATGGATTATAAAAGTATAGCTAGGCAAACTGTTGGATATTTATACCAGGCTCATTCAAGTATCAGAAATTCAGGAATTGATAATAAGCTTATTGCTCTGGCCGAGCTGAGGATATCCCAGTTAAACGGCTGTGCCTATTGTTGCAGTTTCCATGCCGGAGAACTCAGAGATATGGGTATCGATCAATCTATAATTGATAAGATCCCCGGATATAAGCACTCGGCATCATTCAGTAAAAAACAGCTCTTAGTTTTACAGTGGGCAGACGCTGTAACCTTCATCAATGGAGATATCAGTAATTTACTTGTAGAACTTCAAACTGAATTCTCTGAAAGGGAGATTGTAGAACTTACATCAAGTATTTCCCTTATGAATGCCTTGAACCGGTTGCGCATTAGCCTTGGAGAAAAATTTTAAAATTTTCTGTTCAGTCATGATATTTCAGATTATCAATAATGTAAATCTTGTGGTTATTTGTTGAAATCTGATATTATTTTTAATGGACTTCTGGTGATTAAACTCAAGTGAAACTGAAAATTTTAAATCATAAATGTAAAATTGGTTGATTTAATATTGAATTTATTAATCTAATTTACGTTATAGTAGTAATTTTTTAACATAAACAAAGTTTAACACCTCTTTTCATTGTAAAAATCGTAACTTTGTAATTCAAATTTTTATGATGGAGCTAGATTATATCGAACACGTGAGTCCAGTACTAAAGGACGGAGTAAAAAATTACTTAATAGATATTGACGGAACAATTACGGATGATGTTCCGAACGAAGAACCGGAGAGAATGGTTACCTGTGAGCCTTATCCCGATGCTTTAGAAACCATAAATAAATGGTATGATGAAGGACATCAGATATGCTTTTTTACTTCCCGCACTGAAAATTTAAAACAAATTACAATTGACTGGCTGGATAAACACGGATTCAAATACCATAGTGTTTTGTGTGGGAAACCAAGAGGAGGGAACTATCACTGGATTGATAACCACCTTGTGAGAGCGACAAGATACAAAGGGAAATTTACTGATCTGGTCGAAAAGCAAGTGACAATCGAAGTTTTCAAAGAAGATTAAAAATAATTCAAAGATTTAAAGATTAATGATAAAGCAGCACGCCGAATTTTAATTTTTAAATCTTTTTAAATTTAAATAGACATTGTATTTATGAAAGTTTTAGCAAATGACGGTCTGGATCAATCTGGAATTGATGCATTAACTGAAAAAGGGTTTGAAGTAATCACAACAAAAGTACCACAGGAATTTTTAGTAGATTACATTAATGAGCATAAGATCCGTACTTTACTGGTACGTAGTGCGACACAGGTAAGAAAAGATATTATTGATAACTGTCCATCCATTGAGATTATCGGAAGAGGAGGTGTTGGTATGGATAATATTGATGTAGATTATGCAAGGGAAAAAGGAATTCATGTAATCAATACACCATCTGCCTCTTCGGAGTCGGTTGCGGAATTGGTATTTGCCCACTTATTTTCAGGAGCACGATTTTTACAGGATTCGAACAGAAAGATGCCTGTAGTTGGAGATACTGAATTTGCAGGACTTAAAAAAGCATATGCTAAAGGAATAGAATTGCGAGGGAAAACCATCGGTATCGTTGGAATGGGAAGAATAGGACAAGAGGTTGCAAGGATTGCTTTAGGTCTTGGAATGAGAGTAGTTGCGGCTGATAATAATGTAGGCAGGGCAAGTATAAAAGTCAAGTTCTATAACAACCAGTTTATCAATGTGGATATTGAAACGGAACCGTTACAGGATGTTCTGAAGCATTCGGATTTTATTACCCTTCACGTACCGGCACAGAAAGACGGATATATGATCGGAAAAAATGAGTTTGAAATTATGAAAGACGGAGTTGCAATAGTGAACTGCTCACGCGGAGGTGTTATTGATGAGGTGGCTTTAATTGAAGCCCTGGATTCCGGAAAAGTGAAGTTTGCAGGACTGGATGTTTTCATTAATGAGCCTACTCCTTCAAAAGACATTCTCACTCATTCTAAAATTTCCCTTACACCTCATACAGGAGCTTCAACATTGGAAGCACAGGATAGAATTGGTCTTTCTTTGGCGGAGCAGATTTCAAGTATACTACAGATTCACTAATCGAATGAAGTTCGTATTGAAATAAAAAACACCTCAAATGAGGTGTTTTTATGTTATATGTTGTTCTTGTTTTTTAGTAAATCTCTGATTTCCATCAATAATTTCTGATCATCTGTAGGACCAGCCGGAGCAACCTCTTTAGCCTTTGATACTTTGTTAATTCCTTTAATCATTATAAAAAGAACCATTGCTATACAAAGGAAGTTAATAACTGCCGCCAGGAAATTACCATAGGTAACGCCGTTCCATACCAGGGTTTTGATATTTTCTGCCCCTGCAGCTTTTAGAGCCGGATTAAGTAAAAGAGGAGTAATAACATCTTCTACAAATGATGAAACAATTTTACCAAAAGCTGCACCAATGATAACCCCTACTGCAAGATCAATGACATTGCCCTTGACTGCAAATTCTTTAAATTCCTTTAAAAATCCCATAATTTAATTTTTTTTATGTTGTGTATGACACAAATATAGCTAAAATTGTTATTTTTTTCGCGTTTATGGGATATTTATTTGTATTCTTTTTAAATAATGTGAATGTGGAGTAATCGCCTTTGCGTTAATAAAAAATATTATAAATTAGTCGGATACTAATATGAAATGAAAATATTTACGAAGGAGCAAATAAGGGCGTGTGATCAGTTTACGATATCGAACGATCAAATTTCTTCAATTAAACTAATGGAGCGCGCAGCACAATCATGTGTAAACTGGATATCTGAACATTGTAAAAATCATAAAAAGTTTTTTGTTTTCTGTGGCGTTGGAAATAACGGAGGAGATGGATTTGCTATTGCACGGCTGCTCCATACCGAAGGTTTTGATGTAGAGGTATTTGTCGAGGATCCCAAATCGAAACTTTCCGATGATGCAGAGGTCAATTTTGAAAGAGTACAAGGGGTTTCGGAAATTCCGGTTAAAAGATTCAGTGAGCTGGATAAGGATCCGCTGGATGATGATACTGTTATTATTGATGCCCTTTTCGGAACCGGATTATCGAGAGAACTTGAAGGAGCATACAAAGAAATAGTTGATTATTTAAACACTCTGAAGGTTGTTAAAATTTCTATTGATATTCCTTCAGGACTTTTTGCAGATACCACTTCTGTTGCTGGCTCTACTATTTTCAAGGCTGATTATACTCTGAGTTTTCAATTCTGGAAGAAAAGCTTTTTACATCCTGAAAGTGGTATATTTACAGGTAAGGTAGAGATTTTGGATATAAATCTTAGCAGAGAGTATATTTCAAATACTGAAACAGCTGATTTTTCAGTTGATGAAGAATGGATCAAAAGAATTTTTAGACCGAGACCGGACTTTTCTCATAAAGGATTGTATGGTAAAGTACATATTGTTGCAGGAAGCTTCGGTAAAATGGGAGCTGCTGTGCTATCCACAAAAGCTGCTTTAAAAACTGGAGCCGGTTTGACGTTCACGGTTGCTCCCGAATGCGGATATAATATTTTACAAATATCTTGTCCGGAAGCCATGTTTATAAAAAGTGGTGATCAGGTTACAAGTAAGATAGAGATTGAAGATAATTCTGTATTTGGTATAGGACCGGGTATAGGAGCAGATAAGGAAACGCAAAAAGTGCTTCTGCAATTTTTAAAAGAATATGCGAAACCATTGATCCTGGATGCGGATGCTTTGAATATAATTTCGGAAAATGAAAAAAATCTGAAACTGATCCCGAAGAATTCAATCATTACTCCTCATCCCAAGGAGTTTGAACGGCTATTTGGTAAATCCGCAGACTCTTTTGAAAGACTGGAACTGGCACGTCAGAAAGCGGATGAGCATCAGATATATATTGTCCTGAAGGATCATCATACACAAATTATTACTCCTGATGGAAAAGTGTATTATAATACTACAGGAAATTCGGGACTGGCCAAGGGAGGAAGCGGAGATGTTCTTACAGGAATTCTTACCTCATTACTGGCACAAGGATATTCCGAAGAAGATGCCGCTGCTTTCGGGGTGTGGCTTCATGGAAAAGCAGCAGATTATGCGGCAGAAAGATATTCTAAAGAATCTATGCTTCCTACTGATCTCATTAATGAATTGGGAACAGTATTTGAGAAAATCAATAAAAAAACGGCGGTTAAGCTATAAAGTATCAGCTATTTCTAAAGGTCGTAAAAGAATAAAAGCCACAATTCAATTGTGGCTTTCATATGTATTATAGGAATATAATTATTCAGGTTTTGCGTTTTGTTCCTGAGTAATTTTGAATTTTTTAGACATAATCATGATCACTACTCCTGCAAGCATGAAAGGAATAGAAAGTACCTGTCCGGTATTCAAGCCTCCGATCTGGATAAATTCATCTCCCTGAGGCTCTTTTAAAAATTCTACAAAGAATCTGATTGCCCAAAGAATAATGAAAAATAATCCAAATAACCAGCCTTGCTGATATTTCTTATCTGTCTTTTTGTATAAGATCCACAGCAGGATAAAAAGGCAAATATATCCGAAGGCTTCAAAAAGCTGGGTAGGATAACGTGGTACAGTTAGACCATATTCACTGCTTTGCTGTGGGAAAAGTAAAGCAAACGGGGAATTCGGGTCTACAGGTTTTCCTACAATTTCAGAATTGAAAAAGTTCCCCATTCTTACAAAGGCACCTCCCAAAGAAACCACTATTCCTAATCTATCGTATACCCAGAAAGGGTTTTTTCTGATGATCTTAAACGAGTAATAAAGAGTTGTAAGAATTAAAGCAATAGTAGCTCCATGGCTTGCCAATCCTGAAAAACCTGTGAATTTCAGGCCGTTTTTTGTGCTTATTGGCAAAAAGACACTCCAGAAATCTTCCTTGAATAATTCAGGCTGATAAAAGATAACGTGGCCTAGCCTTGCACCCAAAATAGTTCCGATCAGCGTCCATGTAAATAATGGTTCCAGATATTTTAAATTGACATTATCAGTTTTGAAGATTCTTGCCATCAGGAGATAACCAAATCCAAAGGCAAAAATGAACATCAGGCTATAAAAATGAAGTGTAACAGGCCCCAGTTTGATCCCATTGGAAGGATCCCATATTTTAAAAGGAGTTTCCAGTTCAACATGGTCTGCAGCTGTAATGGGTTTGTCTGCTTTTACAGCATATTTGAAAGTTTCAATATTTTCCTGAGTAGCCGGAGTTTCTATCAGCTTAAAGTGTTTATCAAAAAACTGGTATTTTGCTTCTTTGTATTTACTTAATGTTGCAGCGCTGAAATTGAAGTAAGCAGGCTCAAAATTAGACTTATTCAGAATTACCAGAACATTACTATTGATAGGTCTTTCCACAAAAGAGTCCAGATCTCTGATTTCAGTTGTTGAATAGATTTTAACGGGGATTTCCGTAGCATTTACTTGTAAGTTTCCGTCCGATAGACCGCCAGGGTATGCCTGTGCAAAAATACACTGGGTAACGAAGGCAAATACTACGAGGTACATTCTGAAAAAAATATTACTCATTTCTATTTTTTTGATAGTTTATTACTGAATTTTTATTTCTTTGGAGGAACAGGATCATATCCGCTACCTCCCCATGGATGACATTTTGAAATTCTCCTTATACCCAGCCACAATCCTTTAAAAATACCATGCACCTGCAGTGATTCTACCATATAATGGGAGCATGTAGGTTCATAACGACAGTTTTTAGGGAGTAAGGGCGAGATAAACCATTGGTAAAATTTAACTAAAATTACCAAAGGAAAAGTAATGATCTTGTTGACTGTTAATTTCAAAACAATGCAAAAATAGGGTAAAAAAATGAAAATTAGTTTAAATTTGTTATAAGTTTCAGAGACATAAATCTGAAATATTCACTCAAAAATCCTAAAATATCTTGAATCAAAATATTCCATTAGCTGAAAAATTAAGACCCAAAACCCTGGATGATGTTCTGGGGCAGGAGCATCTTACGGGTGAGAAGGGAACAATACGGAAGATGATTGAGAACGATACGCTCAATTCTCTTATTTTATGGGGGCCTCCAGGAACGGGGAAAACGACATTGGCAGAAATTATTTCTGAAAAATCCGGAAGAAAGTTCTATAAACTTTCTGCGGTTTCTTCGGGTGTAAAAGATGTTCGCGATGTCATTGATGAAGCAAAAAAACAGAATCTATTTTCAGGAAAATCACCAATCCTATTTATTGATGAAATTCACCGCTTTAATAAGTCGCAGCAAGATTCATTGCTTCACGCAGTAGAAAAAGGATGGATCGTTCTGATAGGTGCTACCACGGAAAATCCAAGCTTTGAAGTAGTTTCAGCCTTGCTTTCAAGGAGTCAGGTGTATATCCTGAAAGCTTTAAGCTATGAAAAACTGGAAGAACTGGTGGACATTGCTCTCGATAGGTACAATAAAGACGAGAATACCCATTTAAAAATTGGAGAAAAAGGTGCATTTATACAATATTCGGG
This sequence comes from Chryseobacterium sp. LAM-KRS1, assembly GCF_013184525.1. Taxonomy (GTDB): domain Bacteria; phylum Bacteroidota; class Bacteroidia; order Flavobacteriales; family Weeksellaceae; genus Chryseobacterium; species Chryseobacterium proteolyticum. Next base: position 514,305 of record NZ_JAAOIZ010000001.1, read on the forward strand.
TGGTGATGCCAGAAAACTTATCAATTCTGTTGAGCTGGTTCTCAATCAATATAAAAATACAGAGACAACTGAGGTTTCCAATGAAGATGTTCTTGCCGTTCTTCAGGAAACAATGGCTTTATATGATAAAAATGGAGAACAGCACTACGATATTATCTCTGCATTTATTAAATCCATGCGGGGAGGTGACCCCAATGGTGCGGTATATTGGCTGGCAAGAATGATCGCCGGGGGAGAAGATATTAAATTTATTGCGAGAAGGATGCTTATTCTTGCGGCTGAGGATATTGGATTAGCAAATCCGAATGCTTTGGTTATTGCTAATAATTGTTTTCAGGCTGTCAACGTAATAGGTAATCCCGAAGCCCGGATTATTTTAAGTGAAACTGCAGTGTATCTGGCGGTATCTCCTAAAAGTAATTCTACTTATATGGCTATTAATAATGCATTGGCATTAGTAAAACAAACAGGTAATCTTCCTGTACCCCTTCATCTCAGAAATGCTCCGACAAAACTAATGAAGGATCTCAATTATGGCAAAGACTACAAATATGCACATTCTTATGAAGGAAACTTTGTAGACCAGGATTTCCTTCCTGAAGAAATTAAAGACACCAGGCTTTATGAGCCGGGAGATAATGCCACGGAGAAAAAAATTTATGAAGAACTCAGAAAAAAATGGAATAATAAATATTAGAAAAGGATGCTCAGTGAGCATCCTTTTTTTTATGATCAAAAATTAATGATTATTTCTGGGTTGTTGTAATAAAAAGGGACTTTTTGCCATTGTAATCCTTTACTTCAGTTTTAGCTAAAATATCAGCGTAGATACTGGTTTCAGGATTAGAAAATTCATAACCTTCGATGATTACAGGTGTTTCTTTGGGTAGGTTGTTTTGTACATTAAGCTGAGCTAATGTTAACCTGTCAAGGTTTTCATATCCTTTTTTGATTTTGAACTCTGTAATCCCATTGTCTGCCAGATAACTGAATTTTTTTAGATTCTGTGGCAAAGTAGCAGGTGTTTTATAAACATGCATGCTTTGTATGAAATCTGATTTGTCCTTGAACATATCAACTGTTCCAACAATATCATTAGCAACAGCAAATTTCGCTGAAGGATTCTTCTGTCCAAACAAACATACAGAAGATACTAATAAAAAAGAATAAAGTATTTTTTTCATAATCTAAAGAATAAGTAACGATTAAAAACAGGTTAAATATAAGTTTTTTTTGTAGAATTTGAATGTGATTTCAAGATAAATTAAAAATTATGTATAAATAATGGATTTTATTAAAATTCTGAATTTTCATTTTTATCAGTTTCATCCTTTTTATCCACAAGATTTTTAATGATATTTTTCAATCTCTGGAACATAAATGAGCTTAGCAATAAAATCACTCCAAGTAATATAAAAGCTATAATTCTGGAGATATTATCCATTTGCCATACATCATAGGCATACAGTTTCACAATAACGATCCCTATAAGGGTGAATCCGATTCTGCTTAATTCATTATTCTCTCTTTTAAGCCCGGTATAAATAAAGATAATTGAAAGGATAGCCCAAATGATTGGAAGATACAGAATGCTAAAATGTTTTTGCAGTGCAGGCAGGTTTGTAAGGTTTACTGAATTTCCCAATAAATATAAGTGATACAATTCACAGCTTACAACAGTAACCAATGTAAAGGCACCGAGCCAATACGAAATTTTTATTTTCAAAAAATCCGGTGTGTTTATTACCTTATAATAATATACATATATAAAAGGAATGAGGTATAGTAAGTAAATTCCATAGAAAGACCATGAAGTTTTCTTTAATACGATATCATGTATAAGCTCGGAAGCACAGAAAGTAACGTGAATGATAGTAAGGCAAAAGAAAAAATAAATCAATCCGTTTTTGATCTGTCTGTTTATTTCCAGTTTTCTGCCGAGTAGTAAAAGGATGGAGATGTAGAATAGACTCAGTAAAAACCCCGATACTAAAATAATAGCAAAAGGCTGTTCAGAAATCTGATAAATCAACTCAAATAATATCGCGAAATAAATGACAGAGTAATTAAGGATTTTAAATGCATTTTCAAAGAAGCTATTTCCGGAAGTGTTATTTCCCTGTAATCTTTTGAGTAGGGCAAGATTAAAAAGGATGGTAATGATTGTCACCAAACTTGTTAAAAAGATAGGGTTGATTATTACGTTAAGATCTTTTGCGTCGAAATATTGTGCCCATGTAATGATTTGAGCTAACAGGACCAAAGGAAAAAGAATATAAAAGAAAACTTTAAAAATACTAAGATTTGTTTTTTTCCAGATAAAAAGAAGTAAAGTTGCTTCAATTGCCCAGATGCTTGTGATCAAATGCGTTTTGAACTGCAATGCGACAGCAATGGTTAGAAGGCTTACAGTAATACCTGTAAATATGGAATAAGTGCTGTTAAAACTTTTCTTATTATATTCCCTGAAAACGAGACAGCTGTTAATTGCTGCAAAGATTAGAGGAAATATGATGACCGGTTCATATCCCAATTTGTTAAAAAGGTAAATTAAACTTAGAGTACTAAAGAAGTTGACCAGGACTAATAATATTGTATCAAAAGCAAAAAGTATGTTTTTCTTAATATTGTTAAGCAATGCGAAAGCATAAAATATAACATAATTGATCAGATAAAAATAAATACTTAATATTTCAGGTTTTTCTACAATCCAATATAACAAATAGAGATGCGTAAAGAAAAATGCAATTCCTCCAACACTTTTCCATTGTTTCAAAAAGGTAATGATAAACATTCCGATATTTAAAACAGATATATAGGTGAATAAAAATAAGTAATTACTCTGGCCGGAACTGATCATTAAAGGGGCTAGAAATCCGCCAAATAATGAAAAAATAACTAGGACCTCGCTATTATAGCGATAAGAAAGAATGATAGATAATAATGTTATACAGCATGTAATAATAAAAGCGGTATTCTGTGCGAACAGATGATATTCACGAAACGCTATGGTAGTGGTAAAATATAAGATTGCAATACCACCTCCCAATATTATAGATGAAAATGTTGCATAATTTTTTCTTAGAAAATGACCTGTAATTATAATAGCTGAACCGATGAAGAATCCTATTGTCGCCCTTGCTGCTTCTCCAATCCAGTTTTTATCAATGGCATACTTTACAAAGTAACCGATACCTAAAACCAAAGTGAAAATACCAATAACTGCCAGAATGTTTTGTTTAAGAAAACCCATAATAGGGGAAAGCCAGTCTGTTTGTTGATCTGATGGTACCTGTTCCTGAATGTTGGGGTAGATCTCTGGTGCAGATTCTTTTTCATGATGAGTATTGATAGGTGAAGCTTCAGGAGATAGCTGAGATGGACTTGTAGATTCTTTTTTTAGCCCTGCAACCGGAATGTCTTTAGGAGTATTTTCCTGTAAGTCTGAAATTTTCTTTTCAAGCTTTTGTATTCTGCTATTTAAATTACTATAAACAATAACAATCAATACAATAAGTAGAATAACCAGGAAATTTGCCGTCATAATTTTCATTTGTTTGATCAAATATAAATAAATGTTTGTTAAGCTACTCGTAAAAACAATTAATCCATCATATTGGGATATGATGGATTAACGGTGTATAGTGATTAAATTAAATAAAAGTCCTAGTTAGATACTTTGTAAATATAGAATGAAGCAACACTTGATCCAAGTAAACCTACGTCAAGCGCAGAAGACCCTACAAGACCGAATGAAATCTTATCTCCTGCCTGTAGGCTATAGATTGAGTTCAAGCTGGATTCTGAAATTGTTAAGCTTAACAGAATTAGGTTTGCTCCGCTAAATGCACGGCTATCTATTGTAGTAGCTACCCCTGCTCTTGTTCTAACGATTCCTACTCCCGGGCTGTTGGCAAGGATAGAAGCTTGTAATCCTGTTCCGTAACGGAAAGTAAATCCAATAGCGTATACTCCGTCAGATGGAACAACATACGTATTGTCGGTATCAGAGAATAATGCAGCACTACCGATTGTTCTTTCTGCTGTCAGGAAGTTAACTCCTCTAAATCCAGAAGGAAACAATCCTAAGCTTAATAAACTGATTCCTGCTGTTTTTTTAGCAGCAAACAGGGTAGGGTTTGTAGCACCACCACTTCCGGCACTCGCTACTAATGCAGGATCTGCTTGTTGTAATTCACCGGTAGCAATATTATACATCATAACATCAAATCCAGTTAATGTTGTCGTTGTTGGAACCTGGCGTACTTTCACATCTCCGTTTACGTCAAGAGTAGCTGCTGGTGTTGTGGTGTTTATTCCTACCTGTGAAAAGGCTTGAAATGAGATCAAAAATAAGATCAGAATGGAAATTTTAGTTTTCATGTTATAAAAGTTTAAATTGTTATGGTTCTAGTTTTAGTTTCGTAAAAATACAGCAAAAATTATGCCTGTAGGTTATATTTTATATAAAGTTATTGTAAATTATGTTTAAATATTTTAACAATTTACAATTTATATTCAATATAACGTTACGTATTTATACTATAAGTAAATATACTTAAATTTTTTGAGAATAAAGATAAATAAAATAATTTAAATAAATCCCTTTTTATTGAATAATTTTTATTTATTGTAAAAATAAAGCTGTCAGACGTTCTGACAGCTTTTAGTAGGTTATATTTCTTGGATAATATTATAACTATCCTTTTTTTTAATAAGATTTAACTTTCTAATAAGTACTCTTTGTAATTTCCAAGGAAATCAACATCTGCGCGGATGGACTCAAGCTCCTGTATTGCATTTCCATGCAGGATCGGATGCCATTCACCTACCACATTGATATAGAAAAAGTAGTTTCCAAGTCCCGTTTTTAAGGTCCGGGATTCTATTTTACTAAGATTCATCTTTCTCCAGGCGAATACTGATAGTACCTGGTGTAATCCTCCGGCATGATCTTCAGGTAATGTAATGAGCATCCCGGATTTTTCACCCAGAACTTCTAATTTTTCGTTTTTGTAAGAATTTCCTTCTTTAGAGATTACGATAAAGCGGGTGTGGTTCTGCTCAAAGTCCTGAATATTCCGGTTAATGATTTTTAAACCATAAAGATTAGCAGCAAATTGGTTGGCGACAGCTGCGATCTTTTGATCAGGGTTCTCGGATACAAACTTGGCGGCGGCGGCCGTAGAAGAAAAATCCTGCCTTTGAACATTCTTGTAGTGTTCATCTAAAAAATGAAAACTCTGAGCCAATGCCTGCGGATGGGAATAAATCTTCTCGATTTCCTCAATAGAATTGTTGGGATGAATCATTAAGTGATGTGCAATGGGCATCACAGCTTCAGCTTCGATTTTTATTGCAGGGGTTTTATACAGATAATCTAATGTCATGGAAACGGTACCTTCAATGGAGTTTTCCAATGGGACAACAGCTTTAGCAACTTCTCCTTTTTCTACTGCTTCAAAACAATCCAGGATATTTGCCTGTGGTAATAGGTCTTCCTTAGGAAAAAGTTGTGTGGTGGCAAGTTGAGTAAAACTTGCATGTGGGCCAAGAAATGCAATCTTCATATATTCTGCGTAATTGTTAAATGTAAATTAAACTTCAACAAAGGAATGAAATAGTTGATACTTAAAAAAATTATATACCGTAATTATTCAGGGGTATTTTCTTCAACCTTCCAGTTTGCTTTAAAAAGATTCAATAAATGCTCCGGGCATCTGATGATTTTGTTGGTTGATGAATCCAGAAAGAACAGGGTGGTAGAAGCTTCGGTAATTTTTACTCCATCTTCGTTGTAGATTTCATATTCAAATTCAATCCGTACTCCGGGTATTTTTTTTATATAGGTGTGGATTTCTAATTTTTGATCGTATAAAGCTGGTTTTAAATACTTAATTTTATAATCGGAAACGGGTAACCAAATTCCCTGGTTTTCAATTTCATTATATGACATTCCGATGGATCGAAATAGCTCAACTCTGCCAATTTCAAAGTACGTTGCATAGTTGCCATAATAGACATATTTCATAGGGTCGGTTTCGGCGTAACGTACTCGTATTGAGTGGATTGTGTGTATCATTTTGGGTCTCCAATTATACATACAAATATATTTTTAAATAATCAATACCTGCAAAATTTTTTTTTGAAAATAAAAAATTAGACCTTTGTCTTCCTTCTAAACACAGTACTAACTAAAGAATTAATCGGGGCATAAATATGGATGAAAATTTAATGATGATATGGCAGAAGTGCCTTCAGTTTATGCGTGACAATCTTAACGCAGCTGAAGATAATTCTGATTTGAAAAAACTTGAAAAATCCTTCGACTTATTGTTCGATAAGGTGCAGCCAATCTCTTTGGTTGACAACAATCTTACATTAATGGTACCTAGTGATTTTTACAAGGAATATATTGAGGATAATTACTTATCTCTACTTTCTGCGGCCCTGAAGAAAAATATAGGTAAAGGAGTAAAATTATGGTATTCTGTAATGGAAAATAAGCCTAATGGCTTAGAAAAACCAGTTACCATGAACATGAAAGGGAAAAGTGTTCCTACACCGAAAGTGCAGGAAACAATGCCTCAAGGTTTTTCATCCAATATTGTTAATCCTTTTGTTGTACCTGGAATTAAAAAAGTAAATATCGATTCCAATCTGAAATCTGATTTTTCTTTTGATAACTATGTAGAGGGAGAAAGCAATAAATTTGCTGCAACAGTAGCAAGATCTATAGCAAAAAGACCTGGTGCTACTGCCTTTAATCCATTGTTTTTATATGGAGGATATGGAGTGGGTAAAACACACTTGGGACAAGCGGTAGGATTGGAAGTTAAAAGCCAGTTTCCGGATAAAGTAGTCCTTTATTTGTCTTCTGAAAAATTCATACAGCAATTCATTTCAGCAGCAAAGGCACATAAGCAAACCGAGTTTGCTAACTTCTACCAGATGGTGGATGTTTTGATCATTGATGATATTCAGTTCTTGTCCGGTAAATCGGCGACACAGGATAGTTTCTTCCACATTTTCGATTATCTGCATCAGAATGGAAAGCAGATCATTCTGACTTCTGATAAGGCTCCTGTAGATATCATGGATATTCAGGACAGAATCGTTTCCCGTTTCAAATGGGGACTTTCTGCAGAGATCAAATCTCCGGATCTGGAAACCAGAAGAAAAATTATCGTTGATAAGTTAAGCAGAGATGGTATTGTACTGACGGAAGATATGCTCGACTTCTTAGCGGCTGAAGCAAAGACCAACGTAAGAGAACTTATAGGGGTGATCAATTCTGTAATTGCTTACTCCACAATTTATAAATCCGATCTTAGTCTTGAGTTATTGAAAGATACCATCAATAAGATTGCAGCCAATCAGAAAAAAATCATCAACATTCCTTATATTCAGGAGATCGTATGTGATTATTTTGGTATTAAAAGAGAGCAGTTACTTTCGAAAACAAGAAAAAGGGAAATTGCACTTCCAAGACAGCTGGCCATGTATTTTGCAAAGGAATTTACTAATGCTACATTTACTAAAATCGGTGAAGAAATGGGAGGTAAAGATCATTCAACGGTAATGTATGCTTGTGAAACTATTAAAGATGTTTCCAAGATAGACAAAGAAGTGAAAAAGTACGTAAAAGAGCTTACGGAAAGAATCAAACATTAGAATAATTTAATTTGATATAAAGAAAATGAAGGATAGGAATTATTCTTCATTTTTTTGTTTAATTTTGATAGATATGCTAGTCCTTAATTCATAGAATTGTAACATGAAAATATTGATGGTGTGCTTGGGAAACATTTGCAGGAGCCCTTTAGCAGAAGGAATTATGAGAGAAAAGCTCCCTCCCGGCTTTGTAGTGGATTCTGCGGGAACGATTTCAATGCATGAAGGTGAACATCCGGATAAACGGGCGATAAAAACGGCATCTAATCATGGGATTGATATTTCCAAACAAAGATCCAGACCCATCACCAAAGCGGATCTGGAAAATTTTGATAAAATCTACTGTATGGATATTGATATTTATGGGGATGTAATTTCAAAAGCAAAAAATGAGGAACAAAGACAGAAAATATTTCTGTTTCTAGAAGCGGCAGGAAACCACGAAAATGCTGAAGTTTCTGATCCTTACTGGGGAAATATGGATGACTTTGAAGATGTTTATCAACTTTTGGATGAAGCATGCAATGCAATCCGTAACCAAATTTTAAATTAAATGAAATACTTGATTTTCTTTTTTGTTTTAATTGCCAACTTTCTATTTGCCCAGACAAACGACGAGATTGCCATTAGGAAAGTAATGGATGATTTTATGACAAGCATCAAAACCAGGGATGAAAGTAAATTTCTTTCCCTTTTTCAGGAACCGGTTTTATGGACGGGAACATATAGTGAAAGGACTCAATTGAAACGTCTTGAAAAAAATCCAAAAGCAGAAAGCCACTTTACCGATGATTATAAAACCTTTGTTAAGGGTTTTAAAGACGATAAATCAGAAGAAAAGTTTGATAATATCAGGATCATTGAAGACGGTTCCATAGCTTCCGCTAATTTCGATTATAGCTTTTGGTATGACGGAAAAATGAGTAACTGGGGAAAAGAAATATGGACCTTAATGAAGATCAGCGGGATATGGAAAATCACCTCAGTAACGTTCTCAATGGATCTGACCCAATATTTTCAACAACCCTCATTAAAAGAAAGAACCCAAAAATAAAAAAATGCTTTTTTTACTTCCAGCCTATTTATCAGAAAATACTCCTATCAATCATTTTTCACCGGTGATGAATGATTATATCATGCAAACCGATTATTTTTTTGTGGAAAATGAAAAAACTGCCCGAAAGGTCATTAAATTCTTTGCTCCTGAAAAAAAACAATCCGATCTCAAGCTTTTTTTACTGGATAAATACACCGAGAATGCGGACATTAAAGATGCTCAGGAACTCATGTTAAAAGGTCAGGATTTTGGATTGCTTTCTGAAGCTGGACTTCCCTGCATTGCTGATCCGGGAAATCTGATTGTGAAATGGTGCCATGAAAAAAATATAAGAGTAATACCTGTTTCAGGACCATCTTCTATTATTCTGGCTCTGATTTCAAGTGGGTTTAACGGTCAGGAGTTTTCGTTTAACGGATACCTTCCTATTGATAAAGGAGAAAAGAAAAAACAAATTCTGCATTTGGAAAGCCTGGTACAGAAAACAGGATATTCTCAGATTTTTATGGAAACGCCCTATCGGAATAATCCCCTTATAGAAGATCTGTGTAAATTTTTATCTCCCAATACAAAATTGTGTATCGCTGCTAATATCAACGATCCTGAGCATGAATTTATTCAGACGAAAACCATTAAAGAATGGCAAAAGAAAAAACCGGAACTTCATAAAATCCCCGCTGTATTTGTGCTTGGCAAATAATTATGTAGATCTTTCTTATAAAGAGTTTTCGTATAACAGGTCTTGTTTCATTGCTGTTTAATTTTTTTAGTGCAATTATTTTTAACATGCATTAACGTCGTCTTTGCACCATTGTTGTTCTATATAGAGTAACATTAAAATACAAGATTATGTCAGACAAAAAATTAGCAGGAATCTGGATAGATACCGAAAAAGCTATCGTTGCAAAAAATCACGATGCACAAAATGCCTTTAAATTTTTTCTTTGTAATCCTGTAAAAGCTGAGATTCAGCATGGTAATTCAAGTGAAAATGCAGGTAATAATGCGGAAAGGACGAATCGGATTAAGTTTTTTAAAGAAGTTGAACATTTATTAATAAATTCTCAGGAAGTATATATTACCGGTCCGGGAAAAATTCAGGAAGAATTAAAACACTATCTGCATGATACTGCTCAGTTCAAGGATCTGAAAATTACATTAGACACGTCCCAGCAAATGTCAGACGAGAAAGTGCTGGAAATGGTAAAGAAGCATTTTAATGCATAGTTTTAAAAACAAAAATAGATCCGGATATAGATATTCAGATCTATTTTTGTTTTCTTCTTCCTTTCCATTTTCTCCAAAGGAAAACAATAAGCGGGATGGCTAAAAAGAATGGCCAAAAAGAGATGAGTCCAAGTATGAAACTTATAAAACTATTCCAGCCCTGGGTAATGGAATCTCCAAACCGGCTTCCAAAACCTATTTTTGATGTAGCTGAACTTCTTATTTTTTCTTTATATAAACTCAAATTGAGTGTGCTGTAGTTCACACGGTCATCGATAAAACGAAGTTTTCCCTCTGCAACATCTATTTCGTCTTCCAGACCACGGATTTTTTCCTGGATTTCAAGCATATCCTTCGTATTGGAGGCTTTTCTAAGCAAATCCCGGTATTTTTCAAGATAAATCTTTTTATTGGCTAGTTTAATGCTAACATCTGTATACTCTTCCGTAACATCTTCAGAGGAAATGTTTTTAGATAAAACAGAACCTATCCCATTAGAAAAGGAATTGATTAAAGCATCAAAATTTTTATGAGGCACACGGATCGTAAGGCTCAGGTTTTCATCTTCATCTGAGTTTTGAAAATCTTCTGTTTGTATATAAGCATTACTTTTTTTTAAGGCTTCATTTACCTGATCCTGGGATTTTTTAATATCTGAAACCTGGATACGCATTTCTCCATTTTTGATGATTTTTTTAGAAATGGTATCGATTTTTTTTGGTGTATTTTCCCGCGGTTCCTCTTGAGGCAAAGGAACCAGCTGGTTTTTTGGGAAATTAGCTGTTTTATCATCCGGTATTACTTCTACAAGATCAGCACTAGCCCTTGGGCTGGCGACACCGTCAGATTTACTGCAATGAATGCATATTATAAGCAATAAGGGTAAAATTAGGTTCTTCATGATTCTTTTTATGAATCTTATCAAAAATGATGCATAATCCAAAAGAAAGACTGTTAATATTTTATTCCTGTCTTTTTGAAAATAAAGGTTAATAGCCATATAGGCCCCATTAGAAGGAATTGAAGATCTTTTAAGAAGGGAGGCTTTTTACCTTCGATCCTGTGTCCGAAAAGTCTTAAGATCCAGGTAACCAAGAATATTGAAAAATAAATAATCCATGCGTTTTTTAAGAATCGTATATTAACCATATATATTGAACCCTCCATCAATATCATGATAATAAGCATCATCATGCTGATCAGGAAGGATAGTCTGAGATAAAATACTGTAATGAATGCAACTGCAACCATGCTTATGATGCTGGCACAACCAAAGTAAGGAGAGCAAATATGCGGTGAAGGAAGTAAGGAGATAAAGCCTAATATGCTCCAAAAAGTGAGAGGAACACACATCCAATGAATGAGCTTATTGGTTTTATTTCTGTGGTTTTTACAATATTCTGCGAAAAATAAATCTATCTTTCTCATAATTTGGAATTTGGTTAATACGAAATTAATAAAATTTTGCAATCGTCCAAGAGATTGAATACATTTGTGGCATGTCTGTCCTTGAAAAATTCGGTGTAGAGATCTTTACACAGCATAATATCTTTGAAAGAATTTCTGTCGAAAAACCCTTTCGTCCAGATAATCCTGCGTTTATATTTGTTAAAACCGGGACTATAAAGCTTCGTCAGCACTTCAGGGACCTTGAACTTATGCCCAATATGTTTATGGTAACCGATCCCCAGACTGTTTATGAAATGGTATCGGTAAGTGATGACTTTCAATCCAGAATGGTTTCTTATAAAAGGGAGTTTATTTCTGCTTTATCCCTGAAATTTAACCGTCTTATCGGATACCGTTATTTCAGGCAACAAATGAATAAAGGAGTTCCTTTTCAGCAGGATGAAATGGAGCTGGTGTGGAAAAGTGTTAATTTCCTTAAATATATACTGGATTCGGAAACGGAAATGATGTATAAAAAGGAGATAGTGGAACACTTATTTTCCGTTTTTTGCTACCAGATGGCTGGGATTATTTCCAAGGAGGATAGCAACGCCATGGGGCAGATGTCTAGACAGGAAGAAATTGTTTTTATCTTCTTGACAGATCTCGCAGAACATCACCATACGGAAAGAGCTGTTGAGTTCTATGCGGAAAGACAGTCCATTACAACCAGACATCTTTCGTCCGTCGTGAAATCTATTACCGGAAAGTCGGCCAGTCAGATCATAGCGGCTATAGTGGTCAACGAAGCCAAAGTACTTCTAAACTCTTCCAAAAAGCCTGTTTCAGAGATTTCTTCCATGCTTGGGTTTAGTGATCAGTATTCATTTTCTCACTTTTTTAAGAAGCATTTAGAGATCAGTCCCACACAATACAGAAATCAGTTTGACAGGTAAATCCTACATTTGAACATCTTTTTCCAGTTATCAAACATTTGTTTGATTTCTGTGCTGCCGTAACTTTGCCTATGTAAAAACAAGGTAAAATGATACATTACATAAAAACAGCACTATCAGTTTTGATAGCTATATTCCCTGCGCTGTTTTTTTCTCAGGAAGTCAGACAAATGACAGCGAATGAGGTCGCTGAACTGGCTCTTCAGAATCATCAGCAGCTAAAAGTTACCGCTCAAAATATCAATATTGCAAAACAACAGACAGGTGTCGCAAAACTCCAGAAGTTACCTAATATAACGGCATCAACAAGTCAGTTTTACTTGGGAGATGCAGTAGCAATTGACAAAGATTTTTCGGGTTCTACCACTATTCCTATGCCTCACTATGGAAGCTCTTATGCAGTACGGGCTACTCAGTTGATCTTCAAAGGAGGATTGGTGAATAAATCTATAGAATTAGCCGGATTAAGGGAACAGCTTTCTGAATTGGATCTTGAAAAGAATAAACAGGACGTTAAGCTCTTAGTTATATCCAATTATCTGGATATCTATAAAATTCTTAATCAGGAATCCGTTTTTCAGAACAATAAGAAGCTGGCCCAGGAACGCCTGAAAAACATCCGGAAATTTTATCAGCAAGGAATGGTTACCCGCAATGAAGTGATCCGTGGAGAGTTGGCAATAAAAAATCTCGATCAGGGAATCTTAACGCTCGTTAATAACCGGAAGATCCTTAATTATAATATGAATATTGCATTAGGATTACCTTCTGAAACAGAAATTATTCCTGTCGAAAGTTTAGACAATAAGGAAGCGGGTATCGGAATGGGGTATTATATGGATCTGGCTCATAACAGTAATCCACAGCTAAAGTCTGCCAAAACGAATATTGATGTCGCAAATAAAAATATTGAGATTATAAAAACCGATCAGCTTCCCACGTTATCCGGTTTTGGAGGTTATACGTTACAGCGCCCGATTACGACAAGAAATCCTGTTCTGGATATGTATTCCGGAGGATGGCAGGCAGGAGTTTCTCTAAGTTATAATATCGACAATCTTTATAAAACGAAAGAGAAAATTAAACTTGGAGAAATACAAAAAACGCAAGCTGGAGATGCAATGACTTTAGTTCAGCAAAATGTAGACATGGGAGTTAATGCGGCTTATGTAAAATACCAGGAATCTATTCAGCAGGCTGATATTCTTAATGACGCCAAAAAACTGGCCGAAGAGAATTACAAGATTACAGAGGCTAAATATCTCAATCAGCTGGCTGTACAAGCCGAAATGATTGATGCCCAAAATCAGAAATTACAGTCTGAACTGGACTTTGCCAATGCAGAGATCAATGTTCTGTATCAATATTATAATCTTTTAAAATCTACGGGAACACTTTAATTTTTAAAACTGAAAATCAAGATAATGGAAAATAAGGAACAACAAAATATAGAACAGGCACCTGCGGTTTCAAGCGCAGTAGCTAAAAAGAAAGAAGCCAGGAAAAATAAAATTAGAGCAATTATTTCCAATATTATTGTATTTCTGGCTATTGGTTTTGGCTTATTCTGGCTGGTTAGGGAATATTTTCATATCGGAGATAAGACTTATACAGAAGCAGCCCAGGTTGAAGAATTTATCAACCCAATCAATACCAGGGTTTCAGCCTATATCAAAGAAATTAAATTTATTGAACACCAGCAGGTAAAAAAAGGAGATACTTTGGTCATTTTAGATAAAAATGAAATTTTAACCCAGCTAGGCCAGGCCGAAGCAGCGTATCAAAATGCTTTGGCACAGCGCTCTGCTACATCATCATCCGTAAATACGGTTTCTAATAATGTTAACGTGATGGAGTCTAACATAGCAGGGGCTAAAGCCAGATTATGGAATGCTGAACAAAACCTGAACAGGTACAAAAACCTATTGGCTTCAGAAGCTGTTACCAGACAACAATATGACCAGGTGAAAACAGAATATGATGCACAAAAAGCAGCTTACGAAACATTAGTTAATCAAAAGCAATCAGCCAACCTTTCTACGACAGAAGTTAAAAGCAAGCTTGGGATCAATGATGCCGAGATCAAAAGAACAAAATCGGCATTGGATATGGCAAGAATCAATCTTTCTTATACCGTAATTACAGCACCCTATGACGGCGTTATGGGGAGAAGAACGATTTCCGAAGGCCAGCTGATCCAGTCGGGGCAGCAGGTAGCTACGATTGTACTGAATGGTCAGAAATGGGTAACTGCCAATTTTCTGGAGAGCCAGATGCCAAATGTTAAAATTGGAGAGAAGATGATAATGACGGCGGATGCGCTCGGCGGACAACAATTTGAAGGAATTGTTACGGCTATTTCTGCAGCTACTGGATCGAGATATTCCAGTGTTCCGACAGACAACTCTACCGGTAACTTCATTAAAGTACAGCAGAGAATTCCCGTAAGAATAGAATTTACTGCCGCTAATAAAAAAGAGGATATCAATAAACTGAGTGCTGGGATGAATATGAATGTGAATGTTAACAAGAAAGATTGAAAGATTGAAAGATTGAAAAATTGAAAAATTTGTCCGTAAGATATCTTTTTCAACTTTTTCAATTGTCTGTAACATCTAAAAAAATTAAAAAATGTATAACAAAGGCTTATATCATGATTGGGTTCCAAAGCCGGTTCAGCTTTTACTGATCGTATTACTTCTTGCCGTGGTAATGCCGTTGGGGGGAGTGTATACAGGTAATATAAGTTATCTTGTAGGAGGAACGGGGGCTCTGTCAGAATATTTTCTATGGGCAAATTATGCAACGACAATAGGAATGGGAGCCTGTATGCCTGTAGTTCTAAGAATGAAGATGAGATTTAAGGTACGCGATAAGATCACTTTAATTCTTGTTCTTTTAGGACTATTAAGCTATGTTAATGCTACCACGCTGCAGCCAATGGTAATCGTAATAACAGCACTAGTCATCGGTTTTCTGAAAATGATGGTTACTATTGAACTTTTTTTACCTTTAATGGCAATGATAGGAAACAGGGGGATGTTCTACGGAGCATTTTATACATTCGTCCTTATGATGAATCAGGTGGCAAGTTATTATGCTGTAGAAGTGTCTGTTCTTTACAACTGGCAGCATTTTTACATTATTGTGTCCGTTTTATGTTTTGTACTGGCGCTGATTCATTGGATCTTTATGCATGATAAATATTTTGCCCTTAAAGTTCCTTTGCATTATATTGATTGGCTGAGTATTCTGCTTTTTATTTCCTCATTCATGTTTTCGGCATATGTATATTCTTTTGGAAAGCAGCAGGATTGGTGGAATTCTTCGAAAATAATGAAGGCCAGCATTGGTGCTTTTATAAATTTTGCGTTATTGGCAACACGACAATTAACATTAAAAAGACCTTATCTGTCATTTTCCATATTCAAAAGAAACAATGTCCAGAATGGATTGTTCATGTTGTTCTGGCTGGGAATGTTTTTAGGGACAACAACTTTGCAAAATACGTTTGCGGTGGGAGTATTGGGATATGATCAATTGACCAATGCGAGACTCAGTATCCTGATGATTCCTGGAATTATTCTGGCCGGAATTACAGCTATTTTCTGGTTTAAAAATGAAAAACCTTTAAAGATGTTCATTTTTTCAGGATTTTCTGCGATGATAGGATATGCTATGATCATGTACTTTTCAATGGTATTGGAATTCAATTATGAAGGTTGGTATCTGCCTATGTTTTTAAAAGGTTATGGGATGTGTTCATTGTTTATCTCAGTATGGTATTATACGCTTGATAAACTGGAACTTGATGATATGCTTGCTGCAATCGGCTTGGTGCTGGTTTGGAGAACATTCTTAGCGGTAGGTATATTTTCAGCAATCTATTCATGGTTTCAATACCACTTTCAGGTGGTGGCGGTAGGAGATCTGGCTGTTTATATTGATGGAATGACAGTGACTCCTCAAACACTTTCCGGTAATATGAAACTCGTTCAGCTGAATGCGATCATTATCGCGTCCAAAAAGATATTTGGTTACATTATAATAGTAGGTTTAGGGGTATTGGCTTACGTTTTAACCCATCATTTCGGTAAAGAACGGTTTCAGTATGGTAGATTTATCAGAATGCTGGGTGGTAAATCCGTGATTGCCAGAAGGAGATTGAGAGAACGTAAAAAATTGTTAGAAGAAATAAAAGATGCGGCTGGTCCCGCTATGTAAAGATACCTTGTTTTTCACTTGTAAACCCCGGATTTATTTTGAGTCTGGGGTTTACGTTTTCTTGTTTGGTATCTTATGGTATGAAAATGAACCCGATAAAATGTAATTTATTTCAATAATATTATTTTTATTTAGACGTAATAAAAATAATTAACTACATTTGTATCATTCTTTATGAAGAATGTTCTTTATCCTTATGTCCTATTATCAAAGGCTTCAAAGGATGATTGGTGTATAGCATATTAATTAAAAAAGAAAAGGTATGGCTACAATGCAAGCAGGGCAGATCGTTGCCGAAGTAATCAAAAAACAGTACATAACTCCTCATTTTATCAGAGTTTATCTTAAAGCCGAAGATGTTTCGATGTTCAGAAATACAACGATCGGTGATAACAATAAAATTGCGATTCCTCCCCAGGGGCTGAACGAGATCTATTTTCCAATTCTAAATGAAAATCATGAATGGATCCATCCGTCAAAGGAAGTCGCTCCCTTTATCCGTACGTATACGCATCGGGGAATTGATTTTGAAGCTAATGAATTAGTTATTGACTTTATTGATCACGGAGATAGTGGTCCTGCTTCAAAATGGGCTAGAGAGGCGGAAAAGGGCTCAAAGCTAGGCGTGATGATGCGTACAGAGGCCAAGGAACTGTATCCTCAGGCAGATTGGTATTTTCTTATTGGTGATGGTACTGCAATTCCGGTTTTGAGCGCCATTTTAGAAACCCTTCCCGAAACGGCAAAAGGAGTTTGTGTCATTGAAGTCCATGGCAGGGAAGACGAGCAGGAATTGGAAACCAAGGCCGATATTGAATTCATATGGGTTCATAATCCTGATGCTCACTTAGGAAACAAGCTTGCTGAGGTGGTGCGAAGGGTGGAGATCCCGGAAACTTCAAAATTTGGATATATCGCCTGTGAACTCTCCACCATGAAAGAGGTTCGCAATTATTTCAGAAAAGAAAAGAGCTGGAATCAGTCTGAGCTATATGCATATTCATACTGGAAAACCGGTGCTGCGCAGGATGAGTCACAGGCAGAAAGGAGGAGAGAATTGCATGCGAATGAATAAGAATGGTCCCGACAAATCGTTCGGGTTTCTTCTGATAGGTATATTTTGAAGCTTTTTCCCGCTATCCACTTATACTCCTCGCGCCTTGCTTTCCCGATTCTTGCTGTGGGGTAACCGTTCCTATCGGGGCTATCTGTTACCACCTGTAAACAAATAAATCTCCGCTAATTGGATTAGACTATCTTTTGTCCTATCAATTACCGCGATAGCTTTTCAAGGCAAAAATCTTATCTTTGCTTGATTAAAAGTTATTATGAAAGATTTAATGGGAAAAGCGATCTGGGATTACCATCATAATGAAGATCCTGAAGATTTGCAGACTGAAACTTCAATTTCCGAACTGGATGAACTTCCTGTAGATTATCTTTTCAGAACCTTTGAAGAGATGAATGCCTTGGAACAAAAAGCTCTGGAATCATCTTATGGAAAGGTTTTAGATATCGGAGCCGGAGCTGGTTCTCATTCTTTATATCTTCAGGATATCAGGAATCTGGATGTTGTGGCATTGGATATTTCCCCAAAATCGATTCAGGTGTGTCAGATAAGAGGAATTAAAAAAGCTGTTTGCCAGAATATGCTTGATTTCTCTGGCGAAACTTTTGATACCATATTGTTGTTAATGAATGGAACCGGGATTTTTGGAAGCCTGGCTGAAATAGATAATTACCTCCAAAAACTGCATTTATTGCTCAATGATAACGGACAGGTTTTAATCGACAGTACAGATATTTTATACATGTTTGACCGGGATGAAGATGGCGGAGTATATATCCCGGCAGAAGGTTATTACGGAGAATTGGATTATATCGTACACTATAAAGGAGAGTCCGAAGATCCTATCAAGTGGTTATACCTGGATTTTGAGACTTTAAAGAATGCTGCAGAAAATAATGGTTTCAATATTGAAAAGGTGATGCAGGATGAAGATGCTTATTTGGCAAAACTAAAGAAGAAATAGAATATGAGTATCCCTGCGAGGACAATTGTATAAAAATAAAAATCCCCTAAAACCTTAGGGGATTTTTTTACTATGCATTTAAATATTTAGCCTATTTCAATACCGTTTTCAACATTGCTGTCATCCGGAGTAACGAAAGATAGTTTTCCATCCGGCTTTGTGGTTAATAATAACATACCCTGAGATTCTATTCCACGAATTTTTCTTGGAGCCAGGTTTAATAAGATCATCACCTGTTTTCCAATCAATTCTTCCGGAGTAAAACTCTCAGCGACTCCTGAAACTACTGTTCTTACATCAACTCCTGTGTCAACCGTGAACTTTAATAGCTTATCGGCTTTTTCTACTTTTTCAGCCTCTAAAATGGTAGCCGTTCTTAAGTCTATTTTGGTAAAATCATCAAAAGTAATTTCCTCTTTCATCGGTTTTGCGTTAGGATTTGTTTTTTTATTATTCTGTTTTGTATTCTCCAGTTTTTGGATCTGTGCTTCTATAACGTCATCTTCAATCTTAGAGAAAAGAAGAGAGGCTTCATCGATGGTATGCCCGCTTTCAATTAAAACGGATTTTGTCTCTACATCACTCCAGCTTAATTTCTGAACATTGAACATTGTCAATAGCTTTTCCGAGCTGAAAGGCATAAATGGTTCACACAACTGAGCGAGAGCTACAGCAATCTGAGCCCCTACAAATAAGGAATGTGCTGCTTTTTCAGGGTTATCTTTAATCGTTTTCCATGGTTCTTCAGTTTGAAGATACTGGTTTCCAAAACGAGCTAAATTCATTAAAGCTGTTAATGCATTTCTGAACTCGTAGTTTTCTAAGAATCCTGAAATTTCTTTTGCAGATTTATTAATTTCCTGTAATTCGGGAGAATTTTGATCACCCTGTGGAACCACTCCGTTATAATATTTATGGATAAGTACCGCAACCCTGTTAATGAAATTACCAAAGATTCCTACTAGTTCCGAGTTATTTTTTGTTTGAAAATCTTTCCACGTAAAATTATTATCCTTTGTTTCAGGAGCAGAAGAAAGAAGAGCATATCTCAAAACATCCTGTTGTCCCGGGAAATCCTCAACATACTCATGGGCCCATACCGCCCAGTTTCTTGAAGTTGAGATTTTATCGTTTTCAAGGTTCAGGAACTCAAATGCCGGAACATTTTTAGGCATTATATAATCTCCGTGTGCCTTCATCATTGCCGGGAAAATAATACAATGGAATACAATATTATCTTTTCCGATAAAGTGAATCAGGTCACTGTCTTCACTTTGCCAGTAGTCCTTCCAGTTTTTTCCGTTTTTCTCTGCCCATTCCTGAGTGAATGAAATATATCCGATAGGAGCATCGAACCAAACATACAATACTTTTCCTTCGGCATTAGGAAGTGGAACCGGAACTCCCCAGTTGAGGTCCCTGGTCATTGCACGTGGTTTTAATCCGTCATTTAACCATGATTTTACCTGCCCATATACATTGGGTTTCCAGTCGTCTTTATGGCCTTCAATGATCCATTCGTTTAAGAAATCTTCATATTCATTTAAAGGTAAATACCAGTTTTTGGTTTCTTTAAGGATGGGAACATTTCCACTTAACATTGATTTCGGATTGATCAGTTCTGAAGGAGAAAGGGTAGTACCACATTTCTCACACTGATCTCCGTAAGCATTTTCATTTCCACAATTAGGACATGTTCCTACAATATAGCGGTCTGCTAAAAACTCGTTAGCCTGCTCATCAAAATATTGTTCAGAAACTTCCTCAGTGAATTTTCCCTTTTCATATAATGTTTTAAAGAAATCCTGGCTGGTTTCATAATGTTTTTTAGAAGTGGTTCTGGAATATTCATCGAATGAAATTCCAAGATCTGAAAAAGATTTTTTAATGATCTCATGATATTTATCCACAATATCCTGAGGAGTAACTCCTTCCTTTTTGGCTCTTATGGTAATAGGAATTCCGTGCTCATCCGAACCACAGATAAACGCTACATCTTTTCCTGACCTTCTTTGAAATCTTGCGTAAACATCCGCAGGAATATAAACACCTGCCAAATGTCCTATATGAACCGGTCCGTTTGCATAAGGCAAAGCTGCCGTAATCATCTTTCTGTTTGACATTTATAGTAATAATTTAACTACAAATATACGGATTATCTCCCGAAAATTCTTGATGGCCCTTAATATTAGCAACAATAAGCGATTATTGGGAAATAAATATTACATTTTGTTAAACGTTTGTTTAACTTTTTGTTAATCCTGCGATAATATTATGCAATGCATAAGATCGTGTAAATTAATGAAAAGCAGAAATCTAATCTTTGGACCGCGTTTAATTTACATAAAATTATCTAAAGTTTTATTAAATTTATGATAATTCTAATTTTTTTCTAAATTGCAAGCATGGTTTTCACGCCATTATTACTACAAAAACGAAACTATATAAAAAAAATATTGTGAGAAATTTTACAACGGTATTAAAAATAGCACCTGCTTTTTTATTAGCCAGTTCAATGGTTTATGCACAAGACTCTGTGACTAAAGAAAAGAAAATAGAGGAAGTGGTGCTGATTGGATATGGAAAGCAGAAGAAAACAGATTTAACAGGATCTATTACTGCTTTATCTACAGCTGATTTTAATAAAGGAGCAGTAATGACTGCAGAAGGACTTATTAATGGAAGGTCCTCAGGACTTGTTATAACACAATCTGGTACTCCAGGTAATGAGGCTACTATTAGAATTAGAGGTGGTTCCTCCCTAAATGCTAGTAACGATCCATTATTGGTTGTTGATGGCTTACCTCTGGATGGTGTTTCCTTATCTACCATTAATCCTAATGATATCGAATCTTTTTCGATACTTAAGGATGCTGCATCCACAGCAATATATGGATCAAGAGGGTCTAATGGTGTAATTTTAATTACTACAAAAAAAGGGAGTAAAAGATTAAGAGTCTCGCTTAATGCTTATAGTACAGTTAATACACTCGCAAAAAAAATTAAGGTATATACAGGTGATGAGTTTAGACAAATTATCAATCAATACGCTCCTAGTAAGTCAAATCTGTTAGGTGATTCAAATACTGATTGGCAAAATGAAATATTTAAGACAACTGTAACTACGGATATTAATGCTTCAATATCTGGAAGTTTGTTTGGAAGAGTACCAACTCGGTTCTCTGTAGATAATATGGATAATTCAGGATTATTGATTACCTCCAGATTTAGAAGAACTTCTGCAAATATAGCATTAAGCCCTAGTTTTTTTGATGATCATTTGAAGTTTAATATTACTGGGACTTATTCTTACACATTTCAAAACAAAGCAAGTGAAGATGCAATAAAAAATGCAATTTCTTATGATCCAACACAATCTGTGTATGATGCTACTTCTCCTTATGGCGGATATAGAGAATGGATTGCTCCGGGTACAAACAGACCTGTTGGTGTAAGCAATCCGGTTAGTATGCTTTTAAATAAGCACGATGTGCAGAATTTCAGAAGGTTTTTTGGAAATATTAATATGGAATATAAATTTCATTTTCTTCCAGAATTAAGGTTGATTGTTAATGCAGGATTAGACAGTAAAGAGCTGGATGGTCATGTTGTAACTAATAAATATTCCAGAAGTGGATTTTATTCTGTTAAAAATGTATTTGATTTCTATGGAGAAGATTCTTATTCTGATGAAAGTATCTTAAATAAAAATACAAACATCCAGTTTAATTATACCAAAAGTTTTGGGAAGTTTAATCTGGAAGCAATGGGAGGATACGAATACCAAAATTATCATAAAGTTAGTTCAGTATCAGGGAACACATTACTATATGGATTAGATCCTGACAATAATTTCTACAATCCGGACTCAAAGCCAGACGTAAATCTGCAGGCTTTCTTCGGACGATTAAATATAGGTTTTGCCAATAAATATTTACTTACTGTTAACTATAGAAAAGATGGATCTTCCCGTTTCAGTAAAAATAACAGATGGGGTGATTTTGGTGGAGTTGCCGCAGCATGGAAAATTTCAGAAGAAAACTTTCTGAAGGGAAATACAACTCTTTCGGATTTAAAACTAAGAGCAAGTGTCGGGAAAACAGGTCAACAGGATATCGGAATCTATAGATATGATTATTTTAAAACCTATAATGTCTCGTCAACTCTTTATTATCAATTTGGAAATCAGTTTTATGAAATTGCAAAAGCAAATGGGTATAATCAAAATCTGAAATGGGAAGAAAGTTTAAAATATAATATTGGAGCTGATTTTGGGCTTTTCAATAATAGAGTTAAAGGAACTTTAGATTTTTATTTAGCTGACACTAAAGATCTTTTATCAATAGTTCCGGAAGGACCGCTAGAAAACCTAAGAATTATAGGCCCAAAGAATATTGGAAAATTACAGTCAAAAGGGATTGATCTTGGATTGGATGTCAAAGCTGTTCAACAAGAAAACTTTAATTTGAGCTTTAATTATAATTTATCTTATAATAAAATTAATATTAAACAATTAGAAGTCAATGGTATTGATAGAGGAGGTGTTGGTCTTGGTGGTTTTGTTCAGACCTTTAGGGAAGGATATTCTCCTTACGCTTATTGGGTTTATCAACAAGTTTATGATGCAAATGGTAAACCTGTTCAGGGTGCATATGTTGATAGAAATGGAGATGGAGTTATAAATTCAGCTGATAAATACAATTATAAAAAGCCCCAGCCAGATGTTACAATGGGATTAATGGTTAATTCTACTGTTGGTAAAAACTGGGATTTCTCTATGGCTTGGAGAGCAAGTTTAGGCAATTATGTATATGATAGAATCTCTGCTGACAGGTCTCATTTGGGAAATATCAATAATACGATTGATAATACGATAAATAACGCTCCTATTGATTTTAATTCGACTTATTTTACAGAGCCGCAAAAATTGTCTGATTATTATATTAAAAATGGAAGTTTTCTAAAACTTGATAATGTTACTGTAGGCTATACTTTTAATAAATTTATCGGTAGCAATTCCTCATTGAGATTATACGCAGGAGCTCAAAATGTTCTTATTATTACAAAGTATAAAAACATCGATCCGGAGGTGTTTGAAAATGGCATCGACAGCTCTATTTATCCAAGAGCAAGAATGTTTACTCTGGGAATTAATGCTAATTTTTAATCGTTTTTACAATGAAATTTAACAAAATAAAAATACTGAAATTAAGAAACCTTGCTATTGCGGGTATTTTTCTTTTTGCAACTTCGTCTTGCTTAAATGACCTGGATGTGAAAGTTAATGATGATGAATTATTTACTTCTGATCAATTCTACTCCAATCCTGCTTCCTATAAACAATATTTAGCAAAGATATATGCAGGTCTTGCTGTAACTGGTCAAAAGTCAGCAAATGGAGAATCAGATCTGGGAAATGAAGATGATGGTGGACCGAACGAAGGTTTCTCTCAATACTTAAGAGGTTATTGGCAATTACAAGAACTTACCACAGATGAAGCAATTATCGCTTGGGGAGAAAGTGATAATCCCACTATTAGAGATCTGAATTTTAATACGTGGAATGCTGATAATGTTTTTAATGAAGCATTTTTTGCAAGAATATTTTTTCAAATAGGACTAGTAAATGAGTATTTAAGGGAGACAACGGATGAAAAATTAAATACAAGGGGGGTATCCAATGATTTGAAAGCTCAGATTAAAACATATAGAGCCGAAGCAAGGTTTTTGAGGGCTTTATCATATTATCATGCAATAGATATTTATGGTAAAATGCCTTTTGCAACTGAGAATGATCCCTTACTAGTAAAACCTATTATGCAATCAAGAGATTTTGTTTTTAATTATGTAATCAATGAATTGAATTCTATTGAAGGAGATCTTCCAGGTCCGAGAATGAATGAATATGGAAGAGCAGATAAAGCAGCAATATGGATGCTAAAAGCAAAACTTTATCTTAATTCTAAAGTTTATACTGGTATAGACAAAAGTTCTGAGGCCTTAACAGAGGTTGAAAAAGTGATTAGTTCAAATTATAAAATTGCCCAAATTCCTTATCCAAACTTATTTAAAGCAGATAATAATAGTAATGGAGCTCAGGAAGAAATTATTTTTCCAATTGCATTTGATGGTATAAAAACAAGAACATTTGGTGGAACCACATATTTGATCCATGCAAGCTGTACGAATGAAGTAGGTGTTGGATTAGGAATTGATTTTGGATGGCAGGGATATCGAGTTAGACAAGAGTTTATGCAATCTGTAGGTAATACTGATCCAAGAATATTGAAAGTTGCAGGAAATACTGATCCGGCGTCTATTTCTGATTATTCAAAATTTGAACAGGGAACTAAACTGATTAAATTCTCCAACAAAACTTCAACAGGGGCAAACGGAAGTGATGCGAATTTTGCAGATGCAGATTTTCCTTTATTTAGAGTAGCAGATGCATATCTTATGTATGCAGAGCTTGCTGTAGTTAATGGAAAAGGTAATATTGCAACAGCCTTGTCTTATATTAATGCATTACGAACAAGGGCTGGTGCACCGGCAGTTTTGCAATCAGCATTAAATCCAGCATTTATCTTGAATGAGAGAGGAAGAGAGTTATATTGGGAAGGATATAGACGTCAGGATTTGATCAGATTTGGAAAATACACTTCAGGATATACTTGGCAATGGAAAGGAGGAAGTATGAGTGGATCAGATCTTTCTAATACAAGAGTACTTTTCCCAATACCTAGAAAGTATTTAAATCTGAACAGCAATCTCTCTCAGAATCCAGGTTATTAATTAAAAATAAGAAAATGAATAAATATTTAAAAATAGGGATATTCTTTATTGTAGGATTTCTTATTCTTTCCTGTGAAAAAGACGAAGATCAAGCGATTATTACAGAAATAACAAAGAGTACAATTACACCAGATAAAACAGGAATCGTTTTAGATAAGGATAATCCGGATAATGTAGCATTAAATGTTACATGGAGCAAATCAGTTTTTGATTTACCGGTAGCTTATACTCAACAATTGCAATTTGCAATAAAAGGTAAAAATTTCGAAACATCTTCTACTGTAGATGCTACAAATTCACCGCTTGTTTTTACGAATAAGCAACTTAATAGTATTGCTTTAAGTTTAGGTGCTACAGTTAATATAGCAACAGAGATTGAAGTCCGGTTAAGAACTCTTGTTGGTGCAGGGCCTTTCTACTCAAATATAGTTACCTTAACAATTACCCCATATCTTTTAGGACCTGTTTATAACTATACAGATCTGTATTTAATAGGAGATGCCACGTCAGCTGGATGGACAAATACAACTGCTAATACTAATTTCCTTCCATTGCAAAAAACTGCTACTACCGGGATCTATTCTTATACTGGGTATTTTGCACAGGGAGCGTTTAAAATGATTAAAACTCCCGGATCATGGGATCCACAATATGGTTTAGGTTCTCCAGGAATATTAGATACAAGCGGAGGATCAGGAAATATTCCGGTAGCAGCTGCGGGGTATTATAAGCTCAGTATTAATACAACCGCTTTGACTTATACATTAGTATCCGTACCTGCTCCGTCAACAACTTATACAACTATTTCAATGATTGGAACAGCATCAGGTGACTGGAATACGGATCTTGATCTTCAGAAATCAACTTTTGATCCTCATATCTGGGTGAAGAAGAATGTTGCAATGAATTCCGGTGAATTTAAGTTCAGAGCTAATCATGATTGGGGAACAAGTTGGGGAGTAGCACAGGAATTCTTTGGAGTAGCAGCCGTAGGAGGAGCCAACATTCCTTTAGCTACAGCATTCCATTATGATGTATATTTTAATGATATAACAGGTGAATATTCTGTAATTCCTGTATTTTAAAATATCCTGAAAAATACTATATCAAATATTAAATTACATAGAATTTAAAAAGTAAGGTGTTGCTTTTTAGTAACGCCTTATTTATTTTTTAAACATATAAATAGTCA
This sequence comes from Chryseobacterium sp. LAM-KRS1, assembly GCF_013184525.1. GTDB lineage: Bacteria > Bacteroidota > Bacteroidia > Flavobacteriales > Weeksellaceae > Chryseobacterium > Chryseobacterium proteolyticum. The sequence goes on from NZ_JAAOIZ010000001.1 coordinate 540,849, forward strand.
TTATGAAGAAAATTACAGTTGGAGCTTTATTGTTTTCAATGATGTTTGCGGGTGTTAATGCACAAACTTTAAAATCGCCGGACGGAAAGTTCGAAATGGACTTTCAGCTAAAGCAGGGAGTACCTTATTATAACTTAAAATATAATGGGGCAGTAGTTGTTGAAGATTCTAAATTGGGATTGAGATTATTTAAAGACACAGCTATTAAATTTGCCTCTGAAATTGCAAAAGCAGAAGACGCTAAATTTGACCTGAATAACGGGTTTACCAAGACAGATGAGAAAAGGGATTCTAAAAATGAAACCTGGCAGCCTGTACTTGGAGAAAAGAAAAACTATATCAATAACTATAATGAATTAGCTGTTACGCTTAATCAGGCTTCCACAGACAGAAGCATTGTGGTAAAATTCAGGTTGTTTAATGACGGATTAGGTTTCCGATATGAATTCCCACAACAGAAGAACCTTAATTATTTTGTGATCAGAGAGGAAGATTCTGAAATTGATTTTCCGACAGATATGAAAGCATGGTGGATTGTGGCTGATTATGATTCTCAGGAGTACCAATATCAGGAAACAAAAATTTCCGAAATCCCGGGTCGATGGGACAAAGCGTTTGATGCCAATGCTTCTCAGTCATTGGTTAAAAATGCAGTTCAGTCTCCTTTAATGTTAAAGAAAGAAGGTAAAAGTCCTTTATACGTTAATGTAGCTGAAGCAGCGGTTTTGGATTATCCTGCTTCGCATCTGGAAGTGGATGCTAAGAATTTTAAATTTAAAACGCATCTTACAGCCGACAGACAAGGCGCGAAAGGATATATTCAAACTCCTTCTGTTACGCCATGGAGAACGATTATAGTATCTCCAAAAGCAGAAGAGGTAATGGACTCAAAAATGATATTTAATCTTAATGAGCCGACTAAATATACCGATACTTCTTATATTCACCCTACAAAATATATGGGTGTGTGGTGGGAAATGATCATCGGAAAATCCCAATGGGCTTATTCTACGGCAGAAAATGTTCATTTAGGTAAAACCGATTTTACCAAATTAACTCCAAACGGAAAGCATGCTGCGAACAATACTAAAGTTAAAGAGTATATCGACTTTGCTGCTGAAAACGGATTTCAGGGACTTCTGATCGAAGGTTGGAATATCGGTTGGGAAGACTGGTTTGGACATTCAAAGGAATTTGTTTTTGACTTCATTACACCTTATCCGGATTTTGATATCAAAATGCTGAATGATTATGCCCATTCCAAAGGGATCAAATTGATCATGCATCATGAAACTTCAGGTTCGGCAACCAATTATGAAAGATGGTCCGATAAAGCTTTCCAGTTAATGAATAAATATGGATACGATGCTGTAAAAACAGGATATGTAGGAGATATTATTCCAAGAGGAGAGCATCATTATTCTCAGTGGACGATCAATCATTTTTACAGAATTGCAGAGAAAGCGAATGAATATAAGATCATGGTTAATTCTCATGAATCTGTACGTCCGACAGGAGAAAGCCGTACCTATCCGAATTACATTTCCGCAGAAGCAGCCCGTGGAACGGAATATGAGGCATTTGGAGGAAATAATGCAGATCATCAAACCATTTTACCATTTACAAGATGGATGGGAGGCTCAATGGATTATACTCCGGGAATTTTCCAGACTAAACTGGATTATTACTTCCCAGGTGATAAACGATTTGTAAAGACTACTTTGGTAAAACAGCTGGCATTATATGTTACCATGTATATGCCGCTTCAGATGGCTGCCGATCTACCTGAGAATTACAAGAAGCATATGGATGCTTTCCAGTTTATCAAAGATGTAGCAGCGGATTGGGACGATACAAAAATCCTGGCAGCAGAGCCTGGAGATTACGTAATTACAGCCAGAAAAGCTAAAGGAACCGACAATTGGTTCGTGGGTGGAATTACAGATGAGAACAAACGTGAATACACAGTAGACTTCTCTTTCCTGGATAAAGGTCAGAAATATGAGGCAACAATTTATGAAGACGGTAAAGACGCTGATTATATTAATAATCCTCAGAGCTATAACATCTACAAAAAACAGATTACAAGCAAGTCTAAAATCAATTTTAAAATGGTAAGAAGTGGTGGTTTTGCAATCTCCATTAAGCCCATAAAATAAATTTTAAGAACCAACTTAAAACTTAAACCTTACAGGTACATGATTCCTGTAAGGTTTTTTTAAACCAGTCCATTATGAAAAAACTATATATAATATTAGCTCTTTTGACAGGTTGCTTTGCTTTTTCCCAGTTGAAAACATTAGAAAGAGTAGAGCCTGCATTTTGGTGGAAAGGGATGAAAAATCCTGAGCTTCAGTTATTGATTTATGGAAAGAACATCGCAGATTATGGGATTGAGCTGTCCAATGGTATTAGAATTAAAGATATTCGGAAAGTTGAGAACCCAAACTATCTCTTCGTTACCATTAATACGGATGAAATTAATGCTTCTGAGTTTAAAATCAACATAAAAAGAGGAACTGAAAATATAGCTTCTTATTCTTATGAACTCAGACAAAGAAATCCCAATTCAGCCAACAGGGAGTCCTTTACCTCTAAAGATGTGATGTATCTGATCATGCCGGATCGTTTTGCTAATGGTGATGAGAAGAACGATTCTCAGCCTGATCTTACTGAAAAAGCAAACAGAAAGCTTCCCAATGGAAGGCATGGTGGCGACCTCCGCGGTATTATCAATAATCTTGATTATATCCAGAATTTAGGTGCTACATCCGTATGGCTAACTCCGGTTACTGAAGATAATGAAAAAGTATATTCTTATCATGGATATTCACAAACAGATCTTTATAAAATCGATGGACGTTATGGTACCAACGAAGATTACCGTGAACTGTCCCGTGAACTGAATAAGCGGAATATGAAACTTGTTTTGGATTATGTTACCAACCACTGGGGAGTTTCACACTGGATGATCAGGGATCTGCCAACCAAAGATTGGATCCATTGGTTTGATGAAGGAGAAAAAGGCTTCTATCGTTCGAATTATAAAACAACGACTCAGTTTGATACCAATGCATCTGATATTGATACAAAATATGCTTTGGATGGATGGTTTGATAAAACAATGCCCGACATCAACCAAAAAAATCCTTTGGTTCTGAAATATCTCATCCAGAATGCAATCTGGTGGATCGAATATGCCGAGCTGGGAGGTTTTCGTGTGGATACCTATCCTTATAACGATAAAGAAGCGATGGCAAAATGGGCAAAAGCCATTACTGATGAATATCCGAAATTTAATATTGTTGGTGAAACGTGGTTATATACGGCCGGTCAGATTTCGGCCTGGCAGAAAGATTCAAAAACAGGAGAAGCTGCTCACTATAATTCCAATTTACCTTCTGTAATGGATTTTATGCTGTATGGGGATCTATCTAAAGCATTTACTGAAAAAAATGGTTGGGATAGCGGGCTGATTAAATTGTATAACGTATTTACCAGTGATTTCCTGTATCCTGATATTGATAATATAATGGTCTTTTTCGAAAATCATGATACCGAGAGATGGAATGAAATTTTTAATGCTGACCCGGATGCGTACAAAATGGCTTTAACAGTAATTTCAACTGTCCGGGGAATTCCGCAAATATATTATGGTTCTGAAATAGGAATGAAGGGGGATAAAAAGAAAGGAGGAGATGCCGATATTCGCAGAGACTTTCCGGGAGGATGGAAATCAGACAGTCAAAATGCTTTTAATCCTTCAACCCAAACGGAAAAGCAAAAGGAATTCTACACTTTTACCCAAAAACTTCTGAACTGGAGAAAAGGGAAAGAGGTTATTCATACGGGAAAAACCAAAAATTATATTCCCCAAGACAATGTTTTCGTATATTTCAGGTATAATGAAAAAGACAGTGTTATGATTGTTTTAAATAATAATAAAAAAGAGCAGGTTTTGGATTTAAAACGATTTGCTGAATCTATAGGCACCATTAAAAAGGGAAAAGATATCATTTCAGGGAAGGAATTTTCATTACAGAACACCATCACCATACCTGCAAAAACATCGCTTGTGATTGAATTACAAAAATAATGACATCAAATATCTTAAATTAGAATATGAAAAAAATAACAATCATTTATACGCTGGTACTCCTGGTGTTTACTATCAACTATTTTTCAGCGCAGTCTAAATTCGAGAAAGATAAAGCTGAGATCGGAACCATGCTCGACGGGTTCAATATTGCTGCTGCCAAAGCAGATTATACCGCATATTTTAATTATTTTGCTGATGAGTCCACATTCATCGGGACTGATGCTACAGAAGTTTGGGATAAGAAAGCTTTTATGATTTGGGCTAAGCCGTATTTTGATAAAAAGAAGACCTGGAATTTTACTGCTTTGAAAAGAAATGTGTATTTCAGTAAAGACGGTAAACTAGCCTGGTTTGATGAATTACTGGATACGCAGATGAAAATCTGCCGTGGTTCCGGTGTGGTGGAAAAAATAAACGGAAGCTGGAAAGTAAAACAATATGTCCTTTCCGTAACGGTTCCAAATGATGTAATAGATAAAGTGGTGGCTGAAAAGGCACCGATTGAGGATGTGCTTTTGCAGCAATTGAAAACCAAATAACAGACAATGGCTAAAAAAGTAAAACCGAATCTTTCCATGGCTCAGATCATCAATATGAGTATGGGATTTTTAGGGATTCAGATGGCTTTTGGTTTACAAAACGGAAATGCCAGCCGGATTCTTGCCAACTTTGGAGCAGATGTTCACGAGCTTTCCTGGTTTTGGTTGGTCGCTCCCGTTACCGGATTGATTGTTCAGCCTATTATCGGTCACATGGGGGATAATACCTGGAGCCCATTGGGAAGAAGGAAGCCTTACTTCTTAATAGGAGCCATTTTGTGCGCAATAGGCCTGGTACTACTTCCCAATGCTGCTTCCGCAACCCATATGATGGCAGCAAATGTCTTATTATTAGCTGTTATATTTTTGGCCATGATGGATGCATCCATCAATGTTGCAATGGAACCGTTCCGTGCGCTGGTAGGGGATATGCTTCCAAAACATCAGGGAACAATCGGATTTTCTGTTCAGACAATACTGATAGGAATCGGAGCGGTTATCGGGTCCTATTTGCCGGATTGGTTAACTCAACTTGGAATTTCCAACGTTGCTCAGCCTGGTTTTGTAGCGGATAATGTAATTTATGCCTTTTATATCGGAGCAGGGTTTTTACTGGCAAGCATACTGTATACCATAGTGAGTACAAAGGAATATTCCCCAGAGGAGTTTGCAGAATTTGAAAATGGAAAAGAAATGGTTCAAGAGCCATCTAAATTTACTGATATCTTCAAAGATTTTGCTAAAATACCTTTGCTTATGAAGAAATTAGGTGCAGTTCAGTTTTTTTCATGGTTTGCTCTTTTTACGATGTGGGTATTTACCACAAGTGCTTTGGCAACACATCATTTCGGACTGTCCCCGCAGGATACTCATTCAGCTGAATTCAATAGGGCTGGCGATCTTACAGGAAAATTGTTTGGATATTATAACTTGTGGGCAATTCCGTTTGCTTTTCTGCTCACCCCAATCGCCAAATTAATCGGAAAAAAACAAACTCATGCATTAGCTCTTTTTTGTGGAGGGATAGGACTGATTTCTATGTACTTTATCAAAGATGTAAGTTATCTGAAAATCTCAATGATAGGATTAGGCTTTGCCTGGGCAAGTATTTTAGCAATGCCTTATGCGATGCTGATTGATGCTATTCCTCAAAAGAAAATGGGAGTATACATGGGAATCTTTAATTTCTTTATTGTAATTCCTCAGATTATCAACGGTCTTTTTGGTGGGCCTATTGTAAGCGGACTCTTTGGGAATTATGCAATTGGGTATGTTGTTGTAGGAGGTGTTTGTATGTTGCTTGGAGCTGTCCTTACGATGATTTTTATTAAATCTGAAGATGAAACACCTAAAGAAATTGAAGAAGAAATTCAACAGGTCCATTTTTAATTTTATATTAGTAATAATATATCAGATATTAGAAGTTAGAAGGCAGCAATACAATTATGTCGAAAAATATATCAATAGAAGCGGGCTTTAGTCCGCTTTTCTAATTTATACAAATAGCTTTAGCCAAAATATAGTTTAAATTACAGATTTATTCATCATAAATGAAGTTTGCAACTGTTCCATAAAATTGATGAGATTATTTAATATATCTATATTCAAAGAGAATAATAGCTCAATTATACATCTGCAATTTTAGAATCTCTGATTGCCCCCTTATGCTGATTATTTTCGCTTTACTTTTCTATCTTAACGAAATCCAAAATTAAGGAAGCTTTTTAACCTTTCTACAAAAAATACTAATCCTCCTGTAATGAAAAAGGTGGGTTTAAACCCACCTCAACAATAAGAGTATAAAAACGGCTTAGCCAAAACTTACATTTTTATTAGCTCAATTGAATTATACCAGTTCTTCAATCTCAGCAATTACTTTTGATAAATTTGTTTCTTTCAACTGTGGAACCATGGTTCCCTCAGATTTGAAAACTTTGATATCCGTAATACCGATGAAACCGAATAAGGTTTTTAAGTAGGTTTCCATATTTTCAATAAGTCCATTTTCATACACACCTCCGGATGCGAAATTCAGGTATATTTTTTTATTTTGCAGAAGACCTTTTGGAACCCCGTCAATATAAGAAAATGTTTTCCCTGCAACAGATATGCTATCGATCCAGGATTTTAAAGTTGACGGAAAACTGAAATTATAAAAAGGAACTCCTATAACAATAATATCTGCATCCTGAACTTCTTTTAATGCTTCGTTAGAATATTTTGAAGCTTCTTTCTGTTCATCATTCTTTTCCTCATCCGGAATTCTTGAAGCACTAAAATGATGAATCTCCAGATGGGGGATAGGATTTAAACCAAGATCACGGACAACAACCGTGCTCCCGGGATTTTTATCCAGTAATTGATTGATAACAGTCTGAGATAATTTATTGCTTATAGAATTTTCTCCTACAATACTTGTTTTGATATTTAAAATGTTAGCCATTTTGTTTAAATTTTTTTGTTTTTATTAATGTCAAAATTATTGTAAATTTACTTTCAAAAGTATAGTGGTTACCTAAAGGAAAGTGGAATAATGGAAAAACAACATAATCATAAAGATTGTACAAAGGCTCTTAAACCTGTTCAGGATACATTGGATGTCATTAATGGGAAATGGAAATTACAGATCATCATTTCTTTGAATGCCGGAAATAAGCGTTTCACAGAGATTGAACGTAGCATTCCCAAGCTTACTTCGAAAGTTTTAGCCAAAGAATTAAAGGAATTAGAACAAAATGGTTTGCTTGAAAGGGTTGTGAAGGATACATATCCTGTTTCTATTGAATACTTACCGACGGAATATACAAAAACACTTCACCCTGTGGTAGAATCATTGGGAAATTGGGGTAAAAATCACCGTCAGCATATCTTTGGGACAACAATTGAAGAAGAGGCGAAGAATGACGATGTGGCTGAATAGATGAAAAGCAAAATGGCAAAAATGCCGAAAGGCGAAAAGTCAGAACAGTTAAATCGTTTAATCGCTAGGAATGTTTGTTGAAAAAAGTTTTTATCAAAGGGTGAAAGTTGTTCATCGACAAAGATGGCGATTTTGCAGTTCCGCAATTCAGCGATTTTGCCTTTTCACCTTTCAACGATTTCACCTTTTTTCCTTTCTTACCCTACATCAATATCCACTCCGTCTACGCTCCGTACATTTGTACCATAATTAATCACAATATGAAAACAGTATATCATAAATCAGATTCAAGAGGCCATGCTAATCATGGTTGGTTAAACAGCTACCATACTTTCAGTTTTGCAAACTATCAAAATCCTGAAAGAACAAACTTCGGAGTTTTAAGAGTGTTGAATGACGATACCGTCTCTCAGGGAATGGGATTCGGAACACATCCTCACAGAGATATGGAAATCATTTCTATTCCATTAGAAGGAGATCTGGAGCATAAAGATTCAATGGGTACAACGGCGGTTATCAAAAAAGGAGAGATTCAGGTAATGAGTGCCGGGACAGGTGTTCAGCATAGCGAATACAATAAAAACAAGGATGAGGAGGTGAAATTTCTTCAGATCTGGGTGTTTCCAAGAGAGCTGAATGTAGAGCCCCGATATGATCAGAAAAGCATCAAAGAAGGAGAGAAAATTAATGGTTTCCAGCAGATTCTTTCACCCAACAAAAATGATGATGGAGTGTGGATTCATCAGGATGCATGGTTTAACCTGGCTAACTTTACAAAAGGGAATGGTAAAAACTACGTATTTAACAAAAAAGGAAATGGGGTGTATGCATTTGTTCTAAAAGGAAGTGCAAAAGTAGGCGACAGAATCTTAAATGAGAGAGACGGATTAGGAATCTGGGATACCCAAAGCTTTAATATTGAAGCAATCGAGGACACAGAAATATTATTGATGGAAGTGCCAATGGAATTACCATCTTATCTAAAATAAAAATTAAATTTGTAGACATTAAAAAAATTAAACAGAATGAAAGTTTTAGCAATAGCAGGAAGTAATTCCGAAGCATCAATGAATAAGCATTTGGTATCCTACGCAGCTTCTTTGTTTGCGGGAAAAGCAGAAGTAGAAGTAGTAGACCTTAACCCTTTCGAAATGCCTATTTATAAGCATGAGAGAGAATTGGCAGGAGGAGTACCTCAGGAAGCAAAAGATTTTGCAGCAAAAATTGATGGCGCTAATGTACTCTTGGTTTCTTTACCTGAACATAACGGAACATATTCAACAGCTTTTAAAAATGTATTTGATTGGGTTTCAAGAATCAAGGACAGAACAGTATGGAATGAAGTACCAATGCTTTTAATGTCTACATCACCGGGAGGGAGAGGTGGAGCCGGGGTTTTGGAAGCCGCAACAAAACGTTTCCCTTTCCACGGAGGAAATATTGTAGAAACATTCTCTCTTCCTTTCTTCAACGATAATTTTGATAAAACAGCTGAAAAGATCTCTAATGAAGAAAAAGATAATGAGTTGAGAGAGAAAATTATTAAGATTTCTGCCATTGAAACAATCCTTGAAAAATAGAATTTGAATTTTAATTTAAAATTACTATTTTTGCAAAAAGAAAAAGAGATGAAAATTCAGTCCACTTTCAAAGAATGTTTTTCCATAAAAGGGAAAACTGTGGGCTCTAAAATTCTCAGATAAAATACTGGCCGATAATCTACTAAGATTGTCGGCTTTTTTATTTTCTAAATTTTAAATAAAATTATAATATAAAAAGGTAGGATATACTTCAGATGTAAGATATTAGATTTTCAATAGTCTGCAATCTGAAATCTGGCATCTAAAATCTAAATAATAACATGAGCAATACTTACAAATCTGCAGGAGTAGACAAAGAAGAAGGATACAAAACCGTTGATAAGATCAAAAAAGCGGTTGGTGAGACCCACAATTCCAATGTACTGAACCATTTGGGAAGTTTTGGGGCTTTCTATGAAATCGGTGGATATAAAAATCCGGTACTCGTTTCCGGTACGGATGGAGTAGGAACTAAGCTTAAAGTAGCTTTAGATTCTAAAAAATATGATTCTATCGGTGTAGATTGCTTCGCAATGTGTGCCAATGATATTTTATGTCACGGTGCCAAGCCATTGTTCTTCCTGGATTATCTGGCTTGTGGAAAATTAGACTCTGAAATTGCAGCAGAAATTGTTTTAGGAATGGTAGAAGCCTGTAAAGATAACAACTGTGCATTGATAGGCGGTGAGACCGCTGAAATGCCGGGGATGTATCAGCCTGGGGACTATGATGTTGCAGGATTCTGTGTAGGAATTGTTGAAAAAGATCAGATTATTGATGGCTCTAAAATAAAACCGGGAAATAAGATCATTGCATTACCAAGTTCAGGATTCCATTCCAATGGATTTTCACTGGTAAGAAAAGTATTCCCGAATTTTGAAGAAGAATTTGAAGGAAAACCTTTGTATGAAACTTTATTGGTTCCTACAAGATTGTACTATAAAGATATTCATAAAGTAATCGGAGAAGTAAAAGTTGCAGGAATCGCTCACATCACGGGAGGTGGGTTGTATGAAAATATCCCAAGAATTATTCCTGAAGGTTTGTGTGCTTCTATCGATGCTTCAAAAATACAGATCCCAAGCATAATGCTTGAACTTGAAAAAAGAGGTGGAGTAGCGCGCGAAGAAATGTTCGGAACTTTCAATATGGGAGTGGGAATGATCGTTGTTGTAGATGCTGAACATGCCGAGAAAGTTTTACACCTGCTGGATGATGCTTACGAAATAGGAGAAATCACGGAAGGAAGTGAGAAAATAAAATTAACATTTTAAAAGACTCAAATGTCAGATATCAGATACAAGACGGAATAGTCTGAAATCTGATATCCGACATCTAGTATCTAAATTAATGAAAAACATCGTTGTACTCGTTTCTGGTTCCGGGACCAATCTTCAGAGAATCTTAGATACCATTGAAAGTGGAGAAATCCAAAATGCAAGAGTGTCCTTGGTTGTTGCAGACAGAGAATGCTACGGGCTGGAAAGAGCAAAAAATCATCATATAGAAAATATACTCATTCCAAGAGGGAAAAATTTCAGCAGTGAATTGAGCAAAGTAATTCCTGAAAATACTGATTTAATTGTATTGGCAGGGTTCTTATCTATTCTGAAACCTGAATTCTGCGAAAACTGGAATGGTAAAATAATTAATATTCATCCTGCTTTGCTCCCCAAATTTGGTGGAAAAGGAATGTGGGGAATGAATGTTCATAATGCCGTTATTGAAGCTAAAGAAAAAGAAAGCGGGGCAACAGTTCATTTTGTAACTCCGGGAATTGACGAAGGCCAGGCTATCCTTCAGAAAGCATTTGACGTTACAGAAAATGATACTCCGGAAACATTGGCTGAAAAAGTACACAAGATTGAGTACGAAATTTTTCCGATAGCGATCAATAAAGTATTAGGGAATTAATACAATATACCTGTTTGATAAGATTACATTGCTGGAAAGGGACATTGTTACAATTAAAAAAAATCTAAGTAAAATAAAAGTAAATCCGGGGGTGAAAGACCGGGAATACAGTTTGAGATAGCTGTGAAAAGTAAAAAATTGAAAGTAAGATGAGTAAAAAGAGAGTTTTAATCAGTGTTTCTGACAAAAGTGGATTAATAGAATTCGCTCAGTTTTTGGAAGCTCAAAACTACGAATTGATTTCTACCGGAGGTACCTTCAAACATTTGAAGGAAGCCGGTCTGAATCCGATTCAGATTGATGAGGTGACCAATTTCCCTGAGATGCTGGATGGCAGAGTAAAAACCCTGCATCCAAAAGTTCATGGCGGGCTCCTTGCTGTCCGTTCCAATGAAGAACACATGAAGACGGTTCAGGAACACGGAATTGGTTTGATCGATATGGTTATTGTAAACCTTTATCCTTTCTTTGAAAACGTAAACAAAGATATTTCTCTACATGAAAAGGTAGAATTTATCGATATCGGTGGTCCTTCAATGCTTCGTTCAGCAGCCAAAAATTTTGACTCTGTTACTGTAATTACTGATGTTGAAGATTATACAACCGTAAAAATTGAAATGGAACAGAATGGAGACACGTATATCGAAACCCGTAAAAAGTTGGCCGGTAAAGTGTTCAATCTTACTTCTGCTTACGATGCTGCTATTTCAAGAATGCTTTTAGAAGAGGAATATCCTACTTATTTAAGTGCATCTTATAAAAAATCTGCTGATCTGAGATACGGTGAAAACCCTCATCAGACTGCTGCTTACTATGTTTCCACTTTCGAAAACGGAGCGATGAAAGATTTCGAACAACTTGGAGGAAAAGAACTTTCCTTCAACAATCTTCGTGATATGGATCTTTGCTGGAAAGTGGTTACTGAATTTAAAGAAGAGATGGCTTGTTGTGCAGTGAAACACTCTACACCTTGTGGCGTGGCGATCGGGACTTCAGCATTGGAAACGTATCAAAAAACTTTTGAATGTGATCCTATTTCAATTTTTGGCGGAATTGTTGCAATGAACTATAAGATCGATGCGGCTACTGCTGAAGAATTAAACAAAACTTTCCTTGAAATTGTTATGGCTCCTGATTTTGATGAGGAGGCTCTTGAAATTTTAAGAAAAAAGAAAAACCTAAGAATTATAAAGATCGTAAATCCGGTTTCCGATAAGCAGACATGGGTGAAAATTGATGGAGGAATGCTGGTTCAGGATAACGATACTTATTTCTCTGAAGATATTAAAGTAGTTACCGATGTACAGCCTACTGAAGAGCAGAAAAAAGCATTGCTTTTCTCTCAAAGGGTTGTAAAATATGTAAAATCTAATGCGATAGTAGTTTCTAACGGTATTCAGGCTTTTGGAATCGGAGGAGGCCAGGTTAACAGAATCTGGGCAACTCAGCAGGCAATCGAAAGAGCTAAAGAGAAATTCTCCGGAAATCTTGTATTAGCTTCAGACGCTTTTTTCCCTTTCCGTGATGTTGTAGATTTCTGCGCTAAGGAAGGTATCAAAGCGATCATCCAACCGGGAGGAAGTGTAAAAGATCAGGAAAGCATCGAAGCTGCAAATGAGCACGGAATTCCGATGATGTTTACAGGAGTTAGACATTTTTTACATTAATTAAATTAGAATTAAAAAGTAGTTTTGAGGTGGCATTTATCGCTTTCAAAATTATATATTTGTATAATATAGACTAGATAATTAAATAAAGTATGAGAATCTTAATCATAGGTGAAGGTGGAAGAGAGTCTGCATTGGCAGCGAAACTTCATGAAGACTCCAGAGTTACTAAAATGTTTTTTGCTAATGGAAATGCAAGTACGGATGTAATAGGGAAAAATGTTCATTTATCAGAAATTAAAGAACTTAGAGACTTTGCTATCAAGGAAAAGGTGGATCTAACGATTGTAGGTCCTGAAGCTCCACTTGTAGCTGGTTTGAAAGATGAGTTTAAGAAACATGATCTTAAAGTTTTTGGTCCGAACCAGAAAGTGGCAAGTCTTGAAGGAAGCAAGGCTTTCTCTAAGAAATTTATGCAGACCTATGATATTAAAACAGCAAAAGCTGTAGTATTTGATTCATATAACGAAGCTAAAGAATACGTTCAGACTCAGGAATACCCTTTAGTGATCAAAGCAAGTGGTTTAGCAGGCGGAAAAGGGGTTGTAATTTGTGATACTCTGGAAGAAGCTGAAGCTACAATCCACGATTTCATGATTCGCAGAATTTATGGAGATGCAGGTATCCGTTTGGTTATCGAAGAATTCTTACAAGGTTTTGAAGCTTCAATCATTGCTTTCTCAAACGGAGAAAAACTATTCCCTTGTATTGCTGCTAAAGATTATAAAAAAGCCGGAAACGGAGATACAGGGCCTAATACAGGTGGTATGGGATCTGTGGCACCAAGCCCGGAATTTACTGCTGAACATCAGGCTGATTTTGAAAAAAATATTTTGGAGCCTACTGTTCGCGGTCTTAAAGAAGAAGGATTCAGCTTTAAAGGGATTATCTTCTTCGGATTAATGGTTACTAAAAACGGGACTTACCTGCTTGAATACAACATGAGATTCGGAGATCCTGAAACTCAGGTATTGATGGCTCTTATGGAAAACAATCTTTTGGATGTAATCAATGACTGTATGAGCGGAAAAGACATCGAGCTTAAGTTTAAAGACGAAAAAGCCGTATGTCTGGTAATGTGTTCAGGAGGTTACCCGAGAAATATAGAAATAGGCTTCGAGATCAAAGGAGAAGATAAAGTAAAACACAGTCAGTTGCTACACGCCGGAGCGATCCGAAAAGGAGACAAAGTGGTTTCCAACGGGGGTAGAGTTCTTAACCTGGTTGCAACGGGTGCTACTTATGAAGAAGCTCGCAAGAAAGTATACGAAGATGCACTTCCGGTTCACTTTGATTACAGTTTCTACAGAGAAGACATCGGAAAGTTTTAATAAAAATCATAAAAAAAGATTTGGAACGTTTCCAAGTCTTTTTTTGTAAAACAGTTAATATTAGAAATAAGAAGTCAGATGCTAGATTCAAGACTTCAGACTAAAATCTGAAATCTGATGTCTGAAATCTGATATCTTTCAAACAAATCAATTATAAAATGAACAACGGTATTATCATATTAGATTTCGGATCTCAGTACAACCAGCTTATCGGAAGAAGAATCCGTGAAATGGGAGTATATTCGGAAATCTTACCTTACAATACACCATTACAAGAAATTCTTGAACGCCAGCCTAAAGGAATTATCCTTTCTGGAGGGCCAAGTTCTGTAAATGCAGAAAATGCTCACCTGGTTGAGAAAGCATTATACGAACAGGGAATTCCTGTACTGGGTATTTGCTACGGAATGCAGCTTACGGCACATGTTTTAGGAGGAAAAGTAAATAAAGGAGAAAAAGGGGAGTACGGAAAGGCTCACCTTGATATTATTAAAGAAAATGCTCTATTAGAAGGGGTAAGTCAGAATTCTGTGGTTTGGATGAGCCACTTTGATGAAGTAGGTGATCTGCCGGCAGGTTTTGAATTAAATGCAAAATCGGGAGTTATCGCTGCTATTTCAAATTCTGAAAGAAAAATCTATTGCGTTCAGTTCCATCCAGAGGTTTCCCATACAGAAGAAGGTGGTAAAATGCTTGAAAACTTTGTTTTCTCGATCTGTAATGCTGAGAAAAATTGGAAGCTTACCAATTATATTGAAAGAACAGTTGCTGATATCAAAGAAAAAGTAGGAGATAATAAAGTAATCCTTGGGCTTTCAGGAGGTGTTGACTCTTCTGTTGCTGCAGTTTTGATTCATAAGGCAATTGGCGATCAGCTGACTTGTATCTTTGTGGATACTGGTCTTTTGAGAAAAAATGAAGATGTAAAAGTAATGGAGAATTATGGAGAGCACTTCCATATGAACATTAAATTGGTTGATGCTTCAGAAAGATTTTTATCAAAATTGGCTGGAGTAGATGATCCTGAACAAAAAAGAAAGATCATCGGAAACGAATTTATCCATGTTTTTGATGAAGAATCTCATAAAATTGAAGGAGCTAAGTTTTTAGCACAAGGAACAATTTATCCTGATGTAATCGAAAGTCAGTCTGTAAACGGACCATCAGCAGTGATCAAATCTCACCACAATGTAGGAGGGCTTCCTGAGGAAATGGAATTTGAGCTTTTAGAGCCTCTTAGAGAGCTTTTCAAAGACGAAGTAAGGAAAGTAGGGGAAGAGTTGGGGATTCCTCATCATTTGGTATACAGACACCCTTTCCCGGGTCCTGGTTTAGGGATCAGAATTTTAGGAGCTGTAGATGCAGAAAAAGTAAGAATTCTTCAGGAAGCTGATGATATCTTTATTGAAGAATTATACAAAAATGATCTTTACGAAAAAGTTTCTCAGGCTTTTGTAGTATTGCTTCCGGTTAAGTCTGTTGGAGTAATGGGAGACGAAAGAACCTATGAATACACTGCGGTAGTTCGCTCTGCCAATACAATCGACTTTATGACGGCAACCTGGAGCAGACTTCCTTATGAATTTTTAGATACTGTTTCCAGCAGGATCATTAATGAAGTAAGAGGAATTAACAGGGTAGCTTATGATATTTCAAGCAAACCACCTGCAACTATTGAGTGGGAATAATCTTACTTATAAACATAAAAATGCAGAATCCTACTTTTTTAGTAGGATTTTGTATTTTATGATTAAGCTCATGATTTATTTTATTTTTAGGCCGTACATTTGTATAAGAATTACATGATTTATATTCTAATAGATATAATAATTTTTTTTTCATCATTTGTGTTTTTGAACCTCCCTTATGGGAGGTTTTTTTTATTTCTGAGGAGATATTCTTTCTTTATTTACCTGTAATGTGTTAAGAGTTGTTTAATATTTTCTATGTATTGTGATTTATCTTAAATTTGAAAAATAGTAAATCATTGACCACTTTATCTCATTTAATATGCTTTTAAAAAAAATTTTCCCACTGATTCTGACAGGAAGCCTTATTCCAAATTTTAGTAATGCACAACATGTCTATCCTCCTCAAATCCAGAAATGGAATGCCGATGAATTGGGTAATCAACGGGCAGTATTGCGGTGGAATGAATCTTCAAAGCAGGCGAAGGCCGTCATTCCCTGGCGAAATATAAATGTAAAAGCTGATCAGAAGGTCATAATTATAGACAGCCTTACTCAAAAACAGTATGAGCCGGATGCGTACCTGAGTATGAATGAAGAAGAAGGTTCATTTGTTTTTAATCCGGTTTCAGGAAAGGGAATTTACTATGTCTATTTTCTTCCCTATAAGTTGGATGAAAGAACGAATTATCCCAAAGCGACTTACCTTAAGAGGACCAATACAGCGACTGCTAAAGATGTTGGAGCCGTACCATTGGCCAGTGTGATAAGAATAGAGTCGGTGGATAAGTTCAACTCCAATGATCCGATGGAAGTAATTGCGACTAAAAAAGAGATTGCAGAATACATGAAAAAACATGAAGGTCAGTCTTATTTTGTATTCCCGGAAACTAGAGAAACCCCTGTTAAAATGAATATAATCCCTCAACGTTGGGTGGATGATAAAAAGGACTCATCTGTTCTTCATGGAAATACTGAAAGAGGCCTATTTTATGCTTTTCAGATCGGGGTTTTACCAGTAAAAATTAATCTTGAAAAAGTAAAAATAACAGCTTCTTCATTAAAAAGTACTTCAGGGGCGACAATAGATTCCCGATATTTTAATTGTATCAATACAAACGGTACAGATTATAAAGGAGAAAAGCTGGAGTTAAACGCAAATGTAAAAAAAGATGATTTACAGGCTTTTTGGTGTGGCTTTGATATCCCTGAAAATACTTCTCCCGGAATCTATGAAGGGACAATTACCATTCATCCAGAAAATGCTGCTGTACAAACAGTGAAAATTGTATTAAACATAAGTGGGGAAAAACCTGTTAATAAAGGTTTTGATGAACCCTGGAAAATGACCAGGTTGCCATGGCTTAATTCTACCTTGGCGCAGGCTAATACCGTAATCAAACCCTATACACCATTACAGCTCAAAGGACAGGAAATTTCCTTACTGGGAAGGAAGGTACAATTAGATGCTTCAGGATTTCCTAAGCAGATTCAGACTTTTTTTACTACGGAAATGACATCAATAGGAGAAAAGGCCAATTCAATACTAAGTGAACCTATACATTTTGTAGTAAAGGGACCCGGGGCAAAACCTGAGAACTTCAAAAATTCAGGAATTAAGTTTATAGGAAAAGAAGAAGGTAAAATATCCTGGATAAGCACAAATACTTCAGGGAACTTACAAATGAAGGTAGAAGGTTCCATAGAATTTGACGGATTTATGGAATACAGTGTGAAGATTACTGCATTAAAAGATATGCAGATTGATGATATTGCCTTGCAGATTCCTTTTGAGAAAGATAAAGCAACCTATATGATGGGATTAGGACAGAAAGGAGGTTACAGACCGGATCATTTTAACTGGAAATGGGATGTTGCCAAAAAAAACCAGGATGGAGCATGGTTGGGCAACGTAAATGCCGGAATACAATTTTCTTTAAGAGACCAGAATTATTCACGTCCGCTTAATACCAATTTTTACCTTCAAAAACCATTGATTCTGCCATCTTCATGGGGTAATGAAAATAAAGGAGGGATCACGATAAAAGAAGCCGGAGGAAAAATTGTTGTCAATAATTTTAGTGGGGCCCGCAGCATGAAAAAAGGAGATGAACTATATTATAACTTTCATCTGTTGATTACTCCGTTCCATCCGATCAATACAGAGGAACAATGGAATAACCGTTTTTATCATGCTTATAAGCCGGTTGATACGATAAAAGCCAGTGGAGCTAATGTAATCAACATTCATCACGGAAATGAGATCAATCCTTATATCAATTATCCGTTTGTAGCGACGAAAGAGATGAAGGACTACATTATGAAAGCGCACGAGAAAGGTTTAAAGGTGAAAATTTACAATACGATCAGGGAGGTTTCTAACCGGATGTATGAGCTATACCCCGTGAAAAGTTTGGGTCAGGAAGTTTTTTCCGCAGGAAAGGGTGGAGGCTATTCATGGCTGCAGGAGCATCTTCATGATCACTATATCGCAGCCTGGTATGTGCCGGAATTTAAAGATGCTGCAATTATTAATAGTGGGATGAACCGTTGGCATAATTATTATGTGGAAGGGATGAATTGGCTGGTCAATAATTTAGGGATTGACGGAATTTATCTCGACGATGTAGCATTTGACAGGGTAACCATGAAGAGGATTAAAAGAGTAATGACCCAGAATGGACATCCCGGTATCATTGATCTGCATTCTGCAAATCAGTATAATGATAAGGATGGTTTTAATAACAGTGCCAATCTTTATCTTGAGCATTTTCCTTATATCAACCGTTTATGGTTTGGGGAATATTTTGATTATAACAACAATAATCCTGAATTTTTATTAACTGAGGTGAGTGGTATTCCTTTCGGGCTAATGGGAGAAATGCTTCAGGATGATGGCAATCCCTGGCGGGGAATGCTTTATGGCATGACAAGTCGTCTGGGATGGTCGGCAAAAAGTAATCCAACTCATCTGTGGAAAGCCTGGGATGATTTCGGAATTAAAGGCTCAAAGATGATTGGCTATTGGGTTCCTGACAATCCTGTGAAAACAGATAATCCAGCAGTACTGGCTACAATTTATAAACAGGAAAAAAAGATCATGGTTTCCCTTGCAAGCTGGGCTCCTCAGGATATTCGAGTGAAGCTGAAAATAGATTGGAAAGGTTTAGGCATAGACCCGAAGAATGTGAAAATAAGTACTCCTGCAATTAAAGATTTTCAGGAAGCAAAGACATTTAATATCAATGATGAAATTAGTGTGGAGAAAAACAAAGGATGTTTAATAATTATTCAATAGATTAAAGAACTCGCCCCGGATATAAGGAAATCTGGCACATAATCTGATTTATTTTACTTAAATTTAATAAAATTTATATAAAATGCAAGTAGATACAAGGACCTTAAGTGTACAGGATTATGATGAACTGGTAGAAACAATGAGGCGTGCCTACCCTCAGATGTCAGAATATGTATGGTCTAAAAAAAGCATCGAAAAATTAACGAAAATATTCCCAAAGGGACAGATCTGTATTACAGTAGATGGCAAATTAGCTGCTGTGGCGCTTTCCATCATCGTAAATTATGATGAATTCGGAGACGATCATACTTATAGTGATATTACCGGAAATTATACTTTCAATACCCATTCGTCAACAGGAAATGTACTGTATGGGATCGAAGTTTTTGTAGATCCGGAATACCGTGAACTGAGATTGGGAAGAAGACTGTATGATGCAAGAAAAGAATTATGCGAACAATTGAATCTGAAATCAATTGTGTTGGGGGGAAGAATTCCGAATTACCACAAATACAGTGACGAATTATCGACGAGAGATTATATACGGAAAGTGAGGGATAAGGAAATTTATGATCCTGTTTTATCTTTTCAGCTTTCCAATAACTTTTTACCCATCCGTGTTTTAAAAAAATATCTTCCGGAAGATGAGTCTTCAAAGGAAAATGCAGTTTTGCTGCAATGGAATAATATCTATTACAGTAAAAAGCCAAACACGATGCAGGATAGTATTATCCGGCTTGGCCTTGTACAATGGCAAATGAGGCACTTTAAGAATATTGATGCCTTTTATGAGCAGGTGGAGTTTTTTGTTAATGTAATGGGAGATTATAAATCTGATTTCGTTTTGTTTCCGGAACTATTCAATACTCCTTTGCTGGCACCATTTAACAAACTATCGGAAAGAGATAGCATGATTGAGTTGGCAAAACTAACTGACCAGATCAAAGAGAGAATCTCGGAACTGGCTATCAGTTATAATGTGAATATTATTTCAGGAAGCATGCCGGTTTTTGATCCTGAAAATAATGACCTTTATAACGTCAGCTACCTGTTGCACCGTGACGGACGCATTGATGAATACAGGAAAATTCATATTACGCCTAATGAAAGAAAATACTACGGAATGAAAGGTGGGAATGAAATTAAAGTATTCGATACCGATTGCGGAAAAATAGGTCTTGTAATTTGCTATGATGTGGAGTTTCCGGAACTGCCTAGAATTCTGGCAGACCAGGGAATGAAGGTCCTTTTTGTCCCTTACCTTACAGATACTCAAAATGCTTATATGAGGGTTCGCCATTGTGCTGCAGCAAGAGCCATCGAAAATGAATGTTATGTTGCCATAGCTGGCTGTGTAGGGAACTTACCGGGAGTGAATAATATGGATATTCAATTCGGCCAGGCAGCTGTATTTACCCCTTCTGATTTTGCTTTCCCATCTAATGCCGTAAAAGGGGAAGCAACCCCTAATACGGAGATGACCTTGATTGTGGATGTAGATCTAAATCTTTTAAAAGACCTTCACTATAATGGTTCTGTTCAGATTCTCAAAGACAGGAGAAATGATCTCTATGAAACTTATCTTAAATAGTTAACAAATAAAAACAGAATGCAAAAGCATTCTGTTTTTTTATAAATAATTTTTGTTACCCCTATCTTATTGAAGTTGTGGACAAACTACAGCCGGGCAAATCAATTTTGGACATCTAGGTCTTCCGTCTGTAGGACAACATTGATTTGAGCATCCTACGATAATTCCAGCTCCTGAAACAGTTCTTAATTCTTCTCTTGATAATTTTTTGATCGGTAAATTTTTCATTTTGTAATATTTTACGGGTTAGTAATAATTTTTGTACCCTATAAAGATAAAAAAATCCTGCAAATAACAATAAAGATGGATTTTTTTTCTTCTATAGTTCTTTGGATATTGTATTAGGAATGGTTTTTGGAGTAATTTGCACTTATTATTCACAATTATGTTTGATAAGCAACAGAGAAAACTGAAAAGATCTGCCAGGCTGATTTCCGTATTAAGCAAATATGGTTTTAAAGATATGCTGGCCCGGATGAATGGGAATAAGCAGGAAGAGGAGGATTCTGAACGTTCTGATGAAATTATTTCAAAAGGAACTGTTTACGAAAGGATCAGATTGGTTTTGGAAGAATTGGGGCCAACATTCGTGAAACTGGGACAAACATTTAGCAACAGGGAAGATTTACTTCCCCCGGAACTGATTCAGGAGTTACAGAAACTACAGGATAAGGTGGATACTGTAGAAATGAATGTAACTGAAATCCTGGAAAATGAATTCAATATTTCAGTGAAGGATCATTTTCTTGAAATTCAGTCCCAACCCTTAGCAACCGCATCAATTGCACAGGTGTATAAGGCTAATTTAGCAGATGGGACCAGTGTAATCCTAAAGATAAAAAAAGCCGATGTGCAGACCGTTATTGAAGATGATTTGCTTTTGATCAAAGACCTGGAAAGGCTTGTTTCTTCTTATTCTGAAATTGGAGAGAAACTGAACTTAAAACAGGCTATATCCACATTTGAGAAATCGTTGCTTGAGGAAGTTTCTCTGATCAATGAAAAAGATAATATTTTACAGTTTACACGAAACTTTAAAAATAATAAGGAGACCTACGTTCCAAAAGTTTATGAGGAATTTTCCAATAATAACATTCTCTGTATGGAATTTATTGATGGAATAAAGGTCACTGATAAAGCAGGACTTTTAGCCCATAATATTGATCCTGTAAAGGTTTCTGAAGCGGGATTAAGGTTGTTTGTATCTCAGATCCTCGACTATGGTTTCTTTCACGCAGATCCGCATGCCGGAAATATCCTGGTAAAGAAGGATGGAAAAGTTGTTTTTATTGACTTTGGAGCAGTAGGGCAGATTCAGCCTAATGATAAAGAAATCCTTGAGGATCTTATTGTAAGTTTTGTAGCGAAAAACTCACACAAAATAGTGAGGTATCTGAAGAAGATGGCTGTCAGTTATGAAATTCCGGACGAAAGAAGATTTGAAAATGATGTAAATGATATTCTGAATTTTGTTCATAGTTCTTCTTTGCAGGATATCAATGTTCAGACGGTAATCAATAAAATGAAAGACATTTTGAAAGATAACCGCCTTCATATGCCGGACTATTTTTATCTGTTGTTTAAAGGAATCAGCCTTATAGAGGGAGTAGGAAGGAATATTAATCCGGATCTGGACATTGTTAAAAGTCTTAATCCTTATACCAAAAAGATATTTGCCAAAAAAATAAGTCCGAAAAATATACTTAAAACCGGAATGGATAAAATGATGAATTTCACGGATAATGTAGACGAAATTCCCAGAGAACTCCGTTCTGTTTTACAAAAGCTGGATGAAAATAAGTTTAGCATTTCCAGTGAAATTAAAAATATCGACAAAACGAATCAGATCATCAAATCCAGTGCGGTTAATATGATTTTAGCGCTCATATTGGGAGCAAACATGATTGCAACGGCAATTGTTTTTGTGTCAGAGGCTCCTCCAAGGATCGGAGAAATGTCACTGATAGCGGTATTGGGGTTTATCTTTTCAGTGATATTGGTTTTGATTCTGTTACTGAGGATAACCAGAAAGTAATTTTTTTAGAAGAAATATTCATTTAAAATAAAAAATAACCATATGAAACTAATGATTTTAGCTGTTCTGACATTTGGAGGTTCTGTCCTGTCAGCTCAAAATAAAGAAGAAAAAGGAATTCTGGGTGATTACGATGGAAATGGAACAAAGGAGTATGCTTATTTTAAGATAAATGACTGCACTGAAGAATGTGATGGAGCGTGCGAAACGGTAATTTATTTTAGTGACAAAAAAATAAAGTCTTTTACCGTTTCAAAAGCAAATGGTGTTGAACTGTACAACCTCGGAGACCTTAATGGGGACGGAAAAGATGATATCGGGGCTTATACGCTTTGGTGTACAAGCTGCTGGGCTCCGTTTTATGTATATACCAACAGCAAAACCGATTGGAAGCCTTTAGTGAAACCTATTTCAACCCATTGCTCGCAATGGGAAGCCGATAAATTTCCGATCAAAAAAGATCCTCGAAAGAAAGGGCATGTAATTATTACGTCAAGCCAATGGAAAGATGATGATATCAAGATAGTGAGTCAAAGCGTTAAAGTAAATTAAAACCTGCTATTCATCAACCATTCAACTATCATTTTACATTGTACATTTTAATACCTATCTTTGCAAAATGGAAAAACTCACTTTTGCAGATTTTGGCCTGCCGGTAAAAATTCTTGATGTTTTAGCAGATTTGGAACTGTTTGAACCTACTCCTATTCAGGAAAAGAGTATCAGCCCGATACTTTCGGGTAGGGATGTAATGGGAATTGCCCAAACCGGAACAGGAAAAACTTTAGCATATCTTTTACCGGTTCTTAAGACCTGGAAGTATAACAAAAGTGGAAATCCAACGGTATTGGTATTGGTTCCTACCAGGGAGCTGGTGGTACAGGTAACTGAAATTCTTGAAAAGTTGACCTCCAATATTACCGCAAGAGTTATCGGAATTTACGGAGGAAAAAATATCAATACACAGAAGCTTTTATTTGATAACGGATGTGATATTTTGGTAGGAACTCCGGGAAGGGTAATGGATCTGGCAATTGATAACGCAATTTCTCTTAAAGAAGTTCAGAAGCTGATCATTGATGAGTTTGATGAAATGCTTAATTTAGGTTTCAGACCACAACTGACTCATATTTTTGAAATGATGAAAGAGAAAAGACAGAATATCCTTTTCTCTGCTACAATGACGGAAGCCGTAGATGAAATGCTGGATGAATATTTTGCACATCCTATAGAAATTTCATTGGCAAAGTCCGGAACTCCTCTGGAAAAGATAGAACAGACAGGATATAAAGTTGAAAATTTCAATACGAAGATCAATCTACTGGAGCATTTACTAAAAAGTGACGCTGAAATGTCTAAAGTTCTGATCTTTACCAATAATAAGAAGAACTCCGATTTGTTATTTACAAAGATTGAGGAACTTTTCCCCGGACAATTTGATGTTATTCACTCCAATAAATCTCAGAATTACAGGTTGAAAGCGATGAAACGCTTTGAAAATGAAGAAATCAGAGGCCTTATCACTACAGACGTTATGGCAAGGGGACTTGATATCTCAGATATTACCCATGTCATCAACTTTGAAACTCCTGAAGTTCCTGAACAGTATATCCATAGAATTGGTAGAACAGGTAGAGCAGATAAAAACGGTAAAGCTGTTACTTTTGTTACAAAAAAAGAAGAACCGTTGGTACTGGATATCGAGCTTTTGATGGATAAAGAGCTGAAATTTATAGATTTCCCTGAAGAAGTAAAAATCAACCCTAAGAAGATTGCATCAGAAGAAGACCAGATTATAATGAAGAATCCGGCACAGGTGAAGCTTTACGAAGGAGGTGGAGCTTTCCATGAGAAAAAAGATAAGAATAAAAAGGAAAACTGGGGTGGACCTTCTAAAAGAAAAGCACCAAAGAAATTTGGGGCTAACAGGGCACAGCAGAAAGCAATTTCGAAATCAAAAAGAAAGAAATAATAAACAAAAAGCTTCATCGGTTAAGATGAAGCTTTTTGTTTGCGGATGTGGAGAAGGTATCTTCTGTTAACAACTGCTATTTCATATAAGGTCTTATCACATCTGCCCAGATCTTATTTCCTTCCGGAGTTAAATGAAGCATATCTTCAAGGAAAATATCTCTTCTTACATTTCCATTCGCATCTTCCATTGCCTTAGTGATATCAATATATTCAGCATTTTTTTCCTTTTTCATAAAGGCGGCAATCTGTTTGTTGGTTTCTCTCATTTGTGGCCAGAGAATTTCCCGGCTTGGCGAAAATTTAATTGAAATGTAATCGACTTCTATGTTAGGAAACCTTTGACGAATCTTTTTATAGAAAGTCTTAAAACGCTTGACAACCACATCTGCTTTTAAATCGTGATTATCTGCAAAATCATTATCCCCGCAATAAATGATGATTTGTTTGGGTTGATAAGGAGCGAGAAGATCATCAGCATAGGCATTCAGGTCTGTTAATCTTGAACCACCAAATCCTCTGTTGATGATTACCTTACCAGGAAAATAACTCGCCATGTCTGTCCATCTCGTAAAAGATGAGCTGCCGATTAAAAGAATAGCATCTTTGGGTGGTGGAGTTTCCTTATCTAATTTTTTGAAATTTTGAATGTCCTGCCAGAACATCGGTTTTTTTTCCTGTGAAAAGAAAATGGCAAATGACAGCAATAAGAATGCTGATAAAATCTTCTTCATTTTTTTAATAATTTTTAGTTATTGAAAACCCGTCTCAAAAAAAACTCCCGAACTTTTCGGGAGTGTGGTTTTATCTTTTATAGGTAATGTAGGCGATATCTACAACCTGGTCTCCATTAATATCTATATTGCCAAAAAGCTGTTGGAGCTTAAGTTCCGTACTATTTAAAATTGCAACTCTGTATTTTAGTTCCCCACTATTTCCATATGTTATGGTAAGGTCTTTAGAGTCTGTATCATATTTAAAGGTTCCTTCACTTAATCCATTCTGCTGACAATCTGCACCAACTCCGGCATAAGAAGTATATGAAGTAAAATAATCGGTTCTGAACACGGTAGTATTTTTGGTACTACATCCGCTGGGAGTATCAGAGGCAAGTACAGTTTTATTGTCTTTTCCGGAGATAATTTCTGTTTTACTTGTCTTCCATTCTCCTTTCATCATATCCAGTTCATAAGCCTGCATGTTGTCATCTTCACACGAAGTAAGCGCTAGCGCTGAAAAGGCAAATAAAAGTAGTTGTTTTTTCATTTTCACAAATTTAAGAATATGCTAAAATATAAATAAATTTGAAATATAGATAATGAAATTAAGGTTTTTTAAACGAATGTTTACAAATAAAATAATTTTATATTAAAAGTTGGAAGTCAGAAACGATTAGAATTTATATATTTTAAAATGAAGGAATTGATCATTCAAATAACTTCTATTATCTGACTTCCAGCCTCAAATCTGTTTAGTAACTCATTTCTACGATCTTATAAGCATCCTGAGGAGTTAACTTTTTGTATTCTCCCAGACCTAGCCAGTTCCTGTCTGTAAAAGCTTTTTCCACTCTTTCAGCAGTTCCTTTAAATTCTTGGGTATATTCAGAGAGTTTAGTCTGGATATTTAAGCTGTGGAAAAATTCTTCCAGCTTTTTAATACCAGCTTCTGCTTTTTGCTCAATACTTCCTTCTTTAATTCCCCAAACTCGTTCAGCATATTGTGCCAGTTTTCCTTTTTTGGAATCAAAATTATACCGGTAATGGGAAGGGGCAATAATGGCTAAAGTTCTCGCGTGATCAATGCCATAATAAGCTGTTAATTCATGACCCATAGCATGAACAGCCCAGTCTGTGATCACTCCTTTCTGGATCAGACCATTCAGGGCCATTGTACAGCACCACATAAAGTTTCCGGCAGCATCATAATCAAAATTGTCGGCCATTACTTTTGGAGCCGTTTCCTGAAGACTGATCAAAATACTTTCTGCAATTCTTTCCTGCAGGTCTGCAGAAGATGGAGCCGTCATATATTGTTCAAGAACGTGAGTGTATGCATCAGTAATTCCATTAACGATTTGTCTTTTAGGGATCGATCGTACAACCTCCGGATCTAAAACTGAAAATTGCGGGAAAAGACCGGGACCTCCTGTGGATAATTTTTCGTTAGTTTCTCTTCTTGAAATAACATATCCTGAGTTCATTTCGGAACCTGTTGCAGGAAGAGTCAGAATACTTCCGAAAGGCATCCCTTCTCCTTCAAAGGTTCTCACCGGTTTGGTGAGGATTTCCCAAGGCTCACCATGGTAGTTAGCTGCCGCGGAAAGAAATTTCGTTCCGTCAATAACTGAACCGCCACCTACTGCCAGGAGAAAAGTAATTCCTTTCTCTTTGATCACCTGCAGTGCATTGATAAGTACCTCGTATTCCGGATTAGCTGGAACACCCCCGAATTCATGCACTTCATAATCTTTTAAAGCTTCTTTTACCTGATCATAAACGCCGTTACTTTTAATGCTTCCACCTCCGTAAATCATTAATATTTTGGCATCAGCAGGAATTTCTTTTGAAATTTTAGCGATTTCACCTTTTCCAAAAAGTATTTTGGTTGGATTTTTAAATTCGAAATTGAGCATTAGTGTAAATTTATTTTACCCAAATTTACGGAATGCAAAGTGAAAACTGAGTTAATGGAGTTTTAAAATTATTATGATTCTGTTTTATGAAAACTATTAGTGTATGGGAATTGTATCATTTTCCTTTCAGGTACGCTTTGGCAGTTTCTATAAACTTTTCTTTATCTTTTTTTATTCTTTTCAGCATCTCTACTTTATCAGGAGGTGTTGATAAATATTTATCACCCCAAAGATTGATCTCTACGATGATAGGGACGAGATCAATTCCTTTCTCAGTGAGAGAATAAATGACTTTTAATTTATTTTCAGGATGATCTTTTTTATCAATAATACTGTTTTCCAGTAAATGTTGTAACCTCGAGGCTAATATATTGGTGGCTATTTTTTCCTCTGCTTTCAAAAAAGCTCCGTAAGTACATTCTTTATGAAGCATAAGGTCACGGATGATAAGCAGAGACCATTTATCTCCCCATATTTCAAGGGAAGAGCTGATAGGGCAGTCGGATCTTTTTTTACTCATAATTTTAATTGAAAAAAACACTTGCAAAATGAAAGTTTTTATTTAATTTTACTTTTATTTTGCAAGCAAATTTAATTATAAATAAATTAATAAATCAATGGAAAATTATGACGTTGCTGTAATAGGCTCTGGCCCTGGTGGATATGTAGCTGCAATCAGAAGTGCACAACTGGGTTATAAAACTGTAATCATAGAAAAATATACAACATTGGGAGGTACATGTACAAACGTTGGCTGTATTCCTACAAAAGCATTACTGGATAGTACCCATCACTACGCAGAAGCACAGCACGGGTTTGGGAGCCATGGAATTATGCTCAATGAAATTAATCTTGATTTTAGCCAGATGTATAAAAGGAAATCGGAGGTCGTAACTAAAAATACTTCCGGACTTGAATTTTTAATGAATAAAAATAAAATCACCCATATTCAGGGAATGGCCCGATTTATTAATGATTCCACTATACAGATCAGCGGAAAGGAAGGTGAACAAACTGTTGTGGCTAAACATTACATCATTGCAACAGGTTCCAAGCCTTCAACTATTTCCGGGATTGAAATTGATAAGAAAAGAATAATCACTTCTACCGAAGCTCTTTCTCTTCAGGAAAAGCCTAAAACGATGATAATCATCGGTGGTGGGGTAATCGGTGTTGAAATGGCCTCTATTTTTAGCAGAATTGGGACTAAAGTTACCATTCTTGAATACGCGGATCATCTTATTTCCACAATGGATCACGGGTTGGGCAGGAGCCTTCAAAAGATTCTTAAAAAAGAAGGAATTGAAATACATCTTAACCAGTCTGTTTATAAAGCGGAAAATCTTGGAGCTTCGGCAAAAGTTTTTTTTCGTGATCAAGGCGGAAAAGAAAATGAGCTGGAAGGAGATTATGTATTGATGGCGGTGGGAAGAAGACCTTATACAGAAGGGTTAGGACTTGAAAATACAAGGGTGCAGGTTAATAACCGTGGTTTTATTGAAGTAGATGAAAAATGCCGCACAGCAGTTTCTACTATTTATGCAATAGGTGATGTTATCGGTGGTGCAATGTTGGCCCACAAAGCGGAGGAAGAAGGAGTTCTTGTTGCAGAAACAATCAATGGCCAGAATCGCCATATCCATTATGACCGTATTCCTTCAGTGGTGTATACCTGGCCGGAAGTGGCATCTGTTGGATTTACAGAAGAATATCTTAAAAAAAATCAGATCGAATACAGGTCAGGATCGTTTCCTTTCTCGGCCAGTGCCAGGGCCAGAGCATCAATGGATACGGAAGGTTTTGCAAAAGTACTGGTAGATCCTAAATATGGTGAGATCTTAGGAGTTCACATTATTGGAGCAAGGGCTGCGGATTTAATTGCCCAGGGTGTTATAGCCCAGGAATATGAAGTGACAGCAGAGGACATGTTCCGTATTTCCTATGCACATCCTACCTATTCTGAAACTTTAAAAGAGGCTTACCTGATTGCTTCAGGACAAGGAGCAATTAATATATAAAGTAATCATGCTAAAATTTTAACCATTAAGATCTGTGAAGGGCATAAGAATAATTAAGATTCATCTTAGATGAAAAAAAGCATCTTGCAAAAAAATAGCTTTAGCTATTCCCTTAACTATCCTCATCAACTTAAAAAATCTTAATGGTTTAAAATAGCAGTTTATAAATTTTATCGCAGATAAAATCCTCGCGCCTTAAAGCTGTATCTTGTTAAATTAGTTTGCGCCTTGGCGTTTTTTAAAATTCAGTTACAAAGAAGTACAGTTTTCATCCTTCGTGTATACTCCATTGCTTTTTGCCTCCAGTTTTCCGGTTTTTCTATTGATTTTAACCCAAAAAGATTCTTTCACAGCCGGACAACCCTTTGATTGCATAAGGTACATTGAAATATGGCGGTCTTCAATTTTATATGATCCGGTAAATCGCTTACTTGTATCCACAGAATACCCATACGTTTTTGCCAGTAAAATAGCCTCCGGAAGATTGTCTACTGTTCCGATAAAATCTCTTAGTTGCTGTTCATTGGAAAAATAAACAGACCTTTCGTTTTTGCACGCAAGAATATATGAAAAGCAGTTGTTCCCAATACATTTCTGGAAAAAACCTTTTTCAGGAACAGGTTCATTGATGGTCATAAAGTCAGGAGCCTGGCTTTCATAGAGTACTGATTTTTCATAGTCCATATCATTGCTCAGAACGCGCCAGTAAGCATAGTCTTTATCAGGAACAATGAACGGGTAAAGGTATTCTACCGTATCGAGAATATCAGGAATTTTTTTATAATCATCAGGAACCTTGATCTGGCTGTAAAGCAGATTGGAGAGAATCACGGAAAATGCGATGATTACTTTCATAGAGAATGTGTTTCCGGTGCAAATTTAAGAAAGAGAATTATTCCAATACAATTTTATAATATCCTTTTTCAGCAGTTACATCAATATCTATACCTGTAAACGTTAATTTATTGATTTGATAGCCATCACACCCTCCATTAAATTCTGATGACTGTATTGAAAAATCTAAGTCTTTAATATTAGAAAAGAATTTATACTTTTTTGTTCCATTATAAGCACCTACATTTTCTACAATGATCATATTGTCAGATGTTTTGGATAGTTGTACGCTATTGTTATCTTCGTCCTGAACTGAATAAGTTGTCAATGTTCCATTGGCAATAAGATTTTCATCATTAGAATCCACAAACTTAAAAAGGATCGGCAGAGGAGCATTATAACAATCTTTTTCACATGAGATGAAGAGAAGGGCTACGAGTAAAAAAGTAAATATTTTTTTCATGGATGATGGATAGTGTGAAGAGTAAATTTAGGTATTAATATTTGGTAATCAAAACTATACTATATTCGAATTATTAAAACGACCTCTGAATATTTTCAAAACTTGTGCAAGCTGACCATCTGTAATATCAAAATCATCAATGTTGATTTCTATTTTTTCATTGTTGTGGAAAAAGTATAAATAATTTATTTCAGGCTTATAATCATGTTTAGATTCACGGCTCACCAAACGCTTTACAATAATCTTTTCAAGTTGAATTTCACTCCACAAATACCTAGTATTATTTTTTACCTGAATCCCTTTTCCATTAATAGAAATGATAATTTGTGATATTTTTTTGATCTCTGAAATTATTTTGAACATAAAATAGCCAGTAAATCCAAGAAGTATACATAATATAAATATTGCAGCTCCGTTAAATTTGAATTTAAAACCTAAAAGAAAAAACAAACCTAGAATCACAAATATACCGTAAGTGGCAATAGCAATAATTCTACCCGAACGCGAATATTTGATTATAATTTCATCAGGAACTGAATTTTCATCATATTCAATTTTATCACTTTTATGAAAAGAATATTCTTTATAAATGAAAACGCCATTGATGAATGAAGCAATGAAAAAAATAATAGAAAGAGGAATAAAATATTGTAGTAAATAAATACCTATGAATAAAGCTAAACTTCCTAAAATTGCATAAAAAATAATTCCGAATTTCATTTCTGGTTAAATTTTTTGCGAATATACATTTTAAACTCAATTTACACGAGATTCATAAAAAAACATTTCCGTTCCAAGGATATTCAGAACCGCGCCAAATAGTAGCTTTTAAAACAATTATAATAGTTTGAATTAAAAAAATCAAAGTGAGAATAGCATGAAATGAATTGCTTTTTTTTCTAAAATTAAATGGATAATTGTTGTTAAATATAAAATAGCATATCCTATTAGATCTCCCAATCCCCAACCAAAAGAAATGTGTTTGTAAAATGTTCCTAATAAAGAAATAATAATTAAAAAAAATAAGAATAATTAAGTTGAATCTTTTCCAAAGATAGTTCATGGTTAATTATGCGTTTATTCTGCAAAAGTATTTATAAAATTAATATTATTTTTTTGCATTTTGGTCTTAATTTTTGTCATTTGTCAATTAAATTAATTTCAAAATCGCTTACATTTGTTATATGATACATGACCAACGCGCAGAGAAATTCAGGCAGATTGTAGAAAATAAATTCCAGATCTACAATTCATTATTTATGAGTTTGCCTTATGATAAAATGACCAATATCGGGATGTTACTCCCATTTTTATACGAAGAAAGCAAAAACGGTTACGAGGCCGGAAAGACCCCTGAAGAAATCGTAGAGGAGTTTTTTAAAAGCCATACCGACCTGCATACTGAGGAACAGAAACTGGAATTGCTTTTTAAAATCATACAATATATCGAAAGGCAGGTAGTTTTATTTGACAGTATTGAAGATGCTGCCTTTCCGAATCTACATTCGGAGAGCGATAATGGAACGGTAACCAATCTTTTTGAGCGCTCCCAGCAGGATCATAAACTTGAAAAAGTTCGTGAAAAGTTGAGGGATTTTACAGTAAAGGTTGTGTTCACCGCTCACCCTACACAATTTTATCCAAGTTCTGTACAGAGGATCATTCAGGATTTAAGGTCAGCGATTACCACTGATTCTGTTACCAATATTGATATGCTTCTTCAGCAGCTGGGAAAAACTCCTTTTGTTAATAAAGAAAAACCGACTCCTATTGATGAGGCATTGAGTATCATTTCCTATTTACGCTATGTGTATTACGATACCATCGGTGAATTGTTTACCAAGATCAGGAAAACATTTGGAAACGGACATTTTCATTTGCATGAAGATATCATACAGCTTGGTTTTTGGCCGGGAGGAGACCGGGATGGTAACCCTTTTGTAACGGCTGATGTTACCAAAAGAGTCGCTGAAGAACTTCGTTCTGCAATTTTAAAATCTTATTACAGCCATTTAAAATTTATCAGAAGACGTTTAAGTTTCAGAGGCGTGTCGGAAGTTTTACAACAGCTTAATGATGAATTGTATGCGGCTATTTTTAATAACCACAAAATTACCACTGAAGATATTCTGAAAAGGGCAGATGAAGCAGAACATATTCTTATACGGGAACATAACTCATTATTTTTAGATCTTCTCGTGAATTTCAAAGACCGGGTTAAAATTTTCGGGACCCATTTCGCCACATTAGATATTCGTCAGGACAGCAGGATTCATCAGCAGGTTATAGATGAAGTCTTTGCAAAATTATATGGAGATCAGGAAGCCGATCATAATGAAAAATTCAACCGATTAATTCAGGATTCAAAAACAGTTAAGGCTGATGATTATGAAGGCATTGTAAAGGATACTTTGCTTACTGTTTCAGAAGTTGCTGAAATTCAGCAATTGAATGGTATGAGGGGAATGAACCGTTATATTATATCCAACTCCGATGCTGTGAAAGATGTGATGAATGTATATGCATTTTTCAAAATTTGCGGTTATCAGGAAGAAAATATCAATATGGACATTGTTCCTTTGTTTGAAACCATGGAAGGGCTTGATAATGCTGAAAAGGTAATGAAAGAACTTTACGAAAATCCGGTTTATAAAAAACATCTTCAAAAAAGAGGTAATCAGCAGACCATTATGCTGGGCTTTTCCGATGGAACAAAGGACGGTGGGTATTTAAAGGCCAACTGGGAGATTTACAAGGCTAAAGAAGTTCTTACTAAACTTTCCGAACAAAGAGGGATCAAAGTAGTATTTTTTGATGGAAGGGGAGGACCTCCGGCCAGAGGAGGGGGAAAGACCCATGATTTTTATGCTTCTCAGGGAAATACCATTGCCAATAATAAAATTGAGCTAACCATTCAGGGACAGACTATAACCAGTATTTTTGGAAATAAAGAGCAGGCAAAATACAATTTTGAGCAGCTATTAACGGCGGGAGTGGAAAACGATGTATTTAAAAACTCTAAAAAAGACCTTACTGAAAAAGAAAGAAAGCTGATCAGTGAACTGGCAGAGATCAGTTATAAAAAATATTCCGATCTGAAAGCACATCCGATGTTCGTTCCGTACTTGCAGGAAATGAGTACATTGGAATACTATGGTAAAACGAATATTGGAAGCCGTCCATCAAAACGAGGAAACGGGAACGAATTGAAATTCGAAGACCTAAGGGCTATTCCATTTGTGGGTTCGTGGTCCCAGCTGAAGCAGAATGTGCCGGGATTTTTTGGTTTTGGTTTTGCCATGGAGGAAATGAAAAAGCAGGGAAGGTTTGAAGAAGTAAGAGAATTATACAAAGGTTCGGACTTCTTTAAAACTTTAGTTTTAAACTCTATGATGAGTATGAATAAATCTTATTTCCCGCTTACTTACTATATTAAAAACAATCCGAAATTCGGAGCATTCTGGAATGTGCTCTTTGAAGAATATAACCTTTCAAAAGATATCATGCTTGAACTTACCGGATTTACCATGCTGCAGGAAGAAGATCCATTGTCAAGAAAATCTGTAAAGATCCGCGAAAAGATTGTATTGCCTTTGTTAAGCATCCAACAATATGCTTTAATGAAGATCCAGAAAGGAGAAGGGAACAAAGAAGCTTATGAAAAGCTGGTAACAAGATCATTGTTTGGAAATATTAATGCGAGTAGGAACTCAGCTTAGCAAAGGATCTCAAAACTATAATAATTAATCTAGATATAACAAAGCCACTCAATTTGAGTGGCCTTTGTTTATTCTTTTATAAATTTCTCATAATAAGATTTATCTTTTGTCTGAATCTTAAGGTAATAAGTACCTTTCGGAAAATGTTCAACTTTAATCGACTTTTGCTGGTTGCTCCGGATGATGAGCCTACCCAGATTATCATAAACTTCCAATGCAATAACATCTGCTTCTGATGCGACATTTAGAATGCTTTTAACAGGATTTGGAAATATAGCAACTTTTTGCTTTTTTACTGCTTCGGAAGTGTTTAAAGTTCCATTATAGAAGTTTCCGAAATTAAGAATCCCATAACCCATCTGATCTGTGTAGGAAGGATATAATGAGGCCGTTTGTCGTAATTTGTTTTTTATCAGATCTCGGTTCATATTGGAAAAAGCCTGAATTAAGCAAGCTACTCCACCTGCAGCAATTGGTGTTGCAATTGAGGTTCCGGTAGCAGAAGTTATTGAATTATTGAAAACAGTAGCAGATGCAGTACCTCTTGTACTGCCGTCTGGCTTTATTACACCCAACGAATTAGGCCCGAAAGATGAAAATCCGGATGAGATTCCGGAAGAATCTACTGAGCCTATCGTAAAGACCTGGGGATTATCTGCGGGAGTGCTGATATAATGCCAGGGAAGCTGTCCTGAGTTTCCTGCTGCAATTAATAAAAAAATACCTTTGGTTGTTGCAATCCCGGCGGCCCTGGCTATAAAAGATGTGCTTCCATTCATATCAGAATACTGATAATTATATCGTGTGTCATCAAATGTGGTATATCCCAGAGATGTAGTAATAAGGTCGACCCCTTTTCTATCAGCTTCCTCTGCTGCTTCAATCCAGTATAATTCTTCTTCAGGAATTTCTACAAGGGAATTTTCGCTGCGGTAAAGATAGAAATCAGCATCAGGTGCCGAACCAACGAATATATCCTGAATATAACCTCCAATTGCACCTAAAACAACAGAGCCATGGACATTGAGTGAGGGGTTATAAATATCATTCGTTTTAGTGACAAAATCAAATCCTCCTTTAATTTTATTATTGGTCCATAATCTGGCAAAAGCAGAGCCTGTGTTTACTGTCGGAAAGCCGGTGTCTATAACTGCGATGGTTACACCATTTCCCGTAAAGCCTGCAAGATGAAGAGGTCTTAGATTGATCTGATCAATTTGTTCTGAGCCTGAACCATAATCAAATGTGGTCAGGTTTTTATTTGTATTGTCAAAATTTTCCCATTTATTAGGGTTGGTCTGTTTGGTCACTGCAGTAGCATTTCTTGCAAAACTTTCTACCGACTGGACATAGGGTTGTGACTGAAGTGTTGCAATCTGGGCTGAAGAGGCATTTACGGCTACTCCGTTAAGCCATTTTGAGTAATCGGTAACTGTAAAACCAAGGTTTTGGATATTCTGAATATAAGATTGTTCAATGGGAGCATCCTGATCATTCAGGGGAATTCCCAAAGCCGTGCGTCTGTTCAATGATTTCTGGCTAAGCTCAGAAAGGGGATTAGCATAAAATGCTGACTTATTAGGCTTATCAGTGAAATACACGAATACCAGTGCTGTTTGTGCAAAAGCCAGAGAGTAACCGGTTAAGAAACAAAAGAGTAGAGTTTTCTTCATGGAGTTATTTTGTATAAAGGTAAAACAAAATCAATAAAATTTTTGAATGGATTTTAAATTCCTTATTTTTACGGAAATATTTATTTATGAAAAAAATTCAGATGGTCGACTTGCAAAGTCAGTATTACAAGATAAAGAATGATGTAGATAATGCAGTATTAAATGTAATGGATTCTGCGGCTTTTATAAACGGCCCAGAAGTGAAGTCCTTCCAGAATGAATTGGAATCTTATTTAGACGTAAAGCATGTTATTCCTTGTGCAAACGGAACTGATGCTTTACAGATTGCTTTGATGGCTTTAGACCTTAAAGAAGGAGATGAGGTGATCACTGCTGATTTTACTTTTGCAGCTACTGTAGAAGTTATTCATTTATTGAAACTTAAATCTGTTTTGGTAGATGTAGATTACGATACATTCACAATTTCTACGGAACAGATTAAAAAAGCAATTACTCCGAGAACAAAAGCGATCATTCCCGTACACATTTTCGGACAATGTGCTAATATGGAAGAAATTCTGAAAATTGCCGAAGAGAATAACTTATTCGTTATTGAAGACAATGCGCAAGCAATTGGTTCAGACTATACGTTTTCCGATGGAACTGTAAAACAGGCAGGTACGATGTCTACGGTAGGTACCACTTCATTCTTTCCATCTAAAAATTTAGGTTGCTATGGAGACGGAGGTGCTATCTTTACCAATAATGATGAACTGGCACACCGTTTAAGAGGAATTGTTAATCATGGAATGTACGAAAGGTACTATCATGATGAAGTAGGAGTGAACTCTCGCTTAGATAGTATTCAGGCTGCTATTTTAAGGAAAAAACTCCCTAATCTTGATTCCTATAATGAAGCGAGAAGAAAAGCTGCGGATTATTACGATGAGGCTTTTGCGGGAAACCCAAACATATTAACACCAAAAAGAGCCGAAAACACAACTCACGTATTTCATCAGTATACTTTAAGAATAGTAAACGGAAAACGTAATGAGTTACAAAAATTCCTTGCAGAAAAAGAAATTCCTGCGATGATCTATTATCCGGTAGCATTAAGAAAGCAAAAAGCTTATTTCCAGGAAAGTAATGATGCAGATTTTGTAAATACGGATAAATTATTGGATCAGGTGATTTCTCTTCCGATGCATACAGAATTGGATGAAGAGCAGTTGAAGTATATTACGGATGCTGTATTAGAGTTTCTGGGGTAGTAGTAATGCACTGTGAAAAAGAAAGTATTTAAATTTAGAATCATAGGATTATTAGTTTTTCTGTTTGGCATTTTTATTTCTATTTTATTTGGATATGGGATTAGTGCAGAATATAGTAATCAAGAGAATGGTACTTACAGATATTGGATACTTTCGTTTGCAATTTTGGTATTTCTACTAAACCATACAAGTCTTATATTATTAATAAAAAAGTCTGTTAGAACTGTATTTTTTTTAAATGTATTATACTTATTACTTTTAGGTCTTATTGTGTTTGGATTTATAAGAAAACAAATCTATTTACAGATAGAAATTCAAGAATATGATATTGGATTTACTTCTATTGGTAGTATGATATTAATTTTCTTAATTTTTGCAATTAATAGATTTAAATTTAAAGAAGTACAATATGAAAATATTGATTTCATAGGTAAAAACGAAGAATAAAAATCAAAACATAAAACATAAATGGCAATACTCGTAACCGGAGGTCTTGGATATATAGGTTCCCATACCGTAGTGGAATTACTTAATAATAACTTTGATGTTGTTATTGTAGATGATTTGTCTAACTCTGAAAGATTTATTTTAAATAATATAGAAGAGATTACCGGAAAGAAACCTGTTTTTTATCCTTTTGATCTAAAAAGAAAGGAGCTTTTAAGTCAGGTTTTTGATG
Organism: Chryseobacterium sp. LAM-KRS1; assembly: GCF_013184525.1. Lineage (GTDB taxonomy): Bacteria > Bacteroidota > Bacteroidia > Flavobacteriales > Weeksellaceae > Chryseobacterium > Chryseobacterium proteolyticum. The sequence goes on from NZ_JAAOIZ010000001.1 coordinate 578,714, forward strand.
CTCATCAGATTGACGGATGTATCAACTTTGCTGCTTCTAAGGCAGTTGGCGAAAGTCAGGTTATACCTGTTGATTATTATGAGAATAATTTATTTTCTCTGATCAATATTCTTCAGGAATTTAAGAAGAGAGATCTCTCTAATTTTATTTTCAGTTCTTCATGTACGGTTTACGGACAGGCGGATGTAATGCCCATTGATGAAAATACCCCATTAAAAATGCCGGAGAGCGTTTATGGTAAAACTAAACAAATGGGTGAAGAGATCCTTAAAGATTTTGCCAATGCATATAAAAGAAAGATTTCCTTATTAAGATATTTCAATCCTATTGGAGCGCATCCTTCGGGTAAATTAGGCGAATTGCCTATTGGAGTTCCAAATAATCTTGTTCCTTATGTGATGCAGACGGCAGCAGGAATTCGTGAAAAATTAAATATTTGGGGGAATGATTACGACACGGAGGACGGAACACCAATCCGCGATTACATTTATGTTGTCGATCTTGCTAAGGCTCATGTTGCAGCATTAAAAAAATTAATGTCAGATTCTAGTAACAATACCGTTATTGATATTTATAATTTAGGAACCGGAAAAGGATTCTCAGTTTTAGAAGTGGTGAATGCTTTTGAAATGGCAAATGATGTAAAGGTTGCTTATCAGATCTGTGATAGAAGAGAGGGAGATATTACGGTTGCATATGCCAATGCTGACAAAGCTGAACATGAACTTGGATGGAAGGCTGAAACCAGTTTGCAGGAAGCATTAAAAACGGTTTGGGAATGGCAAAAATATCTGAAGTCAAGAAATTTAAATTAAATGATTAACAAAATATTTCTCTATGAAAGGAATTAAATAAAAGATTTCTATCTTAGTGAAGTTTTAAATAGACTAATATGAAAACAGAAAAAATAGGGATTACATTCTCTTCATTTGACTTACTTCATGCAGGACATATAAAAATGTTAGAAGAAGCAAAAACCGTTTGTGATTATCTGATTGTAGGTTTACAGATTGACCCCTCCCATGATCGCCCTAATAAAAATAAGCCTACTCAGACCATTGTAGAAAGATATATTCAGCTTAAGGCAGTGAGTGCTGTAGATGAAATCATTCCTTACTATACAGAAGAAGATCTGGAAGACATTTTGAAATCTTTTGTAATAGACGTAAGAATTATTGGAGACGATTATATGGACCGTGATTTTACAGGAAAAAAATACTGCGAGCAAAAAGGAATAGAAATTTATTATAATAAAAGGGACCACCGGTTTTCCTCCAGCGATTTAAGAAAAAGAATTTTCGAAGCGGAGAAAAGTAAAGTACCCGTAAATGCAAAATAAAAAATCCCGATTAATAATCGGGATTTTTTTGTATTACATTGGTGCCTGCTGGTCATCTCCGGCAGCATTAGCGTTAATGTCTTTTTTCTTTTTTGGTTGGTCCACTTTTTCCCCTTGTTTGAATCTGTAAGTTAAAGATAGAGCAAACTGTCTTGGTTGCCATTGCATGTAAGAATCTCTGGTGAAATCAGTACCATAAGTTGTGGATCTCATTGCTCTGGTATTGAAAATATCCTGAATATTGAAACCTATCGTACCATTGCCATCCCAGATCGTTTTGGAGACCCCTAAACTTACTGCGTACATATCTTTTCTGTCCTGGCTCTGGGTCTTTTGTGCTCCTCTATAGAAACCTTGTAGCTGGAAATTAAAAGTTTTATCAACTTTGAAAGTAGATGTTAATCTGGCTCTTGTAGAAAAGCCACTTCCATCAAATGACATTGGTTTATCCATGGTTTTAGGATCGTAGTAACTACCGGTAGTCTTATAGCCAAACAGGTCAACATTTCCCATAAATTTTAACCATTTGGTTGCGTCCCAATTAAAATTGAGATCTAGACCATAGCGATCGTCATTTCCTAAGTTGATTGGCTTTGTATGAAATGTTGTAATATCGTTATCATCAACTGTTTTGTACACCAGCATTTTAACATCATCACTTGAGTGTCTGTAGTAAAGCGTAGGGTTGATGGTAAAGCTTTTTTTAGAAATGCTGTATCCTACTTCGTAAGAATCGACATAAGATGGATTCAGATCAATATTCCCGTCAAAAATGTTTTGATTGTCATTATAACTTGGATTTGGGATCATAAAGAATGAACGTGGACGATCAATCCTTCTTGAATAATTTACTAAAAACTGATTGTCTTTTGCTATTTCATAGCTTAGAAATACACTAGGGAAAAGGTTATTATAGTTTTTGGTTGTTTTTTGAGCTCCTCCGGCAAGATTTAAATAATCAATATCTACTTTGGAAATTTCATCCCTTAAACCCAGTTGATACCCGAGCTTTCCGATTTTGCTTTTAAACTGAAGATAAAATGCATTAAACATTTCTTTGTAAGTCGCGTTGTATGAGTAATCTTCAAGATAAGATAGCAAAGGATGGGATGCTGTGCTTTCCATGACCATGTTATTATAGTCATTTTTATTGATATCTAATCTATAACCGGCTTCAATCTTAGAATTTTCACCAATAGGAAGTTCATAATCAGCTTTTCCTATAAATGATCGGTTAAGTGTTTTCTGTGCTACAAAATCTTCAAGCTGGAAAACGTTATTGTTGGTATCATATATATTGGTATCATTATTAGATCGGTTCCTTTGCAAACTTGCTGAGAGGGATAAATTCTGGCCTTTATCATCAAATTTGTGATCAAGTCCGAAATCTCCCTGAAATGCTAAGTTATTGCCATTTCCTGTATTCGATCTTTGTCTGAAACCTGTTGTATTATTGGTGAAGTAATCATAATAGGTTACGTTCCCGTTGCTGTTGTTGTCAAAAGTTCTAACAGTACCAGACGCGTTTACAGACGTTTTGTCATTGATATCATAAACTACCCCTGCAGAAGCGTTGTAATTATCATTTTTACTCTTTGTAATGGACTCGTTGTCAATCTGGCTTGTTGTGCCACTTGAAAATAATGAATTGTTTCTGCTTGTGTTTTTAGACTCGCGGTATCCACCACCTCCATTTAAAAACCAATTGAATTTTCCTTTTCTCCAACTTAAGTTGGTATTGAGAGAAGTTTGTGGAAGATATCCTAAAGTTCCAACAACACTACCGTTAAAACCTGTTTTCTTATTTTTCTTTAAAATAATATTTAAAATACCTGCAGTACCGCTGGCTTCAAATTTCGAAGAAGGGTTTGTAATAACCTCGATTCGATCGATCTGGTCTGCAGGAATACTTTGCAAAGCATTTGCACCATCATCAATACCAAGTAATGCAGAAGGTTTTCCATTAATTAAAAACTTCACATTAGAACTTCCTCTCATAGAAACTGTACCGTCCGTTTCAACAGAAACAGAAGGAACATTGGATAATACATCCTGAAGATTTCCTCCCTTACTTACAATATCCTGAGAGGGGTCATATGTTCTTTTGTCAAGTTCCACTTTATATGGCTTCGCTTGTACCGTAATCGTTACACCTTGTATATCTCCCGTTTTAAGGTTGGTTGCACTTTTTTCAGGCTCAATGGATAAGGCGCCGATATTTCCTGCAGCTGCAATTTGTTTATTAACTACACTTTTTTTGTAATCAATTGCTTCAACGGTGATGTCGTAATTCCCGGGAGCAAGATCAAGTTTATACTGTCCTTTTTCATCAGTAAGAGCAGCATCACTAAGTAATTTATTTTCTTTATTGCTGAAGGTGACTGAGGCATAAGGAACAGGCTGATTGTTTTTACTAACAATTGTCCCTGATATAGCTGCTTTTTCCTGTCCGAAAGCAAATGCTGCCGCCGAAAGAACAAAAGTAAGCCCTAAGGTTTTTTTTGTAAAAAGGTTAATAATTTCCGTCTGATTCATAAGGTATTGTTTGTGTAAAATCGTGAAGGGATAACTCCTAATATTGTGAAATTATTAATGGGTTAAATTTCAAAATATTACGATTAATTTATTGTTTGTAATAGATATGTCGCTTTTTAAGGCTGGATGTTAATTATGAAATTGTTAAAATAAAGTTAAATTTGCTTTTTATTTTATATTTTTTGAATTAAGCCAGTTTTGATAAGCTTTTGCATTAATTGCATGCTCTTCAGCACTTGCCGTGAATTTGTGATAGCCAAACCTTGCCGGATCAGCGCACATATATATATAATTGTTGTTTTCTGCGTTAAGCACAGCATCTACAGAGTTCTTATCTACAATACATATCGGGCCGGGAGGAATACCGGAATTAGCGTATGTATTGTAAGGAGAGGGCGTAGACAGATGTTTATATAAAACCCTTTTGATTGGCTCTTTAAAATTTGTCTGCTTATTAATAGCATAGATCACAGTAGGATCAGATTGTAATTTCATTCCTTTTCTGTATCGGTTTAAATATAGTCCTGCGATAGTTTTCATTTCATCTTTTTTTCCACCGGATTCTTTATAGACAATGGAGGCAAGTGCATAAATCTGATCTCTTGTTAGCCCGGACTGCTGTTCTTTGTTTTTTCTTTCACTTGTCCAGAAACCATTATATTGATCCTCAAATCTTTTAAAAAAATCTTTAGGACTTACTGTCCAGAAAAAGTTATATGAATCGATAAAAAAATACTTTTTCAGGTCTTCGGCGCTGGTATATCCTTTTTCAGTTGCAATCGTATTAAAATCTTTTACAAATCTGAGTGAATCCAGCTCCGTTTTTTTTGTGACTTTACCGATCATTTGATACATATCACCAAAATCTCCTATTCTAAAGGTATTCTCAGTCTGGTTTCCCGCTTTGATCATATTGACAATATTCGTATTTCCTGTTCCATTCTGGATGTGGTAACGACCCGGTTTGAGATGTTGTTCCAGATCCTTATCCTTTGCTACTCTTTCAAACGACTCTTTATTTTGTATATACGGTCCAATAGAATCAAGTACCTGCTTAAAGCTTGCTCCATGAGGGATTAAAACATATCCTTCTTTTTCTACGTTGTTACCGTAATATGTATTATAAAATCTTAACCCAAAAAATCCTGCTACCGCTACAACAAGCAGTATGATAATGAGAATAGTTTTTTTCATTATTTAATAGTTGATTAAAAGTTGTCTGTTTTTTTAAACCAAGTCAACCTTACCTCTAAAAACTTGTTTTGCCGGTCCTTCCAACCAAATATTCTGGAAAGAATTTCCGTTTTTTTCAGCATACACTTTAAGGTTTCCACCTAAAGTTTTAACTTTTACAGAGATTAGATTGTTTTTTTGTAGAAAGGTTAAAGCAGATGCAGTAACTCCTGTTCCGCAACTGTATGTTTCATCCTCAACGCCTCGTTCATAGGTTCTTACGAAAATTTCATCATCGGTAATTTTTTCAACAAAATTGACGTTGATACCTTTTTCTTTATAGTTTTCTGAATTTCTGATCCCGTTTCCTTCTGCAAAAACATTGTAGGTAACCAAATCTTCGACGTATTTTACATAATGTGGAGATCCGGTATCCATTACAGAATCTGCTCCGTCATTGGAAATGTCGGTAACATCGATCATTTTTAATTTGATGATACCATTATGGATTTCTGCTTCATGTTCTCCATCTATAGCAATAAATTTACATTTGGCTTCAAAGATATCAAGGAAAAAAGCAAACGCAACAAGGCATCTACCACCGTTTCCACACATGGTACTTTCTCCACCATCGGAATTGTAATACACCATTTTGAAATCATACTTTTCATCATTTTCTAAAAGAATAAGACCATCTGCTCCAATTCCAAAACGTCTGTCGCAAAGCTTTTCGATAATTGCTTTGTCTTTTGGAAATTGCAGATCTCTGTTATCTACCATTACGAAATCGTTTCCAGTGCCTTGATATTTATAAAATTCCATACTTTCTTTACATTAAAATAAACAAACAAAATTAGTATATTAAAATAAAAAACGGGCAGTAAATACTGCCCGTTTTTTATTATTTAGAATGATTATCTTCTGAATCCGCTTCCGCCTGATCGATTAGAGTTATCTTGCTGAGTATTATTACTTCTAAATCCACTTCCGCTATTTGTATTTATTGTACTATTAGAGTTGGATGAACTATTACTTCTGAAACCGCTGTTATTTTGAGGTCTTTCAGTATTTTGCTGAGGAACATTTCTATATCCGCTACCCTGATTGCTCTGGCTATTGGAGTTGTTATTTCTGAAACCGCTATTTCCGTTGTTTCTGTTAATATATCCGTTATTGTTATTGTAATTACTATTGTTATAATTACTGTTATTGGTACGTGTATTTTGTAATCCGTTATTAGGTCTCTGAGAAGTAATTGTAGAGCTTCTTCTTTCTACATAAACCCTTCTTCTGTTATTATTGTTCCCATAGTAATAATAAGGAGCACCATTATCGTAATAATAATTGATATCATTTCTATAGTAATATCCATCATTGCCATAATATCCGCCACTTCCGTAGTATCCTGATGGAGCATAATAATACCCGTTATTATAATACGGATCTCCATAACCACCAGCATATCCGTCAGAATATGCCAAACAAGAAGTTAAACTAACTATAGTGAAAAAACTAAACGTTAATTTTAATAAATTTTTCATGACTTTATCTTTCTTTTTTCTTTATAACTTTTTTTCCATTTGACGAATCCTATGATCGCCATTATAGTAAATACCAAATATTGAACCGAAGTGATTCCAAGTCCTTTAAAAATCATCATAGGCATGCAAATAAAATCTCCGATGATCCAGAAAATCCAGTTCTCAATGCGTTGTTTGGCCATAAACCACATGCCTACTAAAAAAATGGATGTGGTAAATACATCAAGCCAATTTGCCCAATCAAGATGATACAATCCTAAATTAGCACCTGCCATGGAAAAATGATTATCTATGTAAGGTTTGTAATAATATATAAAAGTAACGAGTAGTAAGCTAACTGCAAACAGGATGCTGGCAAAGATCCATTCTTTTTTGGTTGCCCATGAAACTTCCACATGAACATTATCTTCTGAATTTTTTGCCCATAAAATCCATCCGTAAACACTCATAGCAGTGTAGTAGATGTTGATCATACAATCGCCCAGCAATCCGAAGTTAAAAAGAATATAAACATAAATAAGGGTCGAAATAATACCAGTGGGGTATACCCAAATATTTTTTTTGATGGAGAAATAGACACTGAGGATGCCGAAAAAAGTTCCTGCGCTTTCCAGCATAATTTGTAAGGTTGTATAGTCTTCATACGGTTTTACAAAGAGGTCATATAGATTCATATGTTCAAATGTGTTCAAAAATAAGCAAAAATTCAATATTGATGAAAAATGAGTTGAATGGTATGTTAATCAGTTTTTTATATCCTTAAATATAAATTTAATAATGAAAGTTTGTCAATAATTGTTAGTATTTGTAAATTTTTTATACTTTCGTAAATCTTAAATAAACAATAAAATATGTCAAAAATTTGGGTTAAGAAACCAATGAGCGCTTATGAAGCTGATATTAAGAAAAGTGAGCTGAAACGCGTTTTAGGAAAATGGAGTCTTACAGCTATTGGAATCGGAGCAATTATCGGAGGAGGAATTTTTGTACTTACCGGGACAGGAGCTTATTATAATGCAGGACCTGCATTAGCACTTTCCTTTGTAATTGCAGGAATTGCCTGTGTATTTGCAGCTTTATGTTATGCTGAATTTGCTTCCATACTTCCTGTAGAAGGTTCGGCTTATGCTTATGCTTATGGAACAGTAGGGGAAATTTTTGCCTGGATTATCGGGTGGGGATTGATTTTAGAATATGCAATGGGATCTATGACGGTCGCCGTATCCTGGTCCGGTTATTTTGGAAAACTCCTAAAAATGTTCGGATTGCATTTGCCTACATGGCTTACTACTGACCCCCAGACTTATTGGGCAGCCGGAAATTCCGGTTTTTCTATGAACTTGCCCGCATTTTTGATTGTATTATTTGTTATATCTATTTTGGTGAGAGGAACAAAGGGAGCTGCAAAAGCGAATAACTTTATTGTAATGCTTAAAGTATCAGCAATCATTTTTGTTATTATTGCCGGTATTTTCTTTATCAATACGGATAACTGGGTTCCTTTCATTCCTGAAGCGACTACTATTACTGAAAATGGGGTTTCCCATTCTGCGTATGGTATAGGAGGAGTTGTTGCAGGAGCCTCTGCAATTTTCTTTGCTTATGTAGGATTCGATGCGGTGTCGACACAGGCAGGAGAGGCAATCAATCCTAAAAAAGATGTTCCTTTTGCAATTATTGCTTCTTTGATCATTTGTACACTTTTATATATATTGGTGTCTCTTGTATTAACGGGTATGATGCATTATACGGATTTCAATCCTTTAGGGAAATATCCTGATGCGATCAAAGCTCCTGTTGCCTATGCATTTGATATTGCTGGTCAGGCCTGGGCTGGTTACATCATTACAATTGCCGCAACTGTTGGATTGATTTCAGTATTGATGGTAATGATCATGGGACAATCAAGAATTTTCCTTGGAATGTCTAAAGATGGATTGATCCCAGCAACTTTTTCAAAAGTAAATCCAAAAACAGGAGTACCAACCAAGAACTTAATCATCTTGGGAATTTTAATTTCTGTAGTTGCCTCTTTAACACCGATCAATGATCTTGCTCACATGACGAGCTTCGGGACTTTATTTGCTTTCACTATGGTTTGTGTAGCTGTTTGGGTGTTGAGGGTTAAAGAACCTAATCTGCAGAGAAACTTTAAAGTTCCGGCATTGCCATTAATCGCTTGTCTTGGAATTTTAATTAATGTTTACCTGATTTTTAATTTAAGTAGAGAAGCTAAAATGTATTCTTTCGCATGGTTGATCATCGGATTTATTATTTACTTCCTTTATAGTAAAAGAAATTCCAAATTACAAAACGGAGGGTACGGAGAAACCTTTAAGGCGGAACAAGAGCCACTGGAAAAACCTGATCTAAATTTGTAAGAATAAAAATAAAAATAAAAAATCCACAGAATGTTGTGGATTTTTTATTTTTGTCTTTCACCAAATTAAATTTTTATGAAAAATATTCTAGCATGTGTATTTTGTTTTTTGGGAATATTGACATTTTCCCAGGAAGTAAACATGGAAACAATTTTTAATGATAAAATAAGCATAAGAGCGCTCCAAGTCTGGGATCATAAAATCTGGTATGCGGGTACGGATTCTAAATTTGGTTTTGTTGATCTTAAAAATTTTAAAAATCAAAAACAGATTTCATTATCGGATAAGAATTTAGAGTTCAGAACATTGGCCCAGAACAATAATGATTTTTATGCTATTAATGTTGGAAGTCCTGCTTATTTCTTTAAAATTGATAAAAAGGATATGCAGTCAAAAACAGTGTATAAGGATACGGTGAAAACTGCATTTTATGATGCTTTACACTTTGTGGATGATCATCTTGCTTTTACTTTCAGTGATTCGGACTCAAGTAATCGCCTTAAATTGGTTGCTTTTAAAAATGGGAAATGGGATTTGCTAAAGAATGAAATTTCATTAAACAGTGGGGAAGCAGCTTTTGCAGCAAGTAATACAAACATTGCTTCAACTAAAAAATACATGTGGATCGCAACAGGAGGTAAAGCTTCCCGAATTCTGAGGTTAGATCTTAAAACGGAGAAGTTTGATGTTTTTACTACACCATTTATTCAGGGTGAGCCATCGCAGGGAATGTATTCTATAGATTTTTATGATGACCGGTTTGGAGTTGCAGTCGGAGGAGATTATACCAAACAGAAAGAGAACATCAATAACATAGCGACGACTAATGACGGGGGAAAAACCTGGCAGATTCAGGCGTCAGGTGCGAACGCAGGCTATACTACCTGTGTAAAAATTAGACCGGGATCCAAAGGAAAAGAAATGATAGCAGTAGGAGATCAGCATATCAGTTATTCTTCAGATTTTGGAAAAACTTGGAGGAAAATTTCTGATGAAAAAAACTTATATGTGTGTGAGTGGATTGATCAAAATTCCGTTGCCTTTGCGGGTAAAGACAAGATTCAGCTGATGAAATTAAAATTTTAAATTTTTGGTATAGAGGATATCTGTAGTTTTATTACCCATTATTATTTTCTTCGGTATACCTTTGAGTGATTTTGGATACAATTAGGTTATTGAATATTTTAAGGCTTTATTTTTTGTATTTAGAGCCTGTGAATGGTATTTAGACTGATTATAAATTTCGAAAACAAACCCTAATATAATTCATGATTTAAAATTCATAAGTTATAGCTAATTTTGCAGAATGAAATTCTTATGTGAATTTTATTCAATTTATAAAAATTTAAAATTTTTAGATGAACTCTTTAATCGATAAATATAATATTCCCGGACCACGTTACACGTCTTATCCTACTGTTCCATATTGGGACGAAAGCACCTTTTCTCCTGAAAAATGGAAGGAGAGTGTGGTAAGATCTTTCCATGAAAGTAACTCAGGTGAGGGAATTTCTATTTATATCCATTTGCCGTTTTGTGAAGCATTATGTACTTTCTGTGCATGTCATAAACGTATTACAAAGCAGCATAGTGTTGAGACACCTTATCTTGAAAGTGTTTTAAAAGAGTGGAAGCTTTATCTTGAGCTTTTTGATGAAAAACCTAAATTAAAAGAACTTCATTTAGGAGGGGGAACGCCTACTTTTTTTTCTCCTAAGAATTTAAAGACATTACTGGAAGGAATATTTGCTACGGTAGATATTGCAGAACATCCCGAGTTTTCATTTGAAGGACATCCCAATAATACAACAAGAGAGCATCTTCAGACTTTGTATGATCTTGGCTTTCGAAGAGTAAGTTTCGGCGTGCAGGATTACGATCCGAAAGTTCAGAAAGCAATCAACAGGATACAGCCTTTTGAAAAAGTAAAGGAAGTAACCGAATTAGCCCGTGAGATAGGATATGGAGGAATAAGCCACGATTTGGTTTTTGGACTGCCTCACCAGCATTGGGATGCAATGGAATACACGATCCGTAAAACACTGGAACTGAAGCCTGACAGACTGGCTTTTTATTCCTATGCGCATGTTCCGTGGGTAAAAGGAGTAGGACAGAGAGGTTTTGATGAAAATGACCTGCCAAGCGGAGAGGAAAAAAGAAAACTCTACGAAGATGGTAAAAGCTTATTGCAGGAACTGGGATATATAGAGGTTGGGATGGATCATTTTGCCCTGGAGCATGATGACCTTTATCAGTCTTTAATTCAGAAAAAGCTGCATAGGAATTTTATGGGATATACTTCAAGCAAAACGCAATTGATGGTGGGACTTGGAATGTCTTCAATTTCAGATTCCTGGTATGCTTTCGCTCAAAATGTAAAAACGGTTGAAGAATACCAGAAAATCGTTGAAGAAGGAGAGATCCCGGTGGTAAAGGGTCACATCCTTAATCATGAAGATTTAATTGTAAGAAGACATATTTTGAACCTTATGTGTCAGCTGGAAACGACATGGGATATCCAAAACTCTTTCCCGGAACTGGAAAATGCTTTGGAGATGCTTAAGGAAATGGAAAGAGATGAACTGGTTGAAATCAGAGATCATCAGATCAAGATTACAGAAAAGGGAAGAGCGTTTACAAGAAATGTAGCCATGGTGTTTGATCTTAGAATGATGCGGAATAAACCTGAAACCAGGATTTTCTCTATGACTATTTAGTAGATGAATAGAAAAGTTCTTTTCATTATTATCTATACATATGCACTTGTTTTTAGTGTCTTAAAAACGATAAGGTTTCCCAATCAATGGTCCGTTGCTCACTGGATGCTCGATTATAGATTCGGGTTTATAAAAAGAGGATTTGCCGGAGGTTTTTTGGGATTATTTGTAGAGAAAAATGAGCAGAACATATTTGTTTTATCTGTTTTTATAATATTGTTGCTATATGGATTGTTGTTGTTTATGGCTAGTAAAGAAACAATCCGGAACAAAGGGGATGTTTACACTCTCGTATTTTATCTGACCTTTTTTTTATCTCAATATATCATATTTACGGCCCATCTTATAGGGTACCTGGATCATATCATCTTTTTGCTAACCATTTTAGTTATATGGCTTCTCAGGAAGAAAAAGATTCTGCTGGCATCATTAGTTGCTTCTATTAGCATTCTTATACATGAGGTTTCATTTTTCCTGATGCTCCCTATCTGTTGCTTTGCTTTGGTGGTAGATGGAGTAAGTAGAGAAGGAATTTCTTTTAAAGACACTTTAAATTCCCATTTAATAAAGAGGATCAGCTTCTTTCTTATATTACCGCTTGCTGTTACTTTTGGAGTGTCAGCCTACCAGGAAGTGAGCGGGTCAAACTATCATAAAATGATTTTAAATTATCTGGATCATTTAGAATTTATAAACGCAAAAGTTGCCGATTCTGTAGCATCTGCTTATACTGTAAAATTTACAGACTATATACAAGATGAGAGTCCGCATTTCTTTCAAAGGGTATTTGTTTCCAAATGCTCAATATTTTTTGGGATTCCCATTCTCTTTATGATGTATGTTGTTTACAGGAAGTTTGAAAAGGCCAACAAGTATCTTTTGCTATTGTTTGCTATTGTTATTCTAATTCCCTTAGGGCTTCATGCTATTGCCTATGACACTTACAGGATATGGTCATTTCCTTTCATGATTTTGTTTCTGGGTTATTGGATTCTCAATTCCGGGTACAATGTTACAGTCGATGTTTCTGAAAAATTATCCTTACCTGAAATTTTGCTTGCTGCTCTTGCAATTGCATTGGTATCGTTAGTTCCGAGTCAATTACTGGATGATGAAGTGGAGCGTTTTTCTTTAGTTCAGAGACTGCTGATTTTAATTCCACTTCTAGCTTTAGGAACTGCGTGTTTTTATAAGAAAGCCCCAATGTAATGATATTGAGGCTTTCGTTAACATTATTGAATAATTAGCTTTTGACTATAGGATTTTAATTCTCCTGACTTTAAATTGATGTAGTATACTCCCGGGCTAAGACCTGAAATATCAATACTGTTATCATTACCAATTTTTAGCTGATTCATTAGCCTGCCTTCAGAGTTAATGATCTCTACTGAAAGTTTCTGTTCTTTAATACCGTCAATGAATACTTTTTTAGAAGCAGGATTTGGATATACCTTTATTTTAGCTAAATTATTATTTTCCTGTGTTGAGAGTGTTCCGCTTGTAATTTTGTAAATCTTTCCGCTATTAACACCGGCAACATAGAGACCATTCTGGTTATCTTGTCCAAAAGTTGAGAAACCATTTCCAGAGTAGGACGTCGTCCAGGTTATGGAATTATCAGAGCTCAACATTCCGATCTGGTTGGAGCAATAATCTGCGAAAAAATATTTTCCCTGTAATGCAGTGTAAAGAGTTCCACGGTAAACATAACCTCCGGTTATAGAGCATTTTCCACCAGAGTGGTCATATACGGCAACCGGAAAAGTCATTGTTGAAGCGGCTGCGCATCCACCGGTATTATAGGCCGTATTTCCTTCATAACATCTCCATCCATAATTAATTCCGGCCTGGGTAATCGGATTTTTGTTGATTTCTTCAATCTGTCCCTGACCCACATCTGCAATCATGGCATTTCCTGTGGTGAGATCAAAGGAAAACTTCCAGGCGTTCCGAAGGCCATATGCCCATATTTCATCTGCCCCGTCAATACCCACAAATGGATTGTCAGGAGGTATATTATAAGCATTGGTAGAGTTAATGTCAAGACGTAGCATTTTACCCAGCAGCGAGTTTTTGTTTTGTGCATTATTGTTGGGGTCTCCACCGCTACCTCCGTCTCCGGTTACCACCCATAATTTGCCGTCAGGCGCAAAATGAATGCTTCCTCCATTATGATTATCGAAAGGCTTTGGGATATTGAGTATTATTTTTTCAGAGCTTGCATCGGCTACATTCGGATCAGTGCTGCTTACGGTATATCTGGCAACAATAATGTTTCCGTTGGTTGCATTGTTGTAATACACAAAGAAATAACCGTTTGTTGCATACTGGGGATGGAAAGCCAATCCTAAAAGTCCTCTTTCTCCACCATACAAAACTTTGCTGCTAATGTTTAAGAAATTAGTCGCATTAATAGTCCCGGAAGGTTGAATAATTTTAATGATTCCGTTCTGTTGTACTACAAAAAGCCTGCTATCATTGGCATTTGTAATTTCGACCGGACTCGTGAGCCCGGTGGCAAATTCTACCAGATTAATTGTCTGGGAATTAAGAAATAGGGAAGAAAAAATCCCTATCACAAAAAGTAAAATTTTCATAATATTTTGATATTTAGTGTATTGTATTCATAATGAAAATTTCATACCAATTAAACTTTATAAACTTCATTAAAATAAGCTTTTAAAATTGATAAATCTTAAATGGAAGTCATATTGTCGATATATCTGAAAATAAACCATTTCTGTTATTGAAAGTTCATAAAATATAAAGAAAATCATTATATTTGCCGACTTAATTTAACGTAGTTATAACAAAATGCAAGGAAAAGGACTTATTACAATTGTTGCTATTGTACTGGGGTTGATTTGCTTAAATGAGCTTATACCAACCTGGTACGCCAGCAAAATTGAATCGCAGATTGAAGCTGCGAACGGAAACGAGAAAGAGATCAAACGAATAAAGGAAGATACTCTTAATCTTGGTTATACGAAGCTTTATTATTCTAAAGCGAAAGACAAAGAAATGAAACTTGGTCTTGACTTGAAAGGAGGGATCAACGTTCTTTTGGAGATCAACCAAAGAGATTTGGTGAGTGATTTAACGAATTACTCTTCTAATCCTGTTCTAATCGAAGCTTTAAATAAAACTGATGAGGTTCAGAAGAATTCTACTAAATCTTATGTAGATAATTTTTTCGATCAGTTTGATGCCATAAACAAAGCAAAAGGAACCAATCTTAAACTTGCAGATCCGGAAATATTTGGAAACACTAATCTTACTGAGATTAAGTATAATACTACTGATGAGCAGGTAAAAAGTATCGTTAAAAGAAGAATTGATGCTTCTGTAGGTACTGCTTTTGAGGTTATCAGAACCAGAATTGATAAAATGGGGGCTGTACAACCGAATGTTCAGAGAGTACCGGGAACAGCGAGAATTTCTGTTGAAATGCCTGGTATGAAAGACATCGATAAAGTAAAGAAAATGCTTCAGACTTCAGCAAAACTTCAGTTTTGGGAAGTACAGCAGGTTCCTGAAATTGCACCTTATTTTCAGACTTTAACAAGTGTGGTTGCAGCAAAAGGAGATTCTATGGGAGTTGCAAAGAATGTGAACTTCATGAACCTTTTACATTTAGACAAGTTAAGAACCAACGGAGTTGCTAACATTAAATTGTCTGATACTGCAGTTGTAAATAAAATTTTAAACAGCAAAGTGGCTCAGGCATTACGTCCGGCTAACATTAAATATACCCAATTCATGTGGGGGTACAAACCAGAAGCTACAGATGCTGAGAGCCTTGTATTGTATGCCATAAGAGGAAACATCAACCAAAAAGCACCAGTAGACGGAGCTGTTGAAACTGCTAACATCAGCTATGATGAGCTGGGAAGAGTAGTAGTTGATATGCAGATGGATTCTAAAGGGGCTAAAGAATGGAAAACATTAACAGAGAAAAACGTTAATAAACCGGTTGCTGTAACTCTTGATAACAGGGTATATACTGCACCGAACGTAGTAAATGCTATTCCTAACGGTAGAACTCAGATCTCCGGTAACTTCTCTCAGGAAGAAGCTAAAGAACTGGTAGACGTTTTAGGAGCAGGTAAATTACCGGCAGGAGCTAAAGTAGTTCAGGCTACACAGGTAGGACCGTCTCTAGGACAGGAATCTATTAATGCAGGGATGATCTCATTCGCTATTGCATTTTTAATCATCATCGTTTATATCATTTTCTATTATGGTGGTGCTGGAGTGTACGCTGTAATCGCAATGGTTATTAACTTATTCTACATTTTCGGAATTATGGATTCCGGAGACTTTACGCTTACTCTTCCAGGTATTGCAGGTATCGTTCTTACAATGGCAATGGCTGTGGATACGAACGTAATTATCTACGAAAGAACCAAAGAAGAACTATTTGCCGGAAAAAGTATCTTGGAGGCCTACAAAGATGGTTTCAAACATGCATTAAATGCCATTATTGATGGTCACTCGACAACATTCCTAACGGCAGTGGTGTTATTCTTCTTCGGAACGGGACCTATTAAAGGATTTGCTTTAACACTAATGATTGGTATTGCAATGACTTTATTTACTTCTGTATTGCTTTCAAGAGTAATGATCTTCAACAGACTAAATAAAGGAAAACACCTTTCTGTATGGACAGCTCCGACGAAAAATCTGTTCAGAAATACGTGGATTGATTTTATTGGGAAAAGAAAATATGCGTATATTATTTCTGCTATATTAACTGTTATCTGCATCGGATCTATTGCAACTCAAGGATTTAAGTATGGAATTGATTTCACTGGTGGTAGAAACTACGTGGTAAGGTTTGATAAAGATGTAAATGCTGAAGATATCGAACAGAATCTGGTAAAAATGTTTAAAACGGAAGATGGTAAGAACTCTTCTGTTGAGGCTAAGACCTTTGGTAACTCTAAACAATTGAAAATCTCTACAGATTACCTTATTGATGATGAATCGCTTAAGGCTGACCAGACTGTTGAGCAAAAATTATATGAAGGATTAAAAGGGAATTTACCGGCTAATATTTCACTTCACGATTTTAAATCTGCGGATAAAGACCATGCCGGAATTATCTCTTCTGAGAAAGTAGGTCCTACTGTAGCAGATGACATCAAAACCCACGGTATTCTTGCAGTTGTTGCTGCTTTAGGAGGTATCTTTATCTATATCCTTATCAGATTTAGAAAATGGCAATTCTCTCTGGGTGCTGTTGCTGCATTGTTCCACGATGCGATTATCATTCTGGGAGCTTATTCATTGCTGCATAAATTCATGCCTTTCAATATGGAAATCAACCAGGATTTCATTGCTGCAATCCTTACCGTATTAGGGTACTCAATCAATGACACCGTGATTATCTTCGATAGAATCAGGGAATATTTGAGAGAGAAGAAATCTTTAACATTGGCAGGTTTATTTGATGATTCAATTTCAAGTACATTGGGTAGAACATTCAATACCTCATTTACAACGATCCTTGTAATTTTAGCAATCTTTATCTTTGGTGGAGATAATCTGAGAGGATTTATGTTTGCGATGCTAATTGGTATTGGTTTCGGTACCTACTCATCCATATTTGTTGCTTCGGCTATTGCTTATGACTTCCTTAAGTCAGGGAAAGAAGAAGGAGTACATGGAAAAACGACTTCGAATAAAGAAGTCCTTGCTTCAAAATAATTATACTACAATAAATAAAAAAATAGCCTTTCATTTCGAAAGGCTATTTTTTTATTTATTGGTTTAAATCTAAGGAAAGAGAATTGTTTGAATAATTAAATGTTAAGCTGTAAATCCGACCTACTATTCAATCCTTGATAATCAATTATCATTATTAAATCTTCACAATTTAGAATCATTATACTTCTATATTTCATTAATTTTGCACAATTATGGAAAATTCAAGGAAAAAAGCCGCCATGAGCTTTATTTTTATAACGCTCCTGATTGATATCACCGGATGGGGGATCATTATTCCCGTTGTTCCTAAATTAATTGAGGAACTGATTCATGCAGACATCAGTGAGGCCGCAAAATATGGTGGCTGGCTTGGTTTCGCCTATGCGTTTACACAGTTTATATTTTCCCCGGTAGTAGGAAATCTCAGTGATAAATACGGAAGAAGACCCATTATCCTCATTTCGCTTTTTGGATTTTCAATAGATTATGTTTTACTGGCTTTAGCTCCAAGTATCTGGTGGTTATTCCTGGGAAGAATTATAGCCGGAATCACAGGAGCGAGTGTAACCACTGCAAGTGCATACATCGCTGATATCTCTACTGACGCGGACAGGGCTAAAAACTTTGGCCTAATAGGGGCGGCTTTTGGTTTGGGATTCATTATTGGACCTGTGCTGGGAGGTGTTCTGGGGCATTATGGCTCAAGAGTTCCATTCTACGCTGCGGCCGGTTTATGCCTGCTCAATTTTCTTTACGGATATTTTATTCTTCCTGAAAGTTTGGATAAAGATAAGAGAAGAGAATTCAGCTGGAAGCGTGCCAACCCTGTGGGATCATTTAAGTTTTTAGGTAAGCATCCTGAAATTTCAGGATTGATCGTGTCTTTAATTTTGATTTATATTGCAGGTCATGCTGTACAGAGTAACTGGAGTTTTTATACGATGTATAAATTCAGCTGGACGGAAAGGATGGTTGGATTATCTCTCGGAGCAGTAGGATTATTGGTCGGACTTGTACAGGGAGGTTTGATCCGTTGGACAACTCCAAGATTAGGAGAGCAGAAAAGTATTTATTACGGATTGGCATTGTATGCCATCGGAATGTTATTGTTTGCATTTGCTACAGAAGGGTGGATGATGTTTGCATTCCTTATTCCTTATTGTTTAGGAGGAATTTGTGGTCCTGCACTTCAATCTGTGATTACAAAAAGTGTCCCTTCTAATGAACAAGGAGAATTGCAGGGCGCTTTAACAAGTCTGATGAGTGCTACGGCAATTGTAGGCCCTCCTATGATGACAAACCTGTTTTATTACTTTACCCATGATGAGGCGCCATTTAAGTTTTCAGGAGCACCTTTCTTTTTAGCTTTCCTTCTCATGGCTGTAAGTGTGGTTATTTCATATTATGCATTCGAGAAAAATAGAGAAATTAAAAAGTAAATTATTTTAAATAAAAAAGCAGAATATTAATAATGATATCCTGCTTTATTTTTTTAGCTATGTATTGATTAAGGATAAAGGGACTTGGTTCCGTTACTTACGATATTACTTCCCAAACCGGAAAATGATACCGTAAAGTTACTTGAATTAAAGCTTAAAGAACCTGTCGGTGTACATAATCCAAGTGCATATCTGCATTGTCCGTAAGCTCCGGTTCTCTTTAATATTTTGCTTTCGCTTTTTGCTTTTCCTAAACTGATATTGCCCCAATCACTTACATCAGTATTAGATACGGTAGATCCATTATAATAAATCGTGATCTTATATCCGATTTCTCCTCTCTTGGATCCCCATAGCCATTTTGCCGTCCACCATTCTTTATACCACTTCGAAAGTACCTTTGCCTGATTGTCATTAGAGGCTTCTACGTTACTTCCTCTATCCATCATTACCAGACCTCCTAACACATTATCCCAGATAATTCCATTGGTATTGTAGAAACATAATGAAGTAAATTGCTCTCCCTTATGATTCCATGTAATTTCAAGTACTTCTGTATTTGGTTTTACCTCCTGACTAATGACATCCTTCAGGCTTTGTTGGGCAACTGATAATTCATCTTCTGAATTAAAATTTGTCATTTTGCCTATTTTTACTGATGCAGGATCAGTAATATTACCAAACGCCACATAAGTATTTTTATCTGAAATGAGGTTTTGAGAAATGGAAATTCCATTTGCATCAGACAGCTTTCCTAAAACTGAAACTCCGGTAATCTGAAGATCATTTTTAAGGTATTGTTCCAGATTTTTCTTTGAATCATTCAATTGTGTTTGAACAATATCGGGAAGTGTTTGAGAAGAGGGAGTTAATACTTTTTTCAAATCGGAAACAGATTCTTTTTTTGCGGTATTTTCCTGAAGTACTTCAGTTGTTTCATTTTGGCAGCTTGTTAAAGACAGCACCATTGCCAAGGCAAAAACCTTGAAGGGAGTTACTAATTTTTTCATAAGTATATATTTAATGTTTGTGTAGAAATAAAAATAATGAAAAATTTCATATAATTCTTTAATGAGAGAATTAATTATTGATTAATTTAAAAAGACCGGAATATTAAGATGATTAATAAGCCTGAATTGAAAATATTTAAAGCTTTGAAATGGAAAATCTTAAAATTTGTTTAAATTTTATGTTTCTACATTATATATGTATAATCTTTTGTAATTTTACCTCATGGAATTAAGCATTGGAGAAATGGCATTGATTGCAGTCGCAATCGTTGTATTATTCGGTCCGGATAAACTCCCTCAGATAGCGCGTGACTTAGGAGCAGGCGTAAGAAAGATGCGTGGAGCGGTAGAAGACATTAAAACCGAGATCATGAAAGAGACGGATAACCCTGTTTCTGAAATCAAACGTGAGATCGAAAAGGTGAAAGATGCTGCTAAAGATTTTAACCCAATGAAGAATATTGAAAAAGATATTCTTACCGAACCTTCTTCTGAGCCTGCAAAGCCAAAGCCTTCTGAAGATGAAACCTATGAAGGACCTGTAAGCAGATAACTGATGGAAGAAATCATTCAGGAAGATAAAAATGTCTTTTTATTTCTCAATAATTTGGGGAGTTCTTCGTTTGATCAGTTTTGGATGCTTATCTCCAGTACATGGATCTGGGTTCCGCTTTATATTATTTTTCTGTATTTTCTTTATAAAAATTACCAGTTAAAATCCTTAGTTTTTATTCTTTTATTTATACTTATAGGAACAACCGTGTCCGATCAGGTCGCTGGCATCTTTAAGCATGGAGTACAAAGGTTAAGACCTTGCCATGATCCTTCTCTTGAACATTATATGAGGATCGTAAAATGTGGCGGACAATTTGGATTTTATTCTGCTCATGCATCGAATACTTTCTTTTTAGCTACATATCTGAGTGTTTTATTAGGAAAAAAACTCAGATGGTTTCCTTATGCTATATTTGTATGGGCTGCAGTGGTTTCTTACAGCCGTATATATTTAGGAGTGCATTTCCCGATAGATATTTTGGTGGGGGCGTTTGTTGGACTTTTATTGGGAGTGATATTTAGTGCACTCGCGAAAAAAGTCATCAACAAACAAACGATAACCTCATGAAAAAACATTTATTACTTGTAGTATTAGCATTTACATTTGCTAATCTTTATTCCCAGGACGCAAAAACAGCGGAAGAATGCTTTAAAAAAGCAGATTATAAGTGCGCCGAAGAGCAGTACGCTAAATTAGCCGAAAAAGAACAGATTCAGAAATACCAGTCGGAGTACTACAATAATCTGGGGACTTCCCAAAGGAGATTGGGTAAAACGAGCCTTGCTCTTAAATCGTATGAAGCAGCTCTGCGGGCAAATCCAATGTCGGCACCAGTATATGCTAATCTGGCATCGGTAAACAGCCAAAAAGGAAATAAACAGAAAGCCCTTGAATACATTGATAAAGGATTACAGATTGATGCTGAAAATGTAGATATGTATTTGACAAGGTCTAAAATTTATGACAGCCAGGGAAAGAAAGAACTGGCTATTAAAGATCTGAACCAGATTTTATCTTTTGCTCCGGAAAATATTTTTGCAAGAACGGGATTGGCTAATTTAAAGAAGAATAATGGCGATCTTGACGGAGCATTAAAAGATTATAATCAGCTCATTTCTGAAAAACCGGAGTCTTTGTTATACAACGGACGTGCGGAAGTCTATTTAAAAATGAAAAAACAGAAGGAGGCTTTGACTGATATCAATAAAGCTATTTCCATAGATCCGAAATTTGCTCAGTCCTATGTAACAAAATCTCTGATTTTGTTTGACGGTGCCAAGCCGAAAGAAGCTTGTGTCAATCTGGAGAAAGCTGTTGCTTTGGGATACGAAAAAGCAATTCTTGCAGATCATTTTGAAAAATGTCCTCCCGCCAAGTAAACTTAATCGTTATGATAAGGTTTTCCCTGTAGAATCTGATCTGCACGATATAATTGTTCAACGATAAATAACCGGATCATCTGGTGGGTAAATGTCATTTTAGATAATGACATTTTTTCGTTGGCTCTGGTATATATTTCCTCAGAAAACCCATAGGCTCCTCCGATTAGTATGTGGATCTTTTTTACCGACAAATTCATCCATGTATCTATTTTCTGAGAGAATTCCCTGCTGGTAAACTGTTTTCCTTTTTCATCGAGAATAATAACGAGATCATTTTTATCTATATAATTCATAAAAAGCTTTGCCTCTTCTTTCTTCAGAAGATCTGAAGAGAGATTTTTGGCATTCTTAACATCAGGGATTTCTGTTATTTCAAAATTCCAATGTTTAGGAAGGCGGGGAATATAATAATTGATCAAAGAATTAATTTCTTTATCATCTGTTTTACCGATACAAAGTAAACTTATTCGCATAGGATATAATCACATTTAGGATGACAAAGATATTCATAAATTAAGGAATTTTACCGGGTTCCTATGATACATTTTACCCTTCGCTACCAACCGGTGTAATTTTCCGGTTCATTATCAAGTCTAAAAAAATCTGTATTTTTACGGAGCCAATATCACACGATGAAAATACAATCTATTCCTTACTTATTTTTATATTTTCCGTTAGCTTCTTATGGTCAGGAAGTTAATGAGTATAATAAGAAGTACAGGGAAGATAATAATACAATTTCTCTCGTTGCAGGCGTAAGCTACCTTAACAATTCCTTTGGACTTCGCTATGAAAGAGAAATTTTCAGGCTAAAACCAAATGATTCTTTTTACACTGAGCTTTTTCTAAGGTACAGATGGCTGGATACCAGTATTTCATTTACACCTAAACTGATTAAAATAAATAATGATGATGATATCAAGGGGAAAACGAAATATTTCAATGTGAATTTTGCTTTTTTCCTGAATCCAAAGCTACGACAAATGATAGGTTATAATCAGATCAAAGGGTTGTATTTCCGGGATACCAGGAAGTATATAGATCTTTTGTTAAATGGTTCAGACGAAAGTATCAAGGATGCATATATTCAGTTTCCGGATGCTAATTACAGGTCTTTTAAAGGGGAGACAAGTTATTTATGGGTCGGAAGTAAAGAGAACTACAGAAGCTATACTAATATGACTTATAAGCCTGCTAAAAATGATTTTGTCGTTATTACAGGTCTGTTTTATCAGTATAATATATTGAAAGATTCCGATAGGGCAATATACAAGGGAGAAGTGATAGGAAGCGGGGAAGAAGGTTCTGCCACGAAAGATATAAGGCTGGCATTAAGAACAGGTGCAGGAATACAAAGAGTGATCGATAGTAATTGGTATGCGGTGGTTGAATTTTATCCTCAGCTTTATTATTCAAAGCTGATTGATGAAGACTTTCATGAATTTAATATGGGAATGAATTCCAATGTAAGGATCGGATATGATAACGGAAAATGGTTTGTTGGAGCCGGTACTCAGCTTAACTGGGTAAATAGTTCAAATTCGAATTTGTATTCATCTACACAATGGCAATTCAGGGCTGGAATTGGTCTGAGGTTTAATGCGCCACAAATAGTCAACAGAAATTTTGATAAAATAGATAATATCCTGAAATAATTATGAATATAAAAACACCTAATTTTATCCTGAAGATTCAGGAATTCTTAGATGATATCCATATCCCGCTCCTGGGAATATCACTGTGGCAAATGTTTCAGATTTATATTTCGGGTATTTTTAAGGATAAGATAGGAAGAAAGGCAGCCGCTATTTCATGGAGTTTTACCATCAGTTTATTTCCGTTTCTCCTTTTCTTGCTTTCCGTTTTACCTTATATGCCGCATTATGATAAGCTTCATTTTTATATTTTTGAAGTGCTGATTCACAATGTTTTCCCTTCCAATATGGAAACTGATGTTAGAGGCTATATTGAGAAAAGTATCATTCCCAATATGAGGGGAATCAGTAATCTAACCATTATTCTTGCCCTTGTTTTTGCTACAAACGGGACTTTTTCCCTTATCAATGGATTCAATGAAAATTCAGAAGAAAAGCTGAGTGACGTAAAAGAGTTTATTCTTTCTTTTTTTATTACCATAGGCTTTATCACTATAGTTTTTTTAGCCCTTTTCGGAGTCTATTATGTAGAAGTAGTTTTAAAACTATTTACACCTATCCATAATGTTTCCTGGCTGGTGAATAACCTTTCTAAGATTATTGGATTTGTGTCTTTTCCTCTTTTTTACTTTATTTTATTAGCGATGTTTTACTGGTTGGGAACAGTGAAGATTGCCAGGTTCAGGCAAGCGGTTCCTGGGGCTATTTTAACGACCGTTCTTTTTGTTCTCACTACTTACATATTTGCTATTTATGTAAAAGATATCGCCCGTTATAATGTTCTGTACGGGTCCATTGGAAGTATGATTCTTTTAATGGTATGGGTAAATGTGAATGTTTATCTGCTATTATTTGGTAATGAACTTAATATGGCTATCAGAAAACTCAGGATAGAAAAATTACTGGCTGATGAACTCCGAAAAGAAGTGCAGGCAGATCATTCCCCGAACGAAAAAGACTAATCTGAATTCTCTTCAATCAATATTGTATTGATTCAGCTAATATTTTATTTATGGGTCAATTAAAAATACCTGATTATATTTTTTCGTATTCATTTTTATGGTAATTTAGTGACTAGTAAGAATTTGAAATTCTTGTACAAATACCAAATTAATTTATTATGAAAAACATCAAAAAATTAACGAGAAACGATTTGAAAATCGTAAAAGGAGGATTAGCATGCAGAACCGGGGATGATTATTGTCCGGGAACGACCTACTGCTGTAACGGACTATGTAAGATATCCACTTACATTTGCCCGTAGTACAATAAAAAAGAGCACTGAAAGGTGCTCTTTTTTATTTTTATAGTTAGCAATTATTCATCACTATCGTCGTCGATAAATTTATTCTTTTTAGCACTTAGGCTTAATATAATTACGCCTAAAATAGCTGATAAAAACGATGCAATCAGGATTGCAAATTTGGCTTCATCCTGGATTTCAAATTGCTCTTTAAAGGATAGTAATGCTATAAAAATAGACATCGTAAAACCAATTCCTGCAAGAAAGCCTACCCCCAGCATATGCGACCATGTGCTATTGTGTGGAAGTGAACTTATTCTAATTTTAATGGCAATAAATGAAAATAAATTGATCCCGATTAGTTTTCCCAGGACTAAACCACCGATGATCCCTAATCCCAAAGTACTTATCAACCCTTCTGCCATTCCGCTGTGAAAGGCAATATTGGTATTTGTAAGGGCAAATATTGGCATGATTAGAAAGCTTACAGGTATATGAAGATGATGCTCTAATTTTTCCAAAGGAGAAATTTGAACATTGGATGCATTGGTAGGAATAGACAAAGCCAGTAATACTCCTGCGATGGTAGCATGAATTCCTGAATTGTGAAGAAAATACCACAAAAATAATCCAGGGATAATATAGAAAATAAGCCTCGTCACTTTTAAAAAATTCAAAAGAAACAAGAAAGCGACAATTCCGAAAGAGATCAACAAATAGATCCATTGAATCTGATCTGTATAAAATATGGCGATAACTAAAATCGCTCCCAGATCATCAACAATAGCCAGAGCAGCTAGGAAAATTTTAATGGAATTAGGAATTTTACTTCCTAGCATGGAAATCAACGCAAGCGAGAAGGCTATGTCTGTAGCCATCGGAATTCCCCATCCATTGCTGAATTCTGTTCCTGAGTTGAACAGGGTATAGATGGTTGCGGGAACAAGCATTCCTCCGACTGCCGCAAAAATCGGAAGAGAAGCATTTTTAAAAGATGAAAGCTCACCTTCCACCAGTTCTCTTTTTATTTCGAGGCCTACCAAAAGGAAAAAAATAGCCATGAGACCATCATTGATCCAGATATGGATCGGATATTTCAAGTGAAAAAGATGAGTGCCTATTTCATAGTGGAGAAAATTCTGAAATCCTTCTCCTAAGCTCGAGTTAGCAATTAATAAAGAAATCGCTACACAAAAAATAAGGATGATACCCGAAGATTGACTGCTGTTGAAAAATTTTTTAAAATAAATAGATAAATTCATGCCTATGATTGTAATCGTCTCACCCTTGAAACTCCGTTAATATTTTTAAGTTTTTTAAAGGTTTCTTCCAACTGACCTTTATTTTTAACCTCAAGAATAATGTTACCCATAAAGACGCCATTATTGGATTCTATGGAAAGACTTTTCATATCCATCCCCATAGTGCCACTGATTACGGCGGTAATGTCGTTAATCATTCCCATCCGGTCTAAACCTTCAATTTCAATTTTAACCCTGTTTTTAAAGCTTTCAGCATTAACCCATTTGGCTGGAATAACCCGGTAATCATACTGTGCCCTCAGGTTAATAGCATTCGGACAATTATCACTATGCACTTTTATACCGTCTGAAATCGTAATGAATCCAAAAATTTTATCTCCCGGAATTACGGTACAGCATTTTGCATAACTATAGTTTAACTTTTCTTCGTCTTTTCCAAAGACGATCATGTCCAGGTTTTGCTCCTTTGGTTCTTCATAATGAACGTTTTTGGAAGGAGATTTTCTGAATCTTGAAAGTAAATTATTGAATACATTTTTACTTTCGATGTATTTTCTAAGACTGCTTACATCCAGTTCATTGCTCTGGAATTTTAAAAACAGTTCCTGTGATGTTTTTAAGTTGAAAAACTTCTGAAGTTTATTGACTTCCTCATCATTAAAATTAATTTTAGCGTGACGAAGTTTTCTTTGTAAAATTTCTTTTCCTTCTTCTACCAGCTGATTTTTTTGTGAATTAAGATAACTCTTAATCTTGGATTTTGCCTTGGAAGTAACTACGAATTCGAGCCAGTCCGATTTAGGCTTTTGATTCTGGGAAGAAAGGATATCTACCTGGTCTCCGTTTTGAAGAACATATGAGATTGGAACCAGTTTTCCATTGATCTTGGCTCCTAGGCATTTCATACCCAAATCAGAGTGTACAGAGAATGCGAAGTCCAGTGCCGTAGCGTTGGTTGGCAGAATTTTGATTTCTCCTTTGGGAGTAAAAACGAAAACCTCTTTAGAATATAAATTGAGTTTGATGTTATCCAGAAGTTCGGAGGTAGAAAGATTCTGCTGCTGTTCTAAAACATCCCGGATCTCTGTTACCCATCTTTCAAAATTTCTGTCCTCACTGCTTTGCTTGTATCCTTCTTTGTATTTATAATGTGCGGCTACCCCTTTTTCAGCAATTTCGTCCATCCTTTCTGAACGGATCTGTACTTCAATCCATTTTTTATCCGGTCCAAGGACAGTAAGGTGTAAACTTTCATATCCTGTAGAACGGGGCTGTGTGATCCAGTCACGCATTCTTGAAGGGTTACTGTGGTATACATCCGTTACAATTGAATAAATTTTCCAGGCCAGGAACTTTTCATTTTTTGCATCTGATTTGTAAATGATCCTGATGGCATAATTATCAAATACCTCCTCAAAAGAAACTCCTTGTTTGAGCATTTTCCGGTAAATGGAAGAAACTGCTTTTGCACGGCCTTTTATACTGAAGTTTAATCCTTCCTCTTTGAGCCTTTCGGAAACTTCTTTTTTGAATTCTTCAATATATTTTTCCCGGTTTTCCTTGGCTAATTCTAACTTTTCAGTGATCTCATTGAAAACTTCCGCATTATTATACTTTAATGAAAGATCTTCAAGCTCGGATTTGATGTTGTATAATCCCAGACGGTGGGCCATGGGAGCGTAGATGTACACGGTTTCAGAAGCAATTTTCTTTTGCTTATCCGGGGCCATGCTTTCCAGTGTCCGCATATTGTGAAGGCGGTCTGCGATTTTAATCAGTATAACCCTGAAATCTTCCGATAGTGTGAGCAATAACTTTCTGTAGTTTTCAGATTGTACAGAAATGTTCTGATGATTCATGATGGATATTTTGGTTAATCCATTCACGATATTGGCTATTTTTTCCCCAAAGATCTTCTTGATATCTTCGTAGGTATAGTCGGAATCTTCAATCACATCATGCAGCAGTGCACAGGCTATTGATGTAGCTCCAAGACCTATTTCCGTTGCAACAATTTTAGCTACGGCAATAGGATGGTAGATATAGGGTTCTCCGGATTTTCTCCTTTGATCTTTATGAGCATCTAATGCAATATCAAATGCCTTTCGGATGAGTTTATTGTTTTCTTCATCCAAAGTCCTGTAAGTATTAGAAATCAGGTCTTTATATCTTGCCAGTATTTCTTTGTTCTCCCGTTCTAAGTCGTAGCTCATTTGTGTAAATCCCGTATAATTAAACGAAAATACGAAAATTTTCCCAGTTGTCAATGACAAAAAATCCGCAGAAAGATCTGCGGATTTCCGGTTATTAGATTTTAGTTTTTATTAGAATTTTACTTCTGAATCCATGCCATTGCTTGAACCCTTGATTTTAACGTCGGGACTGTTATGGATTTCAGCTTTATTTCGTGCGTCAATATATCTTTTTATGTTATGGTAGTCTGCTTGTTCTATTCCCATATTCTCAAATAAATAAGTTTTTACCACAGCATTTTTATTAAAAACGTTCCTGGCATTATCTGCCTGATCTGTATCTTTTACTGCAACACTTGCAAGATATTGTGAATTTTGATGGTCGTTGAGATAAACAATATAATCTGAATCTCCGAAGCCTGAGCTTTCCAGGTCCGTTTCAAGCTTCTTATAATCACTGTGAGATTGAAATAATCCGGCTAATATTTTTGTCATGATCGTGTGTTTTAAATTTGTACTTAAAGGTAATAATTAAATTTCAAATTATTTGAATAAAATTCAATAAAATTTGATTTATATTGTTTTATCTATAATTAAATGTTAAAATATTTGATGATTTCTATCAATCAAATGTTTGAACTTAAAAGTCCGTTAGTCGTTGATAGACAGTATCATGAATTATTAAGAAGTTTATTGTATACTTATCTCAAAAACCTCAAATTTGTTTTTAAAATTAATACCAATGAAAAGAATTTTATTTACTCTTATTCTATTATCATTCTTTCTGCAGGCTCAGCAATATAACTGGACCGCATTCTCTTATCCTCCCGGAAATGGGGGAGGGCGGTATGATGATGTGTTCTTTCTTAATGAAAATTTAGGATGGGCAGCCCGGGGCGGCAACGGAGCTGTTTTTAAGACAACAAATGGTGGTACCAGCTGGACACAGCAAATTGTGAGCACGACACCCAATGAATACTATAGGAATATTGAATTTTTAAATGAAAATGTAGGTTTTCTAGGGACATTGAATAACAATTTTTATAAGACAACGGACGGCGGAGCTACATGGCAAAGAGTTAATAATATTTCGCCATACCCGCAAGGAATCTGTGGTCTGGATTGTGTGGGTACATCCACTGTGTACGGTTGCGGAGCATGGTTTTATCCTGCTTATATTATCAAATCAACAGATAGCGGTATAACATGGCAGTATATGGATATGTCCGCGTATGCTACCGCCCTGGTAGAAATTACTTTTATCAATGAAAACGTTGGTTTCGCATCCGGAAGTGATGATGATGGTGCCGTTATTCTCAAAACGACTGATGGAGGAGCAAGCTGGACAAAAATATATAACAGTAATATTCCTTTTGAGTACGTCTGGAAAATGCAGCTTCTGGATAATAATAAAATATTCTGCTCTATTGAAGCAGAATCTCCTAACACAGGAAGGTTATTGAAATCTTTAAATGGCGGACTTACCTGGGAAACAAAGGATTTTCCGGATACTTTTGTTCAGGCTGTAGGCTTTACTTCACCAGACCATGGGTGGATGGGTGGTCATAATACAGGATTTTATGAAACCTTTAATGGTGGGGAAACCTGGACGGACACAGGAGTAGGCGGTACTTTGAACAGGATATTTTTTGTTAACAGTAATGTGGCATATGCTGCTGGTACCGGTATTTATAAAATGACTGTCGGTAATCTTGCAACGCAGGAAACTACCAGAGAGAATCAGGAAAGGAAACTTCAGATCGATGTAGCTCCCAACCCTGTTAAAGACAAGCTGAATCTCAGTATTCATTTTTTACATTCCGATCATATCATTATCGGGCTGTATGACACATCAGGAAAGTTCATTACAGAAATTCTGAAAGATGATATCAGTGGGAAAAGGCTGAAAAAATATTCTTTGGATTTTCATTATCCTAAAGGGAATTATCTACTTAGTGCACATTCCAACCTCGGTAGACAAGCTATAAAAATTATCAAAGAATAGAGTTGATAAAAAAAGGCGCAGGTAAATCCTGCGCCTTCTTATTAATGATAAAGATTAGTCTATTCTTTCATTTTTAATTTCGTCTACAATTTCCGGATTTAATAACGTAGAAATATCTCCGAAGTTGCTGAAATCTCCTTCGGCAATTTTTCTAAGGATCCTACGCATAATTTTTCCTGAACGTGTTTTTGGCAATCCTGAAACGAATTGTATTTTATCCAGTTTAGCGATCGGTCCGATCTGATCGGCAATAAGCTGGTTGATCTCTTTTTTAAGGTTTTCCCTTTGTCTGCTTTCTCCGGTTTCTTTTAAAACAACATACCCGTACAGAGCATTTCCTTTGATATCATGAGGATATCCCACAATTGCAGATTCGGCAACGGCAGGATGCTGGTTGATGCTGTCCTCAATAGGAGCCGTACCTAAATTATGTCCGGAAACAATGATTACATCATCTACCCGGCCTGTAATTCTGTAATATCCAACTTCATCTCTTAAAGCACCGTCTCCAGTGAAATATTTTCCGGGAAAAGCGGTGAAATAAGTTTCTTTGTATCTCTGGTGGTCACCCCAGATGGTTCTTGCAATTCCAGGCCATGGAAAACGGATACAAAGATTTCCCGTTACCTGGTTTCCTGTGATTTCATTCCGTTTATCATCCATCAGTACCGGTTGAACACCAGGTAAGGGAAGCGTTGCATAGGTAGGTTTGGTAGGCGTTATAAAAGGTAGAGGGGAGATCATAATTCCTCCCGTCTCGGTCTGCCACCAGGTATCCACAATAGGACACTTCTTTTTACCCACATGGTCATTGAACCAATGCCATGCCTCATCATTAATGGGTTCTCCTACTGACCCGATCACCTTTAACGAACTAAGGTCATGTTTATCTACCCATTCGGCACTTTCCTTGGCCAGGGAGCGAATAGCGGTTGGTGCTGTGTAAAACTGGGTGATTTTATGCTTCTCAATAACCTCCCAGAATCTATCCGGTTCAGGATATGTAGGAACACCTTCAAAAATAACTGTAGTGGCTCCGTTTAGCAAAGGCCCGTAAAGGATGTATGAATGTCCCGTGATCCAGCCGATATCTGCAGTACACCAATAGATATCATTTTCCTGGTAATTGAAAATATTTTTAAAAGTATACGCGGTATAGACCATATATCCAGCACAGGTATGGAGCATTCCTTTTGGTTTTCCGGTAGAACCTGAAGTATAAAGAATGAAAAGGGGATCTTCGGCATCCATGATTACCGTAACAAAATCAGGAGAAGCTTTTTCATAGAGTTCAGACATCCAGTGATCTCTGCCTTCTTTCATTTTGATCTCATTGTTTGTTCTTTTAACGACCAGGACATTCTCAACCGTAGTTGTTTTTTCAAGAGCTTCATCAACGATACTTTTAAGGTCTAGCACTTTATTTCCTCTATAGCTGCCATCGGAGGTAATTACTAATTTCGCTTCACAGTCATTGATCCTTGAAGCTACTGCATTGGCTGAAAATCCTGCAAAGATTACTGAATGTACCGCTCCTAATTTTGCACAGGCGAGCATTGTAATTGCCAGTTCAGGGATCATAGGAAGGTAAATGCATACACGATCACCTTTTTCAATGCCCATATCCCTTAGGACGTTAGCTGTTTTGTTAACTCTTACGTACAATTCACTATAAGAAATATGCTCAGCTTTTTCTTTAGGATCGTTGGGTTCCCAGATAATAGCCGTCTTATCTCCTCTTTCATTCAGGTGCCTGTCGATGCAGTTTTTGGTAATATTTAATTTTGCGTTCTTAAACCAGGTGATTTTTGCCTCGTTCATATCATACTTAACTACCTTACTCCATCTCTGATACCACACAAAATTTTGATCGGCTATTTTATCCCAGAATTTTTTAGGATTTTTAATAGATTTTTTATACTCCTCAAAATAATGTGGTAAATCTTCTATTAAGTAATTTCTCATATCCCTTTTGTTTTTGAAATTTGAATTTTATTGATATTAAATGTATGTCTAATTTGTGAATTTTGCCCTGTAATTAACGATTTTTTCTTGTATTTCCTCAATGATCTGATCGTCGTCTATCGTTGAGGGAACCTGAAATTCTTTTCCATCCAGAAGCGTCCGGATAAGTTTTCGCAGGATTTTACCTGAGCGTGTTTTGGGTAATCGTTTTACAACCATGGCATTCTTTAAGAATGCGACTGCTCCTATCTTCTCCCGTACCATTCGTACAATGTCTTTTTCAAGATCTTCCTCTGAAATCGTGGAACCGTTTTTTAATACTACAGTGGCAAAAGGAACTTGTCCTTTCAGCTCATTATCGATTCCTACTACGGCGCATTCCGCAACTTCCGGATGGGAAGCGACAATTTCCTCCATTTCCGAAGTGGAGAGCCTGTGTCCTGCAACGTTGATAACGTCATCCACTCTTCCGGTGATGAAAAAATATCCGTCCTCATCCTGTATGGCTCCGTCTCCGGAGAAGTAATATCCTTTATATTGTGATAAGTAGCTGTTCTGAAAACGTTCTTCATCTTTCCATATTCCGGAAAGTGCACCTGGAGGCAGGGGAAGTTTGATCACCAGGTAGCCTTCCTGATGAGGATCGAGTTCAAAACCATTTTCATCGAATATTTTAATGTCATACCCCGGAATAGGCTTTCCTGCTGCTGCTCTTTTAATGGTATAATGATGATCAAAAGTCATCAGTCCCAGCATCGGCCAACCCGATTCCGTCTGCCACCAGTGATCAATGGCGGGTACTCCAATGTGTTTACTAAACCAATCCAGGGTAGCCACATCACACCGTTCGCCTGCCAAAAATTGCTTTTTAAAATGCGATAGATCGTATTTTTTGACGAGCTCCCCGTCCGGATCTTCTTTTTTTATGGCTCTGATGGCTGTAGGAGCGGTAAACATGGCGGAAACCTTATATTCTGAAATGATGCGCCAGAAAGTTCCGGCATCCGGAGTCATGATCGGTTTGCCTTCAAAAATGATGGTCGTGTTTCTGTTTATTAAAGGTCCATAAACGGAAAAACTATGTCCCACCGCCCATCCGAAATCGGAAGCAGCCCAATAGGTTTCTCCAGGCTCAATACCATAAATATATTTCATTGAGAACTTCAGGGCTGTTGCGTAGCCTCCCGTATCTCTTGTTATTCCTTTGGGTTTTCCTGTTGTTCCTGAAGTATAAAGAAGATAGAGTGGGTAGGTAGATTCCACTGCAACAGGAGAAACCGGGGAAGACTTCTGGGTGAGTTCTTCATAATCGATCAGGCCGTCAAACATCTCATCTTCATTATCAACCAGTTTTCGGTTGTAAACAATGATGTGATCCACTTTGTCCTGAGCCAGCTCAATTGCTTTTTCTACCAATGGCAGATAAGGAATTCTTTTGGCGATTTCTACTCCTGCAGTAGCGGTAATCAAAGCTTTAGGCTTGCAATCATCAATTCTTACCACAAGTTCATGCGGGGCAAATCCTCCGAAAACAACATTGTGAATTACTCCAATCCGGGCACAGGCCAGCATTGCAAAAAGGGTTTGTGGGATCATCGGCATATAAATTACAGCGGTATCTCCTTTTTTTAATCCTAAAGAAGCAAGTCCGCCGGCAAATTTTGAAACCTCTTCCTGCAGTTGCCTGAATGTGTATGTTTTTTTCTGGTCTGTAACAGGAGAGTCATAAATGATAGCGATCTGATCTCCAAAACCATCTTCAATATGTTGATCTATACACAGATAAGACATATTAAGCTGCCCATCCGGATACCATTCCGGATAGCGGTCTGTATCTCCCGAAAGAATTTGTTGAGGAAATGTATACCAGTTTATTTCCCGGGCTTGTTCCTTCCAGAAATTTTCTTTGTCTTCGATACTTCTTTTAAATAAATCTTCTGCATTCATATTAATAATAGTATTTCGTGTTTTTTTTGTTTTGTGATAGTCCGCAGTCTTGTATCTGGCTTCTCCAAGCTTTTATTCTCAGTTATCCAATAATTCCTCAATCTGCTGTATCAGCTTCTTGATAGAGTAAGGTTTTGTAACATAGGCATCAGCTCCCATTTCGAGGCCTTTTTCAATGTCTTTTGGATTGTTTTTGGCACTCAGGAAAATAACTTTTGTATGTTTCAGCTGTTCCTGTTCTTTAATGGCTTCTAGGGTGCTGTATCCGTCAAGATTCGGCATCATAATATCCAGAAGGATAACATCGGGAACCATGGTTTTAAGAAAATCCAATACCTCAGTACCGTCTCTGGCGATGAATACGTCATAGCCGTTTTTTTTGAAACTATATTCCAGAGACATCAGTATTTTATGTTCATCATCTGCAATGATTATTTTTTTCATAATGTGTTTTTAGTACTGTTCGACTTCATCTTTATATATATTTTCCGGAAGGCTTATGGTAAATATTACTCCTGAGCTTTTGTTTTCAGCGTAGATTATACCTCCGTGGGCCTCAATAATCTGCTTTGAGATGGCAAGCCCAAGCCCGCTTCCTGTTGGTTTTAAAATATTCTGATTTTTGGACTGATAAAATTTATTAAAAATCATCTCCAGATCTTCTTCAGGAATAGGTTTACCCGTATTGAAGATAGTGATATTTAAGGCATTTTCATTTTTTAAAAAACGGGTTTGTATCTCTCCCTGCTGATCTGCAAATTTCAAAGCATTTCCAAGGATATTCTGAAACAATTGGATCATTCTTGCTTCATCGTATTCAAATACGCTTTCTGTGAGAAGATTGGTTTCACTAACCTGGATATCTTTCTGCTGGATCAGGTGAAGGATAGGATTTAATGCCTTCCTGTAGGTTTCTGTGATGTCGTTTTTCTTTATCGTAAGGGCAATTTCTCCATGTTCAAGCTTATCAAGATAAAGAATGTCATTGATGATCTCACTTAAACGATCGGATTCCGTAATAATATTGTTTAAAAATTCTCTTTTGATGTCCGGAGGGATATCATCGTCATCGGCTAGAATCTCTCCCGCAGAACGGATGGCCGTGATAGGAGTTCTCAGTTCATGTGCGACGGAATCCAGGAAATCGTCCTTTTGACGGTCTTTAATTATTAAACTTTCATTAGCTACGGTAAGTTCTTCAGAAAGTTGTTTAAGTTCTTTGGATTTTTCAGTCAGTTTTTTGTTGAGTGTAATATTCTCTTTTGATTCTTCGAGGATGTTCAGAACTTCCTTTAAAGAAATTTTATCTTCTTTCGTTACGCCTTCGATGAGAATCTTGGCAGAAGCGGTTCCTATTCTTCCTGCCAGAAGGTTTTCAGAGAATTTTATAAACCTCGAATCTGCTGTTTCGGTTTGAGAATCGATGTTGTATTTTAAATTAAATATCCTTAGTGCCTGTTCTGTTTTCTTTTTTCCTAAAAATCGTTCCAGGATGTTTTTTATATCCGAAACATAAGCCGTACCCCGCCAGATAAAGGCGTTTTCATGGTTTTGAATATATTTATCAACATCCACATACAGCTCGGCAAAGTTTCGTTCCCTGTAATTTCCTTTTACGCTGACTGAAATTGTAGTAAATAGCCCGGTGTTTATTAAGATTGACCAAAAGAAAATTTCCGGGATCTTACTTAAGTAAGGAATCCTGAAAAAATCAAAAACAGTATACATATCTCTCAATACTCCTTTGAATTCCTGATTGTAAGAAAAATAATACTGTGGGATAATCAGACCGAAATAACAAATGGCCAGCCCGGCAAGAAGCCCTATTACTGCACCTTTATAGGTTCCTCTTCTCCAGAATAAAGCTCCGAAAAAGGCAGGTGCCAGTTGGGCAATAACAACAAAAGAGATCAGGCCCACTGAATCCAGGGATGTTTTAAGGATAAAATACTTGTAAAAGGCAAAAGCCATTATGATGAGGGCAAAAATACTTATCTTCCTGATATTCGTTATGCTTCTTGTGTTTTGAATTTCATTTTCAGATTTAAATTTTCCCAGTAAACCGTAAGGAATGATGAGGTTATTGGAAAGCATGATGGATAATGTGATCGCGGATATAATGATCATTGAAATACAAGAACTCAGTCCTCCAAGGAAAACAAATACTGTGATTAAAGTGTTGTCAAAATATTGAGGGATCAGGATCGAATAGAATTCAGGATTTACATTCTGTCCGTTAAATAAAAGCCTGCCTCCCCAGGCAATTGGAAAAATGAAAATGGTAAAAATTAAAAGATATAGAGGGAAAAACCAAATGGCGGTTTTGATGTGTTTTTCCTGCCTGTTTTCTACGATGGCTGTATGAAACTGTCTTGGAAGGATACAAATAGCTGTTGCAGAGATCATACATAAGATCATCCAGTTCAAAGCACCTTCAATACCATTGAATGTATTCTTTTGTTTGAAATCTTCGAATTTGCTTGCCTTTTCATAAATGTCTGAAAATCCGTCAAAGGCAAAATAAATCACAAATAATCCAAGGATGATAATGAAAAACAGCTTTAGAAAACTTTCCAGGGCAATAGCGGATATGATTCCAAGGCGTTTTTCTGAAGCATCCACATATCTTGTTCCGTAGTAGGAGGAAAATAAAGCAATCAAAACCACTACGAAGGTTGCATTATCGGTTAAAATATTTTGAGATACCGGAGTTTTCGTAACCAAATGGAAGGTTTCTGATATGGCTTTAATCTGTAAACCTATATAAGGGACGATTGCTAAAAGGCAAACGATGGTAATAACGGCACTAAAGCTTCTGCTGTTTCCGTAGCGTAGCGAAATAAAATCAGCGAGACTGCTTATTTTATTGATTCGTGAAATTCTTACGATTCTTGTGTTGATAAATATCCATGCAGGAATAATGACAATAGGTCCTACGTAGATGGGAAGGTAGTTGAGTCCGGTAGTGGCAGCAACGCCAATACTCCCGTAATATGTCCAGGCTGTACAGTATACTGCTAAGGATAATGCATAGATGTAAGGATTGTTGATCCATAACTTGCTTTTTTTCTTTTCTGCCAGGTGGGCGACCACAAATAGAAGGGCCAGGTAAAGCAGGACAACAACAAATAAAGCAAAACTACTCATCATATTTTTTCACGATTATAAACGATATGATGATCGAAATCATCCAGACGGCGAAGATGTAGATCAAAATCACGGGATAGCCAAAAGTATCTTTTTCACTGTTGAATAACAATGAAATAGGAATGCTGAAGAGAGTGACTAATCCAATGCTTAGTATGATCAGTTTTTGTTCGTGTCTTTTTTTCATACATGATGATGGATAAAAGACAATTGATGAACAGATCCTTTGTACAGATTGTTCACCAATTATCATTCATCATTAATAATTATATTTTGTCGTCAGAATATTCTCCGGTTAAGGCGTAATATCCAAAGACTGCCAGTCCTCCGGAAATAATTGGCATCAAAACAAAAAGGATGATGATGCCAAAAACAAGGTCTTCTTGCTTTCCTGAAGTGATTTTTGGAATGCCCAAAACGGTGATCCCGAAATATCCTACAACCAAAGCAATTAAAATCCAGAGGATACCTAATATTTTTTTTAGTCCGTTCATTTTAGTAGTTTTAAAATTAATAAAAATTTGACTGATTCAGTGGTTAATCGTGGATATTATTGTTCTTGCTCTTAAGATAAAATAATCCAATGAGTAAACACACGGCTGCAACACCGATAGGATACCATAACCCCTGAAGATACCATGAAGGATGTCCTGCCTCTTTTCCTGTGGTTACAAGGTAAGTGGCTACTGCAGGTAATAGTCCTCCAAATACACCATTACCAATGTGGTAAGGCAATGACATGGAAGTATAGCGTATTCTTACCGGGAACATTTCTACCAGGAATGCTGCGATAGGACCATACACCATAGTTACGAAGATCACCTGAATGAACACCAGGAATATCAGGTACCATTTGGTATCGTCACTGAGCTTTAAGGACTGTGACACCTTAGGTTCCTCGATCTTTCCGTCTTTTATAACGGGGCCGTTTGCCGACCAGTGTATAATACTGTCTTTTTTTATTAAAGTTCCATCCGTAAAGAGGGTTTCCTTATGGAAAGTGATCAGGCTGTCGTTGGCAATATCTTTATGGATTTTTGCTGTTCTCTTTTCACTGATGCCGTTGGAAGCTATGGTTTTGCTTTCGAGATTAACACTCTTGTACATGCTGTTGTAAATCGGGCGGTAAGCTAAAATGGCAACCAGCATCCCGGTCATCATAACGGCTTTTCTGCCCAGTTTATCCGAAAGCCATCCGAAAAATACGAAGAATGGTGTGCCTAAAAATAGTGCGGTGGCCATTAATGAATCAACCTGAGCAGATTCTACATTCATTACTTTTTGCAAAAAGCTCATGGCATAAAACTGTCCTGTATACCAGATGACACCTTGTCCCATTGCGGCTCCGAACAATGCCAGCAGGACGAATTTGAAGTTGTATTTATTTCCGAAACTTTCTTTTAACGGATTTTTTGATGTTTTACCTTCACTTTTGGCTTTAGCAAAAAGCGGTGATTCCTTCATGTTTTTTCTGATGATGTAAGAGACACCTACCATTAAAATAGAAATCCAGAAAGGAACTCTCCATCCCCAGCCGTCGAATTCCTCTGCAGAAAGGGTGTTTTTTGTTATTAAAATAACAATCAATGAGATAAAAAGTCCGGCGGTAGCGGTGGTCTGGATCCATGAAGTCCAATAGCCTCTCCTGTGGGGTTGGGCGTATTCTGCAACGTAAGTTGCTGCACCTCCATATTCTCCTCCCAGGGCCAGTCCTTGTAATAATCTCAGGATCAGAACCAGAACCGGAGCCATAAATCCAATGGTTTCATAACTGGGAATACATCCGATAAGGAAAGTGGAAAATCCCATGATCAGCAGGGTGACCAGGAAGGTGTATTTTCGTCCGATAATATCTCCTAATCTTCCGAAGAACAGGGCTCCGAAAGGTCGTACAACAAATCCTGCGGCAAAAGTGGCCAGGGTAGATAAAAATGCTGCGGTAGGGTTGTCTGCTGGAAAGAATTTTGTTGCCAGCACAACAGCTAAACTTCCGAAAATATAGAAATCGTACCATTCTATCAGTGTACCGAGTGAAGATGCAGTAATAACGCTCCATATGGTTCTGTTCTTCTGCTTATCGGTCATATTTTCATAGCTTTCATGATGGTTTTCGCTCAT
This sequence comes from Chryseobacterium sp. LAM-KRS1, assembly GCF_013184525.1. Classification (GTDB taxonomy): domain Bacteria; phylum Bacteroidota; class Bacteroidia; order Flavobacteriales; family Weeksellaceae; genus Chryseobacterium; species Chryseobacterium proteolyticum. Next base: position 618,030 of record NZ_JAAOIZ010000001.1, read on the forward strand.
ATCACTTGATTTTGATGTTAATTAATTTTTTTTTATGCGGGTTTAAACGAGTCTGTCATTATAAATAAATCTGAAACTGAACAATGAACTCGCCTTTGGATTTTGGACGCTCAGTAGGGTTGGTATAAACCGGTCTGGTGGAGTATTGGGTTGTTATTTTGGCGTGATGTCCGTCTATAAACCAGTTGGCTCCAACGTCAAACTGTGAAGACGACTTGTCGAAGGCTTCAAAGTTTTTATGGGTATATGCTGCAAACGGCTGAATTCTGATTTTAGGTTTTTCTGCTTCATTGGGAAGTAATAATCCGGCTTGTGCATAGATAATATCACCTGTTCCGATCGTTGGCTGTAAGTTTCCAGGTCCGGCAATTGCCTTTTGTCCTGTAAAGTTAGGATCAGCTGCTGCGATATTCATAGTCCCCAGGTTTCGGATATAATTGGGGCCGAACTGATAATTATAATATCCTGCGTAGGCAGAAACTGCCATTTTATGTTTGGCATTTCCCAAAGGGATATCTGCAAAAGCATCAACTGCTAGAAGAGTGATGTCGTGCTTTTCGATATTTGAGTTTACGGAAGTTCTGGTTCCGTCCGCCTGATGATAAAAGCCGGCTCCTACATTAAACACTTTCTTTGTTCCCAGATATGATCCAACTTTGAAAGGAAGGGTATTGGACTCTTCGTCCAGAAACTGATATTCTACGTATCCGGCTTTTGAAAAGCTGGGATTTCCGTTATTATCTACTGCAACGGCTTTTGAAGGATCGGTTACATTTACAGGAACCAGATCTGTAGCGAAGGGTTTGTTTAAGCTGAGGCGGTATTCAAGTTTTCCATACTTTCCTTTGGCAAACATACCCAGTTGTCTTGCGAACTGATCAGAGCTATCGATTAACGGCCACGAAAATATCGGAGAGTCGAGGGTTAAAAAATTGAGGGTGGAGGCCATAGTCATTCTGGAGAGTCCCATATAATAATGCAGCCCAGCTCCTAATGTTAAAGTAAATTTTCCTGCTTCTCCCGGCATCAGGACTGCATATTCATTCCATGCATCATGGAAAAAAAGCTGTGTTTTTTTGCCATTTCCGTTTCCTCCTGTTCCTGTTGTACCCGGCGCTCCTCCATTGATGAAGGTTTGGTTATTGATGCCGAAGTGAAGGAGGATCATATATCGCTTAGTAACCTGGGCGTACGTTAAGGCACGGAGTCTGCGGTTCCCTACATTCCAGGTATTGTCTGTGGGTTCTCCTCCGACCAAACTTCCCGGGTTCATTTGTGAGTTCCTTAACCAGAACTGATCCCATAAAATAAATCTGACGAATTTATCTCCTTCAGGATTAAGGTTTATTTTTAATCCGTTTCCGTAGTCGGGAGATCCCTGGGAGTATAATGTATTGCTGATTAAAGCTAATCCAATAAAAGTGAGTATTTTCTTCATAAATTATCAATTTTTTGGCGTTAATTTTGTGAAAGCCAAATTGGAATTAATAATTTATTTAGAGAAATTTAATATATATTAATGGTAAGTATATAGTTTTGTTATAAGTACCTGTTTGTTAGTTGAAGCTGAAGCTCGGAATAGAGAGTTTCATTTCCTGATTTTGCAAATAGGTGATTTTATGATTCCTTCTTTTTGTCTGTTTACTTTTTAAACCGTTCCCACTTGATCAACATGTATTTATCTGCGAACTGTGTGATGATCAATCCTGAGTTTTTAATATTGTCTTCATTGGACATGTATTCGATCAATTCGTTTTGCTTCAGGATTTTATATACGGGATGGAATTCGGAATGCGGCGGCCGGGTGATATTGTATTTCTTGATCCATGAGCTTATGGTTACATGAGAGACACCGATAATCCTTTCTATTTCGCGGAAGCTTAATCCTTCGAGGTAAAGCTGAAGGGCTTTGGTAACGTAGTAGTCATCGATCTGCTTGCCTATTTTTTTTACGGTGAAATAATAATTGCAGGATTTGCAATGAAATCTTTGTTTCTGGTTGATCACCCCACTTTTTACAAGATGGGTGCTATTGCATTTAGGGCATTTATTTTCCATGTATAATATTTTAGCAAATATATAATAATTTAGCAAAATTGTATATTTCAAATAAGATATATTATCTTGTAATAATCATTTAAACAAAAAAAATATCTTTTTAATTTGGTTATTAAAGTTATTATGCTTTAAATTTGCCAAAAAATTCAGATAAATAAATGGAAATAGAAATTTCCTCATGCGAACATTTAATGTATGTGAGTGAAATACAGCAGGAAATGTATGATTCTGCACAACGGAGAGGAACGGGGATCGCAAAACGTTCCATAGAATATTTAAGTAAGAAGATTTCAGAAGGCAATGCCGTTGTTGCTACTGAAAACGGGGAATGGGTAGGTTTCTGCTATATAGAGACCTGGTCCCACGGTCAGTTTGTGGCCAATTCGGGGCTGATCGTTTCGCCAAAATACAGGAACAGGGGTGTTGCGACCCTGATTAAAAATAAAGTATTCCAGTTATCAAGGGATAAATTTCCTGCGGCTAAGGTTTTTGGATTAACAACCGGGTTGGCTGTCATGAAAATCAACAGCGATTTAGGTTATAAGCCCGTTATTTATTCTGAGCTTACTCAGGATGAGGAATTTTGGAATGGTTGTAAAAACTGTGTGAATTACGAAATTTTAATGAAAAAGGAAAGAAAGAACTGCTTATGTACAGCAATGCTTTTTATTCCTTCCAACAATGATATAAAGGAGGTGAAAAATAATGAACCTCAAAATAAGGATAATGATGAAGTAAATCAGGATGGGCTTTTGTCTTCGGGGCAGATTACATCCGGTGGATTGCATTATACGAACAATAATACGAAAAAGAAGATCGATGAAAAAGAAAGTAATCTTAGCGTTTAGTGGTGGTTTGGATACCTCTTACTGTGCCAAATATCTTAGTGAAAGCCTGGGATATGAGGTGTATGCAGTAACTGTGAATACAGGAGGTTTTTCAAAAGAAGAAGAAAAAGAACTTGAAAACAGAGCCCTGAAATTAGGGGTAAAGGAATACAGGTGTATTGACGCTCAGGAAGATTACTATAATTCATGTGTGAAGTATCTGATCTTCGGAAATGTATTGAAAAATAATACTTATCCGCTTTCCGTAAGCGCTGAGCGTACCATTCAGGCTCAGGAAATTGCAAAATATGCACTGGAAAAAGGGGCGGATGCTATTGCTCATGGAAGCACAGGAGCGGGAAATGACCAGGTTCGTTTTGATCTGATTTTCCAGGTAATGGCTCCCCATGTTGAGATTATCACGCCGATCCGTGATATGGCACTTTCGAGAGAAGAGGAGATTGAATTCCTGAAAAGTCACGGATATGATATGGAGTTTCAAAAGGCTCAGTATTCTGTTAATAAGGGGTTGTGGGGGACTTCTGTGGGTGGAAAGGAGACGCTGACTTCCAGAAATAACCTTCCGGAAGAGGCCTTTCCGTCGCAGATCAAAGAAACCCAGTCATCTGAACTGGAAATCGAATTTAAAAACGGTGAAATTACAGCAGTAAATGGGGAGAACTTCAGCCATCCTGTGTATGCTATCCAGAAAATAGAACAATTGGCTTCTGCTTACGGTATCGGAAGGGATATTCACGTAGGGGATACTATTGTCGGAATTAAAGGAAGAGTAGGATTTGAGGCGGCTGCTGCATCTGTGATCATCAAGTCCCATCATTTATTGGAAAAACATACTTTATCGAAATACCAGCAAATGATGAAGTCGCAATTGTCCGACTGGTATGGGAACTGGCTGCATGAGGCATTGTTTTTAGATCCTGTGATGAGAAATATAGAATCTTTCCTTACTGACTCTCAGAAAATGGTAACAGGAAAAGTTTTCATCACTCTTTATCCTTACAGATTTGTTTTGAACGGCATTGAATCTGAACATGATCTGATGTCTGATCAATTTGGAAGTTACGGAGAGGCAAACAGAGCATGGAGCGGAGACGATGTAAAAGGGTACACAAAAATTGTAAGCAATTCCCTGAATATTTACCACCAGATTAACGGCGTGAAAATATGAAAACGGTAGGAATTGTAGGAGCTAACGGATATACCGGTAGTGAATTGGTGCGCCTGTTGGCTTTTCATCCCAATATTGAATTGAGTTTTTTATATAGTCGTTCTAATTCGGGTACAAAGATTTCTGATCTGTACCCGGATTTAGCGACGGTTTGTGAAATGGATTTAACGGACAATCCTTCGGCTGTAGATATTCTTTTTTTGTGTCTTCCTCATAAGGAAAGCCAGAATTGGCTGAATCAGAATGCTCTTACAGATGAGACGTTGGTGATTGACCTGGGAAATGATTTTCGTTTGGATGGTGCTTTCGGAAATAGAAATTTTATCTACGGGCTTCCGGAAATCAATAAAAAAAATCTTTGGGGGGTAAAAAGTATTGCCAACCCGGGATGTTTTGCAACTGCTATCCAGCTGGCTCTACTGCCATTGGCTGAAAAAGGACTTTTGAGTGATGTGTATACAACAGGAATTACCGGATCGACAGGAGCCGGACAGTCTTTACAGGCAACCACTCATTTTACCTGGAGAAATGATAATATTTCTGCATATAAAACACTTAGCCATCAGCATGTAGATGAGATTTTGCAGCAAGTGAATTCTTTTAACAATAAAGACGTAAGCCTGAATTTTGTTCCCTGGAGGGGAGATTTTACAAGAGGGATTTTTACCAGCTCAACGGTTAAATCAGACCTGGAGCTTTCAGATATTGAGACATTGTACAGGAAGTTTTATGAAGATGCACCTTTTGTAAAGGTGAGTGAGAAAGCAATTGATCTCAAACAGGTTATCAATACCAATCGCTGTGTGATTCATATTGAAAAGAATAATAATGTTGTTGTTATTCACTCAGCGATTGATAATTTGTTAAAAGGAGCTTCCGGACAGGCTGTTCAGAATATGAATATTGCCATGGGATGGGAAGAAAACCTGGGATTGGATTTGAAACCAATAGGTTTTTAAATACATTCTTATAAAAGTAAAATGGGGAGGGTGGAATTGTAAAACAATAACCCGAAACCGGTAACTAAAAATTTTCAACTTCAATTAAAAAAAATGAACTTATTTAACGTATATCCATTATTCAATATAAATCCTGTAAAAGCAAAGGGGTCATTTCTTTGGGATGATAAGGGAGAAAAGTACCTTGATTTTTATGGAGGCCATGCAGTGATCTCTATAGGTCATAATCATCCTTATTATCAGGAGAAATTAAAGGATCAGTTAGAAAAAATTTCTTTTTACTCCAATTCAGTACAAAACGAATTGCAAACTGAACTGGCATCGAAACTTGGAGAGATATCAGGATACGAAGACTATGATCTTTTCCTGTGTAATTCCGGAGCTGAAGCCAATGAAAATGCGTTAAAACTTGCTTCTTTTCATAATGGAAAAAGTAAAGTGCTTTATTTTTCCGGTTCTTTTCATGGAAGAACCTCTGCGGCAGTTTCCGTAACGGATAATCCGAAAATTGTAGCACCTGTCAATTATTCCGAACGTTTCATAAAGTCGGAGTGGAATAATGTTGAGCAATTAGAGGAAGTTTTCAGAACTCAGGGAGATACAATTTCTTCGGTGATTATTGAAGGGATTCAGGGAGTGGGTGGAATTATGATTCCAACGCCGGAGTTTTTATCTAGAATTAAAGAGCTATGCGATCAATATAATGCTGTTTTGATCTTAGATGAGGTTCAGTCAGGATATGGTAGAACGGGTTATTTCTTTGCTCACCAGGAGTTCGGTATCCAGCCTGATATAATTACAACCGCAAAAGGAATGGGAAATGGCTTTCCGATTGGTGGAGTCCTGATCCATCCTAAATTTGAAGCAAGCCATGGTTTGCTGGGAACTACTTTTGGAGGTAATCACCTGGCATGTGCTGCAGCGATTGCTGTGTTAGATGTTATCAGGGATGAAAGCCTTATTGATAATGCTGAGCATATGGGAAGCTATATCGAAAAAGAAATTGAAGATTTACCACATATCATCTCTATACGAAGGAAAGGTCTGATGATCGGGATAGAGCTGGACAGGGATTGTGCAGAGGTAAGGAAAAGCCTGCTTTACGATCATCATATTTTTACCGGAAATTCTAATGATAAAACGGTGCTGAGGATCCTTCCTGCACTCAATATTAGGAAAGAGGAAACAAATCTTTTCATTGATGCATTGAGGGAAGTACTGACGAAATTGTAAGAGTGAAAATTGCGGAATTGCAAAAACGAAAATGATAGATTGTTAAGCGTAAAATTGCAGGATCGTAAAAGGGTAAAACTATAGGATAGTCATAAGACGTCTCTAATGGTTTTAAAAATATAGAAATAAGAGTCTGTTGACCATTAAATAAAATTTATACAATGAAAAACTTTACTGCTGTAAGCGATATTGAAAACTTACAGGAAATTATAAAAAAAGCCTTATATATAAAAGAAAATCCCCATTCTGAAACCGAAAAAGGAAAGGGAAAAACCATTGGATTGGTATTTCTTAACTCAAGTCTGAGAACCCGTTTAAGCAGCCAGATCGCTGCACAGAACCTGGGACTTAATATCTTAACATTAAATGCTGCACAAGAAGCCTGGAATCTTGAATTTGCTGACGGAGCTGTAATGAACGGAGATACTGTAGAACATATTAAAGATGCGATAGAAGTATTGAATCAATACTGCGATATCATTGCGGTTCGTTGCTTTGCGGGAATGAAAAGTAAAGAAGATGATGTTAATGAAAGTATTCTAAGCCAGTTTCAGCAACACGCGAAGGTTCCTGTAATTTCTTTGGAGTCGGCAACACGTCATCCTCTGCAGAGTTTAGCGGATTGTATAACCATTAGCGAAAACTGGAAAGAAGAGCGTAAGCCTAAAGTAGTCCTTACTTGGGCTCCTCATATCAAGCCGATCGCTCAGGCAGTTGCGAATTCCTTTACGGAATGGATGCAGGAAATGGATGTGGATTTTGTTATCACAAATCCTGAAGGATATGATTTGGATCCAAACTTCACAAAACAGACGAAAATCATTCATAACCAGGATGAAGCTTTAAAAAATGCGGATTTTATCTATGTTAAAAACTGGTCATCTTTTGATGAATATGCTGCGATGCCTGAAGTGAAGGAAAACTGGATGTTGACAGCTGAGAAGTTGGCGCAAACCAATAACGGAAAAGTAATGCATTGTCTTCCGGTTCGCCGGAATGTAGAATTGAGTGACGAAGTGATGGATGGTGAAAATTCTATTATTTACCAACAGGCTAAAAACCGGATTTTTTCTGCTCAGGCAGTGTTCAGTGAAATCCTGGATGAAATTAACCAAAGTAAATAACAGGAGATTATGGACAAGCTTTTTGTTGTAAAAATAGGAGGTGCCTTAATTGATGACGAAGAGTTATTGGATCAGTTTTTAGAGCAGTTTTCTCAAATCAAAGAAAAGAAGATTCTTGTTCATGGTGGCGGAAAGCTTGCTACTGACCTGGCTGATAAATTGGGAGTTGAGCAGAAGCTCGTCAACGGGCGCAGAATTACTGATAAGGAGACTCTGGATATTGTGGCAATGGTGTATGCAGGTGGAATTAATAAAAACATTGTCGCAAAACTTCAGCAGAAAAAATGTAAAGCAATAGGGTTTTCAGGAGCTGATGCCAATTTGATTAAAGCTAAGAAAAGAGAACATGCAGAAATTGATTTTGGATTTGTAGGAGACATTGAGAAGAAAAGCGTCAATAATAAATTGATATCCAAATTAATTAAGCTTGAGCTTGTTCCTGTATTTTCGGCTATTACGCATGATAAAAAAGGAAATCTTTTCAATACCAATGCAGATACAATAGCTTCGGTGATTGCACAGGCCTTATCGAAGAAATACGATGTGGAATTGCTCTATTGTTTTGATAAAGAAGGAGTATTGGAAAATGTGGATGATCCTGATTCTGTAATTAAAAGCGTATCGTCCGAAGATTTTTCAACCCTGAAAGAAGAAGGAAAACTGCATAAAGGCATATTGCCAAAACTTGAAAACGCACTGGGTGCGATTAAAAACAATGTAAATAAGGTATTCTTAATAAAAGAAACTCAATTAAAAAACCATATAGAAAACCATCATGGAGGCACTGAAATCTGTTTATAGTCAAGAAGAATTGTTCGATAATGCGACTGAACTGCTGAAAAAACTGATTGAAATTCCTTCATTCAGCAAGGATGAGTACAATACATCTGTAGCTATTGAAAACTTTTTTCAGAAGCATCTGATCCCGGTAAAACGTTTTAAAAATAACATCTGGGCTGTCAATAAATATTTTGACGCATCCAAACCTTCTGTGTTATTGAACACCCATCATGATACGGTGAAACCTAATAAAGCGTATACACTGGATCCATTTACGGCGATTGAAAAAGATGGAAAACTGTATGGTTTGGGAAGCAATGACGCAGGAGCATCCTTGGTTTCTTTAGCACAAACCTTTTTACATTTTTATAATAGAGACGATTTAAAATATAATTTAATTATTGCCCTGACGGCAGAGGAGGAAATTTCAGGATTTGATGGAATTGAAGCTCTTTTTCCACAATTACCTAATGTGGAGCTGGCTATTGTTGGAGAACCCACACAGATGAATCTGGCGATAGCAGAAAAAGGACTTCTGGTCATTGACGGTGAAATGAAAGGAACTGCTTCCCATGCTGCCCATCCCAATGATGATAATGCCATTGTAAAATGTATGGAGGATCTGCAGCATATCACCCATTTTAAATTCCCAAAGGTATCTGATTATCTCGGAGAGGTTAAAATTACCCTATCCGGTATCCATGCAGGAGTTCAGCACAATGTAGTTCCCGAATCCTGCCAGTTTACATTGGATGTGAGGGTGACGGATGAGTATACGAATGAAGAGGCTTTTGATATCATTCAGTCCCAAATGAAATCCAACCTTACGGCAAGGTCTTTCAGGCTGAATTCTTCAAAAATAGAACCTGACCATCCTTTTGTACAGGCAGGACTGGCTATTGGAAGGTCGACTTACGGTTCCCCGACATCTTCGGATCAGGCAATTATCCCATGTACTTCTGTTAAGATCGGTCCCGGAGACAGTAGGCGCTCTCATACGGCTGATGAATTTATAGAACTCCATGAGATAAAAGAAGGGATTGATATTTATATCCGGATTTTAGAAAGGGTTTTGTAAAAGACAGCAGGTATCAGAATTATTTGAAAGCATTAAATATCTGACATCTGAAATCTAAAGAAAATGTTTTGACACCCAGCATGATCATAATGAAGAGTATCGTTTTTAATAAGATTTATGCAAAATGACAATTAAAAATAAAAGACTTTGTTGAATGTGGAAGATGTTCAGTTCAGGAAGACGGAAAGAGCATGCTGGGTAAAAAAACAACCTAAAATCAATTAATAATATTTTAAACAAACAATTATGAAAAAGATATGGCAGAAAGATGATCTTGCCACCAATATATTAGTCAATAAGTTTACTGTCGGTAAAGACCTTGATTTTGATGAACGTCTGGCGAAATATGATGTTAAAGGTTCTTTGGCGCATTGTAAGATGCTTGCAGAGGTTGGAATTATTTCCCATGAAGAAGCTGAACAGATGACCTCTGTTCTGTCGATGATATTAAAAGATATAGAAAACGGAGATTTCGAAATCGATACCCAGGCAGAAGATATCCACTCACAGGTTGAAGCCATCCTGATTGAAAAATTAGGAGATACCGGTAAAAAAATTCATACGGCAAGATCCCGTAATGATCAGGTTTTACTGGATATAAAACTATACCTTTTGGATGAGATCCGTGAAATAGCAGGTCTTACGGATGGGTTTTTCCAATTGCTTATCCAGCTGGCAGACCAGCATAAAAATGTATTGCTTCCCGGGTATACCCATTTACAGATTGCAATGCCATCTTCCTTCGGACTATGGTTCGGAGCCTATGCAGAAGCTTTGTTGGACGACCTTGAAATGTTATTTTCAGTAAAAAACATCATTAATAAAAATCCGTTAGGGTCTGCTGCGGGTTATGGTTCCTCTTTTCCTATAGATCGTGAAAGTACCACCTATAATCTGGGTTTCCAGACAATGAATTACAATGCAGTATATGCACAGATGACCCGTGGTAAATCTGAAAAAATGCTTGCAATGGCAATGGCAACAATGGCTGGGACCCTTGGGAAATTTGCGTATGATGTATGTTTGTATTTAAGTCAGAATTTTGATTTCATAAGCTTTCCTAAAGAATTTACTACCGGAAGCAGTATTATGCCTCATAAAAAGAATCCTGATATTTTCGAACTGGTACGGGCACGATGCAACAGAATTCAATCGCTACCCAATGAGCTTATCTTATTAACGAATAATCTTCCGTCGGGATATCACAGAGATGTGCAGCTCACAAAAGAAATCTTATTTCCTGCGATTGACTCTTTGAAGGAATGTCTTGAAATCCTGAACTACACTTTACCACATATTAAAGTAAAGGATGGTATTCTTGAAGACGAGAAGTATAAATATCTGTTCAGTGTAGAGAAGATCAATGAAGAGGTTAAAAAAGGAAGTTCTTTCCGTGATGCATATATAAAGGTAGGACAGGAAATTGAGAATAATGAGTTTGATTATGAAATTACAGACCTCCATCATTCTCACCAGGGAAGTATCGGAAACCTTTGTCTGGATAAAGTAAGCTACCAGTTCAATAAATTAAAGAATAAGATAGTAGGGTAAATCAGTACATTGGATTTCCAATCCGGCAAAAAGGTAGAATAGCTGAATTGTCCAATCGTATAATGGCCATTATTCCTTTCTGCTAAAAGAAATTAGTCCAGGTCAATTTTAAATTTGGTGGATTTTTTAACCTCATGAAGAACGATGGAGCTGTGGTACTGACCAATATTAGGAATGTTTGAAATCACGCTTACGGCAAAATCATTATAAGAGTTGATGTCTTTAGCGATGATCTTTAACATATAATCATATTCTCCGGAAAGACTTATGATTTCCTGAACCTCGTCATATTTGCTGATGTTTTTCTCAAAAGTCTCCAATACTTTCTTGGATTGCTCTTTGAGCCGGACATTACAATACACCACAATATTAAGGCCTAGTTTTTCACGATTCAGAAGGCCAACATATTTTTCAATGACACCCTGTTTCTCCAGCTGCTTGATACGCTCATAAGTAGGAGTAAAAGTAAGACCTATCTTCTCGGAGATTTCTTTTACAGATAAGGTAGAGTCTTCCTGGATAATACTGAGAATCATTTTGTCTTTGGCGTCCATATGAGCAATTTGAATTTTAACAAAAATATTAAGAAAAAATGAGAATAAGGTGTGATTAAAGTTTTTTAATTTTTTTAGAACTTTAGTTTTGTCAATTCGGTTAATTGTTATATCTTTGCACCTAATGAATAAAAGAGTATTTATATCATTAGATTTACCGGGCGAAAGCGCCCTTTACGATATTTATTGTTATTAAGCGAAGATTTTGTCTTCGCTTTTTTTATGTAAAAAAATTAAGATATTATGTTTACGATTGCAGAACTAAGTACAGAGAAAATCAACAGTATACTAACAGAAGCGCTGGCTTTTGCTGAAGGAAAAACAGCTAAAATTGACGGTGAGGTTTTTTGCTCAAATCTGTTTTTTGAAGACAGTACCAGAACAAAAACAAGCTTCGATGTGGCTGAAAGAAAACTGGGATTGCAGGTGGTTCCTTTTGATGCTTCTCACAGTTCAGTAAATAAAGGCGAAAGTTTATATGACACTGTGAAGACGATCGAAAGTATAGGAGTAAACTTAGTCGTAATAAGAGACAAAAAAGACGGGTTCTTCGAAGAATTGAAAAATATCAACATCCCTGTGATCAACGGGGGAGACGGAACCGGAAACCATCCGTCACAATGTATGCTGGATCTCATGACCATCTACCAGGAGTTTGGGAAATTCGAAGGACTGAAAATAGGAATCGTAGGAGATGTGAAACACAGCAGGGTAGCCAACTCGAATGCTGAGGCATTAAGAAGGTTAGGTGCCAAAGTATATTTTTCTGGGCCTGAGCAATGGTTTGATGAGGGAGCCTTAATCAACGGAACATACCAATCGGTAGACGAGCTGATCCATGAAGTGGATGTCCTGATGCTGTTGAGAATTCAGCACGAAAGACACGATGCTAAAATGAGCTTTTCAGCATCCGAGTACCATAGAAAATATGGATTAACAAAAGAAAGGGAGCAGGCAATGAAGAAAGGAGCTATTATTATGCATCCGGCACCGATCAACAGAGGAGTGGAGATTGACACAGATCTTGTGGAATGTGAACGTTCAAGGATCTTCAAACAAATGCAGAACGGGGTTTTTGCAAGGATGGCCATACTGAAAAATGCATTGGAAGAAAAAGGATTTAAATTTAAATAATTATTGTAAAAAGTATTAATGTAAAAGGTATTCATGAAAATCGTTAATACGTTAATACATGAATACATTATACAACAAAAATAAAAATGAAAAAGAAATTAATATTAGAATCCGGAGAGGTTTTTTACGGAGAAGGTTTCGGAGCAGAATTGGAAACTGCAGGAGAAGTGGTTTTCAATACCGGAATGACGGGATATCAAGAATTGATTTCCGACCCATCTTATTGTGGTCAGATTGTATGTATGACGTATCCGCTGATCGGAAATTACGGGATCAACCGTGATGATTATGAAAGTATTGAGCCGGCTATTAAAGGTCTTATTGTAAAAGAAATTTGCGATTTGCCATCGAATTTCCGTACTCAGATTACTTTAGATGAACTATTCAAAAAGAAAAACCTTTCAGGAATTTCAGGAATTGACACAAGAAGACTGACAAGGATTCTTCGTAATTCAGGAGTTGTAAAAGGGAAAATCGTGAACGCCGATACAGATGAAAACACAATCGTACAGGAATTAAAATCAACAACTTTCCCTACCAACCAGGTAGAAACGGTTTCTACAAAAACACCATATGCTAATCCGGGAAGAGGGTTTAAAGTGGTGCTGGTAGATTTCGGCTCCAAACTGGGAATCATCAGAGAACTTTCCCAAAGAAACTGTGATATTATTGTTGTATCACACGATACTACAGCCGAAGAAATTTTATTAATGAATCCGGATGGAATTATGCTTTCAAACGGTCCTGGTGACCCTGAAGATAATCCTAAAGCTTTGGAAATGATCCGTGGTCTTTTAGGAAAAGTTCCCATCTTTGGAATCTGTCTCGGACACCAATTGATCGGATTAGCCTGCGGAGCTAAAACATTCAAATTGAAGTTCGGACACAGAGGAGGTAACCACCCGGTGTTAGATTTAGAGAAAAACAAAGTTTCAATCACTTCTCAGAACCACGGTTATGCAGTGGATCAGGAAAGCCTTAAAGGAACCGATCTTATCGAAACACACATCGCCCTGAACGACAGAACAAATGAAGGATTAAAACACAAAATCCACCCTTGTTTCTCTGTTCAGTATCACCCGGAAGCAAGCCCAGGCCCTGAAGATGCGAACTACTTGTTTGATGAGTTTATTGATTTAATGGAGAAATTTAAGAAGTAATAATATAGACATCAGATATCAGACACTAGACTTCAGACTTTAATAAAGTAAATATGCACAACTTTGAGAAATTACTTTTCTGGCAGAAATCAATTCAACTTGCAAAAAAAGTTTACCTTGTTTGTGTTGATTTACCGAAGGATGAGAAATTTGGCTTGATTTCTCAAATTAAAAGATCCGTAGTCTCAATTCCATCTAATATTGCGGAGGGAGCAGGAAGAAATAATGATAGAGAATTTTATCATTTTCTGGGTATTGCAAATGCCTCTTCTTTTGAGCTACAGACACAGCTAATATTAACAAGAGAATTGGAATTGCTAAGTGTGGAAAAAGTCGACAGTCTAATATCACAACTGAATGAAATTCAAAGAATGATTTATACATTCAAATCTAATTTAAAAAAGTAAAACACAATGTTGGAAGTCTGAAATCTGACATCTAACATCTTGTATCTAAAAAAAGAAAATGGCAAAACGTACAGATATAAAAACAATTTTAGTAATTGGTTCCGGGCCTATCATCATTGGGCAGGCTGCCGAATTCGATTACGCAGGAACGCAGGCTTGTTTGTCTTTGAGAGAAGAAGGCTACAGGGTAATTTTGATCAACTCAAATCCTGCAACGATTATGACGGATGTGGAGATCGCTGATAAAGTATATATCGAGCCGATATCCCTTCAGTTTGTAAGTCATATCATCAGAAAAGAGCGTCCGGATGCGTTGCTTCCTACTTTGGGAGGACAAACCGGATTGAATATGGCGGTAGAATTAGAGAAATCAGGGATTCTTGAAGAATGTAAAGTTGAGGTACTTGGAACTAAACTTTCAGCGATCAACAGAGCGGAGGACAGAGATCTGTTCCGTGAGTTGATGAGAGAACTGAACGAGCCGGTTCCGGAATCTGATATTGTAAATACAGTGGAAGGAGCCCTTAATTTTGCAGAAGAAATCGGATATCCTGTAATTGTTCGTCCTGCCTTTACGATGGGAGGAACAGGAGGTGGAATAGCTTCCAATGAGGCTGAATTGAAGGAGATTGCTGAACTAGGATTGAAATACAGCCCGGTTACCCAGTGTCTTATCGAAAAATCAATTGCCGGTTTCAAGGAGATTGAATATGAAGTAATGCGTGATGCGAACGACAATGCCATTGTGGTTTGTAACATGGAGAATATCGATCCGGTAGGAGTTCACACGGGGGACTCAATTGTTGTGGCGCCTTCACAGACACTTTCGGACAGAGAGTATCAACTATTGAGAAATGCATCACTGAAAATCATCAGAGCATTAGGAATTGAGGGAGGATGTAATGTGCAGCTGGCCCTGGATCCTCACTCATTCAATTATTATATCATCGAGGTAAACCCTAGGGTTTCCAGATCATCAGCTTTAGCAAGTAAGGCAACAGGATATCCGATCGCTAAGATTGCGGCTAAAATTGCAGTAGGACTTACACTGGATGAAATTATGAATCCGGTTACAGGAAAAACATATGCATGTTTTGAGCCTGCACTGGATTATGTGGTTACCAAATTCCCGAGATTCCCGTTCGATAAATTTGAAACTGCTGACAGAAGACTTTCTACTCAGATGAAAGCTACCGGAGAGGTTATGGCCATCGGAAGAAATTTTGAAGAGTCTTTACAAAAAGCGATCCGTTCTTTAGAAACAGGAATCAGACATCTCGGATTAAAGAAAAAACAGGCAGAAGCGCTTACAGCAGAAGAAATCGAAAGAAGAATCAGAGTTTGTGATGATGAGAGATTATTTATCATCGGGGATGCGTTGAGAAGAGGATATGACTGGGAACAGATCGTAGAATGGAGTAAGATCGACAAATTCTTCATCTGGAAGATCAAAAAGCTTATTGATTTCGAAAAAGTTATTGCAGACAATAAATTCAATAAAGAGACTTTAATTGAAGCTAAAAAATTAGGTTTCGCAGACCTTAATATCGCCCACCTTTGGGAGACGACACAGCGTGAAGTTTTCAACTTCAGAAAAGAAAACGGGGTGATGCCGGTTTATAAAATGGTGGATACCTGCGCAGCTGAATTTGAAAGTGAAACCCCGTATTTCTACGGAACCTATGAGGAGGAAAATGAAAGTGTAGTTTCAGATAAGAAAAAGGTTATTGTTTTGGGTTCGGGACCGATCAGAATCGGACAAGGGGTAGAATTTGATTATGCAACGGTACATTCAGTATGGGCGATCAAAGAAATGGGATATGAAGCAATCATCATCAATAACAACCCTGAGACTGTTTCTACAGATTTCTCAATTTCAGATAAGCTGTATTTTGAACCTCTGACGGAAGAAGATGTAATGAACATCATCGAACTGGAAAAGCCAACAGGAGTAGTCGTACAGTTCGGAGGACAAACAGCGATTAACCTTGCAGATAAATTGGCCAGCCATGGAGTAAAGATCCTGGGAACTTCATTAGAAGATCTTGACAGAGCTGAAAACAGAGATAAATTCGAGAAAGCGCTTCAGGAACTTGGAATTCCTCAACCACTGGGAAAAACTTCAACTTCGAAAGAAGAGGCAATAAAGATTGCCAATGAAATCGGATATCCCGTGTTGGTAAGACCAAGTTATGTGTTGGGAGGAAGAGCCATGGAGATTGTATATACAGAAGCAGAACTGGCACACTATATGGAATTTGCGGTAGATGCAAGCCCGGAACATCCGGTACTGGTAGACCGTTACATCACCGGAAAAGAAGTGGAAGTGGATGCCATCTGTGACGGGGAAACTGTAATTATCCCTGGAATTATGGAGCACATTGAAAGAGCAGGGGTTCACTCCGGAGACTCTATCGCAGTGTATCCACCGCAGAATGTTTCTCAAAAAGAAATTGATACATTGGTAGATTACACACAAAGGCTGGCAAAAGGCCTTAATGTGATCGGATTAATGAATATCCAATATGTTCTTTTTGAAGGAAATGTATATGTGATCGAGGTAAATCCACGTTCATCAAGAACGGTTCCTTTCCTTTCAAAAATTACGGATGTGCCGATGGCTAATCTGGCAACAAAAGCAATATTAGGTCAGAAACTAAAAGACCTTGGATATGAAAACGGACTGGTACCTAATAAAGATGGGGTGTTTGTAAAAGTTCCTGTGTTCTCTTTCTCCAAATTAACAAAAGTTGATATCTCCCTGGGACCTGAAATGAAATCTACAGGAGAAGTTATGGGAAAAGATACAACTCTGGAAAAAGCACTTTACAAAGGTTTGATCGCTGCAGGAAGAAAAGTTCCGATGCATGGCTCTATTCTCTTCACTGTGGCTGATAAGCATAAAGAAGAGGCTGCTGATCTTGCGGCGAGATTCCATGAAGTCGGATTCAGAATCTGGGCAACCGAGGGAACGGCTAAATTCTTTGAAGAGAAAGGAATTCCTTGTAAAATAGGATACAAGATCGGAGAAGAGGATGTCAACCTTATCGACCTGATCCAGAAAGGTAAAGTACAATATGTAGTTAATACCATGACAAAAGGGAAGCAAGTTGAAAGAGACGGTTTCCAGATCAGAAGAATGAGTGTTGAAAACGGAGTACCATGTTTAACTTCCATGGATACTGTAGAAGCAATTCTAAAAGTAATTGAAAGCATGACTTTCAAAATGGAAGCGATGTAATTCCTGAAAAAATAAATGTAAAACGCACCCTAAGTAATTGGGGTGCGTTTTTTTTGTAAAGAATAAATCTTATAGAGATAATGAAGAAATCATTGTGTAAATTTGAATGATTCACTATTTTATTTGAATCAATGTATGAAGAAATTTTTAAAATATTTTCGGATTTTAATTTTCTCGGATCAATATAATATATGAAAAATAAAAGAATTCTCATTGTTGGAGTGTGTATAGTAGCCTTCTTAACCGCATTTTTTTATGCTTTATTTGAAAATCCCTATAAGACCGTAACAATCAAAGTACTCGATTGTGAATATACTTACAGAGACTATTATTTTGATGATTGGAAACTAAGGGATTCCTATATAAAACCACAACCAACCACAGCATTTGGAAAACAGTTCGCTGAAAAAGAAATTGGGATGTGTTTGTATGGTAAATATTTTCAAACATTACATTCACAATATAAAATTGAACTTTTAAAATTGTTCAAAAACAGTGAAGAGGTAATGATTACAGAAAAGAATTTTGTAATTGATAAGGAATTTAAAAATAAGACGGGGTTAAATAAGCCAAAAGACTCTATTGATTTCAATCAATATTATCTTGAGTAAAGTTTTGGTTCTACAATATAAGGTTTACGATATTACAAGGTTTATCATAAAATGACTTCGGACATTTTTCTTACCATAGTTCTAAACGCACTTTAATGAATAATTTAAGGTGTGTTTTTATTTTTGGCGAATATTTTATTGGGTTTATTTTAATGTACGATAAACATTGGAAAAATTAAAGAGAGTAGGTAAAAGGAAATTGATAAATATGTAAATTAGCCCGTTAAAATTTATTAAATAAAATTGAATGAAATCAAAATTTAAAATTTTTGTTTTAGGTGTTTCGTTGACGTCTTTAACGAGTTGTGCATTATCTAATTCTGTTCAGAAAATTAATTATCAATCAGGGTTAAAAATTGATAATAAATTAGCTTCCAGTAAGACTGTTCAGATCGATCCTATGAAAGATACAAGGGGATATCAGGATAATAAAGTTATTTTCTATAAGAAAAACATGTACAACCAAACCATGTCCGGTGCTTATATGGCTGAAAAGCCTGTTTCAGAAATCCTTACGGACGCTATAAAAAACGGGCTTAAAGAAAAGAATGTTAACTTAGGCAGCGATAATAAAAGTTTTACGTTAAAATCAGAATTACAAAAAATGGATTACGAAGCCATTTCCGGATTCTCTACTGTTCAGCTGATCCCTCAGATCACCGTAAAGTTTCAGTTGATTGACAATGAAGGAAAAGTGGTTTGGACTGATCTGATAACAGGAAAGGCAAACACAAAAGGAGCCAAATTTGAAAAATTCCTGCCACCGGCTATCGACAATCTTGTAGAGCAGCTGGTCAACAGCCAGGACTTCCTGAATACGATAAAAGAATAATCGATATTTTGATATAAAAAAACAGATAATTTTTGCCCCGTAAATTTTTTACGGGGTTTTTAGTTGATGTAAACATATTAGTTTTTTTTTGCCGATTTATTTATAAATTAGAGCGTTAAAATTCAGGCTGTTAAAATTGTAAAAAAACTAATAGGAATTCCACCAAATCAAAAGTAACCATGGCAGAATATAACGCAAAATCAAATAATGCTTTATCTTTTGAAGTGACAAAAGATGAGAAATTAATTGGAAAACTTTCTTATAATAGCTGGTTTAAGTTCAATGCAGTCATTGACCTGGCGGATTATTCCCATTATGTAATAGAACCTAAAGGTTTTTGGGGAACAACGATTGAACTGAAATACCATGATCGTGTTCTGCTGAAGTTCAGAATGAACTGGAACGGAGAAATCGTCATTCAGACCCATTTTAATGATTGTAAAAAAAGTTATGCCTTTAAGCACAGAGGGATTTTTAAAGAATCTTTCGTGCTGGTGGATGAAGAGGGTTCAGAATATGTAGTGATGAAACCTAATTTTAAATGGAATAACCCCGATTATGAATACCAGATCGCTACCTCCGAAGCTTTTGAGGAAATTCCTGATAAAGAAATTATATTGATCACTTCATTGCATTGTGCCAATTATTACATGTCTATGATGAGTTCGGCTGCTATAGTGTAGATAAACAGAGCAGCTTAAAATTCATTATTTTATAAAAGTTTATTGTTAAATGAAATTGTCTCAAAAAAGTTTATTTAGAAAACAAATAATAGAATTTTACGATACGAAAATTCATATTAAAACAAAACACCTAGGAAACAAAAATGAATTTGATATTAGTTATGAAAGTATTTTGCCGAATAAATATGATGTCAAAGGAAATAATCTAATTCTCTTTATTCTTTCTGCCTTTTTTTATTTGTTATCTGGAGCAGTTTATTACTGGAGATACATTGAAGGTGATCCAACTGTTGAAGGAGAAGCTTCTATTATTTGGTTTATTATTGGGACTTCCTTTTTGTTTTTTGCTTTAAAATCCATTGAAAGCATTTGGAGAATAAATATTGTAAATAATCAGTTTATTAAAATTTATAAGAAAAGTCCCAATGAAATTGTAGTAAATGATTTTATAGCGAATATGTTCAGGCAAAGAAATAAATATTTAATTGAAACATATGGAAACGTAAACTCTAACTTAAACTATGAAAAACAATACAATAATTTTGTATGGCTTAGAAATATGGAGGTAATAAATGAATTTGAATTTAATGAAAAACTAAAAGATTTGGACTTCATATTTGGTAAGCAAAATAATAAGATTGGGTTCTAAGGCCATAATAAGAATTTCAATTTTTAATTGATTTTATAATAAGGATCGGAGAAATACCGGCTGGGTTTAATATAAGCTGTTTTCCGGTCTGCATCAAATATCCATATGAACCTTTTGATCAGGTCAGCTGCAAAATAACTTACTTTTTGCGTTTTAAGATCTCCTGCAAAGAATCCTGCAGAAACATTTTTTAATGTTGTATTTCCGATTTTAAACTCAGGTAAAATTCCTTGTTTTGTGATCACACTTTTTCCGCTGGAATTCTTTAATGTTTTCTCGCCCGTTATTTTTAATTTTTTATCCAGCAGGTTATCTTCCGCAAACTGATTATTGTACAGAAGTCCACCGGAATATCCCGATTGTAACAGAAAGCGGCCGGTAATCGTTTTCCCATCGATTATATTTTCTGCTTCAATAAACAACTGATCCCTTTCCGGATATAATTTTATAGGCTGAAA
The DNA here is from genome assembly GCF_013184525.1 of Chryseobacterium sp. LAM-KRS1. GTDB lineage: Bacteria > Bacteroidota > Bacteroidia > Flavobacteriales > Weeksellaceae > Chryseobacterium > Chryseobacterium proteolyticum. The sequence goes on from NZ_JAAOIZ010000001.1 coordinate 638,558, forward strand.
TCGCTCCAGATCGGGTAGATGATCATAAATTACAAACTGATTATGGTCATAATCGATCTTGAAGGCCTTTCCGGAGAAAGCTCCTGTTCCGAACTTTCCGTCAGCTTCATGTCCGGTCAGTTCATTATCAAAAAAACGCACATTTTTCCAGGTGATTTTTCCCAATTGCACCCTGTTGCTGTCACTGATTTCATCCTTATTAAAAATAATATGATCTGCCTTCCGGGTTCGTTGAGGGGATATTGATGCATCCTCCATGGCAATCTGAAACATCAGATCTAGTGAATCCTTGTCATTAACCAGTGCTTTCACAATAATATTATTGTGCTTGGTTAATCTGAAAGGAATTGTTTCCTGTGCGTGAAGAGTCGTGAGGCCAATAAGGAAAAAGAGTATGAATTTTATTTTTGTCGGCATGGATAAAAGATTTCGGTATAGAAATTAACCTTTATTTTTGAAATATAAAAGAATAAAAATACTTGTTCATTTTTCGGTTGCAAAATATACCCCACAGTACTTAATTTTATAAAAAAAAGCGAAATGACAAATATTCAAATTTTCAGAGATCTGCATCATGGTAATGAACCTTTATTGGTGGGAAATGTATGGAATGTACAAAGCGCGAAAGTATACGAAAAGCTGGGCTATAAAGCTTTAGCCACTTCAAGCTCTGCGGTAGCCCATAGTTTGGGGTACGAGGATGGAGAAGAGATGAGTTTTGATGAGTATTTCTATATGGCTGAAAGGATACTGAAATCTGTTCATATTCCTGTATCTGTGGACCTGGAAGCGGGTTATGGAAATACAACCGATGAGATCGTTTCCAATATTTCCAAACTGTCGGCTGCCGGAGCTGTAGGGATTAATATTGAAGACAGTATCGTGGTGGACGGAAAAAGGAGATTACTATCACAGGATGAGATTTATGAAAAATTCCGACCTGTTATTTCAAAACTGAAAGACAATGCTGTTGAGATTTTCATCAATTTCCGGACAGATCCCTTTTTGATGGGAATTGAAAATCCTGTTGAAGAAACTTTGCAAAGAATCCGGATCTTTGAAGAACTGGGAGTGGATGGGATCTTTGTACCGTGTATTACCGGTGAAGAGGATATCAAAACCATCGTGAATGCCACGGAGACTCCTATCAATGTTATGTGTATGCCGGAATTACCCGATTTTGAAACTTTAAAAACGCTTAATGTAAAAAGAATTTCCTCCGGTAGTTTTTTAAACGGATACATTTATGATCGTTTGGAAGATGCGGGCCGCGAGGTTGTTGCAAAACAAAGCTTTTCACCTATTTTTATATCATAATGAGGCTTACAGAAGACAGAATGTATCAGGCTTCCCTGGAAAAGGATTCCACATTTGAAGGAACGTACTGGATGGCCGTAAAAACGACCGGAATATTCTGCCGTCCCACCTGCACTGCCAGAAAGCCCAAAAGAGAAAATGTGGAGTTTTTTTTAGACACCAAAGAGGCTATCGCACATGGTTACAGAGCATGCAAAGTATGCAGGCCGCTGGAAAAACTCAATGAAACACCATCCTACATCCGGGAATTGCTGAATGAATTAATGGGTGATGAATCGGTGAAAATTAAGGACTCCGACTTGATCGCGAGAAATATAGAGCCGGTAACAGTTCGCCGGTGGTTTTTGAAAAATCACGGGATTACTTTTCATGCTTTTCAAAGGAAACTGAAGGTAAATAAGGCTTTCAAAAGGATTAAAAACGGGGAAAGCATTCTCGATGCCGCAATGGCCTCGGGTTATGAAAGTCTGAGTGGTTTTAATGAACGCTTTAAAAATATAGTAGGAGTCTCCCCAAAACATACAGGAAGGCAGAAGATTATTGACCTTAAAAGGATTGAAACACCTTTAGGAACCATGTTTGCCTGTGCTGTTGATGAAGGAATCTGTCTTCTTGAATTTACAGACCGGAAAAATATGGACCGGCAGTTTGCTTCGTTGTCAAAATTCCTCAATGCAGAAATCGTTCAGGGAGAAAACAAACATTTCCAGCAGCTCGAAAGAGAATTACAGGAATATTTTGAGGGAAGGCGAAAGTCTTTTGATGTTCCGTTATACATAACGGGTACAGAGTTTCAGGAAAAAGTATGGCAGCTGCTACGTGAAATTCCAATGGGGGAGACCAGGACCTATAAGCAGCAATCTGAGGTTTTAGGAAACCCAAAGGCTATACGTGCTGTAGGAACCGCCAACGGGATTAATAAAATAGCTATATTGGTTCCTTGTCATAGGGTGATCGGGTCTAATGGTGACCTGGTTGGCTATGCCGGTGGCATCTGGAGAAAACAAAAATTACTGGAGCTGGAAAAAGCGATCTTATTCTGATTTTTTATTTAAATTTATAGAACGCATCATAACAAATATCCGAAATTTATGAGTTCTGTAAATACCCTCCAAACAATGATCGATGCCGGTTTATTTCAGGCTCAGAAAACCATTCAGCGATACCAGTTTTTAAAAGTAAAAGGAGAGACTGATACCCATATTTACTTTGTGCAAGAAGGAAGTGTAAGGATTTTTATCATGGATGAGGATGAAGAACGGATCGTCAGGTTCGGATATAAGGGGAACATTATTGTTTCACTTGATTCTTTTTTATCGGAAAAACCCTCTGATTTTTACATCCAGGCTATAAAAAGGACTACAGTAAAAATAGCCTCCAAGCAAAATTTTTATGAGTTGATCCGGTCGGATGACCAGCATCTGAATTGGTGGACCCATGTTCTGGAAGATCTCGTTCTGCAACAGATTGAAAGGGAAAAAGATCTCCTGATCTATTCTCCCCGTGAGCGTTTTAAGAGGGTTTTGAAAAGGAGTCCGAAGCTGTTTCAGGAGATTCCCAATAAATATATTGCCAATTATCTGCGCATGAGCCCCGAAACATTATCCAGGCTAAAGAAATCTTGAGTTCAATCAAGATTTCAGAATGGATTAAACCTGAAATTTGTAGAAAAAGGATCAATGAAAATTCTTACCGCTCAATTATTATCAGAATTAAAGGAAATTACGCAAAATAACACCCGGTACGTAGAAACTCTTCTCAATAGAACGGATCAGGAACTCAATTACAGAACCTCTGAAAACTCCTGGACTGTACTGGAATGTATAGCGCACCTTAACCGGTACGGTCAATTTTATATTCCGGAAATCCACCGAAGGATATTATCTTCAAAATTTCCACCCAAAGTTACTTTTTCACCTGGAATTTTAGGGGACTACTTCGCAAAGTCCATGCTTCCAAAAGAGAAGCTTAATCCAATGAAAACATTCAAAACAATGAATCCCATTCACAGTAAATTGGATAAGAACGTGTTGAAGGATTTTATTGAACAACAGCATCAATTACTCGGACTGCTTGAGCAAGCTAAAGATATTAACCTTGAAAAGACCAGAACGAGCATCAGTATTTCAAAGCTTATTAAACTGAAGCTCGGAGACACTTTACGTTTTGTGATCTACCATCATTTGAGGCATATTGAGCAGGCAAAAAAAGTATTGGAAAGTCTTAAAAATTAATAGTGCGAAAGCAAAAATTATTAAGAATGGGGAGGGCTGTTTTATTTTGATTTCGTAATTTTAGGCAAAAATTTACACGTGAAGAAATTACTATTCGCAGTTTGCCTGTCTGCTTCAGCTTTAAGTTTTGCACAGGATTATTCTGTACCGGCAGCAAGTCCACGTCAGAGAGTGGAACAACAATTTTCGATGTCTAAGATTACGATCGATTATGGAAGACCCGGAGTGAAAGGCCGTAAAATTTTCGGTGAATTGGTTCCTTATGGACAGGTGTGGAGAGCAGGAGCAAACTCTTCAACAAAAATTACTTTCGGACAGTCCGTTAACTTTGGAGGGAAAACAGTTCCTGCAGGGACTTATGGATTATTCATTATTCCAACTGAAAAAGAATGGAAAGTTATTTTAAATAAAGATTTCCAGCAGTGGGGCGCGTACACCTATGATCCAAAGCAAGATGTTGTAGACGTTACCGTACCCGTAAATAAATTAGCAGATAAGCAGGAATGGTTTGAAATTACATTAAACCCTACCGATGAAAATTCCGGAAATTTGGTTATTAAATGGGATATGGCTCAGGCAGAAGTTGCTTTGAAGCCTGCAAAATTAGATGCGGTGATCAAAATTTCTGATAAGTTGAAAGAAATCAAGAAAATAGAAACCGACGCAGCTAAAACCAAAAGCTAAGACGTATGAATTTCTCTGTTCAACCTATTTTAGAAAATGATGAACTTCAATTAATCCCCTTGGTACAAGGGGATTTTGAATCTGTATACGAGGTGGCTTCAGATCCTAAGGTCTGGGAACAACACCCGAACAAAGACCGTTACAAGAGAGACGTTTTTGAAAGCTTTTTTCAGGGAGCGATGGAAAGTAAAGGAGCTTTTAAAATTATTGATAAAGCATCGGGAGACGTATTGGGAAGCACCCGTTATTATAATTACGACGAAGATGACAGCAGCATCTTTATCGGGTATACGTTTTATGGAACAAAATCCTGGGGAAAAGGCATCAATCCTAAAGTGAAAAAGCTGATGCTGGATTACATTTTTCAGTTCGTGGATAAAGTTCATTTCCATGTAGGAAAAGAAAATCTCCGCTCCCAGATTGCTATGGAACGATTGGGAGGTGTAAAAACAGGAGAAGAAGAGGTTGCTTATTTTGCAGAACCTACCCGGACCAACTTTGTGTACGAAATCAAAAAAGAAAGCTGGCTGAAATGAAAAAATATAAAATTCAGAAATCACCTTTTATCGTTCCCACTACAGATGGGAAACTTATTGAGGAACATTGGGGAAATTCTACGAATAATTCAGATATATCAATTGCTCATATGGTAGCACCTCCCGGTTGGAGCGAACCTCACCAGACTCCTCAGTTTGATGAATTTACCATTATTGTTTCCGGAAAAAAGCAGTTTGAAATTGACGGTGAAACGGTCATCCTTGAAAAGGGGCAAAGCATTCTTGTGGAAAAGGGAGCCAGAGTGCGTTACAGTAATCCTTTTACTGAGCCCTGTGAATACATTGCGATCTGTCTTCCTGCCTTTTCCATAGAACTGGTGAACAGGGAAGAGTAGCCATTAATAAGAAACCGGACAGTATATTGATCTGACAATATAAGGTTGTTGTATAGCCAGATCAATACATTGTCCGTATAAAAGTTACTTCAGAATTTCTTTCAAAAACATCAGGGTATGGTTCCATGCTCTCTTAGCCATCACTTCATTGTAATCAGGAGATTTTGGATCAGTAAACGTATGCTTTGAATGAGCATAGGTGATGATCTGCCAATCAGCAGCCCCGTCGTTCATTTCTTTCACCAGGTTATCATAATCCTGTTGGGTAACTCCTTTATCGTCTGCCGGATTTTCAATCAGCATTTTCGTTGAGATCGGACCGTTCTTTCTTGTCTGGTCCTTACCAATGCTTCCATGAATCGATACAACACCGGCTACAGGCATATTGGCCCTGGCAACTTCCAAAGCTCCGGTTCCACCGAAACAATAGCCGATCACAGCTACTTTCCCGTTGGATGCACCGCTCTTTTAAGCTGTTCTAACGCCAATGAAATCCGTTTTTGGTATTCCGTATAATTTTGTTTGTAATGTCCCGCTGCTTTTCCGGCTGCGTCATTGTCGGCAGGAATATTCCCTTCACCATAAATATCAGCAATAAACGCAATATAACCTTGTTTTTCAAGCTCTACAGCAGCTGTTTTGGCTTCGTCATCAATTCCTTTCCAGGCGGGTAAAATCAGTACTCCCGGAAGCTTTTTTCCGGCATTGGATGTTACAAGGCCATTGAGCTTCTGTGAGCCGTCCTGATAAGAAACGGGTTTTAAGTTTTGACTGAATAATGCTCCCGATGTCATAAAAAGGGTGGTTAATAAGATGGAACGTATCATATTTTGTTATTTTAATTACACTAATATTCTTTAATAGCTGAATGAATATGGATGAGGTACGATCTTGAAACTGCATGTAGAGAGAGGGGTTTTCTCCTCAATAAAGTAACAAAAATGTATCAAAATCCTCATCTAAGTTAATAAAAATAACTTATTAGAAGAACCGTTAAAATATTGTTAATCCGTTATTTATTAGAATTTCAATCCCAAACCGATCAGTTCTTTTTCCAGATCTGTTGTAGGATATACCTGTATGGTATGAAAACCTAAAGATTCTGCCATTTCAATATTCTTTGGATTGTCGTCTATAAAAACAGATTCATGAGCATGGATATCGTAACGTTCCAGTAGGAGATGCCATATTTTGGGATCCGGTTTTATCAGTTTTTCGGTTCCTGAAACCACAATTTTTCCATCAAAAAGCTGGAAGAAATCATAATTTTCAAGAGCGTAGGGAAATGTTTCTTCAGACCAGTTGGTGAGTCCGTACAGGTGATAATTGGTTTTGCTGAGTTTTCTTAAAACCTCCACATTTTGTGGGATATCACTTTTCAGCATAACATGCCAGTTGTCATAATACGCTCTAAGCTCTCTTTCCCAATCCGGAAATTTCTGAACCTGAATGTTGGTTCCTTCCATAAGGCTTCTTCCCCGGTCCTGTTCCTCATTCCATTCCGACTGTGCGATGTGGGTAAGGAAATATTCCATTTTATCATCGTCATTGAAATAGTCCCTGAAAAAATATCTTGGGTTCCAATCCATTAAAACGCCCCCGAAATCGAATATAATATTCCTGATGTTCATAGTAATCCGCTCAATATTTACTAACCGCACAATAGCTTTATCATCTGAATTTTACATTCAACTGAATCTCTTAAGTGCTTTGTTATTTAATGATTTACAATTTTTGTAGATTAAATGTAGGGAGATTTATGCTCTTATGAACTATAGACTGTGTTTAAAAATTGTGAACTATTAGTTAACGGGAGGATTCATATACAATTGGTTGCTAAGATATTTAATGGCAAATGAAATTTTAATGATCCGCTTTATAAAACTGATACTGCTCATTCTCAAAATAAGCATTGATATGCTGAAGGCCGTTGGTAAGGACAATTTCTTTAGCTCCGATGATCGAATTATATCTTGCCGTTTGTTCAAAAGTTTTTTCCGTCAGTTTAATATGGGGAGCTTTGCATTCCACCAAAACAATAGGCTTGGCTTTTTCTGTGATCAGCAGGTCAACTCTTTTTGTGAGACCGTTTAAAACGATCTTTTTTTCTGTAACCAAAGCAGATACAGAGTAGGATTTTACAGTAAGATAATAATGTATCCAATGTTGTCTTACCCATTCTTCAGGGGTAAGCAAAAGGTAAGTTTTACGAACCAAGTCATAAATAAAAAACTTATCTTTGTCTTTCTTGAATTTAAAATCAAAAGTTTCCTGAAAATTCAGTTTTGGAAGTTCCATTAAAAGATGAAAGAATTAGATTTAATCCTCAAAAATATTAAAAATAAAGAAGTTTTACCGATTTATTTTTTCCACGGAGATGAACCTTATTTTATTGATGTTGTCGTAAAGGCTCTTGAACACGACTTTCTGGAAGAGGATGAAAAAGCTTTCAACCAGACCGTGACCTATGGGAAAGATACTACCTATCAGGAAGTTCTTTCGCTGGCAAGACAATTTCCTATGATGGGTGACAAGCAGGTGATCATTGTAAAAGAAGCACAGGATCTCAGGCTGAATGAAGAGGAAAGCAGAATCCTGGAATCTTATGTTGAAAACCCTGTACCTTCCACCGTTCTTGTTTTTGCCCACAAGCATAAGAAGCTGGACAGCCGTAAAAAAGTAACAAAAGCATTGGACAAGGCAAAGGCTCTTTTCCTGAGCGAATCGATCCGGGAGAATAATCTTCCTAAATGGATTGCTGATGAATGCATCAAGCTGAACATTAAGACAGCACCTAATATTTCCCATCTTTTAGCGGAATATCTTGGAAATGATCTTTCACGGATCGCCAATGAGCTTGGAAAATTAAAGATCATTCTAAAGGAAGGAGAAGTTTTGGACGGAACGATCGTTGAAAACCACATCGGGATCAGTAAAGAATTCAATGTTTTTGAACTTCAGAAGGCTTTGGGAACAAAGAATTCCAATGCAGCATTTAAAATTGCCCATTTTATGGGAAAGAATCCCAAGAATAATCCTTTTGTGATGATGCTGGCCAGTTTGTACAATTATTTTTCAAATGTAATTATTTACCAGACAATGGCAGGGCAGCCACCACAGGTTATCGCCTCTCAGATGGGAATCAACCCCTATTTTATAAAAGATTATGCGGAGACAGCCAGGCTATATCCTCTGAAACATGCAACAAGGGTTATTTCTATTTTAAGGGAATTCGATATGAAAGGAAAGGGGCTTGGTGCCGTGAATATGAGCGAAGCAGAATTGATCAAGGAACTGGTATATAAGATTATTAATGTGGATAAGTTTAAGATGAAGGTGTAGGTAGTTGAGAGTTGAGAGTTGAGGGGGGTAAGATTTTTATAAAGCGTTGAGAAGTAGGAGATTACTCATGGTGACATATAAAGCGATTTCGCGATTAAGCAATTTAGCAGTTTTGAAACTCTGATGAACCCGAAACCAGCGCCTAATAACCCATACTACATTCATCGACAATCGACATATTGATTATTGACAAGTATCATTAAAATTCCTTTAATAAAACATTAAAAATTACGAAATTAGCGAACTTTAATTTTAATCTTTTTGAAAAGTAAATTATGGAGCAAAACATTTTAGATTGTGTAATAGTTGGATCAGGGCCATCTGGGTTCACAGCGGCAATTTATGCAGCAAGAGCAGATCTTAAACCTGAATTGTTCACAGGTTTGGAACCTGGCGGACAATTAACAACAACAACGGAGGTTGATAACTTTCCCGGATATCCTGCAGGTATTACAGGTCCTGAAATGATGATGGATTTGCAGAAACAGGCAGAAAGATTTGACACCAAAGTTCATTATGAAATGATCACAAAGGCTGAATTTTCTAAAGAAGTAGGTGGTGTTCATAAATTGTATGCGGGAAACAAAGAAATCCTGGCAAGAACAGTAATTATCTCTACAGGAGCCACTGCAAAATATCTGGGGCTGGACGATGAGAAAAAATATAATGGAGGAGGAGTATCTGCCTGTGCCACTTGTGATGGATTTTTCTACAGAGGAAAAGACGTAGTGGTAGTAGGAGCGGGGGATACAGCTGCTGAGGAAGCTACTTATCTGGCAAAATTGGTGAATAAAGTAACCATGTTGGTAAGAAAGGATGAGTTCAGAGCTTCAAAAGCAATGGTTCATAGAGTTCAGAATACACCGAATATTGAAGTGAAGTTTCATCATGAATTAATCGGGATCGAAGGGGAAAACAATCTTGTAGAAAGAGCTGTGGTGATCAATAACCAGACTCAGGAAAAATCTACCGTGGATGTACATGGGATCTTTATTGCCATTGGTCACAAACCTAATACAGATATTTTTGCCGGACAAATTGATCTGGATGAAAACGGGTATATTCAAACGGAGAAAGGATCAACAAGAACCAATCTTCCTGGTGTTTTTGCAGCAGGAGATGTTCAGGATCATATCTACAGACAGGCCATTACAGCTGCAGGAAGCGGATGTATGGCAGCTATGGATGCTGAAAAGTATCTTGCTGAACTGCATTAATACTTGAATTAATATATCATATCATAAACGCATCATGAATTGGTGCGTTTATTTTTTATCCTGTTTGTTGATCAATAAACATAGAAAGGCAATCCCAGGAAATTAATCCGGTTGATTTCTAGCTGATTATTTTATTTTGTTAAAATTTATCCGGGAATTATTTTGTCAGAATTAAAAAACGTTCTATATTTGCACCACTGAAAACGAAGGCATAGCCGGAGTTCAGGGAGAGTTGGCAGAGTGGTCGATTGCGGCAGTCTTGAAAACTGTTGACTGTAACAGGTCCGGGGGTTCGAATCCCTCACTCTCCGCCAGTTGGGAAACCAAAATAAGGTAAAACGCTGTAAACATCAATGTTTACAGCGTTTTTTGTTTTAGCGCAGTATCAAAAAAAACAAACTAGGTCACGATTTATATGTACTATTTCGTGTCCCATTCGAAAAATAACAAAAATGGGTCACTAAAAATCACTGAAAGCCAGACCAATAAGCAGTCTAACGATTTTACATCTTGCAAAAAGTAAATTAGTAAATCATTAAAGTTATCACACAATGAACAAAACATTCAACCTGTTATTCTTTATCAAAAAGAATAAAATCAGAAACAACGGAACTACTCCATCTACTTACGAATTACGATAGACGGCAAGGCAGCAGACATTGCTGCTAAAAGTATATCGATCCGAAGAAATGGGATGTTAAAGCGCACAAAGCACTAAGCAATTCGCAAGAAGCTAAAACACTGAATCTCTACCTTAAAACTTTGGAACATAAAGTTTAGGATTACCATTATCAGATGCAGAAAGAGGAAAATGATATGACAGCAGTAAGTTTAAAATCTAAACTACTTGGAACTGATATAAAAAAAAGAATGCTTATCCCAATCTTTCAAGAGCATAATCACAAAGTGGAAGCCCTGGTCGGTCAGGATTTTGCTCCTGTTACATTGGAACGTTACAAAACTTCTTTAAAGCATACGCAAGAATTCATTATCTGGAAATACAAAGTTTCTGATATTGATATCACGGAAATTGATCATAGATTTATAAGTGATTATGATTTCAAAACTAATGGATCATTCAGATATTGGTATACTCAAATTTATGCTGAAAATTATATACAGAAATTGGACGAAGCAGTGGAAAAGTTCGTTTAATAAATCTGTTTCAATCTAATTATTTTTAAATTTGCCTTAACATTCTACAAGTATGGAAAATCGCTTTTCAGAAATCACTATATTAATCAAAAAATCCCGTAATAATATGATAAAAGCTGTTAATACGGATCTTATAGATCTGTATTGGAATATTGGAGAATACATCAGTAAGCGTGTAGAAAATACAGAATGGGGACAATCTGTAGTCAAAGAATTAGCGAAATAGATTCAATAAACTGAACGTGAAATAAAGGGATTTTAAGATAAAAATTTGTGGAGAATGAAGAAGCTTTATAAAACCTACAAGGATTTTCTAAAACTCTTAGCACTGTCGAGAGAATTAAGCTGGACTAATAATACAATCATTTTTAGCCGTTCAAAATCTCATGAAGAGAAAGAGTTTTATCTTAATCTTCAGTGCAAGAAAAATATAGCTCACGAAATTTAGAACGCCAAATTAAGAGTGCTGTTTTCGAACGTACGATGATTGGCAATATAAAACTCTCAGTGGTGCCGAAAGAAATTTACCAAGAAGTTCAAAACATTTTTAAAGACAGCTATGTTTTTGATTTTTTAAATCTTCCCGATCCGCATAGTAAAAGGGATTTACAAAAAAGGTTTAATCAGTCGAATGTAAAATTTTATTTTAGAATTAGTTAAAGATTTTTTGTTTATTGGGGAAGTATACAAAGTACAAGTAGGAAAGAGTGATTTTTATGTTGATTTACTGTTTTATAATCTTGGTTTGCATTGTTTGGTAGCTTTTGAAATGAAATCAGACCAGTTTAAACCTGAACATTTGGGACAACTGAATTCCTATCTTGAAGTTCTAGATCGTGATGTGAAAAGACAATTAAACCCAAGTTTTGGCATATTATTGTGTAAAGATAAAGACAGTGAAGTGGTTGAATATACTTTAAGTAGTAGTCTTTCGCCTACAATGGTTGAAGAATGTCAGATGCAATTTCCCGATAAAAAACTATTGCAACAGAAATTGCATTAGTTATTTGAGGATAGCAATAACAATAAATAATAATAACTTAAAATCCAAATGTACGAACCTTTAATCAATTTTATTAAAAACCACTCTAAGACACCACTGACTGATAATGATTTAGAAATCATCAAAGATGTTTTTATTCCAAAGAAAATAAGAAAAAAACAATACTTTTTACAAGAAGGTGATGTTTGTAAATACTCTGGATTTATCTTGAAAGGGGCAATGCGTCAATATACTGTGGATGACAAAGAAACGGAACATATCATGCGATTATCTATTGAAAATTGGTGGGTAAATGACCGCGAAAGTTTTGGCAATGGGACACCTTCTATCTACAATATCGATGCATGGGAAGATACCGATTTGCTTGTGGTAAGCAGAGAAGATATAGTGAAATTAGAATCTATAACTGCACTTAACGAAATGGGGCGCCAACTCGATTTTAATCATGCCTACACTTTACAAAGGCGACTAAATGCTTCTATTAGTAAGTTGGCTGAACAACGATATAAAGAATTTTCAAAACTATATCCCGAATTTTTACAGCGATTTCCACAACATATCATAGCATCCTATCTCGGCATGACCAAAGAAACCCTTAGTCGATTACGCCGCAATTCTTTGAGAAAATAGTTTTTTAGGCTTAAAAATACTTAAAAATGGTTGATATATGTCAACAATTTTTTTTAACATTTGTTATCTTTTTACCTCTGCATTTTCTCTCAATTTTGTAGTGTAAATTTTAATAAATAATAAAAAACAAAAATATGTCAACTAAAAAAGTAGCCATCATTGGAGTAGGTAACATAGGTAAAGCAATTAGCAGGAACTTAGTAAAAGGTAATCGTTCTTTTATTTTGACTAGTAGAAATTTAGAAAATGCTCAAAAATTTGCAAAAGAATTAGGAAATCTTGGAACAGTAAATGAAATAAAAGAAGCCATTCAACAATCAGATATTGTTATTATGGCTGTTTCTTTTAAGGCGGTTCAAGAATTATTAAAACAATATGCTTCCGAATTGAAAGGGAAAATAATCATAGATCCTTCAAATCCTTTAGGACTGGACGAAAATGGAAAACTTAAAAAGTTAATTGGGGAAAGCGAATCTGCGGGACAAATTAATGCACAATTTTTACCAGAGAAAGCAAAGCTAGTCAAGGCGTGGAGCTCTTTATCTGCAACAAATTTAGCTAAATCGGCTTTTCAAGAACCTGAATTTGCTGTATTATTTTATGCAACAGATGACGAAACTATCAATGCCGACGTTGAGCTATTAATCCAAGACAATGGTTATACACCATTTAGAATAGGAAATATTGAGCAATCTATAAGAATTGAATTTCCTGGGGATTTGAGCGAATTAGGTTTAGGAAAAACGGTGTCTTTAGCTGAGGCTAAAACAATTATTTAAGAGTTTATTTTATTTAAAAAAGGAAAATAACCAAAAGCCTTCAATGGCGTTACAAATCGGTCTTTGGGTTGCACAAGTAATTTTAACCTTGAGGTTTTTAATGTCGGGAGGATAAAACTAAGTCAGCCTATCGAGGTAGTTTCAGATATCGTTCCAAATGTTCCGTTGGGATTTATCATTAGGAGCATTAGGACTTATATTGCCTTCTGTTTCAAGAATAAAACCAAACATCAGCATTTGGGCAGCCATAGGAATTGCCATATTTATGGTTTCGGCATTAGCATATCATATTTCAAGAGGCGAAATACAAAAAATAGAAACAGAAGTCTTATTATTGTTAATAGTATATTCATTGTTTGGGGTCGCTCGAAAAAAGCTCCAATTCGAAAAAAAACATGGTAAATAATCCTTATTTCTAATTTGTATTAAATCTTTTGAAATCGTCTGGCTTTTAGTAATGGTAGAGAAAAATGAATTTTTCTTCTTTCTTTATATTCTTAAAGATTGATATGAAAAATGAATTTTACTTATATCTAAAAATTTGAATACGGTTAAAATAATATTAAGGATTGTGAATCAAGAAGAAATAATATTTTCACTAGAAAATTATTTAATCCGCCAACTCAACGACTCGGAGTTTTTATTATATAAACAAATGCGTTTGGAAGCTTTAAAAACCGAACCAGCTATGTTTCGAATAACACATCCGTCCGAAACTAAGCTTACTGATGAGGAATGGCTAGCAAGAATAAAAGAACCCAGAGCCGTTTTTGGTCTTTATCTTATGGATGAGCTTGTTGGAATGACAAGTATTGTGTTACTTAATGATGCCGAAGCCTACTTAGGGCAATCATATATCAAAAGAGAGCATCGTGGTAAAGGTTTATCAGCACTTTTTTATAAGAGTAGAATAGCTTGGGCTTTAAAAAAACAATTAAAAAAATTGAGTATCAGTCACCGAGAAAGTAATATTGCATCAAAAATGGCTAATCAAAAATTTGGTTTTCATTATACCCATACGGAACCCTGTAATTGGCAGGACGGACAAAGTGAGAATGTTTTATACTACGAACTAAAATTGTAAATTTTGAAAAAAAATGCAACTCATTCTAAAAATCAGATGAATTATGCCTACAAATTTTCAAATAAAAAATATGTTTTGGATCTCAGATAATATGGGTAATAAGCAGAAAATCACTTTTCAATTTAACCCCCAAAGTACGGTGACATTATATAACAGATCTGAGATTACTCATACATGAACGTCACGTTCGCGCCAGCAGTGGGATTTGGCAACATAATTCCGGATATGTATATTTGAGAAAGATTCTTACAAGCTTTTTGATTTATCATGTTTGATCATAATACCTTTAAAAAAACATTAGCTCAGGCACTTGCTGTGGATGAGGTTCGAATAGATACTTTTTATGAATTATTAGAGTTCAAAGAGCTAAAACGAAAAGAATTTTTAATTCAGCAGGATGAGTTTTGTAATTTTATTGGATTTGTCATTAAAGGAACGCTTCGTACTTTTTACATCAATGAAGAAGGCTGTGAGATCAATTTTCTTTTTCATTTTCATAACAGACTGGAAGACATGGGATTCACAGATTTTGAGAGTTTTCTTTTACAGGAGAAGGCTAAACTCAATATCCAAGCTTTAGAAAAATCATATGTTGCCCTGATATCGCGTAAAAATTGGATGGAACTTACTCATAGTGATGAATACTGGCAGGTATTTGGCCGGCGCATGACGGAGATAGTGTATCTTGCTGCCAAGCATCGAATTGAAGAATTATTATACTTTACACCGGAAAACAGGTATCTCAAACTGCTAGAGAATTATCCGGAAATTGTTCTGAAGTTTCCTCAGAAGTATATAGCAAGTTATCTAGGTATTCAACCTCAATCGCTAAGCCGGATCCGCAGAAGACTGATGCGTTAGAATTAAATACAAACTGATGCTTACGGTTTGAGAAGGATACTTTTATATCGCAAACTGATGAATGTTTATTAACTTAAGTGAACGTTTTTGGAGGATTGGAGCTTCTACATTTGTGCTATCAAAACAGCATGTTATGAATGAAACAATCACAATTATAGGAGCGGGTATCGGCGGATTGGTAACGGCCCTAATGCTCAGACAGCAAGGATATGCGGTACACATCTATGAGGGAGCAACAGAAATAAAAGCAGTTGGAGCAGGAATTATTATGGCGAACAATGCCATGCAGGTCTTTAAATCCTTAGGCCTTCATCAACAGGTTGAAAAGGCTGGTAACCGTATTTCTGCTATGAAAATTACGGATCGTTATCTTAAATCTTTATCAGTGGTCGACCTGAAAGATTTTGAAAAGCAATATGGAGTTTGCAATATAGCCATCCATCGTGGTGCGCTACAGCAATTGTTGGTAGAAGCATTAGGTAACGAGCATATAAGTTTATCAAAACGGTTAGTAAAAATAGAAAAAAAAGACAATTATCATCTTTATTTTGAAGACGGTTCTGTACATAAGACAAGGTGGTTAATTGGAGCAGATGGAATCAATTCTGTGGTGCGTAAGCAACTTTTTCCAACAAGCAACCTTCGGGATGCTAAGCAAAGATGTTGGCGTGGAGTTAGTGAAATGGATTTGCCTGCAGAATATCATCATGAGCTTAATGAAGCCTGGGGAAAAGGAAAGCGCTTTGGCTTTGTAAAGATAGCCCCGAATAAAGTCTATTGGTACGCATTAGTGAATGAAAATGCAAAGGAAAAAGAAGTAACAAAAAGTTTCAGAGATTTTCACCCAACTATTCAGTCAATAATTTCCCAATGCAGAGATAGTGACATTTTTATCAGCAATATTGTCGATCTTAAGCCTATTAATTGCTGGCAGCAGGAGCAGGTATGTCTTGTAGGGGACGCTGCGCATGCCACAACGCCTAATTTGGGACAAGGGGCATGTCAGGCTATAGAAGATGCATACATACTCGGGAAGCTACTCGCCAAGGAACAAAATATACAGACTGCCTTTCAACAATATGAAGCAATACGAATGCCTAAGGCTTTACAGGTCGTAAACAGCAGTCGTACTGTGGGACGCCTGGCGCATATAGATAATGGTTTGGGAGTATGGTTGAGAAACAATCTTATGAAAAATATTCCAGCTTCTGCCAACCGGAAGCAGCTTGAAACTATTTTTAAACTTCAGATGGATTAGATTATTTTATGTGGAAGAAATAGATGGAATGAAGAGAATTGTGATAGATTTTCTGTAATTATTTTGAACCCTTTTCAGGTAGTCTCTGTAGTTGCTTTCGCTGGCGCGCGGGCCTCGCTCATTGCTCATCCACATCTTACAGATTTAAATCAACTTCGAAGGTTTCCTGATTGTCATTATAGTAATTCTTCTAACTTACATAAATATAATACTTAAAAAACTCCAAAGTACAATGACTTTGGAGCTGAATTTAATTGTAAATTAACCTGTTATTGCTTGATTATTTTAGTTAGAGTCGTATCACCTTTTAAGAAATAGTCTCCTGATGGATATTCAGTAAGATCGATCGTGTTTTTCCCCTTTCTAAAGATTATATTTTTAATAAGATTGCCGTTGATATCATATAAATGAACATTTTCGTCTGATGAGGATTCTACATTAATCACTCCTGTTGTTGGATTAGGATAAGCGGAGGTTTTAGTTTTTGGTGAAGCTTCTCTTGCTGACAGAAAACAACCGGCAATATAGGAATCTCCGATAATATTAAAGCCTTTATTGATCAGCTGAGCTCTGGCCAGCATAGCCTGCGGTGTAGAATAAACAAGTCCTGTTGCATCTATAGTTCCGGATGTTATTGTTGAGTTCGCCCATGTAGGATTATTATTCAGAGCAATAAGAAACTTGCTGTAATTTGTACATGATAAGCCGGCATTTTTAAATCCGAAATAGATTGCATTCCAGCTGAAGTTTTGTAGCTTGATGTTCCACGAAGAAATATCCTGGTCAAAATGGGAAGCACCCGAAAACATATTAAATCCGGCAATATAATCAACCTTACTTACGTCCCAATTTCCAATGGGCTGATTGAATGATACTGCATTTTCAAACATATGCTCAAAATCTTTTACTTTACTTGTATTCCAGTTATTAAGAGGCTGATTAAATGCTTTTGCATTATAGAATGTATAACGGAAATTAGTAGCATTTTCCGTATTCCATGAATTTAATGGCTGATTAAAAGAAGTAGCATCCGAAAACATAGAAGAGAAGTCAGTTCCGGACATTGTATTCCAGGAAGAAATATCTTGATTGAAAGAAGAAGCAGAAGAAAACATGCCACTAAAATTGGTTACTTTTGCTGTATCCAGTTTCCAATATTCTGATTAAACAGAGTAGCTCCGCTGAACATACCGCTCATATCCGTAATATTGTATGGATTCCAATAAGAAAATGAAGTGTGCCCTGTCAAAGATGAACAGTTTAGGAACATTTGTGACAAATTGTTTATATGTGTAAGGTCAGGAGTATCTGCTGCCGTTACATTAAGACTTGGACAGTTGGCGAATGCACTTTCGAATTGCTGAAGCCATGTAGTATTTCCCCACTGACTTACTTCTATGAGCTCCTGATTTCCCTCAGGAGGCATAATACCGGTATTGGCCCTGAACCCATAAAATAATCCGTTACCGCCGGATACTTTCACTTCGTAGGTAGCCTGCAAAGGATCTGTATGTAATGAAGGTCCGAAATTTATGGTTATAGGATTGTTACTGTTAGAAGTGACAGAATTCATGATTCCGTTATGCTGAGGATATCCTACTTCTTCCCAATAAATGGTATAATCGGTTCCTGTGCCGCCAAACTTTATTGAATGATCAATAATGCCATTTGCATTTGGTTTCCAGAGCGTAGTAAATTCATTCTGCGCGTAGGAAATGAAAAAAGAAAGAAGAAAAATGATTATCAGTTGTTTTTTAAACATCATGTAAAAAAGTTGTTTTTAGGTTAAAATTTGGTTTAGTAAGACAATTAATTTCCCGGGATTCTTTATCTTATCTCTAATACAAAGGTACTTGTGCACAGCGACAGAACTCGTCGTATTAAAAATTATCATTTCTTTTTTTGAGTTTTTTTGATGAAAATTATCCTGTAGAATATTTGCAACAACAGAACAATTTAAATTGGAAAGAGTGTGAAGAAAAATGTATCCCAAGTTAATTGGAGTACAGCAATACGAATCGGTGGCTAAGTTTAATATAATTATTTAAAAAACAAGGTTCAATATTATAAACCAGAACGAAGATTTATGCTCAAATATCTTGTTTTCAATTGTTTAAATTATTTAAAAATAATAAGTTCACATTTATCCTCCGGAACATTTTAAGCTTTTTCCCGGACTAATTTTGCTTCATAAATATTTTTATTATGAAAGCACTCCTGATTTTTACGGTGATGGTGTACAATTATTTTCAACCTTTCATGGCACCACCTATTAACAAAGAATTGAACTATTCCATCATTAAGGATAATAAAATGATTGGCAAGATCCATGTGGAGCGTTCTTTAAAAGATGATGTCACTGAATATCTTTTTGAATCAAGGGCCAAAGTAAAGCTTCTTTACAGTATTGAAATTTATGACAAAATGGGGGTTACTTTTAAACAGAATATCCTTCAACAGGCCAAACTTTACCGGACAATGAACGGAAAACTAAAGGTGAACAATACCGCTACCTGGAATGGAAGTTTTTATCATCTTTCGGATAAAGATGGAGCGAATGGCTCGCTGAAACAGTCAATTTTCAGTTCGACGGCAAGTTTGTATTTTAATGAACCGGGGAACATAAAATCCGTTTTTTCGGAGAAATTCCAAAAAATGATTCCTGTCCGGAAGATTACTTCGGGAAAGTACAGAATCGATCTGCCCAACGGAAACACCACTACTTATACCTACAGCAATGGAATTTGTACTTTGGTGGAAGCCGATACGGATTTTGCGAATTTAAAATTTGTTCTTGATCAGAACCGATAATCAGGAGTAACAAATGACCTGAACCCTTTCTCCTAAAGGCCGAAATCAATACATTTAAAAACATGGAAATATTATTGTTGACAGTGTTTTTTGTTTTGGTAATAATATCACAGGATCTTTCAAAAGAAAATACTGATTTTTGCGTTTATTTCTTAAATTTGACTCATGCGAAAGAATCTTTATTGTATCCTTATATCATTTTCTCTTGTGAGTTGCTATACTTATCAGGTAAAAAAACAGGCCAATCCCACAGCCGACAATAAGCAGGCATCTAAAATGAGCTCTGGTAATAATGCTCCTGCGCAAACGAAAAATCCAAACGCTGATTCCCAAAATCTGAATCTGCAACAAGTATCCGCTCCTGTGAATGTTCAGGAGAAGCTCTCACCTAATAAAAATGTGAGGATTGAAGCAGACGGCAAAACCTACAAAGTAATAGTGGACAGATGGGAAAGTGATAGTCTGGTTGCGCATCCGGTCCATAATCCTAAGAAAATTCTAAAATTTCATAAGAATCAGATTAATGCCGAAAGAATTGCTGAAAAAAGATTTTCGCAGCCCATAGCTGACATCATTACGGTAGCGGCCTATGCCGGTGCGGGGGTTCTCATCTGGTCGCTTTTGAAATAGTTTTCGACAAAAGTTTTTTGCGCTATTACGGTTCAACACCCCAGCATTTTGCTTGCTGTTTACTTTGGTTCAAAGCGCAATAAATTGCCAGTTGATCTATAACAAAGTAATGGGTTGATTTTAAATTTGTTGAGTTCAACTTCTACCAAAAGATGATTTTTTCATTTGCTATCTGCAGATGCATTCATCTTTCCTGGAGTGAAAGATGATATGATTTCAATAGAATTTAGTACGTTTTTAATTCTTATTGGCTTGTAAATTGATATTATCAAGCTTATTGAATTTTTGATGACTAATGACTAGATCTACTATATTTTTAATTTTGCTGTTCGGTGGTTTTTTCTTTTTAAATGCACAGGAAAAAAAAGATTCTCTTTATTACAAAATAGAAGAATTTTCGGATCATCATAAAGTGACCAAATTCTTTCACCGGCTCATATTCCGTAGGGAAGCGGATTCTACTTCTGTTAAGTCCAGAACTGAAAAGCTATCGCAGGAGAAATATAACAGGAAATACATCAGAAATATCCGTATAGAAACGATAGACCCCTTTGGATATGGTTCCAAGGATACTAAAGAGCAATCTAAATGGTACGACTGGATCACCAATCATCTTCATCCTAATACCAGGACTTCCACGGTTAATAATTACCTGCTTTTTCACGAGGGGGAAGAGTATAATGCGCAGAAACTCTATGAATCCGAACGTTTGTTGAGAAAAATGGCTTTTGTCAACAGGGTTCATATCGGTGTTGAGGAAAGTAATTCCAACAATGATTCTATTGATGTGGTGGTAAGGGTTCTCGATTCATGGAGTTTAAAACCCAGGCTAAGCTACTCGGGAAGTAAAATCGGCCTTGGAGTTACGGAAGAAAATGTTCTGGGATTAGGCCATACCTTCGATTTCCTTTACCGAAACGATTCTAAAGAAAAGCAAAACTACCTTTTGGGAAGTTACACGGCCTATAACCTTTTCGGGTCCTACGTTGATGCACAGATTCTGGGGGAGAGGGATTTTTTTAAAAATGAAAGAATCAACTTTAATGTCAGGAGAGACTTTTTCTCACCACTCACCAAATGGGCAGGTGGTGTTAGTCTGGAATATTTCATGAGACATGTTTTACTTCCTGTAGAGAACGATACAACATATCCGGAAGTCCAGATCAAGGTATATAGCCAGGATGTATGGGGTGGATATCAGATTCCTGTTTCATCCGATCCGAATGAAAAAGTCTCCAGTAATATTGCCATAATCGGGAGGTTCCAAAACTATCAATATAAAGACAGCCCGGGAATCGACCGGTATCAGTATTTTAATTCTTACAGCAGTTTCCTGATGTCTATCGGGTTTATCCAAAGGAATTTCTCGGTTCAGAAAAATATTTTTCAATATGATTTGCCGGAAGATATTGCTTATGGTAAATCATTGAATTTGACGGCCGGGGGATTGTCTAGAAATAACGACGTAAAACCATATGTGGGAGTTGCGGCATCTTATGGTAATTTTACCAGGCTGGGGTATTTTAATTTAAAAGCTGAGTTCGGAAGGTTTTTTAATGAAGACAATCAAAATCGCGAGTCCTTCCGGCTAGATGGAACTTATTTTACCCATCTGATGGATTGGAAATTTGCCAAGGTGAGACATTTTTTCTCTCCGACCCTGGCTTTGGGGAATCCACAGCATAACTATTCGTACAAAGACAGAATTAATCTTTCGGCTTCAGATGAATTTCCGGTTTATAACTCGGATTATATCGGAACTAAGAAACTGGTTCTGAGATATCAGCTTCAGTTGTTCGTTAATAAAACCTGGAAGAATTTTCACTTCAGCCCGTATTTAACCGCCGCAGTGGGCTGGCTGGGTATGCCTGATGACAAATTACTGAAAACAACAGCCAACACAAAAATAGGAATTGGTGTTCTGATCAATAATCCTTTTCTGGTTTTCAACAGGATCCAGATCTCTTTTACTTATTATCCGCGTGTTCCGTTTGATAATAATTCGGTTTTTGATTTTAACAGCAACCGAAATAATCTTTTACCAATCAATAACTTTTCGACCGATATTCCGCATTTTGTGAATTTTGGAAATTAAAGAACAGTTTTTTATACTTTCGTTTAAAGAGCCTTCCTGAGAAGGCTCTTTTTGTTTTAGATTATAGCCTGAAATAGATCAAACTTCAGAACCTAATTTTTTTTCAGATGAATCACCTTCTAAAAGGAAAGTTAGTTCGTCACAATGGACTATTTTGTCATTTTTGAATTTGAATTCTGCAAAGACTTTGTGTTTTACCACCTCTTCATTCTGAAGAATACTGGTCACATAATGCTTTGTAATCAAGCAATCTTCATCACTTATTATATTTTCAAACACTACCTTTTGCTCAACTACTTTTTCCTTTAATTTCCGGATATGATTTTTAAAAGAATTAAAATCCAGCGTTACCCCATCTACATCCTGGGTATAATCTTCACTGAAGTATTTGTTGATAAGAGATTCGTCATAATTTTTGTTTTCTATGACTTCTTTGAATACGGCTTGTATTAATTTTTCCATTGTTGATATAATTTTCAACAAATGTAGCCTGGAAGTAAGTAACCCGTCGTTAACAATTGTAAAGAAATGAAGCGTTCATCGATTTCTGATCCTGCTTAAGCTGACCGGCGTCATACCGAGGTAAGACGCGATCAAATGCTGAGGAATACGGAGGATGATTTCCGGATTTTCTTCAAGAAGCTTTTTGTAGCGCATTTCCGGCTTTTCCCGGATCTGAGAGATCAATAACTGCTGGTAATCATTTACCCGGCTTATGAGATATTTATTAAAGAGATTCATGAAGGTAATGTCTTCGGATAATGTATCGATATCCGTTTTTTCTACTGATAAAAGGCTGCATGCTTCGATCGTTTCCACTGTATAAGAGCTTGGCTGATGATAAAAGAAGCTCTCGGAACAGCAAAAAATATGATTTTCAAAAAGGAATTGAAATGTGACTTCTTTACCGTCATAATGAGTCCAGCCTCTCAGAATTCCTTTTTTTAAATAATAGAACTTTCGCGAAACCGTTCCTTCTTCGATTATTACGCTTTTAGGCCCGTATTTTTCTTCTTTCCCGGATTTGAAAAGAAGATCAGTAAGCTGATGTAATTCGTGGTCTTTCATAGATGCAACTAAACATTATTCATGTTTACGGAATGAAAATAATGAATTCTTCCTGTTTTTAAGCGAAGTGGTAAAGAAAAATAACATCACCGGTGTATGCGGGTTTCTCTTCACCTTTAATGATCAGCTTAGCCTGGATCACCGCTTTAACAGTTCCTCTGAGGTTGGATATCATTTTTGCGGTGGCTTGTAGCTTTACTTCGCTGTTAACACGTACGGCCTGCCCAAATTTGAAGCTTTCTATTTCGTAATTGATTTCCATTTTTACATTACGGACATCCGCTATCTGCTTCCATAAATAGGGGATAAGAGAAAGAGTGAGATACCCGTGGGCTATGGTTGATCCAAAAGGTCCTTCTTTTTTTGCCCTTTCCGGATCGACATGTATCCATTGCCGGTCTAAAGTTGCATCAGCAAATTTATCGATCTGTTCCTGATCTATCTGATGCCAGTTGGAAACACCTATGGTTTTTCCTTCATAGGACTTATATTCTTCAAAATTGTTGATCGTTACCATTGTATTTCCGTTTATATTTTAACCTGATCGGCTTTATTGTTTTACTTACCAAGTTTCCTGCCAAGTTAAGGCTATTGATCCGGAATTACATATTAAAAGTCATTTCACTTTTTGATCGTTCTTTTATATGAATGATGATGAGGGTTTTGAACAAAGAATTTCGCTTTGAGCTTACTTGTAAAAAATATAAGTTAAATCAGTTAGTAATGATTTTTCTAATGAAAAGGTCTACACGGAGTTTCCTGAAGGATGAAATGTAGGGAAAGGGTAATTTACAAACAGATTATGTCTTACTGATGAATTTTACTTTGGGCTTGCTATCTATTCTGAGGACACTTTGCTGATGAAATTGACGAATATACTTTTGTGTAATACTGTCGAGGGAAGCATTTCTTTTTTTGGTGGGTTTACCGAGAAAGGTCACCACCTTGGTATTTTCGGAAATGGTTTGTTTGGTCTGGGTGTCCATCCATTTCCCGAGAGCATCTACTTCTGTGTATCCTTCAGGGAAGTATTGGGTAATAACCCCGTCAGAAAATTCCTTCCACTGCTGCTGGGTTACATTGCCACCGGTCGGGATATTAGTTCCAAAATACAGATCGGTTCGCTGCATAGTAGCGCAGGAAGTAAGAACAAGACTGAAAATAGATACAGATAAGGCTGTTTTTAAAGTTTTCATGGCTTTTTGGGTGATGATATGTTGGAACACTTTTTCCTTTTTAGTACTGCTTTTCTTATAATCCGGATGCAAATTATGTACTCAGCAAATATAAAATTTTAATTAAAACAATTCAATGCCAGGTGATAAATATATTTTAACCATTTGTAATATTGTTGTTTTTTACCCAACACAAAAAGGCCTTAAATATGTATTCAAAGCCTTTTGCTATTTATTCCGGTCAATATTAGTTACTCATCAGGAAACTAAACTTATTGATGTTTTTAAGCGCGATACCTGTACCTCTTACAACGGCTCTCAAGGGATCTTCCGCCACACATACAGGTAATCCTGTTTTTTTGTGTATTCTGTCTGCAAGTCCATGAAGAAGAGCACCACCTCCGGCGAGATAGATTCCCGTTTTATAGATGTCTGCTGCCAGTTCAGGCGGAGTGAGGGAAAGCGTTTCCATCACCGCATCTTCAATTCTCATCAGGGATTTATCCAGGGCTTTAAAAATCTCTTTGTAATTCACCATGATCTCTTTAGGTTTCCCGGTGATCATGTCCCTTCCCTGTACCGGAATGTCTTCCAAAGGATAATCCAGCTCTTCCAGTGCAGATCCGATTTCGATTTTTATTCTTTCAGCTGTTCTCTCTCCAACATACAGATTGTAATAGGATCTCAGGAAGTAAGCAATATCATTGGTAAAGACATCTCCGGCTATTTTAAGCGATCTGTCGCAAACGATTCCCCCCAGTGCAATGACTGCAATTTCAGTCGTTCCGCCACCTATATCTACGATCATATTTCCTTCCGGATTCTGAACGTCAATACCCGCACCAATTGCAGCGGCCATTGGCTCATAGATCAGCTTAACTTCCTTTGCATTCACTTTCAATGCAGAATCTTTTACAGCCCTTTTTTCCACTTCCGTAATCCCTGAAGGAATGCAAATGACAATTCTAAGTGCTGGCTGTATAAATCTCCCCTTAATTCCCGGTATCTGTTTAATGAATTCTTTGATCATGTGTTCGGAAGCATGAAAATCAGCAATTACACCGTCTTTCAGCGGACGTACTGCTTTAATATTTTCATGGGTCTTCCCCTGCATAAGCTTCGCCTGTTCTCCGACTGCTATTGGTTTTCCTGTTGTACGGTCAATAGAGACGATCGAGGGCTGATCAATGATGATTTTGTTATTATGTATAATTAGTGTGTTAGCGGTTCCAAGATCCATTGCGATCTCTTGTGTAAACATATCAAATAGCCCCATCTTTTTCGTTGTTTTTTAGGCTGCAAAGTACGGCTTTATGTATTAAAATCACAGCCTCCGAATTTAGGTAAAGGCGTTAAAGTTGTGTTAATTATCTTTCTCCCTAATCCGCATTCCGGAGTTTTGGAAAGTTTCCCGGGAGTGTCATTGTTCAATTGATTAGTTTAAAATATAGAGTATATTTATAAAGGCAGATCAAGATAGGTATTAAGCGATCAAAAATACCGGTAGTAAATATTATTAAAAACTTATTATGAGCCATAACCATTTTGCAGAAAGAATTATTGAACTAAAAAATGAAGATCTCGAATTGCGTGATCAGCTTATCAAAAGAGGGGAACTCGGGGAAGGATATCACAAAGAAATGGAACAATTGCATAACAGGAATGCGAAAAAACTGAATGATATCATGGATATTATTGGTTATCCCGGTATTGACAAAGTGGGTAAAGAAGCCAGTGAAGCTGCCTGGCTGATTATACAGCATGCTATCGGCCAGCCTGAATTGATGAGAAAATGCGTCCGGTTATTAAAAGATGCAGTAGACGAACAAAAGGCCGATCCTAAAAATCTCGCCTATCTTAGTGACCGGATTGCCGTGTTTGAAGGAAAGCCGCAGCTGTACGGAACCCAATTTGACTGGAATGAGAACGGAGAAATGGTCCCGAATTTTATTGACAATATCACAAAAGTTAATGAACGAAGAAAATCTATTGGGCTGAACACACTGGAAGAGCAAGCGGCCATAATCCGTGAGCAGGTAAAAAGAGAAAATCAGTTGCCACCTGACGATTTTAGCAAAAGAAAAAATGAGATGGAAGCCTGGAAGAAGAAAGTAGGATGGATAAAATAAAACGGTAACAATCAAATGGTCTTATTTCTGAGCTCTTTGTATTTTGAACGTCCAATCGGAAGGATTTCCCCGTTTTTAAGCAATAAGCCGTACCGGGAACCGGGGCTGATGGTGATCTTTTCAGCCTGAGACAGATTGACAAGATAGGATTTGTGAATCCGCTCAAATTCTCCAGGAAGAAGCTGTTGTAAAAGCTCTAAAGATTTATCGTGAAGCTCCTGCCGGCCATCTTTTAAGTGAAGTTCGGTATAAATTCCGGCTCCTTTTATATAAATCAGATCCGTAATATTCACCAACCGTATTTGTCCGGATCTCTTCACAGCCAGGTATTGGATGTCGTCACCCGACTTTATGGAAGGGCTGCTAAAACGGTTAAGGGCCTGAAAAAGCCTGTCCTCATCAAAAGGCTTGGGAACAAAGTCGAGTACTCCGTATGCAAAGGCAGTGATTGCTTTATCGGTATTGGCTGAAACAATGATGGTGTGAAAAGAAGAGGCTACCATATGTTCCAATACTTCAAAACCATTATCACCATTGAGGTTCAGATCGAGAAGCAGCAGATCAGGAAGATCGTGTTCTATTTGGGAAAGTCCTTTTTGCAGAGAATCGCAAACTGTAATCCGAACAGGTCTGTCTTCGAAGAATTTTGCTGTCATACGCTGCAGGCGATGTGCGATCCTTGATTCGTCCTCTATAATCAGTATATTCATGATCTTGTAATTTGAATGGTCGATAGCCAGCCGTTTTCTGTTTGAACGGATTTGAATACCCAGTTTTGTCCGTAACTTTCTGTCAGACGGGCACGGATATATTTAAGTCCGTTGCCGCCACTCCGGCTTGTGAATACCTCACGGTTTTTTGCAATGGTTTCGAATACATATTCGTGATGATTTCCCGATAAGGAATAGCTCAGTTTAAATGTAATGATATTTCCGGGCAATGGTTCACTGTGGGTAATGCCATTTTCCAGTAAAGTATGAATAATGGCGGGTGGAATGAATTGCGTTTCATCTATTCCGTTTTGCTCCCATTTATAGTTTATCTCTTTCCGGAAACCCATGACTGAAAGATGCTGCCGGCAAAGTTCGAGCTCTTTTGTTATGGGAATCAGGGTCTGTTCGGAAATCTCATTCATAATGTCAAACTCTGCGGCCAATGCCTGGATGAAGCGCGATCCTTCCCTGGGTGATTCTTCGACCCAGTCCATCATAGAGGTTAGTGTATTTCTCAGGAAATGAGGCTGGATATTTTTTTTCAGCAATTCCAGTTGCAGCCTTGAAGAAAGCAATACAGCCTGCTGGTGTTCGGCTTCAATAACACTGGTCCGGATCGAGTGCAGGTAAAGCATGCTTAAAACAATGATCGTAAAGCTAATAAAGAGTCCATAGTCGTAAAAAATAAATTTATGCATCAAGCCACTGATCAAGAGTCCTGCCAGTACGATAAAACCTCCTTTTTCCTTTTGGATAATACCGTTCAGAACAACAATAATAGCTGTAATGAGCATTGCAAGACTGTACAATCTGGCGGTAAGGTCGTAATGACCGTAATTAAATCCATATAATAATAAGAGCGTTACCAGAAGGGCTGCCATGAGCCACTTTCCTCTTTTAAAATTAAACTGAATAATAAAATACCAGGGAACCAAAAGCGCATTGGCAAAGGTGAGCCATCCAATAATTTCCAGGCGGATAAAAAACTGATAGTAGGGAATAACCACATGAAATTTAAGGTATTCCATGATCAGTAAAACAAAAAATAAAAGGCAGGTGGTTGCAAAAATAAGGATATCAAGAGGTCTTCGCCTGCTGTTCAGGTACAGGAAAAAATAATAGACTGCTGCAATAAGAAAAGCTCCGGCCATGAGATTCATATACGACATGGTAACCAGGGGTTTGGTTAATAAGGTTGTGTATTTATTCATCTTAAATCCAATGTCACGATGTACATGAGGAAGTAATGATTGAGAAGTTCGCAATGCAACAATATGGGAACCCGGTGAAATCAGGCTGTCCGGAACTCTGTAATAACTGCTTTCGGAACCTGGGGTTTCAGGTTTTCCATTTTGAGGTAATTGTCCGTTGTTTCCGATAAAAACACCATCCCAATATACTTCAAATGCGCCAAAAGATTCGATCTGAAGTCCTAAAGGCGTAAGTTCAGGTTCTACTTGCCGGAGATCAAGACGGGTCCGTGACCAGAATATCTTATCAGAAGTATCTCCTCTTACCCGTGACCAGTTTTTGTCATTGTAGTTCTTAGCTGCCCAGGCCGGATCATCTCCTGTTTTATACAGCGATACAGGTTCATCATTCTGAATAACCGGGATATTCACCAGGTTCAGGAATACCAATAAAAGCAGGACCTTATGCATAATGTAAATATACAAGGTAATGGATAAATCCTGGTTGTCGTTTGAAAGTCTGTAGAGCTGTTTGCATGTTTTTAATTAGGTTGCAGATACATAGACTTATTTATCACATCATATTACAGATCCGATGTCATCTGGTTCAGATCATCACTGCTTATCTGAAGTATTTTTTCCATAAAACCGTTGATAATATCGAGTTCCTGGTCAGAATATGTTTTGAATAATTCTGTTGTAGCAGCTATTAAAGGAGCGTATAACGGGAATACCCTTTGTTGTATGGTATTTAAGTTAGGCTCAATAATTACTTTTCTTCGGTCAGATTTATCCAGGACCCTTTTTACAAAATCTGCTTTTTCAAGGCGATCGATCATTTTGGTAACGGCTCCTCCTGATATTCCTGTTTCGCTGGAAAGTGTTCCAGCAGTCGCTTTTCCGTTTCGTAACAGGACTTCCAAAGCTTCAAGATCGGTAGGATTGATTTTCAATTGAGCGGCGATAAGATTGCTCCTTCTAACAGCATGGGTACTTTGTTCTTTGAGTCTTTCACCGATTTGTTCTATTTTATTTCTGCTCATTGTTGTTGGTGTAAAATAATTTATTTTACTTTGTAAAATGTTTTATAAGTAAAATAAAATCAAACTTAATTATATACAAAGTAAACAAAAACCGATCAGTTATGGAAGAGAATCGAAAAGCCATTATTTTAGGTGCCGGAATTGCTGGTACTGCCATGGCATTATTCCTTGAAAAAATTGGTATTTCCTCCGAAATCTTTGAGCTAAGATCACGAGAGGAAACTGCGGGTGGTGGCCTGAATATAGCACCAAACGGAATGAATGTACTGGCAGAGCTTGGCCTGGCAGAGGAAATTATTCAAAGCGGATGTCCCGTTCATGAAGGAGTTTTTAGAAATGGCAAAGGAAAAAGGCTGGCAAAAATGCTGTTTACAGATCTGCAGAAGTTTCCGCAACCTGCAGTCAGTATGAAGAGGCAGACATTGGTAGATATCTTAAGAAAAGCTGTCCGAACTAAGAATATCCCGCTTTATTTTGAAAAGAAAGTAAAAGATATTGTCCAGACTGACGATGGGAAAGTGATCGTTTCCTTTGATGATGATACTGTTTCAATCGGGGACCTGTTGATTGGAGCAGATGGGATCAATAGTGAGGTAAGAAAGTCCGTCGCCCCTGAAATTCAACCGGAATTTACCGGGATTATTTCGCATGCCGGTTTTATTTCAAAAGATAAGCTGGCAGGTTTAACAGACAGGGAGTTCAGGAACATTAATTTTATTTATGGCAAAAACGGTTTCTTTGGCTTTAGCGGAGCAAACGATAAAGAATTAATGTGGTGGACCAACGTCATTTCCGAAATGCCCTGGTCTAAAGATCAATTGAAAAACATTCATGTGGATGAGGAAAAGGAAGTTTTGAATAAACAATATGGAAACTATAGTTTTCCGGTATCGGATATCATTAATAATGCAGATTCTTACCTACGCATTAATGTTTTTGATGTACGTTTTCTTCCTGTTTGGTCTCATCGAAAAATAATACTGATAGGAGATGCAGCCCATGCGGTAAGTCCAAACTCCGGACAGGGAGCGTCTATGGCCCTGGAAGACGCAATGTTGCTGGCTAAATTGCTCAGAGATCAAAAAGAATGTCTGTCCGCATTTTCACTATTTGAACAAGAGCGCAGACCTCGTGTAGAAAAAATTGTACTTGAAGGAAGAAGAAGGGGAGAGGATAAAGTAGTGGTGAACGGTTTTAAGCAATTCATCAGGGAAACTATGATTAGAATTTTCATCAATCTTTTTGGATCAAAAGGAAACGACTGGCTTTTCAGCTATAAGATTAAGTGGTAAAAGGGAGAAGTTTACAGGAGTAATAGTTGAGTCTAATCTTCCGGATTGCTGTTCGAAAGCCTCTGGAGCGGTTCACATGTTTTTACTTTAAACAGACATGAGCACGCTTTAATTTTACTTCATGAAACAATTAATAATCATCTTTCTGATCATGGTGGCGACTCCGCTTTATTTTGCCCAGCAAGCCATGATAACAGGCGTCATCAGCGAAAATTCCGGACAGCCATTATCCGATGTGACTGTTACATTAAAGGACAGTAACGATAAATCCATTGCAGTGGCTATCTCAGATCGCAAAGGAGCATTCCGGCTGGACCAAATTCCCATGGGAAATTATAGCATTGTTTATCACCTGATCGGTTATCGGGAAAGCCATAAACAGATACAGGTAAACTCGGAGACAATACATGTCGGAACTGTTCTCCTGGAACCTGATGCAAAGCTTTTAGAAGAGGTTTCTTTAACAGGGAAACGGGGTCCAGTCAGTTTGAAGCTTGATAAAAAGATTTTTGAAGTAGGTAAGGATGTTCTGTCACAATCGGGAGCAGTTACCGATTTGTTAAACAGGGTCCCTTCCGTAAGTGTAAATCCGGGTGGCGGGATCAGTTTACGGGGGAACAACAATGTCCTCGTACTGATTAATGGACGGAGAACAGGGTTAACGCAAGGTAATGCGTTGGAGCAATTGCCGGCGGATCAGGTAGAACGGGTAGAAGTGATAACCAACCCTTCTTCAAGGTTTGACGCAGCCGGATCAGCCGGCATTATCAATATAATCCTTAAAAAGAATAAAAAAGCAGGTGTTAGTGGCCAGTTGCGTGTGGTTGGAGGTATTCCCAATGAAACCAGAATAAGTCCCAGTCTGAATTTTAAATCCAATAAACTCAATTTATTTGCTACGTACGGGCTCAGGTTGTCTGATTATGTGGGGGTATACACCATGCAGCAGTCTTCAGGACTTTCCGATGCCTCTTATTTACTGGATCAGAGACAGGATGAAAACAGGCATGACGATGCCAAACTGTTATATTTTGGAGCAGATTTTCAAATTAATGATCAGAACAGCCTTACTGCTGCTTTTCTCCGGAACTCAACACGTGATCATGATAAAACCCGTATGAATTATCTGTACTCTGGGAGAAATAGTTTGGCAGACAGCAGTGTCACACGCAATGGAGAATCCTGGGAAAAGAGGAGCTACAATCAGCTGGAGTTTAATTATACCAAAAGCTTTGATAAGCCCGGAAAGAAATTTACTGTCGATATGCAGTATGATTTCTGGGACAGTGATAAAGAATGGAATCTTGAAACGCGAAGGGTTTTCCCGTTGGCGGCTGGCTTGCCTTTGATCAGAACAGGTTCAGTAGGAAGCAGTAAGGATTTTATGATCAAAACGGATATGATCCACCCGCTGGACAGTACTTCTACCATTGAATACGGATTGAAATTGGAGGATCGTAGGGTCAACAGTGATTTCATTGCTGAGCAGCAAAATATTTCAGGCTGGGAGATCATTGATCAGATTGATAATCACCTTTTATATAAAGAGCTGATCGGAAGTGGCTATGTTCAGTTTTCAGGTAAGAAAGGAGCCTTTAGTTATCAGGGAGGATTACGTGGTGAGCTTACCAAAATAGGAATTGAAGACCGTATGGGAACCTACACAAGCAATAAAAATTACACCCGCTTGTTTCCAACATTAAACCTAAGTTACCATTTTAACGGGAATACGACTTTGCAGGGCAGCTATAGCAAGAGGATCAACAGGCCGTCCCTTACCATGATTTATCCTTTTAATGAATTGA
Organism: Chryseobacterium sp. LAM-KRS1; assembly: GCF_013184525.1. Taxonomy (GTDB): domain Bacteria; phylum Bacteroidota; class Bacteroidia; order Flavobacteriales; family Weeksellaceae; genus Chryseobacterium; species Chryseobacterium proteolyticum. Next base: position 670,965 of record NZ_JAAOIZ010000001.1, read on the forward strand.
CAGATCTTAGCAGTCGTTATGTGGGAAATCCGGATCTTAATCCGTCATATGCACAGGTATTGGAACTTTCTTTTCTAAAGAACACAAAGACGCTTACTTTTAATCCATCGGTTTACTACCAAAGAAACAAAGGGATAATTGAGGATTACACGTACAGGAATGCTGAAGGGCTTTTTATTACCATGCCTGTAAATATTCATAAAGAAACCCGGAGTGGAATAGAGCTGTCCGTATTATATAATCCGTTAAAATGGATTCAGCTGAATACAGAGCTCAACCTGTTTCATTATGCAAAGGAAGGATCTTATCGGGAACAGACTTTTGATTTTTCAGGAACTACACTGACTGCCCGTTTAAGTGCTCAGCTTAAACTGAAGGATAAACTTTCTTTCCAGACAATATATAATTTCAGGGGGGCCAATGCAACAGCCCAAACCCATACTAATGCGGTACACAGTATCGACTTTGGATGCAGCAAAACTTTTTTAAAAGACAGGGCGACCGTCACATTTGATGTGAGTAATCTTTTTGAATTACGTAAACTAAGAAGCGTAACCACCGGAGCAGATTATGTGATCAACCAGACCAATATCCCTAATGCCGCCCGATATCGCCTGACGTTGGTCTACCGATTAAATATAAAAGATAACCAGGCTGTGCGGCAGGCCAAAACAGGAAACCGTAACTAGATTTATCTTTTTTTTGTTGAATAAACAATCCTGTATTTTATGATCATTTCCGTTTTACTATTTTTATAAAAACTTTCCAGTCCTTATGAACAATTGTATTTTTTGTAAAATAATAAACAGAGAACTCCCTGCAAGCATCATCCACGAAGATGATCAGGTAATTGCTTTTATGGACATCCAGCCCGTTAATCCGGGACACATATTAGTAGTGCCGAAAATACACAGGGAATTCATTGCCGAACTGGACGAAGATCTTACTTCAGGAATGTTCAATGTTGCTGCTAAAATTAATAGGGCCCTTAGGAAATCGGATATAAGATCTGAGGGAATCAATTATTTTCTTGCCGATGGTGAAGCTGCCGGCCAGGAGGTTTTTCATACCCATCTGCATATTTTCCCGAGATTCCGTAATGATGGTTTTGGTTTGCGGTTTGGTGAAAGATATTCAGTCCTTCCGGATCGCAAAGAGCTTGATGAGGTATGTACATCTATTAAAAAGATGATGGAATAGTGTAGAAAAAGTATTTTCCCAATATTCTGAGCATACAGTTCACGATCGGAATTTGAATTTCGGGATATGATTTGTTGAGGATTTATTATTTGGATAAAGACAAAAGATAAGGTGCAGATTAAAATTAATTTTTTCATAATACTGAAAGCAATTATAGCAGCAAATCTCATAAAAAAACAGCAAATAAAAATAGAACGAAATTAACATCTTTTCTGTGTAAAACATATTGAAATACTTTATCAGGTTGACCAAAAAATGAATTACATTTGTCTCTAAGACAGGGGATGGCCGCATCTTAACATATAAAAATGAAATTACCAGAAATACATGGATATATAGATCGAAGGATTTTGATCAATTTTACTGCTGATCCTGACGCGGTAGAAAAGATTCTCCCTTTTCCATTCAGACCAAAGCTTTATAAAAATAAAGCAATAGTAGGTATTTGCCTGATCAGGCTTAAAAATATTAAAGCGTTGGGGTTGCCGGATTTTATGGGGATCGATTCCGAGAACGGAGCACATAGAATTGCTGTTGAATGGGACGAAGGCGGAGAGGTTAGGACCGGGGTTTATATTCCGAGAAGAGATACTTCATCGAAGATCAATACGCTTATAGGCGGACGTGTATTTCCGGGTAAACATTATTATGCAAAATTTAATGTAAAGGAAAATAACAAGCATTACCATGTTGATTTTAGAAGCTCCGATCAGCTGGTTACTTCAATTGATGCTAAGGAAATTGAAGTATTTGATAATCATTCCATATTTGAAACATTGCAGAAGGCTTCAGACTTTTTTCAGGAGGGATGCCTCGGGTATTCGCCTCATAAAGATAAGCTGGAAGGACTTCAGTTGAATACCTATACATGGGAAATAAGACCTCTTGAAGTGATGGATTTGAAATCAACTTTTTATGAAGATGAAACACTTTTCCCAAAAGGCTCTATAGCGTTTGATAATGCTTTGCTGATGACCAATATCGAGCACACATGGAAATCGATGCCTGAAAAATGGTGATTCATTAAAGAGTATACCTGCAAGAATTAAAAAAAATAATCATGTACAACGAACAACTGGTAAACCGGATAAGAGAAACATTGATGCATGAGAATAATGTGATTGAGAAAAAAATGTTCCAGGGATTAAGCTTTATGGTAGATGATAAACTATGCATCGGAGTTCGTAATGAGGAGATCTTATGCAGGATCGATCCTCAACAAGCAGAGCTGGAGCTGGAAAAAGAGTATTGCCGCCCGATGATTCATGGGAAAAGGGTAGCAAAAGGGTATATTTTTGTGAGTAAAGAAGGATATCACAAAAACAAAGATTTTCAATACTATATAGACCTCTGTCTTGCTTATAATAAAGTGGTTCAAAAGGCAAAAAAGAAATGAGGAGCCCTTCTTTTCATTAGATTTTTTTCAGAAGAGATAGGAAAATAAAACACTACAGGAAGTGTATCAGCAATCTATGGGATGAATTTGACTGCCTTGAGTATAATAATAGGCATCTTATAAAATTAATTCCGCTGATATTCGTAATACTTACTTATTTTTAGGCTATTAATTAAAAATTATGAAAACCGGAACTCGTTTTTATATCGTATTATTTCTGGGGCTGATTTCCAGTTCTTTATCTGCACAGACAGATGCTCAGCTGAAAAATGAAATTGCCCGGATAGAATCAGGTTTATTACCTGCCGTGAGATTTGAGGGAGAATCTGCATGGAAACTGGAAGACCGAATGAAGTTTTATAATATTCCAGCCGTCAGTATAGCAGTAATCAGAAATTACCAGGTGATATGGACCAAAGCATATGGACTCGCAGATGTGGAAAATAAAACTCCAGCTACCACCGCTACCTTATTTCAGGTTGCTTCTATGAGTAAACCTGTAACGGCTTATGCTGCATTAAAGGAGGTAGAAGAAGGAAAAATAGATGCCGATGCTGATGTGAACAGATATCTGAAATCCTGGAAAATTCCTGAGAATGAGTGGACAAAACAGAAGCCGGTAACGCTTAGGAATATTCTTAGCCACACAGCCGGTTTCACCGTACATGGATTCCCCGGATACGAGGCAGGAAAACCTCTCCCTACAGTGATTCAGGTGTTGAACGGAGAAAAGCCTGCCAATACTGATGCTGTGAAGGTGGATAAGCTTCCCGGAAAATCTTTTCGTTACTCTGGCGGTGGATATACTGTGTTGCAGGAAATACTTACAGATATTGAAGGAAAGGATTTTGCAACTTTGATGAAGGAAAAAATCCTGATGCCTCTCGGAATGAAGAACAGCAGCTTCACTCAGCCTTTGCCAGAATCTCAATCCGTAATTGCCGCAACGGCATATTTAGAAAACGGAACTAAAGTCCAGGGCAGATATCATATCTATCCTGAACAGGCCGCCGCCGGTTTATGGTCCACAGCAGAAGACTATGCCCGTTTTGTGGTCGATATCCAGAATACGTTGAATGGTAAAAGTAATACCATTATTTCCAAAAAGATGGCGGAAACATTTACCACTCCTTACATTGAAACTTTTGAGGGATTAGGTGTTGTGCTGGAGACCTATGGCAATCAGGTATATTTCTCCCACGGTGGCTGGAATGAAGGTTTTTCCAGCCTCTTTACGGCGAGTAAAACAAGTGGGGATGGAATTGTAGTATTAACCAATACCAACAAACCTCAGTTTATCAATGAGGTCATACGTTCTGTGGCAACTGAATATCAGTGGCCGGAATTTATGGCTCCTATTCTTAAAATTTTACCTTTAAAACAAGAGGACTTCAGCAATACCGGTCGATATAAATTCAGTAAGTATGGTGTTTACAGGGTATATCAGGAAAAGGGAAAACTGATGATGAAGGTGAATATGAAAACACCGATTGAACTTCTTAAAATCGGGGAAAATAACTATGCGCTAAGAAACTGGAATTTTAAAATAAGTTTTAGGACTAACCCAAAGACAGAAAAACGTGAATTGGTGGAAACACTCCTGAATAAAACCATCCGTTCAGAAAACCCACAATGGGCGAAAGATGAGAAAGGACCATTGGAATTGATTCTTGAAGGACATTTTGAAAAAGGTCTGGAAGCTTATAAAAAAGCAAAAAAAGAAGATGCTGATAATGAAATGCTTTCCGAAGACTATATTAACGGTCTCGGTTATACCTTACTTCGCGAAAAGAAATATACCAATGCGATAGATTTTTTCCGTGTCAATACCCAATTGTATCCTCAAAGTGCGAATACTTATGACAGTCTTGGGGAAGCCTACCTTGAAGCAGGACAAAAAGATAAAGCTTTGGAAAATTACCGGAAAGTACTGAAAATCAATCCAGAGAATGAAAATGCAATTAAGATTTTAAAAACAATAAAATAAAAGTTTTTAATTAACTCCCCTGAATTCCAGGGGCGTTCATTTTGCCGTTCCTATTTCACGGTTTAATTCAATGAGTATTTTTCTTTATTGTGGTTCATAGTTCCATTAAATAACTATCACGGAGCATTTTTTATCAATTGATAAATAAATCCTAAGGCTTAACCTGTAGTTTTGTACAAAAAAAGATGTCAGGAGAAACAGATTTAAAAATATTGCTGCAACATATGGAACCGGTGCTGAATTCAGGGGAATATGTTTTTTGCAAAGTAGGTCACTTACATGAGATTCCGGATATAGAAAAACTTGTATTTTTCTTTCGTGAAAAAGAAGCCATAACCGTTGTTCTGGAAAAGACGGTAGCTAAAAAATGGAATTTGGAATACAGTTACGTTTCTTCATGGATCACTTTGAGTATTCATTCCTCACTTGAAGCTGTAGGGCTTACGGCTGCATTCGCCAACGCACTGAAGCACGAAGGCATTAGCTGCAATGTGGTGGCAGCTTATTTTCATGATCATATTTTTGTTGCAAAAGATGATGCAGAAAAAGCAATGGAAGCTTTGAAAGCGATGAAGGTTGGGAACACCGTATGATTTTTCAGATAGAATAATGGATTATTGGATTGTTTATAAATGGGTCTGATAATAAATAGCAGAGCTTAACCTTGGCAAGGTATAATGGTTAGTTAAAAAGTTCCCTAAATCCAAGCGGAGTGGTATTCGTCATTTTCTTAAAGAATTTGCTGAAAGACTGTGGGTGCTCAAATCCTAATTCATAAGCAATCTCACTTACGGTGCTGCCTGTTGTGCTGAGTTTTTCCTTTGCTTTTTCGGTCAGCTTCTGATGAATGAACTGTTGGGTGCTTTGTCCGGTAAGGTTTTGGAGTAATGTTCTCAGATATCCTGTAGAAATACCGAGCTCTCCGGAAATATAATGAACACTTGGGATGCCATTATTTATGATCATTTCACTGTTGAAATATTGGTTGAGTAGGATTTCTAACCGTTCAAGGATTTCATGATGTGCCTTATCACGGGTAATGAATTGGCGCTGGTAAAATCGGTTTGAATAATTAAAAAGCGTTTCCAGTAATGAAACCATGATATCACTGCTGAACTTATCTGTATTAGTATTGTATTCCTTTCGGATATTATCTATCAGAAGCTGAAGGATCTGCTCTTCATCTTCAGAAAGAAAAAGGGCTTCATGCAGGGAATAATCGAAAAATTCATATTGGGTTATAGTTTTAGCCAGGGGTTTATTCCATAAAAAATCAGGGTGGATCATCAGCATCCAGCCTTCAGCGGGACGTGGCTGGTTGTCCATTTCAATCCGGAGTACCTGGTTCGGAGCCATAAAAAATAATATGCCTTCATCAAAATCATAGTCTTGCTGTCCATATTTGTATTTATGGTTCATATTTCTTTTTACTGAAAGGGAGTAAAAATCAAATACCAGGCTTTCACTTCCTTTATCGGGTTTTTGCATATCTCTAAAATCAATGATGCTGATCAGCGGATGTTTAGGCTTTGGTAAGCCACGCAAAGCATGAAACTGTGAAATCGTTTTGATCCTTATGGGTTCTTTTGCCGACATAATCTTTTAGGTATAAAAAGAGAAGAATATGTAAATAGCTTTCACATACTCTTCCCTGATGTGGTATAGTAAATTTACAATTTATTGGGCAGGAAAATAAATTTCTCCGTGTAAATCCGATAGCAAATCGATTTCATTTGGCTCCCAATTTAATATTTCCCGTGTTGCAGCGCTTGAAGCAAGGACATTAAATTCTGCAAAATGGGCAAACCAGGTAAAGTGATCTGCTACCTCACCTGCTGAAATGGAACGTGCTGGTATACCCAGTTTTGTACCTATCGTTTCGGCGATCTTTTTAAATTCGATGCCTTCTTCTGCAACTCCGTGGTAGCGTATTCCGTTAACAGAATGGTTTTCTACGGCCAGTCGGAAGAGTTTGGCCGCATCTTTACGGTGTACTGCAGGCCAGAAATTCGTACCGTTGTCAATGTATGCAGAAAAACCTTTTGCTTTTGCTATCCCAATCAACGAAGGAATAAAGCCAATTTTATCTCCCAGGTCATGCACCACAGGGGGAAGACGGACAACGGCTACCTGAACTCCTTTAGCAGCTACTTTGTCTGCTGCATGTTCTGTAATAATCCTTGGAATGCTATTACCTTCCGGCATATCTTTTTCCGTAATCATACCTTGTTTTTTAAGCACACCGATTCCTGAAGTAATAACAAATGGCTTTTGTGTTCCTTCCAGTACAGAGCCGATCGTTTCAATGACCTTTCCGTCCAGGATACACATTTCTTTAAATTTGCTGAAATCATGGATAAACCCAAGATGAATTACTGCATCAGCTTTTTCAACTGCTTCTATCAATGTCTCCGGTTGACTGAGATCTCCGTAATATACTTCTACACCGGACTTCCTTAGTTTTTCCGCGGATTCCTCAGAACGGGCTAATCCTATAACCTGATGTCCGCCGGATTGTAATTCTTTTACTGTTGCAGAGCCTATAAATCCTGTAGCTCCTGTTACAAATACTTTCATTTACTGTTTGTTTTTAACACTACAAAGTTGGAAAGAACAGGATTTCTCTACGTAGCCAAAACACACTTTGTTGTAGCCGGAAAATTGATTTAGTTTAAAATAAAAAGAAAAAACAGTCTTCAGGTATTTCCTGAAGACTGTTATACGACTCAGATATTGATTAACGTTAAAATTCGAGTTCTACTGTATGTACTGCTTTTTTCTTCCAGCTTCTTCCCAGTGAAGCAGTTAAAGGAATCAGGCTGTACTCAGCTTCCACACCGCCAGTGGTAGAGGTTTCTATGACGAAACTGATCTTGATAGTAAAGCCTTTGGAAACTATATCTTTTACAGTAACCTTTGACATTTCATCATAAGCCTTTCTTATTGCATTTGCGAGAGCTGTTTTAAATGTTCCAGTCTGGATAAGGGATTCCTTTGGAACCAAATTAAATTGGTAAGAAATTTCTGTACTTTGTGCTTTATTCCAGGATCGTCCAATACTGAAGATTAAAATCTTCAGGCCAGTACTTGTTTCTCCTGATGTTTCGCTTTCGAAAGTAACTGCTACATTTTTAGGCTGCTTAAAATTTTTCATCGTTTCTACTTCATGTAGGGCTTCTGTAACTTGTTTGAGTACATTGTCAAGAGGTGCTGTTTTTTGTGCGTGTACCACTACGGAAAATAAAAGAAGTGTTGCAAAGATAAATGCTTTCATAATTGTAAGTTTTTGGTTGTTAGTTAATAGTAAATTTATCCTAAAACCAAAACCAGGGCAATAACACTTTTGGGTGATTTACACAATGACAGTATGTTTATTTCTAGTAGATTAAGCAGATTTAAAAAGACCTATATTTCAACTTTGAAGTCAATTCCTAACCGACCTCGGAAGCTGTAGCGTAAAGAAAATGATTTCTGTGAACGTAAAGAAAATTCTACTGTCCGAAGCGCGACAACAATACCGAATCGAATAACTTATCTTGAATTCGCGCAAGTTTTAGAATTTTTAGAGAACAGAATTCATTTTTAGCGAAGATTCCAGTCTTGAATTTTTGTTTCTTTTGTTTCAAGACAAAAGAATATAATAAAAAGGTGGCTTTGTTTCTCCAAGGGACTATCGATTCCTCATTCTCAGATCATACTGATCACGCATATTAAAATGTCAAAAAATTAAAAATTGACAACAATTATAAACTGACCTAGGAAACTGTAGCGTAAAGAAAATGTATTCTGTGAACGTAAAGAAAATTCTATTGTCCGAAGCGCGACAACAATACCGATTCGAATAACTCATCCTGAATTCGCGCAAGTTTTAGAATTTTTAGAGAACAGAATACATTTTTAGCGAAAGTATCCAGTCTTGAATTTTTGTTTCTTTTGTTTCAAGACAAAAGAATATAATAAAAAGGAGGCTTTGTTTCTCACAAAGAAAAATAGGTTTATCCTATCCCGATTTATGAGCATTTCTAAAAAAAATATTTAATTAAACGATTCTCTAAACCCAATCGGAGTTGTCTTCGTCATTTTTTTAAAAAATTTACTGAAAGACTGTGGATGCTCGAATCCAAGCTCATAAGCAATTTCACTGATTGATAATTGGGTGGTTGACAGTTTTTCCTTTGCAAGATTGCTGAGTTTCTGATGAATATATTGTTGGGTATTCTGTCCGGTTAGCGACCGTAAAAGATCGCTCAGGTAACTGGGGGAAATACTCAGTTTTTCTGCTAGGGAATGAACTGTGGGAATTCCATGTTCCAATAGGCTTGAATTATTGAAGGATTGATCAAGAACTTCTTCAAATTTTTCAAGTATACTGTGGTTCACTGCTTTTCGGGTAATAAACTGTCGTTTATAAAACCGGTTGCTGTAGCTTAGCAGAAGCTCTATTTGTGCAATCATTACATCCTGACTGAAATCATCGATCCGGTTATTGAGTTCTTCCTCAATGATTTTAAAAACCGATAAAATGGTTTCCTTTTCTTTTTCCGAGAGAAGTAAAGCTTCGTTGGCAGCGTAGGAAAAGAAGCCATATTCCTTTATTTTTTTTACCAGAGGATAAGACAATATAAAATCGGGATGAAAAAGCAGGATAAAGCCGGAATTCGTTTGGTCATCCGGGCTTTCAAAGATCTGGTTGGGAGCCGTGAATACCAGTCCACCTTCGCGGAAATCATAATAGTTTTGCCCGTACCGTGCGTGGCTGCATAGATCTGTTTTGCAGGCGATCTTATAAAAATTTAACATCATGGTTGGGGAAAGTTCATCCGGATTGATTCGGATGTCTCTGATATTGATAAAACTTACCAAAGGATGTACGGGCTTGGGAAGCCCGAACACCTTATGCAAGTCGTATAAAGATTCAAATTTTTGTGGAATGTTTTTATCCATTTTAAATAATTGTATCTGATCAGAAATTCTTTTACAATTTACAAATAAATTGCCTTAAAGAACCGACTCTTCTATTATCAGTTTAATCTTTTAATGTTCTTAGTTTTGCCAGATCTTCATCTTTTCTGTCGCCATGAACCTGAATGGTAGCCAGTGCTGTTTCTATCTGCTTAAATTCATCTTCAGTAAGGACAATATCAGAAGATTCTATATTCTCGCGGATCCTTTTTAAATTTCTTGAACCCGGAATCGGTACGATAAAATCATTTTTATGGAGCATCCACGCCAGGGAGATCTGCGCGGGAGTTGCTTCTTTCATGGTGGCAAACCCATGCAAGAGATCCAGTAGAGGCTGATTTGCGAGAATGTTATCTTTCTGAAATCGGGTGATTACTCTACGGGCATCAATTCCGGTAAATGATGTATCTGCGTTTACCTGACCGGATAGAAATCCGTTAGCCAGAGGCGAGAAGGCTACAAAACCGATTCCCAATTCTCCGCAGGTCGGGATCACATTTTTTTCAAACTGCCGGGCCATAATAGAGTATTCACTTTGAATTGCGGTAATGGGTGTTACGGCATGTGCTTTCCTGATCTCTTCTTCCGTGGCTTGTGATTGGCCCCAGCCCAGTATTTTTCCTTCCCTGATCAGCTCACCCATACACCAGGCTATATCTTCTACAGGAATATCTTTGTTTACACGGTGCTGATAATAAAGTTCGATGTGGTCTGTTTTCAATCTTTTTAATGAGCCTTCTATTTTATTTCGGATCACTCCCATTAGTTTTTCTGCGGAATAATTTTCTATGCTATCCTGAATCCAGAATTTGGAGGCAATGCTCACCTCATTCCTGAAACCGGCTAAAGCTTCACCCAGTAATTCTTCATTAGCTCCCATGGCGTAGGCTTCTGCAGTGTCAAAAAAAGTACAACCCAGATCATAGGTATTGTGAAGTAACTCTATGGATTCTTTCCGTTCTGGTACTGATCCGTACCCCTGGCTGAGTCCCATACTGCCATAACCGATACTCGATACTTCGAGAGTTCTCAATTTTCTTGATTTCATTGTATTCTTATTTAAAGTTGATGTCGCAAAGTTCAGCTTATAGCATAAGTTTCATGTAGCCTGATTGAGGGATCACTTAGCCAGATTGCGGAAAATCGGCAGAAAGGCATTTCATGGAAATAAACGGTAGGGAAGAAGCTTTTTTAAGTGAGGTAAATGTCTGATTAACCCCTGAAATTGTCCGTTTGGCGTACTTTGTAAGTGTTCCGCCTTTTTGTGCGCTTTATGTTTGCACCATAATCATACAAAAATAAACAACAATGAAAGCATTCAGAACCATTTCAGCAGCAAGTATTTTATGTGTAACGCTATTTTCAGTGGCAACTGTGTCATGCAGCGAAGAAAGTGAGATCATCACCCAGGAAGTCCAGATGGTGAACCATCGCAACGCCAAAACAAAATTTATAAAAGTAAAGGGGAATGACATCGCTTATCGTACCTGGGGAAAAGAAGGAGGGATACCGTTGGTATTATTACCGGGATTGGGAGGCTCCATGGACGACTGGGATCCGGCAGTCACAGACGGGCTGGCTCAGAAATATAAGATCATTATATTCGATAACCAGGGCGTGGCTTCTTCCCAGGGAACAACCCCTAATACCGTGCAGGGGATGGCCGATGATGCCATTGCTTTTATCAAGGCGCTCAACCTGACGAAAGTAAATATTATGGGCTTTTCGATGGGAGGATTTGTGGCACAAAGAGTGGTTTTAACGCAACCTGCACTCATCAATAAAGTTATTTTAACAGGTACCGGACCTAAAGGTGCAATCGGATTATCCAATTTGCCGAATATCATTGCCGGAACTGCAGGATTAAGTCCTGAAGAATCTTTCCTGAAATTTGGATTTACCCAATCTGCAGCGAGTATTGCGGCAGGAAAGCTATCTTATGAGAGGATTCAGCTTCGTACAACGGATCGGGATCCTGCATTAAGCGATGCGACTTCCAATGCTCAGTTTACGGCTGTTCTGAGTTGGGCGCAACCTGATGCCAACGCTCTTGAAGAAATAAAAATGATCAAAAATAAGGTGCTTATCGTTCACGGGGAAAATGACCTTCCCGTATCGGTTCAGAATGCACAGAATATGAAACAAAATTTGGAGCATGCGGAACTCGTGATTTTCCCGGATTCAGGACATGCGTCTTTCTTTCAGAATCATGATGCGTTTGTGGCGAAGGCTGTGGCGTTTTTGAGTGAGTAGTTTTTGTTTTTATGGTTAAGAGCTTACCATGTTGGTAGGCTCTTAGCTTTTATATAGTCTTAATTCAAAAATGTACTTACTAAGGGATAATTCAACAGATTTATTACCATTTTTCCATTTCACAGTAGCATTTTCTTTATCCTGATTGTTTAGAATAGGCTTTCCTAGTTTTTGCATTAGAAAAGCAAAGAGCCAGTCAAATTTTGATTTATATAATTTTTGTGTATCAATATTAGGAGTAGTTTGAGATTCTTCTACACTGTCAAAATGTGATTTAATACCCCATTGGAATTCTATCAGCTCAATTGATTTTTCTCTCGTTGTATAATAATACATCGTTATCAGATGAATAAATGGGCTTTCTTTTTTTCGATAAATTCTAGGAGTTTCTATATCTTTTCCATCAAGTATATAATTAGAGATTTTGTGACTTTGGGTTAGGTCTGTTGCATTTTCCTTTTGCTCAATATCATCAATTTGATTTAAAGATAAAGTATTTAAATTAGAATAGAAGTAATCGAAATTTGTTTGAACCCACTCCTTTGTCTGGTCTTCACCCATAATAGGTTCCTTATAAGAATTTTTGAATGAAGTTACATTGATGTGATTTTTGTTAATTTCAATAATCCCAAAATTATTTTTACCCTTAATAGAAAACTGAATAGTTTGATATTGATTGTTTTGTATTGGGTTTCTTGTATCGTAATACCATTTGAAGGGACGTAGATCAGATTTAAGATCAAGAATTGGTGTTAACTTTTTATTCTCCACTATTCCGATTTTTGTTGAAATACCATCGTTAAATAAATGATAAAATTTATTGTTTGCTATAAAAGAGGTTGCTATCGAATATTTAGATTTAACATCAGTAGTATCAATATATATCATTTCACCTCCTTTCATTGAGTTGCTCCCTTCTCTGAAATAACGTTCTGCTAATACTGCTTTTTTGTAATCGTAAGCTTCTTTACTTATTTCTAATTTTTTAGGATCTGATATTTTAAGGATGAATTTACTTGTCGTTAAATAATAAGCATTATCAAATTTGTTGATCACGGGATTTGTTGCTGCTATTTCATATTGTTTATGAGTTAAATTATCTTTGAACCAAGTTATTCCACCCCATTCTCCGAAGTCGCGAGTATATACTGTATATTCTTTATCTTCATATACCAGATCAATTCCTTTTTTAGTTTCAATCCATTTTTTATTTTTTTCATCAAGATAAAAAGTATGGTGATTATAATATTCTGTGGTAAAGATGGAATCATTTTTTATATATAAATCATAATAATAGGTTTGGAGCTTTTCAGGAACACTTATTTTAGAATTAACTTTTCCTTCCTCATCTAAAATATAAAAGTTGTGATTCGAACCAGAACTGAATTTATCATTATCAGTCTGAAAATAGCAATAATACTTTGAATTATGTTTTAACCAGGGGCCAGGACTTCCAGGAATATCAATTTCTATTGTTTCGTAGTCAATTTTTAATTCTTGTGGATGACAAGATTGCATAAAAAATATGAAAATAAAAATTTGGAAAATGTTTTTCATAGATCTACCTGTAATGATGCTAACTTACAATAAATTTTGAAATTAATTTGTATTCTGCTTACCGAAAATATGTTATTTTCTAGTGTCTTGGCGATTAACCAGACTATACCATTTTATCAACATATTTACAACTGATCTCGATACATTTTTCTCCTGAACTACGTTCGCAGGATTACATCCTGTATTTAGAAAAACACTCGATTTGATGGGAGGCTACTATTTGTAGAATATAAGGAAAAAGGCAACGTCACTTCGAGTAGATTTTGAAAAAATCGTATCGAGAAGTTGCTTTTTTTGTCGTAATAAAATTAATGGAGTTTTTGTTAAACGCGAAGGCACAATTATTTTACCATCTGTATGTTGTTAAAGTGCGAGAAACCCAGTATTTTATATCATTACTAATTACAATTCAATTGTATTCTACCCATTTATGTCATTCCGTAAGAATCTAAACCCTAGTTTTTATAAGGGTGTGCTGAGATTCCTACGGAATGACAATATTGAGTATTAGTGTATATAGGGTATAGCTTAGTAAATATGATTATTGAAGCCAAAAGAATTTCGTTCCATAAAATTCTAGGTAAACGTTATATCCTCTTTGCCGAAAATCTTTGATTTTCTTGCGCCTTAAAAACAGCAGCATATTAAAAAATCTTTGCGTCTTTGCGATTAACCAAATCCACTTATTAATGAATCTCAATAAATAACTCCTCATTGGATCTCCTTACTTTTTTCAGGTTCACCAGCCAGTCATTTTCTGTATCTCTGTATCCAAGTGCCAGGAGAACCGTACTTTTTAATCCCTGTTCACGAAGATTAAGAATCTCATCATAGGCTTCACTGTCGAATCCTTCCAGAGGAGTGGCATCTACTTTCAGATCGGCTGCGGCAAGAAGGCCAAATCCTAATGCGAGGTAAGCCTGATGGGCAGCACCCACAAAATGCTGGTCTTTACTTCTTTTTTCCAGAATGCCGAGAAGCTTTAAACGGTAGTCATCGGTGGCACTGGAAGGCAGGTTGCGTTCTTTATTACTAAATTCGAAAAAGGTGTTTACTCTTTCCGGAGTGTACTCATCCCATGCTGCAAAAACCAGCAAGTGAGAAGCCTGAAGAATCTGTTTTTGTTCCCATGATACGGGATATAACTTTTCTTTTAATTCCTGATTGGTGATCACCAAAACCTTAAAAGGCTGTAGACCGGAACTTGAAGGCGACATCCGGATCGCTTCCAGGATCTGGTCGACCTTTTCATTTTCTACTGTTTTACCATTATAGCTTTTTGTGGCAAATCTCCATTGTAATGTTTCTTGTAACGACATAATGTTGAGTGTTTTTTATTAAAAATTGTTGAGGTTTTTATCTCATTTTGATGGAACAAAGTTAGGGCGTTTTGGTTTCCAAAACACACCTGTTACCCATTGGTAACCAGTTACAAAAAAGTAACCAGGTGACTTTTAATACAAATAATTCCGTAATTTTAAAGTCTAATTTTCTGGGTATGAAAAAAGATAAAATTGAGATCTCAATAAAATGCCAAAACCACATCCGTGGCGTACGTGATACGATGTATCTGCTAGATGGGAAATGGAAAACGCTCATCATAAGCCATTTGTACTATATAGGAAAAATGCGGTTTATGGATCTGAAAAGACAGGTAGAAGGCATCGCGTCAAAAACCCTTTCCAAGGAATTAAAAGAACTGGAAATGAATAACCTGATCAAAAGAACCCAGAATAATACCATGCCCGTTTCCGTAGATTATGAACTGACCTGTTTTGGAGAAAGTCTCCATACGATTATTGATACGATGGGTGAGTGGGGGATGAAGTATAGGAAGGATTTGTTGCAGAAGGGGAGTGAGGTGGTTGCTGAAGTGATCAACTGATGCAAGCAACCTTGAAATTACGATAAGACGGGAGATCTTAAATAAAAAATCTAATTTTGTATGGTATTGTGACCTGAAAAAGGCAATAGTTTAATAAAAAAATGCAGACTAATGGGCTTAAAAATACTTTCAATTGTTTGGGGCGTAAAGGATCTTGATCGAGCCATCACATTTTGGTGTAAGGCATTAAATTATGAACTGAAACGAGATCCCGATGTTGATTTTGCAATTTTAGTACCCAAGGATGGTATAGGTATGCAATTGTCGTTGAAACTAACCAGTTCCGACGAACCAAAAAGGCATCATATTGATTTAATAACAGAGAATCAGGAGGAAGAGGTAAAACGTTTGCTTAACATTGGCGCTAGTCCAGTTGAAGATTGGAATTATGAACCGAATGCTGACTATGTCGTATTGCTTGATCCTGAAGGAAATTCTTTTTGTGTCGTCCAGGCATCATAATACCTATTTTAGTCACCAAATCTAATTTGCTCACTTTGATGAGAATTAAAATCTACTATAAAGATATTATTAGCCTGTGCAAAGTCTGTGTCTTTAAGCTGAAATCTATACAACTATATATTCCTTCCTTCTCTATTGTTTTCTAATGTTATTCTAATTCGAAGCGATATGTATTTAAATATCTGTCTTTAATCAGCGTATCAATTTTTCCAACTATTTTACCACCAATCTTTTGATAAAAACCATCTGCATATGGATCAGCATACAGCTCCATATAGCTATATCCTAATTGAAGCGCTTCTGATTTTGCATGATCCATAATTTCCCTTCCAAAACCATTCCCATGGAACTCAGGAAGTATCCATAATCCGTTTAATTCTGTAAATATTCCTTTGTCCTTTAGAATATAAAACCCTATAAATTGATCAGCAGAATAGCATTTATATATTTTTCTATCAATAAAGCTGCCGGGAGTAACAGCCAAATCATCATGCCATCTCTCGATTAATTCATCTGAATATCCCCAATGTTGTTTGGCTGTCTTAGCTGTTTTCGTTAATAAATCACAATCCAGCTGAGAAGCAAGTTTAAACGTTAACTTCATCTGTAAATTTTTAATTTAATTATCAAAGATATAAAAATTTGTTCCGGCAAAGTTTGGAGTGATAAATGGAAATTTTCCCCTTATCACTACGTATCTTGCTAGTGTCTACATAAAGTGAGTTAACAAGATGTTTTATAAAGTATTTTTTAATTAAATTTGATGGTCACAAAATACTAATCCATGAAAATCAAATTATTAACGCTTCTATTACTTATTCTGAGCCATACGGCATACTGTTGCAGTATGTTTAAAATGACGCACAAAGGAAGGACGATCGTTGGCAACAACGAAGATTGGGTAAGTCCGAATTCCGAGATATGGTTTGAACCTAAAATGCAGAATGCATACGGAGTGGCTTATGTAGGTTTTATCAACCGATTTCCACAAGGCGCAATGAATGAAGCGGGATTGGTTTTTGATGGTTTTGCTACTCCGGAACTGCCTGTTGCCAAACAGCCGGGGAAAATTGAAAAACCTGTTACCGAGATCGTTCAGTATGTGATGAGCAGTTATGATAACGTTCATCAGGTAAAAGATTATCTGTCAACCATTGATATGAGCTTCTTGACATCAAGCGTTATGATGTTTGTTGATAAAACGGGTGAATACCTTCTTGTGGAAGGGGGTGCATTGACCCTTGGAAAACAGGAATATTATATCCAGTCGAATTTTAATCCTACCAAAAATACAGTAGAAGAAGACAAGAAGAAGTTGGATTATTATATGAATGGAGTAAATTTCCTGAAAACCAACCATCCCAATGGGACTTCTCTTTTTTGTTCTTCTGTTATGGATAAAATGCATGTGAAAGATACCCAATATACCAATGTGTATGATCTCAGCAAAGGAACGATCCAATTGTTTTTTCACCACGATTATGAACATTCCGTAATGATCAATCTTAAAGAAGAACTGAAAAAAGGAATTCATTCATACATGATGGCTGAACTTTTCCCTGCTTCATCTGAAGGAGTGGCTTTTTACAAAAGATACAATGATCCGAACGATCCGGCAGGATACTTAAAAGATCTCTGGGCAAAAGGAACAGCAGGAAAATCAAAAACAGAAATTGAACAATACAGATCAACATCAGGACTAGCTTGGCTCAGTAACTATATCGGCTATGAATGGATGCGGGATAAAAAACAGGTGGATGGTGCAATAAAGATTTTTACTTTTGCAACTGAAATGTATCCGGAAGATGCAAATCTATTCGATAGCCTTGGAGAAGCCTGCTTTGTGGCGAAAGATTATAATTTGGCTATTATCAATTACGGAAAATCACTTTCCCTGAATCCTAAAAATCCAAATGCCATTGAAATGTTAATGAAAATAAAGACTGCAATGGAAAAGATGGGTGGAAAGTAAAAAATGATTTTATCTACTTTTTATTAGAAAACGATAAATAAGTAAAGAGATAATAGTTCCAAATCCCTGAATAACTGAAACAACGATTATTTTTAAACTAAGAATAATTTTACCTTCATTATAACAAGTAAAAAAAAATATTCCGTTTAAAAACCATTCATAATCATGTGTTTAGAGGTTTAGTATAAATTATTTTATCTTAAATCCTATTTTAGAAAATTTCATGAATTTAAATTGAAGTTTTTATTAAATAATGTTTTTGTGAAAAGTTGACAAGTGTTCTCTATCTTCTATAAACAGGAGTAAGATTTTAATGAAAGTTAATATATTATTTAAACTTGTTAATGGTTTGTTAAAAGATACTCTCTGTTTTTTATGGAATTTTGCCCCAATAAAAAATGTAGCATGAACCTTTTCAAAACTTCTCTTTTTATTCTTCTTTCTTTCACCGGTATTACCGGGCACGCACAGAAACATTCGCCGCAAAAAAAAGTAGTTTTTATTATCGTAGATGGTATCGCTGAAGATATGCTGGACAAGTCTGAAATCCCCAATCTTAAAAAGATTAAAAAAGACGGTGCACTCCTGAAAGCGTATGTAGGAGGAGAAAAAGGAGGGTACAGTGAAACGCCCACGATTTCAGCAGTAGGATACAATAGTTTGCTGACAGGAACCTGGGTGAATAAGCATCATGTTTTTGATAACGATATTAAAGATCCTAATTATAGCTATCCAACCATTTTCAGGCTTTTTAAAGATCAGTATCCCGGCAAAAAGACAGCTGTATTTTCAACCTGGGAAGACAACCGCACGAAACTGATCGGTGAAGGCCTGGCGGCCACAGGAAAAATAAAAATGGATTTTTCTTATGATGGGTTGGAAAAGGATACCTTGAAATTTCCACACGATAAACAAAGCGGATATATCCGTAAGATCGATAGCCTGGTGGCAGGAAAAGCAGCAAGCTATATTAAAGAAAATGCCCCTGATTTGTCTTGGGTATACCTGGAATTTTCTGATGATATGGGACATCGCCACGGAGATGGAGATATTTTGTATAAGGCAATCTCCTTCGAAGACAGGCTGATCGGAAAAATATATGATGCCGTAAAAGAGCGTGAGGCAAAGCATGGAGAGGATTGGTTATTCATCGTTACAACGGATCATGGAAGATCTGCCAGTAACGGAAAAGGGCATGGCGAGCAAAGTGATAGAGAACGGGATACCTGGATTGCAATCAATAAACCCAATATTAACGCATATGCCAAAAATAATCGTGTTGCCATTACAGATATTCTTCCTACGATGACTGACTTTCTCAGTATCAAAATACCTGAGAATGTTCAACAGGAAATGGACGGAATCGATTTGCTTAAAAACAGAGCAGTAAGCCAGCTGAATGCCTCTTTGTTAACCGACAGAACATTGGAAGTAACATGGAAAGTGATAACTCCCACGAAGGAATCTGCGGAGGTTTATGCAACCACTACCAATAATTTCAAAACCGGTGGTAAAGACTATTACCAGTTGTTGGGACAGGCAGATCTGAGCAGCGGTAAGTTTATCTCAAAACAAAAACTCGATCATTCCGATATCTACAAGATTGTTCTGAAAACCAAAGAAGGCTTTCTGAATACGTGGATCACTCAACAAAATAAATAAGGAATCTACTTATGAAATTACATCTTTTAATCGGCCTGGGCTTAGTCACAGGCCTGGAAGTCTATGGCCAGAACGTACAGAAAATAGATGGCGCCGATACCATAAAGACCCATGAGAAAAAAATCGACGAGGTTGTTATTACAGCGCTTGGGATCAAGAAAGACAAGAAAACGTTAGGGTATGCAGTACAGGAGGTGAAAGGCGATGTGTTTGAAAAAGCAAAAGAACCGAATTTCATCAATTCCCTTTCCGGAAGGGTAGCCGGATTGAATGTTAAGAACAGTACGGATCTTTTTCAGGATCCGGGAATCAGCCTGAGGGGTGCCAAGCCGCTTATTGTTATTGACGGTGTTCCAGACAGGACTTCTGATTTGTGGAGGATCAATGCGGATGATATCGA
The DNA here is from genome assembly GCF_013184525.1 of Chryseobacterium sp. LAM-KRS1. Lineage (GTDB taxonomy): Bacteria > Bacteroidota > Bacteroidia > Flavobacteriales > Weeksellaceae > Chryseobacterium > Chryseobacterium proteolyticum. The sequence goes on from NZ_JAAOIZ010000001.1 coordinate 690,701, forward strand.
TAATATCAGTGTATTGAAAGGACCTACAGCTTCTGCTTTGTACGGATCAGTGGGAAAGGACGGAGCAATCATGATTACCACTAAAAAAGGTAAGAAAGGAAGAATGAGTATTTCATTTAATAATTCCACCATGTTTCAGACTTCTTTTATCCGTATTCCTAAAGTGCAGACAACATACGGGGGAGGAAATAACGGGAAATATGCCTATATAGACGGAAGTGGTTCCGGAAGTGAAGGTGGCGGATGGATCTGGGGTCCTAAGCTAGACCAGAAAGATCCTACAACACCCAGTGGATATTATGAAACTCCGCAATACAATAGTCCGATTGATCCTGCAACCGGAAAACCGATACCCTTACCATGGATTTCCCGTGGAAAGAATAATATTAAAAATTTCTTTGATACCGGCGTTATCCAGTCCAATAACCTGAGTGTGGACTGGGGAAGTGAAAAAGCAACTTTCAGACTTTCCCTTTCTAATATTTATCAGAAGGGAATCGTTCCGAATACCGATCTGAAAACTACGTCAATCAGTCTGGCAGGATCCGTAAATCCTATTGAAAAGCTTACGATTAATTCTACTTTAACCTATAATAAAGAATATACCTCCAACTTCCCTGAAGTAGGATACGGACCTACGAACTATCTTTATAATCTCGTATTATGGACCGGTGCCGATGTAGATGTAAGAGACCTGAGAAATTACTGGGTAGCCGGAAAAGAAGGATACCAGCAAAGGCATTACAATGTTTCTTACTACAACAATCCTTATTTTCAGGCGTATGAATACCTGAGGCCTTACTATAAGGATAATGTAATGGGAAATGTAAACCTGGAATACCAGATCATTCCCAAATTATCAGCTAAAGCCCGAGTGGGGACAAATGTGTATGCCCTGAACCGCGAATATAGAGAGCCTAAAAGCTATATAGGGTATGGAAATAAGTCATTAGGAAACTATACGCAGATTAACGGAAATTATTTTGATATTACTTCAGAACTGGGACTTAAATACCAGAACCGCTTTTCAGAAAACTTCTCATTAACCGGTGAAGGATACGTGTCTAATTTCTACAGGGAACAGAAAAATAGTGAGATCCGTACTGATGGATTGGTAAGCCCGGGATGGTATAATCTTTTTAACAGTATAGGACCGCTATTTGCTCCAAAAGCAGGAAACCGGAAAGAATTTGAACAGATCAACAGCGTATACGGGTACGTAGATATGGAAATTTACAAAGCATTTTTCCTGAATATGACTGCCCGATATGACAAAGTATCCACACTTCCGAAAGGAAATAACGGGTATTTCTATCCGTCTGTTTCCGGATCAGTATTACTTAACCAACTGGTAACGCTTCCGGATTGGATCAGTTTTGCCAAACTTCGCGGATCATTGGCCCAGGTTTCCAATGGTAAGCTGGCCAACGATACGTATGGTTATATCTCTGCATTTGAAAAAAGTGATATCAGCTGGAACGGACAATCAACATTTGTTTTCGGGGACGTGTTGATCGACAGTAATATAAAGCCGGAAACATCGAACTCATGGGAGGTAGGAACGAACATTTCATTTCTAAAAAACAGAATTAATTTAGACGTTGCTTATTACCAAACCCGGGATTATAATAATCTGGCGAGTATTCCTCTGTCTGAGGGAGTAGGATATAAAACGTACCTAACCAACGGAAATGTATTTCAAAGAAAAGGAGTGGAATTTACCCTGAATGCGGATGTCATTAAGAAATCGGATTTCAGATGGAGTACACAGCTGAATTTGAGCCACTACCGGAAGTATTTAAAAGAAGCTTATGGCGGTAAAGATTATACAACAATCTATAACGCTGCCAACGGAAGGAACAATTTCATCCGGGTAGGAGAGAGAGCTGATAAACTGACTGCCATGCCTTATGAAACTTCACCGGAAGGGCAATTGGTCCTTCAAAACGGATATCCTGTGAATTCCACAGCACCCTTTGAAAGCAATATGGGATATTCTGATCCGGACTGGACTTATGGTTTATCCAATAATTTCAGCTACAAGAACTTCTCACTTTCCTTATTATTTGATGGCCGACTTGGAGGAACCATGTATTCCACTACCAATCAGAAAATGTGGTGGGGAGGGATTGCCCCGGGAACAGTTAATCAGTATAGGGATGATGCCAATGCCGGAAACAATACTTATATAGCACCGGGTGTAAGAGTGGTAAGCGGTTCTATAACATATGACCAGAATGGTAATATAAAATCTGATACCCGCGTTTTTGTTCCCAATGATGTTGCTGTAAACTACAATGCTTATATGCAGAGTACCAGCAATGCTTTTGAAAGCAATTACCATTATTATAAGCAAACCTTTATCAAATTGAGAGAGATCACGGTTACTTATAATTTTGAAAAATCTTTTGCCGAAAAATTAGGAGTATCATCAGCGAGTGTTTCGTTAATCGGTAGAAACCTTTGGCTGGCTTCAAAGATTAAAAATGTAGATCCCGATTCTGGTGTCGACCAGCTTCAGACTCCTGCAACAAGAAGTTTTGGAGTTAATCTCAATGTAAAATTCTAATGATAAAAATACGATAGAAATGAAAGTAGCTAAAATATATATAGTGTTGCTGACTGCTTTAATAGGACTTACGGGCTGCAGCAGGGTAGATGATTTCCATGATGATCCCAACCGCCCTAAAAGTGTAGATGCGGAAAACATCCTTCCGGGAATCGAAGTGAATGCATTCAGTACGATTAAGGCGGAAGCAGCTCTTGCATCTAGACAACTTACCTATATCAACGGAGTTAATGCGCAGCAGTATTACAACTGGCAAAGAGGATCATTTGGTGTTTATGACAACATCAAGCAGGTGGAAAAGATGGTGGAGGAAGCCAATAAAAAAGGAGGAAAGGAATATATTGCACTGGCTCGCTTCTTTAAATCCTATTATTTTATCTCCTTAACCGAGACATTTGGTGATATTCCTTATAGTGAGGCGATAAACACGGCTAATTTTTATCCGAAATATGATGACCAGAAAAGCATTTATAGAAACGTCCTTAATGAGCTGGCATTAGCCAATACCGAGCTTTCCAATCTGAATACTCCAATCCGTGGGGACATAATCTATAATGGAGATTTACTTAAGTGGAGAAAACTGATCAATTCCTACAGATTAAGGATCTTGATGGATCTTTCTAAAAAAGCAGATGATCCGGATCTGAATGTAAAACAGACTTTTGCCAATATTATCAATAATCCGGCCCAAAATCCTGTGATGGAATCCAGCAATGACAGTGGTGCATTACCGTTTTATAATCTTGTAAATAACCGGTATCCGTTTTTTAATAGTAATGATCTGCAGACGGCCTATTATATGGAGCAAAGTTTTGTAGATAAACTCAGGACTTCCAAAGATCCAAGGTTATTTAAAATGGCTGAAAAGAAAACAAGTACAGTTGGGACAAGTCCTTCAGATCCGTTTAGCTTTTATGACGGATTATATGGAAGTGGGGATCTGGGGCAGAATTCTACCAAAGCATCCAATGGTCTGGCATCAAGAATTAATCCGAGATATTTTAATGATCCGATCAATGAGCCTTCTTTATTAATGGGATATGCTGAACTCCAATTTGTTTTGGCCGAAGCGGCCGTAAGAGGCTGGATCAATGCAAACGCAAATACATACTACCTGAATGCCATTAATGCATCCATGACTTTCTATAAAATAAGTCCTACAGATGTAGCAGCTTATCTGGCTCAGCCAACCATTAATCTGCAGCCTGGAAAAGAGATCGAACAGATCATGGATCAGAAGCATACGGCCTTGTTTTTTAATACGGGATGGCAAATATTCTATGATCAGAGAAGAACAGGTTTTCCTCACTTCAATACTGATGGTCCCGGAATTCTGAACAACGGCAAGATTCCTAAAAGATGGATGTATCCTTCTTCGGAAATCAATAATAACAATACCAATCTTAACAATGCCATCACCAAGCAGTATCCGGCTGGTGATAATATTAATGAGACCATGTGGCTGATTAAGTAAGCCGTACTGAATTTACACATCGGATCAATAAAAAACTCCTGCTTCGAAGAAGCAGGAGTTTGCTGTTAGTTAGAAAATGAAGGATATGATGATTCAATATAAATTTTTAGCTGAACTTTTTAATTGCTTCCGGAGAAACAGGTGTGAAAAAATTGATCAGATTTCCGTCAGGATCACAGAATAAAAGTGACCGGTTACCCCACGGCATGGTGGTGGGCTCCTGGACAATTTCGCTTGTAATTCCTTTAATTCTCTCATATTCATCGTCTACATTGTCGACAATAAATTCTATTATGCTGCTTTTGCTTCCGGTAGATGCTGTGAGGTTTTCACTGAAGAGCGTCATGGTGCGTGTGCTTCCTATAGCTAAAGTGATAGAACTTGTAGAGAGCTCTGCAAAATCTTCTGTATACCATTGAGCTGTCAGTCCCATTGCATTCTCATAAAACTGCACGGATTGCTTAATGTCCTTTGTGATAATTCTTAATGATGTTAATTTCATGTTTGTTGAATTTAATAATATCCTGGAACAAAAGTAAGCTCAGGTTGTGACAAGAGTATGTCAGTAGAAAAATTAATCTCTGAATTTTTTACGGAAATTAAGGGCTGTCATTCCCGTTTCTTTAGAGAAAAAGCGTGAGAAATAGGAATGATCTTCGAAGCCCAGGTCATTTGCAATCTGTTTTACATTGAGGTCACTGAAGTATAAAAGCCGTTTAGCTTCAAGAATTATATTGTACCTGATCCAGAATGAAACAGGGGAACCCGTATATTTTTTCAGGCATTCATTCAGGTATGACTCTGAAATATGGAGCATTTTTGCGTAATCTGAAGGACTTTTATATTTCCTGATATTTTTGTTAAGAAGATTTTTGAATTGAAAGGACAGTTCAGTGGTTCTTGAATTGGCATCAGAATTCTCCCGGATACGAACAACATCTGCTGCCATTTCAAAAAAGGAACGCAGTAATGAGTAAGCTATGTTTAAATTGAGTTTATCCCCGGAAGAATGATCTGTTTTTCTATGTAAAATACTCAATAGCTGATCCATATCTTCCGCATCTTCCGGACGAAGATCAATAGGTTCCTGAAAGCCCAGCCAGCTTTCAAAAGTATTCCGGCATGATAGGTCCACCAATGAAGGATCTACAGCGATATACCATCCTTCGGCTTTTCTCGACTGAATCCGGTAATGAACCTGTTCCGGTAAAATGTAGTACAGCTGTTTTTCACGGATAATTTTATTTTCAAAGTCTACAATTGTGGATCCGGAGCCTTTCAGCATCATAAAAAATATATAATGATCGTCACGGTGTGCCCCAAGATCTCTGGAATGCTTCCGACTGATCTGCTCAGGGCCAAATCGTGAAATTAAAAAACTATGATCAGTTTTTTCCTGTAATTGATGGATGGGAATATTTTGCATAGAGAATGTAATCAATTATTAAAGTCCAAGGATGCGGTCTGCATTTCCATGGGCAATCTTTGCGATCTGTTCAGCTGGAAGATTTATGCCGTGTAAGAAATCAATACCCATCTGATTATCACTGAAAGGATAATCTACCGATAGAATAATATGATCTATGCCTATCGCATCCAATGCTATTTGCAAAGGAGGTTGGGTGAAGAAACCACTCGTTGTTATATAAAGCTGCTCTCTGAATGTATCAGCCATTGTTCTTTGATTACGGCCTCCATTACCCGGCTGAAAAGCCTTATTGGACCTGTCCCACATGATCGGCAACATTTCGCCCATATGTCCTATGATTATTTTCAGTTTGGGATAATCATCAAAAACTCCGGCTATCAGAAGTCGCAGTACATGAATAGCTGTTTCTGAGTGCCAGCCCCAACCCCAGCAGGCAAGAGCATCAAAAGAACCGGAGGTTGTGCCTATATTGCTGTAGTAAGCATCCATGACAGGTTTTGGTGGGATTCCGGGGTGTATATATAGGGGAACTCCTAACTTTTCAGCTCTTTCAAAAACAGGTGCAAATTTAGGAGCGTCCAGGAATTCTCCACAGGTAAGTCCGCGGATCATAGCACCGCGGAAACCATAAGTCTTTACGGTGCGTTCAAGCTCATCAGCCGCAGCAGAGGGAGCCACCATCGGAAGATGGGCAAATGCCGCAAACCTGTCAGGATGATCTTTTATTCTCTCCGCCAGCAAATCATTATATTGCGAAGCAAATGCAGGAGCAGATGACTGATCCAGTAAATTGACATCGGTATTTTCTACAGAAAGGACCTGCATGGATATACCCGATTGATCCATCGATTCCAGTCGTTGTCCGGAAATATCCGACAACATAGGCATCAGTCTCATTGCCGGACCCGATGGCTGCTTTTTATCCGTTATACCGTCAGGAAGAAAGTGGGACATTTCAGGAAAGGACACGTGTTCCTCTATTGTTACTATTCTCATTGTAAAAGGATTTTATTGCCACAAAAATAGAATACTAAAGGTACGGAATCAATGAAGAACTTACAGGGATGATAGCACAATTCGCGGTAATTTTTTTCCTGGGATAAATGAAATGGAGAGTGCTCATGTATTAACTCATTACCTGATCTTTTATTAACCATGAATAGATTGGAATATTCTGTACATTTGTTGATCATTTCATTAAAGATCGCTTATGAAGGAAAACCCTTTACTGAAAAATATTTCCAGATATGTTACTTTAACAGAGGAAGAGACTGAAATTTTTGAGAGTTTCTGGACAGAGAAAATTTTGGAAAAGGGAGATTATCTTTTGAGAAACGGGGATGTCTGCCGGTATGATAATTATGTGGTTTCTGGTCTCGTGAAAGCATTTTATATCAATTCCGAGAATGGTAATGAAGAAATTCTTTATTTCTCTATTGACGATTGGTGGGCCAGTGATATCGATAGTTTTTCTAAACAGAAAACTTCTATTTACAATATCCAGGCTCTTGAAAAAACCAAGGTCTTACAGATCAATTACCATTCATTTCAAAATCTGTTGCGGGCTATTCCACAACTTGAGCGTTATTTCCGGCTTATCCTTGAAAGTTACCTTGGGGTCCTGCAAAAAAGACTGATCTACCATAATGTATATGATGCAGAATACAGGTATTTTGATTTTCTTGAAAGATATCCTGATATCGCTTCCAGGGTTCCGCAGTATCTGATTGCTTCCTATCTGGGAGTGTCGGCAGAATTTATTAGCAGATTGCGAAAAAAAAATAAATCCTCTTGAACTAGGTCAATTTTTCTCTCTTTTATAATCTGGAATTTTGCTTCATTATAATAACGAAGCATATGAAAAAAGTATTGATCATCAACGCAAGCGTAAGAAATGAAAGATCACACAGCCGAAAACTGTCAAAGCTTTTTGCAGACAACTGGACATCAAAATATCCTCATGATATATTTACCTACAGGGAAGTAGGAACAGAGTTGATTCCCGGAATTGATGAATCCTGGATTGCCGGGGCGTTTACCAAGCCTGCAGACAGGACAGAAGCGGATCATAAAGCCTTGGAGCTGAGTGATGAACTGGTGGATGAACTGAAAGAACATGATATTTATGTCATTGCCACACCAATGTATAATTGGTCGCTTCCCAGTGGTTTGAAAGCCTATATCGACCAGGTGATGAGATTCAATAAAACCTGGAAATTCCGATCAGGAGTTCCTGATGGGGATTATGTAGGCTTACTTGAAAATAAAAAGATATTTATACTGTCCAGCAGGGGAGATACAGGCTATGGAGCAGGAGAGAAAAATGCTCATATGAATTTTCAGACCACGTATCTGGAGTTTATATTCGGGATTATGGGAGTAAAAGATATAACCCTTTTTTCTCTGGACAATGAAGAGTTCGGCGGAGAGATATTTGAAAAGTCCAAAAGGCAAATCTTTGAGCAGATAAGCCTGGTTGAATAAAGCAGAGTATTTTAGGTTTTCCAATTACAATTGAAAAGCAGTTATACTAAAAACCATAATTCAAAACTGCTGCCCTCATTCAGTGCCTGGTAATTGAGATACCCTCCATGCGCTTCCATTATACTTTTGGTAAGTGTGAGCCCGATTCCGGAACCACTGGCTCTGGTTGTAAAGAAAGGAAGGAAGATCTTGTCTTTAATTTCAGGAGTAATGCCTGATCCGTTGTCGGTAATAGCGATAATGATGCGGTTATTTTGAGATCGGACAGTGGTTGTGATGGTTTTATTTGGTTTTTCAGAAACGGCAAATATCGCATTGAGATACAAATTGATAAGACTGCGTTCTATCATTTTCTCATCCGCCAGAACCCTGAAATCTTCAATTTCGCGGACGATTGAAATATTTTGCTTTTCAAATTCCGGTTTCAGGAAATTTAATGCAGATTCTACTATTTTTTTCAGGGAAACAGAAGCCAGAACGGGTTTGGGTAATTCTGCAACCTGGCGGTAATCATCAACAAAGCTTAGTAACTGTTTTGATTTGGAATTAATGATCATCAGGCTTTCTTTCATTTCCTGCTGGTCTTCTTTATCTACGGTTTCCTGATTACTGATGTATTCCAGGCTTTGGATCAGGCTGTTTACGGGGGTCAGTGTATTGAGGAGTTCGTGTGAAATCACCTTCATCAGGTTATTCCATGCGAGCTTCTCTTTTTGTTCTATGATCTTCTGAACGGATTCCAGGGTGATGATGTAAAAACGGTGTTGCGGATTTTTTACCTGTTTTGTTCTTAATGAAAAAGACTGCTTGGAATTTCCACGAATAGAAATATCAAAAAATTCCTGAGAATTGCTGTATCCTGTATCCTCAATAATTTTAAAAAATTCAGGAGCTTTAGATGCATACAGGCTCCAGCTGTTGTATCTTGGAACCTGGAGGCTTGTAAGAAAAGCTTCATTCACATAAAATACTTCCCAGTTTTTATTTTCCTCGGAAAGGATCATAAGTCCTGTTTCCATCTGATCCAGAATACTTTCGTACAGAAGCTTATAGGACGATAGGGAAAATTGTTCTTCCTTGCTTTGGTAGTACAAACGGATGCTGCTATCCAAAAGCGCTGTTCCTTCCTCTTTGGGAAATAATGAAAAATCTTTTTTTCTGATAGAAGATATAATCTTCTCTGTTTTTGATGCTAAAGCAATCTGCGATTGGTTGATCAAAATAACAAAGAGCACCATTATTCCGGCAAAAAGACTCGCATTAAACCATTTTTCCTGTAAAAAAAAATGATAGGTAGCAATTCCACTCATGATTGCCAGAAAGTGGTAAAGCAACCACCAATATTTATATTTATTCATAATTTTAATACATTGTCTAAAATCTAAAATCTACTTTCTAACTTCTAACCTCTAATTTCTACCATCTACCACTCATATCCCAAATTTCTCCATTCTCCTGTAAAGTGCAGCCCGGGAAAGACCTAAATCTTCGGCTGCCAGAGAAATATTCCCGGTATGTTTTTTCAATGCCTTTTTGATCAGTACTTCTTCCATTTCCTCGATATTAAGATTGATAATGGTTTGCTCTTGCTCCTCCGGCTGAGGCATCAGCAATTGGAGATGATGATCGGTGGACAGGATAACACTTCTTTCAAGACAATGATCCAGCTCCCGGATATTTCCCGGCCAGGAATAATTGATAAGGGTAAGCATTAAACCTTCCGTAAGTTCCAGGTTCGGTTTATGGTATTTCTGTTTATAGCGGTCCAGAAAATACTGAGCCAGAAGACCTATATCTTCCTGTCTTTCCCTTAAAGCAGGGATATGAATTTCCACGGTATTGATACGGTAGTAAAGATCCTGGCGAAAGCGATTTTCAGCAACCGCTTTTTTAAGGTTTTCATTAGTGGCAAAAATAAAACGGACATCCAGTAAGCGTTCCTTGGTTTCACCTAATCTCGATAATTTCCGGTTCTGAATAAGGCTTAATAATTTTGTCTGCAACTGTAGCGGTAGATTTCCGATCTCATCAAGAAAAACTGTTCCATTTTGTGCATTTTCTATTTTTCCGGCGTAATCCTGGTGGGCATCAGTAAATGCTCCTTTTTTATAACCGAATAATTCTGATTCAAAAAGGCTTTCGGAAATACTTCCAAGATCAATATGCACAAAAGGCTGATTTTTTCTCTCCGATTGTTCATGAATAGACTCGGCAAGGACATATTTTCCCGTTCCGTTTTCTCCCAGAAGCAGAACATTGGCATCCGTAGGGGCCACTTTTTCGATTTGTTCTAAGACCTCCTGCATTTTCGGAGAATGACTATCAAGCTGATACTGATGGTTTTTCTGATTTATATTTTCCCACTGACTCAGCTTTTTATTTTTTCTGGAAATATCTACAGCGAGATTCACAGAGGCATAGAGCTTTTCATTATTCCACGGCTTCAGGATGAAATCCGACGCACCGTTTTTTAAAGCTTCAACCGCAAGTTCTACTTCGCCGTAAGCGGTCATAAGAATAATGGGAAGCTGAGGTTCAAGTGTTTTGATCTCCTTCATCCAGTACAAACCATCCTGGCCGCTTTCAAAACCTTTTCTGAAGTTCATATCCAGTACTACTGCATCAAACTGGTTTTCAGTCATGAATTTCATAATCTGTACGGGCTTACTAAGACAGCTGACCTCTGTGAAAAATTTTTTAAGCCAGACTCTTGCAGAAAACAAAATGTCTTCGTCGTCATCTACAATGAGAATGTGCGCTTCTTTTTTTCGCATATCGGTATTTGTTGATTGTATTAAAACTCATTCTTTTCTATTAAAAATGTTCATTATCGGACAAAAAGTGTCCGATAATGAACACCTGATCAACTCCTCTTATTAATATTATTTCAGATTATCAGACACTTATAAAAGTATAATTTTCTGGCATCTGTGTTGTGTAATTTGCTGTAACAAAAAGAGTTATCTTTATTATGGATACGAAAATAGTAAAAAAGAAATCGAAATTAAAATTTGTTTTAGGGGGATTGGGAGCTATAGCTGTTTTGTCGCTTTCCGGGATGTATTTCAGCAGTCAGAAAAAGACCTATAATGTTTCGGCTGAAGATATCCAGACTGATAAGGTTACGAGAGGGAAATTTGAAGATATGCTGATGGTGAATGCGCAGACACAATCGCTTAAATCTTCATTTGTAAATGTTCTGGAAGGAGGAGCGGTTAAGGAAATATTTGCTGAAGACGGTCAGATGGTCACCAAAGGTCAGCCGATAGCAAGAGTCTACAATCCGAATACCGAATTCAGCTATATGAATCAGGAAACAGGGATCATGCAGCAGATCAGCCAGATGAGGAGTACACTTCTGGAACTGAAAAATCAGGAGCTGGCTCAGGATAAGGAATTGCTGCAGGCACAGAATGATTATAATACAGCCCTACAGAATTTTAACCTTCAAAAGCGTCTCTATGATGCAGAGATCGGGAAGAAAACAGATTATGACATCAGTGTGCAGAATCTTACGTACCAGAAACAAAGGAAATCAATTGTAGAAAAAGGCTATTCCAGTGAAAAAAATTCCAGAAGCGCTCAAATATCGGCAATTAATACATCGATAAACCAGATGGATAAAAGCTTACAAATCTTGCATTCCAACAAAAATAATTTCCTGATCATGGCTCCGGCTTCCGGAAGACTTTCATCTTTCACAATATCGGTAGGTGAGAACCTTACGAATGGCCAAAGCATTGGAAAAATAGATCTGATGGACGGCTATAAGCTGGTAGCTAAAGTAGACGAATATTACATCAACAAACTGCAAAACGGAATTAAGGGAGTTCTGGATAATAACGGACAGGAAGATGAGGTGGTGATTACCAAAATACTTCCTGAAGTAAAAGACGGGCAGTTTTCAGCAGAGCTTAATTTCACGGACAAAAAGCCTGAAAACCTCAAAATAGGGATGACATTCGGAGTAAAACTAAAACTTTCGGCAGATACACAGAGTACCATGATTCCAAAAGGGAATTTTTATAAAGATACCAATGGGAAATGGGTGTTTGTGGTTAAAGGAAATAAAGCGGAACGGAGAAACGTAAGCCTGGGTAGGGAAAACCCTTTATATTATGAAGTGAAATCGGGGCTTCATGAAGGAGAAACGGTAATCATATCAGATTATGCAGATCTTAAAAAATATGAGATACTCACCATAAAAAAGTAAAAATATGAATACTTTTAATTCATATTGTTACAGAGATGAAGCCGATTCATCAATTTAGGCAAAAAGCTTCTCTAATGAACCTGATATCAGGGATTTATCAACAATACATAATACAATTAAATATCAAATTATCATGATCAATATTCATAACCTTTCAAAAATTTATATATCAGAAGATGTTCAGACCCATGCATTAAATAAGGTAAGCCTGGGCATTAAAGAAGGAGAATTCCTTGCTGTAATGGGACCTTCAGGCTGTGGAAAATCTACTTTTCTCAATATTCTCGGACTTCTGGATTCCGCTTCAGCCGGTTCCTATCAGTTTTCAGGAGTGGAAATGGTGGGACTTAGCGAAAAAGGTAAATCGGATGTCCGTAAAAAGAATATAGGTTTTATTTTTCAGAATTTTAATCTGATAGATGAGCTTACCGTCTATGAAAATATTGAACTGCCCTTGATCTATAATGGGGTTTCCTACTCAGAAAGAAAAAAGAAGGTGGAAGAAATTATGGAAAAGATAAATATCAGCCACCGGGCGAAACATTATCCCCAACAGCTTTCGGGAGGGCAGCAGCAAAGAGCAGCCGTAGCCAGGGCCCTTGTCACCAAGCCAAAACTGATCCTTGCCGATGAGCCTACGGGGAATCTGGACAGTTCTAATGGAAACGAAGTGATGAACCTGTTGGCAGAACTTCACAGAGAAGGCTCTACCATTGTTATGGTAACACACTCTTCCTATGATGCCGGATACGCTTCCCGAATCATCACCATGAAAGACGGAGAGATTTTTAATGAGGAACATGCTTCTCAGAGAAAAGATGTATTCGCTAAGGCGGATGCTAAAGAATTCGGATAAATCAAAATCCTTCAGTGTACCCATGAAGATCATGGAAATGATCTGTACCATTCATTATTAATAACAACAGAATTATGTTCAAGAACTGGCTTAAAATTGCTTTCGTCAATTATAAAAAAAATGCGCTGTCCACCATTATCAATATATTTGGACTTACGATAGGGCTTACAGGATTTATGCTGATCCTGATGCATTGGAATGATGAGGAATCCTATGAAAAATGGAATCCTAAAAAAGATGATATCTATGCCTTTCAAACCTATTCTAAGGCAGAGAACTCTTACCGTAGCAGTATTTCTTATCCTATGGCATTCAATGCCCTTAAGAAAATTCCCGAAGTTCAGGATTACGTTCTTTTCTTTGGTACCGGAATTGGTAATAAAATGACTACAAAATACCATACAGCATTTCAGCAGGACGGTCTTCTGGCATCTGAAAGCTTCTTTCATTTTTTTCCTTTTAAGATTATTTCAGGAGGAGCAAAAGATGCTTTAAAAACAGAAACCTCTATTGCTATTTCCAAACAGACGGCTATCAGGCTGTTCGGAAAGACAAATGTTGCGGGGGAATCTGTAAAGATTGAAAATAAAGACTATATCGTTACCGCGGTATACGAACTTCCGGAAGGAAATACGCAGATAAAACCGGAGTTTATCATTAATCCTGTGGAACAGTTCAGAAGTGACCGTGACCACTGGAACGACTATCGTTATGCATGTTTCTTCATGTTAAAAAAGGGAGTGGATCCGTCGGTTTTCAGTGAGAAATTTAAAAGAGACATCATTGAAGTAAGGGCAGCGGTAGACGCAAAAGATTCTGGAATCAGCACCCAGCAATTTCTCGAAAAATATGGCCCCAACACCGTGTTACTGACTCCACTTGATAAGATAAAACTCCATGCGAAATCTTCCCCGCTGGCTGCAGGAGATTTTAAAACTGTACTGATCTTGTTTATTTTATCTGTACTGATCGTTGTTTTATCTGCTATTAATTTTATTAACCTAAAAACAGCAGAAGCATCTCAAAGAGGCAAAGAAGTAGGAGTGAGAAAGGCAATCGGAGGAACAAGGTCTTCACTGATGAGACAATTTCTTTTAGAGACTTTTATAATTTGCATGGTATCCTATTTTATTTCTCTGGTACTTACGGAACTCCTGCTTCCGAACTTTAATAAGTTTTTTGATAAAGAAATAAAGCTGAATGACTGGCATGTCTTTCTTTATTCCCTGATCATGGTACTTTTGGTTACTTTGCTGTCAGGACTTATTCCGGCTTTTTATCTCTCCAGCTTTAAAGCTATTGAAACACTGAAAGGGAATTTTTCACGAAGTAAGCACGGGATATGGTTAAGAAACGGAATTCTTACCCTTCAGTTGATGATCTCTTCGTTTTTTATCATCGGTGGGCTTATTGTAAACAGTCAGGTAAAATATATGATGAACAAAGATCTTGGTTTTAATGGAAAGCAAATCATGCTGATAACCTTCAATGAAAACGATCCTAAACCGTGGCTGAAGTATGAGCGTCTGAAGTCCGAAATTTCTAAAATTGATGGAGTAGAAGCGGTTTCCTTTGGAGATGCAGTTGCAGGGAGTAGCAGGAAGAAAAGTGCTAATATCGATTATATGCAGGAGACTATTAATACAAACTACAGCTCCATGGATTACAACTACCTGCAGTTTATGGAAGTGAAATTGTTAAAAGGACGCTGGCTAAACCCTAATCTCGCCTCAGATACAATTAACAGTCTGATCGTAAATGAAGCATTTGTTAAAAAGTTTGGCTGGACCGATGAGGAAGCTTTGGCGCGAAATTTAAATCCGGGATTCGATGACAATAAAAAATATAGGATTGTTGGGATCGTTAAAGATTTTAATCTTAAAAGTTTAAAATTTAAAGTAGAGCCCATTGCATTTTTCCATTACAAAGAAACTGCCGCAAACAGGTATGCTCTGCAAAGTATCCAGGTAAAGGTAAAACCTGATGATATTGAAGGAACAGTAAACAAGGTAAAAAAATACTGGGAAAACTCAGCTGAGCCGGGATATCCGTTCCAATACTATTTTGTAAATCAGAAATTTGCGAAAACCTTTGTACAGTATCAGAAACAGCAGACCTTATTTACTATTCTCAATGCCATGGTGCTTATGGTGGCTCTGCTTGGGCTTTTTGCTCTCTCTTCCCTGATGATCGAACAAAAGCTAAAAGAAGTAGCGATCAGGAAAACTTTAGGTGCGTCTGACCGTATTTTGGTCTTCGGACTGACCAGACAGTTTCTTTGGATTGCCATAATTGCAGTATTGATCAGTGTACCTATATGTTACTACCTGATGAACGAATGGCTGAAAGACTTTGCTTACAGAATTGATATGCCGTTATGGCCATTTATCGTCAGTTTCTGTGTATTGCTTGCATTGACATTTGCCGTGGTAAGTATAAAAGCGTACAAAGCTACAAAAGTCAATCTTGTAAAGTACCTTAAATATGAATAAGTAGCGCAATCATACTATATTTTTAATCTACTTAAATCAGAACGAACTCATGAAAAATTTCATTTTCATATTTTTTATCAGCCTGTATCCGGGACAGCAAACCTGGAACCTGCAACAGTGCCTGGATTATGCATCAACGCATCATCCGTCAATAAAACAGGCCGCTGTTGCCGTAGAAAAGAATGACAGGCTGATCACCGGATCAAAAGGAATGCTCCTGCCAACAATAGAAGCAGGGGTAAACCACACGTATAGTTTCGGATCTTCAATCAACCAGTCCAGTAATCAGCGTGAAGCTCTTAATACACAATACGATCAATTCAACGCAAGGGCGGATTGGGAACTGTTCAACTGGAAAAATTTCCTGAATATCTCTCTTTCTAAATTGAATAAAGAAACCAGTACCTACAAGCTTGCGCAGGCTAAAAATGAAGTAAAGCTGAATGTTATACAGATGTTCTTCACGTATCAGAACAGCAAAAGCTGGCTGGAAGTGCTGGAAACCCAGATCTCAGGCATTGAAGAGCAGATTAAACGGACTGAAAAGGAGGTGGAGATTGGCAACAGGCCCAAAAGCGATATCTATGATATAAAAGCCAATTTAGGAACTTTACAGGAGCAATGGGTATCCGCCAAGAACCAGCGTGACCTGTCAAGGATTAACCTTCTCAATGCTATGGCGGTAACACAAGATTCAATAGATTTTGTCATGGATAATGAGAATCCTCTTTCAGAAAGTGAATTTCAGGATCCCGACTTTACAAAAAGGCTTTTAGAAAAGAATCCGGCTTACCAGTCGGTGATGGCGGAGATTAATGCACAGAAAAAAAAGGAAGAGGTAGCAAGAGCCGGATATTGGCCAACTTTGAACGGAACCTATAGCTGGTCAACTTTTTATAATAAGGTTTTGGGAAAAGATAATGCGTCGACCCTTAGTTTTTCTGATCAGTTCGGACAAAATAAGAATCAATCCCTTAGTTTCGGCCTCAGTATTCCCGTTTTCAATAAACTTCAGGTAAAAACAAATGTTGAGATCGCAAAACTGAATGCTATCAATTCAAACTATGACAAAGAACTGGTAATTAATAATCTCACACAAACCATCAATTCCATAAAAGCCCAGTTTCTGAATGCACAGGAAAAATACCATCTTCTGGATCTCAATTTTGAAAATCAGAAACTGTCATTTCAGAAATCGGAAGAAAAATACAAAGAGGGTTTAATGGATGCCTATACCTTCTTCGTTGTAAGGAACGGTTGGCTCCAGGCCAATTATAATCTCATCAGCAGTAAGAATGATCTTATTCAGCAGACTGAATTATTAAAAGTGCTGGAATCCGGTTTATAAAAATGGGTCAGCAGAAAAATAAAAACCTATTTAACACTGATTATATTGAAGGCTATCCCGGATTTTCGGAATAGCCTTTTTTTAATTCAATCGTTATAAATTATTGAACTACAGCATTTCTTTTACTCAAAGTGTGAGCAGAAAAATAACCTAAAGCACCATTGCTGATGTTACTCGGCGGATTGGATGGAGTTACTCCACCACCGGGGCCACTTCCATCAGTGATTTGAAGCAATGCGCTGTAGTACGTGAATACATTATTATCAATAGATTGCATTTCGACATGGATGGTGTCACCAACTACAACCTTGTGGCTGTTTCCGTCTTCGTCATCATTGGGAAGAAACAAAGGGCGCTGATTCAGTAATCCGTTATTGATATTATCTGAAAATACTTCAAGCGTCTTTTTAGGCTTGCTGTTGATAGTAAAGCTAAAAAGATAACGGTTTCCCAAAGCTACAGGATCCGTGAAAAGAGGCAAAAGGGTATAAGTGGTCTCTCCTCCGAATACAAAGGAATCCTGAGTAAGACCATCGAAACTTACAGCTGCAGGCATAGTGCTTTGAGCAGTATATTGTTGTCCCTCAGCCTGTATTTTTAAAGTATAGGTCCTTCCTGATACTCCGCTGAAGTTGGTCGTCTGATATTTTCCGTCTCCGATATATTGCAGGGTTTCGGTTTGTCCCGTGTTATCGCTTACAATCACCTGTGCATTGGTAACAGCAGGATACAAATTATTTTCGGTAACCACTACTGATTTTGTTATTCTTACAATATAAGGACCAGGTTGATCTGTAATGTTTCCTTCAATGACGATCTTTCCGCTCTGATCAGCCAGATCAAGGTCTATTTCTTTTTGACAAGAGGTCAATAAAAACAAGGATAATATGATAAAAAATATATTCTTCATGATTTAAAATTTGAAATTGTAAGTAATATTAGGTACCCAACGGAATAATGAAGTTTGCATAGCACGTGTAGTTCCCGGATTATTTGGATTGTCTTCAAAAGTAATAGTATAGGCGTTTTCTCGACCATATATATTATAAATACCAAATGACCAAGATCCGTGGAAGCGTTTAGTGGAATTAGGCTCATAAGTAGCACTTAGGTCCATCCTGTGGTAAGCAGGCATTCTATCCGCATTCCTGCTGCTGTACTGGAAAACGGTTTGTCCGTTCAGCTCATATTTTCCGGTAGGAAAAGTTACTGCATTTCCGGTGCTGTAAACAAATAATCCGGAAAAGGACCATTTGGGGTTTAGCTGATAGGTGGCCACAATGGATAAGTCGTGGGTTTTATCCATTCTTGCATTGTACCATTCGTTATCATTGATCCCATTGATTTTTCTCTCTGTTTTAGACAATGTATATGAGATCCAGCCTGTTAATTTCCCGCTTTTCTTTTTTGCAATCAATTCCAGACCATAAGCCCTTCCTTTTCCGAATAATAACTCACTTTCTACATCTGCTGCAGTATCAAAGGTAATTTGCGCACCGTTTTTAAAGTCGATCTGATTTTTCATTGATTTGTAATACACCTCAGCATTAATCTCGTAATTGTTGTTATTGAAATTTCTGCTGTAGCCTACACTTACCTGATCTGCAATTTCGGGCTTTACCGTATAGCTGCTTCCGATCCACCGATCTGTAGGGTTTCCGCTGCTGCTATTGCTCAAAAGATGCAAATTCTGGGTGTTTCTGGAGTATCCTCCTTTTACACTGCTCACTTCATTGATCCTGTAATTGGCTGTAATACGCGGTTCCGGATTTACATATGTTTTCCCGAATTTTCCTTTTTCAAGATATCTGCTGTCCGTAAGAACACCGTTATCATAACTATTAAATGTATCTCCACCTAAAACACTGAATGTAGAGAGCCGCACACCATAATTAATGGTCAGCTTTTCGGTTGCTTTGAAATCATCGTTGATATAAATGGCATTCTCCCACGAATACCGTGGATTTCTTGGAAAGCTGCTGACACTTGTTCCTGAGGCACTGCTCGGTGTCAGGGTATGGTAAATGGACTGTAGGCCAAAACGAACCGAATGTTTGTTTCCGGCAAACCATGTGAAATCCTGTTTAAGGTTCCAATCCTGGATCTCTGAGTTCAGTCCGAATTTATTATCATTACTTTCCAGGCTTACTTTATAATTATAGTCGCTGTAGATGAGGGAAGTGTTGGAGAATAATTTACTGCTGATGATGCTGTTCCATCGCAAAGTAGCGGTTGTATTTCCCCAATCTGTCGCAAAGGTCTTCCCGATTCCCAAAACGTCTCTTCCAAAATATCCGGATAAATACAGTCGGTTATTATCATTGATCTGATAATTAGCCTTTAAGTTCAGATCATAGAAATACAGCTTACTGTCCTTAAAATCTTCACTTCCTTTTAGAAATAAATCCGCATACGTTCTTCTTCCGGAAACTATAAACGATGATTTTTCTTTTTGAATAGGACCTTCCACACTTAATCTGCTGCTGATCAAACCGATTCCTCCATTGATATTATAATCTTTATTATTTCCATCCTTCATTTTCACGTCCATGACAGAAGAAAGGCGACCACCGTATTGTGCGGGGCTGTTTCCTTTGATGATACTGGCATCCTTTAAGGCATCACTGTTAAATGTGCTGAAAAAGCCCAACAGGTGAGAAGCATTATAAACAGGAGCTTCATCCAGTAAAATTAAGTTTTGATCGGTAGCTCCACCTCTAACACTGAATCCACTGCTTCCCTCACCATTACTTTTGATCCCCGGCAACAACTGAATGGTTTTCATAACATCCTTTTCACCGAATAAAACCGGAAGCTTCTCGATATTTTTAATACTTAAAGTCTCGGTACCCATTTGGGCAGTAGAAAGGTTTTTATCTTTTTTTACTCCGGAGATGATCACTTCATCAATCTTTGCTGTTCTCTCTTCTTCCTCCTGGTTCAGCGGAAGGTCCAGCTTGATATTCTTATCGACCGTGATGCTCTGTTCAAAATCCCTGTATCCCGGATATGAAATGACCATGGTGTAATTTCCTTCCGGTAGCGATAAAGAGTAGAAGCCATATTCATTGGCAACCACATTTATCGAAGGATCTTCAGCTACTTTTACGGTAACCCCAATCAACAATTCTCCGTTTTTTTTATCCTTGATCGTTCCGCTAACCGTGTATTTTTGTTGGGCTAAAACGACCGTACTGAAACAGAGTGCAGCTGAGGCAGCCGCAATTTTAAAAAAAGATGTTTGCATTCGGTTTATTATTTAAGTAGTAGATTTTTTAAATATAGTAGTAGGGTTTAATGGTTGATTGTTACAAGGGTGGAAAAGGAAGTTTAATTTAACTCAGGAAGAGGTTTTGAGGAATAGGTAAGTCACAGTTTTATAGTTTTTAGTGAATATTTTTAACTTAGAAATACGTCCTTTGAAAATATGCATCGCGAAAATAGGTATTTTGATTTGTAAAATACATTTATCACTGTTAATTTTCAAACAATTGTGAGTTTTGCATCATGGTCTTAGGTTTACGGATCGGCCAGTTACCGGATTTGATTCATCTTGTTATAGGATTAATAGTTTATTATTCATGAAAATAACTGAGAAATGATAAAAATATTGGATAGCAGATTAAAAAAATTAATAATTTTAAAAACTTTTCAAATTATTAAACACTAAAACAATAAACATGAAAAAAGTAACAGGCATCGGAGGTATCTTTTTTAAATGTAAAGACCCTAAACAAATGCAGGAATGGTATAAAACCCATCTGGGCCTTGACACCAATGACTATGGGGCAACATTTGAATGGCGGGAAGCAGATGACACTGCAAAAGAAGGTGCTACTCAATGGAGTCCGTTTTCTGAAACGACAAAGTATTTTGAGCCTTCTTCGAAAGAATTTATGATCAACTACAGGGTTGCAGATCTTGAAGCTCTGGTGGAAGAACTGAAAAAAGAAGGGGTAACTATTGTTGATGATATCGCAACCTATGATTATGGGAAATTTATCCATATCATGGATGTGGAAGGAAATAAAATTGAGTTATGGGAACCTTTGTAGTTTTAAGGTGAAGGATTAGTCTGAGATTGTATAAAAAAACAAGCGAAGCCAACTCAAAGAGTCTGAATTACAGATATATCTCAAATAGAATTGTATTTATTCTTTTATTTTCTTAAGTTATAACCGCTCAACAAACTAAAATGGAGAATTATTTAAATTTACCTCTAAGTAATAAATATTATCAGTATTTTTATTCTATAAATGATGGAGAAATTATTGAAAGAAATAATGTAACAGGAGAAGTAATTGCAAAATTAACAAATTATAATTCATTCAGAGATTACTACCAAAACTTAAACAAACGTATAGTATTGCCGGGTACATTAGATGAGTTATTTAGTTCTACAAAGTTTTTGCTTGCAAAAAATTATATTAAGGATAAATCAAGAATAATAAATATAAATGAAAATATTAATTATTATTTAAAAATAATTGATTCCGATATAGAAACGAAAAGACTAAAAGATATAATTTATATTTTTCAATTATTTAATGGCTTAAATGACGAAATTTCATATCAAGGATCTGATAAATTTGAAATTCCCATAATCATTTTAGTAGGCGAATATTTTAAAGCATTAAATGTTAATGCTAAATGGATTTTCAAGGAAGAGATAAATATACTCGGAGAAAAATTTTTTTATCCAGAATTATTAGATAGCAACGAAGAATATAACTTATATGATGAAGTAAGAAAAGTACTCTACAATGAGAAAGATGATAAAATTTTTAATTTTAGATATTTATTGTCTCGATGATGATTAGGTAAATAAATATCCCCTCGCTGGCGCGAGCATCTTGCTCGTGCTCAGAATGAAACCAACTACAAAAAGCTTATAACTTTAAGCAGATAATAAAAAAGCAAAGCTAACTTTTATAGTTGGCTTTGTTTTTTTACCCAATTCTCTTAATTTTAGAATATGAGTAGAAAATATAAATTTCATGAAAAAGAAGGAGCTTATTTTATAAGTTTTGCTACGGTATTCTGGATTGATGTTTTTACGAGAATAGAATATTTTGATATTTGAACAGAAGCTTAATTATATCCATCAAAATCCCGTTGAACACAATAATGTATTATGAGAAAGTCTGGTTTTAGTGTATTTATTATTAATATTGTTGTTTTATCATTACTAGCTTACTTTGTAGGTCTTACAGACAGTGCTTTCCAAAAAAAATATTCTTCTTTAAATGGAATATCTTATATAATAAGCTCAATAAAATATTTTATTTTTTGGGTATTACCCTACTGGTGGATTATAATAATAGTAGGATCTTTAATATTGACTCTTTTATATTGGTTATTAAAAAAAATATTTTAAGTTTCCCCACTGCTGCACGAATCTTTCGTGTAGTAAGAAGCCAATATTACTATCAGTACGAAAAATCATTGTTGACTGCGGGATAGCTCTCAAGTTCGTGTCCAGACATTTTTGTTTATAATAATATGTTTTTTTATTACTTTTAAAATATCAGCAGAAAGTATAAGTTTCATGAAAAAGATGAGCTAATTTTAAAAGTTATGCTATGATTCACTCATTCCATTTAAATATAAAACAATGAAAAAATTTATCGTATTATTTAGAGAGCCTGATGGAAGGACCATACAACATTCTGATGATGATATTAAAGCTCATCAGGAAAATTGGAAGAATTGGTTTTCGACTTGGGGACAAAAGGGAAAACTGGAAGGTGGGAGCGGCTTAACATTAGAAGGGAGAATGATAAAAGATAATGGAAATACAGTCACCAATGAAATCTATAAGAATCATCATGAAATCGTTGGAGGGTATTTGTTGTTGAAGTGTACTGATTTTGACGAAGCGGTAGAAATAATGAAAACCTGCCCAATTTATGAATTTGATGGCTATGCTGAAATAAGGGAACTGCAAAATCACGATTAAAACGCCTTTGAGGTATGAGTAGTATGGATTGATCATCATCGACTTTGTTATGTCCATATTATTTCATTGTTGTAATCTTATACCTTTTTTCTATAGAAAGTATGGAAAAAACCAAATACGGTATGCACAAGTCTTATAGACATTATCTGTATTTTTAGTTTCCAAAATAATAAGCATGCAAAAAATTCCAATTCTGGACTATCTTAAAAAAGTAGTAAATGGTGAAGATGTGAAAGAATACGAAACGTATCAGATCTATCCGACCGCCATATCCAAAACTTTAGGTTTTCAGATTAAAGAAATATCAATGGGGGAAGCAAAAGTAGCTATCGATGCTGATACCGAGTTTCATGGAAACCAGCAGGGAACTGTACATGGTGGACTGCTTTGTGAGTTAGCCGATGCTGCGATTGGGACTGCTCATTCTACTTTAATGAATGAAGGAGAAAGCTTTACGAGTATAGAATTGAAAATTAATTTCTTCAGGCCTACCTGGAAGGACAGGCTGGTTGCTTACGCAAGACCCATACAATCCGGCAAAACGATCACGGTTTATCATTGTGAGATCACCAACACGGAAGGTAAAATGGTCGCAGCTGTTACCAGTACGGTAATGACATTGAGAGGAGATAAAGCGAAAGGAAGATAGAAACTCTATTACAATTTTCCTGCAGTCGGTATAGAAATACGGGAATAGCTTGGGTAAAATTATAGTTCCGTTATCTTTTAGCTGCATTTAATTTCCGATCAATTCTTATATTTGATCTATGAAAAAAGGATTATTGACGTTATTTATTGTTGCATTTGCTAGTTATTTTCAGGCACAAATGAAATCGCCGCCAAGAGTAGAACAAGGAGTCTCTTACGAATTGGCACAGTTCAGAAAAAATACATTAAGCGGCATCAGATATGAGCTTAGTTTAAACATTCCGGAAAGCAAATCCGAAAGGATAAAGGCAACTGAAATTCTGCAATTTACCTATAAAAAACAGGATGAAGTTCCGTTACAAATAGACTTTAAGGAAGAAGCCGAATCTTTAATTTCTGTATCTGTAAACGGTAAGGCCGTAAAACCGGTTCTGGAAAATGAACATATAATAATTGAATCCAGATTTCTTCAACCTGGAGCGAACGAGATTCATTTTACGTTTCTCGCAGGTGATGCAGCGTTGAACAGACGTGATGGTTATCTGTATACTCTTTTTGTTCCAGACCGGGCGAGGACTATGTTTCCCTGTTTTGATCAGCCCAATCTGAAAGCCAATTACACGTTGTCCCTTACGATTCCTGAAAAATGGAATGCTTTAGCCAATGGAAAACTGAAAGAAACAAGTATCCGGAAAGGAACAAAAACATTGAATTTTGTAGCTTCAGACCTGCTTCCAACCTATTTATTTTCTTTTGCTGCCGGAGATTTTAAAGATTTTACAGCAAAAATCGGAAAGGAAGATTCTAAAATCCTATACCGTGAAACGGATTCTGTGAAAATTAAGAACAGTATGGACTCTGTATTCACACTCTACCGAAATTCCCTGGCTTACTATGAGAAATGGACTGACATTCCACATCCATTCCAAAAACATGGAATGGTTGCGGTACCCGATTTTCAGTTTGGAGGTATGGAACATCCCGGGGCTATACTATTTCAAAACTCAACCTTGTTTTTAGATAAAAATGCCACCCAAAATCAGTTAAACAGCCGTTCCAATCTTATTGCCCATGAAGTAGCCCATTTATGGTTTGGAGATATGGTGACAATGGATTGGTTCAATGATGTCTGGATGAAAGAGGTATTTGCCAATTTTATGGCAGACAAAAGTACCGGAGCTGCATCAGATAAAAGTGTGTATGATCTCAAGTTTTTAACGACACATTTTCCGGCTGCTTATTCAGTAGACAGGACTCTGGGAGCGAATCCGATCCGTCAGACTCTGGATAATCTGAAAAATGCAGGAATGATGTACGGTCCTATTATTTATAACAAAGCACCCATTATGATGAGACAGCTGGAGCTGTTAACAGGAGAGGAGAATTTCAGGAAAGGAATTGATGAATACCTTAAGAAATATGCATACAGCAATGCAACCTGGCCGGATCTTATCAGGATTCTGGACCAATATACAGATGAGGATTTACAAAGCTGGAATAAAGTTTGGGTGAATGATCCCGGAAGACCGGTTTTTGATAATGAAGTACAATATAAAGGGAATATGATTGATCAATTTACGATCTTACAACATCCCGAGCATGGAAAAGAGCATAAATCCTGGCCACAGGAATTCCAGATTGCTTTATTTTATCCGGACAGGGTTGAAAAAACAGAAGTTAAAATTTCAGGAAGACAGCAGGAAATTACAGCATTAAAAGGAAAAATGAAACCTCTTTTCATTCTTCAGAACTCTTCCGGTATTGGATACGGCATATTCGGTATAGACAAAGGGATGCTGTCCAACTTTTCTCTGGTTAAAGATCCTGTCAACAGAGCGAGCGCCTATATTTCATTATATGAAAATATGCTGGGAGGAACGGGTATTAGTCCACAGGATTTGTTGTATTTTTTTACAGCACAACTTCAAAATGAAACTTCTGAGCTGAATCTACGTCTTATCATGGGATATATTTCGGGTATTTACTGGGAATTTTTACCGGAATCTCAGCGGATAAAAGAATCGGAAAATTTAGAAAATACCTTATGGAAAGCGTTACAGGTGCAAACCACAAAAAATAATAAAAAAATTCTTTTTGACGGATACCAGGGAATCTTTCAATCTAAAAAAGCGTATGATAATTTGTATACCATCTGGAAATCACAAACTGCACCGGAAGGTGTGTCTTTGAATGATGAAGATTATACAGGACTTGCGCTTTCCTTATCATTAAGGAATAACAACAATAATGATCTCCTGCAGGAACAGTTAGCTCGTATTAAAAATCCGGACCGGATCAACCGTTTTAAGATCATCATGAAAGCGGCATCTTCAGATCAGAAAACCCGTGATGATTTTTTCAAAAGCTTATCCGAAAAGCAGAACAGAACCAATGAATCTGCCGTGGGGGCTGCCGTAGGATATTTACATCACCCATTGAGACAGCAGACTTCTATCAGCTATCTTCCAAAAACTTTAGAATTGTTACAGGAAATACAAAAAACCGGAGACATATTTTTTCCTGATAACTGGCTTCGTTCTGCATTCGGAAATTATCAGGATCCAAAGGCACTTGAAATTGTCAATCAGTTCCTTTTGAACAATCCGGATTATAATAAAATCCTGAAGAATAAGATTTTGCAGGCCTCTGATAATCTGAGAAGGGCCCAAAAACTTGTAAAATAAACACTTTTCCTGCTTGTTCAGGAGGATTTGTATGAACAGGTATACATCTGTTTTTCAGAAAATGGTTATATTCGGTGTCGTAAAAAAAATGATATGCAAGTATATGAAGCTATTTCTGTCGGATTATACCTGTTGCTGATGATTGGCATAGGTATTTATTCTTACAGGAAATCAACCAGTAATTCAGAGGAATTTTTAATAGGAGGAAGAAAAATGGGAGCAGCTGTTACCGCGCTATCCGCCGGGGCTGCCGATATGAGTGGCTGGTTGCTGATGGGAGTTCCCGGGGCCATGTATTTTACCGGGATCTCCAGTGCATGGATCGCGATAGGGCTCACGATAGGAGCTTATCTCAATTATATTATTGTCGCACCCAGACTCCGGGTATATACAGAGGTTGCCCAGAATTCCATTACACTTCCGGTATTTTTTGAAAACAGATTTAAAAACAAAAATCACCTTCTCAAAATAACTTCGTCTATTTTTATTCTTGTGTTTTTTACCCTCTATACTTCTGCAGGAATGGTTTCTGGGGGAAAATTATTCGAGTCTGCATTCAGGATGGACTATACTGCCGGTTTATTATTAACGAGCTTGGTTGTGGTATTATATACATTTTTAGGAGGATTTCTTGCGGTGAGTTTAACGGACTTTGTGCAGGGAACAATTATGGTACTGGCGCTTGTCATTGTACCGATTGTCGCTATTTCTGAGATAGGAAGTGTTCAGGAAACTTTTTCATTGATCGAAGCAAAAGACCCAAAGTACCTGGACCTGTTTAAGGGAACGACCACGGTGAGTATTGTTTCCCTTCTTGCGTGGGGATTAGGATACTGTGGGCAGCCACATATCCTGGTTCGTTTTATGGCAATCGATAAGCCGAAAGATCTGATCAAAGCAAGACGGATCGGAATCACATGGATGATCTTTACTGTTGCTGGCGCTTTAGCAATAGGGTTGGTAGGAATTGCTTATCTGCAAAAGTTTGATGTAAATACCATGATGAAATTTGATGCTTCAAAAACTGAGGCAGAAACTATTTTTATTTATTTCTCAAGGATACTATTCCATCCGTTTATTGCCGGATTTTTGCTTACAGCGATTCTCGCAGCAGTAATGAGTACGATTTCGTCTCAGTTGCTGGTTACTTCGAGCTCATTAACAGAAGACATTTACAAAGCTTTTCTGAATAAAAAAGCAACCTCAAAACAATTACTGATCGCCAGCAGGCTTTCCGTTCTGTTAGTTGCTGTTGTTGCTATGTTATTATCATTGAATCCAAAGGATAGTATTCTTAATCTTGTGGGAAATGCATGGGCAGGTTTCGGGTCTGCATTCGGTCCTTTGATTTTACTATCTCTTTTATGGAAAAAGACAACGTGGCAGGGTGGTTTGGCAGGAATGCTGGCCGGAGGTATAACCATCCTATGCTGGGTGTATATTCAGCATCCACTGAAAGACTGGTATGAAATGATTCCCGGATTTACACTTTCATTCATCACCAATGTTATTATTTCATTGGCTACCTATAAACCTGATCCGGTTATTGAACGTGAATTTGATGAGGTAAGCCAGATCATTAAGGAATAAAATAGAGATGCATTAAGATGCTCATTATACTAAAAGCCAACTCTGTAGAGTTGGCTTTTTATTTTACATTCAAATCTTTATGTAGGAAATAGCTGTTAAAGATTATGGTTTTGTTAATCTCAGGTATGCAAAAACCGCTGACGGCTAAATAAAACTTCTTCGCTTTCCCGATGTTCAGGATCATCAACACAACAGTCTACCGGACAAACCGCTTTGCATTGAGGCTCTTCATGGAAACCCTTACATTCTGTACATTTTCCCGGGACAATATAATAAACATCATCAGAAATAGCCTGGTTATAGGCATTGGCATCTACTTCCGTACCGTCAGGAAAAATAGTTTTCCCGGAAAGCTTTGTTTTATCCTGCCAACGCCAGTCGATGGCACCTTCATAAATTGCAGAGTTCGGGCATTCCGGCTCACAGGCTCCACAGTTGATGCACGCATCCGTTATTGTTATAGCCATGATATCAATCGTTTAGATTCTTTAATAAAGGTACGGGATTTTATATTATCAATCCCGATGTTTTCTTTATACTTTGGAATAAATTATTTTTTCTATCCTGTTTGTGGTTGCGATGCTGATCAATCTGTCCAGCTTATCGGAATAAAGGGGAGAGATTTTATTTTCCGCATCAAACAGGGACGTTCTGATCATAGGAACACTGTAAGGCAGAGGCCATGCCCGTAACGATTTGGCAATAGAATCCATTGCGTTGATTCCCTGCATGGCCTGTAAACCATCTGCCCAGCATACAAGGCCTACTGTCTTATCTGTAAGGTAAGGCTGTTCATTGTCAGCGGTTACCTCAAGCCAGTCCAGGCAGTTTTTCATTACACCCGGAATACTTCCATGATAGAGAGGAGCGAGCCAGAAGTGAATATCTGCTCCCAGGAATAATTGGGTCATACGCTCTACAGCCAAAGGTGTTTTGGTAAGGGTAATATCATAAAGTGGAATACCGGAATCAGCCAGGGCAAATGTTTCATGAATGATGCCCAGCTCTTCAAGTTTGTCCGTAAAATATTTGGAAAGGATCCCTGAAGTGGATTTTGGTCTTCTCTCCAAAGCGCCGTTGAAGATAATTGCTTTCATTTTATTTAATTTTTTAATATGACTTTAGGAAGGCCTACTTCACCATACATCAGACTTTTGACAAATGGTTTCATAAGCTGGGTGATTAAAAGATAAAGAGCAGGAGAAGTTTCGGATCTTGCTTTAACAACAATTTTAAGATCCTTATACTGCTCCGGTTCTACATTTTGAAGTTCTTTTTTCCAAAGATCCAGAAGGATCTCTTCTGAACTGCATATATCTATATAAACAGAATACCCGGATAATTTATCCATCAGTAACATATATGCCCACGGTGGAATGATGGCCTCTGTAGAGCAGATAACAGCGACGGCTTTTCCAGTGTACACCGAGAAATCAATAGATGACAGGGACTCTTTAAATTCTTTTTCTTTGAGGATCATTCCCATGAAGAGATGATCCTTAAGATCAAACTCAACAATCTCTATAGTGGGTTTATAATCCCAAAGATCAAATGGAATGATTCCCGAAGCCTCAGCTTTATTAATAAAAATATTCTGTTTCATAAGTAGGCAATCTGTTCTGTTCTGAGGAATGTTATTTGATTTTTGAGAGAGTTTCTTCATATTTTTTCTCTACTGATGCCCAGTCAAGAACAGCCCAGAATGCATCCAGATAATCTGCTCTTTTATTTTGGTAGGCTAAATAATAAGCATGCTCCCAAACATCTATTCCCAATATTGGAAACCCTCTGTTGGCAGATTGAATATCCATCATAGGATTGTCCTGATTAGGGGTTGAGCTTAAGGCAATAGAACCATTGAATTTTACATAGAGCCAAACCCATCCCGACCCAAATTGTCCCAGACCTGCTTTTTTTATCTCAGTTTTAAGGGTATCAAGGTTTCCAAAAGTGGAGTCGATTACCTCTGCAAGTTTTCCCTCAGGAAGAAGTTTAGGTTCAGGAGAGAGGATTTCCCAAAATAAAGAATGGTTAAAATGTCCACCGCCGTTATTTCTTACAGCAGGGCTGTACTCACTGATCCTCTGTAGAAGAGAATCCAGATCAGTCTCTTTTTCTTCGGCCTGTTCTAAGGCAGCATTTAGATTATCAACGTATGCCTGATGATGTTTTTGATGATGAATAGTCATTGTTGCTTTATCAATAAAAGGCTCTAATGCATCGTAAGCATACGGCAGCTGGGGTAGGGTAAATGCGTTCATTACTTTGATTTTTTATTAATGTGTTTCAAAGGTAAACATTTATTTCAATTAAACAACTTTTATGTTGTTTAATTGGTGATCCTATTGAGTCCTCCCATATATTATAAATGACTGATTTGTCGTTATAAAGCCGATATAATAGAAAATGACTATCTTTGTTGTAAGAAATAAAACAACCTATATATTGCCAAATGAAAAAACCGGCAGCAGATCGTATTCTGATGTTTTTAAAGATGAGAGGGGAAGCTACTTCGCTTTTGATCTCTGAAGAACTCTCCATAACAAAGGAAGGGGCGAGAAAGCACTTGCTAAATCTTGTTAAAGAAGGACTTATTGAGTCTGTTATCAGGAGTGAAGGAGTGGGGCGTCCTTCCACTTATTATATCCTTACCCGAAGGGGGCTTTCACAATTCCCGGATACCCACGCTGACGTTACCGTACAGCTTCTGAAGTCTGTAAAAGACCTATTGGGAGATAATGCACTGGATTTATTGATCAATGACAGGGAAAAAACGACGTATCAGAGGTACGAGAAAGCGCTTACCAAAGCAAAATCGTTGGAAGACCGACTGGAAATTCTATCAAAAATAAGGAATGACGAAGGATATATGGCAGAATGGACAAAGGAAGGAGCTGATTATTTTTTAATAGAAAACCATTGTCCGATCTGTGCAGCTGCAAGTGAATGCCAGGGGTTTTGCCGGGCAGAATTATCCAATTTTCAGAACCTGATAGGTTTGGATTATAAAGTAGAAAGGGTAAAGCATATCCTGTCCGGAGCTCAGAGATGTGTGTATAAGATCAGTGTATAATAGCCTGATCGGAGGAGAGGATAAGGGCAATATGCAATTAAGAAAAATATCTTTATTCTATTTTCACACTCATTTCCTGTACTTCTTCTGCCGAAAAGCCATAAATCTGAGGTGTTTTTACATCCAACAGGTTCAGGTAAATATAAAGTTCGCCTCTGTGGTGGATTTCATGTTCCAGCATTGCCCGCAGCCATTTCCATATTGTAATTTCCTGATTCGCGGGAGTAAGACACTTCTTATACAGGTCTTCATCCGATAGCCGGCTTATAATATCGATAGTCTGCCGGTGCATTTCATTAAAATATTTCAGGATGTTGTCATAACCATCTGCCAGCTCTTTTCCGCAGCCCTGATAAGCACTCCTTCTTCCTGCAATGGTTTCTCCGTACATATAACGTTCAATGGCTGCAATATGCCTGATCTGGTCGCCTACGGTAAACTTTCCCGGTTTATATGAAAAATCAAGGTGTTCCGGCTGGATAACTTCCAGCAGCCGAAGGGTTCGGGACCGTACTTTTTCGTAATAATCAATAAATGACTGTGCTGATCTTATCTCCATCGTATTAATTTTATTTCTGTCAGT
Source organism: Chryseobacterium sp. LAM-KRS1 (assembly GCF_013184525.1). Lineage (GTDB taxonomy): Bacteria > Bacteroidota > Bacteroidia > Flavobacteriales > Weeksellaceae > Chryseobacterium > Chryseobacterium proteolyticum. The sequence continues at coordinate 722,103 of NZ_JAAOIZ010000001.1, forward strand.
TTAAACTTAAAAGATGTCTTTATAGGTCCAAACATTTTGTGAATATATGAAAATCTGAATTTACTGTTTTTATGATCTTTTAAGGCTGATCAAAAACAGAAGTACTTAACATAATAAAAAAAGTCTACTATTTTAGTAGACTAATTGAAAGTATATTTTATATTTGCAGCCATATTCAGATAATAAATTTACAAAATTGATGTTATGTGTTTAATTTATTCAACTTATTCTTATGTAATGTATAAATCATTTATAAGCCGGAAGAAGGGAAATTTTTTATTGAATATTAATTGCAACTTTGTTGCTTTTTAAAAATTTTTTATTATTATTGCAATTAAATTGCATTAATAAAACGTGATCCTTTCAAAAAAAATAAATAATTCATGGATTATTAGAAAATAAAGGATAATAATTAAATGCAGGATGGATTTTGGTGAAGTGCTTTTCTGAGCTGTAAAAGATGCTCTTTTTGGATTGATTTTTAACTTAAAAAACATATTTAAATTTACCACTAATGAAAAAACAATTACTTGTAATCAGCACCCTGATGGTTAGTCTTGCGAGTGCTCAATCCAATGATATCTTACAAAAAGAATTCGAAAAGCAAAACAGAGAAAACAACGACAGGTTTGATTCATATGTAGCCAAACAATATGGTTCCGCTAAAGGAGCAGCCAATCAAAAGGAAATTGAAGAGCAAAGAAGCAATCTGGCAGGATTTCTACCTGATGGAAAGCCTTACTTCTACAAACAGCAGGATATAAGACAAGTTCAGAATGCCAATGCTGACGCTCTGAACACAGCGGGTAGTGTAGCGGGACTTACCAATGCATACAAAGGAGAGAATATTAAATTTACGGTCTTTGACGGAGGAAGGGTTTATGTTGCTCATCCCGCATTTGACAATGCAGTTGGTAGAATTACCAATAGAGAAGCTTCAACTCAGATCTACAGTGCACATTCAACAGGAGTTGCCGGATTTATAGGAAGCAGGGCATTAACCATTTCAGGAACTTTAAATGGTGCGGCAGTTACTGGAAATATCCAGGGAGTTGCGGTAAATTCAACCATAGATTCATATAGATTTGCTCAAACAGTACTACCGGGAAATACAGCGGCAAGTAATGTATTTCAAAAAATATTAATTGCACAGCCTAAAATATCCAATCATTCTTACGGGGTTAATCCAGGTTGGGATGTAGTAAAAGATGCTAACGGAAGCAATGTCTGGCTATGGAATGGTGCTTATGATAGTCCTGATACCTCTTTTGATACTCAGGGATCTTATTTATCCAATGATCAGAATTATGATCAGATCGTATACAGTAATCCTTCTTATATTATAGTAAAATCAGCAGGGAATTCTTTCGGATATGGCCCTACAATGCCAGGAACCACAACATTTCCAAAGTATTACAGAGACAGCAATGGTAATCTGGTTCAGTTTGCTTCTACAGATACTTTACCTGCAAATAATTGTGCACAAGGCTATGACTGTATAGGTCAGGGCTCATTAGCCAAAAATATTATTGTGGTAGGCGCTACAGATGTGATCTCTACGAATAACTTTAAATATTCTGTTCCTTCGGATGTGGTGCATTCTGATTACAGCAGTGCAGGACCAAGAGATGACGGTGGAATAAAACCGGATATCACAACCACGGGTACAAATGTGTTTTCAGCTTCTACAGCAGAAGATACTACGGGAAGTGTGAAATATGATTATGGAAGTGGAACATCTTATTCCGCCCCGGTGGTAACCGGAGTAATCGGTTTATGGTCCCAGATTTACAAAGATCTATTTTCTGATCAGCTTCTTAATGCTGCCAGTGCTAAAACTTTAATGGTTCATTCTGCTTCTGAAGCAGGTAATGTAGGTCCTGATCCATGGTTTGGCTGGGGATATATCAATGCAAAAAAAGGCGCTGAGCTATTGGTTGGAAAAGCAAACAATACTGTAGTTTTCAATAATGAAACTCTCAATAACGGTGTTGCCAACACAAAAGTGATAAAAGCATCAGGAACTGAACCTCTAAAAGTAACCATATCCTGGATTGATCCTGCTTACAATGTTCCTGCGAACCTAACCTGGGGACAAGTTTATAACAACAGAAGCTCGAGATTGGTGAATGATCTGGATCTGAGAATCATTGATACGACGAATAATACGGTTTATACTCCATGGAAACTTGATGCTGCTAGTCCTATGACCCCGGCAACCAAAGGAGATAACACGGTGGATAACGTGGAACAGGTAGTCATTGATGCTCCGGTTGCAGGTAGAAATTACAGGATAGAAATCACAAATAAAGGGAATCTGGTGAACAGTGCCGGAGCAGGGGCCCCTCAGGATTATTCGATTATTGTTACAGGCTACAGTGAACAAGTTCTCGCAACAAGTGAGAGAGGAATTGCAAAAACCGAAAGTTTAATCATTGCTCCTACCATTACCAAAGATGTGGTTAAAGTACTGAAAGCACCTAAAAACTCAACCTTCAATGTGTATGATCTTTCAGGTAAAAAGATACAAAGCGGAACGATAAACACCAACGAAGCGAGTGTAGATTTGTCTTCGAATGCCAATGGTATTTACATTATTGAGGTAAAAACAGATAAAGAAACGATCTCTAAAAAAATTATTAAAGAATAAGCCGTAATTCTTTCTACTATTTTTTGTAATTAAAGGCACCGGTTATGATTTGACTTTTATAAAATCATATTCCGGTGCCTTTTTTTGTAATATATTGCAGGTTTATATTGTCTTATCACAAATGCCTCGAAATGAAAAGTTACTTTTTACTCATTCTTTGTATATTTTCTTCCTATGGATATGGCCAGGAAACAGCTTCAGCCATTGAAGCCATTATTAAAAGAGAAATGGCAGAACGCAAAATTCCCGGCCTACAAATCGCTGTAGTTAAGGAGGGTAAGGTGATAGTGAAAAGATCTTTCGGAGTTGCCAATGTACCGGATCAGGTTCCGGTTACAGATACGACTGTTTTTGCTATTAACTCCTGTACGAAAGTATTTACCGCTACCGCTATTATGCAGCTGGCTGAGCAAGGCAAAGTTGATTTGTCTGCACCCGTGTCCCGGTATCTGGATGATCTTCCGGAACAATGGCAGAAAGTGACCATAGAACAAATGATGACTCATATTTCAGGTTTTCCTGAGATACTCAAGTTATTTGATCCGGCTACCGGTGATACATCGAAAACTGAAAAAGAAATCTGGGACGAACTTAAGGGATTGCCTATGGAATTCAAGACAGGTGAGCAGTTTAGCTACAATCAAACGAACTATTATCTACTGGGAAAGATTATAAACAAACTGAGTGGGAAGTCTTTTGATCAGTTTTTTAAAGAGGAACAGTTTCAAAAAGTCGGAATGCCGCATACATTATTTGGAGATTCCAAGGATGTTATTCCTCACTTTGCACCCACTTACCGTTACAGGAATATGACCGAAGGAGAAAATGGGAATCGGCAAAAGCTAGTCAACGACTATTTTATATTTCCTCCCTATAGCAGAACCGGAGCTGGGCTGAACAGTACGGCTGAGGATCTGGCCATGTGGATCATTGCGCTGCAGAGTGGAAAGCTTTTGAAGACAGAAGAATCTCTGCAGAGAATGTGGAAACCTATAAAAATGAACAATGGAAGTCAGACTATGTGGTCTCCCGGTTGGGGATTGACGAAATTCAGGACAAAACACAAGGCTATCGGAATGTCAGGAGGAGGAAGATCTGCATTTTTGGTATATCCGGATGATCATCTTGCCATTATTGTGCTCACAAATTTAGCAGGAAGTTATCCTGAAGAATTTCTGGAAGAGCTTGCCGGAGTATATTATCCGGAAATTATTAAATCTGATCCGCTTACTTATCTTAGACTTCATCTAAAAAAGATTGGTTTTGATAAGGCAATAGAACTGGTTAATTCGGAAAAGAAAAAGAATCCGGATTTCAAGCCTCAGGAAGCTGAACTTAATAATTGGGGGTATCGGATGATGTCTGAAAATGATATTAAAAATGCTTCCGAAATTTTTAAACTGAATGTTTATTTGTTTCCCAATAGCTGGAATGCGTACGATAGTTACGGAGAAGCATTATTAAAGTTAGGAAATAAAAGTCAGGCTGCCATAATGTACCGGAAATCAATAGACCTGAATCCTGATAATGAATATGGAAAAAAAATCCTCAATGAGATCCTTACAGCAAATGGGTCCACAAATTCATCGGTTAAATAATGAGAATCGTAAAATGAAAAAATGATTTCAGGTATTGATCTTGGATTTTTTTCAACAGGAAATAACAAGTAAGTATAACAAAATCCGGCCCTGTGAAACAGGACCGGATTTTTATATCAGATTTAAATGATTTTAAGAATACAGATTGGGCATCATTTCCATAAGAATCAGAAGGGAAACAAGTTTTTTGGAAGATTCATAATTGGGATTAAGCTTTTCCCGGATTTCATTCAGGGTTTTACTTAAATTATTACTCACCGTTTTATTGCTTAAATTAAGGGCTTCAGCAGTTTCTACCACAGACATGTTCTGGCGGATTCTAAGGTCATATACTTTTTGTTCAGTGGGAGTAAGTTGGGAAATCACTTCATCGATCATAGCAAACAGTTCCGTAATATCATTTTCCTCCAGTATTTCCGCATATTCCGCGTCTGTGATTTCGGCTAAGAAATCTTCGCTTTCATCTACATATACTTCCTGGATCTTCCTGATGCTTGCATAATAGTCCAAAATACGGTAATGGATGAAACGAAATAAATAACCTTTGGCACTTTCCTCCTCATCTGTCTGTACAAACTCCGGATTTTCCAGAATCCTGATCCACAGGTTCTGCAACAGCTCTTCAGTAGCATCCCTGTCCTTTGTCCGTGTGAAGATCATTGTATAGAAACTATCCCAATATCTTTCATACAATATCGCAAAAGCAGGCCGGTCGCCCGATTTTATTTTTTTTAATAAAGTATAGTCTGTAGGTTTCATAATGTCTGTTACAAATTTACCTAAACTAATATTAATGTTTTGTGAATTATATAACCTATAAGATTAAATATTTCTGAAAATATTTTCATTTTTCCACCTATAATGTATCGAATTGTTCATAAAGCAAGTGTTTTTGTTGAAAAAACAAACGCGATATTAAGGAAATGTTAAATAGGGTTTGGGAAGTTTGTCTTTTTGCCCAGTATTATAAGTGAGGGTATTGATTAGAATTAATACAAAAATATAAAACTAATACAACAACATTATACAGTGAAGAAATTGAAATACAGCAAGGCACAGACATTTGTTTTTAAGTTATGGAGCAGGGAAGTGTCTGGTGATGAGATCTCAGAGAAAGAATCGGTGATCCTTGAACTATGGAAAAATGAAGCTATTAAAGATTTGGATAAAAAACATATTCAGGAGTCTAAGCTAAAAGTATTGGCCGGTCTTGAGTCTTATTTTAAACAATCTCATAAGGCGAATATATTTTCTCTTAAGAAAAATATGTACAGGGCTGCCGCTGTATTGCTTCTGCTGTTTAGTCTTACAGGTTTCCTGGGGTATATGTTTTTTATAAAGCCGGATGTATATGTTGCGATCAATGACAATCAAACGATAAAACTTCAGGACGGATCTTTAGTAATGCTTTTACCGGGTGCAAAGCTTACTGTCGAAAAATCTTTTCCCGCTGATACCAGAGTGGTGGATTTGCAGGGTGATGCTGTATTTAAAGTAGCTAAATCTAAAAAACATCCATTCATAGTTCGTGCGGATGGCTTCAGCACAAGGGTAATGGGAACGGTATTTAAGGTAATGCAGCGGGGAGAACGCAAGACCGTGGAACTTTATGAAGGTAAAGTGGCTGTTTCTTCACCCGGAACTGCAGTTTCTTACCTGACTCCAAACCAAAGGTGGACAAATTTTGGAATGGCCCATACTGCTGCTGTGATAAATGAAAAAATAAATAAGCAATCGGGAAAAAAGACTTCAGTACTAATGACACTGACTTTCAATGATGTTTCGTTTAGGAGCATCATGGAAATACTATATAAAAATTATGGAATAAGTATCAGATATCCGGAAGAAATAGCAGAAAAAAAAATTACTGCTGACCTTACCGGCAGCAACTGGGATGAAAATGTAGAAGCATTGGCATTTATCACAGGGCTTGAGGTACAAAAAGAAAACAATACCACTTACATATTAAAAAAATAGCAACCGGATTAATTTAGATAGAGTTTACGAAGAATTATGAGTCAGTCAATAATGAAAAGTGGTGTTAAAAACATGAGAAATTTGAAATGCAGTCTTACGGTAGCGGTGATCTTTTTTGCCACGACAGTAGACGCGCAGGAGTTAACGATGAAAGTGTCCTTTTCTGCCCCGACCGGAAAGCCTTTGATCAATACATTGGAAGAATTTGCAGATAAAACAAGAATGCGTCTGGTCTATTCAAAAGCGGACATAAATGATCTTAAAGTGAGAGAGGTAAAATGTGATAACCTTCCTGTGAATGATTGCCTGAAAAATATTACAGACAATCTTCCTGTTGCAGTACGGCAGAGGGGAGAACTGATCTCAGTAAAATATCAGGGCCAGAATACTTCCATATCCTCTGTCCGGGGAAACGGAAGGCTTACAGGAAAAATTGTAGATGAGGTAGGAAATCCCATTGTAAAAGCAGAAGTAAGTGTAGCAGGTAAAACGGCAGCAACGGATAACAACGGGGACTTTAGTATCAGCATTCCTGCCGGAGTTTATACCCTTAGTGTAAAGGCTTCGGGATTCAGCTCATTAAGGGTGGAGAAACTGCAAATCAGTAATGACGATATCAGTACTGTTTCTTTTGCCATGAAGCATATTTCTTCCGATAAAGAAATGAATATTAAGGAAGTGGTGCTTAAAGGAACACGTAAAGCGGATACCCAGGCAGGACTTCTGGCTCAGCAAAAGAAAGCCGCACAGATGAGTGACGGGATTTCTGCTGAACAGATTTCAAAAACACCCGACAATGATGTAGGAGGAACATTAAAAAGAGTAACCGGGGTAACCACGATTGATAATAAATATGTAGTGGTCCGCTCCATGGGGGAGCGTTGGAATACCGCTGCTATGGATGGAATCAATTTGCCTAGTACAGAAGCTTATAACCAGAATTTTTCATTTGATATCATCCCCACGGCCATGGTGGAAAGCGTGGTGATCAGCAAGACGGCCACTCCGGATATGAATGCAAGTTTTGCTGGAGGATATGTGGAGGTGAGAACGAAAGATATTCCGAACGAAAATTTTACCACGGTAAATCTGGGAACTTCATATAATGACGTTTCTACGTTCAAAGAGTTTTTATCAAAGAAAAGAGGAAAATATGATTATTGGGGATATGATGATGGAACCAGGGATTTCCCTAAAGGTTTAGAAGCCATGGATTGGAATAATCCGTTGTTTTTTGAACAATCCAAAAGGTTTACCAATGATAATTTTACCAATTATGCTACCAAAGCAGATCTGAATTCCAATATGCAGATTGCTTTGGGAAGAAATTACAGACTGAAAAATAATAATAAATGGGGATTTGCTGCTGCGATTACCACCAGAAATGAACAGAATAAACTGGATATTGAAAATACAGCCAGAGGTGGCTGGCTGGATAATGTAGGAGGAGTCAATAATAACTGGGAACAATTGGGAATAGCACCGGTCAATACCTTTAATTTCAGGAATCAAGGTGCCTCGTACAGCTATAACTCCACTATCGGTGCCATGTTGAATCTGGGATTACAGCTTGGGAAAAACAGGATTTCATTCCGCAACTCCTATACTCATATTTATGATCAGACTCTGACAAGGATTACGGGATGGAATGAATATACAGGCGGAAACGGGGATGCCTCGGATGCTTATAACTATTTTTACCATGGGATCGTTCCTCCTAACACAGACCTTAAATTTTTAGATAAGCCTATAACAGAAACTACGGATTATCCGGTTTATCAGACTTTATTACAGAACAAGCTGGAAGGGAACCATAAAATAGGAAATAAAGAAATCAGCTGGTTTGCAGCAAGAACTGGTGTCACTTCCGATACAAAAGATTATACACAGTATCAGACCAATTATAATTTTATCGGCAACGAAATTTTGAGTTATAACCAGATCTATAATTCCGGGAATAATTTCGCCAGGGGATATATTGCAAATAAGGAAACGGATTATAATTATGGAGCTGCCTTTAAATGGAGTATGGATGCCGGAAATTTTAAAAATGATATTAAGGTGGGGTATGCAGGGGCCTCAAAAAGCAATACCAACCAGCAACAGAAGTTTTTCCTGAGGGTAGATGAAAACCGCGATGTTCCGAATAGTGAAAAGAATATGCTGATCATGTATGGAGCACTTTCAGGATGGTTTGACGGATCTCATTATGTACCCGGAGGAATCGGGTGGCAAACCAAAGCATTGTATAAAAATGATAAATATGAAGGGAAAGTTTCCCAGCACGCACCTTTCATCATGTTTGATAATCGTTGGAAAAATAAGCTGAGGCTGGTATGGGGAGTACGGGCAGAATATTTTAAGTATGATCTTATTTCTCAGCAACAGGATCCGAATGATCCTAAAAGCGTTACCAAAGAACCGATTGAAGAAAAGCCATGGCAGTGGATGCCATCAGCCAATTTTACGTACAGTCCTTCCAACAGTATCAATGTAAGGCTGGCTTATAACAGGTCTGTCATTCGTCCTCAGTTTAATGAAAGAACAGGGTTACCTTATTTTGATCCTGTGGCGAACGGACTTATTTACAATACGGAAATGACATCAGCAGTCATTAATAATTACGATTTTAAGTTTGAATGGTTTCCGGGTCTTGGAGAAATTATATCTGCAGGTCTGTATTATAAAAATATCGACAGACCGATAGAGCGTGAAGGTTATATTTCCAGTGAGGGGAACCTCTTCCTTTATAACGGAAACTCTAAAAATGCAAAGCTGAAAGGATTTGAAGTAGAGGTAAGAAAGAGCCTTGGCTTTATCAGACCCGAAAGCTTCCTGAAAGATCTTTTTATCAGCGGAAATTTCACGTATAACGATACTAAGGTTATAGCTTTTAAAGACCGGTATAAAACTCAGGATACCGATGACACTTATGAAGTAGATCGTCCCCTTTACGGGCAGACACCGTATGCCTATAATCTGGGGCTGCTGTACAATGGAGATCGTTTAGGACTTAGTTTCCTGTACAATGCTAAAGGAGATCAGTACGTTACAGTGGGCTATGCATACATTGGAGAAGAGATCCAGCGTCCTTATGCTGTAGCGGATGCACAGATTTCCTATAAGCTGTTGAAAGATAAGAATCTGGAAATCAAATTGAATGTCAGAAACCTGTTCAACAGAGTAAGGGAGTATTATAATAATTTCAATTCTTACTCAGTATCTAAAGGAAACGGAAGTTCTTTTGATACCCAGCGAGAATCTTTAGGGCTTTTACCGGGAGCAACGGATAAATATGATAAAGGAATTGATAAAATATTATTCCGGGCTTACAATGGTAGACAGTTCGGTTTATCAGTAAGTTATAGTTTTTAAATATAAAAGAACCTTTAACAAAAGTATATATGAGATCTTATAAGCCATGTCACAGGTTCCCATAGCCTGAAATCTGAATCGATAGATCTGTTGATGCGCACATCAGTGAACTTTCAGTCAAAAAATGGAAATACCGGATTTCCCCGTACGGTAGGATTTTAAGGGGAAGCTTTATTCACTTGCACCCTGGGTGAAATGGAGTTTTAAAAACAATGTGTAACCAAATCACGGAGATAAAGGTGAATATCCCGTAAACAGGAATCATCCGGACCAAAAAACAAAATAACCGGATCCATATTTCTAAATTTTACAACAATGAGAAAATTAACTTTAATCGCTGTAACAGCTTTATCTTTAACAGCTTGTCGTGAGAATGATTCTTTATCAGATTCTTCTAAATTTGAAATGCAATCTGCTTCTGCAGAATATTTAACTGCTTCTGCACTTCCTGTGACTACAGTAAGTGGTGCTATTACTACCAATACTACATGGAGTGGAGTGGTTGAAATTGATGGAATCGTAACTGTTAAAGGTGGAGCTACTTTGACTATCCAGCCAGGTACTTTCATTAAAGCTAAACCCAATACAACAAATACACCTACAGGAGTTTTGGTTATTGCTAAAACTGGGAAAATAAACGCTACAGGAACTGCTTCTCAGCCGATCATCTTTACAAGCTACAGATTATTGGACGGAGATGAAGATACTACAGCAACTCCAGGTGATTTCGGAGGGGTTATCATGTTGGGAGATGCTCCTACAAACAAGCCTACAACTACTGTTATCGAAGGGTTAACAGGTGCAGATTACCAATATGGAGGTACGAATGCCGCTCATAATGGGGGAACTATTAAATATGCACGTATCGAATTCGGTGGATTCGACCTTTTCGCTCCTAACTCAGGAAACGAAATCAACGGATTAACATTAGGTGGAGTAGGTAACGGAACTACACTAGACCACATCCAGGTATCTTATGGTAAAGATGATTCTTTTGAATTCTTCGGAGGTACTGTAAACGCTTCAAACCTTGTATCTTTCGCTCCGGACGATGATAACTTCGATTTTGACTTCGGATATACAGGAACAATTACTTGTGCATTAGCTTTAGCTGATTACAACTCAACGCACAGTCAAAGTGGTGGAGTTTCTGATACGAACGGTATCGAGCTTGATAACGATGGAACAGGTTCTACTGCTTCTCCATTTACCCGTCCTACAGTTAAAAATCTTACAATTGTTGGTGCTAAAAGCCCATTAAAAGGTGGATTATATGAAAATGCCATCCACGTAAGAAGAAACGGTAAATTGAATTTAGATAATGCTACTGTTACAGGTTATCCTATCGGAATTTTATTGGAAACTCAGAGCAGTGCTCCGGTAAATCTTGCAGACCTTAGCTTTACAGGAGTACAGGCACATGGATTTACATTCGCTACTGCTTCTAAGATCGGTACTACCACTGCTGCTCTTACTATTCCTGGAGTAACTACTTCTACAAGTAATCCTGCTAACCTTTGGGGAATGTCTCAGCCATTCTTTAACGAGGCTACAGCATGGAACGTTTCTCCAAGAAACTGTGGAGATTTCCAGGGTACATGGACAAAATATAATTTCTCAATTGTACAATAATTGATCAACATGGGGTGGCATTACCTGCCATCCCATTTTTTAATTCAACTTTAAAAATTCATAGAATGAAAAAAGTAATTTTACTATCTGTTTTGGTTTTATCAAAATTAGTGTCTGCACAATATCCTGTATGGACTAATTCTTTTAATTCAACAAGTGATATGCAGGGATGGTCTTTCCATGATCTGAACGGAAACGGAAATGGATGGGTACAAGGACCGAACATCTACCATAACGGTACTTCTTTGGCTTATGGAGGGGCTGGTTCTCTTCGTTACTCAATCAGTAATGTTCCTTCCGGAAATGTGGCCGGTTTCACTACAGAAAATGACTGGGCCATTTCTCCGGAGATTGATCTCACTTCATCTTCAGGAACGATTACATTAGCAGCATACATAGGACGTCAGAGAACAACACATCAGGTGGTAAAGAGATATCTGTACATCTATGTAAGTACTGCACAAAAGCCTGTCCCTGAATTATCGGATTTTCAGGCATTGGCAGTAGATGCAAACGGCAATAATGTTCCCAGCCCATATGTGATTGCAGCAGGAGGAACTGCTAATCCTTTCCCATCGGACCTCAATCAGTTTGTTGAAAGCCTTGTTAATCTCTCTGCTTTTGCAGGAAAAAAAATCTACATCGGATTGTGGTCGAACAGATATGCGGCTGATGATACCAATGTACAGAATATCAACATCAACGAAATGGCGATCTATACTTCAGTTCTAAAAACACAGGATGTAAAAAAAGCAAAAGATCTTACTATGGTGATGCAGAATCCCGTATCCTCATCACTGATGTTAAAACTTAATCCAGCCCTGAAAGAAAACAATGTTACTGTGACTGTTTTCAATATGGCCGGACAATCTGTTATTACTACGCAGTACCGTAGAGAAATTAATGTTACGACTTTATCTTCCGGAAGCTATATCGCCGTGGTTTCGGATGGAGTGCTTTCTGAGAAAGTGAAATTTATCAAAAAATAATGTTTTAGATGCAGGAAGGCAGTCTCTTATTTTCAATTTTTACAAATGCAAAATAATAACCATATCAAAACCATCATCATAGGATATATGCCTTTCCTGCTTACTATAGAATTTAAAAGTATTGCCCTCTGCATGCTAAGGGCAATATTTCTAAATCGAATTTTTATAATGAATCATACAATGAAAAAAATAATCGCCCTTGCTGTTCTTACAGGTCTGATATCGTGTACCGATGATGTGCTGCAACCTTATGATAAATCACAGAAACCTGCAGAAATCAGTGTCAAGGGATATTCAAAACCGGATGTACTGCAGCTCCGGCTTAATGGAAAACCGGTAAGTATCAATGGAAGCACATCTTATACCAATACTATAGAAACAAAGCTGAGCTTTGTCGTGGACGAAGGGGAAACAGATCAGATTGAGATCTTTAACCATGAAACCGGCAAACAGATCGCAAAATATAACATCGATTTTAATACAGTGGATCAGTATAAAAATCTGAATTTCTTCAATCTGCCCGGGATCTATCTTCAGACCTATGCAGTAAAGCCACAGGTTAACCTGGGTAAGGTAGGTTTCGAACTTATTTTTCCGAATTTGGGACAATATTCCCATACTACATTACAAAGTGTGAAAGGAATACTTAAAAAAGAGAATGGAGATATTCTCGCTGAATTTGAAAATATTGAAAAAAATAACTTCTCTTCACTTAAAATGTATAGCTTTTTCAGTGTTACTGCTCCCGTTTATCTGGAGTTGTACAAGCCTGGAAGTACTGACCCTTATTTTGGATCACAAACGATTAGAGTAAAAATAAAACAGGATATCGGAGCTAATATGATCGTGCTGCAGGAAAAAGCGGAAGGCGGTACTGTTCAGATTATTGGTGATATTGACATCGCAGACTACCTGTAAAATAAAAAATCATTCGGATAAGATCATGCATAAATTTTTAAAATCCTACCTACTTGTTTTATTATTTTTAAGCTCAGCAGTTATCGTTTCCTGCCGTTCCGAGGAAGAATCTGTTCCTGATTTTCCCGACGGAAGCGTAGAGTCTGTCAATGTCTGGGTTCATGAAAACATGAAACGTTATTATTTCTGGGAGGATCAGATGCCTGCAAAACCGGATTATCATCTTCCTGTAAAGAAATTTTTTGCAAACCTTCTATCTCAGAATGACCGTTTTTCAAGCATTGTAAATACGGAAGATGCTTCTACTTACCTGCGGACGGTCCGCAACATGTATGGCTTTGATTATGCAGTATTGCAGCTTGCTAACGGGCAGATAACGGCTGTGATAAAATTGGTATTACAGGATTCTCCGGCTCAGAATGCCGGCCTGAAAAGAGGGATGATCATTAAGAAGATCAATGGAAGTGGGATTACGGCATCGAATGCGGAAAGTCTTTTAAATTCTATTCCGGACAATACTACGCTGGACCTGAGCGTAGGTAATTGGGACAACGGAAACGTAATTGATGAAAAAGATATAAAAGTGTACTATGGATTTTCGCTCAGCCAGCCTGTTATATCTAAAATTTTTGAACAAAACGGAAAAAAAACAGGGTATCTGTACATCTATGATTTTCCGGATGGCATGTCTCACAGTCTCAATCAGAAGTTTGCAGAATTTAAAGCTAATGGTGTACAGGATCTTATCGTGGACCTCAGGTACAATTATGGAGGATCAGTAGCTTCTGCGGCCGCATTATGTGCAATGATCCCTTCCGGAATAACGGGCAATTCTCCTTTTATAACCTATAAAGGAAATAAAAATGGAGGTGAGGTGAAAAAAACATTTGCCGAACAAATTGCCTATGACCCTGCCGCTCTGAATTTCACAACACTCCATGCCAATAATCTGCAGCTGACCAAAGTATATATACTTACCTCGGGAAGTACGGCCTCGGCCTCGGAAATTGTTATCAATAATCTAAAACCTTATATGCAGGTGATACAGATGGGAGGGAAAACACTAGGAAAAGATATGGCCGGATTTGCCATTGCGGATGATCGGAAACCTAAAAAGATTTCCTGGCAGCTTCACCCGGTCATCTATAAAGTATATAATGCTAACGGGCAGGGAGAATACAGCAATGGAATTTCACCGCAGTTTCCTGTAGATGAATATGCATCTTTGCCTCTGAAGCCTTTAGGGCAGGCTGATGAAACATTATTGCAATCGGCTTTAGGTAAGGTGTCGTCTAAATCCGCTTATTTCGAAACTTTTACGCACCAGGTAAAAATAATTACAGAAAGTGAAAAGCCGTTTTCTATGGGTAAACACTAAATATTAAAAATAGAAAACCAAATCAAACTATATTTTTTTAAAATTGAATTCACTATGCAGGGAATAGAGCCAAAAATACACCAGGAAGTAATCAAGAGAATTAATGATCTGGAGCAGCTTTTAAAGCAATCTCCCGATCAGGACAGGACCTATACAGATGAAATTGTTATGATGAACACAGAATTATCAGCGCTGTATGAAGAGTATCTTAGTATAAAAAAGAGATTGGAAACCTGCATTAAACTCTACAGGTCAAGACATATTGAGATCAGAAAGCACCTTACCCATAATATTAGAAAGATTAAACGGGAAAGGGTTAACCGAAAATAAATAAAGGGTACCTATTTAAAAATAGGGTCCCGCGACTCAACTTTTACGAATAAAAACCTGAGCCGGAAAATTAATTGATAAAAATGTGGTATCTATAATGGTTCAGTAAACAGGTTTTTTTTGATTTTATATTGAGTTAAATTCGGTTAAATAGTATTTTAATTAAGGAATAATTGGTATTTTGTGATGAATGTGTGCTGATAATTGTATTATTGGTTGGTTTTTTAATGGATAATTGATTTTAAGAACATTATTAAGAAAATCAATCATTTTTTGGGATTTTGTGAGTACTTTTGAGGACTTAACTCCCATTAGATTATTTGTGCTTTATGATCTTAATTGTCGATGATAACCAAAACAATATTTACTCATTAAAGAAACTATTAGAATCCAAAGATTTTCAGGTAGATACTGCTAATTCCGGTGAAGAAGCATTAGGGAAAGCATTGAAAAATGATTATGCCCTAATTATTCTCGATGTTCAGATGCCGGGAATGGATGGTTTTGAGGTAGCTGAAATATTTGCAGGTTATAGCAAAACGAAAGAAATTCCTATTATATTTCTTTCAGCGGTAAATACAGAAAAGAGATTTATCACCAAAGGATATGCTTCCGGAGGTAAGGACTATGTCACTAAGCCGGTAGATCCCGAAATTCTTTTACTGAAAGTTAAAACATTTTATAATCTGCAGGAGCAGAATATTGAAATGAAAAAAACTCAGCAGAGTTTACAGCTTGAGGTAAAAGGAAGAAGAGAGTCACAGGTTACTATGAAGTCGCAGATTGATCACTTTCATCTGATGCTGGAAGGCTTGCCGCAAATTGCATTTACGTTGAATGATAAAGGGATCATCGATTTTGTCAACGGCAGATGGTATCAGTATTCAACATCTGATAAAAACTTCCCCGAAACTTTTCCTGATGATTTAGATATAAAAGAGCAATTTGAAATTTCAAGGAAAAATGGAAAATCACTTCAACTTGAGACGCGGATAAAAAATATTGAATCCGGAGAATACAGGTATCATTTATTGAGAATATCACCGGTTTATGAAGGTAAACATGTCAAAAACTGGGTAGGAACATTTACGGATATTGATGATCAGAAGAGGGTAGAAAATGAGAAAGATGAATTCCTGAGTATTGCCAGTCATGAACTGAAAACTCCTCTTACAAGCATTAAAGCGTATGTTCAGTTGTTGGAACGCAAGCTAAAACTTGACAAAGACAGTGCAGAAGCAGGATATGTAACCAAGGTCCAGGATCAGATCGAAAAATTGAACAGCCTTATCAGTGACTTACTGGATGTCTCTAAAATTGAGAACGGGAAGCTGAAGATCAACAGGAAACCTTCCAATCTTGAGAAGATAATTGAAAATGCTATCGAAACGATACTTCAGACTCATGATGAAAATAAGGTAAAAATCCAGCGTCACGGGGAAATACCGGATATCCTTATTCCGTTTGATGAAATTCGTATAGAGCAGGTATTGATCAATTTCCTGACCAATGCCATCAAATATTCACCACAAAATAATCAGGTTATTGTTACTACATTTGTAGATGATGACCAGGTAAAAGTAAGTGTTACCGATTTTGGAATCGGAATTCCTGATTTTAAACAAAAGGCAGTATTCCAGAAATTTTATCGTGTAGAAGAATCGTCACTACAATTTCAGGGAATGGGAATAGGCTTGTATATCTGTTCAGAGATCATCAAGCAGCACCATGGAACAATCGGATTATCAAGTATTGTCAATGAAGGTTCCACATTTTACTTCACTTTACCCTTAAACTAATTTTTTATGCCACAAAAAGTTATAAGAAATCTGCAATTTGGAGTCGGGCTTTCGCTGTTAATTTTAATAGCAAGTTCCGTAGCATCGTACTGGAGCATTCAGAAACAGATGGAAAACCGCGAAAGCCTTTCCCGTACAAGAAGATCCATTACTGCAGTAAAAGATATATTAATTTCCCTTCTGGATGCAGAAACTGCCAACAGAGGATACCAGCTTACCGGCAAGCAAAATTTTCTGGAACCCTATAACAGAAGCGTTGCAGCCTATCCTAAAGCAATTGCCTATGCTAAATCCTTAGACATTAAAGATAAGGCACAGCTAAAGCGTTTGGCGGATCTGGAATATAATGTGAACACGAATATCGGTAACCTTAAGCAATTTGTTGAAAACAGGAGCAAAGGAATCGTAATGACGCAGGATCAGCTTATTTTAAGCAAATCCTATATGGACAAATGCAGAAAGATCGTTCGTGATTTTGTACGGTATGAAGAAATTCAGCTTGAAATAAAAAACAAAGATCTTAACCGTTCCTCAAACACCACTGTTATTTTTATCATTTTTTCAGCACTTGCAGCCATAGTGGTAACTACTTTCTTTTATCTTAAATTAAGAAGTGACCTTCTCCGCAGAGATAAGCTTGAAAAAGAGCTGAAAGCAAAAGATCTGGAAATCACAAAACGGGTAAGTGCAATCCAGCAGATTGCCAATAGAGTTGCCAACGGAGACTATAGTCAAAGGGCTGTGGATAATGTACAGGATGATCTTGGAGATCTTGTGGAATCACTGAATAATATGACGGACTCCCTAAAGAAATCCTTTGATAAAATAAACAGAAGCGACTGGCACCAGAAAGGATTGGCTTTACTGAATGAATCTCTGGTTGGGAATAAGTCTGTTAAAGAGGTTGTTACCAATTCCCTGAATCATATTATCGAATACGGAGGAGGAACCAATGGTGCCATCTACCTGCTTGATGAAGGTAAATTATTCCTGAACAGTGCTGTAGCGCTGGAAGATAATATGAAAAAATCTTTCGAACCGGGAGAAGGAATGGTAGGACAGGTCTTTCTTCAGAAGAAAACAAAGATATATAACGACCTTAATGACGAAGATTTTGCGGCAACATTTGCCAGCAGCAAATTAAAGATTAATGGGCTCGTAGTAATTCCTATTACTCTGGACAGGCAGAGTATCGGAGTTTTGGAAGTGGGCTCAACCACAAATTTCGATCAGGATAAAATCAATTATTTCGCAGATAGCTGCAGGAATATAGCAACTGCCATAAGTGCGGCAAAAGGTCGTGAAAAGGAACAGCGTTTATTGGAAGAGACGCAGGCACAATCAGAAGAACTTCAGGTACAGCATGCAGAACTTGAAAACCTGAATACTGAACTCGAGGCGCAGACACAAAAGCTTCAGGCTTCAGAAGAAGAACTGAAAGTTCAGCAGGAAGAGCTTATGCAGACGAATGCAGAACTTGAAGAACGCTCAAAGTTACTGGAAGAAAAAAATCACCTCATTGCAGAACGTAATATAGAGATCCAGAAAAAAGCGGAAGAACTGGCTTTAAGTACGCAGTACAAATCAGAATTCTTAGCCAATATGTCGCATGAATTGAGGACCCCTCTTAATTCTATCCTGCTTCTTTCCCGTTTAATGGTGGAGAACCCGGAAGAAAATCTGAATGAGGACCAGGTAGAGTCAGCGAAAGTAATCCAGAGTTCAGGAAGAAGTTTGCTAACATTGATCGATGAGATCCTGGATCTTGCTAAAATTGAATCCGGGAAAATGGTTCTGGAATATGATGACGTTGCCCTGGAAGATGTGGTGAATGACCTGCGAAACCTGTTCAATCCTTTGGTTAATGAAAAAGGGATCAGATTTGATCTTGAAATAGAACAAGGCCTTCAAAAGTCTATAGAAACGGACCGGTTACGATTGGATCAGGTTTTACGTAACCTGCTTTCCAATGCTTTCAAATTTACACAGGAAGGAAGCGTGGGGCTGTATATTAAAAAAGATCCTAAAAATAAAGACTTTATTACCTTCAGCGTAAAAGATACGGGAATCGGAATTCCGGAAGATAAGCAAAGAATTATTTTTGAAGCATTCCAGCAGGCAGACGGATCTACCCAGCGTAAATTCGGTGGGACAGGTTTAGGATTATCCATAAGCCGTGAGATTGCCAAATTATTGGGTGGGGAATTATCGCTTACCAGTGCAGTTAACGAAGGAAGTGAATTTAGTTTAACAATTCCGGTAAAAGCGGTCTCAGAAACGGTCCAGGTATCACTTGATAAAGAATTGGTAGAGATCATAAAAGAAGATGTAGAGGAGATTAAGAACATTGCAGGATATGAAGAAGAACCGGAACAACCGCTTACGGTTTTAGAAATTCCTGAAGAAATAGAAGATGACCGGGATAATATTACGGAGGATGACAAAGTTATATTGATCATCGAAGACGATACCAACTTTGCAAAGGCACTTCTGAAGTATGCCCACAGACAAAATTATAAAGGAGTAGTGGTTGTAAGAGGAGACCATGGGCTCTCTGCAGCATTACAATATCATCCTTTAGCTATCTTACTCGATATTCAGCTGCCGGTCAAAGATGGATGGCAGGTAATGCATGAGTTGAAATCCAACCCAAAAACCAAACCTATTCCGGTGCACATGATGTCTTCGTTGCATATTAAAAAGCAGGAAAGTATCATGAGAGGAGCCATTGACTTTATCAACAAGCCTGTGGCCCTTGAACAGATGACGGATGTATTTAAAAAAATTGAAGAAGCCCTTCGAAAATCACCTCAAAAAGTTCTTATTGTAGAGGAGAATGCTAAACATGCCAGCGCATTGTCATATTTCTTAAGCAATTTTGATATTTCTCTGGCGGTGAAAGATAATGTGGAGGACAGTATAAAGGCGCTTACGGAAGCTGAGGTAGATTGTGTGATCCTGGATGTGGGACCGGCAAGAGGAAAAGGATATAAGATCATAGAGTCAATCAAAAGCTATGAAGGCCTTGAAAACCTTCCGATCATTATTTTTACAGAAAACAACCTGTCTTCCTCTGATGAGTTGAAGATCAAACAATATGCTGACTCTATTGTTGTTAAAACGGCACATTCATACCAAAGGATATTGGATGAAGTCGGTTTATTCTTACATTTGGTTGAAGAGAAAAGTACCGAAGCACCGCGAAACAAAAATCTCGGATCACTTACTGAAGTATTAAGTGGAAAAAAGATTCTGATTACGGATGATGACGTACGGAATATATTTTCACTGACCAAAACGTTGGAAAAATACAAAGTAGAAGTCATCCTGGCGATGGATGGGAAGCAGGCTTTAGAACAGATTAAAGAGCATCCGGATATTGATGCTGTTTTGATGGACATGATGATGCCGGAAATGGATGGCTATGAAACCATACAGGAAATAAGAAAAAAACAGGCGTTCAGCAGATTACCGATCATTGCCGTTACGGCAAAATCCATGATAGGCGACCGTGAAAAGTGCATTACCGCCGGGGCATCAGATTATATATCAAAGCCTGTGGATGTAGATCAGTTATTATCTTTGTTGCGTGTTTGGTTATATGAAAGTTAAAAAAACTCACTTCTGATGAAAAAAAAGATTTTGATCGTGGATGACGATCCGCGAAACATATTTGCACTTAAACTTACTCTGAAAGCCAGAGGATATCAAATGGAGAGCTGTACAATGGCGCAGGAAGCCATTGAACTTTTACAGAAAGACGACCGGATCGGGGTTGTATTGATGGATATGATGATGCCGGAAATGGATGGTTATGAAGCTATCAGGATTATCCGCGAAACGCCTTCGATCAGTAAGGTTCCCATTATTGCCGTGACGGCACAAGCCATGAAGGAAGACCGCCAGAAATGTCTTGATGTTGGAGCACAGGATTATGTGAAAAAGCCTATCGATGTCGATCTTTTATTAACTGCCATTGAAAAACTGTCGTAGATGCTGGAACCAAGTATTGTAAAGGATGAAGAGGTAGAGCATCTGATAAAAGATGTTTATGAACTGTATGGTTATGACTTTTCCATGTACAGCAGGGCTTCGTTTAAACGAAGGGTAAACAGGATCTGCCTGATCGATAAGTTTACAAGTTTTGCAGAGTTAAGATATACTGTGCTTAATGATCCGGATTATCTGAAGCACTTCATCGAGGAAATTACGGTGAATGTGACGGAAATGTTTCGTGATCCCTATTTTTTCAAAGCATTACGGGAAAATATTTTACCCCAATTGGGAACCTATCCTTTAATCAGAATCTGGGTGGCAGGTTGTTCAACCGGGGAAGAGGCTTATTCCATGGCCATATTATTGAAGGAGGCAGGTCTTTATCAGAAATCACTGATTTATGCTACGGATATTAACCCTTCTGTGCTGGAAACAGCTCGTGCCGGAGTTTTTCCTCTGCAACAGATGAAATTGTATTCAGAGAATTATATACTTTCAGGAGGTAAAAAAGATTTTTCAGATTATTATACGGCCAATTATGATAGTGCAATGTTTGATTCAAGTCTCAAGCAAAAGTTGATTTTGTCTACCCATAATCTGGTGTCAGACAGCTCCTTTAACAGTTTTCAGCTGATTATATGTCGGAATGTGCTCATCTACTTTGATAAAGCTTTACAGGAGCGTGTTTTTCAGCTGTTTGACGATAGCCTTGAAAATCTGGGCTATCTTGCTTTAGGTTCGAAAGAAACTCTTAGATTTTCGAATCTGAACAGATATTATCATCAGGCCGATGATCAGCGGATCTGGAAGAAAGTAGACCATCATTAATATTTATATGAAAGAAATAGAAGAGAATATTGAACTCGTTGTTATAGGAGGTTCTGCGGGAAGCTTAGAGGTGATACTGGATATGGTGAAAAAGCTGGATCATAAGATCAGCTTTCCCATTATATTGGTTGTTCACCGTAAATCTCAATCCGTAAGCATTTTACCGACTTTGCTGCAGCAGTTTTCTTCTTTAGAAGTAACGGAAATTGAAGATAAAACAGAAATAAATAAGAATCAGATCTATATTGTGCCGGCCGACTATCATCTTTTATTTGAAAGCAAAGAGCTGGTATCTCTTGATAGTTCGGAAAAAATGAATTATTCACGTCCATCGATTGATGTAACCTTTAAGTCAGCTGCAGAAATATATGGGAAAAGTCTTGTCGGAATATTGTTATCCGGTGCTAATGCCGATGGAGTAGAAGGTTTACAGTATATTAAAAAAAATCATGGAAGGGTGTGGATCCAGGATCCGGATACCGCGGAGGTTAACTATATGCCCAAACATGCAGTGGAAGGAGTGAGCTATGATCTCATCATTACTCCTGAAAATCTTGCAGAGTGCATTAATCAATTAAACCGGTTTTAAATTAAAGCTAATATATATGAGTAAGAAGAAAATTTTAATTTTTGATGATGACAAGACGATCCTGGACGTTGCAACCATCATTTTTGAAGAAAGTGGTTATGAAGTAGGGATTTCAGAAACGTCGCATGATATCATCGATAAGGTATCACAGTTTCAGCCGGATGTGATTCTGATGGATAACTGGATTCCCAATATCGGGGGAGTAGAGGCGACGAAACTTCTAAAAAACCATGAAGAGTTCAAAAAGATCCCTGTGATCTACATAACGGCTAACAATGATATCAATGCGTTGGCGGAAAGCGCTCAGGCTGATGATTATATTGCCAAGCCATTCAACCTGGATGATCTTGAAGAAAAGGTAGCTAAATACCTGAAAGGATAAACCGGATAAAAAAGCGTGTTTATCATACCGGATGTATAAAATCCTTACCTGACAAAGTAAGGATTTTTTTATTTCTATTCATGGTCTTGTACTTTTTTTAAAAAAAAAATATATAGTCGCCTATATAGTTGTATATATTTTTTATATATTTGAATGTCCAATATGTACAATTCCATGAACAATGATTTCATAAAAGAGCTTGGCTATAAGGCACTTGATTCCCGGTTTAAAAGGATCAGTGAAAAGATGGCTTACAGTGTGAAGAAACTTTATAAAGATCTTGATTACGACATAGAGCCCAACTGGTATCTGATATTTATGATCCTAAGGGATAAAGGAGAATTATCTCTGATAGATATTGCTGAAAGTCTGGGGTATTCCCATCCGTCTGTTGTGGTCACGGTAAAAAAAATGGCGGCCAAAGATTATCTGGATGTAAAAAAAGATGATTCGGATAAAAGAAAACAGATCGTATCACTTTCTCCCAAAGCATTAAGATTAATGCCCGAATTTGAAATGCTCTGGAACAGCTGTGAGGCTGCCATTCTCAAAGTATTGCAGGAAGATCTCACCATCTTAAAATACCTTGATACTATTGAAGCCTCTTTGGAGGAGACCTCCTTTTATTATCGCTTCAAACACGAGTATAAAAACCAATTAAAATAAAAACCCATGAAAAAATACCTTATCATTCTTCTCTCGGTATTTTGCGTATTTTCCTTTGCAAAAGAGACCAGAATAACCATCAGAGCGAAGGCTAAAGATGCTAAATTCATCGGAAGTTCTCTGGGAGGAGCGTATGTGATTGTAAGGAATAAGATCAATAATACCATTTTGGCTGAAGGAAAAACCAGTGGCAGTACAGGAAATACTGATCTGATCATGAAAGCTCCAAAACATAGAGATAGTTCTATTGTTGATGATGCAACCGGTAAATTTCTGGCCACGGTTAATATTGATGAACCTACTTTTGTAAGTATAGAAGTGTTTTCACCATTCAATCATAAACAGGCACAGGCGAAAGTAAGCACAGAAATATGGCTTATTCCTGGAAAAGATATTCTGGGCGACGGGATCATCCTGGAAATACCCGGGTTTATTATTGATATTTTAAAGCCCCGAACGCATCAATATATCGGATTAAGCTCAATCAGTGGAAAACCTTTTCAGATACAGGCCAATATTGTTATGATGTGCGGTTGTGTCATCGATAAAGGTGGTGTATGGGATTCCGATAAGTTTGAAACTAAAGCCTTAGTTAATAAAGATGGAAAACGGGTAAGTGAAATCAATTTATCACTAGTCTCTACCAACCTCTTTGAAGGGAACACTTCTATTTCTGCACCGGGAAATTATGAGATCATTGTTTATGCTTTTGATCCCAAAACAGGAAACACCGGAGTGGATAAAATCAATTACGTAGTATATTAAAAGATACAAAAGTTTTTATACCTTTTGTTTATATCAGTATACACTATAGTAAAGCTGCTTTACTCGATTTTAATCTATAGTTGTAGTATAGTTATTTTGAACTTTTTAATTATAAAAAACATAGAGAAATTGTAATATTAATGGACTAGATTACCTTTTATGGCATGATAATAGGTTGATTATAAGCATTAACCAAATCAATTACAAAATGAAATCTGAGACTAAATTAAAAAAGAGTATAAGAGGGAAAACCGTAGTCATTACCGGAGGAAGTAGTGGAGTTGGTAAAGCTACTGCGGAAGCATTTGCTTTGGAAGGATGTAATATTGTAGTTGCTGCCCGGGGTAAAGAAGGTCTGGATGAAACCGTGAGCCTTTGCAGGGATCTTGGAGTGGCGGTAATAGGGGTGCCTACAGATGTTTCAAATGCTGAAGAAGTTGCTCATCTTGCTGAAACAGCCATTCAATTTAACGGAAGAATTGACATTTGGGTAAATAATGCCGGTGTCATGGCAAGCGGAAAATTTGAAGAAATACCCATGGAACTCAATGAGCAGGTCATCAAAACAAATTTGTTCGGATATATGCATGGGGCTTACAGTGCGCTCCCCATCTTCAAAAAGCAGCAGGAGGGAATCTTAATTAATAATGTTTCTATCGGTGGTTTTATGCCGGCTCCGTATAGTGCTGTTTATTCATCAACAAAATTCGGAATTCGCGGTATGATGGATTGTCTTCAGGGAGAGATTTCCGATTATCCGGATATTCATATTTGTAATATTTATCCTCAGATTCAAAGATCCACCGGAAATATGCATTCGGCAAAATATTCCGGACTGGATTTTAAAATTCCGCCGTTTGCAGCAGATCCCCGTGACACAGCCAAAAAAATTGTGGAGTTGGCTAAAAACCCCAGAAAAGACCTGTTTCCCGATTTTACCTCCTTACTTCTTAAAAATATCTACGGATTATTTCCGAAACCGATCATTAATGTAGCTTCTGCAGGGATGAGAATGATGATGAAAGCTAAAAATGCTCCACCTGATTCGGGTAATATTTTAAAGCCTTCGTCAGAGCCTCACCGTATTTATGGGGAAACCATGCTGCCCGTCCCTTCCAAAAAGACAAAATTAGCCATTGCAGCGGGACTGGGTTTAGGTTTGGCTTACATGATCTTGAAAGCTGGCTCGGGAAATAAGCAAATAAAAAATTCTTAATATAAGAAGCGATATTTCAGCAGTAAAATTACTACGCATTTCATTTCGTCCGTTGCCCTGAAATTCATACTTTTATACTTCATGATAGAGAACGGATTTTTGAATTTCAGCGGATTGGGATTTCCCGAATATATAAAAATATTGGAACGGTTGACCTGGTTGGATTGGGTAGGGGCTAGCCTGGCTGTAAATATCGCTTTGTATCTTTTTTCAATAGGTCTTTATCTGTGTATTGAAAAGACCTGTCCCAAAAATAAGCTCCAGGAGCATAATCATCCTGTCATGCGGTCGGATTATTATCTGAGCTTCGTAACCATTCTCTGTAATTGCTTAGTAATGCTGTGCGGTGTTTTCCTTTGGAAAAATAATTGGATTACGTTAGGAAATAGGTTTTCAGCGGTTTCCGTTTTTTTAGAGGTCCTGGTATTAATCCTATTAATGGATCTCTGTATGTACTTTTTTCATTTCATTGCCCATACACCTTACTTTTATAAAAGATTGCATGGAAGACATCATGAACATGTTAACACCAACTTCTTAAGCCTTTTTGTATTGCATCCGGCAGAAACAATAGGATTTGGATTGATGATACTGGCCGTATTGGTGTGTTACGATTTTTCTGTTCTCTCCATTAGTCTGTATCTTTTTATCAATCTTATTTGGGGAACAATCGGTCATTTGAATAAAGAGTTTTTCCCACCTCAGTTTAACAAGTATTTTGTAGGAACAACACAATTCCATAACCAACATCATGTAGATGAAACTAAAAACTTTGGTTTCTACACTTCCATCTGGGACAGGATATTCGGGACGTATAAATAATAATGACAGCTGGTTGAATTTTATTTTAATTTTTTAAAACTCCTAAAAGCTTCTGTAACACCATCAAATTTTTCGTTTTTAAAAATACCGGATTCATCAACCCTTTCAAAAGTTTCAGCGGTACCGGCAGCAATTGTATGGGGAAGTCCTTCACTTCTGAGCATATCGGTCAGACCTTTCATTTCATCAATCCTTCTTGAAATATGCTGTGGGTAAGTAGGAGTTGTTTTAATCAGATCCTGATAGGTTCCCGGAAGAAATGCCTGAAGGCTTTCATTCAGTTCATCAAGAATGCCATAATGGGCTGCAGCGATCATTGTTTCAAAAAACAAAGCGTTCATTCCTTTATTGACCATTGAAAACAGAAGCTTGTAAGCTGAAGCTGCTTCTGTTTTTTCACCGGCATCTTTTATTTTAAATATCCCGCCGAATTGTTCTGCAAATAAGTTTCTCCAGATACCGCTTACAACGAACGTTGCCTGGTCCGGAACATCTTTGGAAGCACCCATTACCGCTCCGTTTACAAATCTGATATTCCCCGTACTGCACATTTTTTCAATAGCTAAAGCAATCTGAGGGGTATTGGAATTGAGGTCTATAAAGACAGGTCGGTTATCCGTGTTTTTGAGATGGCCGATTATATTTTCTGCCACCTTCGGACTTGCTTCAGGATTTGCCAATGAAATAATAATATCTGCCTGTTCTGCTATGTTTTGTAGAGTATTCACATCATGGATTCCCGAATCTTTAATATTTTGGAGCGTCACTTGCGATCTTCCTTCACCTGCGGTGATAACCGTATATTTATTTTTGATTAAGGTTTTGGCGATTTGTGTTCCCATGTCTCCGGGAAAAAGAATGGCTATAACAGGTTGGGCAGTCATTATAATTTCAGTTTAACATTCAAATGATGGAGTAAATTTTATTGCAAATCTCTTTAATTTTTTTTAATTCCTAAACATATTGCCCCGGATAATTTCTATAGTTTAAAAACCATTATTATACTTACAGCCGGTATCGATATTTTCTACACTGGCTGTAAGTAAGGTTACGGTGAAATTTACTTCTTTTCAATCACCGGAATATTGGTAATGACCTGCCATTTTTCATCCTCCTGTACACATGTAATGGTAGATGAAAAGCGGAGCACATCGCTCTCCAGGCTGAGTTTTGCAATAGCAATATTCCCTTTTTGCTCAATTGAGTCAAAAGCAAGGGTTCTAGGTTTTCCGCCAAAGGTTTTATTGCTGATGTACTCAATGTATTGTTCTTTGGAAATAATAAAAATCCCTTTTTGTTCGAAAAATCCATCCTGAATATTCTGGTAATCTTTGTGAAGAACTTCGTCCATAAGATTCGTATCACTGGTGTCACCTGCTTTAATGAATTTTTCTATAGTCTGTTTTATCTGTTGCATAATCTGATTGATTTAAATGTTGATTAATCCGCTTTCTTTGTTGTTGGATTTTTATAGCTGCTTGCTCGGGATCTACCATTCCGTCCATCGGAAAATAACTTATATCTAAGATACCCAGTTGGTTTAATATGCTTGTGACCTGAATTTCAATAGGATTTTTTTCCTGAGAAGCAGGTTGAAGAATACCCAGTGCCGTAATGAGATATGCTTTTTTACCGGCCAGCAGCCCTTTTATTCCATCGGTGCCATAGGCAAAGGTTTTTTTCGTCCGGACTATAAGGTCAAAATATGCTTTTAATGAAGAGGCAATTCCATAATTGTACATCGGAGAGGTAATAAGGATCTCATCGCAGGAATACAGCTCATCTATAAGCAGATCGGACAATCCGATGTGTCCTGAATGTAATGAGTCATCAAAAAATCCATTGAGTGTTTCCTGGGTCAGGTGGGGAATAGGCTGTAAGGTCAGGTCTCTCGTGATAATCCTTCCGTCATGATATTTTACTTTCCATTGTTCTGTAAAATAATCACCCATGGAACGGGAATAGGAATCATTTATCCTGAGGCTGCTGTCGAGGCGAAGTAGTGTTGTCATGTTCTGCTTTTTCTTTAAAGACACACCGCTTCTCGGAAACGTGACGTTTATGTTAATCTTTTTAATTTTTCCGGATCTACTATGGAATAAATCTCCCGGATTCTGCCATCACGATCAACATCTAAAATATGGCAGTTGTATATCTGATTTTCCCTCCAGAAACATATGGCTGGCTGATGATTGAACCTGTGAAAAGTAAAAGGTTTGTGGTTAAGAAACTGCTGCTGGACATAGGCAAGAAGGGCAGCTGTAGCTGATTTTCCTACTTCCACTGCTTTTATCACCCGGACACGCTGTCCGCCATCTGCAGAAAGCCTGATGTCGTTCAGTAAAAGTTCCTCAAGCATCGGGATGCTTCCTTCGCTTAATGCTTTTTGATATTGCGAAAGGGTTTCATGGGAAATCGAAGAGTTGATATGATCTGGCTTATACTCGATATTCTGAAGGTGTTTCGTTGCCCTGCTCAGTAATTTTCTTGAATTTTCAGCAGAGATATCAAGGAGTTGTGCGATTTCCTGGTGGGAATAGTCAAAAGCTTCTTTCAATATATAGACAGCACGTTCTTTAACCGTTAGTTTTTCTAAAAGAACAAGCAAAGTATAACGGGCAGTCTGTTCCTGAATAAGTCTGTTTTCCGCATTATCAAAAGACAACGGTTCCGGAAGCCACTCTCCATATACCATCTTTTTTGTGTGCCTGTTTTTAAAATTTATAGCGTGATTGATGGTGCTTTTTATTAAAAAATTCTTCTCATTCCTGATTTCTGCTTTATCCAATGAAATGTATTTTTCCAGAACATCCTGCACGAGGTCCTGTGAATCTTCATATGAACCTGTAATATTATAAGCGTAAGTCAATAGCTGACGATAATTTTCCTGCATTCCTTTTCTATTTAAGACCCATCAGAGGGAAAAAACGTGACCATTCTGATCAAATTAAATGATTAAGAAAGTAAAAGTAGTATTTTTATACTTTCGAAGCTACTACAGATGCAGGATCCGTTAAGAATACATATTGAAAAAGTTGTTCCGGTAAGTGACGAGGAATTTATCATCATTTCCTCGTATTTCACGAGGAAGAAATATAAAAAGTACCAATTCCTGATTCAGGAAGGGGAGTCTGTATCCTGCAATTATTTTGTTCTAAAAGGGCTTTTAAAATTGGTATACACTGATGATACCGATAAAAGCCATATTGTAGGCTTTGCCATGGAAGACTGGTGGGAGAGTGATTTCAAAGCTTTTTACACAGGATCCAGAGCAACGATGTCTCTGGAATGCGTTGAAGATACGGAAGTTCTTTGTTTAACATTGGAGGGATATAAAAAATTATGCAGGGAGATTCCCAAAATGGAACATTTTTTTCTTGAGAAAGCTTACTTTGGTTTTATATCAGCCCAGCAACGTATACTTTCGATGATGACCTCCTCTACGAAAGAAAGGTATGATCAGCTGCTTAAACAATATCCGGCACTGGTTCAGCGTGTGCCTAAATCTCTTCTTGCTGCTTATCTGGGTGTTTCGAGGGAAACCTTAAGCCGCTTTTCTTTATAAAGGAGTGATCTTCATCACTTCATAATCGTGATCCATGTCAAGAGTTGTTCCAGTGGATATATTGCAACTTTGCTACAATAATATAAACAACAAACAACAATGGAAAAGCGAACAATTAATCCCTGGAACTGGCAAAAAGAAAGAAGCTATTCCCAGGCTGTAGAAGTGAAAAATGCAGAAGCTACCTTATACTGTTCCGGGCAGGCGGCTATTGATCCGGATGGAACTTCAAGTACGAAGGATATGAAATCCCAGCTGGAACAGGCTATAGCCAATCTGGAGGAAGTAATTACTAGTGCGGGTTATGAATGCAAAGGAATCGTCAGATTAAATATTTACACCACATCTACGAAAGAGCTGTGGCCTCATTTTCCTATCCTTCAGGAGTGGATCGCCAGGCATGGTATTGAACAGGCGGTTACCATGCTTGAGGTAACAGGATTGTTTGAAACTTTAATAGTGGAGCTCGAAGCGACCGTGGTGAAATAATGAACAATTTTATTAAAAAAACAAAACCTTCAAGTCTTAAACTTGAAGGTTTTTTATGCCAGTAATTTCCGAATACTTTCTGAAATCCTTTTTGCACATTGGAAATCATCAGGAGATTAGATTTCCGGTTATTGAAGAAAACTTTATATATAAACAAAGAAATTGTTGTAACGGTTTAATACAAAACTCCCATACTTTCTGCTGCAAAGCCTGAAAGTTCTTCTAATTTTCCCTCTTTTACTTTTTTCACCCACTGATAATCGTTCAGTAAAGCACGGCCTACAGCCACTAAGTCGAAATCCTGTCTTTCTAACCTTCTCAGTAATTCCGTAAGGTCAGATTTTTCTGAGCTTTCACCCGCAAATGCCGACATGAAATCACCTTTAAGTCCTACGGACCCTACGGTAATTGTTGGCTGGCCGGTTACTTTTTTGGCCCATCCGGCAAAGTTAAGATCCGAACCTTCAAACTCTGGCTCCCAGAAACGACGTTGTGAACAATGGAAGATATCTACTCCCGCTTCTTTTAAAGGAAGCAACCAATCTTCCATCTCAGAAGGGTTTGCGGCCAGTCTGCTTTTATAATCCTGCTGTTTCCACTGCGAAAGTCGGATGATAATTGTAAAATCTTCTCCTACAGCCGCTCTGATTGCTTTTACTACCTCTACAGCAAAGCGGGTTCTTTCCTTTATTGTTTTACCACCATATTCATCAGTTCTTGTATTGGTAACCTCCCATAGAAACTGGTCGATAAGATAACCGTGAGCACCGTGGATCTCAATACAATCGAAGCCTAAATCTTTAGCTGATTTCGCTGAAGCTGCAAATTGATTTATGGTGTCCTGAATATCTTCCAGAGACATAGTAGAAGCTTTTTCCATAGAAACCAAAGGATAGTCGTCAGATGAACGGGTATCGCCCACGTGCCATATCTGTGGTCCCATTTTACCCCCGTTATGATGAACCTGATCGATTACATTTTTCCAACCTGCCAATGCTTCAGTACCGTAGAAATCAGGAATATTCTGCATATTTTTAGAGGCAGGGCGATTGATTACAGTTCCTTCAGAAAGGATTAATCCAACTTCTGAGGCTGCTCTACGGCCGTAATAATCTGCAATTTGTTGTGTAGGTACACCATTATCCGATTGTGCTCTCGTCATGGGAGCCATTACAATTCTGTTTTTAAGGTGTAGATTTTTATAGTTAAATGGAGTGAATAACGCGTCTGTACTCATTTTCTATTAATTTTTATTAATAATTTTTATTCTTTTGTTACACAAAGTAACTAATAATAATTCGTTTTTGTACCTATTAGAAAAAAAATTGTGGTAACTTTGTCGTAACAAACGATAGTAACCGGCTTGTAACTTATGAAAGAAAATAAAATAACCCAGCACTGTTGTCCCCTGGTAAAGGCTATGTCCTCCCTGGGAAGTAAATGGAAGCCTGTCATTGTTATGGTAATTAATGACAGAAAATTACGGTTTGGACAGATTGCAGCCCGCATTCATGTCATTTCGCGTAAGGTTCTTACCGACCAGCTAAGAGAAATGGTAGAGGATGGACTGCTAATCAGAGAGGAATTTAAAGAACTGCCACCACGGGTTGAATATACCCTCACGGAAAAGGGACTTGCTCTTTTGCCCATTTTAAATTTATTGGAAGATTGGGAAAGAAATTATGAAACAAAAGAAGTGTTGGCTGAGGCATAACGTTTTTTGATTTTATAAGATTAAGAGTTTTTGATGCCAGGTTGATGATTGATTCCTACTCAGTTAAAGATTATTTTATTTTTTATAAGAGGGGCATTAGTGAATTAAAATTCAGTAAATGCTTATGACATGCATAACAGATTAAGTAAAAAAAGAAGACAATCTCTAATCTCAAATACTTTTTTTTATAATTAATCGTTATATTTATCGAATTAATTCTTAAATCAAAAATGGATTAATAGATCATAACTTTTAGATGACCAGTAAAATCATTGGTGTAGGAAACTACATCCCCCCGGAAACCATTACCAATTTATTCTTTGATAAACACAATTTTATAAACAAAAGCGGCGAGTCATTAAAAGAAAGTAATGCTATTATTGCCAGTAAACTCAAGGAGATTACGGGCATTGAAGAAAGAAGATATGCAAGCAATGATCAGGTTACATCCGATCTGGGCTTTATTGCTGCCAAAGCAGCTATCGAAGATGCAGGAATTGATCCTGAAACGTTGGATTATATTATATTTGCCCATAACTTTGGGGATGTCCGCTTTGGAACTGTTCAGTCCGATACGGTTCCAAGTCTTGCCTCAAGGGTAAAACACCTATTAAAAATCAAAAATAATTTTTGCGTCGCCTATGACGTATTATTCGGATGTCCCGGATGGATCGAAGGAATCATCCAGGCCAATGCATTCATTAAATCCGGTATTGCCAAAAGATGCCTGGTTATCGGAGCTGAGACCTTATCCAGGGTAGTGGATATCCACGACAGGGATAGTATGATCTATGCAGATGGGGCAGGGGCAGCCATTCTGGAGATCTCTGAGGAAGAAAACGGAATAAAATCCCATATCTCAGCCTCTTTTACCCTGACCGAAAAAGATTATTTATATTTCGGAAAATCATACAACAATGACAAATGCCCGGATACCAAATACATTAAAATGGACGGGCGTAAAATTTACGAATTTGCTCTTTCAAATGTTCCGGATGCAATGAAGAAATGTCTGGATGACAGTGGCTATGGAATTGATCAGCTGAATAAGATTATCATCCACCAGGCGAATGAGAAAATGGATGAAGCTATTGTTAAAAGATTCTATCAGTTGTACAATACACCTATGCCCGAAGATATTATGCCTATGGTTATCAAAAAACTAGGCAATAGCAGTGTGGCAACAATCCCTTCATTACTAAGCATGATCCTGAAAGATGAACTGGATTCTCATGATATTGATAAAGGAGATATAGTCTTGTTTGCCTCAGTAGGAGCGGGGATGAATATTAATGCATTTGTATATAAATTTTAATATTTTATTCACAGACTGCTAAAAATATTTTGTCAGAAATAAAAAACTCTCTATATTTGCACCACTGAAAACGAAGGTATAACCGGAGTTCAGGGAGAGTTGGCAGAGTGGTCGATTGCGGCAGTCTTGAAAACTGTTGACTGTAACAGGTCCGGGGGTTCGAATCCCTCACTCTCCGCAAAATGCGAAACGAAAGTTTTCAAAAAGCATCAAAAATAGATAAAACCTGCAATTAGTAAAAATTGCAGGTTTTTTGTTTTTTGGGAAAGTATATCAAAGTTTTCAAAAATGCTCAAAATATTTGTGGCACGCTCATCAATTTGTAAACTCCTTAATGACTTGATTTCAATAGACTTTAGTTCGACATTTACTAGCTTTAAAATTTTCGAGTTGTGTTGGAAATAGTTATGGGCTTATCTTTTTTTTGAAGAGTTCAAAAAGGAAATCTGATAGTATCAGAAATGTTTATTTGAGAATTAAAGTTGATGGTATCCCAAAAGAGACCTCTATTAAAAGAAAATGGGATGTAAAAAGATGGGATCAACATTTGGATGACAAATTTCAACTTTGCCGTTATTTATTAGTTTTTTCTTCTTGAATGTATTTTCCAACAAAATATATTATTCTATTTTTACCGAATCAATGATATAATTTGATCTATAATAACATCAGTAAATCTTGAAAAACCAAAAAAACAGCATCAAACAATTTGAACTCTCACCTGATTCTAGGGCGGGAATGTTGATTGTAAATATGGAAAATAGAGAGGATGATCACCATGATGTTTCAAGGCCTCACCGTGATAATCATTGTCAATTCATGCTAGCTGTGGAAGGTGAATTCAAATTAAATATAGATTTTGAAAATATTGAGTTTATAGGTCCGGCAATACTTTTTGTTTTCCCTGATGAGGTGCATCATGTCATAGAAGTGCATCAGCCAAAAGGTTGGATGATCGGTTTTGATCCATCACTGGTAGATAAGGAAGTATTGCAATTATTAGAAAATAATTTCAGTAATCCGTTAGTCCCTGAAACAGGATCTGTTTTTTATCAGGAGATTTTTAAATTGACGGATCTTATTGAAAAGTTACAGTTACATAACACAAACAATTACATTCAAAAAAGCATCCATTCATTATTGAATAGTCTTTTGAATCTTATTGCCGGAAATCTTGCCAGTATCATACCGGATAATAAGGTCAAAGAAAAGCGAAGCTTCATCATTAAAGAAGCTTTCATAAAACTTTCCAAAGAACATTTTAAAACATGGAAACAGCCTGCACAATATGCCTCGGCGCTTTCAATTTCGACTGCCCATCTGAATGATACAGTAAAATCTTTGACTGGAAGTCCTGTATCTGTACATATCCAGCAAGCTTCCATTATAGAGGCAAAAAGATTATTATATTTTACGGACAATACGGTACGGGAAATTGCTTACGAAGTAGGATATGATGAGCCGGTATATTTTGGAAAGCTTTTTAAAAAAGTAACCAACCTCACTCCACTTGAGTTTCGGAAGAAATTCCGTGATCAGGACTATCCTTCCCCTTTTTAAAACTACTTCCAGAGCTCTTACAGTACGTAAGTTTGCATTGTAATTAATAAACAATTGACATGCAAAACAAAACAAATATTCAGGTCATCCTGGATGCAGTACGAAAAATAGGCGATGCCTTTTTAAAAGAGTATAAACAAAATCCGATACCACAGAGTATGGACGAACTGTTAAAGCAACTGGACGATATTGACGACAAGTGCCTAACATCATTAAAGAAGGATTTGTCACTGGAATTTCCAGACACACCATGGCACATAGGCGATGAGTTTGATACAGATTCGCAAAGAAGTCCTGCACGGCAAGATGAATATTGGCTTTGTGATGCGATGGATGGGGCAATACAATACCTTCAACATATCGCAGGGTGGACCATAAATCTTGTTCTTGTCCGTCAGGGTAAACCTGCATTATCTGTTATATATGATCCATTGGCTGGCGAAATGTTTTGGGCAATAGATGGGGAAGGTGCTTTCATGAACAGTAAATTGCTTAAGCTTAGTCAAAAAACTGATCTTTCGGTAATGTTGGCCGTTTTTGATTATGGTCATCAGGATAAATCTGATAACCAATTGAATGAAAAAATTGGTTCTACCGTTACTAAACTGCTTCATAATTTTGGAATTGTCAGAAACTATGGACCTCATGGATTGCAACTAGCCTATGTAGGTGCGGGAAGAATAGATTTATTTGTCCAGGAGGATATTGATACCTATAACTGGATCGCGGGATTACTCATCGCCAAAGAGGCTGGTGCAGATTTATTGACCACTACCGGAGAACCATGGAAATGGGGAAGCGAGAGCCTATTAGTGGCATCTAAAAGAACTATAGAGAAATACCTGGAAATTAAATCTACTATATAAATGAAAATAGCTGTTATAGGTGCTGGAGCTGGAATTGGATTACAAGCCGTTAATAAAGCACTAAAAAGAGGGCACACCGTTAAGGCATTATCAAGAAATACCGATGATATTCCGGACCATCCGAATTTAATTAAAATTAACGGAAGCGCGACTTCGGCCTCTGATTTAAGAAGTGCTATCACAGATACCGATACCGTTATGATTACAGTGGGAACAAAAAATAAAAAGGCGACCACACTTTTTTCTGATATCGCAAAAACTTTGATTGAAGTATGCAAGGAACTTAATTTCTCTTCACCAGTTTTAGTGATTACGGGTTTTGGAGCAGGAGAAAGTGAAAAATATTTGAGCTTTTTTATGCGTACAGTAATTTCTTTATTCCTTAAAGATCAATATTCAGATAAAAGTAGGATGGAAACCCTTATAACAAAAAGTCCTATAAAATGGGAGATCGTAAGACCCGGAATGCTTACCAATAATGCAGATTCGTCAATGTATAGGACTGTACGGGAGCTACATAAGGGAATGAAGGTAGGAAAAATCTCGAGAGCTGGTGTGGCAGATTTTCTTGTAAACGAAGCGGAAAATCCAAAAATGCTATATCAATACGTTACACTTACTAATTAATTATATTGTAAAGACTTTTTTTCTATCGAAGTATTTAAGAATTAGAATGAAGTTTTAAATACTTATAAAAGATTGCTATTAAAGAATAAATGGGGGAATTACTATTTGTAATAGAAATGATTTTAATGCATCTCTATTATAAGTTCAAGATTAAAGTTAGTAAACAAAGCATATTGAAAGAGTAACTTCGAATCCCTCATTCTCCGCAAAATGCGAAACGGAAGTTTTTAAAAAGCATCAAAAAATAGATAAAACCTGCAATTAGTAAAATTGTAAGTTTTGTTTTTGAAATAGACTGTCAAAAGACCTCAAAGGTATATAATTTCCAATTCACGGACTTTAGAAATATTGCATGATTTCAAATTTGTATTTAGTAAATTACCCATACTAATAATTATGGCTATATGATCTGTTTATAAAGACTCTATGTGTCCTAAAAAATATATGAATATAAGAGACTAAAGAATAATCCTATTATACGGTATGAACAATGAACAAAAAATAATCCGGCTTTCAGGCAGTTTAAATACTCGTGATCTTGGAGGCTTACAATCTAGTGACGGGAGAATGATAAAATATGGTGCCCTTTATCGAAGCTCACAGCTCAATTATCTCACAGAGCAAGATGTTGAGATATTGAAAAGACTAAATATTCGTACTATAGTAGATTTCCGTGCATTAAAAGAAGCCGAAGAATTACCGGACAAGCTTCCTTTAAATGTAAAAGTAGTGAACGTACCCATCTTAGGAAATAAGATTGATAAAAGTAAAATTGCAGAATATGTGAAACATAATGATTTACCCATTACTATGGAAGACGAAGTAGCCACTTGGAAGTACGGACCATTTCAACGGATGCTATACCTTGTCAATAGTTATCGGAATCCTGACTACATAGAGGTTGTAAAACAGTACAGGGCATTTTTTCAACTGATTTCCATGCAACCTATCGAAGAAGCTTTACTTTATCATTGTACCGGAGGCAGAGATCGGACAGGATTAGCAACTGTATTTTTGTTAAATATGTTAGATATCCCAATGGATAAAATCAAAGAAAACTACTTACAATCTAATCTGTTTTTACAACCAGACAGAGGAAACCCGAATTCTGAAGAATTTAAAAAATTTATTTTTTCAAATGTTTATATCCAACCTATCGACAATATTCATTTTAAAAAAGTGGCAGAAGAATTTGGTACGACAACTCAAAAAATTTATGATGCATTAAAGCTGAAACCCGAATATATTAATCAAATTTTAGGAAATATTATTAAAAAATATGGTTCACTTTCCAATTTTTATAAAACCGAATTCGGGATTGGTGAATATGAAACCAAAATGTTAAGAGAAAAATATTTAGAATGAAAATTTAGAACAAAATAATTACTTGATTCGTTTTTTTATAACTATTATTTGCTTTTTTTCCTAAGTTTAGTTTTCCCGGATTTTGAATATAAGAAGTCAGGTAATCCATATTATCTACTAATTTCTTGCTCAAACTCATAGGTTCTTTATTAATACATTAAAGTTATCGGCCAACTAATATAGCTTATCCATAAATGTTATGGTTAAAGTATATCCAGCAAACAATGGCGATTGCTTGTAGATTTTTTGGAATACCAAAGCAAATGTTATGAGCTCTATAAAATAATATTATTTTGGTTTAGATTTGTGTTTTTCAAATTCACTTCTCCCAGCATTTCTCTTAATTCAATTTCTACTTGAAAACTAATTTGGGATATAGGAACATCATTGGCACCTCCCTCAAATGGATTTTCAGTATTTTCACCTACTTGTGCTATAGATGAATACAACCAGGAAATTAAGCAACTGAAAGGAATGATCAGCCAAATCATATTTCCTTTCATCAATCCGTCCACACTTTCGTTGAGCCTATTAAAATCTGACAATAATCCATACGGCAGTAGAAATGAAAAAGATTGAATGAGAAGGTTGTTAATAATATTATGCTGGCGGGGAAATGGAGAATATTTAATCTGTTCACTTTTTCCCTGCAGATTATAAAACTCTTTGATCGATTTTTCCATATCCATAAATTGAGCCATTATGATTTCCTGTTTGTCGTAAAGAGATTTCAGATTTTTGCTTTGTAGCCCCATAATATAAGTTGAAGTATTTCTTGCCTTAAGAGCGGCCTCCAGCTCTTCAGCCACCAGGTATTTCGCCAGTTCTTCTTTGAGGGTTGTTTGCCGTTCCGGAATTTTGAAGTGTTTACGATAATTTACGTTATTCTTTTTATTGGTTGATTCCCAGCTTTGGTGTTCTCTCATGCTGTAACGTAAGGAAGTAACCCAGGCAATATGCGTATAAATAAGAGTTTTTGGGCTTTCGCTGTTATCTGGTAAGTAATCTTTGCCCATCAACCCCCAGGCACGGCTATTGGATAGGATAGAAGTCCATACATTCTGGGCTTCTAAGGACCGGTTGTAGCTTAGGTTATTTTTAAAGCCTAATATAAATGCAGTTGCTGTTCCCAGCATTGCAATGACAGACCAGGGAATGGCGACCCATTTTAAACCGAAAATGTGATAAAGACATATGGGAATAAAGCCTAAAAGGATCAAAATGTAAATTTTACTTTTTGTCCATTTCATAAATTCAAAGAGATTGTATGATTTACCAATATACATTCCTATTACGATTTTAATTGTTACATTTTAGATGAAGACAACAGATAGGTAATTGAACCATTTGGGAGAGATCTTTCTTCATAATATTTATGACTTTGCTGCCGATAGGTTAATTACCCAATAATTACAATTTTCACTGCAAAATTGAAAATAAAAAAATCAGAATAACTTAAACCAGTTTAAGTTTTTAAAAAGGGCACTATATCCATCTTTGCATAGTAATAGCCATCGGGGCTGTTCGTATAATTTTCTAAAATTTTAAAGATGGATAGCAAAGAATTAATTGAATTAACCAAGCAACTTATTGATGAGGCAACGCATTTTAATGTTCCCTATGTACAGCAGATTTATGCGGATAATTTACTCATTGTGAAAGTTGATAAGAATGGAACAGTGGATACGATGAATAAAGAACAGCTCGTTAGTTTTGTTAAAGGAAACAATGATGCCAAAGCTACACCGTTTTCTACCAAAGCTGAATTTCATTATGCTGTTTGTGATGGAGATATAGGAATGGTAGTAATGACACGTGATTTGGAATTAAACGGAAAGTCAGACCCTAAATTCTTTACATTGATTTGGAAATACTCATCTGAAGGATGGCAGGTATTCAAAGAATCCTATGTTGAGCTTAAGTAAATAGAAATCGCTTTAGCCTTTGCAACAGCAATATAAATAAAAGAGCCTGTAATCTACAGGCTCCTTTATTTATGAGTATGAGAGTATTTTACATGGTTTAATTGTGTTCCAATAAGTGCCGGGTAATTTAAATAGACCATTTCTCCTGGATTCCGGAACGAGCCGTTTAATTATATTTTTTTGATGGTTATAAGATCAAATAATCACACCCTTTAAATTTATTGTTTCATAATTTTTTGCTGTTAGAGCGGAAAATTGGTGAATGAAAATAGGTTTTTATTTACTTTTTCATAATAAAAAGTGTCTTTTTTACATTTTTTTTTCAGCTAAAATGAAAAAAAAATTAATTCTTCTTATCATAATATTTATTCAGAAAAAAATGATCCTCTTTTTGGTGTTGTGATATTGCAATTAATTGTGAACTCATGTCTTATGAAATAAGTAAGTGTATTTTTAATGATAACCTTATCATAATTTTTATACAATTCATATCATAAAAATTCGATATGTAATGTGTTGATAAGCAGTAGATAATGATGGATTTATTTTTTTTATTCAGATGAATTTTTATATTTGTAATGTTACCAAAATGTTAACAAACTAATGAATCAGAATTTTATTCATACCTACGTCTCTGTAGATTGCGTTGTGTTTGGATTTGACCATGAAAACCGGTTGAATATATTATTAGTACAACGTCATGTAGATGATGTACCATTGGAAAAACAAATCAAGCTTCCCGGAAGTTTGATTTTCAGCGACGAAGATGTGGATGATGCTGCACAAAGAGTACTGCACGAACTTACAGGGATTAAAAAAATGGTCCTCAAACAGTTCAAATGCTTTGCAGATCCCATGAGAGCAAGCAATGCACATGATATCAAATGGATGGATCAGGAATACAAACATCATATAGACAGGATCATTACAGTGGCTTATCTTTCTCTTTGTAAAATAGACCACAAAATCAACAGTACAAAATATGATACCGTAGACTGGTATCCTATTGATGAAGTTCCGGGACTGCCTTTTGATCACAACAAAATTATCAGTGAATCTCTAATGGAGATCAGAAAATGGATTGAATCTGATTTCTCTATCATTTTTGAACTGCTGCCGAAAAGATTCACCATCAGACAGCTCTATCAGCTCTATAGTGCATTAAGTGAAAAAAATATTGACATCAAGAATTTTCATAAAAAAATTTCTTCGTTCCCCTATATTGTTCCCTTGGATGAAATTCAAAAAGATGTGTCACACCGTGCCGCAAGGTACTACAGATTTGACGCTAAGATTTACAAGAAAAACAATACAAAACTTATAAAATAACCTTTTTAAAAAATTATGTACTTACTAGGCTATGACATTGGCAGTTCTTCTGTGAAAGTTTGTCTCATCGAGGCATCCAGTGGAAAAGTGATTGCTTCTGAATTTTCTCCCAAAAAAGAAATGAAAATCACTGCTATAAATCCGGGATGGGCAGAGCAAAATCCAGTCGACTGGTGGACCAATCTGAGGTTGGCACATGAAGCTGTGATGCATGAATCCGGTATACATGCTGAAGATATCAAAGGAATTGGAATTACCTGGCAGATGCATGGTCTGATTCTGGTAGATAAAGATCAGAATGTCTTAAGGCCATCCATTATCTGGTGTGACAGCCGTGCTGTGCCTTACGGCGAAAAAGCTTTTAAAACAATAGGAGAGGAAAAATGCCTGTCTCATTTGTTGAATTCACCCGGAAACTTTACAGCATCAAAGCTGGCCTGGGTAAAAGAAAATGAGCCTGAAATTTTTAAAAAGATAGATAAAATCATGCTTCCGGGAGACTATATTGCTATGAGACTCTCAGGGGAGATCGGAATAACTATTGAAGGATTATCAGAAGGGATCTTCTGGGATTTTAAAAACAACTGCATTTCGGAAGATATCATAAACTACTATGGTATTCCTAAAAGCTTTTTCCCTGAAATCGTACCTACATTTGGTATCCAGGCAACGGTTTCCAAAGCAGCAGCTGAGGAATTAGGCTTAAAAGAAGGGACACCTATATCTTACAGGGCAGGTGATCAACCGAATAATGCACTTTCCCTGAATGTTTTTAATCCCGGAGAAATTGCCTCTACAGCAGGAACCTCAGGAGTTGTCTATGGTGTTCTGGATCAGCTGGAATATGATAAGTTATCAAGGGTAAATACATTTGCCCATGTCAATTATACACCGGAGCAGATCAGGCTGGGAGTTTTACTATGTATCAACGGAACCGGTATTTTAAATTCCTGGCTGAAGCATAATTTCGCAACCTCACTTTCTTCTTATGGGGATATGAATGATATGGCTTCGCTTTCACCTATTGGCTCAAAAGGGTTAAGTATCATTCCTTTTGGAAACGGTGCTGAAAGGGTACTGGAAAATAAAGATACCAGCTGTTCTATTCACGGAATCAATTTCAATATACACACTAAGGGAGATATACTGCGTGCGGCGCAGGAAGGTATTGTATTCTCTTACGAATACGGAATGGATATCATGAGAAATATCGGAATGGATATACAGGTCATCCGTGCAGGAAATGCCAACATGTTTTTAAGTTCAATCTTTCGCCAGTCTCTGGCCAGCGTGAGCAATGCGGTCATTGAACTTTATGATACCGATGGAGCAGTGGGAGCTGCAAGAGCTGCTGGAATGGGAATTGGATTTTATTCAGATTCCAGAGAAGCATTTTCTTCACTTGAAAAGATAGCGGTGATAGAGCCGGAACACGAAAAACAAGAACAATATACAGAAGCCTATGCGCGATGGAAACATCATCTTAATGAAATAATCTAAAGCAATTACAACCGTATTTTTCATCCTCTTACTGACTTTTAAGAACCAGTGAGAAGGGAATTCCTACGCAAAAATTAAAAAAACAAATTAAAAATAATCAAATAAATATGAACACTTTAACAGGTACAAAAGAATTTTTTACGGGTATTGAAAAAATTAAGTTTGAAGGAAGAGAAAGCAAGAACCCGTTGGCATTCCGATATTATGATGCTGAAAAGATCGTAATGGGAAAACCTATGAAAGATTGGACCAGATTTGCAATGGCTTGGTGGCATACCTTATGCGCAAACGGAAGTGATCCGTTCGGAGGTCCTACGATCCACCATCCATGGGACATCGGAAATGATGCAGTGACCAGAGCTATGCATAAAATGGACGCTGGTTTTGAATTCATGTCCAAAATGGGCTTCAATTATTACTGTTTCCACGATATCGACCTGGTAGATCCTGCTAATAACTGGAAGGATTATGAGAAAAACCTTCAGACTATTGTAGAATATGCAAAACAAAAGCAGCAGGAAACAGGAATTAAGCTTCTATGGGGAACAGCCAATGTTTTCACCCATGAAAGATACATG
The DNA here is from genome assembly GCF_013184525.1 of Chryseobacterium sp. LAM-KRS1. Lineage (GTDB taxonomy): Bacteria > Bacteroidota > Bacteroidia > Flavobacteriales > Weeksellaceae > Chryseobacterium > Chryseobacterium proteolyticum. The sequence goes on from NZ_JAAOIZ010000001.1 coordinate 764,846, forward strand.
AACGGTGCCTCTACCAATCCGAATTTTGACGTCGTGGCCTGCGCAGGAACTCAGGTGAAAAGCTCAATAGATGCAACGATAGCATTGGGAGGAGAAAATTATGTTTTCTGGGGTGGAAGAGAGGGATATATGAGTCTTTTAAACACGGATATGAAGCGTGAAAAAGATCACCTGGCCCGTTTTCTTTCCATGTCAAGAGATTATGCGCGTCAGCAAGGATTTAAAGGAACATTCCTGATCGAGCCAAAACCAATGGAACCTACCAAGCATCAGTATGATTATGATTCCGAAACAGTGATCGGATTCCTGAGACATTACGGATTGGATAAAGATTTCAAACTGAATATCGAAGTGAATCACGCTACGTTGGCGGGGCACACATTCGAGCATGAGCTTCAGGTAGCTGTAGATGCCGGACTTTTAGGGAGCATTGATGCCAATAGAGGAGATTATCAGAACGGATGGGATACCGACCAATTCCCGATCGATTATTACGACATGGTTCAGGCGTGGCTTGTACTGCTTCCGGCGGGAGGCCTGGGAGCCGGTGGAGTAAACTTTGATGCGAAAATCAGAAGAAATTCTATAGATGCTGAAGATTTATTCATTTCTCATATTTCAGGAATGGATGTATTCGCAAAAGGTCTTCTTGCAGCAGCTGATATCCTGGAAAATTCTGATTACAAAAAACTGAGAACAGATCGTTATGCTTCTTTTGATAACGGGAATGGAAAATCTTTCGAGGAAGGTAAACTTACCCTGGAAGATCTTCAGAGAATAGCTCACGAAATCGGCGAACCACAGCCAAAAAGCGGAAAACAGGAATTGTTTGAAGCCATCGTGAATATGCATATATAATAAAAAATAAAAGGCTTGTAAACACTAAGGACTTTACAAACTATAATTATTAATCAGCCTTTTATTCAATAACTAATACTAAAAATAATAATTATGAACCGATTTTATTTCAATAAAAGCAATAAAGCAGCATTATTTTTTGCAATGACTTTATTGCCTTCCGGCATAGCATATTCACAGGTTAAAAAGGATACGATAGTTAAAGAAAAGAAAATAGATGAAGTTGTTGTAATAGGATATGGAACACAGAGAAAAGAGGCGGTTACAGGTTCTGTGGCCACTGTAAAAGGAGATGCATTGCGTGAAGTACCCTCAGCTAACATAACCCAGGCATTACAGGGAAGAACGGCAGGGGTAGACATCTCACAAACCTCTACAAAACCGGGTGCTGCCATGCAGATCCGTATCAGGGGAACAAGATCTCTGACAGGAGATAATAATCCGTTGATTGTATTGGATGGAATTCCTTTCGTAGGATCATTGGGAGATATAAGCTCAAGTGATATCAAAAGTATTGACATCCTTAAAGATGCTTCTGCTACGGCGATTTACGGATCCAGAGGAGCAAACGGAGTTATTCTCGTTACAACCAACAGAGGAGCAAAAGGGCAGAAACCCAGATTCACTTACAATACCTTTACGGGAGTTCAGACCTTGTTTTCAAAATATCCTATGATGGATGGCCCTAAGTTTGCGCAGCTGCGCGCTTATGCCATTCCGGCAGGAAATACAACACCTTTATATTCAAATGGTGCTGATGAAAGCAACAGTGTTAATACGGACTGGCAAAGCCTGTATTACAAACCGGCGATGATGACCAGTCATGATATCGGGGTTTCAGGAGGAACAGACGGAGGAAATTATAATGTAGGCCTATCTTACTTCAAGCAAGATGCATTGATCCCTATTCAAAGTTATGAAAGATTTGCCCTGCGAATGGCTATTGACCAGCAGGTAGGCTCGGTTTTTAAATTTGGTTTTACATCCAATACCAATTATTCAATCTCTGAAGGAAATGGGGTAAATCCGGGAGCAGTGCTGGGATTTTCTCCAATTGCCAATCCTTACAATGCGGACGGAAGCCCAAAGAGGGTAATGAGCACGGCTGGAGGTATTGATCAGACATGGATTTATACCAGAGGGAGCCTGGAAAGTCTTGGAGATAAATATATTGACGAAACCAAATCTTTTGCATCCTACAACAACCTTTACGGGGAAGCCAATCTTCCGATCAAAGGACTGAAATACCGATTGAACGTAGGTTTGGATTTCCGTACTTCAAATAGTGGAAATTATGCTGGGGTAGGAGTATTTAATACGAATCCTCTTGGGCCTTCAGCTGCAGGAAGAGGGAATAACCAAACCTATCACTGGGTCCTGGAAAACCTTTTAACCTACGACCGTACATTTGGAAAGCATAAAATTAATGCCGTAGGATTATATTCCGCAGAAGGAAATAAGTATACAAGCTCATACATGAGCGCAAAGAATGTCCCTGCAGATTTTTTCCAGTATTATAATCTGGGACAATCGCCTCAGGCAGATATTACCGTACGACCGGAAGACCAGATCTACTGGAAAACGGGTCTTCTTTCTGCAATGGGAAGGGTAATGTATACCTATGATAACAAGTATATGCTGACAGCAACACTTCGTGCAGACGGATCTTCCAGACTGGCTCCCGGCAACAAATGGCATACATATCCCGCATTATCATTAGGATGGAATGTTACCAATGAATCCTTTATGCAGAATATCAAAGCCATTAATCTTCTTAAATTCAGGGTTGGATGGGGACAGACCTCCAATCAGGCAGTAGATCCATATTCTACTATGGGAAGATTTAGTGTTGCTCCTTATAATTTTGGAAGTGCAGGAAGTACAGGGATCTATGGAAGTCAGCCACCAAATCCGAACCTGGGCTGGGAATATTCAAAAACGCAAAACTACGGTCTGGATTTCGGTTTATTGAACAACCGCCTTACGGGGAGTGTGGAGTATTACAAAACCCATACATATGACCTGTTGACACAGAAGAGTCTTCCGGCAACAAGCGGATGGTCATCCATTGTTTCCAATGTAGCGGAAACAGAAAATAAAGGTTTTGAAGTTTCCTTAAACGGTATCATTTTCGATAATCCGGATGGGTTTACATGGGAAGCCGGAGTTAATTTTTATACCAACCGAAACAAAATTTTATCTCTTGCATCCGGAACAACACGCGATGTGAATAACCTATGGTTTGTAGGTCATAATATCAATTCGTTATATGATTATCAGTATGTAGGCCTTTGGCAGGCAGGAGATCCTTATCAGAGCATTCTGGAACCGGGGACTGCTGCAGATGTAGTAGGATCTATCAAAGTTCTTTACACCGGAGGTTATAATCCTGACGGAACACCGGTAAGGGCAATAGGACCTGACGACAGGCAGATTTTTGATACCGCTCCTAAATTTCAGGGAGGATTTAATATGCGTTTTGCCTACAAGAACTTTGAACTAAGCACAGTAGGGGCTTTCCAAAACGGAGGAATCCTGGTAAGTACCATTTACGGATCTGCAAGTTATCTTAACAGATTAACAGGTAGAGGGAACAACGTGGATGTAGACTACTGGACAGAAGATAATACAGGAGCTTATTTTCCTCGTCCGGGACGCCATTTGAGCGGTGATAACCCGAAATATTCTTCTACTTTAGCGATGTTTGATGCTTCTTACCTTAAGCTCCGTACGATTACATTAGGCTATAATTTCAACAAAGATTTTTTAAAGGATTTGAAGATCACCGGCTTAAGAATTTACTTTACCGTAACAAATCCTGTTGTATTATTCTCTCCTTATCATAAGTTCTCAGGAATGGATCCGGAACCGAACTCTTTCGGAAATGAAAACCAGGCCGTAAGCGGATATCAAAGCCGTCAGCTTGTTATAGGAACCAACAACCCTTCCACAAGAAATTACTTAATGGGACTTAACTTAACCTTTTAAAACTGTATTGTCATGATAAATTTTAACAAAAAACTGGTATTGGGAACAATCTTTTTATCCCTAACATTTACAGGATGTAATGAAATTCTGGATGAGCAGCCAAGATCAATATATACAGCGGATTACTTTAGTACACCGGATGGAATTAATCAGGGATTTACCTCTCTGTACAGACAGATGAGATTATTGTACGGTAATGGATATTTCATGAGCAATTGCCAGAATGGAACTGACGAATCAACATGGGCCCAAAGTGCGGATGGTAACTTTAAAGAACTTGATATGTCCGGAAACGGTATTATCAATTCCAATACTTTTCCTACGAGTATGGTTTGGAATTCAGTGTTTCCGTATATCAATACAGCCAATGGAATCATTGAAAAGGGACCGGGGTTCGGAATCGCAGAATCCATGATTTCCGAGGCCCGTTTCTTCCGCGGATTTTATTATTTCATGCTAGTGCAGACCTATGGAGGAGTTCCTTTGGACTTAGGGGCAGGAGAATTGAAATATAATACGCTTCCGTCCACGAATTCTGCAAGGAATACCGTGCCGGAAGTCTACACAAAAACGGTTTTTGCTGATCTTAAAAAGTCAATAGAAAATTTACCTTCATCACCGAGAGTAACAGGTGGTGTAACCAAAAATGCAGCAAGATTAATGCTTGCCAAAGCTTACCTTACTTATGGATGGTGGCTGCAGAATCCTAACAATATTCCGACTTACCCTGAAGCAACAAGAACTGACCCTGACGGACATAATGCTCAATGGTATTTCCAGCAGGCTTATGATGTCGCAATGGAAGGAATCAACAACCCGGGACCTTATGCGCTTCAGCCTACATTTTATGATGTCAATGTAGGTTCAAACGACAGAAACACGGAATCGATGCTCTATGCGGACCATATACAGTCAAGTACTTACTATAATGAAAGTGATCCTGTAGGATTTGGATCAGGCTGGGCTCCGGACAATTTTGCAGCATGGATGCAGACCTGGAACTATACGGCTATCAAAAGCAGTAAAACCACAGCTTGGGTTGGCGCAGACGTTGTAAGTTCAGTACAGAGAGAGGCGGCGCAATCACTGGGACGTCCTTGGGTTCGTATGTGTCCTACTTTGGGAGTCATTAAAAATACTTTTGCAGATAAAACCAATGATTCCCGTTATGATGGAACTTTTGTAACCACGTACAGAGGAAACTGGAACAAGAATGGAACGGGTCTTACAACGGTTCCTGTACTTTATAACGCCAATAATTTACCGGTACAACCGGGTGGGGCTATCCTGAGCTTTCTTAACGATGACAGCCAATTGCCTGCTTATCCTACAGGAGCGGGACAAAGTGGTGTAGGAGCAGGAACACTGGCAGGAAGAGCAGATTGGGTAATTGCACCGAATGGAATCAGCAGGATTGTATATCCTGGCTTATGGAAAATTGGAACTTATCGTACCGATGATCCGAATGGCTTAGGCTATCCGAATGCGGGATTAACCCGTCCTTTCAGCGTTGCCAAGTTTTCAGAATTCTATTTTATTGCAGCAGAAGCAGCAGTAAAAGGAGCTTCAGGTGCTATGACAGCCAGAAGTTTAATTAATGTCATCCGTGCCCGTGCCGGAAAATGGAAGTTCAATAATGCCCAGAATGCTGCTTACGTAGCGGATAACAGTGCTGCCATGATTGCGGCTACACCAGCGGTAATTACCATTGATTATATCCTTGCAGAAAGATCCCGCGAATATTACGGGGAATTCTACAGATGGTATGACTTGGTACGTACACAGAAATGGGGAGATTATGCGGCTACCTATCAGATCGGGGGAGCTTCTTATGGAGATCATGATCCGCAAACGGTGACAAGAACGATACAACCTTTTCATTATCTGAGACCTATTCCACAGAATCAGATTGATGCGATGGAAGTATCTGCAGATATCAAGGCAAAATATCAGAACCCCGGATACAATTAATTTTATTCTACATTCATATCAGCAACAGAGTAGGTGTGAAAGCACCTGCTTTGTTTATCTGAATTAAAATTTAAAAATTATGGAAAAAACCTGGCGTTGGTTTGGAAAAAAAGACAAAATAGAACTGAGTACGCTTCGTCAAATAGGAGTAGAAGGAATTGTTTCTGCACTGCATGATATCCCAAACGGAGAAATCTGGAATCTGGAGGCCATCAATGATTATAAAAACTATATAGAAAGCCACGGACTTCGCTGGTCTGTTGTGGAAAGTCTTCCCGTAAGCGAAGCGATCAAATACGGAGGTGAAGACCGTGACTCTTTAATAGAAAACTATATCACAAGCCTTGAAAATCTGGGTAAAGCAGGCATTACAACAGTTTGCTACAATTTTATGTCTGTTCTCGACTGGGCACGCACCGATCTCTTTCACGAGTGGGAAGACGGTTCGTCCTCACTTTATTTTGACAAAGCCAAGTTTGCGTACTTCGAAATTCATATTCTTCAAAGAGAGGGGGCCGAAAGCGATTATAATGCAGAAATCCTTCAGAAGGTAGAAGAATTAAAAAATACCTTAACGGAAAAAGATAATAATGACCTGATAGATTCAGTCATTGTAAAAACACAGGGATTCGTAAACGGAAATATCAAAGAAGGTGAATTGAATCCTGTAGAAAAATTCAAGAGTTTATTGGCTTTGTATGATGGAATCGATAAAGACAGACTTCGCCAGAACATGCAATATTTCCTTGAAAAAATAATGCCCGTCTGTGAAAAATGGAATATCCAGATGTGCGTACATCCAGATGATCCTCCATTTTCACTATTGGGCTTACCAAGAATAGTGACCAATGAAGAAGATATTGACTGGCTTCTGAAAGCTGTTGATAACCTACACAACGGTCTAACGTTCTGTGCCGGATCTCTAAGTGCTAATCTTCAGAATGACGTTCCTAAGCTTGCAAAGAAGTTTGCCCACCGTACCAAATTCGTTCACCTGAGAAGTACAAATGTCTTTGAAAACGGTGACTTCATCGAGGCTCATCACCTGGGAGGAAGAGGAAAGCTTATTGAAGTGATCCGTGTATTCGAAAAAGAAAACCCTAATCTTCCTATTAGAATTGATCATGGAAGGCTTTTAACCGAAGATATTGACAAAGGTTATAATCCCGGCTATTCATTTTTAGGAAGAATGCTGGCATTGGGTCAGATAGAAGGCGTAATGGCCGCAGTACAGTCGGAATTACAGAAAAATTAAACTGCGTTTGTAATAAATAATAAAAAGTAAAATGAAAGACCTGTTTAGTATTAAAAACAAAGTAGCAGTCATCACAGGGGCTTCAGGTGTTTTGGGAGGAAGTCTTGCCAAAAGCTTTATAGAGGCCGGAGCCAAAGTTGTTGCACTGGGGAGAAATCAGGAAACACTGGATGCCCGGGTAAAAGAACTTAAGGATTTAGGAGGAGAGGCACTCGCTGTAGAATCCAATGTGATGGATATTGAAAGCCTTGAAGCCGCTTCAGTGAAAATAAAGGAAAAGTATGGCCGTATTGATGTTCTGCTCAATATAGCCGGTGGAAATATTCCGGCAGCAACCTTATCTCCCGAACAGTCATTTTTCGATATGGATATGAAAGGATGGGCGGAGGTTACTGATCTTAATATCAACGGAACTGTTTATCCGAGCTATGTTTTCGGAAAAGCAATGGCTGAACAGGGGAGCGGAAACATTATCAATATTTCTTCCATGGCTGCCTATTCAGCGATTACAAGAGTAGCCGGATATTCTGCAGCCAAATCAGCAATCACCAATTTTACCCAATGGCTGGCCTCTGATCTTGCATTAAAATTCGGAGATAAGATACGTGTGAATGCCGTGGCACCAGGATTTTTCATTGGAGATCAGAACCGTGCAATTCTTCTGAATCCGGATGGAAGCTTAACGGAGAGAAGTAAAAAAGTAATGGCCAAAACACCGATGCAGAGATTTGGAGAAGTAGAAGAACTGAACGGGGTTGTACAGTTTCTATGTTCCGATGCCGCAAGTTTTATCACGGGAGCATTGATTCCTGTTGACGGAGGCTTCAGCGCATTCAGTGGAGTATAAAAAAAACTAATTTTTTCATATACAGTAAACAGGACCTTAATGGTTTCATTCAAGGTCCTGTTTTTAAAAAGTAGACACCTAAGTGTTGTGAAAATCTTTGATTTTCATCTTATGTGAACTTTTCTGCAGAATTATTTTAAACTTTCTTAAGTGAGCTAAAGTGTTTTAAAATAAGGCTTTTGTGACTTTTGTGGTTTTGCAGAGTTTAAACAAGTTAATTAAAATTCAGGGTTGTAAAAATAAATCATGAGTAATTCCATTAAAAATAAAGACGTTTTCGGAGAATTGTTTTTGCTTGAATCGGCAAAGGCAGAAAATCTGTATTTCGGCTATGCCAAAGATATGCCGGTGATCGATTATCACAATCATCTTGAACCGGATGTGATTTCTACCAATCAGAATTTCCGTTCTTCAACCGCTATATGGCTGGATGGTGACCATTACAAATGGAGAGCCATGAGAAATTTCGGCATTGATGAACAGCTTATTTCCGGAAATGCTTCAGATCAGGAAAAATTCAGGAAATGGGCAGAGGTAGTACCTTATACCCTTCGTAATCCATTATTTCACTGGACCCATCTGGAACTCAAAAATCCTTTTGGAATCAGCGAATATTTATCATCCAATAATGCAGATGCAGTGTATCATCAGATGAATGAAAGTTTGCAGACACCTGGTTTTTTGCCACAATCCATTATTGAAAATTTTAAAGTAGAAGCCTTATGTACTACAGATGATCCTGCTGATGATCTGGTTCATCATAAAGCATTAAAAAACAGTGAGTTTAAAACAGCTGTTCTTCCGGCTTTCCGTCCTGATACCTATATCAATATGATCAATCCTGAACAATATCTTTCAGGAATTAAAAAGCTTGAAAAAGTCTGTGGTTTTTCCATCACATCGGTCTCTGATGTGTTGAATGCACTTCAGTCCAGAATCAATTATTTTGTGGAAGCAGGGGCAAAAGTGGCCGATCACGGCTTTGAATATTTCCCGGATACCACAAAGTGGAATCATAGTCTTGAAAAAGAGTTTTCAGAATTCCTGAAAGGAAATATTTCGACATTTTCCAATCCGGATGCATTATGCGGCTATTTGCTGAAAGAACTTTGCAAAATGTATGCAGAAAAAGGCTGGGTACAGCAGTTTCATGTAGGGGCAACCCGGAATAACAATTCAGAAATGTTCAGGAAAATGGGTGCCAATGCAGGGTATGATGCCATTGGAGAATCGTATTACGCACAGAGATTGAGCGTTTTGCTTGATGAGCTGAATACGGAAGGAAAGCTGACCAAAACTATTATTTACAATCTGAATCCGGCATTTAATGAAGTTCTGGCATCCCTTGCCGGAAACTTCAACGAAGGAGGCATCAAATCCAAAGTACAGTTTGGAGCAGCCTGGTGGTTTCTTGATGAGCTTGACGGGATGACCAAGCAGATGAATACGCTTTCCAATATCGGTCTTATCAGCACTTTTGTCGGCATGCTGACCGATTCCCGAAGCCTTTTATCATTCTCAAGACACGATTATTTCAGAAGGCTTTTATGCAATATGTTCGGAAGTGAAATGGAAAGAGGTCTTCTTCCCGATGACGAAAAATGGGTAGGAAAGATCATCCAGGATATCTGTTATCACAATACAAAAAATTATTTTGAAATATAAAACCATGCAGGATTCATCGAAAATATTATGTTTCGGGGAACTGCTTCTCCACTTTGCCCCGGATTCCGAAGGAAACTGGCTCAATGAGCAATCTCTTAAGTTATACATAGGAGGAGCTGAATACAATGTAGCAGCGGCACTTTCCCAGTGGAAGAATGCTGTAAAGCTGCTATCAGCTTTGCCTGAAAATTTCGTAGGAAACCAGCTGGAATTTCAGCTTAAAAATAAAGGAATAGAAGTCCTTGCAGAAAAGAACAAGGGAAGAATAGGAACATTTTATCTTTCTTCTGATGGAGATATGCAGAATGCCTCAGTGGTGTACGATCGTTTTCCGTCTGTTTTTACCCAATCGGATTTTGAAACTTTCAGTGATGATGAGATATTTTCAGGAGTAAAATGGTTGCATATCAGCACCATCACGCCGGCTTTGAGTGACCATGCATTCCGCAAATGCCTGCAAATCATGAAGGAAGCCAGAACGAAAAATATTACGGTTTCTCTTGACCTGAATTACAGGGCGTTGCTTTGGCAAAACCAGAATCCTCACAAAATTAAAGAGCTGATGCCTTTTGTGAATGTTCTTATGGGAAATATCTGGTCTGTGGAGCAGTTTCTCAATATTCCTGTTGAATATGAGCTTAACGGAAATTTCGATGATGAAAACCTTCTGAAACAGGCTGAAAAAACAGCGTTGGAAATCAGGAAACAATTTCCGGCTGTGGAAAAAATAGCCAATACCTTCCGCTTTACAAACGGCGAAAAGGTCAATTATTTTGCCACCTTATTTGCTGGTAAACAGCTTTTGATTTCAGAAAAATACAATTCAGATAAAATTGAAGAAAGGGTAGGAAGCGGTGATTCTTTCATGGCCGCTTTGATTCATGGAATTTTAAAAGGAAATCCTGAACAGCAGGTTCTGGAAGATGCTACAAAAGTTGCTTTTAAAAAGCTTTTTGTAAAAGGAGATACCATTGATGAAAGCATTAATATCGAAACATTATGAATGAAATAGTACAAAAAATAAAAGACCAGAAAATCGTTCCGTTGTTTTATAACGAATCGTTTGAAGTCTCAAAAAATATCATAAAAGCTTTATACGAAGCAGGAATCCGTGTGATAGAATATACCAACCGCGGCCATCAGGCATTGGAAAATTTCACTAAGCTGAAAGAAATTTCCCATACAGAATTTCCTGGTCTTCTGTTAGGAATCGGGACGGTAAAAAATATACAGGAAATGGATGATTATGCTAACGTAAAATCAGATTTTATCATTACGCCTGTTATCAATGAGGCATTGGTGAAACATACTCTCGAAAAAAATATCCTTCTGATTCCAGGCTGCTTTACCCCTTCCGATATCAATATTGCCTATCAGAACGGTTTAAAACTGGTTAAAATATTTCCGGCTGATGCTTTAGGAAAGAACTACATCAAATCTGTGAAACCTGTTTTTCCGGGAATGAATTTTATGCCAACCGGAGGAATTCATGCTGAAACTGAAGATATCAGAGAATGGCTCAATGGAGGTGCCATAGCAGCAGGGTTGGGAAGCTCTCTCATCGGAAAAGATAATAATGAAGAAGAATTGACTCTGAAAACAAAAAATTTATTACAACAACTTAATCAATAACTCAATGCAGGCTCCTCAAAACCGCAATATAAGATGGTGGATGCTGTCTCTTGTCTTCCTCGCCACTACGATCAATTACCTTGACCGTCAGGTAATGGGTTTGCTGAAACCTGTGCTGGAAAAAGAATTCAGCTGGGACGAAAAAGATTACAGTTATATCGTCATGGCTTTTACCACGACTTATGCCATCGGTTATATGGCGATGGGAAGGTTTATAGACAGGGTAGGAACCAAAATCGGGTATGCGGTTTCCCTTATTGTATGGAGTTTGGCCTCGATAGGACATGGTCTTGTCAAAAGCACCATCGGATTTATTATTGCAAGAAGTACGTTGGGAATCAGTGAAGCAGGAAACTTTCCTGCCGCCATCAAATCAGTGGCTGAATGGTTTCCGAAAAAAGAAAGAGCACTAGCAACGGGAATTTTTAACTCAGGAGCAACGGTGGGAGCTATTTTAGCACCGTTATTGGTTCCGTTCATTCTCGGACATTACGGCTGGAGGCAGACTTTTGTATGGATTGGCGCTTTGGGTATGGTTTGGATTGTCCTTTGGTGGAAATTTTATGCTGTACCGGAAAAAACAAAAAATATCAGTAAGGAAGAACTACAGTACATAAAAAGCGATCAGGCTGAAAAAACAGAAGAGAAAACGAAAATTCCTTTATCGGAATTACTCAAATATAAAGTAACATGGTCATTTGCCATCGGTAAAATTTTAACTGATCCTATCTGGTATTTCTTCATGTTCTGGCTGCCGGCGTATTTTTCTGATGTATTCAAAATGGATTTAACAAAACCATCTCTTCCGTTAATTATTATTTACAGCGGAACCACGATCGGAAGTATTGGTGGAGGATATCTCTCATCATTTCTGATCAAAAAAGGATGGGCCATCGGAAGAGCCAGAAGCATTACGATGTTACTGTTTGCATTAATGGTGGTTCCGGTGATGTTCTCAAAATATGTAGATAATATGTGGATGATCACGATCATCATTGCTTTTGCAACAGCCGCACACCAGGGTTGGGGTGCCAATCTTATGACCACGGTCGGAGATCAGTTACCCAACAGCTATGTCAGTTCTGTCATTGGTTTTGGCGGGATGCTCGGTTCAGCGGCAGGAATTATTTTTCCGTTGTTCATCGGGATTGTTTTGGACACATTCAAAAAGGCAGGAAACGTCAATGGCGGTTACAATATTATTTTCTTTATTGCAGGAATTTCATATGTTGCAGCCTGGGGACTCATTTCGTTGATTAACAGGAAAAAAACAGTTTAGTATAACAATAATACAGTTTGAAGTTTAAAAAGTAAAAATGAAATCCGGGTTTTACATCACCACAGGTCTTCTGATCAGTATATTTTCCTTTGCCCAGAAAGGAGGAAAGTATAAGCTGTGGTATGATAAACCCGCAAAACAATGGGTGGAAGCTCTACCGGTAGGAAACGGAAATATGGCAGCTATGGTCTATGGAGACCCTTATCAGGAAAAGCTTCAGTTGAACGAAGGGACATTCTGGTCCGGAGGCCCTTCCCGAAATGATAATCCGGATGCTCCAAAAGTCCTGGATTCTATCCGGTATTATTTATTTAACGGAAACTATAAAAGAGCCCAGATTCTTGCGGATAAAGGATTAACAGCTAAAACAGTTCACGGTTCGGCATTTCAGAATATTGGTGATTTTACACTGGATCTGAATAACCTTAAAGAAATCAGAAATTATTACAGAGAACTGGACATTGAAAAAGCAATAGCAACCACTACATTTACCTCTGAAGGCATTAATTTTAAAAGAGAAATTTTTGCCTCAATTCCTGATCATGTAATCGTTATTAAATTAAGCTCAGATCACAAAAATGCTCTGAATTTTAAAGCAAAATTCAACAGCGAGCTTAAAAAGAACGTCAAAGCTATTGATGCCAATACTTTACAAATGGATGGGATTTCTTCCACATTAGATGGCATTCAGGGGCAGGTGAAATTCAATGCACTGGCAAAACTCATGACCAAAGGTGGCAAAACTCAGATCTTAGAGAGCGGAATTTCAGTAAGCAATGCTCATGAGGTCACGATTCTTATTGCAATGGCCACTAATTTTACAGACTACAAAAATTTAAATACAGACGAAGTTGCAAAAGCCAGAAAGTATATTGAAACAGCAGCAAATAAAAGTTTCAAAACTTTAGTTCAAAACCATCTGAGTGTTTATCAGAACTATTTTAAAAGAGTAGATCTGGATTTAGGAACTTCTGAAGCTTCAAAAAATCCAACGGATATCAGGATTAAAAATTTTGCAAAAGGTTATGATCCGGAACTTGTTTCATTATATTATCAGTTCGGGCGTTATCTCCTGATTTCTTCCTCTCAGCGGGGTGGCCAGCCTGCCAATTTGCAGGGGATCTGGAACAATTCCAACAAACCGGCCTGGGACAGCAAGTATACGATTAACATTAATACGGAAATGAATTACTGGCCGGCAGAAAAGACTAATCTTCCTGAAATGCATGAACCATTGATCCGGATGATAAAAGATTTGAGCGAAACAGGAAAAGAAACGGCAAAAACAATGTACAACAGCCGTGGCTGGGTAGCACATCATAATACCGATATCTGGAGAATAACAGGGGTAGTGGATTTTGCCAATGCCGGAATGTGGCCGATGGGCGGAGCCTGGCTTTCACAGCATTTGTGGGAAAAATATTTATACAGCGGAGACAAAAACTATCTGCGAACCATTTATCCTGTTCTGAAATCTGCAGCACAGTTTTATGAAGATTTCCTGATTGAAGAGCCTGCGAATCACTGGCTGGTGACAAGCCCGTCAATGTCACCCGAAAATATTCCGCAGGGACACCAGGGAAGTGCTCTGGCGGCGGGAAATACAATGGACAATCAATTGATGTTCGATTTGTTCACCAAAACAAAAAAGGCAGCACAGATTCTCAATACAGATTCAGATAAAATTCAGGTCTGGAACACTATTATTTCAAAATTACCACCGATGAAAATCGGAAGTTACGGACAATTGCAGGAATGGATGGAAGACCTGGACGATCCTAAAGATAACCACAGACATGTTTCGCATCTATACGGATTATTTCCTTCCAACCAGATCAGTCCGTTTACCACACCGGAATTGCTGGACGCCTCCAGAACCGTACTCGTTCACCGTGGTGATGTATCCACAGGCTGGTCAATGGGCTGGAAAGTTAATCTTTGGGCTAAATTATTAGATGGAAATCACGCCAATAAATTAATCAAAGATCAGTTAACACTGGTAGAAAAAGACGGTTGGGGCAGCAAAGGCGGAACATATCCGAATCTTTTCGATGCACATCCTCCATTCCAGATTGATGGAAATTTCGGCTGTACTTCCGGGATTACCGAAATGCTTCTGCAGACTCAAAATGGTTTTATAGACATTCTTCCCGCACTTCCGGTTGAGTGGAAAAACGGCAGCATTTCGGGGCTGAAAGCATATGGAGGTTTCGAAGTCAGTATTATCTGGGAAAACAATCAAGCTAAAGAAATTACCATAAAATCCGGATCGGGAGGAAACTGCAGAATAAGACTTCCGAACGAAATGCAGCTTTCCGGAAATGCAGAACTGAAAAAAGCAGAAGGTAAAAACCCGAATTCTTTATTTGAAATTCCGGAAACTCCGAAACCTGTGATTTCTGACAAAGCAAAATTGAATCCTGTTGAAATTAAAACTGATCTTATCTATGATTTCCCGACTGAAGCAGGGAAGGTCTATACATTAAGAAGGAGTGATAAAAGCTCTGAAGGACAATCCGAAACTAAATCTATTTACAATAAAAACTAAAAAATCTATATATGAAAAAGAGTCTAATGAATCCTGTTTTTTTAAGAAATAAAACCAATGTCATTGCAGTGGCAGCACTACTTTCCATCAGTAACCTCTCTGCACAGACTTTTTCCGACTTCAACTACCATGGAAACGATAAAATATATAATGACAACCCTCTTAAGCCGGACGAGTTCTATTCCCCGATTTTACAGGGCTGTTATCCTGATCCCAGCATTACCAAAAAAGGTGATGATTATTACCTGGTAAACTCTTCTTTCTCAATGTTCCCGGGCGTTCCGATTTTCACTTCCAAGGATTTGGTCAATTGGAAGCAGGTTGGGCACGTTCTCGACAGGCCTTCTCAGCTTAAGGTGGAAAAAGGAGGTGTTTCTCATGGGATTTATGCACCTGATATCAAATACAATAAACACAACGATACATTTTATATGATCACTACCCAGATTGCGGGCGGTATCGGAAATATGGTCGTAAAAACCAAAGATCCGGCAAAAGGATGGAGCGAAGTTCAGAAACTGAATTTTGACGGTATTGATCCTGCCATTTTCTTTGATGATGACGGAAAAGCTTACATCGTTCACAACGACGCACCACCACAAGGAACCGAGCAGTATCAAGGTCACCGTGTTATTAAAATGTGGGATTACGACCTTGAAAAAGATCAGGTTGTTGCAGGTTCAGACAGAATTATCGTAAACGGTGGAGTTGACCTTTCTCAAAAACCAATTTGGATTGAAGGTCCGCATTTGTACAAATACAAAGGGAAATATTACCTGATGTGTGCAGAAGGCGGAACCGGAGGCAACCATAGCGAAGTTATTTTTATGGCAGATTCTCCGAAAGGACCGTTTGTTCCCGCTAAAAATAATCCGATTCTTACGCAAAGATATTTTCCGAGAGACAGAAAGGAAAAAGTGGATTGGGCAGGCCATGCAGATTTGGTGGAAGGTCCGAACGGACAATGGTATGGCGTATTTTTAGCAATTCGTCCGAATGTAAACAACCGTGTTACCAAAGGACGTGAAACTTTCATTCTTCCTGTAGACTGGAGCGGAACGTATCCTGTATTCCAAAATGGTCTGGTTCCGATGAAACCAAAATTGAAAATGCCACAAGGAGTTCAGAATCAAACCGGGCAAACCGGATTTTTCCCGAACGGCAACTTTACATACAACGACAAACTAACCGATAAAAACCTTGATTTCCGTTGGATTGCCATGCGTGGTCCTCGTGAAAACTTCATTACTGCAACAAAAAATGGTGTAAAAGTGAACCCAATGGAAACGAACATCAAAGCGTTGGCTCCGATTTCATCTTTGTTCCACAGATTACAGCACGAAGATTTTGAAACTTCCGTAACCTTAGATTATAAACCAAAATCGGAAAAAGAATTGGCTGGAATTACCCTCTACCAAAGCGAAACATTCAATTATGTTTTCGGAATCACGAAAAAAGATAAAGATTTCTACATCGTATTGGAAAGAACAGAAAAAGGCCAATCAAAATTGATTGCAAGCGAAAAAATTTCACTTTCAAAGAGTATCAAATTTCAGGCTACAGAAGAAAAAGATGAAATCAGCTTCAATTATTCTTTGGACGGCAAAAATTTCAAAAATCTGGGAGGACCGGTTTCAGGAGATATACTTTCTACTGATGTAGCGGGAGGTTTTACGGGGAGTCTTATCGGACTGTACAGTACCTCTTCCAATGATATTGTGCCGAATTAATTTAATAGCAGAGAAACGCCACACTGAGCTTGTGTAGAAGTGTTTCTTTTTAAAATTGAAAAACTAAGCGTAGAACCAAACATCACAGTACATTTTGAAAATCAAAATATCTTATATAGTTTCTTTTTTGGGGTTTATCGGGCTGAATCTTATTTCAGCCCAGGTAAATCCTTCCGGAAAACAAAGTACGGCATTTACAAACCCAATCATATGGGCAGATGTGCCGGATTTATCCATTACCAGAAGCGGAAATGATTTTTACCTGATCAGTACCACTATGCATCTGATGCCCGGAGCTCCGGTAATGCATTCCAGAGATCTGGTACATTGGGAAATGTCTGGCTATGTTTTCGATACTTTGAATGACAACTCGAAATACGATTTATTGAACGGAACCGTTTACGGCAGAGGCCAATGGGCTTCTTCAATCCGCTATCATAAAGGGAAATACTATGTTTTATTCTCTCCGAATGATGAGCCTTTCAAATCTTATTTCTATGTAACTGATAATCCCGAAAAGGGAAAATGGAAACTCATCACCAGAACACGGCATTTTCATGATGCTTCACTGTTTTTCGATGATGATGACAAAATATATGTTTTCACCTCCAACAAAGTTTTTGAACTGAGTCCTGATTTTAAAGAAGTGATCGGAAATCCGGATGGAACTGAGGTATTTCAGAAAGATGCTTCGGAAACCGGGCTTCTGGAAGGAAACCAGATCATCAAGTGCAACGGAAAATATTATATGATGATGATATCATGGCCCAGAAACGGGAAACGCCGTCAGGTAGTCTACAGGGCAGATAAAGTGACAGGTCCTTATGAGAAAAAAGTAATTCTGGAAGATAATTTTTTAGGATTTTCCTATGCAGGGCAAGGCGCTTTGATTGATGATAAAAACGGAAACTGGTATTCCCTTATTTTCCAGGACAGAAACGGAGTGGGACGCGTTCCGTTGCTTCTGCCTGTACAATGGGAAAATGACTGGCCGGTACTGGGGGATAACGGAAAAGTTCCTTTGAAAGGAGAAGTTCCGCTTCCGCCGTTCAAAGCAAAAAATCATCTGGTGGAAAGCGATGAGTTCTCTGGTAAAACAATGAAAATCCAGTGGCAATGGAATCATAATCCGGTAAATGAAGCCTGGTCTTTATCCGAAAGAAAAGGTTTTCTGAGACTGAAAACCAGCAGAGTGGTAGACAATCTGTACGCAGCACCCAATACTTTGACCCAGAGAATGGAAGGTCCGACTTCTTCAGCGGTTGTCGCAATGGACCTTAAAGGAATGAAAGATGGAGATGTTGCAGGGTTCAGTGCTTTCAACGGGGACTCCGGGATCTTGTCAGTAGTGAAGGAAGGTGGAGAAAGATTCATTGTTTTTTCAACCAACGAAGTGAGCCTGGATAATAAAACAAAAGCCATTACAGGGGTTAAAAAAGAAGAAAAAAAACGGATTCCTCTTAATTCTGATAAGGTTTTTCTGCGTATTGATGCTGATTTTAACCTCGGGAAAGATCTTGCAGACTTTTATTACAGTACGGATCAGAAGAACTGGACGGAAATGGCAAAAGATTACAAAATGATCTTTGATTACCGGAGATTCTTTATGGGTTCGAAATTCGCAGTTTTTAATTATGCCACTAAAAATACCGGAGGCTTTGTAGATGTAGATTTTTTCAGAGTCAGTGAAGCTGGAAAATAAAATCAAATGCAGATAAAAGTCTGTTGTAAACAGTAAGTAAAATATACCTATTATTTTTTTATCCGAAAAAATAAGTGTAAAAAATACAAATAAAAATCATGAATAAATCAGTTATATGGGCTTTAGGACTTGTTTTATCGGGAATATTTGTTTCCGCACAAACTCTTGATCAACAGGCGCCGCAGGGTTTCGATGTGGAAAATGCTGCTGTTTCCCACGGGAAAATTGACACGATTCAATATCCGTCAAAAACCGTTGGAACAACAAGAAAAGCTTTGATTTACACACCACCGGGTTTCAAAAAAAGTGAAAAATATCCCGTTCTTTATCTTCTTCACGGAATTGGCGGGGATGAAAAAGAGTGGTTCAACCAGGGAAAACCCAATATTATTCTGGATAATCTGTATGCACAGGGAAAACTGCAGCCGATGATTGTCGTACTTCCCAACGGCCGTGCAATGAAGGATGACAGAGCCATAGGAAATATAATGGCTCAGGATAAAGTTGAGGCTTTCGCAACTTTTGAAAAAGATCTGCTGAATGACTTGATTCCGTTTGTAGAGAAAAAATATCCGGTTAAAAAAGACCGTGAAAACCGCGCTTTGGCAGGGTTGTCAATGGGAGGCGGACAGACACAGAATTTTGCTTTCGGAAACATCGGTAAGTTTGCCTGGCTGGGCGCATTTTCTTCTGCACCCAATACAAAAGAGCCCAATAAGCTTTTACCCAATCCACAGGATGCATTAAAACTGAAGCTGATTTTTATTTCCTGTGGCGATGCAGACGGGCTGATGCCTTTCAGCAAAAGAACCAGCGATTACCTGAAAAAAAATAAAATCCCTCATATCTTTTATATAGAACCGGGCGGTCACGATTTTAAGGTTTGGAAAAATGACTTATACATCTTTTCACAGCTGTTGTTTAAGCCTGTTGATAAAACCAAGTTTGAAGGATTTACCGTTTTGGGAACTCCTGCAGCAACCAATATCAGAAATGCCCAGTATCCTCAGATCCTTCCCGATGGAAGTGTGATGTTCAAAGTGAAGGCACCGGAAGCGCAAAAAGTTCAGATCGATTTAGGAAAAAAATACGATCTGAAAAAAGATGCTGATGGCTTCTGGACAGGTACAACTGATCCGCAAAGCGGAAGCTTCCATTATTATTCCCTGCTGATTGATGGGGTTGCGGTTGCAGATCCGTCCAGCGAAACATTCTACGGAATGGGAAGGTATGCCAGTGGAATAGATATTCCTTTCGAAGGAGATGATTTCTATGCATTAAAAGACGTCCCTCATGGAGATATCCGTATTAAAAATTTCTATTCCAAAGTCACCAATTCCTGGAGAAGAATTTTTATTTACACGCCACCGGGTTACGACCAGAATCCTGCTGAATGTTATCCTGCACTGTATATTTTACATGGCGGAGGTGAAGATGAAAGCGGCTGGGCGAACCAGGGCAAGACCAATCTGATTCTGGACAATCTGATTGCAGAAGGAAAGGCAAAAAAAATGGTCATCATTATGCCGGATGCGAATATCGGACAGGGCGGAATCCGGAACTTTGGAGAACGCAATCTTCAGATGTTTGAAAAAGAGCTGAAAGAATCCATCATTCCGTTTGCCGAATCCAATTACAGGATAAAAAAAGGTAAAGAAAACCGTGCGTTGGCAGGACTTTCCATGGGTGGGATTTATACGCTGTATGCCGGAATTCAGAATTCTGATATGTTTTCCGGTTTGGGAGTTTTCAGCTCAGGATATATGTTGCCGATGCTTCAGGATGTTGCCGATAAACAGTACAAATTTTTAAATGAAAATAAATCTGCTTTTTCATCCAATGTCAGAAATTTTTGGATTTCAATGGGCGGAAAAGATGATATTGCTTATGAAAACGGGCAGAAAATGCTGAAAGAACTGGATAAAATAGGAATTAAATATTCGTACAGAGATTATCCTGGAGGTCACAGCTGGCCGGTTTGGAGAGACAGTCTGTATCAGTTTGCCCAGGTACTTTTTAAATAAAGATTTTAAGTTAATGGCATAAAGAAAATAATTCAAATCTGAAATGAAATGAGCTTTACAAAAATGAACATCAAAACTTCCATTATTACAGTCATCATGTTTTCCGGAATGGTAAATGTCAGTGCACAGTCTTATCAGAAAACAGATTCAGGATTGAAGTTTTCTGCTGATCATATGAATGTTGAAGTGAAATTTTATGGAGAAAATACGATCAGGATTATTAAATATCCCGCAGGCAGATCATTTGTCAAAAATAGTTTGTCGGTCATTAAACAGGAGCAGAAAATCAAATTCTCAGTTTCAGAAAAAAATAATATTATTTCATTAAAAACAAATGACCTTCTGCTTTCCATTAATACTAAAAATGGAGTGATCACCTATACATTACCATCCGGAAAGGAGCTTTTGAAAGAAACCGCAAATGACTTCAAGCCATTCAATGATGCCGGAACGCAGACTTATTCTGTAAGACAGGATTTTCAGCTTGAAAAGGACGAGCCGATCTACGGTCTGGGAATTCTGCAAAATGAAAAAATGTCCCAGCGGAATACCGATGTAAAAATGATTCAGAATAATACCTGGGATTTTGTGCCTTTTTTCCAGTCTGTAAAAGGGTATGGCATTTTTTGGGACAACTATTCACCCACACAATTTACCGATACACCTCAGAAAACCTCTTTCTCATCTGAAGTGGGAGATGGTATAGATTATTACTTTATCTACGGTAAAAATGCAGATGGAGTAGTGGCCGGAATGCGTGACCTTACAGGAAATGTACCGATGCTTCCTTTATGGACATATGGCTACTGGCAAAGCAAAGAACGTTACAAAAGCCAGAATGAACTGACAGAGGTGGTTAAAAAATACCGCGATCTGAAAGTCCCTTTAGACGGAATCATACAGGATTGGCAATACTGGGGAAACAATTATCAGTGGAATGCCATGGACTTTATCAGTCCCGACTTTCCGGATGCTAAAAAAATGGTACAGGATATTCATGATATGAATGCCCATCTTTCGGTTTCCATCTGGTCGTCATTCGGGCCAATGACCAAACAGTACCGTGAAATGAATTCAAAGGGTATGCTTTTTAATATCAGTACATGGCCTGAATCAGGCCGTGATGTCTGGCCTCCGGATATGAATTATCCTTCCGGTGTCCGTGTTTATGATGCGTACAATCCTGAAGCCAGAAATATATACTGGAAATACCTGAACAGAGGTATTTTCAGCCTGGGAGTAGATTCCTGGTGGATGGACTCAACAGAACCTGATCATCTCAGCCAGAAAGCGGAAGACCTGGATACTAAAACCTACCTTGGCTCATTCAGAAAAGTAAGAAACGCATATCCGCTGATGACAGTAGGCGGTGTTTACGATCATCAGCGTGAAACCACCGGTGATAAAAGGGTTTTTATTTTAACAAGGTCAGCGTTTGCAGGCCAGCAGCGATATGCCGCCAACACCTGGTCCGGCGATGTCAATTCTTCCTGGGAAACATTGCGCAAACAGGTACCGGCAGGATTGAATTTCAGTCTTACAGGAAATCCGAATTTCAACTCTGACATCGGCGGTTTCTTTGCTGGTACTTACAAAAGAAATGGAGGTTCAAAAAATCCAATGTTCCAGGAACTGTATGTCCGATGGCTGCAGTATGGAACCTTTACACCAATGATGCGCTCTCATGGAACCGATGTTGCGAGAGAAATTTATCAATTTGGAAATAAAGGAGAAGTTGTTTATGATGCGATAGAAAAATTCATCAGGCTGCGTTACAGTATGTTACCGTATATCTATTCTGTTTCCCATGATGTTTCAAAAAACGGGTCAAGCTTTATGAGAGCTCTTTCCATGGATTTTCCTTCAGACAAAAAAACATGGGATATGAATAACGAATATCTTTTTGGAAAATCATTGCTGGTGGCGCCGGTTCTCAATGCCCAATATACTCCTGAAAAGACAGTTAAAACCGATGAAAATGAAGGCTGGAATAAAACCGACAGCAATAAGGACAATTCCGTTTCAAATATAGATTTTACTCAAAACAAAAGCGTGAAAGTTTACCTTCCGGATGGAACAGGTTGGTTTGATTTCTGGACCAATGAAAAATACAGTGGAGGGAAAGAAATTCAGAAATCTGTTAATCTTCAGACTATTCCTTTGTATGTAAAAGCAGGAAGCATCATTCCGTTGGGGCCAGATGTACAATATGCAACGGAGAAAAAATGGGATCATCTTACCATAAAAGTTTATCCGGGAAGCGATACCGATTTCATTGTATACGAAGATGAATTCGATAATTATAATTATGAAAAAGGTGCCTATACAGAAATACCTTTTCACTGGAACGAAAAATCAAAAACACTCACGATAGGTGACCGGAAAGGTAAATACAAAGGAATGATTGAGACAAGGCGTTTTAACCTGATTCTTCCTGATGGACAGCAGAAATCGGTGAATTATGCCGGAAAAAAGATAAATGTAAGTTTAAAATAATTTTAAAGTATTGATTATGAGAGTTTTAAATTTAATAATGGTTTTAGTTTTTTTTCAGATTTCATTCGCTCAAAATCCGATTATCCAAACCAAGTATACTGCAGACCCGGCACCGATGGTTTATAAGGATACAGTTTATCTTTATACGAGCCATGATGAGGACGACGCTTTCGGATTCAAAATGAAGGACTGGTTACTATACACTTCCACAGATATGGTCAACTGGACAGACCACGGTGTAGTGGCTTCGCTCAAAGATTTTAAATGGGTAAATACCGACAACGGTGCCTGGGCACCACAGGTTGTCGAAAGAAACGGTAAATTCTATATGTATTGTCCAATGCCGAACAATATGGGGATTGGTGTTTTAGTGGCGGACAGTCCGTACGGTCCTTTCACCGATCCTATTGGCAAGCCTTTGATCAAAAATTCTCTGGATGACATCGATCCCACAGTTTTAATTGACGACGACGGGCAGGCTTATCTGTACTGGGGAAATCCCAATCTTTGGTATGCTAAACTGAATGAAGATATGATATCTCTTGCCGGACCAATCACCAAGGACCCTTCATTTGCGAAGGTGAAAGATCAGCCAGATCCTTTCAAATATCAGGAAGGACCTTGGGTTTGGAAAAAAAATAACCATTATTATATGGCTTATGCATCAAAATGCTGCCCGGAAGGGATTGGTTACGCCATTGCAAAATCACCGACAGGACCCTGGAATTATGGAGGCGTGATTATGGATGGCGACCAGAGATCCAGCGGAAATCATCCCGGTATTATAGATTTCAAAGGCAGATCTTATGTTTTCGGATTCAACCATATGCTTAGGATGCAGACCATGAGCAAGCATTACGAACGCCGGTCTGTCAGTGTCACAGAAATTACCTACAATGCAGATGGAACCATTCAGAAGCTTCCTTTCTGGACTGCGGATGGCGCAAAAAGAGTGGGTACTCTGGATCCTTATAAAAAAGTTGAAGCAGAAACAATGGCTTACAGTGAAGGCCTGAAAACAGAAATGGTCACAGAATGGCAACGTAATCAACCCTATAACAGAGGTAAAAAAATTACAGACCGCATCATCGTTACCTCAATTAACAATGGTGATTATATTAAAATCCAGGGAGTAGATTTTTCCAAAGGTGTAAAATCTTTGGATGTGAATGTTGCTGCTCTCTATGGAGGAAGAATAGAAGTACGTTCAGATGCTCTTAATGGGCCTGTGCTTGGCGCTGTTAACGTTACAGGAAAAGGTGAGGGTGACCTATATAAGACTATTAATACACCTCTGAAAAGTGTAAGAGGAATCCACGATTTATATTTTGTTTTTAAGGGAGAAAAAGACCTTTTCTATTTCGATTGGTGGAAATTTAATTAAATCCAAATTTTTAAATAATGTTGAAGACGAAAATACTTTTAATTGCTGTAACATTTTTGCTGTCGGGAAATATTTTCAAGGCGCAGTCAACTGTTTGGTTAGACCAGTTGGATTTGAGCGTTGTAACACAGGGGCACGGAAAACCGGGCATCAATACTTCGGTGGACGGAAAACCTATAACCATTGCCGGCGAAGTTTTCAAAAGAGGCTTTGGAACCCACGCTGAAAGTTCTTTGTTGATTAGATTAAATGGCAAAGCAAAAAGCTTTACCGCAATGGTGGGAATGGATGATGAAATCAAAGGCCAGAATCCCGCTGCCGAATTTGAAATTTACGGCGACAACAAAAAACTTTGGTCAAGCGGGGTCATGAAATTAGGCGATAAAGCAAAGCCTGTTTCCGTTTCGCTGGAAGGTGTAAAACAATTAGAATTAGTCGTAACAGACGGCGGAAACGGACCTTATTATGATCACGCCGATTGGGCAGATGCTAAGTTTGAAACAGCAGGCGGTGCAAAATTGATAACATTTAACCCAATTTCATCAGTACCTTATATTTTGACGCCAAAACCTGCGGCAACTCCAAAAATTAATTCAGCAGGCGTTTACGGAGTTCGTCCTGGCTCACCTTTTTTGTTCAGGGTTGCGGCAACGGGTGACAGACCAATGACTTTTACGGCGAAAAACCTTCCGAAAGGGTTAACAATAGATTCACAGACCGGAATCATCACTGGAAAAATAGATTTTAAAGGAAGCTATGAAGTGACTTTGAATGCTAAAAATGCGAAAGGTTCAGTTTCAAAAAAATTAAAAATAGAAAGCGGAGACAGAATCGCTCTCACACCCACAATGGGCTGGAATAGCTGGAACTGCTTCGGACATGAAGTTTCTGCCGACAAAGTGAAACGTGCAGCAGATGCCCTTATAAAGTCGGGACTAATCAATCACGGATGGAATTATATCAATATCGATGATTCCTGGCAGTATAACAGAGATGGAAAAGACCCTTCATTCCAGGGAAAAATGCGTGATGAAAACGGTTATATTCTGACCAATTCCAAATTTCCTGATATGAAAGGTCTTGCAGACTACATGCATAACAATGGCTTGAAAATGGGAATTTATTCTTCCCCCGGTCCATGGACCTGTGGCGGATGTGCCGGAAGCTACGGCTACGAAAAACAGGATGCTGAAAGCTACACCAAATGGGGCGTTGATTACCTGAAATACGACTGGTGTAGCTATGGCGGAGTAATTGACGGGCTGCCGGATAATGATCCTGATAAAGTTCCTTCTCTTGCCTTTCAAGGAGGCGGAGATTTGGATAAAGGCGTGAAACCATTCAAACTGATGGGAAGCCTTTTGAAGCAGCAGCCGAGAGACATCGTGTACAACCTCTGCCAATACGGAATGGGTGAGGTATGGAAGTGGGGTGATGAGGTCAATGCACAATCCTGGCGTACCACCAACGATATTACAGATACCTGGTCAAGCGTAAAGAATATTGCCCTTGCTCAGGACAAGGCAGCTCCTTTTGCGAAACCCGGAAACCGCAACGATCCGGATATGCTGGTTGTTGGCGTTGTCGGCTGGGGAAATCCACATCAGAGCCGGTTGAAGCCTGATGAACAGTATCTTCATATGAGTCTGTGGAGCATTTTTTCTGCCCCGTTGCTGATTGGCTGTGACCTTGAGAAACTGGATGATTTCACTTTAAACCTTCTGACGAATGATGAGGTTATTGCCGTCAATCAGGATGCTTTGGGAAAACAGGGTGTTTGTTTGCAGACCATTGGTGAGCTCAGAATTTATGTCAAAGAACTGGAAGACGGAGGAAAGGCAGTAGCTTTTGCCAATTTCGGAAGAGAAAAAGTGACGCTACCCTATAAAGATTTCAAAAAATTAGGAATTTCCGGTGTTCAGGCGGTTCGTGACCTTTGGAGACAGAAGGATATTGCAGAAATCAACACAGACAAAAAAAGTCTTCCATTGGATATTCCGGCACATGGTGTTGCTTATTATAAATTCATTTCACTCAAATAAATAAGATTAAGATATGAATCAACGAAACTTAAAATATATCACACTTTCTTTTCTGTTGGCAGGGATTGGTATTTCTGCGCAGAATCCGGTTATTCAGACCCATTTTACACCAGATCCTGCTCCCATGGTCTATAAAGGGAAAATGTATGTTTATACAGGGGATGATCAGCCGGGATTTGATTTTTATACGATGACCAAATGGAGGGTGTATTCCACGGAAGATATGGTCAATTATACAGACCATGGTTCGCCTATTTCTTTAGAGTCTTTCAGCTGGGCGCGGGATAGGGCCTGGGCAGCGCAGTGTATTGAAAGAAATGGCAAATTCTACTGGTATATCTGTGTACAGACCGTTGACAACAATATGGCTATTGGGGTTGCAGTGTCTGACAGTCCTACCGGGCCTTTCAGAGATGCTTTGGGAAAACCTCTGATTTCAACCGGAACCTGGGATAATATTGACCCGACGGTTTTTATAGATGATGACGGACAGGCTTATCTGTATTGGGGAAACAGTAAATTATTTTATGTGAAGCTCAATAAAGATATGACTTCCTATCAGGGGAAAATCACAGAAATTCCACAATCTGTGGAAGCTTTCGGCGGGCTGAGACGTCCCGGGAAAAGTGATGAGGTTCTGCAAAAGCAGGAAAAATTTGATGATGTATATGTAGAAGGACCATGGCTTTACAAGCGAAACAATCAATATTATATGATGTACGCCGGAATGACCGGAAGAACAGAATGTTTATCCTATTCAACCAGCCCATCGCCAACCGGGCCGTGGAAATATCAGGGAAAAATAATGACCGACCAGCCGACCAACAGCTTTACCAACCATGGCGGAATTATCGATTTCAAAGGAAAGTCCTACCTGTTTTACCATACCGGATTATTGCCGGCCGGCGGAAGTTACGGACGCTCAACTGCTGTAGAAGAATTCAGATATAATGCTGACGGGACTATTCCGAAGATCACCATGACCAAAGAAGGTGTAGCTCCGGCTGGAACCTTAAATCCATATCAGAGAACAGAAGCCGAAACTATGGCATGGTCGGAAAAATGCAGCACTTCCGAAAGCAGGAAAACCGGAGTGTATGTCTCCGATGCCAGAGCAGGAGGGTATATCAGGGTCCGTTCGGTAGATTTTGAAAAGGGAACTTCAGGATTTTCAGCTTCCGTTGCCGCAGGAATTGATGGCGGAATTCTGGAAGTTCATCTGGATGATGTTAAAGGGCCAAAAATAGCCGAGATTGAAATTCCGAGAACCGGTGGCTGGGAAGAGTTCAAAACCCTGACCTCAAAAATTTCAGAATCTGTTTCCGGTGTTCACGATGTCTATTTTGTGTTCCAGGGGAAAAATATTACGGCAGGAAGAAAATTATTTAATTTCGATTACTGGAGCTTTCAGAAAAAATAAAACTGACTATGAAAAATACAATACAATATATACTGGGGCTTTGTCTGATAGGCTTTTCCGAAGGTTTATCAGCACAGAACCCTATTATTCAGACCAATTATACTGCAGACCCGGCACCAATGGTGTACAATGACAGGCTGTATGTGTACACGACACACGATGAGGATGATTCCACCTGGTTTACCATGAACGACTGGAAAGTGTATTCCACCAATGATATGGTCAACTGGACAGATCACGGAACAATTCTCTCGTATAAAGATTTCGACTGGGCAAAACGTGATGCCTGGGCCGCACAATGTGTAGAAAGAAACGGAAAGTTTTTTTTATACGTTCCGATGTGGTCCAAAACCAATAACAAAGGCGCTATAGGGGTTGCCGTTGGCGACAGTCCGTTTGGGCCTTTTCATGATCCGCTGGGAAAACCTCTTGTTCAGAGCGAATGGGGAGATATTGATCCCACCGTTTTTGTGGATGATGACGGACAGGCCCATATGTACTGGGGAAATCCTAAGCTTAAATATGTAAAGCTGAATGAAGATATGATCTCCTATTCCGGGAATATTACAGAAGTTCCGATGACAGAAGAATCATTTGGCAAAAGAGATGGGAAGCCCAATCCGGAAAGACCCACAAAATACGAGGAAGGCCCGTGGCTGTACAAAAGGAAAAACCTGTATTATCTTTTCTGGCCGGGTGGTCCACTTCCTGAATTCATAGGCTATTCTACAGGGAAAACAGCACAGGGACCCTGGAAATATGGAGGAATTGTAATGCCTACTGAAGGGAAATCATTCACCAATCATCCCGGTGTTATTGATTTCCGGGGGAAAACGTATTTCTTTTATCATAATGGTGCATTGCCGGGCGGAAGCGGGTTTACAAGATCGGTAAGTCTGGAAGAGCTTACCTTCAATAAAGACGGATCCATTTCGCCATTTAAAATGACCAACGGAATTACAAAAGCTATCGCAACAGTTAATCCTTATTCATTCAATCAGGCGGAAATGATTGCGTGGTCAGAAAATGTAAAATCCTATCAGAATAAAGAGGCTGGTGTTTTCATCAAAGCCAAGAAAAATGGTGCTTATACCAGTGTAAAGAATGTGGATTTCCGGAAAAAAGGAGCCGCAGCTTTTTCTGCAAGAGTAGGAACGACGCATAACAGTGAGGTAACAATGAGCGTTCATCTGGATGCTGTGAACGGACCGGTTGCCGCAACGGTAAAGGTTCCGATGACGGGTGGGGATGACCGCTGGGAAACCGTAAAAGTTCAGCTTACTGAAAAAATTACCGGCATTCATGATCTGTATTTTGTATTCAATGGCAAAGCCTCAACAGATATTATGTACTTCGATTACTGGACCTTTCTTGAAAATAATGAGTTATGAGAAAAAAAGTTTTATATATTGTATTCAGCTTGTTTCTGATCAGCAAAAGCTTTGCACAGGTAGCAGAAATTTCAAGTCCGGACGGACAACTGAAGCTTCATGTTTTTTCAGAAGACGGAAAAGCCTTATATGATATTATCCTTCAGGGAAAAACAATGCTTGAAAAATCCCCGTTAGGCTTGGTAACCAACGAGTCTGATTTTTCAAAGAAGCTGAAATTTATCGACAGCAAAAAAGATATCGTTTCTAAGAAATATACGAACGAAAAAATCAAAAAATCTGACATTGATTATAAGGCCAATACTTTATTGGTTAACTTCAGTAATGCAGACCAGCATCAGATAAGTATTGAATTTCAGGTGAGCAACAACAATATTGCTTTCCGTTATAATATTCCACCGATGAAAGAACGGCTCAGTGTTGTGATACAGTCAGAATCCACAGGGTACAGATTTCCGTCACAGACTACCACTTTTCTTTCACCTATGATGAATCCGATGACGGGATTTGCCCGTACAGGGCCAAGTTATGAAAGTGGCTATAAAGCTGATGCTGAACTGGGAATGCCATCCGATTATGGATACGTTTTCCCTGGCCTGTTCCATATTGGAAATGAGGGCTGGGTATTGCTTTCCGAGACAGGAGTGAACAGTACGTATTGTGCTTCACACCTTGAAACCACAGCAGAAAAAAATCTTTACAAAGTAGCGTATCCGAACATTGCTGAAAATAACGGCTTCGGAAGTACCGGAGCTGCTGTTTCTCTTCCCGGAAAAACACCGTGGAGAACAATTACAGTAGGCAGCTCCCTGAAACCCATCGTAGAAACTACCATTCCTTTTGATGTGGTAGATCTGATGTATGAGCCGTCACAGGATTACCAGTTCGGAAAATCTACCTGGAGCTGGATTCTTTGGCAGGATAACAGTATGAACTACGATGATCAGGTGAAATTCATAGACCTTGCTGCTGCACTGAATTATCAGTTTATTCTTATGGATGCGCTTTGGGATAAAAATATTGGAAAAGAACGAATGAAAAACCTTATTCAATATGCAAAATCGAAAAACGTGGGAGTATTACTTTGGTACAATTCCAATGGGGCAGCCAATGACGCACCGATGGGACCGAGAAACAAAATGAGCTCATCCGTTGAACGGAAAAAAGAAATGAAATGGCTGAAAGAGACAGGCGTAAAAGGACTGAAAGTGGATTTCTTCGGAGGAGACAAACAGGAAACCATGCGTCTGTACGAAGATATTCTTTCCGACGCCAATGATTTTGGATTAACCATTATTTTCCATGGAGCTACTTTACCGAGAGGCTGGGAAGTAATGTACCCGAATTATGCAGGAAGTGAGGCCGTTCTTGCCTCAGAAATGCTCTATTTCTCAGAAGATGTACGGAAACAGGAAGCTTTTTTTGCCACACTTCATCCTTTCATCAGAAATACAGTGGGAAGTATGGAGTTTGGCGGGACTTTCCTCAATAAATATTTAACGAAATCCAACAGGGATAAAAATAAAAGACATACTACGGACGGCTTTCAGCTGGCTACGGCAGTACTGTTTCAGAATCCCGTTCAGATGTTTGGGATCATGCCGAATAATCTGACCGATGCTCCGGAATTTCAGCTCAGCTTTATGAAAGAAGTTCCGACACTTTGGGATGAAACAGTTTTCATAGACGGCTATCCCGGGAAATATGCCATGGTTGCGAGAAGACATGCGGATCAATGGTATGTGGCTGGCGTAAATGCTGAGAAGCAATCCCAAAAACTGAAAATAAAGCTTCCGATGTTTGCAGGGAAAACAGTTAGATTCATTAATGATGATGCGCAGGGAAATTCATCAGAAAAAGAACTAAAAGTGAATGCAAAAGGTGATTTTACGATTGAAATTCAGCCGCAGGGTGGTTTTGTACTGAAAAATTAAAAGAAGTAAACCTTATAGGTTTTTAAAACCTATAAGGTTTGAAGAGATTAAAAGAATACAGATTTTTTAAGGTTAAATAAAACTGATTATGAATCATTTAAAAATATTTTTCTTATTGTGTTGTTTGGGTTTTGCCTGCAGATCTATGCTGCAGAACCGTTTATCAGTACTGAGAAAATCCCCGACGAAGGATTTGTAGTAAGAAATTAGAGATTAATAAAATAAAAAAGGAAAAATGCGCTTCAAAAACTTATACCTCTTCATCATTTCGGGATTTTTGGTTTCCTGTTCTTCCTCCCGGAGTCTGGAGAAGCAATCATCCAAAGACCAGTGGCTCACTACCTGGGCAACTGCTCCCCAATTGGTGGAACTCAAAAATCTGCCGCCGGAACCGGGACTTTCGGGGAATACCCTACGTCAGATTGTCCGTGTATCTGTGGGTGGGAAAAAATTGCGGTTACGTTTTTCCAACAGGTACTCTACAGACAGCCTTGCAGTAAAAGCCGTTTCTATTGCCGTTCCATCCGATAGCAGCAATGTGGATGCAGCTACCATCAGATCATTAACGTTTGAGAATAAAAACAATTTTAAAATTGCTCCCGGATCTGATATTTATTCTGATGAAGTGAACTTTAACCTGAAGTCTAATTCATTGCTGGCCATTACCATTTCCTATGCAAAAGTAACCCAATCTGTCACCGGACATCCAGGGTCAAGAACAACCTCTTTTATTGTTAAAGGTGAGCAGGCCAATGCTGCGGTATTTAAAAACCCTGTAAAAACAGATCATTGGTATTCGCTTTTTAACATCGATGTAAAGACCAGTGAACCTTCGTATGCGGTGGCTATTATGGGAAATTCCATTACCGATGGAAGAGGATCGGGAACCAACAGGCAGAATCGCTGGCCGGATATTTTTTCTCAGCGGTTACTGGCAAATCCTTCTACCAGGAATGTAAGTGTCCTTAATTTCGGGATTGGGGGGAATTGTGTGGTGCGCGGTGGTTTAGGGCCTACGGCATTAGACCGTTTCGATTATAACATCCTCAATCAGCAGGGCGTAAAATGGTTGATCATTCTGGAAGGAGTGAATGATCTGGGAGGAACAAGAGATTCTGATGACGCTTCCAAAAGAACAGAAGAACTCATTGCCGCTTATCAGGTGATGATTGATAAGGCACATGCTAACGGGATCAAAGTGTACGGAGCAACGATTCTTCCTTTCGGAAAGTCATTCTACGAAAAACCCTTCCGTATCGAGGCCTGGAAAAAAGTAAACGACTGGATCAGGAACAGCGGGAAGTTTGATGCTGTCATCGATTTTGCAAAACAAATGCAAAGTGAAAATTCGGAGGTCATCTTAAACGATATGCACGATCATGATTTCCTTCATCCCAATGAAGCGGGCTACAGGAGAATGGGAGAATTTGTGGATCTGAACTTATTTAAAAATTAAAATCAAAAAGATATAGTATGAATTTTACAAAAAACATTTCGCTGTTTCTTACGTTGTTGTTTATATTTTTTGTAAAAGCAACCGAACCATTTATTTCTTTTGCCAGAACAGAAAATTCGGTGGTATTGAAAGAGCACAATTCAAGTTTGATGCTTTTTTCAGACAGTGATTCGGATAAAGGAATTCTGCGTGCCGTTGCGAATCTTCAATCTGATTTTCAAAAAGTAACCGGCGTCCAGCCTAATCTGGTTTCCCAAAACTCTGGCTTGAACGGAATGATGATCATTATTGGTGAAGCTGGTAAAAGCAAAACCATTGATGCTTTGATCAGACAAAAAAAGCTGGATGGAAAAGCATTAACGGGGAAAAGGGAAAAATATATCATTCAGAATGTCAGTAATCCATTTCCGGGCGTTTCTGAAGCCATTGTGATTGCAGGAAGTGATAAAAGAGGAACGATTTACGGGATTTATGAAATGTCTCAGCAGATAGGTGTTTCACCATGGTATTATTGGGCAGATGTTCCGGTTGAGAAAAAAGATAATGTATACTTTAAAAAAGGAATATATACTGATGGTGAGCCTGCTGTAGAGTATCGCGGTATTTTCCTTAACGACGAAGAACCTTCACTGGGAGGCTGGGCCAGAGCAACATTTGGTGGAGTAAACAGTAAGTTTTATGAGAATGTTTTTGAGCTGATCCTGCGCCTTAAGGGAAACTATATCTGGCCGGCAATGTGGGGGAAGGCATTCTATGACGATGATCCTCTGAGCGGACCGTTAGCCAATGAAATGGGTATTGTCATGGGAACTTCCCACCATGAGCCTATGGCTTTGGCACAAACCGACTGGCACAGGTATATCAAAAAAAATAACCTCCCTAATGTCTGGGATTATGCTAAAAATGCGGAAGTTTTACAGAAATTCTGGAAATTCGGACTCGAAAGAAGTAAGAACTGGGAAAAGCTTGTTACAGTGGGAATGCGTGGTGATGGTGATGAAGCGATGGGAGAGGGAACTAATATTTCCCTGCTGGAAAAAATTGTAAAAGACCAGCGCAAAATCATCGCTGATGTTACCGGAAAGAAAGCGGAGAAAACACCTCAGGTCTGGGCATTGTATAAAGAAGTTCAGGACTACTATGATAAAGGAATGAGGGTTCCGGATGATGTGATCCTGCTGTTCTGTGATGATAACTGGGGAAATGTAAGAAAGCTCCCTGACCTTTCGAAACCTTTGCATAAAGGAGGCTATGGAATCTATTACCACTTTGATTATGTAGGCGGCCCGAGAAACTCCAAATGGATCAACATCAGTCCCATCCAGAGAGTATGGGAACAGATGAATCTTTCCTATGAACATAAAGTAGATAAGCTTTGGGTTGTGAATGTAGGAGATTTAAAACCGATGGAATTTCCGATCAGTTTTTTCCTGGAAATGGCCTGGAATCCGAAGCAGTTTAATGCTAAAAACCTTTTGGAATATACTGAAAAATGGGCTGCTCAGCAGTTTGGTGAAAAACATGCCGGGGAAATTGCCCGGATGATTAATCTGTATGCCAAATACAACAGAAGAGTAACCCCTGAAACCCTTGATAGTAAAACGTACAGCCTTGAAAATTACCATGAATTTGAAACGGTCTTAAATGATTACAGAGCATTGGCCGTAGACGCCTTACGGTTAAAAGAGCAGATTCCTGCAGAATATCAGGATGCGTATTATCAGTTGGTTTTGTACCCGATTGATGCATGCAGTAATTTATACGAAATGTACTATGCGGTGGCAAAAAACAGGGAACTGACAGCGAAAAAAGATCCGGGAGCCAATTTTTACGCAGATAAAGTGAAGGCATGTTTTGAAAGAAATGCTTACCTGGATAATCAATACAATAATGTGATTGCCGGCGGAAAATGGAAGCATATGATGGATCAGATGAGGATAGGATATAAAAGCTGGGCAGACGGAAAAGAAAATATAATGCCTGAAGTTACTTACATTTCTGATGCTGAGGTTCCCAAAGAAAAGATATTTCAAGAGAAAAACGGGTATGTTTCCATTGAGGCAGAAAATTTTGCAAGAATGAGCAAATCTGACCGGATCCATTGGGAAGTGATTCCTAATTTCGGAAAAACAAAATCCGGCGTGACAACCTTTCCACAGAATGCCTATCCAAAAGCTGATGAAAATATCTGGCTGGAATATGATATCAATTTTGAATCAAAAGGGGAGCTTGAAGTCCAGTTATTATTAGCACCGACTTTAAATTTTAATCATAATAAAGGATTGCGTTACGAAATTTCTTTTGACAACGAAACTCCGCAAATTGTCAACTTCAATGGCCATTACAAAGGAGAATTGGGAAAATGGCAGTCAGAGCATATTATTAAATCTATTACAAAGCATTTGGTTCAGCAGGCTGGAAAGCACACGTTACGTTTCAGAGTGTTGGAACCCGGCATTGTCCTTGAAAAGATACTGATCAACACCGGAGGGTTAAAACCCTCTTACTTGGGCGCTCCCGAAAGCGAAATGCTTCACTGAATGACCAAATGTTCATCACAAATAACACTTTAATTATGAAACACTAATCTTATTTACATTCCAATCTGAAATACAGTTCCATCACAGAGAATGAAGAGAAAGAACAGCGAATGATTTTGTAAGCAACTTTATTTAGCAGATCACTGCCTGATATCATTCAGGGAATTTTCCTGACGGTTTTTGAAAATGGACCGTCTTGATGGGGAATCTATTGCCCTTACTTTAATTGTTTACGATCAAAATCACGACTATCTAAAACTAAACCATTATGAAAAAAATTTTAAGTCTTGTAACCATTCATTCTATAGCTCTGTTTTGCAGCCTGATGCTTCATGGACAGCTTACAACCGTAAAAATTGATAAGAATATTCCTTATCAGAAAATAAAAGGATTCGGAGGATTTGTCTGCAGCCCCCAGTTTGCGTATAACCATATGTCTACCTCAGAAATTCAGACGCTTTGGGGCGCTTCCAGTGAAGGTGGATATAATATTATGAGATTATATATTCCCGAAAACAGCAGCAACTGGAGTTCCGTACTGGCTACAGCGCAACTCGCCAAATCTATGGGGCTTACCATTTTTGCTTCGCCTTGGACCATGCCCGCAGCCTGGAAAACCAATAATCATGTGAATGCAGTGTATACTGATGCGAACGGAGTACAGCAGGTGGGATATTTAAAGCCGGAAAATTATCAGGATTATGCCCTTTATCTTAACAGCTTTGTTACCTATCTCCAGAACAACGGAGTAGAGCTCGATTATATCTCCATTCAAAATGAACCGGATGAAATGGCCCAGTATCAGGGATGCATCTGGACTCCTGCACAAATTACTACCTTCATCAAGAATTACGGACAGCTCATCAACTGTAAAGTGATTGCCCCGGAAAGTGTGGGATTTACAGATAATTTTGCCAGTGCTTTGCTGGATCCTGCAGCAATGGCCAATTTTGAAGTGTATGGCGGGCATCAATACGGGCTTATGCAGTCTACCTACAAACAATTTCAGAATTACAACAAAGAAATCTGGCAGACAGAATATCTGATCAACTGGAACTCTTCGTCCACACAGCCGGCAAGAGATTTCAGCTGGAATACAGATGCATTTACCTTTGCCAGCAGTGTCAACAATGCATTATTAGGTAATGTCAATGCGTGGATTCATTATTCTGCCAAACGCTATTATGGCTTAATGGGTGATGGAACTTACGGAACTCCCGCAGGTGTAATGACCAAAAGGGGCTATATCCTTTCACATTATGCCAAATATACAACAGGAAAAACGAGAATAGAAGCCAAATGGGATGATAAAACCGGAGCTTTACAAGGGTCTTCCTATATTTCCCAGGATGGAAATCAGATTGTTCTTATGGTCATCAACTCTTCTCAGAATGCTTATAGCCTTAAGGTTGATCTGCCTTTTTATACGACTTCAGGAACAAAAGTACTGACCAATACGCAATCCAATATGGTGAGTACACCTATCACTATGAGTACGGCAACATTCCGGCCTACTGCTGATATCAGCCCCTCTAGTGTCATGACTTTTGTTTTCAATAAAAGTGGTGACAGACCTGCTTCTCTGATGACAGGCGGTGATATTCATTATAATAAAATTGAAACACAAACTCCTACCAGCGCAGCTTTTGGGACAGGATTCAATATCAGCAATACAACGGTGACGTTCTCCAATCCAAGCCCTCTTATCAGTAATAATATGACTGCGGCTAACGGATATCTTCAGCTTAATGACCGCTACAATAAACTGATCCTGCATGTAAACAGCTATACGACGGCGGGACAAAGCTATTCGGACAATACAACTTTATACTATATCAACAGCCAGGGAGTAACGAAATCATATAATTACGGCAAGATTAATTTTCCGCAGGGAGGAAACTTCGATATCACCTTAGATATTTCAAGACAGGTTCTTACAGACGGATGCAAAGGAATTTTAGGACTGAGAAATTCCAATTACAGCTCTGTGCTTACGATTAATCTGGGCAATGTTTATTTTAATGTGGGTAATGAAATTGCTTCTAAATTCGGAGGAACCTATTCCGCAAGCGACAGCTATCTGATGGATGCACTGGAAAATGGCTACTATACTTCTGTAGACTTCAGAAATGCAGCAGGAGTTACATCCTCCAACAACTGGCAGCCTATGAGTGCTAACACTAACAGCATTTATTATGTGAATTCAAACGTAAGTTCATCTGCCAATAATGTGATCTCCGGTACTACATGTTCAAATCTTGTCCTTTCCGGTCAGGGTATGGATTTTCAGGTGCCGTTTAACTTCACAGCCAATGCTGCTTCTTACAGCCGTACATTTAATGGTTACGATGTGCTGATCCTGCCATTCCAGGCTAATATACCTTCCGGAGTTACTGCTTATCTGATGTCTCCGAATGCCAATAATATCAGCTGTACCGCAATTTCAAACGGAATCATTCCTGCAAACACTCCGGTAATCGTCAATGCGACAGGGAATATTACTTTCAGCGGTTCAGGAAATGTTTCCACACCCAAAGCAATCACGGTCAATCAGATGAACGGAGTTTACCAGGGCATCAAAGTTCCGGCGAATGCTTATGTGCTGAAAACAGAAAACGGAGTAACAGGCTTCTATAAAGTAACTGCCGGAAGTGAGCCTGCAATAGGATCTTTCAAAGCATATCTTACAGAAGAAAATACTTATTCTGCCAACGTTCTTCCTTTAAACTTCGGATCGTTAAACACCAGAAATATTTCTGCTGAAACTAAAAATGAGGCTGTGAAAATATATCCTAATCCGGTAAAAGCAGATCTTTTCATTGATTCTGATCTGTCAGAAGCTGCCGCCACCATTTTTGACGGAAGGGGAAGTGTCGTCAGATCTGGGTTGAAAATAAATCCAGGGAAAAACCAAATTAATGTGGGAGATTTCCCGGCCGGTATTTACTTTATTGAGGTTACTCAAAAAAATAATACAATCGTAAAACAAAAATTCATTAAAGAATAAATTGAATCCAAAGCCATCATGAGCACTGCTTATGATGGCTTTATTTCCACAATTTAGTAGATGAAAACCAAAGTAAGTAGGATTTATTCTTAATTTAAGTGTATTATTTACATTTATTTAAAATAGAACGTTATATTTGTTTTTCATTGCATTGTTGCTGAATAATACTGGCAATTTGTGTATAATAAGAATGAAAACATAATTATCCGTAAAAATCTGTGAAATAAGTGGTTTGAAAATGATTAATCACAAAATCCACAGCCTTTTTCGGACTTTATTGAAACCATACTACCTATGAAAAGAATTGTATTAATGCTATGCGCAACACTGGCAGCACCTTTATTTTTTGCTCAGAATCATTATAAATACCCATTCAGAAACCCCGATCTTCCGGTTAATGAAAGAATAGAGAACCTTCTTTCTTTATTGACCACAGAAGAAAAGATAGGAATGATGATGGATAATTCCCAGGCAGTCCCCCGTTTGGAAATTCCAGCCTACGGATGGTGGAATGAAGCACTTCATGGGGTGGCAAGAGCAGGAACAGCCACTGTTTTTCCTCAGGCAATCGGGATGGCGGCCACATGGGATGTTCCGGAGCATTTTAAAACTTTTGAAATGATTTCTGATGAAGCGCGTGCAAAATACAACAGATCTTTTGATGAGGCTCTAAAAACAGGGCGGTACGAAGGATTGACCTTCTGGACACCCAATATCAATATTTTTCGTGACCCAAGATGGGGAAGAGGCCAGGAAACCTATGGTGAAGACCCTTATCTTACCTCCGTTCTGGGCGTTGCAGCAGTAAAAGGCCTGCAGGGAAACGATCCGAAATTTTTTAAAACCCACGCCTGTGCCAAACATTTTGCGGTACACAGCGGACCGGAATGGAACCGCCACTCTTATAACGCAGAAATATCAAAAAGAGATCTGTATGAGACGTACCTTCCCGCTTTCAAAGCATTGGTTCAGGAAGGGAATGTAAGAGAAGTAATGTGTGCCTACAATGCTTTTGACGGACAGCCATGTTGTGCAAACAATACTTTACTTACTGAAATTCTCCGTGGAAAATGGAAGTATGACGGAATGGTGGTCTCAGACTGCTGGGCACTGGCCGATTTCTTTCAGAAAAAATACCACGGCACCCATCCTGACGAAAAAACAACGGCAGCAGATGCCCTGAAACACTCTACGGATCTGGAATGCGGAGATACCTATAACAATTTGAATAAATCTCTGGCAAGCGGGCTGATTACCGAAAAGGATATTGATGAGTCGATGCGCAGAATCCTGAAAGGATGGTTTGAGCTGGGAATGCTTGATCCGAAATCTTCCGTTCACTGGAATGCAATTCCGTATTCTGTAGTCGATTCTGAAGAACATAAAAAGCAGGCACTGAAAATGGCACAAAAATCAATTGTGCTTATGAAAAACGAAAAGAATATTCTGCCTCTCAGCAGAAGTATTAAAAAAATTGCCGTTGTAGGACCAAATGCTGATGACGGATTGATGCAGCTGGGAAACTATAACGGAACGCCTTCTTCCATTGTAACGATTTTAGAAGGAATCAAAACCAAATTCCCGAATGCTGAAATTATCTACGAAAAAGGAAGCGAAGTAACAGATCCTTCTTCCAGAACGTCATTATACCAGAATTTTATCAGTCAGAAAAACGGCGCAAAAGGAATGAAAGTAGAGTTTTTCAATAATAATGAATTCAAAGGGCAGCCGGCCAATACTTCCGTAAATTCTACTGCCATCAGCTACAACAGCTTTGGAGGAACCCAGCTTGCACCCAATGTAGGAAGAGAAAATACTTCAGCGATCATTTCAGGGATTTTCAAAAGTACCTATACAGGAGAGGTTGTGTTTTCTGCTTACACTTCCGATATCTATACACTTTTCGTGGACGGAAAAGAAATCGCAACAAGAAAAGGACCTGATGCAAGACATCCTTCAGAGTTTCCTGTAAAAATGGAAAAAGGAAAAGAATACAAGATAGAACTGCGTCATACACAAAAAGGAAAATATGTGAGCATCACCTTTGAAGCGTACAGAAAAGACCCTGTTAATTTTGCTTCGGTAAGGGAAAAAGTGAAAAGTGCGGACGTCATTGTCTTTGCAGGCGGACTTTCTCCAAGTCTGGAAGGTGAAGAGATGATGGTGAATGCAGAAGGCTTCAGAGGAGGAGACAAAACTTCGATTGCCCTTCCTAAAGTCCAGCGGGACCTGTTGGCGGAGCTTAGAAAAACCGGCAAACCTGTTGTTTTTGTTCTTTGTACCGGAAGTGCTCTGGGATTGGAACAGGATGAGAAAAATTATGATGCCCTGTTGAACGCCTGGTATGGCGGACAGTCTGGAGGAACGGCCGTAGCAGATGTTTTAGCAGGTGATTATAATCCTTCTGGAAAATTACCCATTACTTTTTATAAAAACCTTGAACAGCTGGACAACGCTCTTTCAAAAACAAGCAAGCACGAAGGATTTGAAAATTATGATATGCAAGGAAGAACGTACCGTTATATGACGGAAAAGCCTCTTTATCCTTTCGGGTATGGCCTGAGCTATTCAAAATTTGTTTACGGAGATTCAAAACTGAGCAAAAATACGATCAGTACCAACGAAAATGTGACCATCACAATTCCGGTAACCAATGTTTCAAAAAGGGATGGCGAAGAAGTCGTTCAGGTTTATATCAAAAGAAATAATGATGCCCAGGCACCGGTAAAAACGTTAAGGGCTTTTGAAAGAACTCCGATTAAATCCAAAGAAACAAAAAATATTCAGCTGATCCTTTCCAAAGACTCATTTGCGTTCTACGATGAAAAAGCAGATGATCTGGTTTCAAAACCTGGCGACTATACCATTTTTTATGGCGGAACTTCTGATGATGCGGGGTTAAAAAGTATTCCGCTAAAAGTAAAATAAAAATTGATTCAGGACAAATTGAGACATGCTTTAGCTTCAAAATATACGATCTATGACAACCAAAAATAAAATATTTTCCATCGCAATTTCCCTCAGTGCTGCTTTTTTTGCGGCTCAGAATAATACGGTCCGTACTTTTAATCTGGATCTGAAAGAAACTCCGGCACCTGTTAAAATACAGCCCACCATGTACGGGATTTTCTTTGAAGACATCAATTTTGCCGCAGACGGCGGATTGTATGCTGAACTGATTAAAAACCGCAGCTTTGAATTTGACGAACCATTTACAGGCTGGAAACAGCCCAATACAAAAACACTTTCTCCTAATCTGGATTCGGGGTTTCTGACCATTTATTCCGACCCTGCCAAAACCAATAAAAATTACGCACGAATTACCGTTCTCAATGATAAAAATTATATTCTGGAAAATGAAGGATTCAGGGGAATAGGGCTTCATCAGGGAGAACAATATGATTTCAGCTTTGATCTGGAGAATGTTTCAGGAAATATTGCTGCGGTAAATGCAAGTCTTGTTGATGAAAATGGGAAGGAAATTTCTTCAGTTTCCACGCTCATCAAAGGAAAGGGGTGGCAGGAGTATACAGCCGTTTTCAAAGCAACTCAAACCGTTGAAAAAGCAAAACTGCGGATCACATTTACAGGAAACGGTATTGTGAACATGGATATGATCTCCCTTTTCCCTCAGGATACCTGGAAAGGCAGAAAAGGAGGTTTGCGAAAAGACCTCGTTCAGAAATTATATGATCTGCAGCCCGGATTTTTAAGGTTTCCGGGTGGCTGTATTGTAGAAGGAAGAACGTTGGCAGAACGCTATCAGTGGAAAAAAACAATTGGAAATGTAGCAGACCGTGAATATCTCATCAATAAATGGAGTACAGGATTTCCACATCGTCTTACACCGGATTACGGACAGTCTTTCGGGCTGGGATTTTATGAATATTTCCAGCTTTCCGAAGATCTGGGTGCAGAACCTGTTCCTATTCTGAGCTGCGGAATGGCTTGCCAGTTCAATACCGCAGAGCTGGTGAAAATGGAAAATCTGGATCCTTATGTTCAGGATGCCCTGGACCTGATTGAATTTGCCAACGGAGATTCCAGCACAAAATGGGGGAGAATCCGTACTGAAATGGGGCATCCAAAGCCTTTTAATTTAAAATTTATCGGAGTAGGAAATGAGCAGTGGGGAGCGGATTATATTGAACGCTATAAAGTATTTGAAAAAGCCATTCACACAAAATATCCTGACATAAAAATCATTTCCGGAAGCGGACCGTCACCCGACGGCGAGTTTTTCGAATATGGATGGAGAGAGTTGAAGCAGCTTAACGCACAGATTGTAGATGAACATTATTACAACTCTCCCGAATGGTTTATGAAAAATGCAGGCAGATACGACCAGTATGACCGTTCCGGTCCAAAAGTTTTTGCCGGAGAATATGCAGCCCAGTCTGTAGGCGTGGTAAAACCTGATAACAAAAATAATTGGCTGACGGCCCTTTCAGAAGCCGCTTTTATGACCGGTCTTGAAAGAAATGCAGATGTGGTCTATATGACTTCCTACGCACCGCTTTTTGCCCATGCTGACGGCTGGCAGTGGACGCCCGATCTCATCTGGTTCAATAATCTGAAATCCTACGCGACCCCGAATTATTATGTTCAGAAATTATTTTCCAACAATAAAGGAACGGATGTATTAAAAATAGAAC
This sequence comes from Chryseobacterium sp. LAM-KRS1, assembly GCF_013184525.1. GTDB lineage: Bacteria > Bacteroidota > Bacteroidia > Flavobacteriales > Weeksellaceae > Chryseobacterium > Chryseobacterium proteolyticum. The sequence goes on from NZ_JAAOIZ010000001.1 coordinate 807,670, forward strand.
ATAACGGAAAAGCAATATCCGGCCAGGAAAAATTATACGCTACCGCAGTAAAAGATGCGAAAACTCATGAGATTATTATTAAAATCGTCAATACTCATACTCAGGCTAAAACGGTAAATATCAACCCCGGAACTCTGAAAATAGGTAAAAAAATAACCAAAATCCTTTTGTCTGCACCACAACTTTCAACTGAAAATAGTTTCGATGCTGAACCCATAAAACCTAAAGAAGAGATTTCTGAAGCCAAAAATGGTGAAATTTCAACGGAAATTCCCGCCAATTCTTTAGTGATTTTAAAGTTGAAAATAATTTAATTAGCTGTAAAACATATGTTTATAAGAAATAAGTGTGTTTTTTACATTTATTTAAAATAGAATCTTATATTTGTTTTTATCTCATCACGAGAATTTAAAATCTCAATAATCAAAAACGTTTCACCACCATGAAAAAATATGTTATCGGGCTGGACTATGGCACAGATTCCGTACGGGCCGTTCTTATTGACACTGAAAACGGTTCTGAAATAACTTCTTCAGTCAGCTATTATCAAAGATGGAAAGATGGCAAATTCTGTAATCCCTCGGCTAATAGCTTCAGACAGCATCCTTCAGATCATATTGAAGGTCTGGAAAAAACCATTTTAGAAGTTGTAAGAGAAAGCGGAATACCGGCAGAACAGATCGTCAGTATTTGTATTGATACTACAGGCTCTTCACCACTTCCTGTTACAAGTGATGGAACTGCCTTGGCGCTGGTTCCGGGATTTGAAGAGAATCCCAATGCCATGATGGTTTTATGGAAAGACCATACCGCTATCCGCGAAGCCGAAGAAATCAATACCCTTGCAAGAACCTGGGGTGGTGAAGATTATACAAAATATGAAGGTGGTATTTACTCTTCAGAATGGTTCTGGGCCAAAATACTGCACATCAGCAGAGCAGATGCAGAAGTGAAAAATGCAGCTCATAGCTGGATGGAACACTGTGATTATCTGACTTTTCTTTTATCAGATCATAAAGACCTGGCCACCTTCAAAAGAAGCCGTTGTGCTGCCGGACACAAAGCCATGTGGCATGACTCGTGGGATGGTCTGCCTTCCGAAGAATTCCTCAACAGGCTTGATCCATCTCTGGGAGCGCTCAGAGGAAGATTATACAAGGAAACCTATACTTCAGATGAAATTGCTGGTTATCTGAATGAAGAATGGGCCGCAAAAACCGGTCTTACCACCAAAACTATTATTACCGTAGGAACCTTTGATGCCCATTCAGGCGCAGTAGGAGCAAAGGTGGAAGAAAATACACTGATCAGGATCATGGGAACTTCTACCTGCGATATTATGGTGGCCCCACAAGAAGCTATTGGAGATACAACCGTAAAAGGAATATGCGGACAGGTTGACGGCTCCGTAATTCCCGGATTGATAGGGCTTGAAGCAGGGCAGTCTGCCTTTGGAGATGTGCTGGCATGGTATAAAGATATCCTGATGTGGCCGGTTCACCAGGTTATGATGCATTCCGAAAATATTTCAGATGAACAGAAGACAAAGCTCGCAGATGAAATGGAGGCAGGACTTATCAGAAAACTAACCCTTGAAGCAGAAAAAATTCCTCTTTCAGATACTGTTCCGATTGCATTGGACTGGGTAAACGGAAGAAGAACGCCGGATGCAGACCAGGAACTTAAGGCAGCGATCAGCCAGCTTTCTCTGGGAACAAAAGCACCTCATATTTTCAAAGCTTTGGTGAATGCTATTTGTTTCGGAGCTAAGAAGATTGTTGACCGTTTTGAAGAGGAAGGTGTGAAAATCAATAAAGTGATCGGAATCGGTGGAGTAGCAAGGAAATCACCGTTTATCATGCAGACTCTCGCTAATGTTCTGGATATGCCGATTGCAGTAGCTGCTTCAGATCAGACTCCCGCTTTGGGTGCTGCTGTTTATGCAGCTGTATCAGCAGGAATTTATCCGACCGTACAGGAAGCAAGCATGAAAATGGGCTCCGCATTTGAAGCGGAATACCAGCCGAAAGCGGAAGAAGTACAGCTCTACAGAGAATTAATGCAGCAATACCAGAATCTCGCTGATTTTGTAGAATACAATACCAAACTGAAAAACAACAGGAAGGAACTTCAGAACTCCTGATTCTCCCATTTTAACCTTTTGAATATACTCAAAATGAATACCTATAAAGAACTCCAAAGAGAATGTTATGAAGCGAATATGCAGTTGGATGCCCTGAAGCTGGTGGTCTATACTTTCGGGAATGTAAGTGCTGTAGACCGTGATAAAGGCATTTTTGCCATTAAACCAAGCGGTGTCCCTTATGAAATTTTAAAGCCTGAAGATATGGTGATTCTGGATTTTGATGCCAATGTCATTGAAGGCAGGCTCAGACCTTCTTCCGATACCAAGACCCATGCTTACCTGTACAAAAACTGGGAAAACATCGGTGGAATTTCCCACACTCATGCGATCTATTCCGTGGCTTGGGCACAGGCACAAATGGATATTCCTGTTTTCGGGACCACTCATGCGGACCATTTAACAACAGATATTCCCTGCGCTCCGCCTATGCGGGATGAGCTGATTGAAGGAAACTACGAATACAATACAGGAATACAGATTCTGGAATGTTTTAAACAAAAACAACTCTCTCCGGAAGAGGTAGAAATGGTTCTGATCGGCAATCACGGCCCGTTTACCTGGGGGAAAAATGCAGAGAAAGCAGTTTACAACAGCAAAGTACTGGAGACCATTGCCGAAATGGCTTATCTCACCAGACAGATCAATCCTGATGCGGAACGACTGAAAGACTCACTTATCAAAAAACATTATGAACGTAAGCACGGCAAAAATGCCTACTACGGACAGGAATTTAAACACTAAACACTTTAAGATAAACAACTATTAACGATCAACAAAATTATGTTAACACCTCTCAATACCAAAGAAGTCTGGTTCATCACAGGAAGTCAGCATTTATACGGACCTGAAACACTTGCCCAGGTGGCAGACCACTCACAGAAAATTGTGGCAGAACTTGAAAAATCTTCTTTCATCCCGGTAAAAGTCATTGTAAAGCCAACGGTAAAAACAACTGAAGAGATATTTGAAACCATTGCAGCCGCTAATCATGCAGAAAACTGTATAGGAGTAATCACGTGGATGCATACCTTTTCACCTGCTAAAATGTGGATCAGAGGACTAAAAATTTTACAGAAACCTCTTCTGCATCTGCATACCCAGTTCAACAGAGATATTCCGTGGTCTACCATGGATATGGATTTTATGAATCTTAACCAGGCAGCTCACGGAGACCGTGAATTTGGTTTTATGGTAAGCAGACTCCGAAAGAACAGAAAAGTAGTGGTAGGGCACTGGTCAGAAGAAAGAGTTCAGAAGCAGATCGGTGATTGGAGCCGTGTTGCTGCGGGCTGGGACGACTGGCAGGGAGCAAAATTTGCACGTTTCGGAGATAATATGCGGTTTGTAGCCGTTACAGATGGTGATAAGGTGGAAGCTGAGACCCGGTTCGGTTTTTCAGTCAATACCTGGGGAATCGGTGACCTTGTAGACGTTATCAATTCTGTAAGCGAAGGAGAAATAAAAAGCCTTATGGAAGAATATGAATCTTCTTACCTCATGGCAGCTTCCCTTTTGGAAGGGGGAGTCAACAGAAGTTCGCTGCATACCGCTGCAAAAATTGAATTAGGACTTGAAAAATTTTTAAAAGATGGAGGATTTAAAGGATTTTCCGATACCTTTGAAGATCTTCACGGGCTGGAACAGCTTCCGGGAATTGCAGTACAGCGACTGATGCAGAAAGGATACGGATTTGCAGGCGAAGGAGACTGGAAAACAGCAGCACTCGTACGTGCCATGAAAACAATGGGGCAGGGCCTTGAAGGAGGAAATGCTTTTATGGAAGATTATACGTATCATCTCGACCCTTCCAACCCTTCCATTTTAGGTTCCCATATGCTGGAAGTAGATCCTGTGCTGGCCGCCGGGAAACCTTCATGTGAGATTCATCCGCTTGGAATTGGGGGGAAAGCAGATCCGGTTCGTCTTGTTTTTAATTCCAGAGGAAATATTGACTCTCTGAACGCTGCATTGATGGACTTCGGAAACCATTTCAGACTCTTGATCAACAAAACCAGAGCATTGGAAATTACAGAAGAGCTACCAAAACTTCCGGTAGCAAGAGTTTTATGGAAACCTCTTCCTGATTTATATACGGCCGCAGAAGCCTGGATACTGGCAGGAGGGGCACACCATACATGTTACAGTGAAAATATTTCAGCAGAACAACTGGAAGATTTTGCTGAGATAGCAGGAATTGAATCATTAGTCATTGATGAAGATACCAGAATGCGTGACTTTAAAAATACACTTCGTTGGAATGAAATGTATTATCGTTAATTAATTTTAAAAAATATGTAAATAATTATGAAAAAAACAACATATAACGGCATTTTTATTTTATTATTTTTAATTATTTTCGGCTGTAAAAAAGAAAATAATAAACAGGATATTTCAGGAAAAATGGAGAATATTTCTACTTCAGACTATGGAGTGACGCCAAAAGGCGATTCTATTAAAAAATATACGTTGACCAATAAAAACGGGATGAAAGTTGAGGTCATCAACTTCGGGGGAATTATCACATCCTTAACCGCTCCGGACAGAAATGGGAAATACGAAGATGTAGTGCTTGGCTTTACAAAACCCGAAGGATATTTCGATGGTAACCCTTATTATTTCGGTGCTTTGATCGGAAGATACGGCAATAGGATTGCTAATGCAAAATTCTCACTGGAGGGTAAAACATACGAAATTAATAAAAATGATGGTCCCAACAGCCTTCACGGAGGAAAAGAAGGATTTCATACCAGATTCTGGAATATTGAGGTAGTAAAAGATGCAAAGTTTCCGACATTGAAATTATCTTATACCAGTGCAGACGGTGAAGAAGGGTATCCGGGAAAATTAACAACAACTGTTTTCTACACGCTTACAGACGACAACGCCTTGGAAATTTCTTACGAGGCTGAGACGGATAAGCCTACAGTGGTAAATCTTACCCAGCATTCTTATTTTAACCTGTCCGGGAATTTTACTAAAACGATTACTGATCATGAACTACAGATTAATGCAGATCATTTTCTTCCGGTAAATGAAACATTGATTCCTACGGGTGAACAGAAAGCGGTAAAAGGTACTCCTTTTGATTTCACGGTATCAAAAGCCATCGGAAAAGATATCAATGCAGACGACGATCAGTTGAAAAAAGGAAAAGGGTATGACCATAACTGGATTCTAAATGGAAAAGGATTAAGAAGCATCGCCAAAGTTTATCATCAGGGAACAGGAAGACTGATGGAAGTCTTCACCGATGAACCCGGTGTGCAGTTTTATTCCGGAAATTTTCTTGACGGAAAATTTGATACCAAAACTGGCGGTAAAAATGAATTCAGAACAGGATTCTGCTTAGAGACCCAGCATTTTCCTGATTCACCAAACCAGCCTTCTTTCCCTTCTACAGAATTGAAGCCTGGGCAGAAATACCACTCGAAAACCATCTATAAATTCTCCGTTAAAAACTAAACTATGGGAAAATTAGCAACTATTGATATCATCATATTTCTGATCTATTTCGTAGTGGTAGCTTCCTACGGATTATGGATCTATAAAAAGAAAAAATCTGAATCTACAGGAAGTAAAGATTATTTCCTTGCCGAAGGATCTTTGACCTGGTGGGCTATCGGAGCCAGCTTAATCGCTTCCAATATTTCTGCTGAACAGTTTATCGGAATGAGTGGCGAAGGTTTCTTTGTCGGAATCGCTGTTGCCGCTTACGAATGGATCGCTGCTCTTGCGTTGATTATTATTGCGGTCTGGTTTATTCCGATCTATCTTAAAAATAAGATCTATACCATGCCTCAATTTCTGGAGAGAAGGTATAACAAATCTGTTTCACTGATCATGGCTGTATTCTGGCTGTTTCTGTATGTTATCGTGAATCTTACTTCTATCCTTTATCTGGGTGCTCTTGCTATTGATACTTTACTGGGAGGAGAACATCTTCACGGTATTATGATCGCTCTTTTGCTTATGGCCCTTCTGATTGGTCTTGGAGGTATGAAAGTGATAGGATATACAGACGTTATACAAGTGGCAGTTCTTATCATTGGTGGTTTTGCAACGGTGTATATGGCGCTGCAGATTGTAGACCAGAGAATCAACGGAGCGGCTGTAGGAAATGCACTGGCAGGATTCAATACCCTGATCAATGAGGCTCCGCAGCACTTTAAGCTGATTCTTCAAAAACCAACAACCACCACAACTACGTTGGCAATGCCTCAGAACCTTGATGTACAGAAGTATGTCGTGTTACCAGGTCTGGCCATGTATTTTGCCGGTCAGTGGATCGTTAACCTGAACTATTGGGGCTGTAATCAGTACATCACTCAGAGAGCTTTAGGGGCAGACCTGAAGACGGCAAGAACAGGAATTTTATTTGCCGGTTTTCTGAAACTATTCATGCCTGTGATCGTAATGCTTCCGGGAATTGCCGCTTATGTTTTATATTCAAAAGGACACCTTCCGGGATTCAACGGGGTAAAAGACGGAGCATACTCTGCAATATTAGGATTTTTACCAGTAGGATTGAAAGGATTGGCTATTGCCGCTTTGACCGCAGCGATTGTAGCTTCACTGGCAGGAAAAGTGAACAGTATTTCAACTATTTTTACGCTGGATATCTATAAAAAATACCTTAAAACAGATGCTACCGAAATCCAGATGGTGAGAACAGGCCGTTGGGTCATTATTATTGCCATGATGGTTGCATTGGCTTTTACCTGGACGGACGTTTTAGGAATTGGTGGTGAAGGCGGTTTCACATTCATCCAGAAATATACGGGCTTTATCAGTCCTGGAGTTTTTGCCATGTTCCTTCTGGGAATGTTCTGGAAAAGAACAACCGGTACAGCGGCTTTGGTAGGAGTAATTTTAGGTTTTGTTCTTGCCATTTTCTTCAACAGCTTTGCCGTGGGAATTTTCGGGAAAGAAACCTGGATGTATACAGCGTTCACTTATGAAAAGCTGGAGAATGGTGTAGTTCATACCATTACCGAGATTCCTTTCCTGATCAATATGGGATGGTCATTCTTTATCACGATAATCGCGATGATCCTGATCAGTCTTGCAGGTCCGAAAGTAAACCCTAAAGCCTTTGCCATTGATGTGACGATGTTTAAAGTGGACAACAGAACTTTAGTATTGATCGTAATGACACTGCTTTTACTGACGGCCTTGTATGTAAGGTTTTGGTAGAAATTATTATACATAACAAATAAAATAGGATGCTGAAAAAGCATCCTATTTTTTTGATCTTAGAATTGGTTATGTACGTTTAATTCATTGCAATAAATTTGAACTTAAACAGCTGGCAGGATGTACCATAATAATCCCAAAGATGTAAGTTTGAATTACCATCCATGGTACAGTTGGGAATATCCCAGCCGCGTGTAGGATCCACCTTGGATAGTATTTTGTAATAACCATTAGAGACAGCAACTACCTGCCAGGCTTGTGCGTCATTACTATAGTTCTGCCAAAGCCTGATCGAAGTTCCCAATGTATTACTATTGCTGGCCAGATCAATACAACGATTGGTTGCGCTGGCTTTGGATACAAAACGCCAGTAGCCATTACCTGCGTCAATGGCAACCCATCGCTGTGCAGCAGCGCCATTCCTTGTCCATGGCCTTAATACTGCACCATTGGCGTCTTCTCCTGATTTCAGATCAACTACTTTGTTGGCATCAGTCTGAAATTCGATCTCATAAATACCATTATTAACCAGGCTACTGTTTGTGTTGCAGTTGGCAACGGGGTAGTTGGAGGATGCATATTGCTGAAACCACTGTTTAACCGGGGCAGCGCAGGCTTCCCAATCGTTGTTGTAAGCTGTTCCTGCATTAGGATCGCCTTTGTGGAGGAGATTATCCGGGGCAAGAACATTCCAGCTTACATTGCCGGATTGATCCACGATGTATTTTAAGTTGGCACCAAATCCGCTTCCGCCTGCCGTACCGGTATTACCAATGCCGAAGGTACCATATCCTTGTGGAGCCCAGTCGGTTTCGGTAATGGCGATCGGTGCAATGTCTGCAATCGGTTTAACGTTGACATTCCATGCGTTCTGAAAGGATTGATAGTTGCTGAGACCACCCCAGTAACCGGGATAAATATGAACAGCGTAGCCAATATTACCTCCTGTGATCTGATTATTGACATAGCCTTGATAATGCGATTGCCAGCCTGTACCCGGAATCCAGCAAACATTGTTGGCTCCGTTGTTACGTATGATGTTAACCAGTGGCTGAAAGAAGTTTTTGAGTGCTGCAAAATGCTCATTTCCCGTACTACCCCAAGCACCATTTGTTCCCAGGATTTCAACAGGTTCGTTAGCTAATTCAAACATCACATTGTCAGCATTCTTTAATCCGGGATGCTGAGACAGAAAAGTCCATACGGTCTTCAGATAGCTATGGTACGCATCATTGACTGCAATACGATTTGGGCATACACCTGGTGGGCGAAGGATGACATACATTCCCAGACTGCGGGCATGGTTGATCAGTGGGATAATTACCTGATCGGTGTAGGTAACCAGGCGACTGTAATTGAATCTTGAGATATCGTTCTCCGGGATAGCCGGTCCGGGATCATTGGTCCAATACGGATCAATATGAAGGCGGATGTAATTGAGATACCAGCCATCGGAAGCACTGCTGAGCTTGTTCATAACAGCTTTGTTGTAGTTCAGAGCACCCTGTACATTGTAATTATCCCAGGTACAGTAGCCGGAATTCGCACCATATTGACATCCATTGAACCAGGGGCTGGGGGTTATGGCAACCCCATGTAAGATAACGTTATTGTCACAAGGGTCTTTAAGGTATCTGCCTCCAACATGCAGCATTGGAGTTGCTGCCAATGCCCTGGCGCTGGCGCTGTTGCTTACATTGTTTTCAGGTTCTTCTTGTAAAGTTTTTTCCATCCGGGAGCAGCCAGAAAGAATGGTTAACAGAAAGGCCATAAATAGCCACATTGTGTTTGTTCTCATAATTTATATATTAAAGGGTTATTAATTTTGTTTTTGGTGATCGATTTTTTCCTCTTTACCCTTAGAAGGATCAGGCAGATACTCGATTTTTTTAAATCTTAATGGGATAGTTGACTGGACAGGGCGTATTGACTAAAAACTGCTTATCTCAAAGTGTTATAATCTGTTGCGGTTTTTCGGCATTAATCACGGGGAGGAAATGACAGGACTATCTCTGTCAGGTTTCAGATATGAAAACCCTTATTCTCTTTTTCTCCATTTTTCACGCATGAAGCATGATATGATGAAAATTCAAATAAATAATATTTGTTGTTGTTAGTTTTGTATAAAAATACATATTTATTTAAATATATGGTAATATTTTAGTTAAAATTAACATAAAAAAATCATATCATAAATATAATAATTGGCAAATAGTTATAATTGTTTTATTTGAAAGGGGAAATAGAAAACCTTATCATAAATTTTCTTTATGATACTTCTATAAAAAGGCGCAAATGTTTATTTGCCAGCTGAAATTTCCCGGTTAGCTCAAAAAAAATCCCGTAAAAAACGAGATTTCATTTATCTTAAGGTCATAGAAGATTTGTGGAAAGGTGCAGGGTATAGATATTAAAATAGATGATTTGCATAATATCAAAAACAATTACATTTTAAACATAAACCCGCGCGATATTTTCTTGGTGTATTTTTTTTCGTCAAAGCGGTAAAGAAAAGAACCTTTTCTGGATGAGGTCATATCCTTTTTATTGGTATTGACAAGGATATCCATGCTATTGATCTTGCTTGTGAAATTACGCTTATCGAATTTTTCGTCAAAAATGGCTTCATAAAGATTCTGAAGATCCTTCATGGTGAATTTCTCAGGAAGAAGCTCAAAGCCAATAGGTCCGGTGGAGGCTCTTCTCCGCAGCCTGGCTACAGCATCCTTTACCATATCGTTATGATCGAAAATAAGATCCGGTGCTTTCTGAAGCTCAACCCATTCTGCACTGTACTGTTCATTGATCTGAATATCTTTTTCAATATTGATTAATGCATAGTAGGAGATTGACATGATTCTGGCTGTAGGCTCACGTTTAATTTCCGTATAACATTTCAGCTGTTCAAGATAAATATTTTCAAGACCGGTTAATGTATACAGAACCCTGTTGGCCGCTTCATCGGATGTCTCTTCACTGCCAATGAATCCACCCATGAGGGACCATTCGCCCATCTGAGGTTCAAAATTTCTTTTTACCAATAGGATTTTAAGATTTTCGCCATCAAAACCGAAAATAATACAGTCAACAGCAACCAGGTGTTTGGGATATTGGGAGTAATCCTCAGTCATCTTTTATATTTTGATGCAAAGGTAAAACTTTTATACTTACGATCTTATACAAATGTAATTCTTACACTTTTAAATCTGAATCATTATTTTTATTAAAACGATTCTACAAAGGTATTTTGGGAGCTAAAACTGGGATTAAAAATGAAAAATAGCAATGAAATCCAGTTAAATGTATATGAATTTAATGTTAAAATTGTGTTAAAATTAGAATTAACACTTATTATTATTAATTAAAATAGCTTAACGTTAAAAATACGATAAGGTATTCACTATATCATTGAAATTTTTATTAAAACGTATTCTTAATTCATTTTCATAGGGAATCCTGTGATTGCAAAGTTTTCTTTTTCTGTGAATTGATTATCTTATTTTTTATGATAAGGTAGTGGCTTTTCTTTTATTTTCCGGGCTTTGTGAAAGGTTTTAAATAAAAAAATAACTAAAACAGACTCAAAAAAAGTTTCGTATATAGATTGTTTCCATTATTTTAGAAATGTTGAATTAACATTTATTCATGAGACCAAAATTTTCAGTTATTTTATTGTGTTTCGCTTCATTCACCTCAGCCCAGGTAAAGGAGAAAATTCATTATTTCCCTTTGGAAACTGTAAGGTTATCAGAGAGTGTTTTCAATAAAGCCATGACAGCAGACCGGAAATACCTTATGGAGATGGAGCCGGACAGATTGCTGGCTCCCTATCTTAAGGAAGCCGGACTAAAACCAAAAGCAGATAATTACCCCAATTGGGAAAACACCGGATTAGATGGTCATATAGGAGGACACTACATTTCTGCACTATCATTAATGTATGCTTCCACAGGTGATTCCGGAATCAAGCAGAGGATTGATTATATGATCAGTGAGCTGGAACGATGCCAGAAAGCTTCTCCGGACGGATACATTTCTGGGGTTCCCAACGGGAAAAAGATCTGGAAAGAAATAAAGCAGGGGAATATACGCGCCTCAGGTTTTGGATTGAATGATCGCTGGGTTCCTTTGTATAATATTCATAAGTTATATGCAGGATTACGCGATGCCTATTGGTATGCAAAAAGTGAAAAAGCAAAGACAATGTTGATCCGACTTACGGATTGGATGCTGAATGAAGTGTCAGGCCTTTCTGATGAACAGATACAGGATATGCTGCGCAGTGAGCATGGAGGACTTAACGAAGTTTTTGCGGATGTTTACGATATCACCCATGAAAAAAAATATCTGCAACTGGCTCATCGCTTTTCCCATCAGGCTATCCTTAATCCTCTTCTGGCGGGAGAAGATAAGCTTACAGGTCTTCATGCCAATACACAGATTCCAAAAGTAATCGGCTACAAACGCATTGCTGATCTTGAAAATAATACTTCCTGGAGTAATGCCGCTGATTTTTTCTGGCATAATATTACCGAGAAAAGATCGTCTGTTATTGGCGGAAACAGTGTCAGTGAGCATTTTAACCCTGCCAATGATTTCAGCAGCATGATAAAAAGTATAGAAGGTCCGGAAACCTGCAATACCTATAATATGCTCAAGCTGACGAAAGAGCTTTATGCAACGTTACCTGAATCTTATTATATCGATTATTACGAAAAAGCATTATACAATCATATCCTTTCCACGGAAAATTATAACCAGGGAGGCTTCGTGTACTTTACCCCGATGCGTCCCGGACACTATCGTGTTTATTCACAGCCTCAGACCAGCTTCTGGTGCTGTGTAGGATCGGGGATGGAAAATCATGCCAAATACGGGGAAATGATTTATGCCCGGTCGGATAAGGATTTATATGTGAACCTGTTTATTCCTTCCACATTGACCTGGAAACAGCAAAAAGTGATAGTTCGTCAGGTGAACAACTTCCCGGAAGTTCCTGAAACAACACTGATCTTTGATGCCGCAGGAAAATCAGAATTTGGTTTAAAACTAAGATGTCCGGAATGGACCACAGCCTCGGAAGTAAGAATTCTGATCAACGGAAAACAGGAGAAAGTACAACGAGGTTCCGATGGCTATTTTACACTGACTAAAAGATGGAAAAAAGGAGATGTTGTGAAAATGATTTTGCCGATGCATCTTTCTGCAGAACAACTTCCTGACCATTCCAATTATTATGCATTTAAATACGGTCCTGTAGTGCTTGCCGCAACATACGGTGCCGAAAACCAACAGGGACTTCTTGCGGACGATAGCAGAGGCGGCCATATTGCTCATGGTCCGCAGATTCCTTTAAACGAAATTCCAGTTATCCTTGGAAATCCTTCCGAGGTAGTCAGCCATGTTACACCTTTGAACAGTAAACCGCTCAACTTTGCCGTTACAGGGCTTTATCCGTCGGAAAAATTTGGGAAAGGTTTAGAGCTTGTACCGTTTTACAGTATCCAGGCAGAAAGATATATTTTGTACTGGCCGCAGGCCGACAAAAACGGGATAGAAAATATGCTGAAACAGAAGGCGAAAGAGGAATCGGAAACCAAAGAATTGGATGTCATCACAACTGATAGAATCCAATTAGGAGAACAGCAGCCGGAATCAGATCATTTTATAGAAAGCAAAGACTCTGGTACAGGTTATATGGAAGACCGGCACTTCCGAGATGCCAAAGGCTGGTTCAGCTATCAGATGAAAAATAACGAGAAAAATGCTTCATTCCTTTACCTGCTTTATTTTGATGCCAATGCCAATCGAGTACTGAATATTGAAATCAACGGTAAAAACATCATTACTCAGAATTTGAACGGAAAGTCCGGAGCCTTATCTCAATATCTGGTTGTTCCGATACCGGATTCAGAAAAGAATAAAGAACATCTAACGGTAAAATTCCTGGCTGATGAAAAATTGATGACCGCTAAAATCATCGAAGTCCGTTTGCTGAAAGGAAAATACGAAAAGCAATACAAGCTGAACTAAAAATAAAAACAGATTTTTCCCATGAAAAACAGAACCCTATACTTATTATTTTTTCTGGCAGCCATTTGCAGTTTTCATGCAAAAGTAAGGCTCCCTGCTTTGGTTTCGGACGGGATGATCCTTCAGAGGAACCAGGATCTGAAAATCTGGGGATATGCAGATGCGGGAGAAAAAATTACGGTTAAGTTTATCAGTAAAACCTATCATGCCACGGCTGATCAGAATGGCAACTGGACCCTTATGCTTCCAAAGCTTAATGCCGGTGGTCCATATAGCATGACAATTAATGAGATCACCCTTAAGGATATCCTTATTGGAGATGTATGGGTGGCTTCAGGGCAATCCAATATGGAACTTCCGATGCGCAGGCTGACACCTCTTTATGAAAATGAAATTAAAAATGCCAATAATCCGAATATAAGATTCTTTACTGTCCCGCAGAAATATAATTTTAAAGCGCCTCAAAATGATCTTGACGGCGGGAAGTGGGAAAGTACCAACCCTCAGACTATTCTTGATTTTTCAGGAGTTGCCTATTTCTTTGCCAAAGAACTGAATGAAAAAAACAAAGTTCCGGTAGGAATCATTCACACCAGTCTCGGAGGCTCTCCGGTTCAGGCCTGGATGGATGAAAACTCACTGAGAAAATATCCGGAATATCTTACTGAAGCAGAAAGATGGAAAAATGATGACCTGATAAAAACCACAGAATCTCAGGAACGATCCCTAAGCAAAGCATGGTATGCAGAGCTTGATCAGAGTGATATAGGGTTGAACCAGCACTGGGAGAAAGACAATGGGGATGATTCCGGATGGAAAACCATGGTGGTACCGGGATCGTGGGAGGATCAGGAAGGCTCGTTTGACGGTTCGGTATGGTTCCGCAAAGAAATTATTCTTCCAAAAGGAGTGGATCAGAAAACAGCATTTTTGAATCTGGGAAGGATAAAAGATGCTGATGTTACTTACATCAATGGAATTAAAGTAGGAAATGTCACCTATGAATATCCGCCACGTTGGTACGATATTACCAAAGGCGTTTTAAAAGAAGGAAAGAATATCATTACCGTAAGAGTAATCAATGGAAGCGGGAAGGGGCAGTTTATTGCCGATAAACCGTATTACCTCGAAATTGACGGACAAAAAACAGATCTTAAAGGCGAGTGGAAATATAAAATAGGAGCAAAAATGGAAAAAATGGCTCCCGGACAAACTTTTATCCGGTGGAAACCATTAGGACTTTATAATGCCATGATTAACCCGCTGATCAATTATAACATCAAAGGATTTATCTGGTATCAGGGTGAAAGCAATACAGGAAAACCTAAAGAATATGGAGATTTGCTATCAACAATGATTTCACTTTGGCGTTCAAAATGGAACAAGAATGATTTGCCGTTCCTGATTGTACAGCTGGCTAATTTCATGGAGAAAAAAGATGAACCTCTGGATAGTGGCTGGGCTGAGCTGAGAGAGCAGCAGAGACAGGTTTCCCTCAATGTTCCTTACGCAGGGCTTGCAGTAGCTATTGATGTAGGAGAATGGAACGATATTCATCCGCTGAATAAAAAAACAGTAGGTGACAGATTGGCTTTACAAGCCCTGAAAATTGCGGAAGGTAAAAAGATTATTGCAGACGGACCCGTTTATCAGTCCATGAAAACAGAAGGGAATACCATTATTTTATCCTTTAAACCCGGAACAGATGATCTGGTACAGGGAGAACTGAAAGGTTTTGCCATACAGCAGAAAGATGGCAGCTACCAATGGGCCAAAGCAGAAGCTAAAGGTAGTAAAGTCATTGTCTGGAATGACCAGGTCACCAGCCCTGTCAATGTACGTTACGACTGGGCAGACAACCCGGATGGAAATCTTAAAAACAAAAATGGGCTTCCTGCGTCACCTTTTACAACAGAAAAAAATTAATTTAACATAGAAAACCTTATTACAATCAATGGATAATCAACCGCAAAAAATATCGGTAATAGAAAAAGTAGGGTATAGCCTGGGAGATCTGGCAGCCAATCTTGTTTTTCAGACCCTGGTAACCTACCTAACCTATTTTTATACGGATATTTACGGACTCAAGGCAGAAGATGCCTCTGTCATCACCCTTACCGTAGGTTTAATTGCCGGGTTTGGCTTTAACCCGCTTGTCGGAGCACTGGCGGATCGTACAAGCTCACGATGGGGAAAATTTCGTCCATGGATTTTATTTACCGCCGTACCGCTTGGTATTGCAGCACTATTAGCTTTCAGCACGCCTCACTTTTCCTATCAGGGTAAAATGATCTATGCAGCGGTTACCTATTCATTATTGTTACTATTATACGCATCCAATAACTTGCCGTATGCTGCGTTGAGCGGTGTTATTACGGGAGATATGGGAGAAAGGAACAGTATTTCTTCATACCGTTTTGTAGCCGTAATGTTTGCACAGTTCTTTGTACAGGTATTTATGCTTCCCATCATTTTATATGTAGGACACGGAGATAAAGCTCAGGGAATTGAAACTGTTATGACATGGCTGGCGGTGATCGGATCCGTAATGCTTCTGATTACTTTTTTTACGACCAAAGAAAGAATCATTCCCAAGCCGGAGCAGAAATCAAGTCTGAAAGAAGATTTAAAAGATTTATTCCAGAACAGACCGTGGATTATTATGCTTACCGTGACCGCATTTATATTTATCACATTGGCTATGAAAGGAGGATCTTATGTATATTATTTTAACAACTATGTGGATGAAAATGCCCTGAAGAGCTTTATCTCACCGATTACCGCATTTTTTAATTCTGCAGGGATGAATTTCTTCGGAGAAGATCCAAAGTCTGCGGGATTCGGATTATTTAATGCAGGAGGAATTGTCATGATGATCGTCGGGATTACTTTCTCTAAAAGGCTGGCAGACAGATTTGGAAAGCGTGATACTTTTATTGGTTCATTATTTATCTCTACATTGTTCATCCTGATGTTTATATTTTACCCTCCGAAAGCAGTAAAAGTGATGTTTTTGTCACAGATCTTACACGGATTCTTTTACGGAATCAGTACGCCGCTTTTGTGGGCCATGATTGCTGATGTTGCCGATTATTCGGAATGGAAGAACAACCGCAGGGCAACGGCTATTATCTTTTCCGCAATGATGGTTGGCTTAAAAGTAGGTCTCAGCATCGGAAGCTCACTGGTCGCTTTGATCATTGGGAAATACGGATACATTTCAGTACACGGGAGCGAACAGGCTATTCAGCCTGAAACAGTGGCGGCAGGAGCCAAAATGCTTGTGAGTATTTTCCCGTCCATACCGTTTTTCATTGCGTGCGGACTGCTTTTATTTTACAAAATCAACAAAAAAATGGAAGTTCAGATTGAAAAAGATCTGGCTGAAAGAAGAAAATAAAACAATTACTATGAAACGAATTTTAATTGGTTTGGCGGCTCTTACCGCTTCCGGGCTGTCGGCGCAGAAATCCGATGGGACTTTAAAAAAAGCATTTCAGGATAAATTCTACATCGGGACCGCTATGAGTCTTCCCCAGATTGACGGGACAGATCAGAAAGCAGCAACGATTATCAAAAAACAATTCAGCTCTATTGTTGCTGAAAATTGTATGAAATCTATGTTTCTGCAGCCTCAGGAAGGAAAGTTCTTCTTTGATGATGCCGATAAATTTGTTGATTTCGGGATGAAAAATAAGATGTTCATCATCGGGCATACGTTGATCTGGCATTCCCAGCTTCCAAAATGGTTTTTTACAGACAGCAACGGAAAGGATGTTTCTCCGGAAGTATTAAAACAGCGCATGAAAAACCACATTACAACCGTAGTTTCCCACTACAAAGGAAAAGTAAAAGGTTGGGATGTGGTCAATGAAGCCATTCTTGAAGACGGGTCCTACAGAAAAAGTAAATTTTACGAAATCCTGGGTGAAGATTTTATTCCTTTGGCATTTCAGTATGCACAGGAAGCCGATCCCAATGCAGAACTATACTATAATGATTATAATGAATGGTATCCTGAAAAGGTAAAAGCAGTCATTACAATGGTTGAAAAGCTTAAATCAAAAGGTATCCGCATTGATGGGGTGGGAATGCAGTCTCACGTCGGGATGGATAACCCTTCTATGGATGAGTATGAAAAAGCAATTGTAGATTATTCCAATGCCGGAGTTAAAGTTAATATAACAGAACTGGAAATAAGTGCGCTGCCTTCTCCGTGGGGAAGCTCTGCCAATGTTTCGGATACCGTTGCCTATCAGAAAGAAATGAATCCTTACATCAAAGGTCTTCCTAAGGAAGTAGAAGCGAAATGGGAAAAACGCTATCTTGATTTCTTTGGTTTGTTTTTGAAACATAAAGACAAAATAAGAAGAGTAACCTTATGGGGTGTTACCGATAAGCAATCCTGGAAAAACGATTTCCCGGTAAAAGGAAGAACGGATTACCCGCTACTGTTTGACAGGAAAGATCAGGAGAAACCAGTAGTACAAAAAATAATAAAATTGGCAGAGAAAAACTTAAATCAATAGAATTTTTACTTAATGAAAAAATCAAAATATTTATTCCCGGAAGATTATATGGCAGACCCTTCCGTTCACGTTTTTGAAGATAAAATCTATATCTATCCTTCTCATGACCGCGAAAGTGGAATTGAAGAAAACGATAACGGAGACCATTTTGACATGAATGATTATCATGTCTTCTCAATGGATGATGTGGAAGGTGGAGAAATTAAAGACCATGGCGTAGTACTTTCGGTAAAAGATATTCCATGGGCGGGAAGACAGCTGTGGGATTGTGATGTTGCGTTCAAAGACGGTAAATATTATATGTACTTTCCTCTGAAGGATCAGAATGATATCTTCAGAATCGGGGTTGCTGTGAGCGACAAACCTTACGGGCCTTTCATTCCTGAAAAGCATCCGATGATGGGCAGTTACAGCATCGATCCGTGCATTTTTGAAGATAACGGAAAATATTATATGTATTTCGGAGGAATCTGGGGTGGACAATTACAGCGCTACAGGGATAATAAAGCACTTGAATCTGCTGTAATTCCCGAAAATAATGAACCTGCAATCCATTCTAAGGTAGCTTTGCTGAGTGATGATATGCTTGAATTTGCTGAAGCACCTAAAGACGTTGTCATCATTGATGAAAACGGAAAACCACTGCTTCATGGAGATAAACACCGCTTTTTTGAAGCATCATGGATGCATCGGTATAATGATACCTATTATTTCTCTTATTCAACAGGAGACACCCACCTGATTTGCTATGCAACCGGGGATAATCCTTACGGGCCGTTTACCTTTCAGGGTGAAATTCTTACTCCGGTGGTAGGATGGACTACTCATCATAGTATTGTGGAATTCAAAGGGAAGTGGTATCTGTTTTTCCATGATTCTGTTCCCAGTGGCGGTAAAACATGGTTGAGAAGTATGAAAGTGATTGAACTGGAATACGATCAGGAAGGGAAAATCAAGACGATTGAAGGTCTAGAAGACCAATCATAGTCATCTTTAATAATTTAAAATTTTTCAATGCGATATCTGAGACTCAACATTCTATTTTTTCTGATCATTCCGTTACTGGCCTTCGCGGAGGACGGAAGTCAGCTATGGCTTCGGTTTCCTGCAAAAAACGGAATATCGGCAGATAAAATTATTTCCAAAGGGAACAGTCCCACGCTGAACATTGCCAGAAAAGAGCTGAGCAGCCACTGGCAGGGGCAGGCGGTGGAACTTTGTACAGAAAACAAAGAGAAAAATCTGAAAGATGGCTATAAAATTGTTTCCACCCCTGAAAAAATTGTTATTTCTGCAGGGAAAGAAATAGGATTGTTGTATGGAGTCTATCATATTTTGCGATTACAGCAGACAAAAGCCGACCTGTCTCACTTAAACAGTATTGAAAAGCCATCATACGATGTAAGGATTCTGAATCATTGGGATAATCTGGACGGAAGCATTGAGAGGGGATATGCCGGAAGATCGCTTTGGAAATGGGAAGATCTGCCAGGGAAAATTTCTCCGCGCTATGAAGAATACGCGAGAGCGAATGCTTCTGTAGGAATTAATTCCGTTGTTTTGAATAATGTGAATGCATCGCCTAATATGCTCAGGGAAGATTATCTTAAGAAAGTAAAGGTTCTGGCCGATATTTTCAGGCCTTATGGCATCAAGGTATATCTTTCCGTGAATTTTTCTTCCCCCAAAGTGCTTGGTGGATTGCAAAATTCAGATCCATTGAATAAGGATGTACAAAAATGGTGGAAGGATAAAGCTGCTGAAATTTACAAACTGATTCCCGATTTCGGTGGATTTTTGGTGAAAGCCAATTCCGAAGGGCAGCCGGGTCCTCAGGATTACGGAAGAACCCATGCAGACGGAGCCAATATGATGGCTGATGCCCTGAAACCTTACCATGGAATCGTGATGTGGAGAGCATTTGTCTACAGTCCGAGCAAAGACGACAGAGCCAAACAGGCTTATCTGGAATTTGTTCCTCTGGATGGTAAATTCAGGGATAATGTGATTATTCAGATTAAAAACGGTCCGGTTGATTTCCAGCCCCGCGAAGCGTTTAATCCGCTTTTCGGAGCATTAAGAAAAACTTCCGAAATGGTAGAATTTCAGATTACACAGGAATATCTGGGCATTTCAAATCATTTGGTTTATTTGGCTCCATTATTCAAGGAAACACTGGAAAGTGATACTTACTCGGACGGTCAGGGATCTACGATTGCTAAAATAACAGACGGAACTTTAAGACCCGCAAAAGTTACAGCCATTTCAGCTGTTGCCAATATCGGGGAAGATACCAACTGGACAGGGCATCATTTTGCACAGGCCAACTGGTATGCCTTCGGAAGGTTGGCATGGAACCATCAGCTGAGTTCAGAGCAGATTGCGGATGAATGGATTAAAATGACCTTTACAGACAATCAGAAATTCCTGAATCCGGTAAAAGAAATGATGCTTTCGTCCCGAGAAACCGCTGTGGATTATATGATGCCTTTGGGACTTCACCACATTTTTGCAGGCGGACATCACTACGGGCCAGAGCCATGGGGAGATTATAAAGGCGGAAGACCGGACTGGTCACCTGTCTATTATCATCAGGCTGATGCTCAGGGATTGGGCTTTAACAGAACAAAAACAGGAAGTAATGCTGTTTCGCAATATTTTCCACCATTGAATGAAAGGTATGGGAATATCTCAACCTGTCCGGAAAATCTTATCCTGTGGTTTCATCATGTTCCGTGGGATTATACAATGAAAGACGGAAAAATACTATGGGATGAGCTGTGCTATACGTATGATTCCGGAGTAAAAAAAGTAAGGGACTATCAGAAAGTATGGGATAAGATGGAACCTTATATAGATGAACAAAGATTTGCTGATGTTCAGTCAAAACTCAAGATTCAGTCAAAAGATGCAGTCTGGTGGAAGGATGCCTGCCTGCTGTATTTCCAGACTTTTTCCAAAAAACCGATTCCTTATGACATCGAACGCCCTGTTCACGAATTGGAAGATCTGAAAAAAATTAAATTGAATATGGGACATCACAATTAAAAAAATGAGGCCGTTTTTTTTCCGGATCGGAAAGAAGAGCGGCCTCAAATAATAATAGCTATGTAAAATTTTAAATCCAAATAATTGGAATGAATGATCTTTAAATGTAGCGGGTTATCTAAGGGAAATTATTTTATTAAAAATATTTCCGTTTTCTTCAACCTGTATGATATATTGGTTGGCTGTTTGTGGGTTAAGATTAAAGGTAATATCTACATTGCCGTCAGCATATTCTCTATTGGATGTATAATACGTCGTATTGGATAGATCATATACTGAAATATTTACGGGACCCTTTACATCCGACATATGCAGCTTGGCCATATTACCGGAAATGGTATATTCAGGCTTATTGATTGAGCTCACAGGCTTTTTTTCCACTTCCATTACATTATCGGAACTGATTTGTATTTTATACTTCTCTATCTTCATTTCTGATTCTGCTACCAGATAATAAGTTCCGGGTTCAAAGCTTTGAAAATCATATGTTTTCATTACATGGCTCCCATCCGTAAGATTTTCGGAGAATAGTTCATCATGTGCACTGTTATAAACAAAAACAGATACGCTTCTGGCGTTCGACAGCTCAAAATTTAACGTTTTGGCTTGTACGTTTCCAAAGGAAAGGGAAAAATCTCTATTCTTACTCATTACATTTGCTGAAAACAACAAGGCTCCTGCAAAAAATATGGCTTTTAATAATGTGCTCATGGGTTAAGGCTTTTAGGATTAATAATGCAAAGCTAGGGCACCAATAATTCTCAGGCTATAATTAAATTTTCATATTTATGTGCTATATTAACCTTGTTTAATGATATTAGTGTATTATTTGTTAATTTTGCATATGAAATTATTTGTATTTGGCCTATGAAACATGTAAATCCTTCTTTTGAGGCGGTAAGACCTACTATAGGAAGCAGCTTTACCAGCCTTAAATTTCTGACTAATGAGAATATAAAATCACATGTCTGGCATTACCATCCCGAGGTTGAGTTGATTTTTGTATGCAAAGGTTCCGGGAAAAGACAGATTGGAAGTAGTATCACTTATTTTTCAGAAGGAGATCTTGTACTGATAGGAAGCAATCTACCGCATTGCGGACTCACCAATGAAAGTACGCATAATGAGTATGAAATGGTTATTCAGTTCAAACCTGATTTTTTAGGAGAACCTATCTGGGACATACCGGAAATGCAAAGGATTTCTTCTTTGCTTGAAAAATCAAAAGCAGGTATTGTATTTGGGGAGGATGTGAAAAAAAGAATCGGGAAAGAGATTGTTGAGATGCATGAAGCTTCCTCTTTGGACAGATTATGCAGATTTTTAAAAATATTGGATGAATTGGCTGTTACTCAGGATTACAGGATTTTAAATGCGGGAAAATATTACCTTCAGACACAGATTGAAGATAATGAAAGAATCAATCTTATATTCAATTACGTCAAAGATCATTTTAAAGAAGCCATAACCCTGGAAGAAATGGCTGATCTTGCCAATATGAAAGTACCGTCTTTTTGCCGTTATTTTAAAAAAATCACAAATAAGACCTTTACACAGTTTGTTAACGAATACAGAATTACCCATGCCCTCAAGCTTCTTGCTGAACAGCCTTTAAGCATTACAGAAGTCTGCTTTGAATCCGGATTTAATAATTTCAGTTATTTTAATAAAACGTTTAAGGAATACATCCAAAAAAGTCCTTCTCAATACAGGAAAGAGTTTAATTATTTCATGGAATAATTTTTAGCAAAACAATAAAAAAGTGTAATCATATGATGATTTATTAAAATATAAGTGTAATTTTAACACTTATAAAATAACAATCACTTTTTATGAAATTTTTTATTGACACTGCCAATCTGGCGATGATAGAAGAAGCCCATGCCCTTGGAGTTCTTGACGGAGTAACCACCAACCCTTCGCTGATGGCGAAAGAGGGTATTTCCGGAAAACAAAACATACACCAACACTATCTTGATATCTGCAACATTGTGGATGGTGATGTGAGTGCTGAAGTTTTGGGAATTACTTTTGAAGAAATGGTTAAGGAAGGTGAAGAGCTTGCTGCACTACATCCGAGAATTGTTGTAAAAGTACCCATGACTCAAGATGGGATTAAAGCCATCCGCTATTTTTCTGAAAAGGGAATAAAGACCAACTGTACGCTTGTATTCTCTTCCGGACAGGCATTGCTGGCTGCCAAGGCAGGAGCCACCTATGTTTCTCCGTTTCTGGGAAGACTGGATGATGTCTCTACGGACGGCCTTCATCTGATATCGGAAATCCGGGAGATTTATGACAATTATGCTTTTCAGACACAGATCCTTGCTGCTTCAGTCCGACACAGCATGCATATTATCAATTGTGCAAAGATTGGTGCTGATGTGGTAACGTGTCCTTTGGCTCCTATACTTTCTCTTCTTAAACATCCGCTTACAGATTCAGGATTAGACCAGTTTATTAAAGATTCACAAAAAATGAAATAAGATTGGGCATAAAAAGTATAACTTCTCTATTAAAATTCAGTAGTTTTATACTTTAGATGAGCCCAGATCTGTTGATCAAATGAGATTGATATGCAGGAACAGTTAATCAACCCAACCATACAAAAGTTTAGGACCGAATTCAAAGCAGAGCCTGAACACATCTTCCTTTCTCCCGGGAGAATTAATATTATCGGTGAGCATGTAGACTATAGCGACGGTTTTGTATTACCTGCTGCCATAGATAAATACATTTGTTTTGCCGTCCGCAAGCTGCCACAGTCTAATTTTTGTACCATCATAGCCAAAGACCTCGGAGAAGAATATACATTTGATGTCACAATAGAGGTAAAACCTGTACTGCAAATGTGGATGAACTATATTCTGGGCGTTTTCAGCCAGTTGCAGAAGTCGGAAAACCAGTTTTGCGGAATGGAAATTGTCTTCAGTAGTACCATTCCAATGGGATCCGGACTTTCTTCTTCGGCAGCCCTTGAATGTGGCTTTGCCTATATCCTCAATGAACTTTTTGACCTTCATCTCACCAAGAAAGAAATCGCGGTGATCGGGCAAAAATCAGAACATACTTTTGCAGGAGTTCAGTGCGGAATTATGGATCAGTTTGCCTCCGTTTTCGGAAAGGAAAATAAGGTCATTATGCTTGACTGTAATTCTTTGGAGCATCAATATTTTGATGCCGACCTTAAAGGATACAGCCTGCTGCTTTTTGACAGCTGTGTAAAGCATAGTCATCTGACATCCGGCTATAACGAAAGACGTAGAGATGTAGAACACGGCAAAAAAGTCTTATGGAAAAATTTCCCTGAGATTGAAAAATTCCGGGATTTTACATTGTCTATGCTTGATCATACAAAAGAAGAAATGGGAGATATTTCATACAAAAGATGTCTCTATCTGTTGAAAGAAATCCGAAGAGTAGAAATGGCGGCCAAAGCAATTTCGGAAGGAAATATTGAATATCTGGGAACACTTCTCACGGAAACCCATACGGGGCTGTCCACTGAATTTGAGGTCAGTTGCATTGAACTTGATTTTTTGGTTGAAAACACATTGCAGAAGGAAGGGGTTCTGGGAGCAAGAATCATGGGAGGCGGCTTTGGGGGCTGCAGCATCAACCTGATTCAGGAAAACAGAGCTGAAGAAGTGATTAAAGCCATCAGTGAAAAATATCTTGAACATTTTAATATTCAGATGAAAGTGTATCAAGTTAAAATTTCAGACGGGATAAAAGAATACACCAATGAATACATCATTTGACCGTAATAAACATCCCCACAGAAGATACAATCCTCTCCTGAATGAATGGATACTGGTTTCTCCCCAACGGGCAAACCGGCCCTGGCAAGGACAGAGAGAGAAGACCGCAGCAGATGATCGTCCTGCCTATGATCCGGACTGTTATCTCTGTTCCGGAAATTGGCGTGCTAACGGAGCCCGCAACCCTGACTATAAAGGGACATATGTTTTTAATAACGATTTCGGGGCGTTGCTTAATGAAGAGGTTGATTTCTCAGAAGGACATTCAGGATTTTTTACCCTGCTTCCGGAACGTGGAATCAACAGGGTTGTTTGCTTTTCTGAAGACCACAGCCTTACCTTACCGGAAATGTCCGTGGAACAAATAAAAAATGTGGTGGATGCATGGCAGGCGCAGTTCATTGAATTAGCCGCTTTGGACCATATTAATTATATTCAGATTTTTGAGAATAAAGGAAGCATCATGGGATGCAGCAATCCTCATCCGCACGGCCAGATATGGGCACAGTCATCAGTTCCGGCAATGGTTCAGAAAACCCAGGATCAGTTGAAATCTTATTTTGAAAAGAATAAAAGAACATTGATGGAGGACTATATTGAGCAGGAAATAACGGCCGGCGAACGTATGGTCACAGAAAATGAAAATTTTGCAGCATTAGTGCCGTTTTGGGCATCATGGCCTTATGAAACAATGATTATCAGTAAACAACAAAGAGAAAATATTGCAGCATTTTCTGAGGATGAAAAAGAATCACTTGCAGCCATACTCAAGGACCTGACTACAATTTATGACAATCTTTTTGAAACGTCATTTCCTTATTCTGCGGGAATTCATCAATCACCTACGGACGGAAAGCAACATCCGGAATGGCATTTTCATATGCATTTTTATCCACCGCTGCTCAGGAGTGCGGAAGTAAAGAAATTTATGGTAGGGTATGAAATGCTTGCAGAGCCTCAGCGAGACATTACCCCGGAACAAAGCGCGGCAATATTAAGAAACCTGCCCCGGATTCATTACAAGAAAAAATAATAAAATCAATACCTTTGGAAAGAATATGCAGATGGTAATTCTGATACATACAGAATATAACATCTCTTTTTCTCAATAAAATTATGGAACAAATTAAATTAATTGTGACGGATATGGATGGGACGTTTCTAAATTCCAACCATGAAATGAGCCCTGAATTTTCGGATATTTATAAAGAACTGAAAAAAAGAAATATTGTATTTGTTCCCGCGAGTGGCAGGCAGATGCCGGGGATTACCCATTATTTCGGGGATATAGAGAGTGAGATCGGCTTTATCGCTGAAAACGGAGGTTATGTGATCTATAAAGATCAGGAGCTTTTTGCTGATATATTGGAATATAAATATATTGTTGAGATCATCAAAGCGGTTCGGGAAATACCGGGAGCGAAAGCGGTACTCTCAGCTAAAAAAATGGCATATTATGAAACCGAAGATCAGCAGTTTGTAGATTTTTTCTCAAAGTATTATACCGAAAATATGAAAAAGGATGATCTTACTGAAAGAATTGATGATACAGCCTTTAAAATAGCAGTCTATCATCCTGAAGGCTCTGAAGAATATCTGTATCCGGTTTTGAAAAGATTTGAAGAATTTGGTCTGGAAGTGGTTGTTTCGGGAGAATACTGGCTGGACATTATGAATAAGGATATCAATAAAGGAAACGCTTTGAAAATCCTTCAGAAATCTTTGGGAATCTCTCCTGAAAATACGATGGCATTCGGAGATTATATGAACGATATAGAAATGCTGAAGAATGCCAAATATTCTTACGCGATGAAAAATGCACACCCGAACGTAAAGCAAGTGGCCAATTTTGAAGCGTGTACCAATGACAGCTTTGGAGTTTTAAAAACAATCAAGGGCTATCTGGACTGATTGTAGGCATTGGTAGTAAGAAATGCAATAGAATATCGGGCTATAAAATAAACCTATGGAGTATAAAAAAGTACATCCGCATAAAGCATTAGAATCCTTCATTCATTTCTATTGGGAATTGAAAGGAAATGAACAGGAAGAGCAATGGGAAAGAGTTTTTCCGGATGGCTGTGCTGGTATACTAATGAATGTAGGAGATCCTTGTTTGACGGATAACGGTTCGGTCGTAATGGAGTTCGGAAAAACTTATGTAGTGGGAGCAATGACTTCATTCAAAGATAGTTTTATTGATACTGATACTCATTTAATCGGTGCATGCCTGAAGCCGGCAGCTTTTGCCAATTTCTATAATTATACTTCACAGAATGAGCTGGTAGACGACACGATTGAATTTGAAAAATCAAATTCCTTTAACGTTGACAAAGCATTAGAGGATACTTTCCATTATTTTGATCAATTCTTTTCCGCTAGAGTACAGAATAAGAACAACAAGTTACAACCTGTACTTAACGAGATACATTCTGCAAAAGGAAAAATCAGCATATCTGAGCTTGCAAAAAGGAATTTCACGTCCGTAAGACAATTGGAAAGGGATTTTAAAAGACTTATTGGAATATCACCAAAAGAATATACCAATATAATCCGATTTCAGAATGCTTTGCACCTGATCAGAAATCCGGATCAAAACAGGAGTCTCTTAGATATTGCATTTGAATGTGGCTACTATGACCATTCACACCTTAGCCATGAAATCAAAAGAAATACAGGACTTTTGCCATCGTTACTTTAATTTGTCGCATTTTTACAAAGTATACCAGGCTGGGTAAAAGTAAATTTGCAGATACATTAAAATTCAAAACAATGCGAAAAATATCACTTTTTATTGCGATGAGCTTAGATGGTTATATCGCGCAACCCAATGACGATTTAAGCTTTTTAAAACTTGTAGAGAAAGAAGGCGAAGATTATGGCTATACGGAATTTACTTCTCAAATTGATACCATAATTATTGGTAGAAGAACCTATGATTATGTAGTAAATGAAATCGGAGCATCTCATTATGATAATGGGGAACGGGATGTTTATGTAATTACCAGAACAGAAAGGCCGCAAGTAGGCAGAACGATTTTTTATACGGGTAATTTAACCGAATTGGTTGAGCGTTTAAAATCAGAAAACGGTAAAAATATTTATTGCGACGGCGGGGCGGAAATAATTAATGAATTATTGAAGCAAGACCTAATAGACGAGTTTGTAATTTCGGTTGTCCCGGTTTTATTAGGTGATGGGACAAGACTTTTTAATGACAGAAGACCAGAACAGGTACTTGAATTTATTACCGTAAAAACATTTGAAACCGGTTTGGTACAGCTTCATTACAAACGTAAAAAGTAATAAGAAAGCCGCTTAAAAGAGCGTTTTTCCTGTATTTGGAATCAATAGTTTTGGAATGATAGTATTGCCTGTCTTTAAAAATCTAAAAAAATAGTAATATAGTGTATTT
The DNA here is from genome assembly GCF_013184525.1 of Chryseobacterium sp. LAM-KRS1. Taxonomy (GTDB): domain Bacteria; phylum Bacteroidota; class Bacteroidia; order Flavobacteriales; family Weeksellaceae; genus Chryseobacterium; species Chryseobacterium proteolyticum. The sequence goes on from NZ_JAAOIZ010000001.1 coordinate 835,795, forward strand.
AAATAGTATATTTGATTTTGATCGCAATTACTGAATTTTCGGGTTTCAAATATTTATATTTTTCACAATACGTACTAATATGTTTTCCCCGGATACAAAAAATGACCGGATGATTGCCAAAAACTTTGGCTTAATCGAAACAAAATTTATAATTCTACCGACATGTATATAAGCATCAAGAATGTCAAATTTTTATTTATTGTAACTATACCGTTTTTTCTTTCCTGCTCAAGCAAGTATGGTACCGGGCGGCTTAATGAAACAACTGGAAATAATCCGGCAGACTCCCTCTACATGAAAATCCAGAAATTAGGCTTGGAGTCTATGAAAAAAAATAATGTTCCCGGAACGACAGTGGCCATTATTGAAAATGGAAAAGTAAAATGGATACAATATCTTGGATTTGCTGATGTAAAAAGACAGAAACCTGTCAGCAGGGAAACCGTATTTAATATTGGTTCTGTTTCAAAAGTGTTTTCTGCGTGGGGATTTATGCAACTCAGTGAAAAGGAATATCTAAAATTAGATGAACCTGTAAATCAGTATTTAACGCGATGGAAATTGCCTGAATCCCAATACAATGTTTCAAAAGTGACATTAAGGCGTATCCTTAGTCATACAGCCGGTCTTTCGGTACATGGATATGGAGGTGCGGAACAGGGAACACCTTTAATGAGTTTGGAAGAGTCGCTTTCAGGAAAGACAAAAAGAAATGGTGAAAGTGTCCGGTTGATAAGTGAACCCGGAACGAAATGGGAGTATTCGGGAGGAGGTTATACATTAGCACAACTGCTTCTTGAAGAAAAGACAAAAGAGAAGTTTGCATATTACATGAAGGAGAATGTTTTTAAGCCCCTTGGATTAAAAAATACAGATTATGAATGGCCGGATACATTACAAACCTCTGCCACAGCTTACGATACATCAGGGAATCCGATACATAACCGTATTTTCACAGAGCAGGCCGCTGCAGGACTGCAAACAACAATTGTTGACCTGGCCCGATTCGCCGTAATATCCCTTACAGCTAATCGAAATGATCTGAATAATGTTTTAAAACCAGAAACGCTGGAATTAATGAAGCAACCTGTTTTACCATATTCTGACCAGGGAGAGAGTGGCCTGGGCTATCGTTTTATGAATTATGAGGGATTAAGGACTATAGGACATACCGGAGAAAATGAAGGTTGGAGCGCTGCAATGTTTTTACATGTACCAACCAAGAGTGGTATAGTGATACTCTGTAATAGTACCAACGGTGATCGGGTGTGGTATACTCTTTATCAGGAATGGGCAAAAAGAATACTTGCAGCACAGGTGAAAGTTCAATAATAACATGCAATAATGTTTCATTATTATCTATAACAAATACTGTTATTGGAGTGTTCATCATCTTAGTTAGTCATTTAATTTTGTTCATAAACAGAGATTCGGTTACATTTTGTATGGATCCGGTTACAGTGAACAGATTTTTTTTGTATATTTTAGTCTCTCAAACAGGATATTATATTCTGTTGGGCATTAAAAAACACATATATATTAATAATCTGCTGAATATAAATTATAGAGAATGGATTTGGAAGGCAGATTTTAAAGTAAAAAATACTGATGAAAAAACTCTTACTGATCGTAACAAATGTAAATCAATATGCAAGTGGATTGGCAACAGGGTTATGGCTAAGTGAACTTACTCATATTTATCACGCTGCAAAAGAAAAAGGCTGGGTCGTCACTATTGCCAGTCCTAAAGGAGGAGATGTACCTATTGATCCAGAAAGCTTAAAACCTTTGGTTTTGGATACAATCACCAGGAATTACCACGAGGATCCTTTGTTTATGAAAGAATTAAACAGCTCCAAAAGTCTTAATGAAGTAAAAAACGAAAATTTTGATTGTATTTATCTGGCGGGCGGTCATGCTACGATGTACGACTTTCCAGATGATGTAACCTTACAGGTTATCATTAAAAACCAGTATGAAAAAAGTAAAATGGTAGCTGCCATTTGCCACGGAGTAGGAGGGCTGCTTAACGTAAAACTGTCCAATGGTGAATATCTGATCAAAGGCAAGTCAATCACTGGATTTGATTGGTTTGAAGAAACGATAGCGAGAAGAAAAAGAGAAGTTCCTTTTAATTTGGAAGCAGCGATTAAAGAACGGGGAGCTAATCTAAAAAAAGCTTTTATACCCATGACTTCTAATGTTATCGTATATAATAATCTCGTGACCGGGCAAAATCCATTCAGCTCTAAGGAAATGGCAAAAGTTGTTGTAAAAGAACTTGTGAAAACACAAAAATAAATACGCGGATAGGTCTTTATTATTTACATATTAATCACTAAAATTTTTATTATGGCACAATTTCTTCCTGCGGAAAAAGATCCGCAAATCTTAAGAGAAATCAGAGAATTTCTAGACGCGCTTAACAATAGCGGTGGTAAACCTTTGGAAACGATGACACCTCAGGATGCGAGACAAGTTTTAATAGACGCTCAAAAATCAGTAGAGTTCGATTTTTCTGACATTGTAGAGACAGAAAGAGAAATTACACAAAATGGTATTACAGTAAACATCCACATCGTAAGGCCTGCCAATGCCTCTTCTGATAAGCTTCCTGTATTTATGTTTACCCATGGTGGGGGCTGGGTTTTGGGTGATTATCCTACCCATAGGAGATTAGTTAGGGATTTGGTGGTCAACAGTGGTGCAGCTGCTGTTTTTACAGATTATACTCCCTCTCCTGAAGCACAATATCCGGTAGCTATAAACCAGATATATGCCGCTACAAAATGGGTGGCCGAAAATGGCGCTGAAATCGGTGTTGATGGGAAAAATTTGGCAGTTGCAGGAAACAGTGTAGGAGGAAATATGACAGCTGTACTCTGCCTGATGGCAAAAGATAAAGGAGGTCCTGAGATTAAATTCCAATTATTATTATGGCCGGTAACAGATGCTGATTTTACGCGGGAATCATGGCAGAATTATGCGGATGGTCGTTTTTTAACTGCTTCATTAATGAAGTGGATGTGGAATAATTACCTTCCGGATCTGGAAAAAAGAAAAGAATATTATGCTTCACCATTCCAGGCATCACTGGAAAAACTGAAAGGGCTTCCGCCTGCATTGGTACAGATTGCAGAAAATGATATTCTGCATGATGAAGGTTTGGCCTATGCAAGAAAATTAGATGAGGCAGGAGTACCTGTAACTATCGAAACCTATAACGGATTTATTCATGACTACGGATTACTTAATCCTCTTGATCACATTGAGGCGATCAGGTTCTCTTCGCAACAGGGAGCTTTAGCTCTTAAAAAGGCCTTATTTTCAAAATAATTGAACCAGAGACCCATCTTTGATTATTATTAAAAAACGGATGATGGATTGATATTCGGGAGTAAACCTTTATTCTCTAAAAACCAAATGGCACCATTGAAGATGAATGGTGTCATTTTTTTATATCGGTGAACGGTGTAGCTTTTTTATAGATTATCTTTAATCCAGCTGCATAGAGCCATTTTTATATAATTTGCATATTTACACTTATTATAACCGGACTTTTTGTTCTCTTCAATATTGTTTAGGATAGTTTTTAACATGGATGATTACAATGATCTAATTTCATTTTGTAAAAAATCAACGTTCTGTAATTAAGATAGTTGCGGTGCTTTAATATGCTCTAAATTTATAAATATAAATAGTGTATGCTATGAATATATCTAATTAAAATTTATGTTTGCCCTGTTAAAAAAAGCGAAATCCGAAAAGCTTAATAGAGTAGGAGAAAATTAAACTGTTTATTAATTATGAGTTCTGAAAGTAACAGAAAAAAGAAAGTTATTGATGATTTGTTGAAGAAGAAAATCGAAGGTCTTAAAGGAATTTATGGTGGTGTTGCATGCACGGCACCTCCTAAGCCGATTGTTATTACTCAATGCTACATCTGTACAGTAACTTCCCCGACCAATCCGGGCGGACCAGTTGTTGCAATTGCTCCTTAATTACTAAAAAAAGAAGGAATGAGCAATCATTCCTTCCTTCTTATCTAAAACTAGACTTACTATGATAAACAAAAGCTTACATGATGTGCTGGCCTACAGAAATGATGATGTTATTGATCGTTTTTTAACCATGTACAATATTGAGAAGGAAGAAGCTTTAAAGATATTTAACGAAACATTGAAATGGCTATGGCTGGGTAACCACGTTGATGATGTTTTTATTGATGATTCTACCTTAATAATTGATGAGATGTGGCATAACTTTATTCTTTTTACGCAGGACTATGAAGCCTTTTGTTCTGCACATTTTGGACGTTTTATACATCATCAGCCTGAAAAAAGAAAACAACAGGAGTGGTATAATGAGACATTTAATGTTGAAAGCCATACAGACCGATTAAAAAGTTTATATGAAAGGGTGTATGATAACCTGGGAGAAGAGACCTTACTAACCTGGTATGAAGAATATCCTAAAAAATATTCTCCAGAGCAAATAAAAAAACTTAGAAAATGAAAAGAATTATTTATTTCTGTTTACTGATCCTGTCGAATCTGGTTTTCTCTCAAAATTTATCAACCGGTTTTGAGGAATTACAACCGGAAAAAATAGGGGGGTATACCGTAAAAAATACTGAAGGGAAAGAGGTTTATAAAACGGAATATCAACATCTTGACTCAGTAAAAATTTTCGGATATAATTATTTATCAGAAGACAATCTTAAAATAAGAGGGTTTCTTATAGAGCCCAAAATAAAAGGGAAGTATCCCGTAATTATTTTCAACCGTGGAGGCAATGGTGAACTTGGAGCTGTAACTCTACCAGTATTAACGGATTTTCTATCAAAAATTGCGGCTAAAGGCTTTGTGGTAATAGGCTCTCAGTTACGGGGAGGAGCCCGTAGTGAAGGAAAAGATGAATTTGGGGGGAAAGATATTGGAGATGTCTTAAAATTATTTGAAATTATTGATCATCAGGAGACTATTGATCCCAAAAAAGTTGGAATGTTGGGTGTAAGCAGAGGAGCAATGACCAACTTTTTAGTCCTAAAAGAAACAGACAGAGTAAACGTAAATATTACGGTAGGAGGCATTGCTGATTTAAATCAAAAAGACAGACCGGAAATGTGGGAGCTTTACAAAAAACTCATTCCTGATTTTGAGAAAAATTCGAAAAAAGAAATGGATAAGCGCTCTTCAGTTCTTGCTATTCCTATGATCAAAAATAAAAAAGTAAAAAATATGATTATCCATGGGGCCAATGATGAAAGGGTAAATGTTGAAAATGCAATTGTATTGTTTAAAAATTTAAAGGAAAATAATTTTTCAACAAGACTACTGATTTATGAAGATGCCAATCATGGAATTAATAATAACACGAAAAGCCTGATAGAAAATATAACGAAATTTTTCAAAGAATACCTTTAATATTATATGGACTGAAAATAGATACCCTATAAAAATCTTCTAATGAAGTAAATTTGATATGAGCTAGACAAGGAATAGAAATGGGTGCATAGTCTTTTAGTGTTATAGGTTCTTCATTTTTACCATAAATCATGTGACATATAACTCAGGAAGAAAGTCCTTCAAATAATTGTGAGGGGCTTTTTCAGGTTGGCTGTATACTATAATCTTTGATCATAGAATTATAATTTTTATTCATTATCATATACACTCCGGAAATTTGTATTTTTAATCCATCATTGGTGCAAGAAAAAGTTGTTAAAAGAAATGGAACCGGTCACAAAAATTAAAACGTATCACTTTCTTCCCTGCAAGTATGGTTTAGAGCTGCTTTTAGATATTGGTCGTATTGAAACCTTAAATCATTTTGTATTAGATAGCACATTGCACCAGCTTAGTTTTTACGAAATTCTTTTTATTGAAAAGGGAGCCGGTACCTTTACATTGGATGAAAATAAGATTCCCATTACTCCTGGAACTGCTATCTTCACAAGCCCCGGACAAGTTCGGTGCTGGGAAATCAAAGAAAAGGTAGAAGGATATACTTTATTTTTTGATAAAGATTTTCTCTATCTCTTTTTTTCAGACGAGCTGTTCCTGTATAGATTTCAATATTTTCATCAATATTCATTTCCAACCGGGATGAAGATACCGAAAGTATCATTTGAGAAATGTATGAACCTTTTACATGAAATAGAAGGGGAGTTCGGGCAGCTCCAGAATGACAGTGGCCATCTGATCAGATCCGTCTTATATCAGCTGCTTGTCATTCTCAATCGTTATTATGCAAGTGTTTATCATATTCAGGGGGATACCTATGTTCATCCGGATTTTTACAGGTTTCGATCTTTACTGGAAAATAATTTTATAAATGACAGGACTGTAGAGGCTTATACCCGAATACTTAATGTCAGTCCGGGATTTCTGAACAAAATATGCAGGCAATTCAGTGGGCTATCAGCACAACAAATGATTCACCATAAACTGATTTCAGAAATAAAGAAAGAGCTGTATCAAAACAAATCTGCAAAAGAGATTGCTTACGGGTTTGGTTTTTCTGATCCTTCTAATTTTAACCGCTTCTTTAAAAAACTTACGGGGAGCACTCCTCAACAATACCGGAAGAGTTTGTAAAATGACCATTTAAAAATTAAAATGACCTTTTTGCAGTATAAGATTGTTCCTAATTTTACCCAAAAAAGGAATATGAAAAAATACATACTTAGCTTTCTGCTTTTTATAATAAGTGTAGCGATAGTACAGGCAGAACAATTATATGTTAATCCCAGGACCGGCAACGATACCAGTTCCGGAATAAAAGAACAACCTCTGAAAACAATTGCAGAAGCAGCAAGACGCGTCAACCAAAATAAGGAAAAGGAATCCACTACAATCATTCTTTCGGAAGGTATCCATCTGATCACCGAGACTGTTGTATTCAGTAACGATAAGTATACCCCTAAAAACCGTTTGGTTATTCGTGCGGAGATTATGCCTGATGATGCAGATTGGGGGCCTCAAAAAATGCCGGTTGTCGTTACAGCAGCACCCCTTGTACCGGGTGTGGGAGGAGAAGAGGCAAGAGGCATACAACCGGAGGTTAGTCATGTGACTATTGAAGGTCTTAGATTTACGGGAAGCCCTGACTATTCTTATATAGATGGTAAAAACTTACGCAGGTCTTATCCCATTTGGAGGGATGGCAAAAAATTAGATGATCTTCTGGTAACGCAGTGTCTTTTTACCGGAAATCCGGATGTATTGCCGTTGCATGTAGGGGTTATAGCTAATGGATATGGTCTGGTGGTTGATCATTGTGTATTTTTCAATTGTAAAAATCCTGTTGTTTTCTGGAAAAATGAAGGAGCTAAGGGGAGCAGAAGTGCCATGCGTTATTCATTGGTTTATGGAGGTTATTTCAGTGGGGTCTGGACTACAAAAGGTACTGATGGTGACTATTTTGATTTTCATCATAATATCATTGCAAATACGACTACGGTATGGATAAGGGAAAAAGGAAGTACACTGAGATACAAAGCCTCTGATTGCATTTTTACAGACTATAAAAATATGGCAGGATTTGGTGACGGTGCAATAGGTGGTAATGATTTAACTTCCTCAGATTTTCTGGATATGAAAAACGTGCAGACTACAGGAACTGTACAAATTGAAAAAGATCAGAGTAAGCGTAATTATCTTCAGCTGGCGGAGGGGTCGTTGGGCTCAAACCTAAAAGCAGGACTTTTTAAAAAAAATCAATAAGTATATAGTTTAGATGACAAAGAATCCTGTAGTTTTTAAAATTGCAGGATCTTTATTTTACTGTAACCAATGAAAATTTCGCAAATATCATATATCTCAGCCAGGGCCAAAAAGTATGTGTTTTTCTTTTGATCTGTCATGTTTTTTTATAACTTTAACAGGCTTTGTATTAGCGAATTACTTAATTATTTATTCCGATTATGCAGATTTTGCCATCAGCTGTTTTAGCGCCTTACGTAAAGAATTATACGGTTGTAACGATTGGTAAAGATATCACGGATGCTGTATTTTATCCCAGTGGTTATATCGATTTGATTATTAATATTTCTGGCGGATCAGCTGCGACTATCATTAATGGCAAAAGAAAAGATACCCCGTCTGTAGAATTACTCGGACATATTACACTTCCTACCAGACTTACGGTCTTAAAAAATACCACGGTACTCATCGTAAGAATTTATCCTCATGCCAGCACTTTATTTTTTGATGATCCGGTCTCTGAATTTACAAACTATGCCACTGATATGTATGATGTAACAGCAGAAAGTACAACCTTGTATGATCGTATCATGATGGCGGGTGACTTGTCCGGCCAGGTTAAAATAGTAGAAGACTTTTTGTTGCAGCAAATGAGAAAAAATGAAAACCGATTGAAAAAAGTGTCGATGGTTCTGGCTCTTAGTAAGCGGATTTCATTTGATCATCAGCCATTAAATTTAAACCGGTTATCTGAAGACTCCGGACTATCGGAAAGATATATTCAAAAACTTTACATGAACAATATCGGTATCAGTCCGGCAGCCTTTACGTCCGTCATCCGATTTAACAGATCCCTGCATCTGGTGCTTAATACCCGGTCATCACTGACTTCTATCGCCTATGATTGCGGGTATTATGACCAGGCACATTTTATCCGGGAATTTAAAAGATTTACGGGTATTGTTCCCTCAGAATCCCGGAGTTTCCTAATTGAAAACGGGAAAGATTTTCAAGAGGCTGTCAATGTAGGCTTTTAGCCTATTTTGCTGGATGATTACTGCTAAACATATCGCGATGCATTTTCCATCCGTTTTTTGTATTTTTCCAGATGACCATTACTTTTCCATCGTCTATTTTCTTACCGTCAAGATCTCTCATTTCATAAAAACTTTCTTCAGTAATGAATGTTTTATCATTCCCATATAAATGCTGAATTGTAAATGTAACATGTACCTTAGGTCCACCTTTAAAGAATGAAGCTATTTGCTCCCGTCCGCACACGGGTGAAGCGCCGGGAGGGAACAGACATGCATCTTCAGTATATCTGGTAAGAATAGATCCATCGTCCTTATTGGCGAGATCTGCATAGATGGCATTGCTTGATTCTATGGCTTTCCTGGCACTTTTTGACACCATATCTGTATTTTGGGCTTTGCAAAAACCGGCAAACGCTATGAATACGCTTACCATAACTACTTTTTTCATTTTCATTTTTTTTACAAAGTAACCGATTGATCGAAAATGAAAATTGTATAATTGCGAACTAATATTAATTTTTTCTTTTAACCTTATGCAGATTAAAGGATGGTTTGATACAAATGAAAAATGAACAATACTATTTAAGCATGAAGTACCAATATTGCTTTTACGGATTTGTTAAGAATTTCTTCTACAGTGCTGCTGCTAAATAAGCGGTAAATAATATTATGATTTCTTTTAACCAGACACAAAATGTCTGTTTCATTATTATCAATAAACTCTATAATTCCATTTGATGTTTTACCCTCCTCATCGATATAATTGAAATTAATTTCTACAGAGGGAAACTGTGCCGTGAGCTTTTTTTCACCATTCTTTATAACCTTAGGGTTGGTTTCTTTTTCAGAAATATGAAGAACCTCAAGTTTTTTAGGCTTAGAAACTTTCAGAATCTGATTTAAAGCTTTAACATCCCTTACAGATAATTTTGTTGTTTTATAATCGGTGGCCAGCGTAATGACAGGAACTTCTGGCATTGCACTTTCAATAGGAACAATTAATGTAGGGATCCGGATTTTAGATAGTGCCATACTGGTGTTGCTGCCTACAATTCCCTTGATACCCGTAGCACCTGTAATCCCCATCACCAAAAATGAAACTTCATAGTATTCTGCATATTTGGTCACCACATTTCGAAGAAAACCCACATCACAGATTGTTTTAACCGGAATGTCTTTATATTCTTCACTCTGAATAAAACTTTCTGTCCATTCCTGAAGAGCCTTTCTCTTTCGCGCATAATAATCCTCGATAAAGACAACATTGTAAATATTATTATTGATTCCCTCTGTGGGATGTATGGCATTTAAAACTGTTATCTCCATTTTTAAAGCTTTAGCAAGGGATAATGCATAAAGCATAGCGTTCCCGGCACTGTGAGAGAAATCGGATGCAACCAGTATTTTTTTCATTTTTTTGTTTTTGATGATAATTTGATTAATCTAAAAGGAGACCATGTTAAATTAAATAAACAGGTGAAAGAGTGTAAACAATAACAAAGATAATATTATTGAAACAGGTAAAGTAAGAATCCAGGCCATCCCGATATTTTTCAATGTGCCTGCGTTCAGGTTATTCTTGCCTCCTGATGCTACCATAGATCCGGCAATTCCACTTGACAATACATGGGTGGTACTAACTGGTAGCCCCAAAAATGTACTGATACCGATGGTTGAAGCCGCTACAATTTCACTTGAAGCTCCTTGCGCATAATTCAGGTGTTCATTACCAATCTTTTCACCAATGGTTACTGCAATTCTTTTCCAGCCGATCATTGTTCCCAATCCCAATGAAACTGATATGATAATAATAACCCATACCGGTGCAAACTCAGTAAGTTTATTTAATTCAGCTGCCTGATGCATAAGTTGGCTCCTATTCGTATCATCAATGATTATCTTTTTATCATCATTGATCATTTTAATGGACTTTACGAGAGTTTCAACCTGTTTTCGGAAGGCATAGGTTCCTTTTTTATCTTTTTCATTTTTATAAGCCAGCTGTTTTTTTACAGCTTCGATCTGTTGACTTATGGAAACCAATTCATTTCGGTTTTCAATAGATGCAGCGGCTATACCTTGTACGAGCTTTTCTGTATGATTCAGGGTGTAGATGATCCTGTCATTGGGAATATCATGATTGATCGCAAATTTGGCAGGAAGGAATGCAATAAGGATGAGCATAAAAAGACCGACACCCTTTTGCCCGTCGTTGCTTCCATGAAAAAAACTGACCAAAGTACAGGTGGTAATTAAAATACCTCTGATTACCAAAGGAGGTTTATCATTTTCTTCTTCCGGGATATGAAACAGTGCTTTATAGCGGAGAACATATTTAAAGAACCACATTATCAGAATAGCCAGTCCAAAACCCACAATAGGAGAAAGGATGAGTGACAGCCCTATTTCTTTTGCCTTTCCCCAGTTCACACCACCTCCGTAATACCAGCTGAAACCAAGACCGGCACCAATCAGTGAACCGATGAGGGTATGTGAGCTCGAACAGGGAATACCCAGGTACCATGTTCCAAGATTCCAGATGATGGATGCAATTAGCACAGCAAGTACCAGGCTTGCCCCGACAGCTATGGGAAGTGTCATAAGCGTGTCCATGGGTACCAGTTTCAGGATTCCCATCGCTACAGCAATCCCACCCGTGAAAACACCAAGAAAATTCCAGAGACCGGACCAGGGGATGGCAATAACGGGCTTAAGGGCTTTGGTATAAATAACTGTGGCAACTGCATTGGCTGTATCATGAAAGCCATTTACAAATTCAAAGACAACTACAGCAAATAAGGATAAAGCAAAAACGATCACTAAGCCTATGGTTAATTCTGATTCTCCAGAAAAAGGCAGGGTAGTGTTTAAAAGCATACAATATTTTTATTTAAGTAAAAAGATATCCGTGCAGTATGCCCCAATGATTGCGTTAAGAATAGATGCCCGGTACTTTTCACTTTAACAAAGAAAAGTGATTTAATTTATCTGTATTTAAACGGATCATTAATAATTTGTTATGCTTTAGGGACCGACTGTTTTAATGTGGTCAATCGGGATTTTGATTGGAGTTGATCTGGACTAAAACTTCTTCTGTTTTTGTCAATGAATAGTCTGTGGAAACAGAAGTTATACCCTCTAAAAAAATGATTGAGTGCAGATGATTAAGTAAAAGCATCCTTTAGATACTTCTAAAGGATGCTTTTTATTAAAGTTAATGAACCGTATTGATCGGATCGCCTTTCAGCTTTTAACTTAGTATTTCACACGGTGCAAAGCATACTACCGATGGACATCTTTTAATTCCCGGAGGAGGGCAGCAATCATTCGAGCAACCTACTGCTCCGCCATTGATATTCTTCAATTGGTCTCTTGTAATTTTTGTGAAATTTTTCATAATAATAAAATTTGGATAAAATTAAAATTAAGGTTGGTTTCCGCCACCGCATCCATCGAATGGCATACATTGCCATTTTCCACCGATTAAGCAGATCTGGCCACCAGGACAGTTAATTCCTCCTTTAATTGTTTTCAAATCCTCTCTTTTGATTTTTTGTAAATTTTTCATAATAAATTAAGTTTAGTTCGAGTTAAAATTAATCAAATTTCATTTACATCACTAAAATTATCTGATAAATTTTCAGGTAAAATTTGATTTGTCTATTGATTTTACATTGATTTTATAGATATGTAGTAAAAAAAATATTTAAGAAATAACAGGAATTCCCGCAAAAAACAAGATCAGCAAAGAAAACTGTTTACCCCAATAAAATCTTGCCCTATGGCAAGCGAACTTTTCTAATGGCTTAGTAATTTTGGATAAAAGTTTTTTGATCTGTTTGAGATAAGATCAAAAAAAATAAACCAAATTAAAATATTACTATGAAAAATCTATTCAAATTTGATACGTTTCGTAAGCCATTGATCATGATTGTAATTATGATGTTAACGGCTTCGCATTTGTATGCACAGAAAATCAAGCCTTCCGGAAGCGGGTATGTTCCGGTAGAAGGAACTAAGGTTTACTATGAAGTATACGGAGAGGGCAGACCGGTAGTTTTATTGCATGGTGCTTTTATGACCATTGATATGAATTGGGGACAACTGATCCCTGAATTATCAAAAACCAGGAAAGTGATTGCTATAGAATTGCAGGGACACGGTCATACACCTTATTCGGACAGGAAATTGTCACATGCCACATTAGCAAAGGATGTGGAAAAAGTAATGGATTATCTTAAAGTTGAGAGTGCTGATGTAGTAGGTTATAGTTTTGGAGGTGCCATCGCCTATGAGTTTGCTATCCAGAGTCCAAAGAGATTAAAAAATCTTGTTATTATTTCTGCTACTTATAAAAGCGCGGGTTGGCTACCGGAAATTAATAATGCTTTTAAGGGAATGAAACCGGATGTTTTTAATGGTAGCCCTATGCAAACTGCTTATGATGCTGTAGCTCCTGATAAGACAAAATGGACCAAATTTCTTGAGCAAATGATGGCTTCTGCATCGGAATCTTATAATATGGGAGATGAGAATATCGCAAAAATTACAGCTCCTGTACTGATCATAGCTGGGGATAACGACGGCCTCGATAAAATTGAGCTTGTAAAAACCTATAAATTATTAGGTGGAGGTATTGCAGGAGACTTTGGAGCCTTGCCCAAATCACAATTAGCCATTGTACCGGGTCAAAACCATGTCAGCCTTATGATGCAGACTTCGACCATACTGAATTACCTTAATGCTTTTTTAAAGTAATTTAATTAAAGGATCAGCGTAATAATTTTAATACATCATAAAAAATTAATAAAGTGAGAAAAATAACCGTTTTATCCATGATAACATTGGATGGTATTATGCAGGCTCCCGGAGGACCTGAAGAGGATACCTCTGGAAACTTCAGATATGGAGGGTGGACAGCGTCCTATGGAGATGAGCTTTTTGGAGAGATTATGAAAGAAGAGATGAAGCCTTCAGATTATATTTTAGGAAGGAAAACATTTGAAATTTTTGAATCCTATTGGCCTGAGCATGCAAACTTTTGGCCTGCAATTAATGAAGGGACAAAATATGTCTTGTCTAAAGAGAGGGAGACATCTGATTGGAAAAATACCGTATTCTTAAAAACTTTGGAAGATATCAGAATGCTTAAAAACACAGAAGGATCGGATATTCAGGTATGGGGAAGCAGCGAGCTAATTCACCTGCTGCTTGAAAATGATCTGGTAGATGAACTAAGACTTAAAATCTATCCGTTGATCCTTGGCAAGGGAAAAAGACTTTTTGATGAGAATGGAATTCCTTCAGCATTTAAATTAACAGAAAATCACGTGACTTCGAAAGGGGTTATGATCGCAGCTTATCAACGTGACGGAGACGTCGTAACGGGTAATGTTGAAATATAATGACCTTTTTATTGAACTAATTTAACCTAAATATTTAAAAATTATAAATTGTTTATGGCCCAGTTCTCAATTTTTTGGTAATCATCATGCTCTTTTCGTACAGTATGAATATACAGATGGAAAAGAGTATAATGGATACGGTAGCATTGTAGCCGTTCTTCTATATGCTCAAAATTGATATACCCGGGTTTCATATTCAGCCAGATCGAAAGAAAATCAGGACCAGTATCCCTTATCCAGGGTTCATTCATATGCAGTAAATCATAAAGCGGGTCGCCAAGCATCATTTCGGCCCAATCCAGAACAGCGGTTACTTTTCGGTTTCCGTCCAGTAAAAGATTATCAAACCCGAAGTCTCCATGAAGGATATATTTTTCATTGGGCAGATAAGGGAAAAAGCTTTTCATTTTTTCGATAAGATGTGTGAAAAGCTGTCTGTTAAGCCATGAGGTCTGGGCAAGATGTTGCCAGCTTGCAGTCGTTTTGCTATTATAAAATGATAAGAGAAAATGCTGCCAGCTTGGAAACATGCCTTTTCCCTGGGCATCGGTAAAGCCCCAACCGCTGAGGTTCGTGGTATCGCTCAGGTGGATATTTTCCAATTGCCGGATGATTATTTTTGCAAGCTCTGTTTGCGAATAATGATCAAGATGGTCCATGATCTCATCGGAAGGATCACCATTTGCCTGTCTTGAAATACAGTAGTATACATTATCATGATAATTTCCGTATTCCAAAACTTCAGGAATAGGAATTTTCGTATTATTCAGATGTATAAAAGCCCAATGGTCTTTCATAAAATCCTGTACATGATTGCCTGTTCTGATAATGTATTGCTGCCCTTCAGCAGTAAAACTATATGCCTTAGACCACCATCCTTCAGCAATAAATTGGAGGTTAAAGATCTTTCCAAATTTTTTGGTTAAAAAATTTTCCATACTTCAATTTTTCAAGCATTAATTTACAAATTAAAAACAGCTGGACCTAACTAAAAGAAGCCACTCAATAGAGTGGCCTCTTCATTTTAGAAAATTATGGTATAATAAGTCCGGGACTATACATTGACCGTTTTCCATTTACCTCTTTTGAAAAAGAAAAATGTCGTAATTGCGATGACCGTTTCCGCAACCGGTATTGCGATAAAGACACCGGTTGGTCCCATGCCTAAGTGTTTGGTAAGGATATAGGCCAATGGGATCTGAAGAAACCAGAAGCCAAAGAAATTGATCCATGTCGGGGTTTTTGTGTCACCGGCTCCGTTAAGGGCATTCATCATTACCATACCAATGCCGTAAAAGACAAAAGCGGTACTCATAATCCACATAGCCTTTTGGGCAACTTCTTTGATCTGGATATCATTGGTGAAAAATGAAACCAGCCAATCTCCAAAAAAGAGAAATAATATGGTGACAATGATCATGAAGATGACATTGTATTTTACAGTAGCCAGGACAGAATCTTCAGCGCGCTGAAATTGTTTGGCTCCAAGGTTTTGCCCTACCAGGGTAGCGGCAGCATTACTCATACCCCAGGCTGGCAGCATAAAGAACATCATCAATCGCAATGCGGTCTGATAACCGGCAGATCCATGATCACCACCCGTGGTTGCTACCAGCTCAGCAAGAAATATCCAGCTGCATGACCCGATAACAAACTGAAGTATACCAGGAGTTGCAATCCCAACCAATGATTTTATTACCGGCAAGTCAATACGAAAATGATGAAGCTTGATTTTTAGCTGATGCTTTCCGTTAAACAGGCAAAATAGCTGGTAAACCACTCCCATAGACCGTCCGATAACCGTTGCCATAGCCGCTCCTGTTAGTCCGAATGCAGGGATGATACCCCAGCCGTTAATGAATATAGGACACAGAATGATATTGCAGATATTGGCAATCCATAAACTCCGCATGGCAATGGCAGCGTTTCCTGCACCACGAAATATACCATTGATCAGGAATAATAGCATTATCACAAGGCTGCTTCCCATCATGATCCGGGTAAAGTTTACTCCAGCATCAACGGTTTCCTTGCTTGCTCCCATGATCCGTAAAATATCCCCGGCATAAATCATCCCCGCGATGCTTAAGACAAGGGTTACGGCAAAAGCTACGATAATAGCCTGCATACCGGCATGTGCTGCTGCATCAGGATCTTTTTCTCCCACCCGTCGTGAAACCACCGCTGTGGCTGCCATACTCATACCAATTGCGATAGAGTACATTACCGTAAGTACAGATTCCGTTAAGCCCACTGTTTGTATGGCATAGCTGCTGTTTTCGAGATGCCCTACAAAATAAAGATCTACCAGTGCAAATACCGATTCCATGATCATTTCAAGCATCATGGGAATGGCGAGTAAAATAACAGCTTTATTAATATTACCGGTCGTATAATCCATTTCGGTACCCAGTAATGATTGTTTCAACAATGTGAAATAGCGCAAACCCTTCGATGGGGTTTTCTTATGATATGACATAAATGTAAAATTAAAAGTAAGTAATAGTAATATGGAACGAAGAGGCTTCGTTCTTTAAAGTGTTCTTATGTTTTAAGCCCGGTGATTAACCAATGATTGCACTGGTGAGGGCTACTATCACTTTCATATGCAGTAGTAATTGAATCGCAAATATAATTATTTTTTAATTGCAAGTGACTAATAAGATGAAAAAAATCAGACAAATAATAAATCCGGACTTATATAATATGTTTATTTATATTACTTTAGTTCTTATGACGTATAGTTTTTTGTCTGACTTATTGATATAGAAAGAGAATGTCACAAGGTATTAAAATATTTTTAATCGTGTTGTAGGTGTATCCGTTAGCAACGATCAATGCTTTTACTAGAAGAGGCCTGGTTGTCACTTCCTAAAATGATCAATTCCACAGAAGGCAGGTCTTTGAGAAGATCGTTGATGTTTATTGATCCGTTTCATCCAATAGGATATCGAATATTAATATCTATATTATCAGTGTTGCTTAATAGAACAATTCCTGATTTTTTTTCAGGAACTAATGCAAGCATACTTCGATAGCCTATGTCACCACTGTCTAATTTTAATATTTAAATTAGGAGATATCCTTCAACATATGAATAGTTGTTGCATAATGCCCGGAATCTCCTATGGAACTGTGTAAATGTTTGTATTCCAATTTCTCATACATTGATATTGCTCCCTTAAAAACCTCAAAAGATTCTAAATAAAGTTGCTTATAACCTGCTTTTTTTGCTCTTCTTTCTATCATTTTTAGCAAATATTGTCCAACACCATTTCCTCTCAATTGATTGGAAAGATAAAATTTAACAATCTCTGCGCATGCAGAAGGCAACCCTATGGTAGGATAGAAGCCACATCCACCTAAAACTACATCATTAGATTCTACTATCCAATATTCTGCGTTTACATCTTGAAAAAGCTGATATAATTGGTTTGTTCTGGGATCATCATATACACTTCCTTCTTGAGGAGCGTTGAACTCTTCAAAAACTGTACGAATAATATCTGCTAAGGCTTTATTGTCTTTTTCTTCAATAGGTCGGATAATAACAGGATCTATAACTGCATGATTATCTCTGTGATGAAGTAGAGAATCAATCGTGGTCATACTCCGAATGACCGTTTTCAGATTTTGCTCGGAAAGATCTGAAAATAAATTTTCTATTTGAATGTCTGAATCACGGTTGATCTTTTCATAAGTGCTGCGTCCTAAGTCTGTAAGACTAATCACGCTGGAACGGTTGTCTTCTCCTGATTTTTTTCTAATAGTCAGTCCTAATTTTTCAAAACGTTTAAGGATGCGGCTTAGAAAACCCTTATCCAATCCCAGAGTAGCAGCCACTTCAGTAGGTCTTACGTCAGCATTGAAATAAATCTCACGCATAACCCTGACTTCCGAAATACCCAGGTCTCCATCAAGAATACCCTTGTTGAGTAACCCCAGTACCTGTGTATAATACCTGTTGAAAGCTCTTATTTGTTCAATATAATATTGTTTCATGATGTAAATATACATCAATAGTTGACTTTGTCAACTATTTTATATCAAAAATACATTACGTTATTTTAGTTTGCTTATTTTCTGTTGTTTATAATGTGATTAAGTCGGCTTTTGAAAATAAAAGATAGAAGATAGAAGTTATTTTAATATCAAAACAGGTTGATTTACATTTTGGTAAATTCCTTCAGAAATACTTCGGCTTGCCAGATAATAAAGGAAACTATGTCTTCCCGGTAGCGCAATAATCAGATCCGTTTTATTTGATGAGGCAAAAGTCAGAATTCCGTTGATAATATTTTCGTCGTAATAATAATGAATAGTACTCGGAATCTTGGTTAAATATTGGTGGATGTACTTTTCCAGGTCTCTCTTTTTATCTTCATTATCATCGATCCCTTTTCTTGTGTTGATATTGAGAAACATAAGGCGAACATCCATCTGCTCGATGATGGACTTGTGGTGAAACAGTCGGTCTAATTTTGTTATGCTGTTTATGTCACAGGGTATTAAAATATTTTTAATCGTGCTGTAGGTGTAACCGTTAGGAACGATCAATGCTTTTACAGGACTGGTTCTGGCAATACTTATAATATTTTCAGACACAAAGCTGTTACCGGAAGAAGCCTGGTCGTCACTTCCTAAAATGATCAGTTCTACAGAAGGCTGGTCTTTCAGCAGTTCATTGATGCTTCTCGTAAGCGTCCATTCGCTTACCGCTTTTAGAACAGTTACTTCAGGTGATTTTTCAGTGATGATACCTGTTAATTTACTAAGGAGTAATTCTGTACTTTTAATGAGGCTGTTTACATTTTCTTCATTCACAAGCAGATGACCTTCGGCTATGTGGAGATAGTCAAATTCAGATTCCTGCGACGTTTTTAAAAGAATAATATGTGTATATTGATATTGTGTGGCCCATTCTGCAGCAAGTTTTACGGCATTTTCGGTAGTTGATGTGAAGTCAACAGGTACAAGTATTGTTCTCATATCAGTAAATTTAAACTCAGTTATTCAAGATTTGTTGTCATTTTTTTTACCAGGAAAAGAGCATCCTGTATTTTCTCTATACCAAGGTTGCCGGCTGCTTTTTCATACAGTTCCAGTGCCCACGGATAAACAATTTCTACAATTTCCTTTCCCTTTGCGGTAAGGAATATCTGTTTATTCCTTCGGTCATTGCTGTATTCTATTCTTTCAACCAATTCCCGTTTTACAAGATTGTTGATCAGGTAGGTAACACTTGATTTGTCTTTGCTTATTTTATTGCTTATCTCCTGCTGATTGATCCCGTCATTCCGGGATAAAACTCCAAGGATCTCTATAAGCTCAAAAGAAAGATCCGGATCATACTCGTTGATTCTGGTCTGGATTTTCTGTCGCAAACGGCTTTTCATTTCACTCATTGCCAAACCAAGCTCCAGGGCTAATTCTGATATGTTGTTTTGTGTGACGGGCATATGATGAATATTAACGTATAGTGGAGGTTTAATCAATCGCTGTTGTATAACAAATATACTTAAAATTAGTTTGAATTAAAACTAATTTTTCAAAAAAATGAAAGATTTTTTTTCTGTTGTTTACTTATTTAAGAAGAATATTTTCTTATTATTGAATTAAATTATAGGGAAAACTTGATTTTTACACGGAATGTAAGAAATGAGTGTTCGTATTTTTCTTATGTTAAAATCAAAATAATGCAATATTTACAAAAGATATTTCTCGTTTCTGTTTTGTTTTCGTCAATGCTATTTTGTCAGAATTCCAGTGTTTCAACAACGGCATTACCGGGAAAGGATTTTCCGAAGCTGGATTTTGAAAAGAAGGCTCAGTTCCGGGTGTATTTTCCGGATGCTCAATCTGTAAATTTAGAGGGTGGGGATGGTATGAAAAATATAAAATCTACCGCCTCAAAAGATAAAGACGGTTTTTGGAATATTTCAACAAATCCTCTTGAAATTGGATTTCATTATTACTGGCTGAACGTGGATGGAAAGCGGGTCAATGATCCGGATACTCAGCTGTACTTTGGCTACGGTCAGCCGACCAGCGGGATCGAAGTTCCATCAGGAGAAGATTTTTTCTTTGAGAAGAATGTAAAACATGGACAGATTATAGAGGATGGTTTTAATTCAAGAATAACAAAAGGTAAGCGAAATTTTAAGGTTTATCTTCCTCCGGGATACGGATCAGAGAAACTACCGGTATTGTATCTATACCACGGAACAGGAGAAGATATAACGGGTTGGGAAAGACAGGGGCATATTGCCTGGATTCTTGATAATCTTCTGGCAGAAAGAAAAGCAGAGAAAATGATTGTCGTAATGGATTACGGAGTGGCATTAAATCCGGAAGAAGAAAAACTGGCGGATAATTCTTCCAAAACAGTCATTTCATCCCGAAATCTGGATAAGATTTTTATCGAGGAGCTGGTTCCCTATGTAGAAAAAAAGTATAAAACCAATGGTAAAAAAGCGATTGCCGGACTTTCCCGTGGAAGCTATCAGGCGATGCTGATAGGGGTAAGTCATCCTGAAATGTTTACAGCCATCGGGTCATTCAGTCCTGTAATTTATGGAGGAACTGAAGATGAGCCTTTTAAGGAGCTGCCGGTTGATCATCTTTTAAAGTCACGGAAAAAGCCTTATTTCTTTGTCGGGATCGGGGAAAAAGAAGAAGCACGATTCTTTGGATTCAATGAGATTCTGCATGATTTCTTTACTCAGAATAATTACCCCTATACTTCATACAGATCCGCAGGAACTTATCACGAATGGCTTACCTGGAGAAGATGCCTTTATGAGTTTGCACAACAGATTTTCAGATAACTTTATATTAAAAATCCCCGGCCTTGGCCGGGGATACACCATAACTAAAAACTAAGAATGCATGCCCAGATACTTTAAATAAGCATCAAGGACAGGTTTGTTGAATACAGGTTCTTTAATGTCTGAGTCTTTGAGGAACTCCTTTACATTCGAACAGTCCCAAATGTAAGTATGCTGGTAAAGTTCCACAGTAGACAGGCCTTCATGCATATTATCTTTAAACAGACTTGTTAATGGATACAATCTGTTTTTGGTATCATTTTCCCAATGCTTACGCCATTCTTTATAGGGAAGGGGAGTAAGTTCATAAGGGTAATTCTTTTTGAGTAGGCCAAAGAAATCCTCCAGCGTCAGATTAGTTTCAGGGCTGGCAATCAGATTGAATTTCTTGCCGATTGCATTTTTATTTTTCGTGATATGGGCCATTGACCGGGTCATGTAGTCTACGGTGATCAGGCCTTCTCTAAGTTCTGTTAATGCAGGGTAAGATTTAAACTCTATACAGTTTTTTACCAGTCCGGACCACCACTGATAAGGTGCGCTCGCTCCGGATTTACTGTGACACATCGCATATCCCAAACGATACGTAATCAGCGGGAGACCTTCCCGGGCTGCAAGATCCGCTATAGCTTCCATTACATATTTGCTTCGCACATAGCCAATATCTTTACTTACCGACATGATATTCTGTTCTATGTCGTCAGATTCCAGCATGATCTTTTTTCCGGTAAATAGATGTCCCCAGCTATAAATTGAAATTGTAGATAAAAGAGCCAGGCACTTTGTTCTTTCTGTTCCTGCCAGACGTATAATTTCCCTTATTCCATCTACATTGGGTGCTTTCATATAAGAATAAGGCTCAATAAAATTGACGGAACTTCCGGAATGATATATCACATCAATAACAGTGGCAAGCAGATCGAATTTTTCTTCAGATAAACCCAAAGAAGGTTTTGCCAGATCACCTAAAACCGGAATAATCCTTGATCTCTGCGAGTGATTTTGCGGGATATGAAACTGAATAAAGCACTGGTTGACTTTTTCCATGGCATGAAATTCGTCCTGTGCTCTTACCAGGCAGTATATATCTGCATCCGTTGTATCTAAAAGCTCCTGCAGAAGATGGATTCCTACAAAGCCTGTGGCGCCTGTGAGAAATATGGCAGATGGATTTTCCAGTTTTTCGGGATCAAAATTATCCTTGAATCGGGTGCCGGGATTCAGGTAGACGTCCTGTTGTAATTCAACATAAGGTTCTACGTCTTCAGAAGGAATTGCTTCTCTTGCCTCGTGAGCACGTGCTATAAGCACATCGCTGAGTTTTTTCAGAACAGGGTATTGATAAATATCGCGCAGATATACTTTTATATTTAATTTTTCCTGTAAAGCTACCGCAACAACAGCAACCAGAAGCGAATTTCCTCCGATATCAAAGAAATTATCAGTGATATTGATAACCGGAAGTTCCAGTTCCGATGACCAGATATCAGCTATTATTTTCTCGGTTTCATTTGTTGGCGGTTCGTGTGAGATAAGTTCCTTTGCCTCTTTTTCTGCAAGGCTGCTTAAGAGGTCCGTATTGGTTTTTCCATTCGCGGTCAATGGTATTTTGTCGATACAGATGATCTGGGCGGGGATCATATATCCGGGTAATTCTTCTTTGAGAAAATTCCTGATTTGCTGGATATCCTTTGATGTTCCGGGTTTTAAAACAATAAAGGCGACAAGATATTTGTTATTCCCTGAAGTATTTTTTGTGATTACTACAGCTTCTTGTATTCCTTCCAGTCGATCGAATGTGCGTTCTATTTCTCCCAATTCTATTCGGAATCCTCTTATTTTTACCTGATTATCCATTCTTCCCAGAAACTGGATTTCTCCATCGGAGGACCATCGGGCAAGGTCTCCCGTTCGGTATAGTTTTTCAGTTTCCATAAAAGGATTAATAATGAATTTTGAAGCTGTGAGTTCCTCATTGTTTAAATATCCTTTAGCCAGTAAGGTGCCGCCTATGTATAATTCTCCGGTTGCTCCTATGGGTAATAGTTCCATTTGATTTCCCAATATGTAAGCTTTAGCATTTGCTATAGGCCTGCCAATGGAAGAAACATATTTTCCGTGAAGATCTTTAACCTTCTTAAAAGTAGCATATACGGTACATTCTGTAGGACCGTAATAATCGATAAGTTCATAGTTTAGTCCATCGGTGAGGACAGGCTTTAGTTTTTCACCTCCTGTAAAAAGATATTCCAGCTGAAGATCATTATGATTTCTGGTGTGTGCCACGACTGCCGGAACCAAAACAGTAGGGGCAAAACCGTGGGTAATTTTGTTTTTCTGATAAAAGCTGACCAGGGCGGAAGCTTCAGTTCTCTCTTCGCTGTCCGCTATAAAAAGGGTCGCACCGGAAGTCAATGCCGACCAGGTTTCCCATACCGATATGTCGAATGCCAAACCGGCCACCAGGCTGAGATGAGAAGTGGGGGTGACATTAAAATAAACATTATGCCAGGTTACCAGGTGCTGGATACTTTCATGAGTGATCATTACTCCTTTAGGGTTACCTGTGGAGCCGGAGGTGTAAATGGTATAAGCAAGAGTGTTGTGATGAATGATCACCTCCGGATGCTGAACGGAGGAATCAGTGAGGTCATCCTTACGGTCAAGATAAAAGATGTGGAGGTTTGGGTCTTTAGATAAATTTTGAGAGAGGACCTGATTGGTGATTATAATTTCTGCTTTAGTATCATTCAGAATATACTCTACGCGTTTTACCGGATAGGCAGGATCTATAGGAACATAAGCAGCACCTGTTTTTAATATTCCAAGAATTGCAATGACCCATTCCAGGGAGCGGTCCAGCCATACAGGGATGTACATTCCTTCTGTAATCCCTTTTGCAATGAGTGTATTGGCGATCTGGTTGCTTTTTTCATCCAACTCACGGTAGGTTATATGCTGATCCTGATAAACAGCAACCACGTTATCCGGATGTAGGGAAACTTGTTTGAGAAATAATGAAACCAATGTTTGTTCCTTTTTGAAGTCCCAATTTGTTTTATTGAACTCGTACAAAATTTTGTTCCTTTCTTCTGAGGACAAAGGAAGGGTACTGTTGATTCGGGTTTGTGATGTTAAGTTTGTGTTTGGCATATTAGTTTTTTTTTGATTTGGTTGTATGTTGTAATGTTTATGGCATGGTTGTTATTTTGGGTTATAAAATTTAGAATAAACGAAATGTGAAATTTGTTTCATAGAGTCATATTTTTTTATGCTTTGGTTTTATTTGTTAAATTTCATGATGTATCTATTAATGTTTTGTTCATAATTGATTTATTTTAATGATTATTCAATAAATTTAAGATTATAAATTGAAGGTACTACACAATAAGTGTTAAATTTTCACCATAAAGAGATTTAAATTAAACGACTGTCTACTAATGAGACAGTCGTTTTTTAATAAGAAACCTTGTAAAATGAGGGATTTCTACATGTTTAAGTTTCAGTTGTGTTATTAGAATCTATCCGCGGTTTTGTATAAATTAATTCGCTATTTTATATCCGTAAAAGGAGCTTACGACAACCTGGTATATTGGACTGCCGGTTACTCCGGCGGCGGCTGCCATGCTTACGGTTTCATCTTTATTAAGATACGTGATACACGATACGTTTCTTCCCGTCAGTGTACCCGGAGCAGGTTGGAAAGATTGTACCAAAATATTGTCTGTGCTCACTGCATAGTTTTTCATAAGATACAATACAACCCAGTCGAAACTTGGTGTACCCGGAATATTTCCGTTATCAAATTGGGTGGAACCATAAAACATATAATATCCGTTTGAAGGTGCAGTAAACCGACCGTTACTGATATTCAGTACATTTCCCGTGTTGATTACTGTTCCCTGAGGATAATTGATTTCCCTTCTGATGTAAGGACCGGTGCTGGCGGTAAGATCCTGTCTGCTTGTGGTACTTACTGTAGAAAACGGATAACTGGTGGTGGCTGCGGGCAAGCTGTCAGAGCTTGAAAGCAAAATAAGCTCCCATGTTGTTCCTGTCGTTGTTCCTTTATTTATAAAAAATGCATAGTAACCTGCGGGAACATTAACAGTGCCAACGCCTGCTCCTGTTTGATTGTCGATTAATTCTGCTCCGTTGGCTGCAATAGATAACACGGCTGTTCCTGTATTTTTGAAATGATAGGTTCTTCCTGCAAAGTTACCGGAACCAGTAATGGCGGCAGGTAGCGTCAAAGTTCCGTTCGTATTGCTGCTGTAGGCCAGATAGTAATCCGTAGGGGCGACATTTCCACTTGCTGTAACAGCTCTGTACGTAGCGGCAAATGAACCGTTCACAGTGAGTGTGCTCCCGGGAGTGGTAGTGTTGATACCCACATTTCCTGTTTGCGAATAGCTCAGAGTGCTACTCATGGCGGCAAGTAAAGTCAGGAAAATTGAATTTCTTTTCATATAAATTGTGGTTAAAATGATCAAAAAGTTAGTTGGATGATGAATGTATTTATTGATTATTTATACTGTTAATTCTGAAACTTTACAAAATCAAGATAAAAAGAAGGATTACCCGCATTAAAACTGGCAGGGATAATAAAATTTGTTTTACCGGCCAAAATGGTATAATTTCCTGGTGTTGCGAAGTACAAGACACGATTTTGATCCCGGGGAAACATAAAAGCTGCCGTGTTAGAGCCACAATAACTTCTCCATACGTCTCCAATACCATTGATATAAAAGAAGTAATCATTACACTCAGAATTGATGGCTACGCCACTTCGGATAAAATACCATCCTTTTGCAGGGATAGTCAGTGATATTCCGGTAACCAGACCGCCGCCGCCGGTAGGTGCTGTGAAAGGATTTACTAATGTTCCCGTATAAGAAGTCCAGTTATTGGCAAACGCAGTAGTAACAGTAGATGACCAGGTGGCTAATCCATTAGAGTCGCTGGTTAATACATAGCCTAATTGTTGTGTTCCATCCTTAATCTGCAGCGCTCCGTTTGTTGTGCCATTATCAATAACAATTTTAGCATCAGCCGCACCAGCCGGGATCGTATTGGATCCTAATAAAACTTTACCGGTACCGGTGATACTCAGATTATTTCCTACGGTAGTAACGATGTCTGTAGCCTGGGAAAGGGTACCTCCTAACTTAACATCATTCCCGGAA
Organism: Chryseobacterium sp. LAM-KRS1; assembly: GCF_013184525.1. GTDB lineage: Bacteria > Bacteroidota > Bacteroidia > Flavobacteriales > Weeksellaceae > Chryseobacterium > Chryseobacterium proteolyticum. The sequence continues at coordinate 861,956 of NZ_JAAOIZ010000001.1, forward strand.
AGGTTTAGACCGTTACTGGCCGTATTTGTTACTCCACTTATGCTTTCCCATGTGGAATTTGCTCCGGTAAGTCCTGTACTGATCAACTGTGCACTTTGATTGGGAAGGACCAGAATATTTGTATTCCCATTAATTGTTTCAGGTAAAGCAGAACTTATGGTTATCGTAAAATTACTGTTATTGGCAATCCTATACATACGTCCTTTAAAATTTCCGGTGCCATTAATTGCGGGAGGAAGGCTAAATGTCGTATTCGTACTACCATTATATGATACATGGAAATCAGTGGCGGTTAAACTGTAAGATGCCGTATTAACTGTCTTATAACTTGCCGCTACCGATCCGTTAATGTCTAATGTAGAGCCAGGGGTTACCGTATTAATTCCAACATTTCCCGTTTGCGCAAAGGTGATAGTTGATAAGAATAATACTAGTGGGATAAAATTTTTACTCATTTATTAAATGTTTATGGTTATGGTTTTGATGTGTCAATAATCCTATATCAGAACAGGAAAAGTCCGTGATATTAAAGTATCATTTACAAGGCGTAAAATTATAGGAATACTTCCACAAGAGCCTGTAATGGACTGTAGAATGAAATAAAGAATCGTGTAGAAAATTTTCTACACGATTCTCAGGATCACTAACCCTTTTTTAAACAGAACTAAAAGAGTCAGTTGTCAGTGTTTGCAAATTTTACTTCAGGAAATATAATTTTGATAAAGTTTAATAAGATCTGCAAGATGATTGGTCTTCAGTTTGTTATGGATCCTTTTTTTATAGGTGCTTATGGTGCTCATCTGAATGTTCATCTCATTGGAAATTTCTAAATTTCCATATCCCTTCACCATTAAAATAAAAATCTGATATTCTCTTTCCGAAAGCCTCTTTATGGAATCTAGCGGAGAGTCCTGTAGTAATTGATTAACAATACCGGAAGGGTAGTAGTAGCCCTCACGGAAAATCCTGATTACTGCTTCTGATATTTCCTCCACTTTGCTCAGTTTACTGAGGTAACCGTTGGCTCCCTCTTTTATGTATTGTACAGCAATCTCTTCTTCATAGGCCGAAAATATCAATATTTTTACATCCGGATCGATTTCTTTAATTTCAGAAATCATTTTTTTATTTTTACTTTCAGGCATGTTGATATCAAGAATAATCAGGTCGTACTTTCGCTGGGAGATTTTTTCCAGAGTTTCCGGGTAATCCTCTGCCTGATCAACGGATATATCAGGGATTCTGGACTCCAGTATCAGGCTTGTTCCCGTAAGAACCACATCATGATCATCAGCTATAAGAATGTATTTAATCATTTTTTTTATTTTTTAAAATCAATCGGCAGGTAGTTCCCCCTGTCTTGTTTCTGGTAAAGATTATTTTACTTTCTATCATTTGTAGTAGTTGTAGCACCAGATGGATTCCCATCCCATATTTTTGGAGTAATAATTTTTCATTTTCGATGTTGTTCTGAAGCTCTTCATAATAATCTATTTTTTGCTGATCCATTCCTGAACCGGTATCTTCTACAATTAAAATAACGCTTCTGTACTCGGTAAAAGCATCTATGGTTATGGTTCCTCCTCTTGTATATTTTACTGCGTTATCCAGAAGATTATGGATAATGGCTGCCAGAATATTTTTACTGATCCGGGTGTGTATTTTTTGATCGGCATTGTTAATAATGGATGTATGATTGCTTTCAGCTATGGTACTGAAAAGCACTATTTTTTCTGTGATCAGATCATGCAGAGAGTATGTTTCCGTCTTATCGGTTCTGTGGTGGCTGTAGATATCAGCATACTCTTTGAGCGTTGCCGTAAAATTATACAGTTGATCGGAGGATTTATAAATTGAAGCGAGCACTTTTTCAGTCCGTTGTTGATTGAATTCTTTATTCCCTAATATTTCCTTTGCAGTTAATGCAATAAATTTTACAGGAGTGGTAATATCATGTGTTATGGTACCGATCAGTTTTTTTTGCTGCTCGATTTCCTTATGAAGCTGAATTTTTGTTGTTTCAAGCTTTTCGACGGTAGCGGAAAGTTTTTCGGTACGTACGGTGATAATTTTTTCCAGTTCCAGATTTTTCTTTTGCAAAAACCGGATCCTCCATTTGAGAAGGAGGTATAACACAAAGAATAGTAATAATATCATCACTATCTTAAACCATAAGGTCTGATAAAAATAAGGCCTTACGATGAGGTTGATTTTTTTATAGATATATTTTCCCTTATCGGAAACAAGCATTCTTGCAATGAAAGAATAATTCCCGTACCTCAGATTGGAAATGGAAAACTTCCTGTCTTTCCCGATGGATTCCCATTTTGCGTTGGGAAGCCCCATAATTTTAGCTTCTATCACAATATTGTCGGGATTTGCATAATAAGGAACATCTATAAAGAGGTCTAATCTGCTGGATTTCTGTTCAAGAAAAAGAGTTTTATGAAAGGACTCTTCTTTGTTATCTATCATTGCTCTTTCGATGTAGATGTTTTTAGGGTAGTAACTTTCGATTTTTAAGGGGTTAAAAAATACTAATCCATTCAGAGAAGGTAGCACAAAATCCCCATTTTTAAGTTTATTGCCACTTACATTGCTGCCACCATTGAATTCATTGGTGAAAAAACCCGAATCTTTTGAAAATCTGTAATAATTAACCTTAGAATCCGGGGCCTGAACAAATTTCAGAAGCTGGCTTTCATGAACTTTATATAAGCCGTTATTGGTAGGGATCCAGAAAAAACCTTTTTGATCTTCGAGAATGGTATGAGGAGATGAAATATTACCATCAGCATCATAAGGCATCCTGATAAGCCTGTTGTTTTTTAGTAAATAAAATCCCTTTCCCAAAGTTGTGATCCACAAGTTACCGTCTTTTGACCTTATGATATTACGGATAGACAATTCCTGGTCAGCGATTACCGGATGTATTTGGTTTGTGCTCAACCGGATATTGTATAAACCCTTTACCGTACCGACTAAAATATGATCAGGATCGACCTTTAAAAATTTGGTAGGCTCACTATCCAATACAATTCTTCTTTCCAAAGATAGCAGGGAGTTGTCTTTGTATATCTCAAATGTTCCACTAAATTCAGAAACACTATTCTTTTTGGGTTTTGCAACCAATGCATAAGATTTTTTTGCATCGAAAAAGAAATCTTTTAAAAAAAACTCTTTCAAAACAGTGAAGTCCCGGTACGAATTTGATTTTTTATAGATCCTTAAATCCCGGTCTTTTCGTATCATAAGGTTTTCATGCCGGTCGTATGCCATAAAAAAAGGAGCTGTATTTTTAAAATGCTTCTGACGGACCATTCCATTACGGGTGTAGATTTCACCAAAGGGATTAATGACCGAAGCGCTGTCGTAAGGAAGGGTAGCATAAAAGACGGATTCTGCTTTCGGCGAAGATCCTTTGACGGTAGTGAAATCATGAAGATTGATAACCTGCAATCCTTCTGTACTGCTCCCGAGATAAAGTTTCTTGTACCATTTATCATAATATACACTGATCAGGTTGTCATTCTTTATATTGTCCATTTGGACGATCTCGGATATGATAAATTGTTCCTTTTCATAGGTGCAGAGGTGAAATTTATTATGGCTTAACACGAAAAGCTGATTGTTTATTCTGCTCCAGAAAATCTTACTATCCTTGTCAGTTAGCAAAGGGACCTGATAGGAATTTGTGATTTTTCCTTTTTCTATTTTTTCTACTTTATTTGTGGTAAAGTTGATGTAGAACAGGATTTCATTGATTGTAAAAATTCTGGGAATATTTTTGTAAATGGCTTTAATTTTTAGCGTTTCTTCAGGTTTAGAGCGAAAACTAGTGAAGGTAAGGCTGTTTTCTTTGATGTAATACCTTCCATCCTTATCGTTCATGTAAAAGTTGATGCCGGGATATCGGGTATAGCTATAATTGGAACAATACAAAAGGTAGCCGGTATTATCTTTTGATACTACTGTAGGGAATTGTTTCAAAGAATTTGTTACCCGTGGAATTTTATTACGCAGAAGGATGGTTTTCCCGTAATCACCGGCTGTGAAAATACTGTCTTTTTCTGGGTATCCATAGAAGTATGTAAAACGCTGACTGCTCAACGGGAAGTTTTTATAGACCAGAAACTGAGCGCCATCATACCGTACAATTCCATTTTCAGTGGTGAGCCATATAAATCCATATTTATCTTTTATAATGTCTTTTACACTGTTTTGCGGGAGTCCGTTATCGGTATTATACAACTCGATGTTGTATTTCTGGCTGTAGACCTTAACAAAAATAAATATGAAAATTAATAGTATATTTTTATTCAAATCTTATTTTTTACGAATAAAACAAAGATATAACGGAATAGATAATAATAAACCAATAGTAGGTGAAAAAAACTTTAATTAACAATTTTGGATAAAGTTTATTTAATTATTTTATTTTTACAGCTGAATTTTAGCTATTGATATAAAAAATGTTGATACTTACCTGTAAGGACAATAGAGGCGCTAAATCTGCGTTGATAAATATAATTTTAAATGTTTTTATATAATTTTCCGCTAGAATATCAATATAGAATGTAATAACAGTTCCCAATGAGAAATAAAAAAATTGCACTAACCCTTATATTATTTTTGCTTTTCAGTTTAAGTAAGGCTCAGAAGATCGGTGTTATAGATACCAATGTGATATTGAGTAAGCTGCCAGATTATAAAGAGGCTGAAGCAAGGCTTAATGCGCAGATAGCTACATGGAAAAGTGAGCTTCAGAGTATACAGTCGGAATATGAAAAGAAAAAATCGGCATTGGAAAACGATAGGGTATTATTGGTAGGAGAAGAATTAAAACGAAGAGAAAAAGAAGTATTCGATTTAGAGAAAAACATTAAAACGACTACTAGTTTAAGATTCGGAAGTACCGGTGAAATCAACAAGCTGAAGGCCAATATGGTTTTGCCTTTTGAAGAACAGATTCACAATGCAATGGAAACCATTTCTGAGAAAGAAGCATTAGGTGCTGTGATCGATAAGAGATATAATAATGTTCTGTACCTTGAGAAAAAGTTCGACTATACTGAGAAAGTTTTAGATATCTTATTACATAGAACCCCTGTGGTGGAAGTGAAAGAAACACCTAAAAGAAAAAAATAACTTTAGAGATATAAAAATTAAAAAGCCTGGATCAGTCACAGGCTTTTTTTATAGTTATTGGTTACCATAATACAGTATGCTTTCATAGCTCATATCTTTTGGAATACTCACATTTAAGTTATCAGTTACCTGTTCCGTTTTGCGTAACCAGCTCAAAGTTGGATAACACTCCTTTATGATCCGAAGGCCAGATACCTATCGGAGGAACAAATGAATCCTGGGTATTCTCCGGAGTACGGATATTTTTTACAATAGACTTGTTATAGCCTATAATATGGGAGCTTTTTAAAGTAAGATTGGGAGCCTGCATAAAGAAAATATAGTCAATCCGCTCTCTTTCATCTGCGTCAGGAGCCCATGTTAACTGGTTGACGGGCTTTGCAGGATTATCGGAGGGGTAGGTGAATCCGGGATGGGTAACGGGAGAAGGATGCATCATGCGGTATGAGTCTTTAAAACCTGCATTATTCAGGAGTTTGGTGGTATCCCATTGGTAAACTACAGTATGATGATCATATAAATTGGCTGTACTGCTTACCCAATCAAACATAGAAGGCTCATTAAAATCTCCTCCCAGAAATATTATGGAACCTTTTGTTTTTTCTGTATTTGCATCGGAGATAAACGCTGAGATAGCTTCATCTCTATAAGAAGCAAGATTCATTTCCGATATTTTTGTGAGGTTGGTTTCTGGACCATTGGGTAGTTTTGACCATGTCGTCCCACTGTACCCACGAGGAAGATAACAGGCATAATGAGTATAATCAAGATGACCGGTGTAAGCAGCGATGCGCTGTCCGTTAATTTGAGTGACCAGTTTGTAAACTGAGCCGTGATCATTACTCACCGGGTAGACAGAAGCGTTTTCAATAATCGGATATCTGGATAATATCCCCGAATCATCTGAACGGAAGGAATAGTAGGTATACCCTTTGGAATGAAGTGACTGAACCAGTTTATTCGTGAAGTCGACATTATTATAGTTTCTGACTTCGCTGAGAAATACAAAATCAGCATCCGACCGGACAATTTCATTGACAATAGCATCATAGCCTCCTGTTACAGAGGTTCCTTCCTGCCATACATTGATCTGGAAAAGTTTCAGTTCTTTTACAGTAGCAGTGGACGACCATTTGTTTTCCGTCTTTTTATTTGAATTCTTTAGCAGATCTTGCCTGGATTCCTCCTGAGAACAAGCCATCATGCTCAGTGAGCATAGCAGTAATATTTTTATTTTTTTCATATTGTATTTTCAAGTTTAGTTTTGGTGTTCTTTTTTTACTAAAATAAATATTTTTTGTTTGACAAGGATAATTTAATCAACATAGATTTATGTACAATTTGAGGTATAGGTTAATTTTTAAGGAAAATAATATTTATTAATTAATAAATATTCATTAATTTTATAACCTGAAATTTTAGAACTTTACTCATGCGTTTAAAAGAAGGTGATAAAAGAGAGCTCATTAAGACAGAAGCGATTAAAATGATCATCAGAAACGGACTGGAGGGATTCAGCATGAATAAACTTGCGAAGGCCTGCAAGATTTCTGTTGCTACTCCTTATCTGTATTTTAAAGACCGGGATGATTTAATTTTAACGATTGCCAAAGAAGAGGGGCAAACAATGTCTGATGCCATTCTAAAGAATTTTGATCCTGAAGCTCATTTTGAAGAAGGCTTACGGGTACAGTGGAGAAATCGGTATAGCTACATGACCACTCATCCTGACAAACATTTGTTTTTTGAGCAATTGAGGAACTCAAGCTACCAGGAAGAATTTCTTCATCATTTTTTACGGGGATTTAAGGAGACTTTAGGGAAATTCTGGGACAATGCAGTAAAGAGAGGTGAACTCAGCCCAATGCCTTTTGAAGTGTACTGGTCGGTTGCTTTTTCACCTATGTACTCTTTAGCAAGGTTCCATAATGAAGGAAAAAGTCTTGGCGGAAAATCCTTTAAAATGACGGACGAAATTTTATGGCAGACATTTGATCTTGTCGTAAAAGCTTTAAAAAAGAAGTGATAAAATTTCTATTACATTATTATTTGCACAAAAACTAATCAAACAAGGGATGCTAGGAGCTTGGTCATAACTGACGACTCCCGGAATCTTAATTTACCTTTAAAGAAATTATGGAACAACAACCTTTGCCCTTTACGGGCTATCAGAAGTTTGTCATATTTATTTTAGCAATTACCCAGTTTACGGTAATATTGGATTTTATGGTAATGTCTCCACTGGGCGATATGCTCATGAAATCACTTAGCCTAAAACCTTCAGCTTTTGGCTTTGCCGTTTCTGCCTACGCTTTCAGTGCGGGAGTTTCAGGATTGCTGACGGCAGGTTTTGCCGACAGATTTGACAGGAAAAAACTTTTACTATTTTTTTATATCGGATTTATTATCGGAACTATTTTTTGCGGTATGGCACAATCTTATGCGGCCCTGGTCGCCGCGAGAATTATTACAGGCCTTTTTGGAGGAGTGATAGGCTCTATTTCTATGGCTATTATAACTGATTTGTTTGTGCTGCAACAAAGAGGTAGGGTAATGGGATTTATTCAGATGGGCTTCGGAGGAAGCCAGGTTCTTGGGGTGCCTATCGGGCTTTATCTGGCTAATAAATGGGGCTGGGAAGCACCTTTCTGGATGGTAGCGGCTTTGAGTGTCATTATTGCTGTTTTAATTTTCCTGAAATTGCAGCCTGTAAACAAACATCTTTCGGTACAACGGGATAAATCTGCTTTTCAGCATTTGTGGCATACAATTGCAAAAAGTAATTACAGGGTAGGATTTGCCGCTACAGCCTTACTTTCCATCGGAGGTTTTATGATGATGCCTTTCGGAAGTGCGTTTGCAGTTAATAACCTTGGGCTTACCAATGAACAGCTTCCTATGTTATTTATGGTTTCTGGGGTTAGCTCATTGGTGATCATGCCTTTGATCGGAAAATTAAGTGATAAAGTAGACAAGTTTAAAATATTTGCAATAGCTTCAGTATGGATGATGGGGATGTGCGTGCTTTATACTAACCTGTCCGTAACTCCGTTATGGCTGGTGATGATATTTAATATCCTGATGATGATTGGTATTATGAGTCGTATGATTCCTTCTTCAGCTTTAACGAGTGCCATTCCGGATTTACAGGACCGTGGCGCTTTCATGAGCATTAACTCTTCTCTGCAGCAAATAGCAGGTGGAATAGCAGCAGCGGTTGCAGGCGTGATCGTTACCCAAAAAAGTAAAGGGGCTCCCTTAGAACACTATAATATAGTGGGATATGTGATCGTTGCTATTTCTATATTAGGTATCTTCTTAATGTGGAGAGTGGACAACTTAGCAAAAAAGAAAACCGTTGATAAAGCTCCCATAGAAGACCCTGTTCCTTTATCGGAGTAAATAGAATGCAAATAAAAATGTTCGGATTTTCCGAACATTTTTTTTAAGCAAAGAATGAAATTTAGAATGACACTTGTTGGTTAGCTCTTTTTTGTTTGATGTACTGATATACCGAACCCGCGATAAACAGAATAAAGAGCGCTCCCAACGTTTTTCCTATAATCGGATCGCTGATATCTTTTGCCAATGGATGTCCCAATGGAACACGGGTAAAAGTTTCATTAACCGTGGGCACGAGTGACAGAAAAAAGCTGAAAGAGAGTGAGAAATTTTCAAAATACCGTGCTCTGTTACTGTTTTGCTTTTTTGAAAAAAGAAAATATGCAGCAGACACCAAAACGATGATAAAGATGGAAAAAATATGTCCTGCATTAAAACCTCCATGCTTCGAAATTCCCAATGCTGTAAGTGAGGTGATAAGGGTTCCGTAAAAATATATTTTTCCCGGTAGTTTGCTAAGATCGATCTTGCCGTATTTAATAAATGATAGTAATGCTCCTGCAATGGCAGCAATTCCAATAATCGTATGGAATATTCCTAAACCTGATAGTCCCATTTTATGATGTTTTTAATTTATAAATCCTTTATTTGAAAAAATACAGTTCAATTGTTTTTTTTCGATATTTTCCCAAGAGGAACATTGCAAAGTTGCGTCAGAAAAAAAGAAATAGCTTTGCGATTTCGTTCAATTGTTTGGTATTTTGGTTCATAAAAAAGCATCCTTAAACCGGTTTTAAGAATGCTATAAGGGACGATTTTTAACAGAAATAAGGAAGTGGAATATTATATCGTGTTATCGTCTTTTATTTTTTGACGGTAGTTCGTTGGACTCTGATGATATTTTTCACCAAAGCTCTTTGTAAAATTAGCCAGATCATTGAATCCGCATTCAAATGCGATATCAGTGATGCGCTGATCTGAAACCGCAAGAAGTTCGGCAGCTTTTTCAAGCCTTTTGTTTCTGATATAGTTGGCAGGGGTATCATTATAGAGTTTTGAAAATTCTCTTTTAAAGGAAGACACACTCAGGTTAGCCCGTCCTGCAAGCTGTTCGATCGTTAATTGTGAAAACAGATTGGCTTCAATGATTTGCTTGAAAGTGTAAGTAGTAGGAGAAAAAAGCTGTGATAATATCACTTGTATTGCTTCCGCATTTTGGGTTTGAGCTAACAAAAGTATAATTTCCTTGAGCTTCAGGATCAGGATATCTTCATTTACCAAAGACGGATTCTCAAAATAAAACAACAGTCCTTCAATATATTTTTGAATTAAAAATTCATTGTTGATTTTTTCATTGGATTGATTTGAAATGATGTTTCCAGGAGGATGAAGTAATAAAGGCAATTCCCGATCGTAGATTTTCTTTAGTATGTCCGGATAAAAAGTAACAATTACAACTTCACAGTTAGTCTCGGAGGCAGCATGATAGATTTGCTTACCGGAGGTGATACAATTGAGAAGTAAAGAATAATGGGTAGGTATATTAATTTCATCATTATCCTTCTTATATTGTAGTTCCCCTTTTAAAACATATAGAAAACACGCCTGTTCGGTAACTGGAAAATCATAATTAAATGGTGAGGTCAATGCAATTTTTTGCATTAATGTCTTACCAAACAGGTCATATTTTTTATAATCATTTATCATAAATTTAATTTTTATTCGGTCCTGTAATGGATAGCACTATCACTAAGAGAATGTTTTGCATACCATTAAAATATCTATCAAATATAGATCAGAAAATCTAATTTTAAGTGAGAACGTAATAAAACAAAATTTTATCAGCTGTTTTTTAAATATCTCGACATTATTAATCAAGATATTGGTTAATAGTACTTTGTTATACCAGTCAGTTTTTCAATCTGTTTTTCCTTTTAAAACATAAACTTTCAATAATCAATTTACCGAATAACAATTATGACATGAATCATCGGGCGTAGTCAATATTTTTTTGTTCTTTTGCAGTGCGTTTAATTTTTAAATAATAATATGTCAAAATTTGATGATATCAGGCCTTTTTATGATGATGAAGTTAATGATGCTCTGAAGAGTGTTGCAAAACATCCTATGATGAAGGCGTTGATGCGTTTTACTTTTCCTGATCAGGACGAAGAATTTTGGCTTGGACAATTTAAAGATATTCATTCCATTAGCGATTTTCAACACCACTTTATAGCGTATACCGTTCGCCAGATCCTGAAACAAAGTTCTGAGGGATTAAGTACTTCCGGATTCGAGGACCTGGATAAGGATACAGCTTATCTGTTTGTTTCCAGTCATCGTGATATTGTTCTGGATACCTCTCTGCTCAATTTGGTATTGCTGGATGAGGGACTTGTAATGACATCTTCAGCAATTGGGGATAATCTGGTACAGAAATCATTCCTTCATATCCTTGCAAAACTGAATCGTAATTTTTTAGTTCAACGTGGACTGCCGATCCGCGAACAACTAAACAGTTCAAAGATCATGTCCGAATATATTTATGAGCTGCTTACTAAAGAAAACCGATCTGTATGGATTGCACAAAGAGAAGGCCGAACCAAAGACGGCAATGACGCTACACAACAAGGAGTTCTGAAAATGCTTGCCATGGCAGCAGGGGAGCAGTCATTAACCGACTTCTTTAAAAGTCTGAAAATAGTTCCGCTATCTATTTCATATGAATATGATCCTACAGATGTTCTGAAGATGCCGCAACTTATGGCGAAATCAAGAAATGAAGTTTATATTAAAGATAAGGATGAGGATTTTACAACAATGCTAAGCGGAGTGCTGGGCCAGAAAAAACGCATTCACCTGCATGCAGGAAAGGTACTTGGGACTGAACTTGATGAAATCGGGTCAGAATTTGATAACAAGAACAAACAGCTACAGGCCATTGCTCAGGTAATTGATGATTCTATTATCCGGAATTATAAACTCTGGCCAACAAATTTCATTGCCTACGACCTTTTGCATAAGACCAATCAATATTCCGGACGTTATACGGAAAATGAAAAGATGCTGTTCGAAAGAAGAATGGAAATGCGTATCGACATTTCCGATGCAGAGCTGAAACAAAGCTTTTTAGCAATGTATGCAAATCCGGTTATCAATAAAAATAAATACAATAAATAGCAGGCTTTAGCATATTTGAAATCTGTAAAATAGAATTCTTTTTTAATGCGAAAAGGGAATGAGATAAACCTGTAAACTCAAACTCTTTTGAGTTTTATCATGTATAATATAACACACAGGTCAATTCAGTTTTCCGATCAATACCATGTCAGTAATCATCATACCATTTTTATCGGAAGAATTAAAACGTTTTACCTGTAACATATCAAAATTATTTTCCTGGAAAGCTTTTGCTAAATAATCTTCCTGATGGTAATAAAGGTAAACCTGATCTCCTAAACTGGATGTGATCAATCCTGATTTACTATAATCATCCTCCATCGTACTCAAATAAAATACACCTCCGGGCCTTAACAATGCGGAGACATCTTTGATTAAGGTGATCGCTTCATCACGTGTTAAATAAGGAAGGCAGAAGCCACAAACGATTCCTTCAAATTTTTTTTGAATCTTATGAATATCCCGGCAATCCATCAGTTGAAAATCTGCTGTAGGATTATTGGCTTGGGCAAGATCAAGCATTTTCGAGGATAAATCGATTCCTAATATATTGTATTCTGGTTTTCTGTTCAATAAATATTTAGTAATATTTCCCGGACCACAGGCAATATCAAGAATATCGGCACGATCAGCTTCGATTTGATCGCAGAAGAAATTAAAAGTGTCCCCAAACAAGCTTACATCCATAAACTTATCCTGGTATATTTTTGCGGCTTTATCAAAGGCCTCAACAGGTTTCAATATTTTCATCGTATTAATTTTTAGATTGTGGTAATGCTAATGTAAGCATTTATATGGAAGAGACTGAAAATTGTCTTTTTTTAATAGTATTAATCTTTAATAATTCATAGAATCTTGAAAAAAGATCGTTCAAGTCATTCCATGGTGAATATATTTTTGATGAATTTTAAAAAAAAGGCGTATTGAACAGTTATTATTCTCCCAATATTATGAAATATTCACAAATGTTAATTTGCTTTATTAATAGTTATTTTGTTGATTTTCAATATTCTTTTTGTAGCTTAATATTTCTTTTTCTTTTTAAATAAAAAAAAAACATTAATTTTTTATTAAACTCATCTTAGAGTGATTTTTTTTTATATTTTAGCAAAATAAAACTAAGGATAAAGAACACAACCGAAAATCTACAAAATGCTTAAAAATTCTTTTTGAGCATATTTCTACCCAGTTTTTTTCCTAAAAAAATCTTTTGCACAGTTTAATGTGACTTAAGTGGCGAAGCCGTAAATAACCATTAGAAAATTATATGAGTTTTGTTCAAGGATGGTATGTTGCCTATACCAAATCTCACTTTGAAAAGAAAATTGCCAGTAAGCTTGTCGAAGATAAGTTCGATGTCTATCTGCCAACCAGTAATGTGATGTCGCAATGGTCTGATCGTAAGAAAAAAGTTGAAAAACCATTGTTTAGTTCTTATGTCTTTGTCTATTTAAAAACAATTAAGGACTATTTAAAGGCTTTGACGATAGAAGGAATAGTTCTTTTTATCAGTTTAGGCAATAAACTGGTAAGGGTCCCTGATGAGGAGATTAACAGAATCCGAATATTTCTAGGCCAATATTCTGAAGTCGAGCTTAAAGGAATACAAGAACTGAGCATAGGAGAAAAGAAAATAATAATATCCGGCCCTTTCGAGTCTTATCCATGTGAAATTCTAAAAATAAATAACAAGCAAAAGATTTGTGTAAGAATAGATTCTTTACAACAAAGTCTGATCGCTGAAATCCAACCTTATCATTTAATATAATGCTAAACACATCCTCTTTATCAAATATTTTTTGGCTAAATAAGACAAAAAATAAGGAGACTATTGGCTCATCCAAAGGTAACGTAGAATATTTGAAAACAGAGCTTTTGAAGGACGATCTGGATAGTTTTCTTAAAATATCAAAAAATAATGCTTTATCTAAATTAACCATTATTTCATCTATTTTTTCTTTTTTATTAGATAGGTATTGTGATGATTTTCAGAATGTTATTAAGGTGTACGCTTCTGATCTGGTACCTTTAGAAAATAATATATTCGTTGAGATTCATCATAAAAAAGAGATGACATTTAAGGAGCTATTAAAGAATTTTGCAGGTGATATTAAAGATGCTGTTTCTCATTCTAATTATGATGCTAGTGGCTTAGACTTAACAGAATACTCTAATTTCTCTATTCAATATGGTCATAAATTTGAATCAATATCTGATAATCTTTCCCTTTTCTATTATGAATCGGAAGAAGGAGTTGATTTAACTATTTGTTATAGAAGTGTTTATCAAGTGTATTTGATCGAGAGTTTATTAAAGAACTTAGCTTATATTCTTTGCAATTACGATGAACTTCTGGATACAAATCTTACTGATTATGTTCTTGTAAAAGGAAAAGAAGTTACAGACATTCTCAATCTTTCCAATATATCAGTTGAGTATCCTTTGAATCAGACAATTGTAGATTTATTTGAGTCTCAAGCTAAAAAGAATCCTGATTCACTGGCCGTTGTATATGGTGATATGGCGCTGAGTTATAAAGATTTAAATACAGAATCGAACAGGCTTGCCCATTACCTTAAAGATAAATACAACATTAAAGCAGATGATCTGATTTGTATTGAGTTGCCACGTAATGAAAAAATGATCATTTCCATTTTAGCAATATTAAAGTCAGGAGGAGCATATGTTCCGATTGATATGGATTATCCTAAAGAACGGATCGATTATATTCTGGATGATACGCAATGTAAAGTATGCATAAATGAGACTTTTCTGGTGGAGTTTAATGAGTTAAAACATAAATACTTAGCGGAGAACCCATGTTTCTTTATTAGTCCTTCAGACCTGGCATATATCATTTATACATCAGGAACTACCGGAAATCCTAAAGGAGTAATGATTGAGCATCAGAATGTATTTCATTCTACGATCAACCGAACTATTTTCTATAATATTGAAAGCATGCTGCTCGTGCCTTCTTTTTCTTTCGATTCTTCTGTAGCTGTGATCTTTGGAACGCTTTGCAGTGGCGGGAGATTATTTATTGAAAGCAATATGAATATTAAAGATGTTGAATATATTTCGCATCAGATTATAAAAAATAATATTGAAGGAATATTATGTGTTCCCAATTATTATTCTAATCTTCTTCCTTATCTCAAAGAAAGTATATCGGGAAAAAATACGCTGAAACATGTCATTGTTGCAGGAGAGGAATTAAGTAAAAATTTAGTACTAAATCATCAAAAACATAGTGATGCTATTCTGTATAATGAATATGGTCCTACAGAATGTGCAGTATGGTCATCTGTTTCTGTTGTAAACACCCCAAATGTAAATATTGGTAAATCAATTACCAATACTCAGATTTACATTTTAGATCCAAATGGACATTTGTTACCTGTCGGATTAAGTGGCGAGCTTTATATATCTGGAGCGGGATTGGCCAGAGGTTATTTGAACCGTGAAGACCTGACGGAGGAGAAGTTTATAGACAATCCTTTCGTTCCTAGTACAAAGATGTACCGCACGGGAGATTTAGGCAGATGGTTACCGGATGGTACTATTGAATATCTGGGAAGGATTGACGATCAGGTAAAGATCCGTGGGCATAGAATAGAGCTTGGAGAGATTGATCATCAGGTGCTTTCTTATAGCCCAACAATTAAATCTGTTGTGACTGAAGTTAAAGAACATGAAGGAGACAAAAAGCTAGTGGTGTATTATGTCAGTGATTCTGTTATTGACAAGCAGGAACTAGCTTATTATTTAGAGAGTAAGCTTCCCCAATATATGCTACCGAGTTTTTACGTTGAGTTAGAGCATATTCCACTGACCAGTAATGGAAAGATCGACAGAAAGGGCTTGCCAGAAGTAAGCACTTCAGATTTAATCAAGACTGAATATGTGGCTCCAGTAACAACGGAAGAAAAAGCATTGGTAGAAGTCTGTGAGCTAGTTTTAAAATACAATCCTGTCAGTATTCGTGATAATTATTATAACCTTGGAGGCGATTCGATTAAGTCGATCCAGATTGTGTCGAGATTACGTCAGCGTGGCTATAGCTTAAAAGTAGAGCATATTTTACGATATCCTGTATTAGAAGAACTGGCTCGTTATATGACAATAGATATTGCTGTGATCGACCAATCTGTTGTAACGGGAGATAGTATTCTGACTCCTATCCAAAGGTATTTCTTTAAGAGCGAGGAACTGTCTGATAAAAACCATTACAACCAGGCTGTTATTTTAAAGAGCAATGAAAGACTATCAGGTTCTGTCTTGGAATCTTCAATCAAACGTCTTGTAGAACACCATGATGCTTTAAGAATGGTTTATAGCCAGAAGGAAGGTGAGTGGAATCAATATAATGCAGGAACAGAAGGTAATCATTATCATTTTGAATATTTTGATATCAGAGAAGAAGGCTCTTTTGAAAACGAGCAGAGTTCTTTACAAAAAATAGGAGATCGTCTCCAAAGCGCCATCAATATAGAATCCGGAATATTATTCCATATAGGACATGTTTCGATGAGTGATGGTGACCGAATCATATTGGTTATTCACCACCTTGTGGTTGACGGAGTTTCCTGGAGGATTTTGCTTGAAGATTTAGGAAGCTTATATGAATCGGGAATGAA
>NZ_JAAOIZ010000002.1 GCF_013184525.1 Chryseobacterium sp. LAM-KRS1
TAATTTTCGCCTTTTCCTAATGCAAAAATGGCCGCTACAGCGCCCACAATCTGGAATAAAGCAGCCCCGGGAGCGTGCGTTACTTCTAATTTTACTGCAGAAGATATGTACTCACCACAATCCCAGAAACTCAGCTTGGGTTCTATCGTTGATAAGTACGTGAAAAATGCAATGACGAAAATCACCCATCCTAAAACGGTGTTCCATTGCCTAAAAGTCCAGTTTTTCATAGTATAAAATCAATTACGCGAAAATAGGGCTTTTATATGATTTTATATCGATTTTAACAAATTTTTAAAATACTGGTGTGGTATTTGCGTTAATAAGTCTGTAACCATTGAGGAAGGAAAAATATCGATTTAAGTAATGACAGCTTAGAAATCAAACAAAAGTTTAGAAATTATTTATTTTTTTGTATTTTTGCCCTCAGATTTTTATTGAAAAATAGCAAATAATGAGTAATGTTTACGATAATATCCTTGGCCTAATAGGAAACACTCCTATGGTGAAGCTAAATACTGTAACGAAAGATATTCCTGCAACTGTTTATGCCAAGTTAGAATCATATAATCCTGGACATTCCACTAAAGATAGAATCGCACTTCACATTATAGAAAACGCTGAGAAAAAAGGTTTATTAAAAGAAGATTCTGTAATTGTAGAGACCACCTCAGGGAATACAGGATTCTCTCTTGCAATGGTTTGCATTATCAAAGGGTATAAATGCATTCTTGCTGTAAGTGACAAAACAAAACCTGAAAAGATTGCCTATCTTAAAGCTCTTGGAGCGGTAGTGTATGTTTGCCCTGCTAACGTACCTGCGAATGATCCCCGATCCTATTATGAGGTTGCCAAAAGAGTGGCTTCTGAAACACCTAATTCTGTTTATATCAATCAATACTTTAATGAGTTGAATATTGATGCCCATTACCAGACTACCGGACCGGAAATCTGGGAGCAGACAGAAGGAAAAATCACACATCTTTTTGCATGTACAGGAACCGGGGGAACTTTATCCGGGTCAGCAAAATTTTTAAAGGAAAAGAATCCGAATATCAAAATAATAGGAGTAGATGCAGACGGATCTATTCTGAAAAGTTATCATGAAACCGGAGAAATCCATAAAGAAGATGTTCACCCCTATCAGATTGAAGGAATGGGAAAAAATCTTATTCCTGCCGCCTTACTTTTTGATAAAGTAGACCAGTTTGTAAGAGTGAATGATGAAATGTCTGCCTACAGAACCCGTGAAATAGCTCTAAAAGAGGCTATCATGGGAGGTTATACGACCGGAGCAGTTACCCAGGCGCTTATACAATATGCCCAATCTAGCGAATTTTCAAAAGATGACCTGGTTGTATTAATTTATCCTGATCACGGATCAAGATACATTACCAAGGTATACAGCGACAAATGGATGGCGGAACAAGGTTTTGTAAACAATTGTGTTCACAACTACGATGAAGTTTTCAAGACAGAATTCATCAAATAGAAATAATTACCATACAAATCAAGCCTTTTTTGTAGATCACAAAAGGCTTTTTTTAATTAAATAAAATCACTTATAAAATGTTGGATATTTTTGAAAGAATAAAAGAAAATCCAGGACCTCTTGGACAATTTGCAGATTATGGAGAAGGCTATTTTATTTTCCCGAGACTTGAAGGGCCAATCGGACCTAGAATGCAGTTTCAGGGAAGAGAAGTCATTTTCTGGAGTGCTAACGATTATTTAGGATTATGTAATCATCCTGAAGTTTTGGAAGCCGATGCAAAAGCCGCTGCTGAATACGGGATGTTTTATCCAATGGGAGCAAGAGCAATGTCAGGGGAAACAGAACAGCATTTACAACTGGAAAGGGAGCTTGCTGATTTTGTTCAGAAAGAATCTGCTTATTTATTAAATTTCGGTTACCAGGGAATGGTTTCTACCATTGACGCTTTGGTTAGCAGAAATGATGTAATCGTATATGATGTAGATTCACATGCATGTATCGTAGACGGGGTAAGACTTCACTCCGGAAAAAGATTTACCTATAGACACAATGATATCGAAAGTCTTGAAAAAAATCTTCAGAGAGCAACAAAAGTAGCTGAAGAAACCGGTGGTGGTATTCTGGTAATTACAGAAGGGGTTTTCGGAATGAGAGGTCAGCAGGGGAAGCTTAAGGAAATCTGTGACCTGAAATCAAAATATAACTTCAGACTTCTTGTAGATGACGCTCATGGATTCGGAACTCTTGGAAAAACAGGAGCCGGAGCTGGTGAAGAACAAGGATGTCAGGATAAAATCGATGTATATTTCTCTACTTTCGCTAAGTCAATGGCAGGTTTCGGAGCTTTCATTGCCGGAGATAAAGAAATCATCAGATACTTAAAATTCAACTTAAGATCACAAATCTTTGCAAAATCCCTAACGATGCCAATGGTTATCGGAGGGCTTAAAAGATTAGAGCTTTTAAGAACAAGACCTGAAATTAAAGCTAAACTTTGGGAAAACACCTATAAACTGCAAAACGGTCTTAAAGAAAGAGGTTTCAACATTGGAGACAGTAATACTTGCGTAACGCCAGTAATGATGCAGGGAACACCGGTAGAAGCAACTCTTTTGGTTAAAGATTTAAGAGAAATTTACGGAATTTTCACATCTGTAGTTGTTTACCCGGTAATTCCTAAAGGAATGATATTACTAAGATTGATTCCAACAGCGTCTCATACAGATGCTGAGATCAATGAAACATTAGCTGCCTTTGAAGCTATTCACGATAAACTGGTGGGTGGTCATTATAAGGAGCAAGCTGATAATTATCTGAAGGAGAACAACGTTCAGTTTAAAGAAATTTAAAACAATACAAAAGGCCATTTGAAATACAATGGCCTTTTTATCTATAATCCACTTCTGAATGGGTGGTAAGTATCTGTCTTTTAATTTTTTAAAAGTCATTATTTTATCTAATAGATTGATATCAAAATAGATGTATATGAGAAATTCCAGAAATATTAAAACAGCAATTATCGGCCTGTTTTTTACGCTTTTCTTTACAACAGCTAATGCCCAGCATTCTTATATAGATAACCATAAAGATATTGCAGCAGATCTCTCAAAACAATACGGGATTCCAAGCTCGATCATACTCGCCATAGCTATTGTGGAGTCCGGAGCCGGAACCAGCAAGGCTAGCAAAACCCTTAATAATCACTTTGGTATTTTGGGAAGGAACGATGTTAATAATTCTAAATTTAAAAGCTTTAGTACCGTTCGCGAAAGCTATGAAGCTTTTTGCCGTATACTTTCCAAAAAGAAAATTTATACCCGGTTAAAAGATAATAACAACAGTAACGATTGGGTTAAAGCTATTGCTTCCACAGGTTATTCTACCAAACCTAATGAATGGATAAAGAAAATAAATTCTACCATTGCTAAATTCGGCTTACAAAAATAAGTTCAATTCATCTTTTACAGGCCATTAATTTTTTTGTATGATATAGATGTGATAATTTTGCAAAAAAATTCCTATTGAAAGATCTTCTTCTGATTACTCCGCCTTTTACCCAGCTTAATACTCCTTATCCTGCCACGGCTTATATTAAAGGTTTTTTAAATACCAAAAATATTACCAGCTATCAGATCGATTTGGGGATTGAAGTTATTTTGGAACTTTTTTCAAAAGAGGGTCTTCAGAACATTTTTTCCAGGAAAATTGATCTTGAAAAGTTGTCAGAAAATACCCAAAGGATTTTCGCTCTAAGGGATGAATATATAAAAACCATTGATCAGGTCATTCATTTCCTGCAAGGTAAAAATGCCACTTTGGCCCGCCAGATCTGTAGCATGAATTTTTTACCGGAAGCTTCCCGGTTCAATCAGCTGGATGATATGGAATTTGCTTTCGGAAACATGGGGCTTCAGGATAAAGCAAAACACTTGGCCACATTGTATTTGGAGGATCTATCTGATTATATTGTTGAAAATATAGATTCCGATTTTGGTTTCAGCCGGTATGCAGAACGCCTGGGGAAAAGTGCCAATTCTTTTGACGAGCTATATTCCAAATTATCAGACCGGCAAACATTTATCGATGATATTACATTAGAAATTTTAGCGGAAAAGCTACAGACCGTACAACCCAAGCTTGTCTGTTTCTCTATCCCCTTTCCGGGGAATTTGTACTCCGCTTTTCGATGTGCCCAATACATCAAGAAAAATTTCCCAAACATTAAAACAGCGATGGGTGGTGGCTTTCCAAACACGGAATTAAGGGAAATAAAAGACCCCAGGGTTTTCGAATTCTTCGATTTTATTACTTTAGATGATGGCGAACTCCCAATTGAGCTTCTTTATAACCATCTAAATAACCCAACTGAAGAAGCCGAATTTAAAAGAACTTTCCTCATTGAGAACCATACGGTAACTTATAAGAATAACTCTAAACGACACGACTATAAACAGGCACAGGTCGGAACACCTGAATATACAGATCTTTTACTCGATCAATATATTTCAGTCATTGAAATTGCCAACCCAATGCACAGTCTGTGGAGCGACGGAAGATGGAACAAGCTTACAATGGCTCATGGATGCTATTGGGGAAAATGTACTTTTTGTGATATTTCGCTGGATTACATAAGAATCTACGAGCCTGTTTCTGCAAAAATCCTCGTCGACAGGATGGAAGAGCTGATTAAAGAAACTGGAGAAACCGGTTTTCATTTTGTGGATGAAGCTGCCCCACCCGCTTTAATGAGAGAAGTTGCGCTGGAAATTTTGCGCAGGAATCTCGTCGTGACCTGGTGGACCAATATCCGTTTTGAAAAGAGTTTTACCCGAGATCTTTGTTTTTTACTGAAGCTTTCAGGTTGTGTTGCTGTTTCAGGAGGATTGGAAGTAGCCAGTGACCGTCTTTTAAAATTGATTGATAAAGGGATTTCCGTTGATCAGGTGGCTCAGGTTACAAGAAATTTCACTGAAGCCGGTATAATGATCCATGCCTACCTTATGTACGGCTACCCTACCCAAACTGTACAGGAAACAATTGATTCACTGGAAATGGTACGGCAGCTCTTTGAAATGGGAATTCTGCAAAGTGGATTCTGGCATCAGTTTGCCATGACGGCTCATTCTCCGGTGGGTTTACATCCTGAAGAATTTGGCGTTACTCCTATTAAACAGGAAATTTTATTTGCCAATAACGATATTGATTTTACAGATAAAACAGGAATTGACCATAGTAAATTCAGTTTCGGATTAAAAAAATCGCTTTTCAATTATATGCACGGAATCAATTTTGATATCCCATTACAGGATTGGTTTGATTTTAAAATTCCCAAAACAACCATTCACCCCGATTATATCCACGATTGCCTTTTAGAAGAAGATCATTTTGTTTTTAAAGGAAACTCAAAGGTTATTTTTATGGACAGAAATGTTGTTGCCGAGAATTACATAAAAACAAAGAAACAAAATTCGTGGGCATATACGCAACTGACATTCCATTTAAAAACAAATATCGTAAAAATAGATCTGGAGCAGCCAAAAGCAGAATGGCTCATGAAAGTGCTTGCGGAAAACGCCATTGAAAATGCAAAAAAGACAACCCTGCAACAGCTTAAAATTCAGTTTGAAGAGAACTTCGAGGATTTTGAACTGTTCTGGTTTTCAAAACCTATACAGCAACTTAAAGATAATGGTGTCATTTTAAGTTTGTAGTTTCTAATTGAAAAGTTTACCGGGACCTTTAGCTCATCCGAATTTATATCCAAATTCTGATTGATTTTTATAAATGAATCAAACCTGGCATTCCATAGACAATTAAATTATTAAACACTAAACTTTTATTTCTCTACCCCATCTTTTACGACCTGCCCTACAACAACCTTTTCCTGAATTTTAATAAAATTCGGATCTAAAATTGCCATCCGTTCTGCAATAGCTTTATAGGTCGGAAATTTTAAAATTGAAGCCCTTCCGGACATTTCCCTGTACAATGTAAAACTTTTTCCACCGGCTGTTTTGATCTGCTTGGTAGTGGTAATGTATTTGCCAATATATTTGCTCTTGGCATCATAGATTTCAATATCTACAAATGTTTTCTCAGCAATCTTATCATCAGATCCGAAGCTTACCGGCAAATTCGTAAAATATCCGACCGGGACACCATTGCTGAGAATTTCCCCTACATTGTTGACTTCAATTTTCATCTTGTCAATTTTACTCCGTATGGAATAAGCATCCTTGGTTTTAGTATCAAGCTTTCTTTTGGGTGTATTTTGAAAAAGATCATCTAAATTCTTAACATTAATGCCTTTGTTATCAATGATCTTGAGGTCTTTTATACAAGTATATACTGCAGATCTTTCTTCACCGGAAAAGGCTGAAGGAGAGCTGTAATCCAACTCAATGGTCTTATCCCTGTTGTATACCCTGTTCAATTTTATGTAACTGTCTCTTACAGAATCCACGACGCTTTTATCAACAAATTCTATTGTATAAATAGGCGTCTCCTTCAAATCCATAAAAGTGTACTCACTTGATTTATTTGAAATTTTAGCAACATGTACTCCATCAAGACTTATAATACCCCTTTTGGTTTTAAAATTCTGGGCGTTTAATACAATTCCCATCATCATAAACAACATGATCATACTCCTCATAAAATCAGATTTACATTACATAAAAAAAAGTGTAACCAAAGTTACACTTTCTTGAAAATATATTTAGCTTTTCATTTAATTACTCACAAAGGATAATTCCTTTATTATGATTAAATTCTACAACACCGCTTTTGATAGAATAAGAAAAAACAGAATCTTTTTCATTCTCTCTGGTAAGGTTCTTGGCATAAGCTTCATCGACAGAATTCACAAACAGCTTTACTTTACCATTAATTAATGAAGAAACGATTCCTGCGTGGTTTTTCATGATGTGAAATTCACCATTTTTTCCCGGAAGTAAAACAGAGTTTACCTCGCCTTCAAAAACTACGTATTCTGGTGTTAAAATTTTTATATTCATTTTAATTTAGATTAAAAGATTTCAGATCTCAGATTTCAGACAACCTTTAAAGTCTCATGTCTAGTATCTGATATCTCATGTCTAACTTATTAAGCGTTATCAGCTAACATTTTTTGTCCTGCTGCAATAGCTTCTTCGATAGTCCCCTTCAAGTTGAAAGCGGCTTCTGGTAAATGATCAAGTTCTCCATCCATAATCATGTTGAATCCTTTGATGGTGTCTTTAATATCTACCAATGAACCAGGGATACCTGTAAACTGTTCAGCAACGTGGAAAGGCTGAGACAAGAATCTCTGAACTTTTCTTGCACGGTAAACAACAGATTTATCTTCTTCAGAAAGTTCTTCCATACCAAGGATCGCAATGATATCCTGAAGAGCTTTGTATCTCTGAAGAATTTCTTTTACTCTCTGAGCACAGTTATAATGTTCTTCTCCGATAACTTCCGGTGCAAGGATTCTTGAAGTAGAAGCCAATGGATCTACCGCAGGATAGATACCTAAAGAAGCAATTTTTCTATCTAGTACTGTAGTTGCATCCAAGTGAGCAAATGTAGTTGCAGGAGCCGGGTCAGTTAAGTCATCCGCAGGTACATATACTGCCTGTACTGAAGTAATGGATCCGTTTTTAGTAGATGTAATTCTTTCCTGCATAGCTCCCATCTCAGAAGCAAGCGTCGGCTGGTAACCTACCGCAGATGGCATACGTCCAAGAAGTGCAGATACCTCTGAACCAGCTTGCGTAAAACGGAAGATATTATCTACGAAGAATAGAACGTCTCTACCTTGTCCGCTTTCTCCTCCATCTCTATAGTACTCAGCTAATGTAAGACCAGAAAGGGCTACTCTCGCTCTTGCACCTGGTGGCTCGTTCATCTGTCCGAAAACGAATGCAGCTTTTGAATCTTTCATCGCTTCTAAATCTACTTTAGAAAGATCCCAACCACCATTTTCCATAGAGTGCATGAAATCGTCACCATATTTGATAATTCCTGATTCCAACATCTCTCTCAAAAGGTCATTTCCTTCTCTCGTTCTTTCACCTACTCCGGCAAAAACTGAAAGACCTCCGTGTCCTTTTGCAATATTATTAATCAACTCCTGGATCAATACTGTTTTACCAACACCGGCACCACCGAACAATCCAA
Source organism: Chryseobacterium sp. LAM-KRS1 (assembly GCF_013184525.1). Taxonomy (GTDB): domain Bacteria; phylum Bacteroidota; class Bacteroidia; order Flavobacteriales; family Weeksellaceae; genus Chryseobacterium; species Chryseobacterium proteolyticum. The sequence goes on from NZ_JAAOIZ010000002.1 coordinate 8,159, forward strand.
TTTTACCTCCTTTTGCATAAGGCTCAACTAAGTCGATTACTTTAATACCTGTAAATAAAACTTCTGCAGAAGTTGACAACTGATCAAATTTCGGAGCTTCTCTGTGGATAGGTAATCCATTTTCTTTAGAGATATTCTGAAGCCCGTCGATAGCATCACCAACAACGTTGAATAGTCTTCCGTTTACAGCCTCACCAATCGGCATTGTAATAGGATTTCCATATCCGATTACTTCCTGACCTCTTGTAAGACCATCTGTAGCATCCATTGCGATACATCTTACCGTATCTTCACCAATATGTTGTTCTACTTCTAAGACTACTTTTTCACCGTTTCCTTTAGTAATTTCTAACGCGTCATAAATACTTGGAACTGCTTCCACATTATTAAAAACTACGTCGATTACCGGACCAATAATTTGAGAAATTTTTCCTTTAATTTGGTTTGCCATTGCTAAATTTTTTCTTGGTGCAAATATAATGATTCTTCATAAACCCACAATTGGTAAAAAAAAGATTTTTATCATGCTTTTCTGATCAGATGAACAGAATCGGAAATCAAAATTCAGGTACAAAATTCACTGTTAAAAATCTCAAACAGGCTGATTAAAATTTAACAATTGATAATTTATACTGTTATTCATTCACAAAAATTAAAATTGACAACAATTCACAGACAGCAAATTATCGAAATTGTTCATTGAAAATAACTCTTACTATATAATAATAGATAATTTTAAAGGTTTTATATTTGCAGTCAAATTTTTTCCGTTTTGAAAGTTTTCAAGAATTTTAATGACTATTCCGCGCAAAAGCCTTTAGCACTGTCTTTAGGAATGTTCGACGGGGTACATTTGGGACATAAATGCATTATCGATGAACTAAAAAAAATAGGGGCAGAAAACCACTTGGAAACTGCGATCCTTACTTTTTGGCCACATCCGAGATTTGTTTTTAATCCCAATGAAGATTTAAAACTTTTAAATACCCTGGATGAAAAAAAATTGTTGATCGATAAATATGGGATCAATAATTTGTTTTTAAAAGAATTTGATGAAGAATTCAGAAATCTTACAGGAGAAGAGTTTGTTCGCCAGATCCTTATAGATAAGCTGAATGTAAAATACCTTATTATAGGATATGACCATTCTTTTGGAAAAAATAAAAGCGGAAATTTTGAACTTCTCCAAAAACTGTCTAAAGAATTGGATTTTGAAGTGGAACAAATGGAAGCCATCAATATCCACGAAAATAATATCAGTTCTACAAAAATCAGAAATGCTCTCTTAGCGGGAAATATTGTAGAAGCTAATGAAATGCTTGGCTACTCCTACTCTGTTTCAGGAAAAGTAGTTCATGGCAAGAAAATAGGAAGAACTATTGGCTATCCTACCGCTAATATCAGTACCGAATCCATTAAGTTATTGCCTAAAAAAGGAGCATATATTGTTGAAGTTTATATTAAAGGGCAGCCATTTAAAGGAATGCTCAGTATAGGAACCAATCCAACTGTAAACGGCGATGCACTAACGGTTGAAGTGTATATCCTAAATTTCAACGAGGACATCTACGATCAGGAGATCACTGTAAAATTCAGGGATTTTCTTCATGAAGAAATCAAATTCGAAGGTCTTGAAAAATTGATCGAAAGATTGGATGAAGATAAAAGACTTACTGAAAATTTTGCTTTCTAATCAGCGAGAATTTCTTCTCTGGCTTTTTTCGTTAATGAAGAGAAAACAAGATCATAGGAGTGATCAATCATTTTAAAAATAAGATCTCTTTTTAACCCATCCAAAGAAACTGAATTCCAATGGGTCTTATTCATGTGATAAGCACCGGTGATCTGCGGATATTGCTCCCGAAGTTCGGCACTCCATTCAGGATCGGTCTTTACGTTGATTGCTAAAGGCTGTCTTTCCAGTCCCATTAATAAAAACATTTTCGTTCCTACTTTCATCACAAGCGTTTCATTGTCAAAAGGAAAAGTTTCGGTGACTCCTTTTTTTGCAAGACAGTAATCCAATATTTCGTTGGCATCCATTTTTAATAGCTGATTGTTTTAATGGGTTATTAGTTAAAAGATGAAAATGAGAGTTTAATAGTTGATAGTTGATAGTTGATAGTTGATAGTGCAAAATTAGTGTTTATCAAGTTCTTTTAATCTTTTAATCTTTTAATCTTTTAATCTTTTAATCTTTTAATCTTTTAATCTTTTAATCTTTTAATCTTTTAATCTTTTAATCTTTTAATCTTTTAATCTTTTAATCTTTTAATCTTTTAATCTTTTAATCTTTTAATCTTTTAATCTTTATTATTAATTTCAAATTTAGTAAATTTAGGTAGGAAAGAAAAGTTCACAACATCATCACTAATCACATTTATTATGAAAGCTTTGGTAATTGGCGCTACAGGTGCTACCGGTAAAGATTTAGTCAATCAATTACTTAACGATAAGGAATTCGATGAAGTTGATGTATTTGTCAGAAAACCTCTTGATATCAGGAGTGATAAATTAAACGTTCACATCGTAAACTTTGATGCACCGGAAGAATGGAAAGAAGCAGTAAAAGGTGATGTTGCTTTTTCCTGCCTGGGAACCACTTTGAAAACAGCTGGGAGTAAAGAAGCCCAGAGAAAAGTAGATTTCGACTATCAGTATGAATTTGCAAAAGCTGCGAAGGAAAACAATGTGGATGACTACATTCTTGTTTCTGCTTACGGGGCAAATCCTAAATCTAAAATTTTCTACTCCAAAATGAAAGGCGAGCTTGAAGAAGCTGTTAAGCAACTGCATTTTAATAAAATAACCATCTTTAAACCTGGCATGCTGGAAAGAAAAGACTCCGACAGAACGGGAGAAGTTCTCGGAAGCCGAATTATAAAATTTGCCAACAAAATCGGACTTCTGGAAAGCCAGAAGCCATTGCCAACTCATATTTTAGCCAAAGCCATGATCAATTCTTCTAAAATCAAAAGCTATGGGTATTCCAGTATAAAACTGGGAAATATATTTTGTTTTGCTGAGAAAACGAATGAATGAAAGGTTAGAGATTAGAAGTTAGAGGTTAGAGGTTAGAGGTTAGAGGTTAGAGAAAGATAATAATTTGAGGTGATAAACTTATATTTTCTGGTCTGAGCCGAAGCTCAGGCTTTTACTTCGTCGTTTTACTATTCATACTTTTCCCTAATTTTTCATATTCAACATCATTAGGCTCCCAGAGCTCGATTTTGTTTCCTTCTATATCCATGATGTGTACAAACTTTCCATATTCATAACTTTCGATCTTATCCACAATGGTTACATTTTCTTTTTTTAACTCTTCAACCAGCTTTTCAAGATGTTCTACCCTATAATTGATCATGAAGTCTTTTTCTGAAGGTTGAAAATATTTTGTTTTTTCACTGAAAGGACTCCACTGGCTAAATCCTTTTTTAGAGTTATCAGTCCCCTGGTACCATTCAAATACCGCCCCATATTCATTGGTTTGAAGCCCCAGGTGATCGCTATACCATTCTCTCATTTTCTTAGGATCTTTACATTTAAAAAAAATTCCACCAATCCCTGTTACTCTTTTAAGACGGTCCTCACTGCCATCAGTAGCAGATTTAAAGGCAAATCCTGATATAAAAGAAATTAGAATGCAAAGCGCAAAAATGATCTTTTTCATGAGTTAGGTTTTTATTTATTTAACCATATAAAAAAAGTGGGTGAAAACACCCACTTTGTAAAAATATACTTTTTTTTGTTTACTTAAAATATTTTGTAATCGCCTGATCAGTTGGCTTCGTAGTGCTTACAAAGCTATCTACTAATTTACCGTTTTCGTCGATCAGGAATTTAGTGAAGTTCCAAAGGATCGTAGTATTCTTAACTCCGTTTAGTTCTTTTTCTGTCAGATATTTAAAAATAGGTGCTGTATCATCCCCTTTTACAGAAACTTTAGCAGCCAATGGAAAAGTTACCCCATAATTTTTCTGGCAAAACGCACCGATCTCGGTATTGGTTCCCGGTTCCTGACCTCCAAAGTTGTTGGCAGGAAAACCCACTACTACCAATTTATCTTTATATTCTTCATAAACTTTTTCCAGATCCGCATATTGTGGGGTAAATCCACATTCCGAAGCCGTATTTACAATCAGGATCTTTTTTCCTTTAAAGTCTGCAAAATTGATCTCTTTGCCATCAAGGCTTTCTACTTTGAAATCATATATTGTTTTTCCCATAAGTTCATTGGTTTTAGCTTTAGAAATTTCACTTTTTTGGTTGGTACAACTCTGTAAGAACGCTACAAAAGAAAGTAGCAATAAGAAGATCTTTTTCATGAGTAATATGATTAGTGGCAGTTTTCACTGCGTTATTTATATAGACTATTAAAATTTAAAGATATTGGCAGGAAAAACTTTGTTGATGTCTATTTTATTGATCTGCATTACAAAATCCCCATCTTTTTTAGGGCTTGAAGATTCAATTCTGAAAGGCATTAATAGATTTCCCACTTTTCTATACTCCGAATACGTTAATGTTTCATCTTTTTTTATTTCCTTAAGAAGCATATAGGTATTGGTATCAAAATAATAGAAATTTTTATTGACATTTTTTGTTAATTCTACTTTATGGCAATAAATATCTCCCACTTTCTCTTTTCCCAGATACTTAGCTTCAAAACCTTTATTCTCCCAGTCAATGAAATCATTATCAAAACTTTCGGGAATATAATTCGGATATTCCTGAACTTTATTTGTGGCATAGTTCATTGCATATCCTTTATTTCCGTCATAGCCTTCAATCGCAGTTTCTTTATTATTAATGGTAAGAACTGTTTTAGTGAGATTCGGGCGTTGCTGATAAATTTTTATCGGATATTCATCTTTGATCCCCAAAATTACTTTCCCTTGAAGTAATACTGAATTTAACAGCTTCCAATTCGTCAGTCCGCCTGATAATTCAATATTTTTATCGATAATTTCCTTAGCGGTCTGTGCAAAAGTAATTTGTGAATAAATCAGTACGAATACTAAAAGTAATTTCTTCATTAATTCAATTTATAATTCAAATATAAGGCGAATTTGTAAGAAAGCAAATTTGTGAAAATGTAAAATCGTACTCATTTAACAATTTTACAAATTTGCTATTTAGCAATTCAGCCTTCTTCCTTTTTGCCTGTTGGCAATTTAGTTGATCAATTTTCTTGCTTTTTCCAAATCCTCAGGTGTATCAATTCCAACTCCAATAAAGTTGGTCTCTATTAATTTAATTTTCATCCCATATTCCAGGTAACGGATACATTCTATTTTTTCCGAAATTTCTAAAGGTTTCATTTCCAGTTTAGAAAACTGCAGCAGTGCATGCTTTCTGAATGCATATACTCCAATGTGCTTGAAATAATCTACAGCATACGAGATCTCCCTGTGGTAAGGAATAACTGAGCGGCTAAAGTATAATGCAAAACCATTATTATCGGTAATAACTTTCACATTATTTGGATTTTCAATTTCCTCCTTTTCAGTCAGCTTTATCTTCAGGGAAGCTAATGAAATTTCCTGATTATGATCTTCTTTAAAAACTTCAATCAGCTGTTTTAGAGGTTCTTTCTTTAAAAAAGGCTCATCACCCTGCACATTGATTACAATATCACAATCTATATGCTGAACTGCCTCCGCAATACGGTCACTTCCTGTTTCATGCTGCCCGGTCATTACGGCCTTTCCTCCATTATTAATAATCTCATTATAAATAATCTCAGAATCACACGCTACAAAAACTTCATCAAATAAACCCGTTTCCAGAACATTCTGATAGGTGGTCGTAATTACTGTTTTACCACCTAAAATCTGCATTAATTTTCCGGGAAACCGGCTTGCTTCGTAACGGGCGGGAATAACTGCTATGATCTTCATTGAACGATTCTTATTATTTTAATTTTTTTTAAATATAAGCAAAATATGGACTTCTTCTTAAAAAGAAACGTTTACTCCCACCATATTATAGCCTAGATTCGTAGAAGCAATAAAATTCAATTTATATTTTACTTTTCCTGTACTTGCTCCTGAAACTGTATATCTGTTTTTCGAAATGGTTTTCCCTATAAAATATCCCATGAGCAAGGCTAAAGGATAATCCGATGCCCAGTGAACCTGGCTTTGCATCATCTGAAAAGCCATCGCTCCTGCCAATGTATATCCTACTGGTTTAATCCATACTGCGTCAGGGTAATTATCTGCAATCACCGTGATAGCCGACATAAATGTTGTTAAATGTCCCGATGGCATTGCGTCATAACTTGATGTGTTTTTAGCAAAAGCTGCAAAGCTTGGAAAAGGAGTCCAGTGTCCTCCGGGATTACCTTTTTCTATTGCTATAAAAGGACTTTCCCTACCTGTAATCCTCTTTATTGTTTGTGAAAAAACACCGGAAAGCAATAAACTTTCCATTAAACCACTGGCGGTTGCCTGAGCCCTGTAGTCATCTTTAATCCAACCATACGTCGCAAAACCTATCCCTAACAATACAACTGTAGAGCCATTACCAATGAGATATAAACCTGAGCCGATATCCTTCGGTATTTTTATAACTCCTCCGATTTTACTGTAATTATTATCGGCACTCATCCCCCATTTTTCCCCCAGCTCTCTTGAATTATCAATCAATTTCTGATCGAATGAAATAAGCACCAAAGTACTTGCTATTGCACCTCCTAAGTAATAAGCATGATCCTTTGCAACAAAGTCCTTATTAGTATCTATAAAATCTTTCGGAGCCCTAGTAATAAATTCGAAAAGCTTAGGCTTATGATAGGTTCGCACAGAACCGTCTTTGAGAATATAGCTCTGTGATTTTAATGATTTTTCGATGGTGCTGTCTTTTTTCTGCGACCATACCATTACTGATATGGGTAATAGCAGCCATTTAATTTTTTTCACTTTGTGTTTTTTTTGATACCCGCAATCAGCTAACCGTTCATGAGACTTTCAACAGAAACAAAAGTTCATTACAACACCTGATTGCGGGTATTTATTTTATTTTAAATTGCTTAATGCCTGCTCTAATTTTGGCATCATTACTTCAATTTCGTTTACTGCTAGTCCTCCTACAGAAGCACGGAACCAAGGTTCAGATTTTTCTTCTCCGAAGGCAGAGAAAGGAACTAAAGCTACACCCGCTTCATTGATTAGATAAAAGACAAGATCAGATGAATTTTCTATAGTGCTTCCATCCGGTTTCGTTTTTCCGATATAATCCAACTTGATCGTAAGGTAAAGGGCTCCCATAGGCTCAATGCTTTCTACGGCTAATCCTTTGCCTTTTAAATCCTGGATTCCTTTATGAAGAACCTTAAGGCTTTCTTCCAGTTTTCCTTTAAATTCATCAACAAAAGTATTTACATCTTCAGAGTTCTGATAATATTTAGCTGTTGCCTCCTGCTCCGGCTTAGGTGCCCAAGCTCCTACGTGTGTAAGCAAAGCTTTCATTTTATCGATAATATGAGATGGCCCGAACCCCCATCCTACACGCACTCCTGTTGCAGCAAGACATTTTGAGATCCCATCAATATAAATCGTATAGTCTTTCATTTCAGGGAATAGAGAAACGGGATCATAATGTTTAGCATCAAAAGTAAGATTCGAGTAGATTTGGTCATACATCAGATATAAAGGCTTTTCATCAGCGCCTCTTTTTTTATTTTCTTCGATGATGAGTTCGCAGATTTCAGAAAGCTGGTCTTTTGTAAACATCGTTCCTGTTGGGTTCAATGGCGAACAAAGCGCTAATAAAACAGCACCACTTAAGTGAGGTTTAAGATCAGCAGCAGTAGGTAAAAAGTTATTTTCAGGAGTTGTCTTCACCTCAATAGCATCTGCAGAAGTAAGATAAGCATAGTGGTTATTATTCCAAGAAGGAATAGGATAAATAACTTTATCACCTTCATCCACAATCGTCTTATACACTGCATAAATCAAAGGTCTAGATCCTGCAGTAATTAAAATATCATTGGCCGAATACTCCAGATTCCATCTTGATTTAAGATCTTTTGAAACTTCATTTCTTAAAGATAAAAGTCCGTTTGCAGGCGGATAATTCGTCAGATTATTCTGATAAGCTTTCTGAATCTCCTCCTTTAACTTTGCAGGTATCGGATAGATATTAGAATTCAGGTCACCAATAGTAAGATTGGCTATCTCCGCTCCTTTTGCCTTTAAATCATTTACTTCATTACCAATTTTTACAATTTCAGAACCAATCAGGTTCGCCGCTAATTTTGAAACTTTCACTTTATTTAAATATTTATTGTTTTTGACTAATGTTATATGTTATTAAGTATAAGTTATAAATTTTGTTTTTAATTAGAGAGCTCTTTCCTAATACTCTCATTTATAAATGTATAAACCAATTTATAACTTTCATTTTCAGTCTAGTTTAAGATCTGCTTTTACCTGATCAATTTTCTCATCCAAAGATTTTAATTTATCTCTGAAATCAGCTTCGGAAGTAATCATATCTTTTACCGAAATATAAAACTTGATCTTTGGTTCTGTTCCGGAAGGTCTTACACAAACTTTAGTTCCATCCTGAGTATAGTAAATCAATACATTGGATTTTGGAATTTCATTCATAACCTGTTTTTCATTTTTAGAAACAATAAAATGCGTTTGTTCCTTAAAATCTTTAATATCTTCAACCAAAGACCCCGCGATTTCTTTTGGAGGGTTTTCTCGGAAATTTTTCATCATGTTCTGAATTTCTTCAGCTCCGTCCTTACCTTTTCTGACAAGATTCACCAATCCCTCATAGTACATTCCTGTCTCCTGATATATCTCAATCATATATTGATACATCGTTCTGCCATTGGCTTTGCACCATGCTGCAATTTCGCACGCCAAAAGAATACTTCCACAAGAATCTTTATCACGAACAAAATCCCCGGTCATAAAACCAAAGCTTTCTTCTCCTCCGCAAACAAACTTTTCTTTTCCCTCAGCTTCACGGATCATTTTTCCGATCCATTTAAACCCGGTAAGACCTGCCTTACAGGCAACCCCAAATTTTTGGGCAATATCAAAGAAAATATCTGACGTAACGATCGTAGAACCAATAAACTCTTTTCCAGTAATCTTATCCAGTTTTCTCCATTCATTTAGAATATAATACGTAAGAATAGTATTGGTTTGATTACCATTCAGCAGTTGCATTTCTCCATCAAGGTTTCTCACTGCAATTCCCAATCTGTCACCATCCGGATCTGTTCCGATCACAATATCAGCATTGGTGATTTTTGCAAGATCCATTGCCATTTCCAATGCAGCAGGCTCTTCAGGATTCGGGGAAGCTACAGTAGTAAAGTTTCCGCTAGGAATCATCTGCTCTTTTACAAGATCCACTTTTTTAAATCCTGCTTTTTCCAAAGCCTTCGGAACCGTTGTATAAGTTGTTCCGTGAATGGATGTAAAGACAATATTCAGGTTCTCTTTTCCAACATTCTGATACGTGGAATTCTCAATACAGGCATCAATATAAACATCATCCTGCTCTGCCCCGATCCATTCAATAAGATCATCGTTCCCGTCAAATTTAATTTCATCAAATTTCACAGAATACACCTCATTGATAATTGCTTCATCATGAGGCGGAACAATTTGAGCTCCATCATTCCAGTATACTTTATATCCATTATATTCCGGTGGATTATGAGAAGCCGTAAGTACAATACCTCCGTTACATTTTTTATCACGAACGGTAAAAGACAATTCCGGCGTAGGTCTGTGATCTTTAAAAAGCAATACCTTAATTCCATTAGCCGTTAAAACATCAGCCACCAGTTTTCCAAATTCTTTGGAATTATGACGAACGTCATAAGCGATAGCTACTTTAATTTCCTCATTGGGAAATTGCTTTAACATATAGTTCGCAAGTCCTTGTGTAGCTTGACCTAAAGTATACTTATTTAAACGATTCGTTCCAACCCCCATAATTCCTCTCATACCTCCGGTCCCAAATTCCAGTTCCCTGTAAAAAGAATCTTCCAGATCAGGAGAATTACTATCAATTAATAATTGCACAGCATCTCTCGTTTCCTGATCAAACGTTTCACTTAACCAAAGTTTCGCTTTTTCTAATGTTGTCATATTTGTATCTTATTTAAGCTGGAAGTCTGATGTCGGAGGCCTTTCAGCTGTCTCCATATCAACTTTTGCAGCGTATATTTATTATTCTTTTTATTGCATTTCCGTATATATTTCTTTACAACTTTATTCGGAAATATATTTTCTATTCTTTTTTATAAACAATTACATCCTCTACTAACTTTCAGCTTCTATAGCTTCTTATTTTCAACCTTTGTTGTTTTATCAATTTTGAAAGCGCGGATAGGATCATTATAATATAAAAACTTTGCTGTATTCTGAATATGTCCTTTAAGAGAATCTTTTACATTAACTTCAGCATAATTCCCGTTTTTAGAATCAATATTCAGGTTGGTGATTTTCCAATACGGAGCAATCAGGCTAGCCGTATCAGAAATCTTTATTACTGCATTTTTAGTTTCTCCTAAAAAATTGGCCCTACTCCTGTTCACCATCTCTATTTCCGCTCTTCTTGTGTTCACTGAACCCATAAATGTAGCGTTATTCTTTAAATTAAGCTTAAAATTATCTGTTTTTATTTCACTCGAAATATTCATTTCTACAGAATCTGAAATGGAAACTTTTTCAAGATTATATTTTGAATAAATGGTCACATTATAAAAATCAACTCCCTTTGTTCCTCTTTTTTCTTTAATTGAAAGAGTTTTGTCTTTCACATCTACATCTAAGTTATTGGCAACATTTGGATAAGTCTCTATTTCAACAAAATTTTTAGGACCTCTCGCATAAAATACCCTAAATTTCCCGTTAAGGTCCAGGTTGACAAATTCCGAAACATCCACATCTTTTCTCTCAATATTTCCTTTGGGGGAAACTTTTCCACAAGAAATTACGGCTACAAGCACAAATATGTACAATATATTTTTCATATTTACTTAAAATATTTTATATAAAACAGCAATTATTGCAAGACTTTCTATTCCCATTACCACATAAAGAATTGATACTCTCACCATTAAACCTGGTTTTGAGTATGATTTTTTAAAAGCATTCCAATAAGTGATTGCAGGAAAGAGAATAAAAAGAACGAATAAAATTTTATCAGCAATATCAGTAATTTTTGATAAAGGCTTCCATAAACCCATAAAACTTACGATATCATCTAGCAAAAATATAACTAAAATTCCTAAAAGACTTACTGTTCCAAGGATAAAATGCTCACCAAGATTCAATTTTACCTTTTTAAAAATAAAAAAAGCGTTAACTGCAAGCATTGGGATAATAACAAAGAGTATTGTTTTAGAGTATCTCGCAAAAAAAATCCTTACTTCAGAAGATTCTGGAATTGCTTCTTTCGTTGCAAATTTTTCGTAAAAATGTAAGGTCAGGACATTAAAGCTAAAAAGAATCAGCAACAACGAAATAAAGTTGTAATATCTGATTCTTTTTCCTGATATATAATCCATTGCTGTTTTCCCGGGCCAAAACAAAATACTCTTTATTGTTTTGAAAAAACGGGTTTCTACATGCCAGATGGATCCTAAGATGTCATTTTTAATAAGTGAGATATGAGTTATTCTTGTTGTGTCGGTCTTCTGTCCGCAATGAGCACAAAACTCACCGGAGATTGTATAACCGCAGTTCAAACAACTCTTCTTATTCATGGAAAAATATCACATTATATTAAGTATTTTCAAGTGATCCAGCATAAACAATTAAGCCAACAAAAGATACTGTTATGATAGCTGCAATGATCAAAGGCTTCCAAATCTCTTTTTTAGGATAATGTTCTTCATCCGGAAAATAGTTGGGAACGAAATAATATGAGAGCAAACCTCCTCCAGCGGCACCAAAGACATAAGCAAGTGAGCTTTTCGGTTCTTCCGGAATATTTACTATAACTATAGTTACTATTGTTATTAAAATGGAAAGACCCAATACAATATAAGCCTCTCTTTTCTTCTTAATATCAATTAAATTCTGATATAATAAAATACCCCCAAAAAGAGTTGACATCAAAACAGAAAAACCGAAAATGGCCTTTTTAGAATATATTTTTGGCAGATTATTTTCCATACTATATCACTTCATCAATATTGTAGTTCTTATGTTCTCTATTAGTCCTGATGATCATTTCTCCTAAGAAGCCGGCAATAAAAAGCAATGTTCCCATAATCATCATGGTTAAAGCAATAAAGAACCATGGATTATTGGTAATCAGGTGGCCGTAAATTCCCCTGGAGACATCAATTAATTTCGAAACACCCAGCCAAAATGCCGAAAGGAATCCAAAAATAAACATAGTGGTTCCCACCGCTCCAAAAAAATGCATAGGTCTTCCTCCGAAACGGCTTACAAACCAAAGTGTTACTAAATCCAGAAATCCCCGGATAAACCTTTCGGTACCAAATTTGGAAGTCCCGTAAGGCCGGGCCTGATGACGGACTTCTTTTTCCGTAATCCTTTTGAATCCTGCATTCGCAGCCAGAACCGGAATGTATCGATGCATATCTCCATATACATCAATAGATTTAACGACCTGTTTTTTATATGCCTTCAAACCACAATTGAAATCGTGCAGCTCCACTCCTGAAACTTTTCTAGCAGCAGCATTGAAAAGTTTAGACGGAACATTTTTGGTCATTACATTGTCAAACCGTTTCTTTTTCCACCCTGAAACAATGTCGTAATTATCTTCAACGACCATTTTATAAAGATCAGGAATCTCTTCAGGAAAATCCTGTAAATCAGCATCCATTGTAATGATCACATCTCCGTGTGCTCGTTCAAACGCTGCATGCAATGCCTGAGATTTCCCATAATTTCTGGAAAATTTAATTCCATGAATCTGTGGATGCTGTACCTTGAGATTTTCGATAATGCTCCAGGACAAATCCGTACTTCCATCATCTACAAACCAGATTTCATAGGATAAATTGTTCGTTGCACAAACCAGATCAATCCTTGAAAACAGCTCTTCAAGAGAGTCTTCTTCATTAAGTAGCGGAATAATTATAGATAAGTTCATTTAATTTTTATAAAGATTTATTGATGAATCGTTTTTGTTCTGAAAAACGCTCCGAAAAACAGGGACAAAACTACGTAAAATATAAGAATTGCTGCAAAATATCCTGAAAAATGACTTGCAGTAAGCATATCTTTTCCTTTTACAGCTTGTGGAGAAAAGCTTTGACTTCTCTCTTTGTATTTTTGATCTAATTCATCAATGTCTTTCTGATGTTTCAAAATCTTTCTTGCAGACTGATATTCAGAATCTAATTCAGATTTTTGTCTTTCAACATACTGGTAATTTAACAGTTTTTTAGCATCTGTATCAACAAAATTCAGGAACAGGTAAATGCTAAATATGGAAAGAATTCCACCAATAAACATAGGTACAAAAGATCTCTTGAATGCTTCTCTGAAACCCATTTTATGGGTATTCCAACGTGATTTAACAGACCAGAATGCTCCTCCTGCATAAATAACAGGCAATACGAAAGCATTGATTTTGAGGGATGTATCAAAATAATGAATTCCTGAGAAGAAGTAGTATGCTACAAAAAAAACAATCATTGTAGCGATAAATAGTATAATTCCTATAGTGGATGGACTTTTCGTCATATTCTTATTTTTAGAAAAATTTTAGAAAAATTATTACCCTAAATTTCAGCAATTTAGCACCAGTAAAGCTTTTTTTCGTTCATTTTTCTGTAATATTATTTTCAAATTTATAATTAATTCCTATCTTTGCACCGGCAAGTCCTACACAACCAGCTCCTGAGAATCCTCCAGGGTGGGAACACAGCAAAGGTAATCGGTCGTAGCGGTGTGATGTAGGTAGCTTGCCATTTTTTATTTCCCTTAGTTTAAAATTCAAACTCCTCTCCCAATTTCGGTAAAACAAGCTCTACATTTTTATCACTAAAATGTTTTAAGGCACTTTCATGATTTATTTCAATAGCCGGGAAAGTATCAAAATGACATCCTATTACTTTTGGTGTTTTTAGCAATTCAGATGCTGCAAAGGCCGCTTTTCTTGGGCACATTGTATAATGGCTTCCAATTGGTAAAATGGACAAATCAATGTTTCCGTAAAGCCTTGGAAATAATTCCATATCTGCCATTACCCCTGTATCCCCTGCCAGATAAATATTCTTACCTTCAGGTAATCTGAAAATATATCCCACAGGAACACCTCCATAGCTTCCATCAGGGAAAGAACTAGTATGGTGAGCCGGAACCATGGAAATTTTAAGATCGTCGATTTTTGCCGATCCTCCTAAGTTCACATCATCTTTGTTTTTTGCAGTCTTGAAGTATCCACACACTTCAGGCACCCCGATAACGGTAGCTTCTGGATGATATTCCAAAACTTCCGCCACATCTGCTATATGATCACCATGAGCGTGGGTCAGCAGGATATAATCGATTTTCTGAGCAGAAATATCAAATCCGGACTCTGCTTTTTTATAATTATAAAAAGGATCACTTAAAATAGTCTTATCCTTGTATGTGAACAAAAAACAATTTTGTCCTAAGAATTGTATTTTCATTTTGATTTTATTTTAATTATGTTAAATATAATTGTCAAGTATTTCTAAATAATGTTTCAAAGATTTGTTGATATTGAATAAACAAAGAATACATTATTTATTTTTGGGGAAATTTATCTTCAATCAGCCTGAGGTTAATGCCATGTTCCAGATATGCTTTACAACCGTCTAAAACTGTCGTAAAACCACCCGTATTATCATTAATTGTCTTTAAAAGATCTTCACCTGTCTGGGTAAATCCATAGCTTTTAATCACAACCAAAGTCCCTTTCTCCATTTCTTTGAATTCATAATCCACATTAGATGAGGGATCACCCCATTCTGTTTTGATAAGATGATTGGGAATGATTTTATGAACAGTGACATTATTTTTCACTCCATACATTTCCCATTCCCAGGTAATTGTTTTGCCTTCTTCAAGTCTTCCGCTCGATTTCGTAAACCAAAATTGAGTGGTTAGTTCAGGATTGATAAATGCTTCAAACACCTCATGAACAGGTTTTCTGATGAGCATTTGAGCTTCAACGAATGCAGGAGAATTACTCATACTGATTAATTTGTTTAGTTAAAAAAATTAAGTCCGATTGCTGTCAGTACAGCCATAGTAAACGTCAGGATACCCACTTGTTTCAAATACTGATCAAGTTCTTTAGGCTCCTTTACAGACATTATTTTCCTTCTCAGTTTAGCAAACGGGATTAACAGGATCATTACAATGAATACATAGTAATTTTGCGACTGTATGAAACCGTTTATCCCTAAAAAGATAAGGATTAAAATCAGAGGAAGCTGCAAAAGGATCATCTCATAAATCATTGCATTCCTGAAACCTAATCTTAAAGCAAAGCTGTTCTTCCCAGATAATCGATCCGTTTCAATATCCCTCATATTATTAAGATTTAAAACAGCCATACTCATCATTCCGACTGCCGTTCCCGGCAATAAGATATCCCAGCTGAATGTTTTTGTGAACAGAAAATAACTTCCGCAAACAGAAACCAAACCAAAAAAGATAAATACAAAAACGTCTCCCAATCCCATATACCCGTAAGGTTTCTTACCTACAGTATAGCCGATTGCCGCTAAAATACTTGCAACTCCCAGACCTATAAAAATGTAAAACTCATTCATATAATCGGGAATGAATGCAACGTACAGCAAAACAACAGTTGCTATAAAGGACAAGGCTGAAAATAAGATCACTGCATTCTTCATTTGCTTTGCTGTAATCTTTCCTGAAGCTACTGCTCGACTTTCGGCCTCACTGATTCTTTTTGCATCTGTCCCTTTTACGCCGTCACCATAATCATTGGCATAGTTTGATAAAATCTGATAAAAAAGGGTTACCAGCAGGGCTAAAGCAAAAATCCTCCAATCCCAGGTCCCTCCTTCACCGTATAATTTCCATTTTGCAATGAAACTACCCATAATAATCCCGCTCAAAGAAAGCGGTAAAGTTCTTAGCCTTGCGGCTTTTATCCAGTCTTTCATAGTTATAATTGATAAGCGATAATTGATAAATGATACCGTGATCATTTATCAACTATCATTTATATTTTTATGATATCCATTGATTTTCCCCGAAGTCAGGTTTTCTTTTTTCCAGGAATGCATTTCTGCCTTCCTGAGCTTCTTCAGTCATATAAGCCAAACGGGTAGCTTCTCCTGCAAAAACCTGTTGTCCTACCATTCCATCGTCAGTTAAGTTCATTGCGAATTTCAGCATTCTGATGGAAGTCGGAGATTTGGCTAAAATTTCCTGTGCCCATTCATACGCTGTATCTTCTAATTCTTCATGTGGAATAACGGCATTCACCATTCCCATCTCCAAAGCTTCCTGGGCAGAATAGTTTCTTCCTAAAAAGAAAATTTCACGGGCCTTTTTCTGGCCTACCATTTTTGCAAGATATGCAGAACCATAACCACCATCGAAGCTTGTAACGTCAGCATCCGTTTGTTTGAAAATAGCATGTTCCTTACTTGCTAGCGTAAGATCACAAACCACATGAAGCGAATGTCCTCCACCTACTGCCCAACCCGGAACAACGGCAATTACTACTTTAGGCATAAAACGGATTAAACGCTGAACTTCTAAGATATTCAAGCGATGTCTTCCATCTTCACCTACATACCCTTGATGCCCTCTTGCTTTTTGGTCTCCTCCACTACAGAAAGCCCATCCTCCGTCTTTAGGACTTGGTCCTTCTCCTGAAAGTAAAACAACACCTATTGAAGAGTCTTCATAAGCGTCATAAAAAGCATCATATAATTCTGAAGTTGTCTTAGGTCTGAAAGCATTACGAACCTCCGGTCTGTTGAAAGCAATTCGAGCTACACCATTGCATTTTTTATAAGTAATATCTTCGTATTCTTTAGCGGTTTTCCACTCAATCATCTTGTAAAAATTTTTCTCAAAGATACGGAATTGCAAAGAATTTTAACGTTCCAAAAACAAGGATTATCATGTAAAAAAACATAGAAACTGAGGAAGCTCATTTTCGGATTAAAAAACAAAAACCGAAACAATTTTGTTTCGGTTTTCTATATCAATCCTTTTAAAGAATATTATTTAGCTTTTCCCTGAAGTTCAGCTTCTTTAGCTTTCATTTCAGCCATCTTAGCCTGATTCTTAGTAATGCTGTAAATCTCCTTCAGCATAGTAACCGCATTTACATCATTAGGAAGAGCCTTATACCAGCTTTCAGCATAAGGTAAAGCTTTGTTAAATCTTTCTTTTCTGGCTTCGATAAGCTTCGTTGCATCATCCGGCTTAGTTTTTCTAAGCGTGTTGATTTCATTTACTGCTTTATCATCTTCTCCGATTATTGTATACACTAAGTTTTGATAAGCATTGGCAAAATCAGGCTTCAACTCAATTGCTTTTTTAAAAGAAGCTTCAGCATCTGCACCAGTAGCAGGATTTTTAGATTGCATAACTCCTAAATTATACCAGTTGGTAGCATCATTAGGATTTTTCGCTAACTGCTCTTTTAAAGTAGCCACAAATTTATCTGTATTTCCTGACTGATAATAAGCTGTACTTTGGAAGTCTTTCAGCTTAGCATTATTAGGAAATTTAGCTAATCCTTTTTCAATGATAGCTACAGCCTCATCATTCTTCTTGGCATTTAAAAGCAATGTAGATAAAGTCTCATATAAATCAGGCTCTACACTTGGAGTTTGCTCTGTTTTGAAGTCTGAATAATCTGAAGATTTTTTCAGCATCTCCCAAGTTCCTTTATCATAAGTAGCAACCTGACCTGTTTTTTTATCTTTTGCCGTATAGTTGGTCTGAACTCCTGTATATCCTGAATTGATCAATTCAGTATAGATCTTAATGGCTTCATCAACGTTGTTAGCCAAAGCATAGTTAAGTCCTGCATAATACATATACACTTTATCATCTTGGCCATTCGTTTTTAACAGGTTATAAACCTCTAAAAACTTAGGAGCCGCAACAGCATAGTTTTTCGCATTATATGCATCCATAGCTGCTTTGTTAGCATCTTGTAGCTGAGCATTTACATCCTTCTTCTGTCCGAAAACAAAAGCTGAAGAAATAATCGCTATACTTAAAATTAGCTTTTTCATAATCAGAATTTATTTTATTTACATTTATTCTTCAGAATCTGAATCTCCGGTTTCATCGGCAGACTCTTCATTTTCCGAATTATTTTCTAATTGTGGTATTACATTTGCATCTGCATCGCTGCTTTGTGTAGATTCTGCTCCTTCTTCTCCTTCCTCCAACTCTTCTTCTACATCCTTATCCATCTCCACTTTTGCAATCGCCGCAATTTCATCATTTTTCTTAAGGTTAATCATTCTAACCCCTTGTGTATTCCTACCCATAACCCGCATTTCATCCATATTCATACGGATAGCAACACCGGATTTATTGATGATCATCAATCCATCTTCATCCGTTACATTCTGGATGGCAATAAGATTTCCTGTTTTTTCGGTAATGTTTAGGGTAATAACTCCTTTTCCTCCTCTGTTGGTAATTCTGTAATCTTCTACAGCAGTTCTTTTACCGTAACCCTTTTCAGAAACCACTAAAACGGTTTCATTCTCTACATCGTTCACAACAATCATACCAATTACCTCGTCATTATCTTCCATGGTAATACCACGAACCCCGATAGATCCTCTACCTACCTCTCTTACTTTTTCTTCCGGGAAGCGGATACATTTACCATTTTTAGTAGCAATCATGATCTGAGAAGTTCCGTTCGTAAGCCATGCTCCTAACAATTGGTCATTGTCCCTGATTTCAATAGCATTAATACCATTAACTCTTGGTCTTGAATAAGCTTCAAGAGATGTCTTCTTGATCGTACCGTTCTTAGTGATCATAACCACACTCATCTGATTGATGTATTCAGCATCTTTCAGATCATTGGTTCTGATATATGCTTTGATCTTATCATCCGGTTCGATATTGATAAGGTTTTGTACAGCTCTTCCTTTTGCCGTTTTAGAACCTTCAGGGATTTCAAATACCCTTAACCAATAACATCTTCCTTTTTCTGTAAAGAACAACATATACTGGTGATTGGTCGCAGAAACAATATATTCAAGGAAATCTTCATCTCTTGTTGTTGCCGCTCTGTTTCCTACACCACCCCTGCTCTGGATCTTATATTCTGACAGGGAAGTCCTCTTGATATATCCTGCGTGAGAAATAGTAAGAACTACCGCTTCATTAGGAATAATGTCTTCAATTGACATTTCACCTCCTGAATAATCGATTTCAGTTCTTCTTTCATCACCATATTTTTCTTTTACTTCAAGTAATTCCTCTTTAATGATTTCAAACCTTCTGCTTTCGTTAGCAAGGATATCTTCTAAATTCAGAATTTCTTTCATGATCGCGTCATACTCATCACGGATCTTATCCAGTTCCATTCCCGTTAAACGAGCCAAACGCAGATCAAGAATTGCCTGGGCCTGGATTTCAGAAAGATCAAACTCCTGAATCAATCCTTCCTTAGCAGCCTGTGGGTTTACACTGTGACGGATTATAGAAATTGCCTTATCCAGAGAGTCCTGCGTACCGATCACCTTCATGAATCCTTCAAGGATATGTGCTCTTTCTTTGGCTTTCTTAAGCTCAAACTGAGTTCTTCTTATAACAACATCATGTCTGTGCTCTACAAAGTGATGGATAATATCCTTTAAGTTTAATTGTTCCGGTCTTCCGTGTACCAAAGCAATATTGTTAACACTGAAAGATGTCTGAAGTGAAGTATATTTATATAATAAATTCAATACAACATTCGGAATCGCATCATTTTTCAGCTCATATACAATACGAAGTCCGTTTCTGTCGGACTCATCTCTTATCTCATAGATTCCTGGAATTTTCTCGTCTTTAACCAGCTCAGCAGTCCTGGCAATCATTTCAGCTTTGTTTACCTGATATGGAATTTCAGTTACGATAATAGCATTTCTGTTTCCTATCTCTTCGAAATTAACTTTTGCTCTAAGAACTACCCTTCCTCTTCCAGTATGGAATGCATCTCTTACTCCATCGTATCCATAAATAATTCCTCCTGTTGGAAAATCCGGAGCAACGATGTGCTGCATCAGCTCATCTATGGTAATCTCTTTATTATCGATGTAAGCAACAATAGCATTAACAGACTCAGACAGGTTATGCGGGGCCATGTTGGTTGCCATACCTACGGCAATACCGGAAGTTCCGTTAACTAAAAGATTAGGGATTTTAGTAGGCATTACAGTAGGTTCCTGTAAGCTGTCATCAAAGTTATTCTGAAAATCAACTGTTTCTTTGTCAAGATCAGCAAGAACGTCGTCAGAGATTTTTTTCAATCTTGCCTCAGTATAACGCATTGCTGCAGGTGGATCTCCATCCATAGAACCGAAGTTCCCTTGACCATCAACCTGTGGATAACGTAAACTCCAGGATTGCGCCATTCTTACCATTGCATCGTATACAGAAGAGTCTCCGTGAGGGTGATATTTACCTAAAACATCCCCAACAATTCTCGCAGATTTTAAGTATTTTCTATTAGAAAAAACCCCTAATCCATACATACCATAAAGCACTCTTCTATGAACGGGTTTTAAGCCATCTCTTACGTCAGGTAACGCCCTTGAAACGATAACCGACATCGAATAATCGATATAAGATGACTTCATTTCATCAACAATGTTGATAGGAATTAGTCTTTCTCCTTCTTTTTGCATAAACAAATTTTATTATAATGACAGTCAGACTTTTAGCTGTGAGTCTGAAAATTATTTATTTTGGTTTTTTAATAACGGGCTAATTTACGAAATTTTTACCGATTTTTGTGGTAGAATTTATCCACAAAATCTTAAAAATTCTTAAAATATGAGCCTATTAAGTATAACTTTCCATTGCACAAAAAATAATCTTGAAGAGTGGGAAAATTATATGGATGAGACATTGGTTTTAATGACTGAAAATCTTATGGATGTAAACAAATATATTCTTTCTGAGATCGAAAGTGATTATATCGACGAAGGGAAGAATTATAATCTCTTGCTGATCTTTGATAATGATGAGCTTCGGACAGATTTTATCGAGAGTGAGCTCTTAAACATTAGAGAAAGAGTTGAAAAACAGTTCGGGCAAGAGGTCATGATATTCAATACTTTCTTGAATCCTAAAAAAACAAGAATGTAATCATAAAAAAGCTCTGAGATTTCAGAGCTTTTTTGTTGTATTAAAAATTAATTATAAATCGCTTTCATTACCTCGAATGATGCGGAGGTCCATGTGGTCTTGGAGGTGGAGGTGGATGATGCAGACAAGAAGTCAGCAGGAAAACCAACGCCAGTATGCCGATAGTTTTAGTCAGGGTTTTCATATTTTTTCTTTTTATGATTACCATAACAACAACAATCTGAATGCCATATATTTACTTTATACATAATAAATTCTAAAACACCTTATAAAATTAAAAACCCTGCTTTTACAGGGTTTTAATTTTTCAAGAGATCTTAATCTCTGTGATGTTTTTTATGTTTCTTGTGTCCTCGTCCTCTATCATCATCATATTCGTAATAGTACACTCTTTTTTTAACCTGACCCGGTGCATAGTATCTTGCACTTCCGCCATACACTTTCTTAGCTTGGCCCGGAGGTAATCCTCTCCTTCCATGGTGGTATTCCTGAACTGTACAGCTACTTAGCATTAAAGTCAAAGAAACCACACCTAGCATTTTTATCAAACCGTTCATATTTTCATTGTTTCGAATTTCGAAATGTATATAAACAAGGTTGATGCCAAAACAAAAAAGAAGTTAGGGGTTAGAGGTTAGAGGTTAGAGGTTAGAGGTTAGAGGACAAAGTTAAAGTTTTGGAATGCGTTGCCGTTTTTTAAAGCGGACATCTTCCTGCTCACAATTCTCAAATTATAATTTTAACTCACTGCCTAATCAAACCCAACTGTCTCACTTCTTTTTTCAAGCATGACAAGATCTTTCCACTCTCCATTGAGCTTTCCCACTTTTTTACGGACTCCCACTGTTCTGAATCCATTCTTCTGATGAAATTTTATAGAAGCTTCATTTTCCGGAAATATATTAGACTGTAAAGTCCAGAATCCATGATATTCACTATCCAGAATCATCTTTTTAAGCAGCACAGATCCCAGCCCTTTTCCCTGGTACTGAGTATCAAAATAAATACTCACCTCAGCAACACCTTTAAAACATTCTCTTTTACTCACAGGCTTCAAAGCCGCCCATCCTACTACTTCATTATTTTCATTTTCCAATATCCACCTGCAATCATTGAAAAATTCCGTATTCCAAACTTCTCTGTTAGGAGCCTCTGTCTCAAAAGTGGCAATCCCACCATCAATTCCCTGTTGAAATATTTCTAATACACGTACTTCGTCACTTGGAAGCATTTCTCTGATCTCGTAGTTCATTTTATTACTGATATTTTCTTTTATTTTTTCTTTTTATCCTCGAATAATGAGTCTGCTTTGTCTGGTTATCTTCCGAAACAACACTGATATTCCCATCCACTTCCAGAATCGATAACCTTACATCTTCTATTCTTTCTACTCCATGTTCCCTGATCGCTTCCTCCAGCTCATCTTTGGTAATTTTTACTGTATTTAAAGCTTTTTCATCGATCTTACCATCCTTCACCAGGATTACAGGATTTTCTTCCATAAACGTTTCAAAAGAACGGTTAGAAAACATTAACCTTTTTAGTATAAAATTGGCGGCAAAAAGAACAAGTGCAGCAATGAGACCACCCTGCAAGGAAGTATCCTGACCCACCATTGCATTTTGCACTGCATTGGAGATTAATAATAACAAAACTACATCTCCCGCGTTAAGCTGAGATAGCTGATTTTTGCCGAACAGACGGATCGCTACGACCATAAACAGGTATACGCAAAGCGAACGGACTACAACATCTAGGATAGGATTCACCAATTATATTTATATCTATCAAATGTATAAATTTTTATGATTCTGATGGGTATTTTTTAATAGAGTCCTATCGAATTCAATTATGAAAAATTATAAAAGATTGGCATAAAGTTTGAGCATCTGTTAGCATCAAACACAATATTATGAAACGACTGCTTTTTTTCCTCTCTCTACTGCTACTTTTTAACAGCTGTGTAACAAGCAAAAGCAGCAATGAAAAGGAAATAACAGCTAAAATAGACCAACTCTATAAATACACTTCACCGTCCAATTCTACTTCTTCAAAGGAACTTTTTTCTCCTGATCTAAAAAATATACTTGATCAAGCAAACAGGATAGCTGATGCGGATGCCCAAAGAATAAAAAACAGCAACTATCCCACTGATAAACCTGCAGCAGTAGAAAGCTTTATTTTCACAGGAGTACCTGATGCTACAAATCAAAAAATAAAAAGCATAAATGTAACCGGAAATACAGCAGAAGCCATCGTGGAAATGGAAATCAGTGAATATAAAGCAGACGATAAAATATATCCTACTCTGGTTTGGGAAAATACAATTCAACTGATCAATGATAAGGGCTGGAAAATTGACAATATCATTTTTACTCAAAGGTCTACCCTCAAAGAGCAACTCAAGGCTTTTATTATCGAAACAAAAAAGGCCCTGTGCTATAACAAATAAAAAAGCTGCTTCGTCAAGCAGCTTTTTTTTTATTTTAAGGACACTGAGCGATTGGAACTTCGCTACATACTGTCTTATTCAATCTTTCACAGTATACGCAGTATTTTTTAGGTTCTCCGCCATACACTGATTTTAATTCTTCCTTGTTAAGTTTCTTTAAATTTCTCATACTTTTTAATTTTAATGTTTGGTAAATTTAAAACGAAGAACAAATTAATTTATTACAGTTTTTTGCAGAAAATTTTCACTATTTACACTTAAAAACTATCAAAACTTCTTTTATGAAAAGATTTATTACCTGTTATCAATCTCAACTGTTACAGGCATTACATAGGTATAAGCAATAATGTTGTTATTAAAATCTTTACGATTTATTTTCAGATTCGTTAAAACATTTTCAA
This sequence comes from Chryseobacterium sp. LAM-KRS1, assembly GCF_013184525.1. Taxonomy (GTDB): domain Bacteria; phylum Bacteroidota; class Bacteroidia; order Flavobacteriales; family Weeksellaceae; genus Chryseobacterium; species Chryseobacterium proteolyticum. The sequence goes on from NZ_JAAOIZ010000002.1 coordinate 32,329, forward strand.
TCTCTTTACTTACATTCTTGCAATCACCTGTTGAGTGTACATTCACAATTTTTCCATTTTCTGTAATATCAAATTTCACTTCTGAATTCACAACACCTTGTTTATATTCATAATTAGTAAAGTCGAAATTATTGATAAGCTCTTTTCGTATTTTATTGAACGTATCATTTTTGCTCAGCTGAATTTCAGGAATGACATTACCATCTGTAGTCTGTGCTTTTAAAGTACTCAATGAAACAAATCCTATAATGGACAGGAATAGGGCACCTATTTGAATTTTATTTTTCATAACTAATTGATTTTAAATATTGTAATATTCCATTTATAATTGCTACTCTAAGTTATTAAAAATAATTCATATTCAGTTCATATTTAATTAACATTCAGTTAATATTAAAACATAAAACACTAAATAATAGATATTTAAATAGATTAATCATGTGAAAATTTAATATTGGAGTTGAGAAAACCACCTTTTTATACCCTATTTTATCGAAATCTTTCCTATCCAATTGGCTTTGATAATCAAGAATCTTTTAGATTTAGGAATAAAAAAGAGGATAGTACACTATCCTCTCTTTATAAAATGAATTCTGTAAATAAAAATATCTATTCCAATGGAGTATAAATATTGGATATCTATAGTTCTTTTTTCAGAAATTTACCGGTCAAACTTTTCTTAGACTTCACGATTTCTTCCGGAGTTCCCTGGGCAACAATCTGTCCGCCGTGCTTTCCTCCTTCAGGTCCCACATCAATAATATGGTCGGCCAATTTGATTACATCCATATTGTGTTCAATAATAATGAATGAATTTCCTAGTTCTACCAATTGATTGATCGCGTCCATCAAAATTTTAACATCTTCAAAGTGAAGACCCGTGGTAGGCTCATCAAGAATATAGAGTGTGTTTCCGGTTTGCCTTTTGGCAAGCTCAGTAGCCAGTTTAATACGCTGGGCTTCTCCTCCTGATAGTGTAGTTGATTGCTGTCCCATTGTAATATACCCTAAACCTACATCCTGTAAGGTTTTAACTTTACTGTAGATCTTAGGAATAGGTTGGAAAAACTCTACTGCTTCATCAATTGTCATATCTAGTACATCAGAAATTGATTTACCTTTATAACGGACTTCAAGGGTTTCCCTGTTGAATCTTTTCCCATTACATGTTTCACAGTGTACATACACATCCGGAAGGAAGTTCATTTCAATTACTTTCAATCCACCTCCCTGACATGTTTCACATCTTCCACCTTTTACATTGAAAGAAAATCTTCCCGGCTTGTAACCGCGAATCTTACTTTCCGGAAGCTCTGCAAAAAGATTTCTGATATCAGTAAACATTCCTGTGTAGGTTGCTGGATTAGATCTAGGAGTCCTTCCAATCGGAGCTTGATCTACATCTACTATTTTATCAATATTCTCAAGCCCTTCTATTTTTTTGTATGGCAAAGGTTCCTGAACCGCTCTGTAAAAATGCTTGTTCAATATAGGATATAATGTTCCGTTAATGAGAGAAGACTTACCACTTCCCGAAATTCCTGTTACCACCACAAGCTTTCCTAAAGGAATATTGAGATTTACATTTTTAAGGTTGTTTCCTGTAGCTCCTTTTAAAACGATGCTCTTACCATTTCCAGATCTTCTTTCGGCTGGTATTTCGATTTTTCTTTTCCCATTAATGTAATCCGCTGTGATAGTGTCGGCTTTCAAAAGATCTTTAGGTTTTCCCTGCCATAGAATTTCACCTCCAAACTTCCCGGCCCTAGGACCAATATCCAGAACCTCATCCGCTTCAAGGATCATATCTTTATCGTGCTCTACCACTAAAACAGAGTTTCCGATATCTCTCAGGTTCTTCAATGAATTGATCAGCCTCTCATTATCTCTTTGGTGAAGTCCGATACTGGGTTCATCCAGGATATAAAGAACATTAACCAATTGAGAACCGATCTGTGTAGCCAGACGTATCCTTTGGGATTCTCCCCCTGAAAGCGTTTTTGAGCTTCTGCTTAAGCTTAAATAGTCTAATCCCACATCCAGCAAAAACTGAAGCCTGGTTTCGATTTCTTTTAAGATTTCGTAAGCAATAATTTTATTTTTTTCTGAGAATTTATCTTTAACATCATGGAGCCAATCTTTCAGATCAGCCAAACTCAATCCATTAACCTCAGCAATATTTTTACCATCAATTTTAAAGCTCAGACTTGATGGCTGCAGGCGGGTTCCGTTACATTCAGGACATGTTTCCTCAGTAGTAAAATGTCTTTCCAATAAAACCCCTTCATAAGATTCTTTTTCATCAATAATTTCTTCCATAAAAGGAATCAATCCATCAAAATTAATCTTTATCTTTTTAGTGATCCCTGCATATTTAAGATCTTTGTTAAATTCTTTATGACATCCATAATATATATATTCCAAAGCTTCTTCAGGAATATCCTTCATGGGAGTTGTAAGACCTAAACCAAATATCTCCAGGATATTTTTAATCTGTGCTAAAATCCATTTATTCGATTTAATATCTTCTAAAGGCAACAGACCTCCCTGATTAATGGATAATTTAGGGTTTTCCACAAAATAATCCGTATTAATCTTTTTAATAGTACCAAGACCTTTACAGTCCGGGCAGCTTCCTTTCGGCGAGTTGAAGGAGAATGTATTGGGTTCCGGCAATGCTAATGAATGTCCTGTTTCTGCATCCATTAAGTTTTTTGAAAAGTACTCAATTTCCGTACTTCCTAATTTTTGAATTCCGATAATTCCCTCTCCCATCTCCATAGCAGTTCTGAGTGACTTCTCCATTCTGCTTTCAGATGCATTTTCTCCAATGATCCAACGGTCAATAACGATATCAATATCGTGTGTCTTATAACGATCAAGCTTTAGATCATATTCAATATCCTGTAGTTCACCATCAATTCTTGCCTGCCCATACCCTTTTTTCGCCATCTGTACGAAAAGCTCATGATAATGCCCTTTTCTTGAACGGACTACAGGGGCCATAAGCATGATCTTTTCCCCTTTATAGTTTTCTTTAATAGTTTCAAGAATCTGGTCTTCCGTATAGCTAACCAATTTTTTTCCTGTAGAAAGGGAATAGGCGTCAGAAACCCTTGCATATAACAGACGAAGGAAATCATACAATTCCGTAACCGTTCCTACTGTAGATCTTGGGTTTTTATTTGTTGTTTTCTGCTCGATAGCAATTACGGGAGATAATCCTTCTATCTTATCGACATCAGGACGTTCCAATCCTCCCAAAAATTGTCGTGCATAAGCAGAAAATGTTTCTATATAACGACGCTGGCCTTCTGCAAAAATGGTATCAAAAGCCAATGAAGATTTTCCACTACCGGAAAGCCCCGTAATAACCACTAATTCATTGCGTGGAATTTTGACATTGATATTTTTAAGGTTGTGCTCGCGTGCGCCGTAAATTTCTATATATTCTGTTGATTTACTCATAATTTGGCGTGACTTTACCTGAAAATCACAATGTGCAAAATTACGGAATTTTATGGAATTTTTTATGTTAAAAAGTGTTAGATTAATTAACTCTAAAAGTCCTGTTTTTGTTTTTTAAAGTTTAAATTTACATTGCTTTAACCCTAACTAATCAATGCAAAGACTACGCGACCATATTGAAGAGATAACGTCCCTTACTGATGAAGAATTCGAATATATCAAAACATTTTTTACACTCAGGAAAGTCCGTAAGAATCAATTTCTGCTTCACGAAAGTGATGAAGTAAAATTTGAATTCCTGGCTTTAGATGGAATTTATAAAGTTTTTTACATCGATGAAAATGGAAAAGAACATATTGTACAGTTTGCCAAAAAGAACTGGTGGATGACCGATTACATCGGTTTTTTTAAGCAAAACAATGCAACTATGTTTGTGGAATGCCTGAAAGAGGGTGAAGTGGTATGCCTGACCCTTGAAGGAAGAGAGAAACTGGCGGCTGAATTTCATAAAATGGAACATTTCTTCAGAGTAAAACTTACCAATGGATATATTGCTTTACAGCAAAGGATTACATTACTATTATCCAGTACACCTCAACAGCGATATGAAGAATTCTCAAGATTATACCCAGATCTTATCCTCCAGATCCCGAAAAAATATGTTGCGGAATATCTGGGCGTAAGCAGAGAGACTCTAAGCAGATTGTATACCAATGATAACAAGTACTGAGTGTGATCGAAATCACACTTTTTTTGTGACTCCGATCCTTCTTTTAGCATGCCTTATCACCATAAATTTGCTATATCAATCGGAAGAATTCCGATGAAGCAAAATAATAAATAATTCAAGTCATGAAACCAAAAGTATTAATCATTGTATCCAACGCCAGCTCAATCGGGCCGGAAAACAGAAGAACAGGAACTTTCCTTCCGGAAGTAGCACATCCGTATGCAGAATTTTTAAAAGCCGGTTATCAGATTGATTTTGCCAGTCTGACAGGAGAGACACCATTTCTAGATGCCTTAAATTTAGCTGATGATCCTGATAATTTAAAATTCCTTACAGGTACCGGATGGTCAGATATGCAAAAAGCAGCTTCGTTATCCGGTTTTAATAGTAATGAATATGATGCTGTGTTCATACCCGGTGGTTTAGCACCAATGGTAGATATGCCGGGAGCACCTCTTCTCAAGAAATTTATAGCTGAGATATATGAAAAAAATGGTATTGTAGGAGCCGTATGTCATGGTCCTGTATCTCTTCTCAATGTACAATTAAGCGATGGAAGCTATTTGGTAGCCGGAAAAAATATTACATCTTTTACCACGGAAGAAGAAGACAACTATGCGAGAAAAGATGTTCCCTTTGACCTTCAATCTGCTTTAACGGAACAAGGCGCTATTTTCCACGCTGCACAACCATGGTCAGCGAACAGCATTGCTGATGGGAATCTGATTACAGGACAAAACCCCGCCTCCGCAAAAGGAGTGGGTGAAAAAATAGTTGCTGCCTTAGAAGCTAAATAATCTAATTAAATCTAAAAAAATGAGCCAGAAAGAAGTTTATGTATATGCGAGGTGGCAGGTAAAAGAGGGAGAATTACCTACCGTATTGAATATGATGAAAGAAGTTGCTAAACAAAGCTCCCGGGAAGATGGAAATTTATTTTATAAACTCCATCAGAGTCAATCGGATAGGAATACATTGATTTTATTTGAAGGATACAAAAATTCAGAGGCTATAGAGATACATCGTAATTCTGAATATTTTAAGAAATTGGTGTTGGAACAAATTGTTCCTTTACTCGAAAGCAGAGAAGTGATCCTTATGGATAAAATTGTATGATGCCTTTATAAAATTAAAATTCCGGAAATTATGTTTTTCCGGAATTTTTTATTTTAGTTTTCAAAAAAGTCAACATCTTCGTTACTGATACTGACAATATATTCTATACCATCTATTGCTTTAGAAATGATCTGGTTCCGAAGCATGTTGGACATATTCTCCCAATACGCTCTTCCGTAAAAAGAATAATTCTGAGGGATAATTTCAATCTCTACTGTTCGTACAAAACCTTCCTTAGGCTTATTGCTGATCATAGTTCCCCTTCTCACCCTTACCTCTTTCAGTTCATCTTTAAGAACCATTCTGCAATAATTTTTCACATCTTCCAATGAGATTATCTTATCACGGGTTGTAAGTGCATATTTATAGGCCTGAATGCTGTCTGTTCCTTTTTGTTCTTCAGCTCCTCCGATTGTTTCTGTAAGAAGCACTAAAGACTGCGATTTCAGCTGATTGGATAATTCGGTTCCCGGACGCATATGATTGGCCAGAGTACAATGAGTAATCCAAAAGGATGCATATGTATGATCAGTCTTTTCAACAGGTTCCATAATAACGTAATTCAGTTCCTGCTTGATACTTCTTTTAGCATTATTAACCTTTTGTACCATTGATTTCATTTTATCAGACATCTCGCTCAACATTCCTTTTACATTATCCCGGTTTAAAAGTGAAAATGCTGCAATCTCGTCTCTTGTGAGTTCCAGAACATTGGCAATCATATCGACTGCATTTCTGTTGGTAAAGCGTTCCATTCCTCCTTTTCTTACCGTATAAAGTCCTTTTTTAAGGTCATCGGTCGGAGTAAAAGGAATTTCCGTATATCTCCTTCCCTCTCCATCCTGTACCTCATCAACATATAAGAAATGTTCTCCTTCATCTGTTACCAAAGGAATGTTATTTCCCATGATATCAAGGCTGTATTCTGTTTTTTTCCATCCTCTGTTATAAATAGGAAAAGCATTGAAAACAAATGAGAAATTATCCAGAATTTCTGAAGAAAACTGTGGCGGAAATTCAAAAGTCAGCCATAGATATTGTTTTCCATCAATATATTTTTCTATTTCTTCTCTTCCTTCAAGAAAATTCAGATTCTGTGGGAGTTTACCGGCTTCCGAAAACAAGCTGTTTGATAATCCTGTTATTTCAATGAATTTGTGATGGTAGATGCTTTTAATATCTTCAATTGTTTTTGTCCTGATCGATTGTTCACGGAACATTTGTTCATATCCTTCTGCCTGAGCATTTTTAAGATATGATAAGCCTTCCCTCACAAATAATGGATTGCCATCGCTTGTAACCGTAAGATAAGGCAATAGCTTATAAACAAAATCCAGATGTTCAAAGGCAGGATTGGAGCAAAATATACTTAAATATTTAGGAAAATTCTCACTTACGTACTTAGAGACATCCACTCCAATGGTTACCTTACGGTAATCTTCCGGTTTTCCCTGAAATCTTGAAATAGGTATTTTATTCAGTCGGTCATCGATACTATAGCATGTATTCCCTACAAACATAATAGAAGTTTGAATTCTATTGATTCTTACATTACCGATTGGCGTAAAAGGAATGTTAACCTGTTTATCCGATTCTGATTTAACCGTAGAGGTCATCTGCTTTCTAAAGAAAAACTCCGTATGCTCAAGCAATACTTCTGAAGATTCTGAAGGTTGAGTAAAGGCAATAGCATGCGACGGAATTGGATGTGTATAAATAGAAGGAGTCAGTAATTTTGCCAGTTTCTCTAAAATACGGGCATTTACCGTCTGTATTTCATTATTTGCTTTAAAAATTTCAGTACTGAAGGCATCTATCAGTAATTTCACAAACGGGTCCAAAGATTGCGGACTTTTTAATCCCCATACTTTCGTTGCGTTTTGAAGCATTCTTGCCTTTACAGATTCTTTGGAATATATATTTTGATCTAGATTCATAAATTTCAATTACAATAAGCATTAATCAATAGACATAGGGCTCAGGAAAAGCTCTGTAGAAAAGCTAAAACGCTCACCGGTTGCCTCCATTTTGGCATTAATGGCAATCTTTACTTTTTTCTTTATTTCCGTATGCTCTTTGGTATCGTAGCTATGTTCTACAATTTGTATGTGGGCGTCAATCTGTGGCTGAACAATTCTTGGTTCATATTCCTGTATCTGTCTTTTTAGACTTTTAATGAATATATTCTCCCAAACAGCGCTTGTAACTCCATTATCGAATTCAAGGTTCCAAACATCATTTCCGTAATTTTCATCATATCTGTTTTCTCCTTTTTTAGTGGTTATCAGCAACATAATGTTATGGGCTATACTCTCTCCCATGTCGCAGGTATCAATACTTCCTCCTTCGGACATTAGTGTTGACGGAACAAAAGGCATTCTGTAATTTGGTGTGTCCATATATCAACTTTTTTGTTTTGACAGTATTATTTCATTCGCATAAAACAAAATACCAATTTAAACATTTTCAGGAAATAATAAGAAATAAAAATATCATTTAAAAATTACGGCTTTCAAAGTATCTTGAAAGCCGTAAACTATTTTTTACCTCCGTTGCCAGGATGTTTTTTATTTAGCAAATAGATCGTACTACTGATCTGTTTTTTTGTTCCTGTTGATAAAATAATAGACAGGAAGCCCTAATATCACCATTATAAACCCCGGCCAGGTATATTGTTGCTTATAGATCAATAGTAAAATACAAAATCCGGTTCCTATTAATAAATAAATAAGAGGAGTAACAGGATATAACCATGTCTTATAAGGTCTCTCAAGATTAGGCTGTTTAAATCTTAAATAGATTACACCAAAAACAGTAATCATATAGAATAAAACAATCACAAAAGAAATCATATCCAGTAAATTTCCATACTGCCCGCTCAGGCATAATAAAGAAGCCCAGATTCCCTGCATCCAAAGTGCATTTCCGGGAACTGCATTTTTATTGTTTTTTTCTGCCGACTGGAAAAACATACCATCTTTCGCCATTGTCTGGAAAACTCTGGCTCCTGCGAGGATCAGTCCGTTATTACACCCAAAAGTAGAAATCATGACCAGTAAAGCAATAATAATTGTTCCGGCACTTCCAAATATATGATGCGAAGCAGCTACCGCTACTCTGTCATTAGCCGCGAAAGCAATGGAATCCCGGTCCAAAGCATTCAGGTATACATAATTTACTGCTATATACAGAAGCATTACGGCAGAAGTACCATAGATCATTGCCTTAACCACATTTTTTTTAGGATTATCAATTTCGCCGGATACAAAAGTAACACTCTCCCAGGCTACAGAACTGAAAACGGAACCTACCATAGCTGCGGCAATACCTCCAAGTAAGGTCATTCCTCCAATAGGTTCCCATCCATGTTTGAGAAAATTTCCGCTAATATCTTTTTTCAGATTGTTAAATGAGTCATAACCAAATCCAAAATTTTCAGAAAGATGGGAAACATCAACTAAAATAAATCCGGCTGCAATAAGACCTATTAATGCTATAATTTTAGAGCCTGTAAAGATATTCTGTAAAATCTTCCCGCTTTCTACTCCTCTTGTGTTGATGTATGTAAGAAGAAGAATAACGGCAATTGCTAATATCTGGATCCATGTTATCTTAAACTCACCACTCTGAAAAATTGCTTCAGCATCATTAAGTGCTGGAATCAGGTAAGCAGTAAATTTACCAAAAGCCATTGCAACGGCAGCAATAGTACCCGTCTGAATAACCGTAAAAAGCCCCCAGCCATATAGAAACCCCATCCTTTTACCGAAAATCTCCTTAAGGTAAGTATATTGTCCTCCTGCTTTAGGAAACAATGCAGACAGTTCCCCATAGCTTATTGCTGCTGCCACTGTCATTATTCCTGTAATAACCCATACTACGATCAACCAGTATCCGGATCCCAGATTCCGCATCATATCAGCACTTACAATAAAGATTCCACTCCCAATCATAGAACCCATTACCAACATAATGGCATCCCAAAGTTTTAATTTTTTCTGCATAGATTATTTAGAATTTCCAAATATAAACAAATAAGTTTCTGATTTTGAATTTTATGCAAAAATTACAAATACACCTATTTTTTATCAAGTATATCTAACTTATTAATTCAATTTTTATTGTTATTTTTGAAAAAAATATTAAAAATGAAATTCAAATCCATATTACTTGCGGTTGCAATCAGTACTTCTACTGTAGCATTCGCTCAGGAGACATCACAGAAAAAGTTCGCTCCGCCGGCAGGAAATGCTATCGTGGGAGATACTTATGGTGCAGGTGTTGACTCATCAGTAGAATCTAAGGCGATTACGGTTGAAAAACTTGGTAAAAAACTGAAAAAAGAAAATAAAAAACTTGAGAATGTAGCCATCAAAGGAAAAGTAACCGATGTATGTGAGAAAAAAGGATGCTGGCTAACTATTCAGACTGAAGATAATTCTCAGTTCTTTGTAAAAATGAAAGATTATGCATTCTTCGTTCCTACTGCTCTGAAGGGGAAAAACGTTGTTTTGGAAGGAAATGCCGAAAGAAAAGTAATCTCTGTAGATGAACAAAAGCATTATGCTGAAGATGCTAAAAAACCACAATCAGAGATTGACGCTATCACAAAACCAAAAGAGGAAGTGAGATTTGTAGCTAATGGAATCAAAGTTGTTAATTAATCCTGCAGACCTCATCTAATAAAACAAAAGCGGAACAAATGTTCTGCTTTTTATTTTTCATTTTTTAATCTTCAATACTAAAATCTACTTTTTCATCCAGCTTAGGGTATTTGGTAGCGCACACGAATTTCTTTCCCGTACAATCTATTTCAAGCCAACCCTTTCTTTTCTTTACATCTCCTACCTCCATAACAAATGGAATAAAAGACAAATCATCTTTTCCTTCTTCTTTAATTTCTCTGTACTGAACAGCGATATCTAAAATACAATGATGATCTGTATTCAGTTTTACATTTCTGTAGATAATATCGTAATGGCTTTCTTTATTCTCCGGAATATCGAGGTAAGATTCCCAGCCTGTAATATCAGAATTAAGTTCACTGATTGCTTTTAAAGCATAGAATAATGCTATAGTATAATATTTTCTTGTTCCTGTCCTTGTATAATCATCTACAAAGTGTCCTCCCTCAAATAGAATCGTAGGCATTCCGGCTTTAATAAAATTATCACCGGTTGATGTTGGATAAAACTCATCAGAATATCTTCCAATCTGATTAGGAATTAAATCTTTTAAATGATTGTATATACTCCCAATCACTGCCATACATTTTTTTCTGTTGTCCGTAACGGTGCGCTCTTCATTTTCAGAGGGAGCCAAAAACGAAAGTGTGGCTGGATGGATTCCATCTGTTGTAAAAATAGTCCTTTGCTCATGTAAATTCAGAGCATAATCATATTGGTTTGCAGATACTATATTCTTAAGGAACTTAATCTCTTTACTGGCCTCATTATGAAAATCCCTGTTAAGGTCTATATCCGTTGCATTTAGCCTTGTCCATCTTTCAGAGCCATCAGGATTTAGCATAAAGATAAAGTCAAGTTTGATCTTGCTGAATAAATCTTCCTTCATTTCAGGATATTTATCAAGACTTACCAGCAAATCAAGCATAGCATGGGTAGCGTTTGATTCATTTCCATGCATTTGCGACCATGCCAGTATTTTAATAGGTCCACTGCCAATACTTAATTTATAAATGGGCTTCTCCAAATACGATCTTCCGATCTCTGTAATATATTCGCTGAGATTCGTCTGTAGGTAAAAAAATAATTTTTCAGGGGAAATATAGCGATTAGGAAAATTTGGATTTTGAAGATAGATCTGTTCAAAGTTCATTTCATAATAATTTACATGAGTCAAAATTAGCCATTTTTAAAGAGAAAATAAAATTAACATTTGTAACTTTATTAAACAATGTAAATTGCCATAATGTCTGTGGATAAAATTGTGGATTGCTAATAATTTAATATAATATTATTAAGTAATTTAAAATCAAATATTTACTACGATTATCTAAATGCTTATTTTAAATTTACTTGAAGTGATCAATTCCCTATTTACCCTCAATTGAGGGTAATGTGATTAAACACAGTAAGATGTGGAAAACATAAATTTCCTGCCTTGTATACAAATGTAAATTGTGGATTATTTTCTTATTTTTTTTGATTTCCGTCATTAAATAGGACAGATAAAAAGTCATTTTATCATATAGTAATGCATTGAGGAATTTTCAGATTAATCTTAATCAGTTTCTCATAAGAAATAGCCATTAATAGACACTTAGCGTTTAAATTTGAGTATAACTTCATATTATATATGGTTGAAATCAGGCATTTATCATTGGTCCTACTCCAGCGTCATTCAAAAAGACAATAAATAGTGATGAATAGAGCCTTATCAGAAGATTAATACTAATTTTTGAACAGCATCCTATTAACAGGAAATTTATTCACTTCTTATTTTAAGTATATATCACTAAAATCAGATATGAGGATAAATTGTTGAATAAAAATTACAGTAGAATTTTATGAGTAATATAATATGTTGTTTATCAACAATATACCTATTTACTTTTGTATATTATGAATGTGAATAATTATTTACATTTGTATTTTGCATTTGTAAATTTATTATTTACATTTGTAAAACAATTAAAAGCTTATTTTTATGAGTTTAAATGAAAGAATTTCTAAAGTTATCGAGTATTCAAGACTTACTCCTTCTGAATTCGCAGATGAGATCGATGTACAGCGATCTTCCATTTCTCATATCACTTCCGGAAGGAACAAACCTTCTTTGGAATTTATTATAAAAATAAAATCTCATTTCCCTGAGATCCTTTGGGATTGGTTAGTCAATGGCGAAGGTGAAATGCTCAAATCAGCCTTACCCGAAACTTCAGTTCCGGAACCAGATGAACCGGATGAAGAAAAGTTAAAGCCTACTTCCCTCCCTGATCTGTTTACCATGATGAACGATGATGAAGATTTCGGCATTGATGAAGATGAAATTGTTACCCAAAAACAACCCCTTCGAGAATCTCCTATACCGTACAACGTTAAAGCTCAGGAAAAAATAAACGATTCTCAGCGATTAGAGAATTCAAATGAGAAAATTATTAATCAAGTAATTGAAAATCAACAAAGTAAGATAAAAAGAATCGTTTTGTTTTATGAAAACGGAAAATTCGAAAGTTTTGAGCCATAAAAAAGCATTGCCAATCATTTATTATCTTGAGATTCTCTAGTATTGCGAATAAAAAAACCTCACAATTGGTGAGGTTTATTATTTTTAAATAATTGGTATTAATTATTTACTGTTTTTTCTTCTTTCTAATTCTTTCTTTAACAGTCCCAGTTCTCTACCGGTCTGCCCGGCCACAGAAGTGTTTTCCTGAGCTCTTCTGGTCAAATAAGGAACTACGTCTTTTACTGGGCCATAAGGAAGGTATTTAGCCACATTATAGCCTTTATCTGATAAAGCGAATGTAATATTATCACTCATCCCGTAAAGTTGTCCAAAATATACATGAGGATTACCCGTTTCCAGAGATTTTGTTTTCATTTTATCCATAACCAACTCGGAAGAGATCTCATTATGGGTTCCAAAAAATGCTGAAACTTTATCTAAATGATTCATTACAAAATCAATTCCTGCATTATAGTTCCTATCAGTTGCTTCTTTATTAGGCTGGATAGGATCTGCATATCCCTTTTGTTCTGCTCTGGCTCTTTCCTTTTCCATATAAGCTCCACGTACTATTTTATATCCGATAAAATAATTCTTTTCTCGGGCTCTTTGCAAATGGCTTTCCATGTATTCCAGCCTTCCGGTTCTGTACATCTGAATCGTATTCCAAACAATTGGTTTTTCTTTGTTGTACTTTTCCATCATCTCTTCACAAAGATGATCTGCAGCATCCTGCATCCATGTTTCTTCTGCATCAACCATTACTTTCTTATCATTCTCATGGCAAAGCTTACAAACCTCATCAAACCTTCTTACCACTCTTTCCCATTCTTCTTTCTGGCTGGTCGTTAGCTCTGCGTTTTTACCAACTGCTTCATACAGATCAATTCTTCCAAAAGCTGTAGGCTTAAAAACAATAAATGGAATTGCCGGATTTCCTACGGAGAATCTTACAATATCCTTGATTTCCTTACATACTGCATCAAAAGTTTCTTCATCTTCTTTTCCCTCAATTGAATAATCGAAAATACTTCCAACCCCTCTTTTAAATAATTGCTTTACCACTTTCATGCTTTCTTCCCGTGTTTCACCCCCACAGAATTGTTCAAATAAAGTATTTTTTACAATCCCGGTTACAAACGGAAAATTATGATGAACGGTAAAATTAAGAATAGAAGTTCCAACACTGGTTAAAGCCGGTTGTTCAATCATTTTAAACATCCAATATGCTTTTCTTAATTGGGCATCTGTTTTGTCTGCAAATGCAACTTTAGTATCGTTAAAAATGGGCATTCCTTTTTATTAAATTTAATTTTGCAAAGGTAATAATAACCTTAGTCTTTTTAAAAAATATTTTTTAAAATTTACTTTCGATCCCGTTCAAAAGCATCGCAATAATTCCTACAAAGACCCAAAGTCTTAATATGTTCAATGTTATGAACTTGCTTTTCCGGGAGTAGTTGAGGAGTAAATAAATACATAAAATCATAATAAACATCCCGCCGACAAAGTAATAAGCCATAAAACCTGAAACTCCGGTTCTCATAATTAGCTTCATAGACACCACCATTGTTACAATAAGCAGAGATACGATGATGATTTTAGTTGTTTTATTTTCGAAATAATTAGGAATTGTAGTATATCCAAACGCTTTATCAACGCTTTTGGTTAGTGTGTCTTTTACAATATCAATGCATAAAAGGATCAAAAAAAGGAAAATGGCCATTAAAAGAACCTTTTTGGAAAAAGTTTCATAGTATACCATCATCCCAAAGAAAGGATATAATGTAAGACTTACAAAAGTAAGGTTATTCAGCAACAATACACGGCTTAACTTATGGCTGTAAAACCACATAAAAAACTGATAGATCAGAAAAAAAATAAATACGTTATGTGAAATAAACCAAGCAACTCCCAGGGAAATAACACTTAGTGCGAGATACGCGTACAAGAAATATTTCTGGGCAATAAAACTTTGAATTCTTGTACGAAAAGGTTTCACCACATGGTCCTTTTCAAAATCGTAGAATTGGTTGATAATTCCTCCCGCTAGAATGCTCAGTACCGTACAGAAAATAATACCGTGAACCTTAAAATCGAAGACAAAATTTCGAAGACTTTCCTCCTGATTAAATAAGAAAAAAGTAGATACGTAAAGCGCAAATGTAAGCAAGATCGCTACAAAAAACCTTGCGCCTAAAAGAAAGCCCACGAACTGTGAGAATCTATAAAATAAAGATTTAGATATATAGTTTTTTGATTGGAAAGTTTCTTTTTCAGAATTCATTCCCAATCTGTTTAAAATCTGTAAATAACCTCTTTGTTAAAACCATCAAGCATTTTTTCCGCCTTTTCATAGTCCTTGGTAAATCCAAGTATATATCCTCCGCCACCGCTTCCGCATAGCTTAAGATAATAGGCATTGGAATCCAGACCTTTCTTCCATATGTTGAAAATACTTTCCGGAATCATTGGTCGAAAATGTTCATATGCCCAGTGTGAAAGTTTTTTCAAGTTTCTAAAGAAAGGATTCATATCCTTTTTTAGAAAAGCCTCGATACAGGCATTATTATAACGGATAAATTCTTCTTTTAATGTTTTACGGAAACCTTCTGTCTTCATTTTTTCAAAGAAAATCTGAATCATCGGGCCGGTTTCTCCGGTCATTCCGGAATCTATAAGGAAGATTGCTCCTTTTCCTTCTTCCCCTTCAGGAATAGCAACCCTACCGAGATTTTCTTTGTTTTCGATAAGGATGGGAAGATTCATATAACAGATTAAAGGATCCATCCCTGAACTTTTGCCGTGAAAATAGCTTTCCATTTCTCCAAAAACAGCTTTCAGTTTTTTGAGATTTTCTTTGGAAATATTCTCCGGGTTAAGCTTATTCATAGAATAACGTTCAAAAATAGCAGCTACTAAAGCCCCTGAACTTCCTACCCCATATCCCTGAGGAATATTGGAATCAAAGAAAAGTCCATTTGAAATATCTTTTTTAAAACTTTCTATATTAAGTTGGAAGTCATCAGAAAGATTAAGATCCGCAAGAAAATCAGAATATTTCTGCAGATGCTGATTTGATTTCAATTCAAATTCAGAATTCAGATCAGAGAACTTTAAAGCTCCTTTATAGAAACTATAAGGTACCACAAGCCCCTGGGAATCTTCTATCATCCCATATTCTCCAAACAGAATTATTTTTGCGTAAAATAGAGGGTTCGTCATCTTGACAATAAATCTTTTTGCAAATTTAAGATTATTCTGCTGAATATAATCAAAATCCGGGCCGAATTACAATATTTTTTGAACAATAATGGATTTGTAACCATAAGCCTTATTCATACTTCCAACCTGATCAACCCAATAAAAAAGCCTGATTTGATCAGGCTTTTTTATTGGGTATTATTGTTTTATTAATTTCTTTATTACCGTCTGTTTTTCCGTTTCTACAGAAACTACATAATTTCCTGTTTGTATTGATGAAATATTAACTTCTGATTTATTTCCCTTTAATGAATCGGATGACAACACTAACCTTCCTGCTTCATCGTACATTTTATAGGATCTGAGGTTTTCCTTGGCTGAAATGACAATCATATTCTTTGCTGGGTTAGGATAAATATTCACGGTATTGTCTTTTGTACTTACATCTTCAATACCTAGAACAGCACATGAAAAACCTGCTTTCCAACCACTTCCTGTTTCAGCAGGATCCGATACAAACCTTACAGTAATAGCACCTGTAGCATGAGTAGAAGTAAATACTCCCGGCAATGTATTCCCAGTTAAAGTCCCATTAGCAAACAAAGGTGAAGTCGTTGAAGGACCATTATAAATATACATATAATCATAGTCTTCTTCCAGTTCAAGTTCTGTAAAAGTCATGCTGAGTGCCGAACCGGAACTCGGATAAAAAGTTTTTACAATAGTTTCATTATTACCATAAGCACCATTCAACCCTCCTGTATCCGTAAATAATAAACCTCCACACCAATTGGCATCTGTTAGAAATAACTGGGATCTTTGAAAAGCATTTGATCCCGAACAACCCGATCCTACAAAAAGTCTGTAGTAAGTGGCCGGTTGAAGGTTCGCTAAGCTAATATTTTGAGTGGTTATATTTCCTGATGTTACAACTGTCCCGTCCATTGTTGTCAATTTATACTTCCATGAAGTAGAAGTTCCATCCGTAATAGTAGCATTTGCTGTATTTGTGGTAACATTAGAAATATTCATAGCCGTAATGCTAAGCGCACAAGGTGTTGTACAGTTGGTTCCCAGACAAGGTTTGGAGTCTACGGTACTCCTGATTAGTGCTGCAGGTTGCGGACCAAATCCATTACTAAAACTTATTCCCACTCCTGAAACCAAGTGACAATAGCTCATGATCGTACCCTTTACCGTGGTGGCCGGAATCGGGCCTGTGCAGCCTTCACTATACCCAGCTTGTGCACCACATCCGTCAATTGCTGTTCCATTACCATTCCATGCACAAGCATGGGTATGGGGAGAACCTAAACTATGTCCCATCTCATGAGTCATTGCTTGGATAGTCCATGAATAAACAGGAACATTGGAATAGGTCTGAGAGATGCCCGAATATGCATATTTGTTTCCCGTGCAAAGTGAATTGAGATAGGCAATACTCGTTGTAGCCGGAGCATTTACTAAATGAGCAAGATCTCCATTAAAAGTAGGCCTGTTTGTTCTGAAGCTGCTAAGATTAGCACCAGGAGTTCCTGTATAAGGATCCGCAGTAGTCCAGATAAAAATTTCATTAAGGGCTACTTTTATATCATCATTATTATAAAGTGTTGCGATATTGTTATGAACAGCCGTAAGCCAATTCGTTACCGTTGTTGTATTGGAGCCGTTATTTTGATAAGGAGCAAAACAAACTTCATAATAAATCCGGACACAGTTTTCAGTAACAGCTTTATTAACAGTAGCAGGATCAAATGCTGTCTTTTGAACCTGATTTTCTTTTAACTCGTCTACTCCACAAACAAAAGGATTCGTGCCTGTAAGTTTTGACTCAGAATAGCTTACAAAATCTTCCGAATTCTTTATTTTTCCGACAATAACATTTCCTAATTCAGAGGATGAAGCTACTCCAACTACATCATCTTCAAAGAAGCTAAAAGCAACGATCGAAGAATTATCTCCCTTAATGATACCTCTATAATACGCCCCAGGGTTATATGGCACAATTTCCCCTTTATTGGTGGTTACTTTAAAATTATCTGTAAAAATCTGATGCTTGTAAAGCTCTACGGTAAGCTTTTTATCTCCTTCGAAAGGGAATGAAATTTCAATAGATTCAGGCTTGTCTCTGACCAACTTTTTTAGATTTACAGAATGAATAGTCATTGCAGTAATATCTGTGGCTGCCTTTTTATATTCCTCCATTTTAGGTGAAGTTCTATTAATATTGAAAAGATCATACTTCTCAAAGTGTTTACCTTGTTTATGATATTCTGATATTTTCTGCGAGACAGGCCTTAAATTCTGAGCAAAATTTAAGACAAAGCATAACGAAATGCTAAAAAGTAGAATTTTCTTTATCATTATTAATTTTTATACAAATAAACAAAAAAAATCTACACCTAGTGATTAATCATCATGAAAATTATTAAAATGATAAGTACAATATAACAAAAAGACTATTTAATTAACAATATGCTTCTATCATTTTTTAGACCTGTTAAAATAAAAAGACGCTTATAAGCGTCTTTTTTATTTATGTCGTCTACAATGTATCACGATCTTTCAGCATTTTGACCTTCAGGAACCTAATCAGTATAAGACCAACCCCAAAGAATAAAGTCATTGAAAGGGCAGCAATACGCATATTATTAAAATGCTCAATCAATGTTGCGAAAATAAATGTTCCGATAATAATGGCTATTTTTTCCAATACATCATAAAAACTAAAATAGGTTGTATTTTCCATTGAATCTTCAGGTAACAGTTTTGAATATGTTGATCTGGACATGGCCTGAAGCCCGCCCATCACTAAACCTACAACTGCTGCAACTCCATAAAACTGGTATTCCACTGTTGGACTTTCTTTCTTTAAAAAATATGCCCATACACATGCAGCCATCCATAATATGATTGCAATTGAAATCACATTTCTATTTCCTATTTTTTTAGATAATCTGGAGAAAATAATAGCACCAATAATAGCCTCAATCTGGATTACCAAAAGGGTTCCAATCAACTTGTCCTGAGCAAGATTGATTTCACTTTTCCCAAATAAAGTTGCCATAAGGAAGATCGTTTGCATTCCCACACTGTAAAAGAAAAAACTTGACAAAAAGAATTTCAGGTTTCTATCTTTGAAAAGGTCTCTTCCCACTTTAAAAAGTTCATGAAAACTTTCTTTTGCGATATCCTTATAAAAGCTCATATTATCTTTTAATACTTCAAAAAGACCTCCTTGTTCTTCATGTTTTCTAAAGATATTTTTATAATTCAGCAAAACCAAATCTTTAGGAAGTTTATCTTTTACATCTCCAAACTGTGGAAGGTGTTTGAATGTATATTGGGAAAAACCAAACCACCAAGCTCCTGTTAGTAAGAAACTGATTCTTGTAAATAACAGTTGCTGTGCAGCTCCTTTAGCAAAAACCTGAATCAATAGTAAACAAATTACGACTAAAACTACAGAACCAATATATCCATATACATATCCTTTGGAAGAAAGCGCATCCTGCTTGTCTGGTGTCGCAATATCAGGTAAAAAAGAGTTATAAAATACTAAACTTCCCCAGAATCCTACACTTGCTGTTATACTAAAAAGCAAGCCCAAAAAGACATTATGCATTCCTGTGAACATTGCTAACCCCATACACGAAGTAGCACCCAAATAACAGAAAAACTGTAAAAATGATTTTTTATTTCCGATAGTATCTGCCAAAGAAGATAAAAATGGAGAAAGCAATACAACAATAAGGAAAGATATCGTTAATGAATATCCATACAC
Source organism: Chryseobacterium sp. LAM-KRS1 (assembly GCF_013184525.1). GTDB lineage: Bacteria > Bacteroidota > Bacteroidia > Flavobacteriales > Weeksellaceae > Chryseobacterium > Chryseobacterium proteolyticum. Next base: position 51,822 of record NZ_JAAOIZ010000002.1, read on the forward strand.
TGTATCTGGTTTGTATTCTTCACCAAATATTTTTATTAAATGCCTTACAGGGACATCAATCCATTGTTTTGTCTCAGTTACATACTCCTTCTTTTCATAGGCGGTAGTAAGAATAGAATAATAAATAGGAAAGATGGTAGAGGTAATAACCAAAGAGTAAACAGAATTGGCCCAGTCGTACACTGCCCAGGCCTTCATTATCTTTGGATTATTCTTAATATTTTTTGGTCGTTGATTCTCTGTTTCGGACATTTCAAATATATTAGATGCACAAAAATAGAAAAACCGCTGAATATTCAGCAGTTTTTTTTATTAATTAGAATATCCTGATATATTATCAATTCTTTAAATACTATTGATATGTAGAGGTCTTGAATAATAATTACAGGTTTTAAAACAAAAATTGGAGCCTTTAAAGCTCCAATTCAAATATTCAAAAAGAATTTGAATACTAGATATTTTCAATAACAATAGCTGAAGCACCTCCACCACCATTACAGATAGCAGCAGCCCCATATTTAGCATTGTTTTGTTTTAAAACGTTAATCAGAGTAACAATAATCCTTGAACCAGAGCTTCCCAGTGGATGTCCTAAAGCGACAGCCCCTCCATTTACATTTACTTTGGCGGCATCTAATCCTAAGATCTTATTATTAGCCAAACCAACTACTGAAAATGCTTCATTAAATTCAAAGAAATCAATATCTGTAAGTTCTAACCCTGCTTTTTTAAGCGCAATAGGTAAAGCTTTAGCAGGTGCTGTTGTAAAGTTTTCAGGCTCCTGAGCTGCATCAGCGTAAGAAACGATCTTCGCTAAAGGCTTAAGGCCTAATTCTTCCATTTTTTCTTTAGACACAAGAATCAAAGCTGAAGCACCGTCATTTAAAGTTGAGGCATTAGCTGCAGTTACAGTTCCTGCTTCTTTTTTAAATACTGTTGGAAGTGTTGGCAATCTGTCAAAATTAACAGCTTTATACTCTTCATCTTCTGCAAAAATTACAGGTTCTCCTTTTCTTTGAGGAATCTCAACAGATACAACCTCATCGTTGAATTTACCTTCACTCCATGCTTTAGCTGATCTTTTATAAGATTCGATAGCAAACTGGTCTTGCTCCTCTCTTGAGATAGAATAATCTGTTGCACATTTTTCTGCGCAAACACCCATGTGAACTTTATTGTAAACATCTGTCAGACCGTCTAAAACCATTCCATCCTGCATTTTAACATCGCCTAACTTGGTTGCTATTCTTGCGTTATAATAATGAGGTACTGAAGACATATTTTCCATTCCTCCGGCAACGATTATATCTACATCACCTGCTTTAATAGCTTGTGCCGCCATTGTTACGGCTTTCATTCCTGAAGCACAAACTTTATTTACTGTTGTGGACGGAGTTTCGATAGAAAGTCCTGCTCCTAATGCCACCTGACGGGCAGGTGCCTGCCCTTCTCCTGCCTGTAATACGTTCCCCATGTAAATTTCCTGAACCAATTTCGGATCAAGACCAATTTTGTCTAATGCTCCTTTTACGGCAACAGTTCCCAGCTTTGTAGCAGGAACAGTTGATAAACTTCCCATAAAACTCCCCATTGGTGTTCTTACTGCGGAAACGATGAATACTTCTTTCATGTGTATGATTTATTTTTTTTATTGATATATGTAACCTTACGGCTTCATTTTATTTGATAGTAATTAGTTCATATCTTCGACTTTACTAATTATAAATTCTGTCGTTTTATTATTATATTCTGAAGTAATTTTAATAAAATTACGATCAGTTTCTACAACCCTGTTTACCATCACTTCTCCCAGCTTCATAGGGTAGCTTTCTTCAGATTTGGCTATCAGCGTAACTTTATAATTACAATCATCTACGAAATCTAATCGTGATTTTATATAGTCTTTACCTTTGTTATAATATTCTGTTTGAATATTGTCTTGTACAGTCATTACCCATTCGTCAATAGGCATATCCACACGTAAGAATTTTCCTGTTTTTATATTCTGACATTTTGCAGGTTGATCTGAAGTCAGAAAAATATTTTGCTGGGCTCTTACCTGTGAAAAACTTAAGACAAAAAGCAAAATGAATAAAATGTTGAGATGTTTCATATTTTTGTTGTGTTTTTTTTAATTAATAATAAGAAAGCTCCTAAAAACTCTATAATCCATCCCCATTTGAGCTTAACCACACCCGCAAATGTCTCTCTCCATGATGCAAAAGGAAGAAAACTGAAATAATTCAAAGATTGCATTTTAATGGCAACCAGGGTAAATATAAACAAAAGGATAAGTAAAAAGCCTAGAATTTGCCCCATTTTAAAACGATTGTTAACCACTCCAAAAAGAGCACAAACACCCAAAATCCAGCAAATTATTGCCAGTGAGTGATCCAGCTTCCAGTAATTCCAGTTTCCAATTACAGGAACATGAACCAGCGGTAAAAAGCTTCCTGCGATTACTAATAATGATCCTATTAACTGAATATTTTTCATAATTCTTAAAATGCCAAAATACAAAAAAAAACACACTTATAAAAGCGTGTTCAATATCATGATATCCTATTAAAAATCAAAACATTAAATTGAAAATTTCTAAACCAATTTGTATTCCGTTTTTGTTTTTCATCAGGGCATCATCATTAAAAATAGGAGTAAGATCCTTTTTCACATATAAACTAATCCCACGATAGCCTATACTCAATTTTGTTCCAAAAAGGAAAGGATTCATCCCATCTTCTATCCTCTGTTTAAAAATATTCCTGTTTGACTCTTCATTGGAATATCTGTATTTTATTTTACTTCCGATTTTTACGCCTCCATATACGCCAAGACCTATCCTCAACTGTGGCTGACTGTTATCCAGAAATTTCTCACCACCATAATTTACGTACTTAGGATTTAGTACAAACTGCAATTCAAGAGGAATTTCAATGTATTCTGCTTTTAATTGTGAAGATTTCAGATTACCCATCGTAAAAGGTCTTTGAAAGAGTTTCCCATCAGCTTGTGTAAAAACCATTGGTTTCTTCACATTATAGATATCCGATCTCAACCCAACTCCAAAATTCAGCAATACGGGGCTGGCATTACTTCCTGCCTGTACTTCAAATCTAAACTGATAAGAAAGAGACCCTGACTTTCCTGAACGAAGTTCTTCAGAATCGTTAGAAAAATTAAACGGAGCAGACTTATCTGTAAGATTTAAAAAGCCTCCACCAATAAGAACCCCTGCATGATTTAAAAGACGTTTCATATCTGTTTTTTTCTCATCAATACTTTTACCCAGAACAGATTTTCTTACTTTCTCTTTTGTTATATCCTCAAAGCTTTCTTTTTCAGCATCAACCTTTTCATTAATACTATTTTCATACTTCACTGCAATTTCATCATTCATTTTTTTCTTATCATCAGCAGAAATCTTTCCATCCTTAAAGTCTTTATCAACAGCATCAAGCTCTTCATTCATTTTTGTCTTTTCTGAAGTAATAATACTGTCGATTTTTGCAGTATAATTATTAATTTTTTCTTTCAAAGTTTCCCGGGAACGGGAATCGTAATAATTCGCTGATTTTTCCTGTGAAAAAGCCAGTACAGAAGCAGTCATCATGATGGCAGAAATTAGAGCTTTATTTTTCATTTTTCTTATTTTTATTAATTATTCCAGCTGTCCAGCTGCATTTGAGTTGGATGATATATTGTGATTATAAGTCGAAATTGTTTTAATCTGTTTTGGTATGGACAGTGACTCCTAATGTTACAGCAGCTTTTGAAAGGTGCGGTTTTAATTTATCCAATTCAATTCTTATGTATGGTCCTTTTTCCAGGTTCCCTTGTATTTTATCATATTCTCTTCCTACAAGCAAGTCTGAAGCCTCTATATATTTTTCAGTTTTTTTCTCAGTTTTTTGATTAACCGTACCTAATTTATTTTCAGATATCTTTTCTTCCTCGGGAATTACAAGATCAACAGGCTTTATTTGAACGCCAGATGCTATAGGATGAACATCGTGATCTGCTTCATAATTTGACACTTTAATATCCTTTGTAATAGCCCTATTATGATCACGATTGGATGTGATACTATCTACTCTTTCCTTCTCTTTACCATTTGTTGCAATACTACGATCAACAATATCCGAAGATATAGCAGAATGATCCAGATGCTCATTCCGGAATACTAACTCTGGGTTATTATCTAAAGTCCCAGTTTTCTCGTTTGACTTGTCATAGGCAATTGTATATGCAGTTTTTGTCCTGTCTATATTAAAATAAACAAGAATTCCTGAAGATAATAAGAACAAAATAATTGCTGCATATTTCCACCACTTATAAGGCGATGAAACAGGTAGATTTTCAACTGAAATATCTGCTTCATCCAAACCTGCTTCTATTTTGTTCCAAAGATCATGAGATGGCTTTATCTCCATTTCTTCATATCCGGATTTTAATTTATTCAGCATTTTGTTTTTCATTTTCTTTAGTTTTAAAAAATTCAACCAACCACCTTTTAGCTTTGTTTAACTGACTCTTACTTGTCCCTTCGGAGATATTAAGGATCTCAGCTATTTCCTGGTGCTTTTTCTCTTCAAAAACATATAAATTAAAAATAATCCTATACCCTGGCGGCATTTTAGAAAATATTTCTTCAAGATTAATTTCTTCCAATCCCTCTTCAAAATCGTCATCAGAAAAATCATCGGCGATTTCTACATCTGCATATAAAATGTTTTTTGTTTTCCTTATAAAATTTATTGAGTCATTGATTATGATCTTTCTCAGCCAAAATGGAAAACTCTTGTAATCTCTGCATTCATTCAATTTAGTAAAGCACTTTAGGAATGCATTTAATAGAATATCTTCAGCATCATGGATATTATTGGTATAAGAATTCGCAACAGCCAACATTTTACTTGAAAAAGCATCATAAAGAGCTTTTTGAGCCCTCCGATCCTGTTTTTTAGCAAGTGTAAAGTTTTCTTCTAAATTCTTCATGTTTTAGTTTCTATCTTAAAGACGTGGAAAAATACAAAAGGTTGCCTGAAAAAATAAAAAAATGCACTTTATTTCTAAAGTGCATTGTAATGTATTGATAATAAGCTTAATATTTTTTTAATGATTGATATGGGCTACTTCTTTAGGATCGTGTTTGTGTTTAAATAAAAGAGCAAAAAGAATAGCCAAAACTAATGCATACGCAGCAAAAGATAACCAGATATTCTGCCAGTCTTTTACCATCACAATAGAGGACAAAGTTCCATCGGAATTAACAGCTGCATTAAAAGAATTTTTCAGAATTTCTAAAAATGTCGGATTATCGGGAGTTGTTTCCAGATAAGCTGATAAATCACTTACATTAGTAAATTCACGTGTAAAGAATTTATCAATCGCCCAACCTGCCATATAACTTCCAAAAACAGCTCCAAAACCATTCGTCATCATCATAAATAAACCCTGTGCAGAAGAACGGATCTTTTTATCGGTTGTGGTCTCTACGAAAAGGGAACCTGAAATATTGAAGAAATCGAATGCCATTCCATAAACAATGCAGGAAAGAATAATCAGTGCAAGCCCATATCCTTCAGGAATTCCATATGCGAAAAAGCCAAACCTTAAAACCCAGGCAAGCATTGACATCAACATTACTTTCTTTATACCGAATTTCTTTAAAAAGAAAGGAATTGCAAGGATAAACAGTGTTTCCGAAACCTGTGAAATCGACATAATAATTGTTGATCTCTGCACCACAAAAGAATCTGCATATTTAGGAAAATGAGCAAATTCACTCAAAAATACATCACCATAAGCATTGGTAAGCTGTAAGGCAGCCCCTAAAAGCATGGAAAATAAAAAGAATAATGCTGTTTTATAATTAGCAAAAAGTTTAAAGGCATTCAGTCCTAATTGCTCTGATAACGGAGCATTTTTATCAATCAGTTTTTGAGGTGGGCATTTAGGTAAAGTTAATGCATAAATTCCTAATAAAATTGCAACAACGCCTCCTATATAAAATTGTCCTTCGGTTGCTTTGTTTCCTGTAAGATTTGTTATCCACATGGCTACAATAAATCCTATTGTCCCCCAAACCCGTATAGGTGGAAAGTCTTTTACAACATCCAGATTACTATTTTTCAGTATCGTATATGAAATAGAGTTGGCAAGAGCAATAGTAGGCATGTAGAAACACATAGCAGCCAGCATGACATAAAAGAATGAATTAGGATCGCCTGTATGTGGCAAGATAAATAAGACAATTCCGTAAAGAATCTGTAAAACCGAAAAAATCCGCTCTGCATTTACCCAACGGTCTGCTATAATTCCGGTTATGGTAGGCATAAAGATAGAAGCTATCCCCATTGTTCCGAAAACAGCTCCAAACTGAGTTCCATCCCAATGTTTTGTACCGAACCAAAAATTAGCCATCGTAATCAGCCATGCACCCCAAACAAAAAACTGCAGAAAGCTGAGGATGGTAAGTCGTAATTTTAAATTCATAGTTTAATTGTAAGTATCTCTTTAGTCAATTTTCTTTTTCCTCCTTTTGATTTCTTCCTGAATCTCCAAAGCGGTGTCAAAGTCTTCTTCCTTTACAGCATCTTCCAATAATTTCTGTAATTCCTCCATAGAGAGAGATCTTAAATTATCTTCTGTCTGAACTGTTTCAGAAAATGACTGTTCCTCCTTGGAAACATCTTCCAATTCCAAAAGAATTCCTGCTTCATTTAAGACTTGTTGAGTGGTAAAAATAGGCGCGTCAAAGCGTACTGCCATAGCAACAGCGTCAGAAGTTCTGGCATCTAAAATCAGTTCTTCTTCCGTTATTTTATTTTTGAAGTTTATGTTGGAAAAGAAAACTCCATCTACAATTTGATAAATAATCACGGACACCAATTCATAATTTGCCGAAACTATAAATTTTGTAAATAAATCATGGGTAAGAGGACGTGGTGGATGAATATCTTTCTCCAGACCAAGAGAAATGGATTGTGCCTCGAAATTTCCTATAACAACAGGTAACTTTATGTGTGTTTCTTCATGTTCCAATAACAAAGCGTACGCCCCTGATTGGGTCTGGCTGTACGATATTCCTCGAATAATTAGCTGTTTATAATCCATAGCTACAAAGATAAAGTAATTTTTGAATGTAAGTTTTACTTTTTGGACAAAAATAAAAGCTCGGAAAAACCCGAACTTTCATTTTTTATATAGTATAAAACTAAATTTTATCCTTTGATTGCTTTAATTTTTTCAGTTAATGCCGGTATAATCTGGAATGCATCACCAACTACCCCATAATCTGCTGATTTGAAGAAAGGAGCTTCCGGATCACTGTTGATCACAACAATTGTTTTAGAAGAGTTTACTCCTGCTAAATGCTGGATAGCGCCGGAAATACCTACTGCAATATAAAGGTTAGGAGAAATTGCTTTACCTGTTTGCCCTACGTGCTCAGTGTGAGGTCTCCAACCAATATCGGAAACAGGCTTGGAACAAGCTGTAGCCGCACCTAAAACATTGGCAAGATCTTCAATCATTCCCCAGTTTTCAGGACCTTTTAAACCTCTTCCCGCTGAAACTACAATTTCAGCTTCTTTAAGATCCAACTTCCCTGAGCTTTGTTCATGAGAAACCACCTTAGTATCTTCATTAGCCACTGATAAGTTTTTCACCTCTTCAGAACCTGACACCGGATTCTCTTTAATTCCGAAAGCATTTTGAGAAACAGTAATAATTACTCCTGTCCCTTCAGCTTTAGCATGCATAAATCCTTTTCCTGAGAAAGCTCTTCTCTTCACCTGGAACGGAGAAATACTTTCAGGAGCTGCCAATACATTGGTAATTAAAGAAAAATTCTTCATTACAGCTAACATAGGAGCTACGGAAGAAGCATCGGTAGTATGAGGAAAAACAATTATGTTTCCATTCGCCACCTCACTCACTGCCTGAGCAAATGCTTTTGCTGAAAAGTTTTTAAGACCTTCGTCTTTAATATTGATGACATTAGATGCTCCATATTTATATAATAAATCTGAAGAATCTGTAGGGTTTACAGAAATTGCTGTAACGGTATCTCCCGCCTGATCAGCAATAGCTTTAGCATACGAAACTGCTTCAAAAGCTGCTTTTTTGTAAACTCCGTTTATATTTTCTGCGTATACGAATACTGCCATTTTTTTTGAATTAAAAGATTAAAAAATTTAATAATTAAAAGATTTAGATCACTTTAGCTTCTTCGTGAAGTAATCTTACCAGCTCATCCAGATTGTCCGGAGAAACCATTTTCACAGCAGCTCTTGGAGGAACACTATCATAAGAAACTCCCTGAACTTTCACTTCAGAAGAAGTAGGCTCAACAACCTGCAAAGGTTTTGTTCTTGCAGACATAATCCCTCTCATATTAGGAATAATTAGATCTTTTTCGTCCACCAAACCTTTCTGTCCGGCAATCACAGCAGGAAGTTTTACAGAAATCGTTTCTTTACCTCCTTCAATCTCTCTTACTGCAGTAGCTTCGCTTCCATTAACATCCAAACCAACAGATGCATTCACAAACGGCTGATTTAGCAACTGTGCTACCATTCCGGGAACAGAACCTCCATTATAATCAATAGACTCTTTTCCACAAAGGATAAGATCGTAACCTCCATTTTGAGCAACAGCAGCAATTTCTTTAGCTGTTGAATAACTATCTTTTGGATCAAGATTTACTCTAACTGCATCATTTGCCCCAATTGCCAATGCCTTTCTGATAACCGGTTCCGTTGCAGCATCTCCTACATTAATAACCGTCACTGTAGCTCCTTGGGACTCCTGAAGTTTAACTGCCTTTGTCAACGCAAATTCATCTAATGGATTGATTACCCACTGAATTCCGTTTTTGTCGAAAGCAGACTTATCTGCTGTAAAGTTAATTTTGGAAGTAGTATCCGGAACACTACTAATACAAACTAATATTTTCATGTGTACTATTTTATTTTTCTCTTTATTGCATAAAAGCCTGGTGTTGTTATGCAGAGATTTTGTTTGATTAATTTCTGTAAATATAAATAAAAAATATATTATGCATGCATAATACTTATGATTTTATTATTCAATACATTAAATGTATTTATTTTGCCGGTTTAGTCGCCCTGAACTCTATCTTACTAGGTAAAACCCTTGGATTCATTTTTAAAATATCCAACACCAGATTTCCCATATCTTCAGGCTGAATTTTCCATGCATCTTTTTCTGAAACAACATTCCCGTTGAAATTCGTCGCTACAGATCCCGGCATAATGACTGTTGTTTTAATATTATATTTTCTTAGATCTATCATTGCGGCCTGTGTAAAACCAACAACCCCAAATTTTGAGGCGTTATAACCAGTTCCGTTTTCAAAAAAATTAGCTCCTGCCAGACTTGAAATTGTAATATAATATCCTTCCGTCTTCTTTAACTCCTCAACTGAAGCTTTTAACGTATAAAAAGCGCCGGTTAAATTTGTTCCTATCATAGTATTCCATTCTTCCACAGTAAGTTCATCTACGGGCTTAAATATCCCTAATCCTGCATTCGCAATTACAAAATCTACTTTTCCAAACTTCTGTACAGTGTATTTTATAGCTTCCTCTTCACTTTCAAGACTTCTCACATCTGAAACAATCCCTAAAACCTGTCCGGAATATGGCTGCAATTCTTTTTCTGCTTTCATTACATCTTCTCTTTTACGTCCTGAAAAGGCAACTGATACTCCGTTTTCCAATAAAATCCTGGCAATTCCAAAACCTATCCCCTTGGTTCCTCCTGTTATATAGGCTACTTTATTTTCGATCATACATTTCACTTTAATTCCCTAAAATAAAAAAAACGCTTCAATTGAAGCGTTAATTCTTGCTAAGATTAATCAGTTATTTATTTTTTAATAATTTTTTTAGATATCTTCCCATCTATGGTCTCAATACTGATGATATAAGCACCTGAACCGAGATGCCTTACATCAATTTTATCTCCATCAAATTGCGCATGCATATTTCTTCCGGCAGCATTAAAAATTTCAATTTTAGTTACAGTTGACTTGGATTGTATAGCAACAAAATCAGTTGCAGGATTTGGATAAACCAAAACACTATCGTCCAACACGGAAGCTTCTTTTGTTCCTAATACTCCATTATTTGTAGCTGAAAGTGTATAATTATCAAAAGAAGTGATATGAGCAACCGTATTTCCCGCTCCAACAACAGAAACGAAATCCATTTCAAAAGGATCTACTCCGGGGGCGGCAGGAATGTAGGTAGCCGGAGGACTAGAAACAATACCGCCCGGACTTAACCATGTTACCACCCCTGTAGTTTTATTAAATGTACATTTTAATGTAATCCACGTATTTGCTGGATAGGTATATGTATTAGGCTCCAGATAAAAAAGAATATTACCCGTTACATTTGTCGTAGTATTGGTATAATATGCTATGCCTACAACTCTTTGTGAAGCATAATCATATCCTGCTCCAAGAAGCGTTTTATGGGTCGTGGTATCATAAACTAAAACAGTTCCCCTGCCTGAACCTCCTGTAGCACTTCCTGTATATAAATTAAATTCCAATTTTAAAATATCATTTCCCGGCGTTCTAGCGGCCCAGGCAGCCGGTAAACCGTCTTTCCACATATATCTTGTCCCTGTTGCAGTAGCACTTCCCGTAAGCTGCAAAGATTTATCATGAGAAGCATCGATATTTACAATCTGTGCATCTGAATTAGACCCTCCTGCAAAATCGGTACGAAATCCACCTTGCCCTAAAGTGTTTGGAGTAATAGTAGTTCCGACATTTCCTATGGTATAGGAATTAAAATTATCACCTTGTAAGGACTGAGCATTCCATGTTTGGAATAAACCAAATAAAAATACACTAATAGATAAAACTTTTTTCATAACATAATTTTTTAGTATTATAACATTAATTTTTTTAGTACAAATTCCTTTAGAATCCATATTCATTATTAAGACAACTAAAATCTGAAAAGGTTGCTCATGAAATAAAAAAATAAATCAACCTGGAAAAATCATGATGTGATACGGGTATATCCGCAGACCTCATTTTGTTGATTTTTTCGTGATGACTTATTCTGAGCCTGACCGATTTTATATTACAAAACTATCTTGGTACTAAAAGATTACAAATACTTGGAAAAGGGTAATTATTTCTACCTAGTTTTAGGTATTTTTAAAATTAATCAATGAAATATTTTGGCAATAAAAAAACGCTCCGGATTGGAGCGTTTTTTATACTAAAGTTTATTAGTTTTATTCTTTAATGATTTTTTGAACATATACTTTTCCATCACTTGCCTTAACCTTTAAGATATAAGTTCCTTTTGTAAAGCTTGATACGTTTACTTCATTAACATTTTTATTATTAGAAATTGAAGTAATCACTCTTCCATTCATGTCATAAATATCAATTCCTTCAGATTTTAAATTGTTACCAAATCTGAATTTCAAAACATCTTTAACCGGATTTGGAAAAACTTGAAAATCTTGCGAATTTGTAACTTCTGTAACTCCTAGTGTTGTTGTTGTGCCTTCAATAGAAAAAGCCAAACCATTAAGTGCTGCAGTATTTGTTAAGTCAAATAAATCCGTCCAATCAGTTGCTCCCGCTCCAAAAGCATCACTTGGATCAACTAACTTAGCTGGATTCCCATTTATTGTTCCTGCAAACCAATTAAATCGAGGACCTGCCGTATAAGCCGTTAGGTTTGTTTTTGCCGCAAATACTAACCAGTAAACAGTATTAGGTTGTAATACAAGAGGTGTTGATAGCGCAGCTGCCACATCAATATTATAAGTATAATTGGAAGTTCCAGATTTTACCAAGCCATACCCTGGAGCACCTTTAGCAATATTAATAGCTGCTATCGGAGCTACAGCCGGATTGTTAGGAATTCCTGCAGGGCTACCCGCTGAATTAGCATAAATGTATAACATTAAACCAGTTCCAACAGTAGTTTCAAGAGTTCCAGAACTCTGAAAACCAGAAATAGAAATTTTTGTTATTGTACTTTGACTGGCAAGCGTAAAGTCATCAGCAGCTGCAACAAAATTCCCATTGGCGAGCACATCGGCAACAATACCATTAGTTGTAGTTGTAGGTTGAGAGAAAATAACAGTTTGAGCGTTTAGATTCATTACTCCAAGTAATAATCCCAGAATGTAGATTTTTTTCATGATATAATTTTTTAGTTATCACCGTAAAGATATTTCATTTTATTGATTAAAAAAAATTTTATCAAATAAATAAAACAATCAAAAATAATCAATCATATAAATAACAAATAAGATAAATTAATCCACATAATAGTGAAAAATATGTATTTTTTAAAAAAAATTCAATCATTAATAAAATAAACCATAAATAACATTTTAATGTAAAAATACCTTAGTGAAAATAAAAAAAATAAGATACCTAGTGGGGTATCCTATCTTTTATTTGTTTACTATAATACGTGCAAGCACCTAGCTTCTCATACTGTTCTGTTATTTTGAATAATTTTCAAAAAAGAGCGGAATACTTTCGATTCCTTTATAGAAATTAAACAATCCATAGTGTTCATTAGGCGAGTGAATGGCATCAGAATCCAATCCAAAGCCCATCAATACAGACTTTGCACCTAATACTTTCTCAAACATTGAGGTAATAGGAATACTTCCTCCTCCTCTGTAAGGTAATACCTCTTTTCCAAATGCCGTTTCCATTGCTTGCTTAGCAGCTGCAAATTCCTTGGTATCAGTCGGTAAAACATAAGGCATCCCTCCATGATGCGGAGTTACTTTTACCCTTACTGTATCCGGAGCAATTTTTTCGAAATATCTGGTAAATTTTTCAGTGATTTCTTCCGGAGTCTGATAAGGTACCAAACGCATAGAAATCTTTGCAAAAGCCTTTGAAGGAATAACTGTTTTTGCTCCCTCTCCGGTATAGCCACCCCAAATTCCATTACAATCCAATGTTGGGCGGATTGATGTTCTTTCTAAAGTCGTATATCCTTTTTCTCCTTCTATGTTACCTAATCCGATAGCTCTTTTAAACTCCTCAGGATTATCTTTCAATTTATTCATTTCAGCTCTTTCCTGATCTGAAACAATATCTACATTATCATAAAACCCGTCAATTGTAATATGTCCATCCTCATCGATTAACTTTGCAATCATTCTTGAAAGAACGTGGATTGGATTGGGAACTGCACCTCCATACAATCCGGAGTGCAAATCTCTGTTTGGCCCCTCTACTTCTACCTCTACATAACTTAAACCTCTTAAACCCGTTGTAACAGTTGGCTGCTCATTGCTGTAAATATGAGTATCAGAAATCAGAATGCAATCACAAGCCAATTTTTCTTTATTTTCATTAACAAAATCACCAAGACTTACGGATCCTACTTCTTCTTCTCCTTCTAAAATAAATTTAACATTACAAGGAAGAGTATTGGTTTTCATCATCGCTTCAAATGCCTTTAGATGCATAAAAAACTGTCCTTTATCATCTGCAGAACCTCTGGCAAAAATAGCCCCATCCGGGTGAAGCTCTGTCTTTTCTATATATGGTTCAAAAGGAGGTTTCTTCCATAATTCTAAAGGATCAGCAGGCTGAACATCATAATGACCATATACCAGAACAGTAGGAAGATTTTTATCTAAGATCTTTTCTCCAAAAACAATTGGGTAACCAGCTGTTTGGCATACTTCCACATTATCGGCTCCCGCATTTTTTAAATGTGTTGCACATACTTCTGCACATTTCAATACGTCATCTTTATACGCGGGATCTGCAGAAATAGAAGGAATTCTCAATAACTCAAATAATTCATCCACGAAACGCTGTTTGTTTTCGTTGATGTAATTTAATGTCTCTTGCATTGTAAAAATTTGTTTTGTTAAAATTAAAGAAAATGGTCTGCAGCAGCAAGCAAAAACAAAGAATTTTCCTTTAGCCAATTATTTATTTTAGGATCGGCCAATACTACAAACCAAAAACAAAAAATGTCCTGCAACCTGGCAAGACATTTTTATATTTTCTAATAATAATTAGTGTTCAGCTTTAGCTTTTTCAGCTTCTACGGGTTTTGCTGCAGCAGTACTGTCTGTTTTTGGAGCTTCTGTTCCATGTTTTTCAGCAACAGCAGCTTCTTTATGTTCAGCTGTAGCATCATGACCATGAGTTTCTCCACCTTTTTGCACATCATCTGAATATCTTTCTGCTCCCTCTTCTAGCTTTAAAGTATTCTTATTTCCTCCAGCTTGTATTTTTTTACAGCTTACTGCTACACTTGCAATGGCTAAACATATAATTAATTTTTTCATATGTAAGATTTATTTTTTTAAAAGGTCATATGGAATCGCTCTATTTTAGTCTATTCTAAATTATCCCAACAGCTGCGATTTCATGCTTAAATTTTAGATTGCCCAAAATTAAGAAATCCTGCTCCTTTTGACAACATTTTTACACTGATTTTAAAATAATTTTACCTTTTTTGGATTGTGTAAAAATAAGATATCTTTCTCCACCATCCTTCAGGTTGTATTTCTTTTTGATTTCATCTGGTTTCAAAGGATAGTTCTTTGAAATGATATTAAATTGCTCCTTCTTTTTAATCTGCTTATTTCCAATAACTTCCATTTCCATAACTCTTCCCGGAAAGCCTTCAATTTTCTCTGTTGAAGTGTAGATATGAGTGTTGGGATGAAGTTTTTTTAGGGAAAATCGTTCAGATATAAGATCAAACGCACCTGCTTTTAAAATGGAGTTATTTGGCAAATATATAAAACGCTCTGGTTCGGAATATTCTGAATGAACAAATTCTTCATTACCCAATTGAAATACAAAGTCCGACTCTCCACTATCTAAGTTGATACAATGGCACATGACTTTTTCAGGCTCATCATGTGTTAGAAATACGACGACCTCTTTTACCTCATTCTTTAATGCGATAATATCAATTCTTGAAATATTCTTTAATACAGAGAGAAGATATTTTAAATCAATCAGTGGCGATAGTTTTACTACTACCTTATTTGAAATGGATAGTAAATGATCCTGGATTTCAAGAATATTAGGTGAAAGATCTTCTAATAGAAAAACTTTATTTTTACTACTATCTCTTCTGGCCGGATCCAAATACGTAACATCAAAAACTTCTTTATTCTGCTCAAGAAAATTTTCAAGCCTTAGATTAATAAATTTGGCTTTTTTATTTAAAACCGACCAGTTGTGTTCAACTATTTTTAAAAGTTCAGTATTTTGTTCTACTAAGACTATATCATCAAAATTTTGTGACAGATAGTAGGCATCAATTCCAAAGCCACTGGTAAGGTCAATGAATTTTTTCCCACTTATCAAAGTTGATTTATAAATCGCTGTTTTTTCAGAAGACGATTGTTCCATATTGAGTTGAGGAGGAAATATAATTTCATCACGTAATAAAAAAGGAAATTTCTTTAAAGCAACTTGTCTTCCCTTTATTTGATGAACGATTTCCTGCATGCTGACTTCATCAAATGGCGATTTTTTCAATAATAATGAATGTAAATCTGTAGTCAGATTTGCATTTATAAAATTTTGAACCTCTTTTTTTAATATTTCAACCACAGATTTCCCTGATCTACAAAGGTGTTTATGTTTAATTTCTTAATATTCTAAATTTCCATTTATTTTTCTAAATATCCTTTTAGCAATGCAATCAGTATTGAAACCAACTAAAATTTAGAGTTTTAAGCCTGTTAATTTCAAGTAGATTGATAGAGAAGAACACTACAGCTCTAAATAATATAAAATTACCTTTTATAAAAGATATAGTCTGTTAATAACGGCTCAATACCGTTTTGTTTTAATAGAGAATTAATCTGCCCTCTGTGATAAGTAGAATGATTGATCGCATGGAAAAGCATTTCAAAGACACTATTTTCAAATTTTGTCCCCTTTGAGTTCTGATATCCTATTCGGTTATCAAGATTAAAATTCTGAACAATCTGAATACTTGTTAAAAAATTCTGATGATTGATCTCTTCCAGATCTTCAAGTGGATTGACCTGCCAGACTTCGAAAGTTTCTTCTCCCAATATCCTTGCATTCCAAATTTGTTGAGCATTAATCGTATGATTGATTAATGCAATAGTTCTTTCATCTATTTTCGGCGTATGATCTTTAACCAGCTTAATTATTTTCTGATTATAATGATGTGTATATTCAAATAAATCAACTAGCTTATCGATCATAATTCAAACATTTCCGCCCAACGTACAGGCTTTATCTCTTTTTCAGAATACAATTCATCAATTGATCTTTTAGCTTCCAATTTTGGATAAAGATTCACCCCTATTAATTTGATCTTTCCTTCTTCCACCCACTTCTGCTCTTCAATAGCGTGCTGATAGATTTTTTTCTGAATAACTCCCTGTCTGATTAATTCCAGATAACCACCCCCGTCTTCTATTTCCAAAAACAGATCCCAGGATTTTTCTGCAATTTGTCGTGTGAGATCTTCAACATAATAACTCCCATTGGCAGCATCTTCAAAAACATTAATGATACTTTCGTAAGCCAACACGATCTGTTGCTTGAAAGAAATTTCCTCTGAATTATCCGTACTTCTGCTTACAAGATAATTATTGCTATAAACCGCATCAGCACCACCAATCATTGCTGCGGCAAGCTCCAATGTGGAACGGATAAGATTATTTTCACTATCCGAAACTGCTTTATTTCTTAATGAAGTTTCAACAAAAATATAAGGGATTTCGTTAAGGTTATATTCTTTTGAAAGCTGGTTAAAGATGAGTTTAAATGCTCTTATCTTTGCCATTTCAAAAAAATAATTTCCTCCTACGGCAATTTTAAAAATCAATTTATCTAAGATTTCAGCTCCAAAAACTTCAATAAGTTCTTTCGTTTTTGCTAATGCTATTCCAAGTTGCTGATAAATTGCAGCTCCTGCATTTTGATGAAGAGAAATATCTATACAAATATTTCTTCTGAAATCTTTAGCTAATAGCTCCCTGGCCAGCTGATCATTAATTATTCCATCTTTTTCATTGAATACATCAATCAGCGAAAAGTATTGATCTTCATCCTTTGGGCTGATATGTTCTGCAAGATCTTTATTATTAACGAAAATGGTTTTTCCTTCTAAATTTTCAACATTCTGATTTAAAAGAAATGCAAAAACATCATCTTCCAGACTTTCATGGTACTGGGCAACCAAATGAGTGCTTTCTTCAACTTTGGGAAGATTAACCAAAAGCTGTGGTACAGAATCATAGAAAGGTTTTACTACAATTCCTTCTAAATTTTCTTTTTTCAGAATTGTGTAGATATCTTCTGTTTTAAGTTGCTTTTTTACTAAATTTTCCCAATCAGGAAGGGTATTAATATTTGACATTAAGTGGAAAGTTATAGGATTAAGAGCTTTTATTTTATGAATTTTATTTTTTCGATATTTTAGTGCTATCCACAACAAGAATGAAGATTTCCTCATCAGGTTTTTTCATAAAATAATTTTCTCTTGCGTATTTTTCTTTTTCAGATTTATTATTCATGAGCTTTTTATAAAACGTATCATTTTTTTCATATTCCGTTTTATAATACTGCAATTGTTCCTGGTATTTACTGATCTCACCATTGAGCTCATTAATTACCAGAAATGATGTTTTATCAAAGAAAATCATCCACACTAAAAACAAACAGATAGTAATAAAATACCTGTTTACAATGTATTTCTGAAGCAGTTTAACGACTTCGGATTTCGGTTGGATGTCTTTAATTAATTTATTTGCCATTTTAGTGTTTTCTCAACGAGTTTTTTATCACAGTAGTTAAAAAATCAATCGCTACAGAATTTTGCTTCATATTAGGGATGATAAGATCAGCCTCATTTTTTGAAGGTTCAATAAATTCCTGATGCATTGGCTTTAAAGTAGTTTGATAGCGATGTAAAACTTCACTTAAATCTCTACCTCTTTCCTGGGTATCTCTTCTAATTCTTCTGATCAACCTCTCATCAGAATCTGCATGAACAAAAACTTTCAAATCAAATTCTTTCAGCAGCTCTTTATTAGTAAGAACTAAAATACCTTCCACAACCAATACATTTTTAGGTTCTACAGTCACATGGTCTCCGGTTCTGGAATGCGTAACAAAACTATAAATGGGCTGTTCAATGGGCTCATTATTTTTTAAAGCTTTGACGTGTTTTAACATCAGTTCAAAATCTATAGACTTCGGGTGATCATAATTCAAAGCTTCCCTTTCAGCCAATGTAAGATTATGGTTATTATGATAATAATTATCCTGTGACAAGATGTTCATTCCTTCGATATCAAGCTGTTGGAGTATTTTATCCACAACTGTAGTTTTGCCGGATCCAGTTCCTCCTGCAATTCCTATTACAAGCATTCTTTTTGAGTTTCTATATAGTTGGTACAAATATACTATTTTACTTGAATGCAAGTAAAGTAATCCATCTTTAAATTATATGGAAAGCACATACAAATAAAAACACCGGCAATGATACCGGTGTTTTTATTATACTATTTCGCTTGTCAGCTCTCTTGAAATCAATTTCTCATGCATAGGCTTCAGTACGTCCATAGAGCCTGTTTTTACAGTGCATTTGCCCTTATAATGAATCAGGATCGTACATTGCTCAGCCTGCTCAAATGTATGCTTACAAATTTCCACAAGGCAGTCGATCACATAATCAAAAGTATGTACATCATCATTATGTACAATCAGCTTATACACATCATCCGTTTCTTCCAACACGAGAACTTCTTCCTCGTACTGGCGTTTTGGATTTTCGTAATCCTTTATACTGTTATAAAAAATCATTTTAGAATTATTTAAACTTCCCCTAATTTATCTGCCAAATCATTGATAACATTTGGACCTTCATACACCAATTCTACCAGCTCAACGCTTTTATTATTCATTTTTAGAATTTTAAAATGGTAGTTTTCAATATCAAACTCCTGATTTTCCACAGGAATATCTTCTAATGCGTGGAGAATAAATCCTGCTAATGTATTATATTCGCTTTCTTCAGAAGGAGCCAATTTTTTAGGCAGGAATTCATTAATTTCTTCGAGAGGTTGTGTAGCCTGAACCCAATAGATGTTGTCTCCAATTTTATCAACAATTTTATCTTCGTCATCTTCCTCATCCTGAATTTCTCCCACCAGCTCCTCGAGGATATCTTCAAGTGTTATAATACCTTCGGTACCACCGAATTCATCAATAACAATTGCCAGGTGTTGCTTTTTCTGCTGGAAGATCTTAAGGAGATCGGAAATCTTTTTACTCCCCACTACAAAGAAAGCATCACGCATAAGGGTTTTTAGATCTTCATGATTCAGCTCACCTTTTCTTTTAACAAATTCTCTGATAATCTCCTTTGTATAGAGAATACCGATCACGTTATCAATAGAGTTTATATATACGGGAATTCTGGAATAACCACTATCCATAATTTTATTGATAATATCGTTGATATCTTCCTCAAAATCTATTGATGTAATATTCTGTCGGGGAACCATGATTTGCTTTGCAGAGTGATCTGTAAAATCAAACGCATTCTTAATAATCTCATAGTTTTCCTCTTCTATTTCTCCGCTATCAGCACTTTGTTTTACCAAAAGCTGAAGTTCTTCTGTAGAATGGATTTCCTGCTCAGATGCGGGATGGATCTTCATTAATCTTAAAACCCCGTTCGACATGGAATTCATCAACCAGATAAAAGGTTTGAAAATTGTATAGAAGATCCTCAATGGAACAGCAGTTGCCATCGTGGTAGCTTCTGATTTCCTGATTGCAATAGATTTGGGAATCAATTCTCCAAACACTATATGCATAATCGTAATAAGAACAAAACTGATGATTAACGATATAGAAGTAACTGAAGCAGCACTTAATTGAAAATTGATAGATATAAAGATATTCTCTACAATATGGTGTAATGCGCTTTCTCCTACCCAACCTAGGGCAAGTGAAGCTAATGTAATTCCTAATTGTGTTGCAGAAAGATATTCATCAAGATGTTTTATGATGTGCTCTGCCTGTTTAGCCATTGAGTCCCCCTCTGCGGCCTTAATTTGAATTTGCGAATAACGAACTTTAACAATTGAAAATTCAGCGGCTACGAAAAAGCCATTAAGTAATACAAGAAACAAGGCTAGCAAAAGCCTGACTATGTCCGAGTCCATTTAGAAAATTATATAAAATTTAGTTTTACAAAGATATAGAAAATAAAAATAACAAAAAAAAGCATCGATATACTCGATGCTTTAATATTTTACTAAATATTTTTCTTATGAATTTTTCAAAGCTTCTGCTCCCGAAACGATCTCAAGGATTTCGTTTGTAATAGCAGCCTGTCTCGCTTTGTTATAGAAGATTACCAAATCATTCTTTAAAGCCTGGGCATTATCTGTTGCTTTATGCATCGCAGTCATTCTAGCTCCATGCTCAGATGCCACTGAATCTAAAACAGCTTTGAAAACCTGAGTTTTAATAGATTTTGGAATCAGGTTATCCAAAATTTCATTCTTGTTAGGTTCAAAGATATAATCTGTTTCTACTTGTGGTTCAGTAGTTTCAGGCATCAGGATAGGAAGAAGTTGCTCTTTGGTTACTTCCTGAGTAGCAGCATTAATGAATTTATTATAAATTAAATAAATCTCATCAAATTTACCCTCCTTAAAGCTGTTCATAACCCCTTCTGTAAGGTTAGAAACTGCATCAAAGTTCAAATTATCAAAAACGGCACTTTCATTAGCATATACAGTACGGCTTCTTCTTACAGCATCATATGCTTTTTTACCGATTGTAAGAACTTCAATATCGTATTGAGAATTATTCTGAAACTGAATATTAAGCTCTTTTACAATAGATGAGTTAAATGCACCGGCAAGACCTCTGTTTGACGTTACAGCGATAAAAAGCACTCTTTTAACCTCTCTCTTTTGAGCATATATAGAAACCTGATCAGGATCTGAACTAGAGTTTACATTCTGAATGATTTCTTGTAGTTTCTCGGAATAAGGTCTTAACATCACGATTGCATCCTGTGCTTTTTTAAGTTTCGCAGCAGAAACCATTTTCATAGCACGTGTAATTTGCATCGTAGATGAAATTGAACTGATTCTTCCTCGTATTTCTTTTAAGTTTGCCATATTGGGTTAGTTGTTGGTTGTCGGTTGTTGGTTGCTAGTTTTAGAAATTTCTGTCAACTATCAACCAAAAACCATCAACTAATTTTTTAATTATATTTTGAAGCTAGATCGTTAGCAGCTTGCTTAAGAACGTCTGTAATTTCGTTATCAATTTTTCCAGATTTAATAGCAGCCATCGTTTCAGGATGCTTAGATCTTAAGAAAGCGATATATTCCGCCTGGAATTCTTTCACTTTTCTGATAGGAACGTTTCTTAACAAGTTCTCAGTACCTGCATAGATCATTGCTACCTGGCTGTCTACCGGAAGTGGAGAGTTAACCGGCTGCTTAAGAAGCTCCACGTTTCTTTCCCCTTTAGAGATTACAGCTAAAGTAGATGCATCTAAGTCAGAACCAAATTTAGCGAACGCTTCTAGTTCTTTATATTGAGCCTGGTCAAGTTTCAATGTACCAGACACTTTTTTCATTGATTTAATCTGAGCGTTACCCCCTACCCTTGATACGGAGATACCTACGTTAATTGCAGGACGAACCCCAGAGTTGAATAGATCAGATTCAAGGAAAATCTGTCCGTCTGTAATTGAAATTACGTTAGTAGGAATATACGCAGAAACGTCACCAGCCTGAGTTTCGATAATAGGAAGTGCAGTTAATGAACCACCCCCTTTAACCAAAGGCTTCAAAGATTCAGGTAGGTCATTCATCTGGCTTGCGATGTTATCATCAGCGATCACCTTTGCAGCTCTTTCCAATAATCTTGAGTGAAGGTAGAAAACGTCTCCAGGATAAGCTTCACGTCCCGGTGGTCTTCTCAATAGAAGAGAAAGCTCACGGTAAGCAACAGCTTGTTTAGACAAGTCATCATAAACGATAAGAGCTGGTCTACCTGTATCTCTGAAATACTCACCGATAGAAGCACCTGCCATAGCAGAATACACCTGCATCGGAACAGGGTCTGATGCATTAGCGGCAACAATTACAGTATAAGCTAAAGCTCCTTTATCAGAAAGAGTTTTAACGATCTGAGCTACTGTAGATGCTTTTTGTCCAATTGCAACATATATACAATATACAGGTTTCCCTGCATCAAAAAATTCTTTTTGGTTGATGATCGTATCAATAGCAACAGTCGTTTTACCTGTTTGTCTGTCACCAATGATAAGCTCTCTTTGTCCTCTTCCTACAGGGATCATAGAGTCGATCGCAACGATACCTGTTTGTAGAGGCTCAGTTACAGGCTGTCTGAAGATAACTCCAGGAGCTTTTCTTTCCAATGGCATTTCGTATAAATCCCCTGTAATAGGACCTTTACCATCGATAGGGTTACCAAGAGTATCTACTACTCTTCCTAGCATACCTTCCCCTACTTTAATTGAAGAAATTCTGTTTGTTCTTCTAACTGTATCACCTTCTTTTACTAATTTACTTTCTCCTAAAAGTGCAACCCCTACGTTGTCCTCTTCAAGGTTAAGTACAATACCTTCTACATCACTAGAAAATTTAACCAACTCTCCGTATTGTACGTTTTCTAACCCGTATACACGAGCAATACCATCACCGATGGTTAAAACTGTACCTACTTCCTCAACGTTAGATTGAGTGTCGAAGTTGGCCAATTGTTGTTTTAAGATCGCAGATACTTCTGCCGGATTTATTTCTGCCATTGTATGGTTGTTTTTGTCTTAATTTAATTGAAAATCTTTTTTAACCTGATTAAGTTTGCTTTTAACAGATGCATCGATCTGCTGGTCTCCTACTCTTAAAATATAACCCCCTAAAATCTTAGGATTTACATTAACCTTCAAATCAAAATTTGAAGTATTTTTTACCAGGTTTGTAGATCCTAAGATCTGATCAATATTTTCTTTTGAAAGCTCAGTAGCAGTAGTTAAAGTGATTCTCTGTACACCATTAACATCTTCTACTTTATTGATAAATTCCTGAGCGATATTCTTCAACTGGCTTTCACGACCTTGTCTGATAACCAATTTGATTAAATTCTGCGAAGAAAGTGACAAATCTTTGAAAATCTCATCAGCTACTTCTATTTTCTTTTTAGCATCAATGTAAGGTGTAAGGAAAAACTTGTTCAGATCCGCAGATACTGACATCAGCTTTACCACATCTTTCATTTCAGAAAATACAGTAGCCGTTTGCCCTGTTTCATTTGTGAAATCAAGCAAACCCTGTGCGTATCTTTTAGCTACTTTAGATGTAAGCATTATTAGTTAAGGTTAGATTTGTTTAAATAATTTTGAACCAACTCGTTCTGAGCTTCGTTGTTATCTAATTTTTGTTTTAAGATAGACTCAGCGATATTTACAGATAAAGCACCAATTTGAGTTTTAATATCTGCCATTGCAGCATTTTTCTCAGTCTCAATAGTTTGTTTAGCTGCTTCAATCATTTTATCTCCTTCAGCTTTAGCAACATCTTTAGCCTCTCCTACAATTCTATCTTTAATTTCTCTTGCTTCTTTCAGGATAGCATCTCTTTCAATTTTAGCTTCACGAATGATTCTTTCGTTATCAGCTTTAAGATCTTCCATTTCTTTTTTAGCCAATTTAGCTTGATTTAATGCGTCAACAATAGAAGTTTCTCTGTCATTTACTGCATTAACGATTGGTTTCCAAGCGAATTTTGCTAAAAGAAACAACAGGATAACAAAAGTAAGCGTCATCCAAAACAAAAGTCCAATTCCAGGTTCAATAATTCCCATATCTGTAAATTCTTTTTTTAATGTGATAATTTTATGGATATCTTTTTAAAATTCTTAGCAGCAGCCAACCGCTTCACTGCTAAGAATATTCTCTTTTGAGGATAAATTACTTGATGAAAGCACCAAAGATGATCGCGATAAGACCAGCACCTTCAATAAGACCAGCAGCAATAAGCATTGCTCCTTGAATCTTACCAGCTTGTTCTGGTTGTCTAGCGATAGCATCCATTGCATGTCCACCGATTTTACCGATACCAAGACCTACTCCTAGTACTGCTAAACCGATTCCTACGTAAATTAATCCTGCTCCAGTTGATAAATCCATAATAAATAAATTATATTAGTTAAAATTATTTTAAAAATAATGCTCTATTAGTGAGCGTGTTCTTCATGACCATGTTCGTGCTCATGTTCTGCTACAGCAATACCGATAAATAGTGCTGATAATACTGTAAATATATATGCTTGCAAGGCAGCTACCAATAATTCCAATACAGAAACAAATAATGCTAATGGTACTGATGCAAATCCTAAAAACGGAGATTTAAAAATAAAGATCAAAGATATAATAGCCAAGATCATAATGTGACCTGCAGTAACGTTAGCGAAAAGTCGCATCATTAACGCAAAAGGCTTTGTAAAGATACCAATGATTTCGATCGGAACCATAATAGGATATAATAAGATCGGTACCGGCGGCATAAAGATATGTTTCCAATAATCTTTATTAGCACTGAACAAAGTAATCAATAAGGTAATAACAGCCAATACAGCAGTGATTGCAATGTTACCAGTAAGATTAGATCCTCCAGGGAAGAAAGGAACCAATCCGAAAAGGTTATTGAACCAGATAAAGAAAAATGCTGTTAATAAATAAGGCATATATCTTTTATATTTAACTGATCCGATATTCGGGATTGCTACCTCATCTCTGATAAACACGATCACAGGCTCCATTATTTTTCCAAAACCTGTCGGAAGCTGAGATTTCTTATAGTTTCTTGCCATTCCAATGAATACTACCAGCATAAAAATCACTGATAAGAACATTGACGCTGCATTTTTAGTAATGGAAAGATCAAAGTAAACCTTATCTGATTTTTGTTTCCCACCTATTAATGCAAACAAAGTTGCTTTTTCAATTCCTTTAGTAGAAGCCACTTGTCCCTCTTCTAATGTATATCCATCATGTTCATGACCGTGAGCGATCTTGTTAGAAAGGAAAGTATGCCATCCTTCATTATCTTTAATAATTACAGGTAATGGAATTGAAACGTGATGTTCTTCCCCATTATCATCTTTGGTAGTCCATAAATGCCATTCGTTAGAATCACCAATGTGTTCCATGATCATTTTGGTCGCATTAAAGCCCTTTTCCGCTTCTGTATGCTCTACTTTTTCAGCTGCCTTCTCACCTTCAGATTCATGCTGTGCATTAGCTAAACCACTAATAAACACAAATAAAAATGCGAAAAATAATGAAGAAATTTTTCTGTTCATATCTCTTTTTTAATCGTGTGCAAATATATCGATTTTATTAAACTTTACCAATATTAAAAATTGATTTTTATCATCAAAAAAGTCAAGATTTGTTAATGAGTTTTATTATAGATAAGTATATAAGGAACGATGCGATAATAAAGCAAATTACAATAAATAGAAAATTAGCTTTTGTTTTATCAATAATAAGCAAAGAAATAACAAGCCATACAAGATCTTTTGAAAGGTTTACCACCAGAAATTTCATCCCCGCGTCTGGTCTGCCATATAAATATCTTTTAAATATTATATAAACAATACTATTAAGGACTATTATTAAAAGTACAATAATTAAACTATTCCAAATATTCATTTTGCAAAAATAAAATTATAATTTATTAAGCAAAATAAATCTCCGCAATGTATATCATATATATTATTAAAAAATCCTTATTTTTGCAGACTATAATTTATAACACATATGTTTAATAGTTTACAGGATAAATTAGACAAGGCGCTTCATAATATTTCCGGACGTGGAAAAATTACGGAAATCAATGTTGCGGAAACCGTAAAAGAAATTCGTAGAGCATTGGTAGATGCCGATGTTAATTATAAAGTAGCAAAGGATCTTACTAAAAGAGTTCAAGATAAGGCTTTGGGACAAAACGTTCTCACTTCTCTTACTCCGGGCCAATTGATGACTAAAATTGTTCACGATGAGTTGGTAGATCTAATGGGGGGATCCCAGGAAGGCATTAATCTTTCAGGTAAACCTACCATAATCCTTATTGCAGGTCTTCAGGGTTCCGGTAAAACTACATTTTCCGGAAAACTTGCCAATTATTTACATACTAAAAAGAATAAAAAACCTTTATTGGTAGCGTGTGATGTTTATCGTCCCGCTGCAATCGACCAGTTAAAAGTACTGGGCAGCCAGATAGGGGTTCCTGTTTATACAGAAGAAGGAGCTACTAATCCGTCTACCATTGCTGAAAATGCCATCAAGTTTGCAAAAGAAAAAAACCATGATGTTGTAATTGTGGATACTGCAGGACGTTTGGCTATAGATGAGCAAATGATGAATGAGATCAAATCTGTTCATTATTTCATCAAGCCTCATGAAACATTGTTCGTTGTGGACTCTATGACGGGTCAGGATGCTGTAAATACTGCAAAAGCATTCAATGATGCATTAAATTTTGACGGTGTTGTTCTTACCAAATTAGACGGTGATACAAGAGGGGGTGCTGCTTTAACGATCCGTTCTGTAGTTGAAAAACCGATTAAATTCATTTCCACAGGGGAAAAAATGGAAGCTCTAGATCTTTTCTACCCGGAAAGGATGGCGGACAGGATTTTGGGAATGGGAGACGTTGTTTCCTTAGTAGAAAGGGCTCAGGAACAATTCGATGAAGAAGAAGCTAAAAAACTTCATAAAAAAATTGCTAAAAACGAGTTTGGTTTTGACGATTTCCTAAAGCAGATCAATCAGATCAAGAAAATGGGTAATATGAAAGACCTGATGGGAATGATCCCTGGGGTGGGAAAAGCTATTAAGGATGTTGAAATCAGTGATGATGCATTTAAACACATTGAAGCAATTATCTACTCCATGACTCCGGAAGAAAGAAGAAGACCTTCTATTATCAATACGCAAAGAAAACAAAGAATTGCAAAAGGCGCAGGAAGAAAGATTGAAGATGTAAACCAATTGATGAAACAGTTTGATCAAATGGGTAAAATGATGAAGATGATGCAGGGACCTCAGGGTAAACAAATGATGCAGATGATGAGTAAAATGCCTAATATGCCTGGAATGGGCGGAATGTTTGGAAAATAGGAATCCATCAATCAATATAAAAACCGGCTCAATTGAGCCGGTTTTATTTTTTAGTCTGACTGATTATTATTTATCAGATTTCTGAGATTTTGATTTAATGAAGTAAGAAAAACCAATATTAACTCCAAAAGTTTTAACGTTAGTTTTTACATCGGTATTCATAATTGTTTCTTTATTAGAAAACTGATCATATGAAACCCCTAAATTAACCCCTAAAGATTGTGTCGCCATGTACGTTACTCCTCCTTTTACCTTCCATGCCAAACCATCTGTAGTAGTATCAGATGAAACTGAACCATCACCAAAATTTCCTTCACCTGTATTTTTAACAGACGAATATCCGATCCCTGCTCCAAGGAAAGGAACAAACTTGCTATCATTAACAAAGTAATAAGTAGCAGTTGGCATTACAGAAAAATTATTGGTTTTAGATTTGATTCCCTGATATTTTGTTGTAGCACTCATAAAACCTAAGTCAATTCCAACGGCTAACTTATCAATTACAAAATACCCCACTGAAGGAGATACAGAAAAAGTGCTCACTTTAGGCCCATCTATCGATTGTCCGCCAGCTTTAATTGTTGTATTAATGTTGTTAAATCCTAAACCAGTGTTTCCACTGATCACCCAGTCTCCTTTACTCATCTGAGCGTTCGATAATCCAAAAAGTGCAACAGCACCAGTTAGTAATAGTTTTTTCATAGTTATTAAAATTTAATTTATACAGGGTTCTATTTGTGGAAATAGAACTCATTATTAGTTATCATTTGATATAAAAAGTTACAAGCGGCAAATTTAACATAAATTTATCATTTATTTAATATTTAATTAAACAATATTATAATCTCTTTTACACCATTGTTTTCAGAAATTTAAAGCGATAAAAAAAGGTCTGAGCAAGCTCAGACCTTTTTTTATTGTAAAATAATGTACTAATTACTTAGCAAAAACATATTTAACTCCGAAAGTTACAGAAGATAAATTCAATCCGAAGTTATAGTTGTTTGTAGCATCACCATCTTTTGGCTTGTAGTTGTTGTAACCGAACTCACCGATAGTAGCTTCGATAGACCAGTTCTTGTTCAAGAAGTAATCTAAACCTGGCTTCACAGTAACACCAATTTGCGTGTATTTAGCTTCGCTAGAAGTAGAGTTTGAAACTGTAGTATTTCCTGAAGTAGATACTGAGTTATTTTCTAACTTAGTTTTTCCGAACTCCATTGGTACTGCTAATTGTCCGAAGATATATAATTTTTCAGACAAAGTCCAGTATTTTCTTACGAAAGGAGCAACAACGAAAGCTGGCTTCTTAGTGATATTCTCACTTACAGTTGTAGTGTTAAGAATAGTTGTAGTAGTAGTAGTAGCTGTAGTTTTTTCAGTTTGGTAACCAACACCTAAACCAATTGCTAAGTTTGTGTTAACAAAATATCCAACTGTAGGTAATACATTGAAGTTTTCTTTTTTAAGATTACCATTGTTAGATTCTTCTTGAGAATAACCAACAGATCCTGATAAATATGTAGTACCTTTAGCAATCTGAGCATTAGATAAACCGAAAAGTGCAATAGCACTCGCTAATAATAATTTTTTCATTTTAAAAAATTTTAATACTTTCTGAGAGCAAATTTACAGTGGGTCCCTCTAATATTAAAATTTGTTAACGTGATTAATATCATCCAAAAATACTCGCTTTTTACAGGAAAAAAATGCACTTAATATATTATATTATTTTTTTCACAAATTTTTGAATAAAAAAACTCCAATTCTGCAATTGGAGTCCTTAAAATTCGGAATTTTTAATAATTTTATCTTAAATAGAAATTATATCCGATGTTTACAGCGCCTATTGTCCAGCTTGATCTGTATCTTCCAAAATCACGTCTGTTACTAATGCTTTGGTACCCTATATACAATTCACCTTTAGACATCTGATATCCAAATTTCGGTTGTGCATAGAAACCTCCATCCATTCCGTCTTTTACAGAAATAGCATAACCAAGATCCAATCCTACAAAAACAGGAGCTCCTGAGAACTTATACTTTCCTGAAACAGCCACCGGAATAAATCCAAAATCATCAAAGTTATCCTTTCCAAAGAAATGTGAATACCCTGAAGCAACTCCCAGATCCAATCCTTTTGTAATATTCCACATATAAGATGCATCTACACCTAAAGTAAATGATGAAACATCACTGGCATCAGCAACAGGAATTCCGATATGTCCTCCTAGTTTAAAACCTTCTTGCGCATTTACTGCACTTCCTAAAAGCGCAAAAGCGCCCACTAATAATAGTTTTTTCATTTTTAAATAGTTTTGATTGATGCTGCAAAATTAACGTTTATTTTTCATTCTGCCTCCCGTTAAAACACGGATAAAAAAAACACTTACCAGGTAAGTGCTTAAAATTATTTTAAACTAGGGTGAGCGTAATTAATCTTGCTGAATAATTAAACCTATTAATTTCCATCAAATTTAAATCGGCCCTCAATGTTTGATTATTCATTTCGAAGCCTTTTCTCTTCGTCATTATAAGCCAGGATAATTTTCCTTACAACCGGATGTCTTACAACATCCTCTTCAGTTAGATGCACAAAACCAATTTCATTTACACCATGCAAAATCCGCATTGCTTCTTTTAGTCCGGATTGCTGATTTCTTGGCAAATCGATTTGGGTAGGATCCCCTGTTATAATAAATTTAGCGTTCATACCCATTCTGGTAAGGAACATTTTCATCTGGGCATGGGTTGTATTCTGTGCTTCATCAAGAATTACGAAAGCATCATCCAAGGTTCTTCCCCTCATAAAAGCCAAAGGTGCCACTTCAATAACTTTCTTCTCCATAAAACCTTCAAGTTTCTCGTGAGGAATCATATCTCTTAAAGCATCATATAAAGGCTGTAAATAAGGATCTAATTTTTCTTTAAGATCCCCTGGCAAAAATCCAAGGCTCTCCCCTGCTTCTACAGCGGGTCTGGTAAGTATAATTCTTTTAACCTCTTTATCTCTTAAAGCCCTGGCTGCTAAAGCAACACTGGTATAGGTTTTCCCTGTTCCTGCAGGTCCGATAGCAAAAACCATATCCTTTTTCTCGGTTTCTTTAACCAGTTTTTTAAGATTAGTCGTTTTAGCTTTTATAATTTTACCATTGACTCCTTTTACAATAATATCCTGATCAAAAATCAGATGTTTTTCATTCTCATCCTTAATATTGAGAATACTCTCTACATCTTTCAGTTCAATAGAATTATTTTTTGAAATAAATTTTACAATATCATCAAGTTTTTGTTTAAATATATCCAGAGCTTCCTGATTTCCTTTAGCTAAAATAGAGTGATCTCTGCCTGTAATTTTTAGTGTCGGAAAGCTTGATTTTAATAAATTGAAATATTGGTTATTAACTCCATAGAAGATTTTCACATCGATATCTTCCAAATCATATGTTAATTCAAACATGTAAGCATTTTTTTATTAGAATCTAAATTTAAAGTTTTTTTTTCATACTTATATTAATTTTGTTATCCACAATTTTCATTTAAACACCTTTATAGTACAATTAGCTAACTCTTAGTTGTATAAAATATCAATTCTCTTAAAAGGTCCCGCAATATAGATTATATAAACACTTGTAACAGGTATAATGTGGTACCTTTTTAATTCTTTTTCTTAGTATTAAAAGATATTATATTCAATGTAATAAAAGGAGGTTTAAACTCATGTAAGCTTCTTTTTTAATTATTTTTTATGAGTTATAAGCACGAAGTTTTCCTTTATTTTAAATAAATTTGCAGGACTAGTATTATTCCACAACTACAAAAATGTCAATTATTACACTCACTTCTGATTTCGGAAATTTAGATTACAGGGTTTCGGCTATGAAAGGCAAAATTCTTTCTTTAAATCCTGAGGTTAATATTATTGATATTACCCACGAAATTCAGGCATATAATCTTATCCAGACTTCATATATCATACGGAACGCGTATAAACATTTTCCAAAAGGAACTATTCATATTCTGTCTGTAGACAGTTTTTATCACAAGTCAAGAAAAAATATTCTCTATAAAGCAGATGGTTCTTATTTTCTTGCTGCAGATAATGGTTTACTTAGCCTTGTTTTTTTTGATATCAAACCTGAGGCTATTTATGAAATTACTCTGAACAACAGGTTTGATGATATCATTAATTTCACTTCAACAGATATTTTCGTTCCTGCTGCCGTACATTTAGCCAACGGTGGCCTTCCGGAAGTAATCGGACGGAAAATAAAAAGTGTAAAAGAACTTCTATTCCCGAAACCTGTCTATAATGAGACTGAAAAGATGATTATCGGGGAAGTGATGTATATTGATAATTTCGGAAACATAATCTCAAATATCAACAAAGATTTTTTTGAAGCCGCAGGAAAAGGACATGAAAATTTCACGATCAAATTTAGGAATTTAAGTCTTTCAAAAGTATTTTCCAGCCACACGGAAGTTGTTTCAGACTGGAACAGGGAAACCGAATTCCATGGGCAATCCGCAGCCATTTTTAATGACAGCCAACTATTGGAACTTACTATCTATAAAGGAAGCAAGAAAAATGGTGCAAGAAGTTTATTTGGACTGAATGTAGGCGGGAATATTTATATAGAATTTTCGTAAAATTATATATTCCGTAAAAAAACCGATTTTTTTTATATATTTGTCAAAATCTAAAAAATAAAAATGGCAGAGTACAAATTATTGCTTCCTTCCATGGGAGAAGGTGTTATGGAAGCTACAATTATCACTTGGTTATTCAATGAGGGTGATCAGGTAAAGGAAGATGATTCCGTAGTAGAAATTGCAACAGATAAGGTTGATTCAGATGTTCCGACACCAGTTTCGGGAAAAATTGTGAAAATCTTAAAGCAAAAGGATGAAGTTGCAAAAGTTGGTGAAGCCATTGCTATTTTAGAAATTGAAGGAGAAGGCGGAAATACAGCTACAGAAGAAACGATCACTGAAGCCCAGGTATCAGCTCCTGATACTGAAACTTTAAAAACGATTGAAGAACCATTAAAAACGGGAACTTCAACAGTTGAATTTTCAGGAGATCTTTATTTATCGCCTCTTGTAAAGTCTATTGCACAACAAGAAAACATTTCTGAATCTGAATTAAAATCTATTAAAGGAAGCGGTTTAGAAGGAAGAATTACCAAAGAAGATATTTTAGCATTTGTTAATAACAGAGGAAACCAGCCAAAGACAGCACCTGTTCAGCAAGTTGCCTCTACTCCACAGCCGGTTGCAACAACTCCTGTTGTAACACCTGTATCAGTTTCAGCTGGTGATGAAATCATTCCAATGGACAGAATGAGAAAAATCATTGCTGAAAATATGGTAAAAGCAAAACACATTGCACCTCACGTTACTTCTTTCATTGAAACAGACGTTACCAACGTTGTAAAATGGAGAAATAAGCATAAAGATCTGTTCGAAAAACGCGAAGGTGAAAAACTTACCTTTATGCCGATTTTCGTAAAAGCGATCGTAAAAGCAATTCAGGATTATCCAATGATCAATGTCTCTGTAAATGGAGATAATATCATCAAAAAGAAAAATATCAACATTGGTATGGCAACGGCTTTACCGGACGGAAACCTTATCGTTCCTGTCATCAAAAATGCAGATCAGCTTTCGCTATCAGGACTTGCAAAGGCGATTAATGATTTAGCTTATAGAGCCAGAAACAAGAAATTAAGACCTGAAGATACTCAAGGTGCTACTTACACTATTTCCAATGTAGGAAGCTTCGGAAACTTAATGGGAACCCCTATTATTCCTCAACCGCAGGTAGCTATCCTTGCTATTGGTGCTATTGTAAAAAAACCGGCAGTACTTGAAACTAAAGACGGTGATGTAATTGCTATCCGCCAGTTAATGTTTATGTCCCACTCTTATGACCATAGAGTTGTAGATGGTTCTTTAGGCGGAATGTTCTTAAAACATGTTCATGATTACCTTCAAAACTGGGATCTGAATACAGAAATTTAAAAATTAAAGCAGCAATAAATTTTGCTTGTTATATGATACAAACCTTCGAAATGAATTTCGGAGGTTTTTTATTATTGCATTTGTGATTAAATAATATTATTTTTAAAACAAACTTTAAATGATGAAATTGAAATACAATAACGTTAACTTCTTGCTATCGTATGGCTTAAATAATTACAACTATTATTTAGGAATAAAAACAATATTTGCTCTTCAAGGTAAAACAAGACTATAAAATGTACTCAGTTTTTATATACCTCCGCAGAAGTCTCAAAAAATCTTTTGATAATATCCGCAATGAACAACTGAAGTACAATTTACTTCAGGCAATTCCTTTCTGGATTGGTTCGGTGATTACGGGATTTTTTGCAGTGATGTATGCTAAAATATTTGCGTGGGGTGAAAGTCTTTTAAATATCATTTTCAATTGGCATTCATGGATGATCTTTATTATTGCTCCCATTGGTTTTGTTTTGTCCTGGTGGCTGGTAAAAGAATTTGCACCGAATGCCAAAGGAAGCGGAATTCCACAGGTAATGGCTGCCGTAGAGCTTGCTAATCCCAAGGAACACAAAAAGATCAGAAGCCTTTTGAGTCTTAAAATCATATTCTTTAAAATTATTTCTTCTGTCATTTTGGTAATCGGGGGTGGTGCTGTGGGACGCGAAGGACCAACCATTCAGATCGCAGGTTCTGTTTTCAGAAAGGTAAACGAATATCTTCCCGAATGGTGGCCGAAAATATCAAAAAAAAATATGATTATGACTGGTGCGGCCGCAGGTCTTGCAGCAGCTTTCAATACTCCTTTGGGGGGAATTGTATTCGCGGTGGAAGAACTATCAAAAACTCATATTAATTATTTTAAAACAGCTCTTTTTACAGCTGTTATTATTGCAGGCTTAACTGCGCAAACCCTGGCAGGATCTTATTTATATCTTGGCTATCCCAAAACGCATGATGTCTCACTGATGGTAATGTTCCCGATCATGCTTGTAGCAGGTGTTTCAGGTATTCTCGCAAGTCAGCTGTCTGTTATCATGCTTACCATGAATAAGTGGAAAAAGAAAAATCTGAAAACGGATAAATCAAATATTTTATTTCTTGTTATTTGTGCGCTTATCATTGCTTCTATTGCTTATTTTATTAACAGAGAGATCTTAGGATCCGGTAAAGAAATTATGGAAAGAGTTCTTTTCACAAAAAACAAGCATGAAGACTGGTATGTGCCCATCTTAAGAATGCTGGGACCTGCTTTATCCTTTACATCAGGAGGAGCCGGCGGCATCTTTGCTCCTGCTCTCTCCGCAGGCGCAAGTATTGGCTCCGTCATTTCAGGAGTGATTCATCTTACCCAAAACGAAACGAATGTTGTCGTTCTTGCGGGAATGGTTGCTTTTCTTACGGGAATTACAAGAGCCCCTTTTACATCGGCGATTATCGTCCTTGAAATGACTGACAGGCACTCATTAATATTCCATTTAATGCTGGCCGGAATGGTATCGTCTATTGCTTCTATTTTAGTAAGCAGACATTCACTCTATGACGTGATAAAGATGAATTTTTTAAGTGAAATAAGAAGCAAAGAAGAAGTCTAAGATTTAACAAAAATATTCATAGCTCAGACTTTCTACTATTATCTTTAGCAGTTCCCCACAAACAAATCTGCCGTATCTGTTGCATACTTAAAATACTTTCACTACTTTTGCACCTCGAAATAATTAATAAATTCATTTAACATTATGAACAATTACGAAACTGTTTTCATTTTAACTCCCGTTCTATCTGACGCACAGGTGGAGGAAGCAGTAAAAAAATTTGAAACTCTTTTAAAAGAGAAAAACTGCGAAATCGTTGCTAAAGAGAACTGGGGATTAAAAAAATTAGCTTATCCGATCCAATTAAAAAAGAACGGATTCTACACTTTAATTGAGTTTAAAGGAGAAGGTACTATCGTTGCTGATTTAGAATTAGCTTTCAAACGTGACGAAAGAGTAATCCGTTACCTTACTACAAAACTTGACAAGCATGCTATTGACTATGCTGTAACAAGAAGAACTAAAGTAAAAGTAGCTAAAGCTTAATTATTAACCCATTATTAAAAAAGACAAGACATGGCAATAGATGAAATGGCTAAACAAGCCTCAGCTGGAGGAGAATCAGAAGTAAAATTCCTTACTCCACTTGATATCAATACAAAATCTGAAAAGAAATATTGTAGATTCAAAAAATTCGGAATTAAGCATGTAGATTATAAAGATGCTGATTTCTTATTACAATTCGTAAACGAGCAGGGTAAAATTTTACCAAGAAGATACACTGGAACTTCTTTAAAATACCAAAGAAAAGTTTCTGCTGCTATCAAAAGAGCAAGACACCTTGCTTTAATGCCTTACGTAGCTGACTTATTAAAATAAGATATAAAGAAACAAGAAGAAAGAGAAAAGATGGAGATCTTTTTCTCTTTTTTTAAGTTGCTGAATAAATAAAATTAATTCTAACGATTTTTAGATTAAAGGAAAGAAATAATTTCTAAGACAACAGTCTTTTTTCTTTTTTCTTTGTTCTTTTCTCTAGAACTAAAAAACGGACAACAACAATGGAAATTATCCTAAAAAAAGACGTAGAAAACTTAGGACTTGAGTTTGATACAGTAAACGTAAAACCAGGTTATGCAAGAAACTTCTTGATTCCTCAAGGTTACGCACTTTTAGCTACTCCTAAAAACAAAGCAACTTTAGAAGCGACTTTAGAAGCTAGAAAAGAAGAAGAAGCTAAATTAATTGCTGCTGCTAACGCTGTAGTTGAGCAATTGAAAAAAACTACTATTACTATTCCTGCTAAAGTTGGATCTGGTGATAAATTATTCGGATCTATCAACAATGCTGACCTTTCTGCAGCTCTTGCAAAAGCTGGTGTTGAAGTTGAGAAGAAATACATCAAAATTCCAGGGAACACTATTAAGAGAACTGGTAAAGTAACTGCTGTTGTAAGATTACACAGAAACGTAGAGTACAACTTCGAGTTTGACGTTGTTTCTGATGCTCCTGTTGTAGCTCCAGCTCCAGCGGCTAAAAAAGAAGAAGCTAAAACTGAAGAAGAAGCTTAATAAAAAGAGAATTTATTTCTCACACCATATAAACCACTTCATTCGAAGTGGTTTTTTTATGCCCTGATATCTGTTGCCTATTCATTCCCTCTCAACTTCTGAAGATATTCTGTCGGGGGTATCCCAATTACTTTTTTAAAGATATTACTGAAGGAAGACAGACTGTTATACCCTACCATCATTGCAATCTCGTACATATTGTATTTCCCTTCAAGCATAAGTTCCAATGAACGGGTTATTCTTAAAGCTCTTAAAAAACGAACGTAATTCATGCCCAAAATCTCTTTAAATTTTCTGGACAATGTTCTTGTACTCATTCCAAATTCTTTTGCCGTAGATTCAATGGTAAGGTTCTTCTCCAGGTTGGCATGGATGTATTTGGCTACCTTTAGCAATGTTTCATCTTCCGGGAAAGGATGCTGTACAGGAAACGCTAATTTTTTATCTCTTTTTTCAGGTAAAATTCCCTTAAGTGCTTTGAGAAAATAATATTTAGAACCGTCATTTTTTGTGATTTTCCCATCCCATTCTTTTGTGTATAAAATCATTTCCCGAAGTAAATGGCTCACAGAATAAATATTGATTTCATCAAAAAAGCCATTTTCATCTCCATCTTTTTTAAAGTAAAAATTGTATAAATCCACTTTTGGGCTAGATGTAAATATATAATGGGGAATTCCGGCAGGGATCCACATAAAACATCTCGCAGGAAGGTACCAGTGCTTAAGTTCAGTAAAGATATGTACGATACCGCCTTCTGCATACACCAATTGGGCAGAACTGTGATTATGGATATCTGTTTTTACATTACCGGTAAGTACATGATATACATAAAATTCTGCGTCTTCTTCCTCTACCGCTTTAAAGTGACTATCATTCATGAGATAAAGGTACTGAGAATATTTCTATTTGGCGTAAATGAGCAAATCTTTTTCTGCTTTAACAAATCATGTCTAGACGTACTGCTCGTACCTTTGCACTATCAAAATCAATTTAGCAAAAAACCTTTAATTAATTTATGAAAATGATATTTAGCACACGCAGATATCACTGGATTGCGTTGTGCTTATTATTGATAAGCATGTCCCTACACTCACAAGTGATCGATTATCAACATCTCAGCCTTCAACAGGCATTAGAAGTAGGTCTGAAGAATAATAAAAACATTCAGATCAGCCACCTCAAACAAAGCATGTCTGAAACAAAAGAGAAAGATCTTAAAATGGAAAGATTGCCGGACATTGAATTTCATACCAGCTACACTCAGGTATCTGATCTTTTTCAGCATGAAAACGGAATTTTGGGAAAAGCAACCCGATATAATGTTATTAACGGGATGTATGATTTTACCCTTTCCGCTTCTATTCCGGTATATATGGGTGGAAGAATTAAAAATACGGAGAAGAAATCATCTGTAAACACTGAAATTTCGAAATTACTAACCCATCTGGATGAAAGATCACTGAAAATGCAAATTATTACCGCTTTTCTTCAGATTCACCATTTAAAGGAACAACAAGAACTTATTGCTGAAAAAATGAAGGAAGATTCTGTAAACATAAAACAGGTAAAAGCCTTAAAAGCAAACGGAGTGGTTACTTTTAATGAAGTACTAAGAACATCTTTGCAACTTTCTAATCACAAAATGAGCTGGACAGAACTTGATAATGACATTCAGATCGCTGAACACCAGTTAAAAACAATTTTATTCCTTCCGGACACTCAGGAAATGCATGCTGAAACAGAAGATCTTATTTCTGAAAATGCAGAAATTCCGTATATCAATGAGCTGACCGAAACAGCTTTAATTAAAAATGAATATGTTGAAATCACCAAGAAAAATCTCTCTTTAAAAGAGCTTGATCAAAAAATCGTAAAAGCCAATTATCTTCCCAAGATTACTGCCGGAGGTGAATATTTCATAAAATATCCCAATATGATGTTCTTTCCCCCTGAGCCTTATGCTTATCGTTTAGGAATGATTGGGGTAAATCTAACCTATCCTATAGAGAACTTATATAAGAATAAATATAAGATGCAGGAAGCAAAGGAAAATATAGACCTTGCCAAATTACAGATTGAAGAGAAGGAAGAAAGTTTAAAACATTCGGTTTATGAAGCGTATAAAAAATTTGAAGAAACTGAACAAAAAGTAAAAATAGCAGAGGAAGCTATTAATCAGGCAAAAGAAAACTATCGGATCGTTAAAACAAAATACGCAAATAAATTAAGCCTTATCACCGAATTGATTGATGCTGATAATACATATCTGGAAACTCAATCCAATCTTATTTCTGTGAAGATCAACCGACAATTAAAATACTATCAACTCCAATTTACTATCGGAAACTTATAAAACTATGACTAAGAAGCAATTGACTAAAAAAGAAGAAAGAATCAACAAATCGATTACTTTATTAGCCTGGATTCTCATCATAAGCGGAATTACAGGGATGATAAGTTTCTATCTTTTTTCCAGAAAGAATGTGACAACAAATGATGCGCAAATAGAACAATACATTACACCGGTTTCAAGTAAAGTTTCAGGCTTTATTAAAGACATACGGTTTAATGAAAATCAGTTTGTCCATAAAGGAGACACTTTAATTGTAATTGACAACCGGGAATTCATCAACCAGGTAAAAATGGCCGAAGCCAATCTGCATGCAAATTCAGAAAATATTGCAACCATCCAAAGTGGTGTTAATACTAAAGAAAGTGATACTAAAATCATCGATGCTAAAATAGCTTCAGCAAAAATTGATATATGGAGAACGGAACAGGATTATAAAAGATACAAAAATCTTTTGGCTGAAGATGCTGCCACCGAACAACAGTTTGAAAATGTACAGGCTTCATATGATCAGGCTAAAGCCAATCTGCTGGCATTGGAACAGCAAAAGAAAGCAATTAGAGCTGGTGCTAATGAACAAGAGACCAAAGTGGCTCCCGCAAAAAGTCAGATTCAGCAAAGCTCCGCCAATCTCAGTAATGCAAAATTATTTCTTTCGTATACAGTAGTTACTGCCCCTTATGATGGATGGGTCGGAAAAAAAACGATTCAGGAAGGACAGCTGATTAAAGAAGGACAAGCTTTGGTTCAGATCGTCAGTAAGGAAAAATGGATCATTGCCAATTATAAAGAAACCCAACTGGGGCAGATTGATCAGAAGCAGGAAGTGATTATTGAAGCGGATGCTTTTCCGGATATTGAATTTAAAGGAAAGATAGTTTCCGTATCCCCTGCATCAGGTTCTCAGTTTTCTCTGGTTAAGCCCGATAATGCAACCGGAAATTTCGTAAAAATAGAACAGCGTTTTCCAGTAAAAATTATTTTAGAGAATGGCCAGGACAATGAGAAATTACTTTCAGGAATGAATGTACTGGTCAGCGCTAAAAAACTATAGAAAGCGAAAAATTCAACATGCATGTGGTGACATAAAGGAATTTGAGACCTTATATCCATCCTTAATCCTCACTATCCGCAATTCCAAATCTACTATCTAAGTTAAAAAAATGCAACATAATTCAGTTTATTATAAATGGGTACCACAATGGCTGAAACTGCCGCTCCTTATTCTGGCGCTGTTTCCCCACCTGATGTTATTGTCTATTCTGCATTCCAATAGTGCCTTCACGGCTTCCTTTATGGATGTGGATCCAGATGATATCCAATACTTATTGATTTTGATGTACGGGACATTTGTGGTTACCCTTTTAGTTTTGCAGCGATTTATGGCCTATTTCAGCGTAAAATACTATATTTTGCTGATGTCCTCTATTTCAGTAATTATACTGTATGTATTATCAGTCACCAATGATTATCATATTGTTCTTGTCATCCGTTTTCTTGAAGGGATATTCGGATTATTGGAAGGCGCTATTTTTTTACCCCTTATTATAGCGGAATTGAAGACCGTTCATGCTAAAGTAATTGCTTATCTTTTCATGTACACCATAATGCTTACCGGAGGAACAGTTACCACCTCATTATTAAAATCAAGCATTCAGGATTACGATTTTCAGCATATGATTCTGATGATCGCTTATTTCCACATTTTTGTATTGATTATCGGAATTGCGTTATTCAACAAAAACAGATTCTTTCCCAAAAAGCCACTATATCAGCTTGACATTACCAGCTGGTTTTTATTGTGGACCTGCTTGCAGGCGGGAGCTTATGCTATTATCTATGGAAAACGCCTTATGTGGTTTGAGTCCCATATCATTATTTTATGCTTATTCATATTTTTAATATCCGGAGGATTATTTATTTTAAAACAGAGAAATTCAAAACGCCCAATTTTCCATTTTGAAGTTTTCCATTCTAAAAATGTTATTGCGGGTATGGTTCTTTTTTTTGTTTTTTATCTGATCCGTTCGGCTTTGAATAATGTATACAGTATCATGGCTACCGTATGGAAATGGCCCTGGGATTATATTGTAGATGTTCAGTATTGGAATGTGGCGGGAACGCTTATTGGCGTTTTATTATCCGGGATCTGTTTAATGAAAGGTATTTCCTCCAGAATGGTCTTCTTTACCGGGTTTTTATTACTCGCCATTGATTGTGCCTGGTTCACATATACTTTTTATCCCGATACAACACTTTCTACCATTTGTCCTCCGTTATTTTTACAGGGAATAGCACAGGGGCTTTTATTCACCCCTCTTGTTTTCTTTTTAATAGCAGGGCTTCCGGAAGATTATGTAGCAAATGGTACGGCAATGGGAACCACTACCCGATTCTGGACGACTGCTATAGGATATGCTTTAATGCAGAATTTAATGCTCTTTCTTACCTTAAAACATTCTGATGCCTTAAGCTATAACATGACAGATACCAATCCTATTTTTTATTCGCAGTGGACACAGATTTTCGGAGCAAATATCTCTAAGCTACCGGTGAATGAATCTTTATCATTGACAGCCGGAGCCTTTAAAGCAAAAATTACATCACAGGCTATTTTACTTTCCAATATGGAAATATTTACCGGCTTATTCTGGCTGGCATTTATTACGGCACTTTTACTGCTTTTATATCATCCCGCTAAAATTGCGATCAGAAATATTATGTAATTTTTAGGCAAAAAATTTGCATTGCTTTCCCAAATTTGAAAGCATGGACATTCAGGAAATCTCATCAGCTCAGAAAGCATTTTTCAAAACACATAAAACAAAAAGTATAAAGTTCAGGAAAATGTACCTTGAAAAGCTTAAAGAAATCATCACACAGAATGAGGAGCTCTTATATAAAGCAATAGAGAAAGATTTTGGAAAATCAAGATTTGATACATTTACTACAGAGTTATCTTTTGTTCTAAAGGATATTGATTATTATATAAAAAATCTGAAAACGCTTTCAAAACCCCAAAAGGTTTCAACCAACCTTGCTAATCAGATCGGGAAAAGTCTCATTTATCCTGAACCTTTAGGATGTATTCTTGTAATTGGTGCATGGAATTACCCTTATCAACTATCCCTTTCTCCACTTGTTGCCGCCTTAGCAGCAGGAAACTGCTGTATCCTTAAACCAAGTGAAATTGCCGAAAATACAATGGAAGCAATGGCTAAAATTATCAATGAAAACTTTCCTTCTGAATATGTTTATGTCTATAAAGGTGGAATCAATGAAACGACAGATCTTTTGAAACTCAGGTTTGATAAAATATTTTTTACAGGGAGCACCAAAGTAGGAAAGATTGTTTATAAAGCTGCTGCGGAAAACCTGACGCCAGTAACCTTAGAATTGGGAGGAAAATCACCCGCCATCATTACTAAAGAAGCAAATCTTGAAGTTTCAGCCAAAAGAATCGTTTGGGGTAAGTTTTTAAACGCAGGACAAACTTGTGTTGCTCCGGATTACCTTGTTGTAGAAGAATCCGTGAAAGAGCAGTTTCTGGAAATGCTCCGGAAATACATTAAAGAATTTAAATATGAACCCGGATCAGAACAATACACAAGAATCATTAACCAAAGAAATTTTCAAAGGCTTATTCAATTGATCCAAAAGGATAAGGTATATTTCGGAGGTAATTATAGTGAAGAAAAACTTTATATAGAACCAACCATCCTAACGGATATTGAATGGAAAGATCCTGTCATGGAAGAAGAAATCTTTGGTCCGATTCTGCCCGTGATTTCATTCACCCACTATAAC
Organism: Chryseobacterium sp. LAM-KRS1; assembly: GCF_013184525.1. Lineage (GTDB taxonomy): Bacteria > Bacteroidota > Bacteroidia > Flavobacteriales > Weeksellaceae > Chryseobacterium > Chryseobacterium proteolyticum. Next base: position 94,354 of record NZ_JAAOIZ010000002.1, read on the forward strand.
CAAATGATCAATACGATTACAGAATTAGAGAAACCTCTCGCTGCTTATCTCTTTACGAATAACCCAGAAGAAAAAGAAATTTTTAAGCAAAAGATCTCTTTTGGCGGAGGATGTATCAATGATGTGGTAATGCATTTAAGTAACGACCATCTGCCGTTTGGGGGAGTAGGCAATTCAGGAATTGGCCATTATCATGGTAAATATGGGTTTGAAACTTTTTCACACCAGAAATCGATCCTTGAAAGGGTAACATGGGGCAAACCCAATATAAAATATCCGCCATATTCTGATAAAAAACTAAAATGGATTAAGAAACTTTTATAAAACAAAAAACCGGGAAAATTCCCGGTTTTTATTTATGATTTAGGTATCCATTCATTAAAAAATGCTTTTACTTTTTCAAGATTATATCCTTTATCCTGTTCAAGAACATCACTTTGCTGAACATGAATCATTTTACCATTTTTATCCAGAACAATAAACACAGGATATCCGAATTTATCTCCCGGATTACCATATTGGGCAAAAACTTTTTCATTTTTGTTATCCGGAGAGAAATTAAGATGATAGTATAAATAATTTTTATCAACAATATTCTTTAATTCAGGTGTGGTTTGTACAAATTGATTAAAGCGTAAACACCAGATACACCAATTTCCACCGGCCTGGATCATAATATTTTTATTTTCTTTTTTTGCCTGGGCAATCAGTTTATTAATATCTTTCTGAGCATCCGCTTTCGGATCATATGGCTTCGGTAACTTAGCCTTCTCCTCAGCGGCTTTTCTTTTGGCATCCAGTTCTGCATGATCAGTCTTTACAATTAATGCCTTATCTCTTGAATCCTTAACATCCTCAGTCCTCTTTGTTTCCTGTGAAAAAACAAAAGTACCTGCGATCAGGAAAGCTGCTATTGATAATTTTTTCATAATATAAAAGTAAAAAAATAATACTTATTGCAAGCAAAAATAGAACCATATTTTTATTATCACTAAATTTGCATGTTTTATGAATTTCCTGATCAAGATACTATACCTGATTTCTAAGCTCCCGTTGAAAATATTATATATTTTTTCGGATATCATTTTCTTTTTAAACTACTACATTGTAGGTTATAGAAAAAATGTAATCACCCAGAATCTAACCAGGTCTTTTCCCCTGAAATCAAAAAAAGAGATCGCAGAGATAAGAAAAAAATTCTATCGTAACTTTTCAGACTACCTGGTAGAAACTGTAAAATCCTTTAGTATTTCACAAACAGAGGCCAGGGTAAGGATGCAGCACATCAATCAGGATGTATTTCATGAAGTCCAAAAGGAAGGTAAAAATGTTATTTTATTGGCCGGACATGTTTTTAACTGGGAATGGATCAATGCATTGGCCACTATCGTTCCCCAGAAAAACTGCCATCCTGTATACCGCAAAGTAAACAGTGAATTCTGGGAAAACCAGATGAAAAAGGTCCGGAATAAATTTGGAAATAAGGCGTTGGAAGCCAATGAAGTTATCCTCAATATTTTCAGGAGTAAAAATGATGGTGACTCCATTTATATGTTCGTTGCCGATCAAACACCTCATGTTTCTCATGTCAACTACGGATTGGAATTCCTGGACCAGAGAACCCCAGTATTTATAGGATATGATAAGTTGGCTACAAGAATGGACCTGGCTTTCATTTACTGTGAAATGAAAAAAGTAAAACGTGGTTTTTATCAGGTAAACTACCATAGAATTTATCCGGACAGTGAAAAGTTTGTTGAGCACGAGGTAGTAAAAAAGTTTCATAAATTACTGGAAAACACCCTTCATAAACGTCCCGACAACTACCTTTGGTCACACAGGAAGTGGAAATATCAGGACTCTATTAAACACTTTGATTCAGAAAAAGAATAATACAGGATGTCTAAAAAATTAGCAGTTGTTATTTTAAACTGGAATGGCCAGGACTGGCTGGAAAAGTTTCTTCCTGGCGTTGTCCGCTTCTCGGCTGATGCGGATATATATGTTATTGACAATCTTTCTACAGATAACTCCATCGATTATCTAAAATCACAGTTTCCGACCGTAAAGATTATTTACAATGACAGAAATTATGGCTTTGCGGGCGGATATAATGTCGGATTGAAAAATATCAGGGCTGACTATTACTGCCTTCTTAATTCTGATGTAGAAGTAACGGAAAACTGGATTACCCCTGTCCTTGACCTCTTTGAAAGAGATCCTGAAATTGTAGTTATACAACCCAAGGTTTTATCCTATCAGAACAAAAAATATTTTGAATTTGCAGGTGCTGCCGGGGGATTAATAGATAATTTAGGATATCCATATTGCAGAGGAAGGGTTTTTGATGATGTAGAAGAAGACAAAGGACAGTACAATGATGAAGCAGAAATATTTTGGGCATCGGGATGTTGTTTCTTTATCCGTTCAAAGGATTTTCAGGAACAAAATGGATTTGACGAAAGATTCTTTGCCCATCAGGAAGAAATCGATTTATGCTGGAGGCTGATCAACACGGGAAAAAAAATATACTATACAGGGAAATCTACTGTTTATCATGTAGGAGGAGGAACTTTAAATAAACAAAGTCCGCAGAAGACTTATTTGAATATCAGAAATAACCTTTCCATGATGCTTAAGAACCTTCCTTTCCCAAAACTGATCTGGCTTATTTTTTTCAGACTTTGCTTAGACAGTATAGCGGGTATTTATTTTGGATTAAAAAATGGGTTTCCTCATCTTTGGGCTGTTGTAAGAGCACATTTTGGCTTTTATGCACAGGTTCCCGGAACCTGGAAACTCCGTCAGAAAAATCAAAAGAATATTTTCTATCAAAGCAAATGGCTTATATTCAAACACTTTATTGGAGGTAAAAAGTCTTCATAAACTTTGGCTATCCAATTATAATTCATAACTTATCATATTATCAATAAAAATGGATTTTTGTGCAATAGATTTTGAAACGGCAACCAACGACAGAAGCTCTGCTTGTGAACTTGGAGTCTGTATTGTTCAGGATTCCAAGATTGTTGAAACCAAAACCTGGCTTATTAAACCACCCAGTTTTCCTTATTTTAGCCGATTTAATGTTGCGGTTCACGGTATAGAACCAGAAGATGTAAAGGATGCTCCTACTTTTGATGAAATCTGGTATGAAGTGGAAGAAATGATGTATGGAACGCTTATGATTGCTCATAATGCAGGCTTTGATGCAGGGGTCTTAAGAGGGTGCCTTAAACATTATGGTATATTCACACCAAAACTGAATTATTTATGCAGTATTCAGCTGGCAAAAAAGTCCTGGAATTATCTCCCTAGGTATGGATTAAAACATCTGTCAGAATATCATCAGATCAGCCTTAATCACCATAGGGCTGGAGATGATGCCGAAGCTTGTGCTAAAATCTCTTTATTGGCCTTTGAAAAGTTATTTCTAAGTACAAATGAAGAAATTTATGATTACCTGCGGCCTAAAATCAAACAACTCTGATTCTAATTGCTCAATACTTCTGAAAGCAGGTTGAATTTAGGAATGTCTATTTCAAAACTTTCCTGAGTTTCCATGTTTTTAACCAGGTATTTTCCGCTCATATTCCCTACTCCTGAACGAAGCATTACGTTAGAGAAATAACCGAAATTTTCACCTGTTGAGATCTCCGGAGTCAATCCGATTACCCCATCTCCGATGATCTCGGTATATCCGAAACCTACATCGAAGATTAACCATTTTCTTTTCAGAATCTTAATGGGAAAACCACCGTCGTTTTCTATGGTTATATTATACTTAAAAACATAACGGTTTTCTGAGGGGTAACTGTTTTTACTATCATATTCAGGTATGACTGAAACTTTGATATTAGAAGTTATTTTTGAAAACATCACTTAACATTTGTTTAAATAAATACAAAAATCTCGCCTTTTTTGAGGCGAGATCGTAACTTATATTATAATTTTCTTAAAATTTATAATTCCAGAGCTTTTCTTTCATCACCGCCCATTAAAATCTCAACAGGATTATCGATACCTTCTTTTACAGCTACTAGGAACCCTACGGATTCTTTTCCATCAATAATTCTGTGGTCATAAGACATTGCAACGTACATCATAGGACGGATAACTACCTGCCCGTCTACTGCTACAGGTCTTTGAATAATGTTGTGCATTCCCAGAATTGCAGATTGTGGAGGATTGATAATCGGAGTAGACATCATAGATCCGAAAGTACCACCATTTGTAATTGTGAATGTACCACCAGTCATTTCATCAACACTGATTTTACCGTCTCTTACTTTAGTAGCTAAATCTTTGATGTTTGCTTCAATACTTCTGAAGGTCATGTCTTCAGCATTTCTCAATACAGGAACCATTAATCCTTTAGGACCTGAAACCGCGATTGAAATATCACAGAAATCATAGTTGATTTTGAAATCTCCATCGATAGATGCATTTACATCAGGATACATTTGCAAAGCTCTTGTAACAGCTTTTGTAAAGAAAGACATGAAACCTAGTCCAACGCCGTGTTTTTGGGCAAACTCTTCTTTATATTGTTTTCTGATTCTGAAGATCTCAGACATGTCAACCTCGTTGAAAGTAGTTAACATTGCCGTTTCATTCTTTACAGAAACCAGTCTTGAAGCGATTTTTCTTCTTAGAACTGAAAGCTTAGTAGTCGTTGTTGCTCTTGAACCGTTAGTAGAAGATACACTTCCCATAGCAGGAACAGCAGCTAATTCAGCATCAGTTTTAGTAACTCTTCCATCTCTTCCGGATCCGGTAACTTGCCCTGCATCTATTCCTTTTTCATCAAGAATTTTTTTAGCAGCAGGAGACGGAGTTCCCGTTGCATATGTCTGTGTAGCAGCCGCAGGTTGTGCAACCGGTTTTGGTGCTTCCTGAACAGGTGCTGGTTTTGGAGCTTCTTCTTTCTTAGGAGCTTCAGCAGCAGGAGCAGCTGCCCCTTCTGGTTTAGGAGCATCTACATCAATTAAGCAAACTACCTGACCTACTTGTACAACTTCACCTTCTTCTGCTTTTAAAGTAATTACACCACTTTGCTCAGCTGGAAGTTCAAGAGTTGCTTTGTCTGAGTCTACCTCAGCGATTGGTTGATCTTTTTCTACATAATCACCATCTTTCACAAGCCAAGTCGCGATTTCAACTTCTGTTATTGATTCGCCCGGTGAAGGAACTTTCATTTCTAAAACTGACATATCGTATTTTTTATTTTTTTATTAATTATTATTTATTGATTAAGCTGTTACAGGTCTTTTTGCAGGCGCATCGTTTGTGTTGAAAACCCTGTTGATTACTGCATTCTGATTTTTCTCAAACATCTTGTGACTACCAGGAGCCGGAGCACCACTTGGTACCGGAGCTATTACCTGAATACCTGTATCTCTGAAGTTTCTAAGGATATAAGACCATGCCCCCATATTTTCAGGTTCTTCCTGAGCCCAGATCAATTCTTTTCTATTATCATATTTGCTTAAAATCTGCTCAATAGCATCTGTTTGTAATGGATACAATTGTTCAAATCTAACCAGAGCAATATCTTCATTGTTAAGTTCCTCTTTCTTCGCCAATAATTCAAAATAGAATTTACCTGAACAAAGGACAACTTTTTCTACTTTTTTAGGATCTGCAGTAGCATCATCCAAAATAGGCTGGAAAGTTCCGTTCGCAAAATCTTCTAATGGAGAAACAACTTTAGGATGTCTTAGTAATGATTTAGGACTCATTACAACCAACGGTTTTCTGTAAGACCATTTCAATTGTCTTCTCAACAAGTGGAAATAGTTAGCTGGGGAAGTGATATTGGCTACCACCATATTTTCGTTCGCACAAAGTGTCAAGAATCTCTCCAATCTTGCAGAAGAGTGTTCTGCTCCCTGTCCTTCGGAACCATGTGGCAATAACATTACCAATCCGTTCTGAATCTTCCATTTCTCTTCAGCAGCAGCCAGATATTGATCAACAATAATCTGAGCACCATTTACGAAATCCCCAAACTGAGCTTCCCAGATTGTAAGCGTGTTTGGAGAAGCCATAGCATATCCATAATCAAAACCTAAAACTCCGTATTCTGAAAGGTGAGAGTTATAAACATCAAATCTGCTTTCAGAAATATGTCTTAATGGAATATACTCTTCTTCCGTATCTTCTGTTTTTACTACGGCATGTCTGTGGGAGAAAGTTCCTCTTTCCACATCTTCCCCTGAAATTCTGATGTTGTGTCCTTCAGCAAGTAATGTAGCATATGCTAACCATTCTCCTAAAGCCCAATCTAAAGAATCTCCCTCAATTGCTTTTACACGGTTTTCAAAAAGTCTTGTAATCTTATTGATAAATTTCTTATCAGCAGGAAGTGTAGACATTTTAATAGCCAGTTCCTTAAGCTTAGCTAAATCATATTTTGTATCTACAGGAGACTGCATTGCTCCTCTTTTTGCAATAGGATAGTTTGTCCAGTCATCAGACATGAAAACATCCATTGCATTTTTCTCAATCTCCTTAGATGCATCGAAATCTTTATCCAAAAGTTCTTTGAAATCAGTTTCCATTTTCTTCAGGATATCATTAGAAACAATACTGTCCTGAATTAATTTATCCTTATAAATTTCTCTTGGGTTCGGATGCTTGGAAATCAGTTTATATAAATTGGGTTGAGTAAATCTTGGTTCATCCCCTTCGTTATGACCATATTTTCTATATCCCAGTAAATCGATGTATACATCTTTTCCGAACTTCGCTCTGAAATCAGCTGCAAAGTGGATTGCATGAACTACTGCTTCCGCGTCATCAGCATTTACGTGCATTACCGGAGACTCAGTTACTTTTGCAATATCCGTACAATAAGTGGATGATCTTGCATCTGCATAGTTGGTTGTAAATGAAACCTGGTTATTCACAACAATATGCACCGTACCTCCTGTTTTGTATCCTTCCAAGGTCATCATCTGCGCTACTTCATAAACAATTCCTTGTCCTGCAATAGCTCCATCCCCATGGATAACGATCGGTAAAATTTTAGAATAATCCCCTTTGTATTTATCATCTACTTTAGCACGGCAGATCCCTTCTACCAAAGCTGCTACTGTTTCCAGGTGAGATGGGTTCGGAGTAAGATTGATAGAAACTTCTTCACCTGAAGCTGTTTTGATCTTTTTAGAAGATCCTAAGTGATATTTAACGTCACCCGAGAATACATCTTCTTCAAATTCTTTTCCTTCAAATTCAGAGAAGATCTGTTTGTAAGATTTACCAAAAATATTGGATAGTACATTTAATCTTCCTCTGTGAGCCATACCAAGCACCACCTCATCTACACCAAGCTGAGAAGATCTTGAAATCAACTGATCCAAAGCAGGAATCAATGTTTCTCCTCCTTCCAGTGAGAATCTTTTCTGACCAACAAATTTCGTGTGAAGATAATTTTCAAAAGCTACAGCCTGATTCAACTTCAATAAGATCTCAGTTTTTTCATTGGCTGAAAGACTTGGATGGTTTTCATTTACCTGCAACCATTTTTTGATAAAATCCTTCTCTTCAACATTGTTGATATAAGTATATTCAACACCGATAGAGTCACAATAAATGTTTTCCAGGTGCTTAATGATATCCTGCAATGTTGCAGGCTCTTTCATCCCTGTTTCAACAGCACAGTTAAATTTCGTATTTAAATCCTCCTTGCTCAGACCGAAGTTCTCGATATCCAGAGTAGGTGTATAGTGTCTTCTTTCTCTTACCGGATTTGTTTTTGTAAACAAATGCCCTCTTGTTCTGTAAGCCTCAATAAGGTTTACTACCTTAAATTCTTTCTTGATGTGCTCAGGAACTTCTCCGTTTGATACCGCCTGAGATATTTGCTGTACTGCAGGAGCAGTAGTAGCTGGAGCTTGAATGTATTGGATGTTATCTTCATCACCGTAGTTCTCCAAAGCAAAATCAAAGCCTTGAAAGAAGGCTTTCCATGATGGCTCTAAAGAATCCGGGAATTTTAAGTACTGTTGGTATAAATCCTCAATTAACTGAGAATGAGCTGCGTTTAGGAATGAAAATCTGTCCATTATTACAGTTTATCTATTATTAAAATTTGTTTGTATAATTAATCCTCAAATTTAATAAAAAAAACCGACTTGGGACAGCCTCAGATTACTAAAAAAAACATAAAATATATAATTTCCAATAATTTACTTAAAGACAGATAGGGAAAGCTTCATGTTCACGTCCTGATCATCCATCGGGCGCTCCATAAAAACCTGACGAATATCACCAAAACGCATCTCATCTTTCTTTGCTTTTTGAATCAATTGCTGAATTGCTTTTACTCTTCCGGCATAAGGTCCTTTGTAATACATCACATAATTCTGCGTAGGGTTTACAGATCTGAAACTAAAGTTATTATCTGTAACTCCTATCTTTTTTGACAATGGTATCCCCAGGAAATAGGAAACCTCCTTATCTTTATAATTATCGGCGTCAGTGATCAGGATGGGAAACCCAAATTCATCCTCTTTTTTCCCAAGATCCATGCTTACATAATTGTAAACTTTATTGTAGTTCATAACGATGTTTTTGTACAAAGCATCTTTCTTGTTGGAGGTGCTTACATTAATTCCCAGCAATAACTTTTCCTCTTCATTTTCTACCATTAAGCTATCGTATTTTATTGCAGCCATCTGGTTATCTTTTTCCACCTTATTTCCGAGAACGTTCTTAAGGTTGGCCATACTTTTATCGATATTTTCTGTAAAACGGTCCTCCGTCCAGAAATTCTCCACTCTCCTCAGCACAGAAAGTTTAGGGGTATGAACATACCATGTGATCTTTGTTTTTTCTGCAGATAATGCTTTGAATTTAACATCGACAAGCGTTGGGTTCTCATTTTTATCTTCAAAAAGCTGATATTTAAGGGTTTGATTAGGGTTTTCATACCGGATAAACATCTCTCCGTCTCTATCATTTTTTGGATCAACGTAACTTATAGCGCTTCCCATTCCCTCGTAGGGAGTATAATAATCAATATCAATAGTTTGGGAATTTGTAAAGAAATTATTCCAACGGGTAAAATTCTGCAAATTATTGAATTGGTGAAAGACTTTATCCAAAGGATAATCTATCTCTTTTTCAATTTTAAAATCTTTACTTTCATCCACAAAATAATACATGGAAGCAGCATAAGCCCCTACCAGTAAAACAACAATTACACTTATTATTTTAAAAAAACGCATCGTACAAAAGTAAAACAAATAAAAAAAGTGACCAATATATTGATCACTCTAGTTTTAAGTTTATGAAAATTATCCAATATGAGTTCCCGGAGGCAGCACAGCTCCTTTTTTCACCACAACAATACCATCCTGCACGGAATGGGTTCCAAAGTCGCCATCTTGTAAGTGCTTCCCTCCGATAATTCTTACATTATCACCGATATAGCAGTTTTTGTCCAGAATCGCTTTTTCGATGTAACAGTACTTCCCTATTCCCATGTTAGGACGGCCATTTCGGTCATTCATGACAATTTCAGTAGTATTCTGATAGAAATCCGATCCCATTACATAAGAATTTACGATCGTACTTCCTTTATCGATACGGGTCCTGTTCCCGATCACTGAATTTTCAATTTTGTCCGCCATAATAATACATCCATCTCCAAAAACAGCTTTACTAACGTAAGATCCATTAATTTTGGATGGAGGTAGCATTCTGGCTCTCGTATAAATCGGTGACGAAGAAAATAAATTAAACTGTGGAAAATCCTGACAAAGATCAATATTAGCCTCGTAAAAAGACTCAATTGTTCCAATATCAGTCCAGTATCCTTCATACTGATAACTTAATGTAGCATATTTTCCTATTGAATTAGGAATAATATCTTTCCCGAAATCATCCCCCGCACCTTCATCAAACATCTTTTTAAGAATACTCTTTGTGAAAATATAAATCCCCATAGATGCAAGGAATTCTTTCCCTTCATGTTTGTTATGATCAGAAACTTCAGACTTCCAATCTCCTAAAATATCCATCCCTGGTTTTTCAACAAATGAAGTAATATTTCCTTCATCATCGGATTTCAAAATACCAAACCCTGTTGCATCCTTGGCATTTACAGGAATAGTCGCAATAGTTACATCCCCTCCTTTTTTAATATGATAATCCAGCATTTCCCTGAAGTCCATCTGATAAAGCTGATCCCCAGAAAGGATAAGAATATAATCATAATCATATTTTTCAAGGTGTTTCATCGACTGACGAACCGCATCTGCAGTACCCTGGTACCAGTTCTCATTTTCAACATTCTGTTCGGCAGCTAAAATATCTACAAATCCTTTACTGAAGATATCAAAATGATATGAATTTTTAATATGAGAATTTAAAGAAGCAGAATTAAACTGGGTTAAAACCAAGATCTTATTCAGTCCCGAGTTTAAACAATTGGAAATAGGAATATCTACCAGTCTGTATTTTCCGGCAATTGGAACGGCTGGTTTTGACCTTGAATAAGTTAACGGAAAAAGTCTTGTTCCTCTACCTCCTCCCAAAACAATGGAAATAACGTTGCGATTCATAAATATCTTGCGTTTAATTTAGTTTAGATTACTTTTTTATTCACTTTATGTATTTCTACAATACTTCTTTTCCTCATTATGTCACTACAGAAAACAAAACAGGTTATACTTCGTTTTATTTATTGTATAACGCAATATACTTCTCCGCAGACTTCTCCCAGGCGAAATCAAATTGCATATTGGCAGTGATAAGGTCCTCCATCACACCTTTTTGATAATATATATGCATCCCTCTGTTCATCGCGTGAATTACATCATCAACTCCCGGATAGGAAAAATTTAATCCCGCCCCTCCTGTAGATATATCCTGCACAGTATCTTTCAATCCACCGGTGTATCTTACAATGGGAACCGTCCCGTATCTCATGGAATACATCTGATTCAATCCGCATGGTTCCACCCTTGAAGGCATCAGCAAAAAGTCTGCTGAAGCATATATTTTATGGGACAGATATTCTTTATACCCCAGATCAAGAGCAAAATTACTGTACAAATGTTCATATTCTTTTAACTTATCTTCTATATATCTGTTACCGGAGCCCAGAATGATGACATTTAAAGCACCATAGCTCTGTCTTATACTCCTCCATACAACATCGGGCAGCAGATCGGCTCCTTTTTCTGTTGCAAACCTTCCAATAAATGCAAACAAAGGAAGTTCCGGCTTCAGACCATACTCTTTGCAAAGTTTGGCTTTACTCTTTTTCTTCTGTTCTACGGCATCTTCGATACTAAAGTTATAATCCAGCATAGGATCAGTCTCAGGATTCCATACTTCAGTATCAATACCATTGATGATTCCGTATGCTTTTCCGAATTCTTCGCGAACCAGGCTTTCAAGTCCGCGGAAACTTATAAAAAGCTCTTCCAGATAGCCTTCCGAAACCGTGGTGAATGCATGTGCACATTTGATCATACACGCCAGAGGATTAATCAATCCGTTCCAGTCTAAAAGTCCCCATCTGTAGTTATCAAACACAGGCATATATTGTGCCATATTCCAGCTCATCATCCCTTGGTATTCACCATTGTGAATTGTCCCAATCGTTTTAACCCCCTTAAGAAATTTGAATTCAGGACAATATTCAATCATAAAAGGAACCAGGCCCGTGTGATAATCATGACAATGCAAAACATCAGGACGGATTTCCATGGCACTCAGCCAATGCAAGACACCATGCTGAAACGCTAAAAACTGGAAACTTTCATCCTGGTAACCGTAAGGATTATCCCTGTCTAAAAGCCCTGGAATTTTCACCAGGTATAACTCAAAGCCTAAAACATTAGTTTTTTCTTTCATTACCTGAACCTGAAGCATATTGGGCCCCTGATGAATAAAACCATCAAAAACAATATCAAATTCATGATCGTAAATAAAAGATTTATTATACCAAGGCATTACAACCTTTGCATCCACTCCTTTTATTTTATTCTGATATTTTGGCAAAGCTCCTACAACATCTGCTAAACCGCCTACTTTTGCTATCGGATAACACTCCGTACTAAGATGATAAACAATCATTTTACTTTTTATGTAATTTAATTCTATGTAATTTATACTTTTTATCTTTTTTCTGCTTTAAAATCAATCCGGCGAGTGGCGGCAGTTTTAAAGTTATGGATTGGGGCCTGTTCATCCAATCCCCTTTCTCTTCTCTTATAATAACAGGCTCTACACCACCGCCACTGTATATTTCATCATCAGAATTGAAAATAACTTCCCAATGTGTTCCTTCGTTCACTCCTATTGTATACTCAACGATACGGGGTGTAAGATTAAGAACGATCATGCAAACATCATCCTTCCGTTTCCCCTTTCTTAAATATACAAAGACAGAATTATCCTTATCATCGGCTTCCACCCATTCAAATCCTTTGGGATTAAACTGGTTTTCATATAAAGCAGATTCTGATCTGTACGCATGATTGAGATCTTTGACTAATGTCTGCAATCCTTTATGAACAGGATACTGTAACAAATGCCAATCCAGGCTTTGCTTAAAATTCCATTCAGCAGTCTGACCGAATTCATCTCCCATAAAAAGCAGTTTTGCTCCCGGATGCGTATACATGTATACATAAAGTGCCCGAAGATTGGCAAACTTTTGCCATTCATCTCCCGGCATTTTATAAATAAGACTTGCTTTCCCATGTACAACTTCATCGTGAGATAAAGGCATCATATAATTTTCGTTATACATATACATGGACGCAAAGGTTATTTTGTGATGGTTGTTTTTTCTGAGGATGGGATCAAGTTTAAAATAATCCAGTGTATCATGCATCCAACCCATCATCCATTTCATTCCAAACCCCACACCACCATCATGCACCGGCTTGGTAAGCATTGGAAAATCTGAACTTTCTTCAGCAATCGTAATAATTGCATTTCCGAATTCTTTATATACTGCTGTATTAAATTCCTGAAGAAATATTTTTGCTTCAAGATTTACATTCCCGCCATACTGATTTGGCTCCCACTCTCCTTCATTTCTGGAATAATCCAGATGGAGCATGGAAGTTACGGCATCTACCCGCAATCCATCCGCATGATATCTTTCCAGCCAAAACATGGCGTTGGAGATCAAAAAAGATTTTACTTCATTTCTTCCGTAGTTGAAAATGTAAGATTTCCAGTCCGGATGAAATCCTTTTCTCGGGTCTTCATGCTCATATAAAAAAGACCCATCGAAACGATGGAGTCCATTCGCATCTCCCGGGAAATGAGAAGGAACCCAGTCCAGTATTACGCCTATATCATTCTTATGAAGTTCATCAATCAGGAACATTAAATCCTGAGGGGATCCGAATCTTGAAGTTGCGGCATAGAAACCTGTGATCTGATATCCCCAACTGGGATCATAAGGAAACTCCATGACGGGCATAAATTCTACGTGTGTGAATCCCATTTCTATGATGTAAGGCACCAGCTTTTTGGCTATATCACGATAATTTAAAAACTTATCAGGATGGTCTTCTTCCCTTACCCATGAACCTAATTGCATTTCATATACAGAAATCGGAGCTTCCAACCGGTTCTTTTTCCATCTGCTGTCCATCCATTCCTGGTCTTTCCATTCATACCACGTAGTAGAAATCAGAGATGCTGCCTGTAAATTTTGCTCCCAACTTAATGCATAAGGATCACTTTTTTCCAAAAGATCACCATAAGCCGTTTCTATAGCATATTTATATAAAGTTCCCCATTTAAGATCAGCAATAAAGCCTTCCCAGATCCCCGATCCATCCCACCGGGGATATAAAATATGCTCTTTATGATTCCAGTTATTAAAATTCCCAATCACAGAAACCTTTTTCGCATTGGGTGCCCAGACAGAAAAATAAACTCCTGAAACCCCGTCTTTTTCTACGGAATGTGCCCCAAACTTATCGTAAAGCTTGTAATGCTTACCTTCTTTGAAAAGATAAACATCATGATCCGTAAAAAGTGTATAGGTTTTAACAGAGTTCATTAGTGTTTAATTTTATATGCTTTGAAACTACGAAAAATACAGATAGAAACAATTAATTATAGTTCAAATAATTGTTATAAAAGTTCTTTCATCCACCTTCCTATCAAATATATAAAATTTAATAGTCTTCTGATTGTTTTTTACCAGAAATTTTCAACGTTTATATATCTAAAGTTTTTTTATAAATTTAGCCTTAACTTTTTATAAAACGCATGATGAAGTTTAAGCTTTACACTGATGAAAGTGATGACAGAACTGTTTATATAACAGGAAATTTTAATAACTGGAACCCTAAAGATGATCAATACAAGCTTACTTCCATAGATGCTAACAACTATAGCATTGAAATTAGCGATGAATTTTTGCCCTCAGCAATAGAATATAAATTCACAAAAGGAGGCTGGGAAAATGTAGAGCTTGACCAGTATGGAAATATTACTCCCAACAGAAAAGTAAACAAATCGACAGGAGAAGCCTCTGACATGGTAAAGAAATGGAGGCTTAACTGGGGACCTTTTAAAGATGAATTTTTTCCCATTATTGAAATCATCTCAGAAGAATTTTACATTCCACAACTCGACAGATACCGAAAAGTATGGGCATTACTTCCCTACGATTATTATATTTCCAACAAAAGCTATCCTGTACTCTATCTTCAGGACGCACAGAACCTCTTCAACGAAGGAAGTGAATACGGCAATTGGGAAATAGATAAAAAACTCTCTATTCTTGCAGAATACGGACGTGGGGATGTAATCATCATCGCGATTGAACACGGAAGTCAGGAAAGGATAAAGGAATATATATTCGACAATGATCATGTTGCTCACGGTTCCGAAGGCAAGAAATACATACGCTTCATCACAGATACGCTGAAACCTTTCGTCGATGAAAATTACCGGACCAAAAAAGACAGGGAAAATACAGGTATCGGCGGGAGTTCATTAGGTGCCCTTATTAGTATTTACAGTGGATTTCTATACCCTGAAGTATATTCAAAATTACTGATTTTCTCTCCTTCGCTTTGGGTAGAGCCTAACAATAATTTTCCAATGATGAACTTCCGTATTCCCTTCAAGACTAAAATCTATTTATACGGAGGAGGAAAGGAAGGATCTAAAATGGTAAAAAGAATCCGCATATTTGAAGAATATTTAAAAAAATGGGAACAAAAAAATCTTTTTGATTTCGAATTTAAAACCAGTATCAATCCCGAAGGTACACACAGTGAATTCTATTGGTCGCAGGAGTTTCCGAGGGCCATCGAATGGCTATTTTATGACAATACAGAAAATCCTGTAGAAGTAGCACCACAACAACAATCAATCAAACCGTAAAAATTATGAAACTAATCAATAAAAAAAATAAAAATTACATTCAGGTTTTTCAATTATTTACAGAAGAAGAATGGATCAAAAAAAATAAAAGCTTTAACAAAAATATTTCCACCTTTTTTACAGGAAAAAAGAATGAAGTTTTCATTAGCACTAGTGAAGATAGCATTACTTATTTTATCGGATTAGGAAAATCGTCTGTTCAGAGTTTTGAGATCCAGCAGGTGGCAGTAAAATTTTCACAAACACAAAAAAATAATTTAAGAGCTGTCCCTACTCTGTTGATGAGCGATTTCATCAGCCAAAAACAATTTGAAGAATTTATCAAAGGACTGTTATTAGGAACATACAAATACCCATTTGATAAAAGCCATCCTTTCTGGAGCCCTGAATTTGAAATTCACTTTGAAAATATAAGCCAGAAAAAACTGGATAATATCAGCCAAAAAGCATTAGCGTTGTCCAATGGTCAGACAGCCTGCCAGGAATGGTTAAATAAACCTGCAAACCTTAAGACCCCACCCGTTTTATGCTCATACCTTAAGGATCTGGCAAAAAAACATCAGCTTAAATACACTGTATTCAACAGAAAAAAATGTGAGGAATTAGGTCTTGGAGCGTATCTCTCAGTTAATCAGGGAAGCGCTTATGATGCTGCATTCACCATATTAGAATATCGGACAACCGTAAAAAAAGCAAAGACCATTGGATTAATTGGAAAGTGTGTGGTTTTTGATACCGGAGGCATTTCATTAAAAGATCATCAGAACATGCATTATATGAAATCCGATATGGGCGGAGCAACTGCTGTTATAGGATCTTTAATTTATGCTTCAGAGATGCAGCTTCCTGTAAACCTTGTTGTAATTTTACCTATTACCGATAATGCTATTTCTGAAAAAGCTTTTCTGCCAAGTGATGTCATCACAGCTTACAACGGAAAAACTATAGAAGTTCTGAATACTGATGCAGAAGGCAGAATGATATTAGCCGATGCTCTTTCTTATCTGGCTAAAAACTACAAAACAGATCTTCTTATTGATCTGGCAACCCTTACAGGAAGTTCAGTAAGAATGTTTGGAGATACCTGTGGTGCTTTGTTCTCAAACAATGAAGAAGTGAAAAATCTGTTATTGCAAACAGGTGACAGAACCAATCAAAGGCTGTGGAATCTTCCCTTGTGGGATGTATGGAAAGAAGACATACAATCTGATGTAGCAGATCTTAAAAACATTTCCTTGAAGCCGATTGGTGATTGTATTGTAGCGGCCAAATTTCTGGAACAATTTATAGAAAATCATCCGAAGTGGGCTCACCTGGATATTGCGGGAGTCGCTTTCGGGAGTGTTGGTTATGCCAAAGAAAAAGCCGCAACAGGTTTTGGAGTGCAATTGCTGACGGATTTAATCGAAAATTATCATTAAAAATTAGTTTATTACAAAATTTCTCTGTATAATTGATTTAGGATTTTCAAAATCTCAGCAATGGCTAATTTTTAATATTAATTAGTTAATAAAAAATTGCTTTTATTTTTGATAATTCATTAAATTTTTAAAAACACTGTATGGAGGAGAAAACTATAGTATGTATTTCGTGCTATTACAAGGGCTATGATTTCATGGACGAAATGAAGATGCTCGGTAATAAAATAATCCTGATTACATCCGAAAATATCAGAGAAAAGAACTGGCCGTGGCATGCGATCGATGAGGTTTTTTATATGCCCGAATTAAAGCCGTCCGTATGGAACCTTGAACATCTTATTCAGGGATTCTCCCATCTTATGCAGACCCGAAAAATTGATGCTGTCGTTGCTCTCGATGATTATGACGTTGAAAAAGCAGCACTGATCAGGGAGACTTTCCGTATCCCAGGGATGGGACAAACTACCCACCGCTATTTCAGGGATAAACTGGCAATGAGACAAAAAGCCAAAGATTCGGGTATCAACGTGCCGGAATTTACAGCAGTCTTTAACAATGATGAGGTTAATACTTTTATTGAAAACGTTCCTGCTCCGTGGGTGTTAAAGCCCCGTTCCGAAGCTTCTGCATCGGGGATAAAGAAAATCACTTCTAAGGAACAGCTTTGGGAAGCCTTAAATGAGTTGGGAGAAGAACGCCATCTTTTTTTACTGGAAAGCTTTAAACCCGGAGATGTTTTCCATGTAGACAGCCTTACTTTTGATAAAGAAGTGGTGTTTACATCAGCATCTCAATATCTGGCCCCGCCGATGCAGGTTTCCCATGAAGGAGGTGTTTTCAGAACCAAAACTTTAAGCAGGCAATCTGATGAATTCAAAGCTCTTGAAGAAATTAATGCAAAACTCCTCTCAAATTTTGGATTACTGAATGGAGCCACCCATACTGAATTTATAAGGAGTAAAGAAGACGGAACATGGTATTTTCTGGAAACCTCTTCACGTGTAGGGGGTGCACATATTCCTGATCTTGTTGAAGCTTCCAGCGATATCAATATCTGGCGCGAATGGGCAAAGATTGAAGACGCACTCCTGAGATCAAAAAAATATGAAGTAGCCAAACCCGTGGAGTACCATTCCGGATTGATCATTGCCTTAATTAAGGATCAAAAGCCTGATTACGGTCCGTTCGAATGTGAAGAAATCGTTAAGTACCTTCCTATAGATTATCATGTCGGGATAGTATATAAATCCGGAAACGCTGACATTATACAGGAAAGACTCGACTTCGCAGCAGAGAAGATCAATACCGGATTACTGAATATTTTACCTCCGAAAGGTAAACCCACAAGTTAGTTCGGTCTGTATTCAAATTATAATTATTCCAAGCATGCCACATATAGAACATACTGATTATTATTCAAATATATTGGGAATAAGCATTAAGGTAGAAGTAACAGGACATTACGGCTATCCTATTATCATGTTCCCTACTTCGCAGGGATTGTATACCCAGAATCATGATTTCCACCTCAACGGAAGCATCAACTGGTTTGTAGAGCAGGGCAAAGTAAAGCTGTATAACCTTCAGACTATTGACAGCTGGAGTTTTTATGATGATGATATATCGCCGCAGCAAAGAATAAAAAATTATGAAAGATATGTTCAGTTTCTTATTCAGGAATTTGTCCCTTATATTCAGAAATTACATAAAACACACCGGGTTGCTATAGCCGGTGCCAGTTTCGGAGGATACCATGCTGCAAATTTTGCATTCCGGTTTCCTGATGTCATCTCACATTTATTCTGTCTTTCCGGGGCATTTACGATCCGGAATTTCATGGACGGATATTCTGATGATCTTGTATATTATAATTGCCCCAGAGAGTTCGTCAAAAATGATGAGGCCTGGAAATATAAACATATGCATATTGTCTTAAGTACTTCTGATCAGGACATTTGTAAGGATAAAAACCTTGAAATGGCAGCAATCCTCCAATCAAAAGGAATAGATTACTGGTATGATGAAAGAAAATGGATCAATCACGACTGGCCGTTGTGGAGAATGGTATTTCCGACGTTCATCAGCGCATTTTTTTCCTGAAAAACCAGGTTCTGACAATCATTTATTAGTATAAAACAATAAAAATAACAATTATGAAAAAAAAGGTGGGAATTCTATTTGGTATGGAGGATACATTTCCCTGGGCATTTATCGATAAAGTAAATGAGCTGGGAAATGGCGAGATTATAGCAGAACCTGTCCATATTGATAAACTTGAACAAGGGGCTGATTATGGTTATGCTGTTATTATAGACAGGATTTCCCATGATGTTCCCTTCTACAGGGCATACCTCAAAAATGCTGCACTGAATGGGACCTATATTATCAATAATCCGTTCTGGTGGAGTGCTGATGAAAAATTTTTCAATAATGCACTGATGACAAAACTGGGAATTCCTCTTCCCAAAACGGTATTATTACCTTCTCACGAAAGGCCAACCAATACTACGGAAACATCATTCAGAAACTTAAAATTCCCTCATGACTGGGAATATATATTCGATTATGTAGGTTTTCCTGCTTATATGAAACCTCACGACGGAGGAGGCTGGAGAAATGTGTATAGAATTGAAAATCCGGAAGATTTATGGAATAAACTGGGTGAAACAGAACAACTCGTGATGATGGTTCAGGAAGAGATTATTTTTGATGATTACTACAGGGTATATTGCCTGGGTAGGAAATACGTTCATATCATGCCTTATGAGCCTCGAAATGAGCCTCATTTAAGATATGCAACCAATCATCAGACTGATGGTGAAGAACTGGAAAAACTATTGAAGACCATTCACGATTATACCATAACAATGAATGAGGCCTTAGGATATGATTTCAACACCGTGGAATTTGCAGTACGGGATGGAATTCCTTATGCTATTGATTTTTGTAATCCTGCGCCTGATGCCGACAGAAATTCTGTAGGAGAAGAAAATTTTGCATGGATTGTGGAACACGCTGCTCTGTTTGCGATTGAAAAAGCCAAAGAATATGTTCCAGGAAAGCCTAATATTTCCTGGGGAAATTTTGTAAAAGACTCCATACGATAGATCAGTGAAAGAGAAAATAAAAAAACACTAAAAGGATGCACCAGTTTACTATAGGAATCGAAGAAGAGTATCAGATAATTGATGTTGAAAGCAGGGATCTTATTTCTCATGTTTCTAAAATTATTGAAGGTGGTAAAGCTGTTTTAAGTGAAAATTTAAAACACGAAATGCATGAGTCCATGATTGAAATGGAAACAGGGATCTGCCAGAATATTCAGGATGCAAGAACTGAGCTCACGAATTTAAGAAGGCATCTCATCAATATTGCACATGAACAGGGGCTCAGGGTATCAGGAGGAGGAACCCATCCTTTCTCCCATTGGTCGGACAATTCCATTACCCAGGGTGAACGTTATGTAAAAATTGTAGATGATATGGGAGATGTAGCCCGGGAAAATCTTATTTTCGGTCTTCATGTTCACATTGGTATTCCCAATCGTGAAGAGGGAGTAAGAATTCAAAACGTAATGCGATATTTTCTTCCCCATGTTTACGCTCTATCAACCAATTCTCCATTTTGGATCGGAAGAAATACAGGTTTTAAATCATACAGACAAGAGATCTTTGTCAAATTCCCAAGAACAGGGATACCAAGCTATTTCAACTCATTGGCTGAATTTGACAGCTATGTAGACCTTCTGGTGAAAACAGGAACGATTGATAACGCCAAAAAAATATGGTGGGATCTTCGGGTACATCCATTCTACCCTACTATTGAATTCAGAATCTGTGATATGCCGTTAAGGATTGATGAAACGGTTTGTCTGGCTGCCATTATGCAGAGCTTAGTAGCCAAAATTTATAAACTTCACAAGCAAAATTTAAGTTTCAGAAGCTATAGAAGGCTTTTATTAAACGAAAATAAATGGCGCGCTTCAAAGAGTGGTATAGAAGCACATCTTATCGACTTTGGTAAAGAGGAATCGGTGCCATATCCGGATCTCCTGAAAGAACTGCTGGAATTTATAGATGATGTAGTTGATGAGTTAGGATGCAGGAAAGAAGTAGAATACGCATGGAAAATACTGGAAAACGGAACCGGTGCAGACAGGCAGCTTCAGATTTTCAGGGAAACAGGAGACCTTACTAAAGTGGTAGATTATATGATCTCCGAAACAGAATACGGCATTACCCACGGCGAAATCATTTCATGATATTTTTGGTAACTTTGCAAAAATATGATGTATGAAAGATATTAGAATTGCTCTGTTGGACATGAACAACAATCATGTTAACCAAGGATTTAGAAATATTAAAGAAATTTCTGAAGCCTTCAGGCAAAATTCTGAAGAAAATGTAAGCATTGAGGTATTTGATGTACGCTACAAAGATGAAATTCCGGATATCAGAGATTTTGATATTTTTATTTCATCTGGAGGGCCGGGAAATCCTCATAAAGAAGGTTTGGACTGGGAAATAAAGTACGCTGATTTTTTAGATGCCGTATATAACCATAATAAAGAAAAGGAGGATAAGAAATATTTGTTTCTCATATGCCATTCGTTTCAGATAGGAAGTATTCACTGGAATCTGGGAAATGTATGTCCAAGAAAATCTTACTCTTTTGGAGTAATGCCTATCCACAAGACAGAGGAAGGAGAAAGTGAATTCTTATTTAAAAATCTTTCGAATCCTTTTTATGGTGTAGATTCGCGGGCATTTCAGTTTATAGAACCGGACCATGATCGTTTTGAGGAATTAGGAATGAAGATCGTTGCAATAGAAAAATTCCGACCTCACATAGACCTTGAACGGGCTGTTATGGCAGTTCGCTTCTCAGAAGAGATATTTGGAACACAGTTTCATCCCGAAGCAGATCCGGCGAGCATGCTTGAAAATCTAAAAGATGAAAAGAACAGAGCTGCGATGATAGAAAATTTCGGAAGAGAGAAATATCTTGAAACACTTGACCGCATTGATGATGAAGACAAAATTGTTTTGACTAGAGCCCAGATCCTTCCGGCATTTTTACAGTTTGCGAAAAAAAATATTCTGAAAAGAACAGGTGTAATTGCTTGAAATAAAAAGTAAATAAACGCAATCCCATAAATCGAGCAAAATTGCTCGATTTTTTAAAATCACAAAGAAAAAAATATGATCCCAAAATACAGAAAGCAATTTAATAAAGATTTTTCGCAGGAAAAATACAATCAAGTTAAAGATATTCTTACGCAAAAAAGCGGTATTGAGCCTGCATTCAGAATTTCAGAAAGTCCGTTTTTTCTTACTAAAGAATTTGAAACCAAACTCATTGACGCCAGTGAAAGCATTATCGATCAGATAAAGGCTTTACCTAAAGAAATTCTTCAGAAAGCTATCCCGGAGAATTGTAAAGTTCCCAATGATACAGATCAGCCTCACTTCTTCACCATTGACTTTGGTGTTTGTAAAAATGAAAATGGAGAGATTGAGCCACAATTGATAGAACTACAGGCCTTTCCATCGTTATATGCTTTTCAGAAAACTTTTGAAAATACTTTTTGTGAAGTTTATCCCTTTCTTTCAGAAATTAAGAATCCCATGTCTGCTGACCAGTTCACTCATTATTTGAAAGAGTTAATTATCGGAAATGAAAATCCGGAAAATGTAATTCTTCTGGAAATTTTTCCCGACAAACAAAAGACGGCAATAGATTTTGCGCTGACTGAAAAATTACTCGGTATAAAAACAGTTTGCCTTACTAAAGTAAAAAAAGAAGGAAGAAAACTATACTATGAGGATAATGGCAGACAAATTCAGATAAAAAGGATTTATAATCGTGTTATTTTTGATGAATTGGACAGAATTCCGGGTCTTACTCTTGAATTCGATTTTCGAGAAGAGGCAGATGTTAAATGGATCACCCATCCCAATTGGTTTTTTAAAATTTCAAAATACCTTTTACCTTTATTACGACATCAGTTTGTTCCTAAAAGCTACTTCCTCCATGAGTTTCCCGAGCATGAGAATCTTGAAAATTATGTTTTAAAACCTTTATTTTCATTTGCAGGTAGTGGTGTAGAACTCAATCCTACCTTTGAAATAACAGATTCTATTACAGATAAGGAAAATTATATATTACAACGGAAAGTACAATACGAACCTGTTTTTGAAGATATCAATGGTGAATTTTCAAAAGCAGAGATCCGTTTATTGTATATTTGGCGGGAAAATGATGAACGTCCTATCTTACTTGAGAATCTGGGCAGAATGACCAAAGCTGCCATGGTGAATGTAGATTTTAATAAAAAAGATGCCATCTGGATCGGTAGTTCTAATGTATTCTTTGGAGAAATGTAAAAATAATTAAAATAATATCTGTTTATGGAACAAAATTCCGCTTTTGAAGAGTTTGATAATACCACTAAAAGGCGCGACCTATTACCGGTATGGATCAAGATCTTTACCTGGTTTTTCTTAATTGGAGGGTCTGTAGCATCCCTGATACTAATTGCAGGATTTTTCCTGACAAATGTATCATTATCAATTTACGGAATCAAAGCCAATCATCCTTATACTATTCCTGGTCTCATCGTTTGTATTCTTTTAATTTTTAAGGCCATTGTAGCTTATGGACTTTGGTTTGAAGAAAAATGGGGTCCAAAAACAGCAATTATTGATGCTATTATAGGTATTATAGTTTGCATTGTCATGATGGTAGTTATTCCTTTCGTTAATTCAAACATCAGCTTCACCATTAGACTAGAATTAATCCCTCTCTATTTTTATCTGATGAAAATGAGGGAGATTGAGAAGAGATGGACAAGCTTATAAAAGAAAAACCTCCAAATGGAGGTTTTTTCATTATATTCTTAATCAGATTTTATCGTCTTCCAGCAATTCTTTAGCCTGATACTCCTGGACAAGATCAATCGCATTTGAAATCACATCGCTCAGGGCAGTAATAAATGTTCCTTCTTCAGCCATTCCGATAGCATGTTTCAATGCCTCAATTTCTTTTGGAATAATCTCATAACTTACATCTCTTCCGGCTTCATTAATTCCGTCTATAATCAGACCGTTAATTTCCTCTTCTTTCCTTCCCCGAAGATGTTTTTCATTTCTTATGATAATGTAATCAAACATTCTCCCCGCAATCTTGCCGCATAACCGTATGTCTTCATCTCTCCGGTCTCCTACCCCTGAAATAATTCCAATTTTTTTGGTTGACTCTACATTTTTAAGATAATCTTCAATCGCCTCGTAGCCATTCGGATTATGGGCAAAGTCTATTAATACCTTAAAATTTTTAAACTTAAATATATTCAATCTTCCCGGTGTAAGCTGTGCACTTGGAATAAATGTTCTAAGTGAATTTGAAATATCCTCAATACCAAAACCGTACAGGTAGCAGGCTAAACTTGCTGCCAGAACATTTGCGATCATGAATTTTGCCTTACCTTCCATTGTAATAGGAAAATCTTTAGCCCTTCCAATGCGGATCTTCCAGTCTCCTTTTTTAATGGTTACAAAGCCTTCTTCATACACACAGGTAATTTTTCCTTCTTTCGCGAACTTCTTAATATACGAATTATTCTCGTCCAAGCTGAAAATTGCTACATTGCTGTCCAGATCATTTACAATTCGCATTGAATATTCATCATCGGCATTCATTACACTCCAGCCACTTTTCTTTACACTATCCAATACTACTCTCTTTACTCTGGTAAGATCTTTTAGATTATGAATATCATTCATCCCCAAGTGATCTTCTTTAATATTGGTTAAAACGCCAATATCACACTGTGAAAAACCTAACCCTGAACGCAGAATTCCTCCTCTGGCAGTTTCTAATACCGCAAATTCTACAGTCGGATCTTTTAAAACAAATTCAGCGGAAAGCGGACCTGTGGTATCTCCTTTTGTAAGCATGGTATTCTGAATATAGATTCCATCTGAAGTTGTAAATCCAACTCTGTATCCGTTATTTTTAACAATATGGGAGATCAGTCTCGTCGTGGTTGTTTTACCATTAGTCCCCGTTACAGCTATAATAGGAATTGTAAAAGGTTTTCCCTGTGGATACAGCATATCTACAACAGGAGCAGCCACATTCCTCGGAAGACCTTCACTTGGAGCAAGATGCATTCTGAATCCAGGAGCTGCATTTACTTCAATAATGGCCCCACCACTTTCTTTGAGTGGCTGAGTCAGATTTTCAGCCATGATATCGATACCACAAACATCAAGACCGATGATTTTAGAAATCCTTTCGGCCATGGTAATATTTTCAGGATGTACCATATCCGTTACGTCAATTGAGGTACCTCCCGTAGAAAGATTGGCAGTAGATTTCAGGAAAACGACTTCTCCTTTCTGAGGAACCGTCTCCAGTGTATACTGAAGCTTTTCAAGAAGCTCCATCGTATCCTTATCAATTTGTATTTCCGTTAAAACATTTTCGTGACCATAACCTCTCCTCGGATCTTTGTTTTCCTTTTCAATCAGTTTTCCTATATCATGTTCTCCGTCACCTACCACGTGGGCAGGTACCCGTCTGGCTGCTGCAACCATTTTATTATTAATGACCAGAACCCTGAAATCATATCCTGTAATATATTTTTCAACGATCGTTTTTTTAGAATAGTTCTGGGCATGTTGCAGACCAATTTTAGCACTTTCCCAATCATTTACATTGATAGAAGACCCTTTTCCATGATTACCGTCCAATGGTTTAAGAACAATCGGATATCCTATTTTTTTAATAACCTTTTCCAAGCCTTCTTCATCCGTCACTAGGTCACCTATGGGAACCGGAATTGCCGCATCATGAAGCATCTTTTTAGTAAGCTCCTTGTTACATGCAATATCTACCGCAATTGAACTTGTTTTACCGGTAATCGTTGCCTGGAATCTTTGCTGGTTAACTCCGTATCCCAATTGTACCAGAGAATTGGTTCCTAATCTGATCCATGGAATTTTTCTGGAAACGGCTTCTTCTACGATACTCCCTGTAGAAGGACCTAAACGAACACGTTCCCTGATTTCCTTTAATTTATGAACGCATTCACTGATATCGTATTCTTTTCCTTCGATCAGGGCTTCAGCAATTTTTACGGCTTCTTCAGCAGCATAAATTCCTGCATTTTCTTCAATATAATCAAATACTACATTGTAAACTCCGGGAGTTTTTGTTTCACGGGTTCTTCCAAATCCGGTGTCCATTCCTGCCAAAGTCTGGATTTCGAGAGCGATGTGTTCAATAACATGTCCCATCCAGGTTCCCGTTTCTACCCTATGAAAAAAGCCTCCTCTTACGCCCTCCGAACAGCGATGGGTAATCAAGGAAGGTATCAATTTTTCTATACGCTCTCTGAACCCTTCAATCTTATTGGTAGGAAAATTCTCCATCTCTTCGAGGTCCAACCGCATCTGTATCAGCTTCTTCCTTCTGATGCTCCAAATATTTGGACCACGTAAGGCCTGTATCTTCTCAATTTTCATAGTCAATTTGCATTTTTCTTGATTAATAATAACATCTTCTAAAATCAAAGATAATGTAAAACCATAAACAAAACCATAGACCATTTAAAGATTTCCCAAAAAAATTAAATATTATTAACAATCTTAAAATCCTCAAAATCAATTTATGTATAATTGATATTTCCTCGAGTACTAATAATTTTTTAAATTTGCATACATGATGAAACCTGTTGGAAAATTAATTGTTATCGGAGGTGCTGTAAATAAAGGAAGTTTTGCAGAAACCGATTATGATCAGAACATAGAAAAAAACCTTAATTTTTTTGAAAGAGGTATTTTAAGAAAGATCATTAATGAGTCTAAGCTCAAAGAAAATTCTGTAATAGAAATCGTTACTACAGCTTCACAGATCCCTCAGATTGTAGGAACGGAATATAAGAAAGCATTTGAATTTCTGGGCGCAAAAAATGTCAACATTCTGGATATCCATAACCGGGAAGAAGCCAATTCTGATGCTATGGTAGCAAGAGCCAATGCAGCGGACGTGGTGATGTTTACCGGTGGAGACCAATTGCGGCTTACATCTATCCTTGGTGGGACAAGATTCCATGATACCATTCTTTTAAAATACCAGGAGCAGGATTTCATCTATTCCGGAACTTCTGCCGGAGCTGCTGCGGCTTCAGAAAACATGATCTATCAGGGTAGCAGCTCGGAAGCATTATTAAAAGGAGAAATAAAAACCACTCAGGGTTTAGGACTTATTGATAATGTAATCATTGATACCCACTTTGTACAAAGAGGACGTATCGGAAGACTTTTCCAGGCAGTTGTTAATAATCCAAGAACATTAGGAATCGGATTGGGAGAAGATACAGGTCTTTTTATACATAATGATGTAATGACTGCTGTAGGTTCGGGTCTTGTGATTATCGTGGATGGACGTTTTATCAAAGATACCAATCTTACCAATATCAATTTAGGCGAACCTATATCAATTGACAACCTTACCGTGCATGTCATGTCGATGAACGATCATTATGACCTTACCACAAGAACATTAACGATTGAGAATTCACAATTCAATCCTATCCCACAGGACAAATAATTTGATCCCGAAAAATTGAGAGTGAAGAATTGAAAGTTTTTAGTGTATATGAACTAAAAACCTTATAATTTATAGTCAATATAATCGTAAGTTTACCACCTTCAACTTTCATTTAAATAAAAATATGAAAATAATCATCCACGGTGGTTTCTTTTCCGAAAGTGACCAAAGCCATGAAGTAAAAGTTGCCAAACAAAATTCATTAAAAAATATTGCACAAAAAGCATTTGATTATCTGCAATCCAATTCAGCTTTTGATACCGTAGCGTATGCAGTATCTCTTCTTGAAGATGATGCCCTGTTCAATGCAGGAATAGGTTCCCAAATCCAAAGTGATGGTATCATTCGGATGAGTGCAGCGATCATGGATGGAGAAACACAGAAATTAAGTGGTGTTATTAATATTCAGGATGTTAAAAATCCCGTATTTGTAGCAAAGGATTTAATGAAGGAGGAAGATCGTGTTTTAGGAGGTAGTGGTGCAAAAAAATATGCTTCAGAACATGGTTTTGAAGATTTCTCTACAGAAATTCCCCAAAGAAGAAAAGAATACGAAGCAAAAATCAATAACGGAGGAAAAGGAACTGTAGGCTGTGTAGCCATAGACAAGGATGGAAAACTTGCTGTTGCGACTTCAACTGGTGGAAAAGGATTTGAAATTCCCGGAAGAATTTCTGATTCAGCTACTGTTGCCGGAAATTACGCCAATTCATTTTGTGCCGTAAGCTGCACTGGTGTAGGTGAAGATATTGTAAGCAATGCTACAGCAACAAAAATTGTGACCCGGGTAACTGATGGAATGAAATTGAAAGATGCATTTCATAAAACCTTCGAGGAATTAAAAACTATTGATGGCTTTGCAGGTGCGATTGCTATTGATAAAGATGGAAGTATCTATCATCAGGACTCTTATCCTACGATGGTTTTTGCAAGTTTTGATGGTGAAAATTTTGAAATATTCAATTAATTTAACATTTTTTTATTACTGCTTTCATTTTTTTGGCACGCAATTTACATGATACTAAACAACAAATTTTTAATATTAATTTAAAAAAATAGAAATCATGGGAAATAAGACAAACGGATTATTAGCTTTATTAGGTTTAGGTGCTTTAGCATATTGGAAGTACAAAAAATCCACACCAGAAGAACAACAAGCTGTAAAGGACAAAATCAACAACGTTAAGGACAATGTAAACAAGTGGGGAAATGATCTTAAGAACAAAGCAAATGATGTAGCATCCCAGGTTCAGGACAAAGTTGATGAGGCTAAAACAAAAGCTCAGGACTCTTTAAGTTAAAACAAGTTTTTTTAACATTCATATACAGAAAAGTCATCGTAATACTTATTTACGATGACTTTTTTTGTGCTTCCAATGCAAATACCAAAGGTATATGATTTCCAAATTGCGGTATTCTCCATTTACCTTTCTCAGATTCTACAATGTGTTTAAAACAAGGATAGGGAGACCAGTCAAATTCCTGAAAGTCATTTATGGTCATGTTATTTTTAATTAGATTCTGGATAACCTCTGCCAATGGATGATTCCACATCACATATTCCTGAGTAATATCGGCTGATGGATCTGCATACGTTCCGTTATATGTTTCAATGATCGGTTTTTCATTGAAATAATTATAAGCAACCCTATTAAAGTCATCATCAAACATCCAGACAACAGGATGAAATTCTGCCATGATAAACTTCCCATCCGGTTTTAAAAAGTGAGCAATAACCTGCGCCCACTGATCCAGGTCGGGAAGCCATCCTATGGTTCCATAGCTTGTAAATACAATATCGAACTTTTCATTTAAAACATTGGGAAGATCGTAAACATCAGAGCAAATAAATTCAGTATCGGTTCCACACTTCTTCGTCAAATCTCTTGCAGTGGCAATAGCTTTGTCAGATAGATCAATTCCGGTAACCACAGCTCCCAGCCTTGATAATGATATTGAATCCTGTCCAAAATGGCATTGCAAATGCAGGATCTTTTTTCCTTCAATATTTCCTAAAAGTTCGAGTTCTATGGAATTGAGTGAATTTCTTCCATTTAAAAACTCATCAACAAAATAAAAATCCGATTTAAGATGGGGTTCCACCTTAGCATTCCAGGAGTTTCTGTTAATTTCTAAATAATTCTTTTCCATGATTGAACATATAAGTGCTATGATGTGTATTGTAAACAATATTAATTATAATTCCCCGAATCAGTCATCCAGAGAGTCATCGGATGGAATCACAATAGAAGTGTAAGGACTGTAAATCTCCCACCCTAAAGTTTCATATAATGATTTACCCTCTGTAGTGGCCACCAGAAAATTATTCCGGGCGCCTTTTGACAGTGCTATTTTTTCAAGTTCTTTCATTAGTAAAGAAGCAAGTCCTTTTCTTCTGTGTTTCTCATCTGTAATGATCTGATCATACACAGCCATATCATCAACAATAGCAACTCTTCCTATCGCTCCCTGCTCATTTCCATTTTTGGTCATTACCCTTACAACATACGTAGAATTATACACGTCATGATGAATCGTGTAGTCATCTGGGAAACCACGCTTTAAAGCAACCATGGGATGAAAACATGACATCATATACTGGTCACCCTGAATTTTCCATTTTGAGGGGATTTTATCCTTAAAAGTTTCAAAAGTTGAGGAAACTTTCAGATATACCCATGGTTCATCAATTATCTTCGACAGCTGAATAAAATCATCATTAGGTTCAGAAAACAGATATCGCTTTTTCTGCATAGGAGTATTTACATCAACAGTAAAACCGGATTTATATGGAACTGGTAAAGGTAATTCTCTTGATAACGACCATCCTTTCAACCACTTTTCTAATATTTCGGCTGAAGCTTTATTTTTCATGATAAGGCTATTAAAAATGTTGACATAAATATAATAATTGATTGATCTTATCTCACAATAAATATAGATTATATACATCTCAAAATATTAAAATAAATCACCATCTTTAACATAGTGTATTATTAAAGGCCAGGTTTTAAACAGATAAAAAATAATTTCATGAATAAAAAACATATTGTAATCATAGGTTTAGGAGGTGTAGGTGGCTATTTTGGCTTTAAAATAAGCCAGAATAATGAAACTTTCCACCAATATATCATATCATTTGTTGCAAGAGGTGAAACCTATAAAAAAGTGAAAGCGGAAGGCTTGACCTTAATTTCCACTGAACACCGATATAGTAAAACATGGGCTAATTCAGTTTATGAAAATATCGGGGAAATTGTAAAACCTGATCTTGTATTGATTTGTGTAAAAGAATACGACCTGGAAAGAGTTTGTCAAGAACTGAAAGAAGTCATTACTGAAAATACCATTTTATTACCTATGATGAATGGTGCTGATATTTATGACAGAATAAGAAAAATAATTCCTGCTCATGTTATATTGCCTTCATGTGTTTATGTGGCTTCTCATATAAAAGAAAAAGGAGTTGTAGAACATAAAGGGAAAACTGGAAAGTTGATTATTGGCAGGGATCCACAAAATTTTTCCCAAAACATAGATTGGGTAATCAATGTTCTCAAAGAAAGCAGGATCGATTTTGATTTTAAAGATGATGCCTTAACTGATATCTGGACCAAATTTACTTTTATAGCAAGTTTCGGACTGGTAACAGCTAAATACAATTCCTCTATTGGTACCGTTTGTACAGATCCTGCACAAAAAAATGAGGCAGAAGAAATAATGAAGGAAATAAAAGCAATTGCAGATAAAAAGGGGATTTTACTTGAAGATAATATCATTGAGAATACTTTTGAAAAAGCATCAGCATTTCCTCATGAAACTCCTACTTCCCTTCAATTGGATATTAATTCCGGAAAAAAAGAAAGTGAACTGGAATTATTTGCAGGAGCAATTATCAAATACGGAAATGAAAACGGAATCAAGGTACCTTTTACTCAAAAAATATATGATGAAATAAAGGCTAAGATAAAATAAAAAAAGAGTCTTCTTATCGATATAAGAAGACTCTTTTTATTTATTAATCTAGACTATCCCAAAAACTCTTCCAAAGAAACTGTTTTTTGCTCTCCGGCTTCAAGGTTTTTAAAAGTCACTGTTCTGTTTTTAATCTCTTCTTCACCCAGGAATACCAGCTTTTTAATTCCCTTTTTTTCTGCATAAGTGAATTGCTTATTAATTTTTGCACTTTCAGGATAAAGCTCGGCAGAAATCCCCTTTGCTCTGAGTTGAATAATCAGCTTTAAAGCTTCAAGTGTTTCTTCCCCTCCGAAATTAGCAAACAAATATTCTACTTTCGACGAAGCCTCTTCCGGGAAAAGACCTAGCTCTTCCATAACCAGATAAATCCTGTCTAATCCGAAAGAGATACCGATACCCGGAATATTTTTAACCCCGAATACAGCCGTAAGATTATCATATCTTCCACCACCACCGATAGAACCCATTTGAGCTTCATCGGCTTTCACTTCAAAGATAGCTCCTGTATAATAATCTAATCCTCTTGCTAAAGTAATATCGAAAACAAGGTTCTGCAAGTCTACGCCAAGACTTAAAGATTGCATAAGAACAAACTCCAGTTCCTCTACTCCTTTCAATCCTATTTCATTTCCTACAAATTTTTCCTTCAGCTGAAGAAGGTTTTCCAAAGCATCATCCGATTGAGAGAATAAGAAATCCAGTTTATCGATAGATTCCGGGGAAATTCCTTTTTCAAGCAATTCCTTGATTACACCGTCTTTTCCAATCTTATCCAATTTATCAAGGGCCACTGTAAAATCAATAAGTTTATCTGTAATTCCTGCATATTCTGCCAATCCTGAAAGGATTTTCCTGTTGTTGACATGAATCGTTACCGAAACTTTCAAGTCTGAGAAAGATTTCAGATACAGCTGAATCAGCTCTACTTCCTGTAAAAGACTTTCACTGCCTACTACATCGGCATCACACTGGTAAAACTCCCTGAACCTTCCTTTTTGAGGGCGGTCAGCTCTCCAAACCGGTTGAATCTGATATCGTTTGTATGGAAATGTTAATTGCCCGTGATTCATTGCTACGAATCTCGCAAAAGGTACGGTAAGATCATAGCGAAGAGCTTTGTCCGTAAGACTTTCTGAACTGAAAGGCTTATCCAATGCTTTTTGAAAATCGGTAAGCATCTGTGTCTTTTTATCTTCTTTAGCTTCATTGATGCTCGAGTTCAGGATCTTAAAAATTAACCGATCTCCCTCTTCTCCATATTTCCCTGTTAATGTCGAAAGATTTTCAAAACTTGGTGTCTCCAAAGGCTGGAATCCAAATAATTGAAAGTTATTCTGTAAAATATTAATGATATATTTTCTTCTTGAAACTTCCTGTGCGGTAAAATCTCTCGTTCCTTTTGCTAAGCTTGGCTTCATTCTATAATAGGTAAATGATAAATAATAATTGATAAGTCTTGCAAAAATAAGGAATTGAAAGGACTTTTTAAATTCCGGAAGATTTTAATTATTTAAAATTTGAACTCATCGATTCCCTCATCATTAAACAGTATTTTTGTACAAGCCTCATGATTTTTCAAAGCTCCCTGTACACGCCA
The DNA here is from genome assembly GCF_013184525.1 of Chryseobacterium sp. LAM-KRS1. Lineage (GTDB taxonomy): Bacteria > Bacteroidota > Bacteroidia > Flavobacteriales > Weeksellaceae > Chryseobacterium > Chryseobacterium proteolyticum. The sequence goes on from NZ_JAAOIZ010000002.1 coordinate 127,348, forward strand.
TATGATCGTATATTTCTCTCCGATCCTCATCTGTTTACCCCTGCTCGATTTTAGTCCGTATTCTTTGAAAAGGGCTTCATATTTATCCACCACTTCATCATTATAAGAAAGGGTAATCTGATAAGTATAGCGGGTTGTAATCCTATCGATAACGTTCTGTATGTATTTGAAAAGGACCAAAAGTAAAACTACAGATAGGGAACCGATAAGAGCTTCCTTATAATATTCCGCACCTATCGTCATACCCAGTGCCGCACAAATCCAAATAGTCACAGCTGTTGTAAGTCCGGATACCCTGTTTTCCTCCTTAAAAATAACTCCCGCCCCTACAAAGCCGATTCCTGTAATAATATTAGCTGCAATCCGATCCGGACTTCCCTCGACACCAAGACTCAAAGATAGCATGGTAAACATACACGAACCCAATGTCACTAATATCATTGTCCTAAGTCCTGCAGATTTTAACTGGTACTCTCTTTCGATCCCGATGATTCCTCCAATTACAATCGAAAATACTATAGGGAGTATATCGTTTATACTAATCATTTATCTTTTTTTTGCTTATGTCAAATTATTATTTTTTTGTTTTATTTACAAATGTCTTATTAAAAAATATTATCACTTTTCAGTGCGTATGCCCATTATTTACCGGTAGGTTTCATAACATACAATAGGTATGGAAAAAGCTGAAGGAATACAGGTCCCCCAGCTTTTCATTGTTTCACAATTTGTGTTTGATCAATTAATAAATCAGATACTTTCCAGAATTTCTATAATCTCTTCACCATAGTTTTCTATTTTATGTTTTCCGAAACCTTTGATGTCTAATAATTCTGCTTTTTTTGCCGGTTTATATTTTGCTACGGATAACAGCTCTTTATTACTGGCTATAAAATAAATTGGGAGATTTTGCTCTCTTGCTTTTTCCGATCTCCATAATTTCAGGGCATCGAGAATTTTTTCTTCATCCCTATTCAGCATTTCATTTTCTGCCGAATATTTTACACTTTTGGATTCTTTTACAGCAGATACTCCTGCTTTCAGTTCTTCGAAGTATAAGACAACTGACCAGTAAAGCTCGTCGTGTACAAAAGCGGTTTCCGTTTTAATAATTTCATGATTTCCGAGAAAATCGTCTAATGCCTGCTGATCTGTATACAGATACTCTTCGGGCAGCCTTATTTTAAAAACTTTTACTCTCATCATCTGTGTTTTTGTATTATTTATTACCCCCTAACAGCAGGATTTCATCAACCCTTATTTCTGTAATATACCTTTTTACACCATCTTTATCATCGTAAGATCTGTAGGTAAGCTTTCCTTCAATAGCAATTTCTTTTCCTTTGGGAACATACTTCTGAAGGATCTCCGCAACTTTTCCAAAGGCAATCAGATTATGCCATTGTGTTTCTTCTACTTTTTCACCTTTTGCATTGGTGTAGTGATCACTCGTTGCTAAAGACACGCTTGCTTTTACATTTCCACTGTCGAAGTTGATCATTTCTACTTCTTTTCCTGTGTAACCGATTAATGTTACTTTGTTTCTTAGTGACATAACTATAAATTTTAAAGATTAATATTATCAGATAAGAGACGTTCACTGCTTTCTCAAATCTCTGTTGCAAAGATTGCCATCCCAGCCCATTAAAGTCGGTTATAAACTATTTAAATTCATTTGTAGTCGTTTGTAAACGGATAATCCGTACCTTTGATTAAATATTCATGGTATGAAAAAAGAGATCAACATCTTTGAATTTCCTTTTAATTTAGGCCTTACTAAAAAAGAACATGAAACAGAGCCCGGAGTAAGAAAACTTCCGGATTGGCTTCGAAAACTTAATTTTCATGCTAAGCTCCATCCTAAGAATATTTTGAGACTTAATGGTCCTGACTATGCAATGGATTTTGATGAAGAAACCCAGGTAAAAAATCCAGATCGAATCATTGAATATGCCCAAAAGCAATCTGACCTGATCCTGAAAAACTATGATAAAAACACCCTCAATGTAATCATTGGCGGTGACTGCAGTATTTTAATAGGAACTGCAATCGCCCTTAAAAAGCTGGGAAATTTTGGTTTATTTTATCTTGACGGACATACTGACTATATTCCACCTGAACTTTCATCAAGTGGTGGCGTAGCCGGAATGGATCTGGCTATCGTTTCAGGAATGGGACATCAAAAACTAACCAATATTCGTGGCCTGAGGCCCTATTTTATTGAAGAAAACATCTTCTGTGTAGGAAATGCAGAAACAGACGATGAAGACTATGTAAACCAGGTTATTAATTCAGGCGTTAATTATTATGATCTGGAAAGTCTACGTAAAAATGGTTTCAGCAAAACTGCTGAAGATTTTTTAAAAATGGTTCAACAGAAAGGTTTGGATGGTTTTTTCATTCATTTCGATGTTGATGTATTGAATGATCAGATTATGCCGGCTGTTGACAGCAGAACAGAAGATGGAATCGACTATAATAACCTCCGGGAAATTATGACCCCATTGATTGAGAATGACCAATGTTTTGGAATAGAAATTACTATATTAGACCCTGACTACGATAAGCAAGGCGTCTACACAAAGGCATTTGTTGAAAATTTAACCCAGATAATAAAAAAATAAAGAAGAATTCATGAAGCAGAAAATAAAAAGAACACTAAGGGTTTCGAAATATGTAATTTATAAAGAAACGCTCGTCGATTACAAAGAACATTTCTGGTCTTTTTTAGGTGCATTTTTTGGAATCGGAATCATTGCATTCATCCAGTCGCACTATCTTTTGGAACAGGAGAACATTTTTCTGATCGGCTCGTTCGGGGCATCCAGCGTTTTAATCTATGGAGCCATTCAAAGTCCGTTGGCACAACCCCGGAATCTTGTAGGAGGTCACGTTCTTTCAGCATTGGTGGGTGTAACGATTTATAAAATAGTTCCCGACGTGCTATGGCTGTCAGCTCCGTTGGCTGTTGCGTTTTCAATCGTTCTGATGCAGTATACGAAAACCCTGCATCCACCTGGTGGAGCTACAGCATTGATCGCCGTTACCTCATCAGGAAAAATTCCGGAACTGGGATATTGGTATGCATTATCTCCTGTTCTATCAGGGTGTATCATCCTGCTTCTTGTTGCTTTATTTTTCAATAATATTACCTCCAACAGAAGTTATCCTAACCATACAAGATTTCTGCGGTTATTAAAGAAAAAGCATCAACACAAAATGAAAAAATAATATTATGAATTGTCTAGAATGTGGCGAAAAGATCATCGGAAGATCAGACAAAAAATTCTGCAATGACGCCTGCCGCAACGCCTATAACAATAAGCAGAATAAAGACTCCAATAACCTGATGCGGAACATTAATAATAAACTCCGCAAAAACTACCGTATTCTTACGGAAATAAACGTGGAAGGTAAAACAAAAATTTCACGTTCAAAGCTGGATGGCTTAGGTTTTGATTTCGATTACATCACTAACATTAAAGTTTATAAAAACGGTTCGGAATATAAATTCATTTACGATTACGGTTATAAACTTTTGGAAGATGATTTTGTATTGATTGTAAAAAATCAAACCTAAGAATACACCACCAAAATTAATATCTATGAAAGAAGTTGTTTTAATTACCGGAGCTAATGGAATGGTTGCCCGAGAGCTATCAAAAAAGATAGATTCGGAATATACGGTCCGGTTGCTGACCCGGAAAAAGACCACAGACAATGAATACGAATGGGATATTAGTAATAGGACAATTGATGATTCGGCATTTGAAAATATCAGTCATATCATTCATCTTGCTGGAGCCAATATTTCTGAAAAAAGATGGTCGGATGACAGAAAAAAAGAGATTATTTCCAGCCGGATTGATTCTGCAAAACTTATTCTTGATACTTTAAAAAAGAAAAACATCAAGTTAAAATCTTTTATATCAGCTTCCGCCACGGGAATTTATGGAGCTTATACTTCACAGAAAATTTTCTCAGAGGAAGATGAAAAAGCCGATGATTTCCTTGGAAAGGTAGTTATGCTTTGGGAGCAAGCTGCTGATGAATTTCTTAGTCAGAATGTTGCAGAAAGAGTTGTTAGAGTAAGAACATCCATCGTACTATCTGAAAAAGACGGAGCCTTAAAAAAAATGGCAACTCCCGTGCGGCTGGGAATCGGTTCACCCATTGGAACCGGAAAACAATATATGCCGTGGATTCATCTGAAAGATATCATCGGTATATATGAATTTGCTCTAAAAAATCCTCAGCTAAAAGGAGCTTATAATGCTGCATCACCACAACATACAACCAACGAACAGTTTACGGAAAAAATTGCAGAGGTTTTACACAAACCTTTGTTTATGCCTAATGTTCCTGCATTTGTACTGAAGATCATTTTTGGAGAGCTTTCTGTTGCTTTACTGGAAGGCTCAAGGGTTGATTCCCAAAAAATTCAGAATGCAGGCTATCGGTTTCAGTTTCCTGATCTGAGAGATTCGCTGGAAGATTTACTGAAGAAATAAGATCCACGGTCTTTTCTCAGAGGATACATGAAGAGAAAGTATCTGTTAATATTGAAGTATCTGATTTCATATCTAAATACCACATTATGAAAGACATCATTGTTACCAAAGCCAGACAGAATAATCTTAAAAATATCTCCTTAAAAATACCTAAGAACAAAATCACAGTCTTCACTGGAGTATCGGGATCAGGAAAATCATCCCTTGTTTTTGAAACGATCGGGGCTGAAGCTCAGAGGCAGATCAATGAAACCCAAAATAGCTTCATCAGAAACCGCCTGCAACATTTTGGTGTTCCGAATGTAGATAAAATTGAAAATCTGAATGTTCCATTTATCATCAATCAAAAGAGATTAGGAGGTAACGCCCGTTCTACAGTGGGAACCGCAACCGATATTTATGCTTCTTTACGATTACTTTTTTCAAGAATCGGTGAGCCTTTTGTGGGATATTCCAATGTATTTTCATTTAATAATCCCCAGGGAATGTGTCCTGAATGCGAAGGTCTTGGATTTGTACAAACGGTAAATACTGAAACTCTCTTTGATAAAAATAAATCCCTAAACGAAGGTGCTATACGGTTTCCTACTTTTCAACCCGGTGGCTGGCGGCTGACCCGATATATTCATTCCGGATATTTTGACAATGATAAAAAATTAAAGGACTATACAAAAAATGAATGGGAATTATTACTGAATGCTGAAGAGCACACTCCTAAACATCCTTCAAAAGAATGGGGGAAAACGGTTAAGTATAAAGGAGTAATTCCAAGGATTGAAAACTCATTTTTAAAAAAGGACTCAAAAGAGAATATCACCAGAAAAGAAACGCTGAAAAAAGTAATCATTACTAAAGACTGCCCGGTCTGCAAAGGAAAAAGATTGAATCCAAAAGTTTTGTCCTGTAAAATTGCTGATAAAAACATTGCCGATTGTACAGCACTATCAGTGGATGAACTTCTGGTATTCATCCAGTCCATCCCCTCCAAAACCTACTCTTCCATCCTATTGGAGCTGGAAAAAAAACTTCAAAATCTCATCGATATAGGATTGCAGTATCTCACGCTGGACCGGCAGACAGATACTCTGTCCGGAGGTGAATCTCAACGGGTAAAAATGGTAAAACAGTTAGGAAACAGTCTTGTAGATCTGTTGTATATTTTTGATGAGCCCAGTATTGGTCTTCATCCTAAAGATATTGATCATATTGTAGACATTATAAAGAAAATCAGAGATAAAGGAAATACAGTATTGATCGTAGAACATGATCCTGATCTTATTAAAATAGCAGACCTTGTCGTAGATATGGGACCTGCATCCGGAAAAAATGGAGGCGAGATTATGTATCAGGGAACTTTTAAGAATCTAAAAACGGCTAAAAGCAAAACCGGAATCTATTTCAGCAAAATTCCAGATTATAATAAAAATCCCCGATCAGCAAAAGGATTTATTGAAATAAAAAACGGAAGTATGTTTAATGTTCAAAATATTGACATAAAAATCCCGAAAGGAGTTATGACGGTTGTAACGGGAGTTGCAGGTTCCGGTAAAAGCACGCTGATCAATAAAATACTTCCTCTTTTTTATCCGGAATTAACCGTCATTGATCAATCTGTTTTTACGGCCAGCAGCCGTTCCAACCTGCTTACTTATCTCAATCTTTCCAATACGGTCCGAAAGCTTTTTGCAGAATCAAACAATGTTTCGGATAAGCTTTTCAGCCGGAACGGAGAGGGCGCCTGTCCCAATTGTAAAGGTCTGGGAATAGAAAAAGTGGACCTCGCATTTATGGATGATATCGAGCAACCTTGCGAAGTTTGTCAGGGATCAGGATACAAGCCCGAAGTTCTTCAATATCATTATCACAAAAAAAATATTGCTGAGGTGATGGATATGACCGTTTTAGAAGCGCTAAGTTTTTTTCCCAAACAAGGATTCGGACATGAGCTTACCCTGCTGATCAAACTTGGTTTAGATTACCTTACTTTAGGCCAGCGGCTCGACAGCTTTTCCGGCGGTGAAAGGCAGCGTCTAAAATTAACAAAAGAATTAAACCATACTGCCAGGGTTATAGTTCTGGATGAACCCAGCACCGGACTTCACCCTATCGACAATGAAAAGTTGCTTTTATTTTTTGAGGAGCTTGTGAATAAAGATAACACCCTTATCGTCATTGAACATAATCTGGATATTATTGCTCAGGCAGACTGGATTATTGACATTGGTCCCGGAGCCGGAAAGTTGGGTGGTAAAATTATGTTCGAAGGGACTGTAGAACATCTTTTATCCGCTTCCCAGTCCCAAACGTCTAAATATCTGAAAAAACATCTCCATGGAAAATAGTAAGATATGATCTATATCGATCAAAATCTCTCAATTTAAAGGCATTTTACAGGATTTGTTGGAAAATAAATATTAATTTAGCCCGTACATTACAGAGAAATTAAAGGTATCTGATAACCATGAATAACAGCTTAATCTTAAGGAATATATCCCGACATATATCGCTCAGCGATGATGAAGCCAATTATTTCTATTCTTTGTTACGCGAAAGGAAAGTCAGAAAAAAAGAATGTATCCTGAAACAGCAGGAACCCTGTAAAGAAATCAGCTTTGTTCATTCGGGCCAGCTGCGTGCTTTTTATCTGGATGCGACAGGTAAAGAATCCACAATTATGTTTGCCCTTCCTGATTGGTGGATCACTGATATGTATTGTTTCGTTAATGAAAAACCCGCTATGCTGAATATTGAAGCACTTGAGGATAGTATTATTTTTCAATTGAAAAAAGGAGACCTGGATAAATTATATTCCACGGTTCCGAAATTTGAAATATTCTTTAGAATTATGATGCAGAATGCTTATACCAGGGAACAGCTCAGGATTATTGAGAATCTCTCCCTGTCTTCAGAGGAACGTTATAATGCCTTTATCCGGAAATATCCTGTGGCGGCAGAACGTATTACCCAAAAGCAAATCGCTTCTTATCTTGGGATCACGCCCGAATTTCTAAGTACCATAAAAACCAATAAAAATAAAAAATGAATACTCTTAAACTATCTTATTTTTTTTACATGGTTTCTTTCTTTATTTTACTTAAAAATAAAAGATAATGCTAATATTAATTGCCGGACCTTACCGAAGTGGTACCCACGATGATCCAAAACTCATCAAACAAAATCTGAATAAACTAGAATCAGCAGCATTGCCTATTTTCAGGAAAGGTCATATCCCGATGATCGGTGAATGGGTGGCATTACCACTGATACACCTTGCCGGTTCAACAAAGATGGGTGATGAAGCCTGGCAGGAAATACAATATCCGATTGCCCACAGAATTCTGGAAAAATGTGATGCTGTATTACGGATAGAAGGAGCATCCAAAGGAGCTGATGAGGATGTAAGAATTGCTCAAGAAAGAGGACTGAAAATTTATTATCATATAGAAGATATTCCCTATGCAGAACAATAAAGTGAAAATCATAAAGACTGAAATCTTATCAGATAACTGGTACACCCTTAAAAAGGTTACCTATGAAAAGACAAAAAACGACGGATCAGTAGAAATCCAAAGCAGAGAAGCTTATGACAGAGGAAATGGTGCCACGATCCTGCTTTACAATAAAAATACAAATACGGTTATTCTGACAAAGCAATTCCGATTACCTACGTTTATTAATGGAAATTCAACAGGAATGCTTATAGAAGCCTGTGCAGGTTTACTGGATGATGACAATCCTGAAGATTGTATCAGAAGAGAAACCGAAGAAGAAACAGGCTACCAGATTTCTCGGGTAGAAAAAGTTTTTGAATCTTATATGTCTCCGGGGTCAGTAACTGAAATTCTTCATTTTTTCATTGCGGAATATTCTAAAGAAATGAAAATAGCAGATGGTGGTGGCCTTGAAGAAGAAGGTGAAGATATTGAAGTGCTGGAGTTATCTTTCGGTGAAGTATTGCAAATGATCGATAACGGGGAGATTAAAGATGCAAAAACAATCATGCTCCTTCAATATCTTCGTGTAAAAAATATTTTGTAGCATCATCTTTGCTGCTAAAAAACTAATATCATAAAAACTGAATTTAAAATAAAATAAGTATTTTTCATTCCTGGTTTCTTAGCCTTAGAATTTCCCGAAAAGGATGTGAGAAGTACACTTAAAATTTAAAAATATGAAACGGAAATTTTCATTAATTATCTTATTATCATTATCATTAGCTGCCTTTGGTCAAAAAAAGGAAAGTGTAAGCATTAAGGAAAAAGCACTTACCGAGCAGTTCAAAAATGATTATAAAAAGAAGACTTATAACAAATTTGAAGGAAAGATCGTTGTAAAAGATAATCAGATACAATTTGATGATAAAACCATTTTCTATGATAAATCGGATAAACTAACAAGTTTAATTTTACGGGAAGGACTTATCTATCCGCAACTCCTGACCGATTATCAAATGGAAAAATTCATAGAGGAAAGTACCGACAAAACCCAGAAAAGATTTCTGCGTCTTCAGAAAAATCCCCGTGCCGGTTTCGATGTCAATAATGTAAAATTAAGCAATACCACAGAACTAACGTTCCTCGAATCCAGCCCGAAGGCCAAAAGATTCAGAGTGACCTGCAAGGATAGTAAACTGGGCAATTTAATTCAATATCTTTTTGAACTGACGAATAAAAATGCAGATAAAGAAACTTCTATGGAAGAGTTTGTTAAAAATTCAACTTTGACCTACCTGCAGCAGCAGAGGCTAGATTAAACATCAATTAATACTAATCAATGAAACAGGGTTCTTTTTAATTATCATTTCATTTTTATTAAATTGTAGTGATAAACCTAATTCAAAATAAAGCAAAAATAGTAATGTAATGAGTGAGGCTGAATTAATTAAGAATGTTAAATTGGCAATAAACCCCAAATTTCAGGATTGGGTACTTTTTAAAAATGGCACATATATTATTTTTGATAATGCTGACACTATAAAAAGCGTAAAAGATGAAGCAATAAACCAAATGAAAGAATTTGGGCCTGTATTTACAGGTGGGCCGGCAGGAGATTTTGGGACTATCCACCTAAATAAAACTGAGGGTTGGATCGTTTCAGGTCACGGATATGGAATGTATACTTATGTAAGCCCTTCTGAAATTGAGAATAAGAACCCAAATGATATTGAAATAGGTGTTTTTGGTCGGAATAAAAGGGATTTAGACGGAAAAAAGCCTGAGATAATCTATATAAATAGTACTAGAAAATAGCACTGGATGATATATAAATATCAACATCCCAGATAATATTTTCACTGCTTTTCTTACCATTTTTTCCGTCTATAATTGTGCATTACAACCGATGATCAGAGAAATCTTACCTTCTGATCTTTTTACATTAAAAACAATACCATGGAAATTCAAAACATTGATCATATCGTTCTAACGGTAGCTGATATCGAAAAAACCATCTCTTTTTATACAGACATCCTGGGATTTGAAGCGGTCTCATTCGGAGATAACCGGAAAGCACTTGCTTTTGGAAACCAAAAAATCAACCTGCATCAGAAAGGCAATGAATTTGAGCCAAAGGCACTACATGCTACTCCCGGTTCTGCAGATCTGTGCTTTATTGCCACAACAGATGTACATGATGTTTTAAAAGAACTTAAAGAAAAAAACATCGAAATCATCGAGGGTATTGTTATCAGAACCGGAGCAATTGGCAAAATAAGGTCCGTCTACTTTCGGGATCCTGATCAGAACCTGATTGAAGTGAGTAATTATATTTAAAATCTTCTTGAGCATGTCCCCAGATAAAAACGCCTTGGCTAAAATCCTTAGTAATTTTGAACAGGAAGAATTGCCTAGCAAAACCTTGCTAACGGAAGAAGGTAAGATGGCGCGTAAATTTTACTATCTCAAAAAAGGAGTTGCCAGAGGTTGGCTTAATAATGACGGTAAGGAAATTACATTTCAGTTTTTGTTTGAAGGAAACTTTATTTCGTCGTGGGAAAGTCTGTTTTATAATTCTCCAAGTATTTATAATATCGAAACGATAGAACCCTGTACTGTATATAGCACTTCTATTGAGGATTTCAGACAAATAATTGAAAATAATCCGGACAGCAAGGAACTGTATTACAGCTATCTACAGGAACGCTTACTTAAATATCAGAAGCTCTTTATTTCCCGTATAAAAGATTCTGCAGAGGAAAGATATAATGAGCTTATAAAGCAATCCCCAGAGATTTTCCGCCGGGTTCCTCAGTATTATATTGCATCTTATCTTGGTATCACTTCTGTATCATTAAGCAGGATCAGAGGAAAAAAAATCTAATAAGAGATGTACTCTATATAGTAACTCCATGGTTATTCTTCACTTCTGCCATTACAAAAGTACTGTGTGTGCTACCTATCGAGTCGACGGAACCTAATTTATTAAATACAAAATCCTGGTAGTGTTTCATATCGCGTACCTGAACTTTGAGAAGGAAATCAAAATCGCCCGAAATATTATAGCATTCCGCAACTTCGTCTATCAGTGTAATTTCCTGTACAAACTCATTTCCCACAGACCTGTCGTGGATCTTTAATTTAACCTGACAGAAAACTGTAAAACCACGATTCAGTTTCTCAGCTTCCAGGACAGCCGCATAATGTTTGATATAACCCTCCTGCTCCAACCTTTTAACACGCTCAAAAACAGGAGATGGAGAAAGGTTAATTTCCTTTGCCAATTCTTTAACGGTCAATTTTGCATTTTTTTGAAGGATTCTTAACAATTGAAGGTCTTTATCGTCTAGTCTTTCCACAGGATAATATTCTTTTTTCGATTTATATTTTCAAATTTACAGAATAAATAACTTACAAATTCAATTAAAAACAAAACAATATCCTTATTTTTTGCATTTAAGCCAATTAAACATCTTAAATTAATACCTTTACACCCTATTTTGTTCTTTAACATACTTCATCAAACGGAAAAGGTTTTACTTAAGGTAGATTAATAGGGAATCGTGTGAAAATCACGAGCTGTCGCGCAACTGTAAGTAACACAACAGAGGTTTTTGTCCCTGAATATCCACTGCCACAAGCGGGAAGGATGACAAAAACTGTTACAAGTCAGGAGACCTGCCTGTTCCGAATTGACAATGCTTTCGCGGTCTGAAGCTTTTGGTCATACAGATGATACTTTTGAACGTATTGGATTGGGTTTTAAACTCAGAATTTATTTGAGTTTAAACGTAATGTTTTTTATGAAAATTAATTTCAGGCTACCCAACAATCTATCCCTCAATGGGAAAATTACGTCTACATTGTATCTTCTCTATTGCTAAAAACTATTTCCCGATTGCGTTATGAAGCATTATAAGAACTTTTAAAACCAAAATTTAATTAAAAGTTTAAAGAAAATGCAAACACACATCCTTGGCTATCCGCGAATCGGTAGCAACAGAGAACTTAAAAAAGCCTGCGAACTATATTGGGCAGGTAAAACATCGTTACAGGAACTTTTAGAGGCAGGAAAAAAAATCAGAAAGCAAAACTGGGAACTACAACAAGAAGCAGGAATTGATCTGATTCCATCCAATGACTTTTCTTTTTATGATCAGGTATTGGACATGACATTATCTGTTGGAGCTATTCCTTCCCGTTATCAGGATATTACACCAAATGAGCTAGATCTTTACTTTGCTATGGCCAGAGGTTATCAGAAAGAAGGACACGATATTACAGCCATGGAAATGACAAAATGGTTTGATACCAATTATCATTATATCGTTCCAGAATTCCAAAAAGATCAGCAATTCAAATTATTGTCCCATAAAATCGTCAATGAGTTTATTGAAGCGAAGGAAGCAGGAATTCATACAAAGCCTGTTATACTTGGATTGGTAACCTATTTATTATTAGGAAAAGAAAAAGAAGAAGGTTTTGATAAATTGGATTTAGCACAAAATCTTCTTCCGGTTTACGTCGAGATCTTAAAAGAGCTTGAAAAAAACGGAGCAGAATGGATCCAGCTGGATGAGCCGTTTTTAGCACTAGACCTTGATCAGAAAGCAAAAGAAGTTTACCAGAACATTTATGCTGAAATTGCCAAACAGTTTCCGAACCTTAAATTCATTGTGACCACCTATTTTGATGGGTTAAAAGATAACCTTTCATTGGCCACTACTCTACCTGTTGATGCATTACACATTGATCTGGTAAGAGCCCCGGAACAATTGGATGAGGTCATCAATGCAATTCCTGAAACATTAATCCTCTCATTAGGAGTCGTAGACGGAAGAAATATCTGGAAAAACGATTTCAATCAGTCTCTGGTTTTCATCAAAAAAGCTATTGCTGCATTAGGTTCTGAAAGAGTTTTCATTGCACCGTCATGTTCATTACTTCATTCTCCTTTCGATCTTGACCTGGAGAAAAATGAAAATATACTATCTCCGGAGATCAAACAATGGATGGCTTTTGCCAGGCAAAAAGTTTATGAAATTGTTACCTTAAAAAAATTAGCTTCAGAAAACCCGGATTACAACACTTTACAGGAATTAGCTGAAAATAAAAAAGCTATTGAAAACCGAAAAGTTTCAACACTAATTCACAATCAGGATGTGAAAAACCGTGTTGCTGTAACTACAGAAAGTGACGCACAGAGAAACAGTCCTTTTAATGTGAGAAAAGAAGCACAGCAGAACGCATTGGAGCTTCCTTTATTTCCGACAACAACAATTGGGTCCTTTCCTCAAACCAAAGAAGTAAGAAGCTGGAGAGCTCAATTCAAGAAAGGAGACCTGACTGCCCAGAAATATGATCAGCTGCTTAAAGAAGAAACACAGAGAACCATCCAATGGCAAGAGGAAATCGGAATTGATGTATTGGTACATGGAGAATTTGAACGAAACGATATGGTCGAGTATTTTGGGGAACAGCTCGCAGGATTTGCATTTACTCAAAACGGATGGGTTCAAAGCTACGGAAGCCGCTGTGTAAAACCACCGGTTATTTATGGAGACGTTCACAGGCCTCAGCCAATGACGGTTTACTGGTCGCAATATGCCCAGTCATTAACTCAAAAATGGGTAAAAGGAATGTTGACCGGCCCCGTAACGATTCTTCAATGGTCATTTGTACGTGATGATCAGCCTCGTTCTACCACCTGTAAGCAGATTGCTCTGGCAATCCGTGATGAAGTAAACGATCTTGAAAAAGCAGGAATCAGAATTATCCAGATCGATGAACCAGCTATCAGAGAAGGTCTTCCTTTGCGTAAGGCAGAATGGCAAAATTACCTTCAATGGGCTGTAGAAGCTTTCAGAATCTCCGCAAGCGGTGTCGAGGATGCTACACAGATCCACACGCATATGTGTTATTCCGAGTTTAATGACATTATCCACAATATCGCCGATATGGATGCCGATGTCATCACGATAGAATGCTCAAGAAGCCAAATGGAGTTATTAAATGCTTTCGCAGACTTTAAATATCCAAACGAGATCGGCCCTGGAGTATATGACATTCACTCTCCAAGAGTTCCATCAAAAGAGGAAATGGTCACATTGCTGAAAAAAGCACAAGCCGTAATCCCTGCAGAACAGCTTTGGGTAAATCCAGATTGCGGATTGAAAACCCGTCATTGGGAGGAAACAGAAAAAGCTTTGATCGCTATGGTAGCAGCTTCGAAAGAAGTGGCTGCTACTTATTCGACTGAGAAAGTTTAATAGAACTGATTATTATTTTTCTTATATTGCAAGGCAGAGGCGTAAGCTTCTGCTTTTTTGTTTAATAAAAATAAATCAATGACTACAGAAGAATTCGTAAGAAATTTTTATCACGAAAAACAAAATATTATGTATTCAAGTTTTGATATACAATCTGAATTCAAAAGCTATGTTTCAACAAAGATTGAAGAATTAAATCTTTAATACAATACCTTAATGAGATGGATTTTGTTCATGCCTTTTATGGTATATCAATTTTTTAAAAAGCGAAATAAAACCAGTACAGAAGCATATATAAATTCTATTATAATATTTACAATTTATATTTTTGCCTATTGTTTGGTTCTAATTCCCCAATTTTTAATATTTATATTTAAAATTTCTAGCACTGTTTCAAATGAATCAGAATTGGACTTTAATTCAAAGATTATAATATATATATTATCAATATCATTTATAATTTTATTTTTTATATTAATAAGGAAAAAGAGATTGGATAATCTAAAATTCAATATTCTAGAATACAAAATAGCCAATACTCTTACTGGTCTTATAGTATGGCTTCCTTGGTCTATTTTATTATTTGCCATTATAAAAACTTGCATCCCTGATAGTAAATGAGTCATTTCCGAAATGAGATAAAGAAATGACATCCAAATAAATTAATAATGAATAAGTTATGATTTTCTGGAATTAATTACTTAATTTTGCACCCCGAAAAAAGGATTATACTATGGAATCTAAAATAGCATTGTATGCATTCATACTTATGGATATAACAATTACATAGAATCCTTAGAATCAATAAAATATTTAGATATGAAAAGAGTTGGTGAACATAGAAAGCTTCTTGGGGTTGATAAAACAGTAACGTTACAGGAATTAAAAACCATTTACAGGAATACGATGAAAGATTCTCATCCTGATAAATTTATCAATGATGAAGCCGGAAAACTGGAAGCGGAAGAAAAAAGCAAATCTGTAATTGAAGCCTACCACTTTTTGGTGAGCATTAACCCGGAAACACAGGAAAAGTATAAGGAGGAATATGTAGAAACAACTACAAAATCTAATATTCACGATTTCTATTTTGAGAAACAGGTTCTGAAGATCCAGCATTTAAACGGAATGATGTATGAATACCTGGGAGTTCCAAGAAACACCTATATCAAAATGGTAAATGCTGACTCACCGAGCCGTTTTGCAAGAAGACATATTTACGGAAACTTCATCTACAGAAAATCAGGTGAGGCCATGGCAGATTAATTTTTTGTATAAAATAAAAGCGAAGGCTTTCAGTTTATTCTGGAAGCCTTTATTTTTTTTAGATTTTTATTTTATTATATCAAATTTAATTATGATTTCGTTATTTTAGAAATTAGAAATAATTATTACTCACAGTTCTTATGAAAGTCACTTCTATTCTATCTTTCGTTTTATTCATATCATTAATTTCTTGTCAATATAATCAGCAACAGAGAAATGTGATTCAGCAAATAACATCATCTAGTGAAAACATATTTAAAGATCAATTTAGAAATAACTTATTAAAACAATTTTCAAGAACAGATATCATCAATTTATCATCCCACGAAAATCCGAAAGTGGCTTTTTATTTCTTTAAAATTCTTTTGGTAAAGTATCCTCAGGAATGTTTTAAGGTTCTTATGAAAAATCTTGATAACAAAAAAACATTGGTGATCAGTACAAGTTATGACACTATGAATGAGATGACAGTCCCTGAGGCTATGATGTTTGAAGAAAGTAAGAAAAGTATCTTCACAAAAGAGCAGAAGAAGGAATTATTTGAATCTATTCTTACCCATATTGAAACCCGGAGCTATCTTGAAGGTTATGTTTTCATCTATCTTCTTGAACATCAAAATCATCCTGATCCTAAATACTATCCCTACGTTAAAAAATTATTAACTAGGAATGCTTCTGATTTTTATTTTGACAATATGGCTCTGCTAGATTATTTTGCCAATTACAAAAAACCACAGGATAGTCTAATCATTAAGGATTTTTTAAAGAAAAATATTTTTGAGAAAGGAGCAATTCATATGAATATTTCTGTAGAATATATTAAAAATCATCCAAAACCTTCTTATTTTCCCATCCTGGAAGAATTCTATGATAAAAGGGTAAAAGGAAAAGTATATCGTGCTGATGATATCTTTTTTGAATTCGAAGATCTCACAAAGGCTACTATTCAATACAAAACAGAAAGAGCTAAAGAACTGATAAAAAAGATTACTTATGATACAAAGTATAAATCATCCGGTAATTTCTTAGCTTCTAATGAACAGATTTATATTTTATTAAAAGACAATGACAAATCAAATTACTTTGCTGAAATCACAAATGATCTGAAACATAAAGTAAACAAAGTAAAAATGGATACCATCATCAATTGGAATAATCGCTGGAACTACCCACCGTATAACTCTTCTAAGGCAAAATAAAGTTGTCTTTCAAAATAGTATTGATGTATCCTACAATTGTTCGAAACAATTTAACAATATCACTTATTTTATAAAAACAAAAAAAGCGTATCATTTCTGATACGCTTTTTCGGTTAATTAAGGTTGTTATTTTAATCTAAATGTTTAGGAGTAAATCCGTCATCACTTAGTTCTCTGTGCTCGTAATCAGCCTTCATTTCAGCCTCATAGTCTGTTTTCTCATGCTGACCCATTCTTCTTAGAATTGAATCAAACAGAGAGTATACTACTGGTACGATGATCAAGGTAAGGAATAAAGACGATGTTAAACCACCGATAACTACCCAAGCCAGACCTTTATTAAATTCGGCTCCTGCTCCACTTGCCAATGCAATTGGCAACATCCCGAAGATCATCGCGATGGTTGTCATAAGAATAGGACGAAGACGAGCATGGTTAGCCTGAATCAAGGCATCGTGTGTATTTGATCCTGCTGCTTTTCTAGCATTGGTAAAGTCAACAATCAGGATCGCATTCTTCGCCACAAGACCAATCAACATGATCATCCCTAACATCGTAAAGATGTTCAGTGAATTTGCTGTTAAGGCAAGGATAACCATAACTCCGATCATCGCAAGCGGAATCGAGAACAATACCACAAACGGATAAACAAAACTGTCATATAAGGAAACCATTACCAGGTAAACCAATACGATAGCCGCCAATAAGGCAATACCTAAAGTACCGAAACCTTCCTGCTGGTTTTCCATATCACCACTCCAGATGTAATCCACTCCGATAGGTTTTTTATCGCTCTTCATGAACTGGTCTGCCCATTCATTCGCAACATCCCCCACCGGTCTACCTACCGCCTTTGCTCTTACTTTTACGGAAGGAGATTTATCTCTACGCTCAAGTAAGCTTGGTCCTGAACCCATTTTCACTTCTGCAAACTGACTCAAACGAACCTTTTCTCCTCTAGGATTTGTGAACATCAGGTTCTTAACATCATCAATAGACTGTCTGTTCGCATCACCGAAACGGATATTGATATCATATTCATATTCTCCGGCTCTGTATTTCCCATCTGTGTTTCCGTTGAATGCTGTCTGCATTGTTTGTCCTACACTCTGAAGATTCAAGCCTAAAGAAGCCATTTTATCTCTGTCTATATTTACCTGAACTTCAGGGTTACCGGTATCTGTTGATAGTTCAGCATCTACTGCCCCGGGAACTTTTTTCAACAGTTCCAGAATTCTTGTTGCCTCTTTTACTGCTGTAGCATTATCAGGAGCTGTTACAACCATTTCGATCGGTGCATTTTCAGCACCCAGGATACCAATTGGAGCCGTTTTAAACTCAACTCCTGTAAATTTCTCTTCTAATGCTCTTTTTACTTTAGCTGCTTTGATGTTCGTACTTTCAGCACGCTCAGATTTATCAGTAAGGTTTACCTGAACTTCAGACTGATAAGTCGTTGCCTGAGCTCCACCAAAACCTGTTGACTGCTGACCAACAGTGGTAATCAGATCCACAACATCTTTATCATTTCTTAAAAACTTCTCTACATCTAAAGTTAACTGGTTGGTCTTTTCAACGGTCGCATCTTTTGATAATTCCATTTGAACTAAGAACTGACCACGGTCGATTGGAGGGAAAAATTCACCACCAATGAAACCAAATGCTACCAACATGAACGAAGAGATCAGAATAATAAAGGTGATCACTACCGTTGATATCCTTCTTAACGTTGACTTCAGACACCACTCAAGAATGCCTGTGATCCAGTGTGTGAATTTATCAATCAGTCCTTCAAACCAAAGAATGAATTTTTCAAACCAGTTTTTACCTGTTAAGTGCTCCAGCTTACCAAATCTTGATGATAACCAAGGGATAATGGTAAATGATGCCAACAATGATAATAAGGTTGCAATAACAACCGTGACGCAAAATTGTCCAAGGATGTTTGCTACAAGACCTGAACTCATTGCAATCGGAAGGAATACCACCACGATTACCAATGTAATTGCAGCAACCGTAAATCCAATTTCAGACGCTCCATCATACGCAGCCCTGATCTTACTTTTACCCATCTCCATGTGACGGTAAATGTTTTCCAATACCACGATCGCATCATCCACAAGGATACCAACCACCAGGGATAGTCCTAATAAACTCATCAGGTTCAGTGTATACCCCATCAGGTTCATTCCAATGAAGGCTGCAATTAACGAAGCCGGAATAGAAACCATTACGATAAAGGCATTTCTGATACTGTGAAGGAATAATAACATCACAATAGCTACAAGGACGATTGCCAGGAACAAGTCAAAAATAACGTGGTTGGCAGATTCAAGAGTAAAATCCGTAGTATCATTTACTACCTTCACTTTTATCCCCTGAACTTTATACGCTTCTTCTACTTTTGCTATGGTTTTCTGAACACTTTCAGATACAGCAACCGCATTCGCATCAGACTGTTTCTTAACCTGCATTAAGATCGTCGGAAACTGGTTAAATCTCGCCACTTTCTCAACATCTTTCTGAGAGTCGAAAACAGTAGCAATATCGGATAAACGAACCTGAGCTCCATCTTTATTGGAAACAACAAGGTTGTTCATTTCCTGGATCGATTTATATTTTCCCGATAATCTGATCGTAGATTTTGTCGTTCTCGATTTCAAACTTCCCGTAGGGAAATCCAGGTTGGATGAAAGGATAGCCTGCTGAACATCTCCGATGGAAAGTCCATAACCCTGCAATTTTTTCTCATCAAGATTCACCTGAATCTCTCTTTCCTGTCCACCTACAAGATCAACCTGTGCTACTCCGTTTACACGGGAGAAAATAGGCTCTATTTTTTTATCTAAAAGGTCATAAAGTTCTTTGTTATTCAATTTATTCGAAGAAACACTCATCGTAATAATAGGTAAATCATCCAATGAGAATTTATTCAGTGAAGGCGGATCTACATCATCCGGAAGATCTTTAAGAACTGCATTTACTTTACGCTGAGCATCATTCAAAGCATAATCCACATCCGCACCATCGTTCAGCTGAACCATGATCACGGATAAACTTTCATATGAAGAAGACTCTACTTTTTTTACATTTTCCAAAGAACCTACGGCATCTTCAATTTTCCGGGTTACGGAAGTTTCCACCTCTGCAGGCGAAGCTCCCGGATAGGTCGTAGAAATTGTTACCATATTGGTTTCAAACTTCGGAATCAATTCGTATCCCATGAGTGTATAACTCAGGATACCCCCCAGTGTCAGAATTGTAAATAATACAATTACCAACGAGGGTCTTTTGATCGATATTTCTGCTAACTTCATAAGTCTACTACTTTACAATATTGATTTTTGACCCATTATCCAAGTTGATCTGTCCGCTGGTAATTACCTGTTGACCTTCAGTAAGACCTGTAAGAATCTGTACTTTATCTCCGTACACTTTCCCGATCGTTACTTTGATCAATTTGGCAGTTCCATTTTGAACGATAAACAACTGGCCAGAGCTCACCCCGTTTACAAATGCTTCCGCAGGAACAGTAAGCATGTTCTGAGTTTCAGCTCCGTTGTTTGTTTTGAATACTGCAGTTGCATACATACCGGCTTTCAGGTTTCCTTTGTTCGGAACTTCAATTTCTACCGGGAAATTTAAAGAAGCATCACTTTTAGGAGCAATAAATGTAATTCTTCCACTGAAAGAATCTTCAGGTAGAACATTTACGCTAATTGGAACTACCTGACCTAACTGGATTTTCCCAACCTGGCTTTCATCCACCAGAACGGAAAGTTTTAAGGTATTGATATTAACGATCTCAAACATGGAAGTTCCCACTGAAACTACAGTTCCAGGCTCCACCATTTTTTTATTAATTGTACCACTGATCCCTGCCCGGATGCTGGTATCATTTACTCTTACACCCTGAGCTTTTACAGCAGCCTGCATATTTTTAAGCTGTAATCTTGAATTATCAAGCTGTTGCTTGGTAACTCCTCCTGTTTTATAAGCATTTTCATAACGCTGATTGTCGATAATTGCGTTTTGTAAGTTATTCTGAGCCTGTGATACATCTACCTCAATAGCATCTCTTTTAATAGTTGCTAAAGTCTGACCTGCAGAAACTCTTGAACCTTCTTTTACTAGAACACTTACAATACGTCCTGCAATTTCAGAAGACTGATTCATTTCCTGCTTTGGAAGAAACGTTCCATTCGCTGAGTAATCCGTATCGATATTTTCTCTCTTTACGGTTACCACATTAACGTTGATCTTATCAACCTGCTTGGCAACTTCTTTTACTTCCTGTGTCTGTTTTTCTTTGTTTCCCGCAATCTTATAAGCTGCTAAACCAATAAGTACAGCCGCTACGATGATATATATTAAAGTTTTTTTCATTTTAGTTTATTATTGGTTTTCTAATGTATTTAATTCTCCTTTAGCTTTGATCAGTTTTATCTCAGCCTGCTTATAATCCAGCAATGCATTCGCATAATTCTGTTTTGCCTGAGTAAGAGCATTTTCAGAATCCAGAACTTCTGTAAGTGTTGCTAAACCATACTGATAATTGGATTGTGTGTTGCTTTGAACCCTTTCTGCCAGTCCTACATTATTCTTCATGCTTTCGATATTGATGATCGCATTTTCCATATTGGAAATAGCATTTTTATAATCCAGGTTTAGGCTAAGCTTAGTTTTCTCAATATCCTGATCCAGATCCTGAATATCGATTTCGGCCTGTTGAATCTGAGCCTTGGTTTGGCCACCCATAAAAATCGGAACTTTAATGGCTAGACCTATGGAAGCAAAATCACTCCAGTTGGTTCCCTGAGAAGATCCTGTGAAATAAGGAAATTTATTTCCTAATCCCTGCCATCCGTAATTGGCTGTTAATCCCACGGTAGGATAAAGATAAGCTTCTGTTGCTTTTTTACTAAACTGTAATAACTCTCTTTGTTTATTTAGTACTTTTAATTCAGATCTTTGTTCCAGGCTCACATTGGTTGCTAAAAGCTGCGGATTGGGTTCAATTGTTTTTTCTTCAAGCTCAATCGGTGTTTCAATAGGAACTCCCATATAAAACTTCAATGAATTTTTAGCCACTTCCACCCCGTTGATCAGCTGTTGCCTGTTCGATCCTATATTATTAAGCTGAACGTTGGTACGGTCCAGGTCTATAGATTTAGCAAGGCCATTATCAACTAAGCTTTTGATCACATTTCTTACCCTTTCCGTATTAGCATAACTGGCTTCAATCGTCTTAAGATTTTCTTCCTGAACAAAAACCTGATAATAAGCTGTCGCTACATTTTCAATGATTTGTTCATTGGTCAGCTGTGAATTAAGAATATAAAACTCACGGGTAGATTTAGCAGCTTTTAAACCGATGAATACTCTCTGGTCAAAAATATTCTGGTTAAGCGTTACAGAGTTTACAGACTGCCATTTTGTTCCGAATGTCACCGGAATCATCTGTCCCGGCATTCCTAAAATCTCACCAGGAAGAACAGACTTCTGTAAAATAGGATTAAAAGTATTGCTGATATTAGCACTGATCTGCGGTAAAGCACCGGCTCTGGCTTCATCAATTTTATATTCAGCTTTTTTTACCTGTAAAGCAGCTTTCTTAGCTTCTGCCTTATTTTTCAGGGCCTGCTGAATGGCTTCTTTTAAAGAAACCTGTTGCTGAGCATGTACCGATGAGTAACCGAAAATCATAAATGCTGCAGCTATCCCTATTTTTAGCTTTTGTGCAGTTATACGTTTTCTTTTCATAATTTTATTACTTCGTTTATTTTTTTAATAGATGTTCTTCTTCAAATACTTTATTCCTAAAGGACGGATCATATTTAAAAATACTTTAAGCTTTTAACTAATTTTTAAATAAAATATTCAGTATGATCTCTTTTCTCTCTGATATGATCTTATCAAATTCTTTATCACTGATCATTAGATTCTCCATCAAAAGAGGACGTATTGCGCTGGGAAATACCAATAAAGAAACCATATTCAGAATAAATTGGATAGGTTTCATTCTCTCTATATTTCCTGCTTCCATTTCCGTTTCAATGTCTTCATACATCTTTTTCAAATCATCTTCCTCTATATCCTTCTGATGACAATTCCCTTTATTGATCTGTGAAACAATATAAGTTTCCAGATAAGGATATTGAAGGCTTGTTGATAAGCTGCCTTCTATAAACTGGCTTATTTTCTCTTTAAAAGGCAGATCGGAATTCTGTATAATTTTAGATTTCTCTTGTTCTACTTTTTGCGCTTCATTAAATACAATCTGCATCAGATTATCTCTGGAACGGAAATAGTAATTAATAAGCGTTCTATTCACTCCGGCTTCATCTGCAATCTCTTGCGTAGTAGCATCAAACTTCCCTTTCACAAAGAATAGGTGCTTCGCAGTTTCTTTGATCAATTCTTGTGTTTGGTCTTTTTTTGCTTGATTTGACATTTTTGTTAAACAAATTTGTGCAAATGTAGATCAAATTTTTTTTTTGACAAAATTGTTAAACAAAATAATTAAATGAATCTCATGATTTACATCATGTTTTAAAACAAACACTTACAGATGAATGATTATTAATCCCGATAAAGTGAGGCGTTTTTATATATTTGCCGGAAATTAATAATAGATGCGGAAAATTTTATTTCTTTTATCAGTGTTCACTTATGGACTCACATTTTCTCAAACCAAAGCTATACAGGATAATCAGTATTTTTTTTACGAAAACAAAGGCCAGATTGTTGATCAGGATGGAAAAGAAAATACTGATGTAAAATATTTGTACAATTCAGCAGGGCTGAATGTTCAACTTCGATCTAATGGGTTTTCTTATGATGTATACGAAACGAAAAAGACATCCAATCCTAATTCCCAAAAATTTAAAAAAGATAAATCTTTAAACGCTAAAACGTATTATGAGGATGAATTCCTTTACGAACATTTATTTCATAGAGTTGATATTGAATTACTAAATTCAAATAAAAGTGTTGCAATTATTGCGGAGGGAAAATCTTATGATTTTGACAATTATTACAACATTCCCAATAATTCTAAAGGAATAACCAATGTACACAGGTTCCAAAAAATAGTATACAAGAATATTTATTCAAATATTGATTTGGTATTTTTTAAACCAAAAGACACTATGAAGCCCATTGAGTACAATTTTATTATCAATCCAGGCGGAAAAATTTCAGATATAAAAATGAAATTTAGTGGGGCTCCAACCTCAATTAAAGATGGTAAGCTTACCTTGGATATGCGTTTTGGAAAAATGCAGGAAAATATTCCCAACAGTTGGATTAAAAACAAGAATATAAATGTAAGTATTCCCGTTTCTTTTAATGATATTGGTAATCAAACTTTTAGCTTTAATACTCCAATTGACATTTCCACTAAAACTATTATCATTGATCCGGTTCCAACAAGAATCTGGGGAAGCCATGCGGGTGGAACAGGTGATGATTATGGTAGAATAAAAACTGATAGTCAAAATAAGGGTTACTTATTTGGTACCACCAGTAGCTATACTAATTTTGCTACTTCAGGTACCTATCAACAGAATCTTGCCGGTGGACTTGACTCTTTTTTAATGAAGTTGACGCCAAGCGGACAAAGACTTTGGGGAACATATTATGGTTTTGGAATGACTGATGTTTTCATGGATGTTGATTTTGACGAAGATTTTAGTATTTATGCCGGGGGAACTATTCAAAGAGGACCATACAATGAAAATATTGTTTTAGTAAAATTTGACAATAATGGCGCTCTTGTCTTTCAAAAAGAATTTGTTTCCAGCAGACAAGACAAGCTTAATTCCGTTTCTTATAATCAAAATAAGATATATATCGGAGGAGATGCTTTCAGTTCTGATTTCCCAACTGTGAATGCAATGCAACCAACAAAATCTACACCTCTTGGATATACAGATGGAATTTTAGCCTCTTTAAATTCAACAACAGGTAATGTAGATTGGGCAACTTATTTTGGGCAAAGTGATGGTTCAACTTCTATTTTCCATATTTTTTCTTCAAACAATGATCTTGAAATAATTGGAGCTACACAATCTTCAAATATCCCCATGATTAATGCCTTTCAATCTATAAAAGGTGGAGAATCAGACGGAATCTATATTAAATTATCGAAACAAGGAAACACCATTCTTCGATCAAGCTATTATGGAAACGCAGGATCTGAACTTGTGTTAAAAGCAAGAATTGTAAATAATATTTTAATTCTTCCGGGAAAATATACTACAACTGCTTTTCCTCAGGGGCAGCCAGGAAT
The DNA here is from genome assembly GCF_013184525.1 of Chryseobacterium sp. LAM-KRS1. Classification (GTDB taxonomy): domain Bacteria; phylum Bacteroidota; class Bacteroidia; order Flavobacteriales; family Weeksellaceae; genus Chryseobacterium; species Chryseobacterium proteolyticum. The sequence goes on from NZ_JAAOIZ010000002.1 coordinate 152,320, forward strand.
TTGGCGGGTTAACCTTGCGAATAATACCGTTACAAAAAACTACTTTAATTTTCATGGAGATCCTCAATTATTAGCATATCCTGACACTTCGGGAAATGTTTTCTTCACAGGTTTACATTTCAATGGCCTTCCGGATATATCGACTCCCGGTGCCTATATGGGAATGCCGGCACAATATAATTCTACATTTTTAATTAAATATAACCAAAATGATGTAAAGGAATGGGGTACTTATTATACAGGAAATGGTGCGACACAACAAGGAGAGGTAACAAAAGATAATGATGATGCGATTTATTTAACAGGAATGTCAGGTGGAAATACATCAGGTATCGCAACCCCTGGAACATTTCAGCAATTACCTGGTGGTGGAAACGATATTTTTATTGCTAAATTTAAGGATTGTACATCAGCCACTACAGTAACCTCAAACTCTCCTGTTTGTATCAATTCTTCCATCCAATTACATGCAACCGGGGGAACAACATATAGCTGGACCGGACCTAATGGATTTAGTTCTGCCCAACAAAATCCTACTATTCCGAATGCCACAGCCGCTAATGCAGGGACATATATCTGTCAGGTATCAGGGTCAGGCGGTTGTGACGGAAGCTTCACTGTAAATGTAATCGTAGGAGATACTGTTGCACCGGTTCCAAATATTGCCAATATGCCGGATGTCACAGGAGATTGCCATACTGTAATTTCAACTTTCCCAACAGCAACTGATAATTGCGCAGGAATTATTACAGCAACCACAACAGATCCGCTTTCTTATTCTGTTCCGGGAACTTATATAATCCACTGGACATATAATGATGGTCATGGAAATACGGCAACACAAAACCAAAATGTAATTATAACCTCTCCGGCTCTCCCTGCAACACAAAATTTACAACAAACATTTTGCGCTACTAATCAGCCAAAAGTTTCAGATATTCAGATCAGTGGTCAGAATATAAAATGGTATGATGCATCAGGAAACCTTTTACCTTTAAATACAGGGCTTGTAAGCGGGCAAACCTATTATGCTTCACAAACCATTAACAACTGTGAAAGCAACAAAATAGCAATTCAGGTGACAGTTAATTCCACTCCTAAGCCAGCAGCAAATGCTACTCAGGATTTTTGTGCCTCTGCCAATCCTACGTTAGCTAATCTGGCTGTTACGGGAACATCACTCGTGTTTTACAATGCGGGCGGGAATATTTTACCTCTCAGTACACCACTGGTACATGGACAAACGTATTTTGTTACTCAAACATTGAACGGATGCGAATCTGAAAAGCAGTCCATAGCTGTTACATTGTCCATCAATAATGTTCCTGCTCAGGATGTCACAGATGCTTTATGCAATACTTCTACCGGAACAACAATGGCTATTAATCTTCATTCGTATGAAGGAAATATTATTCCTAACCCGCAAAACTACACCTTTACTTATACCGATAGTGCAGGAAATACGATTCCAAATCCTTCAGCTTATATGATGAGCATTGGCTCAAGTGTTATTCATGTAAAAGTATCTACCCCCGATGGATGTTTTATAGTGATACGATTAAGCTTAACATTAAATCCAAAGCCTAAAATAAGTCTTCCAGAAAACATTGATTTTTGCAAGGGAAAAACATTAACACTCGATGCAGGAAGCGGATTTGCTTCTTATCTATGGAATACAGGAGCTACAACACAGACTATTGTAGTATCCGTTCCCGGAAACTATTCTGTGAAAGTAACCAACAGTTTCGGATGTGAAAGCATTGCAAATACGCAGGTTAGCTATTCTGTTTTAGCTGAGATCGTTTCTGTAACAATTGCTAATAGTTCTGCAACTGTTTTACTTTCAGCTAGTGGAAACTATGAATATTCACTGGATAATGTGACATGGCAGGATTCCAATGTCTTTAATAATTTAAGCATGGGAGAATATACTGTTTATGTAAGAACAAAATCAGGTTGCATCATTGGCCAGAAAAACTTTTCTATATTCAATATTCCTAATGCAATTACTCCTAATGGTGACGGGATCAACGATAAATGGAAGATAAGAGGCCTTGAAAATTATACAGGAACTGAAGTCGGCATCTATGATAGAAGAGGTATTCCGGTATTCAAAGATATCATCAGTAAAAAACCTTTTGAATGGGACGGAAAATACAATTCATTACCATTGCCTACAGGAAGCTATTGGTACATTATAAAGGTTTCAGATGGGCGATTATACAATGGATGGTTGCTGATTAAAAATAGAGAATAAGATAAATATTTAAAATTAATTTAACAAAGCGAATAATGAGAACAATTTTTGTGCTTTTACTAATCCTTTTATTTTCCAGCTGTAATGCACAGTTCGACAAAAACAATTTAATAAATGATTGGTATTTATATAAATTAGAAACGAAAGATGGTAGTAAACCATTTCTTTTAAAAAACATTTCAGAAAAGAATTACAATATAATTATAAATAAAAATGATTATCTTCTTGTTAATAATCAAACATTATTTAGCTCTTTTAGAGATTCGAGATTTAAAACCAATTACAATCTAATTCAAAATAGGTTAGTTACATCTAGTGAGTCTTCTTTAACAATAGAGAAATTAGGAAAAGATAGTTTAATTTTATCTCAAAATATTAAGGGTTTTGAAGCAAAAGATCTCCTTAGATATTTCTATGTACGAAAAGATATTGTCCTTCAAAATGAAATTAAAAAAAATTTAAATAAAGACACCTTAATAGCTAATAACATATTAAGCCCTACATTTAAAAACCCACTAAGTACAAGGCAACTTAAAGACCTGACTATCACTAAACCCTTTTCAGTAAAGGATAGGCCAATTAATTACAAATTTAATGGTTATATCTTTATCAATGTTCAAACTAAAACTGTTACAATTAAATTAATCTCCTTTGATAACGAGTTATTAGATCAAATAAATAAGAAAAGTAAAGATTTAATTAAGTTTAATAATTGGGATGTTGCCTCTTTGAATAATTTTAAAATAATTAAAATACCTTTTGCTTTTGAAAGTTATTATAAACTAAGTAAAGAAATTGAGAGCTATGGAGAAATATACAGCTTTTATTCCATCGACTTTAATTCAAATAATGAAGAGAATATCTCTTATCAGCAAACTCAAAAATCTAGTTCATTATTTAATCAAGCTTTACTTGAATATCAAAACAAAAATTATATAAAATCAATAGAGTTATTTGATCAAGCATATAAATATAATCCTAAAAAACTAGATGCTTATTATAATTCTGCCGCTATCAATTTTGGAATAGGTAAAAAAGAAGAAGCCTGCAAAATTTGGGAATATCTAAAAAATGAGGGACAAAAAATTGCAGAAAGTGAATACAATTTGAAATGTAAAAATTAAAATATAAAACGAGCAGAAAATTCTGCTCGTTTTATATTTATAATAATCTGATCTTATCCTCCATAATATCGATGATCTTATCTTTATAAAGACCTCCGATTGCTTTCTTGAAGTTCTTTTTACTCATCTGGATTTCATCTTTGATCTCCTCTGGAGTAGATTTATCAGATAGATAAAGAAGACCATAGTTCTCCTCTAATTTGGTAAGGATTTTTTGCTTAAATGCATCAATATTTTCAAAACCTTCAGGCTGTAAGGAAACGTCAATCTTACCGTCTTCACGAATGGCTTTAATGTAGCCTTTTTCTTCAGATAACGGATATAGCTTTTTGAAAACATCAGAAGCATAGATCAATCCTATGTATTTTTTATTGATGACAACATTCCAACCCAGTTCACTTTCATTCATCATGATCAGATCTACTTTATCCCCTTTCTGGAAGGGCAGATTTTCATATTGAGGATTCCTTTTAAACTTTGTTGTTCCCGTGATCAGTTCCAGATCCTCATCTACATAAAGATATACCAGATATCTCTTGCCTTCAATAATTTTGGATTTTTGTTGCTTATAAGGAATGAATAAATCTTTAATAATTCCCCAATCCATAAAAGCACCACTAGGTAAACTCTGAACACTGGTCATTACTGCATACTCTCCTACTTCAGCCAATGGAATTTCAGTCGTGGCTTTTAATTTACCATCATCCTGATACACAAAAACTTCAATTTCATCCTCAATTTCCTTATCTTCCTGAGCGAAAACCTTTGGTAAAAAAGCCTTTTCACCCGATTCATCGATCAGGATCCATCCTGAATTATTTTTTTCTGAAATTTTTAAAGTTTGAGTTCTTCCGAGTTGCATTGATGATAAAATTAGTCTGCAAAGGTACGGAAATATAAAATGACTCCTTCAGAAATAATTCCGTCAACTTCTATTTCCCTGAATTTCCTGATTTAATTTTATTAATCCGAATACCCAATACCAGTTTATAAAGAGGTCTGTTTTAAAAGAGAACTTAGCTACAAAGTTGATTATTCAGCAATCAGTTATTAAGTTGTCTGAAAACGAATCCGGATTTCGTTCAGCTTGTTATACATTGTGTTTAATAATTGATCCGAAAGCTTGTCAAGATTAAAATGTTTGGCCAGGATAAACCTTAATTGATCAGGCTTAGTAATTTCAAGACTTTCTTTTCTTCCATCATTTCCGCGTATAGTGAATGCATGATTAAAAAGGGAATATCTGGATTTTTCATCTACACTGGAAATCATAAGAGATTGAACAAATACAGAATCAGGTCCAGTGGCCACAAACCAATTTGCCATTTCCAGGTCAGGCTGCTCCACTTCTTCAAGTGAAAATTTATAGATCGGAAGCCATTCTTCCTTCAAAACTTCCAACTGATAAAAAATGTCATTGTTAACCAATCGAAACACTCCATTTGGAGTTTCCTGTTCTATATTTGCCTGAAGTAATATGGGTGAAGTAAGCGTCATTGAACCGAACCCCACGTCCACAAGGTATTTCAGACCCTTAATTTCTGTAGTGAGCATCATGTGTGATCTTGCCGTTGCTTTACCATTGGCACTATTCCACAGGACTCTGGCCAGATGCATTTTAATAGTAAACCCTAAGTTCGTCAGGATATTTTTAAACAGTATATTTTGTTCATAACAGTATCCACCTCTTTGAAGTGTAACCAGTTTATGGAAAATGGCACCTATGTCTAAAGAAGGAACGATGCCCGTGAAAGAATCAATATTTTCAAATACAATATGTTTAGGATGCAACTGATGTAATTTCTGCAAGCCTTTCAGCTCGCCGTTATCTTCATGGTTCCAGTACGTTCCCAACCGTTTTAAATACAATTCCAATTCTGATCTTTCCATAATTTAAATTTAAAATTTGTCTAGATGCTTATTATGAGTTTGCTATATATTCCATTAATTCCCGCTTACTGCTTTCGAAATCAAAAGCATCATACACCATGAAATACCTGTTCTTATCTGCGCATTTTCGGTACATGGATTTCGCCAGGGCCAATTTATTCTTATCAAAACTCAACGACTTTACAAGATCCCTTATCTGCTGTGAAGTAAAAAAGGAAGTACGCATCTGCTGATTAATCAATGCTATTTTACCGTCATCAAATTTCTCATTATTCTGAAGCATTTCAAAAAATTGGCTGAATGTGCGGGCATCCATAGTATTGCCCGGTTGATTCCAGTTTCCGGATTGATTACCATAAGGATTATTCCATATATCATTCCAGTCGTTGAAGCCATAAGATCCGTACTGAATCGGGTAAGAATCCAATAAATATAAACCTTCATTGGTAAAAAAATCGAGTACCATTCTGTTGTTATTCCTTAACATCAGAGTCGATCTGTAAATTAAAAATCCATTATCATAAATTGATATGGGCATTCTCCCGGATTGCAAATCAAAGAAACGGTATTTTCCCGAATTGTTTGAAATGGATTGATCACCAAGTTCAACAGTGAAGTATCCCAGTTCAGGAATCCTCAGAAAAACTTCTGCATATCCATAATTTTGGTTCCAATGATAATTGGGATTTTTAAAACCATTATTTTGATTACCGTTTCGAAAGCCGGAATTGCTTTTAGTAGTATTATTTTTAGTAGTATTATTTTGTTGATTTCCTTTGGCCGCTGAAGATTTCATTTCAGTCACAGAAGCTTCATTTTTTAACAGTTCTCCTGCTTTTCCAGCTTCCTGAGCAAAAGAATAAATTCCGGTAAACATCGCTAAACCAATAAATATATTTTTCATTATTTTACTTTTATATCAGCATCTCTATTTTTATGCCAAAAAAAAGAGAAACCAAGTTTTGGTTTCTCTTTTTATATCAATTTTGAAGTTTTTAATCTTCAGTAAATACTACATATGAATTGGTCTCTTCCCTGTAGCATCCAATGCCGCTTCTTTAACAGCTTCAGCATATGTTGGGTGAGCGTGAGAACTTCTTGCAATATCTTCTGCACTTGCACGGAATTCCATAGCAATTACACCTTCAGCAATTAAATCTGCGGCTCTTGCTCCGATGATATGCATTCCTAAAACCTCATCTGTCTTCTCATCAGCAATGATTTTTACCAATCCGTCAATATCACCACTTGCACGGCTTCTTCCTAATGCTCTCATTGGGAATGAACCTACTTTAATAGCAACACCTTCTTCTTTTAATTGCTCTTCAGTTTTACCAACTCCGGCAACTTCAGGCCATGTATATACTACACCAGGAATAAGATTGTAGTTGATGTGTGGCTTTTGACCTGCTAAAGTTTCAGCAACAAATACGCCTTCTTCTTCAGCTTTATGTGCTAACATAGCTCCTTTAACCACATCTCCGATCGCATAAATATTGGCAACATTGGTCTGTAAATGATCATTTACCTTTACTCTGCCTCTTTCATCAAGTTCTACTCCAGCCTTCTCAAGACCTAAACCATCTGTATAAGGCTTTCTACCCACAGAAACCAAACAATAGTCTCCTTCAACAGTAATTTCCTCTCCTTTTTTATCTTTAGCTGTAATTTTTACAGAGTCTCCACTTCTCTCAACAGCAGAAACAGCAGTAGAAAGCATGAATTTCATTCCCTGCTTCTTAAGAACTTTCAGTAATTCCTTACTTAATGCTCCATCCATTCCAGGAATGATCTTATCCATAAATTCAACAACAGTAACCTGAGATCCTAATCTTAAATATACTGAACCTAGCTCAAGACCGATTACACCACCTCCGATAACTACCAAATGCTTAGGAATTTCTTTAAGATTCAAAGCTTCAGTAGAAGTAATTACTCTTTCCTTGTCAAGCGTAATAAAAGGCAATGAAGACGGCTTGGAACCTGTTGCAATGATTGTATATTTGGAATCGATAGTTTCTGAAGAACCATCTTTCTTGCTGATTTTAATCTGAGTAGCTGATTCAAAACTTCCAACACCTTCAAAAACAGTAATTTTGTTTTTGCTCATCAGATAGTTGATCCCATCTGTATTTTGCTTTACCACTTCATTTTTACGCTCGATAATTCTTGCAATATCTACTTGAGGATCATTGATAATGATTCCGTGGCCTGCAAAATTATGTTTTGCGTTTTCGAAATGCTCGGAACTATCTAAAAGTGCTTTAGAAGGAATACATCCAACGTTAAGACAAGTTCCGCCTAAAGTTGAATATTTTTCAATAATTGCTGTTTTGAAGCCTAATTGCGCAGCACGAATTGCAGCAACATAACCACCAGGACCAGAACCTATTACGGTAACATCGAATTGACTCATGTTATTTTATGAATTTGTTTATTATTATCTATCTTAAGTCTTACAAATTTAATGATAAATTACCAAGCACCAAAGTGAGTTTTATCAATTTTAGAATTGATAACAGGACATCCTACCTTTTACAGGAGTTATTTCAATAGTTTGATATTTTCTTCATTTCCTTCTTTTAAATAAATAGCTGAAAAAATGAGTGGTTTTTCAGCTGATGCATTATCAAAATGAAGAATTTTAACGTTTTTTGGTTCATAAAAAGCATCCCCCTCATGGAGTATTATTTTTTGCTGTCCTTCTATCTGAAAAACAGCATCTCCTGATTTTATTATTCCCAATACCGGACAAGGATGCAGATGCTCCGGTGCCGCTACGCCTGCAGCTATTGTGACCTCCTGAATTTCCGCAGTTTTAACTTTCTGATCAAGACCTGTTTTTAGCAACTCTTTTCTGGAAAGCTGGGTGTTCTGAGCCAGAAGATTTACAGAATTCACCATTAAAATAGCTATTGCAAACGATTTAATTATTTTCTCCATGATAACCTTTGGTTTAATAATTAGTAATTAGCCTATTAACAATTTTTGTTATGAACTACGAACTACATCCAACAGAAGTTTTTCGTATTTATCGAGAATAATATTCTTGGAGAACCTTGATTTAATAGAACTTTTAATGGCTTCTTTATCATAGGTCTGATGCAGGATACTCATGATCTTTTGGGAAAAATCTTCATGATTATTGATATCCGAAATCTCACCGTTTACCTGATGTTGGATGATTTCATTAATACCTCCGGGACAGTTGTTGGCAAGAGCGTAAGTTCCACAAGCCCCGGCTTCCAATAATACATTAGGAAATCCCTCATATCTTGAAGAAAGAATGAAAAGGTCCGCGTATTTTAAGTATTGATAAGGATTCTCCTGTCTTCCATGGAAAAATACATGTTTTAATCCCAGAAAATCTTTCATCTGATGCAGGATTTCTTTGTCTTTTCCATCCCCCAGAATATGGAGCAGAATATTTTCATTTTTTAAACGGGAAAAAACTTTCAGTAAGTTATCGAATCCTTTTCTTGAAGATAAATTTCCAATGGCTACAACATTTTTGTAATTGTACGCAAAGCATTCCGGCTTTTGGGAAACGGCAAGTTTCTGATTGATAAAATCAAAATCCACCGGATTATTGATCTTCACAATCTTATCCGATTTTATATTGAAATTCTTCATCAGATCCCTCATCATGTCATCACTTTGTGCGATGATCCGTTGATAGTTATTATAAAAATTATAAAAGAATTTAATTTCTTTCCGCGTCACATGCTCACTTACCACATTTGTTTCTCTGGCAATGAACTTCGTCCTTGGAAAAAGCTTTATAAACAATGATAAATAAGCATTTACCTCACCAAATCCTGAAAATACAATATCAGGTTTCCTTTTATAGATCTCCGATAAAATAGGCTTTAATGAATGTCTGATTCTTTCTGTATTGATATCAATAATTTCAACATCTTTTTCAAGAAAGCTAAGATAACCTCCTTGTTTCCGTAAAAGCAAAATCTTAGGTTCAAAACGATCCCGTGAAAGATGATTTGCAATTGTGGTAATAATTCTTTCTGCACCTCCGGTTTCCAAATCCGGCAGAATAAAAATAACAGAAATCTTTTTCATCATTGTAAAAGAACCTTACCCATGATCGGATAAGGTTCATATTTTTAATTTAATTAGCTACGTCACTAATGAATTTTATCCTTAACATTCTGACCTCTTCATCAGAAAGCTCATCTCCGAATTCATCCAGCAATACTTTCATGCTATCGCTTTCAGAATCATTCATGAATTCCATGAAGCCATCTACAATATCTTCATCGAAATTATCTTCAATATAGTAATCAATATTCAGCTTCGTTCCCTGGTATACAATACTTTCCATTTCTTTCAACAATTCATTCATTGTTAAATTTTTGGCTCTTGCAATATCCTCAAGATCGATCTTCTTATCGGTACTCTGAATAATAAATACTTTGTGGCTCGATTTATTCGCTACCTGCTTCAGTACCATATCCTGAGTACGTTCAATATTATGGTCTTCAACATAGGTTTTTATGTAGTCGGCAAATTCCTTTCCATACTTTTTGGCTTTTCCTTCCCCTACTCCATAAATCTTGGCAATTTCTTCCACTGTGATCGGATACTGAACCGTCATGTCTTCCAAACTAGGATCCATGAATACCGTATAAGGAGGAATTCCGTATTTTTTAGCTACTTTTTTCCTCAGTTCCTTTAAAAGACCAAATAAATTCTGGTCCAGTCCTCCTCCGGATTGCATCTGCACTTGATCACTTTCCGCTTTTGACTGTGTAAGGTCAAATTCGCGGTCTTCTGCTATCATAAACACGTGATCTAAATTATGGTCCAGAACCTGTAGGCCTTTATCCGTAATCTTTAAAACACCGTACGTTTCAATATCTTTTTGTAGAAAATTCTGAACAGTAGCCTGTCTTAAGATCGTTTTCCAATAGTTATCTTTCTGATCTTTCCCGAAACCGAAATATGAACTTTGTTCAAGCTTGTACGATTTGGTGACAGCACTTTCTTTTCCCGAGATCACCGAGATCAGGTCTTTGGATTTAAACTTTTCTCCAGTTTCCCTGATCAGTTCCAGAACTTTCTTCAGATCTTTTGTAGCATCCTTTAATTTTGGAGGGTTTGATGCATTATCACACATTTTAGCTCCTTCTCCATTAACAGGATCAAAAGCTTCACCAAAGTAATACAAAATATACTGTCTCCGGCTCATGGATGTTTCAGCATAACCTACCACTTCATTTAAAAGTTGTAATCCGATTTCCCTTTCTGAAACCGGCTTTTGAGCAAGGAACTTTTCAAGCTTTTCGATATCTTTCGGATCATAAAAGGCTAAGCAGTGTCCTTCTCCACCGTCTCTTCCTGCGCGTCCCGTTTCCTGGTAATAACTCTCTAATGACTTCGGAAAATCGTAATGGATTACAAACCGCACATCCGGTTTATCAATTCCCATCCCAAAAGCGATGGTTGCAACAATAACATCAGCATCCTCCATGAGGAATTTATCCTGATTAGCCACCCTTACCTTCTGGTCAAGACCTGCGTGATATGGTAATGCATTAATTCCATTCACTTGTAAAAGCTGCGCAAATTCCTCTACTTTCCTCCTGCTTAAACAATATATAATTCCTGATTTTCCCTTATGCTGATTAATAAATTTTACGATTTCAAGATCTACATTGACTTTCGGGCGTACTTCGTAGTATAAATTAGCACGGTTGAAGCTTTCCTTAAATACCAATGCATTCGTCATTCCCAATGTTTTCTGGATATCATCCTGAACCTTAGGAGTTGCCGTGGCTGTAAGTGCAATAACGGGAACGTCGGCAATTTTATCGATAATCAATTTCAGATTTCTGTATTCCGGTCTGAAATCGTGTCCCCACTCTGAAATACAGTGAGCCTCGTCAATAGCAAAGAATGAAATTTTAACTTCCTTAAGGAAATCCAGATAATCTTCTTTAATTAATGATTCAGGAGCAACATAAAGTAATTTTGTCTTCCCGCTTTTAATGTCATCAAAGACCTGCTTGGTCTGGGTTTTATTTAATGATGAATTTAAAACATGTGCTACTCCATCATCAGATGAAAGACCATTTACGGCATCTACCTGATTCTTCATTAATGCGATTAAGGGAGAAACTACAATCGCCGTCCCTTCAGAAATGAGTGCCGGAAGTTGGTAACATAATGACTTACCTCCCCCTGTCGGCATCAAAACAAATATATCCTTCCCTTGTAACAGATTTTCTATAATTTGTTCTTGTTGACCTTTAAAAGTAGAAAACCCGAAATACTTTTTCAATTCGCCTGATAAATTGGCTTTTTTTGCGCTCATCTAATTTTCTATTGCTAAATTTGCATCTAATCCAAAGTTATAAAATTTTTGCTTATAATAAAAGCGAACGAATTTATAAAAAATAAAATTTATATTAAATATTCTTTTTAAAGTATAAATTTATATCGGGAGAATTTTGTATACAAATTGTAAAGGTAAAAATGGAAAGAGCAAATATCATTTCAATAGCAAAAACAACATTAGAAATAGAGATTTCAGAACTTGAAAAATTAAAAAGCAGAATAGACAATGAATTTGTAAAAGCAGTAGAGGTTATTCATTCAGCAAAAGGAAAATTAATTGTTGTTGGAATAGGAAAATCTGCTCATGTGGGAAATAAAATTGTTGCCACACTCAATTCCACCGGAACTCCTTCCCAGTTCCTTCACGCTTCGGAAGCCATTCATGGAGATCTTGGAGTTATCCAGAAACAGGATGTGGTTTTATGCATTTCCAATTCCGGAAATTCACCTGAAATTGCCAATCTTGTTCCATTCTTAAAAGATTATTCTTCAGCATTAATAGGAATGACAGGAAACAGAAAAAGCAAACTGGCAGAATTTTCTGAAATCATTTTAGATACCCATGTGGACCTTGAGGCCTGTCCCAATAAACTAGCTCCGACCAGTTCTACTACCATACAGATGGCACTGGGAGATGCCTTGGCAATCTGCCTGATGGAACTCAACGACTTTAAAGAAAACGATTTCGCAAAATTCCACCCCGGAGGAAGCTTAGGAAAAAACTTAACCGCAAGGGTTGAACAATTCCTTTCATCACAAAAACCACAGGTAAGCGAAAATGCACCTGTACGGGATGTAATTATCTCAATCAGCGCATCGAGTCATGGAATTACTGTGGTTACAAAAGAAGATGAAATCATCGGTGTGATTACGGATGGTGACCTGAGAAGGATGCTGTTAAAAGATGAAGACGTATCTAAGGTTCTGGCCAAAGATATCATGTCTGCCCATCCTAAAACCATTGAAAAAAATGTTCTCGCAAAAGATGCGATGAAAGTTTTAAAAGAAAACAATATCGGCCAGCTTATTGTAACCGAAAATGGTAAATACTTTGGAATTATAGACCTTCACAAATTGTTGGACGAAGGAATTATCTAAAAAATAACATCTTATAAAAATAAAGTTCCGGCTTGCTTCGCAAGCCGGAACTTTATTTTTACCCTTGCCAACTTTTTTTAAAATCCATATCTTGTAAGAACAAATACAAAAAAACATGAAGAAAAGAGCATTAATCGTAGTCACAAGTGTGGAAAAATACCCTGAAATGGATCGTGCAACCGGTTTATGGCTAGGTGAGGCAGTTCATTTTTATGAAAAATTATCCCAAAAAGGATATGAAATCGATTTTGTAAGCCCCCGAGGTGGTTACACTCCTCTTGATCCTGTTTCCCTCCAAATGTTTGTACAACCGGTGGACTGGAAATATTATGCAGATCAATCCTTCAGGGAAAAGTTGGCAAATACTTTAGAGCCTAAGGATATTCATGCAGAAGATTATGAAGTTATTTACTATTCCGGAGGACATGGTGTTGTATGGGATTTTCCTGACAATAAGGAGTTACAGGATATTTCAAGAAAGATCTATGAAAACGGAGGAGTTGTTTCTTCTGTTTGTCATGGTGCTGTAGGTTTATTTAACATCCGGCTTTCAGATGGTGAATTACTGATTAAGGGGAAAACACTTACCGGTTTTTCAAATTCGGAGGAGGTAGCAGCTGAGTTAGCTGACCATATGCCTTATCTGACAGAAGATGTTTTAAAAAGCAAAGGTGCCAACTATGTAAAAGCCGATAAAGATTTTATTTCTTTCGCCGTTGCTGACGGAAGACTGGTTACAGGCCAAAATCCTCAATCAGGAGGAGCGGTTGGTGAAAAAGTGCTGGAAATATTGGAAAAACAAGAAAAGTAGAAATCTAAAAACTGATCCCGGTAAAAATTTACCGGGATCAGTGATTATATAAAAAGGACAGCAAAATCATAATCAATAATTACAATTACTCATTATAATTTCATAGTTTTGCATGCTTATATATTATAAAGTTTTTACTTTGTAAGACCTTAATATTCTAGATAGATTCTATATAATGGAAGAAAAAAAGGAAATGTCCTTTCTTGGGCACATTGGAGAATTAAGAGGGCATCTGATTCGCTCAATTATTGCTATTATTATTGCCGCTTTTATCATTGGCTTTAATATCAATTGGATTATGGACCATATTTTTTTCGGTCCTACCAGAAATGACTTTCCCACTTTTAAAATTGTTAATCACTTTTCGAGGATGATCCTCGGAGAAGACAGCATACATCTTCCAAAAGAATTTCCTGTTCGTGTACAAAGGCTTTATCAGCAGTTCAATGTCATGATGGCGGTTTCTATTTTCGGGGGGATTGTTCTGGCATTTCCCTATATAGTCTGGGAGCTTTGGCGTTTCGTCAGTCCTGCATTACATCCGAAAGAAAGAAAAAATTCGATCTTCATTATCAATGCGGTGTGGATATTGTTTATGTCAGGGGTTTTATCAGGGTACTTTCTGATTCTTCCTTTTGCCGTCAACTTTGGGGTGATTTTCAAAATTTCCGATATTATCGTTCCTCTTTATGATCTGAGTGATTATACCACGTTATTCTTACAGGTTGTATTAGGTATGGGAGTGGTTTTTCTATTTCCTATCCTTATTTATTTCCTTACGACGATCGGAATTCTGAGCCCGAAATTCATGAAAACATACCGAAGACATGCTATTGTGCTCATCATGGTTGTTGCAGCTATTATTACTCCTGCTGATGTTTTAAGTATGATTATGGCAGCCCTGCCATTATTGTTGTTGTATGAATTCAGTATTGTCATGTGTTCTTATACCTATAAAAAGGTTCAGAAACATGAAGGAAACCTGCCTGTCGTTCAGAAGTAGTGTCAGCAAAAAACGAAGACCGAAAGCGTCTTCTTACCATATTCCCGCAGATTAATCTGCGGGATTTTTTTATGGATATAACCACTCGATTTATTTTTTTTCAGGAGCTTAATCCTGCTTTCCGTTACAATCTTTTTTACAAAAAGGATTGTAACGGAAAGCAGGGCTATTATTTTGCCCGTTGTCACCGATATTAGTTTTAAGAACTATTTTATGCTTTCACAATTTATCTTCAATTAATTTTCTATTTTTGATAGATTAATAATTTGATATCAGATGAAAAAACTTTCATATTCACTTTTACTTGCATCAGGACTTGCTTTTGGACAATTCTTCGAAAAACCGGAAACATTTACAAAGCAGGACACTTTAAAAGGTTCTAACACTAAATTCCGAAACTTTTGGGATGTAAAAAGATATGATCTTTCCGTAGAACCGGATTTTGATCAGAAAAGCATTAAAGGAACCAACAAGATCAGTTTTGAAATCATCAAAGATGTCACCAACCCTACTTTCCAGATCGATCTTCAAAAACCTATGAAAGCCGATAAAGTAGAGGCTAGTTTTCCGATTGCCGACACCAAACAGGATGGGGATTTCATTTTCATCACCACAAATAAAAACTTCAAAAAAGGCGAAAAATACACCATTGATATCACCTATTCAGGAAATCCTGTGATTGCCAAAAAAGCACCCTGGGATGGCGGCTGGGTTTTTACCAAGGATGAAAAAGGAAATCCTTGGATGAGCGTCGCTGATGAAGGCATAGGGGTTTCTATATGGCTTCCTACAAAGGATATATGGAGTGACGAGCCGGATAATGGCATTACTATGAAAATCATTGCTCCCAAAGGTCTTGTTGGGGTTGGAAACGGACGTTTAATCGATAAAAAAGCGGACGGAGATAAAACCATATATACTTGGGAAGTTAAAAACCCGATCAACGGCTATTCCATTATTCCTAATATTGGAAAATACGTCAATTTTAAAGATACTTTTAACGGGGAAAAAGGGAAATTGGATCTGGATTATTGGGTATTGGACTATAATCTAGAAAAAGCAAAAAAGCAATTCCAGCAGGTAAAACCAATGCTATCCGCCTTTGAGTACTGGTTTGGTCCGTATCCTTTTTATGAGGATTCTTATAAACTTGTGGACTCTCCGTATCTGGGGATGGAACATCAGAGTAGCGTAGCTTATGGTAATCAATATATGAACGGATATCTGGGACGGGATCTGTCCGGTACGGGAGTAGGATTGAAATGGGATTTTATCATTATCCATGAAAGCGGACATGAATGGTTTGCCAATAATATCACCGCAAAAGATCAGGCTGACATGTGGATCCATGAAAGTTTTACCAATTATTCAGAAGTTCTTTTTACAGAAAAATACCTGGATAAAAAATCAGCAGATATATATGCTATCGGAATACGCAATATCATAAGCAATGACATCCCGATTATCGGTAAATACGGAGTTCGAAATGAAGGAAGCGGTGACATGTACCCTAAAGGTGCCAGCATGATCCACACGATCAGACAGGTTATCAACAATGATGATAAGTTCAGACAGATCTTAAGAGGTCTTAATAAGGAATTCTACCACCAGACGGTAACTACTCAGCAAATTGAAAACTACATCAATTCGAAATCAGGCATTGACTTTTCCAGTGTATTCAACCAGTACTTGAGAACTATTAAAGTTCCGACACTGGAATACTCTCAAAAAGGAGAAGCATTGAAGTTCAGATACACCAATGTTGTTAAGAACTTCAAGCTTCCTATCAGAATTGACGGAGAGCAAACTATAAATCCAACGGAGGAATGGCAAACGGTAAAATTGAAAAAAGGTACTCCTGTTGAGTTTAATAAAAATTATTACGTGAATTATAAGAAGGTACAATAAGCGACAAGGCTGATAGAGTAAATCGCTAATTTGCAAATTCGCTTTTTCGCCCTTCTGCATTTCAGCGCTTTCTTTATTTTAAGAAAAGTTTAATACCACAATGGAATCTTATTTGTAACAAAATCATTTTTAGAACAACTACTTAACTATAAATTCTAATCAATGAAAAAAATAGCACTAAGCTTAGGTATATTAGCCACTGTTCTGGCCAATGCCCAGTCTATTAAAACCAATATTGACCTGGTGAATGTAAAAGACGATAAGGTGGCGGTAACAATGGAATTTCCTAAAATGAAATCCGGCAATGTAAAATTCCATTTTCCTAAAACAGTTCCCGGAACTTATTCCGTGGATGATTACGGAAGATTTATAGAAGGTATCAAATTCTTCGATAACAAAGGAAGAGAGCTGGCCTACACTAAAGTGGATGACAATTCCTATGCACTTAAAAATGCTCAGTTTTTATCAAAGGTAACTTATCTGGTCAATGACAGTTTTGATGATGAATTGAATACTGAAAAACACAAAGCGGTATTTTCTCCGTCTGGAACTGATATTGAAGCTGGAAAAGTATATTTAATCAATACCCATGGGTTTATAGGATATATAGATGATATGCAGGATGTTCCTTACCAGTTGGTCATTCAGAAGCCCGCTGATTTCTATGGAACCACTGCCCTCGTAGATCAGGATAAATCAGAAGCTACAGACACTTTTACGTTGGCTAACTATGCAAAAGTGACAGATTCTCCGTTAATGTACACCAAACCGGACTATATTACTTTTAATGCAGGCGGTATGGATCTGGTTTTAGGCGTTTATTCTCCGACAGGAAAGTATAAAGCAGCTGACTTTAAAACCAACCTTGAAAAAATGGTCGTTGCCCAAAAGAAATTCCTGGGTGATATGAATACCAATAAAAAGTATGCGATCATGCTTTACCTTTCAGGTGGAGAAGGACCCCAGATTAAAGGTTTCGGGGCATTGGAACACCATGAGTCTACAAGTGTTGTATTACCGGAGGTCATGCCTAAAGAAGCTATCGATCAAACCATTACCGATGTTGTTTCACACGAATTCTTCCATACGGTAAACCCACTGAAAACTCACTCTGAAGAAATTCATTACTTCAATTATGCAGATCCTAAAATGTCTCAACATCTATGGATGTATGAGGGAGGAACAGAGTATTTCGCAAATTTATTCCAAATCCAGGAAGGATTGATCAACAAGGATGAATTCCTGAAGAGAATAGGTGAAAAAATCACCAATTCTAAGAACTATGACGACACAATGCCGTTTACCGTAATGAGTAAAAATGTTCTTGTAGAGCCTTACAAGGATCAGTACAGAAATGTTTACGAAAAGGGAGCCTTACTGGCGATGTGTATGGATATTGAGCTTAGAAAGTTATCCAACGGTGAGATGGGGTATCGTGATATGATCAGAAAATTATCACAGAGATTTGGTGAAAACAAACCGTTTAAGGACGACAAACTGATCGATGAACTGGTAACTGTTACCGGCTACCCGCAAGTTAAAGATTTTTACAACAAATATATTGCAGGAAATCAGCCAACACCTTATGCTGACTATTTAAACCAGGTAGGTGTGGAAATAACAAAACAGGAAACTCCACCAATCTTCTGGTTTATTAAAGACCCAAACCAAACAGGATTTAACGAGAAAAACAATACTTTCATTTTTGATGAAAACTCTCCTTTATCTCCTTTTGCGAAGAGCATTGGTTTTAAAATTACGGATGAGATCTATGCAATAGACGGAAAAACTATTGATGTGAAAAATATACAGGCATTTATCAATTATACCAAAACCATCAAAGAAGGACAACCCGTGACAGTAACAGTTCTTAGAAAAAATGGAGATAAGACTGATAAAATAGAGCTGAAAGGAAAAGCAATCCTTGATAAGTTAACTATGGAAACGCTTAAATACAAAGCCAATCCTACACCGGCAGAACAAAAACTGCAGGATCAGTGGTTAACAGGAAAGAAATAATAAACAATACTTAATGAAAAAGCGGGGAACAATCCCCGCTTTTTTTATTTTTACACACTTTCTATCCTTTCTTAATTGTTATCCTAAAAGTAGTCCCCTTGCCCAATTCTGTCTGTGAAATCTTTATGTCACCGTTATGGTATTCCTGCACTACCCTTTTTGCAAGCGACAATCCTAATCCCCAACCCCGCTTCTTTGTTGAATAGCCCGGTTTAAACGCATTTCTTGCCTGCTGCTTTGTCATCCCGCTACCCGTATCTTTCACTTCTACCAGGATATTTTTATTTCTTTCAAATACGGACATTTGCAAAGATCCTTCCCCTTTCATAGCATCTACGGCATTTTTCACCAGATTTTCAATAACCCAGCTCATCAGGATCTTATTATGCGGAACCAGAATAGTATATGTCGGTAGCTGCAGGGTAAAACTTATCTTACTTGAAATCCTGGATTTTAAATATTCATAATTCTCCTGAATCATCTGATTAAAATTCATATCATTAAGCTCCGGCACAGATCCGATTTTTGAAAATCGTTCAGAAATGGTTCTCAGTCTCTCAATATCCTTTTCTATCTCTTCAATTCCTTCAGAATCCGGATTTTCCAGTTTCATAATCTCCATCCATCCTATCATGGATGAAAGCGGAGTTCCGATCTGGTGTGCGGTTTCCTTCGCCAGACCTGCCCATACATACCCTTCATCCGTTTTTTTAATCGTCCTCAGAAACCAGAATGAAAATAACAGGTAGGATAGGATAAATAGCCCTAAGAAATAAGGATAGTACCGCAAATTGTTAAGCAATGAAGAGTTATCATAAAATACAAACTGCTTATCACCGTTTGCCACTTCAATCTCAAATGGAGCATAATTATTTTCCATTTTTGAGATTAGCTTTTTTAGTTCTCCGGGATTTTCAAGAATTTCTTTGGCAATATTTCTTGAACTCCCTTCAAATATAAAAGGTTCTTTATTTTCATTCGTCAAAATTGATGGAATCTGATCATTCTCCGTTAATATCGCAAACAAAAGGTCCTGGGTCTCAGAACTTTTCTGCTTATTGTCCTGAAGAATCTTTATCGCAGTAGCGAAAACCTTAATTCTTTCAGCCTCTTTTTCCCTTAAATTTTTAATTAGAATATTAGATGAAACAATCAAAGCAATAACAATCACGGTAAGTAACGTAAATACAAACCAGTTATTGATTCTCGATAAAAACGGACGATTCTTCATACCTTTTTTATTTTAAAATATTCAGAATTTTCTGTAATTCCGTATTTCCGCTTCCCTGATAATTATTGATGATAATGGAGAATACATATTTTTTTCCATCCTTTGCCGTTTGATATCCCGCAAAAGATTTTGTATCCCTCATAGTTCCGCTTTTCATTTTCATCCCGTTTTCCTGCGTTGGGAATCCGTCATAATAGGCATCAAACCATGGTTGCTTTTTAGCATACAAAAGAGCCTGTACCTCCGCTTTTGCCGATACATAGTTCTGAGGAGAAAGCCCGCTACCGTCTGCAAAATTGATCATATTCGGATTAATCCCGTTGGATTTCCAGAACTCTTTAAGATAGGCAACTCCGCTTTTAAAGCTTGAATTTCCCTTTTTCTCTTTCCCCAGCGTCTTAATAAGAGTTTCTCCATATAGATTAATACTCTTCCTTAGAAACCAGTATATAATCTTATCTAACGTCGGTGATTGATACGTAAGAAATATATTTTTCTTAGGAACTTCAAATATCTGTTTCCCCTCAATTTCGAGTTGGGAATTCGTAATAACCTTCCCTGAAAAGCTAATTCCGGCTTCCTTAAGCCACTGTTTTACTTCTACTCCCAATTGTAAAGGAGGATTTGGAGTTGATCCTGAAACAGTAACCGTTTTACCGGCAGGTAAAGTTCCGTTAATCAATGCCACATCCGAGTGTGGTGCCGTGAAAATAAGGCTCTGATCCGAACTTCCACCGGCTTTCAGGTCATTTAACCATTGAACTCCTTCCAGCGGATAGGAAAAGCTTTTAAAAGTAGTGCCATTGATGTTGATATCAAACTGGTTCTCTCTCCAGTTGATCCCCCAAACTCCGGCGCCGTAATAATTCCCCAGATCGTCCCAGGGCCAGCCTCCGGGAATCGTCTGATGGTCAAAATATGAATCATCGATCACCAGGTCTCCATTAACGTTTGCAATTCCCTGCGTTTTGATTGCTTCGATAAGCTTTTTCTTAAAATTTTCAGGTTTGTATGCTTCGTATCTCCAGCTTCCCAGAGTAGGATCACCATTAGAGCTGATCAACAGGTTTCCGTTAAGAACATCTTTTGAAATCGTACCCGAATAACCGGCTGTTGTTTTAAAAGTATAATTTTTCCCTAAGGTTTCCAATGCTGCCCCAGCCGTAAATATTTTCTGCGTGGAAGCAGTCGAAAGTCCTTTATTTCCCTGATAATCGTAAATCAAACGCCCGTTTTCATCGGTTACATAAAACGATAAACTGGATGCTACTCCTCCTGAAGAATTCATAAGATCCTTTGTAGCATCGTCTAATTTTTGAGCGATATCCTGAGCAAAAACTATTTGTGTAGATAATATAAGAACACCAAGTGTTTTTTTCATTGCATCATTGTTATGGTGATTGATTATTTCGCAACTTATGTTGACTATATCATTGCTGAATAGTCCATTCTTTATTCAAATATAAAAAAAGATAGTGGGATCAGATTAATGAGCTTCCTGCCTCAATTTCATAGGGTGCCTTTCCCTTCTCAAAAATCCTTGTCAGTTCGCTTCCTTCAACCGTTATATTTCCACCAATTCTCCTGATCCAGTTTCCTTCACGCAACCCGATTACCTTTAAGTCATTTTGGGTTAGAAATTCAAGAATTCTGGTTTCCCGGGTTTCGCCGTTATGTTTTAATTCCGGATTTGGATCCAGATAGTGAGGGTTCAGATTAAAAGGGACTAAGCCCATACAATCAAAACTTGGAGGATAAACGATAGGCATATCATTCGTTGTTTTCATATTTTGTCCTCCGATATTGCTTCCCGCGCTGCATCCTAAATAAGGCTTACCTTGTTCTATATTATTCTTTAAAACCGACATCAGATTTTCCTCATGTAAAGTTTTAACCAATAAAAATGTATTTCCACCTCCTGTAAAATATCCTTTCGCATTATATAAAGCAGCGGCTTTATCGTCAAATTCATGAAGGCCTTTTACTTTAATACCTATTGTTTCAAAAAAAGAACGGGCTTTTGCCGTATAATCGTCATGGGATATCCCTCCAGGCCTTGCATAAGGAACAAAGATGATTTCATCAACACCCTTATATAATTGTATTAATTCTTCTCTTAAATATTCCAGGTATTCACCACCGAAAATGGTTGATGTCGAAGCTAATATGATATTCATACAATGAAATTATTGTGGTTATAAAACTAGTTGAAGTACAAAGATAACTGAAACCACAACGAATCAAAAATTAAGCTAAAAAAAATAGCCGTATCCGTTAATATTTTCTAAAAAAACTTAAAGCCTCTAAAATTTAGCCATTTATGGAATTATTATTGAATTTCAAAATGTAGAATTATAAAATATAAGATTATGAAAATCGTTAAAATTAATATCAAAAATCTATTTTTAGGTTTATTATTTGTAGGAGGAATGAGTTTGGTTAATGCACAGGTAGATAGTACCAAAACAACAGCCAATACAGCTGCAACAACTCAAGCTGGAGACACCAGTATTGAGGGTCTTAAAAAACAAATTGAAGCCAATCCAAAGGATACAGAATCGTTAGCTAAATTAGCTGCAGCTTACCAGGATGCTTCAGATTGGACCAATGCAGTGGCAACCTGGAAAAAGATATCTGTTTTATTACCCGATTGGGCTCCGGCATATTACAGCCAGGCTTACGCATATCAGGCTGCTAAAGATGATGCCAATGCTAAAATTGCTTATGAAAAGTATATAGCAACTGTAAAACCTGAGGAAGTAGAGCAAAACAAGAAAAACCTTGCGTATGCTTATTTCTATCTGGCCTTTTCAGAACAGCAAAGCGACCGTAATAAAGCAAAAGAACATATAGCTAAGTCGTTACAGTATGACCCTACCAATCAGGATGCTTTAAAACTTAGCAAAACCTTAAATTCATAAAAAATAAAATCCGGAAAATTTTCCGGATTTTATTTTTTATGAATTTTATTTGATCATTTTACCGAAGAAATCGGTTTCTCCTTTCAGGTGTCTTATAATTTTATCAATGTTTCTTTCAATGCTTGCCTCGGTTTTAAGGTTATTGATATAACGAACCAATTCCAGCTTTCTTGAAGGAATTAAACTTTCAAAATTACGCAGGGTAACAGGATCTTCCCTGATCGCCTGGTCAAGTTTAGGATGAATAACAATACTCCTGTCCGAGCTATCATATTCTATTGAAACTTCTATTATCTCACCAATTCTTTTGGGAGAATTCTTTAACATAACAAGATTTACATACAATCTCCATTCTCCGAGATACTTCATTAAATTCTGCTTATATTCCACACCATTCACTGTTCCTTTCACAGGAATAGGACTCTTTTCTCTTCCTGAAACTTCAAAAATTGTTTTTAATATTTCTTCAGGAATGAAAACAAAAGGATTAATTCCTATAATTTCAAGCCGTGCTGTAAACAGATTATTTTCCATATATGACAAATTTAGAAAATAGTTTAATAGGATAAAATAGTAGACAATCAATAGATATCCGACAGACCACTTATGTTTTCTAACCTCTAACCTCTAACCTCTAACCTCTAACCTCCAATATCTACCTTCCAGTCCCAAACCAACAAAACAGCAACTAAGTTTTCCACTCGCAAAGTATTCCTTATCTTTGCAGGAATAAATCTATGTAACAAAATGAAATTTTTTATTGACACTGCTAATTTAGAGCAAATTAAGGAAGCTAAAGATCTTGGAATTTTAGATGGTGTAACCACTAACCCTTCATTAATGGCTAAAGAAGGTATCCAGGGAGCTGAAGCAATCAAGAACCACTACAAAACAATCTGTGAAATTGTAGATGGTGATATTTCTGCAGAAGTACTTTCTACAACATATGAGGAAATGATCAAAGAAGGAGATGAATTGGCAGCAATCCATCCAAACATTGTGGTAAAAATTCCGATGATTAAAGATGGTATTAAAGCATTAAAATATTTTTCGGACAAAGGAATCAAGACGAACTGTACATTGATTTTCTCTCCGGGACAGGCTCTTTTAGCAGCAAAAGCAGGAGCAACTTATGTTTCTCCATTCCTGGGAAGACTAGATGATATTTCTACGGACGGGCTTAACCTTATCCAGGAGATTCGTTTGATTTTTGACAACTATATGTACGAAACTGAGATTTTGGCAGCATCTATCCGTCATTCTATGCACATTATCGATTGTGCTAAAATCGGTGCTGACGTGATCACTTCGCCACTGGCTCCGATCTTAAGCCTGTTAAAGCACCCGCTTACAGACAGTGGATTAGCTCAGTTTATTGCAGATTCTCAGAAATTGGCTTAACAACTTAACCATATTGCATAAAAAATCCCGAAATGAATTCGGGATTTTTTATTTTATTTATAAAGATCAGGCTCTATTTTATTATTGTTATTTTTCATTTCTTCTCTCGCCCTTTTCTCTATATTCCTGTACATTTCATTCATATCAATGTCTTTCCCATCCTTATTTTTCATTCTTACGACAGCTCCGGCCGGAAGTGTGCTCATTGTTTGCTTCATGTCCTTTGTGGGATCTGCCTGATAATCTTTCCAGGCTTTTTTAAACTGTTTTTTTGTTACTTCGATATCTTTGCCCCCTAAACCGATCATAGTTACTCCCGGCATTTGTATGTCTTCGTCCTGGCTTATGTTTGTCTTTTTATTTCCAATCAAAGTCATTATATGCGAACCTGTTTTGTCTTCAAGCTTCACAATTAAACCGGGCAATCCATAGAATTTATAAGGTCCGTCCTGAAAAGGGATATCGGTACTAAACCAGGCAGTCCATTCTCTGCCTCCATAGGTTGTTGTTGCTTTTTGGGTGTTATACTCTCCTATTTTTTGTTTTTCAGAAAGAATCTTCCATTCAGGTTTTTGATCTTCTGCTATTTTATAGATTGTGTTCCCTATTTTTTCTGAAAGTACAACCTTATAGTCGGGGTATGTTTTGGTAACGCTTGTAGCAATCACACCCGGTTTCATATTTTTTTTGATATTAATACTTTCTCCAAAACCGCCTTTCATTTGCTTTGCGATATCCGCTTTTGTTGTAGAGTCAGAGACAAATTTTTCACGGCTGTAATATTTTGAGCCATTTTTATCAATATCCAGGAGCATTACATCACTTTTTATATCCGCTCTGTTGGTGGAATCCGAGATATATTTATAATCATAATAAAACCTGTTTGCCTGGGCATGAGTAAGTATACTCAAAAGTAAAAAAAGTAAAATATTATTTTTCATAGGTTATTGAGACATAAAAAAGCTTTGCCAATTCTGGATTGACAAAGCCAATTGGAACTTTATTATTTTGTCTGAATTCTTATCTCTCCTGAAGGATCTCCGTCTTTTGTGCGCTTATTCACATTCATACTTTTAATATCCTTTGGATTAATAGCATCAAATTCTTTTCTGGTGACCTCTACTCCGTTAATGTATAATTTCATGTTACCGTAATTATTAGCGGATCCGTTTACTCTTGGAACTGTAAAAGTATTCACATCTTTAAAATTAGAGTTCAGCCTCACTGTCACCGGATTATCCGAATCGCTAAAACTGGATGTATACACATAAACTCTTCTATTGTTGCCATCCAATGCTCTTCTTTCTGCATCCAGCTTCATTCTTTCTGCATCAAGTTTAGCTCTTTTTTCGTTAAGCCTGGCACGCTTTCTATCGAGTTTCGCTCGTTTCGCAGCCGTTTCCATAGCTCCTTTTGCATTCTCAGAAGCCTTGGCAAGTTCTGCTGCATCCCATTTCATATCCTTAATTTCACTGAACTTTAATGCTTTCATTCGAGGAGCTGTCGGAGGAACCGGAGGCGTTGGCATATCCTGGAAATCGAAATTAATTTCAGGTATTTCAGGAATCTCAACGTTCATATTCTTGAGCTCTTTCACTTTATTCTTCCATTCATCGGATTTGAAAAAGTCATTAATTCTTTTAATTTCATTTCCATTAATGGTATAAGCCATTCTGAAATCATCGGAACTTGTAATTTTTCCCATTTCAGCTGACAGATCATTAAGCTCATCTACATTCTTCTGGAACTCTTTACTTTCCGGCTTAAGGCTTTTCAGAGCCATACTTTTTTCCTGGATTTTCTTTCCAAGATCTTTTAATTTCTCTGTTTCTTTTTTTCTTAACAGCTTTTGTTGTGAATCATCAATTTTACCAATCTTGGCAGGAATGGTGTCTTTTGTGATGGAAGTTACATTCTGAATTTTGGCTTCAGGCTGTTCTTCCATTCTGGATACTGCCTCCCGGATCGCTATGTTGGTTTCTTTGATTTCTTTATTCTTCGCATTTACCATATAGGCAAAAGCCACTGTAAATAAAACCGGTAATGCAAAAATCCTTCGCGCATACCCGAATTTGGTTTTGGGTTTTTGTAACATTTTTAGACGTTTTTTTAGATTTGAACTTAAAAACGGACTGGTTGCAGGTAACTGTGTTCCGGAAAAGTGACTTGCTAAAAGCATCTGCGCAAATGCTTTTGTGTCCGATTGTTTGACGGCTTTTT
Source organism: Chryseobacterium sp. LAM-KRS1 (assembly GCF_013184525.1). Lineage (GTDB taxonomy): Bacteria > Bacteroidota > Bacteroidia > Flavobacteriales > Weeksellaceae > Chryseobacterium > Chryseobacterium proteolyticum. Next base: position 178,557 of record NZ_JAAOIZ010000002.1, read on the forward strand.
TATCAGCCAGGTATTCATGGATAAGACCGAGTTCTTTTTTCATCATATAAAAGAACGGATTGAACCAGAAGACTGAGGTAATCACTTCGATAAAAATTTTATCAAAGGAATGCTTCTGTTCAATATGTACCATCTCATGCTTTAAGATCTGTTTCCCAATATCAGAATTCAACTGTATTGAATTCTTCCAGAATAGATTTTTAAAGTATGAAAACGGTGCTTCAGTAAGGTTTGTATGGTAAAAATTTATACCATCAAAACTCTCTTTTTGAAATTTCTTTTTAAGCTGTTGGATCCTGATGATCCCATAGATAAGCCTTCCTAAAAAATAGAAAGAAACCAGTCCCAAAGCTGAAAAAATAATTCTAAAATAAATGTGGTCATTGCTTATGTTTTTATGTGAATTAAAATTCTGTAATTTATTGAGCAACAAATACACCTCATTATTCACTTCTATAGTAAAATCATCAACCCTCATAAGAGGTAATAACAATGAAAGTAATATAGCCGATAACAGATAGAATCTGTTATAATGATGAAATGTCTTGTCCTTTAAAGACAACTGATAATACAAAAATGTTACACCAGAACATACAATTACTTTCCCAAAGTATAGAAGTAGAGTTTCCATATCAGTTTTTCTTTTTGAGTTCGTTGAGCAGCATTTCAAGATCTTCTACCGTCATTTCATTTTTTTCTACCAAAAAAGAGACTGCACTTTTATAAGATCCTTTGAAATAATTTTTCACAAGACTTTTCATCGTCTTCCCCGAATACTGTTCCTTTGTGATCAGTGCAAAATATTCATGCTGTCTGCCATAAACATTATAATCAACAAATTCCTTATCCTTTAATACTTTTAGAATAGTTGAAACAGTATTTGTGTGAGGTTTGGGTTCAGGAAACAAATCAAGAATATCCTTGAGGAATCCTTTTTCTATTTTCCATAAATACTGCATTACCTGTTCTTCTGCTTTTGTTAAAGTCTGAATTATCATATCCTGTTCATTTATTTTGAATGATATATCATCGCTAAATTCTATATCACTATTAAATTAGTTATACAAATGTAGAAATAAATTACATTCAAACAACTATTTTTTTAGTGATAAACAGAATAAGCACATAACTAATTGATATTCAATATAATATTTTTTATTAAAATATGTTAAATTTATAAGTAGTAATCAAATTCCACTGAATTATCAATAGAAAATTCTTTAATTACAATATAAATTCTTAAAACTTGTTAATTTTTATTAAATAAAATTAAAATGAATATGTTTAAACTGGGAAAATATATTTATTTTAGTGCTTTAAAAATTTCTCATGAAAAGATATAATTTACTGATTGTACTATTACTACTTATTTTTAACATTACTAATGCTCAAAAGAAAGGTTCGCCTGCTGCAGATTTCAGCGCTTTAAAGGAAGCAAAAACTAAAATTGAAAATACAGTTCCTGCGGTTATCGGACATTTACAAGCGATCGCTACCAAAGAAGGAGACAATAATATTCTTACCAACGGAAAAGCAGCACTGGGAAAAGAATATGGTATTTTAGAATCTGAATGGTACTTATACAGAGGAAATATGAACAACTGCATTTTAAATAATTCTTCAAAGAAAGCTAAAAAGTGCATGGAATACCACACCCAATACCTGAGAAATACGCTTATCAATTATAAAAACTATATTACTTACCTCACAAAAAAGAATGGATATCTTGGAGTGGAAGGTGATACTAAAATTGATTTTAATCCTAGTGAAATCACTACAAAATTAAATGACGCTTATTTTAACGGTGGTGATGCCTCCAACAGAATGAAAGGAAATCAAAAGAAAGAATTTCTGGGTCAGACAATGGCAGATGATCTTAAATTAAAACCTTATGCTGAACTAGCACAATAATATAATCCCGCTTTATGCGGGATTTTTTAACATAAAAAAAGAGAATCACAAAGTGATTCTCTTTTGCTTTAGTAGCGGGAACCGGACTCGAACCGATGACCTTCGGGTTATGAGCCCGACGAGCTACCTACTGCTCCATCCCGCGGTATATTTTTAGAGTGTTTACCGAAAACACTTGCTTAGTAGCGGGAACCGGACTCGAACCGATGACCTTCGGGTTATGAGCCCGACGAGCTACCTACTGCTCCATCCCGCGGTGTATCTTTAGAGTGCTTACCGAAAGCACTTGCTTAGTAGCGGGAACCGGACTCGAACCGATGACCTTCGGGTTATGAGCCCGACGAGCTACCTACTGCTCCATCCCGCGGTGTATTTTTAGAGTGTTTACCGAAAACACTTGCTTAGTAGCGGGAACCGGACTCGAACCGATGACCTTCGGGTTATGAGCCCGACGAGCTACCTACTGCTCCATCCCGCGATATTGGATTGCAAATGTACGACTTTTTTTTAAAATTCCTAATTTTTCTTTTAAATAAGGGAGTTTTATAAAAACTATACATTTATTTGTATCTTTGTTTTATGGCAAAAATATTAAAAATTTACCCTGACAATCCTCAGGAAAATCTTATTAATGAGGTGGTTAAAACCTTGAATAATGGTGGATTAATTATTTATCCTTCTGACACTATTTATGCATTGGGTTGTAATATTTTTGACATCAAAGCCATGGAAAAACTGGCTCAGATCAAAAAAATGAAGCTGGAAAAAGCTCAGTTTTCAATTATTTGTAACGACCTCAGTCACCTTTCGGATTTTACAAGACCCATTGATACTTCCGTATTTCGATTTTTAAAAAGCCACCTTCCCGGACCTTTTACATTTATTCTGGATGCCAACAAAAGTGTTCCTCTGGCTTATAAAGGACATAAAACAATAGGTATCCGTGTTCCAGACCACTCCATTCCTCAGCTGATTGTTGAAAAATTGGGACATCCGATTGCTTCTACCTCTATCAGGGATGAAGATGAAGTGATCGAATACTCTACCGATCCGGAACTCATCGCTGAAAAATATGATCATCTGGTCGATATTGTTATAGATTCAGGATACGGAGACAATGTAGCTTCTACTATTGTAGATCTTACTTCCGGAGAACCTGAAGTAATCAGACAGGGAAAAGGAATTATATAACTTTTCTAAATAGAAAATAGAAATTAGAAATTAGAGGTTAGAGGTTAGGAAGAAACTAAAAATGGGATATATTTCCGGATTTCCCCAATAACGATTATTATCCAACATTAAATATATATTGTTTATTATATACCTCTCATTGAGGTTCTTATTATATTATTTTATGAAAATCATTACATCACCGGCTAAATTAATGAACGTAGAAAACTCAACTGACCTGTTGAGATCCACTACCCCGAAATTCATTGAAGAGGCAGAATTTATACAATCATTTTTAAAACATAAATCACCTAAGTATCTTTCCGAACTCATGGAGATCTCTCCTAAGCTGGCAGATGAAAACTGGGAAAGAAATCAAAACTGGAAAGCAAATCCAAAGCCTAAAGAATCTGCACCGGCTATGTTTGCGTTCACCGGAGAAGTATACAGAGGGCTGGATGCCAAAACCCTGGATAAAAGTGCCGTGGATTATCTGCAGAAAAATTACAGAATGCTTTCAGGTCTTTATGGCTTGTTAAAACCTTCTGATAAAGTCATGTTGTACCGACTTGAAATGGGCCGTCATTTTGAATTTGATCAATATAAAAATCTATATGAGTTCTGGAGAGAGAAAATTACAGATCAGCTGAACTCAGAAATGAAGAAAAATGAGATTCTGCTTCAACTGGCAAGTAATGAATATGGAAAAGTAATTGACCGGAAAAAACTGAACCATAAAGTAATTGATTTCGATTTTTATGAATTAAAGGACGGAAAATTAAAAACGATTGTTGTGTATACCAAACACGCCAGAGGTCTTGTTGTAAGATTCTGTGCTGAAACCAATGCCCAAACGCTGGACGATGTTAAAGCCTTTAATTATGAAGGTTATATGATCGACGAAGAAAAATCTACAGATACCAAATTGGTTTTTACAAGATAAATGACAATTTCAGAATTTAAAATCCATTTCAAAAAAGAGCTGAGTGATCTGTATACAGCATCTGAAAGTGCTTTCCTGTTTTCTGTTTTTGTTGAAAAATTAATCGGATTGGATCAATTCCAGCAAAGACGGTTTTCTCATCAGGAGTTGCTATCTGATGATGAAAAAGAGCTTCAGAAAATAACCGCAGAGCTAAAAACCGGTAAACCTTACCAACATATCCTAGGTGAAACGGAATTTTATGGGATGACATTTTTTGTGAACGAAAATGTTTTAATACCACGCCCCGAAACAGAAGAACTGCTTGAGATAGCCATTGATACAATCCAAAGTTCGTTTTCTGAACAGAAAGATCTTAAGATTCTTGATATTGGTACAGGAAGCGGAGTTATTCCTTTGGTTCTTAAAAAACATTTTCCGGATGCCGATGTTTCATCTATAGACTTTTCAGAAGCAGCTTTAGAAACAGCAAGAAGAAATGCTGTTTTTCATAGGCTGGATGTTCGTTTTATGTATGGTAACTATCTGAATTTTAAGCTTACTGAAAACTATGATGTCATTATTTCCAATCCTCCTTACATCGGGATTGAAGAAGAAGTTGAAATTGAAGACTCTGTGAAAGGATTTGAACCACAAATGGCACTCTTCTCTCCTACTTCTGATGCTTTGATCTTCTACAGGAAAATCGCTGAAGATTCGAAAAAAAACCTGAACGGAAACGGATTGTTATTTTTAGAAATTAATCAAAAATTAGGATCCGAAACCCTGGAGCTTTATTCTTTCTTTTCGGAGGCTCATCTTGTAAAAGATTTGTCTGGAAATGACAGGTTTATAACGGGAAAAAGATAGGATTCCGGTATTTTCGATTTTAAGTTCTGTATCTTTAGCTCAAATTTCAAATAACCATGCCACATTTTATCATAGATTGCTCAGAAAATATTTTAGATCAGAAATCTCCCGGTGAAATAATGAATGCAGTTTACGAGACTGCAGAAAACTCCGGACTTTTTGCAAAAGGAGACATCAAAGTGAGATTAACGCCTTTTAAATATTATAAGATGGATGATGGAAAGGAAAGCTTTATCCATATTTTCGGAAATATTATGGCAGGAAGAACAATAGAACAAAAGGCCAGCTTATCCAGACAAATAATAGAACGGCTGAATCTGATGTTTCCGGATATACCTATTCTGTCTATTAATATACAGGAGTTTGAAGCAGCAACTTATTGCAATAAATCTTTAATCAACCCTGAAAATACGAATAAGGACAGACACTTTCCTGGTCACTGATATTTTTTAAACGAAACAATATTTAGCATAATACTTGTTTTCCTTTACATCAATAAGCAAATTTTTACGTCAAAAATTAAATAATCATGGAATTTAAAACTCACCAGGTCAATGGTATCAAAGTAGCGGAAGTGATTTCCGATAACGCGATTATACAATCGGCTCAGGACGGTATCGATCTATTAGGTAACGCCTACTATCAGGGGTTTGATAAGGTGATTATCTATGAGAAAAATATAACCCCGGAATTCTTTGACCTCAAGACTAAAATTGCCGGCGATATTCTCCAGAAGTTCTCCAATTACAGAATGGGATTAGCCATTATAGGAGATTTTAGTCAATATGAAAGTAAAAGTATGAAAGATTTTATTTTTGAAAGCAATAAAACCAGGCATATTAATTTTGTTGAAACGTTGAAAGAGGCTTTGGAGAAGTTTTCAAAGTAGTATATTCTTTATTCTGAAAAAAATCTATCGCATCGGCAATTGCTTTATCTACGGACTGGTATTCCAGGTTTAATTGTTCTATTGACTTGCAGTTGGTATAATAATTATCTATTCTCAAAGCTTTCATGTTGGGTGAGCTTAGATTCGTCTTTACATTCAGTGATCTTAGTAAATCCCCTGCTATTCCCAAAAGTATCAGGATGAAATCCGGAAGTGGAAGCAATAAAGGGTTTTGGCAGGTAATCAGATTTACTTTTTTAAAGAAGTCTTTATATTTTAAATTCTCATGCCCTAAAAGATACCGCTCTCCGTTTTTTCCCCTTTCGATGGCATTAACAATCCCAAAGGCAACGTCTTCCACATGAACAAAATTCTTTCCTCCGGATGGGTAAAAAACCAGATTTTTCTTCCATACCCAATAAATAATTTTCCCCGAACTGGGCTTCCAGTCATAAGGCCCGATCATAAACGTCGGATTTAGAATAACAACTTCAGTGGTTTTGTTGTTTCGGAAAAGAAAACCCTCAGCTTCTGATTTACTTCGGGCATAATAAGATTTTGTGAAGGGATATTTTTGACCGGAGCTTTCATGACCTAATTCGTCAAGATTCCCATATCCCATCGTGTTCGCAGTACTTACAAATAAGAACTTTCTAACCCCGGCTTCAACTGACTGTGAAAACAAATGAACCACGGCATCATAATTTGTTTTTCTGTATTCCCCATAGGAAAGCAGATCCTGCCCAGTTTCAGCAGCAATATGAATGACGAAATCCACCAGTTTAAGATGCGAGGAAACATCAGAAAACAAACTTCCCTCAACTAACCGGAGGTTTTCATCTTCCTGACCATAATAGCGACTTTTCTGCCGCACCAAAGCAATAACAAAATAACCATCTCTTAATAATTTTTTAACAACATGAGTTCCTAAAAGCCCGGTACTACCGGTAACAAAAACTTTTTTCATGCTTCTATTTCTTTTTTTATTGCATTCGTCATCAAAGGTAATTTAATCCAGATGGGCAATATCTTCATTACCAGCCAACTTATAGGATTAACCATGATGACAGAATCTCTTTTGAATAGCTGGTTGACACATCGTGCAGCCACCTTATTAGGATCAAGCAAAGTCAGCTTTCCTAAAAAACCCTGTTTTTCAATTCTTTCGCAGACATCTTTATTGGTTTTCATCGCTCCCGGATTCACGACACTCACAAAAACATTGGTATCTTTTAGTTCCTCATGTAATCCCCTGGAAAAGGAATGGATAAATGTTTTGGAGGCGGGATAAACCGTTTTAAAACCAATCGGTGAAAATGCAGCCATGCTGGAAACATTTAAAATATAAGCTTTGGGTTGTTTCAAAAGATTAGGCAACAGCTGATGGGTCATTAAAGAAGTAGCCATAACATTGACCTGTAATATCGTATTGATATAATCAGGCGTAGCATCCACAAATTTTCGGGTTCCTCCCAGACCGGCATTATTAATTAAAATATGGATATTAAAAGACCTGTTCAGTTCCTCTGTTATCTGCATTACATTTTCATTTACAGAAAGATCAATTTCATAATAATGGGTTTTTACATCATAGATTTCTGCTATTTTTTCACTTAAATAAGCCACATTCTGACCAGGCAGACTGATAAGAATAACATTGATCTTCTTTTTAGCCAGATGCTCGACAAACGCCTTGCCTAATCCCTGACTTGCTCCCGTTACAACAGCAAATGATTCTTTAGTATCCATGATAAAAATTATGGTACAAATGTATCTTTATGAAGATCCTTTTCTGTTCCATCTTATATGACTGAACACATTTAAGCACAAATCATAAACAACTTAAAATCAATATAATAAAAGTAAAAAAGGTTAAAATTTATAAACCTGAACTTATTTTTTAAACTCAGAAGGGGTCTGATCAGTGAATTTTTTGAAGGTGGTATTAAACGAGGTCTTGGAATTAAATCCGGATTCGAAAGCAATCCCTAAAATGGAAAGCTTATTGGCGTCATTATTTTTCAGCAACTTTTTAGCATGCTCTATTCTATATTCATTAATGAACTGAAAAAAGTTTTTTTGAAAGCCGGTATTGATCACATACGATAAATGATGAGTAGAAACAGACAAGTGTTCTGCAAGCTTAATTAAATTCAGCTCACTATCCAGGTAAAGCTTTTCTTTTTCCATTACATTTTCAAGCTTTGTTTTAAGCCGGGATAATTCTTCATCAGAAATGAGCTTTCGTTTGATTTCCTCATTTTCTGCTTCATCATTAATGGATATGAGCTCATCCCGTTGTTTTTCCTCAACAGGATAAATTTCTTTTTGCTTCAGCGAGTAATACGCTACAAAATAAACCACTAAAAGAAAAGCTATATTGATGAAAGCATTTAATGATGTAGAATCATAGAAAAGATTGTAGATAACATATACGATATTGATAATCAAAAGAATGAGAATAATATACTCCAGCCAATTAAGATTGATCCCTTCCGTATTAGCAGAGAATTGCTGAATTCTCTTTTGATGTTTCCGTATGGTAAAATAAGAAAGCCCTGTATAAAATACCGCCTGGAATAATATCAATCCTATAAATGTAAACTCAAAAAAAGATTGGTTTTCAAAGTTTCCGTAACGTTGTAACAACAAATTGATCAGAAAAATAACAGGTAAAAAAGCATATTTTACGTCCGACCTCTTAAACTTAAATGAAGGATTTGTAAAAAATAAAACACTGAAATAAAACATAATGGGTGTAAAAAACTGAACGAACTGAACAAAAAGAATGGAATGAATTTCTATCGGAGAAACTTTGATCAGTGACCAAATTTCATCCAGCCAGTACGTAGACCACAAAAAAAGAAACAAACCAAACCATAGGTTGGCTTTTCGATTAACTTTAAGAGGATTGGCCAGTTTTAACAAAGAAAGCAAAACCAATGAACCATAGATAAGTATGACGATAAAACGATTCAACTCTATTGTATTCATTGGTTTTGATATTTTATTTAAAGATAGGTTTTTTATCCTATTCTTTTCCTGACAAAAATTTCATAGCTTAAGTACAGGAGCGGAATCGCCATAATTCCAATATACAAACCGTTATCCATTGCTCTTTCAGGTTGATTGATCACCGCATATAGCAAACCGAAAAAAGCTCCGCCAAGATGCGCTGCATGACCTATATTATCATGTTGTCTGGGATTAAGCATCATATAGACGGAATAGCTGAAATAAAGAAGCCCGAAAATATAGCCCGGAATTCCGATAGGAATAAAGAATATATATATTTTAAGATCAGGAATAAGTGCAATCCCGGCAAATAATATCCCTGAAACTCCTCCACTCGCTCCAATAGCAGAATACCACGGCTGCTTCTGATAGATAAACAGGGAAAACATGTTTCCGAGCAGTATAGAACCAAAGTATACAATTATGAAACCCAAATTTCCAAAACCTTCCATTACGATAGGCCCAAAGAAATAAAGGGTCATCATATTAAACAGAAGATGCATTAAATCTGCATGAAGGAAACCTGCAGAAAGGAGACGGATGTACTCTTTCCTGTTTTGGATAGCTCCTACATTAAATTTATACTTTTCGAAAATACCATGATTATTAAAAGCAATAAAGCTGATAATACTGGTAGCTATAATAACTAATAATAAGATATTCATGATTAATTTAAAATTTAATTTTCGTCACTATCAGTATCTCCTTCAAAAAGATCACCGATAACCCCACCGTCTTCATCAATACCTTCAGTATGTTCAGGCTCTTCATATACTTCCGGTTCCTCTTCTTCAATCTCCGGAACCGTAATATTTATCGCTTTTACCTTGAATTTGGTAAATTGATTTCCGATTGCTTTTATACCTTTCACCATAATAAAATCATCAATATTTATGGTTTCTGGATCACGTTCTTTTCCTTTATCTTTTGAAAAAATGATTTCTGCAGTAGATCCGTTGGCTACTATCACATTCTCAATAAAGGATTTGCTATGCTCCGAAGGCATGAAATTCTGAGGATTGGTATTATTTTCGAGAAGGAATCTTTTAATAAAATACATCTCTTTTTCCCCGTCATAATAAATACAGGTTACAGGCTGCTGCGGCCGCCATTTTTCAAGGATCAGGTAATCATCGTCAAAACGGTTTCCAAGGTCAAAACTTACCAGCTTTGCCTCTCCATTGGAATTAATCGTCAGGATTTTATCATCTCCTTTAAAATTCCCTAACAAAGTACCCCTGCCATCAGCATTTAATCTTCGTACCGTATCATCAAACCAGATTCTTCTTGGAGCCAGGGTTGAAATACCTTCTTCCTTAAGATCTACTTTTTTCACGGAGTATTTAGTCACCAGGTTTCCTTTGGAATCACGGCCTTTAATTGCCAATTCAGAAAAATCGATATCCATCTTATTTTTTCTGATTCTTGGATTCGGTTTCAAGAGAACAGTAACCGTTTCAGCTTCTCCATTCGGATTAGCGGAAAAATAAAGCACTTCGGAGCCTTTTTTATCAGATGCCAGAGGATAATCTGTATTTCTTGTCACCGCCGTCACGGAGAAACGTTTCATATAATACGGACCTTCTTTACCTTCACGGTAGATCATATTATACACTGTTCTCTTGTCGTTTTTCTTCCAGACAGCCACATGCAGGAGATCTTTTCCGATAAAGGTTTTTGCCTCTACTTTGACGATCTTCATACTTCCGTCTTTTCTAAAAGTTATAATATCATCGATATCGGAGCAATCGAACAGGTATTCATCTTTTCTCAATGAGGTTCCTATAAATCCTTCTTCACGGTTTACATAGAATTTTTCGTTAGCCACGGCTACTTTTGTAGCATCAATGGTATCGAAAATTCTTAATTCGGTTCTTCTCTGCTTTTCTTTACCGTACTTCTTCTGAATATTTAAATAATACTCGATAGCATAAGCGATAAGATTAGCAAGATTATGTTTAACCTGCTCTATCTTACCTTCAAGAGCTGCAATATTTTCTTTAAATTTATCTAAGTCGAACCTGGAAATCCTCTTGATTCTGATCTCTGTCAGCTTCAGAATATCTTCCTCAGTAACGGCTCTCAAAAGATGCTTGGTATGTGGTTTTAATCCTGCATCAATAGTTTTGATTACCTCTTCCCACGTCTTTACTTCTTCAATATCGTGATAGATTCTGTTTTCGATGAAAATCCTTTCCAATGAAGAAAAATGCCAGCTTTCCTGAAGTTCGTGAAGTTCAATCTCCAGTTCTTTTTTCAGCAATGAAACGGTATGATCCGTATTCATTCTCAGGATTTCAGAAACACTCAGGAACATTGGTTTATCTCCCACAATTACACACGCATTCGGAGAAATTGTTACCTGACAATCTGTGAAGGCATATAACGCATCAATTGTTTTATCCGGTGATACGTCATTATGGAGATGGATCAGAATTTCTACGGTGTCGGACGTATTGTCTTCAATTTTTTTAATCTTGATCTTACCTTTTTCATTAGCCTTTAGGATAGAATCTATCAGATCACTGGTTGTTTTGGAAAAGGGAAGTTCAGAGATAACCAAAGTATGTTTATCGGTCTGTGTAATTTTGGCTCTTGCACGTACTTTACCACCTCTTTGTCCGTCGTTGTATTCAGAAACGTCCAGATACCCTGCTGTAAGGAAATCTGGGAAAAGTTCAAACTTTTTTCCTTTAAGGTGAGCTACTGAAGCATTGATCAGTTCATTAAAGTTATGAGGAAGTATCTTCGTGGATAATCCTACACCAATCCCTTCTACCCCCTGCGTTAAAAGTAAAGGGAACTTTACGGGAAGATCTATAGGCTCGTTATTTCGTCCATCGTAAGATTTTGCCCACTCCGTTGTCTTAGGATTGAAAACTACTTCCAGTGCAAAAGGGGTTAATCTGGCTTCAATATACCTTGCTGCTGCAGCCGAATCTCCGGTAAAGACATTCCCCCAGTTTCCCTGAGTGTCAATCAGAAGCTCTTTCTGCCCGATCTGTACCATGGCATCAGTAATAGAAGCGTCCCCGTGGGGGTGATATTTCATTGTATTTCCTACAATGTTCGCTACCTTATTGTACCGCCCGTCCTCCAGCTCACGCATGGAATGCATAATTCTTCGCTGAACGGGTTTTAATCCATCGTAGACCGATGGAATCGCTCTATCTAAAATCACGTAAGAAGCATAGTCCAGAAACCAGTCTTTATAAAGTCCGGAAACTTTCTTCAGGCTTTCGCCTTCATGTGAATTTTCTTCTGTCATTATTCGTTTTTAACGTTTTTCTCGTTATTCGCTTTTACTACTTTATTTAAAGAGAATTTCAAATCATTTACTTCTTTTGTCGTCAGGTAAGAAATTTCGTATTTCAACATGGTTGAACCACTATTCTTACTTGAAATTGTAATATATAATCTTTTTACAAAGAGTAAATTGACGATCTCGTATTTTATTAATTTGTATTTTGGAAATTCATCACTTAAAGGTTTATCTAAAAATGGAATGATGTTCCTGTTTTTGAAATTGAGAGCCTCTCCATCACTATCATACTCAAATATTTGTCTTCCGGTAAGATGGAAAGCTAATAACATAATTACCGGTACAATAATCAGCAGATAGCTTTCTGATCCTAAAATATTAAATTTATATTCTTCTAAAAAGAAGGACACAATTCCGGCTATTAAAAACATTATTAAGAGGGTATTAATAAAGTTGTAGCCCGGTGCTTTATTACGGTTACTTAATCTCATTGTTATTTGTGTTTAAGTTTAAAGGTTATGTCATTTAAGTTTTTTAAAGATTAATTATTACAGGAAAGTTTTTTGGAGGGATCTATTTAACTTTCTACTTCGCTTATTAGTTCTCTGCTATCAATATCCCCGTCTTCTACAACAAGATTTTCAAGAATGAAAACCTGCCTGTCCGGTGTATTTTTACCCATATAAAACTCTAAAAGCTGTTCTATGGTCTGATCTTTTCCGACAACTACAGGCTCCAGGCGGATATCTTTACCTATAAAATGTTTAAACTCATCGGGAGAAATCTCTCCAAGCCCTTTAAATCGTGTAATCTCAGGGTTTTTTCCTAATTCATTCAAAGCCTTTACCCTTTCCATTTCCGTATAACAATACCGGGTTTCTTTTTTATTTCTCACCCTGAATAAAGGAGTCTGAAGGATATAAAGATGTCCGTTCTTGATCAGGTCCGGGAAAAACTGAAGGAAGAATGTAATCATTAAAAGACGGATGTGCATTCCATCGACATCCGCATCAGTTGCAATAATAACCTGATTGTATCGCAGATCTTCAAGACTTTCCTCAATATTTAAAGCGGCCTGCAATAAATTGAATTCTTCATTTTCATACACTACTTTCTTGGTCAGTCCGTAGCAGTTCAATGGTTTCCCTTTCAGTGAGAATACAGCCTGCGTTTCTACGTCTCTTGATTTCGTGATGGATCCCGATGCGGAATCTCCCTCGGTAATAAAGATCTGTGTATCCCCTTTTCTTTCTGCCTTCTGATCATTATAATGTTGACGGCAATCACGCAGTTTTTTATTATGAAGCGATACTTTTTTCGCCCGCTCTCTTGCCAGTTTCTGAATTCCCGAAAGTTCCTTTCGTTCTCTTTCGGAAATTAAAATTTTCCGTTGAATGGCTTCTGCAATCTCAGGGTTTCTGTGCAGGAAATTATCCAGTTTACTTTTTAAGAAATCAATGATAAAGGTTCTTACAGTGGGACCATTAGGGCCCATATCATTAGATCCTAATTTTGTTTTGGTCTGGGATTCAAAAACAGGTTCTTCTACATTAATTGAAATCGCAGCAATGATTGATTTTCTGATATCCGAAGCATCAAAGTTTTTGTTGAAAAACTCACGGATTGTTTTCACATATGCTTCACGGAAAGCATTAAGGTGGGTACCTCCCTGCGTTGTATTCTGCCCGTTCACAAAAGAAAAATAGGTTTCAGTCTGTGATTTATCCGAATGCGTAATAGCTACTTCAATATCATTATCCATCAGGTGTACGATCGGATATAGAATTTCGCTTTCCAGTTCTTCTTCTAGCAGATCTTTAAGTCCATTTTCTGAATAATAGGTTTCCCCGTTAAAAATGATTTTCAGTCCCGGATTCAGATATGCATAATTCCGGAGCATTCTTTCGATATACTCTTTTCTGTATTTGAAATGAAGAAAGATTTCTCCATCGGGTATAAACGAAATTTCAGTACCGTTCCTGTCAGAAGTATCCTTTTCCTCATGGTTTTCCGAGATGATTCCACGTGAAAATTCCGCAACCTTCATTCTTCCGTCGCGGAAAGATCTTACTCTGAAATAATCAGAAAGCGCATTAACCGCTTTTGTACCAACACCATTCAATCCTACGGACTTTTTAAAGGCCTTACTGTCGTATTTACCTCCGGTATTCATTTTGGAAACGGCATCCACCACTTTTCCAAGCGGAATACCCCGGCCAAAATCACGAATCGTTACCTTTCCGTCATCTACTTTTATTTCAATTCTCTTACCCGATTTCATCCTGAACTCATCGATAGAGTTGTCCAGAATTTCTTTAAGTAAAATGTAAATACCATCATCGGCGGAAGAACCATCTCCAAGCTTTCCGATGTACATACCGGGACGCAAACGAATATGTTCCTGCCAATCGAGGGTTCTGATATTATCTTCTGAATAGATTGGATTTATTTCTTGTGACATAAGTTATTTCAGCAAACACACAAAAGTACGAAAATGCTTAAAATTATCCGAATTTTTCTAATTCATTTTTTTCAATATTATGTAATATGTTTTGCATTATTATCAAGCAAATTTTATATTTACATCATTATTCAAGATCAAGTGAAAAACCTACGTGATTTTCTTCTATTTTTAGTAATACTATTTTTTCCATTTCTTTCATTTTCTCAAATCCCGGGATTGGTAAATTATAGTGAGGAAGACGGGTTGAATAGCTCCTACACCTATTCTATGAGTCAGGATGACAAAGGACTTATCTGGATTGGTAGCGATAATGGACTTTTCAGGTTTGATGGTAAGGAATTTAAACAATACAATAAAAAAAGCGGGCTTAAAAACATTGATATCCTTGGATGCAACCCTTTATCTAATGGTGAGATTTTCATCGTAACCTACCTGAGTGATTTCGCCTATCTGAAAAATGGCAAAATCATCAATCCGGATGATAACAAAGAGCTTAGGAAACTTCAATTCCGTGACACCTCCCATACTTACAGCAGTGGAGATTCAGTTTTTATATATACAGCCAACAGTCCAAAAGATATCTATATATACAGACGTGGAAAAGTAACAACAATTCCTCTTTCCTTACATGCAGGTTTTCCCTTAGTGGGTCGTAATCCTTATATATTCAGTATGGATGTGTCCAACCACCTGCTTTACCTTACAGATGATACCCAAAAAGTTATAGCATATGATATCCTCACAAGAAAGAAAATACTATGCAATATTTCATTACCAAAAAGTGCCATCTACAGAAAGGGGGACTTCTTAGTTGCTTACCGTGGAAATACTATTGATATCTTCAAACGAAAAAACAAATTTGAATTCATTAAAACGCAGTCGTTTTCTGTTGGAGAACCGATCCATCAGCTTGTTATTGACCGTAACGACAGATTGTGGGTATGTTTAGATAAAGGAGGAGTTCTTTATTACAAAAATACTTTACGGGATGGGAACCTATCCCGGCCCATGAAGATCATGAATGATTTTGTCATGAATCATATCCTCGTAGACAAGGATAAAAACATCTGGTTTTCCACCAGAAACAATGGTATTTATTTTATTACAGATAAGTTTTTCAACAATTATATCCATCTTCCTGTAAAGAATAATTCTTCCTACATTACAGCTATCGGAAAAAGTGGTAAAAACATTATCATGGGGTACAATGAGGCAAAATTCGGCATTTTAAAATCGAATACCATCATTGATGTATCTCTTGAAAAAAATCGGAAAATTGAAACAAAGGCCCTGTTTTCAAAAGGGAATAGTGTTATACTGGGGCTTAGTTTAAGAACGTACCAATACAATACCGATAATAAAAAAATTACAACCATTGGTGATTATAGCTTAAAAAATATAATCCCTTATAATGACAGTTCAATACTCCTCTGTACTTCGCAGGGTCTTACACTTTATAATTTCATTACCGGGGCCAAATCTGACCTGTTTAATGAAAGAGCCTATACAGCCCTACGCTATGATAAAGACAGTGTCTTTGTTGGAAGTTTTAAGGATGTGTATAAAATGAATGTAAAAACAAATAAAAGACAACTATTTATTGAGGGATATTATTTCAAAGATATCAAAAAACTTAAGCCTGATGTATATGTAGGCTCAACCAATCTCAATGGAGTCCTGATTTTTAATAACAAAAAGATCCTCAAAAGAATCACTGAAAAAGATGGTCTGTCCACAGACCAGATAAAAAAAATCGAAGTTGAAAATGAAAACGTTTTCTGGGCGAGTACCAATTCCGGTTTGAGCAGGATAGAAATAAAAGGGAAAAAACTGGCCATCGATAATTTCACACAAACCGATGGGCTTCCCTCTAACGTAGTCGCCGGATGCGTTATAAAAGACGACACCATTTATGCCGGAACGTCAAAAGGTCTGGGTATTTTACCTATTCACAACTTGTTAACCCAGCAGAAGTTTATCAATAAAAAAGTAGTCATTAATTCTGTAACCGTAGGGGATAAAGAGATATTTGATCTCAATCAGGAGATTAAAGGGCAAGCACCTGACAACACAATAACCTTTGACCTCAGCTTTCCGGATTATATCTCTCAGGGTATGATCAAATTCAAATATAAAGTCGAAGGTCTGACCGATGAATGGCAAATAAGCAATTCATCTAAAATCATGTTTAATTCAATTCCGCCGGGGAAATATACTTTTAAAGTTTTCGGGCTCGGTTATAATGGAAAACGATCCTATACATTTTCGTCCATAGCATTTGAAATTAAACCCAAATTCTGGCAAACCTGGTGGTTTAAATTCTTCATCATTATAATAGGATGCTCACTTATTTTTGTGGTGGTTACTATTTACTTTCAGAGAAAAAGAAACAAAAAACTCGAAACGCTTTATTATGAAAAGAAGATTGCCGAACTTGAGTTACAGGCCATCAAGGCACAAATAAATCCACATTTCATTTATAACTGTCTCAATTCTATTCAGTTTTTGCTCTACAAAAAAGATTATGCGGAAACTGAAAACTATTTAAACATATTTGCTCAGATGATACGAAAAACGTTACACTATTCTGAAAAGACATTTATGCAGATCAAAGAGGAAATTGAATACCTTTCTCTATATCTGAATATGGAAAAATTACGTTTAAAGGATCAGTTCGACTACACCATAACACGTTCAAAAAATACAGATGAAAACTGGATGATCCCATCATTACTGATACAGCCGTTTGTAGAAAATGCCATAAAACATGGTGTTTCCGGTTTAAAGGATCGAAAAGGAAATATCAGGATTACATTTGATTATACCGATTCACTTCTTTGTATTACTATTGAGGATAATGGCGTGGGAATAGAAAAAAGACCGGAATCTGCAAAAGCCAATTCTTTCGGAGTGAAATTATCTCAAAAAAGGATTGAAACATTCAGGCAGCTTTTTGAGACTGATATAACGTTGGAGCTGAATAATCTTTCCGAAAAGGACGGAAAACAAGGTACACAAATTAAACTATATATGACCCCCTATGAAAACCAAAATACAAGCCTGCATCATTGATGATGAACAAGACGGAAGAGATTATATTTCTCTCCTGCTGAAGAATGAGTTTCCGGATATACAGATTTCGTTTCAGGCCTCAAGCGTAGAAGAAGCCTATGTTAATCTTCTGAAAAACGCTCCGGATATCTTATTTTTAGATATCCAGCTAAAAGACGGTACCGCATTCGATTTGCTTTCAAAGTTCAGAGAGATCAACTCGCAGATCATATTTATTACCGCCTTTGAACATTTTGCTATCCAGGCCATAAAAAATGGAGCAACGGATTACCTTCTGAAACCTATCAAAAAGATGGATTTTATTATCGCTGTAAATAAGGCTCTGGAAATCAACAAAAAGAACAGAACTTCTACACCGGCTGTTCACCAGAATAAAATAAGCCTACCTACTATGCAGGGATTCAAGCTTACAAATATCGCAGATATTGTTCGTTGCGAAGCGGATTCCAGCTACACTACATTTTATATGAGTGATAAAACAAAGGTTATTGTATCGAAAACACTGCATGAATTTGAAGATTTTCTTTCCGATTATAATTTTTTCAGAATACATCATAAACACCTCATCAATCTGAGCCACTTAAAAGAGTACATCAAAGGAAAAGGAGGACAGGTGATTATGACTGACAACTCTGTTCTGGATGTTTCCGTCCGTAAGAAAAATGATTTCTTAAATAAAATTGAACAATTGGAATAAATCTTAATCCGATTGTTCAAAAAGCAAAATCCCTCCATCCAACATAATATTTTGGATGGAGGGATTTTTTATATGTATGTAAAAATATCGTTTGAATCCAGACGCTAAATCACAATTAAGAGAAATTATATAACACTTATTAGTGAAGCAGGAACACTTATTAAATCACAATACCCTGGCATCAGATATCGTAATACATTTATGACAAGTTCATAAACAAATTACTAATAACTAAAGTTTTTTCTGGTTTTTGATTGATAAAACCAGTAGCACATTATGATAAGAATATATTTTTTAACGATTTATTTGTTCCTTGGATGCCTTCTGATGAATGCACAAGCTCCTTGTTCTGATTTTAACGGCACCAGTAACCCTTTAGGAAACTGGCAGCTGGATCCCGTAAACAACGCTGTCAACTACAACCTTGGCAGCCCCAATACATTGGACGGTTCACAATATCTTATACTAGATGATCTTTCCGGTGGATCCTGGTTCATCAATCCTGTAGACTATAAAAACATAGGACAAAGATTTTTGGGACAATGTCTGTATTTCGATTTTTATCTTGAAAAAGACGGAGGTTTTAATGCCCCACTCCATCCTACTATTTACATTCTTTCAGGAAATCAGGCGATTACGTTTGTTGCCAATGCTACAGTAACCCCTAATAGCGGATGGGTCCGGGTACGTGCTCCATTAGCTTTAGCTACGAGCTCAGCTTTTCCAAGTAATTCAGAAGGTACATGGAGCATGCCGGGAGGTACATGGACTGACTTCAATAATGTATTGAACAATTCAACAGCAGTAATGATATCGCCAGACATTACTTCAAGCCCAAGCGAGAGAGTATACTTCGACAATATTTGCATCAAATCATGTGACGGATGTACAGCAGACTTTAAACTTGAAACATCATTCAGTACACAAGGTAATAACACAGGAACTGTGAATTTAACTCTTACCAATCCAATTCTTGTTTCAACACCCAATAATCCGGGCAGTAGCTACACTGTAAACTGGGGTGACGGAACAACATCTCCTTATGTTTTTTCCACTTTAACCCATACTTATGCCACTCCTGGTACATATACGATATGTGTTACTGAAAAGCAAGGAAAACTATTGGTATGTACAAGATGCTTCACTTTCTGTTATTCCAAATCAACAGTCCCTTCCAGAGAGGCTAATATTGGCAATACAGCCCCTCAGATTGATATCAAAGCTATTGGCAAGGCAGAGTTAACAACGATGGATAATGAGTACAGACTGGTTCCTAACCCCGCTAAAAACTATGTGGATATTCAAACAAATCAATCCTCAAGAGGACCTGTTTCCATAAGAGTTCTTGATACATCGGGAAAAACAGTGCTGGAAAAATCAGAAAACCTTGAAAGCGGCCGCCAGAATATAAAACTAAATACTGAGCATCTTGTTCAGGGGAATTATATTGTTGAAATTAAATCAGCCAATAAAATAAATTCTCAAAAATTGATTATTTCAAAATAAAATCCAAAGTTTTAAAAAGAGCTGTTCATATCCTAGCAGCTCTTTATTCATTTTCATGTTGGTTACAGTTAACCTCCGATTAACAACACTTATTAAAAAAACACCAACACTTACAAATTCACAGTATCGGGATGTTTACTATCATGATACTTTTAGTCTACCAAAAAAAACAAAAACTTTAACCTATGAAAACAAAAACGCTTCTGGTCCTTGCCGGACTGGCAACTACACAATGTATGTTTAATTCTTGTGGTGAAGACAACATCAACAATCAAGAAGAATCTTCTAAAACTTCCAACACAATCAATAACCTGAATGGTCCAGTATCGACTCAAAATTATTTCGCAAACCCAGAGCCTTTTAGCGGTGCCGTTAATTTTGCAATTTCCACGGTTGGTACTCAAGGGGCATCTTTCACTTTAACTCAAAGTCTTTTGAATCAGTTTTACGATAAGGCTCAAATTCCTGTTAATGAAAGAGCTACTTTAAGTCAAGTAAATCAAATCATTGATAAGACCATTAATGCTTATCAGGTGTCTTTTGATCAAACCGTTCAGCAGTTGCCAATATCAACGGTAGCAAAATCCTTAATGATATTAATAAATACTCATTCTATTTCTAATTTAACAAGTGATGTAAAATTCAACACCCTTTCCAACAATGAAAAAATAATTATTAATAACTTTAATAATCTACAACGTAATATCGAATTAGGGTTAATATTAACACCTTCTACAACATCAAAAGAAATGGGGCCTGGAGCTCAACTTGGAGCTAAAATAGGATTTGCAGTTGGTGTAGGAATAGGCTTTGTTACCTTAAATCCTGGAGCATTATGGGGAGGCATATGTGCTGGATCTATGATTGGCGGAGCTATAGGATCTCTTTGGGATAAATAGATCATGGCATTCAAAAATTTCAAATATGATATTACTATTATGAGCATTTTACTCATAATAGTAATCTTTTCTTTCTATAGTTATAAAACAACTGCTTTAAACAATAAGATTAAAAATCTAGAATTAAACGAAAATTCTATTTACCTTATACAAAGAGGCACAACAGGCAAACTGGGAAATGTAGCCAAAGACTTTAATATTAAAAATAAATATGCTTCTCATTTAGGTATTGGATATATTAAAAACAATGCTCTTCTTATTTATCATGTTTACGTAAACAAAAATGATAAGGGAAATAGCTTGTATGTTGAAACAATTGATAATTTTATTCAACCTGAAGATTTAAATTATCTTTCCATCTGGCAGCTAAAAAACATTGATCCTCAAAAATTCAATGCTATAAAAAGTACACTTGTTCAGTCCGAAAAACAGAATATTAATTTTGATTTTAATTTTGACAAGGGCAGCAAAGCTTATTATTGCTCGGAATATATTGTTGATGAACTAAAAAAAAACGGAATCGAAATTATGTCCTACCATAAAAAAGGTGTAACAGGAATGATGAGCCAGGTTTTAAAAAAAGATACCCTCACCTACTTTCCTGTAGACGGCTTTGAAGGAAGCAATAAAGCAACCCAAGTATTTGAATGGATAAAATAATTTAAATATGCTCAAATAATAAAGAACAAGGTTATCAAATTGGGTAACCTTTTCTTATATCCATACTTCTGTATTGGAAAAAATAAATTAAATTCGAAGTATATAAAATACAGTCAATGATACAGCTTCCTCTTTCCAAGCTTTCCAATGTTGGAACCACTATTTTCAGTCAGATGACTCAATTGGCAAATGAAAATCAAGCCATCAATTTGTCTCAGGGATTTCCGGATTTTATGCCGGATCCAGAATTACTGAATTACGTGGATAATTTCATTAAAAAAGGGTTTAATCAATATGCTCCCATGGGAGGGATGATTGGATTAAAGGAAGAAATTGCCAGGAAAATTGAAAACAGCCATCAGGCCATTTATCATCCCGACTCAGAAATTACAGTAACGGCAGGGGGAACACAGGCTATTTTTACAGCCATAGCCACGTTCATCAAGAGAGACGATGAAGTGATTATTTTTGAACCGGCTTATGATTGTTATGAGCCGACCGTAGAACTTTTTGGAGGAGTTATCCGGCGTTTTGAAATGAAGGCCCCGGATTATGTGATCGATTGGAATGCTGTAAAAGGAATGGTTAATGAAAAAACCAAAATGATCATTCTTAATAATCCTAATAATCCTTCGGGAAGGATCTTAAAGGAAAGCGATATTCAGGAGCTTATTCATATCGTAAAAGATACACCGATTCTCATTTTAAGTGATGAAGTGTATGAAAATATTGTTTTCGACGGAAAACAGCATTTAAGTATCTGCAAATATCCAGAACTAAGGGAAAGAAGCCTTCTGATAGCTTCATTTGGAAAGCTTTTTCATGTTACAGGCTGGAAAGTGGGTTATTGTGCAGCTCCAAAAATACTGACCGACGAATTCAGAAAAGTTCATCAGTTCAATGTGTTTAGCGTGAACACACCCATTCAGCTGGCGCTAGCCGAATATATGAAAGATGATGAACATTACAACCACCTGAATGAATTTTTCCAGAAAAAAAGGGATTTTCTACGGCAAGGGCTTTCGACTACTTCATTCGAATTACTTGATTGTGAAGGAACATATTTTCAGGCTTTAAAGTATGATAAGATATCGGATAAAAATGATTTTGACTTTGCCAGCGAATTGACAGTGACCCATAAAGTAGCCAGTGTTCCCTTCTCTTCTTTCTACAAAAACAAGGTGAACGAAAACGTGATCAGGCTATGCTTTGCAAAGAAAGAGGAAACGTTAGAAAGGGCAATTGAAAATCTATCTAAAATATAGCACATCGGTAAAGGTACCTGATCAGATGAGTGGAGAAAGCAAGCGGGCTAAATGTTCAAAGAAAATCTTTAGCTTAGGTCTTTTTCTCCATTCATTAAGATGAATTTCAGAGCAATCATTCATATCATGAAGAAATACCTGCTCAATCTCCCGGTTTATTTCCTTATCAAATACAAGAGTATTCACCTCAAAATTCAGCTCCTGACTCCTCACATCCATATTTGCAGTACCTACTGATGAAAAAAGATCATCTATGATCATCGTTTTAGCATGTATAAACCCTTTTTTATAAAAAAAGATTCTCACATTACTTTCCAGTAATTCCTCATAATAGGAATAAGCAGCTGCATTTACCACAACAGAATCTCCGGATTCAGGAACCATAAGCCGTACGTCAAGTCCGGCAATAGCAGCTTGTTTGATGGCATTGAGAACTGTTTCTACGGGAATAAAATAGGGGGTAACAATATATACTTTTTCTTTGGCCGAAAGAATAGCAGAAACTGTACTCAGCATGATGGAAGGCTTGGTATCCGGTCCACTGGCGGCTACCTGAATAATTGTGCTTCCTTCTTCATCATCCTTATAATTGAAATAGTCTTCAGACAAAGGAGGAATTTTTTCGGTTGCAAATATCCAATTGCTCAGGAATAAAAACTGGAAATAAAAAGCTCCGTTTCCCTGGATATATAAATGAATATCGCGCCAATATTGTGTAGGGTTAGGATTGATATATTTATCAGAAACATTTATTCCACCTGTAAAAACTTTTGTTCCGTCAACAATAATAATTTTTCTGTGATCTCTGTAGTTGACCCTGTTGGCGAGAACCCTGAAAGTAATTTTGTTGACAGGAGAAACTTCTACTCCGGCTTCTCTTAATCTTGCAAGCAGTTTCTTTCCGATTTTACCACTTCCCATATCGTCATAAAGAAAACGGATAATAACACCTTCCCTAGATTTTCTCACCAGTAAATCCGCAAGTCTATTGCCTATTTCATCATTTTCGTAAATATAATATTCAAGGTGAATATGGTGTTGTGCCTTTTCAAGAATCTCAAAAACTTTTAGAAATTTCTCCTCTCCGTTGATCAATACTTCTACCTTGTTTTTACGGGTCAGGGGTGAGTGTCCGCCATGATAAAGAAAATTAACGGTCGTTATAAAATCCTCCAGCTCTTTTTCTCTGATACCAAGAGTTTCATAATGCGTTTCTTTGATATATTTTTTAATCCTGTTATAGATTTCCTCGTTTCTTTCAATCTTGAATGTATAGAACTTATTCTTCCTGTAATTAACACCAAAAACAAAGTAAATCACGATCCCTATTATGGGTAAAAAGACGATCAGTAGCAGATAAGCCAACGTTTTGCTGGTGTTTCTGGTATCCATGATAATTCTCACCGCAAGAAAAAAGATCCCTGCAAGATAGAGTATTTCAATCGCAGGTAAAATGTAAGGAAACTGGCTTAAAAATTCTTTAATCATAACCGGTAAGATCGTTCATCATACAATTATTATTCTACATTAAAGATAGCAAAAAGCAGTAGATTCCTACTGCTTTTATTCATTATTATATCCTTGATATTATCTTACAATGCCATTCCTCCCGACACTTCGATTCTCTGACCGCTGATCCATCCTGCATCTTCCGTACACAAAAAAGCGACTACTCCACCTACATCTTCCGGAAGTCCAGCCCTTCCTAAAGCTGTGATGTTTGAAACCAAAGCATTAACCTCTTTATTATCACGTGTTCTTCCACCTCCAAAATCGGTTTCTATAGCTCCGGGCGCCACGACATTAGCTTTAATCTTTCTTGCACCTAATTCTTTCGCCATATATTTTGTAAGCATTTCAACCCCTGCTTTCATAGATCCGTATACTGACGATCCCGGAAGCGCTACTCTTGCCAAACCGGATGAAATATTGATAATTCCACCTCCATCATTCATAAAAGGCAAGAACTTCTGACTAAGGAAAAATACTCCTTTGAAATGGATATCTATAATATCATCCAATTGCTCTTCTGTAGTTTCAGTAATCGGAGAATATAAAGCAGTTCCGGCATTATTAATTAAATAATCAATGTTCGGACTTGCGGTGTGCTCCTGTAGATGATCTGTTACATTTTTTATAAAGGCATCAAAACTTTTCACATCTCGTGTATCCAATTGGAAAGCAGCAGCATTTCTACCCAATGCCTTGATCTCATTGACTACAGCATCAGCTTCTTCTTTACTGCTTTTATAAGTAATGATAACATCGAGACCTTTTTCAGCTATTCTCAAGGCTGAGTTTTTTCCTATTCCACGGCTTCCACCGGTTATTAAGGCAATTTTTGTTTTTGAATTCATTTTTTCGTTGTTTTTAATGGGACAAAGTTCTGGTATTTGGAGACACAGATGTTTGCTTCAATCAATCTGAAATTTGCAAAATTCAAATCAGGAACGAAACTGTAATGGATTGTATGAGGTTTTTCTCTTAAAGAAATTTGAAAAATGAGCAATTTCCTCAAAACCCAACGCATACGATATTTCAGAAACATTCCAGGTGGTTTGCTTCAATAGTATTTTAGCCTCCTGGATAAGCCTGTCAGCTATAAATTCCGTCGTAGTCTTTCCTGTATTTTCTTTAAGTTTTTTGTTTAAATAATTAACGTGCACAGACAGGCGGTCTGCGTAATCTTTTGCTGTTTTAAGCTGGAGTCTCTGATCGTAGGATTCAATGGGAAACTGTCGTTCCAATAACTCTATAAACAAAGAAACAACTCGTAAAGAAGCATCATTGGAGGTCGACAATTTTGTAGCCGGCTGTAACTTTTGTCCGTAATGAATCAATTCGAGTACATAATTGCGGATCAGGTCATATTTAAAAATATAATCAGACTCAATTTCAGTTTTTATTTTCCTGAAAAGTACCTCAATTTCATCTGCTAACGCAGCATCGATTTCAAATACGGGGAATGCTCCCGGTTGAAATATAGGCAAGTCTTCAAGCGTATTATGAGATTTATCCTTAATGAAGAAATCTTCGGTGAATACACAGAAGCTACCCGATTGATTAGGATCTTCAGGAACCCAGTGATAAGGAACCTTAGGCGTTGCAAATAATAGCGCATTCTCTTTTATGGGAATAACCTTATCTGCATATTCTGCTCTATTTCGTCCCCGGATCAGGCTTATCTTATAATATTTTCTTCTGTTATATGGCATTTCAGAAGTTGTCTTTACCTTTTCAATGGTCTGAGCAATATCAAATACATTAAAATGACCAATATCTTTATGCAAACCCTTTGGAAAAATACTTTCAATATCCTTCCCCAGCTTTGCAGTCATTTCCCTATAAAAATCTTCCAGAGAAGCATGCCCTATTTTTTCCATAATTGAGTATTTGTAAAATTCAAATATATAAAGTTACACAAATATTGAATTCCAATCATTTATTGTTAATGCAAATATTTTTCATAATATAGTGACATACAATAAATATTTTTCATAACTTAGTTTAAACTAATTTATTAAAATCATAATATGAAAAATCTGAATCTCCAAAAAGGAAAAAAATTAAACAAAAAAGAGTTAAGAACAATTACCGGTGGACTACAAATGTGTGTGGATCCGGATACCAATCAATGCATCGCTTACGGGCGTCAGTGTGCAGAATTTCAATGCAGATACATTCCTTAAATTGATATTTTTTACGAAGCCACTCTTCCAAAGAGTGGTTTTTTGTATCATCCGGTCACAGTATTTAAATATCTTACCTGACCAATCATTCAAAATAAGGAAATATCATGATCGCAAATTATTATTAAAACTAACAATATCATTATGAAAAACCAAAATCTACAAAACGGAACAAGGTTAAATAAAAAAGAGTTGAGAACAATTACAGGAGGCCTTATGCAGTGCCGTGATCCGAAAACCAATGGTTGCAGAATCATTTCAATGGGATGTGCAGAACCTGAATGCCGTCCGGAATTGATTCCATAATATCAGCTGTAAACTTTTTCACATAAAACCATTCTGCACAAGGGTGGTTTTACTTTAGCTAATCACTGTAAAATAACAATTTAGACTATTATACAATTTACACTTCTACTTTGTACTTATTCTAGAGATCGTTAGTTTTCACTAAACAATTAAAAATCAACCGCATGAAAAACAAAAACTTTATAAAGGCGAAAAAATTGACAAAAAGAGAATTAAGAACAATCATCGGAGGAATGCTAGACTGTAAACAACCTATCGCATGTCCTACTTATCCCTGCGACCCTCCGCTTCCGGACTATCCTAACGGTTGTACAACCATTTCTCCAAGCTGTGCACAAAAAGAATGTCGCTTGTAAAAGCAATTGACATAAAATTTTTATAAAAAAAACGCTCCCAAATTCATGGAAGCGTTTTTTAATTACTATAACTTTAATATTTCTTTTATACTTTATACATTGAATCTGAAGTGCATAATATCACCATCCTGAACAATATATTCTTTTCCTTCCACAGATAGTTTTCCAGCCTCTTTTACTTTTGATTCCGAACCATATTGTACGTAGTCGTTATATTTGATTACTTCTGCACGGATAAATCCTTTTTCAAAATCAGTATGGATAACTCCGGCTGCCTGAGGAGCAGTCCATCCCTGTCCGATAGTCCATGCTCTTACTTCTTTTACACCCGCAGTAAAATACGTCTGAAGCTTGAGAAGATCATATGCTTTTCTGATTAATCTGTTAACTCCGGGTTCTTCTAATCCCAGCTCTTCAAGAAAAATTTCTCTTTCTTCGAAAGTTTCAAGCTCATTGATATCAGCTTCAATCTGAGCAGCCAAAACCACAATTTCAGATCCTTCTTTTTGAGCCATTTCATCAATTTTGGACACCCATTCGTTTCCATTCTTAATAGAATTCTCATCTACATTACAAACGTAAAGTACAGGTTTTTTTGTTAATAGCTGAATATCGTCAATAATTGGTTTTGTAAGATCATTTACAGGAAACTCTCTTGCATTTCTTCCATCTTCAAGAAACTTCTGAAGGCTTTGCAGCGTTTCATAAGTAAGAATGTCTTCTTTTTTTCCTGATTTGATAAATTTCTTAGCTTTATCAACTGCTTTTCCTACTGTTTCAAGGTCTTTCAGCTGAAGTTCAATATCAATAATTTCTTTATCTCTCAAAGGGTCTACGGAACCTTCTACGTGAATGATGTTTCCATTATCAAAACATCTTAAAACATGGATAATTGCTTCACATTCGCGGATATTTGCAAGAAACTGGTTTCCTAAACCTTCTCCTTTGCTGGCTCCTTTTACTAAACCTGCAATATCTACAATCTCCACAACAGCCGGTAAAACTCTTTCTGGATTTACTAATTTTTCCAACTCGAATAATCTTTGATCCGGTACTGATACCGTACCCAGGTTAGGTTCGATAGTACAGAAAGGATAATTGGCAGATTGAGCTTTTGCATTGCTCAAACAGTTAAACAGAGTTGATTTACCAACGTTCGGCAATCCTACGATTCCACATTTCATAATGAAACTATTTTATTTTTAAAGGTCTGCAAAGATAGTGATTTTAACACGAGTTTCATAATAAAAAAATCTGCCGGGAATCCGGCAGATTTTTTTTCCATTTTATTTCACCTTAAGGATTTGCACCTGTAGCGTTCTGAGCTAAGGGAGCATCATCGGGTGTTTTTTCTAATGTCTTATCTAATGTAAACAGAGATTCGTCCGTTGCACGATCTCCACCAGCAATTTTTAATTTATCAATCAGGTTCTGAGCTAAAGTTTCCTCTTCAATCTGCTCCTGAACGAACCATTGCATAAAATTCCAGGTTGCCCAATCCTTTTCCTGAAGGGCAAGATCAACAATTTTATATATCGATGTGGTATTGTCTACCTCGTGATTAAAAATGCCGTCAAAGCAAGCAGTCAGAGATTCAGGATCACTTGGAGGTGCAGGAATGGCATCAACTTTAGGTTTTCCGCCTCTGTTTAGTACATATTCCATAAATTTGATAGAATGGTTTCTCTCTTCCTGCGCATGCCTGTATAGAAAGTTAGCAATACCCTGGTATCCTTTATCATCAGCCCATATTCCATAAGAAAGGAAAGTGTGTGCTGCATGAATTTCTTTATTCATCTGA
Source organism: Chryseobacterium sp. LAM-KRS1 (assembly GCF_013184525.1). Lineage (GTDB taxonomy): Bacteria > Bacteroidota > Bacteroidia > Flavobacteriales > Weeksellaceae > Chryseobacterium > Chryseobacterium proteolyticum. The sequence goes on from NZ_JAAOIZ010000002.1 coordinate 207,311, forward strand.
TCGCTCAAGGCTTTTTCCACCGCAGGTGAAAGTCTGTTCGTATTCATAATATTTTATTTTTAGTGATTATGAATATAATCCTGCAAAAATGGTTCCGATAAAGTTCTTATTCTTTTAAAAAAACACTAAAATAACAACATAAAATACTAACAAACAATATTTTAAGCTAATAATTTATAGTTATTCTAAAATAAAAGCAGCTCTTGTAGAGCTGCTTTTATTGTATCGGCACCAACAACATATTATTTATTCTTTTGCTTTATGGTGTTGGAAGCCTTTTATTATTTTATTTTTTTCGCCATGTAATCACTTTCATTTCCCAGCCGGTCAATTGCTTTAATGGCAATTGCATTTAAAGTTTTTCCATACTTATATTTAGGAATATCTTTTGACAGTGTGTCTAAAGTCAGAATTTCAATTTCCCAAACGCCATTATATTGCTTAAATAATGCCCACTGAAATACATCTTTCAGATTTTTATTACTCCAGCTTGCCTGGGCAAAACTTCCGTTATCGGCCACAAACAATGTTGGGGTTGCGAGAGGAGCAGCTTTAATCCATGGACTTTTAGGCACCAAAGCTTTTTCTTTATAGGGCCCGTTTCTCAGGGTGCTTAACATCGAAGGATTTCTCGTAAGCCCTGCAATGCTCCAATGGATTTCACCGGCATCACCTTTCAGAATCTGTCTGGAAAGTTCTATCTGGTTTTTAATCTCGGAAGGACGATCAGAAGTCCTGATTTCCACTGTATTTAATCCCGGCCATAGGTGGCGTTTCATTGTATTTTCAGATTCCCACCAATTCAGCAAAGCTTCAAAACCCTGCCCTTTAGAATCAATAGGCCAGTACAGTTGGGGAGAAAAATAGTCTACCCATCCTTTATTTAACCATAATTTAGCATCAGCATACAATTCGTCATATTGGGAAGATCCTGTAATTCCTGCAGGATAACCCGGTTTCCAGATCCCGAACGGGCTGATTCCGAATTTTACATAATTTTTTTCCGCATGAACTTCTTTGTAAATCCTTTCAACAAATTTATTGACATTATCTCTTCTCCAATCTGCCCGGGATAAAGTTCCTCCACTGCTTACATATGCATTCCAAGTAGCGTTATCAGGGAAATCACCTCCTTTATTATAAGTTGCATAAGGATAAAAATAGTCATCAAAATGCACCGCATCTATATCATATCTCTGCACGATATCCTTTACCACATTAGAAACATGTCCCTGTGTTTTAGGATTCGCAGGATCAAACCAATACATCCCGTTTTTTAGTCTTACCACAATGTCAGAAAGCTTATTGGCCATAGAAAGGCTGTTCACAGCTCCTCCGTTTGTATGATGGGCACGGTAAGGATTAAGCCAGACATGAAGCTCCAGACCTCTTTTGTGGGACTCTTCAATCCAGAACTGCAACGGATCATAATTGGGATAAGGGGATCTCCCGGTCTCTCCTGTCAGAAAATAAGACCAAGGTTCAATAGAACTGGTGTATAATGCATCCGCAGAGGGACGTACCTGAAATATTACAGCATTAAAATTGTTATCTTTCAGCATATCCAGCATACTGATGGCTTCGGCCTTTTGCTGATCAATAGATAAATCGTTTCTTGAAGGCCAGTTGATATTCGCAACACTGGCAATCCATGCACCCCTGAATTCCCTGTTAATAGCCGGAAGATTAACTTTAAAAACCTCATCGGCTGGTGGTACAGGAACTGGTTTAGTATTAGCCACAGGAGGCTTTGAAATATTTTTAACGGGATTGGCTGTATTTGGATTTCTGGTTGGTTTTACCGTATTATTCTGAACGGTACGGGAACTTCCACAAGATGCCAGTACCCCCAGCAATATGATCAATTTTAAATTACTAACTTTCATAGGGTGCAAAACTACATTAAATTATTTTTTTAGTTTTTTAAAAATATTATAATAAATTGAATTAATTCAACTTTTATATATAAAAAAAGCCTCGAAAATCGAGGCTTTCACTTATATTGAATTTCATTATGCTTTCGCAGATCTTTCCAGTCTTTTTCTTTCTTCTTCAGAAAGTACTTTCTTTCTCATTCTGATGAAGTTTGGAGTTACCTCGATTGCTTCATCACCCTGGATATATTCCATACATTCTTCTAATGAGAATAAGATTTTCGGAGCAACACCAGTATCTTTATCTTTTCCAGAAGCTCTCATGTTGTTCAACTGTTTTGCTTCTACGATGTTTACAACTAAATCTCCTGGTTTGTTTTGTTCACCAATGATCATACCTGCATAGATTTCCTCACCCGGATCAACAAAGAACTTACCTCTATCCTGAAGTTTAGCAATAGAATATTCAGTAGCCGGACCTTGAGTTTTGCTGATCAATACACCATTGTTTCTTCCAGGAATAGCACCTTTAAATGGCTTATATTCTGTAAAACGGTGTGCCATAATAGCTTCACCAGCTGTAGCAGTTAACATTTGAGAACGCAATCCTATCAAACCTCTTGAAGGAATCTCAAATTCCATATGTTGCATTTCTCCTTTAGTTTCCATAATGTGAAGATCCCCTTTTCTTTGAGTTGCCAAATCGATAACTCTTGAAGCATATTCTTCAGGAACATCAACAACCAATGATTCATAAGGCTCACATTTTTCACCGTCAATTTCTCTTAAGATAACTTGTGGCTGACCGATTGTCATTTCATAACCTTCTCTTCTCATTGTTTCGATCAAAACTGACAAGTGAAGAATACCTCTACCGAAAACAAGGAATGTATTGGCATCATCAGTCTGCTGAACTCTTAATGCTAAGTTTTTCTCCAATTCTTTCGTTAATCTTTCTTTCAGGTGATTTGAAGTAACATATTTACCGTCTTTTCCGAAGAAAGGTGAATTGTTAATAGAGAACGTCATGTTCAAAGTAGGCTCATCAATTGCAGTTCTTGGTAATGGTTCAGGATTTTCCATATCCACAAAAGAATCACCAATCTGGAAAGAGTCGAAACCTACTACAGCACAGATATCTCCAGCTTGTACTTCAGTTACTTTTTTCTTTCCTAAACCTTCAAAAACGTATAATTCTTTTACTTTTCCTTTTACAATTTTACCATCAGCCTGAGCAAGACCAATCCACTGAGATTCTTTAATCTCACCTCTTGTTACTTTTCCGATTGCAATTCTTCCCAGGAAAGAAGAATAATCAAGAGAAGTAATTTGCATTTGAAGATTACCTTCAGATACTTTTGGAGCAGGAACATATTGTAAGATACCATCTAATAATGGTAAAATATCTTCCGTTTGCTCTAGTGAAGTATTGAACCAACCTTGTTTTGAAGATCCATAGAAGGTTGGGAAATCCAATTGCTCTTCAGTAGCTTCCAGGTTGAAGAATAAATCAAATACCTGATCATGTACTTCATCCGGACGACAGTTTGGTTTGTCTACTTTATTGATAACCACTAGTGGTCTTAACCCTAATTCCAATGCTTTTTGCAATACGAATCTTGTTTGTGGCATAGGCCCTTCGAAAGCATCAACTAACAAAATTACACCATCTGCCATTTTAAGAACTCTCTCTACTTCACCACCAAAATCGGCGTGACCAGGAGTATCGATTACGTTAATTTTAACGTCTTTATAAGTAACAGAAATATTTTTAGATAAAATGGTAATCCCTCTTTCTCTTTCAAGATCGTTATTATCCATTATTAATTCTCCACTTTCCTGATTTTCTCTGAAAATGTTTGTAGCATGAATAATCTTGTCAACCAAAGTCGTCTTCCCGTGGTCAACGTGTGCGATAATCGCAATATTTCTAATGTTTTGCATGAATGATTTTTACGGGTGCAAAAATAGTGTTTTTTAATTAATTAATCAGTATGATTATACATTATTTAACAAATTCATAATGAGAAAGTTAAAATAAATCACATGGCAATGGGCTCCCTGGCTCCTTATTCCAAAGCACACATATACCTGACCATCCAGCTGTTAGGCGTTAATTACATCATACCTTCATCTGTATTTTCTAAAAAAATAAACCAATACCATCTGAATAACAAGAACCGCACAAAATCTTAATAAAAAAGATTTTTTCGAAATTTTATGTCTAAAGATAAAAATTCCGAATATTCCTCCTACACTGCCGCCAAACAGGGCCAATGCCAAAAGTGTGTTTTCAGAAATCCTTCTTTGATGCATTTTAGCCTTTCGTTTATCGATTCCGAATATAAAAAAGCACACGAGATTAATAGCCAATAAATAATACATCATATCCTGCAAATGTACGATCCTTGTAAAAAATAAGGCATAGTAATTAAAATTTAACCACTATGCCTCATCTTATATTTGATCAGAAATTATAAATTAACCGTGCTTTCCTTCTCTTATTTCCTCAACCATCTTAGCATTAAATGCTGGCAAATCTTTCGGTGTTCTGCTTGTTACAAGACCATTATCCACTACAACTTCTTTATCTTCCCACAAAGCTCCTGCATTTTTTAGATCTTCGCTTATCGAATTCACAGAGGTCATATTTTTTCCGTCTACAACTTTTGCGTTGATCAGGATTTGTGGCCCGTGGCAAATCGCCGCAACGGGTTTTTTCTGCTGAAAAAAATCTTGTACAAAATGGAGTGCTTTGTCATTAGTTCTTAACTGATCGGGATTGATCACCCCTCCAGGTAATACCAGTGCATCATAATCAGAAGCATTTGCTTCATTAAGATTTTTGTCCACAGTGTATTCTTTACCCCAGTCTTTTTCGGCCCATGCTTTTATGGTTCCGGAATCGGGGCTTACAATATGCGCAGTCCAACCTTGTTGTTCCAAAAATTCTTTTGGTGATTGTAACTCACTTTCTTCAAAACCATGGGTTGCCAGAATTGCAATTTTTTTCGACATAATATTAAAATTTTTGGTGTTATTAATTAAGAAGAAGAAAAAATGATGCCGAGCCCGTGTTATCAATTACTAAAAAAAGTTAAACATAAAAAAAGAGCTGCTTAATAGCAGCTCCCTATTTAATATATCTAACAAATTATTTTTTTGCTTTCACATTAACGCCGATCTCAATGTCTTTACTAATCATCCATTCAGCAGGGTCTGCTTCGGAAGTTCCGAATTTAATTCCCCAATCAGCTCTGTTTACAGTAAATTTAGCATCTATAGAAGCGGAATTAGCTGTTGCTTCTACTTTGGCTGGGAAAGTTACATTCATTGTTTTTCCCAATAGCGTAAGATTACCGCTTATTGTTTTATTTGCACCTGCCACAGCATCTTTAGGAGCTTCTTTGAGATCCGCTACACTTGTAATTTTAAAATCTGAAACCGGATTCTTCTCTACATTAAAGAAGTCAGGAGTTTTTAAATGCGTTACCAGATCTTCTGGCTTCTTGTCCTTTTCAGTTACTGAAGCAGGATCCACTTTAATAGAAGTCATGTCGATAACAAAATTTCCTGCAGAAACCTGATTTCCTTCAACACTAAGGTCACCTGATTTTACATTAAGAGTTCCCCAACGTGGAGCAAAACCTCCTTTATGGTAAGCTTTCCAGTTAACAACAGAAGCTACTGTATCTACGGCAAGCACTTCTCCTTTGCTCTCAGCAACAGCCTGTTCCTGGCCAGCAGCCGAAGCCTCCGCTGATTTCTCTTTAGTACATGATGCCATAAGCAATCCTACTCCTACTAACGCGATAACACTAATTTTTTTCATATTTTATTTTTTTAAAAAGTTTTTGAACTGATCAGGATCGATTCCTTAATTCTGAAATTCAAAAGTAGAAAAACCTTATTACTTATTCTCTTATCATACATCAAGAAATTAAGTTTCTATTTTCAGATATCCATCATAAAGTCCTAAAACCATACAAATATGTAAGGTGTAAGATATTTCACTCACCATATAAATTGCCTATTTTAGCAGTCTAAAATTTAGAATGAATACAACCGGCTATATACAACAAGCGCTTAATATACCTGAAAAAAGCATTACGAATACCTTACAATTATTGTCAGAAGACTGTACTATTCCTTTCATCTCACGATATCGAAAAGATACGACCGGAAATCTGGATGAATTGCAGATTGAACAAATTTCAAAACTCAGCAAGCAGTTTGATGAAATCATTAAAAGAAAGGAATCGATCCTCAAATCCATTGAGGAGCAAAACTCTTTAACGTCTGAACTTCAGCAAAGAATCCAGGATAGTTTCGACATACAGGAACTTGAAGATCTTTATCTTCCGTATAAAAAACGAAAAAAAACGAAAGCCGATGCTGCGAAGGAAAAGGGACTTGAACCTCTGGCTAAAATCATTATGAGCCAGAAATCCCATGATCTGGATTCTGTAGTTTCCCGGTATATGAACGATTTAGTTTCTTCTCCGGAGGAAGCTTTGCAGGGAGCACGGGATATCATGGCTGAATGGATCAATGAAAATATGTATGTCCGCAAAAATCTCCGTCGTTTATTTCAACGCAAAGCAGTTATATCTTCTAAAGTTGTTAAAGCCAAAAAGGAAGAGGAAGGTGCACAAAAATTTTCTCAGTATTTTGAATGGGAAGAAAGCCTTGGCAGAACACCCTCCCATCGACTTTTGGCTATGCTACGAGCAGAATCTGAAGGTTTTGTAAAAGTAAATATAGGAATTGATAAAGAAGAGGCAATCGATTTTATTGAAAATGCCATCATTAAATCTAAAAATGAAAGTAGTGAACAAATTGCCCTGGCGATAAAAGACAGCTATAAAAGGTTACTGGAACCCGCCATTTCCAATGAAACGCTACAGGAAGCAAAAGAAAAGGCAGATAAAAAAGCGATCGAGATTTTTTCTGAAAATTTAACCCAGCTATTATTAGCTCCTCCTTTAGGAGAAAAAAGAATATTAGCAATAGACCCCGGATACAAAAGCGGGTGTAAAGTGGTATGCCTTGATGAAAAAGGAGACCTTCTGCACAACGAAACCATTTATCCGCATGCACCTCAGAATGAATCGGGAATGGCAATGAAAAAGATACGCTCGATGGTTAACGCCTATAATATTGAAGCTATTTCAATAGGAAACGGAACAGCAAGCCGTGAAACAGAGTTCTTTATTAAAAAAATTGCATTTGACAAACCGTTGCAGGTTTTTGTTGTTTCAGAAGCCGGAGCATCTGTTTATTCTGCAAGTAAGATTGCCAGAGAAGAGTTCCCCAGCTATGATGTGACAGTACGTGGTGCTGTTTCCATTGGCAGAAGGCTTGCAGACCCATTAGCTGAACTCGTTAAAATTGATGCTAAGTCCATTGGTGTTGGACAATATCAGCATGATGTAGACCAGACTCAATTGAAAAACGAACTGGATTCTACGGTTATGAAATGTGTAAACTCCGTAGGGATCAATCTGAACACAGCCAGCAAATCACTTTTAAGCTATGTTTCCGGAATTGGTGAGAAAATGGCAGAAAATATTGTCAATTACCGCGCGGAAAACGGAGCTTTTGAAGACAGGAAACAATTGAAAAAAGTTCCCAGATTAGGAGAAAAAGCTTTTCAGCAGGCAGCGGCATTTATAAGAATAAGCAACGGAAAAAATGCATTGGATAATTCAGCGGTGCATCCGGAAGCATACGGTATCGTTGAAAAAATGGCCAAAGACCTGGGAATAAAGCTGAATGAACTTATAGCTAACAAAGAGAAAATTGCATTAATCCAGCCGGAAAAATATATTAGCGAAGAAATTGGTATCCTTGGGATCCGGGACATTTTAAAAGAGCTTGAAAAACCGGGATTGGATCCCAGAAAGGCAGCCAAAATTTTTGAATTTGACCCCAATGTGAAAAGTGTAAAAGACCTGAAAATAGGAATGATCCTTCCGGGAATCGTTAATAATATTACAGCCTTTGGATGTTTTGTTGACCTGGGGATTAAGGAAAGTGGATTAGTCCATATTTCTCAGCTCAAGGACGGTTTTGTTTCAGATGTGAATGAGGTAGTGAAACTGCATCAGCATGTTCAGGTAAAAGTAACAGAAGTAGACGAGGTAAGAAAGAGAATTCAGCTGAGCATGATCTTATAAAGGATTTAATTTGAAAATCTCGGAAATTAAAGAAAGAAAAGTCATTCATCGGCCGACTCGTTATTTTGACGAGTCCGGTCAAAGAATTTATCATGCATACGAGTATCATTTACCTTATAATCCAGGTTATAAAGGAAACGAGACCGAAAGACTTTTTGCCAAGTGGATAGATATGCTTCCTTTTGGTTTAATTTTCTACTTTCTCCTTCATAAAGTAATTGTTATCAGCATTCTGCTTTCCATACCCTGTGTTATCATTGCAGGAACCATAACGGAATGGTCTTGGGGAACAACTTTAGGCAAGAAAATATTTAAAATTAAAGTCCTGGATGATTACGGAAACTATCCCGGATTTTTAAAATCATTCCAAAGAAATCTTTTATGCCTTGCTAACTTTTCCCCTGTCTTCTCCGAACACACGACCAGAACAATTGCCATGGGAAGGCGAACCGGAACGCGGATGAATTTCAGCATGCATATGAACAACACGATCTGTAAGACCTATATTGTAAAAGAAAGCAAAATTCCGGAAATCAGGGATCTCCTGAAATATCAGGGTGATCAGAACCTTTTATTGTAAAAGCTTTTTTTAAATAAAAAACCGCCCCAGTGTTGTGGCGGTTTCATTTGTTTATTTATAATCCTTTGAATCTCTTCTCGGCTGCTTTGCTTCAGGCCATTTTACAACCTCCCCTTTTTCATCTTGCGGCATTACCCTTCTCTCTCTGCTGGTAAACTCAGGATCTTCAGATGCCATATAAGCTAAGGTAGCTGTTAAAATCACATTATTTTTAAGTTCATCAAAAACGATCTTATCATATGTATCTTTCGTTGTATGCCAGGTATATCCAAAATATCCCCAGTTCAATGAACTTAATGAGAATCCCGGTACACCCGCTGCCACAAACGATGCATGATCAGATCCACCTCCTCCCGGCATTCCCGGAAAATCGGTTTTAATATTATCACGTACATTTTTAGGAACTGCATTCAGCCATTTCCCGATATAATCATATGATTTCAGAAATCCCTGTCCTCCGATATTTACTACTCGGCCAGTTCCATTATCCTGGTTGAAAACAGCCTGAGTTCCTTTCATAATTTCCGGATTATCAGCAACAAATCCTCTCGATCCGTTCAATCCCTGCTCCTCGCTTCCCCAAAGTCCGATTACAATCGTCCTTTTATTATTAGGGTAGTATTTTTTAAGAATCCTCATGGTCTCAAGCATGGTAAGTGTGCCGGTTCCATTATCCGTAGCACCCTGCGCTCCATCCCATGAATCCAGGTGTGCAGAAAGAATAACATATTCATTGGGTTTTTCCTTTCCTTTGATCATTCCTATCGTGTTGAAGCTTTTAGCTTCAGGAAGTATTTTTGACTGGGCCTCAAGCTTTATTTTGGGTTTAGCCCCCTTTTCTGCCATTCTGTACAACATGCCATAATCTTCCACATCAATATCAATCATGGGAATTTTAGATGTTTTCGCTCCGAATATTCTGTTTGCTCCCATAATTCCTGTCCAGTTGGAAATCGCAATCCCTGCTGCTCCCGCTTTTTCCAGAGCTTCCGGAAGTGTATTATTGTCATATCCTATATTCTTTACATAATCACGGAAATCTTTGGAAGCTTGTTCTTTTTCCGCCTTTAGCTTTTCATATAATTCCGGAGTAGCGAATTCTTTGATCTGATCATCAGAACGTCCGATTTTCTGATACTGCGCGATCAATACCATTTTACCTTTTACAGAAGGCAACCACTGATCAAATTCGGCCTTGGAAGATACCTTTGGAAGTACTATAACCTCAGCTTCAATTGCCTTCTTAGTTGCAGGGCTCCATGCAAGTTGTGTGGCAGATAATGATTTCACACGGGGATATACCATATCTACATGGGTAATTCCTCTCTGCCACCCTTTCCAGGTTCCAAATTGCTGAAGGTTTGCATCTACTCCCCATGAGCGAAGTGTTTTAGCTGTCCATTCATTGGCGGCAAGCATTTCCGGAGTTCCTACCAAACGGGGTCCGATACCATCAAGCAGCTCATAGGCCATATTTTCGAGTTGAGAATTATTATTGGCTTCATTCACAAAACTTTCCACAATAGGATTAAGCTTTTCCTGAGATTTTGCGGGAGCCTGTGCCCAAGAAAACTGCGTTGCCAGAACAACTGCCGGCATTGCAAAAAACGTATTTATCTTCATAGCATTATTGATTGGAATAAAGATATAGATTTCAGCGAAAATTGAAAAGAAAAGGAGAACTAAATAAAAGAATAAAAGCCTTTATAGGAAAATAATTAAGAAATTAAATGGATAACAATTAAAAAAACAGCTTAAAACAACAGTTTAATTTTTTTTTCAAAATTTGTTACTTTTCATTAATAAAAGCCTGCTCCTCAGCAGAAAGTATGATAGCATCTTCTTTCTCCTCTTTTACCGGAACATTTTCCCAGATGTTTTTACTGAAGTCTACTCTGTACGAAAGTCCCTCCTTATTTGACTTTTCAAAAGTATTGTAAATAATTTCTCTGCTGAATTTTCTTTCATGCTTCTTTCCCTGGTAAAAAGCAGAGTATTTTTCACCTTTAAGTCTTACCAAGGCGGGCAGATACATTCCGTCTCTTTTATAAAAATCAAAAGTAAGCGAAGCATCCCCTAATTGGTAATCATACTCTATTCCTCCTGCCATTTTTCTTCTGATTGGCGGATAATTTGTCTGTAGATAATTGACTTCAAAATAAGTAATCACTTTATCAGCCTTGTTATACTTAAGCTCTCCTATGAGCTCAATACCCGTACCGGATTTAACCTTAAAAGTCATCAGCTGCTCATCCCCTTCTTCAGAGATTATTTTCCCTGAATATTTTGAGTTAATACTATTAATATGATTAAGTGTACGGTTCAGTTCGAAGCTAAGAAAGTAATTTCCCATATACTCATGAGAAAATTCATTACTCCCCGGCGAAAAAATACTGTCTGACTTTAAATTTTTCAGGTATTTTACATTATTCAGCTGCATCTGGAGAATCTTGTCATAATTTTTACGAATTCCGTCATTATAATTGTAATGGTTACTTTTGCTCCATAATTTAGCTTCCGTAATAACTAAAAAGCAAAGTTCATCATTATCTGATCTTTTTTCTTTGAATACCACATTATACAAGGAAGGCTCATTATAATATCTTTTTTCATAATTCTTTCTTATATCATTAAAAAGTTTTTTTATATCTATACTTACCATTTTTACCTCTTCAATATTTTTGAATGAAGGTTTCAATTTGATAAAAGAATTAAAACCAGATACTTTTCTTTTCTGATATCCGAAAGCTGATACTTCAAAGTTTCCTGCGTTCTGCCCAAGTGGAGCATAGCCGTCTTCATTGGTGTAAACAACCTGATTATTAAGAACAATCCTCGCATGAAATATGGCTTTCCCGTTTTCTGAATCTATGACTTTTACTTTTTGCGCGGAAAAAAGACCAAAAAAAAGAATCAAATATAAATAAGAATGCTTCATATGACGGGTGATTAATGTAAAACAACTAACTACACAAATATACCCACAAAGGGAAATAAGACAATACCTTAATGAAATTTAGTACTATTTAGCTTCTATTTTCAAAATTCTCTAAAACAAAGAGATTGAATATCTGAAAGCAGGATCCATAGAAAAATCCCGGCACAAAAAAAGCCAGCTTAAAAAGCTGGCTTTTAGGAAATTTATTTTTTTGATTCCTCAACAGAAACTTTTCTGAAATCTTTGAACAATTTGCTAAGTTCTAAAGCTGATTTACGAGCTCTTGTTCCAGCTGCCTTGTTTCCTTTTTCAGCTTGTTGGTTTGCTTCAGTTGCGAATGCTTCAAATTCCGCGTTGATTTTTTCAATTAGTTCTTTCATTTATTTTAAAATTTAGGGTGCAAATATAGGTTTTATGGTGATTCCAGCCTAACTGTGATGAAAAAAGTTTACAAAAATTTGAAAAAAAATAATCCTTTATAATGTCCAATATAAATTCAAATTTTAGAAGGCGGGTGAAATTTTTAATTTAAAGCTAAATTTTTTCCAATATCCTTTTTAAATTAAGGCTTTATCACATAAAAAATTCAAGGACCATACATCATTAATACTGTATAAAATTGCAAAGCATTTTTCAATAGGAAAAGAAGCGGAATCTCAATTTTATAATAAGAGTACACAGTTCTTTTTATCTGTTTTTATGTACCTTCGTTTTTTATAAATTATCTGCCTGTCCCAACCATGGAGCTGCCAAAAGAATATATATTACGGAATACCCATATCAGCACGCTTTCAGTTTATGAACTTTTAAAGCATACTTCAACGGCAAAATTCATGGAAGAAAAAAACTTCCATGATATTGAACCTGTTGCCCTGGAGATTAATTCGGGGGTTTTTACGAAATCTGTTTCGACAATAGGATTTCCTAATATTTCCGTAAGCCAGATAGGTTCTTCAATTGTAACGGCATGCTCTTGTGAGCAATACGGAGAAAAACTTTGTGAGCATCAGGCAGAGATTATTTATTGTATTCTTGAACAGAAAAATTACAGAATATTCTACGATGCCAATCTAAGACAAAGGACATTGGTTTCACATGCTAAAAGTTTCGGGTTGGAAAATGAACCTGACCTTGACACTTATTTCCAGTTGGAATTACAGAACGGAAAACTCAACATTCGATCCAGGATAAAGGAACTTCTGCAGATAGATGAACCAGGCTTTAAACAAAATCTGCTTCCTACGAGGCAATCTGTTTTAAAGGAACTTGCTATGCAAGAGACTGAGAGAAAAAGAATATTGGTTATTGGCAAGCACCGGTATTATAATCATCTCAATTTTTCATTAATGGAAGCTGATACTACCCAAAGCGGTAAGATCAAAAATCCGTTGACCCCTATTCATCCTATGCAACTCGTCTGGAAAGCGGATCAACCTGCTGAGATCAAATTCTATACGGCAATCGCTTCTTTTCAGAATAAATTTAATGAAGAAGCGGACGCAACGGAAACGGAAGCCCTGAAGTTAATTATCCGGAATCCACAGGGACTTGATACTTATTACCACGATCATACTATTTCAGAAGCCATTTCTTCCAAATCCCTGATTCCCGTAAAGCTCAATCTGCTGAAAGCCGAAATTCTGCTTACAGTTTTTAAAAAAGAGCCTTTTTATGAGATTACGGGAGAATTACTATTTAATGATATTTCTCTTTCTTTCAAAAATGTAATAATCCGCCATGATTGTTTTATCTATCATCAGAATACATTGAATCTCATTGACAATCCTGATCTTCTTAGGGTGATCAGATTTTTTAAGTCCAATAATGAGATTCTGCTGATTCATGCATCAAAGTATGAAAACTTTTTACATACTGTTTTATCTCCATTAGAGACTCATGTCCAAATCAATTACAGCTACATTCGTACTGCCAGTCCGGTACAGCTTCAGGAAAAGGATTTCCAAATGGAAAAGATCATTTATCTTCACCAGGAAGGCAAGTATATCTCCATCACACCCGTAATGAAATACGGATCCGTAGAGGTGGCAGTATACTCACGGAAGCAATTATATGATACGGATCAGAATGGAAATCTGTTTAAAATTGAACGCAATTACGAAGCTGAAACAGCACTTACATCCATTGTCATGATACAGCATGAGGATTTTCAGGACCAACTGGAGGGACATGAATATTTCTACTTGTACAAAGATAAATTTCTGGATGCCGATTGGTTTTTAAGAACTTTTGAAACATGGAGAAATGAAGGGATAACCATCCTTGGATTTAATGAACTCAAAAATAACAAACTGAACCCTCACTCTGCGAAAATCAACATCCAGGTGACAAGTGGTATCGACTGGTTCAATGCTAAACTAAGTGTGCGTTTCGGAGGTAAAGAAGCTTCTTTGAAACAGGTACACCGGGCGCTTCGTAATAAAACAAAGTTTATACAACTGGATGATGGCACCCAGGGAATTTTACCTGATGAATGGATAAAGAAGATCGACAGGTATTTTCAGATTGGTGATATGGACGGAGAGTTGCTTAAAATTCCAAAAGTTAGCTATTCGGAGGTTTCGGATTGGTTTGAAAAAGAGGTTTTATCAAAAGAGGTACAGACTGAAATTCATTCTTACTCCAAGCAATTCTCTGTGCTGAAAAAAGCACCTGAAATTCCCGTTCCTGCAGGATTGAGAACTACCCTACGAGATTATCAGAAAGAAGGCCTCAATTGGCTGGGGTTACTCGACCATTATAATTTCGGCGGCTGTCTTGCCGATGATATGGGATTAGGAAAAACTATACAGATCCTCGCATTTATTCTATATCGAAAAGAGAAATATCATTCCGGAACCCACCTGATCATCGTTCCTACTTCCCTGTTGTTCAACTGGCAGGAAGAGATTGAAAAATTTGCTCCTTCTCTTAAGGTATTGATGCATTATGGTCCGGACAGGGAAAAATCAACAAACCGTTTCCAGGATTATGACATTATATTGACAAGTTATGGAATGCTCCTTTCGGACATCCGTTTTCTTAAAACATTTCATTTTGATTATATTTTCCTTGATGAATCACAAACAATTAAAAACCCCAATTCAGAAAAATATAAAGCTGCACGTCTCTTACAAGCCAGAAACAGAATTGTTATTACAGGAACGCCTGTTGAGAACAACACCTTTGATCTGTATGGTCAGCTTTCATTCGCCTCACCCGGATTATTGGGGAGCAAACAATATTTTAAAGATACGTATGCCATTCCCATCGATAAGTTTGAATACAGCAAACGTACTATTGAACTTCAACAAAAAATAAATCCTTTTATTTTAAGAAGAACAAAAAAGCAGGTTGCCAAAGAACTTCCCGAAAAAACAGAAATGGTAATCTACTGTGAAATGGATGCAGAGCAACGTAAAATCTATGACCTTTATGAGCGTGAATTACGCGATTTCATATCCGCTTCCACGGATGATGAAACACTAAAAAACAGCATGCATGTTTTGACAGGTCTTACTAAACTCCGTCAGATATGCAATTCTCCTGTATTACTTAAAGAAGGCTACTCAGGCGATCACGCTGTAAAGATCCAATTATTAACGGAACAGATTGAAAATAAATCAAAAGAACACAAAATCCTTGTATTTTCACAATTTGTAGGAATGCTGGACCTCATCAAAAAAGAACTTGAAAATAAAGATATTCCCTTCGAGTATCTTACAGGACAGACCAGGGACAGAGGTACCAAAGTTCATAGATTTCAGACCGATGACAATGTGAGGGTATTCCTCATCAGCTTGAAAGCTGGTGGTGTAGGACTCAACCTTACAGAAGCTGATTATGTATATCTGGTAGACCCATGGTGGAATCCGGCTGCCGAAAACCAGGCTATTGACAGGAGTTACAGAATAGGGCAGACAAAACATGTAGTAGCCGTCCGTATGGTTTGCACCCATACGATTGAAGAAAAAATACTGAATCTCCAGAAAAAGAAAAGTAAACTGGCCCAAGGACTGATAAAAACAGAAGAATCAAAATTACAAGGCTTCAGTAAAGCAGATTTGCTGGAAATTTTAGAATAGTCTGAAGGCATTTTCTTCAACCTCCTTTCTAATTTTACACAATACACATCGCCTGCAATATCTGTCATCAGGTTTTCGTATCTTTGATTTTTATAATTTTTAAGTTATGAGCGATCGGCTGGAAACCATTGAGGACTATTACAGAAATATCAGAGAGAACCAATTAAAAATGTTTGATTCTCACGATTTTGAATTGGGGAAATCACACTTTAATATCTCTATGCGAAGATATTGCAGCTTCAAAAGCCCGTACAATCGTCGTGATTATTACAAAATAAGCTTCATCATCGGTAAAGGAACTTTTAAATATGGACAACAGGAATTGTATGTAGACCGTCCTGCTTTGTTTTTTCCCTCTCCAAATATTCCTTATTCATGGGAATGCGATGGGGATCTGCAGGAAGGCTACTTCTGCCTTTTCAATCAGGAATTCTTTAACGGAAGTTCGGAATTCAAGCTATTTAAGAAAACATCATTATTTAAGGAATGGAGCATGCCTATTGTATTTTTGACAGAAGAACAGACTCAGTTGACAACGGTATATTTTGAACAAATGTACAAACTCAATAATTCAAATTATCCGTTTCGCTGCGGAAGTATTAAAAGTCATCTGGCGTCTGTCCTTCATCTTGCACTTGAAAACCGCGTAGAAGACGTTGATCCTGATGAACTTCCGGCAAATGTACGCCTGTACCGTCTTTTTGACGAATTGCTCAACAAACAGTTCCCTTTAGATTCTCCTGCCTATCCGCTTGCCCTTAAAACCGCATCAGATTTCGCCGAACGACTTAATGTACACGTCAATCATTTAAATTCTTCTGTAAAATCCGTAACCCAGCTTACTACCACACATATCATTAAGGAAAGGATGTTTGAGGAATCTAAAAACCTTTTAAAATACACCAACTGGGATATTGCGGAAATCGGTTACACTTTGGGATTCGATCAACCCTCTCATTTTAATAATTTCTTCAAAAAATATTCAAATACCTCACCGCTCAAATTCAAGCACGCGATTTAATTCTTTGAATTTTGTAATTTTTTCTTTGTCTTTTAAAATTGATATCAAAAATTCCCGGCTTATTTTTGTATCATTAAAAAAGAGATGAATTATGTTGAGAGAAGCATCTGAACAAAGGATCAGATTGATCACCATTATGGCTTTTATATCCATTCCATTATCGGGGTTTGTTACAGATATATATCTGCCCTCCTTCCCTTCAATGGCTAAAGGAATGCATGTTTCCGAAAAAGACATACAGATTACCCTTACCTCCTATTTGCTGAGCTACGGAATTTCCCAATTATTCGTGGGAGGAATTTTGGATAGCATCGGCCGGTATCGTCCCAAGTTAATCGCATTGTTTTTATTGGTAATTACAAGTATTCTAATCACCATGACCAATAGCATTTTACTGATTTGCCTTCTCCGTATCCTTCAGGGGATAGCCGTATCAGTGCTGGTGGTCGCTACACGGGCAATTTTTGTTGATATTTATGATGCGGAAAAAGTAAAACATTATCTCAGTTATTTTACAATTGTTTGGTCCTTAGGTCCGATTCTCGCTCCTTTTCTTGGTGGATATCTGGAAAAATTATTCAACTGGCATGCTAATTTTTACTTTCTGGCTTTTTATGCCGGAGTCATACTGCTATTTGAATGGTTTTTCAGTGGAGAAAGTCTTCCACAAAAAAAGAAACTCAATTTTTCCGAAAACATCAGCTTGTATAAAATGATGCTCCGGAACCGTATTTTTATGCTGGGCATTATTATTTTAGGATTAAGCTACTCGATTGTTATGCTATTCAATATCACGGGTCCCTTTATTATCGAAAATACTTTCCATTTTACCCCTGTTGTTATCGGATACTGTACACTAATCCTGGGGTTCTCGTGGATGATCGGTGGGTTTATCGGTAAAAAAAGAGTATCATTAGGCTTTAAAGCAAGAATACTGCAACCTATCATATTACAATTAACTCTCATTACGGGACTCATTATTATAAGTTATTTTTCTGAAAGTTTATATATCATGATCCCTTTTGCATTTTTTATTCATATTTGTTCAGGGATTCTATTTACTTCATTCTTCACAACAAGTATGCTTTATTTCCCTAAGAATGCAGGGACTGCCGGTGGACTGATGGGAGGACTGGTGTATATTATTACTTCGGTTACAAGTTTCATTATCTCCGTAAGCGGAACTGTTAGTTTACAGAAAGATCTTTCCTGGCGGTATCTAATTATTGCGATAATCCTTCTGGGTATTATTCTTACCATGAACCACACTTTACACAAAGAAAAAGCAGAGAATTGATCTCTGCTTTTTTATTTTCATACCTGCTGATTATAAAATGACCCGAATCAAATTGTTGATGCCGGGAATACAATTGTTGATGGATAATGTTTTATGCTAAAGAGTATATGAGTTAATATTGCACTGTCAAAATAAAATTATTGTAATTTCATAGAGAATACAGAAACTTATATTCCTTATTTCTCTATTTAATTAAAATGTAATTATAAAAAGCTCAAAATAAAGTATATTCATGATAACGTTCGCCAAAAAACAATGGAAGCAGATAATGATCATTCTGATGATCTATACGACGTGGAGTGTGGCGGCATTTCTATTTCTCATCCGATTACAGGGATTGGAGACCACCCTGAAACAATTCGGAACAGGAAGTCAGCTTTATATTAATTTTATTCATACTGTTGTAAAGGGAACTATTGTATACTATATTCTTATTTATCAATTGCTGATCCCTCTAATAAAAACCAGAAACTGGAAGAAAGCAATTTTACAAGGGCTTTTATTCTTTACCATACTGACCATTTATGAATACATATGGAATTTCCAGATTCAAAACCCCAAACCCACAGATCCAAGTTACGTTTCACCCAACGTATTCTTTCTCACTGCTGCATTACTTGATCTTGTTATCATTTTGATAGCCGTCTTTTTTGCCACGATAATAACTTCCAATGAAATACGTAAGCGTAAAGAAGAGCTGGAGAAGGAAAAATTAAAAGCCGAACTTGCTGCCATAAAATATCAGATCAATCCTCATTTTATTTTCAATTCGCTAAGTTTTATTTATACAAAAACCCTTAAAACAAGCCCGGAGGCAGCCCATGCGGTACATCTTCTTTCAGAGATTATGAGCTATGCTCTGGATGATTGGGATGAACTTGGAACAGTGCCTCTTGCATTGGAAATTGATCATATGAAAAAAGTTATAGAAATGAACCAGATCCGGTTCAATCATATGCTAAAAGTAAAGTATCATCAACATATTGAAACCGATGAAGCTTACATATCTTCTGTCCCGACTCTGGCATTGGTTACTTTGGTGGAAAACGCTTTTAAGCATGGGGAATTGAATGATGAAAAAAACCAGGTAACCATTGAGCTGGAAGCCACAAAAAATAAGATCTATTTCCTTGTCAGCAATAAAAAGAAGAAAGGCCCCAAAGAACCCTCAAAAGGAATAGGATTAAGCAATGTGAAGCAACGTTTACAACTCATGTACGGTGATAATCATTCCTTTGCTGTTAAAGAAGATGAAAACTATTATTTAAATGAAATAACCATAAATCTTTAAACCATGATTAACTGTATTGTCGTAGATGATGAAGCCCACGCAATAGAATTGCTCACATTGCATATTGAGCAAACACCATTTCTGAAACTTGCAGGTTCTGCTATGAATCCTGCAGAAGCTTTACAAATTTTGAATACCACGGAAGTGGATCTCATTTTTCTCGATATTCAAATGCCGGGTATGTCAGGAGTTGAATTTCTACCATTACTAAATGACAGGTATAAAGTCATCCTCACTACCGCTTTCAGAGAGTATGCTTTAGACGGATTCGACCATAATGTTGTAGATTATCTGCTTAAACCAATTTTCTTTCCACGGTTTTTAAAGGCAGTACAACGGGCGCAGGAAATTATTTCTTTATCTACAAAAGATGCAGAAGACGATTTTATCATGGTTAAGACAGAATATAAAGGAAAACTAATAAAAATTAAAACTCAGGATATTGTATACATAGAAGGAAAAGGAAAATATGTATGCTTTCACACCAAAGACGGGGAACAGATCCTGGCATTGTTAAATATCGGTGGACTTGAAAATAAATTACCTGGTGATTATTTTCTCAGAATACATAAATCATTCATCATTGCAGTCCCTTTTATTATGATGATCCATGGAAATTTAGTCCAACTCGAATTTACTAAAAACCAGATTCCAATAGGACAGACTTACCGCGAATCTTTTATGAATCAAATGCTAGGTAAAGTAATCACCAATAAAAAAGAAGAAGGCCCGGAATAGGATTACAGACAATAAACCGATATATACACAAACAATCAATTTATAAATCAAAAAAATGAGAAAATCATTATTAATCCAATCCGTTGGAGTTTTAGCCCTTTCAGCGGCAACATCATGTGCACCTTCCTATTTTGGGAAAACATATGCTGCCACCCAAAACGTAGATGTTTATTTTGATGCTGCTGATGTAAAAAGAGAACATGAAACAATGGGGACAACAGAAATCAATCAAGGCTTCAGTTCCATGGATGCTATGCAGCAAAAAGCGATTGAATTAGGCAAGTCACGAGGTGCAGACGGTGTTATTATGAAGCTGACAGAAGAGGTTACGGGAAGTTCAAAAAGTGATTTTGGAAACATGAAGAAAGGAAGCAAAAATAATACTTATACCGGTGGTTCGGTAACCACTAACATGAAAGTAAAAAAGATACAGGCTACTTTCATTAAGTATAAATAAGCCAAATGTCCTTTATTCTTATCAGGCTGCTCCTCTGGCTTCTTTCGCAGGCTTTATTCTAAAGATTAGCTGCTTTTCATTTATTTTTTAATCGTTTCAACATTATTTAACAGTTTCCAACAAAACTGCAGGAAAAGTAATGTCCGAAAATTAATAAACGTCCCCCAGACAGAAATGAAAAGTACGTGAAGCCAGTAGAGCCAGCCGTCTATATGATAAAGATGTCCTTATCCTTTAATAGTCGTTTTCATTATAAACAATTCAGATTGTTTTCATCCGAAGTCACTCGTGGCTTCGGATTTTGATAAAAAGACCTGTTCCTTAATTAATAGATGATAATACCATATACAGCTCGTTTTGGTTTTTTAGTTCCATCTTTTTATTGATCCTGTACCTTCTTGCTTCAGCTGCCCTGATCGTAGAATTGGTGTATTGTGATATTTCCTTAATCCCAAAATTCATCTTAAGAAGTGTACAGAAATTGATATCGGATATATTCAGATCAGGGTACTTGCTTTTTAGGGTAGGATAAAAATTAGGATATATTTTCTGGAATTCGATATAGAATGCATTGATATCTTCTTTAGCCAAGAGTATCAGCTCTTTTGTAATCTCTGATTTTGCATTCGGGATGTTATCTTTTACAACCGTTTTTTCAGATTTGTCAAGAACAATGGTATTTTCCTCTACTTCATCCGGTATATGATTCTGAACAGAATCCTCATCATTCTTTTTATTTTTTTGTTTGTTTTTATAATAAATAAATCCAATAAGAACTGCTACGAGAAAAATTCCCACTCCTATGGCAATGCTTGTTGTTTTTGATGAAACCTCCTGTACATTTTCAGAAACCTTTACATTTATTTTATTAATAAAGTTCACATCCCCTGATTTTTTCTTGACAAGATCAACGCTATCTATAATCCGTTTATATTTTTTTGAAAAAAAAGTAGATTGTTCAAAATCTTTCAATTCTTCATAGCATTCAGCCATCATGGCATACACCTCATATTGTTCATACCGGTTATGATCTTTTTGAGAATCCATAACGGCTTTTGAAAAGTAACTGATAGCTGCAGGATAATTGCCTGACTCTTTTTCAATGATCCCTTTATTTATTAAATTCAGGATGATAAACCTATCATCAGGAAAGGAAAGAAGAAGCTGATCAGTAATAGCAATATACTTTCTGGCCTCCTCTACCTTTTTAAAGCGTGCCAGAGAGCCAATCAGAGACTCAAGCGTACAGATTGTTGTAGCCTTCTTTAGCTTACTGTCATTACCTATTGTCAGGCATTGCGAATAAGCCTGTTTTTTAAGTCTGATAACCTCATTTTTGGAACTTTCGTTAAAATTCTCACTGATTCTCAATAGTTCAGCCTTTGCCAATGTAATGTGTATATCATTTACAAGCTTGTCATTCTTTATATTAACGAGCCTGTTATACTCTTTACATTTATTTAAAATTTGTTCTGCTGCACTTAAATGATCCAGTTGTAAAAGTACTTTGTGGTAGGATAACAAAATGCGACACATTACATTGTAATCATTTTGCTTTGTTGCCAGATCTACACCTTCATTAATTTTAGCCAAAGCGGCATCAAAATCACCATTAATCTGATAGAGTCTGGCTTCTTCAAGTATCGAATGAATCTGCCCTGGATAAAATTTCTTCTCACGGGATAAATAATAAAGAACTGTAGCATTTTTAAGCGTGAGTCCTGGATTAGTATCTCCTGTTATATAGTTTTTTTCCAACAACCGGCTTACACTATCTATTTCTTTACTGCTATTCTGCGCCCCGGTATTACTACAAAAAATAAAAAAAACAATAAAGAATAGGGATGTTTTTAATATTTTATTTTTAAGCATGTTTTTCCAATTAATTAAACAAATATATACAAATTGGTAGTTATTTTATATGACCTCTGTGTTGTCTTTCCGTCTAATTTATGCCTGTATATTTTGTGTATTTCTATGTTTTTCAATTCAACCAATATGCACTTCATGACTACAACCAATCATATTAAAAAATGCACTTACACAAATATACGTAAATTAACACATCTCTTCACAATAGGCGCTTTGAGGTTTGTTTATACGTTTTTTCCTCATAGTTTTGTGACAGGAAATTATTTAAATCAGAAAGCACAATAAAACAACAAAAGATCAACTTCAATAGAAATCACCTAAAAAAAAATTAATACAATCTCACAATTCAACTAAAAAAAACACAAATGAAAAAAAATTGCAGGTTAAAAGACTAAGAAACACATTTTAATTAATGTTCATCAAAAAAATTTCAAGAAGCTATATAGTTTTTCTAATAATAAGCAAAAAACACAAATGATGAGAAAAAGTAATAATAAGTCAGTTTTTTATAATTGATTATTCTTTGAAACTTCAAGATAATCATTAATTAGTGTTAATAGTTTTAAACTGTTTTTTATCCGGGGCCAATTGGTCCCGGATTTTTTAATCACTGTTTAAATAATACTGTACAACTTTTCCCCTAAATCAAAAGCAAAACCTATATTATTTCGTTTTCTTACAATAAACGCGAACAACAAATCGGTAGCTTCGTTTATCAAAATATTCAAAAACAACATTATGAAAAAGTTTCTCTTTAGTGTTTTAGCTTTATTAACAGCGCTGCTCCTGATCATTGGCATATTAGAACTTACCAGTTCTTATAAAGTTTCAGAAGATATCAACCGAAATGCTCCTGTTCAGACCCAACAACATATCGCTATCCATGCTTCTCCGGAAAAGATATATCAGATCATGAGTGATGTTAATCATTGGTCTGCCTGGAATAAAGACATCCAGGATCCGATAATGACGGTACCTTTTCAAAAAGGCAACAGTTTCGATTGGAAAAGTGGAGGTCTTACAATCAGATCCACTCTACACACTGCAATTCCTTATCGCAAAATCGGGTGGTCAGGTCCGGCATTCGGTGCTTTTGCAATTCACAACTGGACATTTGTTCCGAATGGTGTAAACACGACCGTTGTTGTAGATGAAAGTATGGAAGGCTGGCTTGTTACCATGATGCATAAAAAATTCCAGAGCCATCTGGAACATTCCTTACAGGAATGGTTAAGAAATCTAAAAATACAAGCCGAAAAATAGTTTTTTTTAATAAAAAAAGCCATAATTATTCTACAGATAACGAATAATTAACAAAAATAATGACATTTAATTTTAAAATCTTTATATCTTTATAGTCTAATAACCTGTGTTATTATAATCTCAACAGTTTATATACCTCTCGCTTACCCGGGAGGTTTTATAAAACTGACTACTTCCACTCTGGATTACTACAAAGAATTTATCTCACCTGTTATGAAACAGGATATATAGTCTACCTCATATACATTCTTGATCCATTGGAATTGCCTGTACGATTTTTTAAACTACTTTCGCTTTTCTGGTAATCCTGGCCAGCCATGCAGGGAAAAATCTTTTAAGAAAAACACCCAGAACTTCCTTGCCTCCTATCGCTTTCTGGTATTTTTTCTTTTCAATCGCACGAAGCATTTTTCGTGCAAATACAGGAGCAGGCATACCATTTTGAGTTGCTTCATCCATGGTTCCTTGTGAAGATCCGTCTCCGGTTACAGCATTCATTGAAATATTGGTTTGTATAAATCCCGGACAAATAATGGTGATAAGAATGTTTTCTTTATACAGTTCTGCCCGAAGTGCATCAAAAAATCCATGCAAAGCATGTTTTGCTCCCGCATAACCGCTTCGCATCGGAGCTCCGAAAATACCCATAAGGCTTGAAACGACAGCAATCTGACCACCTCCGTTCCTGATCATATAAGGAATTGTTGCCTTGGTAAGGGCCACCGTTCCAATATAATCTATATCGATCAGACGTTTATCTACTTCAATATCAGTTTCCATAGCCAGAGATCGCTGAGACAAGCCCGCATTATTAATAAGAAGATCAATACTTCCGAATTTACCTGCTGCTTCTCCTGCAACAGTAGCCATATTTTTATAATGATACAGGTCCAAGGGTAATACCGCGTACCGATTACTGGTCAGCTTTGCTTTTTGCGCAATCGCTTCCAGCTGTTCTTCTTTCCTTGATGAAAGAATGATTTTTGCGGTAGTATTTGCTGCAAGCTCCATTACCAATGCCTCTCCTATTCCGGAAGAGGCCCCTGTAATCCAAACTGTTTTACCATCAAAATAGGTGCTCATGATATTGTTCTTTATCTTTTATTTCAGCCCGGCAATATATTTTCCGGCTTTCATTCCTGAAAACAGACATCCGCCCAAAAAGGTTCCTTCCAAGGCTCGATAGCCATGCATTCCTCCTCCTCCGAAACCTGCAGCCTCCCCAGCCGCATAAAGTCCTTCTATTATTGTATCATCTTCTCTTAAAACCTGTCCATCCAGATTGGTCTTAATTCCTCCTAATGTTTTTCTTGTCAGAATATTAAGCCTTACCGCAATTAATGGTCCGTTCCGGGGATCCAGTATTTTATGTGGTGTTGCTACTCTTCCCAATTTATCCCCCAGATATTTCCTGGTACTTCTTATATAATTCACCTGAGTATCTTTTGAAAACTGGTTATCCAATTCTCTGTCCCTGGCTTCGATCTGAGATTTTACCTTTTTATAATCCAAAAGGTGATTTCCGGAAAGTTCATTCATCCTTTTAATCAGATCCTGAAGATTATCCGATACAATAAAATCTTTTCCATGTTCTTTAAAAGCTTCCACAGGACCTGGTGCTTTTTTTCCAAAGATTCTTTTAAAAAAAAGACCATAATCCTTATTTGTAATGTCAGGGTTTTGCTCGGAGCCAGAAAGAGCAAACTCTTTTTTAATGATTTTTTGTGTTAAAATAAACCACGAATAAGAAAACCCGGTATCCTGTATGTATTTCAGGGTTCCCAATGTATCAAATCCAGGTAAAAACGGTGCCGGAAGCCTGTTTCCATTCGCATCAAACCATAGGGATGAAGGTCCCGGTAATATCCTGATGCCATGATCCGGCCAAATAGGATTCCAGTTTTGAAGACCTTCCGTATAGTGCCACATTCGATCCCTGTTGATAATATCAGCTCCGGCATTTTCAGTAATCCCGATCATTTTCCCATCCACATAAGCGGGAACTCCACATACCATTTTTTCAGGGGCTTTACCTAGTCGTTGCGGCCAGTTTTTACGAACAAGTTCATGATTAGCTCCTATTCCTCCGGAAGCAATAATAACATGGGGCGCACTGTATTTGAACTGTGAAACAACAATTCTGTTGGTTGCCTCACCTCTTTCCTTATTGTCATTTTCAAGAATATCTCCTTCAATGCCTGTGACCTTACCATTTTCTGTAATAAGGTTGGTAACACGATGCCTGAACTTCATATTAAGAAGTCCCTTTGCTTGTGCTTCGTAAGCCTTTTCTACAAAAGGTTTTACAACTCCCGTTCCGGTTCCCCAGCTTACATGAAAACGGGGGACGGAGTTGCCATGCCCATCTGCGGAGCCATCTCCTCTCTCTGCCCATCCCACCATGAACATCAGCTTAATTCCCATTTTAGAAATATAATCGTACTTTTCATTAGCTGCGAAATTCAGATATGCTTCCGCCCATTGTTTCGGCCAGTAATCTTCTTTACGGTCAAAACCTGCTGTCCCCATCCAGTCCTGTTTCGCCAGTTCATAAGAATCTTTAATTCCTACTCTTCGCTGCTGAGGAGAATTAATCAGAAAAAGACCGCCAAAGGACCAGAATGCCTGCCCTCCGATATTCTGTTCTGTCTCCTGGTCGATCAATAATACCTTTTTCCCGGCGTTCGTTATTTCCATGGCAGCAGTAAGTCCTGCCAACCCGAAACCTACGATAATTGCATCTGGTTGAAATTCAATATCCATTGGTTGTAAGTGTAACAAATTCTATTAACTAAGATAATAGATTTTAAGATTATAAAAGGCCAATTAATTTAGCCTTCATTAACTTTATTCTACTTTTATTATGTTTTGAATATTATATTACAAAACAATCCAGCTATATAGGCAGTTTGGGTTTAAAAGTAAAAAATATAATGAAAGAAAAGCGGTCAATATTTTTTTATGATACTTAATTGAATATGATTTAAATCCCTTATTATTCAAAAATATCTCATAAAACAACAGAAGATTTTAAAAATTATACGCCATAAAACCACTTTAAACACGGGTTTTTCTTTATTTTATTTATTTTTTACAAAATATTATTACATCTCTTCCGTTTACTATTCACGTGACTCATGTTTGAGTTTCATGGTTATTAGTTTTTATCCTCAACTTTATGTTGAGGATTTTTTTATTATATTTGAACTTCTTGTGATTTAATCACATTTGTGTTTTTTTTAGGCCTTCTCCGGAAGGCTTTTTTATTGTCTATCGCCCTACTGTTTCCCATTTCGGACTACTTATAATAAATAATAAGAGGCTGTCATTCAAGACAACCTCTTGTATTGGTTATTAGTAAATACCCCCGACAATCTAAATTTTAGCAAATTCGTTCAGTTTACTTACTGGTTAAGTTTCGGCTAAATTACAAAAATTCATTAATTAGTGACAAATTATTATCTTTAATCTACCATTAATAAATAGTTATGTAAATAATTTAATTCACTATAATATGAAATAAAAAGCATAATATTTACATTTTCTCATTAAAAATATTGGTTAAGCTTTTCCTCTCCAATATCCAAGAGAAATACTTACGAATTCATTTTTTGAAGGATATGTCTCTTATCAGAATGATTACACTGAATAACCGGTATGAAATATGGATTACTCATTATTTACTAATGATAATAACTGGTTTTCTAAAAGGACTTTTATCTTTTAAATATTGCTTTTCTTCTTCTGTCAGGCCACTCGTTGCCAGTCCAATACTACCCGATATTTGTTCATTTTGATGATAATGCGCAAATTCAATACTGTCAATTTTTACTAATTTATCTATTCCCACATTAGTCATGTCTATCAGGTGGCTTTGATTTATTTCACCATTGATAATTTGTCCTATTAGAAAAAAGGGCCTATTGGTAATTTCTAAAACAAAATCAAGTTTAAACTGAGCTGTTACTACATAATCCCATCTATATTTGCAATACCTGCATTGCTTTGCTTTTGGTGTACGCGCAAGTTTTCCGCATTTTGGACAATTGTTAAAAAATACTTTTTCAGGGTATTCAGATATAATCCTGGTTGCTACATTTAATCTAATCTTTTCATGATCATATTCTGAAGACTCATCTGATTTTAGTTCTCCCAAATCTCCCGTTTGAATATCGGAAAAAGACATGAATGAATACATGCGATAAGTTAAGATTAACTTTTCATGATCAGTCATTAATTCGCTGAAATACGCTATGATATATCTGGCTGTTTCTTTGTCCATAAAGTAAATTATTAGGAACGAGAGTGGTATTTTTTTATCTTCACACAAGATATCCCTTTTATTTTTAGCTTCCTTCCTACTTTCTGCAGCAATCCCGTTTGCTGATTGCGTCTGAACACAAAAGCATTCCCACTGGCAGCATTCGTCACAATTAAAAATTTCCCTTCTTCATCTATTTCAAATACCCTGGCCTGTTTACCAAAAGTGGGCTGATATCCTACAGTTTTCAAAATGCCATTTTCAAGTATTGAAAAAATAGCAATATTATTTTCATTACCTCTGTTTGAGGCATACAGAAACTTTCCGTCGGGAGAAATATGAACATCAGAACTTTCGAAATTATCTTTTACTTCATTTTTATGGGTACTGATTCTCTGGATATGTTCCAATCTTCCGTTTTCATAGGAATACACATCAATCGCTCCGCCTAATTCTTCGATACAATACGCAAATTTACCATTAGGGTGAAAGGTGAAATGCCTGGGTCCCGTTCCCGCCATAGTAGGAATAAAAGCAGGCTCAGCATCATCCATTGGCTGAACCGCATCATTTTTAAATTGATAAATCCTGATCTTATCCGCACCCAGATCAGGAGCAAATACATAATCAAAGTCCGGTGAAAAAACGGTTGAATGAATATGAGAACGGTCCTGTCTTTCAGGATTGACACTTCCTTCTGAAAACTGGAACCGTTGGACCATCGGATAGATCTTTCCATTATCTGAAATTGGATATACAGAAATACTTCCTTCCGTATAATTCCCATTCAACAACCATTTACCATTTTTGTGAACAGTTACATAAACCGGATTTTCACCACCACTCTTTTGGCTATTGATAAAATTGAGTGTTTTTTTGGCAGGATCAAATTCAAAACTGCTTACACTGCCGGCATTGGGTGTTTTACTTTCCGTACAGGCAAAAATGTATTTTCCGTTGGGCGACAGGGTGACATAGGATGGATTTAGGATATTCTTTGTTTTGACTACTTTTGATAATTTCCCGGTATCTGTATTCAGCTGATATACATAGATTCCATCAGCTGCTTTGTCACGGTTAAAAGATCCAAAAAAAACATAGGTGCTTTGAGAATACATATTAATCCATCCTGAAACAGCAATGGCTATACTTATAATTTTTTTCAATTTACTTTTGCTATGCTAATGGGTTTAATAAAACTATACGATGCTTGATTCAAAACTACATCTTTTTTTATTTAAAATTTTAAAGTTCCTTTTTCAAAAGGAATTATTTTACAAAAAGTTTCGTGAAAGAACTTAGTTTTTATAAAGTCGTTCAATAATCAGTGATGAAAAATACTTCACCCCTGTTCTTATGCTTTCTTCATCCACTTGAAAATTTGGAGAATGATTCATAGCAATCATTTCTTTTTCAAAGTTGGAACCTCCAAGGAGAAAATATACACCCGGTATTTTTTGTTGAAAATAGGCAAAGTCATCATTAAAAAAAGGAACCTGTCCATAATCAGGAGAAATTGCATTGATACCGTAAATATCACGAATGGTTTTTATTGCAGTGCCGGTTAGTTTTTCATCATTGATGACCGTAGGATTTTCTTGTATAAATGAAACTGAAATAAGCTGACTTTTATAAATATCCTCCACCAATCTTTTAACTTCAGGAATTATTTCCGGAACACGTGATGCATTGGTCTCATACAGATAAGCTTCGAGAAAGAAGTGATCATTTCTAGAATAGAAACTCAACTTATCGTCCAGGATGCGATAATCTTTAAAAATAGTATTAGGGTTTATCAATCCTATATCCGGATCTATTATATGCTGAATTTCCCATGGCTTACTTCCTGCGTTCATGCGGGACAAAGAGGTATGGATTTTCCCGGTTAAACTTTTTATCTCCTCTTTTGATAATTCTTTTTTTAATTCAATTCGTATTCTTTTCTGATAAGCAAATACTTCATTCGGCTTCACTATTATTTCTCCTACCGGGAGAGCGGTTACGTGCAGACCATATATTTCATCAGGAGCTATTTTGGAAAATAAATTAGTATTCATTATTCCTTTAGCTCCCATAAAGGTTTCTTCTTCCGGTTGGAATACAAAGTAAACGGTTCCTTTTAAATGTTTTTTATTTTTAGCAAGAATTTCAGCGATTCCCAGTCCGATCGCCATATGAACATCATGACCACAGCTATGTTGAATACCTTTTGTTTCTGATTTGAAAGGCTGCGGATCCGGAAAATCATTTGAAAGTGCATCCATATCTGATCTCCAGGCTATTTTCTTTCCTTCACGTTCACCCCTTAAGATTCCTACTACTCCATACCCATATATATCCGTTTCTACCTCAAGTCCTAAGGCAATCAAATACTGTTTTAGCATCTTCTGAGTCCGAATTTCATGACCTGCCAATTCCGGATTTCTATGAAAATCTCTTCTGATCTCAACAAGTTTATTAAAAATTTTATCGGTTTCGAGCTGAATAGATTGATGGGAAAAAAACTCTTTTTTAGAGTTGGATATTACTGGCTTTTTCAGTTTTTGTGCAGAAACAACAGATACACTAAGGTAAATTAAGCTTAACAGAAGTTTTTTCATGGAAATATTTATTCTAGTTTTCTGGGATTACTCATTTATTAAATATAGACAATTATTATACTTTTCTCATTACATCTAATGTTGTTTAGCATTGCTGTAATTTTAAGAACTTGAACCTGCAACAACCAATTTAATTTTACC
Organism: Chryseobacterium sp. LAM-KRS1; assembly: GCF_013184525.1. Taxonomy (GTDB): domain Bacteria; phylum Bacteroidota; class Bacteroidia; order Flavobacteriales; family Weeksellaceae; genus Chryseobacterium; species Chryseobacterium proteolyticum. Next base: position 237,905 of record NZ_JAAOIZ010000002.1, read on the forward strand.
ATCAGAAAAATGAAGATTATTATATGAATCAAAAAAACGGACAAATCACAAAATGTGATTTGTCCGTCCAAGTACTTAGGTATCAATTCCCGACTTACTTTTATAAAGCATTGCATAAAATTACATTGATCAGTGAGGCCAACTTCTATATCCCGATTGACCTATTTTGAAAATAGCTCAGATTTTAACCTCCTGCTTTTTCATCTGTGAAAAACTGAAAACCTTCTTTTTTCTCAATAAGCTGCATCGGATATAATTTGGGATTATATTCTCCATTGAGTATCTCATTCAGTGCATGTCTTTTAGACTCCCCAAATGCAACAACCAGTATGTTATCTGCATTATTGATCAATGATGCCGTTAAAGTAATTCTGAACATTTCCTGAGGTTTCAGATAGTAAGCGGATACCCACTTTTCTTTTTCATCCAAAACATTTTCTCCCGGAAATAAAGAAGCCGTATGTCCGTCATCTCCCATTCCTAAAAGAATGAAGTCGAAAATACCGTCCGGCCCAAGAACTTTTCGGATCTGTTGTTCATAGTCTTTAGCATACTCTTCAGGTGCTATACCTTCCTTATACATTGGAAAAACCTGATCTTTGTTAACCGGAACCTTATTGAGTAAGGCTTCAAAAGTCATTTTAGCATTGCTTTTGTCATCATCTAAAGGAACCCATCGTTCATCAACCCAAAAGAAATACACTTTATTCCACTCGATCTTTTCTGCATATCCGGGAGTTGCCAGCAAGTTGAAAATAGCCTTAGGAGAAGAGCCTCCGCTTAGCGCGACAACAAATTTATCGTTTTTCTCTATTGATTTTTTTGAAAGATCTACAAAGGTATCTGCTGCTTTTTTATACAGCTTATCCAGATCTTCAAATATCGTAATATTCATTTTTTTCTTTTTAAATTAATACTTGTTACACCCAGCTATGCCCCTGTCTTTCAACCAATGAAATACTGTCATCCGGTCCCCAGCTCCCCGCTTTATAATTAGGGAAAGAGGCATCTTTATTATTTTCCCACGCTTCCTGTATAGTAGTAACTACATCCCAGGCTTCTTCTACCTGATCGGAACGCATAAATAAGGTAAGGTCCCCGATAAGCGCATCCAATAATAAAGTTTCGTAGGCTTCCGGGGTATCTTCCTGACAGACAAAGTTATCAAAGATCATTTCTACCGGTTTTAGGACCAGCGAAAGCCCTGGTTTTTTGGTCATAAACTGAAGTCTGATATCCATCAGCGGCTGAATATTGATGATGAGCCTGTTTGCTGATAAAAGATGGGGACTATCCGAGAATGTGGAATGTGGCAAAGGTTTAAACTGGATCGTAATATAAGAATGCTTTTCTTTCATTTTTTTCCCGGTACGGACATAAAAAGGAACATTCTGCCACCTTTCATTATCAAGGTAGAATTTTACAGCCGCAAAAGTCTCTGTGTTGGAATCCTTAGCAATCCCATCTTCCTGGCGGTATCCCTTTATTTCTACACCGTCTATAATATTCTTTCCGTATTGGCCCCTCACCGCATAATGATCGACCTGGTCAGGAGAAATTCTACGGATTGCTTTCAGAACATCTACTTTCCGGTCCCTAATCTCCCCGGATTCCAGGGATGCAGGTGGTTCCATAGCAACCATACAGAGGATTTGCAATAAATGGTTCTGAACCATATCCCGTAATGCTCCGGTTTGCTCATAGAAAGCTCCCCGCGTCTCTACCCCCACTTCTTCGGCAACAGTGATCTGCACAGATTCTATATATTTATGATCCCATAAAGGTTCAAAAATAGAATTTCCAAATCTGAATGCCAATATATTCTGAACGGTTTCTTTTCCTAAATAATGATCGATACGATAGATCTGTTCTTCTTCAAATGTCTGTGCAAGAAGACTATTGAGCTCTATTGCCGATTGTTTATTATAGCCAAAAGGTTTTTCGATAATGATTCGGTCTTTTTTAGCATCACCGGCTAAAGCTGTATTTTTAATATGGTTTGAAATGGTAGCTATGAAATTAGGTCCGATTGATAAGTAAAACAATCTGTTGGCCCGTACACCATACACTTTATCAAAAGCCTCCAGCTTCTCATACAACGACAGGTATGAACTTTCTTCATCCAGCTGATGCTGAAAGTAGGTAATATGTGCCTGAAAGCCTGCCCAGTCCTCAGAAGTCACTTTTTTTCTGGAAAAACGCTCCAGATTTTCTTTAATATAGCTCCTGAAATATTCATCAGTATTGTCTGCTCTTCCTAGTGCAACAATGTTAAAGCCTTTTGGCATTCTGCCATCGATATACAAGTTATAAAAAGCCGGAAAAAGTTTTCTTTTTGCCAGGTCTCCTGTAGCACCAAAAATTATAATGGTTGTTGGCTGCAAGATTTTATTTTCATTCATTTTTCCGAATTTATTGATTTAGACTTTGCCAAGAAGTATGAAAAATTCCTTCTCTGTCGGTTCGCTGATAGGTATGTGCTCCAAAATAATCACGCTGAGCCTGGATAAGATTTACAGGAAGAGATGCTGTGGTATAGGCATCAAAATAACCTAAAGCAGTCTGCAGCCCTAAGCTTGGAATTCCATTAGAGGCAGCATAAGCCGCTGTTTTTCTTAATGAGCTTATTTTTTCTTTAACTATAACTGAAATATCCTGATCAAGTAAGATATTGGATAAATGAGGGTCTTGGGTGTACGCCAGATAAAATTTCTCTAACAGCACGGAACGAATAATGCAACCTCCTCTCCAGATTTTTACAACATCTTTTAACGGAATTTCAAAACCATATTCCTCAGATGCTTTAACCAGTAAAGCCAGTCCCTGCGCATAACTGATCAGGGTAGCCAGATAAAGTGCATCTCCTACTTCTTTAATAAATGCTTTAGTATCTTCCGGATTTGTTATTTCGCGGTCTGAATACAGTTTAGAAGCGCGAACCCTCTCTTCTTTATATGCTGATAATATTCTTGAAGTAACAGCAATATCAATCGTCGGAATGGAAACTCCGATTTCCATGGCTTGCTCAGAAGTCCATTTTCCTGTTCCTTTTGCCCCTGCTTTATCTAAAATCTGATCCAACAGGTATCCATCGGTTAAAGAATCTTTTTGCTGAAAAATATCCCGGGTGATTTCTATTAAAAATGAGTTCATCTCGCCGCTATTCCACTCTTTAAAAACCTGATATAGCTCATCATTGTTAAGATTAGCTCCTCTTTTTAGCAGGTCATAGGCCTCACTGATCAGTTGCATAATGGCATATTCAATCCCATTATGAACCATTTTCACATAATTTCCTGCTGATCCTTTCCCCATATATGCGGTACAGGCTTCATTATCCACTTTTGCAGAAATGGCCTCCAACATAGGCTGAAGAAGACGAAATGCTTCCAAATCTCCTCCTGGCATTATACTCGGTCCAAATCGTGCACCTTTTTCACCGCCGGAAACCCCCATGCCCATAAAATGCAGATTTTTTGAGGCCAAATCGGCAATACGTCTGTTGGTATCTTCAAAATAAGAATTTCCTGCATCAATAACGATATCGCCTTTACTTAAAAGCGGAGTCAGGCTTTCAAGAACTGCATCTACAGGCTTACCCGCCGGCACCATAAGAATAATTTTCCTCGGACTTTCCAATGCGGAAACAAAATCTTCCAGAGAACTTATCCCTTTTATTTTCATTTCTGAAGTGGCTTCAGCCTCTAATTCTTTTACTTTCGCTTCATCAAGGTCAAATCCTGCGATTGAAAAACCGTTATCAGCAATATTGTAAAGAAGATTTCTCCCCATTACACCAAGGCCGACCATCCCATAACTATATCCTTCCATTGTATTGGTATTTATTATACAAAGAATAAATTTACGCAAAGCCTATGAGGAAAAAAATAAAAGAATAGAAAAATTCCCTGACTTTTTTCATCTTCCTCATTTATAAGAAGATAGTTTAAAACAAGTTTTTACGGATAATCTTCCGATTTTTAAAAAGGAAAAAAATTCACCTTTATTCGAAATTTTACAGATATACGATCCCTACTATTGAATAACAGTCTATTTATTTCAGTATAAAGTGAATAAATATAAAATTATTTCGGATTTCTCCTCTCCTGCTTGACTAGGACCTGATAATTATGAAAATAATCTATTGAAAAATGAATGCTATTTTGTGTAATTAAATCATATATTTGCCAAAATTTAAATTCATGAACTACAAACTTGCGCTTAATACGCAGGAGCCTAACTCTAACATTGTTTTTAATACAATTATGTTTGATTCTTTTAAGATCAATATAGTTGAGAGGTATGCTGGATCAATGAATGCTCGGCCGAAATTGTGTGAAGTTTTATTCAAGGTGAGAACTTTGGATGATGATATCATCCAGAAAAGAGATGGGAATATGAGGGTAAAAATCAAGGGAGATACTTTTGATGATTATCAGAAGTTATCTCAGAAACTAAATTCTTATGAATATAAAAATAAACTGATCAACAGAAAAGATGCTGAACAGGATTACGTTCACTTTATCCTTAGTCTGGTAATTGCAAATTACGATCTCAACTAATTTTTTGTATTCTTACAATAATTTTTATTGCATATTATTCTAAATCTGTAAGAGTTATTCCTATGTTTACACCTGTCGGATTTATTAGGCTCAGGCAATACTGAATTGTCGGACAACTATTCCTTTACGTATTCATCAAGGGAAAAGCCAGCCTTATATACTGTGGAATTATGAAGACTTGCTATTTCATTTTAATTTTCTATACCGCTTTTTATGTATATTTAAAGCAAACTTTTAACTAAAATGAAACAACAATTATTCTTTAGACAGATTATCTTTCTTTATTTATTCTCCCTTTCTATTTTTTTATTCGGTCAAAATAATACCTGGCAGCCCCTGGGTCCCGATGACTCCAGCCAACCTTCGTTCGGAACTTCTGACGTTACCAGCCTTACGATGACACCAAATGGTACCCTATATTTTGGATACAGAGATTATGTGAACAATAGTAAAGCCACTGTAAAGAAGTTTAATGGTACCAATTGGGAAACCGTAGGAACAGAAGGATTTTCGGACGGCATTACATCTCAGATAGATCTCACTACAGCCCCGGATGGCACTCCGTATATTGCCTATCAGGATTATGCGAATGGGAGTAAATTGACGGTAAAAAAATTCAATGGTACCAGCTGGGAAACAGTAGGAATACAAGGATTTACGAGCAATGGTCCCATTTTTATCAGTTTAGTTATTGCCCCTGATGGAACACCTTATGTAGGATACTCAGATAATAATAACAATAAAAAAGCTACTGTAATGAAGTTTAACGGAACGATTTGGGAAACAGTGGGAACATTAGGTTTTTCAGCTGGAGATGCCCAATATGTCAATCTTGCTGTAGCACAGAATGGAACACTTTATGCAGGGTACAGAGACATTGTTAGCGGAGGCAGAGCAACCGTGAAAAAATTTAATGGTACCAGTTGGGAGACGGTAGGAACATCCGGATTCTCGGTAGATCTCAGTGCCATGTATGTAAGTCTTGTAATCGCACCTAATGGTACTCCTTATATTGGCTATTCAGATTTCAATGACAGTGAAAAAACAACTGTTATGAAATTTAACGGTACCAGTTGGGAAACAGTAGGTCCGGCACAATTTTCCGCAGGCACAGCCATTTTTACCAACCTTGCCATAGCATCGGATGGCATTCCTTACATAGCTTATGCAGACGGTACTAACAATATGAGAACTACCGTTAAAAAATTCGATAACAACAATTGGGTAACTATAGGTACACCGGGGTTCTCAGCAGGAGGGGTTAACTATAATGTTGATCTTGTTATTAGCCCGGACAATAAAAAAATAATTGCAGGATACAGTTTATCGGCATCTAATGGCGTTTTTGCCAGGTATTACGATGCAGGAGAACTGAGTATCAAAGAAACCGCAATTCTAAATTCCGGCATATATCCAAATCCTGTAAAAGGCGAGCTTAATATAAAAACAGAGAAAAAGATCAAATTATGTACTTTATTTGATATGGCAGGGAGGATCATTCTAACCACCTCATCCCAAAAGATCAATGTCTCAGTACTGACAAAAGGAATCTATATGCTGAATATCCAATTTGCAGACGGCACTTCCTTATCGCAAAAAGTGATGAAAGAATAAAACCAATGTTATTTAAATATAAAAAAGGCCTCTTAAGAGGCCTTTTGTTATGATTACAAACGTCAACTTTTAAACATTATTAGCAAAAATTTTATCCCAACCCACTATTGATCACCTGCTTTGCGTCTTCCTCTTCTGCAGGCAGATAATTAATTGCTACATCCGCTCCTTCTCTTGCATAAGCAATAGCTGCAGCCCGACCAATGCCTGAATCACCGCCTGTGATCAGTGCTTTTCGTCCTTCTAATCTTCCAGAACCTACGTAGCTCTTCTCTCCATGATCGGGTACCGGTGTCATTTTGTTTGCCAATCCGGGAAAAGGTTGCGATTGCTTATTAAAAGGCGGCTTGGGATATTTGTTCCGGGGATCCGTAAGCTCCTTCGCATTCGTTTTTCTTGTAGTAGTGCTTTGTGACTGCGCTAAAGCACCGGGAGCAACGGCTGCCACTGCAACAGTTGCAGCTATTTTTCCGATAGCATCTCTCCTTGTTATTTTACTTTCCATATCAATATGATTTATTTGGTGTTTAAAGAATTTATGATTTGAAAATAAGCAGCAGGACACGCCAATATTAAGTGCGAATTATTGAACATGTTACTGATTGCTCAATTGCCATATACTCTATTATATTCAGTGATAAAAGATTGTAATTGATTCGGTTTAATAATTATAATCTTATTACAATTATTTAGTGAGTATAAGTGTAAAGGTAATAGACTGCTCAACAAAAGTTTATGACACAGATCATAATTCAATTATTGTTCGAAGGAATGATGATTAATTGTTATTAAAATATCCCTTATGATAGACTGTCCAAAGAATACCATATAACCACAAAAAACTAAAATATGATGGAAAAAAATTATAACATAAGATTTTGTTGGCTGCAAGTTGAGCAGAGCCATTATTGAGTATTATGCAAACTTTATCTACCGTATTTGTAGCACTTCCAGAATGTTTATATTAAATAGACTAAAATATCAAACACAACAGATTAAACATAAGAGTTGATAAAGAGATTTTACATTTATAAAAAAAAGACAACTATCAAATAGTTGCCTTTTTTTTGTGACCGCAGAAGGATTCGAACCCTCACTGTCGGAGCCGAAATCCGAAGTTCTATCCATTAAACTATGCAGCCGATCCGTAATAGATTGAAGTAACAAGATCAGAAGGAATTAAACCTTCTTACTCCTATTCTTTAAAGTATTACTAGAAAGTAATCTTTACACCACCCAAAATCTGGGCTCCCAATACTTTATATCCTTTGTAGGTTTGGTAGTTTGAGTTCAGAAGATTATTTCCGGTTGCAAAAATACTGAAATTTTTGTGAAATTTATACTCTGCGGAAAGATTTAAATCTGCATAACCACCAACTTTATCATTAGTGTTCTCTGTAGACTGATACATCATAGCAGGATTTGCCACTCCCTCGATAGAGTAAGAGTTTGTCGTTCTGTCACTTGCAAAAATTCCCTTGAACCCTAGCAATAACTTTTTATCAAGCATTGAATATTTTGCACCAATGCTGGCATTAAATAAAGGAACGTTATAAATATTATCGTAATTCTTCAAATTATACTTTGTGAATCTCAATTCAGCATCTAAAACAAGATTTGCCAGAGGAAAATACTGAATGCTTCCTTTGATATCACTTACATTACCGTCATCGTAAATAGCAGAGAATGTATTCGCAAAATTATATGCAGAACGGTTTAATGTAAAATCATTATTGAAAAGATCATTAGCCTTAAAGAAAAGGATATCTCTCATTTTTCCAAAACCAGCTGAGAAATCATACTTGATTGTTTCATCAATATCCCCTCTTAAACCTGCATAAAAATGATATTTGGTTTCTGTAGGCTTCAACATCTGATCGGAAAGGATAAATGGATTTTGCTGCAGAAGGTCACTGTAAGTGTTTAGTTTTAAACCTCCGTCTACCCCTCCATAGAATTTGAATTCTTTTGAAGCTGCCACCTGGAATTCAGCTTTTGGAAACCAGTAGCTTTTATTGTTTTTTACCTGCTCCATAATGGCACTTGAATTTTTACCATTCAGAAATGCAAATGAAGAACCCACCATTAAATAAGACTCTCCCTTAGTGAAAGTAACTTTCGGATCTAAAGTAGCGTTGAAATAATTGGATGAATTTTTATCCCTGATTTCGAAATCGGTTTTTACGGTTTCTAATCCTACTCCCAAATCAGCATTCATGAGAATGTCATTTTTAGACAATTCTACACCATGTTTTGATAAATTCACCAAAACGGATGCCTGGTTTTCCTGAGCGTCAAAATGATCCTTTAAAAAAGAGGATTTAACCCTTACATCATTTAAGATCTCATTTGAATAGAAATCATAGTATCCGTTCACTTTAAATTGGTTTACCCTCTGCGTCAGATCCACATCTGCTGCAGGTTCCAGAGCATAGATTCCGTAATACCTGTTGTTATCCAATCCATATTGGGCGTTCAAATTGAATTTTCCTTTTTCTCCATAGGAGTTTAAGAAAGTCCCGATAGTGGCAGAACTCTGTTTGGAATCCCATGCATATTCTCTTTTCAGTCCCAATGTTGACAGAAAATGCACATCAGCCCCTACTTCAAACTTATTATCAAGGGTTTTAGAGATATTGGCATCTCCTAATATCTTTCCGAAATTCCCCATCCCAAATTGCAGGTAATTATTTTGAGCAGATCCTTCAAATTTTGGCGTTACATCCTGACCCTGAATTGTGGAAGTTTTAAAGTCTGAAACAGCAGGAACATCTGTAATCCTGTATTGTACAGGATTCTGAGATTTCTCTTCAGGCGGATAGTTCTTAATAGTTTCTATTGAAGTTTTTTTCTTTTCGATCTTTTTAACTTCCGGTTCTCTTTTTTTATTAAGAATCAGCCTTTCTTCCTTGATCTGGGAAAACGCAATCTGCGAAACCCCTAAAAATAATATGGATAATATTTGAATTTTCTTGTTCATTATTGCTTTGTATTTATGTATCTACGGCATATATTAATGAAATAATACCCGTCGATACGACCGTACATTTTCTTTATTTTTTGATCTGTTTTTTCACTTCCTTAGCTTCATTAACAATTTCCGGGAAGTCCTTGTAGTTCGCAATGATCTGATCACAAGTATAACTTGCCTGGTAATTATCTTTTAAACCAATATAGTTTTTCGCCATCAGCACCAATGCTTTAGCTCCCCAATACTCCTCAGAAGAATAGTTATTAGCCAGCTTGAAGATGGTTTCGTTGGAAGATTTGAATGCTTTTCCTTTGTTCTGGTAAAATGCTTTTGCATATAATGCTTCTGCTGCCACCTCAGTATTGGAGGATTTTTCAAGAGAAGCGTAAGCTGCCTGGGCATCTTTATCTTTCGAAGAGTTCATGAGGCTTCTTGCCTTGATTACTTTTGCCGTTTCAATAACAGCAGCAGAGTTTTTAGTATTAGCAATAACATCATTGGCCAGCTTTTCAGCCTGAGAGAAGTTTTTCTCCTCAGCATACATCTTCATTAATTCCACATTCGCGTAGTTTTTAATATTGATATCCGAAGAGTTTTTAATATTCTCTAAATATTTTTTAGCTTCTGCACTGTTCCCCTGCGACACATAAATCTGGGCTAAACGGGTTTGTGCATCATCCTGGTAATCATTCTGAACATTAGCAACTTCCTGAAGTACCAATAACGCTTTTGTTGTATTATTCGTTTGATAATAACTTTCTCCCAGTTCATATTTAGCCTGGAAAAGTCCTTCTCCCGTAGGATTTTGTGTAAGGTATTTCTCATAATAAGAAATGGCATTCTTATAGTCTTTTTTCGAGAAATATTGTTTTCCTGTAGAAAGATTGATCTCATCGATCTCCGAGGCATCTACATTAACCCCAATATTTTTTGCAAAACTTTCGTATCCTGCAACATCTCCATTTTTAGTAAATACAGGTTTAGCCGCCTGAACAATTTTCTGGGCGTATGCGGTATTCTTATACTGTTCTCCCAGCGATTTCAGCTCAGCAATCGCTTTATCGTTCTGGTTCTGATCAATATAATTTTGTGCCCTGTAAATAGATGCGTTAGCAACAAGATCTTTATCTGAAGAGGTTTTAATTACTTTTGCAAAATAATCATTAGAGTTTGTAAAGTCGTCCTGTGCCGCATATGCTGTTCCGATCTCATATTGAGAATCATCGTAATAGTCGGATTGCGGATATTTGGACAGAAGGGATTTTAGCGTATTAATTTTAGCCTGCGTATCCCCTTTAAATCCTAAAGCCATCCCCTTCTGGTATAAGGTATAGTCCGTAGAATCCTCATTTTTATCATAGATAGCGATTGCATCATTCAACTCATTATTTGCATAATGGATATCTGCCAAACGAAGTTCCGCATCATTTTTAAATTCCGGTTTAGGGTTGGTAAGGTATTGTTTAAAGTAGGTTTGGGCCTGATCAAATTTTTTGGATTTGAAATAAGCATATCCAAGATCATAAGGCAGCTGTTGCTTCTCTGGAAAGGTAGCGGTCAGTAATTTTTCATAACGTACAATTGCTGATGGATAATTTCCTTTCTGATAGTAAGTCTGAGCCAGCCAGTAAAGTGCCCTGCTGTTGAATTCTTTATTGATATTGAACGCAAGGCTTCTTAAGAAATATTTTTCTGCCTCATCATAATTTCCTTTGTTGAACTCCTCTGTTCCCAACAGGTAAGAAACCTCCTGATCTACTTTATCAATTTCCGGAGATGAGCTTTGCAACCTGTCGATTGCATTTAATGTTTCCTTGTAATTCCCTGAATATAAATAGGATTTCACCAGCAAAGACCTCATCTCTGAAGCATTATCTGCATTCTGGTTTTCATTGATATAACTCTGGATAACTCCTGAAGGACTTTCAAAAGGGTTTCCGATATCGTAGCTTAATTTTGCGTATTGCTCATGCGCCAGCTTCTTTACTTTTGCATCATAATTCATCTGGTAAGACGATCGGAATGCAGACAATGCTTCCTGTTTTTTATCTACTGCCAGATAAGCATTCCCTAACTGGTAATAAGCATTTTGAGCCAATGCAGAGTTGCTGTTCAGCAATTGATTGTAATAAGAAACCGCTTCATCATATTTCTTCAGCTGAGCAGCTACAAATCCCATTTCATACAAATCGTTCTCAGAAGGACTTTGCTGAACACTCAGGTAATCCTTGAGGTGCGGATATGCGGCAGCATAATCATTCTTCATGAAATAACTTTCCCCAATGATTTTATGAACTTCTGCTTTATAGGAATCAGAAATATTCTCATTCAATAAAAGATTTCCTTCAGAAATTGCTTTATCATAGTCCTTGTCATTGTAGTACATCTGAACGTAATAAGGACGAACCAGCTTTGAATATTTAGGCTGATCTTTTACAGAATCAAAATACTGGAATGCTTTATCATTCTGCCTGTTTGAGTAATACAAATGTCCCAGCATATAAGCAATATCCCCTTTTTGAGATTCATCAGCCGATTTATAGGCTTCTTCAAGCGCATCTATTGCTCCTTTAAAATCTCCGGTAATGAATTTTGCATATCCTAATTTCAGAATATACTGGGTATTTTCTTCTTTTGAAAGCTGATACTGATTCACATTTTTCAAAGTCTCCAGCGCTTTATCAAAATCTTTTTTAGCCAGATAATAATCCGCCAGAGGCAAATTAGCCTGAGCAAAATATGCTGAATGCGGATATTCTTTGATAAAGGCCGTTAAACCTTCTTCAGCATGATTTTTCTGAAGAATAACTCCGATCACATTATCAAAAAACTGGGCTGCTTCTTTCCTGGATCTCGACAGATTTTGATTGTAAAAATATTGTCGGGCGTATTCGTATTGAGAAGCGTTGTATATTTTGGTTTGGTAAAGATTTTCAGCTAGATTGAATCTGTAATTTTCTTTCTGTGTAAAGTATTGAGACTGTTGAGCATCGGAGATTCCGAAATAGATCACAGCAGCCGCTAAAAGTATTTTTTTTGATTTCATTCTTTATGGAATAAAAAAATTAGTCTATTATATCAACGAAAGTATTGAAAACTTATTGCTTAGGCAAATCCCGGCCGGGAGTTTATGGAAAAATATAGAAAATTTAGCTATTTTTTAACATACTTTTATAATTATCATTACATTTGTTTTTTTTCAACTTCAAATATAAATATTGAATGAATCAACTTTTCAGGAGGAAAAACTATTCAGAAACAGATACATCTACCAGTCTTTTAAGAGTTTTAGGTGTTTGGGACATCGTTTTTTTTGGTATTGCAGCCATTATTGGAGCAGGGAGTTTTAGCAGTTTGGGCGAAGCTGTTTTCAGAGGGGGCCCCGGAGTTATTCTTTTATATTTAATTTGTGGTTTTGCTTGTGGCTTTACAGCGCTTTGTTACGCTGAATTTGCCAGCAGAATTCCTACAGCAGGTTCTGCTTACACATATGCTTACGCAAGTTTCGGAGAATTAATTGCATGGATCATTGGTTGGGCATTGATCATGGAGTACTCTTTCGGAAATATCTACGTGGCTTTTTCATGGTCCGATTATTTTACAAGTTTCCTGGGACGTCTGGGTATGCATATTCCCGATTATCTTACCTGCAGCTATACGGAAGCCCAAAAAGCATTTCTCAACGGTTCAGAAAATAAGGAGTTACTCAACGCCTGGAAATCTGCCCCATTAATAGGAAGCTTAAAGTTCATCGTTGATGTTCCTGCCCTTGTGATCAATGGTCTTATAACATGGCTCTGCTATGTGGGAGTAAAGGAAAGTAAAAATTTCAATAATTCATTGGTTATTTTAAAGCTGGCAGTAATTGTTTTAGTAATCCTTGTAGGGTTTTCTTATATCAATACCGATAACTGGACTCCGATAAGCCCTGAAACACAAACTCCATCCTTTATGCCAAATGGCTTTGCAGGAGTTATGAGTGCTGTTTCCGGAGTTTTCTTTGCCTACATTGGTTTTGATGCCTTAAGTGTTCTGTCTGAGGAAACGAAAGATCCTCAAAAAACTTTACCGAAAGGAATGATCATTTCCCTGGTTCTTTGTACAGTGATCTACATTGCCTTAACATTAGTCCTGACGGGAATGGTAGATTATAGAAAATTTGATGGTATCGGCGATCCTCTTTCGTTCATTTTTGAAAAATCAAATGCCAATGTAGCGTGGATGGAACTCGTCGTTTCCTTTGTTGCGATCGTTGCCATTACTACCGTATTACTCGTTTTCCAGATGGGACAACCAAGAATCTGGTATGCGATGAGCCGCGACGGATTGATGCCTGAAAAATTCAAAACAGTACATCCGAAATACAAAACACCATCATTTGCAACGATTGTTACAGGTATTGCCGTAGGAGTTCCTATCCTCTTTACGGACAAGACATTCATTCTTGATTTTACCAGTATAGGGACCATTTTTGCATTCGTTCTTGTTTGTGCAGGAGTTTTAATGCTTCCGGCAAAGGAAAAGATCAAGGGCAGATTTCACCTTCCTTATATTAACGGGAAAATTATATTCCCCGTAATATTTATCGGTGGATTAGTAGGTTTTTATATGTGGCAGCCACAGTTCTTCCACAACCTCATGGATTGGAATGATCCTAAAGAAGGTGAATTCAGGGCTTCAATCTTTGTGTTCATTATTATTAATCTGATCCTTTGTTTCTTTACTTTTGTTAAAAATTTCTCCTTAATTCCTTTGATAGGGTTAAGCTCATGTCTTTACCTTCTTACTGGAATGAGCCATGAAAACTGGTTCTGGTTCGGATTATGGTTCGCTATAGGTTTAGTGATCTATTTTTGCTACGGATATAAAAACAGTAAGCTGGGAAAGGAATCTTCCAGAGACTAATTACAAATAAGCGAAAAGGCTCAATGGCTAAATCGCAAAAAATACTAAAAGGCAAAGTTGCGATTCCGCAGTTTTGCCTTTTATTTTACTCTTAATGCCAGTGATTGATCAGACCTGAAGTCTATTCAGCATTCCTGTATTTTCAATTGTGAAATTTTAAAATTAAATCACGTTCAGGGCAGTTTCACCATTCATAAATCAGCGATTTGATTTCTCACCAAAATTGGCGAACTTATTGCTTTAGATTTTTGGAAACTTAAAAACCATTATACCATGTCTGAAAGAATAAAAACATACAAAGAATTTTATCAGTTTTATCTTACCGAGCACAGTAAAACCGGAACCCGTATTTTTCATTTTCTGGGAACCCTTCTGGTATTTTTAGTTATTGCTTACGTTATCAGTTCAGGAAAGGAAAGGTTCTTATGGTACATTCCTATTTTTGGATATGGTTTTGCCTGGTTCAGTCACGCATTGATTGAAAGAAATAAACCGGCAACTTTCAAATATCCCATATGGTCATTAATTTCAGATTTCCGCTTATTTTTCGAACTTCTGATCGGGAAACAAAAGTTTATCACAAAATAGTCACATTTCATGCACTATCTCAAACGTATAATAAATAATCAGCCCGGGTTTTGCTTCGCAAAACCCGGGCTGATTCAAACTTTTAGTTTTAAACCATTACCCCTTTCTACTTAAACCTCTTTTTAAAACTAAACTTCAGCTGGTTCATCAGTCCCGGTTCGATAATATCAATTCCAAGTCCGAAATTGCTATCAGCAACTGTGTGATGTGCAGCCCTGAATGTTTCAAATTCTTCTTGCGGGATTTCAAGATTGACCAAAGGTTTATAGTCGATGAAAACAGTTGCTCCGTTTTTGGTGATCTTCTTACGGCTTGTATAGTCAAAATATGGGTTATTGATTGTACTTTCCTGAACCGTATATTTTTCCTCCGTATCTATTTTCTGATCCGTATACAGATTGATCTCATATTTTTCCGTATCAAAATTGTGCCAGAAAGGCAAATCTTTATGGAGGAAATCCCTGGCACTGGCTTTGATTACATTCCGGTCAAAATACATTAAAAACCGGTTGTTTTGCGGATCTACATAATAAGGATTTTCAACAGTTGCCTGATATTCGATCTTGAATTCGTTCAGCTTTTTGTCATCACTTATAATTTCTATTGAAGCGTCCTTAAAAATGTTCCTTACATCCATTCCGTTTCTGTCATTGGAATAATTCAGGCTGTAAAACAGGAAATTATTCCAGCTGTCTATCACCTCTCTTTTATTGGTATTTTTAAAATACCTTCTCATAGCGTTAGCCCTGTTGCCTTTGTATACCGTTGTTAGTTTTAATTTCCCGGTCTTATTTTCTGCATTGAACTCTACTTTTTCATCTATACAATAGTATGGATAGCGGAATGGTTTTCTCTGCTGTAATTCCTGATCTCGCTTCACTTCCAGATAGTGCATAAAATAAATAAAGCCCCTGTTTTCAATCATCCCGAACTCATCACGGATTGTAGCATCTATGAAATATTCCTCTCCTTTATAATTGATTTTCACAACCACATGATTGAATGAAAGCAACGAAGGCAAATAATATTTGATATAATAATCCGTATGATAATTAACCAAAACAATGGATGAATCGACTCCAATATAATCCAAAACAACTTTCAGCAAAACACATTTCGCCTTACAGTCCCCTTGTTTATTCTCGTAAGTTACTGACGGTTCCTGAGGCTTGTGACCATTCATTTCATCAGCATTGAATATATAATAGATATTATTCTGAACGTATTCAATGGCAAACTGGAGTTTCTCGTCCTGATTGCTAATTGCATCCAGTTTTTCGACAAGTTTTGGAGCAAAATCTTTTAATGAGGACTTATTATAGATATCTTCATATATAGGAGCAATATAATTGGAAAGATCTTTCCAGTTGCTTTCTGTTGCAAAATCAATGAAAGGAAAAATCTCACGGCTGGCATCTACAGGATTGATGTAATTTTCTTCCTGGATCACAAAACGCTCCCCTTTCTTCAGATGATGAGTTTCAGGTTTTAAAACATTTCCCTGCTCATCTCTGAAAAATACTTTTTTATAGGCAACCGGCTCTTCACGTTCATTAACAAAAGTGAACTGATAACTTCCGTAAGCCCAATAATTATCAGGGCTCACCCATACGTATTTAGAAAATTCCTTCCTTAAAAAATCCCGATCTGTAAAAGCCTTTACCCTGGAATCTTCAAGGATCAGAATATCATAAAGCCTCAGATCTTTTATTGTAATATTAATCTTCTTATTACTGCTTAAGATACCTCCGCTGCTTTGATTTTCACTATCCAGAACCTTAATTTTTGTATCTGGTATTTTATCGATCAAAACGCCTTCTCGTAATACACTGATTCTATGAATATGGTAAACTTCATTTTCTTCGACCACTACATCCATTACTGAAGCCCTCTCCAGATTGGAAGGTTCATTAAGGGTGTAAGCCATGCATACATACTCATTGCTTTCCGAATTGCTCGTGTAATAGATCTTGTCCAGAAAATAGCAATAATCCCGCCCTTCATTAATTTGTTTATTAGAGAAATCCGATTCTCTTATCTTTTCAATAAGCTGTTGATCGTGTACACTTCCCGCCCACGACTCAGGTTTTTGAATTTTGTAATTTTCAATGTGAATTTGATTATCCATATTATTATTTGCTATTTAAAATATTTTGGTTAAAATAATTAACAGAGCGGAAATTAAATAATAAATACATAAAAAGCAAGAGTAGAACTACGACTGTTGCATACATTCTTTCGGCACAATAATTGCCAGTAAGTTTTAAAATTTAGATTTATGAAAAATATGATGACGATTGTAAGAGGAGCGCTTCCTGTATTAGCTTTGGCTGTATTAACACAATGTACAACTTCTGCAAAAGTTTCCAACGGAAATGAAAAGACTTTTATTGTTGGGCCCCAGACTGCTGATTGTACGGGAGTGGCACCTATGAAATGTCTTCAGGTAAAAGAAAATGCTTCAGAAAGCTGGACGAATTTTTATAGCAATATTGAAGGATTTACCTATGAACCGGGTTACGAATATGTTTTGAAGGTAAAGACTGAAAAAATAGAGAACCCTCCTGCAGACGGATCTTCTATAAAATACACACTGATCCAACAAGTTTCCAAAACTAAAAAATAAAAAATGCCTCCTTAAAGGGAGGCATTTTTGTATAGTTGACTTATATTCTAATGTTCATGATCTTTTGGAGGTTGCGGGTATTTTCCCTTGGTTGCCTCTCCCACTGTATTAGCTGTAGTCATAGCAACAACAAGATCATTCAGCATTCCACTCGCTGCTGTAGGAGAATTAGGTAACAATACAAGATTACTTCTGCTGCTAGCCCCCACAGAATGGAGTGTATCATAATGCTGCGTCACTACAATCAGAGCAGATGCTTCATGGGAATTGATATCCACATTGTTCAGCATTCTTACAGATTCCTCAAGACCTTTTGCTATTTCTCTCCTTTGATCAGCAATCCCCTGACCCTGTAATTTTTTTGATTCCGCTTCTGCTTTTGCAACAGCTACAATCCTGATTCTTTGTGCTTCGGACTCATATTCGGCAGCTGTTTTTTCTCTTTCAGCCGCGTTGATCCTGTTCATAGCATGTTTTACCTGTTCATCCGGATCAATATCCGTTACAAGAGCTTTGATAATATCATATCCGTAGCTTTGCATTGCTTCCTGGAGCTCTGCTTTTACAGCAATTGCAATATCATCTTTCTTTAAGAAAACATCATCCAGCTTTAACTTCGGAACCTCAGCGCGTACCACATCAAAAACGTATGAGGTGATCTGGTCGTGAGGACTTTCCAAACGGTAAAATGCGTCGGCAACCTGTGTCCTGATCACCTGAAACTGAACGGAAATTTTCATTTTCACGAAAACATTATCCAAAGTCTTGGTATCTATCATAACGTCCAGTTGCTGAATTCTAAGATTCATTCTTTTAGAAATCCTGTCTAAATATGGTATTTTAAGCTGCAAACCCGCATGGCGCACAGAATGGAATTTTCCTAAACGTTCTACAATAGCTGCAGTTTCCTGTTTTACCGTAAAAAAAGAAGCAAAGAGGGTTACAAGCCCTATAAAAACAATAATGCCTAAATATGTCATAGTTTAATAATTTTAATTGATAGGTCGTATAAGATACGGTTTTGTTATATTTTTTTAACAAAAAAATCAATTATAATTACATGGTCATGCCGATGTCGATTCCTTTGATCTTTCGGTAGAGATCAGTGGCATAATTATCGGTCATTCCCGAAACAAAATCGATCACTCCCAATACCTTCTGGTATTCTGTTCCACTATCATATAAAAACTGGTTAGGAAGAAGTTTTAAAGCCATTTTATCATATGATTTTCTTTCTTCTTTTGATTTTAAAACGGAAGGAATGAAATGATCCAACAATTCGTACATAACATTATACCCTGCGTTTTCAATTTCTACAACAGCTTTATGGTTGTATATCTTTTCGATCGAGAAGCTTTCGATATCCTGCAATGTTTTATTATTGGATTTATAAATATCCAGCAATGCTTTATCCAGGTTCCCACGGAGAATATCTTCAAAGTTCTCTTTATAGGTTTCAATTGATTTATTGATCAGGGCATTAATAACTTTTGCCCGCAGATAAGAGATCCTTTCATTGTCATTCGAAATAGAAGCCAACTTCTGTTCTACTCTTCTGACATCCTGATTCTCAGATTTAATCAGTTCAAAGAATAGGTTTTCACAATCCGAGGTAGAGACAATCCCCAGACGATGGGCATCCTCCATATCAATAATGTTATAGCAAATATCATCTGCAGCTTCCACAAGCCATACAAAAGGGTGTCTTTTAAAAATATGCGGCTCGTTGCTTTCGCAGATCAGGTTTGTTTTTTCTGCGATTTCCAAAAAAGTTTCCTTTTCATTCTGGAAAAAACCGAATTTTTTCCGATGGATGATTCCTTTTTGTCTTGCAATTGCCTCACAAGGGTACTTGGCAATACTTGCCAGGGTAGTTAGAGTAAGCTGAACTCCTCCTTCATCCTTGCCTTGCTGCTGATGAGCCAAAACCCTGATCGCATTGGCATTTCCCTCAAAATTCACCAGATCCGCCCATTCTTTTTCAGAAAATTTTGGTTTCAGATCTTTTTCATTTCTTTCAAAGTAGCTGGCAATAGCATCTTCTCCGGAATGTCCGAATGCCGGATTTCCCACATCATGACATAAACATGCTGCTGCTATTACATTACCTAAATTGTGCAGATAAAAATTCTTAGACTCTTCTGAAAGATCATGACTGAAACTTTCAGAAATAAACTCTCCTATGATACTCCCCAAACTTCTTCCAACTGATGAAACTTCTAATGAGTGGGTGAGACGGTTATGAACAAAGACACTTCCCGGAAGTGGAAATACCTGTGTTTTATTTTGTAATCTCCTAAAGGCTGCCGAAAAGATAATTCTATCAAAATCCCTCTGAAAATCTGTTCTGGACGCTATAGTATGTGGATTATTTCCCGTACGTTGATTGGTGAAAATCTGATTTAAATTCATCATTTTTCAAAATTACTTCAAATTTTACTTTTACGGAATACTATTTGAATTTTTATAGAAAATTAAAGCTATGCCAGAAGGTCCGTCTATACTCATTATGAAAGAGAATCTCCAG
This sequence comes from Chryseobacterium sp. LAM-KRS1, assembly GCF_013184525.1. GTDB lineage: Bacteria > Bacteroidota > Bacteroidia > Flavobacteriales > Weeksellaceae > Chryseobacterium > Chryseobacterium proteolyticum. Next base: position 257,698 of record NZ_JAAOIZ010000002.1, read on the forward strand.
GGATTTACAGGAAAAAAAGTTACCAAAGCCTGGGGAAATGCTCAATTTGAAAAAGAGCCACTTGTAGGAAAAACTCTTCTTGAAATAAGAACTTTCGGAAAGCAAACCTATCTTGTTTTTGATACAGTAAGTGTGCGTATTCATTTGTTGATGTTCGGTTCTTATGAAATTAACGAACAAACAAAGCCGGACAAAAGCTTACGTTTAGCGTTAGCCTTCAAAACGGGAAGCATGTATTTTTATACCTGTTCTGTAAAAATGGTGGATTCAGAATTCCTGTCCACCATAGATTGGGAAGCCGATGTTATGAGTGACCAATGGGATCCTAAGAAAGCAGAAAAGAAACTAAAAGCGAATCCACAAATGATGGTTTGTGATGCTTTGATGAATCAGGATATTTTTTCAGGAGTCGGGAATATTATCAAAAACGAAGTTCTTTTCAGAATCGGAGTTCAGCCTGAAAGCCTTATCGGAAACCTTCCTCCCAGAAAACGTAAAGAACTTATTCATGAAGCCCGGAATTACAGTTTCGAATTTTTACAATGGAAAAAGGAATTCGTGCTGAAAAAGCAATGGCTGGTTCACACCAAAAGCACCTGTCCGAAGTGTGGACGTAAACTTATAAAAAAGCAAACTGGTCTAGGTAAGAGGCGTAGCTTCTATTGCGAAAAAGATCAAAAACTGTATTAACCCCAAAACTTTAATTTCGAAACTACAACAAAACCGACATTCTGTCTTCAAATAAAAGCCTTTTCCATTTGCGAAGTCCTAAAATAAATAATTAAAATTTTAGTGCATCTCATTTAACTTAGTGGGTAAATCATTATCCAACTCCCAACACAGCAAATTTTTTCACATTAAATATTGAATTGCCGCCAAAATAATGGTGGTCAGGTGAACTATTGTGCATTATCAAAACTTGTTAATTATTTAATTATGTCCATTCCAAAACAGATTTTTCAAACATTCAAGTCTAAAAAATTACCTTTAATTACTCAATGGCACATTTGGCGAATGAAGAGAAAAAATCCGGAATACCAATATCATTTCTATGATGATAACGATATCCAAAAATTCATCACGGAGGAATTTCCTCCCCAGTATATTGAAAATTACAATAAGCTAACCATTGGCGCGGCAAAAGCTGATTTTTTCAGATATGCTGTTTTATATAAAAAAGGAGGAATCTATCTTGATGTAGACAGTGCCATCACAAGACCTTTAAGGGATCTCATTAAAGATGATGATGATGCTGTAATAAGCAGAGAAAGACATGATGGCTTGTTTGTTCAATGGGCACTGATATTCAATAAAAATCACCCTTTCCTAAAAAAGACTCTGGACCTTATGCTGGACAATATCGAAACCCACCGATATCCCCACAATATCCATGCTACTACTGGCCCAACGGTTTATAGCGAAGCAATCAGCCAGAGTTTGAAAGAAAATTCAAATATCTCCTATAGATTATTTCCTGGAATTGAGTTCAGAGGTTATCTACAATTCAAATATAAGCTGGGAAAATTCTTCCTGTATGAAAAAAAAGCAGAACACTGGAAGCTAAAACAAACAACCCAGGATATCATTAAACAAAATCAGGTAACATTGCTTCTTGTCATCCATACTTTGATGGAATTTATCATTTAATTATTAACGGCATTCTATTTCACAAAAAATTAGTGATCATTTCATTGGAAATATTTTAAAATCACAAACATAAATTTTAATTTTGTGATCCGCCAATAACGGTTAAATACAAGAGTTTCCTATGATTAATATCAACGATTTTATTGATGAGTTTTTTGATTTCACCGCCAACACCCATCTTTTTCCCTGGGAAGTTATCAACCATCTGGATGATCTTCTGGCAGAAAAATTCAATCAACTGACTGATGAATATGAAATTTCGGGTAATATTGCTATTCACAAAACGGCTACAATAGAGCAAAATGTTATTTTCAAAGACAGGATCATCATCGGAGAAAACTCTTTTGTTGGAGCCAATGCATATCTCAGAGGTCCTGTTTTTGTAGGAAAAAATTCCAAAATCGGTCCCGGATGTGAAATCAAACAAAGCATCATATATAATGATACTGCCATTGCTCATTTTAATTATATAGGAAACAGCATTATCGGAAACCGGATTAATTTTGAAGCAGGTTCCATCTGTGCAAATCATTATAATGAAAGAAAAGATAAAGAGATTTCGGTTCTTTTTAATAATGAGATCATCAGAACCCAGACTTATAAGTTGGGCTCTCTCGTAGGTGATGATTCACGGATCGGAGCGAATGCCGTATTATCTCCTGGAACTATATTACCTAAAGAGAGTATTGTCAGAAGGCTGGAATTTATCGAACAGGTAAAGGCTGATCAGTAAAAATTAATTCTTTTCTTCTTAGTCTTTCTTTCACTACCCAAATCATTGCAAATAAAAGAAACTTTATAATCTGCAAAAGCGAAATTACATAACCCTATGTAAATGGTTTATTGAAATACCTATGACTTAACAGTAACCCATTCTGCTAGTGTGCCCCCATTTTAGAAAAAAGGTTAATCACAATTACTCCTATTACGATCAAGGCAATACCAATAATAGCAGGCAAATCAGGAACTTGCTTAAATGCTACCATTCCAATGATGGTAATGCATATAATTCCAACACCTGACCAGATCGCATACGTAATTCCTATCGGGACATGACGAAGTGTAAGACTCAGAAAATAAAAAGCCGCCGAATACCCTGCAATAGTAACAATGGAGGGTATAAGCTTCGAAAACTCCTCGGATTTCTTTAAAAACGTTGTGGCAATAATTTCAAAAACAATGGCAAGGATAAGAAAGAGATAACTGCGTCCCATTAAAAAATCTTTTAGTCACAAAAATAGCAAAAGTGACAGTCTTAATTCAGTTCAATTTTTGTCCATTATTAAATCTTCGTAATGATCTATTTTCTATACAGTTTGAAAAATAAATTTTATTAATATTTAATTTTTAATTTATCACTTTAAAGTGGCTTATCTCTTTTTCGATTTTCCGATAATATGCACTGCATTCCTTTTATCAATCTTTAAATACAGAACGGAAATCTTTTATCAAATTAATAATTTTTACGAATAACATAATAATAATACACATATTTTTTCAAAAATATATTAAATTAATGTAAACAAATAATCACAAAAACAACACCAAGCTAACACCTAAATACCTGATAAACATCACAATTATTCTATTTGGCATGTCATTTGAAAGCTGTAATATTGCAATTAGAAAATTAGCAAAGAAAGTATAATTAAAATTTTAAAAAAACAAAAATGGTAACCTACGCTTTTATCGCAACATGTATAGTAGTATTCGCTTCTTATTTTACAACAGTTAGAAGAGAAAGAAATTAATAAAAGAGTTATACTGCATTCAGTTTTACACTATTTATTAATTGTATTGTTTATGTTTGCCATCTGATTCTGTCAGATCGCCGCTCTTTTACTCAGTAAGAGTAAAAGAGCCCCAAACATAAACCCAATGATTCAAGAACTTACCTTTATAGAGAAATCAGTTTTCACTCAACTGAATCTAACAATTTCACATTTACACCCCGATTTAGAAAGCGAAGAATACCTAGGGTATAACTTCCGACTTAATCAATATCATATCAAATTCAGAAAGGCTAAGATAACTCCGATAAAAAGAGGCCAGTTTGTTACGCTGTGGAAAAGAAATCAACAGACCCAACAAACCGGACCTTTTACCATTTCCGATCCTTTTGATTTTTACATGATTTACACAGAACTCCAAGACAAGGCCGGTTTTTTCTTTTTTCCAAAACAAATTCTTGCAAGACAACATATAATAACATCCTCCGCCAAAGAAGGAAAACGCGGATTCAGAATATATCCGAACTGGGACATCCCGGTCAACAAACAGGCTGCAAAAACAAAAAGCTGGCAGGAAAAATTTTTCATTGACTTCTCAGAAACTGACCATATGGAAAGAATTCGGGAAATTTTATCTGTTTCACATCGCGCTTAATACACTTTGAAATATTTATCTTTGCACTTCAGTATATTTTGGTAAAACCCATCTTTAAATTATTCAAAGGCATGAATCTGTACAACCTTATTATTCAAGACAAAGAAGAAGTTACCCTTAATGATGTATTTCTTGAAACCTCCAATAGGGAACAGTTTGTACAACTGATTAAAGAACATACATACATCAAAGAACTCCAGGAATATGGACTTCCTGTTAATAATAAAATTTTACTGCAGGGAAGTTCAGGGTGCGGAAAGACAATGACAGCAAAAGCTATTGCTAATGCATTGGGTAAAAATATCATTGTGCTCAATCTCAGTAACATTGTATCCTCCAGGATAGGAGAAACTTCGCAGAACATAAAAATGATCTTTGATAAAGCAGGGCGCGAAAGATCGGTTCTTTTTCTGGATGAACTTGATCAGATCGGAAAAGCCAGAGGTAGTGATGATAAGGATGTAGGGGAAATGAGAAGACTTGTTAATACCCTACTCCAGCTTATTGATTATTACCCGGAAAATTCTTTATTGCTTTGTGCAACCAACCATCCGGAAATTATTGACACCGCATTATTACGACGTTTCCAATTGAAAATCAATTACGAAATGCCTTCCAAAGAATTTTTAGATCAGTTTTATGACAGCCTCTTAGCACGGTTTCCAGAGGATATTAAGGATATTAAGCGCCAATACAACATTTCCTTTGCCGAAGCTAAAGATTATGCATTTACTATTGTTAAAGGAAACCTTATTAAAAAGCTGGAAGCACAGAGAGAATCCGCCAAAATATAAAGACTCATCATATCAGTTTTTTATCGCCTCTATTTTTTTGATATCTGTAAAACCACTGTACAGCTATAGTTTTGAATTATATATTATTCAAAACATATAACTCTATAATAATTCACATACATTCGGCATATTTATTGATGATAATCCACTAATAACCAAACATATATACACATGATAAAAAAACTACCCTCTATTTGCTTATTAATAGCAGCATTATTCCTATTTTCCTGTGAAAAAGGTAATAATAGTTACCACGGCAATGAAAGCCAAAATGCAATTGAAATAACCTCAATTATCACATTTAGCATTATGGCGATAGCGCTTCTGATAGCGTATACATCAACAAGAAGGAAACATTAGAAAATGTAAACAAAAACCCACTCAAAAGATGAGTGGGTTTTATATTTATTGGTTAGAACTTTCTATTACATATAAGCTTCAATAGGCTCACAAGTACAAACCAGATTTCTATCTCCATAAGCTTCATCCACCCTTGAAACAGAAGCAAAGAACTTATGATCTCTTACCCAGTCAAGAGGATAAGCTGCTTTCTCTCTGCTATATGGTTTATCCCATGAATCAGAGATAACAAGCTGCTCTGTGTGAGGAGCGTTTTTCAACACGTTATTAGCCGGATCAGCTTCTCCGTTGGCAATCTCATCGATTTCTTTTTTGATAGCAATTAAAGCTTCTGCAAAACGGTCAATTTCAGATTTACTTTCAGATTCAGTAGGCTCAATCATCAATGTTCCTGCAACAGGGAAAGATACGGTAGGAGCATGGAAACCATAATCCATTAATCTTTTAGCTACATCAGCCACCTCAATTCCCAAAGTTTTAAACTGACGGAAATCTACGATACATTCGTGAGCTACTTTTCCATTTTTGTTTGAATATAAAATAGGGAAATGCTCTGCTAAAATCTCTTTCAGATAGTTAGCATTCAGAATAGCATGCTCAGTAGCTTTTTTCAATCCTGAAGCTCCAAGCATCTTAATGTATGCATAAGAAATATTAAGGATCAATCCTGAACCGTAAGGAGCTGCAGAGATTCCTTCAATAGCTTCTTTAGTTCCCACTTTAATGTTGGCATTGGTAGGCAAGAAAGGCACCAAATGTTTTGCAACACAGATTGGTCCTACTCCAGGTCCTCCACCTCCATGTGGAATAGCAAAAGTTTTGTGAAGATTCAAGTGGCATACATCCGCTCCGATGTTTCCAGGACTTGTATATCCTACCTGAGCGTTCATATTGGCACCATCCATATATACTTGTCCGCCATGCTGGTGGATAAGATTGGTAATTTCAATAATGTTGGCATCAAAGAATCCGTATGTAGACGGATATGTAATCATTACACATGACAGGTTTTCAGAATGCTGTTCTGTTTTAGCTTTTAAATCATCGAAATCAATCTCCCCGCTTTCAAGGTTTTTAACCACTACGATCTTCATTCCCGCCATTGCCGCAGAGGCCGGATTTGTTCCGTGTGCAGACTGAGGGATCAATACTACATTTCTATGACCTTCTCCTCTGGAAATATGATATTCTCTGATGACCATCAATCCTGCATATTCTCCCTGCGCACCAGAATTTGGCTGAAGTGAAGTTCCTGCAAAACCGGTAATTTTAGCCAGATCTTTTTCTAATTCACGGATCATTTCCTGATACCCTCCTGCCTGATCTACCGGTACAAATGGGTGAATACTTCCCCAGTTATCCCACGAAAGCGGAAGCATTTCAGTTGCAGCATTCAGTTTCATTGTACAAGAACCCAGTGAAATCATTGAATGTGTTAATGATAAATCTTTTCTTTCCAGACGTTTGATGTAACGCATCAACTCTGTTTCTGTATGATATTTATTGAATACTTCTTCCGTAAGAATCTCATCTTTTCTCAAATTCTCTTCAGGAATACTGTATCCTTCTTTTATTTCAAGTTTGAACGTCTGCTTATCTTTGAATTGCGCGAAAGAAGCCATCAGAACATTTAGTTTTTCCAATGTTGTACTTTCATTGATAGCAATACTTACAACTCCTTCTGTGAAATAGTTCAGATTAAGCTTATGATCAAGCATCATTCTTGACAATCTTCCTTTTTCATCTTCACTCATCTCAATTTTTACCGTATCAAAGATAGGCTCCTCAACAGTCTGATATCCTAAAGCTTTTAAACCTCCTTTCAGAGCATTGGCTTTAAAATGAATCTGGTCAGCAATATAATTCAATCCTTTAGGACCATGATATACGGCATACATTCCAGCCATTACTGCTAAAAGTACCTGAGCTGTACAGATATTGGAAGTTGCTCTTTCTCTTTTAATATGTTGTTCTCTCGTCTGTAAAGCCATTCTTAAGGCACGCTTTCCATACATATCCTGAGAAACTCCGATGATTCTTCCCGGAATATCTCTTTTATAATCTTCTCTACAAGAGAAGAATGCTGCGTGAGGTCCTCCGTAGCCTAATGGAATACCAAATCTCTGAGTAGTCCCTACGGCACAGTCAGCTCCCATTGAAGCCGGTGATTTCAACTTAACCAAAGCCATTGGATCACAAGCCACAGCAACCTGAAGGTCTAATTTCTTGTATTCTACAATGTCCTCTGTATAATCCAGAACAATCCCGTTTTTACCAGGATATTGCAATAGAACTCCATAATAGGATCCATCTAACTGGTGGGTTTTATGGTCACCTTCTACGATTTCTATACCAAGTCCTTCTGCCTTTGTCTTTAAAACGGAAACCGTTTGAGGCAAAACAAGATCAGAAACAAAAAACTTATTTGCATCGACTTTTTTCTGGTCCTTTGTTCTGTTATTAAAGAACATATGCATTGCTTCTGCAGCAGCAGTAGATTCATCCAGCAATGAAGCATTTGCCAAAGCAAAACCTGTAAGATCACACACAACAGTCTGGAAATTCAAAAGAGCTTCCAATCTCCCCTGAGCGATTTCCGCCTGGTAAGGTGTGTAAGCTGTATACCAGCTTGGGTTTTCAAAAATATTTCTTTGAATAGCCGATGGTAAAAGCGTATTGTGATATCCAAAACCGATATAACTTGTATAATCAGTATTTTTTGAGGCCAATTCTTTTGAATGAATAAGCATCTGATATTCTGAAAGCGGTTCGGAAATATCAAGGTCTTTTTCTAAACGGATAGAAGAAGGGATGGTTTGAGAAATTAACTCTTCGATACTTGAAACGCCGACTCTTTCTAACATCGCCTGCTTATCGGCTTCATTAATAGAAATGTGACGGCTCACAAACTGTTCTGTATTCATTTTTTTTATTAGATTTTGTTTGTAAAAAAGATGGGTAAAATTACAATTTTTTAAGGGATTCTACAATAGTCAAAAATTACTGACAGATATTGATAATTACTATTATTCCATAAACGTGTGTTTAAAAAAACAAGGGCACGAATACAAAAAATACAAGAAAAATTTCACGCCATTTTTTCTAATTTTTATTTCATAATTCTAATAAAATACGGAATACTTAATGGGTAAAACTCCTTTTCATAGAATATTTATACTTTTCATTTTTACAAGGACTAAAATTTTCAACAAATACCCACAGAAAATAATTTTGTAGTTTCATCCGAAAATTTAGAAATACAAGTCCGACAAGAAGGTAAGCCTACACCAATCAATATCATTCAGCTCCTATGAATACATAAACTACACAATTTAAAAAATCAAAAACACAACACAATGACGAAAAAAAAACACAAAAGGCTGATGGTCTCATTTATCTTTATATCCCTATTCAACGTAAAAGGCCAGGTAAAAATAATAACCCGGCAGTCAGGAGGATCATCTCCTGAAAATTCCGGTGATACATGGTCTGCCTATGTTAAAGGCTTTATTCAAACCGATGCCATGCTCGATTTTCAGGAAATGGGATTTAAAGACGGATTCATAGCTCCTTCTATAGCAATACCCCAAAACAATTCGGTAAACAGTAACTTCAGCATTAAACAATCGCAAATAGGCTTTGGAATAAAACAGATGGATGAAAATGGAAATTCGGATCTGTCGGCTTACACAGAAATCGATTTCCTGGGTCCCAACGGAGCTACTGCCCCAAGGTTTCGCCAGGGCTATATCAAATGGAAGAAATTATTGATCGGACAAACCTGGAGTAACTTCAGTGATTTTGATATTTTCCCCAATATTTTTGATTTTGTAGGGCCTAACGGAACCATGTTCATCAGAACGGTTCAGATCCGCTATTCAACACCTTTATCGAAAAAAGAAAGTCTTTCCCTTTCTCTGGAAGATCCTGATGCGGCGAGCATATTTCTTCCTAATAACGCTCCGAACTGGAAGAAGAAATCTATCCTTCCCATCTTCACAGCTGTATACAGATATGGCAATACAAGGGACTACTGTAAGCTGGGAACAATGGTTTCACCCATAAGCTATGAAATAAAAAATGATGAACAAAAGCACACGGATGCCAATACAATTCTCGGATACAGCGGAATGGTTTCTGCCCGGCTTTATAGTGGGACATTAAGTAATTTCAGATTCCAGTCTTCATACGGAAAAGGATATTCCAGCTATAATGTAGTTTTAAACGGTGAAAAATATGATGCGATCCCTGATATGGCCAACAACAGGCTGGTGGCTTTGAATTTATTCAATATTGTAGGCATCTATGAACATTGGTGGAATCCAAAACTGAGTTCGGTCATTTATTACAGCTTCTCTCAATTGGGAAGGAAGGATTTTGTTCCGGATACGATGATCCATAATTTTCAGAATTCAGGAATTAACCTGGCCTTTCAACCGCGTAAGAAACTAAGAATGGGTATCGAAGGAACTTACGGAATGCTGAAAAACTTTGGCCGGCAAAAAGCAAATATATTCCGGATCCAGCTTTCATCTTCTCTATCTTTTTAAAAAACACTGTTAAAAAGGGGTAATCATAAAGATTTCAACAAACTGATTTTCAGTGATGAAATTATTTATGAAAATTTATTAATTATATTTATTCTAAATTAATATATTTGCAATATGAATATGATTACCCCTTTTAAAGTACCGCCCTTAAGCCCTGTATATTCTTTTAATAATGAAGATATGTATTGCGAAAAAAAATCCTGTTGCAAGAAATTCAAAAAAGGAAAAAGATGTAAAAAGTGTCCGGGAAGGAAAAAAATGGCTTAATCTAGCTAAAACTTTTTATCAGAAAATAAACGGCTAAAACCAAAAGTATAACCGCCGCAATAATCTGAATAACTTTCGGCTGTCCCTTAGGATTCACGGCTGTCCGTGGCTGACTCTTAAACAGATCTTCGGCACCACTTCTAAATTTCTCCGTGTTACTTTCAAACACTTCCGTAATCGTAATTCCCTGCACCACCGTTTTGTGTAATAATGAATTGGTTGCGTGCAGCAAAAGCTGGAATTTACCATCTTTAAATTCCGTAATCTTAAATGTCCTTTCCCCATAAGCCTTTTCCAGTCCAAACGGAAGAACCTTTACCACATCAGCATTACTTGTCTGCCAGTTGATAATGATCTCTTCTCCTTTTTTAGCATGAATTTTATTAGAGGTAAACGTTTTAATCGCCGGTGGAACATTATACCTGAAACTCTTCTGATGACTCTCCAAATTCTGATCATAAGCCCGTCTTCTTGAAGAATCGCTGAGCGTTTCGTAGGCTTCCTGAATTTCACGGAACCGGTCTGCAAAAAAATCATCGTTTTCATTCTTATCCGGATGATATTTTAATGATAATTTTCTATAAGCCTTTTTGATGTCTTCTTCTGAAGCATCCTGAGAAATACCGAGAAAATAGTAGTAATCTTTCATGTAGAACTCTACAAAAGTAAGAATTTATTTTTCTAAATGCCCTTAAACATATACGATTTTTGTCATTGTAAACTAAGGGATTATTTCTTTATCCTCACTTTCAAGATACTCTGGGCACGTCTCAAAGCTCAGGTTGGTTTAAAAGATGATGGAAAATAAAAGACTTCTGTTATCTTCCAATCTGCAGAGACGAAATCTCCTGCTTTGCCAATCCGTATATTCAAAATTTCATTAAAAAATTACGGCGCGGGAAGCTTTGCTTCCCGCGCCGTAATTAAACAATTTCAATTGAGTAATGATGATTAAGCTTTCGCTGCTTCATGTCTTCTGTGGCATCTGGATTTAAATTCTTTTTTGAATTTTCCTTTTAATTCCTCATACTGCTCATTATTCATTTCTCTGATTTTATCTGCAAGCCCGAAAGGTGATCTTTCTTTGATTCCGTATTCATCAAAAATACCTCTGATAAATCTTTTTCTTTCTGCCATTTTTTTGACTGCTAATGCTACGCCTACTACAGCTAATGCTCCAAGAGCACCTTTTAATACTGAATTTTTCATTTTTTCAAAATTTTAAATTTTACTACTTCTTGTTTTTTATAGAGACGAATGAATTTTAATTTTACTTTACTACTTCTTTAAAAATTTCAAACTATTCGTTATTTCTGTTATGTCTGTTAAAGAATCCGTTTTCGCATTTGCTTCTCCAGACTTCTTTAAATTTTTCACGTTCTTCGGGAGACAAATGTTGCATTCTTTCTCTCATCTTTCTTTCTTTAAAGTCCCGCATTCCTTTTCCGAAATGGAAACCTCCGAAAAGAATTTTACTTAATATCAGTATCCCCATCGCCTGCCAGTAGCTAATTGATTTTACTCCTAAAATTTCAGGCAAAAGGCAGTTCCAAAGCGACATTACAATCCATGTAACGGCTAAGAGAATTAATGGTGGACATAGAATTAAAAAAATCCAGCCTTTTTTGTGTTTATGATTCATAATATCTTCTTTCTAACTATTTAAATCTTCGTATAATTTTCTTAATCTGTTTCTTAAATGCTTTACTGCATAGTTCTTTCTGCTGATGATGGTTTTTATATTTTCCCCTTGTTCATCCGCGATTTGCTGGAGGGTCTTGTCATTCAGCTCGTTTTCCGTATATACCAATCTTTGTTTCTCCGGAAGCTCTTCTAAAGCTTCGAATAATTTCTTCCAGATTTCATCCTGAAACATTTTCACTTCCGGACCGGCACTTTCATCCATCAATAGAATATCCTTGATGGAGAAGTCGCCATCTTCATCTTCGTATACAAAATCTTCAAGATTCTCGGTTTTCTTTTTACGGTAACGGTCGGTAATTTTATTGGCAGTCACCCTGTACAGCCATCCACCAACGTTTACAATCTCAGACAGATTGGTAATACTGCTGAACTGATACCAGACTTCCTGCAGAATATCTTCTGCATCTTCTGTATTTTTCACTTTCGGACGAATGAAAGACATCAGTTTTCCTCCGTAGCTCGAAACGGTTTGTGAGATGATACTTTCTTTCTCTTTCTGTGGCATTGTTATTTTTTCGACAACCTCCATACTCACATGACGATCATCTGTTTTGTTTTACTTTAATAAATTTAAAATATTTTTTATCAAATATTCACTTTTCTTTTGCTAATCATATTTTGACTCATAGATCTTAATAAGCATGGTCCATTTTACACTTCTATACTTTTTATCCTGAAAAAAGAAAAGGACGGAGCTAAAATATACTCCGTCCTCTTATAAAAGTTTATCTATGTTGTAATTATTTATTAAAATTCTCAGCAAAAAATCCCAGCATATACTTGTATAGTTCCAATCTGTTGGGTTCTTTTCCAAAGCCATGTCCTTCATCATATTTTACCAGGTAAGGAATTTCATATCCTTTTGCACGAAGTGCTTTCACGATCTGATCGGATTCATTGATATTTACTCTTGGATCATTCGCTCCCTGAACTACAAAAAGAGGCTTTTTAATTTTATCAATCTGAAAAACGGGAGATACTTCTTTTGCAATTTTTGCTTCCTCCGGATTGTCCAGATCATACCATATCTGTTTTACCATTTCTTTATAAGGCTTCCAATACTCCGGAAATGAGTCAAAGAATGTAAAGATGTTTGAAACCCCAACATAATCCACTCCGCAGGTATACAGATCGGGTGTTTTTATCAATCCCATCAAAGTAGCGTATCCTCCGTGGCTTCCTCCGTAGATGGCTATTTTATCTTTATCTGCCCATCCCTGCTCTATGACATATTTTACTCCATCTTCTACATCATCCATTGCTTTTCTGCCGATTTGCTTATAGCCTGCTTTCTGAAATCCTTTTCCATAACCACCCGAAATCCTGAAATTAACCTGTAAAGTAGCATACCCGCGGCTCGCGAAAAGCTGTGTTTCAGGATTGAAGCCCCATTCATCACGGATTCCCTGCGGACCTCCATGAGGATTCACAATTAAAGGAACCTTTTTTCCTTCTATGGCAGCTTTCGGCAGTGTTATATATCCGTGAATCGTCAGTCCATCTCTGCTTTTAAACTGTATAGGACGCATTTCAGCCATATCTTCCTGCTTCAGCTGAGGCATAAGATCATAAAGAAGGGTTGTCTTTTTCGTTTTTGGATCATATTCATAATAGGTCCCGTACAATTTATCACTGCTCACAATAACCAAAAGTTTGTTATCATTATCATCTGAGGAAACGACATAAAACTGTTTATCTCCAAATTCTGATGTCAATTGAGCATGAACATCTTTATAAAATGCACTCACGGGAATCGTTTCATTTTTATCTCCGGTATAGCTGATGTAATCCAGCTCATAATTCCTGTTCTTACCTGCAATGCTTATTGAGCTTACATCAAAAACAGGGTTAGAATAAACTTCTTTTATTACGGAATTTTTTTTCAGGTCATACAATACGATTTTTGCCTTATCACTATCCAGGTTAGAAACAACATAAGCATCATCTTTATTTTCTGAATGGTCATTAAATCCAATAATAGTAAAAGTATCGGACCAGTCGGTTTTCTTGATCAGATTAAACTTGCCGGTCTGTGTGTCCTTATAATAAGTATGGGTAGTCAAACCGTTAACCAGAATTGTATAGCCTCTTAAATTACCTTCTTTATCAAAGATATAATCATCTATAGGGTTCTTAGGATCTTTATTTTCATACAGCTGAACCATATCTCCTGTCACGAAATTAATCTTATAAGGTTCAAAGATCTGTTTGTTGTTTTTATTCATGGTAACTACCACGAAATCCGTATCTTTTATTAATTTAACCATACCTAGTGTTACTCCTTCAAAAGGGGTAAGGTCTTTCAGATTACCTCCATCAAGATCTGCAGCATACAAATGAATATTTTCATTTCCTCCTTTATCCTGGGTAAAGAACAGTCGGTTTTTATTCAGCCATCCATAGCTCTTGATCAGATCTTCCTTCTCCTCAATAGCTTTCGTAACTTTTCCTGTTTTTAAGTTCTTTACATAAACATGATTCTTGCTATCCTTGTCTTTTTCTTTATAGGATAGAAAATTGCCATTGGGAGAAATTTTAAATTGTGACGCTTTTGGCCTTGCAAAATAATCCTCTACTTTGTACTTAAATGTTCCTTTATCATAGGAGATAAGCTTATCAAGGTTCGCTTTGGCAGTTGGCAGGGTGGCATCACCCGGTAATTTGGCAGTTGTGTTTTGTGCATTGATCATAATTGTAGACATCGCAACCTGAACGGTTATTATAATTTTGGTTTTCAGTTTCATGACTTGGATTGATTTGAATTAAAAACATTAGCAAAAAAAGATGCTCTATAAATTAGACGTTTATATAACGCAAATGTTACATTTTTTCTCTCTTTTATGTGAAAAAAATAACGAAGACTGACTTATCTCCGTTATTTTTTGTAATTACACTATATTTTTAATTTAAATAAATTCCAAAATACCATGTCCAGGCAATCAGTATGATCTGCATGGGAAGCCTTTTTTTGTATAAATAAGACATTCCCGGCCCCGTATAATCACCTTTGAAAAGATTAACTTTTTTTCTTGAGGAATTAATATTGGCAATAAAAACCAATACATAAAATATAATCAGCAAAATTGCCGTAGTTTCTCGTAACGCTGGTATCATCAAACCGATGCCGGCAGCAATTTCAATAATTCCCGTAGCGTATACCCAAAACATTTTAGCAGGTATAAAATCAGGAATCATCATTGCCATTCCCTTTTGGAATTTGAAATGAGCAAAGCCGGTAAACAGGATAAAAACAGCCATTCCCAGATTTCCGGAAAAAAGAAAGTTCCATTGTCCCTGAAGCAGCTTTGTCCCGACCAAAGCTATAATAAACGTAACGAAAAGAATAGATAATAGTTTCATTTTTTTAAGGTACTACAGATTCAAAATTTATTTCTGTATAGTTACATAAAAATAAAACAAAAATCCTCTATATTCATCCTACCTGTTTGGGGAAACTATTTAATTCATAATTAATTTTTCTCTGCAAGATTTTTTACAACTTCCAGTCCTTTTGTAAAACCCATATTTAAATGGTCTTTCCAGCTTTTCTCAACCTGGACTTCCGCATGGAGTTTGGTTTTTCCATCAAAATCAATAAGGATGTATTTTTCAAAGGAGCCACTCCATTCTTTTACTTCCTTACTCTCTGTATCTTCCACTCCATCTTTCACCATGCCCAGATGTTTAAATATAACCTCATGCGGCTCATTAAGACTATCAATGGTAGATACCATTCCCTCATTATTAGGATCCAGGAAATACGTTTTTCCACCGACTTTCCAGTCAGATTTCATGTGAGATCCCGGACTGAAAAACTGAGTCCATTCAGTGTAGGTTTCTTTTCCCCATAAAATATCCCAGACCTTTTGTAAGGGAGCATTAATAACGATTTCGTATGATAAAGTTTCCATATTATATTTTTAGGTGATTTTAGTAGATCATAAAATTACAGCTGATTCTGGGAAAGATTTTTTATAATCTCCAGGGCTTTAGGAAATTTCTCTTCAAAAAACCCTTTAAATTCTTCAGGAGTCTGAATTTCACATTTTAAAGATGTTCCTTCATCGGTCTCTTTCAGGAAATAGGACTCTGTTGCCTCCCCCCATTCCTGAGGAGCTTCAACTCCGGCAACAATTTCTCCAAGGTGAAGAAACCGTATTTCTTTATTAGGTACATTTTTTTCCACCTTACTAAACATTCCATTATTATTGGGATCAAGAAACTTTACAATGCTTCCTTCTTCAAGATTTCCCTGATAAAATGATCCCTCAGCAAAAACTGCTGTCCATTGTCTGTAGGTTATTTCACCCCAAAGTACACTCCATATTTTTTCAGGAGTAGCATTGATTTGTATTTCATACGATAATTTTTCCATGTTATATATAATATTTAAGTGATTATTCTAAAATTGGCAGCATTCATTAACCTCCTACAAAATCCCCTCCGTTGATATGAATGATTTCTCCGGTAATAAAACTTGAATCTTCAGAAGCCAGAAAAACATAAGCCGGTGCAACTTCAGAAGGCTGTCCAGCCCTTTTCAGGGGATTATCTTTACCGAATGTAGAAAGGTCATCAAACGTTTCTTTTACCAGCGGTGTCCAGATGGGTCCCGGAGCAACTCCATTAACCAAAATTTTCCGGTCTGCAAGATTGGTTGCCAATGACCTTACAAATGTTGCAATAGCTCCTTTTGTTGCAGAATAATCAATCAGGTGATCACTTCCACGGTAAGCAGTGACGGACGTCGTACAAATAATTCTTGCTCCGCTTTCCATGACTGTTAGAAAATCCCTCGTCAAAGCAATCATTGAAATAATATTTACATTAAAGGTCTCAAGGATCTGCTGGTCGGATATTTTCTCAATATCATCTTTAGGAAATTGTATTCCGGCATTATTGACGAGAATATCAAGGGTCTTCCACTCCTTTTTTACCTTTTCAAGACATTTAGTTCTGAAAGTTTTTTTGGAAACATCGCCCTTGAGTAAAATACATGACCGTCCCTCTTTTTCTACCAGCTTTAAAGTTTCGCGGGCATCTTTATCACTTTCTTTGTAAATAATGATTACATCCGCTCCTTCTCTTGCAAAATGCACCGCTACCGCTTGTCCTATTCCGCTATCTCCACCCGAAATCACGGCTTTCTTATTCAGAAGTTTTTTACTTCCCAAATAGTTTTCACGAATGATCTCGGGAAACATGCCCTCTTTGGGTACTTTAGATTTGGATTGTGATTTGTTCTGTGTTTTCATATGCCGATCTTTTATAAACAGCATCAAACAACAAGCCGAAAACACTTTATGATTTATAAGCCGCTTCTAAATCTTCTATAATAATTTTCTGCATTCGCATCATGGCCTGCACTACTTTTTGAGCTTTACCCTGATCGGAATCATTCATTAATTCGATCAGTCTTTTGGGTACAATTTGCCAGCTGACACCATATTTATCTTTTAACCATCCACACATACTTTCTCTTCCACCTCCTGAAATCAAGGTTTTCCATAAATGATCAGTCTCCTGTTGATCGTCGGTCATAATCACCATAGAAATCCCTTCATTGAAATCAAATTTATGATCATAAGAAGAGTCCATACAGTACAAGCTGTATCCATCTATTTTAAAGCTGGCATGTTGTACGTTTTCGGGATTTTCATTGGATTCACCTCCATCTTTATATTTCATGACATTTACAATGTTTGAATTGGGAAAAGTATGGGTATAAAATTCCATTGCTTCCATTGCTTTACCATTATTATCATGCATGAACATTAATGTCGGCACCACCTTCTGATCACCATCCTTTTCGCCGAAAAGCAATTGCCAGTTCACCCCATAACGGTCACTCAACCATCCGAATTTTTTACTCCATGGATAAGAATCCAGTGCCATTAAAGCAGAACCACCGTCAATAAGATGATCCCAATATCTTTGTACTTCATCTTCTGTTTCGCAGATTACCATGAAAGAGATGGAAGGATTTTTTTCAAATTGAGGGCCACCATTAAGCAGCATCAACTTTTGCCCGAATAATTCTACATTCATTACAACTGGTGTATCTGCTGTAATTCGTCCATTAAATACTTTGCTGTAAAATTCTGCAGCCTCTTTAGCCTCTCCGTCGCACCAAAGGCACGGAAAAATATCGTTATTCATAATTAATTTTTTTAGGGTGATTGATATTGTTTTATTTTATAATAACGGATATACTGTTGTCTTATCGAACTAAAACCAATCTTATTTCGATATCATTTTTAACGGCCAACTGCATATCGATGACGTTATAATCTAATGAAAATATACCTTTATAAAAAAGATCATTCCTTATTCAGATTGAAAATATGAACCTCATGCGAAAGAACTGACAAGCTATTATTCTTTAAACTCTTTAAAGTAAATCTGACGCTCGTGCATATAAATCTTAAGCTTTTTTAAAGTGTTCTTTCCAAACCCATGAAGCTGCAGGATTTCCTCCTCAGAATAATCTGATAATTTTTCCAGGGAATCAATTTTCTCTTTTTCTAAGGCACGTCTTGCAGGCATGGAAAGAACGCCTTGCAGAAAAGTTCCGGGAACAACATGATTAACAGCACAAATGGAACTTAAACATTTTGCCATTATGACTAAATTGATCATGATTGTTAAGAAATTTAATGATTTTCAACATATTTATGGAAATTATCGAGGATCGCATACCAGCCATCCCTTTGCATTTCCACAGAATTTTGTTTTTCAGGATCAAAAATTTCGGTAACCTTTGTTGTATTTGCATCAATACTGTCAAAGATCACTTCCACATTTCTGCCATCTTCCAAATGGTACTTGATCCTCTGATTCGGTATAACCACATCATAAGTACCTTCAAAATCGAATCCGAAACTTTTATCTTTGGCTTCCATTCTGTTTTTGAACTTGCCTCCTACTCTCAGATCATTTTCAGAACTTGGGCATTGCCAGCTTTCATGAGCAAAGTTCCATTTTGTAATATGGTTGGGAGTATTAAAATAATCCCAAACTTTTTCAACTGGAGCTAAAATGGTAATGTCTATTTTAATGGGTTCCATAGTTATATTTTTGTGATTGTTGTAAAAACAGGGCAACCAACTTACAGCTGCCCTTAGATAATGAAGTTAAATATAGGATTATTTTGCCGATTCATCATTATAGTTCACCATCCAATGAACACCATATTTATCCTGGAAACTTCCAAAATAATCTCCCCAAAACTGGTCTTCTATAGGCATTTCTATATTTCCACCTTCAGACAAACCTTTAAAAAGACGGTCTGCCTCTTCCCTTGATTCAGGAAATATGGAAACATAATTGTTGTTTCCTACGGTAAGTGTTTGTCCGAATCCGGGAACAATATCTGATGCCATTAAAAGGTCGTCACCGATAGGTAACGCAATATGCATTACTCTGTTTTTTTCTTCATCAGAAAGGTTTTCCGTTCCCGGAGCATTGCCCATCTTATGAACTTCTCCTCTGAACTCTCCCCCGAAAACTGATTTATAAAAATTGAAAGCTTCTTCTGCTGTACCGTTAAAATTAAGGTACGGATTTAATTTTGCCATGATGTTTGGTTTTTAAAGTTATAATTATGTTTATATTGTAAAAGAGATCATTACTAACAGATGAAGCAACCGTTTTGTCAGAATGATTGACTTCAATTGATGTTAAAGTTTAATGATTTAAAAATTTGACTACTTCGTTCACAGTCAAATCGATGAGCTTACTATCGGTTTTACCCTCAAAATCAGTCATCATATAAGAACCGTGAGTGGCAGGAAGGATCATAAGCTGAGAATCAGGAACCAACCTCCACATTTTGACAACATGTTCAGGTCTTATTACATCGCGGTCTCCCGAGATAAAAAGAGTCGGCGATTCAATAGATTTCAAAACTTTCTCATCCCAGTCTTCAAAAGACTGCATTCTCTTGCTATCCTTCTGAAACATATTTTCCAACTTTGAGAAGTCAGGATTTAATTCCAGAAAATTGATCTTTAAAGGTTCCGGCATTGAGTCTAAAGTGACTTCGGACATGGAATCGAAAAAGCCCTCTATCATTCCGCTTCTTTTAAAAAACGCAGAAGCTACGATGAGTTTATCCACCAAACCGGGATGATGATGAGCGATTTGCATTACTGTACTTCCTCCGTTACTAAAACCCCAGAATGAAGCTTTTCCTATTTTCAGTTCTTTTAGCAGTTGAGCTACATCATGAGCGTCCTGCTCAAATGTTTCAGGAATATCCCGGTGTTCACTCATCCCGTGATTTTGGAGATCAATTCCTATTAACTGAAACTGAGATTCAAGCCTGGAAATAATTTCCTTGTAGTCAAATAAAATTGAAGAACCCCCGCCATGGATTAAAACCAAAGGTTTTCCTTCTCCATATACTTCATAATACATCTGAATTCCATTGACTTTTTTATAGCCTTTCTCTTTAAGATCCATGGGTTAGTATTTTAAATTTTCATCGGTAGTATAACTCATTCCCGGGTATCCTAAAATCTTCCTCATCAATCCCATTTGTCCGCACAGATAATCTTCCCGGCCTATACACATTCCCGTAAAATTGAGTTTTGTTTCTGAGTAAAAAGAAATATTCATCCCTATTTCAAAAATCTCATCCAATTGTTCATCTGTTGCCTCTAATAGTTTTTGATAAACCTTTGGTGAAATATGGTGAAAGCTTTCTTTTAATTGAGCAATGCTAGGATAGCTGAAATTTTCATCCAATGCTTTTCCCTGAAAGAAAAGGTCTGTGTATGGATCTTCTTCCTGAAGACCTAAAACTGATCCCAGTCCATAGCGCATATTAAGAAAATTACCTGCCATCCAGACAATGTGATTCGTTTTACCGTCAATTCTTTTCATTGCATCTTCCTCTGAAATGCCCTCTAAAACATTTAAAAAGCTTTGTGAGTGCATCCTGTAGGCAGGAATCACAATTTCTAATTTTTTTGATTTTGGTGTATCCATAACGATATGGTTTTAATTTTTAATCTTTAAAGGTCTGCTGTAAAACATGTTTTTAAAGCATATTATTACTTGATAGCTCCCGGCTTTCCGAGAATTCTCCGAAGATAACCGAACTGGCCACTGTGATAAATCTCATGAAGACATAATGTAGCTATATCGTTAACCTGATCGGGGTTGATTCTTTCTAGGTGGCTGATTTTTTGTATCAGCCGGTCCTGGGTTTCATCCAGATAGGATTTTAATGTTTCAAAATCCGCAAATTCATCTTTTCTTTGTAAAGGAATCTCTCCCCTGTTATAGCAAGAATATTTCTCTTCATCCCATACTGATTCTCCTCCCAGAACATTAATAAATGCATTTCGTATATAGATTAAATGTCCTAAAATCCAGTTCATACAGTTGGCATCACCATTGGGAAAAACCATCGCTTCTTCGTTGCTGATGCCATCGATATTCATCAGAATCACTTTATAGTTACTAAGAACCTGTAGATTGATGATTTCAATGTCGTTTGATTTCAATTCCATAATAGGTATTTTTGGGAATTAAACTATTCCGTTGGTAATTTGGACATATCTGCAAACATTACTTCCCACTGATGCCCGTTCAGATCGGCAAAAGCACATTGATACATCCATCCATGGTCCTGAGGCTCACTGTATTTGGATCCTCCATTGGCAAGCGCTGTCTGAACCATTTGATCTACTTCTTCCCTGCTGTTAACACCTATAGCAAGAAGTACCTGAGTGGTATCGCCTTTTGCAACAGGTCTGTCTGTAAAGGTTTTTAGAAACTCTTCCATTAAGAACATGACATAAATATTGTCTTCTTTCATGATCACACAAACAGCTTTTTCATCTGAAAACTGCTCGTTGATTTCAAAACCAAGCTTCGTCCAGAATGCTCTTGTATCTTCAACGCTTTTTACCGGAAGATTTACGTAAATTTGATTGACTTTCATTTTTTGTAATTTTAGTGTTAAACTTTTAACCAAAATTACCAAGTCGATATCAGAATCATCTTGCCTTATGGCAAGATTTAATTTTTCTTTGGATGGGAAACTAATTCTTTACGGATTCTGCTTAAAGAAGTGTCTGTTACTCCAAGATAAGTAGCAATCTGCTTTAAAGGAGCATACTGAATCACCTGGCATTTCTCTTCCAGGAGATTAAGATATCTTCTGGTAGCAGATAAGGTAAACATTTCTACAGAACGCTGCTTATAAGCAAAGAGCTGCTGGGACATCCACGATCTCCCCCATTCCCTCAGGTTGGGAATTTTATGAAACAGGTTCTGAAAAGTATCATAATCCAGTTTCCAGCATTCACAATCGGTAATGCAGATGATATTCTCCTGAGAGGGAATTCGTTGGAAAAGAGATAATACTTCTATGATAATTTCATTCTCCGTAAAAAAATGAGTGGTTACTTCATTCCCGTTAAAGTCATTAACAAAGGATCTTGCAAGCCCTTTATCTAAAATATAATATTCATTAGCCATTTTTCCTTCTTCAAGAATAAAATCTCCTTTCTGAAAACTTATTTTTTCATGCGCCTGAAAGATCTCATCGAGCTCTTCGTGCATAAAAAAAGGGAAATCATATGAAATTTCTAAGGACTTACTGCTCATAAGATGAATATTTTTTAGATTCTAAAATTAAAATTTTTATCGGAACTGAATCAAAAAAGTTGTTGAAAATGTAAATAGCCCGAAATCAAATCACTTTCTACTTACATTGTAAATAATCTCACCTGATATGGTGATTGCCTGCTCAAAACAAAGAAAGCTGAATATCATTAGGTTTGATTGGCTTTTTAGCATCTCCGAAAACAGTTTTCCCTCCAAATCTCCAGGAATTCTGTCTTTCTTCTTCTATAACCTGCTGAATATCAAAATCTGGTGTAAAATCTTTTTCCGTTGTTGCTATTACCTGATGCAGCTTATTTAATGTCTTAAGTTTATCTGAATTTCCCAGCTTAGATTTTTCAATACCTTTTCGAAGGATATCAATGCTCTGGTCATATACCTTCGTAGGAACAGGAAACGGATGTCCGTCTTTTCCGCCATGTGCAAAAGAAAATCTGGCCGGATCCGAAAATCTTGACGGTGCCCCATGAATCACCTCACTTACCAAAGCCAAAGATTGCATCGTCCTTGGTCCCACCCCTTCCAGCATTAAAAGATCTTCAAAATTTTGAGGCTGTTGTTCACGGGTAACATATAAAAGAGCCCCCAATCTTTTTAAATCTACGTCAGAAGCGCGGACATCGTGATGATCAGGGAGAATCAGACGGGAAAAATCGTTCATGATCTCTGCGGAATCGGTATGAGAGATCTCGAGAATTCCTTTTCTGTTTTCTGAAGCCTGCGCATCGGTAAGATTAAGAATTTTTCCTCTATGAACACCATTTATTCCCGTATGCGGTTCTTCAATAAATGATTTTATATTTTCCGAATGCCAATGATAGCGCCTTGCCGTTCCATCAGATTCATGCATTCCCTGCTGAACAACACTCCAGCTTCCATTGTCTGCCAGGATAAAATTATGCAGGTATAACTGATACCCATCATGAATTGCTGTATTATCCACTTTCGCAGAGAGCTTGCTGGCCTTTACCAGCTCAGTACCGTTCAGGCCTTTTTTATCAGCAATCTGAAGAAGTTCCGAAGGAGTCTCTCTCGAAAATTTCCCTTTTCCCCCACAGATATAAAGCCCCAGTGATTGTGAATTCGGATTAATAGAGCGTTTTAAAACTCCCATTACAGAGGTTGTAATACCTGATGAATGCCAGTCCATTCCCATAACGGCTCCAAAACTCTGAAACCAAAACGGATCGGCCAGTCTTCTCAAAACCTCATCCTTGCCATAATCCATCAAAATCACTTCAATGATGGACAATCCAAGAGTAGACATACGCTCATACAGCCATGGCGGTACTTTGCCATAGTGTAAAGGGAGATCTGCTGTTCCTGAACGTTTCATTTAAGGTGTAAAGTTAGAGGTTATTTAATAAGGTTTTAATGATTTGAATCATTATTTTTTTTTACATGATACTAATGTTTAGGACGAGTTTAATAAATAAGATTTGGCTAAACCAATGTACAGTTTTGTTTAAAACGGACTGAATCCCGCTTTTACTAATATTAAAAAATATTACTCCCTTACGCTTCGTCTTGAATGACAAACAATAATACGCGTAACCTATCCAAATCTTTAAATCCTTTCACACTTACCATTACTTTATCAAATAAACTCCACTTCCTTATGTTTCTCTGCATCAAATTTCTCATTGAAAATTATTTTATTTCCGAAAGGATCATTAACTGTGAAAGCTACTGCATCATAAAATGTTTTTTCCAACCCCGGCCTGTTGTATTTGTATTTCTTATCAATCAGTTCTTTATGATAGCGTGCCACATCTTCACCCCAGATAAAAACACTGCTTCCAGGACTTGCATCTCCGTGATGTTCACTTAAATGAAAGATGATGTTCTCCTTCTTTACTTCTAGATAAACAGGGGTATTTTCTTCGAAACGATGTTCCCAATTTCAAAACCAAGCCAATCAATGTAAAATTCTATGGTTTTATTATAATCAAAAATTCTGAGGACCGGTATTACTTGTTCTGCTCTCATGTTTGATAATTAAATTATTCGTGTGAAAGGATATTAATTAATTTTCCAAAGGGATCTCTGACAAAAAATCTACGAACACCCCATTCCTCATCTGTAAGGTCATAGGTTATCTCAAAGCCTGAATCTTTCATCTTTTTATAGATAGCCTCTACGTCATCAACTTCAATAGACAAATCAGGAACCGGCGTGTCATTTCCTCCCTGCAATGCAAAACTGATCTGAACCCTTGATTCCTCATTGCTTCCGAATGTTTTGATCCATCCGTGATTCATTATTATTTCCAGACCTAAAATACCATGATAGAAATGATCTGCCATGGACAAGTCTTCTGCCTTAATGTTAGCTACAATTCTTTTTACCATATTTTTGAAGTTCTTATCAATAAAAAAGCCTTGTGAAGATACACAGAATCATCACAAGGCGTATAGCTATTTTTACTAAATTGTCTTACAAGGTCGCTGCAGCTTCTAAGATCAATTGTGTTACTTCATTGGGATGGGACGCTAAGGAGGCATGCCCAGCATCTAAAGAAATAATTTTCTTAGGATTCATTCGCTCTGCCATTTCCTTTTCTGTTTCAGCAGGGATCATGCGATCTTTTGATGAAATCTGATACCAGCTCGGCTTTGTTTTCCATGCCGGTTCACCTGCAGTATCACCAAAACATTGGCTATGAATCGGTTTTTGGGATAATGACATGACCAATGCCTTTTCATCATCAAGATCCTGGCAAAATGCCGATTGGAATTCATCATATTTGATCCAAAGAAAGCCCTTGCTGTCCGGGTAAATGCTTGCTCCTCCAGGAGACTCTCTTCTTCCTAAAAGCGAGCCCAGACTATCACCGGCATCCGGTGCAAAGGCGGCAATATATACTAAACCTACAACCTTATCGTGATTTCCGGCTCCTGAAATGACAGCCCCTCCATATGAGTGACCAACCAAGAGAACTTTCCCATCCTGTGCATCTATCAAATCCTTAGTCTTGTCAATGTCATCTTGAAGAGTTGTGAGAGGGTTTTGAACACTTCTTACCTTATATCCTGCTTTCGTAAGTGCAGGGATAACATACTGCCAGTGGGAACCGTCTCCCCACGCTCCGTGTACCAAAATAATGGTTAAATCTTTTTGATCCATAATTGCTATTTTTAAGTTTGACACTAGTAAAACTACGTTCTTAAAAACCAATACACGTTAACTTAAGTTAATTAATAATCCGGGATCTTATACGACTTAATGACTGTTCCGTTATTCCAAGATAACTTGCGATATGCTTCTGGGCTATTTTCTGAACAAGCATAGGGTTTCTTTTTAAAAGATTCAGGTATCTGTTTTCAGGAGAATAGCATAGTAAATCATCAATTCTCTTTTTTGCATCAAGATAGATCTTTTCGCTCATCATCCTTCCGAACTTTTGCCAGTAAGCTTCCTTCTTATATAGATTTTGAAGATCATCTTTACTTAAAAGTAAGATCTCACAATGTTCTATAGCCTGAATATTCATATTGGAGACCGTATCGCAAAGTATACTTTCATAGTCCGTAAAAAATTCATTTTCAAAATAGAAACCGAAGTTGATCTCACGGCCCTGATCATTGATGTAAAAGCTTCTTATCGTTCCGCTTTTAATAAAGCCCAGGTATTTGCATTTTTCTCCTTGTTTAAGAAAAAAATCAGACTTTAAAAGATATGTATCTTTAAGGAGGGAAAAGAACTCCCCGAAATGTTCTTGGTCAACCTGGAATAGTGTACCATACTTAGTGTAGTTATTGGACATAATTTATTTTTCATTTGTTATTTGTGTATTTTGAATTTAAAAAAGCCTTGTAAAAATAAATCCCACAAGGCTCTTTAAAGAAATAAATTCTTAATTATTTTAATGCTTCAAGAGCAGCATTGTAATTAGGTTCGCTTCCAATTTCAGGAACCTGCTCCGTATACACTACTTTATTATTTTCGTCAGTAACGATCACTGCCCGGCTTAAAAGACCTTTCATAGGAGAATCTGTAATAGTTACCTCATAATCATCACCGAAGCTGCTTCTGAAATCAGATAGTGTTTCTACATTATTCAGACCTTCAGCTGCACAAAATCTGCCTAAGGCAAATGGAAGATCTTTGGAAACATTAATTACTACTGTATTATTTAAATTTGAAGCTTCTTCATTGAATTTTCTGGCAGAAGCCGCACATATTCCTGTATCAATACTAGGAAAAATATTAAATATTTTTTTCTTTCCTTCAAAGTCTGACAGGGTTTTAATATTCAATCCTGAATCCACTAATGCGAAATCCTTAATGGTATTTCCAACAGCTGGTAAATTACCTAATGTATGAACTGCGTTTCCTTTTAACGTTATATTGGACATAATTTATTTTTTACGGTTTTTCAAATTTAGTTAAAAATGCCATTTTTTTCGTTCAAATAAAGGTTAAATAATTCTTAAAGTATAAAAACTTATATAGGATTAATCCAAAAAAATTAAATTTTAACTAAATTTGTGGGAGTTAAAAAATCAAATAATAAATAACAGTATAATGTCAGAAAAATCAAAAATCTACTACACATTAACGGATGAAGCTCCAATGCTGGCTACACACTCGTTTTTACCTATCGTAAAGGCATTTACAAAATCAGCAAATATTGAAATCGCCGTTCCGGATATTTCTTTGGCAGGAAGGATCCTTGCCAACTTCCCGGAGTTCTTAAAAGAAGATCAAAGAATTGGTGATGCTTTGGCTGAATTGGGCCAGATTGCAACAACACCGGATGCTAATATTATCAAATTACCGAATATTTCCGCTTCTGTACCTCAGCTTGATGGAGCTATTGCAGAACTACAATCCAAAGGCTTTGCGGTTCCAAACTATCCTTCTGAGCCTAAAAATGATGAGGAAAAGGCGATTAAAACAAAATATGCAAAAGTTTTAGGAAGTGCCGTAAACCCTGTGTTAAGAGAAGGGAATTCTGACAGACGTGCACCAAAAGCTGTTAAAAACTACGCAAAAGCGAACCCTCACCGAATGGGAGACTGGGCTTCTGACAGTAAAACTGATGTTGCCCATATGAATAACGGAGATTTCTATGGTACTGAAACTTCAACAACTCTTGAAAATGCTACACAATACAAAATTGTTTTCAAAGGAAATGATGGTTCTGAAAAAGTCCTGAAAGATTTTGCAAGCCTTGAAGCAGGAGAAGTTATTGATTCTTCAGTGATGAACCTGAACGCTTTGAAATCTTTTGTACAGGAAGCGATTGAGGAGGCTAAAAACAGAAATGTTCTTCTTTCTGCTCACCTGAAAGCAACTATGATGAAAATCTCTGATCCGATTATTTTTGGGGCTATTGTAGAAACTTTCTTCAAAGATGTATTTACAAAATATGCAGATACTTTCAAATCTTTAGATATCAACCCTAACAACGGTCTTGCTGATCTCTTTGAGAAAATCAAAGGAAATGCTCAGGAAGCTGAAATTAAAGCAGCTATCGAAACCGCTTTGGCAAATGGACCAAGAGTAGCAATGGTAAATTCGGATAAAGGAATTACCAACTTCCATGTTCCTTCAGATATCATCGTTGATGCATCTATGGCTGCATTAGTAAGAGGCGGAGGTAAAATGTGGAATAAAGAAGGTAAGGAAGAAGATACAGTAGCGATCATTCCGGACCGTTCTTATGCCGGTTTTTATCAGGCAGTAATCGATGATATGAAAGCTCATGGTAAGCTGGACCCTACAACTATGGGCTCTGTTCCGAATGTAGGTTTAATGGCTCAGAAAGCAGAGGAATACGGTTCTCATGACAAAACATTCCAGGCTACTGCTAACGGAACAATTGAAGTTAAGGATGAAGCAGGAAACGTTCTTCTTTCTCAGAAAGTAGAAGAAAATGATATCTTCAGAATGTGTCAGACTAAGGATGCTCCGATCCAGGACTGGGTAAAACTGGCAGTAAACAGATCAAGACTATCCGATACACCGGCTATTTTCTGGTTGGATAAAGGAAGAGCTCACGACAGAGAAATCATCAAAAAAGTAGAAAAATATCTAAAAGATCATGATACTGCAGGATTAGATATCAGAATCCTTGACGTAAAAGATGCCATGACTGAAACTCTTAAAAGAGCAAGAGAAGGTAAAGACACCATTTCGGTTTCAGGAAATGTATTGAGAGATTATCTAACAGACCTTTTCCCAATCCTTGAATTAGGAACTTCAGCAAAAATGCTTTCTATCGTTCCATTAATGAATGGAGGAGGTCTATTTGAAACAGGTGCCGGAGGTTCTGCTCCTAAGCATGTTGAACAGTTTCTTGAAGAAGGTTATTTAAGATGGGATTCTTTAGGAGAATTCTTGGCACTTCAGGCTTCTTTGGAACATTTGGCACAAACTCAGGGGAATACAAAATCTCAGGTGTTGGCTGATGCACTGGATGAAGCTAATGCTAAATTCCTGGCAACCGATAAATCTCCTGCAAGAAAGGTAGGACAGATCGATAACAGAGGTTCTCACTTCTACCTTGCTATGTATTGGGCAGAAGCCTTAGCTAATCAGACCAACGATGCTGAAATTGCTCAGAAGTTCAAGTCTGTTGCTGCAAGCATGCAAGAGAATGAAGCAGTGATCAACCAGGAATTAATTGCAGCTCAGGGTAAACCTCAAAATATTGACGGATATTACAAAACTGATACCTACAAGACCTATGCAGCTATGAGACCAAGTACTGTTTTAAATGAAATTATTGATGGAATTTAATCTTCATTGACTATAAATGAAAGCTCCTTTTCTAAGGAGCTTTTTTTTATTGAAATAAGTGCGATATCTTATCTTTGTATGATATAAAAATTTTGGTTTAGTTTTGACGAAAACCATAGGAAGAATGTCTTGTATTGAAAACGCTAAAGCCCATTTCTACTGCTAGGAATTATAAACAAAATGCACTATGTTTACCAATTCTTTCATTTTGAATTCTTTAATCTTTAAATAAAACTGCTGAGATTCTTCACTTACGCTTTGTTCTGAATAACAAAGACAATCCCTCAATCGCTCCCAATCTTTTAAATCTTTTAATGTTTAAATTTTTCAATCTTTTAATCTTTTAATCTCATACGCTAAACATCCCTGTCTACGATTACCTTCCGGTGCTCCCTCCCCCAGTTG
Source organism: Chryseobacterium sp. LAM-KRS1 (assembly GCF_013184525.1). Classification (GTDB taxonomy): domain Bacteria; phylum Bacteroidota; class Bacteroidia; order Flavobacteriales; family Weeksellaceae; genus Chryseobacterium; species Chryseobacterium proteolyticum. The sequence goes on from NZ_JAAOIZ010000002.1 coordinate 287,195, forward strand.
ATCATTTCCGTTATGATCTTCCCGAAAGTACGACAATACTCCGTGGGTACATATTCTATTAAAACCGGAGTATCGGGATATACATTTCTGGTCACCAGTTTATTCATCTCCATATCTTTTAACTCTTTTGAAAGCATTCTTGTTGTAATACCTGGAATACTGCGTTCAATCTCACGGAAACGCCTGTTACCATTGCAAATTGAATTGATAACCGGAATACGCCATTTACCACCTATAAAGTATAAGGTATCCTGCAACGCTCTGAGTTCTTCGGTCTGATCTCTTTCCATTTTAAAATATTTATTTTGATATACTCTGTGATACTGATTACAAAAGTATATCATTTTCACTATAACTTTGTCAAAAATTTTAAGAAATGAATAAATTTAACAACAAACTGGCAGTAGTGACCGGTGGAAATAGCGGGATCGGATATGCCACAGCAAAGGAATTAATAGCTGAAGGAGCAAAAGTAATTATTACCGGCAGAAGGAAAGACGCCATTGAAAAAGCAGCTGAAGAACTGGGGGCAATTCCGTTCGTTGCAGATCAGGGAAAACTGGAAGATATTGATCTGTTGAAAAAAGAGATTGAAGAAAAACACGGAAAAGTTGACATTTTATTTATCAATGCAGGAATTACGGGTACATTGACCTCTATTGAAAATATGGATGCCGATAATTTTGATAATGTAATGAATATCAACTTCAGAGGAGCTTATTTCACGCTGAGTAAGTTCACTCCTATTTTACATGATGGTGCTTCTGTGGTATTCTTATCATCAAATGTTGCAACAACCTATAAACCTAACAGTTCCGTTTACCAGGCAAGTAAGGCAGCCCTCAATTCTATTGCGAAAACAGCTGCCTCTGAATTAGCACCAAGAAAGATCAGGGTCAATATGGTAAGTCCGGGTCCTACAAAAACTGAAATTATGACCAAAGCCGGTCTCGATGACGAAACACTAAAAGGCATAAATGAGTGGCTCATCGATGCTATCCCATTAAAGAAAATGGGAACTGCTGAAGATGTTGCAAAACTTGTTGTTTATTTATCCGATTCGCATGTGGCAAGTTTTATGACAGGTACTGAAATTATTATTGACGGAGGAATGATTTTATAGTTAAACACTCTCCATATCACATACCGGAAGAACTTCCGGTATTTTGTTTTATATTCCGGGGCATAAATTCTACTTCACCCCTTAAATTGTCCGGTTCACCTTTTTTTAGGTTTCATTTCCTTTGTCAGCAATCTATTTTTGGATCATAAAAATAAAACGATTATGGATTCAGTAAAGAAAAAGAGAACAACAAAACCCATTGCTATATTATTTATAGCTATTGTGGGAGTCTTTGCAGGATTACAGCTTTTCAATTCTCCTATTGAAGGTAAACCTGTAACCGGCACCATTGAAGCACCGCACGAGGTAATTGCCGTTCTGGAAAGATCATGCTTCAACTGCCATTCTAATGAACAGAAACTAAGCTGGTATGATAAGCTTGCTCCCATATCATGGGGCGTAAAAAAGGATGTCGAAAGAGCAAGGGAAGTCATGAATTTTTCTGAATGGTCAAAGGTTTCACCAGGTGAACACAAAGGCAGAATGTATTCCATATTGAATATGATGCAAGCCGGAAAAATGCCTCTTCACGAATATACCTTACTGCATGCATCTGCAAAAGTTTCTGCAAAGGATATTGAAGTTATCAGAAAATACACACTATCTCTTTCAGGAAAAAGTCCTTCACCGGCAAACACAAAAGAGGTAAAACCCCTTCAACAAGATATAAAAACAGCTTCTGTCAGCCATTCCGGTTTTCCGGTTTCACCAAATGGAGTAAAATATACACCGGAGTTTAAAAACTGGAAAGTAATCAGTATGAGTACATTATTTGATAATTCCATCCGCGTTATCTATGGAAACAGCATTGCCGTAAAAGCAGTTGAAACAGACAATTTCCATCCATGGCCGGACGGCAGCATCGTAGTAAAAGCAGTATGGAAACAGACAGAAGCTCCTGATGGAGAAATCAGACCTGGCGAATTTATTAATGCCCAGTTTATGGTAAAAGATTCAAAAAAATACACCGATACCGAAGGCTGGGGTTTCGCCAAATTCTCGGGTAAAGATCTTCACCCTACCGGAAATACGGCATCATTTGCCAGAGAATCATGTATTGCCTGTCATCGTCAGCTGGCAGAGCCTACAGGATATTTATTCGACGTACCGATGAAAGTAAACACCAAAAATCTAATCGAAAAACTACAGACAAAATGAATAAAATAATTATAGCCATGATAGGAAGTTTTCTTTTTTTAATTTCATGCAAAACTGAAAATTCCAAGGACAAGGAGCATGTTCGTCTCGTGTTTGATGCCGGTGGGCTACAGTTCATTGCCTCATCCTTAAATACGAAAAAAGAGACGATGTCCGCCCTATACGGAAACAGCCAGGCCCTTCAATCTTTATCCAATAAAAATGATAAGCCGCTGCCCGGAACAAAAATGAAACTTGTCACCTGGAAATATCATGAAAACCCGCAATATACCGGAGGTACTATCACTGGTGAGCTGGTGAGCGTAGAAACTGTTGAAACCGGTATAAAAGGATCAGTCTCTTACCGGAAAGAGCTGGATAACGAAAAGGAACCCGGCATCTTTCAGACTAAAGAACAAAGAATACAGTATATGATGGGCTATCAACCGGTCGTTATGCCGTAAAAATAATGCAATCTGAGATTCACCAGCAGTCTCAGATTGTATTTATTTAATAGTTATCATTAAAAAATATTAATTTCACATTTTTAAATCCAATTCTTCTTAATGCAACAAGAAAAAATAAAAATATCACAGGCTGTTATCTGGATAAGCTCTATTGTTTTGGGAGCACTTTCCTCAGTCCCTCAGCTTGCTTCCCATGATTTTAATCTCATGGAAGCCGTGGTTAATGCAGCCATTACTTCAGCATTTGCAGTTGTTATGTGGTACCTCAACATTTTTTTACTCAATCGTAATACAAAGAAACGTCAGGGAATCTCATACTCCCGGCTTTTGGTTGTCCTTGCCCTGGGAATGGTTGTAATGTTTGGCCTGGCCTGGATCCAGCAGCTTATTTTATCCCATATTAATTTCGGACCTGTTATGCTTATGGTGGAAGTAAGAGGAATCCTTATCAACCTTGTTTTCTATATGTTTTTAAATCTTGTACAGCATAATTACGCCGGCCAGCAGGTTCATCTGGAATTAGAAAAAGTAAAAAGCGATAATTTAGGTGCTCAATACGAATTATTAAAACAACAGGTAAATCCCCATTTTCTTTTCAACAGTTTAAATACGCTTAAATCCATGGTGGAAACGCATGATGAGGAAACCATTGATTTCATTATCAAGCTTTCTGACTTTTATCGTTTCACCCTGGAAAGCAGAAAACTTGACCTTATCACCGTTGAAGAAGAAATGAAAATACTTAATTCTTACCTTTTCCTGCAAAAAGCCAGGTTTGGTAACGGATTTACCTTTACCGATACTCTCGGTAAAGAAACGTTCAAAACCCTTATTCCTCCGTTTACCCTGCAATTACTGGTGGAAAACTGTATTAAACACAATATTGTTTCCCAGAGTAAACCTCTTCATATCAGCATCTATGATGCTGATCAAAAGATCATTATTGAAAATCCTATCCAGCGGAAATTGGTTCCGGAAGATTCATTAGGAGTTGGCCTGAATAACGTCAATATGCGTTACAAACATCTTCTGGACCAGGAAATCGACATTTTAGATAACAATCAAATTTTCCAAATAAAACTACCATTTATCCATGAATATCATCATCATTGAAGACGAGTTCAGAGCCGCAAAATCCTTACAGAATTTAATTAAAGAACTAAAACCGGAATCTGTTATATCCGGAGTTTATGACAGCATAGAATCCAGTGTGGCAGCTTTGCAGAACAATACAAAGCCCGACCTGATCTTTATGGACATCCACCTTTCTGACGGGTTATCATTTGAAATTTTTAAGCAGGCAGATATTACCTGCCCCGTGGTCTTTTGTACTGCCTTTGACCAGTATATGCTGGACGCTTTCAAAAGTAAAGGAGTAGATTACGTTTTAAAACCTTTTTCACGTGAAGATATTGCAGAGGCATTACGAAAAGTGGACGAGCTCAAAAAGTTTTTCCAGAAAACGGAAATCCCGGAACTGGAAGCACTTTTACAAAAAATAGCTCAGCCACAAACTGCTACCAAAAGTAGTTTCCTGGTCTTTAAAAATCAAAAATACACCACTATTCTTACCGAAAACATAGCCTATTTCTATATTCACAACGAAATGACCCATCTGGTTACTTTTGATAAACAACAATTTTCACTTTCACAATCGCTGGGACAGGTCGCTGAGCAGGTTTCTCCAAAACAATTTTTCAGGGTGAACAGGCAGTATATTGTGAATTTCAGCGCTATTAAAGAAATGGAGCATTATTTCCAACGTAAAATCTATGTAAAGTTAGTTATCGACACACCGGAAAAGCTTCTTATCAATAAAGAAAAAACGCATAGTTTCTTTTCCTGGCTGGAAGATCGTTAACAGCTAATTTCTTAAATCTATATTTTTCAGGGTTCACCTTTCGATTTGTCTAGTTGAGCCCTTTTTTCATTTTTTAGCATCCCACAGGTATCTACTTTTGAATAAAAATTAAAAGAAATGATATCTAAAAAACTTTTCATAGTAGGAGCATTTGTAGCTTTACTATTTACTGTTTCTGCCTTTATGCAGAAAGATAAACCGCATGAAAGCTTTAAAAAAATTGCATCAGGTAAAAGCAATGGCTTTGCGGTCCTTGAACTCTTTACTTCTGAAGGATGTTCAAGCTGCCCTCCGGCAGATGCCCTGATGGGAGAAATTAAAGAGAACAACAAAGATCAGCCTGTCTATATTCTGGCGTATCATGTGGATTACTGGAACCGTCTAGGATGGAAAGACAGATTCAGTAGCATTGAAAATTCAGAGCGCCAACAGCAATACAGCAGAATACTGGGTTCCCAGGTATACACCCCACAGCTCGTTGTTAACGGAAAACAACAATTTGTAGGATCAGACAGGGAAGCCGTGGAAAACTCCATTATCAATGCTGTAAGCCACACAGCAAGCAATTCTATAGACCTTAAAGCTGAATCCGATTCTAAGCAGATCAATATTCACTATAAGGTATCAGGAAATGATTCTCATAGTAAACTCTTACTTACATTGGTACAGAAAAAAGCATCAACTAACGTTGTAAAAGGTGAAAATGAAGGACGACACCTGAATCACTGGCAAATTGTTCACAAGCAAATTCAGATTTCATTACAAAATAATTCTGAAGGTGTTTCTACTTTTTCAATACCTGAAAACTTCAATACCACAGACTGGGAAATTATAGGATTTGTTCAAAATACAAAAACAGGCCAGATCTCAGGTGCATCAAAAGCTACATTTCAATAACATACACATTAAACAATACATAACAATTTAAAACAATAAAAAAATGAAAACAAAAACAACAAAAATCATCTATTGGTCAGGCGCTATCTTTATGTCATTATGGTTTGGAGCAAGTGGCTTCTTTGAATTGACTAAAAATCCGGTAGTATGGGATATTACCCAGCAGCTAGGATACCCTCCTCACTTTATTTATATCCTTGGTGTTTTTAAACTGGCAGGAGTTACCGTACTTTTAATTCCAAACAAATTACTGAGATTAAAAGAATGGGTATTCGCCGGAATGTTTTTTGACATTATTTTCGCATTCTTTTCCAAAATTGCCGTTCTAGGATTTCCTTCTACGATCGATGCGATCATAGCATTTTCAGTCCTTTCCGTTACATATCTTATGTTCAGAAAAATGTACAGTCCGGAATTGATCTTTGATGAACCCGGATTTTAATTCAAAGTTCTCCTTAATAAGAAAATCCTACTGTTCTCAGTAGGATTTTCTTATTCTTTTTAGCTCATAAAAACCTCAGGAACCCATTCAAATGTGTTCCCTTTCTTTTTAGTAAACCCTAAACCGGGCCATGGTAAATGGTACGCAAAAGCTCTGGATCTCGTTTCCGCCAGTTGTTCAAGTATTTTTTTCCTTGAAGCAATGGCTATATCGAGGTCCGTATCACCAAAGTATCCCCAGTCAGGATGCGGAAATAAAATGACATCCGAGTGCATTAAATCTGCAATATATAGAAGTTGTTCATTACCTGAAGTAATCGTAACCAAAGTAAGTCCTGGTGTATGTCCTGGAGCTAACTGAAAACTGAATTGATTATACAGCATCTTTTCAAGATCATAAAATTTTAATTGAGGTTGTATCACCTTAAGAATATTCTGAATGCCAGGAATAATCTGATTAAGAAATTCGGGTTGATCCTTTAGTGCGCTGTTAGCAAAATCCTTGATTGTTGCCTTCATCCAGAAATCATATTCAACTTTTGAAATAAACAACCGGGCATTTGGAAAAACCAATTGATTCTGCTTATCTACTACTCCACCTATATGATCAGGATGAGCGTGAGAAAGAAATACATCTGTAATATCAGAAGGTAAAAAACCAGCCTTTTTAAGGCTTTTCAATAAAAATCCGGTCCTGCTATCGGCAAAAATTCCCATACCGGTATCCATTAGAATCAATCTGTCTTTTGTTTTAACCAACAGTACATTCATTGCCATGTCGATCGAATTTTCCGGACGGAAATTATCTTTGAGTATCGCTTTCAATTCAGATATATTTCCACGTGGAGCAAAGGAATTAAGATTTTCCTCATGGATTAATCCATCTGTAAGAATAAATAAGTCCAGATCGCCCAATTTTATTTTTTTCACTCCGGAAAGATCATCTTCTGCGCTTATACTGAAGGAATTTTTCTCCCGCGCCAACGAGCTGGAAAAAGGAATTATACTAAAAGCTCCTGCTAAAATTCCATTTTTTAAAAGTTCTCTTCTATTCATGATTAAATGTGTGCTTTTCTGATTTTGATCATACTTAAAATAAAAAGCCCCAAAATACCCAGCACAAAGTAACCTTCTGCTACCTGCAGCTGGAACTGAGGTTTTATAAGACTTGCAATACCATAGCTTATGGCTGAAGTAATGATAAATGCCACTCCTCCGGTTAATCCGCCGGCAATACCTGCCGAACTTGGAAATCGTCCGATACAATAAGAAAAATAGTTATTGAAAATAAATCCGGCTGTCACATGAATTGCAAAAGCAAAAGCAACAAGGCTGTACAGATTACTTACATAGTAAGAAAAAATGAACATTAAAATAATTAAAATCAACTGAATAAAATTAGCATATCGGATCTTAGGCAGAAAGGCCTTATTGATTAACGCTTTTCCCAAAAACCCACCCGTCATCCAGGCTAATCCCAAAATCAGAGAAACATATCCCGCAGTAACCTCAGAATATCCCATTTTATGCTCGATAATAAAGGCCCCGCATAGATTAAAGAATATTACCATCGCATAACTAAGCCCACACATCAGCATCCCATAGAAAAAATCTTTGGTTTTAAACATGGAATTATACTCTTGGATCAGGAAACTGATGCGAAAAGGATTCCGTACCTTTAAAGTCTCCCCCGAAAATACCAGTTCTAAAATAAGAAGCAGTAAACTGTATCCCGCCAGAACGTAGAAATTGGATTGCCATCCGAAACTTTTTTGGAGATAACCTCCAATAAACGGAGCGATGATAGGCCCTACAGACCATACGATCGTCATGATACTCAAATAATGTTTTCGCTTTTCTCCTTCGTACACGTCTACAAAAAAGGCCCGCTTGGAAACGACGGCAAAACCGGATAACATACCGTGGAGGACACGCATCGCATAGATTACCATAATATTTTTAGTCGTTGCCGTAATTAAAAAGGTGATCACAAAAAAGGCCAGTGAAAAAATGGACACCGGATAACGCCCAAATGAATCTACAACACTCCCGGCAAAGAACTGCGTTATTCCATAGCTGATCAAAAATATAGAAAGTGTAAGCTGGATACTGCTTTCAGGTAAATGAAGCTCTGTTGCCATGCTGGGCATAGAAGGTAAATAAATATCCGTTGCCAGACCAGACATCGGAATTACTGCAAAAGCCAGCACAGTAGCTATCAATTGATTCTTTTCTTTAAGAGTTCTCATTCCTCTTTTTATTTTTCTTTCAAAAAAAATCTGGATTTCCGAATAATCAGAAATCCAAACTTAAAATTTATTTAATTATTAACCAGTTTCATTGAACCCTCGTTATATCTTTCTCCCACATTTGGATATTTCTTCAGAATCGTATCAATAGTATCAAGTTCAGATTGTGAAAGCTCTACATCAATCGCTCCGATATTTTCTTCGAGATATTTAATACGCTTGGTTCCTGGGATAGGAATAATATCATCTCCTTGATTAAGTACCCAGGCCAAAGCCAGCTGGGTTCCTTTGATTCCTTTGGAGCTTGCCAGTTCATTAAATTCCTGAACCAGCTTTCTGTTGTTCTCAAGACTTTCTTCCTGGTAACGTGGTAAAGACCTTCTGAAATCATCTTCTCCAAAATTCTGTACCTCATTAATGTTAGCAAAGAGCCCTCTTGCCAGTGGAGAATAAGGAACTAAGGAAATCCCCAGCTCTCTTATGGTTGGTAAAATTTCTTTTTCTACATCTTTTGTTAAAATGGAGTATTCCGATTGTAACGCAGTAATGGGATGAATTTTATTTGCCTTTTTGATAGATTCTGCTGAAGCCTCAGACAAACCTATATATTTTACTTTTCCGGCCTTTACAAGTTCTGCCATGGCTCCCACTGTTTCTTCAACGGGCACATTCGGATCCACCCTGTGTGCATAATAAAGATCTATCGTATCGATTTTTAATCGTTGTAGACTTAAATCTACAGCCTGTCTGATCCATTCCGGCGAACCATCAAAATAAGTCCCGGGAGCACCACTATGGCTAGCTTTACCGTCCTTAAACCTGAATCCGAATTTTGTGGCTATGAATATTTTATCCCTGTTCGGAACAAGCACTTTGGAAATTAGTTTTTCATTTTCTCCGTTAGCATACATGTCTGCAGTATCCCAGAAATTAACTCCAAGATCCAATGCTTTGTGTAATGTATCAATGCTTTCCTTTTCATCTGCAGGTCCGTAAGCAAAGCTCATTCCCATACATCCCAAACCTATTGCAGATAGCTGCTCTCCTGTGTTTCCTAATTTTCTAAATTTCATGATTTTTTTGTGGTTTTAAATTACTGAAACAAAATTACAACAACATCAATGATGATTGCATATAGAATTCAAACTAAGAATTATAAAATTCAAACCAAGTTACTTCGCAGTGCATTGGGAGTTCTTCCTGTTTGTTTTTTAAAATAATTAGTAAAATAAGCAGGTTCCTCAAATCCTAATCCGTAAGCAATTTCAGAAATATTCCAATCCGTATGCTTCAGCAAAGCATTGGCCTCCTGGATAATCCTGGAAGTGATCTGTTGTGTGGTTGTTTTACCCGTAATCTCCTTTACGGAGCGATTAAGAGAGTTCACATGTACTGAAAGACTCTCCGCATAATCATTAGGGGTTCTTAGTTTTAAATAGGATTCGGGACTATCGATAGGAAACTGCCTCTCTAATAATTCCATGAATAAGGATGCCACCCTTTGTGAAGCATTCTGATGATACTCAAAGTTTTCGGCAGGGTTCATCTTCATGGTTTCATGGATTAAAAGATGTAAATAGCTTCGAAGCATATCATATTTGTGAATATAATCAGAATCAATTTCTGTCATCATTTTTACAAATAAGTCAGAAACTGTTTTTTGCTGTTCTTCATTAACAAAGAAAACAGGTGTTCCCCCTATTTTAAAAAGCGGTGAATCCTGAAGGTTTCCCAAACGGCTTCCATTTTGAAGAAATTCATCGGTAAACAGACAAAACCACCCTGTCTGGTTATCATCATCCGCTTCCCAGGAATAAGGTATTACCGGATTGGAGAACAGCAGCGCAGGCCTATCCACACGGATCCATTTATTCGCATAGTGAAGTTTTCCTTTCCCGATAATCAGGGATACTTTATAAAAATCCCTCCTGCTGTAAGGAGTAACCAATGCACAATTATCCCGTGAAAAGACATTAAAATGTCCCAGTCCGGAATTAGAAAGGCAGGAAGGATAAACCCTTACCTGCGTACGGTTATAAAATTCCTGTAATGACTCTGATGATTCCATAAGACAAAGTTATAAAATTCAAACAAAAACAAAATAACTTCCTTCTTATTCTTGCAACACAAAAAATGACTGATCTTACGAACAGCCATCAAGAAAAATTTGAATATATAGTGAAATGTGATTAATACGGTGTTCATGTCATTTCAATTAAAATGCCAAAGCAAAAGAAATCATTTATTAATATTTGTTAAAGGATCATAAGCAGCTGAAAATGTAACGGATAAATTTGCCGGTGGATTGCAGGTTATGAAATCCGTTATAGAAAGAATAAGTAGGATTAATGACCATTATGTTCAAATACCAACTATTGCCTGGCTTAATTGAAAAGAATATAAATAACGATCAACTTCTTCTAAATTGGTGCATGGTATGATTATAATTTGTAATTTTAAAGAAGAGATCTGATTTTCAGGCTCTCAAGATCATTTATTACTCAATCTAATTTCAATACTTATGGAAAATATAAAATTTGAAATATCTCCATATCAGGATGAATTGCAGATATTAATTGACGACAAGAAGGCTGGCTATATGTCCATAGCGATTGATGGCAGGCAATTAATTGTATATTATACAAAGCTTAATGAAGAACTCGAAGGACACGGATATGCCAAGATGCTTTTAGATGAACTGGTACGGTACGCAGAAGAAAAGGACCTGCTGATAGACCCTGAATGTGATTTTGTAAGACAACAGTTTGAAAATCACCCGAAACGATATAACGACATCTGGCACGCCTGATATCAATCCTCCCACCAGGCTTTGAACTGATGATCCAGCTCATTCAGGCTAACTGTTTCACCGATCATAGGAGTAAGAATACGTAGATTTTTTTCCTTACCGAAACTTGTTATTTTTTGCAATGGTTCATTCCATGGATGTAAGGCTAAAGCAAATTTCGAAGAGTGAACAGGAATAATATTCCTTGCATTAACATCTATACTCGCCTGTATAACATCTTCAGGAAGTGCATGAATGTATTTCCATGCTTCATTGTACTGGCCGTTTTCCATGATTGCATAATCGAAAGGACCATATTGATCACCGATCATTTTAAAGTGGGTATCGTAACCGCTATCCCCTCCTAAAAATATCTTTTTAGTAGGAGTTTCCAGAACGTAAGAAGTCCACAATGTTCCGTTCCTCTTTATTTTTCTTCCTGAAAAATGTCTTGCCGGAGTAAAAGTAATTTTAATATTATTCTTTAAATATGCCATTCCTCCCCATTCTTCTTCAATAAGCATATTTTCTCGATAACCCCATTTTTCAAAATGTGCTCCGACTCCTAATGGTAAAATAACGCTTCCTACCCTGTCTTTTATCTTTTTGACAGTAGGATAATCCAAATGATCAAAGTGATCATGGGTAATAACAAGATAATCAAGATCCGGGATATCCTCGGGTTTGAAAATATCAGACCCTGGAAAAGCTTTGTTAAAAAATTTAAATGGAGAGCCATACGTACTCAAAACAGGATCTATCAGAAAGGATACTCCATCTGTTTGAATGAAATAAGATGAATGCCCTAACCAGACGAATACATCCTGGTCTTTTGGGATCTCTTTTAAAATGGTATGAACTGATGGTATATTTTTCAGTGGCTTTAAAAGCGGATCTTTTTTAGCCACAAAAAAATCATACAGAACCTTTGGCATGCTATAGCCTTCAGCAATTGATGGTGTATAACTAAGGTTTTGAAACTGTTTATCTTTATAAAGCTTTGAATGCTTCATTCTCTCCAGTCTTTTTCCAGCAGGTTCGGCACCAAAAACTTCTCGGCTTGTTATTATATAGTATACTAATATAAGCAGGATGGCAATCGCAATAAATAAATACATCATTTGATAAATAAAGTTCAAATGTATTAACTTTTACTGTGAATTGGTAGGCCGACCTAATAAATAACTCATTTATTTAACGCAATATTATAGTTCACACTTAAAAAATTATTAGTATTTTAATATCAGGATGATTTTAAACGCCTAAATTTGTAGGTTTTAAACACAAAAATTTTGAAAATTACATTTATTTTATTTGGACTTATTTTTCTGTGGTCCTGTTCTTCTCTCACCAATAGCGAGCGGCAGGAAGGGACACTTATTGAGCCTGAGCTGCTCAAAAAAGATGTGGATTATGCATATACTAAATTAAAAGAAATGCATCCTCAGCTCTACAGATATATTACAAGAAAAGATCTGGATTTTAAAATCGACAGCATTAAGCAAACCATCAACGAACCTCTTACTCCAACACAGTTTTATTTCAAATTACAACCCGTTATTACAAGCATCAGAGAAGGGCATCTCTCACTGATGATTCCTTTTGAAAAATTAAAGCGTGAATATGGAGGAAGAAAATTATTTACGTACTTCAAATATTACATCAAGGATGACCATCTTTATATCGTCGCGAATAAAGATTCCATTCAGAATATAAAACCAGGCACTGAAATACTGAGTATCAATAATGTTCCGATATCTTTCTATATCAACAAATACAGAAAGCTGATCAGCAGCGATGGCAGAAATACGACATTTACACCCTATTACCTGAAAGATATGTTTTTTGTTTTTTTCAGCATGGAAAACGGCTTTTTGGAACAGGTGAAAATTGAAACCTTGTATAACAATAAAAAACAAACTTTCATTATCGAACGGGATAAGCAAAGCGAAGCAGAAAAGGCTAAATCTCAAACCCAGGCTAACGGAAATTTTCACTGTCCTATGAACAGAAATTTCAAATTTCTGGATGAGAACAATTCAATTGCATACATCAATATAAAAAAATTCTCAAACAATAAATCCGACAGGTTTTATAAAAATACATTCGAAAGAATTAAAGAAGCTAAATCAGACTATCTGATATTAGACATCCGGAATAATTACGGAGGTTCTTTACAGGAAATTAATAATCTTTATTCCTATCTTGTTTCAGAACCATTCACTTTAATAAAACCTTCGAGGCTCAATTCAGGCTATACCCCATTAAAAACAAATTATTTCAAAAAGAGCAGCCCTTTGGAATATGCATTAAAAGGAATTACCTATCCAACATACTTTTTCCTTAAAACCCTTCATACTTATAAAGGCAACGACGGCAAATTCTACTATAAGATAAAAGCAGACAATGTAACAAAACCCAATAAAAATGCTTTTCATGGAAAAATTTTTGTACTGGTTAATGGCGGAAGTTATTCTGCATCTTCCATTATCAGCTCAAAGCTCAAGTTTGATAAGGTAGCAACCCTCGTCGGAGAGGAAACAGGCGGGGCAAATGACGGAACCGTAGCCGGATTTTATTCTTACCAGGTCCTTCCTAATTCCAAACTTACACTGCCTATCGGCTTACTGCTGGTAAATCCGAATATAACACTCACCAACTCTCAGAGAGGGGTGATCCCGGATGTAACGATCACAGAAACTTTACAGGATATTATCAACAAAAATGATGTACAGCTTGCGTGGGTAAAAAAGGAGATTGAAAAAGAGAAAGCCAGAAAGATTAAATAGATCTTCAGATGAAAAATGCATTTTTTTCCGTTCAAAAAAGAGATTCGGAATATTATAAAAATATCACCAGCGATTCTTTTTATCACATCTTCCTGTTGGAAGGAGTGGGAAAAATCATTGTAGATTTCGTGGAATATGATTTTGAGGGAAACATTGTCCTTTTTTCTTCCCCTTTCCAGAATATCCGGATCGTCACTGAGACCGTTCTTAAGATTGATGATCTCAGCTTCCACAGTGATTTTTATTGCATAGAATTTCATAAGAAAGAAGTAGCCTGTAACGGATTGCTTTTTAACAATATTTACCTCTTTCCTTATTTCAAACTGACTGCAGAGGTCTTTGAAGAAATTTCAGGCTATTTTTCTAAAATCCTGAAAGTAGATCCTGAGGAGGATTTTTCACAGGCCGTTTTACAATCTTATCTGCAGTTAATCCTGGCAATTTGCAGTAAAGAAAAAAATAAAATATTCCCGGACAAGGATCTGATAAAGGATGATTTCAAAGAGTTAAAATCTTTCCAGGATTTGGTAGAAATTCATTTCCTTACGGAAAAAAATCTATCGTTTTACGCCGATCTTTTACATATCACTCCCAACACGTTAAGCAAAAAGATCAAATCCCGATTTAATAAAACACCTTCTCAGATTATTCAGGAAAGAGTTATCCTGGAGTCTAAAAAACAAATTCACCTGACCCGGAAATCCATGAAAGAAATTGCAGCAGAACTTAACTTCAGTGATGAATTTTATTTCAGTAAATATTTTAAAAAACATACCGGCGTTTCCCCTACTCATTTCAGGAAAGAAGCAGGAATTTCCATCGTTGCAGATTTGTACAAATAACGTCCACAATTCTCCATTTTATAGGTTAGACATTCAATCTAATTTTGTCAAAAAAAATAATATGATTGAATTCTTAGCACACTCACAGAAAAACTTCATCCATATTCTAAGGGTTAGTGTTTTTATCGTTATGGCCTGGATCGGAGGACTAAAAGCATTTCATTATGAAGCGGAAGGTATTATTCCTTTCGTAGCCAATTCTCCTTTTATGAGTTTCTTCCTTAATACGAAATCTTCAGATGCAGATAACTACAAATTCCATAAAAATAAAGAAGGAGAGTGGATTCCAGCCAATGTAAAATGGCATGAAGCAAATGGTACCTACGTGTTTTCCTATGCATTGGGAAGTTTCATTGTTGGCATTGGAATTCTTGTTGTATTGGGTATATTCTATCCAAAGATTGGTTTATTATCTGGGATTTTAACCGCGGGAATGTCAATAGTAACGCTTTCATTTCTGATTACAACTCCCGAAACATGGGTTCCGGATCTCGGAGGGCCTGATCATGGTTTTCCTTTCCTCTCAGGAGCCGGCAGACTGGTGATCAAAGATATGATCATGTTGGGGGCCGGATTGGTAATAGCTTCTGACTCAGCAAAAAGTATTTTAAGCAGATAAATTTTCGGCGGGCAGAATGCCCGCCGAAAATTTATCCCTGAAATTCTATCACAAGATTTTCTATTGTTACAATATACTTACCATAAAACTTTTGAAACCAATACTTCCCAAGTAAATACAAAGAAAACAATCCAAACAATACAGAACCTATAAGGATTCCGGCAATCTTAAGATCACTTAACGGTTGTGGTCTTGGAATAAATTCAAGCACAATAATAATTTCACATACCAGAAAGGGGATAAAACTGAGATAAAATGAAAGGTAATATTGTTTATTGAGTTCAAATTGATGAAGCAGGTCCTTTAATCCATCGTAAGTTTTCATTTGCGGGTTACTCATGTCCTTGTAAAGCTTAAAAAATTTACTGAAAAAGAAAAATGTAACTATGGCCATAGAAGCCAAAAGTATCGTTAGATAAAACTTAAATTTAAAAGGAGAACCACACAACCAGACAATGGCAAATCCAAAAATAAAAATCCCAATTGTGGAGAAGAATTCCTTTCTCATATTTTTACGCATCCTTTCCAAAGGAAGGCTAATCTTGTTTTTATTTTCAATACTGATTTCCGGTGTTTCCTCAAAAACATCATCATTCCAGGTATTTTTCAATTCATCTATATTCATTGTTATTGATTTAAAATTAGTACTTATTTGTGTTTAAGATATCTTTCAACTTATTTTTGGCGCGGTTCATTTTCACCCTTACATTACCTTCTGAAATTCCCATTTGTTCAGCGATTTCACGTCCGGGAAAATCTTCCAGATAATAAAATATAAAAGCTTTATCAATAGGATTCAATTGATGGATAGCCTGATACATAGCCGCCAGCTTTTCCTCTTTTTCGTGGTCATATTCCTCCTGTTCGATTTTGTAATGGGCAAAATCATCATTTCCTATAAAGCTTCTTTTCTTCTCGGATTTTAGAAAGATAATGGCCGTATTCAGGGCTATTCTGTACAACCAGGTTGAAAATTCACTTTGCCCTTTAAATCCTGGATATGCTCTCCAAACCTGATAGGTAATTTCCTGAAAGAGATCATCGCGGTCGTCTTTATCATCCATGTACATTTTAGAAATCTTAAAAATGATTCCTTTATGCTTTTCGATTCTTTTTAAAAATTCTTTTTCTAGTATGCTCATGGTTCCTGGCTCTATGGAGTTAGTGACATTTCATAGAAAATGTTACAATCTTTTGTAAAAAATAGTGAAATCTAATAAGATCAATAAAAAGTTTGATATCACATTTTCTTTTTACCATTTGGTAAATCGAATAAAATACAGTTATGGGAAATTTGTATCATAAAATAAATAGAAATGATATCAACAACAAATCCCTTAGAAGGAAAACATGTCATTGTCATGGGAGGCAGTGCAGGAATAGGTTTTGCAACTGCTAAAGCTGCCGCTGAAAAAGGAGCTGTTATTACTATTGTTGCTTCGAATCAACAACGTATAGATTTCGCTCTGAAGCAACTTCCCGGGAATGCAAAAGGTCAGGTTGCAGACCTAAGCAAAGAAGAAAATATTAAAAATTTCTTTGCTGTTCAATCCTCTTTTGATCATCTGGTATACACCGCCGGTGAAAACCTTCAACTGAACCATATTGATGAAACTTCCCTTTCAGAAGCGCAAAAATTCTTTACAATCCGGTATTGGGGTGCTCTTGCTGCTGTAAAATATGGTGCTCCGAAAATAAATCAAGGTGGATCCATTACTTTAACGAGTGGAATTGCAGGCAACCGGCCGGGAAAAGGTTGGGGTATTGCAGCCAGCATTACTTCAGCCATGGAAGGTTTTGCCAGAGCAATGGCAGTTGAACTTGCTCCAACGAGAGTTAATATCGTATCTCCTGGCATAGTAAAAACAGATCTATGGGGAGCTATCCCGGAAAATGAACGGGAGAAAATGTATCAACAATATGCGGAGGTATTATTGGTAAGAAAAGTAGCCACTCCTGAAGATATTGCTCTTGCTTATATTTACCTGATGGAGCAAAGCTTTGGGACGGGTAATACAATAGTTGCAGATGGTGGCGGGGTGCTAGTTTAAAGAAGAATACAATTTCAGCATAGGGTTAAAGAATTCATATTGTAAGTTTTAAGCTGAACAAATAAAAAACCGTACTTCATTTAAATTGAGTACGGTTTTTTTATTTTAGACTGACCTACTGGCTAGAATATGTAATCTGTGCTTAAGAAATTAGAATCATGTTCCCGGACAATTGTATTCAGGAGCTCTTTATTGGATTCTGTAAGTTTTGCAGCTACCAAAGATCTTATAGAGAAAGACCGTAGCGCATCAAATACAGAAAGCGTTCCCTCTGCACTATCTTTTCTTCCCGTAAACGGAAAAACATCCGGGCCTCTTTGTGCCTGGCAATTAATATTAACCCGGCTAACCAGATTAACGAATGAATCAATAAGTTTTGAAACTTCATGTGGGTCTTCACTGAAAATACTTACCTGCATTCCATGGGAAGCATTCACCTGGTATTCAATAGGCTCCTCAATATCATCAAAAGGGACAACAGGTATCACGGGACCAAACTGCTCCTCATGGTATAACTTCATCTCACTTGTCACCGGATATACCACGGCAGGAAATACAAAAGAAGCTTCAGTATAGCCACCGTTTTCATTCAATACTTTAGCACCATGAGCAATGGCATCATCAATACATTCTTTCAAATAAGGCGGTTTATTGACTTCAGGAAGCGGTGTTACTTTCACATCTTTTTCCCAAGGCAATCCGGGCTTCAAAGCAGAGACAGCCTTATTCAGCTTTTCTGTGAATTCGGCGGCAACCTCTTTCTGTACAAAAAGAAGCTTTAACGCTGTGCATCGCTGACCATTAAAGGACAGCGCTCCCAAAATACACTCGTTTACCGCTACATCCAGATTGGCATTTTTAGTAATAATCGCTGCATTTTTTGCATCAAGACTTAAAATAGCACGTAAACGATTTACTTTCGGATGTAACTTTTTCAATCCATTAGCCACTTTACTGGATCCTATAAACGCCAGAACATTCACTTTTCCACTTTCCATAATAGGAGTGATGATTTCAGATCCTTTCCCATAAAGTGTGTTCACAGTTCCTTTTGGAAACGCCTCTTTAAAGGCATTCAGTAAAGGATAGTGGGCTAAAACACCATGTTTGGGAAGTTTAAACAGAATGGTATTCCCCATGATCAGAGCCGGAATAAGGGTTGTGAATATTTCATTTAAAGGATAATTAAAAGGTCCCATACTCAGAACAACACCAAGAGGAGCTCTGCGAATCTGTGCAATCGTTCCTTCTGCCTGCTGAAAACGGGAAGATTCCCGGTCCAGGTCTTTCAGTGCGTCTATGGTTTGGTTGATATAATCTACTGTACGATCAAATTCTTTTGTAGAATCGGCCAGGGTTTTCCCGATCTCCCACATCAAAAGCTTAATCACAAGATCACGTTGCTGAATCATGAGATACACAAATTTTTCCATACATTTGATGCGTCCTTCTACAGACATGGTCGGCCATTCCCCAAGACCATTATCATACGCTTTTACACAAGCCTCAAGAACCTCCATAGCATCTGCAGGACTGATATTAGGGATACTTCCCAGTAACTTTCTCTCAAGCCCATTTTCTGTAGGAATACAAACTGGGGAATAAATCTCCGTGACATCACCTTTCCACTCTATAAGTTCACCATTAAGCAAATAGGTTCTCTGATGAATTTCCGGAACTTTGAATTCTTCCGGTATTTCATTTTCGCTTTTAAAAATCTCATGGAATGATGTGTTCTGTGCTGAATTCATATTTTTTATCTTTTTAATAATTAAGTGTCCACTTTGTTAGAATAAAGGTAGACCTTACAAATGATTATAAAAATAGTCAGCTAATAGATTCGGTCTATTTAAAGACTGTTTGAATTAAAATTAATATTCAATCCAAAAAAAGAATAATTTTGTCTTAAAATAAAATCCAATGTTTTCAAAATTAATTTTCACCACGCTATTATCTGTTTCCGTATTCCTTTTTGCTCAAAACTCCCACAATGCCAATACCATTATGATGGGAGGGAAACCGGTACAAACGTATTCCAAACTACCGGCCGTAAATAAAGCAGCGCCAAAGTTCACCCTTACAGATGTTTCAATGAAAGATCAGACCTTGGATTCCTACAAAGGAAAATTTCTTATTCTTAACATCTTTCCGAGTGTAGATACCGGTGTTTGCTCAGCTTCAGTCCGACATTTCAATGAGGATGCAGCTAATCTTCCCAATACTGTAGTGCTTTGCATCTCTAAAGATCTGCCGTTTGCACAAAAAAGATTTTGCGGAGCCGAAGGGATAAAAAATGTGGTTATGCTTTCTGATTTCCGCTCTGATTTCGGAAAAACTTACGGTGTAGAGATCACCGATTCTATGATGAAAGGTCTCTTAAGCCGGGCCGTCGTAGTAATTGATCCTTCAGGAAAAATTGTATATGAAGAGCAGGTAGCAGACATTTCAAAAGAACCTGATTACGAAGCAGCTATTAAAGCTGTGAAAAATTAAGTTTTCATCGTATAGGATAAAAACCTCCGTCAATTAGAATTGGTGGAGGTTTTTTATTTAAAATAATGAATCTAATTCATTAAGCTCGCTGAAGAATAATACAAAAACAATAATGCCAATGCATCATCAACTGAATCATCTACCTCAATGCTGAAAACAGGATTTCCAAACCATTTCCTGTGGGTTTGAATATCAATGATTAATTTCTTTTGTTCGTACAACTGCATTCCTTTATCTGATGTGAAACGACAAATCTTTATATCCGATTCATCTGCTTTTATAATCAGATCTTTTCCAAAATCTGTGTAATAAATCACTTTCCTGCCATCCGAAAGTTCAATATCATTCCATAAAAATCCTACATTTTTAATATGATATCGTTTAGAATCACATACAATGTATCTTCTCCATGAGATCAATTTGTTTGCTTCCACAATTTTTCCGATCTCTGAATTATTTTCTGAAAACAAGACCAACTGCCTCTTTTCAAATTTTGCGGTATATCTTTTCAAAGGCTTACTTTAAATTTAAACGGATTATACTTAATAAATAATTATCTACACCTATTCTTATTTTATTTTGCTTGAGATAACAATCTCCATGCGTTGTGGCAATCCCAAAGCTATTTTTTGTTAACCGATGAAAAATTTAAATTTCTGTTTAACTAATTTTCATTGAAATTTTCTACATGCATCTTTATCCTTATTCAAGTTCGTGATCAGATCTTCATTGGAAAAATTACTAAAGTCTTAAATCTCTTTACTGTGAACCCTTTAAAACAGGCTGTTTTGATTGGGTTGCATTTCATTCCAAACCTCATCACAAATATTAGCAGTTGAAATTTTCATTTCATCATGGTTTTATATAAAAATAAAAAAACTTTGCAATAAGCAAAGTTTTTTATTGAATATTTTTTCAAAAATTATAATAAATTATCATCGACTATATTAGGAAGGGTAACTTTTAAATTCGGCTCTACTTCCATTGCCCTTTTGATAGCAAAAACAGCTCCTTCATTTCTCGCCCAGCTTCTTCTTGAAATTCCGTTATTTACGTCCCAGAAAAGCATAGACTTTAACCTTCTGTCAGCATCATCACTCCCATCCAGCAACATTCCGAAACCTCCGTTGATTACTTCTCCCCAACCGACACCACCGCCGTTGTGAATAGAAACCCAGGTCGCCCCCCGGAAACTATCACCAATTACGTTGTGGATAGCCATATCCGCTGTAAATCTTGAACCGTCATAAATATTGGAAGTCTCTCTGTACGGAGAATCTGTACCCGATACGTCATGATGATCTCTTCCTAGTACCACCGGACCTATTTCTCCGTTTTTTATGGCTTTATTGAATGCTTCAGCGATCTTCATTCTTCCTTCTGCATCGGCATATAGTATCCTTGCCTGTGAACCCACAACCAATTTGTTTTCCTGTGCACCTTTGATCCATTGGATATTATCTTTCATCTGCTGTTGGATCTCCTCCGGAGAATTTTGCTGAATTTCTTCCAATATCCTGCAGGCGATATCATCTGTTTTTTGAAGATCTTCCGGCTTTCCACTCGTACAAACCCAACGGAATGGCCCAAAACCGTAATCAAAGCACATTGGTCCCATAATATCCTGAACATAACTTGGAAACTTGAATTCCCTTCCTAATGTCGGATTCTCGGCCATTACATCTGCGCCGGCTCTTGAAGCTTCTAATAAAAAGGCGTTACCATAATCAAAGAAGTAAGTTCCTTTTTCTGTATGTTTATTAATGGCAGCTGCATGTCTCCTTAAAGTTTCCTGAACTTTTTCTTTAAATAATTCAGGATTTTCCGCCATCATCGTATTTGATTCTTCAAAACTTTGTCCCACAGGATAATATCCTCCCGCCCATGGATTATGCAGCGATGTCTGATCCGAACCGATATCAATCTTAAGACCTTCTTCATCAAACTTTTCCCAAACCTCAACTACATTTCCTAGATAAGCCAATGAAACAGTCTCTTTATTTTCCTGAGCTTTTCTCACTCTTGCTACCAGCTCATCTACATTTTCATGGATTTCGTTTACCCATTTCTGATCATGACGAATCTTTGTAATTTTAGGATTTACTTCAGCACACACGGTAATACATCCTGCAATATTTCCAGCTTTTGGTTGTGCTCCGCTCATTCCTCCCAATCCTGAAGTTACAAATAAGCCACCTTTTGTTTCTTTATTTATTTTTCTGAAAGCATTCAGTACTGTTATTGTTGTTCCATGAACAATTCCCTGCGGACCGATGTACATATAACTTCCTGCAGTCATTTGCCCATATTGGGAAACCCCTAACGCATTGAACTTCTCCCAATCATCGGGCTTAGAATAGTTTGGAATAACCATTCCGTTCGTTACCACAACCCGTGGCGCATCTTTGTGCGAAGGAAATAATCCCATCGGATGTCCGGAATACATGACAAGGGTTTGCTCATCATTCATTTCAGACAAATACTTCATCGTTAAAAGATACTGTGCCCAGTTTTGAAAAACAGCTCCGTTTCCACCATACGTTATCAGCTCATGGGGATGTTGTGCTACCGCATAATCCAGATTATTCTGAATCATTAGCATAATAGATTTTGCCTGTTCCGATTTCCCCGGATATTCAGTGATAGGTCTTGCTTTCATTTCATAATCCGGACGGAATCGATACATATAAATTCTGCCATACTGCTCAAGCTCTTCTCTGAATTCAGGTAATAATTCTGCATGGAATTTAGGCTCAAAATAACGTAAAGCATTCTTTAATGCTAACTTTTTCTCCTCTTCACCCAAAATTTCTTTACGTTTGGGAGCGTGATTTATATTGGTTTCGTATGGTTTGAATGGTGGCAATACGCTAGGTATACCTTGTTGTATAAGTTCCTGGAATGTCATAGCAATGAGTAAATTCTTCGTTTAAAATTCAAAGTTTTAAAGATATTCAAAATAGAAAATATAATGCAATGAAAACATAAAAAATTCCCTTTCTCCGAAAGCTATTACCAGAATCTATATCAATTTTAAGATCAACCAAAAAAAATAAAGCCATTAACCTGTTTTATTATGTATCAGTGTTTAAAGTATAACAACCAATCTAAAGGCAATAAAAAAACCTTACCCGGTTGAGTAAGGTGTATTTTACCATCTTAAATATATGAATGCAAATCTTTATCTTATTATGTAAGGACATCATCATTTTCCTCTTCATGATCATCATCGTTATCACTGGTACTCCAGTAATTATTTTCTTCATCTTCGGATCCAATCTCTTCCATATCGTCATCTTCTTCAGATCCCGGAACGTCCAGATCCATTTCCATATCATAACTGTCTTCATTTTCATCGAGAATAGGATTTCCGTCCCCGTCTAAAGGAACATGCTTTTCCTTATTGAAGAAATCTTCATTAGGATTGTAATCCATCTCTCTCAGTTTTCTGTTTTGTTCGTTGATGTTATCTTCTGGTATCATAGTATTTGTATTTAGTGTTACTGATAGAGAACAAAAATAAT
Source organism: Chryseobacterium sp. LAM-KRS1 (assembly GCF_013184525.1). Taxonomy (GTDB): domain Bacteria; phylum Bacteroidota; class Bacteroidia; order Flavobacteriales; family Weeksellaceae; genus Chryseobacterium; species Chryseobacterium proteolyticum. The sequence goes on from NZ_JAAOIZ010000002.1 coordinate 310,476, forward strand.
TCCAAGTTCTGTTTATTGCTCAGAATAAACATCAGGATTAGCACAATATGGCATTTTTTCTCCTTTTGAAAAAGCAATAATATTTTCCGCTGCTGATTTTGCCATTCCATTCCTTGCTTCAACTGTTGCGGATCCTATATGTGGCAATACACATACACTGGAAAGTTCGAGGATCGGATCGTCTTTTACAATAGGTTCAGGATTAGTAACATCCAGTCCTGCTCCCCATATTTCCCTTGAAACCAAAGCTTCATAGAGATCACCCTGATGATGAAAACCTCCTCTTGCCGTATTGATAAAGATAGCATCGGGTTTCATCTTCTCAAAGACCGATCGGTTAAAAAGGTCTTTATGTTCAGGAATAAAACTGGCATGAATACTCAGAACATCAGACTGCCTGATCAATTCATCAAAAGAAACATATTGTGCGTTCAACTCCCTTTCAGCTTCTTCGTTATGGTGCCTGTTGTGATAAATGATATTCATATCAAAAGCTTTCAGGGATTTCTTTGCCATTTCAAAACCAATCCTTCCCAAACCGAAAATCCCTAGGGTTTTGCCGTATAGCTCTTGTCCTAATGCATGAAGGGGATCAAAATCTCCCCAATTCCCCTCCTTTACCTTCCCATAATTATAACTTGCTCTTCTTGCCACCGATTGCATTAACAAAAACGCAACATCAGAGGTAGCTTTACTTAGGACGTCCGGTGTATTTCCAACCGGTATATTTCTACGGGTCGCTTCCTGAATATCCACATGATCGAAACCAACAGAATATAAAGCAATTGCTTGCACATTAGGGCATTCGTTAAAAAAATCCTTGTCAAATGAATGGGTTCCTACATTGAGAATGGTATCGGTATCCTTGCAATAGTTTATCCACTCTTCATGTGAAAGTTGATCATTTTCAGGGATAATAACATCCATTCCAGCCTCTTTCAGCATTTTTATTCCTGCTTCAGGAATTCTTTTATTGATGAATACTTTCATTATCTTAACTTTTTTTCCAATAAAAAACCCCACCCATTGTCTAAGTGAGGCTTTAACTTTAATATAAAAATTACTTCTTCTCTTCTGATTCTCTTCTATTTTTATCGCCGACCCCGGAAGCCATTTTCTGAATTTCATCGCGGACCTCTTTCGCCGATTTCTGTGCTTGACTTATAAAACCCTGTTTTGTTGCTTCCTGATTTCGGCTCTTCATTTCATTGAAATAATCCTTTGCTTTTTGAGAATGACTTTCTACATTATATCCCGGATTATTGTAAATGTTTTTCTGAATATTACTAAAGTCGTGTGACGATTTAAATCTGTTTGTGTCCATAATCATAAGATTTAAGTGATTTCGTCATAGAAAAGCTTCAATTTCTGTTCCGAAAATCAGTGCCGATTTGTCATTTTTCTTTCAATCCTCCGTCACGAAAAGCCTAGAACCGATTATAGAAATTTTGAATTATAATTACGAATTTATTTTAATCTTATCAATTCCCCTTTCCTTTTAACAATATTTTTATAGTCCCACTGGATTTGCTGAGATTTCATAAGCCATCTTTTCAGATCAGCTATATTGATTTGTTCACGAGACGTATATCTTTTTTCTGCTGCCTTGAATGAACCTTCGGTCTTTAAATCGTCTTCATCAAATGATTGCCCGCTCCAGAACATCAGCCGTACAGAATCTTTAAGCTTACTGTAACCTACAATCGGATTCCCTTCCAGAAACCACACAGGATGCCTGTGCCATATCTTATTTTCAGCATGTTCCAGCTCCTGATCAATAACAAGTGAAAGCATTGTGCAGATCTCCTGATCTGATGGGGACTGTGCGTTATTATAATCTGATATTTCAGGATTTATCATTAATTAAGAATTGGTATTATTTAGCATAGGTACAAATTTATAGGCTCCGAATTCCTCTTTCTCAATTTCCGTAGGCGAAACTTTTGTAAACCTGTACAGTACCTGTTCATCTGTCGGTCCAAGTGGAATCACCATTTTCCCTCCTACTTTCAATTGTTTTAGTAATTCCACGGGCAGCACGGAAGCTCCACATGTAACGATGATCTTGTCAAATGGAGCGAAAGTTGGCAATCCTGCAAAACCGTCACCAAAACTCTGAAATTTTGGAAAAAGATTAAGCTCCCTTAATTTTTTCTTAGAAAAATCGAACAGGTCTTTTTGTCTTTCTACAGTATACACCAGGGCTTTCATTGCCAATAACACAGCAGTCTGATACCCACATCCCGTTCCAATTTCCAGAACTTTCTCTCCCGGGATTACCTGTAAAAGCTCTGATTGCTCTGCAACCGTTGAAGGATGCGAAATGGTTTGATGGGCCAGAATGGGAAAAGCACGGTCTTCGTAGGCGAAGTCTTCAAAAATACTTTCAATAAAAAGATGTCTCGGAACTTCATTCATTGCCGAAAGTACATTTTGATCCGTAATCCCAATTCTCTGTTGAAGATATTCAACTAAAATCTTTCTTTTTCCTTTATGTACAAACGAGTCTTGCGTCATTTAGATAGTAGTTATTAGGTTACTGGTGCTAGTTTCACACAAAAGTAAGAATTAGATTTCAGATTTCAGGAAGCCACCTTAATTTTTGATGATTAAAGTCAAAAGTCTTTATATCTGAAATATCATACCTAATTTATATCTTTACACAAATTAAAAAAGCTATGTTGAAAGCAGGTTTGGTAGGTGCCGGACATTTGGGAAAAATACACTTAAAGCTTCTCAATCAATCAGATAAGTATGATTTTGTAGGTTTTCATGATAAAGATGTAGAAAACGGAAAAAAATTGGAAGCCGAGTTTGGCTATACCTATTTTGAAAATTTTGATGATCTGTTGAATCAGATTGATATGCTGGATATTGTAACGCCTACAGTTTATCATTATGATTATGCATTAAAGGCCATTGAAAAAAAATTGCATTTCTTCATTGAAAAACCGGTAACACAAACGCTTGAACAAGCCGAAGAAATCCTTTATAAGTGCCGTGAAAATGGAATAAAAGCACAGGTCGGACACGTGGAAAGGTACAATCCTGCCTTTATGGCAACTAAGGATTATATTAAAAATCCCATGTTCATTGAAATCCACAGATTGGCTGAATTCAATCCAAGAGGAACCGATGTTTCTGTAGTCCTGGACCTGATGATCCACGATCTGGACATTTTATTGAGTATCGTTAAATCTAAGGTAAAAAGCATCCATGCAAGCGGTGTATGTGTCGTAAGTAAAACTCCAGATATTGCGAATGCCAGAATAGAATTTGAAAACGGATGTGTTGCCAACCTTACCACTTCAAGAATCTCTATGAAAGCCATGAGAAAAAGTCGCTTCTTTCAAAAGGACGCCTACATTTCTGTTGACTTCCTTGAGAAAAAAGCAGAAGTAATCCGTATGAAAGATGCTCCGGAAACACCTACTCCATTCGACATGATCATCGAAAATGCCGAAGGAGAAAAGAATCAGATTTTATTCGAGTATCCCAACATCCAGCCCAACAATGCCATATTAGATGAGCTCAACTCATTTGCCGATTCCATTACTGAAGATAAAAATGTAGAAGTATCACTGGAAGACGGAACTGAAGCCCTAAAAGTAGCATTGGAAATTATGAAATTAATCACAAGCAGATAACTACTCTTTTCACTTTGGACTTTCACATTTATCACTGATATTATTTTAAAACCTGTTTAATAAGGTTAAATCCAAGAAAGTCTTTCAGTTTAAATGGCTGTGGTAAAAATATAATCATACTTCCTCTTTAAATTGTTTATATATTTAAAGAGGAATTTTAATTTTAATTCAATAATTTTTAAATATATTTGTGATTAGTAAACTTATAATTCTAAAATCAATCCCATAATCTTATAAAATCCAACTATGAAAAGAACCATCCTAATATCCGCACTTTTATTGTCTCAATTTGGGACATCACAATTATTGAAAACAAACGGTCAAAAAATAGTTAATGACAAAGGTGAGAATATCCAGCTAAAAGGCCTAGGCTTGGGAGGATGGATGCTGCAGGAAGGATACATGCTGAAAACAGCAGATTTCGCAGGTCCCCAGTATAAAATCAAGCAGAAGATTTCTGAATTGATCGGTGAAGATGGGATGAAAGAATTTTATAAAGCATACTGGAAAAACGGAATAACCAAACAGGATATTGATCTGCTTGCAAAAGCAGGCTTTAATTCTATAAGGCTTCCGATGCATTATAACCTGTACACATTGCCAATTGAGCAAGAGCCCGTAAAAGGACAGAATACATGGCTTGAAGAAGGCTTTAAAATGACGGATGATCTTCTGAAATGGTGCGCTGATAACAAAATGTATCTGATTCTTGACCTTCATGCTCTTCCCGGAGGCCAGGGAAATGATGTAAACATATCAGACAACGATACATCTAAACCGTCACTTTGGGAAAGTGAAGAAAATCAGAAAAAAACCATTGCATTCTGGAAAAAGCTGGCAGAACGTTATAAAGATGAACCATGGATAGGTGGTTATGACCTCATCAATGAGCCTAACATCAATTTCACAGGAAAAAATCCCAACGGAACAGATGAAATGTCAAATGCCCCATTATGGAAATTCCAGAAAGAAATTACAGAAGCCATCCGTGAAGTGGACAAAAAACACATCATTATTCTGGAAGGAAACGGATGGGGAAACAACTATAACGGCCTGACTCCTCTTTGGGATAATAACCTGGTCTTCAGCTTCCATAAATATTGGAACAACAATGATGACGCAACCATAAAAGGAATTCTGGATTTAAGAGAAAAGCATAATATTCCGATATGGTTGGGAGAAACAGGTGAAAACTCTAATGTATGGTTTACAGAACTGATCCAGCTGATGAATAAACACAATATTGGCTATGCTTTCTGGCCAATGAAAAAGATCGATAATACGGCAGGAATTGCCAATGTAAAAATTACACCCGAGTATCAGAAACTGTTGGACTATTGGAAAAACGGAGGTGAAAAACCTTCAAAAGAATTTGCAACAAAAGCTTTAATGAAAATTGCAGATAATTATAAATTCAGTAATGTTGAAATAAAAAGAGACGTTATCGATGCTATGTTCAGACAGGTAACCGATGACTCTACAAAACCATTTAAAAATCATCAGGCACCGGGAAGAATCTTTGCTACCGAATATGATTTGGGCAGAATGGGTTCAGCATATCTGGATAAAGACTTCATCAATCTGTGGGTTAGTGATCCTGCCAAAAGATCTGAATGGAATGCAGGTCACCAGATGAGAAATGACGGAGTGGATATTTATTTGTGTAATGACAAAGTAACTAATGCGTATTATGTAGGAAAAACCGAAAAAGGAGAATGGTTGCAATACACAATTAACAGTAAAGCAGACAAAGCATATACCTTTGATATAAGATATGCCGCTGGTAATGATTCGAAATTGAGAATTGAAGACGCCGCAGGAAAACAGCTTGCAGTTGTTTCACTGACATCAACAGGAGGAAAAAATCAATGGAAAACTAGTTCAGTGAAGAACGTTAATCTTAAAAAAGGGGAAAACAAGATCAGAATCATTTTTGAAAATGACGGCGTTGATGTTAATTATTTTGAAGTAAAATAACCACAACAAAATAAAATAGTAAGTATACCAAAACACCCTAAATAAATTTATTCATAATAGCGTGATTTAAAATAAATAAAATAAAATTAACAAAATTTTTGATTTTATTTCTCAAATAATTTATTTCAATTTTATTTATTAAATTTTTAATTGAATCATGGATTATGTTAAAAATTTACATAAAAAAACAGATATAAATACCTCAAAAACACAACACTGATTTTCATGTAAAATGCAGTGTATCAATCATTGGCATCATTTTAGATATGCGATATAATTGTAAATTTATAAATGATGAAAAAAAAAAATTTTCTGTATTCTTTAATCGGAATACTGATAGGATCTTTTGGTGCTCATGCGCAGGCACCAGGAGGAGTATCAGGAGATTTGAGAATCTGGCTTAAGGCAGATAACGGGTTTACTTCTTCCCAATGGACTGACCAGTCCCCTGCCGGTAACAACTACACGCAAAGCAACGCTTCACGACAACCTTTTTTGCAACCTGCCAATGCCAGGTATAATTTTAATCCGGTTGTTAGCTTTGGAACGACAGGTGCAGATGCACGATTTATGGTAGTACCATCGGGTAAGCCATTTACCGCCAACAGGCTCAATGGTAATATTTTTATTATTGTCAATAGAAACTCAGACACTACTTACCGGGACTATCTGGGATTCGGGAATACAGGAACCGGAGCAGGTCTTATGCAAGCCAACTCTCCTGTATTGACAGCAAGTTTTAACGGAAATAAAGCCATGCAGCTTTATCCGTATAATCCACCTAACAGTCCTAATCAGAAACTGGATATCGGAAAAACTTATTTATCTGATGTTTCCTGGGAAATCGGAGTTGCCGGTGGAATGAAACACGGACTCAATTCTTTTGTTACTTCTGCACCAGGGACTTTTGCCGCAGGATATGCATTAACAGCTAACGGTTCCATATTAGGTTCACAACCTGAAGTTACGGATGGGAATATGTCTGAGGTAATTGCATACGAACGGGTACTGACTGATGCTGAACTTCAAAGAGTACGATCTTATCTTGCTATTAAATATGCTACTTCCCTGGATCAGACCACACCATACAGCTATGTGAATTCGCAAGGTACGACCATATGGGATGCGGCATCCAATTCCGGTTATTCTAACAATATTGCAGGAATTGGTCGTGATGATGCAAGTGCCCTGAAACAAGTTCAATCTAAAAGCATCAACAGTACCAACGAAATACTGATCAGTTTAGGTAATTCTGCTTCCCAAGACAATGCAACACATGCTGCGGCTAACTCATTTGATAACGATAGGGAATTTCTCACCTGGGGAACCAATGGTACAGTTGGATTTACCCCTTATACCAACTCAGGATTCCCGTCGGTTACGCATCGGTTTTCCAAAGTATGGAAAGCCCAAACCAGTAATTACAATATAAATGGAAATGATGATGTATATTTCAATGTTCTTAGAGGTTTGATCAACAGTTTTACATTGAGTGAAAAACCACTGTACCTGATCATGAGTACAACGAGTGATTTTTCAAGTAATACTCACTTTATACCTATTGGCACCAATACCCATACTGTGGACGGAGAGGAGTATGTGAGCGAACCCTATAGAGTAGCTTCTAAAGCTTTCAACGGATTTACTTCCAATGGCACTTTTTACTTTACCATTGCAGGAACTCCGATAGGTCCCGGAGGAGTATTGGGGAATTTCTGGAATAGAGCAGATAAAGATGTAACTGCTGTCTCCGGAACAGTAAACCAATGGGTAGACCAGATGTTCGGGATTAAAACCTCACAAGTTGCGGATGTAACTACAAAACCCAATTATGTTCAGGTAAATGATGCCGCTACTGCTGCTACTTTTAACTTTAACCCCTATATTGATTTTACCAATACCAATCAGGCGATAGGAAATGAAGGCGTAGCACCTTTTGAAGGTTCTAATTCCGAATTAGAAATGTTTTACGTAATAAAAGATAATGTATGGACTGCCAATAACCGTTTTTTTGGAGTTAATTTTGACTTAAAAAACTCAGCAGCCGGGGCTGCAATCTACGATTGGAATACTCTTACACAGGCTAATTATCTATCGAGAGGAAATACCCCAACCAGTAATAATGCGACCAACACAGTACTTAATCCGGCTTTGAGCACAACGCTTTCCAATATTTCCAATGTAAGTCTTAGTGCGACCAATAGTACCGTACAACATAGATTAAACGGTAGTGGTATTGGAACCAATCTTACAGGGCAGACTGTATACATAGGACAAGGAGGATTTGTATATGGCGCCAATAACCAGTCGAGTATGCCAGGTAACGAGGTAGGGATTACTGCACAAATTGCAGAACATCTTGCGTTCGGATTTGCTTTAACCGAAACAGAGCGCCGCCAGGTAGAAAGTTATCTTGCCATAAAATACGGAACAACATTGGCCGATCTTACCACGGATACCAACTATCGCAACAGTACCGGAAATCCTGTTTTCACTGCTGACGGAACATACCAATATGACATTTTTGGGGTAGCAAAAGATTTACGTGGTGGATTAGACCAACGGATCTCAAAATCCATCAACAATGATGGCGGACAAGCTACCAACATTATTACTGCATCTACAGATAATAATTTCATCAATCAAAATGATACCCATGCTAATCAGCTGACTGATGGTCAATACCTTATTTTTGCATCTAATAATGGGGCACAGACTTTTACCGGTAAAACCATTACTGCGGCTGACGGTACTCAGTTCAACAATTCGCTTGCTCTTCAATGGAAAGCAACCGATACGAATAAAGTAGGATGTATCAATCTCCGTTTCGATGCAACCAACATTCCTGCACTTGCATCAGGAGAAAACTATTATATGCTTATTTCTCAGGATCCGTCATTTACCAACTCTATTTACCAGAAGGTTGTAAGAACAAATAATACCATTGATGTTATCCCCAATTTTGCAGACAACAGTAATTCATATTTTACCCTTGCAAAAGCTAATCTTAATATAACAGGAAGTACTGTAAAAGGAGGTCAGGTAGGTATATCATCAATTCCGGGGTTATTACCATCTGCTTCTGACACTTGGCTGGAACTTAATGCCAAATCTAAAGGAATGGTAATTACAAGAGTTTCGGATGCTAATAACATTCCCGCAGGAAACAGACTTAAGGGTATGATCGTATATGATACCACGAAAAAAGAATTTAAAGTATATAACGGAACAGAATGGAGAACTTTAGGAACCTCTACTTCCACTTCTATTTTCTGTAATTAAAAAAAACATACAAGATGAAAAATATATTCTTAATCTCAGTATTGCTAATAAGCTCAGGCATTAATGCCCAGGTTGCAATCGGTAAGAAAAGCATCACAAATAATAATACCATATTAGAATTCGGTAATTCCTCTAACAGGGGAATCGTCCTACCTAAAGTAGAAAATGCCACCACAATGAATGCAAGCGAGGGTACTATGGTTTGGGATACCGCTACAGGAAGCTTCAGATATTATGGAGGTACCACTCCGGCCTGGAATCCACCTGCTGCAGGAGGTACTACGGGAGGTGCGCCTTCGGGTTCGGACGCTAATGGTAAAAAGATGATTATCGGGTCAGATACTTCTGATGCAGATGGAATACTTATTCTAGAAGCAAAACAGGGAGATAAAGCCCTTGTATTGCCATCGATAAGCCAGCCGTCGGAAAGATTCTCTTCTCCGCCAACTGGACTTATGGTCTATGATACGGCAACTAATCAGGTTGCCGTGTTCAATGGTACCAAGTGGACATACTTTTAATGTATTGCGCCTTATAAAGATTAGCAATTAATCGATATTATTTAATCCGGAAGAGTACCTTTTCCGGATTATTCATTTCTATTGTCAAGACGTGAGTATATCCTAATAAATTAAGCTATGGTTATACATGTAAAGAGATTTATTTTTTAAATTTACGGCGATATAAATTGACCATTATGAAAAAAGCAGGATTTCTATTTCTCTTGATTTCTACATTTACTTTTGCCCAGCATACAGCCCTGGAACAAAAAATAAATTCTATCATCAATGACAAAAAAGCCACTGTAGGAGTTTCTGTACTGGGAATGGAAAATCAATCACTTTATAGCAAAAGCGGAGATAAAAAGCTCCCAATGCAAAGTGTCTTCAAATTTCATATTGCTGCCGCTGTTCTCAATTTTGTAGATAAAGGAAAACTGTTGTTACATCAGAAGATTTTAGTTAAAAAATCAGATCTTCTTGAGGATACATGGTCGCCACTTAGAGAAAAATATCCCAATGGTAATATTGAAATTCCTTTAAGTGAAATTATAGACTTCACCGTTGCGCAGAGTGATAATAATGGGTGCGATATCCTTTTAAGGTTAATTGGCGGAACGGATACAGTTCAAAAATTTATGGATACCAAAGGAATAAAAAATTTCCAGATTCGCTTTAACGAAGATGAAATGCATAAAGACTGGAATGCACAATATCAAAATTACAGTTCAACGAACTCCATCGTACAGGTTTTGAAAAAGTTTTATAAGGGACAGTTACTTTCCAGAAATTCCACAGATTACCTGATGAAGGTAATGCTAGGCACCAAAACAGGAACAAACAAATTGATTGAGCAGCTTCCTAAAAACACACCTGTGGCTCATAAAACAGGCTCTTCAGGTAAAAATAAAGATGGGCTTACCGGTGCTGAAAACGACATGGGAATTGTAACCCTTCCTAATGGAAAACATTATGCCATAGCTGTATTTGTAAGCAATTCTATGGAAACAGAAGCTGTAAACTGTAAAATCATTTCAGATATTTCAAAAGCAGTTTGGGATGATTTTAGTAAGTAAATATTAAAGCTTAATTTTAAGCGAAATAAAATGCGCTCAATAAGGGCGTGATTAAACCTAATCTTATTTATTACAATGAAAAAAATAGCAATACTTTTCAGCATTTTTTGTTTCAGCTTCTTTTTTTCTCAAAAGAACCAGAACTATTTACAGGTAGGCTACGCAAGCATTTGTTGCGGAACACCTTCCGAAGATCCTGTAATTAATTACATATCAAAGTTTCAAAAAAAGAATAAAACAAAACCTTTTGAAATTTACAAACAAAGCGGACTGGGCCGGGAGGGGGAATTTAATCTTTATATCGGGATCGATTCCTTAGCAAAAACTAAAAAAAAGAAGTTCATATCCGGACTTAAGGCTGCTATATCTTCTCAAAATGCAGTAAGAAAAAGCAACAGCGGAAATGTGAACTTTGATGAAACGCAGATCGTCACAAAAGCAGATTTAGCCAATTCAAGAAATTTAACTATCTATAAAAAATAATTTAATTAAAGGAAAAATGATCAAAAACGTTGTAGTTATCGGAGCTGGAACCATGGGAAATGGTATTGCACATACATTTGCGCAAAGCGGATTTAAAGTAAATCTTGTAGATGTTTCTCAGGATGCTTTAGACAGAGGAGTAAAAACCATTACCACCAACCTCGACAGAATAATTGCAAAAGGCAACCTTACAGAGGAGCAAAAAGCAGAAACTTTAGGAAATATCACCACTTTTACAGAGTTGAAAGAAGCTGTGGAAACCGCTGATTTAATTGTAGAAGCAGCTACTGAAAATCAGGATCTGAAATTGAAAATCTTCGGACAGATGGATGAATTTGCTCCGGAAAACTGTATTCTTGCAACCAACACTTCTTCTATCTCCATTACAAAGATAGCCGCTGCAACTAAGAGAGCTGATAAGGTGATCGGTATGCACTTTATGAATCCTGTTCCAATTATGAAACTGGTTGAAATCATTAAAGGATACTCTACTTCCAAAGAGACTTTTGATATCATCTATGATATGAGTAAAACGTTAGGAAAAGTGCCTGTGGAAGTGAATGATTACCCTGGTTTCGTTGCTAACAGAATTTTAATGCCTATGATCAATGAGTCTATTGAAACATTATATAACGGTGTTGCAGGCGTTGAAGAAATTGATACGGTAATGAAACTTGGAATGGCTCATCCAATGGGACCTCTTCAGCTGGCTGATTTCATTGGTCTTGATGTTTGTCTTGCTATTCTTAATGTGATGTATGACGGATTTAAAAATCCAAAATATGCCCCGAATCCTCTATTGGTAAATATGGTAATGGCAGGAAAACTGGGAGTAAAATCAGGAGAAGGTTTTTATGACTACTCCGAAAGCAAAAAAGCTGAAAAAGTTTCAAAAATGTTCACGAAATAATTCTAGTGATTATCAGTTGTGAGTTATAAGTTATACATTTGAACAACGGTCTGTTCTGGCTGTTATCATTGATCACAACCCTAATGAAAATTAAAGAAAAAAATATTCAGATATCATTGGTCATCATTATTGTAATGATGACCATTTTACGTTTTTTACTCAATGAGAAAGGCAGGGTAAGCCCGGATTCAATCCGGTATATGAGATTTGCTCATGTATTCCCGACTATTGATAATACGACAACACCTGTAGGATATCCGTTAAGTATTAAGCTTTTTACATATCTGGGGATGGACGAATTCTGGAGCAGTAAAGTAATCGGGATTCTGGCTTTTCTTTTTATTGCGGCCTTTGCCTGGAAAAAAAACTTTTTCTTTAAAGAATCTGTTATCGTCAGTGCTTTATTTAGTTTCGTGTCAATTTACTCTTTTACGATGAGTGAAGCGCTCATCCTTCCATTTGTATTTTTATTCCTGTATACGGCACATTTAATTATTACTGGAAAACTGGAAAAAGGAAAAGCTGTATTTTATCTTTCGTTATCATTAATTGCCTTATATAATATCCGCTATAGTTCATTGTTTATTATGGGGGGAACAGGGCTTTTCGGATTATTGGTATGGAAAAAAAAGTATGCCCGTACTTTCATTATTTCAGGTTTCATTGGTTGTGGTTTTGTAGCTTTATACAAGTTTACCTTTTTGGATTATTTTAATGAAAACTACATTAAGCAATCCTTAGAAATGGGTCTCCACCCTACTTCACAGCTGCTGGTTGAATTGTTTCAGGGCCTGGCTACTACTTTTAATCCTTTTATTCATATTGCAGATCCGGGAGGTGGTTTGATCAATAATGTGATTTATGGTATCGGATTTCTGAATATCTGTCTGATGGTATTTCTTTTTATTAAGATCCGGTTATCTGACAGTGATCTGTTCTTTCTTGTTATTGGAATTTCAGGAATCATATGTTCCTTTTTTGTTCAGTATTTTTATCCTGTAAATCCTATAGATTATCGGTTATTAGCTCCATTCAGCCTACCTTTGTGGCTAATGTATTTCAAAAGACTCTTTGATATCTTCAATATAAAAGTGTATGCAATGGGAGTATTAAGTTTGCTGTCAGGAATACTCTTTACCTGGCTTTCAAAAGGCAATTATCTGGAAAACAGAAAAAATATCAGTCAATTTTTAGAGACTGAAAATCTTAAGGATAAACCTATCACATTTTATCTGGAAACGACCGAGGACCTGGAAAAAATACAGGTTGCAGAATTAATAAGCACAGTAAATTCCAATATAAGCCTGACATTCAAGCCTCAAGATACCCTACAGAAAACTACACTTACCCAGTACAAAGTTTTACAAAAAATTAGGATCGACAAGAACAAATATCAATAATTTTATTATCTTTGAGAAAGTTAAAATATTAAAAAAATGAAATTACCAAAGTTTTTATTAGCAGACAATTCGGAATTTCCTGAGGATTTATTCGTGGTTCATACAGAATACCCAAGATTTATCTTGAACGTTGAGGAAGAAGAAGTTGAGTGGCTGGATGATTTGGAAGGAGACGATGAAGAGACCATGGCAGATGAAGCTACTAAAGTGGTAGAAGCAGCGTTCAAATGGTGTGACGAAGAATTAGCTAAATACGACGAAGAAGAGGAAGAATAAGAAAACCCTAAAACATAAAAAAGGAACTCAAATGAGTTCCTTTTATTTTTTTATTCTGATTTATTAAATTTCAATAATAAAAGATTGTCCTTATACAATTCCAAAGTTGTTCCTGAAATTACGTACTTGTTTGCTTTTCCCATCATATCCATGAAGTTCTGCTCCACATTCATATTATCACAGGCCATTTTTGTAGAACCCATTTGCCCTGCTGAAAAATTACCTGTAGAAGCATCAAGCTTTACCGTACCAAAATAGTTATTACATCCGGCATTTCCATTGATCTTTTCTCCCTCGATATTCAATGTAGGAACTTTCCCTTTTACATTATCCGCTAAAGTCCATTTTGTATTGACCAATGAAGGCTGAGATTTTCCTACTTTTGAAGCAGATGCGCTTGACATAGTTCCGCACGACGCCAAAATCACGGCTGCACTTATACTTAAAAAAAGATTTTTCATTTTTTTCTTTTTTGATTTAACCAAATTTACGGAAATTATATTATTTAAACGGCTTTGAAAGAATTTTATTATTCATAGAAGGCTAAAGCCTGTCCCTTATCAATGTATATACAAAAAAACGGGCTTTAGCCCGTTTCTTTATATTTATGATCTTAATTCTGCGTTGAATTCTTTCTGGAAAGATTTAATCAAAGAATCCATTACTTCGGAAATTTCTTTTTCCTCAAGAGTTTTTGCCTCATTTAATAACTCAAAACTCATCGCATATGATTTCTTTCCTTCCGGAAGGTTTTTTCCTTCGTATACATCAAACAGATTGATGTTTTTAATGAAAGGAGATTTATTCTTTTTGGCTGTCTGATACAGCTCCTGATATGTTATATTCTTATCGATCAGCAATGCCAGATCTCTTCTGATTTTATTGAATTTAGGAATATCCCTGAATTTCAATTCATTCCCAGATCGTAATTGTTGGGCCAATTCAAGTTCAATTTCGGCATAGAAACAGTCCTGGTCAATATCGAAATCTTTCAATAATTCCGGAGCCACTTTTCCAATTCTTACCAATACTTTTCCATCAGCTTCATAAGCAATTGCATCCGAGAATCTGTTATCGGACAAAGCAACTTCTTTGTAATCGATTGCCAATCTTTCCAGCAATACTTTCACATAAGCTTTCAGGTTGTAGAAATCCGTTGCTGATTTCGGCTGTAACCAGTTTTCAGCAACCTCTCTTCCTGAAACAAGAATAGCCAGCTGTTTCCTTTCTTCATATTGAGCTCTTTTGTGATAAATCTTTCCAAACTCAAAGAATTTAATATCCTGGTTCTTTCTGTTAATATTATAGATGGAATTTTGAAGAAGCCCTTCCAACAAGGATTTTCTCATGAAAGCCAAATCACCACTCAAAGGATTCAGAAGTTTCACAGCATCCGTTTCATCTTTTACAGAAGTAAGTGAGTTGTTCATTACTTCATTAAAACCTAAACTTTGTAAAGTTCTTGCCCAATTGTTTTCCAATTCATCCTGATCATTAGCGCTTAGCTTTACAGGTGTAAATGATATCTTTTGTGGAGCATCAATCTTGTTATATCCGTAGATCCTTAAGATCTCTTCGATAACATCAATTTCCCTCGTCACATCAGCTCTGTAAGCCGGAACAGAAATTTCCAAACCATTTTGAATTTCGTTCAAAACTTTAATTTCAAGAGCTTTTAAAATCTCTTTTACTTTTTCTCTGTGAATTTTAGTTCCAAGAATCTGTTCTATTTTAGAGAACCTTATGATAACATAGCTGTCTTCAATTTTCTTTGGATATTCTTCCAGCAACTCTCCTACCAGTTTTCCTTCTGCAATTTCCTGGATCATTTTGATAGCGTGGGTAATAGCTGTTCTTGTAAGGTTAGGATCCACTCCTCTTTCAAACCTGAATGATGCATCCGTGTTCAATCCATGAAGTTTAGCTCCTTTTCTTACCGCTACCGGATTAAAATAAGCACTTTCCAAAAAGATTGTTTTTGTCTCATTAGAAACTCCGGAATTGGCACCACCAAAAACACCGGCAATACACATCGGTTTATCTTTTCCGTCTTTGATCATGACTTCAGAACCGTTTAAAGTTCTTTCCACACCATCCAAAGTCGTAAATTTTGTTCCTTTTTTTACGGTCCCTACTTTTACTTTTTTATCAGCAATTTTGTCTGCATCAAAAGCATGGAGCGGTTGTCCGAATCCGTGAAGAATATAATTGGTAATATCCACGATATTGTTGATCGGGCTTAAACCGATTGCTTTCAATCTGTTTTTCAACCATGCCGGAGATTCTGCTACTTTTACATCTTCAATAACAGCTCCTATATATCTAGGGCATAATTCAGCATCTTCTACTTCTAAAGTAAAGTTATGAGCACCTTCATTATTTAATGGTTCCGAAGCTACCTTTTCAAACTGGGCTTTTTGCTGATTGGTTGAAAGAAAAGCATAAAGATCCCTTGCTACACCGTAGTGCGACATTGCATCGGTCCTGTTAGGCGTTAAACCAATTTCAATTACCTCATCAGTTGCCAATTCAAAATAATCTGCAAAATTCTTTCCTACTTCATATTGTGCTTCGTCAAGAACCATGATTCCTCCATGATCCTCACTAAGGCCTAGCTCATCTTCTGCGCAGATCATTCCTTGTGAAACTTCACCTCTGATCTTTGCTTCTTTAATTTCAAAAAAGTTTCCGGTCTTATCGTAGATTTTTGTTCCCACCACTGCAACTGGAACAGTTTGTCCGGCTTCCACATTAGGAGCACCACAAACGATGTTAAGCACCTTTCCGTTTCCTACATCTACAGTTGTTTTCTTAAGTTTGTCAGCATTCGGATGTTTTTCGCAGGTTAAGACCTTACCTACTACAATTCCTTCCAGGCTTCCTTTTACACTTTCAAATTTATCTATACCTTCAACTTCAAGACCAATATCTGTAAGGAACTCACCGATTCTTTCAGTTTTCAATTCCGTTTTTATGTAATCTCTCAGCCAGTTATTTGATATTTTCATCTGCTTAAATCTATTTTTTATCGGTTAAATGCCAACCTTATAAGGTTTCATTCACTTTATTTTGAAAATTTTTACTTCGAATTTTGCGTTTACAAAGGTCGTGTTTTTTTAAGAAATAACGAAATTTTTAACTTCCCAACTGAACGCAAAAACAAAAAAAAGAGGTCCTGAAAATTCAAAACCTCTGTTATTTAATTGAGCTTAATCTTATAGTCCGATTACCGGCATTGATAACATTAAGATATTTTCGTTTTCTTCAAGACCGTCAAGAGGTTCAATGATTCCCGGTCTGTTTGGCTGAGACATTTTCATTGTGATATCGTCAGAACCAAGAATAGTCAACATTTCTGTTAAAAACTTAGAGCTAAACCCGATGTTGATATCTTCTCCGTTATAATCACAAGGGATCTGCATATCTGCTTTGTTTGCATATTCCGTATCTTCTGCGTGAAGGTGAAGGATGTTGGCAGATAATTTAAATCTTACCTGATTGGTTGATTTATTAGACATGATCGATGCTCTTTTGATCGCACCTAATAGCAGGTTTCTGTTGATTGTTAATACATTCGGATTTTCTTTTGGAATAACCGCAGTATAGTTAGGATATTTTCCGTCAATCAGTCTACAGATCCAGATATGTTTACCAAAAGTAAATTTAGCCATGTTCTCATTGAAATCGATAGTAACGTCTTCGTTGGAACTTGCCAATATATTTTTGAAAATATTTAAAGGTTTTTTAGGCATGATGAACTCCATAGGTTCTACGTTCATCAGGTCCATTCTTTTGTAAACAACCAGTCTGTGAGAATCTGTAGAAACAAAATTCGTCTCATTTTCCCCGAACTGGAATAAAACTCCTGTCATTACCGGACGAAGAGAATCATTACTTGTTGCAAAAAGAGTATTGGTAAGTGCTTCAGATAAAATACCTGCGGACATGGTCACGCTTTGTGAAGCATCAAATTCAGGAAGCTCCGGATAATCATCCGCATTATCCAATGCTACTGCGAAATTATCCTTTTCATCCAAAATTTCCAGCTGGCTACCCGTTCCCTCAGCATTATCCTTTACAGAAAATGTAAGCGGTTGTTCACCATATGTTTTGATAAAATCTTGAAAAATTTTAGCAGGAACAGCAAATTTACCCGAATCATCAGACTTTACTTCCAAAGAAGTTACAAGAGTTGTTTCGCCATCAGATGCTGTAATGGTAACCTGGGTTTCGTTTAATTCGAAAAGATAGTTTTCTAAGATCGGTCTCGATTGAGAGCTTGATATTACGCCACTTACAGTTTGCAAAGCCTTCTGCAATTCACCACTTGAAATAATAAATTTCATAGATTTAAAAATAAATTTTTACAAATATAATAAATAGAAAATAGATTAAAAAATATAATTCTGAGAGTTATTAACAACGAGTAAAAGATTTTTAAAACTACTTCCGGGATACTTTTTTAATGGATAAACCATCATTAAGGACTAAAGATAGGCATTTTCTTTGATCAATTAATTATATTTGTACATAATCTTTTTTATCATGCGTAAACCTCCTATTCATACAAGTTTCCGGAATGCTTTTCGAGGTCTTTTTTTAATGATAAAAACAGAAAGAAATTTTCAGATCGAGTGTATTGCTCTGCTGATCAATATTTTCCTTATTTTTTATTTACAGTTATCAAAATTCGATACTGCCCTCGTCCTCATCGTTTCTTTTGGGGTTTTAAGTACGGAAATTCTTAACACTGCCATTGAAAGGATCTGTGATATCATTCAGCCTGAATTTGATAAAAGAATAGGCTTTATTAAAGATATTTCAGCAGGTGCTGTAATTCTTATGGCTATTGTATCGTTAATTGTAGGAATTTTGGTTTATCCGAAGTATCTATTCAGCTAGAGAAAGCCGAAATCGTGCTCTGCTTAGAATAATTACTGTTGCCTAGAATTATCTTGCGACATAAATAAAGCCCTTCCTTCCGGATTTAAAAATCGTTTCGATTCTTTTATAATCGTCCACTTCGTACGCATCAGCCAACAGAATTTCATCGTCTGTAATCTCAAAAAGCATCCCTTCTACCTGGTCTTCGACATGACCTGAAAACGTTAAAATAGGATGGTATTTCTGGTTACTTTTTCTCAGAACTTCCGGATCTGTAATCTCAAGCATTTTTAATGTATAACCTATGAGAACATCTTTATCACCTTTGAGCAGTCTTCCAAAGGTTTGGGTCTGTACCTGCTCTTTCTGTAAAGTTCCGTATGAAAATAAATAAGGCATCTACAAATATTTTTCAATGGTTGGAATTGCAATTTCGGCCATCATTCCATAGCCTTTTTCATTGGGGTGTACGCCGTCCTGGGAAAGAAGAACTTCTTTATCGTCTACCAATGCGGAATAAAAATCGATATAGGTTAAAGAATGCTTTTCTGTCATGCCTTTCAGAATACTATTGTAAGTAAGGACCTCTTCATTGGTTCTCAGCTTTCCGGAAGCAACTTCAATTCCATCTACATTTTTAGAAAAAGGAAGAATGCTCACCAGATATATATCTGTAGTAAATTGTTTTGCAATTCTGATGGCCTCCTCAATATTAGCTGTAAAATCCTCAGGCGCTACCATTTTACTTCCATTTTTAATAGCTAGGTCATTTGCCCCATAGGCAATAAAAACAACATTCCCATCTGCGGAATTCCTTGCAGCCAGCTCATGAGGTATCCTCTTTATCAGACCTTCCGTTGTTTCTCCTCCGATTCCTAAATTATAAACAATCAATTCATTGTGACCTTCATGGAATTTCTGTAATGCATATCTTTTTAAAATATCAACCCATCCACCAAATACTCCGTCATATTCACCATATGTAATACTGTCCCCAAAGAACAGCGCATAAATCATTCTTTTCATTTCTAAGCCTTATAATTTAATCACTAAGATTTTAAAGCGGTAAGAAGTTACCTAACCATAATCTTTATCCCCTTTAATGGATTATTAATTTCAATCCAAAATTAGCTTAATATTTTGATGTGATTCAATAATTTCTACGAGAATATCAAATAAAGTTTGTCCCTTTTGTGCTATCAGGTCGTTCAGTTTTTCTCTGATCATTTCCGTATTAAAAGGTTTTCCCTGCTTTATTTTTTTCTCATAAAACTCGCGGGTGGCTTCGAAACCCAAATCATGTCCGGATTTCCCAGATTTCTTCCAGATCAATTCAATTTCTTCATGGGGTTCAAAAACTCCAAATCCACCATACAGGATATCATCAAAACCATCCAAAGTTCCGACTTTCCAGTCAGCATTTTTCATCAGTACTTCTGAAACTTCTTCATAGAAGCCCGCCAGATCAAAAAAATGACCGCCATTAATGACGATCATTTTTTTATTATTTTTATTTGAAGTACTCAACTCCATTTTTAAAGATATTGTGATAGTTCGCTGTTGGAATATTTTTCATGAGACCTTCAGCAAATCGTTCTGGGTGTCCCATTCTTCCATAGATCTTCCCACATGGGCTGGTAATCCCTTCAATTCCGAATAATGAATTATTAGGGTTAAAAGGCATCCCGTGGGCAATGTTTCCATCAAGATCAATGTACTGGGTAGCAATCTGTCCGTTCTCATATAATTTCCTGATTTCATCTTCTGAAGCCATGAAACGTCCTTCACCGTGGGAGATCGGAATGGTAAAAGTCTGTCCTTTCATTCCTTTTAACCAAGGGCTTTCGTCATTTACTACCTGCACTGTTACCATCTGGGAGATGTGTCTTCTGATGGCGTTGTGAGCTAATGTTGGAGAATTCTCATCCAGATCTTTGATTCTTCCGTAAGGTAAAAGTCCCGATTTCACTAGCGCCTGGAATCCGTTGCAGATTCCGATGATCATTCCGTCTCTGTCTAATAATTCGTGAACTGCATTTTTCATTTTCTCGTTTTTCAGAACGTTTACAATGAATTTTGCAGAACCATCCGGCTCATCACCCGCAGAGAAACCTCCTGAGAATGCAAGGATCTGAGATGTTCTGATCTCTTCCACCCATGCATCAATGCTTTCATCGAGTAACTGGTGATTGATATTGATTAAAGGTAAGCTGCTTACTACAGCGCCTTCTTTCTGGAATGCATTCAGTGTGTCATATTCACAGTTGGTTCCCGGGAATACCGGAGCAAATACTTTCGGTTGTGCGATTCCGTGTTTTTTAATAATGATATTTCTTGGGTTGACCGAGTTATGTTTTGCATCAATTTCAACCGTGATCTTTTCTTTTTCTACAGTCGGGAAAAGATTTTCAAATGTATTAGTATTGGCCGCTACAAGATCTGTAATGTCTGATTCAATACCGTTAATTTTTAAGGTTCCTGAGTCTTTTACTTCTCCGATCAACTGAAGGGAAGCTGCGCTTAATTCTTCTTTCGCCTCGATAACTAAGCTTCCGATATTTTTTGCTAATAATACATTTTCATCAGCACTGATCTCTGCTCCTAATCTGTTTCCGAAACTCATTTTTGCCAAAGCTACGGCAAGACCACCTTCTTTTACTGTTTTTACAGAAACAATTTTCCCGGATTTGATATTTTCGAAAATGAATTCAAAAACTTCTTTTAAAGCATCATAGTTTGGAAGTCCGCTTTCCTGAGCAATGTGATTGAAGAAATACAATTTGTTTCCTGCAGTTTTCAATTCCGGAGAGATGATGTTTTCTTTATCTCCGTTGGCACATGCAAAAGAAATCAGGGTTGGTGGAACGTTAAGGTCTTGGTATGTTCCACTCATCGAATCTTTACCTCCAATTGCTGCCAGACCCAATTTGATCTGAGCATCATAAGCCCCTAAAAGAGAGGCTAAAGGTTTGCCCCATTTTTCAGGGTTTTGTCCTAATTTTTCAAAGTATTCCTGAAAGCTTAACCTGATATTTTTATAATCACCTCCCATGGCAACAATCTTTGCTACACTCTCTACGACAGCATACGATGCTCCTAACAGTGAGTTTTGTTTTGAGATTTCAGCATCAAATCCCCAGCTTGCGAGAGAAACGGTTTTGATATCTTTTGCTCCTAAAATAGGTAGTGTCTGCACACTTCCTTCCATCAGGGTTTGCTGGTATTTACCTCCCAAAGGCATAGCTACCGTAGTGGCTCCGATAGAAGAGTCGAACATTTCAAGTAGTCCTTTCTGGGAAGCTACGTTTTTATCTTTTAAGATGTTCAGGAAGTTTTCTGTTGTGAAAGCTTTTGTTTCTTGTTTTACTTCTTCCAGGTGGGTGATTTTCACTTCCTGAGATTTTGAACATCCGTTGGTATCTAAGAATGCTCTTGAAAGATCTACAATTTTGTCCCCTTTCCAGAACATCTGCATTCTTCCGGAATCTGTCACTTTTGCCACTTCTACAGCCACAATGTTTTCAGCTTCACAGAATTTAATGAATTTTTCTTTATCCTGAGGATCTACCACCACAGCCATTCTTTCCTGAGATTCAGAAATAGCCAGTTCGGTTCCGTTTAATCCTTCATATTTTAATGGTAATACATCAAGGTTTACTTCTAAAGAGTCTGCGATCTCACCGATTGCCACAGAAACACCTCCTGCTCCGAAGTCGTTTGATTTTTTGATCAGCTTCGTTACTTCAGGGTTTCTGAATAATCTCTGAATTTTACGTTCTTCTACGGCATTTCCTTTCTGAACCTCTGAACTCATGGTGTGAATAGAGGTTTCGTCCTGTTCTTTTGAACTTCCGCTTGCTCCTCCTACTCCGTCACGACCTGTTGCCCCTCCTAAGATAATGATTGAATCACCATTAGCAGGCTTCTCACGTCTTACCCAGCCTACAGGAACAGCTCCTGTAACGAAACCTACCTCCATTCTTTTGGCTTTGTACCCTTCATCATAGATTTCAGAAACCATTGTCGTCGCAAGCCCGATCTGGTTACCATAAGATGAATATCCGTTGGCAGCCTGTTTCGTAATGGTTTTCTGAGGTAGTTTTCCCGGTAATGTTTTATCAACCGGTTCTAAAACATCGGCAGCACCAGTTAATCTCATGGCCTGAAATACGAAAGATCTTCCGGATAACGGGTCTCTGATCGCTCCTCCCAAACAAGTAGACGCTCCTCCGAAAGGTTCAATTTCCGTCGGGTGGTTATGCGTTTCATTTTTGAATAATAAATACCAAGGTTCTTTTTTACCATCATATTCTGCTTCGATCTGAATGGTACATGCATTAATCTCATCAGAAATTACAAGGTTATCAAGATTCCCTGTTTTATGGAAATACTTTCCGCATACCGTTGCCAGATCCATTAATGAAATCGGCTTCAGCTCACGCCCTAAGAATTTTCTTTTTTCGATATAATCATTGAAAATAGTTTCCAATGTATGTTTGAACTGACCTTCAAACTGTATGTCTGACAATTCTGTTTCAAAAGTTGTATGACGACAGTGGTCACTCCAATAGGTATCTAATACTTTTAATTCTGTTTCCGTAGGATTCCTTTGTTCAGTTTTGAAATATTCCTGAATGAATTTCAGGTCGTCCAATCCTAGTGCAAAACCATGATTATTATAAAAGTTTTCAAGTTCCGCATCATTGAAATTGATGAAGTTTTCGTGGATGATTACTTTTGATGGTGTTTCATCAGCAGGAATATCCAGAATAGATAAATCTTTTTCCTGAGATTCCACTTTATTGATTAGAAGATCTTTGATCTTAACCAAATCAGCTTCAGAAACTCCTTCAAATTCAATCAGTTTTCCACTTCTTACTTTTGATTTTTCATTTTCTGTCAGTAAGGCGATACACTGCTGTGCAGAATCTGCTCTCTGATCATACTGTCCCGGTAAAAATTCCATTCCGAAATGAATAGCTTTTGCAGGGTTCTCTGTATGCAAAATATCAGTAACAGGGTCTACAAAAGTGTTATTGACCACTTTTTCAAATTCTCCGTCATTCAGGTTGAAAATATCATACACGTTGTATACTTTCACGCTTTGAACAGCCGGAACAACCGCTTTTACCTCATCAAAAATTTTTGGACTTTCAACATCGAAAATACCTCTTTTTTCTACGAAAATTCTTTTGTTATTAGACATTAGATGTCAGATATTATATTATTAGACTTATTTACTTATTTTATTAGGATTATCAGGATGTTCTTCCTGATATTTCTGAGCTTTTCCGATTTCTCTCTTAAGCCATTTTTCAAAAGGAACCTTTTCATTATCATAGTCCAGTGCAAAAATTTCCTGGCCCTCTGCTGAGACTAAAAATTTGAAATCAAATGTTAATCCCACATCTATTTTCCTGTAATCATATGTATTTACCTGATAAAAAGGAAAGTTTTCTTTTGGTCTTTCAACGATTTCAAAAAAAAGTTTTTTTTCCTCTTTTGATAATTTATTATACCAGTTGACATAATAGATTTCCGAAAGTTTTGTATTTTGTTTTTCGAAAAATTGAAGAATACCTTTCTCCTTTTCATTATATTTGAATGGATTTGGATAAAATTTCCCATTAACTTCTACGGAATTCGTTTGTGCCGCAACAGGTTGAATCACTTCTCCTTTAAAATTCATCACTCCCCATGTTCCTCCTACCATTGCTTTGTGCTCATCATTGGTTTTTTCCCAATCACATCCATCACAATAGACTGCATATCCGTAATTAAATGGTGAAACAAAATCATGTTTGGCTTCAATTACCGTTGTACCGTTTCTGTCTACAAAACCTACCTTCCCATTTTTAACAAACCGTCTTACTCCTTCAGAAAAATAATCAGCACCATTATCGTACAGGAAAGGTCTGTAAAGGAAATTCCCTTTTTTATCATAGACATATCCCCAGGCGTTTTTTTCTTTTATCTCATCCTTTTTAGACCCGTCGAAATAAATGGTTTCTTCTTTTACAGGATCGCCGTCTTTTAGAAATGAAAAGACTTTGAACTGTGCAGGAACAATAATTTTTCCGGTATGATCTTTTACCCCTACCAAAGAATCTTTTGATTTAAAGTAGGTTAAAACATCTTTTCCCTGTGAAAAGGAAAGAGTGGGTATCAAAAGGAAAAATAGTATTCTGTTCATACCTGCAAAGAAATAAAAAATGCAGCCGAAAAGACTGCATATGGTATTATACTTTAAGATCAGCCTCCAGTCCAATCATGTCTTTGTTCTGCTCCAGTATCGGCTGAACTTCATTTTTAATGAATTCCTCCGTTTGAATAGGTGCAAAGCCAATGAAATTTTTAGGATCCAGAACTTCTTTTAATTTTGATTTATCGAGCTTTAAAGAATCATCATTCAGAATCCTTTCAATCAGATCGTTTTCTTTTCCTTCTTCTTTTACTTTTTTAGAAGCTTCCATAGAGTGAACCCTGATGACCTCGTGGATTTCCTGACGGTCCCCTCCTGCTTTTACTTCTTCCATGATAATATATTCTGTTGCCATGAAAGGAAGTTCTTCCATTATGTGCTTATTGATTCTGTTCGGATAAACTACAATTCCGTTCATAATGTTATTCCAGATCAACAAGATTGCATCCACAGCTAAAAACGCCTGAGGAATTGTTAATCTCTTGTTGGCTGAGTCATCCAATGTTCTTTCAAACCATTGTGTAGAAGCTACCATGGCAGAACTTGTCGTCAGAGACATTACATATTTTGCCAATGCCCCGATTCTTTCGCTTCTCATCGGATTACGTTTGTAAGCCATAGCTGATGAACCGATCTGGTTTTTCTCGAATGGCTCTTCAATTTCCTTAAGGTTCTGAAGTAAACGTAAATCGTTTGTGAATTTATGTGCAGATTGTGCAATATTTCCTAATAAAGCCACCACTTTCGCATCAATTTTTCTATCGTAAGTCTGTCCGGAAACTCCGAAAACCTTATCGAAACCGAATCTTTTTGAAAGTTCTTTATCTAAATGTTTTACTTTAGAATAATCTCCGTTGAAAAGTTCAAGGAAACTTGCAGCAGTTCCTGTAGTTCCTTTTACTCCTCTGAAACGAAGGGTTTCAAGGAAGAAATCTAATTCTTCAATATCAAGAACCAAACTCTGTAACCACAGAGTAGCTCTTTTTCCAACTGTTGTCAACTGAGCCGGCTGGAAGTGAGTGAACCCTAAAGTCGGAAGGTCTTTGTACTGAATTGCAAAATCTGCCAGGTTTTTCATTACGTTAACCAACTTTTTCTTTAAGATTAAAAGTCCGTCACGAATCTGAATTAAGTCTGTATTGTCTCCTACAAAAGCTGAAGTTGCTCCCAGGTGGATAATTCCTTTTGCTGAAGGTGCTACATCACCATATGCGTGAACGTGAGCCATTACATCATGACGGAATTTTTTTTCGTACTCTGCTGCTTTGTCATAATCGATGTTTTCAGCATTAGCTTTTAACTCAGCGATCTGCTCGTCTGTAATTTCAAGTCCAAGGTCTTTTTCGATTTCAGCAAGAGCTATCCAAAGCTTTCTCCAATTCTGGAATTTGTTATTATGCGAGAAGTTAAATAACATTTCTTCACTGGAGTAGCGTTCTTCCAATGGATTTTTGTAGGAATTCATTCTTTCTTATTACTTTTAGATGCACAAAAATACGGATTTTCAGTGAGAGAGAAAAATTGTTACGGAGGTTTTAGATTTTGATTAAAAACTATGGGTAATTTTAAAGAACACTATTTATTTTTATTGATTATTTTCAA
This sequence comes from Chryseobacterium sp. LAM-KRS1, assembly GCF_013184525.1. GTDB lineage: Bacteria > Bacteroidota > Bacteroidia > Flavobacteriales > Weeksellaceae > Chryseobacterium > Chryseobacterium proteolyticum. The sequence goes on from NZ_JAAOIZ010000002.1 coordinate 336,715, forward strand.
AAATAAATCAGAGTGATCATTGAAAATTTCAAGACAATGCTAGCCCCGATTGCAGAGGAAATCCTTTTTTGAAAAAAAAGATTGAAACGAAAAGCGGGAAAAAGCTCCAAATAAAAACCAATACATAACTTTTTTCCATAATGGTAAACATTTCTGGCATCAAAATAAAAAGCCACTCTTTCGAATGGCCTTCCTGATTTACTGGTAAATAACAACATCATCTTTCTTGATCTGATAACCTTTTTTCTTATAAGGAACCAGGACATAGCTTTCTTTTATATGTTTTCCACTTTTCCAGATGTTTCCTTTCCCTTCTCTTTCCAGAATAATACTTTTGGCATTCCCATCCGGAATAAAGATTTCCGCCTGTTTCATATTTTTGCTAAAAATAACGGCAGTCATTGTGGTATAGCTTTTATCCGAGCCGACTTCTTTTAATTTGATTTTTTGTTCAAAAACTCGTACACAATCATTCTTGATCTGTGAGTAAGTATAACCCGCAGAGCCTTTACAGCCATGGACATCTCTATCCCCTCCTAAAACCGGAGCTTTTTGTTGTGCAAAAGTGAAAGAACCCAGGAACATCGCGCTTAGTAAAATTGTTTTTTTCATATTTAATTTTTTAATGTTTTCAGATTGGTAAAAAGTATGCCAAAAATAGGGTATTAGTTAATTTAATTCTAAGATACAAAAAAAGCCATTCAAAATGAATGGCTTAAAATTATTTGCTCCAATTAATTTTAGAGTGTTTTACATCCTCTGAATTGGTTCCGATCATAATATCAAATTCTCCCGGTTCCCAGCCAAATTTTAAATCCCCATTATAGAATTTTAAGCTTTCCGGTGTTATATCAAAAGTAATTTTTTTAGATTCTCCTTTTTTAAGGAAAACCTTCTGGAATCCTTTTAATTCTTTTACTGGTCTTGTAATGCTTCCTACCATATCGCGGATGTACAATTGTACGACTTCTGCTCCGTCATAATTCCCTGAGTTGGTTATCGTAACAGAGGCCTGAACCGTTTGGTTTCCTTTCGGATTAGGATCAGATACGGTAAGATCAGAGTAGTTGAATTGGGTATAGCTCAAACCAAAGCCGAACGGATAAAGAGGGGTATTACACTCATCCATATAATTGGAACGGAATCGCTGATACTCACATTTATCAACAAGATTCTGACTTAACGGACGTCCTGTATTTTTAGCATTATAATAAATAGGCACCTGTCCGAGACTTCTTGGGAATGTCATAGGTAATTTACCGGAAGGATTCACTTTTCCAAATAATACATCAGAAATAGCATTTCCTGCTTCAGAACCAGAAAACCAGACGTTCAGAATGGCATCAGGAACATCTTTTACATTCGTAAGGGCTAATGGCCTACCCGTGAAAAGCACCATTGCAATAGGTTTTCCTGTTTTCTTCAGCTCGTTTAATAGATCAACCTGAGACTGTGGAATGGTGATTTCCGTTCTCGAAGAAGATTCGCCACTCATTTCTGCCGATTCCCCGATGGCTAAAACAATGACATCCGCTTTATTGGCAACATCCACAGCTTCTTTTAAAAGCACCTCTTTTGAACGGTTATCTCTATCTGTTTTCTTTCCATGAGCTGCATAGATTTCTTCTAATTTAGCACTGTAATCAATGTTAGCTCCTTTTGCTGAAATAAATTTTACTTCTTTTCCAAAATTGTCCTGAAGACCTTTCATCAAAGCAACAGATTGATCATGCTTTGCTGCGACACTCCAGGTTCCTGCCATATTCAAAGAATTGTTTACTAAAGGACCAATGACTGCTACGGTCCCTGTTTTTTTCAATGGAAGAACCTGATTGTCATTTTTCATTAAAACCATTGATTGAGCAGCGGCATTTCGGGCAATCGTGCGATTTTCGAGGTTATAAACCTCTTTTGCTGCTAATTTAGCATTGCCATAACGATAGGGATCATCAAACAATCCTAAATCATATTTGGCTTCAAGAATCCTTTTAGCTGCCATATCAATTTCAGCCTGCGTAACTTTCCCTTCTGATAAGGATTTTTTAAGGGTTGTCAAAAAACCTTCTCCCACCATATCCATATCAACCCCGGCCTTTAAAGCTAAAGCCGAAACCTGCTGAAGGTCTCCCATTCCATGATCTACCATTTCATTAATTCCGGTATAATCCGTTACCACAAAGCCTTTGAAATTCCATTTATTTCTCAAAACCTCTGTCTGAAGCCATCTGTTTCCGGTTGCAGGAACTCCGTCCACTTCATTAAATGATGCCATTACTGATGCAACTCCGGCATCCACAGCAGCTTTGTAAGGAGGGAAATATTCATTGAACATTCTCACATGACTCATATCTACGGTATTATAGTCTCTCCCTGATTCACCGGCTCCATATAATGCGAAATGTTTTACACACGCTAAAATGGTATTGCCCACAGAAAGGTCTTTCCCCTGATAGCCATATACCATATTTTTGGCTATTTCACTGCCTAAAAAAGGATCTTCTCCCGAACCTTCAGAGACTCTCCCCCATCTTGGTTCACGAGAAATATCCACCATTGGGGAAAATGTCCAGTTAATTCCATCAGAAGATGCTTCTCTTGCGGCAACTCTCGCAGATTGCTGGATAAGGTTCATATCCCATGAAGCTGCCAAGCCCAGAGGAATAGGAAAAGTTGTTTCATAACCATGAATAACATCCATTCCAAAGATCAACGGAATCTTCAATCGACTCTTTTCTACTGCAACTTTCTGAACTGCTTTTATTTTGTCCGCTCCTTTTATATTGAATAGTCCACCGACCAAACCTTGTTCTACTTTTTTACCTATGTCGGAACTTTGAGCCAATCCTGTGGTAAAATCTCCCGAACTTGGTAAATTCAACTGTCCTATTTTTTCATCTAAGGTCATTTTTGACAAAAGCTGATCTACAAAGGCTTTTTTCTTTGCCTGATATTGGGCCGTCTGGTAGGACTGAACAGGTCTTGTAACCATTTCCTGAGCCGAAAACAATGGCGAAAGTGCTAACGCAGCTATTAAAACTAACTTTTTACTCATTTTATCTTCATTTTTTAATAGTAATTGTGAACATCAGATTCTTAATCCGGATTCTTACTTTTCGTTATTATTTATCTTACTTCTTCTTGGACAACATCCATTCGTATAATCCGGGGTCTGAATAAGCTGAGTCCCAGGAGTTATGATTATCATTCGGGAATATGATTAATTCCGCACCAGGGTTTACCGGATGTAACTTCTGGTATAATCTGAACGCATTTTCAGGCAAAACAATGTCATCCATTCCACCGTGAAAAATTTTCATATTCAGATCTTTATATCGATTGACATTTGCTGTCATAATCTGATCTGTAGGAGCACATACCGGGACTACAGCAGCAAACATTTCAGGATGCTCCATTGCCAGTTTTAAGGTTCCCCAACCTCCCAGTGAAAGCCCCGTAAGGTAAATCCTGGAAGCATCGATTTTATATTTTTTCTGAATTTCTTTAATCAGGTTATAAACGGTAATGGTATCCCACCAGCTATCTGCAGGACACTGAGGAGCTAAAATAGCAACAGGTTCCTTGATCAGATTTTTATAGGTAAAGGGACTATGGGCTTTTACCATTTCAAGGTCAGTTCCCCTTTCTCCCGATCCATGGAGAAAAACAATTAACGGAAGATTTCCTTTTACTTTTTGGGGATAGTCCAAAATATAAGCTATCTTTTCTGTTCTTTTGATTTCCTTGTTGAGTTCTGCCTTGATCTCCTGACCATTCATCTGTAAAGAAAAAAGCGGAAGCAGAAACAAAGCATGTCTAAGTTTTAATTTCATATTGTTAGTGAGATTTTGACTTATTATAAATGGGAACAAAGTCCATTTTTTATCTTTTATTTGATTCCATATTTTTCAGATTTGAAACTTAATTTTTTCAAACCCTGTTGAATTTCAGGAGCATGCATAAACAGCTTCCATAAAAATCCTGTCCTGTAGTTTTCAATCATCGGGGCAATTGTTCCCTGGTCAATGGCAAGATATCTTGGGGTAAACCAATTGTTATAATGGATAGATGTCGCGTCATAAGGTCCTGCTGAACCCACGAATTCAGGTTTTTTAATATAAATAAATTTTAAAAAGTCCATTGATTCTTTCGGTGAATAGGGAAAACTGCTTAAAGCTGCAGTTGGAGAAATAACCCCATGGTCATTCTGAGGAAAATGAGCGTTGTATCCGGTAGTTCCATCGTCATTTCTGGAATAGCTTGCCGTAAGCCCCCAATAATCCGGACCATATCCTTTCCATTGTTTTGGGTTTTCCAGACAATATTTATAATCAATAAGGACCTGGTTTTTATTTAAATCAAAATAATTTTTAATCAGTTTATCTGAAAGGCCGGTGGGATCTAACCCGATATATGAATAATGTGCCCAGAATAAAGGTCCGCCATACTCCTCAGCAGAGTTATGCTTCACATACATCGGACGACCGTATTTCGTTTTATCTGAAAGAAAAGTTCCGTTTCTGGTCCATCCTTTATAATAAGTTTCTGCATCAATTGAATAGGTTGGAGAAGATGCCGCCAAAATATAAGTAATCATACATTCATTATATCCTTCCAATGGAAAATTCATTTCCCACTGGTATTCCGGAGACCAGTGCCAATACAAAACCTTCTCTCCGCCTTTGGTATACCAGTTCCATTGAATTCCTTTCCATAGTTCGTCACATTTCTTTGCCAGAGCTTTTTCTTCATCATTTCCATTTTTAAAATATTCACGGACCATTAAAATTCCTGAAGTTAAAAATGCGGTTTCCACCAAATCTCCTCCATTATCTTTTTTTCCAAAAGGAACTGTTTTGCCCGTTTCTCCATTGATCCAGTGAGACCATGCTCCTTTATGGCGATCTGCTTTAGCAAGAAAATCCATCATATGGGTCAATCTTTTCACCGCTTCTTTCCTGGGAACAAAACCTCTTTCCACTCCGACCAATATTGTAGCTAAGCCAAATCCTGATCCACCTGTAGTTATTACATGTTTATCATGATCCGGATAGATATCATCTTCATGGTAACGTTCTCTTCCCAACATAGAATTCGGTTCTGCATAATCCCAGAAATATTTTAAAGCATCCCGTTGAACCTTGTCTATCAGCTGTTCATCACTCATAGTACTTTTTACAGCTTCTTTTTTTACTATTTCCTGTTTTCCCATCTGGGCATTTTTACAGGAAAATAATGACGCCACTGCCAGAATAGAAATGATTCCTAACTTCATAAAATATACGTTTACATAGAGTTAATTAAAAAAATAGCCAAAGCTAAACTTTGGCTATTTGTATTATAATGAATTAATAACCTGGGTTTTGAGCTGATAAGCCACCTGATTCACTAATAAATTCCTGAGGTAAAGGAAACACTTCATGCTTTCCTACCTGGAAAATCTTGCCTCCATCAGCTGCCATTGCAGCCTGAGCTTGCCCTGTTCTAACAAGATCAAACCATCTATCATGTTCGAATGCCAGTTCCAGCCTTCTTTCTTTCCAGATTGCAGTCCTTACATCAGCTTGAGAAGTTGCTGTTGTATTGGCAACATGAGCTCTGCTTCTAACTTGATTTAAGAAAGGAATGGCACTAGAAGTCTGCCCTAGCTCATTCATTGCTTCAGCCTTAATTAAAAGAATTTCGGCATATCTTAAATACCTTATATTGGTATCTGTAGAAGCCTGATCTCTATAATTTGATGAATATGCTTTATAATTATAAAATTTATTTTCAACATTAGGTCCAACATGATACCCATCATATAAAGTCATATCCCTATGAATGATTGTTGCATCTCTTCTTGTATCTGTTGCAGAATAAGCATCATACAAACCTTGTGTTGGAGTGGCAAATCCCCATCCCCAGCCGGTAGTACCTCTTGCACCTTGTACCTGGCTGTATTGCTGTATTGCTCTTCCCGCTGTTCCTCCTGTACCTTGAATTTCAAAAATAGATTCTGCATTATTTTCTCCCGATACTTTATAAATATCAATAAAATCAGGAGTAAGGGAGTAACCTGTAACCAGATTTGCCTGCTCTAAGGCCAGCTGCCACTTTTTTTGATATAAATATACTTTTGCTAATAAAGCATGAGCTGCTCCGACAGAGGCCCTACCTACATTATTTCCTGTATAGGTAGATTTATCCGGAAGTGACTGAATTGCATCTTTTAAATCCTGTTCTATAAAAGCATAAATTTCCTCTTTACTTTTTCTTGTAAGAGTCATCTTTTTATCTTCTTCAACTCCAGAGACAGGAACATGGTCCACTAATGGAACCCCACCAAATGATTTCACTAAAGTAAAATACATAAAAGCTCTTAAAAATTTAGCTTCTCCCAGTAATCTCTTCCGTAAGTTTTCATCGGCCTTATTGAGTTGTGGTATATATTTTAAAGCTTGATTTGCTCTGTTTATTCCTTGATAATTAGAAGCAAACAATTCTTTAAAAGAGGGTGTGGAAGGAGTAAAATTTAAAGCATCCAGAATATCTTTATCTGATCCTGCATCTCCCGGGCTGGAACCTTTATCTGCATCATCCGAAACAATAGAAGTCACCCCAATCCAGGCAAATGTACTCATGTTCCAATCCAAAAACTTCGCATAGATTGCAGTAACAAATTGGTTTGCACCATCATTATTATTATAAATTTCCAGATTTGATTCAGGAATATTTTCAGATGGAGATACATCTATAAAGTCGTCACTACAACCTTGATTAATAGCTCCAAAAAACAATATAGCAGCTGCTATGATATATTTCTTATTCATTTTTTAAAAATTTAAGTTTACTCCAAATACGAAAGATCTTAAAGTAGGATATGAATCCAGCTCAACACCCGTTAATTTGTATGGATCCCCCTCTACTGCAGGGTCTGTAGGATTATAACCTGATAATTCAGACGAATAACCGGAATACTTTTGGAATACAAAAGGGTTAATCGCGCTTACATAGAGTTTGATTGATTTCACATAATCAGTAATATTTTTGAAAGTATATCCAACAGATATATTATTGATTCTGAAGTAATCGCCACTTTCCAAAAAGAATGAAGATGCAATCGGAATAGAAGTTGCCGGTGCAGGGTTTGCAGCTCCGGTGTTAGTGGATGTCCAGTAATTATTCGCTACTGAAGTTTCTATATTTTCCCCACTGATTCTTTGAGCTTTCTTTCCATTATAAACTTTAAATCCAAAGGCTCCGTAACCATTTACTGCAAAATCCCAATTTTTGTAAGCCATAGAGATATTGATCCCCAACGTAGATTTTGGAATATATGAATCAAAGTAACGTCTGTCACCTGCATCTGCTTTACCCGTTACCCCGTTGCCATTTAAATCTTTAAATTTCATATTTCCATTAGCATCATACCCATCAAACTCCCATAAATAAAAGCTTCCCAATGCGTGTCCAACTGAAGAGCTATCAAAAAGTTTTGTCCATTCACCATTACCTAAGCTACCTCCTGTAATTTGAGAAACTGGTTTAGAAGTATCTATACTTACCAATCTGTTTTTATTGTATGAGTAATTTGCTCCAAGAGAGTAAGAAAAATCTTCACCTACTTTATCAGACCAGTTCAAGCCTATCTCTGCTCCTTTGTTTACTACGCTTCCCATATGAGAGTAATTCACTTCGGAGATACCCGTTCCTAAGTAAGGAGTAACCGCCAGAATAATATTTTTAGTTTTTCTATTGTAAATGTCAAAAGACCCTGTTAATCTATTATTTAAAATTCCAAAGTCTAATCCGGCTGATGACTCTTCAGTAACTTCCCATCCTAAATCCGGATCGTAGCTTTTGTTTATTGTAATACCATTACTCACCGGAGAATTACCAAAACCATAGTTATAAGTAGCCCCGGATAATAATGGTAAATAATTAAGAGGAACATTTTGGTTTCCGATTTTACCCCAACCCCCTCTAATTTTTAAAGTATTGAAAAAACCTCCCTTCAGAAAATCTTCTTCAGAAATTACCCAACCGGCTCCTATTGAAGGAAAAGTCCCCCATTTATGACCATCGGCAAATTGAGAAGATCCATCCCTTCTGATAGTTGCACTTAGCAAATACCTATTCATGAATTTGTATTGTAATCTACCAAAATATGAAATTGTGGTGTTCCTATTGTATTTGACAGACTCGAGAGCTTTTGTAGTAGAATCACTGTATAAGTAATTATAATAATCTGTTCCTGAAAGGTTCCAATAGTCTTGTGAAACGGGAAGGTTTTGTCTGTTTACAATAAAAGATTCTATACCATTTTTTACAGAAGCTTCCGTTCCGGCAACTACTTCAATATCGTGATTGTCAAATTTCTTATTATAGGTAAGATAATTACTTAATAACCAGTTATAGTAGTTTTGGTTTTTGTTTGTCAGTCTGGTAGTAGGTGCTGTAGACTGATATTGGCTTTCAAGTCTAGTAGGATCATTGGCTAGCCATAAAGCTTTTGAGTTAACAAAATTATAATACTTATAATTATTATACTCTCCATTAAATTGAGATGTAAACTTTAAATCCTTGATGATATCAACATCTAATTTTAATCCTCCCTGCAACAAAAAGTTTTTACCTCTTTGATTATCAAAAGCCAACTGCATAACAGGATTTGGAACATTATTAAATCGACCACCAGAATAACTTATGTTTCCATTACTATCATATATCGGTTGTCCATACTGTCCGCTGGGATAATAAACAGGAACCAGTGGTGATTGTTTATAAGCAGTAGTAAAAACACCTAACGATCTCGGAGTATCATTAGTGAAAGTAACACTTAGATTTTGAGATAAGCGAATACCTTTGGTAATTTTGTATTCGTTGTTTAGCCTAACCGTATTCCTGTTGTAATTTGTACCATTAAGTATTGATTGTTCGTCATAATTGCTGAAACTTAAAAAATATTTTACAGCCTCTGTTGAGCCAGAAATAGATACATTATGCTGATTATATATTCCTGTTCTGGTTACTTCGTCAAACCAGTTTGTATTGTAAGGCTGATTGGGATTTAAATAGACACTTCCAACTCCGGAATTGTTATAATTTGCAAATTCAGATGCATTTGCCATCTTAACTTTCTTTAGGGGGTTACGGATTCCGATTAATCCATCGTAAGATATACTCAATTTACCCTTACCTGCTTTCGTTGTAATAATAATAACCCCATTGGCAGCTCTGTTACCATAAATAGCTAGTGCTGTTGCATCCTTCAGAACATCATACGTTAAAATATCATTAGAATTGATATTATTGATATTATCCGTAAACATTCCATCCACTACATAAAGAGGAGTTCTTCCACCAAGTACAGTTCCAAGACCCCTAATTGTTACTGTAGGAGTAGATCCAGGCATATCTGAAGCAGTAACCTGTACACCCGCTGCTTTTCCCTGTATAGCCTGAGAAGCATTTAAAACTTTCGTTCTTGTTACCTCTTCAGCACTAATGGAACTGATAGATGTGGTATTATCCACTTTCTTACGGCTACCATAACCAATCATTACTACCTCCTCGATCTTCTGTTCTTTAGGAACAGTATCTTTAGGAGTTACCTGCGCATTCACATTCATACCAAAATACAATACGGCAATGAGTGATGAATACTTTAAATCACTTTGTTTCATATAGTCAATTTTATTTCGTACAATCAAATTTCTTAGCAGATTTTTAAACTGCAAAGCTGTCTTTAATTAAATTAATATTGTATTTCTCAAAAAAAGACATTAATCCAAAATTATAAAAATATATGAAACATTGTTAATATATCGTAATAATTCTAAAATTAACATGATACATCACACATCATATGTGAAAAGTCAATTTTTTAACGTATTATCACTAAAAATAAATTTAATTTAACATTTAATTTACAATGAATATTAAAGGGTTTTTATAGAATAACTCCCCAAATCGCTAACATTAAATTAATATTTTGTTAAACAGATTTTCCTTTTTACCTTTGGCCCGGTATTTGGAAAATTCAACCATTAATAAAAATCAATGAAAAAATATATTCTGGCAATAGCATTAGTTGCAGGAACTGCTACTGTAATCACAACTTCTGTACAATCCTGCACAAGTCTTGCGACGACTGATCTGGGATTATCCATCATTAAAAAGTTTTTATTGAACGGAATCGATAAAGGAATGAATATTTATGGCAATAAAGATGCATTTCTACAAAATAATCTGGTGGATAAAGCGTTACCAAAAGAATTAAGAGATATTAATTCGATGCTGGAGAAAATTTCCCCTTCACTGGTTGCTAAGGAAAGGGAATATGTTGCAGAAGCAGCTTCGTACACTGTAAATATTTCGAAACCAATCCTTCAGAATGCAGTTAACAGTTTGAATGCGCAGGATGTAACGAGGATTATTCAGGGAGAAAAAGGTACAGCTACTTTGATTCTGAAGGAAAAAACTTCGGATCAGCTTGTGGCAGCTATTACTCCAAAGGTTGATGAACAGCTTAACCGGTATGGTATTGTAAAAACGATTAATACAGCCTTGGCAGGAAGTAACTTACTGGGTAACTTACTGGGTGGAAACAGCAATACTGTCAATTCGGGAGGATTAAGTAAGCTGGCCTCTGAACAATTGGTTAACGGACTGTTTAATATCATTGAAGATTACGAAATAAAGAACTCCAAAGCCCTGTTAGGTCCACTTGGAAAATAGAAAAAATTTCGTTAAATTTATATATAAATTAAATTGTTAGATGGATATCATTCAAGGAAATCAACACGCGAATCCGGAAGAATTTTATAATTCTTTAAAGGAAAAACTGGAAGGTCACCACGACTTTCCGGAAGATTATTTATTTAAATTTATAATTCCTACAGATCAGGCAAAACTTACAGAAATATATAAGGTTTTTGACGGCATTAAATTTACGCTTGGAAACAGAGAAAGTAAAAATGGAAAATATACAGCCTGCAATATCAATGCTTTTGTCTTAGACGCTGATCAGGTCGTAAATATTTATAAAGAAGTTGGAAAAATAGAAGGAGTGATCCTTTTATAAAAATAAAAAAGTCAGCCGAAAGCTGACTTTTCTTATTATTTCATTCTGGTTTATTTCTCAATAAAATATTTTACATTTTCTATAGGCCTTCCCAGCATAGCGACTGAGCCTTTTATTAAGATTGGCCTTTGAATTAAAGAAGGGTTTTTAGACAATATTTCCAACCATTCCTCTTCTGAGTAATTATTCCCTGCAAATTTTTCAAGATATAATTTTTCCGTCTTTCTGATCAGATGAAAAACACTCTGGTTGAGTTTTTTTAAAACTGTTTTTAACTCTAAAATACTTAATGGGTCCTCCACAATATTGATGATCTCAAACGGCACTCCATTCTCATCAAGATACTCTAAAACAGCATTTGATTTTGAACAACTTCCATTATGTAAAACCTTAACTAACATATTTAATAATATAAACAATTAAACTTGTATGTAACAAATTTAGATAAAAACCAAGTTACATCAATCCTAAAAGATCCTAAAGTATTGTTAATTAAAACAATCCATTCAGTTCAGCTTCAATTTTTTCCAGAATAAACCCAAAATCTTCAGGTTTTTCAACGAAATCAAGATCATCTACCTCAATGACCAACAATCTACCTTCGGTATAATTGGAAATCCATTTTTCGTATTTCTGATTTAATTTTGAAAGATATTCAATACTGATCGAAGCTTCATATTCTCTTCCTCTTTTATAGATCTTTTTAACCAGATTGGGTACATCAGATTTTAAGTAGATCAACAAATCGGGGGCTGAAACAAAAGATTTCATTAAATTAAAAACATCCTGATAATTTTTAAAATCCCTGTCCGAAAGCAAGTGCATATCATTTAAATTTTCCGCAAAAATATGGGCGTCCTCATAAATGGTACGATCCTGAATGATATTCTTTCCACTTTCTCTTATTTCTTTTACCTGGCGGAACCTGCTTCCTAAAAAGTAAATCTGCAAAGCAAAACTCCATTTGCTCATATCTGCATAAAAGTCTTCCAGATAAGGATTATGGTCTACATCTTCAAATTGTGCATCCCATCCATAATGCTTGGAGAGCATCGTCGTTAATGTCGTTTTTCCAGCTCCGATATTTCCTGTAACTGCAATGTGCATATTCTATTTTCCCTTATTTATTGATGTCCATGAAAAAATTATTAAATACCAACATTCTGAACTTCTGCAGTCTCTTCAAGAAGCTTTTTCAACATAGTATCTGCAGGTTTTTCCACAGACTGGTCTTTAATAAACTTGTCCTGAACCTTTTCTAATGATTTGTCCGCTGATTCTCCAGTTTGCTCTGGTGTCTTCTGAACAGGTTTTTCTGTATTTCCAGGTTCAGGCTCAGACTCCTGTTTTGCCTGTTTAATTTTTTCAAGGTTGTAAAGATAAAGGTTGTTCGCTTTGATTTCAAAATAAGCAAGCGTGTTTTTATCCACAATTTGTGCATCAGGATCTTCAAAAATTTTCACCAACCCTTTTTCCGGAATATATTTAAGAATTGAATTATTAGTTATGATCAGAATAGACTCATTCTCCCTTCTGAATCTTTTCCCGTCTTCTATGGGAATCTCTATAAGTTTTTCAAATTTCAGACTATAGATCCTGAAATGCTTTCTTGTCAGGATATATACTTTATTTTCATAAACCAGAAGATCCATCAGATCATCAAAGCTTGCATCAAAAGGATAGGAATTTATTGTGGTATCATTTCTGAAATTGTACTGAATGAGACGTTTTGAGCTCTCATCCAAAAGCCATATCTGCTGAAGATCTTCTGCATATGCTATTTTTATAAATGCAAACTTCTGTTTGAAATCTATTCTCTGGATCTCATTGAGATTCTGATCTACAAACTTTAATTCCTGGGCATTTTCTGAAAACAAGGGAACTGAAAGTGGATTTTGAACCCCCTGGATTTTAAATGGTACCGTAAGCATCATTTTCCCAATCTGCTTTCCTAAAGAATCATATTTGGTTAAACTGAAATCTTTATTCTTATAGATATACAAATTTCCGTAATCGTCTGCAAAAAGGTCTTTTGCTTCTTTTAATTTCAAGGTATCCAGTGGCAAAGCCTTCTGCGCAGAAAGTGAGCAGAAAACAAAAGCAAATATCAGGGGTAATAATTTCAATGTTCTTTTACTAATATAATTTCCCGAAGGAATATGACCAATTTACACACTTTATTTTAATCGTGATTCAATTGTTATTATTTTAAATTATTTAATAGCAACCTCATAAATTTTTGCCCAATTTTTTCCCGTTACCAACATATTATCACCTTTAAAGGCAATTCCATTTAAAACATGCTCAGTGTTATCTCCGGAATTTTCTGCTGTCATTTGCGTAAAGTCAAATGTACCCACAACCTCTCCGTTCACAGGGTTAATTTTTAAAATGATCGGTTTATGCCAGATGTTTGAATAAATAAATCCATTGTGGTATTCCAGTTCATTAAGCTGATCATACACTTCAGCGCTTCCCGCTACAGACATTGTTTTTAATACTATAGAAGGATCATTTACATTCAGAAAATACAGGTTTTTTGAGCCATCTGTCGCTATCAGATTCTTACCATCATAGGTTAGTCCCCATCCTTCTTTCATCGCTGATGCTAAAGGAAATTCAGAAATCAGTTTCAGAGAACTTTTATCATATACAAAACCTTTTCTATTTCGGTAGGTTAACTGAAATATTTTATCTCCTGCAGTGGCACAGCCTTCGGAAAAAATATCCGCTGGTTGTTTTGTTACACTACCGGGTATGGTTCCTCCCAAGTTATATTTTAAAAGCTTAGATGATTTCTCTAAACCTACACTCTCGTACACCGTATTCCCTTCTACAGTAAATCCTTCAATAAAATTATCGGGATCATGTGGATATTCCGCTACAATCTGGTAGGACATTTTCTTTTCAGGATTTTTTGCAAAGACATTGATCGTGGCATCCTGATAAAGTATTTTTCCTCCTTTTGTTTTAACAACAAATGTTACATCATTATCCCCAAGACCAAAAAACTTTGGATTAATGGTTAAATCTGAGGTTTCTTTATCCCCGAAACTGATGGTAATCGTTTCTGCATTTTCTAAGACATCCCCTGGAATTTTCAGTTTATCATTATAATGATAGCCTTTTTGTTCCATGGAAAGATTATAGTCGTTTAAAGAATTTAAAATCTCTTTATCTTTATTACAAGACACCAATAATACAACCGCTACAAGACCGGCTATCGGATTTACTTTCATTGAGTTTCCAAATAATTTCCTCAAAAGTAGCAAAATTTATTGCTTTGTACTAATTTCATTTTGGGGATCATCATGCTGTAACGTCATTTGGAATATGGAAATTTAATTATTAAAACCTCCGTTTCTGTTTTCCATTAAAATAGCGCCCGATGGGAGCGCTATTCAAATATAATTTTAAATGAGTTGTCTGTATTACTTAATGGCAACTTCATATATTTTTGGCCAGTTCTTTCCTGTTACCAGCATATTTTCTCCTTTGAAAGCGATCCCGTTCAATACATCATCACTTCCCTTGGTATTCTGCTTGGCAATATCTGTAAAATCAAATGTTCCCACTACTTCTCCGTTTGCCGGGTTTATTTTAAGAATAATAGGTTTCTGCCACACGTTAGCATAAATAAAACCATTGTGGTATTCTAATTCATTTAACTGATCATAAGCCTGTGAGCTTCCTGCTACAGCTATATATTTAACCAATTTTGAAGGATCTTTCGGATCAAGGAAATACAACAATTTACTTCCATCGGAAGCAATCAGGTTTTGTCCGTCATATGTCAGTCCCCATCCTTCTCCTAATACGTTCGGATAAGCAAATTCAGATAAAAGCTTCAATGAACTTTTATCGTAGATATATCCTTTTTTGCTTTGCCATGTCAATTGGTATACTTTATCTCCTACAATCGTACTTCCTTCGGAGAAGTCCTCCTGAGCCTGCTTTGTTGAAGCTAAAGGAGTTGTTGTCCCCAGAGTGTACTTCAGGATTTGTGAAGACCCGTTTTGCCCATCACTTTCATAGATCGTGTTTCCTTCGATCTGAAATCCCTGCACAAAGTTGGCTGGATTATGCGGATACTCTGCAACGATTTCATAAGAGATCTTTTTTTCAGGATTTTTTGCAAAAACATTGATCGTAGCATCCTGATTTAATGTTTCTCCTCCTTTTGTTTTAATATTAAAAGTAACGGCATTATCTCCTAATGTGAAAAATTTAGGATCAATCACAAGGTTTGAGGTCTCCTTATCTCCAAAACTGATGGTTACACTTTCCGCATTATCTGCAACATCTTTCGGAAGTTCAAGTTTATCTCCGAAGTGATATCCTTTGCTTTCCATTGAATTGTTATAATCACTTAAACTATTCAATATTTTTTTATCATTGTTACAAGACGCCAGCATCAAAATCGCCGCAAAACCAACTATTATATTTTTTTTCATTGAATTTCTAAATATTTCCCCAAAAATAGCAAATTTTATTCCGTTCTGCCAATTTGATTGGCGGGTTGACCAAATTGTAATATGTACCCATTGTTATCATAAATAGCAAATTCCCGCATGTCCCATTCAAAGGTTTCTATTTCGTAGCAAACTTCAGCCTTGTCTTTTAATTCTTCCCATAAATCATCTACACTGTCGACGTTAAAGTAAAATGAGCCGGTAAATCCTATTCCATTGAATTTTTCATGATCGTTAGGCTTCGAGAGCATTACCTCAACGTCATCTTTACGGATCGTTGCCCATTCCCATTCATCATTCCTTTCTACCAGGTTAAACCCAAGGATATGAAGATAAAAGCCAAGGGTTTCATCAAGATTTTGTGTCCAGAGTATGGGACGGAGAGAAGTATATTTTATCATATTTTTAATTTATAAAGCAAAACGCAAAGACACTCAATCTGCGTCTTTGCGTTTTTGTTATTTATTTTCCAGATAGGATTTCAGACTTTCTCCAACGATCACATTCCATCCCTTTGTAAAGTTTTCTTTTGAAAATCCCTCTCCCAGGTTTTTAAAGAGATCCGTGTTTTCATGAGTCAGCGTTATCATTGTTCCTCCATCTTCCGGCTGAAGTTCCCAGATCACTGTAGTTTCAGCATCGGAAAACTCGGGATATGACCATGTATGTTTGAGTCGTTCATTGATGGTAAAATCCAAAATACTTCCCTGATGGTGGTATTTTTTTTCATTTCCGGGTTCATAGAAATTAAACTGTTTTCCTATTTCCAATTCAAAATCAGAGATATCAAAATACCAGGATTTCATCTGATCTTTATCCGTTAATGCCATCCAGACCTTATCAGGTGAAGCATCCACTTTCTGTTGAACAATAATAGGTGTACTCATGTTATTTTTTTATTTCTCAAATCTATCCGTGGGTAAACCCGGTAATTTTAGCTTCATCAAAATCCAGCTGCATTTCAATCGTCCGCATCACATGATCATCAAATATCTTTTCCCGTTTCATACGGTGCAATTCATTTCGCTGCGCCTGTATTACCTGTCTTAAAACATCCTTATTCTCGTTCATTGCAGAAACGTAATCTCCTGTAGAAGCCATACATTGGGCTTTATCTGCCATCATCATCATTTCATTTTCCAGTTTATGTTTCTGATGACGTACAAGACTGTTTCTTTCTGCAAGATCTGAGAAATCAGTATCCAGTTTTTGCAAAGCGGTTTCTTTTAATTTTCTCATTAAAATAACCTCCTGCTTTTCTTCAGGTATTTCACTTCCTGCATCACTTATTTTCAATAATTTTAAAATAGGAGACAACAAAAGCCCCTGCCCCACTAAAGTAATTAAAATAATAACGAAAGTTACGAATAAAATAATATTACGATGTGGGAACGCATCTCCGTTAGGTAAAAATGCAGGGATTGACAATGCTGCAGCTAAGGAAACAACTCCCCTCATTGCTGCAAAGCTGATGATAAAGGGCTCTCTCCAATCCGGTTTGGGGACTTTCAGCCTCAGTTCCTTTGAACAAAGTCTTGGGAAATACATTAATGCGTAACTGTAGATAATTCTTGTCAGAATAATGGCACCACCGATCACCACACTATAGAAGATTCCTTCAGAGATGGTATAATCTTGCATTGCAGCAACTACTATGGGTAATTCAAGACCGATGAGGATGAAAATGATGGTATTCATCAAAAAGATAAGAACACTCCATACGTTACCCGATTGAATTCTCGAAGTATGGCTCAGATAACAATGAGAATTATAAGACATCAGTAAACCTCCGGCTACCACAGATAATACTCCTGAAAAATGAAAATGTTCAGCACCAACATACATGATGTATGGGACAATAAGCGTGATGATAGTGTCTATATTGGAATTGGAAGGAATGATACGAAGTAGAGCTCCGAACAGGAAACCTACTGCAATTCCTATCGCAATCCCTCCAATAGCCATAATGAAGAAATCCTGGACAGCATCTCTAAAGATAAATTGCCCCGAAATAACGGCCGCTAAAGCAAACTTAAATACGATCAAACTCGATGCGTCATTAATCAGGCTTTCTCCCTCAAGAATACTCGTAATCTTCTTCGGGATCTTCATATTTCTGAGTACCGATGTAGCTGCCACAGCATCTGGTGGAGAATTTACTCCTCCCAACAGGAATCCCATCGCAACAGTAAGTCCCGGAATGATTGATGATGATAGATACGCCACTACTATTGAAGTAAGGAATACCAGCCCAAAAGCCATCGAAAAAATCTGCTTTCTCCATTTATGGAAGTCCTGCCATGAGGTAAACCAGGCGGCTTCAAATAAAATAGGAGGAAGAAAAATAAGAAAAACCAGATCCGGTTCTATTTCAATGTGAGGCATACCCGGAATAAAGCTTATCAATAAGCCTGCTATAACAAGGAAAATAGGATACGCTACTTTCAGCTTTTGCCCGATCATTACTAATATCATCACAGACAGCAATACTGCGATTGATATTATTACGTAATTGTGAATCATTTATTTATGATTTTATTTAATTAATATTAGGTTAGAAATCTAAATAAATTCTTTTGTCATTGTGTTTTTTATTTCCTACAGAACAATATTATTCTTCGGACTTATTGGTAAAGGAAGGTCATGTTCATCCAGCATATCTCTCATATCGATCTCAATTGTCCGGCTGATCTGTGTGATAGGAACATCATTAGGACTTCCTTCAAAAGGATTTACAGAAGCCTCTCCCACACTATCCAGTGTATGAAAGCACCAGGTTACCAAAAGTGAAAACGGAATATTAAACCATATGGTAAACCCTTCTAATAAAGTTCCCTCTCCCAGTTTATCAAATTCTTTCAACAATCCGAAAGGAACAAAAACAATAAACAGCAACAACAGGTAAGTAGTAATAGATGAAAAATTCCTGGGATATGGGAAGTTTTTTATTCTTTCAGCTTTTCCCTGGTCATCGGTGAATTTTACCAGTTGCTGGTTGATTTGTGTCCATTGAAAATCATTAATCTCTCCTTTTGCATAAGCTTCCGACAGTTCTTTGCTTTGGGCAGCCATCAATTGTGTAGCCCTGTTCTTTTTACTGAGAATATAGTGAAGTTCACTTTCAGAAAGATAAAGTTTCAGTTCTTCATCCAGCTTGGAAAGCCTTTCCGGAATGTCATATTTTTTTGAGTATTCGTCAAACTGTACCGTATTCATATTCTCCCATGCCCTTGGCTCTCTTAGTTGAAAACGTAATGCCGTTAACCATGCATAATGCCGTGAGAACATTTCTTTTACTTTAGCAGGATCTTTAGCAGAGAGCGAATCCCTGAGAATATATCCAAAACTCCGGCTGTTGTTAATAATAGAACCATAAATCTGCCTTGCTTCCCACAGCCTGCTGTAACTTGCATTATTTTTAAAACCTACAATGAAAGCTACCGCTGTTCCCATTATTGCAATGGGCTGCCAGGGAAATGAAACGAATGTTAAACCGAAATGATAAAGTACCGTAGGAATTGCTGCTAAAACGGCAAGGACATAGATACTTCTCCTTGTCCACATAGCAAATTCACGGGCTCCAAATCTTTTTCCTGAGTGCATAAATGTGTTTTTACTTTTTGTTAAATGGTATGTTGTTATAAAATCCGATCTGAATCTGTCCCCTGTTTCTATTCTCCTGGAGCTGATTCATATACCCTGCTTCGATCCTTAAATTCTTACTGATCACATATCCCAACGCTCCGTACACTCTGTTCCTGTCAAATACCGGGCTGTCAAAGTGAAGAAAAACTTCATTATAGAGAGAAGCATAAAAAGTTTTCGGAAGCATTTCTTTATTATTGATCGGAATATTTAGCCCCAGGAAATAACGAAACCTCATTCTGAAATCCTCTTCAAGAAAGCGTTCTTCCAAACGGTAACGATGCTGAAGATAAAATCTTCCAAATTGTTGTTTGGTTATAAATTGCTGGAAAATCCTGTGTTCAATATTTTCTTTTTTCTCGCCGTTTACATAGGGCTGACTTAAAATAAATCCGTATCCTAATAAAACATTATTGTTATTTTCCGACAGATCGTATCCGATCCCTGTACGGATTAAAAGCTGCTCAAGATCTCCAACCGCATCAAAGTTACGATACTGAATTTCATTGTGCCAGTTCCATTTTTTATTGATTTTATTATTCCCGAAATACATATACCAGGCCCCCAAATCATTTTTCTGAGCAAATGAAAGTGTTGTTGCTAAAATAAAAATGACGAGGGATACCGACCTTATAATCTCCATACTAATCTTCTATGTTTATATTTTATTAATTAATTAGCCTGACCTATTTCCAACTTGTCAAACTTTCCGTCACTGTTGATATTAAATTTAAAAAAAGTTCTGAAATCACCCCAGCTTTCTGTGTGAAACCGTCCATAGATGGTTTTACCTTCATTTTCAATAGTATCAATCGAAGTAAATTTCTCGTGTCCACAAGCATCTTTTACGAATTTCTTAAAATCCCTTGGATTACCATCGTCATATAATTTAGCATCTGCAGTAAAAAAAGAAGTAAAAGTTTCCGCATCACCTTTTTGCCATGCATCAAAAGCCTTTTTTACCGTTTCATTCAATTTTGTTGTATCCATATCATTTTTTGTCTGTTGTTGAGTAGGGGTTGTTTTAACATCATTTTTCTGGGCACATGCGCAATACATGGAAAATACCGTCAGTAAATAAATAATTTTTTTCATGAGAATTTAAAGGGATAATTTAAGAAAATAATAAGAAGATTCAAACCCATGAACGGAAGCTCTATCAAAGCACCTTTTATATCCCCGTGAAAAAGCTCTAGTCCCATAATAAGCAAGATCGTTCCCGTCATTAAAAAATTCCCCCAGAAAAAAGTCTGTGGAATTACGATCAACACTGCACTGATTATGGTAATTATCCCCAAAACCATGACAGCGGTATTGTTCATTCCTATCCTGCCAAGCATCTGTAGCATTTCAGGTTTCCCGGAAACCATTGCTATCCCTTGTTTAAAGCCCATATACACTGCAAAAACAATCAATGCAATGGTGAGTATTTTTAAAATCATATGTTGTGTTTTTAATTGTTAAAGTTTGTTGAGAAGGAAACTGATTTATCCTGATGGCACTTATTTTACCGCCAATATATCATAATTGTTAAATTCATCATCTTTTGTTTAATGGGTTTAAAGTTATGAATTCCTTATTTAATCTTCCGAAAAAGTGCTCTTTGTAAAATTAAAAAAACAGGAATGCAAATGTATAATAAAATGAAAACCGACAGGAATTCCTGCCGGTTCTTTTTAACTATATTTCGTATACAAAAAACGAATGTTACGGATGTACCTGAGCTTTAGCCGGATCATCATAATTTACCATCCAGTTGATTCCGAATTTATCTGTAAACATACCAAAATAAGCACCCCAGAAAGTATCTGCAAGTGCCATTGTCACCTGTCCTCCTTCTGAAAGTCCGTTGAATAATTTTGTAGCTTCTTCTTTTGACTCTGCATTAATGGAAACAGAAATATTATTTCCTGCCACAAAATGAGATGCCCACTCTCCGCCGGTGTCACTTCCCATTAAGACTGTTTCTTTAGAAATGGGTAAAGAAACATGCATGATCTTATCTTTATCTTCTTCCGGAGTTTCTTTTCCTTCCATTGGTGGCATTTCTCCAAAAGTTCCGATATAAGGATATTCGCCGCCAAAAACAGATTTATAGAAATCAAATGCTTCCCTGCAGTTCCCATTGAATGTAAGATAAACGTTTACTGTTGCCATAAAGTATTTTTTAAAATTGAGTTTGTCTGATGTTTTAAGGCTTTTCGGAAATTCTTTTCAACATGGAAAGCCCTTGCTCATAGTCTTTTCCAATGGCACCATCCATATTCATAAACAGCTTCATTATGGTAAAAGGGTATGGAATTTGGGAGGTGAACCCCCAGGTCACCTTGCTTGCGTTTCCTTCATGAGCCACTATAACATAAGTATCTGCTTCACTTTCGTAAGGAGTCATGAATTTAATTGAAGTATCTATTCTTTTTAGGGAAGGATCTACTTTTTTTATTTCCTGGCACCCTTTTCCTGCTTTATCATTTTTACTGCTCCAGCACATTTTTTCGCCCGGTTGTCCTTCGGTTCCGGTCCATTCCTTTTTCATTCCCGCATCCAGCCTGTTCCATGGACTCCAGAGATCCATTGCTTTTAAAGTGTTGGTGTTCTGCCATACTTTTTCTACAGGAGCATTAATTATTATGGTTTTTTCATATTTGAAATCCCCGGAAATCAAGGCGGCTATTACCAACCAAACTATCAGTATTGCGGCCAATACGATCATGGTCCATTTTAAAATCTTCATAGGTATTTCTATCTGTGCTGGTCTATTAAAATCATATTCCCATCGGGATCTTTTAGGAAGATATGCTCCGGTCCTGAGGTGGTTTCATCAGCCTCTTTTTCCAGATGAATATTATTTTCTTTTAAATGTTTCTGAATCTCACGCACGTCATCGAAAGATTCCAGATTCTCTGCATTTTCATCCCACCCCGGATTGAAGGTAAGCATATTCCCGTCAAACATAGCCTGAAATAATCCGATCAATGTACTTCCGTTTTTCATGATCAGATAGTTTTGGTCCATGTTTCCTCCCATAGCACTAAATCCCAGCTTTTCATAAAAGTATTTAGACTTTTGAAGATCTTTTACACTTAAACTGAGCGAGAATACTCCTAGCTTCATATTTCTTATTTATTTTATTAACAAGTTTTATCTTCAGTTTTACTGATTGGTTATATGGGTTTTGAAGTCCATTGTTCCATCATAGCTTTTCCAGTCACCAATGAATTCGATATAAGGGGACTCAATTTTCTCAGTCACTTTATTCCACTTAAAAGTATAAACAAATTTACCTTTGAAAATACCGGAATGTTTGCCTTTATTCTCCTCTGCCAGTTCGTATTCACCATACACAGTTCCTTTTCTTTTCGTGTCCTTATACTTTGTAATCGTCAGATTTCCTTCAAATTTAGAATAGGTTTTATCCACTAAAGAATATCCGGAAACAAAATATTCCTGATCATTTTTTCTGTTTTGTTCTGAAATATTAATCTTGAGCTTTATAGCCTGTTTATCATTTCCGATGGTTCCGGAGTATGCTTTACTGTTATTGAGCCATACATTTGAAATATTAGGCATCTGAGCAAAACCAAAACCGGAAATAAGAATGAGGAGTAGTACAAGTTTTTTCATATTGTTTTTTGTTTTTGATTGAGTATTACGTAAGCAATATCAATAAAAGGAAATTCTGTGACAGCGTAAGGAAGGCCAATATTTCCTTGAGTAATTTTAACCCGTCATACAGGTTCTAACTCATCCGAAGTTATACTCCGAACTGAGCCAGGTGGTGATTTAAATGTTTCGCAAACATATTGCTCCACTCATGGGATTTTAGTTTACCAAATGAGAATGATTCTTTTCCATCGAAGGCTTCAGCTCCCAGTTGTTGCGTTTTTTGGATAAATCCTATCAGCCTCTTTTTTTCTTCTTCAAAATCCCTTCTTCCCACAATCATAAACTGGGGTGCAGTAGGAGAATCTCTGGGATAGGCTTTTTCACTAACGACTTTAGGTTTCACAAAATTTTTCAGGATAAATTTTGCTATAGCTCCGGGCTTTTTATGCTTCTCCGGTTCATACACCATCTCATAGGAAACGCAACAGTGAGCCAGCATCTGATCCACCATCATTTTTCCCCAAATACCGTGAGTATCTTCAATAAGATTATTGATCCTATTGATGTAATTCTGAGCAACTTTTGCATCAAATACGTTTTCCATTGTTTGTTAATTGTTCGGAAAACAAATATATCAGTTTTTTCTGATGATTTTATATCCTTTTTTAAAAACCGTAAAAACCCGGGCGATGATATATGGATACCGGGTCTGAGGTATAAGTTACGGGGTTACAAAGTACGTGGTATGGATTAAGTTTGGGATGCAATTGATGCGATGAACTTATCTGGTCAATTTATATTTTGCTTAAAAATTTATCCGATTTCTTCGAAGGAATCTTCTTCTTTTGGATTCTCAGGTTTTACGTACCTGAATACCAGCCATAATTTGATCTTCAGGGCAATCCACCCTAAAAAAGCATAGACAAGTAAAAGAATTACCAAGTGCCTTAAATAGGGAAATGTAAGTTCTACCGATCCTTTTTGAATCAATAATATTTTGAAAGCCTGTAAGAATGGGGTTAAAGGAATAATATTCGCAATAAACTGTACAAAAGCAGGCATTGCATTCAATGGCCAGGTGAATCCGCTGATAATAAACGCAGGTGAAGCAATAACCATCAGAATTTGAGTTGCCTTCAAGGCATCCGGAATCAGGATACTGATAAAAACACCTAAGAAAGATGCTGAACTCACAAAAACAGAGGTCAGAACTATAAAATTAAAAATCCCCTGAGGCATAGGTACTTTAAAAATCATGTGCATGAAATAATACATTCCCACGATCAGTATAGAAAACATCCAGATCGGTATCACTTTGATCAGCATTGTAGGAAATGCCCATTTCCTCATTCCATAATATTCTTTCACGAAGGTTCCTCCCTGAAATTCTGCAGCAAAACTTACGGCCATAGCCAGCAATATCACCTGTTGTAAAACTACAGCCAACATGGCCGGCCACATGAAAATAAGGTAATTGCTGGTTGTATTGAAAAGGGTGATATAATTGGTTTTAAAGGGTTCAAACTGGGTAGCTGCCCTTGTTGCCGGCATTCCGGCTTTCTGAAGGGCCTTTATCGATGCTCCCGCAGAGAAAGTTCCAATCGTCAGCTGAAGTGCTTTTGTGGCAAAATTTGCTGTAAGAACGTTTCCCGTATTAATGTAAACATTGACTTCCGGATATTTTTTTTGCAGCATTCCAGCTTCAAATTTGGAAGGAATGATTACTACGGCTGCCGCGTCATTTTTAATGACCTCATCTTTTATGCTTAATGGTTCCTGAACATACTTCAAAACCCGAATCCCTTTATTGTCCTGCAACATTTCCACCAGCTGATTCGACAACGGAGTATTGTCTCTGTCGATAACAATAACCGGTGTATGCTCTACTTTTCCGCTTTTGTATACAAACCCCAGCAATGTGGCATAGAATAGCGGTGCCACAAAGAATACGGTTCTTAAGGTGGAGTTTTTAATGAACATCTTAAACTCGCGCTTTAAAAGACGGAAAAATTCTTTCATTGTTTATATCTGTTTAAACAGCCTTATGGAATTTCAAAAATGCCATCGGACTGTATTTCATTATTATTTCAGGATCACATTGGCGTTGACGAGGATATTTTTAGCTTTATTCATATCCTTAGGTTTTACTTTGATCTCATAAATTGCATCCTGCAGCTGATAATCGGGATAGGCAGTAGTAATATCCGCATATCTTGTCAGCTGCTTAATATACAGAATAGTCCCCTCAATGTTTTCTTTATTATAAACGACCTGCATCGCAACGGTTTGCCCTTTTTTATATTTTGCTATTTCGCTCTCAGGAACGGTAAACCTGAAATACGTACTTTCGGGAATGTAACCGTTAAACAGAGCAAAACCTGCGGTCGCAAGCTCTCCGGCATTAAGGCTGATGGTTTCTATTTCCATGTCGTTTGTCGCAATAATGTAACGTTCAGAATAAGCAACATTCGCCTCCTGTAAAGCTCCTTTGGCTTGCGAAGCCTGTCCGGCAGCCATCTCCACTTTTTCGAAACGGGTTCCTCTTTTTACATCATCCAGTTCCGCGACTACAGCGTCATATTGCGCTTTGGCACCCTGTAATTTAGCATATACTTCATCATAAGCCTGCGGAGACATCAAACTATCCCTAAACATATTAGAGGCCCTTTTGAAAGATTTCTGTGCGAAATCATACTGCTCTTTTAATCCTTTATATTTAGCCTGAAGCTGTCTCAGCTGATCTGCGGTAGCTCCGTTCTTAGCCATTTGTTCCTGTGCCGTTGCTGCACTTACGGCTCCCTGAGCCTGTGCAATTTTTGCTGAAACTTCAGGAACATCAAGCAATGCCAAGGTATCACCTTTTTTTACGGTCTGACCTTCTGTAACATAAATTTTGAGGATCCTCCCGGTTACTTTAGGAGCAAATGAAACAACATCCTTTTTGGTTTTTCCTTCCGAATCATTGAGGTTTTCTTTTTTCTGTGCACAACTTCCCAATAAAATCAGAAAGCCAAATAGTATAGAGATATTTTTTTGCATCATTTTAATTTTAGTGGGGTTAATACAATTTCGTGATATCCAGCTCCTGCGTGGACCTCATCAGTTCAATTCCCGCTCTGCGCTGGTTGAAAACCGCATTCTGATATTCAAGTTCCGCAACTTCAAGATCACTTTCCGCTTCTATAAGTTGTGAAGATTTGCTCATCCCATACCTGAATTCTTTTTCAGCCTGTACAAGGGCATTTTTTGCCAATTCTTTTTCTTTACTTTTCAGGGTTATTTGCGCCGTGGCAATATCATAATTGGTTTGATTATTCGCGAGGTTTAAGGTCAGTTTTTTCAAGGCATCTTCTTTTTTGTTTTGTAAAACTTCTTTACCTATCCGCGCCGTTTCTTCAGCATGTTTGCCTTCTCTTCCATCAAATATTTCCCATTTAAAACCTATACCGGCTGTAAACAAGGGCAGAATGTTAATATTCGTGGGCCTCCAGTCCAATCGCGCACCTTCATATCCAAGGGCCGGGATTGCGGGGATTACATTTTCAGATGTTTTGACTCTGCTTCCATATAGCCCGATATAGTATGCAGAAGCCATAAGCTGAACTTTTGGAATCATCCATGTTCTTTCTGCTTTAATTTTGTAATCCGCGGCTACAATTCCGTGATCCAATGCTCTGATTTCGGCTCTCTGCTCGATTCCTTTTTCCCGGGAAAGCATTTCTAGAGGAGTTAAAACGGGTTCTATCAGGCGGAGACGTTCTTTATTGATACCGGTTAAAATGTAAAGCTGGGTAAGAAGCAGCTCTTTTTTTCCTTCATACTCTACAATCTTAGCATCCAGGGTTGCTTGGGCAAGCTCTATCTTTTTACGATCGTAAGGTGTGATCAATCCGTATCCTAGAGCTTTATCGGCTGTTTTCCTGTTGATGTCCAGCCTCTTTTTACTTTCATCCAACACATTTTTAGACTGATGAATCAGGGCGAGCTGGTCGTATGCTTTAGAAACAGCAGCTACCACGTCATCCCTGGTCTTTTCAAGAAGAATGTCCTCTGATGCTTTTTTCTCTTCAATCGCCTTTTTAAGATATTTCACTTTACCTCCCGAATACACCAACATTTTGGCATCTGCCTTTGCAATACCCGAGAAACCGGAAATATTAAGGTTGTTATTATACCTTCCTTCAGGAATTGTTAAAAAGGGTTGTAGATTAATTTCAGGAGAAGTTAATCTTGCCGTTGCATTCAGATAGCCGGCTTGCCCGCTTAATTCCAACGTCGGAAGGAAGATATCTTTCAGTTTATGACCGTCAAGATCGGTAAGTTTATTTTGGGTGATCTGCATTTTAAGATCCGAATCCCGAACCATTGCACTATCTAAAAGTTCCTTAAAGTCCGGCGCCGATTGTGCCCAACCAAAAGCTGGAATTACAAAAAAACCAAGGGCAAAAATCAATAAATTGTTTTTCATGGTTCATGTTTACAACAAATATAATGCAAAAAAATGTTAAAACTCGTAGAATAATTCTCCTGTACAGTGAATTTAAAAGATGTTCAATGGTAATCGGCCTTCAACAGTATTTATTAAACAATTGTTTAAATATAGTTTAAGGGTAAAATAATTTTCTATAACCTGTCTCAAGATCCTTCCTATAATCCATTCTTTTTAGTACTTCACAAAAAAACTCCTCAGAAAACTGAGGAGTTTTATATTTAGAAGTTGGAAATTACTTTTGAACTGCTTTCTTCATTCCAGCGTCCGGACGTAAAACCCTGTAACGTACTTCCAGGTCTTTAGGTACATAAAATACCAAAGGTAATTTACTGTTATAGCCTACAATTTCCGGTTTGATATAAATAAACTTTTTTGTTTCCTTTTTATTTAAACATCCCTTTAAAGTTCCGGCCGTCTCTCCATTGGATTCCACTTCATAATAGTTGTAGCCCCATCCCTGAAGATCCTGAGATTTTACGCTCCCCATCATAAAATAGTTATTACAATCAACCATTTTCTCCTTACCCACAAAATATTCAACTTTCAGATCTTTTTCATTTTTAGCGACAGGCAGCTGAATGTATACCTGCTTGTATCCGTCTTTAGCCTTTGGGAACATTTCAATTTCCAATTTTTCAAACTTTTCAGCTTTCTTTTGAGCAAAAGTATTTACTCCAACCATCATGACTAATCCCGCAACTAGCGTCTTTGAAAATTTCATATTTTTTGTATTTATTTTTTACTGATTCTCTAAAGCCAAAAATCATTCCAAAATTTGAACATTGTCTCCTTTTGTATGAGCATTCATCTGCGGAGCATAGTAATTTTGCATCGTTGTAATACCATTTGAGAACTTTCCGGATGCATTAGCAACATAATCATACTCAAATACATATTTCCCTTTCGGTATATATTGAATATAAAAATTTGTGGACGCATCTTTAGTAGATTGATAATATCCTAAATTATTTTTCCACTGATATCCGGATAATACATTAAGGGGCTCAAATCCGGCTGCTCTCATATCTTTTATATGAATATACTCCATCGCACGGTCGGTATTTAAAATCATTCTTACTGTTACTTTATCCCCTACTTTCAGTGGTGTTCCCACAGCTATTTTCTGTAGCTCTTCACCATTTACTGTTTTCACTTTTTTATAAAGCTCTTTGGTAACGGAGATATAATTTTCTGATGATTTTATTTTATCCAGGTCTTCATAATATTGCCAGAACAATCCTCCCTGCACAATTCCGGGACCCGGTTTGGTAACGGTAACCGTACTCAGGCTTTTGTCTACTGCATCCGTTTTCACTGTTGACTTTACATACCCCGTTGCCTGTGTTTGCGGTGCCAGTTCTTTTCCGCCCCAAACAATGGTTGCTTTATCACTTTCAGCACCGGTCCATGATTTTCCTGAATTTAATATCGTGAAAATCACTTCTGAAGTACCCCTTGAGCTTCCCCATGAATTAACTTCCTTCTGTGTTACCAGCCAGATCTTCATATCTTCAATGAACTTCTGATCGTTCGGTTTTAAGGTATTAAAAGCTTCTAATGCACCGGCATGGTTCACAACTTTTGAACTGAACCAACCCCAGTCATTAAGATTCTGCTTCCAGTACACTCCCTGGGTTTTGGTATTTGTGGAAGTTTCTTTAAGATAGGTCATAAGCTTATCAGAAGTTTCCTTCATTCCATAATCGTTCATCAATAAAGCTGCCCGGTGAAGTCCGAAGAATGTAAAATCAGTGATTTTTACAGTTTTTGCTTTTTGTTTGGCCAATGATTTTAAAGTTGCCCCTTTTCCTTTCAGAGGATATTGTTTCTCCCAATAGTTACGTGTGTCCAGATAATCCAGAATCCAGTTGTTCCAAACATTTTCTTTCGTATCCACATATTTATTGATCTCGTTATCTACATACTTTATCAATTGGGTTACCATTTCATTTTGCGTTGAACTTTGATAATCCTTGGCATTACCTTTTAACCATAAATTGATTTTACCCAGATTTTTAAGAATATACAATGACACTCCGTAAGAGCTAGGATACCCTGAATACCATGAAAAGCCTCCATCCGGATTTTGCAGTTTTTTGAAATCATCCCAATCCTGATTGATTGAATTTTTCATTGTATTGGCATCAAACAATAGTGCAAGCTTTTGCATCTGCTCCTGCTCATTTTTACTTTCCAGTACCCAAGGAGTTTCCTCTAATAGTAACTGCTTTAATTCCTGATTTTTTTCAAGGTTAGAATTCAATAATCCTTTGTTCTGATATTCTTCAAAAATGGTTTTCATCTTTGGGTTTGCTTTGAAAATTTCAGAAGCCAAAACATCAGCAAACCATTTATTAAAGACTACATCAGCTGAACTGTTCTGATCATTTTTCAGGCTTGGAAGGGCAAACATAATTTCCCAGATCGGATTGGTTGTCAGCTCCAGTGTATTTGAAACATTCGTTATTGTTGCTGAATTCGCGTCTTTAAGATGATCCAGAACAAAAGTTTTAGTCTCTCCTTCTTTTACAAAAACAGGGACTGCATCTGTTACCAGCATTCTGTTCGGTAAAACAGCAATTGCCTGCTGCTCCCCGTCTGAGAAAGAACCTGCTTTAGCCACTACTTTAAGGATAATAGATGAAACATTATCCGGAACCTTTACTTTCCATGTTGCAACCGAATTTCCGTTTTCACTTACATCAAAGTTCTGGGTTCCCGCATTCAATCCGAATTTTGAAGAAATGTCTTCATTAGTAAATGCATCCAGGATTTGTAAGACAGCAGAACCATTTAATCGCTTATCCGTTAAATTAGAAAGTTTTGTCTGAAGGTTTAATTCATCACCTTCTCTTAAAAATCTTGGATAATTTGGAGTTACGGAAAATTCTTTCTGTGTAACTACTTCTTTCTCCAATGTCGCCGACCTGGCATCTTTTGTGTGAGCCAGGAACATAAGCTTCCATTTCGTAAGCGCTTCCGGAGAAGTAAATTCAAAATTCACATTGCCTTCTGCATCCGTTTTCAGATCCGGATAGAAAAATGCTGTTTCATTCAAATTTTGTCGAACCGGAACTTTTTCCAGAGATTCTTCATCTGCTGCTTCCTCTTTAATTGTATTGGTTTTAGCTTTTACCCCAGCCACTATAACTTCCTGAATATCTTGTGACTTAGCTGTGTCAGCTGCAACACTTGGGGCAGGTAACGCTTTACTGTAAGCAGCATTACCCCTAATTCTTATTCCACTTGCTCTTCCTTCAAGACTCTGAAGAACAGCTCCATCATAATAAAGCGAATTGTCAAACCAGTTAAATACCGGTACTTCCACATATTTACCATTCATATATTTCAGTCTCTTCTGATAATATTTTTGCAGAAGATTCTCCCTGATATCGTAAGAGGTTATGATGGTATACGGAATATATAATTTTTCCCAATCGAAGCTGTTGGCTGCAAACTGATCAAGAGACATATCATACATATTGGCCAGAACCTCAGCATTGATCTTCTCCTTATCATTCCCTGAAACTTTTACAGACCATTTCTCCTTTACATTAGGCTCCAGTTTATCTCTGAAAGTCACCGTCTCTATTTTAAGAGGCTTTTCAGAGTCCTTAATTTTTAAATTGACAGATTCAGTCTGCACATCATTAAATGCAACAATCTGAAATTGAATATTTAAAACAGATACACTTTTATCTTTAGGAATATCTGCTGAATACTCCAGCATTCCGTTTTTCAGCTTATAGCTTTCAGAAAGGGTGCTTCCTGACCCATTCTGAACAAATACATTGACTATGGCATCAGGAACAGCCGAGTACACATAGATCTTTGCTTTTTCACCTCTTCCCCATTCATTTTTAGGTCCGATAACCTTTAGGAATGTTTTCTGACCAGGCTTTAACGCTCCTTTATCCCAAACACTGAAATTCTGTACGGATTTTATGGTATCTTTTCCTTCTATATTATACAATTCCAGCTGGTAATCCCCTGTTTCCAGTTTACCCAGTTCCAGATTGGTTGCCAATTGTTTCTGATCTCCAGATGGCTCCTGTGTTTTGGTAAGAACCACTTTTCCGACTTTCCAATTCTTTAACTCATCATTTTTGTCAAATAAATCATGCGGAAATTTCTTAATGAATTCCTCTTTGCTCAATTTGGGCTGATTCTGAACTTCTCTCAGGAAATTATCCCTGAAGATCCTGTCCGGAGACTCCAGTTTAGAAAGCTTTACCTGATACGATTTTTTAAGATCTTGTTCGTTATAGTTTCTTGTCTCTACTTTCACTTTCACATTCTCATCAGCAAAAGCATTATTAATCTCATCTGCCTTGATATAATGGGATACGGAAGCTACCTTCAATTGTGTATTCGCCGTCTGCGTTTCTCCGTTAATATCCGTTACAGAAGCATTGATCTCATAATTATCGATCTGGATACCTTCCAGTTTTTCATCTTTTTTAAGGTCCAGGCGGATAACAAACTCTCCTTTTTCATTTGTTTTTGCTTCACCCAGGATTGAATTTTCATTATCATCCCCTTCCGGATACCACCAGAAATATCTCCAACGGATGTTGCGTTTTTTGATTTCATAACTCACCGTAGTATTGCTTAAAGCAACACCGGAAAACATCGCTGCCTTTCCTTTGAGTTCTATAGTCTGGCCGTATTTATACTCATCCTTTACAGGATCGAAGGTTACCTCAAATTTTGGTCTCTTATATTCTTCTACCCTTATATCTTTATATCCCTGCGTATTGCCGTCGGTATTCAAATAGAACACCCCATTGAGTTGTCCTTTTGGTAAAATAAAGCTTCCATGATATGATCCGAATTCATTGGTTGTAAAATTTTGTGCAGAGACTTCCTGACCATTGGTATCCACAAGCGTTATTTTCTGTTTCAGGCCTGATACCACCCCTTCCGTTTCTTTGTCAATCTTTGTATTGATCACTTTAAAATAGACTGTCTGACCTGGTCTGTAAATTGCACGGTCTGTAAAGATCTGAGCTTTTGAACGGACCTGCTTATTAGGATCATAATTGGAATAATCATCATTCCCATACACCTGCATGAGTTGATAATCTTTGGTTTTTGGCTGTTGTATCAAAAATGTCCTGTAGTAATCCTTACTTGATGTTGAAGGAAATTTGAAAACACCTTTATCATTGGTTTTTCCATCAACTTTATTTAAAGTTTTATTGGCTACAAATTCGTAGAATGTAAGATTTTCATTAGCTACAGGTTTTCCGTTTTCGCTGTTTACCAGTTTCAATTCGTTTGAAAGTTGATTTCTGTCTGTTTTCGACTGGTAGATCACCTTGTTGTTTGAAACCAGAAAGTAAAAATTCTGTTTGGCATCATTATCAGTGGCACCAACCCCTGCAACAAGATACTCAGCAACGTATATACCGGAAGGTAAAGGCTGAATTTCCACTGAGGTTTTATGCATCTGGTAATCTTTAGGATCCGGAAGCTGATAGCTTTCTTTTCTTACCAGGCTTTTTTTCACCTGTCCGAATGTATTTCCATATGAGTTCCTGATATATTGCATGAAAGAAGTAAAATCATCTTTTACTTCGTAAATATTCAATGAAAATTCTGAAACGTTTTTATATTCAGCAACCAGGTGGATAGGAAGATTGGCCTGGGTCTGCTCTTCATATTTGAGAGTAAGATTCGGATTAAGAACCTGATCTTCTTTATTTTTTATATTCTCAAGAAATGGAGATTTTGGATACTGGCTTTTTGCCTGGGCAGCAACTGCTAAAGCTTCTTTCGCTTGCTTTTTTACCAGGTATTCATTCATGATCCCTTCCATGATCAATACCTTATAATCTCCTTCGGTATCAGTCTTCAAAAGATTCTGAAGTTGCGCCAGTTTATCTTTGCACTGATTGGCATCACAGTTTTCAGAAAGCTTCTGGTGCATAAAATACAACTTTGAATTTCCTTTATTCTGTGCAATTAATTCATCAAAAATTGTATTGATCTGAACCCTGTTTTCGGCAAGCTCATTTTTTGTGAAAATTTCGTTATCCCCCAGAAAGTTGATTTTCCTCAGAGAATACCAATCCCACAATGTTGGAAAATAGATAATATCCTTAGTATTTGAAAATGCACTTTTATATTTATCCAAAGAGATTTTTTTCATTTGCTCTTTCTGCTGGTCAAGGTCTTTGAAGTTCTGCGTCAGATAATTTTTAAAATCCAGCTTGCTCCAGGTTTCAATCTGAGAAACGTCCTGAGAGTTCAGGTTCGTCCGTCCATTAATCTCCCAGGAATGCCGTTTATAATAATCCTGAAAAAAACTACTTAAGAGTACATCATACACCACCCTTTCATCACCTTTCAGCTGCTTTTGTGTATCCTGAAGCTTACCGAAGAATTTAGAAGCGGAATTATTCTGATCATCGTCAGTCGTTTGATTTACAATACTAAATTCTGCTTTGAGGGATCTGATCAGCTGCAGTGTATTATTTTCTTTCATAGCTTGTTTTTGTATGTCTAAAACAATGGGAAGATTCGATTTGTACGCTCCTTTCTGGCTGTTGTCAGCAATTTTTTTCCACTGATCGTCGTAGTATTTCTGTGCAAAAACTGCTGAGAAATTCAGCATTAAAAGCAAAAGCATAAAAACCTTGGAAAATCTTTTCATAAATGTTATTTTTGATAAATGAATTTCTTAAAAATACTGAAAAAATATGTCATAGACAGTCAAATTTATGTCTCCGTAATGGGAACTCTTTTTGCAGTATTTTTCATGAAAGAGCAAAACACATTCCGTTTCCCTTCCGTTTTCTTAATTTTTATCACGTATTTCAGTGGTTATCTTTACACTAAGTATCAATACACTAAGCATTTCTTTAAAATATTAATTTTAAATGCTATAGCCGGCGTAATTTGTGCATTTCTCATCATCCATAATCACAATGAAATAAGATTAATCAAATGGTTTATCATAGTCGTCCTCGGATTGTTATATAATAGCTTTTTTCTGGACGTTTATATAAGAAAAATCCCTTTACTGAAGGTCTTTTATGTGGGACTGGTATGGGCACTGGTAAATTGCTGGCTTACATTACCGGAATTCAGCCTTTCCATATTTCTGATCAGCTTCTTTTTTATTACGGCGCTTGTCCTTCCTTTTGATATCAGGGATATGAAAAGTGACAGGGTGCAAACCTTTCCCAAACTGATCGGTACCCAGAATACAAAATACATAGCTTATCTTTTGGTTTTTATAAGTAGCCTGCTGGCTTCTTTTTATCTGGATCCGCCCTACGCAGTTTCTTTTTTTCTGGCCAGTGTGATCACCTATATCCTGATCTACTATTCTGAAAACAAAAGAGATGAGGCTTATTTTTCTTTTGGGGTAGAAACCTGTTCTGCACTTCCCTTTTTATTTTTGGGAATAATGAAGTATTTTTGACAAATGATTATTAAGAAACTTTCTCTGTACAATTTCAAGAACCATGCTGAGAAAAAATTTGAATTCTCCCCTCAAATCAACTGTTTTGTAGGTAACAATGGTGTGGGAAAAACCAACATCCTGGATGCCCTCCACTATTTATCCGTGGGAAAAAGTTTCTTAGGGAATACCGATCTTAATAACATAAAAAAGGAGGAAGACTTTTTCACCATTGATGCCGAAGTTCAGAATGATGATAGTGAGGATACTTTAAAAATATCGCAGCCCAAAGAGGCTAAAAAGATCATTAAAAAAAATGATAAAAGCTACGACCGGATGTCTGACCATATCGGTTACCTGCCAAGTGTAATGATCTCTCCTTATGATTCCAATCTGATTTCGGATTCCGGGGAAAGCCGCCGGAAGTTTTTAGATTCTATGATCTGCCAGACTGATTCGGGATACCTTTTTGACCTCATCCAGTATCAGAAAATCATCCAGCAAAGAAATGCCTTATTAAAGTATTTTGCCAAGAACAGAGTATTCGATAAAGATTCCCTAGAGATTTATGATGCTCCTATTCATAATCACGGAACTAAAATTTTTGAGAAAAGAAAAGAATTCGTTTCCCAACTCAATCCTATTGTTCAAAACTTTTATCAGATTATTTCCGGAGGTAAGGAAATGGTATCCGTAATCTACGAATCTCATCTATTGGAATCTTCATTCGAAAATTTACTTAAGGAAAGCCTGGAAAGAGACAGAATGCTGACGTATACTTCCAGAGGAATTCATAAGGATGACCTGCTTTTCGAAATGGATGCCGCACTGATTAAAAAGATAGGATCCCAGGGCCAGCAAAAATCCTTTCTTATTTCGCTCAAACTTGCCCAAATGAGTCTCGTAAAAGAGCTTACCGGTAAAACGCCCATTCTTTTACTGGATGATATTTTTGATAAGCTGGATGACCATCGCGTGGCACAACTTATTGAGTTGGTCAATAAAGAAAATTTCGGGCAGATTTTTATTACAGATACCCATAGGGAAAGAACGGAAAGTGTAGTTAAGAAAATAAATGAGGAAAGTATAATTTTTGAAATCTGATGTGGG
Source organism: Chryseobacterium sp. LAM-KRS1 (assembly GCF_013184525.1). Taxonomy (GTDB): domain Bacteria; phylum Bacteroidota; class Bacteroidia; order Flavobacteriales; family Weeksellaceae; genus Chryseobacterium; species Chryseobacterium proteolyticum. The sequence goes on from NZ_JAAOIZ010000002.1 coordinate 372,516, forward strand.
AAACAAAGTAGGAAGTTCAGAATGCGGGTTAGAATAAAATTGCTTTTGATCTCCTCTTAAAAACACATAAAAACTCACTTTTCTTTATCAAGCATGAACGTATTAGAGAAAACAGAAACGAAAATATACCATACATTACCTGCAAAAAATAAAAATTTAATCCACAATTTCTAATACATAATCCGAACCTCGGATCCAAAACAATGAAACGAAAAAAAAGAGAATTTCAATCATCCGACCTTGTTAAATCCTTTGCCAGAATACACGGCTTTGAGGATAAATTGATCGCATTTGAAATCAAGGATTTTCTGGAGGATTATCTAGATGAAAGTCTTTTTCAGGAAATCAGAAGTGTAGGGATTCATGACCAATGTATTGTGATCAAAATAGATTCCCCTCTTTTAAAAAATGATTTTAAGATGCGGAGAAGTTTTTACCTGAAGAAATTCCAGGATAAATTTGGTCAAGAGAAGTTTAATGATCTTCAGATTTTGTAGATATGGTATTGTTCATCAGGTCATCCGCATGTTTATCCAGCCTTGAACTTAAAGGTAAAAAGAACTTAAACGGATGACTTAAAAAATACCTGAATATTTCTTTATAGATCTCACTTACCTGTCCGAAATTCAGCTTTCTGGAACGGAACGCTAAAAACATAGACAGCCCGAAGCTTACCAGGAAGTTAAAGAATCCTATTAAGAATACCGTAAAGAAGGAAATCCAGAATGTGTAGGCATCCACAGAGAAATCTTTTCCATATAATCCCAGTGCCAGATTTCCTGCAGCAAAGGTAATGTGCCGGATATCCAGATCCAAACCAAAAAATAACCCAACCGGAGCAGTAGCACCGAGGAAAACCCCGAACCAAAAATTAGATATAATTCCCGGCCAGTTCTTAGCATAGTATTTAGAAAGGTTTTTCGCAAATTTAACCCCGAATAATTTTCTGATGGATATATTTTTTGCGATCCTTTCAGGGATCTGGTAAAATACGGAGTTGTTTCCTATATTTCCCGAAATAATTCCTGAGATGAAAAGATAGAAACCTGCAATACTTGCATGCAAAATAGCTTTTGACTGAAAAGGATCCAGGTCTTTAAGCAGCTTGTCGGATCTGTCGACAGCCAGGTTTTGGGAGAAAAAAACATCCAGCCCATAAATAATAGCCAGAGCTATCGGAAATGATAACGCTACATTTCCCACAAAAGCAATAAACTGACTTCTGAATAGTTTAGAGACAAGATGTGCAAATTCCGTGTTATTTCTTTTGCTGTTGCCTTCTTCAGCAAGTACTTTAGTCATAGTTGCAGCAGTCATCGCCGGCTGCTTGGTTGCTAAAGTAAATCCCATCAGGTAGATCATAACGAATCCCATGGCATAATTCATAGAATATAAAAATGCGTGGGAAAAATCACTTCCCGGAATATATCCGTACAACATTTTCAACACACAGAGTGCTCCTACGATAATTCCACCACCACTGGCTTTATAGAACATTTTCATATATTCTTTCCTGGTGGAGGTAATATAATGTGATCCGGCTTCTGCCGTATGATTTGTAATAAGATGGGAAATCAGTCTTGTACTGTCATTAATAAGCTCTGCGATATTATTCTTATGGGATTTATACCGGAGAATATTAAACATCAGCTGTTTGGATTTGATAATCACATCTTCATCACCATTGATGACCAGAAGCTTAATGATTTCATTAATTCTTTCAATCTGCTGACGGATTTTCAGAAGTGACTGATTGATCTTCCCTGAAATTCCATATTTGGAAGAGTTTTTAAAAGCTATATTAACAAACTCATGACATTGCTGGATGTAGATCTTGATCTGCTTGTAGCTGCTGTCTTTTGAGTGAAGCTGCAATCCGGGGTCGGCTTCCAGTTCTGCAGCAAGGCTTTCCAGCTCGTTTTGTAAAGCGAGAAAAGGATTGTCAAAATTCCTGTATTCTGGAGCCATTCTCACCACTTCCACCTCCATAGCCATTCCTGTAACACGCCAGGAAAGGATATTCATCGAGAAAATAAGCTCTCTTTTAACATTATTTTTTATAATAAAATCAGAAATCCCTAAAATAGTAAGGAACTCATTGATTTCATTTTCCGGAAGATTGTGAAGATATTCAAGATCTTTCTTTGGTCTCAGGCTGATATTATCGATAAGATACCACACCGTTTTCTCCTTTTCCACAGGAGGAAGAACTTTATTAAGGATCCTTTTTTTCAGTTCCGGTAAAAAGGCATTTTCAGAAAGGATATTTGCCTCTGTAAGCGAAAGGTTAAAAGGCCTCCCCTCAAAAATATTGTAGATATAATGTTTAAAATTGGCTGTAAAATCCGGATTACTTTTAAAGAAATTGAGGACATCTGTAAAATCAGCTCTCTTAATGCTTTCCAAAAACTCGGCAAACGGTTCTAAGGAAAGAGTTTCGTTCTTAAAAGAAAAATATTTTTTAAGGACGGTTTCAAAATTTGTGCTGGAATTGAAAAATTTCATTAGTACAAAGATACTATTTCAAACTTACATTTCTCATTTGTCTTAAAATCCAGTTGTGTTTCCTTGTCAGGTAGGCTGAAGGATTCTTAGGGTCATACTCTTTAGGGTTTGGCAAAACAGCCGCTATCCAAGCCGCTTCCGAACTTGTTAGGTCTTTAGACGACTTCCCGAAATAATATTCGGATGCAGCTTCTACTCCAAATACCCCACGTCCCATTTCAATGGAATTAAGGTATCTTTCCAGAATAATGTCCTTACCCCATACTTTCTCAATGATAAAGGTGTAGACAGCCTCTAATCCTTTCCTGATCCAGCTTCTTCCCTGCCAGAGGAAAATATTTTTAGCCGTCTGCTGGGAAATGGTGCTTCCGCCTCTTACTTTTTTTCCTTTTTCATTATGTTTCATCGCTTTCTCAATAGCCACATAATCGAAGCCGTTGTGCGTAAAAAATTTCTGATCCTCAGAAGCAATGACCGCCTTCTTCACATTATTACCCATTTCATCATAGGAAATGTAATCCCTTTGTAATTTTCCATACTGGAACAGGCCTCCGATCTGAGTAATTGTAATGGGTGGATTAAAGAATCTGCCCCATATAATGAACACCACATTCAAAATCAGAATGATAAACAACAGTTGTTTTATTTTTTTCCACATACCTTTAAAAAAAGCACTACAAAAATAAACAAATCCTTCGAGTTATTGCAATTCTTTCATATAGACCAGCTGATATCCCGGCAAAAGTTCGGGGTGGAAAATCTTAATATAGTCTTTCAGTACCCAATCCGATCTTACCACACCACTTTCAAAAAAGTCATTGGCTTTTTTAATTTCCCTTCCCGAAATACTGTATATTTTCCCTTTCGAAAATACCCCCAGCTTACTGTAAAAAGGATTTATATTCAGCATTTCTTTTTTTGAAGTATGGTTTCCTGCATTGATCCAGTACTGAACTTTATCAGACTTTGAGAAAACTTCCTCAAAACTCATGGTCACAGCTTTCTCCTCATTGTTATTTTTCAGGATATATTCTGCATTGGCATCTGAAATAAAGTTCGCTACAGACGTTTTTCCTCCGGGTAAATACCAAACATCCCCGTACATCTCATTGGCAAGGACTACCGGCTTATCCTTAGCGGTTAAGGCAAGCTTTTTTAATTCGTTATAGTTCTTTTCAATTTCAGCGTATTTGGCTTCTGCTTCTTTTTCTTTTCCAAAAAGTTTTCCGAACACTTTGAGATATGCTGTTTTTTCAAGTGCTTTTTGCTCAAGGTACTCATCAAAAAAAACAACCTGAATTCCGTTATTTTTTAATAACTGATAGGTATTTTCGAAGCTTGCAATATAGTTGGTGAAAACGGCATCCGGTTGTAAGGAAATAATCTTCTCCACATCGTATTTCTGATCACTTCCTACATTCTGGATCTTCCCTTCCTTAAGCAATCCCTGAATTTTTTCCGAATAAATATATTCGGGACTTGAAATCCCTACGACCAGATTTTCCGCATCCAAAGCTGAAACATATCCCATCAAACTGGCGTTGAGAAGAACCACTTTTTTAAATGGAACCTGAGTATTTTTGAAATCATAGGTATAATTCCCCGACTTGATGTGTAAAATATTAGCTTCATCCTTGTATTGAAGCTTTTTTGAGATAACCGTCCAATCATCGGATGAAATTTTTTGCTCTCTTTTACAGGAAATTAGAGTACAAAACGCAAATAGTAGTAAAATTCTTAGTTTCATGTTTCAAAGAAAAGAAAAAAGTGCTATATTTGCAAACCTTTAAACAATAAGGAAACAATGGCCTCGTGGCGCAACTGAATAGCGCATCTGATTACGGCTCAGAAGGTTACAGGTTTGAATCCTGTCGAGGTCACAAACAGCCAAATGGCGCCAACTAAAGATAGTTGGCGCCATTTTGATATTTTTTAGTTTGGCATATAATGAATAATCAGATCGCACTTTTACTTTAGAATAGAAATATATATTGTATGCTGATAACAGCATTGATTTTAAAATAATAACCACTTGCATTTTTTTTATTTGACACATCAAAAAATATAGTTATCTAAATTTTTAAGGAACAAGTGTCGTAAAAAGATAAAGGAGAAAAATCGAAATCAAAACTAATCCCTGCATAATATTTGTACGTCCTGTTGCCAGCGAAATCGTAATGATAAATAAAGATAATCCTAACAAAAGCATCGATTTTAAATCTACACCTAATGTCATCCTGAAATCACCTATCACTGAAGACACAGCTACAGCCGGAATACTGAGACCAATACTTGCCAATGCAGATCCAAAAGCCAAATTAAGGCTCGTTTGTAGACGATTATTATATGCAGCACGGATTGCGGCAACTCCTTCCGGTAATAAAACAATTCCGGCTATAATAATTCCAACGATAGATTTTGGGGCTCCTACTTTGAATACAAGATTATCAACATCTTTTGAAAGATATTTAGCTAATAGAACGACAATTCCCAGACATAAAATCAAAAATATAATACTGTAAAACATCATCTTTCGAGTGGGCTTTTCAGGAAGGATTTCATTCTCTTCATTCTCATCATCACTATTTTTAGGAATAGGCGCAATGAAAAAAGCACGGTGTCTAATCGTCTGAACCATTGTAAAACCTATATACAGTAATAGACAGATAACAGATATAAAGATAAGCTGCAAAGATGTATATTCTCCTTCACTGTGACTTGTCGTGTAATTGGGTAAAATAAGAATAAATACAACAATCACAACAAGTGTAATCATTGCAGTACTCACACCCTGCAGTGTAAAAACCTGTTGTTTATAACGGATTGATCCAACAACAATACAAATACCAATAATCCCTGTAAGAATAATCATCACAGCAGCAAAGACCGTATCTCTTGCAAGGCTGATTGTTTCCAAACCTTTTGCACTCAGCATTATCGAAATAATAAGAGAAACTTCTATCACGGTTATTGCAAAAGCCAAAAGTAAGGTTCCATAAGGTTCACCTACCCGATAAGCAATGATTTCCGAATGATAAACCGCTGCTAAAACGGCTCCTATAAGAAAGAAAGTGAGGATCAAAGAATATAAATGTCCCGTTAGCGAATAATGCAGCAAATAAGCTATCCAAGCCAATATTGGGACAATTATCGTCCAGCCTAAAAGATAGATCTTTTTTTTCATATATTTTAATTATCCGATGATTGAAAACTTTGGTGGGTAAAATCAGATAACATAATAGTCGTTCAAAGTTGTTATAAAATGATAATCAATAAATCTTTGTGAAGCCTTGCACAATTCCAACAATTCTTCATCATTGTGGTATTCAAAATTAAAATCGTCAGGAACATCAATTGTATATTCCGTTATTATTTCTGTATCCAGAAGATCGATTGCCATCAGATCATTAAATGAACTAAGCATACTTTTTTCTTTCAGAAGAGGCATTTTCCGCGTGATAGAGTTTTTAAATTTATATAATATAATTGTTTTCATTTTTTTATTTTTTCTTTCTCGAAGGTAACAAGCTGCATTCTAATAGACGAAAGATATTGCTTTAGATCCTGAACCGTAATATCTTACTTATTTATAGACATAAACAGAGGCGTTTCATTCAACAGGAAATACAATTCTGGATGTGAAGACTGAATTTTACCCGTCACTTTAAAAATCTTTCTTGTAAGATTCTGTAAATTATCCGGTGGTCTCATATTTTTTTATTTAAATGAAGCATAACATAGTAGGATATTTTCAAATAAAAAAGGACAGGGGCTTTAAAAGCACCTGCCCCTTTTTCTATTAAATCCATCAAAACATATGTACTATTTCTCAGGATTTAATATGCTCATTATGAAAGTTGAGTATTATTAAGAATCTTAATAACCTCTTCACGGCTTTTGCTTAGTTTATTTTCTAATCTTCCCAGCAATTCATTTTCTTTTCCTTTTTCAAGCACTAAATCTGAATCTTTAAGCTGTGAAAATTTTTCTTTTAATTGTTTCGATTGTTCTTTCCAATCTCCTGTAATTTTAAAAGCCTCATTAGCTTTATTGTGACTTGTATTCATAATTCGAATTTATATGTAACAGAATTATTACAATCCAAAGATGATCTATTTTAATCTTATCCTGTTATACATTTCTAAAGTAGATTTGCATATATCATACATTTTATAAGTCTTCTAAATTTTTCAGCCGTTTTTGCTTCAGTTGCTTATAGAAAGAAGGAGAAAGTCCGGTTATTTTTTTAAACTGGTTGGAAAGATGCGCAACACTGCTGTAATTGAGTTTATAAGAGATTTCAGTAAGATTGAGTTCATCATATAAAAGGAGCTCTTTTACCCTTTCCACTTTATTGATAATGATAAAGTGCTGCAAAGTCATACCTTTCACTTCAGAAAATGTGTTGGCAAGGTAAGTGTAATCATAACCAAGCTTTTCACTTATATAATCTGAGAAATTTTCTTTAGGAAGAGATTCGGAATAATGGATCATTTCTGTGACTGCATTTTTTATTTTTTCGATCAGAATGCTTTTTTTATCATCTAATAACTCAAGTCCGGTTTTAAGGAGATTTTCTTTTAACAGCTGTCGTTGTTCATCCGTAATATCATCCAATATTTCTATAAGTCCTAGATCTACTACGGCATTTCTGATATTCAGTTTTTCAAGCTCCTGATGAACCACCATTTTGCAGCGCAGGCTTACCATATATTTTATATATAACTTCATAATCCTTACCGTATTTCGAGTTTGTCAATCTATATATTGACAACCACTCTTTCAAAGTTAGTCCTTTAAATTTTAATAACTATGATTTATGCAACAAATTGAAAGACTATTACAAACCTTTCTTTTTTTAATAGATGACCTTTACATATAATAAAAATATTTTAAAATGTCAAAAGAAAAAGATACAAAGAAAAAAACAGATAAAACACCTGCGGCAAAATCATTAAAAGAGAAGCGGGAAGACAAACAAAACAAAAGGAAAGAAAAAGAAAATGAAAGTCGCAACGCAACAACCTAAATGGTAGAAATAAAAAAAGAAGGAATTATACTCAGGAAAACCAACTTGAATTTTGAGAACGAAGGCGTTCTAAATCCTGCCGTTATTAAAGTAAACGGAAAGATACATTTGTTTTACCGTGCCGTGGCTAAGGGTAATTTTTCAACTGTCGGGCATTGTGTATTGTCAGATCCGCTTACGGTAGAAAAACGGTCAGATTCACCCATCATTGTCCCTGAATTTGAGTACGAAAAACACGGTGTGGAAGATCCTCGAATTGTAAAAATAGATGATTTATTTTATCTTACTTACACCAGTTATGACGGCATCAATGCTTTAGGAACATTAACGACTTCAAAAGACTTTAAATTCTGGAAGAATGAAGGAATCATTGTTCCTAAAATTTCTTATGAAGAGTTTAAGCTTTTATCAGAATCAGAGGGTTTAATACCTGATAAATATAGAAGATACAACGAATTTCAAATTAGTCATACTGACAGTGATCCTATTTTTTTATGGGATAAAAATCTGATTTTCTTTCCCAGAAAAATAAACGATAAATTTTATTTCCTTCACAGGATAAGACCTGAAATTCAGATTGTCAGCATAAAAAATATAGAAGATCTGAATTCTGATTTCTGGCAGGATTACTTTTCACATTTGAAAGACCATATTCTTTTATCACCTAAATACGATCACGAATCAAGTTATATCGGAGGAGGTTGTCCACCAATAGAAACAGAATATGGCTGGCTGATGATTTATCACGGTGTTTATGATACCGTTAACGGTTATGTTTACAACGCCTGTGCAGCTTTATTGGACCTTGAAAATCCGGAAAAAGAAATTTCCCGACTTCCTTATCCGCTTTTCAAACCCGAAGAAGAATGGGAACTGAAGGGTGAAGTTAACAATGTATGTTTCCCGACAGGAACCATTGTAGAAAATGACAGACTGCATATCTATTATGGAGCTGCCGACGAAAGGATAGCTGTTGCATCAGTTAGTATTTCAAAATTATTGAAAGAGTTGATGATGTACGCGGTATAAAGATAATCCATTAAGAATTATCCGATTAAAATTAAAGTAAATTATGAATAAAAATATCAATTCAGACGTGGAGGATAAAGCAATTAGACAATCTTATAATGACAAAAAGCACAAAACCAATAATATAACCAACATTGTCTTTGTAAGCACTTTTCCTCCAAAAGTATGCGGAATTGCTACTTATACACAGGATCTTATAAAATCTCTTCGTTCGAAATTCGGAGAATCTTTCAATACGATAATTTGCCCGATAGAAACAGAAGAGGAAAACTATGAATATAATGAATATACCGAGTATAAATTAAATATCTCAGATGCTGTTTCTTATTTGGAATTGGCTGCAAAGATCAATAAAAACGATACAGTTGAGTTGGTGATGCTTCAGCACGAATTCGGCTTTTTTAATGAAACCCGAAATGGTTTGTATCTTTTTCTCAAGAACTTAAAAAAAGATGTTATCATAACTTTTCACACTGTTTTGCCAAAACCGGATAAAGAGCTAAAGGAAAAGGTGAAAGAAATTGCCCATTTTGCAAAATCTCTTGTCGTAATGACTAGTATTTCTGCGGAAATTCTTTCGAATGATTATGAAATTCCTTTCGATAAAATTACGGTAATACCCCATGGAACACACCTTTTGCCATTCACAGATAAAATTGCGTTGAAAGAAAAGTATAATCTTAAAAACAAAAAGGTTCTTTCAACTTTCGGATTATTAAGTTCCGGAAAAAATATTGAAACGACACTGAAAGCCTTACCGGAAATAATTGCTAAAAATCCTGATGTAATTTTTTTAATTCTTGGCAAAACACATCCTGCAATAGTAAGGCACGAAGGCGAAAAATATCGTGATTTTTTGGAAGATCTCACTTGTAAACTTCATTTGGAAAACAACATCCGCTTTATCAATGATTATCTGCCACTCCCGGAATTACTAGAATATCTTCAGCTTACCGATGTTTATCTTTTCACGTCAAAAGACAGAAACCAGGCAGTGAGCGGAACATTTTCCTATGCAATCAGCTGCGGATGCGCTATTGTTTCCACTCCAATTCCACACGCTCTGGAAGTTCTAAAGGAAGATACCGGAATTATTATTGATTTTGAAGCTCCAAATCAGTTGTCTGTCGCTGTAAATACATTATTAGAAAATGAAAGCAAACGAGAGGAGCTACGTCAGAAAGCATTGGAAAAAATGGCTCCGACAGCTTGGGAAAATTCATCTATTTTACACGCTTTATTATTTCAGAAATTCAGAAATAATAGAACAGAACTCAATTATACTCTACCGGAAATCAATCTTGGGCATATTCAAAATATGACAACAGATTTCGGTATGATTCAGTTTTCAAAGATCAGTAGACCGGATATTAATTCAGGATATACGCTGGATGATAACGCACGGGCGATGATTGCTATTTGCAAGCATTTTCAAATCAGTAAAGACAAAGCAGATCTGCAATTGATTTCAATTTATTTAAACTTTATTAAATTTTGCCAGCATAATGACGGGAGTTTCCTAAACTATGTAAATGAACAAAAACAATTCACTAATCAAAACTATGAAACTAATCTGGACGACTCCAACGGAAGAGCAATCTGGGCTTTAGGTTATTTAATTTCATTAAAAGAAATTTTGCCACAGAAATTGTCTGAGAATGCAGAGGAAATCATTCAGAAAAATCTTGTCTGGGCAGAAAAAATCCATTCTACAAGAGCAATGGCTTTTATTATTAAAGGATTGCATTATCAAAACTCAGAAAAAAATCTTCCCTTATTAAAAGAATTAGCAAATCGTCTAGTGAAAATGTATCAACATGAAGCAAAAGACGATTGGCATTGGTTTGAGAATTATCTGACCTACGGAAACAGCGTATTGCCGGAAGCTTTACTGTGTGCGTGGATTTCAACCAAAGACACGCTTTACAAACAAATTGCGGAAGAATCTTTCCAGTTTTTGTTATCTAAAATTATGATTGATGATAATATAAAAGTGATTTCCAATAAAGGCTGGATGCAAAAAGAAAACACTGAAAAGGACACTCCAATTGGTGGAGAACAGCCTATTGATGTTGCTTATACTGTTTTGACATTATCTGCCTTTTACAAAATTTTTAATGATGAAAAATATTTACAAATGATGAACAACTCATTCAACTGGTTTTTGGGAAAAAATCATTTGAATCAGATCGTTTATAACCCTGCAACAGGAGGTTGCTATGATGGGCTTGAGGAAAAAAATGTAAATCTCAATCAGGGTGCAGAATCTACCGTCAGTTATCTGATGGCAAGGCTTAGTCTGGAATTTCAATAGAATAAATAACTTCCTTTAATGATTACAATGAAACATAAACTTAATAAAAGAAAAACTAAATTCCGTCTACTCAATAAAAAAAACAGCTTGAATAAAATCTCTCACGTTGAATTTGCCTCATTGCTTTATATCAGAAATACCAATATCGCCTTAAATAAAGACTTGGAAGAAATTCTTCGTATACTAAAAGAGCTGCAAAAAATAAATAAAAAATCCCGATTGGTTTTTAAGACCAACTGTACATTGACTCAACATATTCTTTGGGAAACTATTATCAATGAGATATATCAAAATCTTATGTATATCAAACTCCAAATTGAATTCATAAAGGAAAATACTGTACAAGCAAACCACTTTAATTTTTCTTTGTTTTGGCAGCAGAATAAAATTTTCGTAAAAACCATTGAAGACAATTACGAAAAACTGGAGCTATTAGGACATCAAATTCTCCCCAACGAAGAATTACTATATTGGAGAGCAAACATGTGTAATATGTATGATGAGTTTTTTCATATCATGATTTCACTTTTAAATATTTGCAAAATAGAGCTAAACTTTATCAAAACCCATTCTCCTCATAATCTATCAGAGATCATGCAGAACATTATTATAAATATTCCAAAAATCAAAAATAGTGATAAACTTAAAAGGTATGAACGAATATATATTGAGGCCTTAAAAAACTATAAAGAAGAATTTATTGAAAAGCATAGTTTTTGGAATATCATATTAAAAGCTTTGACTATGAATAAAGATAAATCTCCCTCAGAACATACAATGCTAGGTAGATGGATTGATGGTAAGGATAGAAGAAAGATTAATACCATTTAAAAACAATTTTAACCTCATAAATTAATAGCATGAAACTGTTCACCTAAAATTGCCTTGATAAACAGTCTTTAGGTTATTTCTATACCGTTACTTCTATCCTTCTCAAATTTTCAAATAAGGTGATTAGCCACCGCATTAATGAAAGATTCATCAGAATTATTATTCTTCAAATCCCTAATTATAAAATAAACCTATGAATACTATACGCTTATATAAATTTAAAGATTCAATCACCAGGAAAATACCTTTTTTGAATAAGGAATCTAATTTGGATATTTTAGATGATCCGAGGCAAATTACAATGATAGAAATTCAAATTGTTACGGAATATGTAATTAATATCTCCAGCGCTTTTATTTATGAAGATCTGTCGTACAAAGAATTGATACACCTATGCAGTTCTGCAAAACAAACTATAGAACATTATTTTATTAAAAACAACAATGACTATGATCTGATATAATATTTCTGAATTACAAAATTCTATCTACAACCTGAAATAAGAAGCTTTTATTATTTCCAATAGTGCATCCGCCAACCTTTTCCACTGAATTTTAGAAATTTCAATCATTCCTCCGAAACCTGTGAAGAGCTTTCTTATTTTATCAAAAAATCCTGCATATAAATTAGGATACTCGTTCCTTTCATAGATTCCTATCTTTATAAATTTATCACCCCTGTATACCTCTTCCGCAATAGATTTCCCAATAATTAATATTAAAAATCTTTCTTTCAGTATCGTTAAACTTCCTTTTAAATATCCTTTTAAGCAAGAATAGATAGAGAAAAATTTAATCGAATATTATGGTTAAATAAAATCTGTTTATTGATATTTTATTTTGATTATCTTAAGTTTCTGCAAAAAAACCATTGTCTGAAATCCCATGTCCCACTCAAACCACTTAGTTGCATTATTAGGTCTATGCGGATGCTTATGATGATTATTGTGATAGGCTTCGCCCCAGAAAATAAAATCAAATGGCAAAATATTCTTTGAAGTATTTGTTAACTTATAGTTTTCATAACCAAATTTGTGTGCCCACCAATTTACTGCCATTCCCTGTAGAGAACCCATTATTACAGTCACTGGTAAAAAAAGCCATTGCCACCAAGCCGTTGCCAATAAAGCATAAATAATTATATATGCAGCAATCCAACAAAATCTTGTAATATAATTGTGTGCTATTTTATCAAACCTCTCCCATTTCGGAAGATTCTTTTTGTATTTTTCTGCGGCATCTGTTTTTCCTATATAAAGGTTAAAATAGTTATTTCGTGTCGTCCACATCATCACAAAAGGATTAGGATCGTTGTGAGGTGAATGTGGATCTTCGGTTTTATCTGTATGTGCATGATGCAAACGGTGCATTAGACCATACGTGTAAGCGCTGATGTAAGAGGAACCCTGAGTAAAAAAACAGCCCAGGTAAAACATCTTTTCCCAAAATTTTGACATTGTGAAAAGATTGTGTGCAGCATAACGATGGTGAAAAACCGACTGAAAAAAAAGAGATGCATACCAATGAATGAGTATAAAAATGAATATTGCCATAAGTTTTAAATTAAAGTGAATAATTATCGTAGAAGTATTACGGAAGGCAAAGAAAAAATTATGCTTTATTGATTAGCCACTATTCACACGAAAATTAATTTTCATTCTGCAATTTCTTCTATAAGATACGACAATTTTGTGAATTTGGTTTGATTTTCTTTCAAAGATTTATAAAAAATAAAATATGATGTATTTCTTTACTCATCTATAAATTTACATTCTATCACTTTCAAACTTTCTTTATTTTGCAAATAGAATGGTTTATGTAATGTTTCATGAGACAGATAACCTATTTCAATTATAGAAATTCATTATAAATATTTATCATATTTTTTAAAATCTCAGTCAAAATGTGAAAGACAATCGAAGTAAAACCAAGTCAAATTATATCAACTTCGATTTTTTTATATGCTTAAGATTATATTATAAAAACTCTATAACTATAAGAAATCAAATGCTAATTCGCAATAGCCAATTCTTGTTTAATTTGGCTCAAACGAACTAAATCATCGATAAAAGTGTTTGAAGATTTGCTCGTCAAGGTCACAAGACCGACATTTGAAGATTTCATTCTTCGATATCGGTTTTTTTTATGTCCTAATCCGTTATATATTTCGTATATTAAATATATTGTCCCCTAATATTTACAAAAAATTGATTCCTTTTTCATGGATTCTAAACACTAATATACTTTTTGAGTACTTCAAGAAGATCTGCCTGCTTTACAGGTTTGGGAAGAAAATCATTCATTCCAGCCTCAAGGCACTTTTCTTTTTCACCCAACACATTTCCTGCCGTAATGCCTATGATAGGTATATGTTCATATCCCGGCAGCATTCTGATATTGCGTGTTGCCTCAATACCGTCCATTATTGGCATTTGTACATCCATCATGATAATGGAAAAGTGTTTTTTCCTGCATTCTTCCAAAGCCTGCAGTCCATTGACTGCTTCCGTCAGATGTATATTGGGAGCAAAAGATTTCATTATCCTATTATTCAGGACCATATTTACTACGTTATCATCAACCAAAAGCACTTCTAATTCCGAGGTAAATACATGCGTAACTTTCTCAGAATAATCCTTAGTAATTTCTACTGAATAACTTTGGTCTACTTTTTTTAAAGTTTTGTATAAATCATGTGATTTGATGGGTTTTAAAAGTAAATGTGCATTATCAATTTTTCTAACTGAATTAAGTATGCCCAGTTCTTCAGAAGAAGAAGAAAGTACTATAAAGGGTGAAGTCTCTTTTCGCTGATTGAACAGCTCTGTTATTTTATTTATTGTTTCCAATCCAGACATAATAGGCATATGATAATCCATCAGGATAACATCAAATCTCTCACCTTTCAACAAGATCTCTAAGGCTTTCATCCCATTAGAAGCCAAGGTAGACTTGATATTTTTATAGGTAAGCATGTGCTCAAGAATAATCCTGTTGGTTTCATTATCATCAACCACTAAGGCCGTTTTAATAGTTATTTCCTCCTCCTCTCTCACTTGAGGAATCTCGTAAGGAATCTCAATGTCAAAGAAAAATACAGACCCTTTTTCCCTTACGCTGTTCAGCGACAAATGACTTCCCATATATCCCAGGATAGTGTTAGAAATCGTAAGCCCCAGACCCGTGCCACCATATCGTTTACTGATGGAACTGTTTTCCTGAGTAAAGGCATTAAAAATATATTTCTGTTTTTCAACAGGGATGCCAATTCCTGTATCTCGTACCGAGAAGCGCAAAGCGATTGTACGATCATTCATGTGCAACTTCTCTACTTTTAGCTCAATCTCTCCCTTTTCTGTAAATTTCACAGCATTCCCCAGAAGATTGATCAAGATCTGTTTTAACCTTGCTTCATCCATAAAAAGTATTTTTGGAAGGCCCGGCTCAATATTGAGAAGTAGTTCGATATCTTTTTTCTGGGATTGATAAATGATCACATTTATTACCTGGCTTAACATATCATAAACATCACATTTTTCAATCAAAAGCTCCATTTTTCCGGATTCTATCTTAGAAAAATCCAATATATCATTGATGATGCTAAGCAGGTTTTCTCCTGACTCATTGATGTAATTAAGATATTGCATCTGTGTTTCATTCAGCGGTGTCGTAAGGAGAAGGTCTGAAAAACCAATAACTCCGTTTAAAGGAGTCCTAATCTCGTGACTCATATTGGCCAGAAATTCGGATTTTGCCTTGCTGGCTATATCTGCTGTTTCTTTGGCATTTTTCAATTCTTCATTTATCTTTACAGCATTTGTAATATTCTGTATAGAAATAATTACACCACCTATTTCATCTTTTGTAAGATACCAGGGTCCAACTTTAAGGTCGTAATGCTGGATTTCTTCTTTACCTTCCACTTTTAGCGTAAAATCACCGTTAATATACGTTTTCCCCAATAGTGCATTTTCATAGATCTCTTTTCCTTTTTCGGGAATATTAGGTGATATCGTGAATAGATTATTGCCGATAAGATCTACATTATTCATAAGAAATTCCTCTCTCCATCTGCTGCTTACAGCAATATAGTTAAGGTCTTTATCAAACATAGCCAAAGGAACAGGAACATCAGTGGCAAAAGATTGCATTATTGCCTCCTTCCGGGAAACCTCGAGAAACATTTTTTTGAATGCATCAATGTCCTGAATGATTCCGAAAACCCTTTTACAAATATCATCTTCAAATTCAGGAATACCTTTTACTCTTACCCAGGTCGTAACTCCATCATTACGTAAAAGCTGAAGCTCTTCATCAAAAGGAATTCCTTGTTGTATTGCCCTGTTAAACAAATATTTTATTCTTTCTCCACTTTCTCCTTTGTAAAATCCTAAGGCATTTTCAAAAGTAGGCTGAAGATCATCTTTCAGTTTGTGAATTTCTCTTGTACTTTGAGACCAAAAGATCTTTCCGGTCTTCATATTGACCTCCCAACCTCCAACTTGGGCTACTGAACTTGTTTCCTCAAGCATTTCTTTAGTATCAAACAAATCTTTTTCTAACTTACCACGACGAATAAGGTCAGATTTTAGTTGTATATAAACAAAAACGGTTACACCAATGGCTGCAATAGCTGAAAAAATGATGAACAAAACCGTCCACTGGGAAGATTTTTTCAGATCTTCATTTTTTATAGCAAGTTGAACTTCCTCGTGTTTTACAAATTTCTGGACGAGCCTGCGACATCTGTCCATAGCCTCCTTGTTTTGTACAAGTTCCTCCGGACTCATTAATATTCCTTGTTGACGATTCTTAATAAGTAAGGCATATTCCTTCATCATCATTTGTGAAGCGTCTAGCAGTTCATTTAAGACCTTAGTCTGATCTTTGTTTTTAAGATTAAGCCTATCTTTATTCGAAACAAGCAACGGATATTCATCCTTGCTTTTATTGAAAGGTTCAAGAAAATTTTCCCGGCCGGTAAGCTGATACCCTCTATTTCCCGTTTCAGCATTTAAAAGAGTATTTAATATATCTTTTGCTAAGCTTATAGATTCTTTACTTTTTATGAGGTTTTCCCTATTCTCCATCTGCTTATGTATGCTGATATAAGATGCTATAGAACTAGCAATCAGAAGTACCAAAGAAATCACTACACCAATTTTAAGATTTCTTATAATTTTTTTCGGCATGGAATAGTATTTTATAATAAAAATAGGTCATTTTATATTAGTAGCAAATTAATTTAGAAATTTGTCGGAAAATATTGGAAATGAGTACAGATCATAATGAGTCTATATTCCGGAGAGAAACTCTATATTAAAATGCTTATTATCAATTGCGAAAAATTTCAGTTCCGCATGAGAATTGATGCGTCATTCTCTCGATCTGACTGCTGCTTTGTACGAAGAAGCAGATAAGGAGAAAGAAAAGCAGCATATTGCATTATTTCATTGAATCACAATCAATTTATGATAGAATATTTACTGATTATATAGCCTGAGAATTTCCACCAATTCAGGTATGGATCGTATCTTCAGCTTCTCAAACAACCTGTTTTTATAGGTACTGATCGTTGATGAATGGAGATTCAACTGATTAGAAATTTCTTTAAGGGGAAGGCCTTCTGCAAGTTTATTGGCAATTTGCAATTCCCGGTCTGATAATGCTTCAAGAGGAGAATTCTTTCCTGAACCGGTTAATGATTCAAAAAAAATCGCTTCTTTTATATTATCACTGATATATCGGCCCTTACTGACCATCGACGTTAAAGCAGTCTCAATTACTTCAGCGGAGCTCAGCTTGCTTAGATAGCCTCCTGCCCCCATTTTTAGATAGCGCATCCCATACAGCTCTTCATCCTGTGAAGAAAATATTAGAGTTTTTAATTCAGGCTGGTGAATCTTTATGTAATCTATTGCTTCCTGAACAGTACCATTAGGCATATTAACATCCATAATGGCCAGATCCAGCTTTTCATTCAGAATTAATTTGTACAGCGATTTAT
Organism: Chryseobacterium sp. LAM-KRS1; assembly: GCF_013184525.1. Classification (GTDB taxonomy): domain Bacteria; phylum Bacteroidota; class Bacteroidia; order Flavobacteriales; family Weeksellaceae; genus Chryseobacterium; species Chryseobacterium proteolyticum. The sequence goes on from NZ_JAAOIZ010000002.1 coordinate 390,230, forward strand.
AATCCTCTACTTCTGAAATGATGGCATCGGGAATCAATCGTTTGATCGTTTGTATCAAGCCCATCCGAACGATACCATGATCATCTGCTACTACAATACGAATGTTTACTTTTAAACCCATTATTCTATAAATTTATGTAAAAAAAGGGAAACCGTAGTGCCATTATCTTCAGTGGAAATGATTTGGATGTTTCCATGCAGCAAGGATATAAAATTTTTTACAATTTTCAAACTTAACCCAGCTCCTTTCTCGCCAGCAGTCCCCAGGAATATAGGATTACCATACGTATAGATCGCAGGTAAATATTTTTCATTGATTCCCATTCCGGAATCAATTACAGAAAGCACAACCTGATCACCCTCTGTAATTACCTGTAAATAAACATCCTGTCCTGGGAAGGAATATTTTACCGCATTGTTAAAAATTTTATCTAAAACATATTCGATCAACAGGCGATCGCTTGTAAGAAACGCGTTGTGATCTCCCTTAAAATAAAATTGAATATTTTTTTCTTTTAATTTAGCAGCGTATTTTTCTTCTAAATAGTGAAAAAGATCTATCACCATAATTTTAACGGGTCTAATCTTAAACTCCCCGTATTGTGTTTTTAGCCAGGCAACGCTGTCGTGGATAGTTTGCAGATTCTTCTGGGCATCTTTTTTTACCTGCGGCAACAACTTAAAAAAATCTTCCTCACTTATGGTCTTCTGCTCTAGCTCCTCTATCAGCCACAGAAAGGTTCCAAACAGTTCTTTTGAGTCATGAGACAATATCGAGATCAGTCCGTTCTTAAAATTGATTTCGTTTTCGAGTCTTTCAATTTTCAATTGTAGTTCGTTGATAAAATCATTCATAAATTAAGTATCACAGTTTTAGAAGCTTTTGAATTACTTTTTTGAAGAAGGCAGAAAGGTAAATTGTTTCAATATGATTAAAAAATACAGTTCAGCCCTTTCTTCCAGGAGTTAGCAAGTTATAAAAAATATCATATTAGTAAAAAGAAAAATGAAATGGTATCTATTTGGAAACAATAAATGCATTATTTTATTAACTAAAACTTGCTTTGCATGACGTGAAATTTCGGCAGAGTTTCTATTCTGTAAAACCGTTTACCGGCACTACCGGAAATGGTAAAAGACGGAGGATGCGACAATATCATCAGATTACTGATCGAATCTGGCTCAATGATGCAAATTAAAAATAGGTGCCCGAAGCGGCAATAATTGATAGCCAGACACCAAAATATATTGGGAATCCTGGACAGTTTTGTGTTTGGACCAACCGCTATAATTGACCTTCAGCCATGAAATATTGGAATGAAATACTTACAAAAAGAATTATTTGAAGGTATAAAGCTTATTTATGCCTATGGAGCTTTTTAAGGAATTCCGCCGGCATTGAAAACAAGAGATGAAATTGAAGTTGAAATTCTAAAATATTGACTACTCTAAAGTATTGTTAAATTGCCGTAAAGCTATAATAAACATTGATAGAGTAAGTGGTATTTTCCTTTCCTACCAAACTTTGAGCACCTGCAGGTGGTATGGTGTATCTTATGTTCAGTCCCCGGTCCAAAACCGGTGCTCCGTTAAAAAGTATTTTTTGAGGAGTTTTGGATAAGGGAACATTTACAGAACTTCCATCTATGCCTATTTGTAATATGTTGGAATTGATATCGGTCTGGAGGCCACCTTTCTTGAAATAATTTTCGTCCGATTTAACATAGAGCTCGAAATTTTCATTGTTGGAAAGCATAATTTGGTTTGGAACCATTTGTGACTGACCATTGGTGTAATGGGCAGCGGTATTAAAATTGAAATTTACATTTCGGCCGGAACTGGGAATGGTAATCTCCGACAGAGGGAGCACCTTTATCTGAACAGCCGTATTTTGTAAACTATTGATTGAGCTATCTATGCTTCTGGCATTGAAATTCAATTCAAACGTATAAGTTCCAGCTTCAAAAAAATTGTTTTTAAAATCTTCCGCAGACACATGAAGCTCTGGAATGAAGCTATTTCTGTTTCCCGCTACAACACTGAAATTAGCCGTGGAAAAATTCTGAAAATCGGCAGATAAGGCTTTGGTCGTGAGAGCTGAGCCATTGCTAGCCAATTTAATGCTTGCTATATTTCTGGTTCCTGAAACACCTTTAGAGGAAGTGAACTGAACGTTAGTGGAAGCAGCTTTTGCCCAAAAATTAAAATCGACCGTATGCGCGATTTCCGTATTCCCCAAATCCCATACCCGCGTGCCCGTATTGCGATAGTCATTCAAAGAAGATATTTCTATGTATTTTGTTAAAGAGTTTGTAATCCATCGTATAGATGAAGGAATCACTAAGATAGTTTTAAAATTGCGTGGTGTAAAGTCATTATAATTTTGAGTAATTTCCATGGAGTAATTCCCAGCCCGAAAGGTATTGGCAGTAAATTGTGAAGCAGGAATTTTAAATGTAAAATTGATATTTCCCCGGTTGAACCCTCCCCCAAGACTGGTCGATGGTGGTTCAAACCATTTTATGGCGCTTGTACTGAACGACTGAAAACCTGGCAAATAACCTGTTAATCCGGTATATGGAAGCTGCCCACCCATACTTTCCAACTGCCACAGAAGAATGGAAGCGGGTAAAGTAAGCGAGGAAGAAGAGTGGGTAAAAGTTGGTCCCGAAACAGAGGTAAATGTAGGAGCTGTCGGGAGTATCCCTAAAAAGGCATAATCCCAGTTTGTTCTGTTGGCGTTCGTCATTACTCTTGTAGGTACTGAGGTAAATTCGCTCCTGTTAAAAATATTATTTTCAGGAACCGAAAGGTATACATCCTGAGCTTTCGTAGCTGTAGATCCGCAAAGTACAGTAAAAATTCCTATTAAAAAAGCCCTCTTCTTTTTCATACTTTTAAATTTAAAACTTTTTCACCTTAATGATGGTGTCTTTCTTCTTGTATTCAAAAACCACGGTTTTTGAGTAACCTTCTTTTGTCACCAAAATGGTTTGGGTGGGTTGTGTATAGCTGTATTTGTCATTTTCAATATAGAGATCATACTTGCCGTCTTTGAGGAAAAACTCAAACTCATTTTTTGGGTTAACCACTGCGGTATAAATTTTACCATCTTCCCCTTTTGCATATACTACAATCCCTGTTACATCTGTTTCTACAGTATCGTAAGCTTGTTTAATCTCCGTTAATTTCCCAGTTACTCTGATGTTTTTTACCAAGCCCACTTTGCGGTTGATATTATTGTGCACCATAATGACAGGATCCGTCATCAACCGGGAGCCCGCACTTTCGTTCACCTTCAGTGTATAAGTACCTTCAGGAACATTCTGAAAAACAACTTTTCCATTCTTATCCGTCATCGCTACATAATTGTCCAGTTTTACAATTTCATTAGCAAGTACCGATTCACCGGACTCCAGAAGTCCATTATAGTTTTTATCTTCAAAGAACTGGAATGCCACTTTATGATTTCCTAGAGCCGTAGCGGTGGTAAAATATTTTTTAATTCCCACCCTGAACTGGTAATAACTGCCGCTGCTTGCATATTCAGCCGTAGATTTATAGCCGGAAAGATTAAAATAACCTGTGGTGGACCAGGAAGGCGAAATCTTATATTCCAGATTACCGGTAATATTGCTGTTTAAATTTTTATAAAGTTCCGAATAGAAGGCTCCGGCTGAAAAAGATCCGGTCAGATTATGATTGAGCATCTGGAAATTATACGAGGCGTATACATTGTAGTTGGCAAAATTATGGTCTGCATTGTAATAAGAAGTTAAATCAAAGACACTGGTAGCATTCCATTGGGCTGTTCCGTTAAGGGAAAATGATTTATATCTATAAGATAAAGTTGTTTTCAGACTATTGAACCAGTCCTGTTTATTGTTCTCTTTTGAATAAGAATATTCCGCCGTTAGGTTGAATCCATGAGCACCTAATGTCGTGCTTATATTGGCTTCCAACTTGTATGAAAAAAGCTCCTGTGATGTATAAAAATTAGCTGTTTTCTGGTTTTCAACCTTTGGAGAAAGTAGAAAATTCCACTTCTTTAAGGAAAACTGATAGCCTAACCCCAAAGCTTCTGTACTGTTGAAATAATAGCGCAAATTAGCGGTATTCCCCGGTTGGATTGGCTCACTTTGGAAACTTAGGAACTCAGGTTCTACCTGCGAATTCTGATATTGTATAAAAGCGCGTTGAGAAGCGGAAAATTGGTGACCGATTCGCTGATTTGAGAAAAAAGATCCCCGCTTGATCCCTGCATAGCTTTTAGTGGCAAAGGAATTGAAAGATTGTATATCCCATCTCCCTATTTTCCCCTCATAATTGGCTCCCATTAAAGCTCCAGCCTTTTCATCTTTATTCGAAAGACCTTCTTCGTGGCTCAGGCCCATCTCCATGCGGATGGTGTGTTTATCATTAATTAGCAATGAAGTTACTGCATTCGCTACCTGTGTATCTATGTTAAAGCGCGGATCATGGTCGAAAATATAGGATACTTTCCCGTTGAAAGATTTAGCATTCCCAAAACCATATTTTGCACCCACCATGGTAGATCCTTTTGTTTGTTGGAAATAAGTACCATACAAGTTATAATTATTTTCAAGCGCAAGAATTTCAATCTGATTGTTTTTACCAAATTTCGTAGAAACTTTCCCTCCTCTACCGAAAATCGGGTAATCGTAATCATTGCTATTAACATTTCCCACCCGTAATACCGTATTTTTTCTCTCCAATTCCAGCCAGGTATCATAGAAGTTATAACGGCCGTCTTCATGATAGTAATCTGCACTAATATTGAAACGCGATCTCAAATTATCTGTCACCCGAAACGCTGTATTCCCTCTCAATTGAAAATAATTGAAACCTGAACTGTTTTCATTATAACTAATTTCCGCAAAATTACTTCCGCCCATCGCTTCGTTTCCCCGGGCAATTTGTCTGTTGTGCGATAAAACGACCAGATAGAGCGTGTTGCTTCCTACTATTTTATTATCAAGCAGATCTGTGACTATTGCATTAATATTAAATTCGGGATAAATTGTATTCTGTTTTCTGACCGCAATTTTGATCTCAATCGTTTGTTTTTCTAAGCCCTCCAGAGATACGGTTTGTTGTTTTGGCATCATTTCCAAACCATCGGGAATGGATTGCAAATCAATCTTAACGGTTCGTTTACTGTACCCTTGGTTTTCTACAGTCAGCAGGATTGAGGATTCAGGCACAGCAGGGTTAATGAAATTTTCATATGTAGCTGTATAAATTGCAATATTTTTGTTCTCGCCTTTGGTAACGAAGAAAGAGGCATTTTCAGTTCTGGTGATCGTCGGGGTAACGTACGAAATCTGGAATTGGATCTCATTGGATCGAAGTTTCATAAAATCCACGTTGGCGATCAGTTTCACAGGAAGATTTTTAGACTGGCCCGCACCTAAGATAAAATCATTTTTAGGATAGAAAAGCAATCCCGGATATTTTTCCTTGGGTATAATATTCTGAATGGTAATCTCTTCAGAACTTTTATTCTCAATAACCAAGAAATTGCTAAAAGTAGAACCTTTCTCAACAGCTACGCTGTCATTTTCAAAATGGATTTGAATATCCTTCTTTTCCTGCGCAAAGGCCAACGAAAAGTGCAGAAAAACAATTACAAAAAATAAGATTGTTCTTCTTAGCAATGATATCGGTATTCCATTCTGTGGTTTCAAGACTAAATTTTAAAATTTAAAGTTTTTTTCTCCTACGCGTAAATCATTTGATTCTGCCATTTTGATAATAACCACGCCAAGGAAGTTCCCTGAAATGTTCTCTGGCAACGAAAATTGAACGACCTGATTGGTATCGGGAAGCATAGAGATGGAAATTGCGGGTAATTTTATTTCCTTACCACTATCTGTATTGGTGAGTTCAAACTCAACGGTGGCATCATTGATGGTGTTTCCATCATTATGGATACTTACTGCGACTTTTCTGTTCGCTGCATTCTCATTACTCGCTTCTGAAATATTGGTAATATCCAAACTTTTTACGTGGTTACCCGGTGGAGTATAAAAGATGTGGAGCCCCACCTCAAATAAGGTGATAATACCAATACCATTCTGAATACGTGCCTTATCAGCCTGCTGAGGAAGTTGGGTGAAAAACAACATACTGTTTGTGACGGCAGACTTTGATGCATTTGCAGGAATCTGCATGGTTACTACAATTTCCTTTGTACTTTTTGCAGGAACTGTTACAGTATTTTCTAAAGTAGATATCCAGGACGCATTGGAAGTTTTTGAACTGCCTGCTTCAAGATAAACCTTATTTCCGTCTTCTTCTCTAACCCAATCTTTATAGTTGAGATTAAAAACATAATCCTTATCGGAGCTGTTTTGAAGCGTGACTGTCTTTGTTACTTTTTCACCTGGATTACCTGTAAAAAACAACCGTGTAGGCGACATAGAAATACTTTGTGCCAGAAGTGAGGAATATCCCGCGAGGATAAAGAAAATGAAAAGATAAATGAACTTGTGCATGGTGTAAATAGTTTAATAATAAAGATTCCCAAAACTACTGAAAACGCATCAAAATGGACCTTTACAAACTAAAAATTTTATTATAAAGCAGTCGCTGTATAAGTTACTGTTTGCGTATAAGTTCCGGCCGGTTTACCTAAAATATCAGAAGATGATGATTTTGCAGCTGGAATGGTGTAGTCCAGATTCAGTGTTAATGCGCTTCCGAGAGGAGCGTTTGCTACTAAAGTTTTTTCTCCTGCTGATAAAATCACATCAGTTTTTGTTCCGCCCATATTTCCAGGAGCTGCTGCGGCTTTGATTGTCAAAACATCTACAGGGATGGAGTTTAAACCATTGACGAAAGTCGGGCCACCTGCTTTTACCTTTACATTAAAGTTCTTCGTTGAGGTGATTTTCAAAGCCGAGGCCTGAGCCACTGTTTTTTCCGAATTATAGTCCATTGCAGTAACATAGTTAAAGGCAACTGTCCCTCCCATTGCAGTACTTCCTGCATCAATAGAGATTACATCGTTCAGGGTAATGTTTACGGTTGTGGTTGCGGTTGTATTTTGAGCTTGAACATTGTTAGATCCTAACATGATTGCTCCAATAGTTAAGGCTGCGATTGCAATTTGTTTTGTCATGGTAGTATTATTAATTTTTATTCTTGTTTATTTGCTCTCTTTTGAACACTACAAATCTACAGTGGCGATAAAAGTTTCTTTGTAGTGGAAAGAGGAAGTTGATGTAGTAAAATAACTACAGTATTATTCATCTGGTTTAAATAGAAAACCCTCAACATTTTACCGGTATTGAGGGCATATTTATATATAATTGTGTTTTTATTATAAAGCAGTCGCAGTATAAGTTACTGTTTGAGTATAAGTTCCGGCCGGTTTACCTAAAATATCAGAAGATGATGATTTTGCAGCTGGAATAGTGTAGTCCAAATTCAGTGTTAATGCGCTTCCCAATGGGGCATTTGTAACTAAATTCTGATCCGTTGCAGATAAAACTACAGCATTTTTTGTTCCCCCCATGGTTCCGGCAGCTGTAGCTGCTTTGATGGTCAAAACATTGACAGGGATTAAGTTCGTTCCATTCATGAAATTAGCACCTCCTGCTTTTACTTTAACATTAAAGTTCTTCGTTGAAGTTACTTTTAAAGAGTTGGCCTTAGTAATCGTCTGATCAGAATTATAGTCTGCTGCAGTAACATAGTTAAAATCAACCGTGTTACCAATGGCTGTACTTCCTGCGTCGATAGATATTACGTCGTTCAGGGTAATGTTTACGGTTGTAGTTGCAGTTGTATTTTGAGCTTGAACATTGTTAGTTCCAAATATGATTGCTCCAAAAGTTAAGGCTGTGATTACGATTTGTCTTGTCATGATAGTAATATTTTATTGTTATTTTTTACTTAATTGTTATCTTTTGTATACTGCAAATTTATAGTGGTGCTAAAAGTTTCCTTGTAGTGGAAAACGGAAGTTCATGTAGTAAAATAACTACAAGGTTTATTCATTTAACTTAAATAGTAAAGCCCTCAACACTTTCTAATTGTTGAGGGCGTATATAAATTCCTGTAATTTCTATTATAAGGCTGTCGCAATATAAACTACCGTTTGCGTATAATTTTATTTAGGTTTTCACAAAAAATATTTACAGGTTGGTAAATGTGTTATCATTGTTATTTAAAACAAAGATTCTACCTTACATCTGACAGATACTTATTCCCGGATTTTGAATTGTATTTATACCGGTACAATACATATAAAATCAAAGGCCTCCTGAGGAAGCCTTCGAAACACCAAATCACAAAATATTAATATGAAAAATTAATTTATAAAGCTGTTGCAGTATAAGTTACTGTTTGAGTATAAGTTCCGGCCGGTTTACCTAAAATATCAGAAGATGATGATTTTGCAGCTGGAATGGTGTAGTCCAAATTCAGTGTTAATGCGCTTCCCAGTGGGGCATTTGTAACTAAATTCTGATCCGTTGCAGATAAAACTACAGCATTTTTTGTTCCCCCCATGGTTCCGGCAGCTGTAGCTGCTTTGATGGTCAAAACATTGACAGGGATTAAGTTCGTTCCATTCATGAAATTAGCACCCCCTGCTTTTACTTTAACATTAAAGTTCTTCGTTGAAGTTACTTTTAAAGAGTTGGCTTTAGTAATCGTCTGATCAGAATTATAGTCTGCTGCAGTAACATAGTTAAAATCAACCGTATTACCAATGGCTGTACTTCCTGCGTCAATAGATATTACGTCGTTAAGAGTAATGTTTACGGTTGTAGTTGCAGTTGTATTTTGAGCTTGAACATTGTTAGTTCCAAATATGATTGCTCCAAAAGTTAAGGCTGTGATTACGATTTGTTTTTTCATGGTGGTTATATTTTATTGTTATTTTTTACTTAATTGTTATCTTTTGTATACTGCAAATTTATAGTGGTGCTAAAAGTTTCTTTGTAGTGGAAAACGGAAGTTCATGTAGTAAAATAACTACAAGATTTACTCATATGATAAATGAAAAGCCCTCGATACTTTTGTAGTATCGAGGGCTTTTCTATTTAAAATTGATATTTACTTACAATGCAGTGGCAGTATAAGTTATTTTTTGTGTATAAGTTCCTTGTGGTTTTCCTAAAAGTACCTTGGATGCATTTTCCGCAGAAATAGAGTAAGCAATATTTAAAGACTGTTTGGTACCCAAACTTGCATTACTCACCAATACCTGATCATTTGGAGATAAAGTGACCTCATTAAGAGTTCCCACCAAACTTCCGCCTGGTATGGCTTTTACCTGTAATATATCTACAGGAATTACGTTTGCGCCATTTACAAAGTGTGCCCCTTCAGATTTTACTTTTACATCGAAATTTTTAGAGGAAATAATGACTAAACTATTGGGAACGGTCACATTTTTAGATGAACTATAATCTTTTGTGCTCCCATAATTAAAATCTACGGCGCCTTCTGAAGCAGCAGAGCCAATATCCATTGCAATAACGTCTGATAAAATAATATTGACTGATGTACTCACCTGCTCTGAATTTTGTGCCATAGCCCGGTGGGTTCCTAAGGCAGTTGCTCCCAGAGACAACGCAACGATAAAGATTTGCTTTTTCATGATTAAATAAATTTAGTGAGGTGTAATAATATTGTCATTCAGAATTCAGAATTCAGAATTCAGAATTCATTATAAAGCTAATAACATTATATGACATTACCAAGACTTTTTCATTATTAAGTGTATTATCATAAAGATATTCAATTTGATAGAGTTATTTCTTATTATAATATCAGACTTGAAGAATGAAGATCTGCCTTCGAAATCATATCCTTAAATTGCAATGTCTCTGACTCAATTATTACTTCTTCCTTATATTTACAGTCTATTCAATTTTCAACTAGAAATCAAAATGAATTTAGACTTTGAAACATTTAAAAAAGACATCAATTGGTTTATGAGACCAAATGATCTTGTTACATTTTATGATATAGAATCAGTTCTGAATCTTTCCGAAAATTTTACATCAAAATTCCCTAAATTATCTCAACTTATTCAAAAGGCCAGAAAGCTGGAATTTAGTGTAAATAATCATCCCTACCGATTGTTCTCATGGACCAATAAGTATAATAAAAGCTGTGGCTGGTTAACCAAAATTGAGTCAGATTATACGGATAACTTTATGTTAGCAAAAGAACATGAATTATTACTTGAAGAGATAGGCGGTATTGTAGAGTCTTATCATCAGCCGGAACCATCCCTTACTAATAATCAGGACTATTTATTCTTAAAATCTGCCTGCATAACGGGAATCGGCGAATGGGAAGAATATTATGAAAATCTTTGTGAAGAAGAACACAAACAACCGATACAATATAATGACTTCATTTGCTTTGCCCTTGAAGCTAATGGCAATATGACAATGTATGAAAAGAATTCAGGGAAGGTACTTTTATTTGCACATGATCATTGGTTTGAGAATGTTGATCCTCTTGAAGATCAGCCTGAATACACTTTTTACACAATACAAGATGTTGACAATTTTGTAGATTATGTTGAAAAGATGGCTGAGGAATGGTCAGAGGCTGTATTATAATGTAATTGAGACTGCTGGATATAGATCCGAAAGCTGGATAATTTTTACTGATCAGATGCAGCTGATATAAAAAATTTAGATTTGATAAACTTAAACAGTAATTTCCAAACCTGCTTTCAGATTACTAAATTCTCTGAAAGCAGGTTTAATCTTCAAATATCAACAGAGAATCTAGCTGAAGAAACTGATAATACCAGATTTGAATAATGTTTTTCCCATCTTCTTATTAAACCTCATCTACCATGGAAGTTCGCCTTCTTCACCAAAAAATTTTCCTGTTGGGCCATTCTCATCAAGCATTGCATATTTTGCAAGGTTGATACAGTTTTCAGCTGGAGATTTTCCTCCGCTGTTACCATTGAAGTCGGTGGAAGTCCACCCCGGAGTAACACAATTGATCTTAAACCCTAAGTCTTTATATTCATATGCTAGCGCAACAGTATAGGCATTTAAAGCTGTTTTTGAAGGGCCATAACTTATCGATTTTGCATTGTAAAGCAACCAATCCGGATCCTGATGCATTGTAAGGGAAGAAAGATCACTGGTAATATTCTCGATAACTGGAAGAGATGATTTTTTCAGAAAAGGCAGAAATGCTTCTGTAACGGCAATCGTACCAAAAAAGTTGGTTTCAAAAACTTCCCTTACATCAGAAATTGACAATGGATTATCCTCACTCTTTCTTTTTCCGAGAATACCTGCATTATTGATCAGAATATCAAGAACATCACTATATTTTCCAAATTCATTAGCCGCCCTATTCACTGATTCTTCTTTCGATATATCGATTTCCAGCAGCATACAGTTTTCAAATCCTGAATTTTTTAATTCTCGAACAGCATTCTTCCCCATTTCAGTATTCCGGCATCCCAGATATACAAAATAATCTTTCTGAAGCAGATATTTGGCCAGCTCAAAACCCAGGCCTTTATTAGCGCCCGTAATAAGTACTTTTCTCATTGTAATTTATAATTTATTAAGTATAATAGACGTTGACAGATCAAACTCACTGATAAACCTTTTCAGATGAAGGGTTGAAGCCGTAGTATTTTTTAAAAGCTGTAGAAAAATGAGACAGATTCTCAAAGCCTACAAACAGATAAACAGATGAAGGTGTCTGGTTTTCTTCAATAATAAGACGTCTGGCTTCTTCCAGGCGCATTTTCATCAGCCATTTATGTGGAGACAAACTGTGTATTTTTTTAAAATCCCTTTTGAAAGCGGCCAGGCTGCGTCCTGAAAGATATGCAAAACGTTCTAAGGTAACGTTATAACTATAGTTTTTCTTCATAAACTCTTCCAGATCAATTTTCCCAGGCTCAGAAAAATCAAAAAGGCTGTTTTTAATACCAGGCCACAACATTTCAAGCAGCAAAAAAATTTCTTTGGACTTTGTTGTACTTAAAAGACCCTGAGAATTCTGCCCCGCATTGATATAAATCATTAGTGAGGTAAAAAACACGGACATAAGCTCATGATCTGTAACAAGAAAACTATCAGGATATTCTAGTGAACACTCTGACCCGCACAAAACAAATGATGGATCCTCTTTAATCAGCTTATTCAAAAAATCACGGGTCAGCATTATCTTTAGCATCTGAAATTGCTCACCATTTTCACCATTCATCAGTGAAGCCTTTACAAGTTGGTTTCTACGTAGCAGGATGGTCTGTCCGGCATCTGCCCGATAGGTTTTACCATTTTCATAAAATAATATATATCCGCTCTGTATATGCCATATTTTATGTTCGGTCATAAAAGATTCTATCGATGAATAATTATGATCCGTACAATAAAAGAATACCTGTGGCTGTTCATTACTCTCCATGTGTTATGATTTACAACGGCAAAATTAGGATCAATTTTACTTTGTTGGTTTTCTATTCGGCTCAAATTTGCTTTTCTATTTGGCTCACTATAGCTTTTTTGCTCGGGTTAATTTAGTGAAGAGTCTAGATAATCCCCATCATACCGGCAATATAGCAGGCTTCAATAGCACTCTTTACCCGCAGCTTTTCCATAATATTCTGCCTGTGCCGGTCTACGGTATTTTTACTTATAAAAAGTTTTTGTGAAATTTCTTTACTTGGCTTGCCAACAGCAATTTCTTTTAAAATTTCTATTTCTCTTCTGGTGAGAATTTTTTTTGTATTAAAAGCTGTATTGGGAATGATCTGCCCATTTGAGGAATCGATAATTACAGCAGCAGGAGCCTGTTCAATACTACTACTAAAACTATACTGATATAAAACAAGCTGAATACTGTCTGTTGATGAAGCATAAAATATCTTCAGTTCTACAGGAATGTACTTCCCGTCTTTATTTAAGATCCTGATGATAAGAATAATATGATAATTCAGGCGTTCTACTGGCGTTTTATTCTTAAGGAAATGAAATAATCTGAGTTCTGTAAGATGCTTCATCGTAAGATCCTCCGGATGAATAAGTTTTAAAATGTTGTCATTTTGAACAGAGCTGGTTACCTCGCCGGTCTGCTCATCAGCAATTCCGAGATACACGGATAAGCCTCCATGGTACACATAATTTTTTTTGAATTTTAAATCTACTAGAACCGCAGTAGAATTCTGGAGTACTGAAAAGATAAACGCCACATGCCTATATTTTTCCAATGACATTTTAGGATTAAGCTCACCTTTAAATGCCTGATTAAAAATTGTCTCCGAGAGCAGATTTTCTATCGCTGAAAAAATGGTCATTTTTTACTATTTTATTCATTAAACCATCATTATACCTTTGTCAAAGATAATAATTATATGGTAATTATTGTGAAAAGATAAAATATTGTCCAATCAAATAAAAAAATAAAATGAAACAAAAATTTGAAAACTTATGTCTTAAGATCAATATATGGTTATTTATAGTACCAATGGGTATACTATTCGGAATAATGTCTTTTTTTCTTATTCCGGGTCTGCAGGCGCACCTTGGCACTACCCAGCTTTTGGACACCATGTTCAGTGGATATTCTACGGAATATGCCGAATATTTAATGCAGAAACTCGGTCATGAAGGAAGACATTCCTATCTGTCTCTTGAGCTATATGCAGATGTCCCGTTTATTTTCTTTTATGTGACAGTATTTACCCTTCTTACCGTGCGATTACTTATCAAAAACAGATTATGGAATAGCTGGTTCCGGTTTATTGCTTTTCTTCCGTTACTGGCCGGAATTTTCGATTGGTTAGAAAATAGTATGATCATTAGTGTACTTATTCAATATCCTGATATTAACGGCAAATTGATATCAATATCATCATTTGCTACGTATATGAAAGGATGTTTTCTTATATTGATGTTTCTCTCATTGCTTCTGAATTTAATGATGATATTATACAGATTCATTGTTTCCAAAAGTAATCATGATTTTTAATGCCCCCATACTTCTTAATTTCTGTAGAAAAATCGGGGTACTGTATATTGCAGCGCTTGATACAATATCAAAATTGTAAATAAAAAAATCCCGGATGATCCGGGATTTTTTGTTCTTGTATCTCAATTTATTTGATCTCCACAGGAACTGAGATTTTATCCCAATCCATTGTGAATCCATTACTGTTGATTTTATACACTAAATTTTCCTGTGTTGCCGGTAAAGCTTTTGTTTTTACATCAACACGTAAAGCATCTTTTGCCTGTTCGTATTTGTAAGCACCCCATTGTTTCGGCTCTTTGTTGAAAATCGCAGTCCATGTTCCACTTTCTTTAGGAATCAGGAAGAAGCTGTATTTCCCTGCAGGCAGCGGTTTACCCTGAACAGTAATATTTTTATCCGTTTCAAAAGTAGTTGCTTCATTAGCTCCCGCACGCCAAACTTTATCGTAAGCTTCCAAACCACCCCAGATGGTACGCCCTTTAACAGAAGGGCTACTATAGTTTATGGTAATGGTGGCATCTTTAATTTTTCCCGTAGCAGTAGCCGGAGGGCTGGCAGGCTTTTTAGTGTCCTGTGCAAAAGCATTTACTGAAAGCGTCATTGCAGCAAAAACTACAGTAACAGATTTAATCATTGTTTTCATAATAATTTGTTTGTTTATTTGTTGTTTACGAATTTACATCTTTCGGCTTATAAAACACTAAACCAATTGCAGAAAATATAACGACTGCCGCTGCGCCGATTACATTAAGCCAGAGGAAAGAAATGATATCCAACTGGTAAACGGCAATTACCGTAATTTCTGATACAATGGCAGAAATAAATACATTCGCGCCGTTGATTTTCTTATAATAAAATGCAACCAGAAAAATCCCTAAAATCGGGCCGTAGAAAAGTGAACCCAATACATTCACCGCTTCGATAAGCGAACCCATTTGCGTGGCAAACATGGCTACCCCGATGGAGAAAATGCCCCAGGCCAAAGTGTGCAGGCGACTGTATTTCAATTCGGTTTTCTCATCAGGAATATCTTTTCTGAAGATCAAATGAACATCCTTTAATGAGCAGGCGGCAAGGGAATTCAGCGCTGCTGAAATGGACCCCCAGCTTGCCAGAAAAATGACGGCAAACAGTAAACCGATCATTCCTACAGGCAGGTTACTTTTTACGAAATACAGGAAAATGTAATTCGTATCCGTTTTCTCTGCATTATAATTTGATTTATTAATTGCTTCCTCTACCCTTCCGTGTAATGCTTTTACCTCAGTTTGTGTATTTTTAAAATCCTGAATTGTTTTGTTGAGCCGGGGAGAATGAGTTTCTTTTAGCTTTAAAATTTCTTTCGATTCTGCGTTAAATTTTATTTGCAAATCCTGATGTTCTTTTTCAAAAACCGCAGCCTGTTCAGGTTTTGTTTCCTTTAAATACTGATAAGAACGTTCATTAAAATAAATCGGAGCCGGTTTCAGAGAAAAGAATGCGAAAAGCAGGGCACCGATCAGGAGAATGGCAAACTGCATTGGAATTTTAACCAATCCGTTCAACAGCAAACCCATTTTTGCATTGGTATTGTCTTTGGCCGTAATATACCTCCCGACCTGACTCTGGTCCGTCCCGAAGTAAGAAAGAGCCAGGAAAAAACCGCCAATCAATCCACTCCAGATATTGTATTTGTCTTTCCAGTCGAATTCTGTGGTAATGACATTGAGCTTGCCTGATTTCCCCGCCAAATACAACGCATCCTTAAAACCGATTCCGTTCGGCATATTCTCGATAAGCAGATACCCAGCAAAAGCCATTGTTCCCAAAATAATGAGAAACTGCAATTTTTGCGTGTGAGCGATCGCTTTTGCACCGCCAACATAGGTATAAATCAACAGAATGCCGCCCGTTAAAACATTGGTCAAATAAATATTCCAGTTTAAAACGCTCGATAAGATGATACTTGGCGCGTAAATGCTGATTCCTGTTGACAAACCCCTGGAAAAAAGAAAAAGCAATGAAGTGAGTACCCTTGTTTTCTTATCGAAACGGTTTTCTAAATATTCATAGGCCGTATACACATTCAGGCGCTGAAAAATAGGGATGAAGGTGATACAGATAACGATCATCGCCAAAGGCAAACCAAAGTAATACTGAACGAAACGCATACCGTCCGTATAGGCCTGGCCCGGTGCCGAAATAAATGTGATGGCACTAGCCTGCGTAGCCATAATACCTATCAGCACAATGTACCACGGCATTTTATTATCTGCCTTCAGGTAGGATTCGTTGTTTTTTTGGCCACGGCCGATGAATACGCCGTAAACCACCACTGCAACCAGTGTAAAAATGAGAACTGTCCAATCTATATTACTCATGCCCAGAATTTAGTAAACCAATAATAAAATGCGATCTGGAATACTAATGCTACTGCTAATAGTATGTACCAGATATTCCAGTTTTTAAGTTGTTTGTTCATCAGTTTTTCTGTGCACTTAAAAAATTAAAAAATAAACGTGCCGCCCCCACATTTCCTGAAGGTAGCTGTCTGAAAAATGCCAACGGCGTATAGATAAAATTACCCTTACCGTATTTGGCATATAAAGTAGATCCCTGAAGAGGCTCTTCATCGGTATCGTGCATTTCAAAAAGCGGTTCATATGCTGCATCCCATTGTGCAGGGAAATAGGCACCACGTTCCTGCACCCAGCCTTTAAAATCATCAGGAGTAATTTTGTTTGGAAAGTTCAGTAATTTATGATCAGGGTTTAAAAACGTAACCGCAGCATTTTCTTCGGTAACCCGTTTATTGGCAATACTGAAATTGTATATCCCCAATTTATCAACGGTTGTATCCTGGTTAGTGTTATACTGCATCACCAGATTACCGCCTGTTTTTACATAAGACCATAGAAAAGGCATCCAGCGACCCAGTTTTTTCTCTGTGTTATTAGCGCGAACCCCAAGTACGATGGCATCGTATTGCGACAGCTTGCTATGACTCCCGTTTCCGGCAGACTCATCTATATTGCCATAAAAATCTTCATCTTTCAGGACGTCTACCTGGATACCTGCAATGCGTAGGAAGTCAGGAATGAAATCACCCGCACCTTCTATATACCCCACTTTTTTAACCTTCGCCTGAATATCGCTTTTCATGACGGTTACAGTGGCAGGTGCAAAATATTGTAAGGAAGGTAAATGCGGATACTGAATTAATATCTGCTTTTTATTATATGTAACTCCATCTGCAACAAAATTGGCTTCCAGTTGCAAGCGGGATGAATTAATTGAAGCCAGTTTCGTTTTTGGAATAACATAATCGATGGTAGTATCTTTTCCATTGAGCGAACTAATATCCGCGCTACCTAATCGCTCTTCGTTATATGTGAGATTGAGTATACCTTTATTGAAGTTTTTGCTGGAATTCACCTTAACATTTAAACTCAAATGTAAATCTTCATTTCCTTTAACCACATACAGAGGTTGTATAAATTTCAGTTCCAATGCTGGAACAATACGAAGACCTTCGACCACATCGCCACGCACCGGATCTAATTTCTTAAAAGATAAAGGAAGTTTAACCTGAAACTTTTCCGAGCCTATTCTTAAACCAAGCAACACATTCAGGGATGACTCCGCCTCAGGCAACCCGATTAAAGTATCATTCGGAACAGAGAAAGTTGCTGCGTTGACGGGACGTTTTGCCAACCAGTAAGGTTCTGTAAGTGCCGCATCTGCAGGAATCTGAATGTCATGCTGAATGGTCATTAAAGAATCTTTTGACAGTTTTCTATTGAAGCTTTCTGATTGATGTAACCATTGTACATTTTCTAAAACAACAGGATCAGCAGCTCTTGAAATCAGATTTAACCTGAAATTATAATGGTCCCCGGCTACGGCCTCAGCCTGATTCGTCACCACCTCGCCCATAAATCCGGCACAGCTCAGAATGATATGGTCGAGAGATTTAATTTTATCCTTTTTCAGGTCTGCATCCTGAACTGCCATAACCTTTTTTCGTAAGGCAAGCAAAGCGGGTAAACTCAGGTCAGGATTATTGAAATTAAAGGTGGAAATAATTTGATCTAATGCCAGGTCAATGTCAGCGTTTCCTTTTGAAGTCCAGGTTTTAACGACTCCGTCAAAAAGTGTTGCTTTTGCAGGATCTCCGATAACATGAGAAAAATATTCAGTTTTGATTCCGGCTACAGACTGTGTTCCTGCTCCCTGGCTTTTATGTAGGCTTCTGCTTAATCCTGCCAGTTCACCATAGCCCATTCCCAGCTGCGGATCATATTGCCCAACGGTAACTTTCAGTTGATTTTCAGAAGTTGTATTAACCCCACCAAACCGGAAAGTATTCCACAATACGCGTTTAGGTTGCCATACATTCACATATTTTAATTGATCCGGAAAAGCAGTTTTATCACCTGCCAGCTTGAAGGCTTTTTCCGCAACCACGGCAGAAGCCGCATGTTGTCCGTGGCCTGCCGCTGCAGTTGGAGGAAATCGACAAATAATAACATCCGGACGGAATTGACGGATCACCCAAACAACATCCGCTATAATGCTCTTTTCATCCCATTGTTTGAAAGTATCGGTCGTATTTTTAGAAAACCCGAAATCAATGGCCCGGGTAAAAAACTGTTGGGCACCGTCTAATTTTCTTGCCTCCAAAAGCTCATGCGTTCTGATTAAACCCAATGCTGCCCCCTGCTCTGTGCCTAATAAATTCTGACCACCATCACCTCTTGTCAAAGACAGATAGCCCGTTTCTACATTCTGATCGTTGATTAACCAGGAGAGCAATCCTGTGTTTTCATCATCGGGATGAGCCGCAAGGTATAAAACTTTAGACAGCTGTTTAAGTGTTTTGAGTTCACGGTAAATTTCAGATGATTGGGAAGGTCGAACCTGTTGGGCCGAACAAAAAACCGTATAAAAGCCAAGAATAAATACAGCGCTTACTTTTTTGAACATTTAAATTTGCTTTGCGACAAATATAAGTAAATCATCTTTCTTGCAAACGTAAAAGAATCACACTGTGAATTTCACAAAAAAATGTTTAAATTTTTATTAAACCACAAACCGAAGAGGTTTAAATGATAAAACTTTTGTGATTTTGTGGTTAAGTTTAAACATACTTATGAATGAATTAGAATTCAAAGAAAATGTAAACTCTTTATTTTTTTCTCATTGTATTCTGCGTAAGATAAATATAATTAAACATGCAAAATGTGGTTGCCGCTCCGAAAGTATGCCATAAAAAGTGGGTTCCGAAACTCAACCACCCCCACTGATCAACGATACGGAAAATAAGTGCGAAAACAAACGACAATAAAGCAAAACCCACCCATTTTCCGGCTTTCCACTTTGTATACATCAAATACCTTACTACCGAGAAAAGTACAAATGAAGCCATGATCGCATAATTGATGTTGATAAAGAGAGCAACGTTATCGACCAAAATCCAATTTCTCAAACCCAACATAAGGATCACATAGACAATAACCATTACAACAGCATAGTACCATTTGGTGCTCTTTGCTATAAAATAAAATCCGGCAGACAGACACAGCAGCATAATGGGCATCCAATCCATCATGATAAATACCGGCCATTGCCTGAAAGAATGGTAAATAGTTCCGCCTATAGCACCAATGTACAATAAAACTAAACAGTAGGTTAAAAAAGGATATTCTTTAAAACGACCCTTCAATTTAATGGTCCAGAAAATGGCTATGACTAAAAAGAATACAGCAGTTATTGCATTGAAAGGCTCAGGAAAAAACTGAGCCATATTGGTTTCTTTATATAACATGCCTCCATCCGGAGGTATTGAGTTTACGAGCATTTTGTATTTACTATATACTTCTCCTAAATATAGAAAAAATATGGCATTATTAAATTCAATAGCGTCACGCTCATTGCCCATTCATACATTACAAATTTAAACGTACTACCAAAATTCCCTGATCATCTTTATGGTAATTTTTTGTAGTATTAAATTTCAATTATAAGATTCCACAAAAAAATACTTTCAGCCTTTTAAATACTAAAATAAAAATCCGAGAAAGTATACCTTCTCGGATCTATTTATTCGTTAGTGATAAAAGTCAAAATTAGCCATTCAATTCTTTTTTTATCATCATTAACCATTCTAAAGCATCATTAGAGTTTTCAAAATAACGATTAGCTTCATCTCCAACTTCTTGCCAGTAAGAGTCAATGTTCTCAATGAGAATAAGTAATTCTTCTTTTACTTTACCTAAAGTCTTTATTGACACTTCCGATTTATTACAATCTGTAATATAATTTTCAACAACTTCTTCATCAGTTAAATCATCGAAATCTGCATCTGGAAAGTATGCTCCAAAAAACTGATATAAATTTGGAAATTTTTTTTTAAAGTCCATATTCTTTATTATTTTTTTATTTTATTGTGGGAATGCTGTTAATATAAAATAATTACCATTTCCATTTGCTTTAAGAATTATTCTAGCATTACTCAAATCATTAACAACACCAGTACTTCTCATTATTCCTCGACCTATATTATTCACTCTATTATATTCTAATCTAAGATTGGTCGTAGCTCCCGAATTTAACCACGATTTAATTGCAGCTCGATTACTTCTTATTGTCGATCTAATAACTGATTCTGCAACAGCTTCATTTGTAAAAGAGCTTGCCTCCGCTGGCGCGAGCGTCACGCTCGTTGCCATTCACATCACAAATTTAAATCTATTTCCAGAATTTTCTGGTCGTCATTACAGTAGTTTCTTTCATTACCATATTTCCATTTGTATATTTATGTTACAAAGCTACTTTCAGGCCCATTAATCTTAAATACTAAAAATATAAATCCGAGAAAGTGTATCTTCTCGGATTTATATATAGATTGTTAATCTTTATTCTGGCACGAGCGTGACGCTCGCGCCAGCATGGGGCATTGAGTTTACGAGCATTTTGTATTTACTATATACTTCTCCTAAATATAGAAAAAATATGGCATTAGTAAATTCAATGGCAAAAAGCTTCCTTATCCTTCTATTGGAGTAGCCAAAATATTGCTAAGATTTTAGGAATTACTATCAGTTATCTTCTAGGAGAAACTGAGGAAATAAACATCTTTAAAGATCCGGCAATGCTCAACCGTTTTAGCGACATCAAAAAACTTGATCCGAAAATAAAAAACATCTGCATTCTATTGTAAATGGCTTATTCAAGCACTCAAAATTAAAAATATTACTCATTATAACACAAAACCCTCGCAAATTGGGAGGGTTTGTTTTTGTCTATCGACACGAGCGAGACGCTCGCGCCAGCGGTAGAAAGCAAGCTGGGGAAGATTATCTATTACAAAGTGTTTTTTGCAGAATCACTTTGTTCTGAAGCATCCTTAAAGATCATAAAGTTTTTAGTATTTCGTATTTCATAATCCACAGTTCTTTTCAATGGTTTATTATCATTTATATTATATATATTAAATTCTAAACTATCAGCCTGTTGTTCTTCAGGATATTTTGAAACCTTTTGTTTCAAATTTGTTATACAATTTACATCTATTGAACTATTGGGTAAAATAAAAATATCTTGATCGTCAGAAAATTGAAGATTTAAAGTATCTTTTTTATAAATAACTTTGTACGAATCTATAATATCCTGCAATTTTATTTTAATAGTATCTCTGCTATTATTTGATAAATAAAGGAAATTCTCTAGATATAGATCTAAATGATTATTTTTATTCGCCTTGTAAACAACATATTGATAATGAATTCGTGTTTCAATTTTTTTTTCTTCTTGCTTACATGATATAAGAGAAAGAATGAATAGATATATAAAATTTTTAATTGCCAGTTGCTCCATTTTTAACATCTTTATAGTTACTTAATATTAATTTTTGATAATCGAGAGTAGTTTTCTTAAATGTAGGAGAATTAATTTGATTTTTGTACAAAATTAAGTGCTCATTTCTTTGAGCAACATCTGAGTCATCAATAGGAGATTGCATGTTAACAGTTAAATGGCTAACCTTACCACCCTCATGTTCTAGAGTACTTATTAAATTATATTTATCATTTAAATAGCCATTTAAATGCCCATTAGTAACAGTAAAGTTAATTGTTCTATCATGTTTTATTGTACTTAAGACTCCCTTATAAGAATATGTTCCACCATTAAAAGTATTAAATGTTCCACTTTTTAAAATAGGTTGTCCACCTTCCCACTTCTGACCATTCCATACAGAACCTGAAAATTCTCCATTTCTGAGGTTTGCTAAATCTACACCAGCCGCTTTTGCATAATATTTTGCTATATTCATAATAATAGAAAAATTATTTTTATCAAAAATATAATCTTTTAATTCTACAGATAGCCAAGGAGCTGTATTTAGGGCCCCTGTAATAGGGTTTTGAAAATCAATAACAATATTATTTGTTTTTTTATTATCCGTATATAAAAACTTTCCAAATTGATTAAAATGATCATCAGGAGGATTATTATCTCCATTTCCAAATTGGCTGAAATTAAACCCAGTAAAATAATTATTTCCCAATTCAGAGCTTAGGGACATGCTTGCTTTATATGCTGAAAACATCTGTCGTGCAGCTTCTCCTGTATAAGTTGTTACGTCATTTCCATCCGGATCAATAAACATTATAGGATTATTTACAGCATAATTATAGGGACTGTGTCTTCTATATTTTTCAGACATAGCATCTATAACTCCCCATCTTCCTAAGTCTGGCATATAGAACCGTGCTCCATAATCATAGAATCCTGTTTCCTGGATTTCCTTCCCATTATATTTATAATTATTATATCCCCCTAAAAGACCTTTTCCTTGTCCAATATGATTCATCCCAAATGCATAATAGTTATTGGTATCGGTAATTTCAAGAGCACCTGCGCTGTTTTTAGCATAGCTCACCCTGGCATTTCCCAGGTGATCTTTGTACTGGTAAATATAGCGGTTTTCTTTAAAACTGTAATACCCTTCAGCAGTTGGAACAAAATCAAGAATCCATTGTGGATCCAATGGTACTGGTTCTAAAACAGGATCTCCATCTTTAAATGCTTCCTGTTCAAATGCCACACTGGTTTTACACCATAAGCAAGTGGAAGATTCATAATAACTGTATTGGAAACCATCCAAATAATCAATTATATTTTTTGTTGTAGGCTTACCTTTCCCTCCACCTCTCGTATTCGTCTTACGAATCTTTACTCCATCAGCACGATATAAATAGTTTAATCCAAAATTAACAACTCCGGAAAAGGGATCATTCTGAGTAATTGAATATGAATCTGGTAAATTAAGATAATTATAGGCAATTGTATTAATTCCTTTATCCTTCATATTGATCATATTACCGTTAAGGTCATAATCAATGGGATTATTTCCACCCTCATAACCGGTGTCATTCATTGAATTTTCAATCACTTTATCCAAACGATTTCCTGTATATTGGTAATCAAGATTATCAACTACCGTAGGAGTAAGTTGTGATACGGGAACAGCTGTACGTTTAAGGTTGTTTATATTTCCATTCAGGTCATAGGTAAGATATTCGTCATACTTACCTTCATTTCCTGTAATGGGCTCATTATAGAGAGCTTTTTTTAACCTGTCCAGATTATCATACTCATAGTTGTATCTTTTTAATATATCTTCTGAAGCATTTTTCCAATCTACTTCCGCGATGTTTCCGTTAAACCTTCCTGGTGCAATGTTGGTGTTAACAGGATTGTTATACCTCATTTCGTACCCAAAGAGCTTACCGTTAAGATTTGCAGGATCATTGATCTTGGTCAGCCATCCCTGGATGTTATACGTATAATTAATAATTTGAAGTGGCGATGCAATGCTTGTTCCACCTACTTTTTTGCTTCTTAATTGAGATAATTCATTGTAATCATTCTGTGTCAGAATTTCTTCCGGGTTACTATCTACTTTGTGTTTATTGACCAATAACCTGTTTTGATTGTCATAGGTAAAGGTCTGGGTAATTACCTTTTCAACATCTGTTGCCAGTCTTTTGTGGTAAACCTTGGTTTGTTTTGCTAACCCTGTAAAATCAAGTTCTGATTCTGTTTTCGTATATCCACCTAAATGGTTGACTGAATAAGTCCCTATAATCCTTCCTTTATTGTCATAGAAGTTATAGCCACTAGTCCAGTTATCATCTTCTATATTTTTAACCAGTGTCATTACTGGAAGGCCTTTAGTACTTATAGAATTTCCCGTAGAATTATCCGTAATTACAGAACTTCCTAAAATATCAGTTGGAAAAGTTGGATTAAAACTATATACCGGATAGGTATCATAATAGCTAATACTCAAAAGTACATTGATTGAATTGGGATAACTTGTGTTATTATTACTATAATACACTCCACGGCCACCTACAATAAATCCTACAGAAGCCATTCTTACTACATTATTATTCCCTTTAGCATCTACCAATGCCTGTTCAGCAACTCTTCCTGCTGTTCCGTAGGCTTGCGTTGATGTATAAATTCCAGTATAAGCGATTCTTCCAAACTGGTCATATTTTGAAAAAAACCATTGCCTGGAATCTCCCATTTTGGCATCCTGGGTCATTATGAGTCTATTCTGTTTGTCGTAAATAAAATATTCCCAGCCTTTTCCTGGAAGCTTCTTTTCAACCTGCCTACCTTTACTGTCATACTTATATTGGTAACAAAAATTGTTTACAACGGTTTCATTAAGAGTTCCTGCAGAGGCCGTTGGTGGGATAACATAGGCAAGTTGCTTGTAGTCATTGTAAAGATAATAGGTATCGGCATTTTGTGACGCATTTATTACCTTTCTTATCAATACCGTTTGTCCTGAACCGTCTTTAAATTCTATGGTCTTGTTTCCATCCTGATCTGTCACCGTATTTTTCATTAATTTCCCAACAGCATATCCAGAAACGGTATATTTCAGTTCATTCTTGTATAATTTTTCGGTTAGATCCCAGGTCGTTACCACTTCATACTGTTTGACATGGTCGGCTAAGCTATTTATATCATATCCGAAAGTAATTGGCTTATTATTCCATGCATTTCCTACCTGTCTTTGATCCAAAACCCTTTCCAAGGGAGACTTTTCAAGGGTTTTCTCTGTATATGTTTTTTCACCTCCATAAAAATTGGTAGCATCCGCTACCGGATAAGGAACCATTCCCGCATTTTGAGGATAAATATTTCCATTAGTAGTAGACAATTGTGGAACTGGAAGATAGCTTCTGGTTTGCCTTCCCAATTCATCGTATACAATGGGTGTTACCAAATCCTTTCCTGTAGGTGTAGCTTTTATGCCTACAATCTGTTTTGGTCTTCCCAAATAGTCAAGATACTGTACTGTTTCGAATTTCTTGATACAATCCGCATCTAAACAGGTTGTACTTTGTATATAGTTTTCCGTGCTTGTTTGTGCATATGAAAATCCTGCTACAAACAATGATATGTATAATATTATTCTTTTTCTCATAAAGTTTTGTTTTCTGTATTCCTGTAATCTGTACTGACTTATCACTCATTATTACATTTTACGCTAATACATTTTACATTTAATGTTTGTAGTTATATCTATATTTTTTTAATACTTTTCCGTTTTCATCGATAACCTGATCCAGCCTGTTGGCACTATCATATTTATAAATCTCACGGATCCCTGAAGGAGGGGTCATACTTTTCATACCGATCAAAGGATCATAAACATAGGTTGTGATCTGGTAATTTCTGAGATTGGAGTTATTTCTGAAAAGGCTCAAAGCATTCTGCAGATTCTGTTCAGATACATCATCTTTATCAGCATCAGATTTAGCTATAATATCTGCTACATATGATGTTATTTGACTGTACGTCGCGCCTTCAATCTTAGCAATAGGCAGTGTCTTATTATAACCCCAAACTATTGAAACAGGGATTCCGTCTTTAGTCGTATACTGTTGTAAATTCCCTTTGATATCATATTGATTGAAAATCGTTTCTGACGCAAGGATATTTTGAGTATCATAAGAAATGATAGAAGATGGAAACTTGTTAGCAACATTATCATATTTTGTTTCTGATTTTGACATTATTTTTCCTGTATCAGAAGGTGTTTTCTTTATTACAGAAGTTATTTCCAAAGGAATACCAATCATATTGGCTCCAATAAGCTTTTGATTGTTTTTATCCAAAGCATATTGATAAGTTGTTTCCTCAATTGTCCCATCAAAAGAAATAAGTTTTTCAAGATTTATCTTATAATTACTCATATTTCTTACAGTCTCTGATTGCGATTCACTTATACCATTATTAAAAAAAGTTTTAGAGTTTATTTTTTGATTTTTTATCCATGAAGTGTTCATATAAAAATTACCTCCCATCCACGTCGGAATTGACAAATATGTTGGAGATGCATCATCATTGATCGTATATTCAAAAACATCTTCAGTAATCTTTTGATTCAAAGAATTATATATCTCTTTTTTTTCTATTAGACCACTTCTCATAATGTTAAAATATGGCCAGTAAGCCCGGTCATGATCAGCAGTTGGCTGAGAAGGATAAGCATCAGCTGCTTTAAAGTAATATTTCGTATAACCATTTCCATTAGTTACTTTTACATTTTTATAGACCGCTATTGGATTTACAGGTTTGAGATCTGAATTTGATCCCATCTCTGTATAATATCCACTAGTGATTGAAGGGTCATCAAATTTGTTGTAATTATACTCTTCCATTCTGGCTGCAACCAAACCTACAGATTCTTCATTAAAATATTTTATACTCCTAATCCTTAGCAGCCTAGCTTTTCCAGCGATCAAATTAACCGTTTCAATAGGGTCCTGGTCATAGTAAAGCGCTTTAAAATTAATTGGGCCATTGAAGGGAGCTGAAGGATCTGAATTTTCTAAAGAAACATAGTATTCTCCTGGTGGATATATCCTTTTTTCCATTGATTGCGAGTTAACATCTAGTGTGAAGGGAAGCATTTTATAAGTGTTTCCTTCTTTTTTAAAAAAATTCAACGACCAAAATCCAGAAAGAAGCTGTGAGGGTATATTTATCATTATTTCTTTATTTTGGGTAAGAGTGAAATAATATTTTTTAGTACTGGCATTAAATTGATCAAAAGATACAGTAGCCAATTCTACAGGTGGTGATGTATATGTTTTTGTAATATCTGTATAATAAGAACGAACAAGATCAAAATTATATTCAACCATTCCTGCGGTTGGTAATTTAACATTTTTTAATACTTCTAATGATTCTTGGTCACCCTCAGAAATAGGACTTGATACTAATTGATAATTAAATGTATACTTTTCAATCTCATTTTCAGCAGCATCCACTTGCTTAAAAGCTCTTAGTCTTCGATTGGGTGAGTAATCATAATCAAATTTGTATCTTTTAATAAATTGATTATTAATATTTTTTAAAACAATATTGTTAATGCTAAATCTATCGGTCTTTTTATCTACCGACTCATTTTTATCATAATTTAACTCTATAATTCCTCTATCTTTAATTTCTATTTTGCTAACTTTGTTCGTTTCTGATTCTATGACTAAATTTGAAGTACCTGGTACATATTTTGTGTCTTTTAGGTAACTATATTTTACAAGTTCTTGATTGTTTTCATCCAAAATAGAATTTAAATAAAAGGCACTCCTATAATTTCTATCGGCATACATTGATCCTTCCAATGGGTGATCATACATCCATACACGCATTGTTGAAAGATCATAATTTTGAAATTTGTATTTAATTCCTTTATCATTTGTTACAGTAAAAGAGTCAAATATTAAGGTGGAAGTATTGCTTGTTCTTGTATATTCTAATTTAGAATTAAATGGACTTAACTTTATAATTTCAAATACATCGCTTCCTTTATTTCTCAGAACTCTGAATTTCCCTGTTTCTCCAGGAATACTAAAATTGTAAATATCATCAAATTCATTTTTTATGTAATAAAAGGCTGATGAATTGTCAAATGATTCATCAAAATCACCCAAAACTTCTCTAGAGATAACACCTTGTCCTAATAATGCCCAACCCGTTCCTACTTCTCCCGACCACATCTCCTTAGAAACATTTCCTGTATGGTAGCTTAGTTGTAAATTAACACTTACAAACTTATTATTTGTAGATACCTCAAACAAAGAATAGGATATATCTGGAACTCCAGTTTGAACAGAAACAGGAATATTATTATAGGTAGCCAGCGAAGCTACCGAGGGTACAGGCATTATACCTATTGTATTTTGGCTTTGGGTCTGACCATGATATAAAGTATATGCAAAAATGTATATCAGTAATATATATATATTCCTCATTGGTAATTTATTTTTTAATCAATTTAGCATTAGCCGTTTTATTCGTATCCGTTTTGATCACCACCAGGTAAGCACCTTGTATCAATGGCTGTGTATTAATCTTCGTAACCTTATTCTTTGTTTTTAGATTCTGAAGCTGTCTTCCTCCCATATCATAGAGTGTAATATCAGCTTCCCTGAAATCAAAGCCTATTTCTACATAAGCATAATCTGATACCGGATTCGGGTAGATCTTGATATCCTGTTTTTCAATTAGCTGATCCAATTGCTTGTCTCCCAGCTTAACGATCTTCCAGTTCTCCTTCCCTAATTCCTCTGCACTGGTTCCTGCTAAAATGATGGAACCATCTCTGTTCAGCTTAATATCCGATAATCTCTCCTCTCTCTTTCTGGATTCTCCCTTTACATGCTTTCTCCACTGTTCATTTCCATTATGGTCCAGATATAGCATCCAGAATGTTTCATCATCTGTTTCTATTCTTCCTTCTGCCTGAGTATAGCCACCCAACAATATTCCTTTAGTTGAGGGTTGAGAGTTGTCGGTTGATAGCTGATTTAGGGCAGTCATTCCCATCAAAACATCTCTGTTTTTGAAGTTGTAGGATTTTTGCCATTGTTCATCTCCTCTTTCATTTAAAGAAACCAGCCATAAATCTGTTCCTTCTTCTATTCCTACTGTTTTGTTTCCGGATCTTTCACTTCTGGATTCCCCTCCGATGAGATAACCGTTTGAGGTTAAAGCCAGTGTTCTTAGATGGTCATCTCCTTTTCCTCCCAGGTTCTTTTCCCATTCTACTTTTCCTTCTTTGTTTAGTTTTATGATCCAGTAATCTCCTTCACCAAAGTTTTCAGTGGTTTTTGCATAGCGGGATACGGAACCTGAGGTTCCTGTGGCTGAGTTTTGATTCCCGGAATCGGAAACACGAAACTCTGAACTTCTTGAATAGATTCCCAGCATTGCTCCTCCGTCTCTTGTGGGGATCATCTTCTCCACTTCGTCTAATCCTTTTCCTCCTAAAATAAGTTGTGAGAGTTCTTTTCCATTTTTATCGAGTCTGATAATCAGGATATCTTTTGAACCGTAACCTTTGGATGCATTCTGAACATTTCCGGCTACAACAAATCCTAAATCTGTGGTTTGGATAACCGCTCTGGCTTCTTCATCAGCACTTGTTCCCAAAGTCTTCTGCCACAATTCATCTCCAAATTCATTAATCCTGATGAGCCAGATATCTGATCCTCCTTTGGAATCATCTTTTTTATCTATTCCCTTTCCTGAATATGAGGTTCCAGAAATTAGAAATCCTCCTTCCTGGGTAGCTACAGTTGAAGACAAATAATCATGATTGTTTCCTGAGAAATATTTCTCCCAAACCTGATCTCCCTGTTGGTTCAGCTTCACCAAATGAAAGTCGTAACCATTATTTTGCTGGGTATTGCTTCCTGCATCTTTCTTCTGGTTTCCTGCCTGTATGACACTTCCTGTTATCAAATACTGCTGATCGATTGTTGTGGTTACCTGGCTTAGGAAATCCTGGGTTGAGGATTTGATATCTTTTTGCCAAACCACTTCCTGGGCTGATAACCCGGAAATAATGCACATAGAAAGTACACTGAAGTAGAGTTTTTTCATCCTTTATGGTATATATTTTTTAGTTTAATTCCGTCTGATATAAAAGCGTGCAAATTTAACGCTTTTTATGACTTGTTAATTTCACTTTAAAAAGATTTAATATGAATTACATCATGTTTGATTATTCATTTACAAAATGTTACGATTAGCATACTGCAAAGGTATTGCTGTATAACGACAGAAATTGACGCATTAAATTTTGAAGTGTAAATAATCAAGAAAATACTCAAATGATATTTTGAGAAGTTTAGCATAGTCTTCTTATCCTGAATTTGTACCCGCCATTTTCTTTTCTCTCCTTCTTTCAAGGATAAGGTGTGCCGCATCCAGCATTTTAACCGTATGGATATACGGCATCACGATATTCCTTTCCGGCAGATTTTCATAGACGCCCATTGAGAAATAGACGATTCCGGACATAAAATAATCAAATTCTTTGGGGGTGTATTCCCTGAATGCTGTTTTGAAAACCAGCAACGGATTCCGGTATTCCTTCTCCGAAAGCAGGCCAAGAACCCAAGGGGAAATCTTTTCCGGCCGCGTATCAACCGTCCATTTCCTTTCCTTCAGCATGATGAGATAACCAGCCCGGATCAGTGACCTCATCGAATGGTAAAACTCAAAGATCACCGCCGGATCTTCATTAATCCAGCTGTTCCTCTTTACTGCATAATTTATCAAGTTGCTGAGCCTTTCTTTGGAAACATCCAGCTCATTGAACTGAAAGAATGTTTCCATCAGCTTCAAGCCGGAAGGCTTCTTGTTAGCCCGAAACTGGCGATCGAAATCTGTTTTTATCTTTTTCATTGTTTGTATTTTTAGAATGCATTATACCACCAGCCTACGATGTACTCCGAGTTGTATGGTAGATGATGAATAGAAATAAAATCTCTTCCCGTGAAAGCCCTGAAGCCGCAATGGATTGTACACTCCACTGTACCCTGCCATGATACTTTATGTGGTGAAACAGCTTAGAAAAAAATAAATGTAGGAAAGCGGAACAGCATGAAATAAAAACGGCATGAGACTCTACAATATCCGATTCGGGGTACTGGTATACCTTGTACACAGATAAGAGAGCCCACGCCTAGGTCGTGAGCTTCCTGCTTATCGTCTCGTGTACTAAAATTACCAGTTTTCGAATCGAGATTCTAAGCAATAGCTTCTATTATTCTTTGAAGTATCGCAAAGCTACTTTTTTGTAGCTTATTGGACAAATATAAGAAAAACCCTAAAAAAGATACATATAAGTATCCTAAATTTTAATTCTAAACTTAGAATTTTACAGTTAATGAATGAAACCGACCTTAATAACTGTAAAAAAGCTCTTGGTTATAGAATTTCTGAATTAAGAAAGAAAGTTATAAATCCCAAGACAAATAAACCTATTTCACAAGAAGAACTAGGCTTAAGAACCGGGCATGCAAAAAAAACAATAGGAGAATTAGAAAGAGGTAACACCAATCCCCGATATGATACTCTACTTATCATCAGCAAAGAACTTAATGTTACAATACAAGAACTCTTTGATTTTGATATGAAAAAATACATCAAATTATCAAATAAATTTTAACTTGTTTCTATTAAATCTATATTGCTTCCCACCTTTATTGATTTTGTCGAATTTCTATGTTTAACCATTGTAAAATATATTTCAGATAGTTCTTTATCAAAATTTTTAGTTAGAGAAGACTCTAATTTATTGAAAATCGCATCACACATAGCATATTTAAGTAAAAAAGCATCCCAATTAAACATTTTCAACCAATTAATATTTAACTTTTCAATACTAAATGTTTCAGGTGAATTTAAAAATTTATACCTCTCCTCAATTATACTATTTTCATCAATATCATTTTTTCCCATAATACCTTTTTCTACCAAAAGATAATATTGGATGATATAAAAGTCAATACTATTCTTTCGAAAAGAATAATTTTTATTATTTTTTCCAAGATACTCTCTTATTTTAGTTTTATATATTTCTTTTGTTTTCTTATCTGTCAATATTTTCTCTCTTAAAGCAGAAAAATAAAATTCAACATAATTATTATGTTGTAAAAATAGCTTTAACTTTTCTTTGAACTTTACTTTTGTTTCTTTATTTAAAAGGTGATAAAATTCAGTAAATGTTGATTCCTGATCATTAAAATCAAAATACTCCAAATTAAAATTGTCATTGTTTTTTTTTACTTTTTTTTGTTTGAGTGCATCATTAATAATAAGGTATTCGCTATTATAAATATTGTTCTCAGCTAAAATATCTAACATTTCAATTAAAGCATCATTATCAATTATTTTATATTTGTTATTAATTATATATTTAATATTACTATTTTCTAATAAGTAGCTTGAATCTTGATACTTAATAAATGTATTTATATTTTTAAAAAGTTCAGTAGTCTGTTCAGAATTAAAACTAAAATACGCAATTACTAAACAAATATTCTCAAAAATTCTTGTTTGTTTATTTCTAAAATTCTTATTCTTAATGACATATGAATTAAAAATATTATTTTTAGTTAAATTTTTAGAAAAACTATTATATTGATCTATAGGAGATTTTAAAAAGTTAAGGATCCAATTAAAGATTTTAGTTAAGCTATCTTTATCAATCTTTATATTATTTAATTTTTTTTCTTGAATTTCTTTATGAATCTCTTTCCATTCTGCTTTTTCAATTAATATGGTGAACAATAAAGAATTAAATTGTTTTAAATATGATAGTCCAAACATTCTTTGGTCTTCATCTAACTCTAATGTACCCATATAATAAGCTATAATAAAAGTATTCAATGATTTTTTGAATGAATACTCAATTAGGGAAAAGCCATTTCCTAAAATAAAATTATCATTTAGAAAAGCATATAATGTACCTGTTGTATTATAAAGATTCTCAACACTATTATCACTTCTAAAACCACCTTTTTCAATCTTTTTTAAATTTTCAGATATATTGACAACTTCTTGATCAATGTCATTACATAGTTTTTGTATAAAAATTCCATCTTTAATTTCTTTTAAAAATGAATAAACATCTTCATCGACAAAATATTTAACTCTTGTCAACTCTTCTTCTAAATCAATTTTTCTTGATTCTTCTATTATTGCTTTTAATTCTTTGGCTTTATGTTTATCATATAAAAAGCTATTTATTAGTGGAAGTTCCAATCTCTTCATATTATATTTAGCTAAAAAGCTAACTTCCATTATTTTCAATTGATTTGCTTTAACCTCAATTTGTTTAAATGAATTATAAGATTCATAATAATCACATATTCTATATTGCCCATAACTATACACTAAATCATCCCATAAGGTTGTTTGGTTTGTTATTTCGTAAACATTCATCTTATTGAGTGAATTAGAAAAATCATAAGCATCAAGAGAACAATTTATACAATCACAAGAGTCATCAAATTTTACTTTAGAAATCAAGTCAATATTTTTAGTAGTCATTTTTGTCTTATTGACATTTAAAACTAAATAATTAAAACCTGAATTTACCAATCTTGCAAGGCAAAAATTTATGTTATCTAATGTTTCTTTATCATATTTTTTATCATGATATCCTTCATACATTTCAAAAAATTCATATAATCGCTCATTTTCTGTAAATAGATACTGTCCATTGTATTTCCCATTCGCTTCCCAATTTGTATGCCTGTTTATTTGGATATAAATTGGAAATTATGTATTTAGGTAGGCGTTTGAAATAATAAAATTTATTTAATGATTTATAAAGTTCATTAACTAATATCCTATCATTTTTTATATTTGTAAGTGAGTTTCTGTATTCGTTGAGATTAAACCCTCTGGATATATAATTTATTAGGGAATAAACCTTTTTTCCTGTTAATGATAAATTTATTTCATCTTTTTCAGTTATTGATTCATTGTCAAATTTTATTACATTAATCCCGAGATTTTCATAATATTTAATTTCTGATTCGGAAACCTCCTCGTTATGATTTAACAAATAAGCACGTTGATGATGTTTCTGTAAAATATATTGTATATCTTTTATTAATATTTTGAGGTTTACATCTGCAACTCTATACCCAATAAATAAAACAATTTTGTTACTAAATAAGGACTTAACAAATATTTCTTTTAACGTATGATCCTTACTAAAATTTAAGTAATCATTTTCTTTGAAAACTATATTGTGATTCTCAAAATCCCCATGATATTTAATTAATAAATTTTTAAACTGAGCATAGGGTAAATCAATATCTTTCGAAACTATTGAATAAGGCAATCCCTTCAAATTAATTATTTCTTCAAAGCAATTATCGTAGTTTGTAGTTATTATATGTTGAGGCTTTAAATCAAATATTATCTCATGTAATTCATTATGTCTTTGAAAACTCTTATAAATAAGCTTTTTTAAAATTTCATTATATTCCTTTTCTCCTTTTTCATTGTATAACATCTGTGCAATTTTTAATGCATCAGTTTCATTAGTGCTTTCATTAAGGTATTTTTTTACTTCATCAATAAGTTCTCCCCATAAAGGAAGTCCAGAATCTTTAGAAACTCCTGCTCCAGCAAATACTACTAATCGATCATTATTTATCGCCTCTCTAATTAAGGATATATCATTCAGAAATTTACTTTGCATTATTATTAGTTTTATAAAAAATTTGATAAAACTAATGTAGTGAATTGAAATGAATAATAATACTGTTAATAACCCATTTCAACCATATTGTGATCCAATTTACCTGACTTTTGAACAAGCAAAGCACCAAGTTTTAAATAATACGGTTTTCCGTAATGCTAAAGATTTAACTTACTTTAAATTTAAGGTGTTAAATAAATAAAAAAATGGAAACAATTAAAGCAATTAAGCCTGGTCCAAAGCCTAGCAAACCTGACGGAACTCCGGACAGAAGAAGAAGAGTTACTCCAGAAGTAAGACCAAAACATCCGGAATTAAAACCTCACAAACACAAACCTGGAGATTCAAAATAATCTTAGAATTATTGCAAATGTCTTTTAAAGTCTCAGCACTGCTGGGATTTTTTGATCATGGAGAATCATAATTTTAGTAATTATTTTATGATCGCTATCAGAGAAATGCTGAAGCCAAGTAACAATAAGTCAAAAATCACAATATCAATTTATGACATCTAAAGAAATTGAAAAAGCTCTGCAAGAAAATGAAAAGCTTTATGATGACAAGATCATTGATTTCAATGAATATATTGAAAAACAATTTGAACTATTAAAGGAATTAGATGAACATATATACAGGCTAGAAAATATTCATCTGGAGTTTTTAAAAAAAATAAAGAATTGGTTTAGAAATAAAATCTATAAAAGAGAATGATCTGCTTCTCCGAAGTCTCCTGACTTCGGAGAAAGTTTAAAGTCAATGAATTACAATTATAACTATTAAAAATACTTACACTCCCAATTCAACCCCCCTTTATTATCTCCAAAATTTTTGATGCTGCCATTGTTCCCATGCTATACCCATCATTAATAATACATTCATAAGAATCATCCAGGTACTTGGGAAGAATACCTTCTGTAATAGCAATTACCTTTACTGCAGAGGCCTGTAATTTATTTTTAACTAATGAGCTGTGTAGTCCTGCAAGCGTTTCGTCACTCATGGCAAAATAGCCGTCGAAATGTTCATACTCCAGAATGGTACCGAGCTTGTCTTTTACCTCATCGGCAGATTTACAGTAGATTACTTTGCACTGTATGTCCGGATGGTTTTTGAGTTTTTCAAGAAAGAAATCTCTTCTGGTTTGGGTTATTTCCAGGTTTTCATCCCCAAAAACGGCCAATATGCTTTTACAGTTACTTTCTATCAGCTTTTCGGCAGCCATACCGGCGTTCCGCCCATTATCGAAAATAATTTCATCAAAATGATTTTGCGAGATCGTTTTATCAAAAATAACAACAGGAAGCTCGATGTCTCTGGCTCTCTGCAGATGGGAAAGATCTTTCGTATATCGCGTAAGAGAAATCAGGATTCCATCTACCCGGGAGTTGATGCAGGTTATAATATTTTCCTTTTCCCTCATCAAAGACTCTTCCGAGGAGAGCAAAAAGAAATGGTACCCCTCTCTGTGCAGCACAGAAGATATTCCCTTAATAATAGAAGGAATAAAGAACATTGACATTTCAGGAATGATAAGCCCGATCACTTTCGATGATTTCTTCCGGAAGTTGATGGCGAAATCATTCGGGATATAATTAAAAGTCTCTGCGGCCTCTTTTACTTTAAGCTTTACGGCATTGCTGATATCAGGATGATCCTTCAGCGCCCGGGATACTGTAGATACACTGATGTTCAGCATTTCGGCAATGTCTTTTATTGTGACTCTTTTCATTATAAGTTAATTGAGGCCATTTTTGGGTTAATTCAGGACTGTTTTCGGAGCAAATCTAAGTTAAAAAAATGTTAATTTTAACCATAAAAATGTTATTAAAAAGTTAAAATTCAAATAAGTTATCCACCGCAAACGATTGCGCAAACGTTTGAATTTAATCATCATTTAACATACGGGATAAAGCTCATTTTACATAGGGTAAAAAAAATACTTTTGGATCATAACAAAAAAACTCCGAAACGATATGGAATCAAAAATTTTTACCAAACTGCTTATTTTGGGTACGATGAATACAGCTGCATTCATGTTTTCCCAAAGTACAGAAAATGATACGATTGTAAAAAGTAAGGCCATTGATGAAGTGGTGATCACAGGAAATTCCAATCCTAAAGCTTCCATTAAAACCAGTACTTCTATATCCACATTAAAAATGAAAGATATAGAAAATGCAGCCCCAAGAACAACTGCGGAAATTTTCCGTACTATTCCGGGGATCCGTTCGGAATCATCCGGTGGAGAAGGAAATTCCAATATTACGGTAAGAGGAGTTCCGGTTTCGGCGGGAGGTTCAAGATACCTTCTGATCCAGGAAGACGGTTTACCGGTGATGCAGTTTGGAGACATTGCCTTCGGAACGCAGGACCAGTTTACCCGATTTGATTCTTTTGTTTACAGGGTGGAAGCTTTACGAGGAGGATCTGCTTCTGTTTTTGCCAGCAATTCTCCGGCAGGGATCATCAATTTTATTACAAAAACAGGAGAAAAAGAAGGTGGAAGCATTACGCAGCAGATTGGTCTTAATTATAAAAACTACAGAACAGATTTCGATTACGGAACATCCATAGCGGAAAATACCTATATCGCAGTAGGAGGATTTTACAGGATATCGGACGGACCGAGAAAAACCGGATTTAATTCCAATAACGGCGGACAGTTCAGACTTTCTTTACTGAAAAAGTTTGATAAAGGAAGCTTCAGAATATATGCAAAGCTCCTGGGTGACAGAACAGCCGCTTATATGCCGATGCCTGTAGGCGTTACAGGAACCGACGGAGATCCTAAATGGTCTTCTCTGCCGAATTACAATATTCTCACAGGTGCTTTACAAACCATCAATCTTCAGCACGACAGAACCTTAGGAAATGACGGAAATATTTTTAACAGTGATGTTTCGGATGGAATGCATTCCCTTTCAAAGGTGATCGGGGCAGACTTTAATTATGACCTTGGAGAAGGCTGGAAGCTGGAAGAAAAAATTCGTTATGCAGCCAACAGCGGACAGTTTATTGCCCCTTTTCCAGCCAGTGTAAGCAAAGGCAGTGATTTCTTTACTGCTGCTAATTTCACCAATTTCGGAAGTGCTGTGTATGCAGGGACGAATACTCCGGTAGATATGAATGCCAATTATATGAAGCTGGCCCTTTTTAATGTAAAGCTGAACAACTTCAATAACTTCGTGAATGACTTGAATATCAATAAGAAATGGAACAGATTAAAATTGAATGCAGGTTTGTATAAATCCACACAAAACATCAATATGTCCTGGATGTGGAACAATTACATTCAGGAAGTCAATGACAGCAATGCCCGGTTGGTCGATGTAAAAGATACGTCCGGAGCATTGATCACAGACCATGGTTTACTGAATTACGGAATGAAAGACTGGGGAAACCTGAAGAGGGATTACAATACCAAATATGATATCACCGCACCCCATGCCCAGATTGAAATCAATGCAACAGATCAGCTGACGATAGATGCCGGAGCAAGATACGATATCGGAAAAGTAACGGGAACTTTTTCAGGAGCCACCGTTACCTATACAAGCCTTGATATGAATGGAAACGGCGTCATTGATATTCCTGAGCAAATGGTGGGATCCAATGATAACATTAATGTTCCGGTCAACTACAGATACGGGATTTTCGGATATTCGGTGGGGGCCAATTATGCGCTCAACAATAAAAATGCTGTATTTGCCAGGGTAAGCCAGGGTGGAAGCGCTTCTGCAGACAGAATCCTGTTTTCAGGATATAATTATACCAATAATGACGATCCTGCACTGGATGCTGTAAAAGTAAATAAAGTTAACCAGATAGAAGCGGGATACAAACT
This sequence comes from Chryseobacterium sp. LAM-KRS1, assembly GCF_013184525.1. Taxonomy (GTDB): domain Bacteria; phylum Bacteroidota; class Bacteroidia; order Flavobacteriales; family Weeksellaceae; genus Chryseobacterium; species Chryseobacterium proteolyticum. The sequence continues at coordinate 428,662 of NZ_JAAOIZ010000002.1, forward strand.
CAGAGGAGCGGGATATTTCCTGAATACCACACTTTTCTACGCCGGAACAAAAGAAGCGAATTACGAAGCAACCACCCAGAGGAAAACAGAAAATAAATACCAGTCTCTGGGAGTAGAGCTGGATGGATATTACAGAATTACAAAAAGTTTTGAAGTAAAAGCAGGGCTTACTTATACCCACGCTGAGATCAAAAATGCACTTGACCCTTCTATTATTGGGAACACGCCGAGAAGAACCCCTAAGCTGATGTATTCCGTAAACCCGAATTTCAATATGGGTAAAGTGAATGTCGGGTTTTATCTGATCGGAACCACAAAAGCATACACCCAGGATTCCAATAAGCTGGTTATGCCGGGATATGCCATTGTAAATCCTTACATTTCTTATCAGATCATGAAAAACCTTTCAGTAAATGTGAATGCCAATAATATCTTTAACGCCATTGCAGTTACGGAGGCCGAAGAAGGATCCATCGCAGGCGGAAATGGAATTGTAAGAGCCAGAACACTTCCGGGAAGCAGCTACAGCGCAAGTGTGAAATTTGATTTTTAATAGTTGGTTATAGACGGAACGATTTTTTTTAATCCGCTCTGTATTTAAAAAAAATAAAAAATATGTTTAAACAGGAAGCCATTGAGATCATCAGAAAAGCCATTACAAAAGAGGGTATTCTGGCCTCAGCACAGCAAAAAGATAATTATGCAAGAGTATGGTCAAGGGATTCTATGATGACAGGATATGCCGGAATTTTAATCCATGATGAGCAGATCATTTCCGGGCTTAAAAGATCTATTCTCACCTTAGCCGAACATCAGGCAGAAAACGGGCAGATCCCTTCCAATGTGGTGAATGGCAAAGCGAGTTACGGAACACATGTAGGAAGAACGGATGCTACGGCATGGTGGATTGTTACGACCTGTGAATACCTTAAAACAACATCAGATGATGCGCTTAAAAGCAGTCTGAAAGAGAAGATATATCAGGCGCTTTCATGCCTTAAGACCTGGGAATACAATCAAAGAGGTTTGGTCTACAGCCCCCTTGGAGGAAACTGGGCAGATGAATATGTGACATCAGGATATACGCTGTATGATAATGTCCTGAGATACTGGGCATTGAAAAACACCTCAGAAGTTTATAATGATCCCGAATTAAAAACAGTATCGGAAAACACAAAAGATCTCATCCAGCAGAATTTTTATAAAAATGATTCCAATGTAACCAGGTATCATGAAACAGCCTATGCAAAAGCTTCAGCAAACCCCTACTTCTGGGCCTCCCTGAATGCAAACGGATATGATGAAAGGTTTGATCTGGCCGGGAATGCACTGGCTCTACTTTTAGATTTTGAAATGGATATGCAGGCTTTTTCAGAATTTCTAAAGGGTATCCGTGATGAGTTTAAGCACTGGATGCTTCCTGTCTTTTACCCGGTTATTTTTCCGAGAGATGACGATTGGCGTTTACTGGAAAACAACTACAGTTACAGCTTTAAAAACCAACCCTACCATTTTCACAACGGAGGATCTTGGCCTATATTTTTAGGATGGCTGTGCCTGGGTCTTAAGAAAAAGGGAATCAGGGAAATTCCTGAAAAAATTATGACGGAATACGAAACATTAATGCATGAAAAGGGTGAGCATTTCAGAGAATATTATTCAACAGACAAGCTCTTGCCACTGGGAACCGGGCAGCTCTGTTTTTCTGCATCCGGATATCTTTTCATGTCGCTGTAAAGCATTGTTTCAAATAACCAAGATAGGTTCAAAAAATTAAAAAAATGATTGGAGATATTATAGAACTGAAAGAAAAACATCTGGCCACCGCCAGAGAGATCACAGAAATACTGAAAAAACGTTTCCCCTTACATAAAGACCAGAAAATAGCGATAGGAATTGCAGGAGAAAGCGGAAGCGGAAAGTCCGTAACAGCTTTTGCCGTTCAGAAGATCCTGGAACAGGAAAACCTGAAGGGTATTGTTCTACAAATGGATGATTACTTTAAACTCCCCCCGAAAACAAATCACGAAAACCGTCTGAAATCTCTGGACAACGTAGGCATACATGAAGTTGATCTCAATACACTTTCTCAAAATATAAGGGACTTAAAAAATGGAGATCCGGAAATAGAAAAACCTTTGGTGAACTACGGTGAGAACACGATAAGCAATGAAATAATGGATACATCAGAATATAGTATTATTATTGCAGAAGGCACTTACGTCCTTGAAATTGAAGCTTTTGATTTTAAAATTTTCATAGACAGGGATTATAAGGATACTTACAGAAACCGGATGAACCGTAACCGGGATGAACAAAGTGATTTTATAGAAAAAGTATTGGAAATAGAACATCAGATTATCAGAAATTTTAAAAATAAAGCAGATCTTATTCTGGGGAAAAACTATGAACTTTTAAATACCGGTTTATGAAAGCAAAAAGAATCATTCCCCATCTGAGCTTCTGGCAGATCTGGAACATGAATGTCGGATTTTTTGGTATTCAGTACAGTTTCGGACTTCAGCAGACGGCCGTAAATCCTATTTATTCTTTTTTGGGTGCCCATGCTGAGCAGCTTCCTATCCTGAATCTGGCCGGGCCTATCACAGGATTATTGATACAGCCTCTGATAGGAGCCATCAGCGATAAGACCTGGAGTCCTAGGTGGGGACGAAGAAAGCCATTCTTTTTGCTCGGTGCTCTATTTTGCAGCATTGCTCTATTTTTATTCCCTTTCAGTTCTACCATCTGGATGGCAGCAGGTTTGTTATGGATCCTGGATGCGGCGAATAATACAGCTATGGAGCCTTACCGAGCTTTTATTGGTGATAAACTCCCTGAAGACCAGCAGACATTCGGCTTTCAGATGCAGAGCCTGTTTGTAGGGGCGGGTATTACCCTGGCAAATCTTTCACTGTTTGTTTTTCAGAAATATCTCGCAGGAAATTCCACGAACGGCGGTATTCCGGTCTGGGTTTACTATTCTTTTTTCTTAGGTTCCTTCTGCTCCATTGCATCGGTAGCCTGGTCTGTGTATAAGACACCGGAGATTCCGCCCACCGAAGATGAGCTTAAGGACATAAAAAAAGCCAAAGAAAGCAGCACGTTTTTTACTCCTTTTATAGAAATAATCATTGCCATCAGAGAAATGCCGAAAGTTCTCTGGCAACTGGCCCTGGTGTACCTTTTCCAGTGGTATGCCCTTTTTGTATACTGGCAGTTTATCACGCCCATGCTGAAATGGTCACTGTACGGAGTTTCCGAAGCTGATGAAATGAAAGCCCATCATCTTCTGGAAAGCACTAAAAGCGGAATACCCATTGCAGCATCCGACCTGACTTGGGCAAAAAACATATTGCACCAGGTAGAAGTAGCAGTAGGACAAACGGGACTTATGAATGGCTCTTATAATATTGTGACCATGATTTCCGCATTACTCCTGGTACCTTTTGCTAAAAAGTTCAGTTCAAAAAACACTTATATTTTCTGTCTATTCCTTACAGGATTGGGAATAATGACGTTACCTTTTATCAGGAATGAATATGCTATTCTTATCCCAATGGTGGCTCTTGGAATTGGATGGGCTTCCATGATGGGCTTGCCCTACTCCATCGTTTCCCCTTCTATCCCTCACCGGAAAAGGGGAATCTACATGGGCGTTATCAATATGATGATCGTTATTCCCATGCTGATTCAGACCCTGTCTTTCGGGACTATTTTTAATTTCTTTCTGAATAGTAATCCTTCTTCAGCCATTATGGTATCCGGAATATTATTTCTGACTGCCGGCGCATGTGTCTTTTTTATTAAACCTGGTATTCCTAAAAGCGAATAATACCAGATGATAAGAATTATTCTTTAATAAAACTTCAATAAAAAAATCCCAGCTTTCGTTGGGATTTTTTTAAGCCAAATAGCTACAATTCTCCGATATTGCAGCATTTATATTATTTTTTCGCAAGCTCTACTCTACGGTTTTGTGCCTTACCTTCTTCAGAACTATTATCCCCTATAGCATTTAATACTGCTATAAGAAGTTCTTTTCCCATATCCAACAAGCAACTACTCAAATATAGAGTTTATGTTTTGCTTGTTATTTCCAGGCTGCCGACATTCAATATTGCAACAAAGTTTCATTTTATAAAATTTTATCCTTACTTTTACCGCTTCTTATGCAAAAAACATTGAAAATCTTTTTTACCTTTTCTCTGTTACTGATCTTTCTTTCGAACGTCAGTGGAATAAGCATATGTCTTGAACATGCGAAACATGTAACAACCAAAATTGACAACAAAAAAGATTCTAAAAAGGAAAAAGCCCCAACAGTTTCCCAGGACGATTGCCAATGTGCACTCCATTTGCAGATGAATACAAGTCTTCTTCCGGAAATTCAGAATCTAAATTTTGCCATAAACGATTCAAATGATAACGAAATACCTCAGCCAAAGGCCGTATCATACCGTTGTCTCCTTGATTTTTTCTCTTCCAGGGCTCCTCCCGTTCTCTCCTGATTTCTAGTTTTTCAAACTAAACTCTTTTAGCTACAGATTTGTTATCTGCAGTAACTGTCTTTTTGGGATATTTTATTTTAAAAGTAGAATAAGATATTCTTTACTCACCAGGTATTTAATTATACCTATTTTACTCTCTATTTATGTCATTTAATGCTTATAATCCTGGAATCATACATTTTATTCCCACTAAAACTTTTCATTTAGCAGGCTTAGGTTGTATCATATTCTCAGGTGTGATCCATGCTCAGAAAATTAAAAAAGATTCAATTCCCGTCACTATTCAGACGGTAGAAATTATAGGGCGAAAATCCAAAGATTATATTTCCGATTATTCATTTGCGGCCACTAAGATTGCGATGAAAAACAAAGATCTTCCGCTCACGCTCAATACGGTTACCAAAGAACTTATTAACGACAGGCAGGCGTTCAGGCTGGGAGATGTATTGAAAAATGTTGCAGGCGTTTCCAATGTGAGTTTTTATAATCAGTACAGCATCCGGGGAATCAGCCAGAATGAAGAAGGCCAGATCATTAATGGAATGCGCACCAGGCAATATTATTTTCTTCAGCCGATGACCCCACACATCGAGCGTGTGGAGGTTTTTAAAGGTCCGGCAAGTATTACCATGTCCAGCGTAGACCCAGGAGGAACGATCAACATGGTAACTAAAAAACCTTTGGCAAATTCCCGTTACGAAGTAAGTTTATCGGGAGGAAGCTTTGATACCTATCGCCTTTCCGCAGATGTAACCGGACCTTTGAATACCAGTAAAACGCTTTTATATCGTTTCAACGGTGCCCATCAGCATGCCAAATCATTTCGGGATCATGTAAAAAATAACGGAATTTTAATAGCTCCCTCGATCTCCTTTATCCCTAATGATAGAACTTCGGTGAATGTAGAAATGATTTACAACGAAATGAACGGAAACCTCGACAGAGGACAGCCTATCTTTGGAGCAGTTGCCGGAAAAACCGATCTCAACAGCACTCCTGTCAGTTTAAATCTGGGGGCTCCGGGTGACTATTTTAAAACAAAAGATCTTACTCTGATGGGAAGCCTAGCCCATCATTTCAATAAAAACATCAGTTTTAATGCTTCTTATATGAAACAGTTCTGGAACGAAGACATCCATGAAACGAGGACCACAAATTCTTTTGTGCCGGATATCAGCAATAACCAGATTTCCAGCCTGGTGATGATGCAGTATATGGAAAGAATTCAACATTGGTCGGTGGATAATATTAATGCCTATTTTAATTTTACTTACAGAACAGGACCCCTTGAACATCAGACGTTAGTAGGATATGACAGCCATATCTGGGAGAAAAAAAGCGGCGGAAAACAAGATGCCGCAAGAGGTTTCATGATGAAGGATGGAACAGTAAGCTCATCTTATAATCCAGCCAATGCTGCTTTATATCAGACATCGGTTTATAATGGCATTATATTTCCCACCCCCAATGTGAGCCCATTCGACCTGACGCCCGGAGCGGCAAACCATCAGGGGAATAACTATACTGTTTTGAATATCATCAACCCGTTACCAACGGCTTTAACAACTACTCATGCAGCATATGTACAACATTTACTGACGTGGAAAAAGTTTAAACTTCTGGCGGGACTCAGACAGGAATGGTTTCAGGACATTACCCAATATAAGAAAGCGGAAGAAAGTTCTTTCAGAAATCAGAAGATGCTTTACCGGGTCGGCCTGACATACAGCATCACAGAAAATACAAACATATACGCAACATATCTTACAGGGTATCAGCCACAATCCAATACGGTTACCCTGATGCCGCAAACAGTAAATTTTACAGGTGCAATTTCCGCCTCATTGTACAAACCCCTGCTTTCCGATCTGAAAGAATTCGGGGTCAAAACCAAGCTTTTTGGAAAAATTAATGCCACTTTTTCCATCTATGAAATCAATCAGAAAAATATCCTGATGAACGCCAATAATCCTGCAGAGCCTGATCAACTGATCCAGCGTGGCGCAGACAGAAGCCGTGGTTTTGAGGCTGAGTTTACGGGTCATATTCTTCCGCAATGGCACATTTACGCTGGTTACAGCTATATTGACGCAAGGGTTCTGGATGATTCCAATCCTGCTTTAATTGGTTTAGCTAAAGAAAATACCTCAAAAAATTCCGTCAATATCTGGACGAGGTATAATTTTACCAACATTCAGCTTTTAAAAGACTTCGGAATGGGTGCGGGAATACTCTATCAAAGTAAAAAAATTCCCTGGTTCACCAGAAGTTTCGAGCTTCCTGCTTATGCTACCGTGGATGTGGCAATTTATTATTCCGTACCGCAAACTAAGCTTCAGCTGGCTTTGAATGTGAACAATATTACCAATACAAGGTATTGGATAGGCGCTCAAAATTACCTGAGACTGTTCCCCGGTGCCCCAAGAAATTATCTATTTACAGCAACTTATAAATTTTAAACCATGGCTTTTTCAAACCTGAAACTCATTGTAAGAAAAACCCGGCAGGATTTATTTAAAAGTAAACAAAACCTGCTCATTGCCATTACTGTTCTCCTGTTCTGCTTTATAAGCATTGGAATAGGTTTTACAAAATACGGTGAAACTTATTCAAAGATAAAGGAATACCGTAAAGAAACCCGTGAAAACTGGGAGCACAGGCCTGACAAGCATCCGCACAGGATGGCCCACTATGGTTATCTCGTTTTCAGAATCGGGCATCCGTTAAGTATTTTTGATAACGGATTGGACGATTACCTTGGAAATGTTATTTTCCTTGAAGCCCATAAACAAAATACCGCTAACCTTTCGGAAGCCGGAAGTTCAGGGACTCTCGTACGTTTCGGAGCGTTCAGTGCAGCATTCATTCTGCAGGCAATAGTTCCTTTGATTATTTTATTTCTCGGTTTCAGCCTGATTGTCCGTGAAAGAGAAGAGGCCACACTGAAAATCCTTACCGTTCAGGGAGCCTCATCACGAGCTATTGTATGGGGAAAAATCCTTAGTCTCTGGCAGTTTTCTTTATTGTTTCTGATTCCTGTGATTGCCATCGTTGTAGTGGCCGGACTTATGGTTGAATCAAGCCATTTTACTGATATTTTATCAAGAATACTGATCCTTTTTCCGGCGTATATGATCTATTATTTTTTCTTCAGTACATTGACCGTTTTAATTTCTGCAAAAAGCAAAGCTTCGTCATCCGCCTTAATCAGTTTAATTGGCTCATGGATAATCCTGTCGATTTTTTTACCAAAAGGAATTCAGTTTGCAGCGCAGAATCTCTATCCTACTCCATCAAGAATTGCCTTTGAAACCCAGGTAGAAGAAGATGTTATGAAAGTAGGCGACAGCCACAACCCCAATGATCCGCATTTTAAACACATTAAAGATTCGCTTCTGGCAAAATACAATGTGAAAACAACGGATGAACTTCCGGTTAATTACGGTGGAATTGTGATGAAAGAAGGAGAAAGAATCAGTGCAAAACTGTATGTTGATCATTTGAAAAGACTTCAGGATCAATACGATCAACAGCAAAAACTGAATGAAATTTTCGGTTTCATCAATCCTGTGATGGCGATTAAAAATCTTTCAATGACCGCTTCGGGAACAGATTATTTTGCGTACCGGCAATTTCAGAATCAGGCAGAGAAATACCGCTATACACTCGCCCAGCGAATGAATGATTTACAGATTGAACACATCCGCAACACTCCACCCAAAAAAGGTGAAAAACAGGCAATGGTAAGCAAAAAAAACTGGCAGGAATTTCCTGATTTTCAGTATGAGTTTACGTCAGTTAAAGAAAGCCTGGGCAACCAGATTCTTCCTCTGTTTGCTATTCTTTTCTGGCTCCTTGCCTGTGTTCTGATGATTGAATTAAGTGCAAAAAATTTAAAATTAATCTAATGAATCATTATTTATTTAAACAGTTTTACCGCAACAAAGCCTATATTATTTCTTTGTTGATTCTTCTTTTTGCCGGTTTATGCTCTTTGTACACCGGTAAAAAATTTCTGGACAGGAATGAAGAAATTATGACTAAAAGTGCAACCTATCAAAAAAACAGCATCGCTAAAAATGTGGAATTACACAGTGATAATATCGGTCTTTTACTCTATTATGTGAAATTTAATCTCGTGAATGAAATACCCAGACTGGCTGCTTTAAATATCGGTATGAGAGATTTGAATCCTTCCATTCAGGGCGTTACGATACGAAACCTGGAAGAACAGAGAAACAATTCCGATTTTTTCAACCCTGCAAATGCGGCGGTTGGAAATTTCGATTTCTCTTTTGTGATGATATTTCTTTTTCCACTCGTGATTATTGCTTTGTGCTACAATATCATTTCCGAAGATCAAGAAAAAGGAACCTGGAAATTACTTTCGGTTCAAAGTCAAAATGTAAGAAAGCTGATTGATGCTAAGTTGCTGATCCGCTTCCTGGCCGTAAGCTCGGTTTATGTTTTATTGTTAATTGCTGCCCTTTTTTACATTAAAATTCCGGTAGACCTGGCCTTCACTATTTTTGCTTTGTCCAGTTTTCTATATTTGGCTTTCTGGTTTGCCTTATGTAGATGGATTATTGGTTATCAGAAGTCCTCTTCGTGGAATGCTTTAACCCTGGTGATTTTCTGGCTGAGCATGAATTTTGTAATTCCGATGACTGCAAATATGATGATACAGAAATTGATTCCTGTAAAAGAAGGATTGCAGGCACAAATCGAACAACGGGAAGGTTATCACAACAAGTGGGATGAACCGAAAGTTCCTACAATGCAGAAATTCTATAAAATCTATCCTCAGTTCAGCCAATACGAGATTGCGGAAAACAGCGACTTTTCTTATGCCTGGTATTACGCAATGCAGCACATGGCGGATGTGGAATCAGCGGCTTCTTCAAAGAAATATCATGAAAAAATGCAGAGCAGAAACAATGCAGCCATTTACTTAGGGTATATTTTACCGAATATTCAAACACAATGGATTCAGAGTAATGTTGCCGGAACAGGAATGGAAAATCAGCTAAATTATGCAGAAAGCCTGAAAAATTTCCACGAGAAACAAAGGCTGTATTTCTATCCTTATATTTTTGAAAATATAAACGGAAAAATGATCGACTGGAAAAAACAGACTGTAAAAATCTTTACGGATTCTGAGAAAATTAATCTTTTCAGCTTACTTCTTCCCTATTTCATTTTAATTTTTTTATTGCTAATCCTTTCACAAAACAAATTCAGAAAGCTATGTTAAAAACCATCAAACTTCATAAAAAATACAACGATTTTACCGCTTTAAAATCTCTTGATCTTGAAATTCAGGAAGGGGAAATCTTTGCCCTTCTCGGACAGAACGGAGCCGGAAAAAGTACAACTATCAATATTCTTTTAGGCCTGATTAAAGCTACTTCCGGTGATGCGTTCATTAACAATATTTCAGTAAAAGATCATCCCGAAAAAATTAAAAAACACCTGGCATACATTCCTGAAACTGTATTACTTTATCCGAATCTTACCGGAATTGAAAATCTTGATTTCTTTTCAAAAATTGCGGGATTTAATTATAATAAAGAAGAACTTTCTGGTCTTTTACAACAAACCGGTTTACAGGAAACTGCTCATAATAAACCTTTGGGAGGTTATTCAAAAGGAATGCGGCAGAAAGTTGGAATTGCTATCGCTCTCGCTAAAGATGCCAAAGTTCTGCTCCTTGATGAGCCGACCAGCGGACTCGACCCGATTGCCACCGCTGAATTTACAGAAATTGTAAGAATGCTAGGCTTAGAAGGACGAACTGTTTTAATGGCCACCCATGATATTTTCAACGCGGTAAGTGTTGCTACGAATATCGGAATTATGAAGCAGGGAGAACTGGTACAAAATATTCCATCCAAAGCGTTTTCAGCTGAAGAACTGAAGGAACTGTATTTGAAAACAATCTAATTATTTTGAATTTTAAATTATTGAATATGTATTGTAACTTTCTCTGTATTATCTTTCTTTACAAGAATCTTATGAATGCTTTGATCTCATAAGTAATAAGATGGAGAGACAGGGGCTCCTATCAACTTTACGCTCCTTATTTAATGGAAATAATTACAATGAATTACTTAAAAAAGTTTAATATATTTGTTAAAGATACAATTCGTCTTTATATTGATTAAGAATTTCACCTCAATGAGAATATATTTTGGCTATTTAGTTCTTCTGATATTATTTCCGTTACAAATACATGCGCAGCAAAATCTGTCAGCCGACGAATTATTTGCAAAAGCAAGAACTGCTGCATTCGAGAATAAGGATTATACCAACTCTATTGTATTGGCTAAACAAGCCCTGGAAAAAGCCCCCGATTATACCGATATTTCAATTTTTTTAGGAAGAGTTTATACATGGAATAAGGATCCGGAGTCTGCAAGAACAGTTTTTGAAGCACTTGGAAAAAAAAATATACAGGATGAAGATTACTTTATTGCCTATGCTTCCTTAGAATATTGGAATGACCAGTATAGTAAGGCCAAAGAGATCCTCGACAAAGGGTTATCTTTTCATCCGCAATCTGAAGCGCTTTTACTTTTAAAAGCAAAAGTAAATTATGCAGACAAAGATTATATTGAATCCGAAAAAGCCATTAAATCCATTTTAGCCATCGATCCGAAAAACACGGAAGCCAACAGCCTTGCCGTAAAAGTGAAAGAGTTTACTTCTAAAAACGCTATAAGCATTCTTTATAACTATTCCCATTTTGATAAGCAGTTTGATGACGACTGGCATGTTGTAGGGATCAGCTATAAAAGGGCTACCCCTATTGGAGCCATGATTATCAGAGGGAATTATGCCAACAAATTTGCTCAAGACGGTACCCAGATTGAGATGGAAGCTTATCCACGGTTATCAAAAACATTTTACTTGTATGTGGGAGGTGCCTATTCCAATGATGTCGGGCTTTTCCCGAAATACCGTACAGGGGTATCCCTTTATGCTAATCTTCCTAAGAGTTTCGAAGGAGAAATCGGATACAGGCAGCTTTATTTCAGCAACAGCATCTGGATGTACACAGCATCTATCGGAAAATATTACAAGAATTTCTGGTTTAATATAAGAACCTACATTACGCCGGATAACAAAAATATCTCGCATTCCTATACCGGAACAGTACGCTATTATACGAAAAGTGCTCAGGATTATATTGGCTTTCAGATCGGCACGGGAATAAGCCCTGAAGAAAACCGCAATAACCTTCTTGAAAATGAAACTTTTAAGCTTAAAACTTTCAAAGTAGGTGCTGAATATAATTTTACTGTACAATCCAATATATTCTCTGTGGGAACCATGTATTACAACCAGGAATACCTTCCGAATACAAAAGGAAACCAGTTTGATATTACTTTAGGCTACACAAGAAAATTTTAGACTGTTTTATTTATTTTTTTTCATAAAATTAATAACTACAGAATCAGGCATTAGTTTCTTCGTGGTATAAAAACTTGAATTCATCCTTTTAAACTGGTTAAAACGCCCATTGATCATATTCAGGGCAGAAGCATCATTAGAAGGTTCTTCCTCTGAGTTTTCAAGGGTAAACAACTCCCCGTCGTGAAGATAATATTGATCTGAAACAAAATCAGCCATCATATTTTTACTCTGCATCATAGGGATTCCTGCTTTGCCTGGTTGAAGATCAGGAGAAAAGCCCCGTCCTACCCATGTAACAGTAGATGGCGTTCGGAGTTTATAATTATTTCTGTAATAGGCTACAATAGAAGGAGCAACATCAAAGTGACTTGCCGTTTTGTGAAAACGTTTTGTTTCCTTCAGTAATGGTGAATAAATCAGTAACGGCACATGAAACCTGTCAATTTTAGACTCCAGTGTGATCTCCGGCATACTATGATCTCCCGTAATAACAAAAATTGTACGTTGAAAATCCGGACGTTTACTGTAGTTTTCAAAGAAGTTTTTCAAAGCATAATCTGCATTAAGCACAGCAACCAATTGGTTTTTAAAGCCCGCCGCCCATTTTTTCTGCTCCGGATTTAAAAGATTGGATTGCAACCTTTCGTTATAAAGTTTTTCATAATATTCTTTGTTATTAATCAGAAACGGATTATGGGTGGAAAGGGTAAGAAGCATTTTAAAATAAGGCCTTTGCTGTAATTTCTGGGTTTCCAGCATCTTTCTGAAAACAGCCTGGTCTTCATATCCCCAACTGTCTCCATTGTTTGCCGGCAGTCTTTTGTAAGCCCCTCCATACGATCCAATGTCTACAATATGATCTACTTTACTGTACTCGAGGAAGTTTCGGTATCCGTCAAACAACAAATTTCCACCGTAGTGAAATCCTGTTTCAAATCCGTTGGCTTTCAGTATATTAAAAAGGTTAAAATTTTCCGGTGTTTTTTCAATTTCCAGGAATCCGTTTTTTCCGAAAGGAAGTGATCCTGTAAGCGAAGGTAAAGCTCCGAATGTTCTTCCTGCAGAGCTAAGGCAATTCTCCCAATACAAACTTTTATTAGACAAAGAATCCAGAAACGGCGTAAAGTTTCCGACATAACCTTTAGGAGAGGTGTATGCATGTCCAAAACCTTCCATCACGATAAATACAAGATTCGGAACCTCATCGGATCTGTTGAAATAAGATCCCAAAAAATCGGGAGTATTCTCTTTTCTCAAGAAAGGAAATGACTTGTCGAGCATTTCAGCATCGGCTGTAAAGCTTTCTTCCCCATTAATTATTTCTCCGATTTCCGGGTGATCGCTGATAAAATTCTCTTCATTGGAGATAAAGAAATAGTTCCATTTACTCTTTGAAGCTGTCTGGCCGAAGGTATTATTTGTCTGGTTTAATTCCTTTGACTGAAACATATTACTGGGAACAAAAAAAGCAATCAGACCAAGGCTTAAAAAAGCGATCCCGATATATTTCGACTTCAAAGCGGATTTTACGGCCATCCATAATGGAGTGATACATATCGCAATCAAAACGATCAATAGTGCAATATTTTTTAAATTAAGCATTCCGCTTGCTCTTAAAATCTGTTTGATCTCATCTTTGTTGTAATAAAAAAGATCTGCCCCAAGCATATTTTGGGTCTCAGAGAAATATAAGAACAGAATATACTGTACTACGGTCACCAATCCGAATAGGACAAGTGCTGATAAGTTGGCCCAATTCTCTTTTACGGAATTGATAATTAAATAAATAATTCCAAAGCCAAATATCAGTTTAAACGCAAACAAAATATTTTCAAAAAAAAGATTTCCTGCAATTGAAGAAGGATTCAGCCTTGGGAAAGAATATCTGTACCAAAGCCATTCTGCTGTGATGCCTACCAAAAATAAAAGCAAAAAAACGGCTGATACCATTCCGAATTTTTTCAACCCATTATTAAGAATCGCGGATATTCTTTCTTTTAAAGGTAAATTTTTGGTATTCTGATTAAACCCCTGTCTTGTCATCTCACCCCAACCGTGGGATTTTTTAAAATAATCTATAAATCCTTTTACCCCGGCTTTCACCACGATGGGATGGAAATAAAACGGTTCTGAAAACGCAGTGCCGATCAAGGTTAGAAAATCTTTCCTTTTGGTATAAACCTGATAGCTAACAAGATCCACCAAAATCCCATAAATAGAGTAAAGAAATCCCATCGATACGACCAGGGCAAACAAAATCACGAAAAACGGCCAATTGATAATTCCTAATAAAAGGAAAATAATAAAGATTATATATCCAGAAAATTCAACCAAAGGCCCCAGAAATTCAAAGAAAAACCAATAAGGAAGACTTACCATGCCCAGCTTTCCGTATTTTGGGTTAAACATCATTTTCCGATGTTTCCACAAAGTTTCGATGGTTCCCCGCATCCACCGGTTACGTTGTTTTTTAAGGATATCTTTGCTTTCAGGAACTTCCGTCCAGCAAAGCGGATCAGGAATTGTAAGAACTTCATAAGGCTCATTCTTTTCTTCCATATACTTTCTCATACGGACTACCAGCTCCATATCCTCTCCTACCGTAGTTTTATCATATCCACCGCATTCCAAAACTATTTTTCTGTCGAAAACCCCAAAGGCCCCGGATATCAGGATTAATCCCGATGCCCGCGCCCATGCCATTCTTCCAAGAACGAAAGCACGGATATATTCCAACGCCTGGGTTTTACCGAGGAGCGTTTTTGGCATATTTACACTTACTACTTTTCCATCTTCAATAACGCAATTATTAGCGAGACGGATCACACCTCCGCAGGCGATAATTTTTTTATCGGTTTGTTCCAGAAACGGTTTTGCCAGTTTTAAAATGGCATCCTGTTCCAGGATACAATCCACATCAATACACACCAGATAATTTCCTGAAGAAACATTAATTCCTACATTTAGGGCATCAGCTTTACCCCCGTTTTCTTTATCTACGACAATAAGCTTTTTAAAAGCCTGGTTTTTACTCTTATAGATGCCTTTTATTTTATTGGTTTCAATTGTACCTTGTACAAAAAAAGACACTCTTTCAAGCTCATAAGCTTCGATCAGTTTCTGCATGGAATCATCCTTACTTCCATCGTTAATGATGATAATTTCCAGGTTGTGATAATAGAGAGATAACAGGGACCTTACATTTTCTACAATGGTCATTCCCTCATTATAAGCGGGAGCGAGAAGGCTGAAGGTAGGCGAATTGGGATTAGCGGCAATAATGCTGTAATCGGTAAATGTATTTTCTTTTTTATAACGTATTACAGCTCCTAACGCATATATTCCGACCCAGCCGTAAATAATAACTACTGCCGTCCCATAGAGCAGGAATAACCATATAACAACTTCATAGATAATGTGTGAGAATTCTAACATACTTTTTCCTGGACTGCGTGTTTTATAATTTGAATTAATTCTTCGGACGACGTTTCATCTTCCGAAAGTTTTGATAAGTATTCCTTATATCCCAATGCAGCAAGAGCTTCCGCTGCATACAACTTAATCCCTGTATTGATATTTTCCGATAATTCTTTTTTGAGTAAGCCTATACAGGACTGATCCTTAGAAACTTTCATCACACGAAGAATTTCAAGCTGGACTTCATAAGGCTGGTCGGGATACACTTTTGTAAGGAACTGAATGGTCGAGGGATCTTCTAATGACAAAAGGGTATGCACGGCCTGTATTCTGACCTCAACTGATGAATGCTCCAGAAGATCGGCCACCATCGGATAAAAAGAAAGCAATTGAAATTTCCTTACCAATTTTAAAGTAAAAATGATAACCGAGCTACTTGAACTTCTAAGCCAGCCTTCAATAGCTTCTCCTGAGTTTTCAGGTATGCTGGTAATGGAGAGAAGCAGCCGGAGCTGTTGCCATTCTGAAATTATCCCCGAAGCGGTACTCAAAAAATCCAATCCTTCAAAACCTTTAAAGCTTACCATGGCATATTGCGCTTCCTGGTAGACCTGTGCGGAAGGATGGGATAAAAAAGAGGAAATTTTGGGAAGGTCCTCCTTTGCGTTCATGACCGTAAGTTCCTGTATCCCCCCGGCAATAAGATATGTTTTTTTCTGATCAAGCTTTTTAGCGGCTTCCTGCCGGAGATTGTATTCTTTAAACAGGTTTTTAATTTTAATTTTTGCAGCACCTGAAAATTTCTTTTCGGAATCTACCAGTTTTTGCAGGAATAGATTTCTAAATGAAGGACTCCTGGAAAGAAGTACAAAATTCTGATCAAGAGCAACTTCTTCATCTTCATAAACAATAACTTCCGATATTTTTTGATTAATAACCTTCATCCACCCCAAGATTCTCACAGATTCTTTGTACCGAAAAAAACTGTAAACAAGAATCCCTGTAATCAATAACAATACGAGAGACAACATCCCAAGGAAGATAAGAAACAGAAAATGTACAGAAGTGGTTAGCAGCATCGTTCTATTATTTAGGGGTAAATCTTTTTATCCTCAACATCAATTCATTGGGACTGAACGGCTTTACAATAAAATCAGAAGCTCCCAGATCAAAAGCGTTTAGTACCACCTCTTCCTGCCCCATACTGGATAGCATAATGACAGGAATCTCCTTTCCCATGGTTTGTATGGCAGAAAGTATTTCTATTCCTGAAGCAAAAGGCATCATGATATCGGTGATGGCAAGGTCTACATCTTTCTCTTTTAAGGTTTCGATGGCTTCTTTACCATTACGGGTAAGGATTACTTCATGCCCTTCTTTTAATAATTTGTGTTCTATCGTTTTTAGAATCAGTTCATCGTCTTCAGCGATCAGAATCAACATAGTCTTTTGTTTTTATTTTATTAAACCCTTTATTAAATTTAATCCGATTGTTATTTCATTGATAATTTCCTGCGGTAAAGAGGTGAAATCCATAGTTTCATCCGCTTTCTTTTCCCAGTATAAAGCAGTTTCTGCCAGCTTTATCAATCCGGCAGTTCCGGCTGTACCTTTTAGTTTGTGAAGAACTTTCTTCAACTCATCTTTGTTTTCTTCAGCCGATGCAATTCTTATATTATTTTCCGCCTCAGATAGCTGTTGGACCACCAGATCCAGGAAAATCGCTCTAAAATCATCATCGTCTCCCGTTTGATCATTGAGAAGATTCAGATCAAGATATTTCTCAGTTTTTACAGTATTTCCTGTTTCTATCGTTTGAACGGAAATGTATTTTTCTAGCATTTCCAAAAGATCTGACTGTCTCAGGGGTTTCGGAAGAAAATCATTCATTCCGGACATGATGCATTTTTCCTTTTCACCGATGATGGTTCCTGCTGTTACACCAATGATCGGAACATCCTGATATCCTGGAAGAAGACGAATTTGTTTAGTAGCTTCAATACCGTCCATTACCGGCATTTGGACATCCATCAATATCACCGAAAAATGTTTGTTTTTACATTGTTCCACTGCTTCCAGTCCATTTACCGATTCTGTAAGCTCAACATCGGGAATCAAAGATTTCATCATTTTGTTGTTAAGAACCATATTCACAGGGTTATCATCAACAAGTAAAACCTTAAGATGCGGTGGAAATAAAAAATTTTCTGCTTCCTGCTCATCAGCTGCCGGTATTTCTTTTACATGATCGTGTACTACACGTTTTAAAGTTCGGTAGAGTTCTTCTGATTTTATAGGTTTTAACAGGAAGTAGGAATTTTCTTCTTGCCGGAAAGAGTTGAGTACATCATGCTCTTCCGAAGAAGTATGAAGGATAACCAGGGGTGAAGTTTCATTTTTTTGAGCAAATAATTCCTTAATTTTCTCAATAGTTTCCAACCCTGAAATAATGGGCATATGATAATCCATCAAAATAACATCAAAATGTTCTCCATCCAATAAAATCTGCAAAGCTTCCATCCCGTTGGCTGCTAATTTTGACCCAATATTTTTATAGGCCAGCATGTGCTGGAGAATGATCCTGTTCGCCTCATTATCATCAACAATAAGAACTTTTTCTATTTTCAGTTCTTCTTCTTCAATACCTTCAGATTCCTCATAGGGAACTTCAATGTCAAAGAAAAATACGGATCCTTTTTCCGGTATACTGTTCAGGGAAAGATGGCTTCCCATATAGCCCAGAATATTATTGGATATCGTTAGTCCCAGTCCTGTTCCCCCGTAATGCTTGCTGATGGAACTGTTTTCCTGGGTAAAGGCATCAAAAATATGCTGCTGCTTTTCAAGCGGAATACCTATCCCGGTATCTCTTACGGAAAATCTTAATGATATATTTTGTCCTGTGATATTCAGCTTTTCTACTTTAAGCTCAATCTCGCCACGATGTGTAAATTTAACGGCATTACCCAACAGATTAATGAGAATCTGTTTCATTCTGGATTCGTCAAGCCAAAGTACTTTCGGCAATCCCTGTTCAATATTGAGTAGCAACTCAATGTTTTTTTTCTGTGATTGATAAAGGATCACATTGATTACCTGGCTAACTAAATCATAAACATTCGATCTTTCGATAAGGAGTTCCATTTTTCCAGATTCTATTTTCGAAAAATCCAGGATATCATTAATTATATTGAGTAGATTTTCCCCCGATTCATTGATATAATTAAGATATTGAGTCTGTATTTCATTGAGAGGAGTTTTCAAAAGAAGATCTGAAAATCCGATCACTCCATTCAGAGGTGTACGGATCTCATGACTCATATTGGCAAGAAATTCTGACTTTGCTTTGCTTGCAATATCCGCCATTTTCTTTGCATTTTTGAGTTCTTCATTAGTTTTTACAATATCGGTAATATTCTGTACAGAGACAATTATTCCACCTATTACGCCATCAGAAAGATACCATGGTCCTACTTCCAGGTTATAATGTTGGATGCCTTCTTTATGTGGAACTTCAATGGCAAAATCATCATTTTTATAGACCTTGCCTTCTAAAGCATTTTTGTAGATGGCCTTTCTTTCTTCAGGAACGTTAGGAGAAATGGTATAAATATTCTCTCCCATCAGCTCCATATTATTCATATTGAATTCTTCCTTCCAGCTTGTACTTACCGAAACATAATTAAGTTCTTTATCAAACATCGCTACTGCAACGGGAACATAAGTAGCAAAAGACTGCATCATTGCTTCTTTCTTCTCCAGTTCCAGATATATATTTTTAAAAGCATCAATATCCTGAATGATTCCGTACACCCTGGTACATACTCCGTTTTCAAACTCCGGAATTCCTTTTACTCTTACCCAGATCGTAACTCCATCATTGCGGACAAGCTGAAATTCCGCATCATAAGGAATACCTTCCGAAACAGCCCGGTTAAATAAGAACTCAACTTTTTGTTTATCTTCTTCTTTATAAAAACCGATTGCATTTTCAAAGTCGGGCTGGAATTCCTGATCTATTTTATGGATTTCTTTTGCTGTTTTGGACCAGATTACAGATTTATTTTTAAGGTTGACTTCCCAGCCACCCACCTGAGCGACCGAACTCGTTTGCTCAAGCATTTTCTTGGCATAAAGAAGATCCCTTTCCAGGCTCATTCTTTCCGTTACGTTCAATGCTGTACTTACCACATACGGTTTTCCGTCTTTATCAATTTCCACAAGATTATGGTACATCCAGATCAGTTCTTCACCTTCTTTTGACTCGAGGATCATTGTTCCGAAATCTTCCTTATTCTGATTGATACGTTCTAAATATTTTTCCAGCAAAGAACTATTTTGTTCAGGAACGAGATCTTTCAGATTTAATCCGTTTACTTCTTCCGCAGAATAATGCAGGGTTTCTCTACCTTTTTGATTCACCTCAAGAATATTTCCTTCCATATCGTGCATGCTCATCAACCCGATTGCATTTTCGAAGAAGCTTCTAAAACGGCGTTCGGAACTTTCAAGCTGGCGCTTTTCTTCGATATGCTGGGTAATATTAATGCCGAAACAAAAAATCTCTGAATGGTCATGGTTTTGCTTCAGGTACCATTCTATAATTATAGCACCAGCGTCTTCAGTTTTTGTGGAGGTAGTAAAAACCAGTTCCTCATCTGTCTTAAGAAAGTTTTCGAGTTTGAGTTGCCAATCGTCATCCTGCTTTTTTATAATCGTTAAAAAACTCTGATTAACTGCTTTTTTTGGAGCTATTCCGAATATTTTTTCAAAGGAGGGATTTGCTTCTTTAAGGATAAATTTGTTATCAAGAACGCAAATCAGGTTATTGGAAATATCAAAGGTCTGTTGGAAATATTCAGCCTGTTTATTCTTTTTTTTGCCGATATATAAATTGGTGATAGCTTCTCCAATTTTTTTCAGAGTATCTATTTGGTTGTCGGAGAGGTTTTTAGGCTTAAAATCAATAACGCACAATGTACCTAATGCAAATCCTTCATCATCTATCAGCGGTACCCCTGCATAGAAACGGATACCACTTTCCAGAATTATAGAATTCCCGGATGATCTGTCGTCAGCAAGTGTATCAGGGATCACCAACACATCTCCGTTTGCAATAGAATACTGGCAAAGTGTATTTTCACGCTCCACACTATCCAAAGAAATCCCAATACAGCTCTGTATCATCTGGACATCACTTTCCATAATAGCAATAAGAGAGCTGGGACAGTCGGTAACCAGACAAGCAGTTTCTGCAAAAATATCTAATTGAGGATCCTTTGGCAGATTCAGAAGATCAAATAGTTCCAGTTTTTTTACTCTCCCCTGTTCATTATTAGGCACTGGATAATTCCCCATAACATTAACTAATATTTTGTTTTATGTTAAATATAGTTATAAAATCATTATGGGAAACTATTTTTTTACAACATCGTCAATATATTCAATTAATATTATTTAATAGTACATTACGATTACAAATATTCAAAATTACAGTTACGGAAAATTTAATCTTCAATAAAAATATCTGATAAAACGATTATTACATTTCCATTCCGGTTTAACTCATTCAATCGGAGTCAATTGTCGTTAAAATTATTTGATAACAATCTCATCAAGGTCACAAGACCTCATGCAAAGATTACATTTTTCGATGCCGTTTTTTAATTTTAAAATTCGTTACTGTAATGACAGATTGAGCGACAATATTCATTCTGAGTTGATAACTTAAAAACAGTCACTCTTTTGCTAATCTCCTTACCATACCTTTAAAAATAATCCCATGAAATGGTAAAACAGAATACCAGTATAATCTCCCGGTCAGTCCATGCGGCCGAAAAACCGCTTTTTGCCAAAGCTTTCCTTTATAAGTTTTAAACATGAGCCATGCCTCACCGGGAAGTTTCATTTCTGCGAAGAGAATAAGTTTTCCTTCTTCTTTGTTTGCATATAAAACACGCCAAAAATCCAAAGCATCACCTTCGTGAAGTTGATCGGGATGTGTTCTCCCACGCCGCAATCCGGGTCCGCCAATCAATAGATCCAAAAATCCTCGTATTTTCCATAGGCTTTGCCCGTACCAGCCGTTTGTTCCTCCTAAAGAAAAAACCCGGTTCAGACATTTTTCACGATCATCGTATTCTGCAGTTCTTAGATCCGTAAAGCATCCATATTTTGGGACATCAAGATAATTTTTCAGATTGGAATCACTTCTGCTGCTGATAAAGCTGTCCTTCCAGCTTGATATAATTTCCTTATCCTGAATTTTAGCGAGAGTTCTTCTTAAGGCTGTATCATATGAAAATGGCTGAACACCTGTAATCTGTTTTATTTCCAGTAAGCTTTCTGGCCTGCATACCACCTCAATTTTCATACTTCCAACCAGTGCGGAAGCCAAATTATAGGATGTCGAAGTAATAAAATACAACCAATACGAGGACAGTTTGGGTGTCATTACAGGAACTGTAAAAATCTTTCTTTTCAGCCCTCTGATTTTAGCAAATTCCAAGAGCATTTCTTTATAAGTCAACACATTATCACAACCTATATCAAAATTTCTACGATAGGCCTTTTCTTTAAATAATGTAAAAATCAGAAAATCAAGAACGTTGGCAATTCCTATCGGCTGACATTTTGTGTGAAGCCACCTTGGAGCGATCATTATGGGTAATTTTTCTACCAGATCTCTTATAATTTCAAAAGAAGCACTTCCTGATCCAATGATAATTCCGGCTCTTAAGACCGTGGCAGGAATTTTACATTGCATAAGAATCTTTTCAACCTCAAACCGGGAACTTAAATGTTGGGATAATTCTTTTTCGTTGACCAGACCCGAAAGATAAATGATGTGTTTGCATTCCGTATTCTCAATAAAATTGGAAAAGTTAACAGCGCATTCTTTTTCTTTTTCAGCATAATCATTGCTATTGCTCATCGAATGCATAAGATAATACGCTCCTGAAATATCTTTCGGAATATTTTCCAGGGTTTCAGGTTTTAAAAAATCTACTTCCACTACTTCCACCTGACTATCGTTAATATCGACACTTTTGGAAAAACGATTTTTATCTCTGCAACAACAGATAACCCGATAACCCTGAGCAGCGATAACGTCGATCATTCTTTTTCCGATGTATCCGGTTGCGCCGGTGAGCAGAATTTTTTTCATAGGATTAGGCTTTGGTGGTTTGACAATGTTTGCCGGTGAAAGAAAAAATTATACCTTTTCTAAAAGATGCCCGAAATAATCTTTCTTTTTTGCCAGGTAACTTTCATTGACCTCATTCGACTCTATTTCCAGCGGAATTCTATTCTTTAGCTTAATTCCACTGTTATCAAGAGATTTCAGCTTTTCAGGATTGTTGGTCAGCAGATTAATTTCATTTACTTTTAAAATCTTCAGCACTTCTATCGCGATATCAAAATTTCTGCCATCAGCCGGTAATCCCAGTTTCAGATTAGCTTCTACCGTGTCAAAGCCTTTTTCCTGAAGTGCATAAGCTCTCAATTTGTTGATGATTCCGATATTCCGACCTTCCTGACGCAGATAAATAATTATTCCGCCGTTCTCATGCACATATTTCATAGCAGCATCCAGCTGTTGCCCGCACTCGCATTTTTTAGAATGAAAAACTTCGCCGGTGATACACTCCGAATGAAAACGCACATTCACCGCAGTACTAAAATCTGTATTTTCCGCCACCCAAACCAGATTCGGATTCCAATCATCTTCGAACTCTGAAAATGCATAAACAGTAAACATTCCAAAATCAGTTGGAATATTCGATTGCGCTTGTATTGTCAACATAATTTAAAAATTAAAAAATCATATAGTACAAATTTATACTTTATTTTAAATAAAAATAAAATTATTTACTAAATTTGTAGATAAATACATTTTCTTATGCAGGAAAATCCAATATCACACAGGAAAAAAACTGAATTATATATTGAATACCAAAAAGTTATAATAAATGAAAGAGAAGTCCCGGATCAATGTTTCACTAATTACAACCTTTCGAAATTAATTTTTTTGACAAGGTGAAATAAAATAAAATTGAGCACTGATAAATAACAACCGGCCTTTTAATCCAGAGAACAGGCAAAACTTTACAACCCTAAGCAAGAATTCAGACGATTATGGCTAAAATAATAAAACATACCGCTCAACTGATTTTTCCGCATCAGCTTTTTGAGGATACTGATTACCTTATCCAAGATCAGCCGGTATTTTTGATAGAGGAATTCTTATTTTTCAGGCAATATGCGTTTCATAAACAGAAGATAGCTTTTCATCGTGCGACAATGAAGTTCTATGAACATACATTGAAAAAATCCGGTTTTGAGGTTGAATATATCGAAAGTTCATCAAAATACTCAGACATCAGAAACTTAATTCTGAAACTGGAAAACGACCATTTTAAAACTATAAAAACGACAGATGTTTGTGATAATTGGCTGGAAAAAAGATTAAGACAAACCAAATTAGATCTTGAAATTCATGACAGCCCTCTTTTTTTGAATACCAAAGAAGAGCTGAAAGATTACTTTGAAGGGAAAAAATCATACCATCAGACTGATTTTTACAAGCAGCAGAGAATCACCCGGAATATCCTGATGAAGGCAGGAAAACCGCTGGGAGGAAAATGGACCTATGATACGGAAAACCGAAGAAAATATCCTAAAAATAAAAAAGCACCTTTCATATATTTCCCGACAAACAATCAATATTATGAGGAGGCGAAAGAATATACCGAAAAACATTTTTCAAAAAATTACGGAATTCTTACAGATGAACAGCTTTATCCTACAACTTTCAAAGAAGCTGAAAAATGGCTTGAGCAATTCCTGGAAATGCGTTTTCCGGAATTTGGCATTTATGAAGACAGCATCGTGGAGAAAGAATATTTTCTGCATCACAGTGTTCTTTCTCCATTAATGAATGTAGGACTTTTAACTGCGGAAAATGTTTTGGAAAAAGCTATTTCCTTTGCAAAGGAAAATGATATTCCGGTAAACTCACTGGAAGGTTTTGTTAGACAAATTTTAGGATGGAGAGAATTTGTCCGGGGCGTTTATCTTTATCAGGGTGTGCATCAGCGGAATAAAAATTACTGGAAACACAAGCAAAAACTTCCGGGATCTTTTTATACCGCTAAAACGGGAATCCAGCCAGTTGACAGCTCAATTCAGAAAATTCTAAAAACCGGCTATGCACACCACATCGAAAGGCTGATGATTTTTGCTAATTTAATGAACCTCTGCCAATTCGATCCTGATGAAGTATATCAGTGGTTTATGGAAATGTTCATTGATTCTTATGACTGGGTAATGGTTCCGAATGTGTATGGAATGAGCACCCTTTCGGATGGTGGCAAAATGAGTACGAAACCCTACATCAGTGGCAGCAATTACATCAAAAAAATGAGCGATTATCCTAACGGAGAATGGGCAGAACAATGGGATGCACTTTTCTGGAACTTCATCAATGATAACAAGGATTTTTTCGCCAAAAACCCAAGGCTGGGCATGATGTTGAGAACGCTTGAAAAAATGCCGGAAGAGCAACGGAAAGAGCATATAAAAAGAGCAAAAGCATTTATTGAAAATCTGAAATAATGAATAAAAATTTCAACATACGGGAAAGGGACCGGATTATCGAGATGGCCTGGGAAGACCGTACTCCATTTGAAGCTATAGCATTTCAGTTTGGGATCAGAGAATCTGAAGTGATTGAAATAATGCGTGCTGAATTAAAAGAATCGAGTTTTAAACTTTGGAGAACAAGGGTGAATTCCGGCGTGAGTCAAAAACATTTAAAAAAGCGAAATGAAGATATCATTCGCTTTAAATGCAGTAGACAAAGAACCATTAGCAACAATAAAATTTCTAAAAGATAATAGAGTAATCATGAAAAATATTGTCATCGTCGGATGTGGAAAAGGAATTGGACGTGCAACAGCAGAAATCCTTTCCGAACAAAATAAAATCACAGGAATTTCAAGAACAATAAATCCCGGGGTAAATCACGCTAATATAACATTCCATCAAATGGATATTCTTTCCGGAAATTTAGATGAAATTACTTTTCCTGAAGTTGTAGACGGATTGGTGTACTCTCCCGGAAGCATTAATCTTAAACCGTTTAACAGGCTTACCATAGATGAGTTCAAGAATGATTTTGAAATTAATGTGATAGGAGCAGTGAAAGTTATTCAAAAGCTTTTACCGAATCTTAAAAAATCTGAAAGTGCCTCTATTGTACTTTTCAGTTCTGTAGCGGCAAAACTGGGAATGCCGTTTCACTCTTCAATTGCTGCCAGCAAAAACGCTGTGGAAGGTCTTACCAAAAGTTTAGCGGCTGAATTTTCGGCGCATAAAATCAGGGTAAATGCCATTGCTCCTTCTTTGACAGATACTGAGCTCGCCTCAAACCTCTTATCAACTCCTGAAAAAAAGGAAGCATCCGCTAAAAGGCATCCTCTGCAAAGAATTGGAAATGCCGAAGAAATTGCGGAAATGACAGCTTTTTTAATTTCCGATAAATCTTCCTGGATTACGGGCCAGATTTTTGGAATCGACGGTGGAATGGGAAGTGTGAAACTTTAACGTAAAAAGATATATTTTTAGATTAAATTTGTGCCATGAATACCGATTTTTTCATTGATTTGCTTCATCAGGTAAAAGAATTTGAAAACTCCGAAGCTTGTAAACCTCATTCTACCACTGAGGATTTTCGTCTTTGGCTCAATGATCAGAAATACAGAAAAGAAAGCCCTACAAAGCTTTTTAAAAATGAAGAGCATCAGGTTGCTTTTACCGAAAATGAAATCTGCAAACAGGTTCTGCTTTTGGCAAGATATTCCAAGCAACTTATTAGAAAAGGACTTAATGACTTTCCTGAATTAGCCAATGAAGAATTCACCTATCTGTATAGACTGAAAGATGAACCAAACCTGACTAAAATTCAGCTCATTGAAAGAAACGGACATGAGAAACAGACGGGGACTCAAATTATCAAGCGTTTATTGGAATACGGTTTAATTGAAGAAAAAAACGACAGCGAAGACAAAAGAAGCAAACGTCTGAACATCACTAAAAAAGGAGAAGATTATTTCCACCGTTCTGTTAAAAAAGTAAATATCACTTCAAGAATTCTTGCCGGGAAGCTTGAAAATAATGAAAAAAATGAGTTTCTGGAATTACTCAGAAAGCTTAATGATTTTCATTCTAATCTTTACTTTCAATATAAAAATTCTAACATTGACGAGATTACTGAAGCATTCGACTAGATCCAGAATTACGTGAAGTTTAAACCATGATCTCCTTAAATCGCCTATTCCCGGACCGACACCGGTTATAAAGGCTAAAAATTGACGAATAAGGCTAAACCACCAAATAAAGATTCCACTCTTCAAGGTTGCTTTTTTGTTTCTTTAAATGAGATCTTTTTCTCAATTTTCCTATCTTTAAATTTTCAAGTAAGAATTTTCTATGAGCAAGCCTTCTGATCCTAATGCAGAAATGATGAAACGCCTGCAGGATATGCAGAAAGAACAGCTTATCATTGCCCGTTTAGCCAAAGACTTCTCTACCGTTTTAAACAAAAAACAACTTCTTTCTGTTCTCAATACCTCTTTCAAAACTGAACTGGGCTTTAATGATTGTATGATCATCAGGGATTACAGAGGGACTATTGAAATGCTCATCAGTGGGATTGAAAATCAAAATTACACTATAGATCATGCACTTGATACGTATTTAAAAAAATGCCTTGATTCCGCGGAACCCCTGTTTTTTGATCTTAAAGAATTGTCATCACTTCCTTCCTGTTTTACCGAAGTTAGAAATTCGGGAATGCGAATGGCTGTGGGATTAGGTTTGCCTGCTGTTAATGAAAATAAAAATGTGCTTTTCCTTTTCTACAGAAATTTTATCTCAAGAGATGCTATTCCGGAAAGAATTTTAAACAGCGTTTCTACCCAGGTTTCCATTACTCTTCATAATATTGATGTTCAGGAACAATTGAAAGCGTTTCAGGGAAATATCCAGAACTTTCCTAAAGAAACTGAAGAAGAAAAGAAAAGTGAGTATGGTTTCCATGGAATTGTGGGACAAAGTGAAGTAATGCAGACTATTTTTGAACAGATCTCACAGGTAGCTCCATCACAATCCAATGTCATCATCTTTGGAGAAACGGGTACAGGAAAGGAGCTTATAGCAAAGGCTATTCATGAACTTTCAGAATTTTCGGGAAAGAAGATGGTCAGGATAAACTGTGCGGCCATTCCTGCCAATCTGATAGAATCCGAACTTTTCGGGCACGAAAAAGGAAGCTTTACCGGAGCAACCGAACAGCGGAAAGGAAAGTTTGAACAGGCGCACAACAGCACCATTTTTCTGGATGAAATAGGTGAACTTCCCCTGGAATTGCAAGCCAGACTTCTGAGGGTTCTTCAGGAAAAAGAAATCGAAAGGATCGGGGGAAACAAAAGAATAAAAGTGAATGTAAGGATCATTACGGCCACCAACAGGAATCTTGAAAAAGAAGTCGCGGAAGGACGGTTCAGAAGTGATCTTTTTTACAGGCTGAATGTATTTCCTATCCATCTTCCTGCCTTGCGGGAAAGAAAAGAGGATATTCCTTTACTGGCAAACTACTTCCTTGAGAAACTCTATTCTAAGACAGGCAAAAAGATTACCGGTTTTTCTCAGAACGTGGCAAAAATGATGATCGCCAATCCATGGCTCGGTAATATCCGTGAACTGGAAAATATGGTTGAAAGAAGCATGCTGACGGCAAAAGGAAATATGATCAGGGAAATGGATTTTCCGAAAGTTATTAACTCTCCAAATATGGATCAGGATTTCCGGATCAAAACGCTCCAGGAATTCGAAAAGGAATATATTCTAAAAATAATCAAAAAATGTAACGGCCGTATTTTTGGTGAAACAGGTGCTGCAAAGCTGCTGGGATTACCGCCAACCACCCTGATTTCCAAAATGCAGAAACTCGGAATAGAAAAAAAACACTATTTCAAGGGATCTGAATAATGTTTGTCAAGCTCCATTTCTATTTTCCCGGAAGACAAAGCCCAGAAAATCCAAAGGCCTAAAATGATCAGCAGCGACAAGACCGGGATCCAGAACGACAGGATTAATGCAATCACATAAATCGGAAGCCCGTAAAGGTAATTATTATGGATCTTTTTTATAGCAGCATCGGTAATACCGGGACGCAAAAGTTTTTTATTCCGGGTGGCCAGAAACCATAATAAATTGTAAGCAAGATTGATCAGAACAAAAATACCGGTATAGAGTGCCACAACAACAGAGGAAGCTTCACCGTCAAAATACCTTGCCAGCAAAGCGGTAGGATAAGAAACTGCTGAAACCAGAAAAAGGATCAGTCCATTCGCAAACATAATTGCGGAATTCCGACTATAGATCTGTTTGAAGATCTTATGATGGTTTACCCACATGATGAAAATGCTGAAAAATGAAAGGATAAATGCCAGAAATGCCGGCCATTGATTCTTCAGAAAGACCAGCAGATCATTCCCGTTCTGTATTGCATGCTCTTCAGGGAAATGAAGGTCCAATACCAAAAGCGTAACAGCTATTGCAAAGACGCCATCACTGAATCCTTCTATTCTGAGTGTTTCTTTTTCCATAATTACCTGATTGATTTATTATTTGATATTCTGCGTAAAGGCATAATGATTTTGTCCTCAAATTATTTGAAGAATTATGATTAAAAAAATGAATGAAAATATAGTCTCCGGTTAGCTTTGCCCGTGATTATTTATAGCCTTTGTCAATTCCTAATTTTTTCATTTTGGAATATAAAGTCTGAGCTTGTATTTTCAGCAGCTCTGCAGCACCGCCAGGTCCGGAAACTTTTCCGTTGGAATTCTGAAGCGCACTCATAATATGATCTCTTTCCATATCTTCCAATGATTTTAGCTGGCCTGGCATTTCAGAAGATTTTTCAATGATTTTGGGCAGATCAAAGCTTTCTATTTCTGCGGTTTTGGCCAACAGAACACTTCGTTCGATCAAATGCTCCAGCTCACGAATGTTTCCCGGCCAGTGATAATTCAGCAACTGTTCTAATGCTTTTTCACTGATAGAAGTGATATTTCTTCTCGAAGCAGCGGCATATTTATTCAGGAAAAAATGGGCCAGCAATACGATATCTTCCTTTCTTTCTCTCAGCGAAGGCAGTTCAATAGGGAAAACATTCAAACGGTAATACAGATCCAGCCTGAATCTTCCTTCCGCCACTTCTTTTTCCAGGGAGCGGTTGGTCGCTGCAACAATTCTTACATTTACTTTAACTGTATTATTTCCACCTAGCCGTTCAATTTCCTTTTCCTGTAAAACTCTCAGTAATTTAACCTGTGAATCCAGTGGCAGTTCCCCTATTTCATCCAGAAAGACGGTTCCTCCGTTGGCCTGCTCAAACTTTCCGATCCTTAATGTATTGGCTCCGGTAAAGCTTCCTTTTTCATGTCCGAAGAGCTCGGATTCGATAAGCGCATGCGGCAGTGCGGCACAGTTGACTACAACAATAGGATGAGCGCTGCGGTCTGAAAGCTCATGAACGGAATGAGCCACTTTTTCCTTACCCGTTCCGCTTTCCCCGACCACCAGAACAGAGGTATCTGTAGGAGCGACTATTCTTATTTTTTCAACAACATCCTGAAGTACCTTGCTTTTCCCGATAATTCCTTCAATCACTTCACGATTTCCGTTATCTGTGCACAGTTCACAGCCTCTTTCCATATCATAACGGTATCTGGCAATGTCAAGCATAACAATCATATCACGCTCCCGGAAAGGTTTTACCATAAATCCGTAGGGCTGCGTTTCTTTCACTGCTTCCAGGGTAGACTGGTTGGTATTGGCTGAAATATAAAGAAAAGGCAGATTCATTTCACGCAGTTCCCAGGCAAGATCGATTCCTGTGAGATCTCCCTTTAAGATGATATCAAGAAGTACCCAATCCGGCTTGCTGTCTGCAATCAGTTTTCTGGCCTGAACCACCGAAGATGCGATTCCTGTGATCTGGTAACCGGCTTTCATCAGCATCAGCTTCAGATCATTGGCTACAATAAATTCATCTTCTACAATTAATATTTTTTCTTTCATGATAGTCAGCCTTTAGTTGGAAGGAGTTATTTCTGTATTTCTTCTGAATGTAATTGTAATTTTTAATCCACTTTTATTTTCGAGATGGAAGGTCCCGTCTAACTGGTCAGTAAGCCCCCGCATCAGGTTCATTCCCAGAGATTCCGTTTCTTCAATATTGAAATCATTGGGAAGCCCTACTCCATTATCTGATATAATCAGTTCACAAAGATGGTCACCCGTATTTTTGAATGAGACGGAAACTTCACCTTTCCGGTCATCCGGAAACGCATATTTTACCGTATTATTGACTGCTTCATTAACAATTAATCCCATAGGAACCGCCTGGGCGACGTCAAGTAACACTTTATCAGTATCCACTGTGAAATTAATTTTTTTGTCATACGAATAACATTCTTTGATATAAGTGATCAACTCATAAATATACCATGACATATCAATCATCGAAAGATTATCGGACTGATAAAGTTTCTGATGGATAATGGACATAGCATGCATTCTGTGCTGGCTGTTCTGGATGGCCATCAGGGCATCTTCATTATCCAGGTAAGCAGACTGCGTATTCAGCAGGCTGATCACAATCTGCAGATTGTTTTTGACCCTGTGATGGATCTCTTTTAAGAGCCATTCTTTTTCGGCAAGTAATTTTTTCAGCTGTTCGTTCTGTTCATCAATCTGCTTACGTTTCAGTTCCAGGTTTTTATTGGCATTGCTTTTTAATCTTGAACGATTATACAGCAAAGCAGCAAAAAGGATCAGTGCCAGAATACTTCCAATGAAAACATATCTGATAAAGGTATCATTCGCAATCTTAATATCCTGCAGTTTTGCTTTCTGGGTCAGCAGCTGAATGTTTTTATCTTTCTGTTCTGTCTCAAACTGAATTTTAAGGCTGTTGATCTGCTTGCTTTTTTCGCCGTTAAAAACAGAATCGGAAAGTTTTTTGTACAGCTGATAATGCTGTATGGCATCCAGGTATTTTCCCTGTACAGAATCTGCTTTGAACCACATTAAATGGTTTTCCGAACGAAGCATATCATTTCCGTTATTTTTAGCTATCGAATCAAAAAGCCTCGCTTCGCGGTACATTTTATCAAAGTTCCGGGTCTGGTAATGATAAAAAACAAAGCTTCGCAGCAATGAAGCCTGCTGATTGTTCTTTTCTGCATTTTCACCGTAATAGGCGACCAGTTTTTTGTAGTAGGCTTCGGCTTTATTAAACTGCTTTAAAATAGTATAGGTGCTGAACAGGATATAGTTTTCTGACATTTCAAAATCCTGGTCTACGATTGGGTAACGTTCTCTATATTCTTCTATCATGGTAATAGACTGCTTAAACTTTTTCTGCCTGATCAGCATCGTAGAAATATTATTGGCAACGGTTCTGATGTAGCTGTTATCTTTATTTTTTTTAGCAGTAGCTAAGGATTTTTCCCAATATCTCATAGCATCGTCGTTCTGGTGAAGATAGTAATACACCATTCCGATATTGCTGTAAATAGAACACATCTGCAAAGAATAATCATTCACACTTTCGGCTGTTTTTTCTGCCAGAAGACCATAACGGAGCGCTTCCCCATAATCCGCCTTCTGAATTTCAACCTGGGAAATAAGATTGTACACACTTTGTAATTCTCTGAATTTCACCGACTGATAAACAGAAAGGGAATGCCTGAGCAAACCGAGCGCTTTATCAGGATTTTCTTTGATATAATATAGTTCTCCAAGATCTTTTAAGACGCCTGCCTGATTCAGTTTTGATCCTGAATTTTTAAAAAGTTCCAATGCTTTTTCTTTCAGTTTAATTTTAGTATCAAAATACTCGGGTTTATTGTCATACATATACGATAATTCGTTGTATGCCTCTCCGGCCTGTTCCTTTAATTGATGGGTTTCAAAATAAGCAAGTGCTTCTTTCATTTTGGATAAAGCAATGTTTTTACTGCCTCTTTCTTTATCTAGTTTAGCATCCAGAAATATGAGCTTTCCGGCAGACATCGGATCTCCGGATTTTATATTCAGTGCTTTTGCCTGTCTGTTCAGAATAGCGGCACTGTCGAGATCAGCCTTCAACTCTCCTTTTTTACTAATATAATAGTTACTCAGCCGCAACAATAAAGCGGTTTTCTGAGCAGTATTGGGGGAAGAGGAAATCTGTTTTCTCAACAGTGCAGGATTTTCTTGGATTTGTGCTTTTATACTCCATGAAAACATAAAAACCAATGAAAAATATACTACTTTAAATAGATTTTTAGATAAAAAATAAAGCCTGAAATTCATTTTTTAAAGGTAATATTTTATACCGTATTTTGCCATAGTCCCGTACTAGTTTTTACGGTGATAAAAATAGCAGATGATCATGGCCAGCCCCGGTAAAATCAATGTTTCGAGTCCAAATTGTTTTCCCGCATATGCCCCTAAAAAACAGCCTATCAGAAATCCAAGTATGGTAACCAACTGCTTCTTCAGGCTTGCCCAGGCTTCAGGGTGTTGAAAGCCACTTGACAGAAGCGTTCCAAAATCCAGGGAAGCCTGGGTTACATTTCCTGTCATCATGGTAGTAGGACCATGAGTTTCCTTTGCATAGAGTTTCCCGAAAGCATTCTGAAGCCCCATCGCAAAAACGGTCATCATAGCCACAGTATACATCATAACTTCTGAAAACGTTCCGTAGTAACTGAGAACGGCAACAATAATTCCGGCTAAAAAAAGCAATGTTCCTTCCCAGAATAACAGCGTGTAATGATTGATAACTTTCCCGGCAATCTTCCCTCCTGCCATAACCGCGAGAATAAAGACCGGAAAAGTAAGCAGCTTTACCCAGGCATGAATATCCGATCCCTTCACAAACTGATAGGCAAATACAATAAAGTTCCCTGTAACATGTGCCGAAAAAAGGGCATCTGCCGCTACAAATGTCACAGTATCACAGTATCCGGCAATCATGGTTAACAATAAGGTGACAAAGCCGATATTATGTTTTACTTCCATTTTCCTATTTTAAATGTGAACGGAGCATCCAGGCCATTTTCTCATGGGTTTCCAGTAATCCTGTAATGTAGTCGCTTGTCCCTGAATCACGGAATTCCACAGCGAAGTTTTCAATATTTTCACGAAGATGAATGATGATACTTTCGTGGTCGGAAAGAAGCGCTCTGATGTAAATCAGGCTGTCGTTCGATTCAAGATGGTGCTCAGACAAATGGGTTAATTCAAGATATTCCCTTAAAGTAGCCGGTGCATAATGTCCCAGCGTCCTGATTCTTTCAGCCAGATCATCAATGATGTCGTCCAGCTGCCCGTATTGTGCTTCAAAAAACAGGTGTTTATTGTAAAAATCCGGTCCTTCGACATTCCAATGTGCTTTTCTAGTTTTGGTATACAATACAAATTCGTCTGCTAAAGTGGTAACCAGTACCTCAGCAACTTTTGCTAAATTTTCGTTTTTAATTCCGATTGAAGTTTTCATTTTATAAAATATTTAATAAGTAATAATCAAGTGAATATCTTCCTGCACCCAATGCAAGAATCAGTAACAGGGAAAGGGTGTACATAAAAGGAACATCCCGCACTTCCAATGAATCCTTTCTATGAACCACAAAATATCCGATAGCCGTCACGCCGATTGTCGGTAAAACCGCAAGCCTAGTTCCCAATCCTAAAATAATCAGAAACGGAACTATCAGATCAGCAAATGAAGCGACTATGGCATTGAGTTGATCAGGCAATCCCAGAGGGTTTGGAATGACTTCCCTTTGCCCGTTTTCCAGTCTGAATTTCTTTAAGCCATGCACTCTGAACAATTGAATCGCAAGGAGTACCCGGAAAACCAGAAATGAAGCATCATTGCATGGTGAGCCTAAATCCGATGAAAGGATCTGTTTTAAAATTTCCATATGTATTGATAGTTAAAAGGCAAAGCACGAACAGCCTAGAGCTCCCCAGAATGTGTGGTAATTATTAACGGGCACATTGCTCATTCTTGCCTGGTTATGGTTATGATGGTGAATATCGCAGCTTCCTGCACAGCTGTGAATTTGTGAGGTTAGCGGGGCTTTTAAATCCTGTTTCGCATTTTTCTCAATTTCTTTCTGAAAATGTCCGCCTGCAGGGTAATATCCGTTGTAAAGATTGGTGGGAGACCAGTCCGGAAGCACAGGAATAGATGGTGGTGCATAAGATAAGAATGTTCCTTTGGCATAGACTATTTTCCCGTCTACAATGGTCATTTCCGCTTCAATATTTTTGATATCTTCATCATCAACCGTAAAATAATCCTGATCAAGAACTGCCAGATCGGCAAACATTCCTACCCTGATATCACCTTTTTTCTGCTGTTCCTGAGAAAACCATGCGCTGCCTTTTGTGTACAGTTCCAATGCTGTTGATCTGTCCAGCTTTGTTTCATGATACAATTGAAGTCCGCCAACAGTTTTACCTGCGGTCAGCCAATACATGGAAACCCACGGATTGTAGCTGCTTACCCTTGTGGCATCTGAGCCTCCACCTACAGGAACTCCCATTTCCAGCATTTTTTTTACGGGTGGTGTACTTTCTGCGGCGCCGGAACCATAACGGTCTGCAAAATATTCTCCCTGATAAGCCATTCTGCTCTGGATGGCGATTCCTCCGCCAAGCATTTTTACACGTTCTATATTTTTTTCATCAATGGTTTCTGCATGATCAAAAATCCATGGAAGACCATTAAAAGGAATATCCCGGTTTACTTTTTCAAAAACATTTAAAAAACGGGTGATGCTTTCATTATAGGTTGCATGAAGTCTGAATGGCCAGCGGTTTTCTACCAGTAAACGGACTACTTTTTCGAGATCTGCTTCCATGTTTTCAGGCAGGTCAGGTCTTGGCTGAAGAAAATCTTCAAAATCGGCTGCAGAAAATACCAGCATCTCTCCTGCCCCGTTGTGGCGGTACATATCATCCCCCTGATATAATTTTACCGTGTCGATCCAATCGCTGAAATCTTCAAATTCATGCTTAGGTTTCTGGGTAAAAAGATTATAGGCAATCCTTACGGTAAGCTGTTTTTTCTCATTCAGTTCGTTCACCACCTGATAATCTTCCGGAAAATTCTGAAATCCTCCGCCGGCATCAATGACACTGGTAATTCCGAAGCGGTTCAGTTCTGTCATAAAATGCCTTGTGGAATTCAGCTGGTGTTCGTAAGAAAGTTTCGGGCCTTTTGCTAGTGTTGAGTATAAGATCATGGCATTGGGTGTGGCAATAATCAACCCTGTGGGTTCACCATTAGCATCTCTTTCAATATGTCCGCCGGCCGGAGCCGGAGTATCTTTGGTAAATCCTACTGCTTTTAATGCAGCTCTGTTCATCAATGCCCTGTCGTATAAATGCAGAATAAAAACTGGTGTTTCGGGGGCGATAGCATTAATCTCTTCCAGGGTTGGCATCCTTCTTTCTGCAAACTGGAATTCGGACCATCCTCCTACAACACGAACCCATTGCGGAGAAGGCGTACGGTCTACCTGGTCTTTTAACATTCTGAGCGCATCGGCCAGTGAGGGAACGCCGTCCCATCTTAATTCCAGATTGTAATTCAATCCGCCACGGATCAAATGGATGTGAGAATCATTGATTCCCGGCACTACTCTTTTCTTTTTAAGGTCAATCAGTTTTGTGGCCTCATCTGCGAACTGGTTTGCCAGTCCGTCATTTCCAACCGCAATAATTTTCCCGTCTTTAATGGCCACTGCAGAAACGTCCGGAGTTTCTTTATTGAAAGTGTGTATTTTTCCGTTGTATACGATAAGATCTGCTTTCATTTGTAATTATTTGGTGTTCAACTTCGAAATCGCCTCCTGAATTCCTCCTCCGGCAACGGTGAAAAATGACGGTCCGGCCAGCAGAATCAGTTTTTTTAATTTCATTGTATCGGATAAATGCTGACTATTTAAATAAGACTGTGTACGGTAGGCATCAAAAGCGCCCAAAACCACATTTTCTGCTACCAGGGCTGTCGGAGAATCAATTCCTGCGTCTTTGATATCGCTGGCAAAGGATACAGTATGTACCTGTAGTTTCAAAGCTTCTCTCATCGCAACACTTCCTACTTCTTTCATCAGTTCGGCATCGAAAGAGTTTCTGTTACCCAGGCCTATCAACAGCAATTTTCCGGAGGCAAGGCTTCCTTTCGGAGGATTAATTAATAAGGTTTCTAAAGCGTGTCCCTTGAACTGTCCTTTTTTACGGATTTCTGTAATAATTCCTTTTAATGCTTCATCCAGATGAACCATGCCGTTCAGTTCTTTGGGAAGCGCAGGAGGATTGAAAATATCTCCTTCCGTATACTCGAAAACACAGGCGATCTGTAAATCTGCTTTAGCCGCAGATGGCCCCTGTACCATACCTATGACAGAAATCCCGTCAACAGTTCCCCATGTTTTTGAGGTCCCGATAGCTGTTTTTTCTGCAACAGCCTGTGCTGAAACGAATTGGGTTCCCGCAGTTGCCAACACCAATACTGTAAAGATTGTTTTTGACCAATTGATGTATTTTGAAATTGAATTTTGCATAATAAATGATTTAGTAATGATTAAAATTTGAATCCCAGCCTGATATTCCAGAAAACTCCGCTTTTTGCATCCTGAATGATATCTTCGATAAAAGGTCCTTTGTGGAAATACTGAAGTCCGCTCACCAAAGAGAAATGTTTGTTGAAATTATAGGTAAAGCTGGTTAAATAAGCCGTTCCGATATACCTTTCATCTGAGCTGCTTCCGGGACGGTTCAATGCTCCGCTTGGCCGGTAGACACCGTCGTTCAGGGAATATCGCCAGTTGAAGACAACATCCATCTGCATTTTGAGTCTGGAAGTCAGATCAAGGGTCATATACGGATGAATATCAATTAAATTGACAGGTCCCACCTGAGGGCTGAAGCCGAAATAGCCTCCTTTCGGATACAAAGGATTAAATGTATTGAGCTTTCCGTCGTTTTTTGAATGATCTCCCGATATATAGTCGTTTCTCAGATTGATGCTTGGGCTGAATCTAACATTTTCAAAGAGATATCCTACATCCACAGATCCCGTCCAGGCACTGATATTGTCGTTTCCAAAACGTCCGAACTGATAGGCTGCTTCCAGGTTATAAATAAATCCGCCGCCATATTTCCAGAGTCTTCCGCCAACTGTGTGACGCTTTTCTCTTGCTGTTCCGGCTTCAAAAACAGATTCATCTCTACGGATTCCGAGGTAATACAGATCCAGATTTCCGGCTTCGGGAATAATAATTTTGGAATAAAGTCCCCAAAGATTAAGCTGCTTTGAAAGGGTATTATCAAAAACTCCGGTATTGACAGAGTCTGCCATCATCGCAAAAGCATCTACGGAAATATTTTTATAGGAATACATGATTTTGGCTCCTGTAAAAGACAGCCTTGCATTCGGCCCTTCCCTTACAGAAATTAATCTTCCGGAACCGTAATCCAGCTCCTGCCTTCCCAGTCTCACTATCAGCTTCTGATCTTCCTTATTCACCAGGCCTGCATCCAGAAAGAGATTCTGAATATTCAGCTGATCTTCATCAATGCCTCTTGAACCGTTTTTTCTTCCGTTTTGTAAAGCACTTCTGATCTGTGAAAATATTCTGAAGTTTTTCCCGAAATGCCAGTCTGCATGAAGATCATAGCGTTGGAGAAAAAAGTCGTTGTGTCCTATGTTAAGCCTTCCCCAATCTTCGTTGTTGAAATCCACATATTCATACCTTGCCTCGCCACCCAATGAGAGATAGATGTCTTTCTTTTCATTGATAGGGAGATATTTAATGTTATCATAAAAGCTTTTGGTGGAATCTTTCAGATATTCATAATTTTCGTCATACCGCAGAAGTTTAAAGCTCTGGGAGGAGAACGTTTCAGAACATAAAAAAACTGTTATGATAAAAGCTTTTAAGAACAGTATTGAAGGTGCAGATTTCAACATTGAAAATGGTATATGGATTTTAATGATTCAGCATATGGTGAGCATAGTGGATTCCCAATCCGTAAGAAGCACCATATTTTTTCATCAGGTCAGTTACAGGGCCATAGGTTTCCTGACGTGCCCAGTCTCTCTGAAGTTCCAGGATATACTGAATGGAAGTCATAGGCTTTACTCCTGAATGGATCATTCTCTGTACCGCTCTTTCATGCGCCTCATCACTCACATCGCCACAGGCATCGGTAATGACATACACGTCATAGCCTTCCTCAAGTGCAGATAATGCCGGCCCCACAATACAAACGCCTGTCCATAATCCTGCAAAAACCAGTTTTTGCTTCTGGGTTCCTGTAATGGCTTTATAAGCAGTTTCATCTTCCCAGGTATTCATAGTAGTTCTGTCGATGTAGCCTGAGGTTGTCATAGGAAATGCTTCCTCAATTTCCGGGAAAACAGGACCTGAAAAGCTTTGTTCTGCAACCGTAGTAATGATGGTCGGAACATTGAATATTTTGGATGCTCCACACAGTACTGCTACATTATTACGCAGTTCGTTCATAGAGATACTTTTGGTGGCAAATGCCATTTGTCCTTCGAAATCAATAAGTACCAGTGCATGATTTTCAGGGGAAAGAAGTTTTGATGATGGTTTCATAAAGTTTATTTAGATATTTTTTTGTTTATATTTTATTGTTTAAGAAATTTCAATAACTCTTCATTGAATTTGTCTTTTTCTTCGAGGAACAGTGCATGTCCGCTGTTTTCAAAAGGAATAAGCTTAGATCCTTTAATAGCTTTGTTCATTTGCTCTGCTAAAGCATAAGCCACTATCTTGTCCTGTTTTGCCTGCATGATAAGGGTCGGAATCTTGATTTTAGGTAAATCTCCACGAAGGTCTTCGTCTCTTAAAGCGATTAACGCCTGCTCCATTGCATAAGCGGATGACTGCATTTCAATCCCTCCAAGCCAGGTTCCTATACCTGGTGAAACAGAAGTTGCGGATAAAACAAATCTTTCACCTATAGTGTTCAGTAATCCCGGTCTGTCTACGCTTACAAGGTCTATCCATTTGGTAATATCTTCTTTTGTAAATAGCGGATAAGGATAATCCGGTTTTTTGGTATGAACAGGTGCAGCAGCAGCGAATAATGCCAGTTTACTGACATGGGCACTGTTGTATTTCGCCACGTAATGCAAAGCAATCGCACCCCCCATGGAATGGCCGCCCAACGTAGCATCTTTGATATCCAGTTTATCCAAAACAGTTTTGATATCAGAAGCAAACTGGTCATAATCATATTTTCCATAAGGCTTATCCGACTGTCCGAATCCTCTCAGAGTGATTCCTATAACACGATAACCCGCTTTGATTAAAGGAAGATACTGGTACTCCCATGAAGCATCACTTACCGGATAACCGTGGATTAAAACAACCGGCTTACCTTCTCCAAGGTCGGAAACATGAAGTCTTACATTAGGTTCCACTTCGATATATTCTGCTCTGGCTTTTATAAATTTTGCCATATTTTGTGCGTTAATATTGTTAAGGAATACCGCTGACAATAGCACGGTGGCACCAAAAATTGATTTTAGTTTCATAATGATGATATTTAATGGCTGATTTTTGACAGATTTACAATAAATCTGTCAAAGTGGTATTGAATCAGCTGCCTTCCCTAAAAGGATCTCCATTTAAAAAGAAGACAGCAGATTTGAAAAAGAAATTATCTTTTTAGTAAATATTTATGCTGCCCTTCCAGAACGAGTTCAGATTTTTGGTTATAGACTCTCACTTTTGTGGTCACTATACCTCTGTCTTCCTGTGGCGTTAAATCGGTGATTTCCAACGAGGAATACAACGTATCTCCTGAATGTACCTCTTTCAAAAAATGGCATGATAATTCTAAAAAAGCAATAAAAACACTTCCGAAGTAATGAGGCAAAAGAGTCGCGCCCGGTGCGGTAAAAGCCAATACCTGCAAACCGTGAACTACTGGAGCTTCATGGCCGTATCTTTTTGCATATTCCACATCGTAATGAATCGGATGATTATCACAGGAAACCGTTTGAAAAGCTGAAGCATGTGCATCAGTAAGAGTTCTGCTTGGCGCCCTGAACAATTCACCTACTTTCAGTTCGTCAAACGTACGGGCAGGCACAATAGCAAAATCTTCAGGATTGAATTCCGCTTCGTGAGTTTTTGAGTTTTCCATATATTTTGGATTTGAATGGAATGATAATTATTCAGCAATAAATTCCAAAAGGTCTTTATTTATGGTTTGATGCTCTGTAGTGGGCATTCCGTGAGGAAACCCCGGATATGTGATCAGTTTTCCGTTCTTTAGTAATTTAATTGATTTTAATGCCGCATTGGCAATAGGGACGATTTGGTCATCCTCACCATGCATCACCAAAACAGGAATATCCACAGCTTTTAAATCTTCGGTTAAATCTGTTTCTGAAAAAGCTTTGATCCCGTCATAATGAGCAACAATTCCTCCCATCAATCCTTGTCTCCACCAGTTTCTCTGAACTCCGTCCTTTACACTCGCTCCTTCTCTGTTATAGCCATAGAAAGGGAAAGTAAGATCATAATAAAACTGGTTTCTGTTGTTCATCGTCTGTTCTCTGATATCATCAAAAACTGACATCGGAACACCGTCAGGATTATTTTCACTCTTAACCATTACCGGCGGAATGGCACTTATCAGAACCGCTTTCTTAGCTCTTCCGTTTGCATATTTGTTAACATAACGGATCACTTCTCCACCTCCTGTTGAATGCCCGATGTGTACAACATCTTTCAGATCTAAAAATTCAACCAGTTCTGCAGCATCAGAAGCGTATTGTTCAATAGTATGATTGTAGATATTCTGGCTGGAGCGTCCGTGGCCTCTTCTGTCGTGGGTAACCACTCTGTAGCCTTTCTGTAAAAAGAAAATTACCTGTGCATCCCAGTCATCAGATGATAATGGCCACCCGTGGTGAAACATCAAGACAGGTCCTTGTCCCTGATCTTTGTAAAAAATTTCTGTTCCGTCTTTTAATGTTAATGTGCTCATTGTTGTATTATTTTTTGAATTAAACTTATGAGCATAATGCCAAAAAATAACCCAAAACAACAAAACACCTGATTTACAGAATATTATTTAAAATATCATAATGAAAAAAAACTACGAAATATCGTAGTTTTATGATTGCATTATTTAGTTTTGTATAAAGAAAGTTCAATGGAAATAAATTCCATTAAAATTCCGATCATAAATAAACAAAAGCCTTTGAGGTTCCAAAGGCTTGTCTATTGTTTGCTATTTGATGTTTTCTTATTGCTGTTTTACAAACTGTAAATCGCCCGCAAGTTTAACCTCATCGCTTACCATTACTCCTCCGCCCTCAAGCGCAGCATGCCAGGTAAGTCCGAAATCTTTTCTATTGATTTTGCCTTCAAAAGAAAATCCTGCTCTTGTATTTCCGTAAGGATCTGTTTTAATTCCGTTGAAATCCACATCAAGAGTAATTGGTTTTGTAATGTGGTTAATGGTAAGATCACCCTTTACTTCATTGCTTAATGCAGAAGCTTCAAAAGTGATTACAGGATGTACTTCAACATTAAAAAAGTCTGCCGATTTCAGGTGATTGTCTCTGTCGGTATTGTATGTAGATATAGAATCTGTCTGAATAGTTGCTACTGTTTTTACATTGGTAAAAGTATCGTCTTCTGCTTCAAGCTGCACATCAAAATTGGTGAAATTTCCTTTGACATTTGAAATCATCATATGTCTTACCTTGAAAGTTATTTCACTGTGTGTTGGGTCTAGGTTCCATTTTGTAGCCATTGTAATTATATTTTAAAGGTTATTTATATCGCAAATTTACAGGCATCCAAGTCTGGAAGTTGTTGATATTTGATAATAAATATTTTGCATCAAAATGATTCAATGATTTATTTTGATAACGGATTTGATAATAACTTTTAATGACCAGATAATTTTCATTAAATTCGTAAATCAAGAAATCAGTTCAGGACCTAACTATGAATATCAATCAGGACAGTTTTTTAATTCTTTTCAGTTATATCGAAGCTCACAGCTCATCCACATTAAGTTCTGATGACAAAAAATTTATACGAGAGTTATTTGTTTACAAAAAAATTGAAAAAAAACAGTTTTTTCTAAAGCAGGGAGAAATTTGCAAATACTGTGGTTTCATCATTAAGGGAGCAATGAAACAATTTTCTGTGGACGACTCTGGAAAGGAAAATGTCATCAACCTTTATCTGGAAAACTGGTGGGTAGCTGATCGAGAAAGTCTATTAGGCTCAAAACCGTCCATTTATACTATTGAAGCCTATGAGGATACTGAGATGTTGATGATTTCAAAAGAAGACATTAACGAAATGACAAAAGTTCCGGCTTTAAATGAATTGACAAAACGATTGGATATGAACCACGGCATAGCGATGCAAAATCGCATCAATAATGCAATAAGCCTTTCCGCAGCAGAACGTTATCATAATCTTTTTAAAACTCATCCTGCATTTTTACAAAGATTTCCACAACATCTTATTGCATCGTATTTGGGAATTACAAAAGAAACTTTAAGCCGTATCCGTAAACAGAAATAGATTTGAGAAAAATTTAATAAGAATCACCAATTAAATAGTTAACGTTGTTTTGAGCGTTAATAATTAAATCAAGCAAGCTATGAATGTTTATCATGCTCTCCCATTCTTGACAGAATTACTCTTCTCAGTCTATCTTCATTCTCGTCGCCCCAACCGCCTAATACAGAAATTACAGGAATTAGTGTCTTACCAAAATCTGTGAGTGAATATTCAACTTTGGGAGGGACCTGAGCATAGATTTTTTTAGTGACAAGTTCATGCTCTTCAAGTTCTTTTAATTGAATATTTAATACACGCCTTGATGCATCCGGAATTTTACGCTGTAATTCGCTTGGACGCAGATGTCCCTGATAGATAAACCATAGCAGACGGATTTTCCACTTGCCATAAAGGACTTCACCAATAAGGTCAAGGCCACAGTTCAAATTCAAAGGTATTTTTCTTTCATGCATATACAAATGTAGCCCAATGTACCAAATTGTACAATAGGGGAATAAATTATCCCTATGCAATTCGATTTTCCGTTATTGCCTAAAATAGTGATACTTCGGAAATTTGTATCAAAGAATTAGACAATGGAAAATCAATTTAATTACAACAATGAACTTCAAGGTAAAATTGCCTTGGTAACAGGAGGAACAAAAGGGGCCGGACAAGCCATAGCAGAGAGATTGCTACAAGCCGGTGCAAAGGTTATTATTACAGCGAGAAACAAGCCTGAAAAAGAAAATGAAAACCTGCATTTTATTTCGGCCGATTTAAGTACAGCTCAAGGAACACAAAATGTCATCAGCGAAGTGCTGTCTACTTATGGCAGACTCGACATTCTTGTGAACAACCTTGGTTCTTCATCAACACCTGCGGGAGGCTTCATTGCACTGAACGATGAAGATTGGGAATCAACTCTTCGAGCCAATTTGCTTGCTCCGGTCAGACTGGACAGAGGGTTTTTACCACAAATGATAGAGCGCAAAAGCGGTGTTATTATTCATATTGCTTCAATCCAGGGTAAACTGCCGTTGTATGATTCTACTTTGCCGTATGCAGCTGCAAAGGCAGCATTGATCAATTACAGTAAAAGTTTGTCAAATGAAGTAACCCCCAAAGGTGTCCGCGTGCTGACTGTTTCACCGGGATGGATCAATACAACGGCATCCACAGCGTGGCTGGGTGAGATTGCAAGAAATGCAAATAGTACAGAAGAAGAGGCCATGCAAAGTGTTATGGATGCATTGGGTGGAATACCTTACGGCAGACCCGCAGAACCGGGAGAAGTTGCTGAATTA
Source organism: Chryseobacterium sp. LAM-KRS1 (assembly GCF_013184525.1). Lineage (GTDB taxonomy): Bacteria > Bacteroidota > Bacteroidia > Flavobacteriales > Weeksellaceae > Chryseobacterium > Chryseobacterium proteolyticum. Next base: position 473,023 of record NZ_JAAOIZ010000002.1, read on the forward strand.
GTAGGTTTCCTAGTTTCACCAAGAGCCAGCTATTTAACCGGAACTGAATTTGTAATCGATGGTGGCACAGTGCCAACAGTTTAATCATCTTAAAAAAATAAAAAATGAACCTACCAAAAGTTATCACAGATTTAATCGAAGCCCAAAACAATTTTGACAGTATTGCTTATGCCAATTGTTTTAATGAAAATGCAGAAGTATTTGATGAAGGTAAAACTCATAACGGAAAAACCGAAATTGAAAAATGGATTGATAAAGCCAACAAAGATTACAATGCTACTATGAAGCCTTTAGACTATAATGAAAATGAAAATATTTTATCGGCAGAAGTTTTAGGAGACTTTCCTGGCAGCCCTATTGTTTTGAAATATCATTTTCAATTGTCTGACGGATATATTCAATCATTGAAAGTAACCGGTTAATATAATAACCGATACAATCAATTAAAGCTGGAGATTTCACTTCAGCTTTTTGGTTTATAAATCCTGCTATTCATTCTCTTTTAATAAAAAATGGCTACCATGGTAGCCATTTTTCTAAATATTTTTATGATATTTCAATCCTTCTTGGTGGTTTCTGCTTTGCATCTTCCTTCTTAGGAATAGTAAGCATAAGCAATCCGTTTTCATATTTCGCGTTAATGTTATCCTGGTCAACAACATTCTTCGGAAGTTCAAAACTACGCTGGAAGGACTGATAACTGAACTCTCTTCGGGTGAAGTTCTCTTCTTTTGTTTCACTACTGTCCTGTTTCATGGATGAAATGGTCAGCAGGTTACCATCAAGACTGATATCAAAATCATTCTTATCCATTCCGGGCGCAGCAACCTGAACCTCATACGCATCTCCGTTTTCCTTTATATTTACCGATGGTACGGTTGTACTGGTAGATGAGTAATTGTTATTACCCCAGTTAAAAAGTTCACGACTAAAAAAATCATCAAAGATGTTTGAAATGCCTAAATTGCTGTTTCCGTTTCTTTTCATTAGATTATTCATAGTAATCTCTTTTTAAATAAGTTTAACAATTATTTAATAACACATCAGCTGGCCAGCTGTACTTAAAAACCAGCAAAAAAAATACCACCGGATAAATGGTGATATTTTTTCAGAATTTCTGTCAAAATTTCATTTTTGTGACACAAAATGAGTCCTGATTGTAATCCCATATCTCTCATTCCTTATTTTTAACTGCGTACAGATTTGCGAATCTTAACAAATGCACCGCAACTGATCCAAAAGGTTGATAATAATAGAGACAAGCAGGTAATACCTAATCCGGCTTTATACAGATCATATCCTACCATATCGGATTTATAGGCAATAGATAGTGCCAGGATCCCAAATTCCCCGGTCTGAGAAAGCAATGCTCCACCATAAAAACTGTCTTTCCAGCTGAAGTTCAGAATCCGAAAGAAAACGGATGACATAATACTATTGCTTATTAAAACGACCAAGGTACCGATACCAATCAGCATATAATTGGATAAAAGATAATTAATATCCAGTCTTAGACCAATGGATACGAAAAAAAGTGAAATAAAGAAAACCTTGAAGGGCAACAAAGAGTTTTCAAGCCAGTGGAATGCCTGTATTTTTCCAACCAGAACTCCTGCTATAAAACTTCCCAATGCGGCACTCAGACCAATGGTTTCCGCAATAAGACCAAAGCCAAGACAGATAAAAAGGCCAAAAAAAACCTGCAGATCATGGTCATTTTCAAGAAAAGTACTTGAAATTCTGATCTCCCTTAAATTTCTGACCTTCCTGAATATTAAAAAAATACCGATGCATAAAGCTAAAGGAAGCACAAAGTTAAAGATGTTGAATTCTTCACCACTCCAGAACTTCAGCAGGGTCAGTACCGGAGCAAGAAGAAGGTCCTGCAATAATAGGATATTGAGTATAATTATTCCAAAGGCGGTATTTAATGTTCCATGCCTCTTCATAAAATCGACAACAACTGCTGTACTGTTGAACATGAAAAGGATGGCAATCAGGAGAATACTTTTATAGTCCAGGTGAAGTATCCTTCCTAGGAGATAGGCAAATACAAAGCTCAGCAACACTTTAATACTCTGCGCCATCACAGGCTTAATAATAAGACTTCTTTTATTCGGAATATTGATTTCCATTCCGATGAAGAACATCAGCAACAATATCCCGATCTCGCCAATAACTTCTATTTCATCTGGTTTATCTACAATTCTGAAAACATAGGGTCCCAACAATACCCCGGCAATAATATAAGCGATAAGATAGGGCTGCTTAAGTTTTTTCAGCAAAAACATCAGACCTAAAATTGTCATACACAAAACACATACTGTCCAAAGCATATCTCTATAACTATTAGGGTTTAAATATTTCAATCTTTAGATTCAAACAAGTAAAATCCGTTTAAACGGCAGTGTAAAGGTAGCTGGCCGGCTATGTGGAAAGTCAACAAAAAAAATACCAGTCGATATGCTGTGATATTTTTTCTGAAATACTGTCAAAATTTCATGGTTCCTGGTTGCTAAGATTTATTGAGGGAGGCATTCAACATACATTAATTAACTGATTATCAAAAATATATTCGTACCTTACCCCCATAAATTTAATTGTTTGCAAAGAGCGGATAATTTTATAATTCCAGCATATGCAAACCACCGCAGTACAACCGCATCCTTTATCCCACAAATCAGATAGTAACCCGTCTTCTCAGATCCGAATTGCTTATTTTATCATGGTACACCACAAGCCGGAAATATTTAAGGCAATGTTCGAAAAAATCTACACCCGTGATCAGTTTTACCTGGTTCATATAGACCGGAAAGCCAAAGAAGAGTTTACCGAGGAAATCCAGCAGTATCTGGTACATTTTCCCAACGTTTATATTCTGGAAAGCATAAATATCGTAGCTGGCGGATTCAGTATGATTCAGGCAGAACTTAATGCCATGGAATACTTACTTAATGTGAACGCAGAATGGGATTATTTTGTCAACCTAAGCGGAGAAGATTATCCGCTTAAATCACAAAATATTATCCGTCAGTTTCTCACAGTAAATAATGGCAGGAACTATCTTTTTTATTATGATCAGAAGTTTTACAGACCTGCTACGCTTCAGAGGATACAGAACCACTTCACGGAACTCACCCATAAAATCTCTTCAATGATTTATAAAAGGGCATTCATGGACGGTGTTACTCCTTATATCGGCGGAAAATGGTTTATGTTCACCCGAGAAACATGTTCCTTTTTAACCAATAACAAGCGGGTAATGGATTTTGAGGATTATTATTTACATACGCTCTTACCTGCAGAATCATTTTTTCAGACCGTGCTCATGAATACGGTTTTTAAAGATATTATTGTAAATGATGATAAAAGGGCATCTATTGAAAAATCTTTTTTTAACAGGGATCAATCCCAAAATCATCTTATCGGATTATTAAAAACTACTAACCAGCTTTTTATCCGAAAGTTAAATCATGAGATCCATCAAAATATTCTTAAATATATTGATGAAACTTACGACCTTCCACTAACTGAAGTGAACGAGGTGGAAAGAGAACTAAAAAGGGATGAGCATAACGATAAATGGTCATAATAGAGTTATTAAAACTTACCAAGTAAGTGATATTGATCTTCTATCCCCTGATAATCTGGTAAAAAGCTATTAATCTTTCAATATATACTCTTCATATACTGTATTGATCAGCTGATCGGAATGGATGTTCCGTGAAAAAATGGGATAATGAAAGCGATCCAGCTTATTGAGAATACGTATAAGTTCCATCTTTTCGTTGTAATTAAGGTTTCCTGCCACAATATTCGTGGCCTGGCGGATCTTTTCCATTTGTTTTTCTAAAACCGATAATCCCCTTTCCGTGATACGGATCAATTTGCTGCGTTTATCGACCTCGGATTCCGTCTGCTCTATAAGTCCCTGGCGCAGTAATCTTGCAATAATAAGCATACCTACCGGTTTATCATGAATATTTTTCTTGATAAGAGCCATCTTCGTCATTTCTCCGAACGCCTTTAAATTAATTAAATAGATAAAATCTTCCTGGGTGGAAAATTCAGAATCAAGAATAGCAGATTTTGAATAGGTTTTTGCATACCGATTCAGATGAACGAGCAGTGTACTGATAGCACTTTCCGGCGTCCTTCCGTTCTCTTTACCCTCCCAATAGGGCTCCTCTAAAGGATTTGATCTCATATTTCCCTGAGCAGAAATCCACGCTTTAAAGCCCTGGATATTGTCCGGATATAAATCAGGATTGGAACGGACCTCCGTTTCAAAATCCTGTAACAGATCTATACAATCTTTAATAAGCGTGTAATTCATTTTAATTAAATAGTTTACAAATATACCAAATTCCTCATACAAGTCTATAGCTTACCATTATGAGCTAGACCAAATAAAATTGATTCAGCTGCTCTTCGCAAAGTGTCCGGATGACTTCAATCCATCGGTCTTCATCATTCAGGCAAGGTATATAATTGAAATTTTCACCACCTGCTTCCAGAAAGAGTTCTTTTCCCTCAACTGAAATTTCTTCCAGGGTTTCAAGGCAATCTGAAACAAATGCAGGACAAACAATAGCAAGATTTTTAATTCCTTTTCCGGGAATCGTTTTTAATGTATGATCTGTATAAGGTTCAATCCATTTGTCTTTTCCTAATCGGGACTGAAAAGAGACAATCACTTTATCTTTAGGTAATCCCAGTTTTTTGATCACCTGCTCGGTGGTATTAAAACACTGATGGCGGTAACAAAACGAATGGCTGGGAAGAGTATCTTTATAACAGCAATCATTCATATTGCAGGTCTTCGTTGGATCCGTTTTGTAAATATGTCTTTCCGGAACCCCATGATAAGAGAACAACAAGGCATCAAAATTTTCAGGAAGTTTCTCCCGGATACTTTCTGCCAGACAATTGATATACAGGTCCCGATGATAAAAAGGCTGAATGTAATTGATCTTTATATGGGGAAATTTTTTCTTTCTTATTTCTTCAGCTTTTTCAATCACAGTTTCGGTGGTACTCATCGCATATTGGGGATAAAGCGGAAGTAAAACAATTTCTGTAACTCCCTTTTCAGCCAGGTTCCTGATGCCTGTTTCAATGCTGGGTTCAGCATACCGCATTCCTATTTCAACGGGAACATCCACGAGCTTTTGCAGCTTTTGCCGTATCTTTTTTGTTATAACAATAAGTGGAGAGCCTTCATCTGTCCAGACGGTTTTATAAGCTTCTGCTGATTTCGCCGGGCGGGTATTTAAAATAATTCCACGAACCAGAAGTGCCCGGAAAATCCACCGGTAATCAATCACTTTTTCATCCATCAGGAATTCATCCAGATATTCTTTTACATCCTCTACCGCCGTTGATCTTGGTGAACCAAGATTGATTAATAAAATTCCTTTTTTTGCCATGTCTTTTTCGTTATTCTGCTAATGCTTCCTTATAAGTTTTTAATGCTCTTTCTCTTGCTTTTGCATGTTCTACAATCGGTTCTTCCTTGTAATCTGCGGGAAGCCATTTTGTGATATATTTAGTGTCTTTATCAAATTTTTTAGTCTGCTCATATGGATTAAATATCCTGAAGTAAGGTGCGGCATCACAACCGCAACCTGCAGCCCATTGCCAGTTCCCGTTATTGGCTGCGAGATCATAGTCTAATAATTTTTCAGCAAAATAGGCTTCTCCCCATCGCCAATCAATGAGCAGATGCTTGGTAAGAAAACTTGCAGTAATCATTCTTACCCTGTTATGCATAAATCCGGTTTGATTGAGCTCTCTCATTCCGGCATCCACAATAGGATATCCTGTTTTACCTTTACACCAAGCCTTAAACTCTTTTTCATCATTCCTCCACTTAATATCTTCATATTTCTTTTTAAAACAATGATGGACAACATCTGGAAAATGATACAGAATCTGCATGAAAAATTCCCTCCAGATAAGCTCATTAAGCCAGACTTCATTATGCTTAACAGCGTACCGTATACATTTCCTTACCGAAATGGTACCGAAACGCAGCGCGATCCCAAGGTGTGTCGTATGATCCATAGCTGGAAAATCCCTGTATTTTCCGTAAGAATCTATTATATTCTTTTTCAGTTCAGGTTCTTTAAATTCAAGATCTGTTTTCTTAAATCCGATTTTTTTCAGTGAGATGATCTCCGAAGGCCCGTTATAATCTGCAAACTGATCCAATTGTATGGTAAAAGTTTCTACGTTTTTCAAATTTGCCTTCCATTTCTTAGAATACGGAGTAAAAACGGTATAAGGAGAAAGGTCATCCTTCACAATATCATTACCCTCAAACAGTACCTGATCTTTAAAATCTTTAAAATCAATATGACTTTTCAGCAGCAGATCAGCTACCCGTTGGTCCCTTTGTATGGCTGAAGGTTCATAATCCCTGTTGCAAAAAACCGTATCAATAGTAAAATCCTCCGTTAGTTTTTTAAAGGCATCGACGGGACTACCATAATAAACCGTAAGTCCGCTGTTGTATTTTTGCAAAGTCTGATGCATCCGTTGCAAAGCCTGATGAATATAATCTACTCGTTTATCATTTTTATCCGGAAGACGGTCCAGGATCTCAGTATCAAAGATAAAAACAGGAACAACCTTTAACCCTGAGGTAAGGGCATGATGAAGCCCAACATTATCTTCCAGCCTAAGGTCTCTTCTGAACCAAAAAATATTTACTTTCTCCATGAGGTATCTTTTACAATTAAAGTATAGTATTTGTTTAATAGCTGGGAATTTTCTGTTCTTTACTTTCAGTCAGTTTTTTAAAGAAATAAATAATAAGCAAAAACTGGCTGTAACCATACACAGCATCTTCGACAGGAATGGTCCCCATTCTGATCCCCATAAACTCATCAGCGTTATAATTCACCACCGGAGATTGAATCAAAGAACCGGTAAGTATTCCATTTACAGCAAAGAATCCTGGCATTAAGACCAGATACACAAAGCTTGCTTTCCCTATCCATTCTTTTTTACCTATAAAATGGAGATAACAAAGGGTAAAAATCGTAACAATGATCGTTACCAGGGTATATATTCTGTCATAAAAAAGAAGTCCTGTAACACTGAGGATAATAACGGCAGCAAATACGATCAGGTTATTGAAAGCATTGGCCCAGTCCAGATTAAAAAATTTGTCCAGACAGTAGTAGGTAAAAACACACGCAAAGGGAATGCAGAAAAAAAACAGCCACTCTTCAATAGGAAGTCCGGCCATCTTAAATCCCATAGTGTACCTGAGATCAAACCACCACACCCCTTTTGCAGTGAACCATATATCCCAGCCAATAAAAGGAATGGCTACAATAGCAGAGGAAATCAAAAACTTTCCGAAAAGCTTATGAAACTGTATTCTCTTATCAAAAGAAGCCAAAAAGCAAATGATAACAGTGAAAAAATTGATTAGTATGTAAGTATAAGGCATCATTTTTTATTGAAATACATTTTAAAATATTTTACAGGAACCCACAAAAAACCAAAGCACTCCCCGCTTTCCTTTCCCAGATGTTTATGATGCTGTTTATGGGCACGTCTGATGGCAAGGAAATACGGATTCTTTGTCTTAGTAAAGACCTTTGCCCTTTGATGAATAAAAATATCATGCACAAAGAAATAGGCCATTCCATAAAGGCTTATTCCAAGGCCTACAAAAAAAAGATAACTGAATTCCTGTTTTACTCCAAGGTATAATAGAGCAATGGCCGGGCTTGCGAAAATGAAAAAGAAGAGGTCATTTCTTTCCAGTTTTCCATCATGACTATGGTCATGATGATCGCGATGCAGGCTCCAGAGAAAACCGTGCATAATATACCTGTGGATGAGCCATGTTGCGCCTTCCATTGAAATAAAAACACCTAAGACGATCAGAAAATTCATGTTAATAATCATTATTGTTAAAAAGAGCATTTAAAACGCCGGACCTTAAATCGAATATACTTTCGAGCTTTTTCTTTATAAATAACCGATGGGCTATTCTTCCTATGATCCCCAGGGGAAGTTCATAATCTACAGTATCTTTCATCAATACTCCTTTATCATTTGGAATGAATTCATGAAAATGATTCCAATACTTATACGGACCTTTTTTCTGGAAGCCGGTAAAGCTTTTATAATCTTCTACCTGGCTGATCATCATTTCCCATTTGATCGGGCTTCCTAAAAAAGAAAAGGCCCTATACTCTATTTCCATTCCTTTAAAAACCGGCCGGTCCAGAATACCCGAAACAACCAGAAAATTCATTACTTCAGGAGTTGCTTCAGAAAAATGATCATGCGATGAGAAGAAATTCCAGACCGATTCGATAGTACAATTTAACTGTTGCTCCCTGTATAATCTGTGTAACATTCTTTTTTATTAATTAGAAATAAGCAGCTTTGTATCTTATATAGCTTTTGAACGCAACAAAAAGTTTCTGTGAATTAGCGATCCTCACCCTTTGCTGTAAAATACGATGAGAGCTTGTCTTCTTTATTTTTTCAAACAATGACAGATAGTATCTGTATGCGAGATATACTCCGAACATAGAGGAACCTGGTAATTTTTTAATTCCCTGTAATGCTTCTTTAAATTCACCTTCAATTTCTTTTTCGATCTGCCCTTTCACGGTGTTATCAAAGACAGACATATTTACAGACGGGAAATAGGTTCGTCCAAGGACCTGATAGTCATCTTTCAAATCCCTTAAAAAATTAACTTTCTGAAAAGCAGATCCCAATTTCATGGCAAACGGTTTCAGCTTTTCAAATTGCTGCTTGTCACCTTCAGTAAAAATCTGCAGACACATCAAACCCACCACCTCAGCAGAGCCATAGATATATTCATCATAGAGTTCCGAGTTATAATCAATTTTATGAAGATCCATTTCCATGCTGTGTAAAAACTGCCTGATCAGCTTTGTATCGATATCATACCTGCGAACTGTTTCCTGAAAGGAATGCAAAATGGGATTCAGCGATATACCCTCTTCCAGTGCCCGATAGGTTTCAGCTCTTAATCTTTTCAAAAGTCTCTCTTTATCATAGCAATGAAAACTATCAACAATTTCATCTGCCAGGCGTACATAACCATAAATAGCATAAATAGCAGGTCTGATGGATGGCTTCAATGCCAATATTCCTAGTGAGAAACTGGAACTGTATTTTTGTGTGGTGCTCTTACTGACTTCGTAAGACAATTCATCAAACAATTTTTTCATATTAATTTATTTTTAGTTTACTAACTTCAGCCGCTACAATTTTTCCGGAAATTACTGACGGAGGAACACCCGGTCCCGGAACAGTTAATTGTCCTGTATAAAAAAGATTCTTAATCTTTTTGTTTCTTATTTTAGGTTTTAAAACAGCCGTCTGCGATAATGTATTGGATAATCCGTACGCGTTACCTTCATAAGCATTATAATCTGAAATAAAATCGCTGACACAATAACTTCTTTTGTATTCAATTCTGGATAGGAGACCGCTTTCTCCCGTATGCTTTTCAATTCTTGCAAGCATTTTCATCAGATATTGCTCTCTTAGAGACTCTTCGTCATGTATTCCCGGAGCAAGAGGCAACAGCAAGAAAAGATTCTCGCCATCCTGAGGTGCTACATCCGGATCTGTCTTTGAAGGACAGCATACATAAAACAAGGGTTTTGACGGCCACTTCTTATCTTTATAAATACAATCTATATGATCATCAAGCTCATTTTCAAAAAACAGGGTGTGATGCTTTAAATGAGGAATTTTCCCTTTAACACCGAGATAGTAGATGAGACATGAAGGAGCAAAGGTTCTGGTTTTCCAATAGGCATCAGTATAGTTTCTGAGTGATTCAGGAATTAATGTTTCGGTATGATGATAGTCTGATGAGGCAATGACGGCATCAAATTCATGGTCTTCCCCATTGATCCTGATGGAAGTAACTTTGCCTTTTTCCGTATTGAACTGCTGTACGTTATGGTTAAAATGGAAAGTTACGCCTTGTTTTTCTGCCACCTTCTTCATGGCAAGAACAAGCTGATAAAATCCTCCCATAGGATATTTTGTTCCCAGGACATATCCTCCATAATTCATCAGGCTGTACAATGCGGGAATATGTTGCGGTGAAGCACCGAGGAATATAACCGGAAATTCCATCAGTGATCTGAGCTTCGGATCCGAAAAGTAGCCCGAAACATATTTTCTGAAATTACTTACAAGATCAAGTTTCAGAGCACTGCCCGCTATTTTTAAAGACGCGAATTCAAGCCAGCTGTAACATGGTTTTGTCACAAAGTCTTTCATCCCCGTTTCATATTTGAATTGAGCAGACTGCATAAACTGATCATAACGCCGGCCAGCTCCGGGTTCTATTTTTTCAAATAAATCCCGGATTTCACTGTTTTTCTCGGGAACTGAGACTTTCTCTTTTGAAAAAACCATTTCAAACTGAGGATCTAACGATACCAATTGAAAAAAATCGGATGCTTTATAATCAAAATCACTGAAAAAGTCTTCAATGATATCAGGCATCCAATACCAGCTTGGTCCCATATCAAAAACATACCCGTTTTCCGTTTTAAATTGTCTTGCCCGTCCGCCAGGCTGGTGATGCTTTTCAAATACATGTACTTCATGTCCTGATTTTGCAGCATACGCAGCAGCAGAAAGTCCGGAAAATCCCGAGCCTATCACGGCAATTCTTTTTCTTAAGCTATTGGTATTCGTTATCATTTATTTAATCATTTTAACACAGACTTTTAAACTTCATCAGTTCAGCTTTTTATAGACAGCGTCCAGTAATTCCTGGGCTTCCAGATTCATACGGTAAAGGGAATGATGAAATTCATCCAATTTAGAGAGTATGGCAATGAACAGCATTTGTTCAGAATGGGTAAGGTTTCCTACTACAGCCCTCGACGCTTTACGGATTTCATCCATATGCTCATTTAATACAGTAAGGCCTTCCTGTGTTAGCTGAACATGTTTTGTTCTTTTATCTTTTTGAGAAATCTCCTGTTTTACCCAGCCATTCCTGATCAAGCGATTAATAATAAGGATGCCCGAAGATTTTTCATGCACATTACGTCTTATCAATTCCATTTTGGTCATAGGTCCTACAGACTTCAGGCTTATAAGGTAAATGAAATCATCCTGGCTTGAAAAAACGGAGTGGTAGGTTGCTGATCGCGAGTAAGATTTTGCATATCTCCCCATCCTTGTCAATAAAGTATTGATAATACTGTCGGTGCTCCTTCCTGATTCCATCCCCAGCCATCCAGGTTCTGATTCAGAATCCTCAGGATGCGAAATAATTAACCATTCCGCAAAACCCTGGATGTCGTTACTGTATAGAGCTTTGTCTTCATTTTGCTCCATAAATTGCTGAATAAGCTCTACCACTGTTTTGATAAGATCATAATTCATAGCGAATAAATTAGTATACAAATATACTTATAAAAGAATATAAATATACTTTTATTGTATTTTATTTTTGTTCAAAGTCGTATAAGTCAATCGGTAAGAGCATTTAAATTAAAGAATACCATGTGATCATAAAATCCAATAACATACTGATAAACAATTAATTAAATAATTTCAAAATACCAAGGAACAGAATAAAAAGAGAGGAAAAAAAATGTATATTAATAAACTATAAACAAGCTTATAACCAAAATTTTATATATAAATCTCATAATTAATTAAAATCTCATTAATTTTTTAAGTTGAAAGACAAATATCAAATTCGGAATCTTTAATTGAGTAATTTAGCATTGGACAAATGCACTAAGATCTTTATGAAAAATATCTTCTTTTTAATGCTGATTTCAACGGTTCAACCCTTATTATCACAAACCAAACTGGAAAAAGCAATCACTAATCTTGAAAATAATTACGAACAGGAAAAAGTATACCTTCTTACCGATAAACTTCAATATGCAGCGGGAGACCAGATCTGGTTTAAAGGTTTTGTATTTGACGGTTACAACCGTTCGACATTATCCACCACCCTGTTTGTGGAATTGTACGATTCCGATAAGAAGTTAATAGACTGGAAAACAGTACTTCTTACCAATGGTGAAGGCAGCGGAGATTTCAAGCTTAAAGCAGACCTTCCGGAGCAGGTTTATTTTGTAAGGGCCTATACTCCGTACATGACGAATTTCAGCGATGATTTCCAAATTGTTAAAACCCTTCCGGTTTACAATCCTACCTCAACTAAAGCATTAGAAGTTGCTAAAAATTCAGATTGGTCCGCCAAAGCGTTTTCTGAAGGTGGAAACTTCATTAATGGTACACCTACAAAATTTGCTATAAGACTTTATAGCAATGTTTCTCTTCCGGAAAAATGGAGTGGAAAAATAATAGACGTACAAAATCCAAATGTTCCTATAACCACTTTCACCTCGCTTGATAAAAATGTAGCTTCTTTTAAAATAACACCGGCATCAGGGAAAAAATACCAGGCCATCATTGAAGATAATGCAGGAAAAAAGCAAACCATCAATTTACCCGAAGTTACAGACAGCGGTCTTCATGTAGAAGTTTCCAGCTCGAATGAAGGGATAAAATACAGTTTAAAAGGAGTTAATTTAAAACAACAGCTTCAGAATTATAAAATTGTAGGGACCATTAATAATCACTTAGCTTACAAGGCAAATATTACCCAATTAACCAGTGAAGTCTCAAGCACGATCCCTACAAAAATCAGCAATGGGGCCAATGGTGTTTTACAGCTGGCTATTTTTGATGAACAGGACAATCTGGTCGCAAAAAGACTTTGCTTTATCAAACCGAATAATTTAAAGATTGAGAAAGCAGAAATTGTTGGCCAGAATTTAAAAGAAACACCAAGATCTTTCAACAGTATCGACCTTTCACCGGAGTCTTATTTTAAAAATTATACGGTTTTGGTAAGTGAGGATGACGGAAGTAACACAACTGAAGAAGAGAATATCCTGAGCAACCTTTGGTTAACAGGAGATCTTTCTTCAAAAATAGACAGTCCAGCCCAATACTTCTCTAAAAATGCCAATACCGAAGCTTTGGATGCCCTGCTTATTTCTGAAAACTGGAAAAGGTTTGACTGGAATTCAGTACTTAGCGGAACGGTTCCCGCCATTAAAGCCAATTCTCAGAAATTTCTTTCTTACAGGATAAAACCCCTTAAAGACAACGCCCTGATGAGAGATACCAATGTAAATGTAGTTCTTAAATTAGGGGAAAACGAACCCAGTATCAATCAGTTCAGAACCGATCAGATGGGATATATTTATTTGAACAATCTTAGTTTTGATGAACCCCTGAACGTTTCCGTATTTGCAAATTCTGAGAAGGGTAAGGAATCAGAAAATGATCATTTATTCGTAACCGTAGAACCCTTAGTTATCCCAACACCCTTTAAAGGAAGCTTGCCGGCTACGAAATACACATTGGTAACAGCCACTGAGAATAAGAAACTTCCTCCGGCCATTTCAAAAGCCATCAACACTCAGAAAAATATTAAAAAGCTGGAACATATTGATGTCCAAATTGAAGAAGTACAATTAACAGGAAAAAAGAAGGATCCCAAAGAAGAATTAAACAAACAACTATCCTCGGGAATGTTCAGTTCCGTGAATTCCACTATATTCGATTTCGTTAACGAGGACCAACATGTCTCCGGATCAACCAATATATTGGACTGGCTGCAGGGAAGAGCTGCCGGTTTAACATTCCAGAGAAATAACTCAGGGATCAATGTACCCTATATCCGTGGTCAGCAAGCCAAGCTTTACCTGGATGAAACCCCTACCGATGCAAGTATGATCACCAGCCTTCCGGTCAACAATATTGCCATGGTGAAAATTATTAAGGGTTCCGGACTAATCGGTAACGCAGTACTCATCTATACAATGAGAGGCAATATGAAATCTAAAAGTAACGAGAAGGATCCTCAAAAGAACAACCTATCGGTTATAAAGGGATACGACAAACCATCAGAATTTTCTATTGAAACACTGGATACGGATGATCCTGCAAAGAAAATTGAAAATGACACCCGGGAAACGCTTTACTGGAATCCTAATCTGTATGACAGTGATTATGTTCCTCCAAGAATTAAATTCTTCAATAACGACACCGCAAAACAATATAAGGTACTGATCATCAGTTTTGATGAAGATGACAATATTCTGTATGAAAACAGGGTGTTTAAATAGTATTTATCTATCTCCAAATAAAAAGATTCGAAAACGTGCAGTTTTCGAATCTTTTATTATTTGTTAATCCGTAAGATTAATAAAATAAAGCCACAGGATCGAAAAAAACGGTTCACACATCATTCTAAGATTTACGTTTCTTACAATTTGTGGCTTTATTTTTACTTTATTCCTGATTTTGTTTTTTGTGCTTCCATTAAATGGTGATCCAAGGTTGGCAAGGTTTTGCTTGCAAATGACTTCAGTGAAGCTTCCTGACCATCAGCAGCTTCTTTTTTGAACTCTGCAATATCTTCTTTGTGGTCACTCACCATAAGATCACTATACATACGATCGAATTCTACTCCTTTTTTAGACTTCAGCTCATCGTATTTATTTTGTTTTTCAGCATCTAAACTTGTTGGTAAAGTATAACCAACTGTTGACGCCCAGCTTTTTAGTTCTTCATTCGCTTTACTGTGATCTTTTACCATCATTTCACCCAGGTTTTTTACATTTTTGTCGGAAGCATTCGTCGCGGCAAGCTTCCCCATCATTACCTCCATCAAACCTCCCTGAGCTGCCCCATCGGCAAATTTCTTATCCTGATCCGAAAGAGAGACTTTGGTATTGGTAGTGCCTGTTACAGTGGTAGAATCGGCCGTCACGGCTGGTGAATCAACGGAGGGAGCCACTGCTGTACTGTCCATCGGTTGATTAACTGTCGTTGTTTCGCTTTTCTTACAGGCCAACATCGTGGAAACTGCAAGAAGGGTTAAAATTGAATTTTTCATAATATAATTAAATTGGTTTGGTCAGTAAAATAAAAAAAATCATCCCTTACACCGGAGAAGATCATTTCTGTTTCACATCGAATTTAGAAAAGTAAAACCGGATACTTTATGACCTGAATCATATTCATCAATCACTTTTTATCTTTTTTATGTTTCTCAAGGGGTAAATCTTTCTTATGGTAAAACATTGTAAAACCAATACCTCGGTAGTCTAAAACCTATATGCTCAATTCATTAAGAAAAAAGAAAACAATACCCCAACCCAACACCTGATTTACAAAAAATAGGGGTATGCCCTGACCCACAAATTCAATTTTCATAGGAAATTAGCAATACAAACCTGGTTTATGGAGATGTTTCGGGATTCAGTTCAATAGAATTCCAGAGTTATAATGTCCCATAAGATGGAAAATCAAACCACAAAAATGGAGAGATGGAAATATCATATATCGCTTAAGAAATAATACTATGAAAGAAAAACTTGTAAAGCAAAAGGAAGAACTATCTCAGATACGAACTATTTTACAAAGCCTGGATATTGACAATGATGAAAGATTTCAATGGGGCTCAGAAGGATCACTACAGGACTATGAATATGACTTAAAGGTTGTAAAAAAAGATGTCAGCTTTTACCTGAAAGAGGATTTGTATTACATAAACCGTATAAGGCAAAATTACATCTCATCTGCACCCGATACGGAAGAGCAAAAAATCTTAGAAGCTGAGTTAAGCAGAATGAAAAAAATGTACAATTATAAGATCAATTATCTGACTATTATGTCTCACCTGAAAGATCTGGAGGATAAGCCTAAGATTGAATTGGCTAAACTTGAAAAAAGATACTCAGATCAAATTCGCCAGCTGGAATATGAACGTTCCAGACCAATACATTTCAGGCAACGTACCCATGAAGGATACAAGAGGAAAATAATCAGAAAGTCTGAGCGATCATATGACCAAAAAATAAAAAAAACAAAAAAAGACCTCGAAGATGAGAAAAAAGAAACAGCTATCAGGATAAAAAAAGAAGAAAAAGAGCTGTTCAAAGAAGTTACTCAGTTTCTGAAAATTGATGAACGTTATATATCGCTTATAAAATCCGGTGTTATGTTATTGCCTAGTGATTCACGCCTGGCAGCAATTTTCCCAAAAAACCGGTGGCTCACATTCAACAGTTTCAACAAAATTAACAGACATGAGATCATGCATCAGCATGCGCGCAAACTTTTAATGAAGCATAATTTGTTTACAGGAGAAACAGGCATATTACCTGGTAGCAGGAAAGGATGTATTTGTATTATGTACATTAAAGAGGGACATATGAAAGATCGTAGTGGAGCAACTTTCAGACCCGTCTTTGGAGCCTCTGGTATCAGGCCTTATGGTGAAAAATTTAATTTAGAAGAAGTACAGATTGAAAGAAATAGTTATATCAGCATGGGGGTCCCCGATCCCATAGATGCAGCCGGTAATTCTTATGAAAAAACAGTCGAAAGGTTACTTAAGCACGTGGATATTATGCAACGCCTTGGCATAAAACCACCTTCAATGCAATCCAGCTTATATTTCCTGCAAACTCCCGAATATAGGGACAATAAAAATAGACAAAACAGGATCACTATGCTTGAAAACTGGATGCCAAGTAACTGTGCTGAACCAGCTATTATGACGGCCATTTACCAAATGTACAGCCGGCCGGCTGATATTTACCTGTCAGTACCTTTTGAAGGTTATTTGTCTGAAGGGAAACTTTTACTTAAATATACCTGTGCGAGGTGTGCCCTATCGGAACCTGCTTTTATGTCACCAGTCGACACAAGCACAGGACAAAGGCTTACCGACATGCGCTTACAGAGTAATAGATCGTTCCTGATAAGCGATCGTATATTATCTGAAGGGCTAATGTATAATCATGCCAAGAAGAAAAACAATGAGGAGGACAAAGCTCATCCTTATAGTAAAAAGGATGTTGCTATAAAACGTACAGCTCTTCTCAATCAGGCATATGGTTTTGAACATGTAAAACGTGGACACGAGCAAGTCGCTATGGATACCACAATGATACTCATGATAGGTCTGAAATTTAAATAAAATAGATACTGACCATATACTGCAATAGTAAAATGCGGATATCCATATGGCTGCAACAATAGCATCGTTAAAGAAAATCCACATAAATTTTAGTACAATACCGCAAGTTTCGGATTTCTTATTTCTCTGTGTAAAGCTAATTTTACTTCATAAAGATCATGATATGAAAGATATGGAAAAGAGGCTTGCTGCGAAGGATTGGCATTCAGTAAAAAGGGAATTGCACGATAAGGGTTTTGTGATTGTCCGGGATATATTAACAAAAATGGAATGTGACAATTTAATTGCTTTATACAATGCAGACAACACGTACCGCAAAACCATCAATATGGAACGATATCGTTTTGGCCGGGGAGAGTATAAATATTTCCAATATCCTTTACCTGAACTCATTACCACGATCAGGGAACAGGTATATGCTGAAATAGCACCGGTGGCCAATCAGTGGATGCAGGAACTTGCTATTGAAAAAACATTCCCTTCCACACATAAAGAGATGAAAAAGCTCTGTATGGAACATAACCAGGAAAAGCCAACAGTATTAATATTAAAATATAGTGAAGGTGGATTTAACACCTTGCATCAGGATCTGTATGGTGAAATTTATTTTCCGATGCAGATCGTTTTTATGCTGGATCAGACAGAGGAAGATTATACAGGTGGAGAATTTGTTATAACAGAGCAGATTCCCCGTGCGCAATCCAAAGCTAATGTATTAAAACCCAACCGGGGCGATATGCTGATACTCACAACCAATTTCCGTCCGGTGAAAGGGTCTAAAGGGTATTACCGGGTTAATATGAAACATGGTGTAAGTCCGGTTCACAGTGGACAAAGGCACAGCCTGGGTATTATTCTCCATGACGGATTGAGTTAAGTCTTACCTCCATCAAAACGATTTAAAAGACTTTTTGAGATAAAAATAAATATGGAAACCAATATCAAGCAGTAAGATGATAAAGCATACCGATCTCGGCCAGACTTCCGAGGAAAGAAAAAAAGCGCTCAGCTCTATGATCCGTAATGGCGTTATAACACTTGGTGGTTATAAAAAAGCAAAGATTTATGGTTTACTTTCATGTTCTTCAGGTAAAAGAATGAAGACCGAAAACCGTGTTTTCTTTAAAAACGAAGAAGAAGCGCTTACATATAACTATAGGCCTTGCGGAAACTGTATGAAGGAAAAATATGAGGAATGGAAAAAGAAGACTAGTAAAGTGAGAACCACATAAGAATCATCGAATCATACATAATAAAAGTGAATATTAATCCTATATTGCTGTATCCATTATTAAATACTTTGAAAAGGAATTTACGTAATCCTCATTCGCTCCTCACATCATATTTTAATAAAGTTTATTTATGTATATTGGATATGTATTTTTTATAAAAAAATAAAAACTAAATACCAATTTTATGAAAAACTTAAAAAACTTATCCCAAAAGCTCACCAAAAGAGAACTGAAAAAAATTACAGGAGGAAATGATCCGGATCTATCTTATCCGATGTGTACACCAAGACAATGCGAGACGCTTGATATGAAATGTGACCGTCTTAACAGCTGTCCACCACTCTATCCGGATCCGGACTAGTAATGAAACATTGTGATCCACTCACATAAAAAGCATCATTATTTAATGATGCTTTTCTTATATTTATAGTATATCTGATTACTTAAGCCTGCCATTCATCTCCTTAACAAAATCATCCCATTGTTTATTCAGATACGTCAATGACCGTTTCTTTTCACTTTCATTCAGAGACGAATAATTAATCGAATTAAAAACAAGCTTCTTCAGGGCTTTTACATCAAGTTCCCAATATATATACGCAACCCAGAAATCATATCCAAGACCTTCGTATCCGTAAACACTAGGATCATCACTGTTAATGGAACACTGTATTCCGTTACTTAACAAAACTCTTGCAGGATGATTTCTCAGATCACTTACATATCCTAAAACCTGGTTACTGATCGGGCTAACCTCAACAAGCTTATTTTGTTTTTTGATCAGTTCCATAGTTTTGGGAAAATAGATCAAATTCAAACCATGTCCGATTCTTGGGTTATCCAGTGATGCAATGTCGATCATATTTTTATTAAAGACAGAAACGCTTTCCCCTGCATGAAGGAAAAGAGGCATCTTTACGCCATACTTTTTACTGAGTTCATTCAGCTTCGCCCAATCTTCCCGAAAAGAGTAAATACTATTCCCGGCAGCCTCATCAGCCACAAGGTCAAAACCTGAAATAACATCCGGAAATTCTTTTTTAAGTTCAAAAGCTGTTTCAAGTTGTTTTCCTACAGCCTGTGGGTCTAAAAATTTAAAACTTGAATAAATTAATTTCAGACTGAATTCCGGGTACTTTTTCTGTATCTCTTTCACTACTTCCTGCAAATCTGTGACTGAAGTTTTCAGAGGGTATTTTCCATGCTGAAAATCGTACAATTCATCAAAAACATATCTTATTTCTACATGCTGTACTTTATTTGCCGCTAAATCTTCAAATCCTTTCTTATAATACTCTTTGAAAAAAGGACGGTAAGGCAACAGGAGGCTTATCCTTGTAAAGCGTTTTTCAAATTCAATCCAGTAATCCGAGTACATACAGAGTGATTCCCGCTTCAGCAGAAGAAGTTCTGTCAACTGTTTTTCAAAGCCGGGTTCGGAACTCAATTTTTGATCAAGGCTGACAAATCCTTTTGGGACTTTCCCATCTTGAAAAAACGCCAGCTGCCCGAAAATAAAATCTTTGGTATCCGCCTGATCGTAGATATAGCATTCTTTATATTTTCTTGCTGCAGCAATTACCCATTTTGCATCCGTGATCCCGCCACTATGCGTGTGCAGCAGGCCTCCTTTAGGCATTGATTGAAAGATCTCAAATAATCTACTGCTTTCAATCAGAGGTTTTAATTCATTAAATGAGCTATTATACAAAGATATTTTTTGCTTTTCTGCTCCGGCCAGGAAATCTTTTCTTATCTGAAATAACTTTTGATCCAAAGCAATTTCAGCATCGGATAACTTTACATCAGCATCGAAAGCAATTGCTTTATTCTGCTGTTCAAGCTGCATCCAGTTTTGTTGATATGTAGAATTTTCAGCCACTTTGCTTTGGCATCCAAATAAAGGAAATCCAAAAAATAACAGATAAGTAATATATTTTTTCATCATAATATCTAGGGTTATATGGCACAATTCGGCATGCCTAAGAATTAATTATTATCAAAAATATAATTAATTTTTTGAGTAAAACAACTTCAACCTGGCAGAATCTCAGATAAAATAAAGGAATGCAGTCGGTAAGAACTGAGTCTCAACGACTTTATTTTTGATACTCCTGATTTATATTTTGTTCTTTTAGGATCATCAAAATTATTTCAACCTGAATGAACCCCAAACAGCATCTTATTAATAAGGCTTCTGAGATTATACTTCAGAAGCCTTATTTTTCCATATTTTCCAAAACTAAAAAATTCCTTTTTTGTGATTTGCTATTTTAGCCGTCTGGGCTGGGGTAATTCCAAAATGATCTTCAACAAGTTGCGCTGGATTAGAGGCCAGCCAGTCATTCAAGGATATATCCTGATATTCGTCAGAGTTGAAAACAATAATCAATTTAAGGGTTTCAGTGCCGGTGTTTTCTATATAGTGACCGAAACCTTGCTTGATAAAAGAAACCATACCTTTTTTATAAGGCATTGTTTTTACCCGTCCATGTGAACCAAAAATACTCAGATTTCCCTGTCCGCTCATAACGTATTGCCACTCGTCGGCATTAGGATGCCAGTGCAGTTCACGGATTGCTCCTGGTTCGATATCCATCCGTAAGGCTGTTAAAGTCTTTTGAATAGGGAATTCCTGAGCAGATACTTTTATAGTAGAACCACCAGGATATTTTTCATAAACACCATCGGTCTCCATGCGAAATTTATGGGCCGCATAACTTGGAGGTATATTGGGATCTATGTTTTGTGGTTTTTTGGCTGTGGCTATTTTCCCCGTACCAATATAAAGCTCTTTATGAGGAGAGGATGCAAATGCATTTGCCGGTAATCCGGAATTGCGTGCCAGTATCTCAGGAGAGAGATGGTTGATCCAGTCTGTGGAACTGAAAGTTCCAAATTCAGAAAAGTGACCATTGTCAAAGACTAATAAAAACAGGCATGATTGATCACCAATACACTGCAGGCAATGTCCGTGGCCCTTCGGGAAATACCAGATATCACCTTTCTCGAAATCATCTGTTGCCGTAGTTCCATCCGGAGCAACAACAGTTGTACGTACACTTCCTTCTAACACATAAGCCCATTCTGCTGCGATTGAATGCCAGTGTAATTCACGGAAGCTACCCGGGTTTAACCGCATAATTACTCCTGCAATACTTTGCGATACCGGAAATTCTTCTACAGTCGCTTCTTTGGCTGTACCACCGGGACCTACCCAGCCCTTACTTCCATTTTCAATGTCGTATACAAAATCTTCCAATTCTTCTACCTTGGGATCGTTTGACCCATTTTTTACTGAAGTTTCGGCCTTTTTTGGAATTAATAAATCTAGGCCTGTTGATGCTGTTACCAAACCAAAGCTTGATAAAGATACTGCGGAAAGAAATCCACGTCTTGTTGTTGCCATATCTTTTTATATTAATATTAAAACAAATGTAAAATTTAAATATGACATCTCAAAGCAAAACATCATATGTTTTTAAAAAACATCATATGTTTAATTTTTATACTTATATAACTGTATTGAAAGGCGTTTGATGGTAAAATAATATTTTCAACGAGTCCAACTACCTCAGAATCCTAAGGAATTATATGATGTTTACCAGAAATGTCGTATGTTTGCTGTAAAGGAGTTAGCGAATCATGAAACTTTACGAAAAGGTAATCAGTCTGATAAAGAAAGATATTTCTCAAGGGAAATACAAAGCGGGTGAAAAGATACCTTCCGAGCCTGAACTGATGAAGTTATATGGCGTAGGTCGTTCAACGATCAGAGAAGCGATTAAAACCATGGCCATTTCAGGGATTCTGAAAGTACAGCAGGGATCAGGGACTTTTGTTAATAATAGCTTCCAGGAGGTCAGCATTGAGCAGCGCTTAAGACGTGCAGATTTTGATGACGTCAATGCAGTAAGGAGACTTCTGGAGAAGGAAATTGTAAAATTGGCCGCACAAAATCGTACGGAGGAACAACTTCAGGAGATCGAACAATATTTAGAAAATCGCAGACTGGCTATTCATGCTGAAGACGCTCAGCTTTGCGCCGATACAGATATTGCTTTTCATACAGCGATTGCCAAGGCTTCCTCAAACCCAGTATTATCTGATTTATATTACAGTTTCACCTTAATCATGCGTAATTTTTTTCTTGCAAGAGAAAAGCAAGGAATCAGCCGTTTTGCAATGAATCATCATTTGCATGAACAATTATTTAAAGCGATTAAGAACAAAAAAACCAACCAAGCCCAATTAGTTCTTCAAAGAATTCTGGACAATAACTATTAAGATTTTTGATATACACCAGCCGTTATTTGTGGATCTTGTTTACAACAATAGCTACAGCTAATAATTATTGGACAGTTTCACTTTTAAGGAAAACAATAGCCCTTCTGTATTTCAGAAGGGCTACCTTTATTGCATTTCTGCTAATACATCCTTCAGTTTTTTAAGGTATTGTCCAAAATATTTATTAAATGTGTATTCACTGATCAGATAATGGAATCCGAATATCGCCGCATATATACATAATCTGAGAGGAAAATCAATTTTAGCCAGCAGGTCAAGTCCCTGAATCCAATCTACCCTATTATATCTGAGTAAAACTTCCGAAGAAATGATCAGCAATAAAAAAAGGAACCTTGTTGCTATAAGATAACGACCATTGCTTTTGATAAGTTTCCTGATCTTCATTTCAATATCTTTCTTTACCGGGCCATTAAACGTTTCCAAACCATTGATCAGTTTTAAATTAAAAAAATGATAAATGATCATTACAGGCAGAATGGCGGCCGCCACCCATATAAAAAAACTGTTTCCTGTTTTATTTGCATTTATGCCTGCAATTATTAAAAAAACGAAAAGAGCAGGTAAAATCATCAGCTGCTTTTTTGTTCTTTTTTTGAGGGCATCAAGTGGGGAGGCTATACCTTTTCTAGTAGCAGAAATAATATCAAATTCGTTCTGATCTACATTTACTGAAATTGTTTTCCAGTTGTTTTTCAATACATCTAATTCCATCTTATTTGTTGTTTGTTAAGGTTCTTAATTTGTCTTTAATCCTGTTCATCTTTACTCTCAACGTTGCATTGCTGATCCCCAGAATCTCTTCCATTTCATCGTAAGATTTATCTTCCAGGTACAACATTACAACCGATTTTTCCACATCATTCAGTTGTTGTATCGCTACATACAACTGTTGATGCTGTTCTTCTTTCAATCCCGTATCTTCTTCATAGGAGACCTGAACGTACTGCAGTTCAATATCACTGATCTGAATAGAACGTTTCGGTTTGGAAAGACTCATCAGAACCGTATTAATAGCAATCCTGTAGAGCCAGGTACTGAATTTTGACTCACCTCTGAATTTCGGATAAGATTTCCACAACTGAATAATAATATCCTGATACATCTCCTGAATAGTATTGGGATCATTGCTATACATCCTGCAAACCTTATAGATTAAAAGTTTATATTCTTTTAGCCTGAGCTCAAACTCTAATTCTAAATCTGTCTTTTTCAAATCTTTAGATTTTAGCTATTTGTTACCCGTTGTAACAAAATGTTACGAAATAATTGATCTAAAAAAATAATCCCTCCTGATGTTTTCCTGAGGGATTATTTTCTAAATCTTTTTCTAATTTATATTAATCAAACTTAATGAACATCTGATCGAAATTCATCGTCATTTTATTAAATTTTCGGATAACATCCTGCCCTATATTTCCATACACGGTTTCTTTATTGATCTTATCTTTTAATAAACGGATATCCCTTACTTCGATTTCTTTTCCAAGGATATGGAAAGTATGATTTATTTTAAATCCATCGTATTCGGCTTTTCCACCAGCTCCTCCCATGCCGATCTTACTTACTTTATAATGCTCATCGATTTCTTTTTTATTCTCCTGGTAAAAGGGAGCATATAACATCGTCTGATCTGCTCCCGTATCAAAACTATAGTGTTTTCCATCTATAAAAATAAGAGGTGAAAGACCGTCGATCGCCATATTGGAAGGACTACTTATTTTGGTTTCAGCCTCCGGTACAATAAAATAGTCATCCTGTGTCAGCTGTACTTCACGAAGTGCTTCAATAACAGGAAATCCAAGAATGCCATTGATCTGGTATTTAATTTGCGGAAAGCTAAGCGCAGTATCTGCAAACACCAAAAAAACAGCATTTTCTATGATGATATTCCCTAGCTTAAACTTTTCACAAACCGCAAGGTCAGCCTTTACGGATAGACCGGTAATTGCATCCACATCTATGCCTGCGGGAATAATCCTCATTTTCAAACGCTTAGCCGCAGATTCTGAAATAGTAGATATATTAGCTCCCGTATCGAAAATAAAATTCATAAAATCGTCACCAATCTGCACTTTGAGATTTTTTAAATTAGCCACATCTTTTTCCATTTTCATGTTTGTACTCCCTTTCATCGTAACTTTCTGACGAGGCTCCTTTTCAAGTGCCGTCCAGATTTTCAGGTTATTCTTCAGATCACTCCTCTCTTCTTCTGTCAATATCTGATCATATTTTTTCAGGGTATTCTGTACCGCAGTTTTTGCTCCCGCATAATCATATTGCTTCATACTGTTATCCTCTTTAAGATGAGATATTTTCAACAGTAGTGAATCTGGTAACGTTATTGTTTTCAACTCTTCCAGTTTCAAAATCTTCAGGTTAGACTCCCGGGGCTTATTGAATGCATTGTTAAGAATCGCTTCCGTAAAGTATTGGTATTCTACCGGCAATTTTTTCCTGGCTGTTGTAAAAATTTCACGTGCACTAAAGAAGTTTTTTTTCTGTATTTGCGCATACAAACTATTAAATTCAGAATTATGGGTCTGGCTAAAACTAAAGCTACAAACCAACAGGAAGGTCATTACCATAATTTGACCAATAATCTTATTCTTATGAAACAACTTTCCTCTTTCTAAGTTTTTTCTAAATCTTTTAAACTTAATTTTATAATTTTTCATAATAACAAACTTTTCACTAATAATTTAAATAGTTAGTCCGCTAATTTATTAAATACAG
Source organism: Chryseobacterium sp. LAM-KRS1 (assembly GCF_013184525.1). Lineage (GTDB taxonomy): Bacteria > Bacteroidota > Bacteroidia > Flavobacteriales > Weeksellaceae > Chryseobacterium > Chryseobacterium proteolyticum. Next base: position 498,358 of record NZ_JAAOIZ010000002.1, read on the forward strand.
CAACGCTGCACATATAAATTACTTAAAATTTTAAACACTTACCTTCAATCCATTTTCCCTGATCATCCCTATTATCAATAATCTTGTCATATTGTTGCTGCAACCCTGTTCAATTATCAGCACTTAAACTGACCAGCTTGGTACCAAATTATTGAAGCAATTCCTCGAATTGATTCTTATTCGTTTTGTAAAAAAGACGACGTTTTTAATATTATATTTTTGTAATACAAAAAACAAATCCCTACCCGTTGAAATATTTAATTTTTATTTGTACATTTGCGTGACGTTACCGGATAATTGTAAACATTTTACAATTGAAGTGACACAGATTGTACCCGTTTAATGACCGGAATAAAAATTTAAGAAACAGATAATTAGCATTATTTGGAGTATGGATTTTATGATATGGACGTGACCATCTTTATACAAAATCAACTGAATTTTCTACCAATTCAGCCTGCTCATTTTTTCCAAATATACCCCTATTTGTATGTTATCTTTTTGTAATATTAAAAAAACAAATCTCCACCTATTGAAATATCACATTTTTATTCATATATTTGCTTAATATTGCTAAATAATTATAAATATTTATAATTATTATCACATAGATTGTACCAGTTTTTTCATAAGAATAAAAATATAAGTTTCAGGTGTTTAATGATATTTGAAGGCTAAAAAGAGGCATTGTTAAAAAATCATTACCAAATCGCCTTTATTATTAAACATATCACAGAATTAATTATTTTTATTCCATCATAACAGACGATCGTTCTATATATCGGACGTTCAGCATCCTGCTATGACATTTCCCGCCGTTTATCTCAAAATTATAAATGTAATGAAAAATCTAATCACCATCGACTTAAAGCCCCATGAAAAGAGCAATGTAGAATGCATGCCTTATAAGCACCGCTCAATAGCATTTTGGAAAACCAATTCTTTTAAAATTAAAGAATAATCATTAAATACTATTTATTATTGAATATATAATATAATTTTACTATTTTTATTCCTCCATAACAAAACAACCGGATATAACATTAAACGTTTTACCGATTGGTTATAGGAATCCTGATCACTCAATATAAAAACGCCATGAAAAACATAACTATTATTGGGCTTACTCCTTTCGAGAAGCCGGATGCCCATCTTATATTAAAACTACACCAGGCAGGTGCATTTGCTGTTTTAAGCTTGGGACATGAGTCAGCAATCGCCCAGGCAGCACTTCATCAATTAGACCAGACCGATATACCTTCTTACGGTATTTATTCCTCCGATGATAAATTCGAATCCCTTCAAATCTCTGAAAAAGTAGAATTTGTGATCCTTCCATTTGGCACTTCCGCCAATCTCTTCCCGAATTTACCGATTGTTTATCAGGTAAGCAGTCTGGAAGAAGCCAAAGAAGCTGAACGTATGGAAGCTGCAGGTATTATTATTAAAGGAAATGAAGCCGGTGGACTTGTAGGATATGAGTCAACATTTGTTTTATTTCAGCGAATCATAAAAGAAGTAACCTCTATCCCGGTATGGATCCAGGGAGGCGTAGGACTTCATACCGCTGCCGCCGCAAAAGCACTGGGAGCAACCGGTGTTGTACTGGACAGCCAGCTTTCGCTGTTTCCGGAAAGTTCTGTTCCACAGGATCTAAAAGATCTCTGCTCAAAGCTTAACGGAACCGAAACAAAAATCATTGCTAACCATCGTGTTTTGGTAAGACCCAACTCACCTTCTTTACCGGAAAATACCACCGCAGAAGACCTTAAAGAATTTTTCACAGATCTTGACCCGGCTAACAGCTATATCCCAATGGGACAGGATATTTCATTAGCAACAGATCTCTTTGAAGACTTCAAAAACCTGAAGAAAATGGTTTTTGGATTTAAAGAAGCCATGTATGGCCATCTTAAACAGGCAAAAGCCCTACAGGTAATTGACGAGGAAAATGCTTTAGCGAAAGAGCTAAACCTTCGTTATCCTATTGCTCAGGGTCCAATGACCCGTGTCAGTGATGTTCCTTCGTTCGCTAACGCTGTAGCTGATGCAGGCGCCTTGCCTTTCGTTGCCCTTTCTTTACTTAAAGGAAACCAGGCTAAAGATTTGGTTATGGATACTAAAAAGCTTGCGGGAGAAAAAACTTGGGGTGTAGGAATTTTAGGATTTGCTCCCCAGGAATTACGAGATGAGCAAACCTCTTATATATTGGAGGCAAAACCTCCTGTAGTTTTAATTGCCGGAGGAAGACCTGCCCAGGCAAAAATATTTGAAAAAGCGGGAATAACGACCTTTCTTCATGTTCCTTCACCGGCTTTGCTGGATATTTTCTTAAAAGAAGGAGCCCGAAATTTCATATTTGAAGGACGCGAATGTGGCGGACACGTAGGACCGCTTTCAAGCACTGTTCTTTGGGAAAAACAAATTGAACGTATATTAAAAGAAGAACACCCTGAAAATATCAGCGTCTTTTTTGCAGGTGGGATCCATAATGCATTTTCAACAGCATTTGTTTCTATCATGGCAGCACCTCTTGCAGCAAGAGGTGTAAAGGTTGGAGTATTGATGGGTACAGCATATCTTTATACCCAGGAAGCCGTACTTACGGGTGCTATCCAGGAAGAATTCCAGATACAAGCCATGCAGGCAAAAGACACTGTTTTATTGGAAACCGCACCGGGACATGAAACGCGTTGCCTGAACACGGCATTTGCTCAACATTTCAGTGCTGAAAAAACAAAACTTCTGGCAGCCGGAATAGATAAAAAACAGGTTTGGGAGCAGCTTGAAAAGCTCAACGTAGGCCGTCTGAGGATTGCAGCAAAAGGAGTAGATCGTCAGGGGGACCAACTCGTTAATATTCCTAAAAATCAACAGCTGGATCTTGGGATGTACATGATTGGTCAGATCGCTACCATGCACGACCGTGTTATTTCGATTTCGGACCTTCATGAAGATGTTGCTGTAGATAATTTTAAATATATACAGGATGCCGCTTTACCGGAAGAACCATCTTCTCATGAAAAACCGCTTGACATAGCAATCATAGGTATGGAATGTATATTTCCGGGTGCAAAAAATCTGGAAGAATACTGGCGTAATATCATTTTAGGAAAAGACAGTGTAACAGAGGTACCCGATGAACGATGGAATAAAGAGCTTTATTATCATCCGGATTCAGATGGACCGGATGTATCCCATTCCAAATGGGGTGGATTCATTCCGAAAATTGATTTTGATCCGCTTGCCTTCGGAATACCTCCTCAATCTCTCGCCGCTATTGAACCTACACAATTATTAACATTACTGGTGGCCAAACGTGCCATGGAAGATGCTGGTTATGGTGAGAAACATATCAACAGAGAAAATATCTCTGTAATCATAGGAGCTGAAGGTGGTAATGACCTTGCGAACAGCTACAGTTTCAGAGGGTATTACAAACAGGTTTTCGGGGAACTTCATGATGAAGTAAAAGAAGCATTCCCACATACTACAGAAGATTCATTCCCGGGTATTTTAGCCAATGTAATCGCCGGAAGAATCACCAACCGTCTGGACCTTGGAGGAAGAAACTTTACGGTGGATGCCGCTTGCGCATCATCTCTGGCCGCAATAGAACTGGCATGCCAGGAGCTTGTATTAGGCAAATCGGATATGGTGCTGGCCGGTGGAGCAGATTTGCATAACGGGATCAACGATTATCTTATGTTTTCAAGCACACATGCACTTTCCCGAAAAGGAAGATGTGCAACTTTTGATAGTGAAGCCGACGGAATTGCCCTGGGAGAAGGGGTTGCTATTCTTGTCCTGAAACGATATGAAGATGCCTTACGTGATGGTGACCGCATTTATTCGGTAATCAAAGGTGTCGGAGGATCCAGTGATGGTAAGGCTTTAGGGCTTACTGCTCCACGGAAAATTGGCCAGGTAAGAGCACTGGAACGTGCTTATGCCCAAGCAGGTATTAGCCCTGCAGCTGTAGGATTAATAGAAGCTCACGGAACTGGAACTGTAGTCGGAGATAAGACCGAACTTAATGCATTAACCAATCTATTCAGCCGCTCTGGAGCGATACCGGGCCAGACTCACCTGGGATCTGTAAAAACCCAGATCGGACATACCAAATGCGCGGCAGGATTAGCAGGGCTGATCAAAGCATCATTAGCAGTGTATCATGGTGTAAAACCACCTACCCTTCACCTTCAGCAGCCTAATGCTTATTATAATGCACAAACCAGTCCTTTTGCATTCTATGCAGAAAGCGGATTGTGGGGCGATAAAAACCGTTATGCGGGAATCAGTGCTTTTGGATTTGGCGGAACCAATTTCCATACTGTGATTGCCAATCATTCGAAACAGGAAGAGCCTGTGACCATGCAATCATGGCCATCGGAATTATTTGTATTCCGTGGAGATACTTATGAAGAAGCAAAAAGCCAGCTAAGCCAAATCACTTCTTTACTGGAAATCAATGATGATATCTCATTGAAAGATATAGCATACAGCTTAAGCGTAGGTTCTGAAAAGCCTGTCCAGTTGAGTATTGTAGCGGACACAGCTGAAGATCTGATGATGAAGATCGAGCTGATTCTGTCCGGCATCGAAACCAAAGACACTTTTACCGTTAATAAGAAAGCCGGTAAGGTAGCCTTTTTGTTCCCTGGACAAGGCAGTCAGCGTATCAATATGGCGCGTGATCTGTTTGTCGTATTCCCTGCAATGCGTAAACTTCTGGACCAGTACCCTGAGCTTGAAAAAGTAGTTTTCCCTTCTACGTCTTTCGATCCGGAAACTTTAAAGCAACAAAAAGAAACCATTAAAGATACCCGCCTAGCACAACCTCTTTTAGGAATTGTGGATCTTGCACTGGCTAAATTCCTTCAATCTCTGGGGATTGTTCCGGATATGCTGGCAGGTCACAGCTACGGAGAACTGCCTGCATTATGTTTTGCCGGTGTTTTTGAAGAAGAAAAACTTGTAGACCTTAGCAGACGCAGGGCGCATGCTATTCTGAACTCTGTGGAAGGCGGAGATCCGGGTACCATGGTAGCTGTAAGCATAACAAAAGAACGTTTATTACCGATCCTTGAAAAAACCGAAGGCTGCTATCCCGTAAACTATAATGCACCTTCCCAGTGCGTGGTTGCAGGAAGTACCAATGCAATCAATAACCTGATGACAATCCTTAAACAGGAAGGAATTTCTGCTAAAAAGCTGGAGGTTGCCTGTGCATTCCATAGCCCTGTTGTTGCCAAATCCAAAGATCTGTATACAACGGTACTCAACGATATTCCATTTGAGGAAATGCAAATTCCTGTCTGGTCGAATACTACCGCAACAGTATATCCGACAGAATCTTCAGAAATAAAGGAAAGGCTAACAGACCATCTTGTACAGCCGGTGAGATTTGTAGAGCAAATTCAGGCGATGTACGAAGACGGAGCGAGAATATTCATCGAAGTAGGACCAGGAAAAGTACTTACCGGATTAACGCAATCTTCCTTAGGTAAAGATCAGTTGACCCTGTATGTGGAAGACAACAGTCGTAATAAATTCAGCCATCTTCTGTGCATGCTTGCCCAATATTTAGGTACGGGTCGAAACTTTGACATCAGCAAGCTTTTCGATGGCCGCAATACCCGATTTATTCAGATTGACCAACCTGATCTTTATAAGAAAAACCCGGCCATCTGGCGTGTTAACGGACAAACAGCACACCCTACTACAGGTAATTTGCCTGCCAATGGTGCACTACCCATTTTAAACCCTATCCAAATGAACAACTTTACTAATAATCAAGCACCTGCAACCGAGAATTTACCCGCTGCCGAGCGTATGCTGCAGGAATATTTAAATAGTATGAAGATGATGATACAGGCTCAAAGGGATGTAATGCTTTCATTCCTGGGTCAGAATCCTCAAATTACTTCTGCTCCCGTGTATCACGCACCGGTAACAAACGGAACCAATGGAACCAACGGGGCTAACAACGTGGTTACGATACCAACTTCGCAAATCGTTACAGAAAAACCGGCAGTTGTTACTCAGACAAAACAAGCCCCAACAAAAGACGTTAAAACTTTATTACTACAGGTTGTAAGTGAAAAAACCGGATACCCGCATGAAATGCTGGGTATGGAAATGGATCTTGAAGCGGACCTTAGTATCGATTCCATCAAAAGAGTTGAGATCATAGGAACTCTTCGAAGTGAGCTGGGTGCTTTATCTATGGACAGTTCTAATGAAGACACTGTAATGGAGCAACTTGCCTCGATCAAAACTTTAAACGGGCTGGTTTCCTGGCTTACGGAATTTATGGGAGCTCCTGCTGCAGTGAATACAAAAACTGAGGCCGTAGAAGTTGCAGAACCGAAAAATCAGTCTTCTTTTTCCCTGGAAGATCTTCAAAATGCAATCCTGGATATTGTAAGTGAAAAAACAGGATATCCGAAAGAAATGCTGGGTCTGGACTTGGATCTTGAAGCAGATTTAAGCATCGATTCCATCAAAAGAATGGAAATTATCGGAGACCTGAAAACCAAGATAGGATTCGGACAGGATTTAGAGCAGGCAGATGACATCATGGAGAAACTGGCAGCGATTAAAACCCTTCGGGGACTGGCATCATGGATCAGTGAGCTTAATGGAAAAAGCAGTGAAGCCAGCCATGAAGCAGAAGCTAAAATTACTGAACAGATATCAGGAGAAGCTCAGGAACAGGCCATGTTATCACGTCTAAGGTTTGACCTTACACCAAGTGATGTTTCTGCAATACAAAATACAGAAACAATAAAAGGAAAGCGTTTCGCCATTACTCCTGCTACGATTATAGAAACATTAGCCATTAAAAATATACTTGAAAAATGCGGAGCCATCGGTGAAGTGATCGATATGGAAACGGACCTTAAAAATTTTGACGGGCTTATCATTCTTGACATCTTCTCTTCTGAAGTAAAAAACGGCATCATTGAATATGTTGACCTTATAAAGAAGCTGGACTTCGATAAAGTAAAATGGGTATACCTGATATCCGATATTCCTGCACATCTTCAGGAACTGACCGATATTAAAGTATTACGCCATTATCAGGGATATCCAGGCTTCTTTAAGAGCCTTGCCAGGGAGTATGAGCAAACTTCATGCAGACTGATCAACCTGAGTACTCCTCAGGATCTTGATCAAATTGCAGAAATCGCGTTAAAAGAAATACTTACGACAGACAAGCCATCCGAAGTTATTTATAAAGATGACCAACGTCACAAGGTAGATATTATACCATCTCCTCTATCAACCAGCCTGGAGGAAGCACACATCCAATTGAACAAAGAATCTGTAGTGCTTGTATTAGGTGGTGGACAGGGCATCACGGCTGAACTTGTTAAACACATGTCCGAAGCCTATCCTTGCACCTATATCCTTGTTGGCCGGTCTGCAGATCCGCGAGAAGGAACGTCTGATCTTAAAGAATTGGAAACCCTGAAAACGAAAGAAGAAATCAGAAGTTACCTGATTAAAACAGGACAATTTACTTCTCCTTCAGAAATAGAAAAAGAAACGGTTAGGGTATTTAAGAGCAATCAGATCCTACGGACTATCAGAGATATGGAACAACTTGGAAGTACGGTAGTTTATCATTCCCTGGATCTTTGTGACGAAGACGGATTATGCGATCTTATCAATACTATTTATGAAAAATATGGGCAGCTGGATGGTGTGATCCACGGTGCAGGCCTTTTGGAAGACAAACTATTTAAACAGAAAACAACCAGTTCGTTCGGACGTGTATTTGATACCAAAGTAAAACCGTTACGTGTATTAGCAGAACAGCTTCGTCCGGAATGCCAGTTTGTAGTTCTCTTCTCAAGCATTGCTTCCGTATATGGAAATAAAGGGCAGACGGACTACGCAGCAGCCAATAGTGTATTGGATGATTATGCCAAAGCTCTGGATAAAAAATTAAAAGGAAAAGTGATCTCCATCAACTGGGGACCATGGAAAGGTGCCGGTATGGTTTCCTCAACCCTGGAAACAGAATATGAACGTCGTGGAATCTCTCTCATTCCATTGGATCAGGGAAAAGAAATCTTCCTTAATGAGATCAAGTACGGAACGGAAAGCCAGGTGCTGATCATGTCAGGAAATAATTGGTAAATCGCTGTATCAGATAACTATGAAAAAAACAGATATTGCTGTAATTGGCCTATCCTGTGTCTTCCCCGGAGCACAGGATGCCAACACCTTTTGGCAAAATATCATTAATAAGGTAGATTCTACCCAAACTGCACCTGCGGATCGTATTGATCCGATCCATTTCAGCGATACACCAGGTTCGGTTGACCGTTTTTATTGTCAGCGTGGCGGATTCATTCCCGATTATGAATTTGACCCCACCGCCTATGGTATTTTACCGTTAGCTGTAGAAGGCACCGAACCTGATCATTTGTTAACCCTTGATCTGGTGCAAAAAGCATTAGACGATGCCGGTGTATTCAAAAAACAGGTTTCGCTCGAAAAAACAGGAATCATCATTGGTAAAGGAAATTATACAGGCCCGGGAGCTACCCGTGCTATCGAAATCGTTAGGACCGGGGAACAAATATCTTCATTGCTTCAGGAGCTGCTTCCACAAATATCTCCTGCAGAAATTGAAAAAGTAAAACATGCTTTCCAGGAAAGAAAAGGACGCTTTGCTGCAGATACTGCAATGGGACTCATCCCTAACCTTGTTGCTTCTTTAGTGGCCAACCGGTTCAATCTGGGAGGAGCCGCGTTCACAGTAGATGCCGCTTGTGCCAGTTCTCTGATTGCAGTAGACCACGCTGTTCAGGAACTTAACAGAGGCCGTTGTGATATGGTTATTGCCGGAGGCGTACACACCGGACAAAATGCAGCTTTTTGGAGTATTTTCGCCCAATTGGGCGCCATGTCACGCCAACAGCAGATCAAACCTTTCAGCATGGATGCCGATGGATTATTGATTGGAGAAGGCTGCGGATTTATTGTCCTGAAACGTCTGGAAGATGCCATCAGGGATCAGGATAAGATCTATTCCGTGATCAAAGGAGTTGGTGTAAGCAGTGACGGTAGTGGCACCAGTGTTATGAGCCCTTCTGCAAAAGGCCAGCTGAAGGCGCTGCAACAGGCATGGATCAATGCAGACCTTGATGAAAAGAAAATCGGTTATCTTGAAGCCCATGGCACTGGGACACCGCTTGGAGATAAAACAGAACTTCAGACGCTCGCTCAGTTTTTTGGAAAAGAAGAATCTGCTCTTACGGCAGGTATCGGATCCGTTAAATCCAATATCGGACATGCCATGCCGGCAGCCGGTATTGCAGGTTTAATAAAAACGTGTCTGGCCTTGCATCATGATATCCTTCCTCCAACATTATATTGTGAGAATCCTATTGCCGATATGCAGCAAACCAGATTCGCACCGGTACAGGAACCTACAAGCTGGTCTAAAACCGGCTTACCGAAAGTAGCCGCTGTTAATGCATTTGGGTTTGGAGGAATCAATGCCCACGTGGTTCTTGAAGGATACGATATGCCTAAAAAAGACCGCGTATTGCTACTGGCCAGAAAAACACATCAGGAGTTACTTTCAGCTTTACAGAATAACGAAAGTACAACCGGAGAAGGGAACTACAGAGTGGCCATGTTTGATCCTACTCCTGAAAGAATAGAAAAACTTATTAAAATTGTATCCAAGGACAAACCTTGGCGTAATAAACAGGATATCTGGTACACCAATACTCCGTTGCTTCATGATGGAGGAAAAGTTGCTTTTGTATTCCCTGGACTGGATGGACTGGCAAAAGGCGAAGTAGAAAGCGTAAGCCGTTATTTCGGATTAACAGAACCAATACAAACAGAGGGCGAAGGCTTACTTACGGATGCACTAAACATATTCAACAACTGCAGCATCCTGGATAATTCATTGAAAAAACTAGGCATAATACCGGATATGAATGCGGGACACAGTTTGGGAGAATGGCTGGCCGGCTACTCCTCTGAGCTGGCAGAAGTGAATTCTGTAAAAGCACTGATCGATGTTCTGAATCCTGAAACATTTGAACTAAAAGATTCTAAGTTTATTGCGATCGGGGCAGGTATTGATATCATCACCCCCATTATTGAAACAATTCCGAATATCTATATTTCCAATGATAACTGCCCGAATCAGGTAATCCTTTGTGGCAGTAATGCTGCACTGGAAGAACTGGTCCCTTTATTAAAAGCCCAGCAGATATTTCATCAGATACTTCCCTTCCAATCAGGATTCCATTCACCTTTTATCGCAGATAAACTGGATATAATCCTGCAGGGAATGGAAAAAGCACAATTCCAGAAAACGAAAATCCCGTTATGGTCTGCAACGACGTTGGAGCCTTATCCTTCGGACGAGGAGGCCATCAGAAAACTAAGTGCGGAACATTTGGTTCAGCCTGTACGCTTCAGGGAACTGACGGAGAAATTGTATGAAGAAGGAGCCAGATTCTTTATCCAGATAGGTACCGGAGGACTGATCGGCTTTATAGATGATACCTTGAAAGGGAGACCATTCAGTACATTAGCATCAAGTGTCGCTACCCGATCTTCTCTTGCCCAGCTACAACGTGTAGTTGCCGCATTATTTGTGGAGGGTAAAGATATTTCACTCGACTTTTTAGAAATACATCACGCTTCTAAAAAATCATCAGGTAAAGGTATTAAACTGGAATTAGGATCACCTATCATCCGTAATTTTAAAGAAGCTAAAACACTGGCTAAATCTTTTGATGTACTAGCACAAAACGGAACTTCCGCCATCGCAACGAAAAGCGGGCATCCTCTTGTGCAGGCTTTCCAGGAAAATATTGCGGATATGATCCGTATGCAGGAAGAAGTTTTAACGCTATTCCAGCACGGACCAAAGACGACAACTCAAAGTCCGGTAATTACTCAACCTAAAGCACCTGTAAGCAAGAATTTTTCAAAATCCCTGCATGTGAATCTTGATACCCATCCATACCTCATCGACCATAGTCTACTTAGACAACCTGCAGGCTGGCCTGATGTAACGGATATGGAACCTGTGATTCCCATGACCATGATCTTTGAATTACTGGCAGAAATAGCCCAGGCTGAGATCCCAGAAATGCAGGTCCATAAAATAATGAACATTAGCGTATTCCAATGGATGAACGTAGCCAAACCATTTGAAAAAACAGTGAATGGAGAATGGCGTTCTTCAACCCACGCTTATCTTGATATAGAAAATTTCGCCAATGCTGAAGTCATATTAAGATCTTCACCTCCTGTCGTACCGGTTTTTGATCTTTCGATCGGAGATCTGCTACCCATCCATCGTACTCCTGAGGAAATCTATGATAAACATATGTTCCATGGAGATGCTTATCAGGGAATTACAGAAATTTTATCCGTTGGAAGTAAAGGTATTATAGGAACGATTAAAGGAAATGGCGGAAAAGGTTCCCTGTTGGATAATGCAGGACAGCTGTTTGGCTTGTGGCTGCAGCTTACCCTTACTAAAGACAGGATTGCTTTTCCGGTAAAAATAAGGGATATTGAATTCTTCGGAAACATGGAAGACCAGGACGGATTATTCGAATGTACATGTATTCTTACCGATTTAAATGAGGAATTTGCCACCGCCAACATTATACTGAAAAGAGATGGAAAGGTGTGGTGTGCCATTACAGGCTGGCAGAACAGAAGACTTGAAATCGATGAAGCATTATGGAATGTTTCCATGTCTCCTCTTCACAACCGTCTTTCAGAAGAAATAGCACCTCAGGTATTTTTCTTCCATCAGGCTTATACCAGAGTGGCTTCCTGGGACTTTATCCTGAAGCGATATTTCAACCAGACGGAAAAACAATACCACCAAAAACTACTACCCAACAAGAAGAAAAACTGGATGGTGAGCCGCGTTGCCGTAAAAGACGCCGTAAGGAATTTACTCCGTGAACAAAAGAATCACGCCTGCTATCCTATTACATTTGAAATAGGCTCAGATGAACTGGGCAAGCCTTACCTCATCAGCGATTTCACACAGGATATCCACGTATCCCTTGCCCATAAAGGAAAGGAGGCTGTAGCTATTGCACGCCATGGTAAGTCCGTAGGAATTGATATGGAAACGATCGAGGAAAGAAGTTCCGGTTTCTATGATCTGGTATTCACAGATTCTGAGCTGGAATTATTAAAGGGCAGGGATCAGGCGGAATGGACGACCCGCTTCTGGGTTGCCAAAGAAGCCTACGGAAAGTTCCTGGGAAAAGGACTGCAAGGCAATCCTAAAGCATATGAAGTACAACTAATAAAGGATGATCATTTGTGGATCAACCAAACTGAAATAAAAACCATAAAACATCAAAATTATATTATCGGATGGACACTATGAACAACACATTAAAAATGAATCACGAGGAATTATTCACTCTTTTGAAAGGTTTTATCACTGAAGTTATAGGAGAGGAATTTGTTGAAGAGATGGATATCACTCCGGAGAGTTCATTTACTAAAGATCTTGAAATGGACAGTATAGAAATTGTCTCTTTCTCAGAAAAAATAAAAGCACATTTTGGAGATCAGATTGATTTTACAGGGTGGTTGTCTTCTATGGACCTCGACCAGCTGATCAACCTGGATCTCCGTATGATCATCAATTATATTTACGAATGCCAATAATTACAGTTGATAACAGGAAAATTCATATTCAGGAACTTAATAAAGGTGCCCGGGAAACGGTTGTGCTTATCCATGGGATGTTCAGTAATCTGTCCATTTACTATTTTAACATAGCACCCATCCTGGCACAGCATTACCACGTAGTAATGTATGATTTAAAAAGCCATGGAATGAGTGAACGTATACTCGATGGATACGATCTTGAAAATATGGCTTCCGATCTTCTTGGCCTTATTGATTTCCTTGACCTGAAAAAAGTTCATTTGGTAGGTTATAGTTTCGGGGGACTTATTGCTTTGAAAACAGCATTGAAATATGCAGACCGTATAGACCAGCTTGTAATTATGGAAGCTCCTGATCCCAGGGATGAAGAAACCCGGGGGATTATCGATCAGTACAGTAAGGAATTCCTGGAACATTATGTAGCCAACTTTACAGACACTACAAAAGTGCAGATGGGCAAAAGGCAAATGGAAAAAAATCACAGAATGTATGAATTCCTGTTTTATGAGACCAGTATCAAAGCGGATATGATCAGAGAGAAAGATTTCTTTACTGAAACCGATCTTACAAAGATAAATGTTCCGGCATTGCTTTTATATGGGAATCAGTCCAATTGTCGTCCTACGGGAGAATGGCTAGAGAAAGAACTCGGCCAGGCAAAACTTGAACTCATTCCTGGAGATCATAATATCCCGATACAGGAACCCGCTCAGATCGCTGAGGCTATTGTGCATTTTTTATCCAAATCATTATCTAAATCTAACACCTTAACACAAAATCATGGCTAAATTTGTATTTGTTGTTCCACCGTTGACGGGCCATGTCAACCCTACCCTGAGTATCGGGGCTGAATTATTGAACAGAGGACATGAAGTGGCATGGATCAGTCTTGACAAAAATCTTAATACCAAACTTCCGGCAGGAGGAGAGCTCCTGCTTATCCAATACGATCAAACTGACGAAGAAAAAAGAGATAGCGAACAGTACCTGGATATTATTTCCAAAAAAGTAGTATACGGTATAGACAGCATCAAATTTCTTTACGATGATGTACTTATCCCACTGAACAGGCATTGCTATAATGGTATTGTCCATTTACTCGATTCTTATAAACCTGACCTTGTAATCGGTGATCATCAGCTATTTGCAGCTGCTATTGCTGCAAAAAAGCTAAACCTTCCTTACAGTACTACTGTTACTGCACCCGCTGCCATCAAAATCATGGATGAATTACCAAAGGTTCATGAGTGGGAAGTAAATAAAATCATTGAACTGCAAAAGGAACTGGGAATAATGGAAGACTATTCTTTGGCTTCCTCAGACCTCTTAACAATGGTTTTAACGTCCAGATATTTCTTTGGTGAAATGGAACTACCTTCCAATTACCAGTTTACAGGTCCTGTTCTAACGGAACGCCGGATATCCTGTGAGTTCGACTGGGAAAGGTTTAACAGCAGCACTCAAAAGAAAATTCTTGTAAGTATCGGTACGACTTTCGATCATGATCATAAAAAAGCTTTTTTCCAAAAAGTAATTGACGCATTTAAAGATGAAGACCTAACGGTTGTAGTTGTTTCAGATCCTCAGCTTTTCGACAGCTGGCCGGAAAATTTCATGGTATATCAGCAGGTTCCCCAATTGGATCTCTTGCCGCATCTTGATGGTGTCGTTTGCCATGGGGGACATAATACGGTATCCGAAACGCTTTCAAACGGACTGCCGTTGGTTGTTATTCCGATTGCCTATGACCAGTCCCATGTTGCAGGACGTGTAGTACGTACAGGAGCGGGTGAGCGTCTTAATTTTAACCGGTTCAAATCAAACCATTTAAAAGAGGCGGTACAGCAGATCCTTAACAATCCTGATTATCGTAAAGCAGCAGAAATCATCCGTCAGTCTTTTATTGAGGCCGGAGGTACGGTAACAGCTGCCAATTTACTGGAAAAAGCTATTACCGATGCCACACAAAAGATAAAATCCCGTTCGAAATTCCTTTTTGTTATCCCTCCTTTTTTTGGACATATCAGTCCTACTCTGAGCGTCGGTGTAAGCCTTATAGCAAGAGGACACGAAGTAAAATGGTTCGGGATTACCCCGCTAGGAGATGAACATATTCCGGAAGGAGGATCGTATTTCTACCCTGAAGAAGATCTTATTCCCTATCAGGATGAGATCAAACGTATTTTAAAAAGACAGGATGACGGACCCGCCTGTTCCGGGCCTGAAGTTATGAAACTGGCATTAGAGGAAACTTATGTTCCTTTTGCCAAAATGATGATGCCCGGATTAAGCCGTCTTACTGAAAACTGGAAACCTGATGTTATCGTTAATGACTGTATTACTTTCGGTGGTGCCCTTTTTGCTCATAAACACAATATTCCATGTGTAACAACTACTCCTGTACCTCCAGATGTTATGGGAGATACAGAAAAAAGTGCTCCAAAAATATTTGAATGGCAACAAAACCTCATCAAAGATCTCCAAAAAGAAGTTGGGATTGATGATGATGGAATTTTCATCCATTCCCATAAATTAAACCTTGTATTTACATCTCAGGCTTTCGCAGGTTTTGAAACAGTACCTGACCATATGAAATTTGTAGGTCCTGTGAAAGGACGTCCCAATGATGCTCCTTTTGACTGGGATCGTTTGCATGCGGCTACTACACCCAAAATATTTGTATCATTAGGAACACTCCTTGTAGACATCAGAAAAGCCTTTTTCGAAAAGATCATTGCGGCATTCGCGGATCAGCCGGTAACTATCGTTGCGGCCACGCCACCGGATATTTTTGAAGAATGGCCTTCTAATTTCATTGTAAACAGTTTTGTACCTCAATCGGCATTAATGCCTCATATGGATATGGTAATTTGCCACGGAGGTTTTAATACAGTTAATGATACATTCCGTAACGGATTACCAATGCTGATCACACCGATTGCCTACGATCATTTCCACATCGCAAAGCTCATCGAACAGGCTGGTTGTGGCAAGAGTATCCGTTATAAAAGATTACGCATAGATTCACTCCGTGAAACGGTTTTTGAATTGCTGGAAGATCCTGCTTACCGCAATGCAGCAAAAGAAGTTCAGACAACATTCCTTACTGCCGGAGGTAATGATAAGGCTGTAGAGCTACTGGAGAATTTTGTACAACAAGAACAATCAACATTAGTTTCTGTTTAAATCATGAAAAGAAGATTGTTATTTGGTGAGCGCATGTTGCTGGGGGATGGAACGGAACCCTTCAATGCAATTATTCCCTTCCGGTTAAAAGGAGATTTCAGGGAAGAAGACGTGCGGCATGCCTTATATCAGATCCAGGCCAAGCACCCTTGGCTGAGAGCACTCATCATACATGATGAAAAGAAAGTACCGTGGTTTGAAGTACCGGATCCTATTGTTCCTATTCCTGTAAGAACTGTGGTCAGAAAAGGGGAAAACGATTGGCAGGAAGAATCCATAAAGGAATGGCAAACCGTTTTTAAGTATGACCAATTTCCTCTTATCCGGTTTGTATGGATCAAGGGAGAAGGAGTATCAGATATGCTTTTTGTTTTCCATCATTGTCTGTCTGACGGTGGTTCTGCAATGGCATTTTTAGATGAATTTCTAAAGGTATTGGATAATCCATTGACAGATATTGGAACAGAGAATCCGATATTGGGAATTGAGGATGTGGTTCCATCAGCTATTTTATTGAACCGGAGACAGCGTCTGAAAGCAAAATTTATCGGGAGAGTCGCTGCCACAGCGATAAAATACATGCCCGTGAACAAAAAAGCCATTGACCGGAAAAATGACTACTTTATCCACTGGAAATTTGATCGTGAGACAAGCAGCCAACTGATCTCTTACTGTAAAGCCATGAAGGTTACCGTGAATACTTTTTTGAGCGCTTCATTACTTAAGGCTTTTAAGAAAGTAAAAGGTCCGGCGGCTTTCAATAAAGTTTCCTGTCCTGTAGATATCAGACGTTTTGCCTCACAGATAAAAGAGGATCATATCTTTGCTTTCGGGCTGATGATTACCCTATCATCCAATGAAAAAGTGAGCTTTGAAGACAATCTGACGCTTATGCAGGAAGATGTGGAACGTAAAACATCCAAGCTTAACCCGTACATGGTAATGATGGTAATGGAGTCCGGACACGATGCCCTGAAAAACTTCACCAGGCTTCTGAAACAAGGAAGGTCTACCAATGATTGTATGTTCTCCAATCTGGGAAGGATCCAGATTCCTGAGAACTATAAAGAATTTTCCGTTGAAACCATATTCAGTCCTTCTGTAATCGGTCCTCTGGGTAATACAACAACCATGGTAACATCTACCTACAGGGGAGAAATGGATTTTTCTTTTATGGGTAGTGAGGGATATTTACCATACACTGAAGCTTTAGCCATACGTGATGAGATGATTGAGTCCATTCAACTTAAACTGGAATATGCCGAAGTATTATGATCAGATAAAAATCAGTGATATGAACTAAAAGATTGATAAAGTTACTTCTTGTCCGGTATTATTCGGGAAGCAGATGAAGTAAACGGAATGATATAAAACTAAAGAGATCCATTTTGGATCTCTTTGCAGCAGACAGCAAGAATGTAGGTTGGAATGATCAGAAAGCTTTTTGCATAAAAAACAAGAAAAACATTAATTTGATATAACCTATGAAAAGAAAACTACTATTTGGAGAACGAATGATATTAGGAGATGGAACAGAGGCTTTTAATGGCATTATCCCGTTCAGATTAAGGGGTACGTTCAAATTGGAAGAAATTCAGCGGGCTCTGGCTTTGCTTCAAAATAAACATCCCTGGTTAAAAGCACATGTAACCCATGACGAAGAAAACCTTCCATGGTTTGAAGTGCCCCAGAAAGTTGTACCCATTCCTATAAGAATTGTGATCCGGCAGGGAGAAGACGACTGGCAGAAAGAATCCATGAAAGAATGGTATATGCCTTTCGATCATGAAAAGTTCCCCCTGATAAGGTTTGTATGGATCAAAGGAGAAGAAGTTTCAGACATGTTTTTCTCATTTCACCATTGTTTATGCGATGGAGGTTCCGCAATGACATTATTGTATGAGTTTTTACAGGTATTGGACAACCCTTCCGCCGATATTGGTGTAGAGAATCCTATCCTCGGAATCCAGGATATTGTTCCTGCAAACATCTTAAACAGCCGAAGGCATAAGCTTAAAGCAAAAGTACTCGGCAGAGTGGCATCTACCATCATTAAATATGCTCCTGTAAACAAAAAACCAATAGAGAGGCAAAACGATTATATGATCCATTGGAAGTTTGACAAGGAAATGACTCAACAAGTAATTTCCTATTGTAAATCCAATGGTTTTACCGTGAATACTTTTCTTTGTGCAATTGTTCTTCAGGCATTTAAAAAAATAAGGGGGAAAGCTGCATTGAATAAAATTTGCTGCCCTGTGGATATCAGACGTCTAACAACACAAATCAAACATGATCATATTTTTGCCTTCGGGCTGATGGTTGAAGTTTCGATTAATGAAAAATTGAATTTTCTGGATAATGTACGGAAGATGCAGAAGCACGTGAAGCGTAAGACCTCAAAACTGGATCCATATACCAAGATGATGATCATTGAATCATGGCATTATGCCCTGGATAATTTCACGAGAATCCTGAGAAATGGAAAAGCAACCAATGACTGTATGCTTTCTAATCTTGGCCTTATTCAGGTGCCCCATGAATACAGGAACTTTACCGTAGATACCGTTTTCAGCCCTTCAGCTTTGGGCCCTCTGGGCCAGACTACCGGATTTGTAGTTTCAACCTTTCAGGGAGAAATGGATTTTTGCTTTATCGGTAGTGAAGGATATCTACCTTACTCAGATGCACAGGCCATTCGTAAGGACATCCTTGATACTATAAAATTAAAACTTGAATATTCAGCAGTATCATGATCAAGAGAAAACTAATGATGGTGGAGAGAATCATGTATGTTGATTCCGGAACACCCCTCAATTGCGTATTTACAGCAAAGATCAAAGGAACACTTCATGAAGCAGATTTTAAAACAGCTTTAGAAAAAATCCAGAAAAAACATTCTTTGCTCAGATCCAGGATCGATACCGATACTGAGCAATATCCCTTTTTTATAGAAGAAAGAGAGATGGAAGCCATTCCCCTTCGGATCATAGACCGGGAATCCGATGAAGATTGGTTGCGTGAGTCTGAAAAAGAATGGTTCCGCATGTTTGAAGATCATCGGAAACCTTTGGCTCAACTGGTATGGATTAAAGGAAATGAGGTTTCCGAAATTCTCTGGGTACTTCCCCACTGCATTTGTGATGGAACTTCCCAGGTAACTCTGATGCGGGAGCTTCTCTGCCTGCTGGATGATCCAACTATGGAACTGGATACATACCAGGCATTCAGCTCAGTTGATGACTTCCTGCCTTCCGGTTTTAATACCAAAAAGAAAGTACGCAAAGCAAGGCTATACCTGCTTATGGCCAGGCTCTTCTTTCTGATGCAAAAGAAAAGTAAAAAAAGAAATCTTGGAAAAAACTATGTGATCCATTGGAAACTGAACCCGGAAATAACGAACCAGATCACCAGCAAGTGTAAAGCGCATGGTGTTTCTGTACACTCGCTGTTGTGTGCTTCATTCATGCAGGCATTTCAGGAAATCCGGGGAGCTGAGGCTAAAAGAAAAGTGATCAGCCCCGTGGACGTGCGCCATTTTATTCCGGAAATAAAGCAGGATCATGTATTTGCTTTTGCTCCTACCATAGAACTATCATTGAAAAAAGGAAATCATGGGATATTTGACCAGGCAGGACACATCAAAAAAGACCTTCTTGAGAAATTAGAAAAAATAGAAGCACGGGAACTTCTTTGGATGGGTGAACAGATGCACCCGCTTGTCGAACGCATGATCAGCATGCTTAAATCAACCCATGGCGGACATGATATTACCCTATCCAACATGGGAAAAATTAATATTCCGGATCAATATCAGCGTTTTGAGCTCGAAACGATTATGAGTCCCACCGTTGCTTTTCCTTGGCTCAATTCGAACACCCTGGTTACCACTACCTACAAGCAGGAAATGGATTTTACGCTTATGTCGAATGAAGATTTCCTATCCAGACAGAAAGCCACAGAAATTAAAGATAAAGCCCTTGAACTACTTACTGTATCTTTACAGAACTAAACATGAAAACGGATAAATCCCCTACTATAAAAAAGAAAACCACTCTCAAACGCTTTTTATTAACGCGGACGATCTACTATGTTCTTCCGAATGCATTTCTTAATTTTATTATTGCCTATGCAAGCTTTCACGAGCTGGGTTATACTCATTTCTTCTCAGGTACCCAGAATCTGGCCCGGCTAACCTTGCCAATGGCCATTTTCCTGCCGGTTATCCTCACGATCGATATCACCAAAAGAGTCACTGCCGCTGCAGAAGAGGGAACAATAGAATTCATGGTAGATAACAAGCTGAATACAAAAAAGTTCATGACGAAATTCAGTATATTACATGGTGTTATCAGTGGGCTTCTTGTACTTTCTCTTCTGGTATTTGCTCAGTACAAATTTTCAACAAACTACAAGCTCGATGCTATGGCAATGGCCATACTCGTAGGAGCACTTGCAGGAATACTGTCTGTACTTTCCGTCTATTTACCCGTTAATAAACTAAGGAAATACCTGTATAAACCTGTTCCAGCAAACACTTCAGAATAATTGAATAGTAAATTCCGTGTTTATCAGACTCATCTGTTCAAAACATAAAGACCTGCCATTGTAGGGTCACTGTTCAAAAATTTTCCAAACTTTTGGGATAAATTGAATTAATTAAATTTAATATCATAGATTTGTCTTAGTAACACAATTAAAACACATGAAAAATTTATTTTACCCATTTCTTACCGGATATCTATTCCGGGTGATCTGTTCCCCGCAACTTTCTGTTATCCAAAATCATATTACTCTTTTACATTTTCGTGAACAGCCGGGTAATTCAGCGTGATTCGGAATAAACTC
This sequence comes from Chryseobacterium sp. LAM-KRS1, assembly GCF_013184525.1. Lineage (GTDB taxonomy): Bacteria > Bacteroidota > Bacteroidia > Flavobacteriales > Weeksellaceae > Chryseobacterium > Chryseobacterium proteolyticum. The sequence goes on from NZ_JAAOIZ010000002.1 coordinate 519,091, forward strand.
TTTTGCGTTAGAGTTAGATGTTGCGCATAACATAGCGCATATTTCAAAAATAAATATCAAAAAAAAATGTTACTTTTGCTTTAGGGACGAAGTTTTTAATGCTATCTGATCCCGGAATTGCAAGGACGCCATATTATAAAATGTTAAAAATCAATCCAATGAGGAAAATAATTTTACTATTTACTTGTCTGTTCGGTATTTCAATTTTTGCACAAATTAAAGTGTTAAAAAATGAGACTCTAGTGGAAATTGGTAAAGATAACTCTGTTGGCTTATATAAAAAGGAGGATAAATTCACTATCAATTACCAGGATCTTAATACCAGCAACCTCAATACTTTCAGATCTTTTTCTTTTCAAAACCTGAACGGAGATGTCTCTGATCTATATAAACTGATTACGGACGGGTTTATTTCCCTTCCAGAAGGAAACATCGCTTTGGAGCTTCCAAACGATATCATTGAGCTCCATTACGAGAAAAACTATGGCCAGCCAACCGTTCAGTTTATCCAGTTCATTAATAAAAACCGAAAATATGTTGGAAAATCTCAATTCTTAAATAAGAAGCAGGTCGATAAAATCTTCGGAAAAACAAATGGGAAATCATCTCTGTATGAGAGGACTGCCATGATGAACAATGTTCATTCCAATAAGCCGGACACTTCAGCATCATCTTATAATTCCGGCAATAAAAATAAGAAAACGAAAAAATAATAATTATTTTTACAATATAGCAGAGCTCATTCCTAAGAATGAGTTTTTTTATTTTATTTTTGCAAAAAGATCATTACACCCTATGTCGCTTCAAATAATCAATTTAACCAAAAAATTTGGTGACCAAACCGCCCTTAACCTGATTAACATCTCCATTGATAAAAATGAAATCATTGGCCTTCTGGGACCTAACGGCGCAGGAAAATCTACTTTAATGAAATCCATTGTCGGAGCTTTAAAAATAGATGAAGGGCAAATCATCTTTAATGATAAAGAAATTTCGGAATATGAGATAGAAGCTAAGAAGAATATTGGTTTTCTTCCTGAAAATAATCCTCTGTATCTGGAAATGTATGTTAAAGAATATTTGCAATTTGTGGCTAATATTCATAAAATCCCTGAAACACGAATTAATGAAGTGATAGAGCTTGTAGGGATCACTCCTGAAAAATCGAAAAAAATCAGTCAGCTTTCCAAGGGATATAAGCAGAGGGTTGGTTTGGCACAGGCTATTCTACATCAGCCTGATCTTCTCATTCTTGACGAACCTACCAACGGTCTGGATCCTAATCAGATTATTGAAATAAGAAATGTAGTAAAAGAGATCGGTAAAGAAAAAACCGTTCTGCTGTCAACCCACATTATGCAGGAGGTTGAAGCATTATGCTCACGGGTAATTCTTATCCATAAAGGAAATATCCTTCAGGATTGTCCGATTGAAGAATTCAAAGGAAAATTCGGCAGCCTGGAAGAAGCTTTTGCAAGCCATACCAGCTAAGATTTAAATTGTATTGATTGTTTAATGGCTTTATATTTGATTAGATTCAGGTAATCTAATTTTAAAACCTATTGCCATGATCAGAACAATCTTAATGGGCACATTTATTATAGCATTATCTTCTCCAGTTTATGCATATGTTGCTAATGAAAATCCGGTTATAAAAACTGAAAACAGTTCAGAATATATCCAGCAGGTTCCCAAAACCGTTATTATTAAAACAAAGAAATTTAAAATACGGATCGATCTTCAACCTAACGGAAAATACCTTTATCAGGCATGGGGAGCCAATTCAAAACTTACCTCAAAACCTAATATGATCATCAGTGACGGAGAGCTTGTTCCAGATGGTTCCGGAGGTAATTATTATTATGATTTCGTAAATAAAGGATTTCATTACCAGGTCTGGAGAAATTACCTCACCGATTCAGCAACGAAAGCACCCTATACGCTCGTTGTAAGTGATGAAAGTGGTAATACTGTGGTACAACAGGATGGAATCGTGGTAAAAAAGTAAAATAAAAACTCCCGCATTGGATGCGGGAGTTTTTATTTTATGTACCTAATTGTTTGATCTGGGTATAAAAATTACTCTCTGCAAAACTTTCTTTTGCCGAATTATAGCCTATATTGAAAATCTCTTCAAGACGATCCTTTTTCCTTTCAAAAGTTCCGTAATTGGAAAGATCCTGTGAGGTAATGAACCAATCACAATAATCGAACTTTCCTTTCTCTATTCTGTACGAAAGAAGGTCATAAGAGCGTGAAACAATAGCTTTAATGGATTTTAAATCTTTAATATCGATTTCATGGGGCGGAGATACAAAAACCCCGATCAGCTTATCACATTCCTCCCTGATGATATCCGCAGGAAAGTTATTTAATACTCCTCCATCACAATACATCTCTTCGCCGATGATATAAGGCGTTGTAATCCCGGGAATAGAACATGAGGCAATAATTGCATCTGTAACTTTAAAATTTTCATCAAAAATTTTCTGCGTCCCGGACACCAGTTCCGTAGCTACGATCTTAACCTCTTTATCCAGATCTTTCAGTTTCATATCCTGAAAAATGGGTCTTAAATAGTTGGTAAAAATAATGGAGGATACCAGCCCGGGCTGGTTGAATGTAAAATGCTTCCAGTTAAAAAAATAAACCGAATTGAAGAATTCCAGAATTTCTTCAGGTGTTTTACCTACTGCATACAGGCATCCTACGATAGAACCTGCACTGCAACAAGACAATACATCAATATCAATATTCTTCTCAATCAGGAATTTTAAAACTCCGGCATGTGCAATACCCTTGGTACCGCCACCTGATAAAACAAGCCCTACTTTCTCAAGATTCATAGAATAAAATTAAGAAAACAGGTCGAGAAAATCTGATTATTTTTTTGAAATATTCTAATTTTAAAATTATTTTAATAAATATCCCGGCATAAACTATATTAAAAAAGCCCAGAATAATCTGGGCTTTTAAATATTTCTGTATTATAGATTAAATGTGGATCACTTCTCCATAAGCTGCCGCAGCTGCTTCCATGATTGCTTCAGAAACAGTTGGGTGCGGGTGGATAGATTTAATGATCTCGTGCCCTGTTGTCTCTAATTTTCTTGCAACAACAGCTTCGGCAACCATATCAGTTACTCCGTCACCGATCATATGACATCCTAACCACTCTCCATATTTAGCATCGAAAATAACTTTGATGAAACCATCTGTATTTCCGTTTGCAGTTGCTTTACCACTTGCAGAAAGAGGGAATTTACCTACTTTGATTTCATATCCTTTTTCCTTAGCCTGCTTTTCTGTAAGACCTACAGAAGCAACTTCAGGGTGACAGTAAGTACATCCAGGAATATTGCCATAATCAATTTTCTCTACGTGCAAGCCTTTGATCTTTTCAACACATGTAATTCCTTCTGCAGAAGCTACGTGTGCTAAGGCCTGAGTCGGGATAAGGTCACCGATGGCATAGTATCCGGGAACTGAAGTTTCATACCACTCATTAACCAAAACTCTTCCTTTATCTGTCTGGATTCCTACTTCTTCCAATCCTATATTTTCGATATTGGCAGCAATACCAACCGCTGAAAGTAAAATATCAGCTTCCAGGGTAATGTTTCCATTAGCAGTTTTTACATTTGCTTTTACACCTTCTCCGCTGGTATCCACGCTTTCTACAGAAGCATTGGTCATAATCTCGATTCCTGATTTTTTCAAAGATTTCTCAAGATGTTTAGAGATCTCTTCATCTTCTACAGGAACAATGTTCGGCATAAACTCAACAATAGTCACTTTTGTTCCCATCGTGTTATAGAAATCGGCAAACTCTACTCCGATTGCACCTGAACCTACAACAATCATAGATTTTGGCTGCTCAGGAAGAGATAATGCCTGTCTGTATCCGATTACTTTTTTACCATCCTGTGGTAAATTCGGTAATTCTCTTGAACGTGCACCTGTTGCAATGATAATATGACTTCCTGCATATTCAGTCACTTTACCGTCTTTATCTGTAACAGATACCTTTTTATCTTTTAAAACTTTAGCCGTACCAAGGATAACATCGATCTTATTTTTTTTCATTAAGAACTCGATTCCTTTGCTCATTTTGTTGGCAACACCACGGCTTCTTTGAATTACGTTTGGAAATTCAAAACTTGGCTCTACTTTATTTAAACCATAATCTTCAGCATGATTAATATAATGAAAAACCTGAGCAGATTTCAATAAAGCTTTAGTTGGTATACATCCCCAGTTAAGGCAAATTCCACCTAAATTCTCTTTTTCGATAATTGCAGTTTTGAAACCCAACTGTGCCGCTCTAATCGCTGTAACATATCCACCAGGACCACTTCCGATGACAATAATATCGTAATTCATTAGCTTAAAATTTTTATGCGAATTTAAGGAAAAAATATGGGATGATTCACGTTTATGCAAATTCATCCAATAATGAATCATATAGAAAATTTCATGTGATTATAATTAATAAAAAACATAACACAACAAAATATTCATAACAAATATTATATTATACAAAAAATTTCACAATACAAAATCTTCTCCCGAAACAATTTCAATTTTAATAATCCTAAAAAATCCCTGTTATTTCAGCTTTTAAATAATCACCGGTACTTTCATAGTCTCAGCTAATTCGTGATTAGCTGGTTTATAGGAAATAGGCAATAAAAATGCGTGCACTAGTTACTATCTTACAAAAGATTTGGAAGTTCCGTGCCGATTGGTTTAATTAATAACGATCCGATATACTGAGTTTTAAAATAACATAATAAAAAAGAGCAGGTATTTCCTGCTCTTTTGAGTCGTATATAAATTCCGGAGTATTATAGTTTTTTCAATAATTTTTTTTCAATCATGTACTTCTCATCCAAAGCCTTTAACTGGTCTCTTTTCATCTTTTTGGTAGCCAGCGGATGGTTCAAAATAAGTTTCCTTTCCCGATTGTATTTTCTTTCCAGCTCTTGCGATTTCTTTTCTATCAATTCGGTTCTCGAAGGATGTGGCGGAGGTGCCGGGCGCCTCTGAGCCTGGACATTCATCGATAAACCTATTAATACTACTGTTGTTATAAAAAACTTGTTCATGACCTTTACTTTTGTGAATGATTTTAATAAAAAAAATATAATTAATTAACTTCATTCAGGTTCGGAGTAAATATTACATATATCATACCACAATCTTAAATTACTGAACTTCAACATCCTGCTTTAAAGTCAGATTTTTGGAAGAGTTTCCAATCATAATACGGTAAGTCCCTTTTTCTACGATCCAGTTCATTTTCTCATCCAAAAACTTCAGATCTTTTACGGGAACTTCTATAGATACCTTCTTTAATTCTCCCGGTTTCAGATATACTTTCTGAAATCCTTTTAGTTCAAGAACAGGTCTGGAAACTGAAGCCAATTTATCTCTTACATAGAGTTGGACAACTTCGCTTCCACTCACCTTTCCGGTATTTTTAATAGTAACCTTCGCAATAATGGTATCGTTTGTGTGATATTGGGTCTTGTTCAATTGTAAATCCGAAATCTCAAAAGTCGTATAGCTCAATCCATATCCAAAGGGATACAATGGCTCGCCACTCAGGTCATAATAATCATTTCCCCTGCCGGTAGGATGATGGTTATACGTTAACGGAAGCTGCCCTTCTTCCTGTGGAAACGTAACCGGCAGTTTTCCGGATGGGTTTTCGTCCCCAAAAAGAACTTTTGCGATTGCATTTCCCCCTTGCTCTCCAGGATACCATACATCTAAAATAGCTCCGACCTCATCTTTCCACTTTGTTGTTTTTATTGCTGAACCTCCGACTAAGACCACGGTAGTCGGTTTACTTAACTTCGACACCTGATGAATAAAGTCTTCCTGATTTCCGGGAAGGGCTAAAGATGAGCGATCCTGAAACTCGCCTTCATGAATTCCTGCGGTGACAATAATATGATCTGCCGTTTTTGCCAGTTCCAAGGCTTCATTAAAATTCTTTTTCTGATCTTCTACACCATAATTCCATATCAGTTCTATATGAGCTTCGCCCCTGTTTTCTTTAAATTCGATCTGAAGATCATAACTTTTATTTTTAACAAAATCTATTTCTGTGGTTTGAGTGGAATAGCTTAGCTTTTCCCACTGATCTACAACCAGTTTGCCGTCCAGATATAATCTGAAACCATCATTTCCACGAAGGCCCAACCGATACTTGCCTGAATCCGGAGCTTTTAATTGCCCGGTCCAACGCACACTGTAATTATCCGGCTGAAGCTTTTCCACATCAGGAGAATACAAAGTCCATTGAAAATTAATCTGTTCATCCTGTCTTTCAAATGCAGGATTTCCTTTGAATTCACTATTTGAAAAATAAAATCCTTTCAAGCCCTTTTGATTTCCAAAAGATAAAAATTCAGCAGGAACAGTCAGTACATCTTTCACATTCCGCTCAATTCCTTTAGCATATACTACCTCAATCCCTTTCTTTGAGCAAAAGTTCTTAATGCCTTCCAATATACTCACCTTATGATTTCCCGGTCCTGAATACCCGCCTAATCTGGCTTCCGTCGCATCAGCACCTACTAAAAGGATTCTTTTTGCATTTGCGGAAACAGGGAGTGTGTTGTTTTTGTTCTGAAGCAAGACAAAAGACTCTATTGCAGCTTTTTCTGCAAGACTTGCATAATTAAGCTTTTTTAAGCCCTCAATATCTTTATCGGATATGTATGGATCGTCAAATAACCCGAGTTCGAATTTAGCCCTCAGTACCCGCGAAACAGCATCATCTATTCTCTCCTGAGATATTCTTCCGTCCAGGAATGATGGAATAAATAATCGGTAATGCTCGTAATCCGTCTGAAAAATTACGTCCAGACCTGCATTAATTGCCTGAGCTGAGGCATCCTCATAATCTTTTGCCGTAAAATGCAATACATTGGCACCACCAACTGCACTTGCATCACTGATTACAAATCCTTTAAAATTCCATTCTTTTTTCAATTTTTCTGATAACAACCAGTGGTTTGCTGTGGCAGGTCTTCCATCCAACAAATTATAAGAAGTCATTACAGATCTGCTTTTTCCCTCTGTAAATGCTTTAAAAAACGGAATAAGGTGGGTTTCTTCCAGATATCTTTTGCTCCAGTGGATAGGATAAGAATCTCTTCCTCCCTCCCCCACGTTCGCAAGAAAATGTTTAGGCGTTGTAATGATTCCTGTATTTTCGAATGAGCTTACAAAACCGGTTCCCATCACGGAGGTCAAAAACGGGTCTTCTCCATATGTCTCCTCTGTTCTGCCCCATCTCACATCACTGGCCAAATTAACTACAGGAGTTAAGATCTGACGGATTCCCCTCAGTTTCGATTCTTTTGCAATCGCCATGGAGACTTCCTTCATCAGCCCTTGATTAAAAGATGAAGATAAAGCAATGGCTTGTGGAAAGGCCGTAGCGCCTTCTCTCATTAAACCGTGTAAAGCTTCATCAAATGGAATAATCGGAATTCCCAATCTTGATTCTTCAATAAAATATTTCTGAATACTATTGATTTTTCTCGCCAGTCTCTCTGCATCCTCATCTGCATTATATTTTAGCATTTGTCCGGCTACACCATCTCCTTGATTGGTGGCACTCACCTGTAATCCAAAAATCCCATGCCGGTACTGATCTTTGGAAACATGATCCAGGTCTCCGGGAATCATAAAACACTGCCAGAACTTTTCTTCAGGCGTCATTCTTTTGAGCAGATCCTGAACCCTTAGCTCAACAGGTTGTTTTGAATCTTTATACAGTGGTTTTTGAGCGGAAACAAAGCTTAGACTTAATAGCAAAGCGATTCCTGGAAATCGAAAACGGAACTTCATTATTTCTGTAGTTGAATTACAGTTGAATATATGAGCTGTTTACGTTCTGAAGGCAGGTGCACCTCAATGCTGTTTCCTTTCTGCTTCCACTGTACCTTCGAATCAATACCCAGAATTTTCAGGGATTTAGGGGTAAAGTTTTCAGGGACTGAAAAACTCAGGTCAGAAGGAGCTGCATAACTTGTTTTTTCATCGGTATGGAATACATTCACCGTTTTTCCGTCTTTGCTCGTGGTGTAATAAAAGTCCCCTTCATGAAAAGGAGCCAAGGTTCTTGTTGCAAAAACAGCTGCCCCATTCTTATCCATCCAACCGGATATTTCTTTCAGCCTTTCATATACCACAGCATCATAATCCCCATTAGGACCGGGAGCAATATTCATCAGATAGTTTCCTCCTCTTGAAATGATTTTAATGAGGGTTTCAATGATCTTTTGGGAGGACTTATAATGATCATTAGGTACGTAAGAAAAAGAATCTCCCATGGTAATACAGCTTTCCCAGGGAATTGAAAGAGGCTGATCGGGCACTGCCTGTTCCGGAGTTACATAATTTTCCCATTTTCCGGGAACCGTACGGTCTACGATAATGATTCCCGGCTGGTTTTTCCGGGCCATATTACCAATCTTATCCATATCGATATCCTGTTCCACCTTAATGGTTTTTTGCCATTCTACAGCAGGATCAATTGTTTTAAAGGGGCGCACCCAGCCACCATCCAGCCACAGTATATCTATTTTACCATAATTTGAAGTAATCTCATTGAGCTGATTCCAGGTAAACTTCTTAAAGCGTTCCCATCTTTCCGGATATTTTTTAGGATCATAATTTACATTCCGGTCTTTTGGAGGAAAGTAAGGCCACCAATAATCATCGGAATGCCAGTCCGGTTTAGAAAAATAAGCTCCGATCTTAAATCCCTCTTTACGGAATTTGGTAAAAATTTCTTGTACAACATCTGCTTTGGGATTTTTAGAAAAAGGAGTTTTAGCAGACGTTATTTTGTAATCAGATTCTTTCGTATCAAACATGGAAAATCCATCATGGTGCTTCGTTGTAAAAACTACATATTTCATTCCCGCTTTTTTAGCTGCATCAGCCCACTTCCGGGGATTAAACTGAGTTGGATTGAATGTTGTCTGAAGATTTTCATAATTCTTCACATATTCATTATATGTTTCTCCGTGTTCAGGCTTACGCTGAGTCCACGATTCGTCTTCCGGGCATAGACTCCAGCTTTCTACAATTCCCCATTGGCTGTACGTTCCCCAATGCATAAAAAGTCCGAATTTAAGATCCTGCCATTCTTCCAGGTTTTTCACAACCAAAGGGTCCGTTGGCTTCTCATAGCCTTTTGAAACATTATGGGCCTGTGAAAGAAAGGTTGCCGATATGAAAAGTGATGAAAGAAAAAAGGTTTTAGTTTTTTGTGGAATCAGCATAAAAAAATACTTTTTGCTAATGTAATCATCCTGCTGTAAACTCGCAAAAATTACTTCCCTGTATGACTCCTGATGAGTAGCTTCAGAGCTTTTAAACATTCAGGGTTTTTAAAAATATTTTCTCCCCGCGGATGAAATTTCTGTTTTTAGCTTACTAAGACTAATCCTTTATGGGGTTTCAAACCTAGATAAGTTTCTGTAAAGCAGAATCAATATCAGGATAGAGGAATTGAAAGCCATTTTTCATCAGTATTTCCGGATATACATTTCTGCTTTTAAGTAATAATTCTGTTTCTGTATTGAGAAATACAGACGCCAGTTCCAGTTGCCACACAGGGGAATTAATTCCAAACGGAATTCGTAAACGTTTCCGTAGTTTTTTCATTAATTCTTCATTAGTTAAAGGCTGAGGAGCGGTCACATTAACACAACCTGAAATGTATTCATGATGTATGATCCATTCAATGGCACGACAAAAATCTTCAATATGAATCCAGCTAACATGCTGATTCCCTCTTCCCTGTCTTCCTCCTAACCCTAGTTTTGTAACCTGGCAAAGTTTTGGGAAAGCTCCTCCGTTTTTCCCCATTACTATAGAAGTACGTAACGCCACTTTCCTTATCTCATCATGATGCACGGCAAAGAATTCCTTTTCCCAGCTTTTACAGATATTCATCGAAAAATCATCTCCTATAACTCCGTTTTCTTCTGTATTCAGATTCTTTTCAGAGTGCACATAAATGGTTGCCGAACTTGCATTCAGCCATATTTTCGGTTTGTCAGTGCATTGGTCTACCGCTTTTTGAAGAACTCTTGTACTTTCAATTCTTGAGGAATAAATTTCTTTTTTGTTTTTATCATTATACCTGCAGTCAACAGATTTCCCCGTAAGATTGATCAGGACATCACAGCTCTCAAGCTTATGTGACCACTCGCCGATATGGGTTGCATCCCAATACATTTCGTGTTCATTTTTAGGATTTCTGGTTAAAATATAGACCTGATTTCCTTTCGCACGGAAATACTCTTTCAGGTTTTCACCAAGAAATCCTGTACCGCCTGCAATAATGATTTTCATAAATTTAGGGTTTTAGAGGGTTAATTATTCTGAACTCCGTTTCAGATAATATATTTTTTTATTTTTACTTTAATCTCGGAACCTTCTGCAAGCATTACAGACAGAGGATCCTGAATGTTCAAAAATTTAAAATCTTTTCCGTAGATTCTTTCAAAATCTATCTTCAACTGATGATCTTTTACCAGATAATATTTCCATTGAGGGTGGCAAACTTCATACTCGGAAGTCTTGTTATCATTTTTTGTAAATCCGTAATAGTGTTCGGTAATGAACTCAAATTCAGAATCAGATTCCATAGGAAGTGCCTGAAGATCTGCAGTAATTTCCATAGAATGCCATGTTTTATCTTTCCATGAATATGTAACCAACATTTCGTGTTCCTTTTTTGCTATTGCGTTTTTCATCGGCAGCGTTTTATAATTTTCATTATAGATAGCATTTGCAATAAAGCTTAAGGCCGGTTTCGGAACAATCTCTTTAATAAAGACCACTCCTCTTTTCCATGCATTATTTTCTCTTTTTTTCACATAAAACCTAAGGTTAACTTCCTCAAAGTTGCGGTGAAAAGGGATGCGTAAACCGAGTAATCTGGTATTTAAAAACATAAATCCGACAAGACTTATATAGCATTTCCCTTTATAGAAATCAAGTTCTGTACCTTCAGGAAGATATTTTATCAGTATTTCAGGATCTATTTCATAATTGATGATCGCCAGTTTGCGCCATTCAGCCTTTAAAAAGTTCATAATTCTGCATTTTTTTGATGATTTCATTTCTTTTTACTAAAAAATCTTTGAGGTAATTTTTAAGAAAAAAATAATTAAACAGCATACCGATCATTCCCAAAGGAGATTCAAATTCGAAAATATCGGTCATGATCGTGTAATTTCCTTCCTGTTTGAAAAGGTGCTGATGCTTTAATGATTTAAAAGTTCCTTTCAGCATAACATCAGTAAACTCCAGAGGCTTTTCCATACTGATTATTTTTGAAGTGTGCGTCTGATATATTCCCAGATGCTTTGCACGCCATGTTACCGTTTCATTCAGTTCAATAAGTCCGTGCATACGTCCGGCAATAGCTTTCTCCTCTGTACCGGATGTTGATTGCTGATGCAGATCAATATCCCTTGATAGATCAAAAACTTTACAGATGTCTGCCTTAATGATTGTTTTTAAATAAATTCTAGACATAGTAATACAATAAAGTGATCAAGACAATAGTTCTGTAAATAATCCAACTTATGGACGGAATAAAATTCAATTCCAATATTTTGCAACGTCTTATGTGCTCTAGAAGCATCATGAAAACCACAATTCCAAAGTAAAAAATATAAAATAGAGAATTGAATTCTGTAAAGAGAGCAGGCAATAAAAGCAGGGTCCCGATCAGGGAAACAGTCATCATATTTCCGATATAATCCCATATTTTATCTTTCAGGTAGGCCTTTAAAAAAACAGTTTGCCAAGCGATCTGCCCTAAACAAATGGCCAATTCCCTTAAAAAATTCCGGCTAAAACCTAATCCCGTTTTTGTAACAAATACACTTAAAATACAGGAGGAAAAAATCACCACAAACAGGATGTATCCGATCCTGTACTTCATGTTAAAATCGGGAACACATGACTCTTCTGTATAAGGTTTAGATGATGGAATAATCTGTTTTCTGTTATATGACACAAAAGAATATAATTTTCTGAAAAACCAGTAAAAAGGTTGTATTCTCGCTATCTTCTCCAATACCGGAAATGAGTTTCCAATAATAGCAAGCAGGCTGTCCAGACCGTATATCACTTCATTTGTGCTATGATCAATCAACGCAATTTCATTTTTTGCCCGCTTATAATCAATAACCGATCTGCTCTTAACACTCAATTCACTAAAAGCCTCTCTCCCATTTTCATCAAGCATTCCACATTGTATAAAACCTTTAGAGTAAATATTACACATAGGACATTCATTGTCGTAGATGAGGGTCTGGTTCTTTAGAGTTTTCATATCCTTAATTTTAAAATGATTTTCTTTTCGAGAAGTACAAAATCAAAAACAAATGAATGATTAAATTTTTCATAATTATTATATTTTCAATAATTTTTGAAAGTTTATTTGAAATAAAAAAGGAACACTGTCCTTTTTAGCCTTATTTTAATAGATTCGTGATCTTTCCTACCAGCCAATGATCATCACTTTTGATCGCGAGATCCATAATATTATTAATCTTCCCCGTAACCGAACTAAAATCTTCCATCAACTTAATAAACTCTTTGGCTTCATCAGAATCACGGTCTTCAATATTCTTTAATTCTTCTAAAAAAGAAATTACCGGTTCGATTTCCCTTTTTCTTCTTTCTTTTGTGATTTGCTTAAACAGAAACCACACATCTTTTTCAGCAATGAAATACTCTTTCCGGTCTCCTTTTACAAATTCCTTTTTTACAATTCCCCAGTCCATCAGAGCCCGTAAATTCATATTGGCATTTCCTCTTGAAATTTCAAGCTGCTCCATTACCTCATCTGTTGATAATGGCTTTCCACTTGCCAAAAGCAATGCATGAACCTGTGCCATTGTCCGGTTAATCCCCCAATTGGTAGCAAATGTTCCCCACGTCTGAATATATTTTTCCTTCGCCTCTGAAAGTTGCATATTGATCTCTTTTTGAATTTCTATTACAAATGTAATAATAATTTTCGAACTTTCAATAATTTTTGAAAATTAAATTTAAAGTTTTTATATTATGGTAACATAGAATTCCTGCTTTTTCACCCTAATAACTCCAATTTAAAATTTAACCTTTTCCTTTGTAACAAATCTTGTATTACAACGACTATTCAATAATAATCTTTTTAGTAATGAAATATAACAAAATTGCCTCATTACTTTTTGTTTTGTCTGCAGGAAGTATGATGTTCGCACAGGATGACTTGATCAACAAGTTGAAAAACAATCAATCCCAAAATGCTAACTTTAAATTTACGACTCTTAAAGATGTTGGTGCTACTTCAGTAAAAAACCAGGGATCTTCAGGAACGTGCTGGAGCTACTCGGGGAACTCTTTTCTTGAGTCTGAAATGCAGCGTATGGGTAAAAAACCTGTAGACCTGGCAGAAATCTTTACCGCAAGAAACTCTTACCATGACAAAGCAAAATTATATGTTTTAAATAACGGAGCTATCAGTTGGGGAGACGGAGGTGAATTGCACGATGTAATCAATATGTACAAAAAGTACGGTGCAGTTCCTCAGGAAGTGTATACAGGATTGAAAGCCGGACAAACGACCAACAACTTCAAGGAAATGCAGGGTAAATTAAAGACTGTATTAGATAGTTTGGTTCAGGCTTCATCTAAAGGAAAACTTTCCGACAACTGGATGTCTTCTGTGGATGTTATTCTGGATGAGTACCTTGGAAAAGTTCCGACTAACTTTACATATGAGGGGAAATCCTACACTCCGAAAACATTTGCTAAGGAGGTCGTAGGAATCAATCCTGAAGATTATGTAGAATTATCTTCTTACAAAGATTATCCTTATTTCCAGAAATTTGTAAACCCGATTCCTGATAACTGGAGCCATGATTCTGACTGGAATATTCCGATGACAGATATGACTGCAATTGTTGACAATGCAGTTTCAAAAGGATATTCTGTAGGTTGGGCAACAGATGTATCTGAACCTTATTTTTCATATAAAAACGGAGTGGCTTATGTTCCGGATGTAGATCTTGACCAGATCACTCCTGAAGTAAAAAAAGAATTGTTTACAGAACCGAAAAAAGACAAAGCGATCACAGAAGATATGCGTCAGAAAGCTCTTAACAACCTTTCAACCACGGATGACCATGGTATGCATATCGTAGGTTTAGCAAAAGATCAAAGCGGAAAAGAATATTATATGGTAAAGAACTCATGGGGTGTTACCAATGATTTTGAAGGATATATCTATGTAACAAGACCATACGTTGAATATAAGTCAACTGCTATTCTTGTACATAAGAATGCCATTCCAAAAAATATTTTAAGACAATTAAAACCTACCAAAAACATCGGTTTATAATTAACAAAATCACTTTGTCATTTGATGACAATTTTAAATATTTACTCGGTTAAAAAACAGCTTCTGTAAACCAGAAGCTGTTTTATTTTATGTATAAGAATTATTTGATTAGTCATAAATCCAATAAGAGTGAAACCAAAACTGTTATATTTGTAATCTAATCAACAAATTAAAGCAATATGAAAAATTCAAAAAAATTATCCAAATCTGAATTAAAAAGAATTAGTGGTGGAAATCCACCGGACTGCACAGAAGGAATAGCTTGTTATCATCGTCCCAAAAACGGATTTCCAGGTTACTGGACATGTAATGCAGGGTCAAGCAGTTGTCCTGAAGATTAATTGATTCTACAGCTAAAATCCCCAAATTTTCAGGGGATTTTTTGTATAATAAATTTCTGAATTAAAATTAAATGAAATCAATAATGCAAAAAAAAAGCTTCCGGGTAACCCGGAAGCTTTTTTGTATATTTTTTTTGTCCTTAGAATATCGCCGGATATTTTTGAGGATTGGTTTCATTAAACATCGCATAGATCTTTTCTATCATATCATCTGCAGAAGGTTTGCTGAAATAATCTCCATCACTTGCATAAGCAGGACGGTGGTCATTTGCGGCAATTGTTAAAGGATCAGAATCAAGATATCTGAAAGCCTTTTGCTTCTCCAAAATCTGCTGTAGAATAAATGCTGAAGTTCCTCCTTCCACATCTTCATCGATCACCACCAATCTGTTGGTTTTCTTCACACTTTCAGCAATTTCATTTGTTAAATCAAAAGGAATTAAAGACTGAACATCAATAACCTCTGAAGAAATTCCTAATTTCTCCAGCTCTTCTGCTGCCTCCATTACAATTCTCCATGTAGACCCATAGGTTACTAACGTTACATCCTTTCCTTCTTTCGTTACTTCAATCTTCCCGACAGGAACAGTAAACTCTCCCAGGTTATCAGGTTGCTTCTCTTTTAAACGGTATCCGTTCAGACACTCAACAATTACTGCCGGATCATCACTCTGAAGCATTGTATTATAGAATCCTGCAGCTTTTGTAAGGTTTCTTGGTACTAGTACCAGAATCCCTTTTGAAAGATTAAGAATTCCTGCCATCGGAGAACCTGAATGCCATACCCCTTCTAATCTGTGCCCTCTTGTTCTGATAATTACGGGTGCTTTCTGCCCTCCTTTTGTTCTGTACTGAACTGTTGCCAGATCATCACTCATTCCCTGCAGGCAGTATAGGATATAGTCTAAATACTGGATCTCGGCAATTGGTCTCAGACCTCTCATTGCCATACCGATTCCCTGGCCTAAAATAGTCGCTTCACGGATTCCCGTATCTGCAACACGAACTTCACCATATTTCTCCTGCATTCCTTCAAGTCCCTGGTTTACATCACCGATGTTTCCGGCATCTTCTCCAAATACAAGGGTTTCAGGATATTTTTCAAAAATTTTATCAAAGTTGTTTCTTACCACTACTCTTCCATCCACATCTTCTGAGCTGTCTGAATATACAGGCTTGATCTCTTTAACGTTTTCGGCCTTCCACTGAGACTGAGAATACAGATGAGAAGAATAGTTGTCTTTTTCTACTTCCAGGATCTCATTGTACTTCTGTATTAGCTGGTTTCTTTCAGGAGTATTGGTTCCTCTTGTTGCCAGTAAAGACATTCTTACCAAGTGGAAAATATCTTTTTTAGCTTTTGAGACTAATTTATTAAAATGAGTAATGTAATTTTCTATTTCTGCATTTTGACCTTTAAGGTTTTCCACCAAAGGTAAAACTGCTTTTGACAGGTCTGAAATGGTTTTCTGATAGTTTTCCCAAGCCAGTTTCTGTCCGGCTTTTACTGTCTTTTTAGCCTCGTCATCGATGGCATCCAGCTCTTCTGCGGTTGCAATCACCTCTTCCTTTCCTTCAATTTCAATGGAATAATTCAGAATCCATTCTTTGAATTTTATCAACCCGTCAAAATCTGCTTCCCATGAAAGACGTTCTTCATTCTTATATCTTTCGTGAGATCCTGAAGTAGAGTGTCCTTGTGGTTGCGTAACTTCAATGACGTGAACAACTACAGGAACACTTTCAGTTCTTGCAAAATGTTCAGCTCTTGCATAGGCATCCAATAATGCAGGATAATCCCACGCTTTTACCTGAATGATCTCGCATCCCTGGTTTTCTCCTTCTTTTCTTTGGAAACCACTTAGCATTTCAGAGATATCCGCCTTTGCTCTCTGGTTTTTAGTAGGAACAGAAATCCCGTACCCATCATCCCAGATTGAAACGATCATCGGAACCTGAAGCGCACAAGCCGCATTCAGAGTTTCCCAAAAATGGCCTTCTGCTGTGGAAGCATCGCCAATTGTTCCGAAAGCTATTTCATTTCCATTGTTTGAAAACTTTTCAGAACCTTCAAATTGTACTGATTTATATATTTTAGAAGCCTGAGCTAACCCTAATAATCTAGGCATTTGTCCTGCTGTAGGAGAAATATCAGAAGAAATATTCTTTTGAGCCATAAGGTTTTTCCAGCTTCCGTCTTCATGTAAGCTTCTCGTTGCAAAATGCCCGTTCATCTGTCTTCCTGCTGATGCCGGCTCTCTTTCTACGCTGGTATCTGCATATAGCTGTGCAAAAAAGCTTTCAACCGTTAACGCATTGACGGACAAAGCAAAGGTCTGATCCCTGTAATATCCTGAACGGAAGTCGCCATTTCTGAAAACTTTCGCCATTGCAAGCTGTGGTAATTCTTTACCGTCACCGAAGATCCCGAATTTAGCTTTTCCTGTAAGAACTTCTCTTCTCCCCAGGTAAGACATTTCACGAGAGATTCTCCCTAATTTATAGTCTTCAAGTATTTGATTTTTAAAATCTTGAAAGGAAATCTTCTGTGTTTCAATATAGGTTGTTTGCATAGCCAAATATAAAAATTTTTAGTTCTAGAAGTATTTTGCTAATATACACTTTTTAAATTAATTTTAATTTTTAATAATCTTTTTTAAAAATTTGATAATAAGGCAAATTGTGTTTTATTTTAAATAAATTTGTATAAATGGAAAAAAAATCACCTCATATATTAAATGCATCCAGCAATCTTTTAGGATTTTCTCTGATTATAATCACTTCATTGAAAATCACTAAAATCAGTGGTAGTACGTATCTGGACGAATTTGCAGGTGTTGCTTGTATACTTTTTGCCTGCAGTTGTTTTTTTTCATTTCTGGCCATCAGAACGAAGAATGAAAAAAGAGAAACCAAGTTTGAGAACATTGCGGATTATTTATTTTTAATCGCTTTATTCTGCATAGTCCTGGCAGTTATTATCGTAACAATAAGAATAATGTAATTATTTATCCCGAATTGAAAGATAAACATTAAGTAGAGTTGAATATAAATGAATATTTAGGCCATATAATCAAATTCACTTTATTTTAAGATAATCTGATTATAAAAGCATTTATAGAATTTCCCAACGGATGGCAATTACAGAGAACAATAACAGGAAAAAACAGCTTTAAGGATTAATTATTTATGGGAGATAAAAAAGTACCGACCCTTTTAGAATTTTCTTTCGATCACATAATCCAGCATGCTGTGGAGTGATCTTTTAGCATCTGAATCGGGGAATTCATTAAGCAGGTCTTTTGCTTTTTGCTGGAAATCTTTCATTACACTGATAGCATAATCCAGCCCACCCGAGCTTTTAACAAAAGCGATGAGCTCTTTTACACGCTTCTGATCATTATTATAGCGTTTTATCGTATTGAGATAGTATTTTCTGTCTTTTTCACTTGCTATTGTAAGGGTATGGATCAAAGGAAGTGTCATTTTCTGTTCCTTAATATCAATCCCAACCGGTTTCCCGATAACATTTGAACTTAGATAATCGAACAGGTCATCTTTAATTTGAAAAGCCATTCCGGTATAAGTTCCAAAGTCCTGCATTCTTTTTGCAAGCTTTTCATCAGCGTTATTTGACAAAACACCTATTTCGCAACAGGCGGCAATCAGGGTTGCTGTTTTCTGACGGATAATTTCATAATAAACATCTTCAGTAATATCAAGCTTTCTGGCTTTTTCCAATTGAAGAAGCTCTCCTTCAGACATTTCCCTGATGGTCCTTGAAATAACAGAAAGTAAATCATAATCTTTATGATCGGTAGACAACAGAACTGATTTCGATAAGAGATAATCCCCAACCAATACTGCAATTTTATTCTTCCATAAAGCATTAATAGAGAAAAAATTCCTTCTTTTAAAACTTTCATCCACTACATCATCATGGACCAGTGTTGCGGTATGGATCAACTCTATCATCGAGGCTCCGCGATAGGTCTTTTCTGTAACTTCACCTACCAACTTTGCGCAAAGAAATACAAACATAGGACGCATCTGCTTCCCCTTGGTCGTAACAATGAAACGTGTCACTTTATCCAGTAAAGGAACTTTACTTTGCATAGATTCATAAAACTTTTGTTCAAAAAGTTTCATTTCTTCATTGATCGGTTGCTTGATTTCTTCTACGATGTTTGCCACAATCTGTGAGTGATGGGTAAATAATAATTAATATTCACAAAGATAATTTTTTTCAGGCAATTTTAGTAGAAAATTCAATCTTTGAATTCTTCTTTTGGAATAAAATACAGACTCTGCTTTACAGTTCCGAGTGGATAACGGAATTTCTCCCCTGAAATATATACGCCTTTTTCATCTACGCCAATTCCTTCGATCTGCCCGATTGAGGTGGCACTTCCCAGATAATAGTGCTTTAATCTCTCTTTAAAAAAGATTCCCGGTTCAGTTTCATTAAAAATATCAAGGAAAACTTCTGTTTTTTTGGTGTATCCAACCAAATAGAGTTTATGATCAAAATAAGCAGCATCGGTTACTACAAAATCTGTTTTATAAGTTTCTATTTTTTCGGCTTTCTGCAATTCATCCGCTTTTGGATCGATGGTATAATGTGAGGTTGCTTTTGCGGACCATTCTTTGGTAAAAATATGCAGTTTACCATTCAAATAAATCATAGCTTCCGCATCGAAATCATTATTGGTGTTTTTGGGGACAAATTCTTTTTGTTCAGGATAATAAAAAGAAAGGGTTCTAATAGAGTCATTTTCCATCCTGCCATTAGAAAAAGGAACTTTATAAATTTCAAGGTCTTTTCTTGTTCCTGTATTATTTCCAAAATCTCCGATATAGAAATGAGAGTCATCATGAGTAAGCGCTTCCCAATCTTTATTTTTAGCTTTAATTTTCAGGATATTCAACACCTTTCCTGAGCCCTTGTCTATTTCAAAAAGCTCCGGGCTATTATCACTATCATTAAAAGTATAAAGTTTACCATTAAAGAAATCCAATCCGGATGTTTCTTTAACCTCATCTTCTAAAAAGGCTGTTCTGTACCTTTTTATTTTAAGAAAATCTGTCTGTTGGGAAAATGAAGTCTGAAAAAACAGAAATACAAAGATGAGGATAACCTTTTTCATTGAATAAAAATACTAATTTACCGGTTTAGCATAGCAAAATTGATGCTGTAAGCGATGCAGTTATCATATTGCTAAAATAAAACGGGCTTTTGGGCCCGTTTTACTGATTAAAAAAGTTGTTTGAAAAAATTTATGCTGACTTTTTATGTTGTTTGCGGATTTTCCTTGCAAAGTAATCTTTCTGATATTGCCTTACCGTCTTTCCTGTACCGTCATGTCTCCAGCCGGGAGAATTGAAAATATAATTGATCCGGTCTGAGAATTTCAATCCCGGTTGTTTGATATCTTTCCATATTTTTCGCCATTCATAGAACAGTACCGTATCAGGTCTGTCATCGGGCATTTTAGGGTATATCCCATATTTCACAGGAATATTCGGATCCTCTTTTTCAAAAGTCCCGAACATTTTATCCCAGATGATCAGGCACATTCCCATATTTCTATCGAGATATTTGATGTTGCATGCATGATGTACACGGTGATGGGATGGAGTCACCAGAATATGTTCCAGGAAACCCATCTTTTTTACCGTTTGCGTATGAACCCATGTTCCATATACCTGTCCGATAGCGTACACTACCATAATATGCCATGGATTGAATCCTAAAAAGGCAAGCGGAGAAAAATAGAGGTACCGGTACAACGGTTGTAAAACAGGACTCCTGAATCCCGTTGTCAGGTTAAAGTATTCGGAATTGTGGTGGGTAATATGAACTGCCCAGAAAGCCCTGGAATGATGATCTACATAATGAAGCACATAATATGCAAAATCTGTGATAACAAAGCAGATCAGCCAGTACCAGATGGTGAAATCCCAAGAGAAAAGACGGTGATTGTAAAAGAAAAACATCACTCCCATTGCAAAAACCTTCATTACCAGATCCAAACCAAAATTCAGAAGAGCTAAAAAAACGCTTGTTGCTACATCTTTTTTATTATATAGTTTAGCCTCAGAAACGTGGCTATAAATCATTTCAGCTAAAATTACGGTGGCATGAAAGGGAATTGCCCAGGCATAGACATTTTCTAGTCCATCTTCGCCCAAAAAGTAATTCATCGTTACTAATTTTTGTACAAAGGTAGGACATTCTGAAAATCAGAGTCCCATTTTGGATAATTTTTTAAGGAAATTTTAATCGGTCGTCTTATTGGCCAATTGTCCGCATGCGGCATCAATATCTCCACCTCTGCTTTTTCTGATCATTACTGTGATACCTGCATTTTCAAGCTGACGAACATAATTTTCTTCTGCCTGTTTATTGCACTGGTCATATTTACCATCACCGATCGGATTGTACTGGATAAGATTAACTTTGGAAGGAACCTGCTTGCAATATTTGATCAGCGCTTTGATATCTTCATCACCATCATTAATGCCTTTCCACACACAATATTCAAAAGTGATCACGTTGCCGGTCTTTTTGTACCAGTATTGAAGAGCCTCCATAATATCAGTTAAAGGAAACTTATCTGAAAAAGGCATGATTTCGTTTCTTTTGGATTCTATTGCAGAGTGAAGCGATAATGCCAATTTTACCCTAAGGTCATCATCGGCAAGCATCTTGATCATCTTTGGAATCCCGGAAGTAGAAACCGTAATTCTCCTTGGAGACATCCCCAGACCTTCAGGCTGGGTAATTTTCCGGATCGCTTCTACCACATTTTTGTAATTCATCATTGGCTCTCCCATTCCCATAAAAACGATATTGGTAAGAGGGCGGTCGAAATACATTTTGCTTTGACTGTCAATAAGTGCAACCTGATCCACGATCTCGGCGACTTCAAGATTTCGCATTCTTTTTAGTCTTGCAGTAGCACAGAATTCACAGTTTAACGAACATCCTACCTGTGAGGAAACACAAGCGGTAGTTCTTGTTTCTGTAGGAATCAGAACAGATTCTACCATAAGACCATCGTGAAGTTTCACCCCATTTTTAATGGTTCCATCCTTACTTTTCTGAAGCAGGTCCACAGATACCGGATTGATGGTATATTCTGCTGAAATTCTGTCACGAAGCTGTTTTGAAAGATTGGTCATCTCATCAATAGAATGGAGGTTTTTACTCCACAACCAGTCATAAACCTGTTTCGCGCGAAATGGTTTTTCTCCTAAAGTCAAAAAGTAGTCTTTAAGCTGGTCCAGTGATAAAGTTCGAATATCTTTCAAAATAGAGTTGAGTATAGATTTTAAATTATAAATTTTAGATTAAAATCCCCAAACGAAGTTAGGGCTTAATCTAAAATTTATAATCTATCATTTAAAATTATTATAAAATAAGCATTGCGTCCCCGTAAGAATAGAACTTATACTTTTCTTTTACGGCTTCTTCATATGCATGCATTACAAAATCTCTTCCAGCAAATGCCGCAATCATCATAATTAATGTAGATTTTGGAGTGTGGAAGTTTGTAATCATTGAGTTGGCTACTCCGAATTCATGAGGCGGATAGATGAATTTATTTGTCCAACCGTTGAACGCAGAGATTTTTTTGTTGGAAGAAACAGAAGTTTCCAATGCTCTCATTGTTGTAGTTCCTACAGCACATACTCTTCTGTGTCCTTCTACTGCTCTGTTGATGATTGCAGCATTTTTCTCATCAATGATGATTTCTTCAGATTCCATTTTGTGCTTGGAAAGATCTTCAACCTCGATCGGGTTAAATGTTCCCAGACCTACGTGAAGAGTTACTTCTGCAAAATCGATTCCTTTGATCTCCAATCTCTTCATCAGATGTTTGGAGAAGTGTAATCCTGCAGTCGGTGCTGCTACTGCTCCTTCTACTTTTGCATAGATCGTCTGGTATCTTTCAGCATCTTCAGGCTCTACAGCTCTTTTGATATATTTTGGAAGCGGAGTTTCTCCTAATTCTTTTAATTTTGTTCTGAACTCTTCATAAGAACCATCGAATAAGAATCTTAAAGTTCTTCCTCTTGAAGTGGTATTATCGATAACCTCAGCTACCAAAGATTCATCTTCTGTAAAGAACAATTTGTTTCCAATTCTGATTTTTCTTGCAGGATCTACCAATACGTCCCAAACACGTGTTTCTTTATCAAGCTCTCTTAAAAGGAATACCTCAATCTTAGCACCTGTCTTTTCTTTATTTCCATAAAGACGCGCAGGGAAAACTTTAGTATTATTGAAAATAAACAAGTCCTTCTCATCGAAATAATCCACTACATCTTTAAACAACTTGTGTTCTATAGTTTCGGTTTTTCTGTTAAGAACCATAAGTCTGGCATCATCTCTATGCTCGGACGGGTGTTCTGCCAATAGTTCATCAGGAAGGTCAAAATTAAAATCGGATGTTTTCATTTTTTTAAATTACGGTTTAAAAATTATTGAAATTACTGGTGTAATTTTCGGTGTGCAAATATACGACATTGAACACCCCTTTGTCAAGCTTTATTTGATAAAGCTGTCAAATGGTTAATAATTACTATGTATTTTGGTCTGAAAAAGATGTAATTTGGTCGCACAAAATTGATTAATTATGAGCAAATATTCGTTAGAATCATTCATTAAAGAAACCAAAGAAAATCCTGAAGAACGGGACTATTTTGAACTTGAAAAACCTCAGCTATTAGAGATAAACCTTACCAATCAATCGGTTTGGACTAAAAGGGGAAGTATGGTGGGCTACATCGGAAATATAAATTTTGAAAGGCAAGGTATGCTTGCAGGAGGTATCGGAAATCTTCTGAAAAAAGCAATCAGTGGTGAAGGTACGAGATTAATGAAGGCAGAAGGCACAGGAAAACTGTATGTAGCTGATTCAGGAAAAAAAGTACGTATCCTTTACCTGAATAATGAAGCATTGTGTGTGAACGGCAACGATGTCCTGGCCCATGAACAAAGTATAAAAAGTGATATTACCATGCTTAAAAGTATTGCAGGAATGCTGTCGGGCGGATTATTTCAGGTAAAACTTTCCGGAACGGGACATGTGGCTATTACAACCCACGGAGAACCTTTAACGCTTATGGTAACTCCTGAAAACCCTGTTTTCACAGATCCTAATGCCACAGTTGCATGGTCCGGGAACTTAACTCCTGAACTTAAAACGAATGTTTCTTTTAAAAGCCTTATGGGTAGAGGAAGTGGTGAAGAATTTCAGATGAAGTTTTCAGGAAACGGATGGGTTCTTAT
Source organism: Chryseobacterium sp. LAM-KRS1 (assembly GCF_013184525.1). GTDB lineage: Bacteria > Bacteroidota > Bacteroidia > Flavobacteriales > Weeksellaceae > Chryseobacterium > Chryseobacterium proteolyticum. Next base: position 543,170 of record NZ_JAAOIZ010000002.1, read on the forward strand.
CCAGCCCTATGAAGAAGTATATGCAATAGAAAAATAATAATACCTATAATGGGCTATTAACAAAATTAACTTCATATTTTTATTAAGCTTTAAAGCCGAAAATAAAATGAAAAATCTTTTAAAAATATTTTTTGCACTGATTCTTCTTCCCAATTTGGCAACTGCCCAATCGTCAAAGAAAAACTATCAATACAATATCGATCTTATTCATACGGGTAATGACCAGGTGACGGTTTCTTTTACCCCACCTAAAAATAAGCTGGAAAAAGGTAAGTTTATTATACCCAAACTCGTTCCCGGATTTTATCAGCCCCTGAATTTCGGGCAATATATTTCCGATGTTACTGCAATCGATAAAAAAGGGAAAAAAGTGGTTACGGAACGCTTAGATACCAACAGCTGGTTAATCCACGATCTCAGGCATGTAAAAAAGATATCCTATCGTGTTGCCGATGGTTGGGATTCCTTAAAGGAGCATACACAGGGAGCAAAGTCAGCAGGAAGTACTTTTAAAAAAGACAGTGTTTTTGTGATCAATTATAATTCATTGGTAGGTTACTTTGAGGAAATAAAGGATAAACCATATGAAATCAGCATTAAGAAAAATAAAGATTTTTATGCTTCTTCTGCATTGGATTACAAAAGAAAAAATGACAGTACGGACATCGTCCGGGCAAAAGATTACAGAAACCTGGTAGATTCTCCTGTACTGTATTGCGTTCCTGATACGACCTGGTTAAAAATAGGTACCACCGAGGTGCTTGTATCATTTTACAATAAAAAGGAACGGCATTATTCAAAAAAAATAGCAGATCATATAAAGACGATTTTAGAAAATCAACAGGCCTACCTGGGTGGAAAATTGCCTGTCGAAAAGTATGCTTTTCTGATTTATTACGAATCTTCAGATAAAAAAGGGTTTATGGGAGATGGCCTCGAACACTCCAGGTCGACCGTATGTCTTTATCTTTCCGGGAATATAGGCTATCTGCCGGACGCATTAGACAGGGTTGCCTCCCATGAGTTTTTCCACATTATCACTCCGCTTCATATTCATTCAGGGGAAATCCAGCATTATGATTTCTTAAATCCTTCGATGTCGAAACATCTCTGGCTGTATGAAGGTATGACGGAATACGCAACGATACACATGCCCATAAAGCAAAAGATGATCGGTATTCCTGAATTCGAAAAAAAGCTGGAAGAAAAGATAGCCGGTATGAAGGAGTTTGATCCTCATTTGTCCTTTACCAATCTGAGTAAAAACGCTATGGAAAAACAGGACCAGTACATGAACGTTTATCAGAAAGGGCCATTAATCGGGTTATGCCTGGACATCAGATTGCGTGAGCTTTCGGGTGGAAAAACGGGAACCCAGGATCTGATGCAACGCCTTATGCAAAAATATGGAGAGGATCGCTATTTCAATGACAATGATTTATTTGATGAAATTACAAAAATGACTTTTCCGGAAATCCGGGATTTTTTCAGAGATTATGTAGAAGGAACAAAACCACTTCCCTTAAAAGAATACCTTGCCAAAGCCGGTTTTGCCTATGATGACACTACGGGAAAGGTTACCGCCTTAACTCATCCTGATCCGAAGCAAATCGCATTGAGAAAAGCCTGGATCGGCCAATAAACTGTATATAGGTAAACTCACCGAAAATACTTTTCCTCATGGATTAAAAATATTGAGTTTCAAAAATTGTTCTTTATTAAAACTGTTTACTATGAAAAAAAACTTTACCACATTTCTTTTATTAGCATTAAATGTGGCCTATTCTCAAATTTCAAATGTGGAAAAAGTAATTGATTCCAGTGTGAAGAGTGATAATTTCAACGGAGCAGTTCTGATTGCCCAAAATGGCAGGACCGAATTACTTTCGTATAAAGGATTATCCAACAGACATTATAACATCAGCTTTTCGGACGAAACCAGATTTCATATATTTTCTCTCACCAAGTCATTTACTGCCGTCCTGATCATGCAGCTATACGAAAGAGGTAAAATCAACCTGGACTCTCCCATTGCAACTTATCTTCCGGATTACAAAGGGGAAGCCGCAAAAAAAGCAAGCGTAAGAAACCTTCTAACTTATAGCAGTGGTAGATTTAATAAGGACATCAGTTCCCCGGAACTCATTCACGAGGCATATGACAATACAATTTGGAACCTGGATGATTTTGTCAAAACCTTTCTCTCTGAAAAACTGATCGATAAACCCGGAACAAAATTCAGCTATAACAATGGTGATTATATCCTGCTTGGAAAAATTATTGAAAAGATATATGGTAAATCTTTTGAAGAAGTTCTGAAAGAGCAGATCCTGGTTCCTCTTAAAATGAATAATACAGGTCTTTTGCACCACAATGATATTATCCAGAATATAGATGACGGATATTCGGAAACAGATTCGGACCCGTTTGCTCTTCATACCCCAACCAACACCTATATCGACAATTTTTATACGGCCGGAGGCATGTACTCCACTCCCAAAGATCTTTTAACCTTTGACCAGGCCGTTTTCAATCATGTTTTATTAAAAAAATCAACTGTAGACACCATGCTTACTCCTTATAAGGAGCTTGGGGATACTGCTTTTAGCTTTTGGGTTTATCCTAAAAAATTCGGAAATATGACTACCCTATTTGTAGAACGTCAGGGTGAAGGTTACGGACATAGTGCGAACTGGGTACATTTACCTGAAAAAAACCTGACGGTAATTATTCTGTCCAATACCAAAAACATCAACTACCTCAACAAAATGAGAGAGAGGCTAATAAGTGCATATTACGGACAATAAATAAAAATAAAATCAATTTTAAGAGTAAAATGATTCACTGGTTATTGATATTTTAATATCTTTAAATTTAAATAACATATTTAATCAAAAATATCATTTATGGATAATTCACGTAGAGACTTCATCAAAACAACTGCATTAGCTTCATTCGGAGCACTTGTTTTACCCCATTCTTTATTTGCCTATTCAAAAGGGTTTGTATCTGATAAAAAAGTAAGGGTTGGTTTTATAGGAGTCGGATTACGGGGACAGGAACATGTAAAGCTATTGGCTAAAAGGGACGATGTTGAGATCGTTGCTTTTGCAGACCCTAGTCCAATTATGTTATCTGCCAGCCAGAAAATCTTAAAAAGCAATGGTAAACCGGAGGCCCGTGAATTTTCAAATGGAGAATATGATTACAGAAATCTCCTGAAACTTGGCAACATCGATGCGGTTGTTATCGCTACTCCGTGGGAATGGCACCTTACACAGGGAGTTGAAGCGATGAAGGCTAAGAAAATTGTTGGAATGGAAGTATCCGGTGCCATTAAACTAGATGACTGCTGGGAATTCGTAAAAACTTATGAGGAAACAAAAGTTCCCATTTTTATGATGGAGAACGTATGTTACCGTAGAGATATCATGGCTATCCTGAATATGGTCCGTAAGGGAATGTTTGGAGAATTGGTCCACGGAAGAGGAGGTTATCAGCATGATCTTCGCGGGGTTTTATTTAATGACGGTGTTACGCCTTACAATTCCGGAGCCGAATTCGGGGAAAAGGGTTTTAGCGAAGCAAAATGGAGAACGGAACATTATGTAAAAAGAAATGGAGAACTTTATCCTACGCACGGCCTTGGTCCGGTTTCCGTTATGATGGATATTAATCGTGGAAACCGATTAACACGCTTATCTTCATTTTCTTCAAAATCCCTCGGCTTGCACCAGTATATTGTGGAACATCCGAAAGGAGGTCCCAACCATCCTAATGCCAAAGTGAAGTTTAACCAGGGTGACATCGTTACGACACAAATAGCTTGTGCTAACGGAGAAACTATTCTTCTGACACACGATACCAGCTTACAGAGACCTTATGATCTTGGATTCAGAGTGCAGGGAACTGACGGAATCTGGCAGGACTTCGGATCAGGAGGCGCAGATCAGGGACATATTTATTTTGAAAAGATAATGAATCACACCCATAAATGGGATAATACCGAGAAATGGATCAAAGATTACGACCATCCGATGTGGAAGAAATTTGAAAGCAAAGCAACAGGCGCAGGACATGGTGGAATGGACTTTTTCGTTATGAACACCTTTATTGAATGTATAAAACGTAATATAGAATTCCCTATGGATGTATATGATCTTGCCACCTGGTATGCAATCACACCGCTCAGCGAAAAATCAATTGCTAAAGGAGGACAGGTCGTTGAGATCCCTGATTTCACAAAAGGACAATGGAAAAATCGTAAACCTATATTCGGAATGACAGATGAATTCTAAAAAAACACTTCTCATAGTAGCCGGAGGCTTAGGCACCCGCTATAAAGGCCTTAAACAAGTAGATGGAATATTGGGCAATGGCTCTCCTATTCTGGAATATTCTATTTATGATGCTCTAATGGTCGGCTTCAATAAAATTGTGATTATTATTAATCGTTTCATCCCTGAAAGCTATATAGAAAGGCTGGAAAACATTTCCAAAACCAATAACTTTGAGTTGCAGTGGGTCTATCAGGATATGGATAAATACATTCCTTCAGGGTATGATTATTCGTCCCGGGAAAAACCTTGGGGAACAGGCCATGCCGTACTTTGTGCAAAAGAATATATTAGTGAACCTTTTGTAATGATCAACGCAGACGATTTTTACGGTAAAGAAGTTTATCAGTTAGCATCAAATGAAATCGACAATCAAAATGTTTCTGATTCTCAATTTGAACTCATTGCCTATCCGCTTTCTACCACGTTAAGTAACAATGGTACGGTAGCTAGAGGTATTTGCACGGTGGATGATGATCATTTTTTGCTAAAAGTAGAAGAGCAGACTTCCATCCGAAAAGAAAATAATACTATTGTCTATACCGATGAAAACGGGAAAGACATAGAAGTAGCACCAGATACTTTGGTTTCTATGAATTATTTTATTTTCCACCCCATTATATTCGATTCATTGGAAATCTATTTTAAGGATTTTATTACATCCAATCCACAACCCAAAGAAGAATTTTATATTCCTACTGCTCTGCAGAAAATGAACGAGGAGAATACAATCAAAATTGCAGTCAGAACCTCGCCATCTCATTGGTTGGGAATGACCTATCCCGATGATAAAATTATTCTAAAAAGTTACCTTGAAAAAGAAATCCAAAACCAGCGATACCCCGAAGATCTATGGAGCTGAAGAATATTATCTCAAAATTTATAGGCACTGACAACTGTACAGTTACTCAGATCAATAACGGTTTGATCAATACTACCTATTGTGTAGAAAATAATCAAAACCGGGAAAAGTATATTTTACAGAAGATTAATACACAAGTCTTTAAAAAGCCGGAGCAGGTTATCAATAATCATTTGAAAATAAATAAGATTCTTAAAGAGGGTCAATATCATTTCAAAATGACACAACCGATTGCTTCGTCTTCAGAGGAGTTTTTAATCAGGGATGGAAATGGAGATTCATGGCGAATGACCAGCTTCATTGATAACAGCATTACTTTTCTTACTGTTCCTTCAGCGGAAACAGCTTCCAAGGCAGCAAGAGCTGTGGGTTATTTTCTTAGCATCATTAATACGCAAAGTCTTCCCATCATTGAAGATCCATTACCCGATTTTCTCAATTTTGAAAAGAGACTTACCGACTATAAAATTTCATTAGAAAGCGGATCATCTTCTTTAAAAGAAAATGCAAAAGCTGAAATAGAAATGATGAACCAATTGTTGTGGTTACCTGATCAATGGATCAAAATGCAAAATAATGGCCAACTCCCCAAAAGAATTGTTCATGCAGATGCGAAAATCAGTAATATTCTTTTTGATCAGAACCATGACCCGATGGCTATAATTGACCTGGACACAATCATGACTTCTACTATTCTCTATGATTTTGGAACCATGATCCAGTCATACACCAATACCACTAATGAAGATGATGGAACAGCTCAAAATAATTTCAATTCAGAAATTTTCGAATCGGTAAAAGAGGGCTTTCTATTTCATCTTAAGGATCTATTGACTCCAGACGAGTTTGAAAATCTTGATTATTCCGCACAGGTGGCTATCTACATTCAGGGGCTTCGTTTTCTTACAGATTATTTAAATGGAAGCACTTATTATTCTACAACCTATCCGGAGCATAATCTCGACCGTACGAAGAACCAGCTGGAGCTTCTCAGGGGTTTACGCAGTTATTTAAAAGTAGATTAAAGTGCACATCTTATGATGATGTTGCTGGAGCATAAAGGAAATAAGGAAGGAGGTTATTTTAGAAATTCCATGATCTTTGACCATCCTTCTAATTTCTTTTCCAACGAAATGGTATGCAGCGGGCTTGTCGAAGGCAGCAGAATTACAGGAAGCCGATAATTTTTTCCTAAAACTTTCTGTAGGTTTTTATAAGATTTTCCTCCATTACAAAATATGGCAGTGATATTCGGATATTGTTCTAAAAGCTCTTCAATCTGATTGGCTTCTTCATTTCTGATCTCCGAATCAAGACTTCCTTTTCGCTCACAGGAATCAATCACATCCCAAAGTGCGATGTGGTGTTTCTTCAATGTTTCAATCCTTACTGCATAATCTTCCGTAAATTTTTCATGAAGCAGCTCAAAAATAATCTTCCAGAATTTATTTTGAGGATGTGCATAATATTGTTGCTTTTCCAATGATTTGACCCCTGGAATGGAACCTAAAATTAAAATTATGGAATGGACATCAATAATAGGAGGAAATGAAGAAATACGATTTTGCATAATTCAAATATAAAAAAAACGGGCCAAAAGCCCGTTTTCGTTTTTATTGTTTGTTTGTTATAATGTTTCTTTTAACCAGTCAAAGAATTCTCTTTGCCATACCAAACCATTTTGCGGGTGAAGCACCCAGTGATTTTCGTTCGGGAAATACACTAATTTTGTTTTAAGGCCTCTTAATTTTGCTGCCTGGAAAGCTTCCTGTCCCTGTTCATAAGGCACACGGTAATCTATTCCTCCCTGGACAATCATGATCGGCTTATTCCATTTTTCAATAAAATTGCTAGGGTTAAATTCTGTATAAGCTTTTGGAAGCGGCTTCTCCCATGGAGACCCTAAGTCCCAGTTGGCAAACCAAAGCTCTTCAGTGGTCAGATACCATGATTTCATATCAAATAGCCCGTCGTGAGCAATAAAGGTCTTGAATCTGTTATCGTGAATCCCCGCAAGCATAAATACACTGTATCCTCCATAACTTGCTCCTACTGCAGCTACTCTTTGTCCGTCCACATAAGGTAATGTCTTAGCATAATCTGTAGCGGCAAGATAATCCCTCATAGGTTGTCCACCCCAGTCTTTAGAGATTTCTTCATTCCACTTTGTTCCCCAGCCCGGCATTCCTCTACGGTTCGGCGCAACTACAATGTATCCGTTAGCCGTCATAAGAGCAAAATTCCATCGTACACTGAAAAACTGAGTCAATGCAGATTGAGGTCCACCCTGGCAATATACCAAAGTAGGATATTTTTTATTCGGATCAAAATTCGGCGGATAATGGAACCATACTCCCATTTCTTTTCCATCCGATGTTTTCACCATTTTTAGTTCAGATTTCCCTTGAGCCAGTTTGGAATAAGTATCTTTATTGGCTTCCGTAACCTGTTTCATTTCACCGTTTTTAATGTTTACAGAAAATAAATCTGTAGCATGGTTGACATCGGTTCTGCCTACCAATAAGGTGTTTTTATTATCAGCAAAGATTTCATTTACATCAAAATCTCCTTTTGTGATCTGTTGAACCTTTGCATTTTTAGGATCTAAGGAAAACAATTGTTTTGTTCCTCTGAATGCTGCCGTAAAATAGATGGTTTTGGAATCACCACTCCAGAAAACATCACCGGAAACACTTTCGTCCCAACCTTTTGTTAGGTTCTCTGTTTTTCCGGACTTCCAGTCCATGATTTTCACATCATTTTTATCCGCTTCATAGCCATCTCTTTCCATGCTCTGCCATACCAGTGATTTTCCGTCCGGACTGAACTTTGGATTTACGTCATAACCTTTATTTGATTCTGTAAGGTTCTTTGTAGCACCGGAAGCAAGATCATAAGCAAAAATATCCGTATTTGTACTTGTAGCATACTCTTTCCCGCTTTTAGGCTTGGTAACATACAAAAGCTGAGAAGAATCAGGACTCCAGATGAAATCCTCAGCTCCACCAAACGGCCTCTGCGGAGAATCCCATGTCTTTCCTTCCAGTAAGTCTTTTGATGATTCCACTTTATCTGAAGTATTAACTACAAAAACATGATTGTATTTTCCTTCATTGAAATAATCCCAGTGTCTGTGGTTCAAATCAGTATACACCTGTGCTGTTGTTTTAGGAGTATCGCTGTATTTATCTTTCCCCATTACTTTCTCCACTAAAACCTGCTTGCTGAAAGCAATTTTCTTTCCATCAGGGGAAATTACAATATTATCAACCTCACCGATGGTATAAAACTCGGTCCAGGTTTTCCCGTTATCTTTAGAAAGGAATATCTTATCTCCTTCCTGTGCGTAAATTCCATTCTTATCCCACTGAATAAGAGCTTTTTTACCTAAGTCTAATTTTGAAGACTGATTATTGATAACATTAAGGAAATAGTTTTCGTTTTTCGTTTTCTCTGTTTTCAGATCTACTTGCCCTACTTTATAAATAAGTGAAGACTGATCAGGTGAAACTGCCTGTACTCCCACTTTTTTCAAAGTCCAAAGAATTTCAGGCGTCATTAACTGTTGTGCATTCATTAAAAGTGGGGCTGCTAAAGCCAGCAGGCTGTACTTAAGTTTCATAAATTGCTTTTTAATTCAAAGATTGCCAAATTTAGTACTTAAAATAAAAATATGCGAAGGAATTAACAATTATCTTGTTTTTTGTTAAAGTGATGAATTGATTTACCTGTGATACATTTGATGATAAGACGCTTGTACAGTTGCTATTTATGTTATTTATATCCTTTTTGATGGACCAAATAAAAAATCCGCCAGCTCAACTGACGGATTTATATTGTTATGCTATACTTCTGTGAGCTTAGTCCCCATCTGAGAACATAGAGTTGGCCAATGAAGTGATCAATGATAAGGCGATACTGAAAATGAATGCCCACCAGAATCCATCTACAACCATACTGTCTATGAAATAATCTGCCAGAAGGATGATTAATGCATTAATGACTAAAGCAAATAATCCCAGGGTGATGATCGTTAAAGGAAGTCCCAAAAGACTTAAAACAGGTTTTACAATTAAATTCAAAAGACCCAAAACAATCGCGAAAATAATCGCAGATGAAAAGCCTTCAAAATGTACTCCCGGTAAAATTTTCGTTAAAAGAAACGCAACAAGCGCAGTAATCAGTAAACGGATAATTAAGTTCATATGTTAATATTTTTAATAGTTTGTATACAAGTATCAAAACTCATTCCATCGGATCTCGGTTTGAATGATTAATAAAAGTCTTTATCCATCATGCATTGCTAAAGTTTATATTTTCAATACAATAAGGGAAAACACTGATTTTTCAAAAATGGGTATTTTCCCTTTGCGTTATGATCTTTTTATTCCTGAATTTTAAGTCTGCAAACCCCTTAAAAATTATGATCATGGACGCAACACACACAACCAATCTCACCAGAGTTGATGCAGGAAAAGATTCATCCTGGCACATTCACAAGGATCACCTGAAGTATTCCAATATTCAAAAAACAAGAGTGGACTTTAATGGACGGAGCCTTGAAAAAATTATGCAAAAAATTGCAGACAACGCATTTATTAATGCACCTTATCTACAATCTGATGAGCAAAACCGCTATTACCAGGAATGCCTTAGATGGATTGAAGAGAATTATGATTAATCAATTTTTTTAAATGGACAAATGCCTAAGGATACCTTAGGCATTTGTTTTTTGGCAAGTAAGACGGCTGAAGTAAAAGTTACGTGTCTTTTTTTTAATTTTATAACAGCTAATAATCTTATATGAAAAAAGAATACACCCATTATTTCAGATATATTATGCTTGCTTCTATCCTACTATTAATCATATCAATGATAGTGCAGGTTAATCTGTTGGTCATTAGTGCTCTTTCTGTGGTTTTTATTTTATCTCTTATTCTTGTGCTTGACCAAAGCGAGTAGATTTAAATAACGGTGGATGCCCTATAAATCAATTCGGTTTCCATAATAACCGTCTGATCCGGTGATGACGCATTTTGTATTTTTTCCAGCACGAGACGGGCAGCGGTTTCTCCCATTTTTTCTAATGGTTGCTGTACAGTTGTCAGCTGCGGATGCACAATAGTTGCCAGTTCTGTTCCTGAAAAACTTGCAATCGCTATTTCTTCAGGAATTTTTATATTCTGCTCATGAACATAATTCATTGCACCAATAGCTAATGTATCGGAAAAGGCAAAAATACTGTCGAAATGGATGTTTCTGTTTAATAGTTCCTGTACTGCCTTTCTGCCATCTTCAAAAGTCATTCCCTCTGTAGAAACAATCAGATCAGGATCAGTAAGACTATATTTCTCCATAATACGTTTGTATCCGTTCACTCTTTCAGTTACGTTCCTTATCGTTAAAGGCCCCATAATGTGTGCGATCCTTTTTCGTCCCGTATTAATCAGGTGCTCCACTACTAATGATGCTTTGATCTGATCATCTACGATCACCCGCGAAGCCTGTATTGATTTCCCGGGTATCCTGTCAAAAAATACCATGGGAATATCATTATTGATCAGCTTTTTGTAAACTTCTTCATTAAGACTTTCATGACAAAGATTAATAATGATCCCGTCCACATTAAATTCTTCTAAAAGCTTAAGATTCTCTCTTTCTATCAATGGATTTTCATCCGATTGTGTTATGATAACACGATACCCTAACGGATCCAAAATATTCTGAATCCCCTTCAGAACTTTTGAAGAAAATGGTGTGATCATTTCCGGTACCACCAATCCAATATTTTTGGATTTTCCATACTTTAAATTCAAAGCTGTTGCATTGGGTTTATAGCCCAATTTCGTTGCTGCTTCCAATACCCTCTTCTGAGTTTCCGGGTTGATATTTTTATCATTAAGCAGTGCTCTTGAGATGGTAGAGGTAGATAATGACAAAAATTTCGACAAATCTTTAATGGTTACACGCTTCATCAGGGACTCTTTTTTATCAAAAATAACAAAAAAATAAGCAAATGGGAACGTTCCCAAATTCTGGGAACGTTCCCATTATCAATTTCATAACAAAAAATACCGGGCAATAGATTTATTAATATAAGTTTAGCAAACGATTAACATTCAATTAAAAACTATAATATATGACTCCCAATTCTTATCCCTATAACCGTGAAAATATTAAAACCGGCATTGTACATATTGGTGTTGGAAATTTCCACAGGGCTCATCAGCAGTATTACACCCACCTTCTGCTGGGAGACAAAAATCAACAGCAATGGGGTATCTGCGGGATTGCCTTACTTCCTTCTGATGAAAAAATAGTACGTGATTTAAGATCCCAAAATCTGGATTATACCCTTACGGTTTGTGGAAGGGATGGAAAAGATGAAATCTATACCATAGGTTCACTCATAGAGTTGATATGGGGAGTAGAAGATCCCCAGGCAGTAATTGCTAAAATCGCTGATCCGGCGATAAAGATCATCAGTCTTACCATTACGGAAGGAGGATATAATCTCAATAAAGAAACGAATGAGTTTAATCTGAATGACAGCCACGTACAAAACGATTTACTGAATCCGGGTACTCCTGAAACGGTTTTTGGATTTATAGCAGAAGGTCTGCGATTGCGTAAAAAAAATGGAGCCGGAAGTATCACGATCTTGTCTTGTGATAATCTTCAGCATAATGGCAATACCGCAAAAAGGGCATTCACCAGTTTTATAGAAGCTCAGGATAAAGATCTTGGAAACTGGATCAAATCCCACGTTACATTTCCAAACAGTATGGTGGACAGAATTACACCTGCTACCACAGCCAAAGATATTGAAAGGCTTAATGAAAAAAGCGGCTGGAATGATAAAGCCCCCGTTTATTGTGAAGATTTCATCCAATGGGTGATAGAAGATCAATTTATCGCAGGAAGACCCGAATGGGAAAAATCCGGCGTAGAATTCACGAATGACGTCACTGCTTTTGAAAACATGAAACTCAGTCTCCTGAATGCTTCGCACACCCTATTATCCTACCCTTCTTTCTTAAAAGGCTACCGCAAGGTAGATGAGGCCATGCAGGATCAAAGTATTGTAAAGCTAATCAGGGATTTTATGAATATAGATATTACACCATATGTTCCGGCACCTGCCGATACTGATTTAGATCTTTACAAACGTACACTGATAGAAAGGTTTTCCAATCATAGCGTAAGTGACCAGGTGAGCAGATTATGCTTTGACGGTGTTTCTAAATTTCCGGTATATATTATGCCCAATCTCGCAAAAATAATCAGTGATGGAAAAGATCTTATGCGTCCGGCATTTCTTATAGCTTCTTACAGGCATTATTTGAAATATAAAACGGACGATAAAGGTTTTACATATGAAATTGGCGAGCCATGGCTAACTTCGGAAGATGAAATTTTAATCCAAAGTGATAACCCCATTGATTTTTTAAATCTTTCTGCCTTTAAAAGCATCGATTTGAGAGAGGTAAATGCATTTACCGGTCTGTACTTACAGTTTGTTGATGATATTAAAAATCAGGGGATCGCACCTGTTTTAGAAACTATTATAAACTAAAGTATTATGCAAACAAATTCCGAAATAAAAGCTTTGAAAATAAAGTCTGACAGCAGTATCCTTCCATTTGCTATTATTACTTTCATTTATTTTATTGTTGGTTTTCTGACAACTGTTAATGAACAGTTGCAGGCTCCTTTAAAATTTACTTTTCTGGCTCATGCGGGAGGTCTGAAAAATACCTTCACCACGCTCATCTCTTTCTTTTTCTTTTTAGGATATTTGTTAAACGGCACTTTAGGAAGCAAATGGGTCAATGCCTTTGGATATAAAAATACGATCCTAAGAGGTTTGTTTTTTATGATCTCCGGATTGATGATGTATTTATGTTCTTCGTGGGTGGGTTATCAGTTTCCTTCGGTGGATTTCAGGATCGGTGATGCCGTTATTCCCTTTGGGTTTATCATTTTTGTAGCCGGATCTTATTTAATGGGAACTTCTGCAGCAATTATTCAGGTGGTGGTAAATCCTTATGCTGCCTCTTATCCTTTAAAGGGGACACAGCCCGTACAACGACTGAATATTTTAACAGCCATCAATTCTATTGGTACGACCTCAGCACCTTTCTTTGTGACCATCGTGATGTTCAGTGGTATCTCCATTGAAAATATTGAAATAAAACAGCTGCTACTACCTCTTTTTGTACTGATCATCTGTATTGTTACGGTGATGGCTATCACCAAGAGACTGCATCTTCCTGATATTGAAAATACGAGAGCCGTTGCAGGAGAAAAACTGGAAAGAAGCATTTGGTCATTCCGCCATTTTGCTTTGGGTGTGGTTGCCATTTTCTTTTATGTAGGAACCGAAGTTGCCATCGGAGCCAATATCAACCTGAATGCTTTTGAGCTTATGGAATCGGGAAAGCCGATCACTTTCTTCGGAAAAACGGATATTATTATCGGCGGAATGGACCTTGGAATTCATGCCTTATTATCTACTTTATATTGGGGAGGTTTCCTTGTTGGAAGATCTATTTCCAGTTTTTTCAGTAAGATCTCAGCGAGAACACAGCTTGCAACGACAACAGTTCTTGCTACCATCCTGGCGATTACTTCGATGATCACCCAGAACCTTTGGTTCCTTGTTGCCATCGGGCTTTTGCATTCTTCTATGTGGAGCTGTATTTATACACTTTCTATAAAGGGTCTGAATAAATATACCTCAAAAGCATCCGGTGTGTTCATTTCTGCTGTATTTGGCGGTGCGGTATTTACTTTACTTCAAGGAGGACTGGCTGATCTTTTCGGCTCATGGAGATGGACCTGGATATTAACGGTCATCTGTGAATTGCTTATGCTTTCTTATGCACTCTTCGGATCTAAGATCCGGGAGAAAGATATTATTAACTAACCATTCATTTCTTTTATACATTCCTTTTTTCCGGTATTCATTTACCGGACAGGAATGTTGTAATCAAAAAGACACTCAGCATTATGATTAAAATTAAAAAGTTGATGATTATTTCCATCATCATTGGAAATTCATGGGTTTATGGCCAGAAACTGCATTCTGCATTGCAGCTCAGAAATAGTCATTTGTGGCGAGGTCAGGAAGTTTCCTCAGGTTTCATATATACCGGTGATGTTCATTTAGATGGTAAGAATTTTTACGGAGGATTCTGGGCCGGAGGAAATGCAAATGGCTCCTATAAAGAGTTTGACAATTATATTGGATACAAAAATAAGCACCTTATGGTGGAACTCTGGGATATTTATAATTTTTCACCTGGTGCCACTTATAACAACAAAGAATTTTTTAATTACAATGCAAGTGAAACAGGGCGCTTCTGGGATTTCAGGTCATATTATACAATAAGTGAGAAACTACCCTTAGTCTTAAGCTGGAATACGGTAGTCTTTGGCCGGGATAGGGATAGGGACAATACACACAATAAATATTCTTCTTTTGTTTCAACAGAATATCCTTTCTATACAAAAGAAAACCTCGCGGTACGAGGGAGGATCGGATATGCCTTTGCCTTACATAATCCCAAAGGTGAAAAAGGAAACTTTTTTGCTCAAGAAGCAGGTTTTAATGAGATCAGTCTGATCATTACCAAAACATTTTCCATTGCGGGTTATCAGCTTCCGGTTGGAATCTGGGGAATGTTTAATCCTGTAGGAAATAATGCTTACCTGCAGTTTTCTGTTCAGGCTTATTCTTTTTAAATCTTATTTAAGTCTCATCATCGTCACCAATGATGTGGCAACATGAGTTTCGGATGATCCGTTTTCGTCCACTGTATAAATTTCAGTTCTGATCACGCTGATCTTCCCGCCTCCTTTTACTACGTATGATTTTGAAATCAAAGCATCTCCCATTGCAGGCCTTAAATAATTAACCTTAAGTTCTATGGTCACTACGTAACAATCATCTTTATAATTGCTTACCGCAGCATATCCCGAAGAAACATCAACCAGAGAAGCGATCATTGCCCCATTAAACATTCCTGCCTTACGGGTCATCATTTCCATCTTTGGGATTTTAATGGATATGAAATCGGTTTCTACTTCAAGAAGCTCTGCTTTGTAGAATTTTAAGGTTTCGGAGCGGTTGAAACTGTCTATGATCAGTTGTTTTTTCTCAGGTGTCATGGATTGAAATATGATTCTTACAAATGTAATAAAAGGATTGAAAATCCCAGCAGCACTTTTTAAGGTAAACGCAAACATTTAAAACATCAAAGATTAGAAAGATCTTGTCCTCTTGTGATTAATCAACAATCTTTAGTTCACAATGATAATGTGAGTTAACCTAGTTGCACCGTAAAATCATCAGATAATGAAAGGACACCTTCCGTAAGGGCATCCGGATGCGTACTGAAACCTTTTAATTTAGATGTTTTTGCTTTAAGAATAAGATCCAGAAGTTGTTTTTCTGATAACTTTTTTCCAAAGAGCTCAAACGGTATTTTAAAACCACAATTTTTAAAATCTGAACATCCAACTGCGGTTTTCCCCTTAATCAGATTGTGTTCTTTGCATTTCGGACATTTTGTTTCCTCAAAAGACTGAAGTTCCTTTTTGGGAGCAGGTTCTCGTTTTTTCTTTTCAACCACTTTCTCTTCTTCCTGTAAAGTGATCACTTTTCCTTTTCCGTCCACTACTTTTCTTGTAAGTTCAGAGACCATCTGGATCAGTTCTTCTTTAAACTGATTGGCTTCATATTCACCACTTTCTATTTTCCTAAGCTTTAACTCCCACTCTCCCGTAAGTTCAGGGCTTTTCAGCAATTCATCTTCAATAGTATCGATCAGTTGAATTCCGGTGTGCGTCGCAATAAGATTTTTTCTTTTCTTCTCAATATATTTTCGTTTGAAAAGAGTTTCTATGATATTGGCCCGGGTAGAAGGTCTTCCGATCCCGTTGTTTTTCAACATTTCACGCAGCTCTTCATCATCAACCTGCTTTCCGGCAGTTTCCATTGCCCTTAACAACGTTGCTTCGGTATATGGTTTTGGAGGGGATGTCTTTCCCTGATGGATCATTGGATCATGGGGGCCCGTTTCTCCTACTGTAAATTCCGGAATGGTTTGCTCTTCTTCTTTTTCTTTATCCTTATCTGAAGACTCTTCTTTCGGTTCTTTGGCATATACAGCTCTCCATCCCGGCTCTAAAACCTGTCTTCCGCTTGTTTTAAAAGGAATAGTTCCAACTTTTCCTTCTACCAATGTATTGGAAATTTTACATTCGGGATAAAAAACAGAAATGAAACGCTTGGCGATCAGATCATAAATAAGCTTTTCCTCCCTGCTCAGGTTCTGGGATGGTGGAACTTCGGTGGGAATAATTGCATGGTGATCCGTTACCTTCGAATCATCAAAAACAGCTTTGGATTTCGGTATAGGAGCTTCCAATAGTGGAGCAATTAAATCCTGATAAAAGTACATTTTCCGAAGAATTCCTTCTATTTTAGGATATAAATTTTCAGATAGATACGTAGTATCCACACGCGGATAAGTCACGTGCTTTTTTTCATAAAGGCTTTGAATATAATTAAGCGTATTTTCGGCTGAATATCCGTATTTTTTATTCGCTTCCACCTGAAGTCCCGTAAGGTCAAAAAGCCTCAGGTTCTTTTCTTTTCCTTCTTTGATCTCAAATGAAACGATTTCAAAGGGATTTACTTTAAGATATCCCAATCCTTTTTCAGCCCGGTCCAGTGTCTTTAAACGATCAATCGCAGCATTGAAAATAACATCGCGGTATTTCGTTTTAAGTTCCCAATACTCTTCTGTGGTAAAAGCGTCAATTTCTTTCTGACGCTGAACCAACATTGCCAGGGTTGGAGTTTGTACCCGGCCGATAGAAAGAACGGCTTTATTCCCTCCGAATTTTTTCGTAAATAAGCGTGTTGCATTAATACCAAGCAACCAGTCTCCGATAGCTCTGGCATTTCCAGCCAGGTACAGATTTTTGTAATCTTCCGCAGGTTTCAGGTTAGCAAATCCTTCTTTAATCGCATCTTCGGTTAGGGACGAAATCCATAATCGTTGAATCGGCTTATTGCACTTTGCCTTCTGCAATACCCAACGCTGGATCAATTCTCCTTCCTGTCCGGCATCCCCGCAGTTAATGACCTCATCACATTCTTCCACCAGTTTTTCAATTACTTTAAACTGATTTTCAACTCCTTTATTCGGAATCAGTTTTATTCCAAAGTTATTGGGAATGATCGGTAATAAAAACAGATTCCAGGATTTGTACTGCGGACCATAATCATGCGGTTCTTTCAGCGTACATAAATGTCCGAATGTCCAGGTTACACAATAGCCGTTTCCTTCCATATAGCCCTGTTTAGGTGTAGTAGCACCTAAAACTTTGGCGATATCTCTGGCAACACTGGGTTTCTCGGCAATACAAAGTTTCATGAATGTTCGGGATTATTGAAAGGGTTGCAAAAATCGGGATTTTTTTTGACTTTAAAAAACTTATAGCTAATCAATACCGGGAAAAGATTAAACATTGGTAACTGATCATTATAAAGTACAAAAAAAGCTCCCACAGGAAGCTTAATCAATTATTATATTTATTCTTTCAACCAGACATCATTATATTCTTCCGGATGTCTTTTGAACTGCGCAAAAACATAAGGACATAGAGGAACTATTTTCAAATTATTTTCCCTGGCATAAGAAACAAGTTTCTCCAATAGTATTTTAGCAAAACCTTTTCCTTCATGTTCAGGATCTACCTCTGTATGATAAACGGTTAATTTTTGTCCAATAACTGAGATATCCATTTTTCCTATCTTCTGATCATCAGAAAATAACTGAACTTCTCCCCTGTTGTGTGTATTAATAATTACTTCTGTTCTTTCCATTTCTATATTTTTTATCTGTTTTACTATTTAATAAAGTAAAGATAGAATGATTGTTTGTACTACGTCATATCCTATGATAACTTCTCTGTATTTTATATTTATTGTATTCCAAATGGGTTTACAAAATCAAAAATCCCTTTAAACCGAAGTTTAAAAGGGATTAGGTTTATCTTCTAATAGAATTTAGAATTAAGGTTATAGTTTAATAAATTACTTCACATCAATTATCTATTCAAAAAATCTTCAAATTGACTTCTTTGAAAATTAACTAATTGATCATGTTTTTTAAATTTTCAATTTCTTTGTTCTGGGAAATCATATAGAGCGTAAGTTCTTCGATTTTTTGAAGTAATTTCATCTGGAAATCTCCGATTTTCACTCCATCTTTTATTATGTTATCCCCCGATGGAATTTCAGGAAGGTGCTTGTTTTCTCTTACAAAGGATTCCAGCTCATTGATCGTAGGCATTTGATAATCTGGTCTGATAGAAGACTTATTATCAAAATACTTCTGAAAAACATAGTCTGCAGGAACATTGGTATCTACGATCACATCTTCAGCATGAATTTTTCCTTTTACGGTTAGCTTTTGATCAGGATTCTTTGTTCCTATTCCTACATTTCCGCTAGTGCTGATCCTCATGAATTCATTCATAACAACAGGTGAATTAAGGCTGCTTTGCGCACTGGCACTTCCCAGGAATTTCATTCCCTCGTTTCCGAGAGTAATAGCCGTTTTATAGTTTGAAAAACTACCATTGCTGGATACCCAGCCATAAGCTGTGGTAGGTGATGCTTTTGCTCCGTAACTCATATAGGTTTCAGCACCACTTCTTAATGACCCCCAGTTATTAAAAGATCCGTTCTCATATCTTATCGCAAAAGCATTTACTCCTTCTGTGGCAGATTTTGCTCCGGCCTGAATTTCTCCTACGACATCCAGTTTTGTTGCAGGCGCTTCTGTTCCGATTCCTACATTCCCTCTAAGGAAAACGCGATCATCACCAACGGAAAATTTCGCAATACTGCTTCCATACTTTCCTATATAATAATGATCAATCTGATTATTGGTGCCTAAAGCTCCAAAACCTCCCAAATGCTGTGTATTATCAGGTGACACAAAATGATATCCCCTTGACCATTGGGTCGTATACCCAACAATTCCTACACCACTTACGACAGCGGATCCGGCATTTAATAGAACCCGCCCCTGAACATCCAGTGGAGCAAGTGGTTTTTTGGTTCCTATTCCCACATAATCATTATAATTGACATAATGTTTATTTTGTCCCGTCAGTGTATTGGTATAAATATCGGACAATACAGCCTTATCAATTAAAGCCGTTGAATTACAATGCTGGATAAGTCTTATCGCATATACGTTTCCTGATTGGCGTGTATGATATACCGTTACTTTATATTGCCCTATAGAACTGTCCCATACAATATCACTAAGATAAATATGATCTGTAATGGGGCCTGAAGCTTCTATGATTCTCGATACAGGCTGGTACCAGATACCACCACTAGGATTTGCACCAACAATAATTTGTTTTTTAATAATACCTACGGTATTTTCACTATTCCATGCACCAACGATATGTATTTCTACATTCCCGTTGATGGTGGTTCCCAATAATATATCTACCGCCAAATTACTTTCCTGATTAGGAAATCTAACAGAGAAGTCTTTATATTTAAAGCTATTTGGAAATATTGCAGGGTCATCCAAATGTGCATAACTATCCATAAGATCGCTAAATTGGATTTCTGTAGGTCTTTTTCCTGCTTTAAAATAATTTTTTAATTGTGCTATTGTTCTTTTTGCCATAATTAATTAAGTTTTGAATCAATCTCTTTTTTCAGAGAGATTATATAAAGAGTAAGTTCTTCAATTTTCTGAAGCAATTTCATTTGGAAGTCTCCGACCGTAACTCCCTCTTTCAGAATATTATCCCCGGATGGAATTTCCGGAAGATGTTTATTTTCTTTTACAAAGGATTCCAGTTCGTTTAAAGAAAGCATTTGGTAATCCGGTCTGATGGAAGAAGTATTATCAAAATACTTTTGAAATACATAGTCGGCAGGAACATTGGTATCTACAATTACATCTTCTGCATGTATTTTTCCTTTTACAGTTAGCTTTTGATCCGGATTCTGGGTTCCAATTCCCACATTACCGGCGTCTCTGTTCAGAATCAAATTATTCCCAAGAGGGTTAATATATAGTGGTGATGATGCATGACTTTGTATCCAGTTGTACTGCTCATTACTTCCGAACCTCATATTCACCTGAGAAACATCTCCTAATATCAAAGTTCCTTCTTGATCAGGGTTCTTTGGAGATGATACAATATTCAGTTTGGCCTGTGGAGCTGAGGTTCCTATTCCTACATTTCCATTAGGCTGTACAGATAGCCTTACAGCTGCATTTGTTACAAAATTAATCGCTCCGTATGTATCACTTAAACCGTTATTTACAATATTAAAGTCACTGTATGTACCAAACCTGAAGCCCGAGCCGGTAAAACCTGAATTAACTTCAAGATCAGCAGTCGAATGATATCTGATGGATAATTTATTGCTTCCTCCTGCAGCATCGTTTCGATCAAACAGGCCTGAAGTATAATTAGTATCTCCTTGACCAGGAAGGGTCTTTACGTGAAGTTTTGCTTCCGGTAGTGAAACACCTACCCCAAAATTGTCATTATAATGGGTATAATGTATTCTTTGCCCTGCAAGAGGATTAGTGTAGATATCAGAAAGCTTTACCTCACTAAAATCCTGCGTATCAAAAGGGCAATGATAAGTAATTCTGATATCATATATATTTCCGGCATAATGGGTGTGATAAATAGTTACTTTATATTGATTAATATTAGCATCCCATACTACATCCCCGACATAAATATGATTAATAATAGGACCTCCCGCCTCCACGATTCTTGAAGTGGGCGTATACCAAACCGAGTTATCCGGATTGAATCCCACCTGAAACAATTTTTTGATATTTCCTACACTATTGACATACATCCATGTTCCTACAATTTCTATTTCAAGAGCTCCTGACATGCCCCTGTTGCCCAAAAGAATATCCACAGCCTGATCCGATACATCATGAGGAAAATTAAGATCCAGTCTTTTTTTAATGTAATTTTTAGGAAACAGTTGTGGGTCTTCCAGGTTGGCAAAGCTATCCATGACGTCACCAAATTGTGCTTCAGTAGGCCTTTTTCCAGCTTTAAAATAATTTTTTAATTCTGTAATTGTTTTTTTCGCCATAATTAATTTGTTTTTAAAACATCGATCTCTTTTTTCATGGAGATCATGTATAATGTTAATTCTTCTATTTTCTGAAGCAATTTGATCTGGAAGTCTCCTACTGACAGTCCATTATCTGTCATCTCTTTTGCAGAAGGGATTTCCGGAAGATGACTTTTTTCGGAGATGAATTTTTCAAGATCACCGATCTCTCTTAAATGGTAATCCGATGCGAAGACATGGTCCGCAGTGGGTGTCGCAGTAATGACCACATCCTTTGCTTCAATTTTACCATATAAGGCCATATTACCCGCATCTGATAAGAACAACCTTGGTCCATAGGATCCATCTGTAGAATAACTCCAGAACTGTAATCCATTACCATAGCCTCCTGTCATATTGTAGATTGCCCATTGGTGAGCTGTACCAGATGCTGTTTTGGCTGGATTTTGTAAGAGAAGAGCTCCTCCTTCATTACTACTAACTTGTGATACCATAATTCCGCGTACATCCAATTTTTGTTGTGGGTTATCTGTGCCAATTCCAACATTTCCATTCGGGACTATCCTCATAAGTTCTGACATCGCAACGGGAGAATCCTGGGCAGCTTGCACATAGTTAGAGGATAAAAATTTAATTCCTTCACCACCAACCGTCACCGCTGTCTTGTAACCAGCGTAAGATCCATTACCTGATAGCCAGCCATAAGCCGTCTGATTATCAGCTTTAACGCCATAACCCATGTAAGTTTCTGCGCCACTTCTTAATGATCCCCAATTGTTTACAGATCCATTTTCATAACGGATGGAAAATGCATTGATTCCTTCTGTAGCATCACTTCTACCAGCCTGAACATTACCCCATACATCCAGTTTAGATTTTGGGTTATCAGTTCCTATTCCAATGTTTCCATTATAATATACTGAATGCTTTTTTTGCTCAACTAATGGTTTAACATATATATCAGAAAGCCTTGCCTGATCTACAAATGCCTTATCATAAGAAAACTGTTTGATTCTTACAGCATATGGGTTTTGATTGGGGCTTGTATGATAAATAGTGAATTTATATTCATTTCTTGCGGAGTCCCATACAATATCTCCAATGTAAATACTTTCTAAAATGGTTCCTGCTGCTTCCACTACTCTGGCTGTAGTAGGATACCAGACATTTCCATCAGGATTAAGCCCTACTTCAAATTGTTTTTTTATAATACCAACACTTGTCTGATGTGAAAATGTACCTGTAACTTCAACTTCAATACTTCCATTCAGATAATTATTTCCTAAAAGAACATCCACAGCCATATCACCTTGCTGATGAGGAAATTCAAAGTATAAATCTTTATGTTTATAATTATCAGGGAAAATAATTTTATCATCTAAGTTGGCAAAGCTATCCAGTAAATCCCCGAACTGGCTTTCTGTCGGCCGCTTTCCTGCTTTAAAATATTCTTTCAAAGCTGCTATTGTTTTTTTTGCCATAATTTTTTTGTTTTTTGATAAACAGTTTCCCCTTTCCTATCTTATCTGGTAAGGAGAAACTGTTGAATCTTTATTAATTGAAGGGTTAATTAAGGTCTCACAATGAAAGTTCCCTGTAAGATCATTCCGTCTGTTCCGTCGTGAGAAATTCCACTGATATCCATCCAGGTCTCTTCTTTATAGATTGTCAGAATTTTTTCTTCGGTACTGAACATATTCGATGTATTCTGAGACACCATTTTGAAGTGATGATAAAGTACCCTTCCTTCTGCATCTTTAATCTTCATAGGATCTAGTCCTAATTTTTCTACAGGAAGGAAAAACTCATTTCCGGTCATATCGAATGTTTCTTTAAAGAACCATTCTTCAGTATTAGTTGCCGGATTATTGCCAAAGACGTATAGATTTGCTTTTGTAGTATCTTTTTCATCCGTATCTATTCTGGCAATTTCCTTCCAGTTACCCAGAGGACTCATTTTATAAAGATGGTATTTTCCTTTATAGCAAATCTGATCCCAGGATAAGATCACCCAGTTGATCATATCAGAATCTACTGGTTCAGAATGATATCTCAGTACAGGTGCCGGTGGATTATAATTTTCCACCAACATGGTTACCGTTGTCTTTGAAGGTAATGATGGTGCCTGCTCCTGTACCAGTTTATTAGCAGGTGGTGATACGTTATAATCTATTGTGTTGTACTCTACTTTTCTGGAAGCAACTACACGATAGAAAAGTGGATCACCGTAAGGTTTTTCATCCAGATCTTCAAACTCGTCATACACCGTCCATGAACCATTTTCAGGATTCACTTCCACATCAGCAATTTCTACAGATTTGATGTGTTTCATACTCAATATGGAATCTGCATCCAGCTTATTGGTTGCCCTGTAAATAGAAATTTCATTGATCTTGTGTACATCAGTATAAGAGTTCACTTCAATCCTTACTTTTGCAGGAATTCCTAATGTAGCATTATCTACTATTGGTAATAAGCTTAAGATCTTTGGTGGTTCAGCAGGATTAGTATTAACCAGTTTAATAGGTCCCTGGAATTTACTGAACTCTCCCATCTGCAATTGGTTTCCTAATTCTCTTACTCCATAGAAGTAGAAGTTATCGGAGGCACCATCAATCGTAAAATCGGTAAACAGAGTTGAATGGGCAGTTCCTCCCTGACCTTGGTTGTATATAGCTGCCATAGGAGCCATATCAAAATCCGCATGACTGGTAGGCAATAAATATCCTGAAGCATCCCTGATATTCTGTTTTTTATTTTTAGGTCTGTGACCTGTTATATCATTGAAATCAAAATTATGAATCTGCTGATAAATAATCGGTACTTCTGTAAGGGGCAGGAAGCAGTTAATCATCGCTTCTTTAATAAAGTGCCCTAAACGTAATTCATCTGATTGGCCAGGAATAGCCTCAATCACACGATAATTAATTGGATATTGACCATTTTTCCATTTGGTTTCATCTAATAAGTTAGCATATCCGCTTTGTCCTGTTTGTAGCCCAAAATGTTTGTTATGATTCACAATAAAATAATTAATTGCATCAAATAATACGGTACTGTTCGGAAGTGGCAGAGCATATTTCAAAGGGCTATCGGGAGGGAATGCTTCAAATTCTGTTTTTGTTGTATTAAGAAGCATTTCAAAATCCACAAAATTCATCCACCTATCAGTAAAAAACTCTTCATCATTACCTCCAAGAGCATTAAGGTTATTTTTTATTTCCTCAATTTTTAACGATTCATATAAAGAAGCTAACAATACTGCATTATTCGCTCTGAAGAACTGTACTGAATATGGTTTATGCTCATACTCCGTAATAAAGCTGTAGGTTGATTTTCCGAATTTATCCGGTCTGGTTGCATACATAGAACCTTTTGGCTTCCTTGGTGGTTTAGGATCTACAATTCTATTGGCAAACATTATAGCCGGTACGCTGAATTTGGATTTGTACTTAGCGCCTTGCATGTCCACATTGTCATTGTCAACACTCTTAAACCCGAACATAGAATATCTCACATCTTCTCCTTCAGGCGGAAGAATAACTTCTTCTTTCAAATTATTGGCCTCATTCTTATATAAATATATTCTATAAGAAGGATAATAATTAATTTCAACATCATTCCCCATTAAAGGATCAGACAACTTCATTGGAAAGTCGTTTCCATCGTTAAATACGAATACTGGCTTATGCTGGCTATCTTCTTTTATTTCAAAATTTTCATCATAAACATACAGTACCAGATCTTTATTGGTTCCTATATTTTCCGTACGTACAACTTTGAATATAGAACGTGAATCGCTTGGTGCCGCACCAAAATGTTCATAAGTAAACATTCTGACAATTCCGTTAAACCACTCTACAGAGTCGGAAGTTGCAGAAAACTGTGAATGCTGTGCAAGTTTAAAACCAGGGAAGGTAATTTTATAAACGCCGCGATGTACTTCTTTACCCTGAGCAGGATCGTCAGTAACGACACCCATACTGTTTTGATATTTTGCAATTTTCTCATAATGTCTATGAACCTGAGCATTTTTCCAAAAACCTCTGCTCTTTTCTAAAAATCTCTGTACAGATCCATCCGACTGATGTGTGCTGATTACTTCTCTGTGGATTCCCCAGTCATTAGTCCCAATCTTCACTTTTAATGAGTTAGGATTTTTTGGTCCCCATGTTGGTGTATTCTGCATATTTTCGGTAGCACTGAACAATCCTTCAGTTCCGGGACTGAATGTAGGAAGTACAAGACTGCTCTGATCGATTACCGGTGAAGTACCCGCTATAATAGCCGCACTTGGTGCTTTTTTAAATACTGTAAACTTTAATCCTGAAGATTCCACCTCGATTCCGTTAATGATATAGCTTTCACCGTCCAGCAAGAAAATTCCTCCGATAAAATCATTAATGGTTGTTCCTGCCGGGATTTCCGATTTTAAAATATGTAAAGGAATTGAAGGTTGAGCAGGCATACTTGATCCCGGAGCAATAGTTCCACCTGAACTTGGAAGGATATAATCTACCGTTTTAATCTCTGCTAAAAGCTGATTATTCGGATGATGACTGATACCGGATACTTTCGCAGAAATCTCTCTCATTGTATAATTTCTATAGAAAATCTCTACTTCATCTGCCATAACTTCTTTATTATCTGGAAATATGGTATCCGGATTCAGATAATAATCATCCGGCAATGTGGAATCAAATGAAATAGGGTATACAATTTCGTCCTGATAAATATGATGGTCAAAGCCCAATCTTACCAATGTTTTATCAGAATCTGTAATAGCCTGTCTACGATTCTGCTCACTCTGAGAAGTTAATGTCACAGGATATTCTTTCTGGATAAGGAAAGCTGTTGTTGCCGTTGGAGGTAATAGCCTGTTGTTAGGCTTGATGTTGGTATCAATTGACAGTTCTTCTCCTCCTGTTTGTGCCCTGGAGAACCAATTGATCCCGTATCCTTTATAAAAATACGTTCCACTTTTGTCCTGTTTATGCATGTACAATGGAGTATAAGTATCCGGAATCTGGATCGGCAACGTTTCAAAAGAATTTACCGTCGTATCGATGTTTGAGTACTTGGTATCATGGCACAACTCTGGTTTGAACCAGATAAAATCATCTGTTTTCCCAGGTTCTACCAAACGGTATTCCAGACCTGCATACACTGGAAACGTGAATGAAGAGGCATCAAATCTTTGAGAGGATCCAAAGAATGTCGGGTTTACTTCAAGATCAGGAATCTGTATATTATAAATACTGACATAACGATATTTTCCATTATGAGAATAGCCTTCACTATCATATAAGCCAGCAGATTGCGGATTATCAGAGTCCATTCCTTTATTAAGCTTCAGTAGTTTTACAGGCAATGAAAGCCTTTCGATTTCTGTAGAGACAGGAAGAGACATGGAAAGCAACTGATAGGTCTTGTCAGACGTATTAATATCCAGATTTTGATTGGTATAATATTCTGCAATATAGATATACTCGTTTCCGAAAACATCACTATTGATATCAAGATGACCCAATCCCAGCATTCTGGCCACATGATAATCAAGGGCTGCAATATTCAGAATATCAAGGTTGGAAACCTCCATATCGCCTTGTTCCGGAAGATTGGTACTTATATCAACAACCTGTTGGGAGCCTGTAGGTGAAAGGTTAATCGAAATCGTTTCATTGGCTTTTGGATTCGGCTGATTATCACTAAGCTCTACATACCTCTTAATAACAGTCTGTATATCCCTGTCTAATGGTCCTTGAGATGGATGTTCCCATTTTCTTTTGTAATTTTCCGTATTTACATAAGCTCCATCGTTATATCGTAACCATGCACCGTGAACCGGGTTATCCTGAGGAAGAGGATCTAATCTGGAAAATGCTTCATCCGGTTCTGATGTCAGGGAAAACTGTCCTAATTCTGTCCAGGCATTCGCTTGATTTCTGCTGATAATAAAGTCCGAATAAAATTCAAATTTAATCAAGGAAACAAGACATTTGTCGGCTCTAAATCTTAGTGTTTTTGCATTTTCTGCATTAAAATACGATGTAGAAACTTCACTTCCATATAAATTAATTCTATACGAAAGGTGCTGTTGGGAAGGATTACTTTGTTCAGCTACAGAAAGTGCTTCCATATCAATAACAGAATCTTGCTGTTGATTATTTACCTCCAGCTCTGCAGCAAAGAAAATATCAGTTTTACAAAGAACTTCTATCAGCTCATATCCATATACACTTATAAATTTAAGCGGATCTGCCAATGGATCAACCGACTGTCTTACCTGATTGTATCTTGTTTTATTTCTAAAATAGACATAAAAAATCCTTTTGTTGTTATTGAATTTATACACCCACATCTTCTGGTTATCGTCAACAAGCTGGGGAGGAGTATTAAAGTCTAATGTAAAAACTGCTTTTTTATAGGCTGTCCTATAAATTTTCACAAAATCTTCAGGTTTATTGAAATTGTAATCTGATGATGCCAAATTCCCCTTAGGAAGGTGATTTTCACCTAGCTTACCGCCAAACCCCCATCTCAGGTGAATCCCTTTTGTACTATCATCTCCTTTAGATCCGGCTGCCTGGAGATAAAAATTAGGAGTCTGAAGTCCTGAAAATTCATCAAAATTAATTCCGCTTCCATCGTCATCACAAATGCTCATATTCGTATAGGAGGTGGTATTAACTTTCAAGTCACTGGTATCCATACTCAGGTAGATATTCTTGAAACCATAGCTGGCTCCTTTCATATTCATATTGTAAAGATCGGGCTGCCACAATTGTATGGGGAATGATTTACAGTTTGTAATATCACCCTGAATAAAACCTGAATACTCGTGTGAATCTGCATTTCCATGAATTAATAGGGTGTCTCCATCCACTTTGTCTATTACAGAGGTGGTTACACTCAGTTGCTTGATAAATTCAATTGAATGATTATAGTTGGAACATGCAATCTGGCTCTTTTCATTGCATATATAGAAGTTATTTTGTCCAAATGAAAAACGCGTTTTCAGGCCTGTATTAGGTTTGTAGAAATATCCAATATTTTGGTCCGGAAGAACAAGAGCAGGACCATTATTCCATACCCCTGATGCATAGATCTTGTTATTCTGAAAGTATATTCCGTCCAAGGAAACTGTTGCCCCGTTCGAATGATAGGTATACCTTGATGTAGTTGTGGTAAAGTCCGGATTTGTACTAATAACAGTTCCCAGTCCATTTTCATTACCACAGATATAAATTTTACCATTATAAATTGCTAGACCTGAAATCTGAATATTTGCACCTCCTATAGTATCAACAATATTTCTGCTGATTACAATATCTCCGGTCGCATTTATTGCGATAATATAATTATTCTGATATTTAAGATCAAAAAAAGCAAGATAAGTGAGATCTCCGTATGCTTCTGCAAATAAGGCATCTTCCTGGGTAGGATTTGCAGGAAAGTTCCTATACCAGATCACATCACCTTTGATGTTGATACATAAAAGAAAAGGGGTCACTTGATCTTCCAGCCCCAGGATAACATAGTTACCTGAGACTGAAATGATTTTTTTAAAGCTTACTTCTCTGTCGGGATTAGAATAACTTTTACTCCACAGAAGTTTTCCGTTTTCTTTAAGAACAGTAACTACTCCCGCCTTTTCTAAATCTCCTGCATGAAAAACATTACCATTATCTCTATGGGTAAAGTTGATTTTAGCGTTCGAAGTATTATAATTATGATATTTAAAAAAACTCATTTTAGATTTAATTAATTGTTTATTTGTAATTCGTTGATTGTCACTCCACTTCCCGGAAATTCAGTATAAGCTGATCCATCCCAGGATTTATACTTAAACTGTAGTTTTAATTTCAGGTCTTTGATTTTGTTGCTCTTATGTACCACTAAAATCTGAGAATAGTCTTTAGCATAAATGAGTTGAAAATCTTCAATATGGTTTCCTAAGGCATTAGGAATTACAAGACATTTTTTCACCTCTTCCAATGGAATTCTAGGATCATTGAACGGTTCCGGGTTCCTTATGAGTAAGGCAACTACGTCATTATTGGAGTTGACTATTTTAACAAATTCCGTATTAGTTGGCGGATTTAATGGTTTTAATCCCATTACTCCTTCAAAAGCGCGGTCAAATACCTCTGAATAGGTATTGGCAAGCCCTTTTAAGTTTGGATTTTCAATGCCTTCCGAAGCTAAAATATAGAGGTCATTAAGCTGCTGTTGTTTAAGATCTGCTTTTATCTCATAAATAGCATCCTTTTGTCCTATTACTTCATTTTTATCATTATATTCTTTCAGCTTATAACTTTCTACCTGCTCTTTGAAATCCCTGTATCTTGAAGTTCTAAATACGAACTCATGAATTTTCTGGTTTTCTTCATACACTTTGTAAGGATCTTCCGGTGTTGGTGTGGGCTGTGGATTATAATTTCCGTCCCCGTCATCATCAAAAGCATTATAAATAATGGCTGTATACAGTTTTTCCGGAGTCAGATCCTCCAATTTAACTGAATATTTATATGCTTTTGGTGGTACAGGTTGTCCCAGATTAACAGTACAAGCCATGCCTGTATTGCCCTGGTTAACGTGATTCACATAGTTAAGCATCTGCTGAATTCCCAATGGTAAATTCGGATCGTCTTCTTCCCAGCTTTCTTTAGTTACCGGTATTGTTTCATGTTTTGTCCAGTTTTGAGGTAAAGGATACGGAACACTGATACCCGTTACAGGATCTTTAATCACGATATTAACACTTCCTTTGATCTCACCTACGTCCATGCCATTTACATTATGAGCAGCCCATGTTTTAAGCATATTGTAGATGTAAGGTTTAGTAAATGAAAGTACTATTTTACTCTGCTCATTACCATAGAATAATGGTTTTGCCATCAGAAGGTCTCCGTCTACATTAGGATATGATTTTTTCATATCGATATATGATTTCAGGGAAGTAATCGGGTATTCATCTATATTTTTCTTCTTATTAGGAATTGGATTTCCATGTTCATCTTTAAGATTTTCAATATAGCTTTCCTTTTTCTTTTCAAAGTGTCCGATAGGGCCTGCTGTTTTAAATGCGAAGTAATAGTTAATGATATGGGGCGTATCTCCATTTACATTATCTTTCAATTTAAGATTGATATAGTATACACTGTTTGGTCTCCAAACCGGCTGTACCACTTTGCTCATTGCCTCCTGCATCAGCTTCATATCTTCTGTTACAGCATCCTGTGATGGGATGGTCTGCTGATATTCATATTCTTCCGCCGTGATCCAATTCACTTTGTGGAACAATGTATAGCAATTCGACACTGCGCCTCCATCACCATCATTATTACATCCGCAATTTCCAAGATTAAAAATAACATCATGGATTTCTTTTGTTAATTGTAATGCACCGAATATGGTAGCTCCCTCCATATTCAGATAGGCTTCCAGTTTTCCGATAAGATCTTTTACATATCCAATCCCCTGAATAAGATTATATTCCGGGAAGTCTTTATCAAAACTAAAGATCGTATCCATGAAGGTAATAAAGCATTTTCTGCTGTATCTTAGCTGTGTGACCCCATCAACTCCCTGATAAACAATACACTGATTAAGATTATACATCAGTTCGGTAAGAAAATTACAAAGTCTGGTATCTTTATCACATGGTTCCGGTTCTGAATTACAGCCACAATCCGGTGTAAATTTCAGACTAACAGGCTTTTGATTGATTTTGTTAATCTTAATAATAACTGCTTTATTGATTGTCTCCTTAGGATAATCACTTGAATAACAAACATCTACTCCAGTTCCTTTATCTGAGATTTTAGTAATCACAGAATTGTGCTTAATGAATTGACTTAACGGACCGTGAGGAAGGTACAGGAATATTACAGAATGTGTATTAAAATCAACATAGGGTACGGTCGTTTCTCCCGTGATCGTTCTATATTGTACATCATAATCTGTCCAGTCATTCGCCACATTAGACATATCAAAATTCAGAACCCCAAACATTCCGTTGTATCCATTTTCTACATGCATCACATTGAAATCAAGTTCGTTGCATTGAGAAGTAGTACATCCTCCATTTTTCAGTTCTTTCAACTGTTCAACAAGCGCATCGTATTCAGCCTGTTCTGCAGGAGATAAAACTATACTGATTACCTCACCGGTTGTATTTGCAGTCGCATTAGCCCAGATCTGATCAATCTGTGCATTGATATTGTCAATATCCTGTTGATTGGCGTTATATGGAATAATTTCTATCTTACTTACATATTGTCCGGCATAATCAGCCGCTTCATAAATCAGCTCTGTTCCCAGTTCTGCTTTTGTCTTTGTGACTTCATCGATCAAAGCATAACTCTGATAAATAGCAGTCGAGAATACATCTTTATAATATCTGATCTTCACCGAGCTTGCCATCGTAGAAAGTAATAATCGTAGCCTTGCTGATGCTTCAGGAAGTAAAACGACCATCGTATTTCCATTGGTCATCTTTAATGATCTCGGATAGTTATGTGGATTGGATGCATTGGAAACCATAAGGTAATCAGTAGCATCTGATACTGTTCCTAAAAGATTGTAGTACGCTCCATTAATTAAGTTATAGGGTGCTCCTGCAGGTGAATAATATACAGTTCCTACTGCTTTATCTTTTACATTAGACTCATGCCATACAACTTCAGATTCGGTACAGAATAATGATGAAGGTGTAATTCCATATTGCTCAGGAATAAACCATCCCGGTTGTGCAGAGTCTAAGAATGAAAATGGCGTAGATGCCAAAATCCTGATGGTATCATACTTATCATTTGTCTTCTGCCAGAATCCTAATTTAAATTTATCCAGATTAGCAATGCTGTTTGCTTCATTCTGAGTCAGCACGGCTCTGTAAGGATTGTATTTATTCCATGCAGTTCCCTGCTTATTAAGAATTTTAATCTCAACATCTTCAATGGAATACTGGTGTTTCACCTGGCGAAGGACGTGACCTCCAGGCTGGGTTTTCTGAGGCGGAATAAGATCTGTAAATTCACTTGCTCCGTTGGTATGTCCTCCGATTTTCTCGCCTGCAGTAGAAGTTGGAATAAGTCCTTTTTCAATTTTGATATCGATATAGGTATCCAATGGAATGGTAGGCAGTTTTTCGTGATCTTTAATTGCCGGTAACGGAACATCGCCAACCTGTACAACTGGAAGATCGAAGGTCTCACTGGTCAACATATGAACTCCTTTCACCGCATTTTTCAACCTTTCTTCTTTCGGATAATCAATCTCTGGTGGGTCTGATTCGTAAGTAAGAGGCGGTACAGCACTTGTATCTACCTTATCGTTTTTCTCCCATTTGATGCTTAAGTGTACTTTAAGTTTAATTTTAAAAATGGCCAGTTTGATCTTGAGCTCGAATTTAAATTCCGCAAGAATCAGGAACGGAAATACAAGCTCTACTCTGAAATAGATAGAGATAAACAAAGCAACACTTACAATGAAAAGATTGATCTCTGCTCCTCCTTCCACATAAATATATCCTCCTACCTGTGGCCTTTCAAAACTGATATGCGCTCCCACTTCAATAGCGGCATACACTTTTACAATGATCAGGTTCAGGTTGAAATCTACTCTTGCTCCGGCTTCAATTCCCTTAGCGGCAATCATCAGATAAGATTCTGCCTTAATATTCACCGAATCTTTAAACAGACTGGCCCTGATCGGTTTATCCCTTGTTCCGAAATTAACATACCATGGTCTTTGGTTTTTAAAGAAGAAGCCCATCTGAACTTCGGCCTTAATATCAATGAATGATCCGTTATTTTTGTTGAGCTGGAAGTTACCTCCTGCTCCAATTTCCAGTGAATTATCACCTACAATTACAAATGCGTAGAATGGCGGAACTTTAGGGTCATCTTCTGTTAATCCAAGACGTTCACTGATAATCGTTAATCCGGCATCAATCGCAAACATACTTGGTACTGAAAGCAATACCATTGCTCGTAATGAGGCAAGACGCCCATCTAAGGTGGCCAGGGAAGCTCCTGCTCCAAAGGAGAACGGTGCACTATACTTTTGAGTAAACTGAGGCCCGATAAATTTATCTGTATTGATTCCTCGCTGCGGATGCACATAATAATCGTACCAAGTGTCATTTTCCGTCATTCCGATCGCCTCTTTTTCAGCTACATATCGGTATCCGATGAGTCCACGGAATCCGAAAATACCAAATGAACCTAATGGGATCACGAACGGCAGTTCAACACTTGCATCTACCAGGAATCCCGGATATTTAGGATCAAAAGCCATTTCTGCAGAACCGGAAATATTCATTTTCGGTAACTGAAGAGAAACTTTTCCTCTGTATTCTGTGGATTTTCCCGGCTCCGGAATGGTAAGAGCCCCTTTGATAATGGCTACGGCGGCACTTGCACTTGCTGTTCCCGGAATTACCAGGTCTACTTCTAAGGTTGAAATATGGAAGTAATCATCTTTAGTTCCACCGAACTCATCGTTATCAGCAGTATAATAGTATTTTACCCCATTACCTCTTACATCAAGACCTAGTGGATTGATATTGATCCCACCATCAAATCCGATATAATTATAGGTCCGCATATTCCCTTTATACATTCGCTGTATGGTTCCCATATGGATGGCTGTAACCGCCATACGGACCGGACCTAAATTCAGGTGAAGATTGGTTGGAATGATAGAACTTCCGCCTGCAATTTCAAATTTACCGTTAGCATAATAACGGATAGCCGGCAGATCAATTCCTTCTTTTCCTAACAATCTTTCTCCAAATGAATCTTCAGGGAAGGTGATCTTAGTATCCGCTTCTACATAGAAGTTATCATTTTTCTTCCCGATTTCTATTCTTTGCAAATAAAAGGTAAGGATGTTAAAAAGATTCATTTTCAGACCAAAAGGCAGAATGGCAGCAGAAAGTTTGAAATTTTCTTTACTTTCCCATTCTCCTACAACGTCAATGACCATATCCAGGCCGTTATAATCTTTGAATTTTTTGATTTTCAGTCCGGCATGTAATGAGGAATGCACTACCTGTCCCTGGTGGAAATCAATATCAAATTTGCTGAATCCTAATTCCCATGATTTCTCGGTATCTTTCCCAAGATTAAACCATAGGGTACGGTTAGCATCATCAAGACTATCCACAGACAGACTTGCCAGAAACTTATAATAGTCCTCTTCTTTCTGGAATTCCCTGTAATCTCCTGCAACGGTTCTTAATCCCATTGGATAAACGAACTTAAGTTCAGAAGGGGATGCCAAACCGTTCATGAAAGTCATCAGTTCATCCATGCTATGAATATCTGTTTCATTAGAACTGCTCATGGATTTCACTTTCAGATTATTATAATCCAGCGTAAAAAACTTGCTGAAATAATCAACGACTTTTGTTTCTGTTCCTACTGTTTTTACGGCGTAAGTAGGTCTAATGGCAATATTTCCCGAGAGTCCTCCGGTTCCGATCAGCATATGATTGGCTGAAATACCTATGGTTTGTTGGGTATTTCCTTCAGGATTTTTCTTTTTAAACCATTTTTTAGGAAGGAAAATTTCGGTGTATTCCATGTAGACTCCCATAAATTCCTTAGGTCTTCCGTCTGCGTCGGCTTCAGCAATATTTTCCGTTTTGCTCAGGTCTATTTTCAGATTGTGAATATCGATGATAAAACCTGTGTTTCCAATCTGAGCAGGATTACTCATATTCAGGACCAGATCCATATTGTATCCGAAACCTTTTTCAGTATCCGCATAGAATAAAGCTTCCCCAAAGCTGAGGGTTACTTTTTTAGTTTCATCTTCAATGACCTCTAAGGGAGCAGTAGGGTGTTTTAATGGGTTTACCGGTTTTAAAATACTTCTCGGAAACTCAATCGCTGCCGACAACATTAAGGTTGCCTTAAATTTCGGAATGGCTACCTCTTTGATGAACTCATCAATATCCTGCGGCATTAATGCTTTGAAGAAAGTTTTGACCTTTTCTGCGGTATCCTGAATATCGTTTGAAAGTAAATACGTTGCAAAAGCAACAAGGGATGCGTATTTTTGATTTGAGTTCTGGTAGATATCTTCTACAATTTTTGTTATTGTAGTTGCTTCGTTTACTACCAGTCCTAAATTATGTTTAGCATTAATATCAGTCGCAAACTGCATCAGAGGTGTGGTATTCTGATTAGCTGGAGTGACAAATGTATTCACAAAGTGTGCAATGGCCTGTTCTTCCGTTACGTTGAGCACTCTCAGTGCCACCTCGAAGATCTGCTGAGGCTCAAAGGAAAAATTTCCTAAACTGAAATAGCGCAAATACGCCAGGATCTTCCATTGGTATTCAACGGTAATGGGAAATGCGGAGATAGCGGAGTCATCTGTTCCGTTCAGAACCAATGAAATCCCCGTTCCCGGAATTTCAATATCGATTCTCTTGGAAACGACAGATAAGCTGTAAAAAGCCGAATCTCCTTTCGGTCCTTTACTATACTGTAAATCTTTATAATAGATTTTATCGAGGAGGTTCGTAATCCCCGGTTTTAAGAATCCCAGAAGGTCCGGGATGTCGTCTTTTGTAACCACAGAGGATAACCTCGGGTAATACCTGTGTGTTACCGGTGTTTGATTTGACATAAAAATAATTTGTGTTTGGGTGAGTGGAAGGCTTTCATTTTAAGCAAACAAAAGCCTCATTAAGTAGGGTTTACTTAATTTTAACGGGGTGTTTGAAATTTTCTGACAGGTTAACGGACTGTCAACTTAAGACCTTTATGCAGTTATTACTTTCTCTAAATAAAAAATAATACAATAAACTTCAATAAAATATATTTTATAAATTCAATTAAAACACACTTACGGAAGTATATTAGCATTTATATAATATAAATTATTTGATAAAAATCCAGGGAAAAAGAATTCGATTTCTTCAAATGTAATTGAATAATCATTTTCAGCCACAAAAGGAGGATCAATTCCTCTCATAGATAATAACTGTCCATTTTGATTGTATGCAAACTCATAATTTTCTTTGGAAGTTTGTCCATAATAGTATTTTTTAGTATCATAATATACAATTCCATTTATGGTTTCTTCCTCTTTCTCATAAATTAAAAGATCTTGTTGATTGAATAATACAATCTCTTGAAAATTATCATATATTCCTGTTGAAGAAAAAAATCTTCTAAGTTCCTTTCTGTAAATTCCAATATTTTCAACCTTTCTTATTTCAAACCCCTCAGATAAATTCAAATAATTATTTAAAATTTTTGAAATAGCTTGTTGTTCTGTATCTGTATTTTCTAAATAATAAATAACTTTTACTAATATATTATTTTTATATTCTTCTTTACGTTTAACTATTCCGTTCTCTTCAAAAACTTTATGGTAGTTATCAATGTAATTAGCTTGTTTGAAAGTAATTAATTTTTCAAATTCATTTTCGAACTTTATATTTATTGCCATCTTAAAATAATTTTATTTTTATACTCGGTATTGGTTCATTTTCACCCTTTATTTTTAACGAAATATCAGAAGGTGTTGCTCCAAAATAATTTTCAATAAATCCGCTACCGTCTTCTTTTAAAGACCTTAAATCTACAACTTTTCCGTCATAAACAGCCGTTACATACTCTTTAAGTATTTGTGGTTTAACAGCATACCGTTCTAACATTCTTTTAATTTTTTTCCTTGCTTTCGCACCAGCCATTAAGCCTTCTTCAATATATTTATTATATCTGTTTTCCAAATCCTTAAGAAATTCTCTCTCCTCATCTTTATTTTCCAGAAATATCCACCAATCTGTATCCTGTACATCTGGAGAAAAACTTGTTTGTGATGTAATTCCTGAGCCACCATATTTAATATTATTATTAGGAAAATTAAACATACTTATAAATGGTTTTATTTTATTTTCTAAATAATTTCCAAAACTTTCCTTGTTAATAAATGGATATGGATACCCTCTACGTTTAACTTCTATAAGATTATCAATTCTTTGTTTAAGCTCATTAACTGTGGCTATATAAATAGGATCTCTTTTTCTACAGGCTTGATGAACTATACCTGCTATATCGGTAGAGGACAAACCTTTATTTGATGCAACAGTAAATAATTCAAGCATTTGATTATCGGAATAATATTTCTCAAAATTTTTCGGATCAGCTTCTATCTTTGCTTGAAGAATAGTTCTTGCTTTTTCATTATATTCATTAAAAAACTGGCTATCATTTATTCCTGCTAATTCTTCAATTTTTTGTTTAGGTGTTTCACCATTAATTGGAATTGTAAAGTCTGAAGGCCAACCGTCATTTAATGCCTGTTCCACAATAAGCTTAGCAGTTTTTCTTATTTTTGCAATTACAATAGGGTCTTCTACAATTGATGCTAATTCTAAAAATGTAAGAATAGTTTTAATTTTTTTACAGAATTCATTACTATCAGAGCATACAAAGTTTAGTAAAAATTTAATTATATCAGCCCCTAGTTGTACTGTTTCAATAATCAATAATATTTGCCCTAATCGTGAGAGATATCTCAAATGTCTAAGTTTAGCAAGGGCTCCAATACCAGTAGCTATTGTTACAATATCTACAAAATATCCTATTTTAGTAAAGAGATCCTGATCATCTCCATAATCATCAACATATTTCAAAAAGAATAATGGAACAGTACCGTTAAATTCACCATCTTTATAAGGTAATTGAATTGCTGTATCTGATTCAGATGGATAATGTACTAAAGTGACAGGTTGATAAAAATGATTAGAAATTGATGAGGCTTCTAAATGATAGTTATTATCTCTAATAAAATAAATACCATGTCCCCAAGGATCAAATGCAAACGTAAAATCATCATTATAGATTCCATATTTTTTTTCAGAAATGTAATTAATAATAACACTATGTTTATAAGTTTTATCATAAACATAAGTACTATTGTCAATTAAACTAAAATCAGGTTGTCCATTAACAAGATTTTTATACGGATTATATTTACTTTCAGTCCATAAACTCAAAATTGCATTTACAAATCTGGTTTTATTATCTTTTGAAAAAGATTTATCTCCAAAAACTTCAACTACTTTTAGAATATCTGGATAATTATCTATCTTTTTATAGAGCAAGCTATAGATGGTTTCGTAATATGGTGGTAGTTGACTTCCTGTTTCTGTTCTTTCTTTATCATCTATTAGCCACCCTAGAAAATCATTAACTTCATTCTGATTACTAATATCAATTGTATTAATCAGTTTTAACACTTGCTCTTCATCAGAATCAAGCAAATTTTTCTGTTTAGCATATTTTTTAATTAAAAACTTACGTGTAGACAATGGTAAAATCTTAAGGGCATCACCTGAAAGTAACTGTGAAATTAAAAGCAATTTTTCATTTTCACTCTTATTTTGTAAATCATAACGTATCCTATCAATTTCTTCAGAAAATGCAACTAATGATCTATAATATGTACTATATTCTTCAATTTTAGGATCTACAATATCAAAGAAAGGGGTAACATCCTGATAATAACACCAACTTTTTTTTATTTGGGCTAATGCCTTTATTAGTTCTGTCACATTGGGATTGGTTTCAGTTATTGTTCCATTACCCAATTGATCAACGTATAAATTATTTGTTATTAAAGGAAATGTATCTAAAGTAATCCAATAGATTTTAAAACAAATCAAAGTCATAACTTTATCAAATTTCTCTTTTGAAGATTCTAATAAGTTCCAATGTTGTTGAGGAGTTCCAAAATTTTTAAAGTAGAACTTTCCTGTTGGAGATGAGGATAAATCAGTGGTAGTAATAACTGTCTTAGAAATTAATCCATCTTGAGCCGTTTGTGGGAAATCAGGATTTCCATTTTGTGCATATCTTTTTATTTTACCACTCCCATCTTTCTGTACATTAAACTTCAATTCCATTTCTTCATAATAAAAATTATGCTTAGAAAAATCAACTGCTTTAATTGATACTATTTCACCTTCAGCGGCTTCATATTGACTAAATTTACTAGTAGATAAATATCCTTCTTTTAAAAGAGTTTCTGCTGTATATACATTACTTGAAGGATTATTTATATAATATAAATATTTAAAAAATAACTCTTCTTTATAATAGCCATTCATTAATGGATTCATTATTGTTAATCCATTAAAATTTATCGGCCTTATATAATATTCGATATCGAAATATTTATATTTTTCTCCCCCATATTTAAATCCATCTACTAGTCCGAATATATTAATTTTCGGTTGTTCTGAAAATGCAGTTGTATATATAGGCATTCCATCATTTAATATTATTATATCACTCATTATTTCGCTTTATTAACATTAATTATATAAGAACTAGAATTTACTTGTGGGAGCCATTTAGAGTAACTATTGGAAGCATATACCATATTGTCAATTGTACTTATATAAATTTTCAATACAGGAAATACTACTATGAGATACCCATTTTGATCTTCACCCAGTACTCCTAAAGAATATTTTCTATATCTGATATTTTCAGTAGAACTATAGTAGCTATCGTCTCTTAATTCATTTTTAAAGAAAAACTTAGGGTTGTTTAATTGTTTTTGATTGATTATCGATATAAGTGCATTATTCTCTTCATTAGTAATTCCGAGTAACTTCTTACTTGATAATTTATTTTCTTGTGTATGTATTGAAAGTCCTGTAATTGTTTCCCCCCCAACACTTGTAAATATCTCAGTTTTTAAATAGTATGGTTTTTCCGGACCATAAAAATTATTCCTTTTATCACTATAGGAAACTGTTCCACTGTTAGAATTATCTAAATAAGCACTTCTACTTTCATAAAAGCCTGTTGTATTCTGTCGGATATT
Organism: Chryseobacterium sp. LAM-KRS1; assembly: GCF_013184525.1. Taxonomy (GTDB): domain Bacteria; phylum Bacteroidota; class Bacteroidia; order Flavobacteriales; family Weeksellaceae; genus Chryseobacterium; species Chryseobacterium proteolyticum. The sequence goes on from NZ_JAAOIZ010000002.1 coordinate 583,398, forward strand.
ATTCAACAACGTCTCATAAGTAACCCTTTTCAAACTTTCCGTATCATTCTTCATGATCAGATCTTCCACTTTTTTGGTAGTTACCGTTGCAATATCTTTTCCTCCTGATTTATTTTCAAAATCAATCAATAGTAAATTCTGATCAATTACATAAACAAGCTCATTTCCTCCTTTAGACTGAATTTTCGGAGTCACATTAATTAATCCGAAGATGTCATCAATGTCTTTCAGATCATACGTTGTGCTTACGACAGGATCACCTGGATTGGCACCAGGAGTTTCAGAAGTAATTTTCACCGTTTTCCCTTCATAAATCAACTGTATAAATGAAGCAACCGTTTTATTAGCATTTGTTCTGCTTAAACTAAAAATAATAGGCTTTGTGAAGTTGGTATCAATTCCATCACCTGCTTCCTGAAGTAAGTTTTTACCTCTGATGAAGTAATCTTCATTAGCAGTATCAGCATGCAAAACCCCTTGTTTCACGTACATAGCTGCAGCATCATTATTATCAGTGGTCGGCTGGATCACCAGCGATGGATACCCATTGAATTCTCTTACTGGCCAACCTTCTTCAAATTGCCCTGTGGACATATTGTTAACGGTAGTTCCAATTCTAATGTTATTAGTGCTTCCTTCCAGATTTTGATTTCCATAAAAATTATAGGACCTCTGCCTGCTTCCCTGGATATACAAATAAGTTGTTTCAGCAGTTTTAAAACCTGAAATCTGACTGGCAATTTCTTCTACCGTTTGCAGAACAGAATTGTCACTCATATGAATCTTCCCTTTCCCCTGTGTATGTAAGCCATAAAAGGCTGCAATATCAAGGAACTGGGTGGCTGTTTCTCTAATCAGTTTCTTTTTAAAAGCTGTATTACCTATCGCTTGGTCTAAAACATGGTCTGCACTACGGGCAAAAGCCAGGTTCAACTGAAATGGATTCGGGTCATTGGCTACTGTATAGTCTCCTTCGTTCAATACAATATCAATACCCACGCTTCCCGAAACATTTCCAAGATGAGTTCCTCTTGGAATCATTGGCAATTCAAAAGCTTTTTTAGGTTCCGTTTCAGTGGTGGTTGTTCCAGTAGTTTGAACTTTAGAAATCTTAAGGAAATAATCATCTATAAGATCCGTTTCTAATTGGGAATTCCCTACCGGAAACCCGATATGCTGAGCGGTAAACGGTGGTACACTAATTCCCAGCATATTATAAAGACCTGTAAATTCTTTTTTGATAACGTCTACAAAGCCTGTTGGTGTTCCTGATGTGATCAAATCACCTTGAAAGAAATCTGATCTGTTTAGACCTCTGTATACAATATATTTGATCGCTAATCCTTTAATCGGCTGACTAAAAGGCTTCAGGATCGCATTTACTTTAGTGGCATCTGTACCACAAGGTTGTAAAAATACCTGTCCCTGGCAAATAGTAAATATTTTGCCGGTAAAGCTTACTTTAGAGGTGGTCCTGAATACAGTCCCATTGGCTCCAAATTTTCCGGACATTTCCTGATTGAGAACCGCACTTTTCTCTGCAAAGAAAAAAGATTCCGGTAACAGGTCCGGCCTTACGTTAAGCCCTTTGCTGTCGGGAGCTGTTGATAAACTTCCCGATGGAATAGTTTGTGGCATTTTTGTAATTTTTGGTGTTAGATAAAAGACAAGACGGTGATAATAGTAACTGTAATAAAATCTGGATGCTGAATGATGAAGGTTAATAGCCCGAAAGAATAGCAAGCCTTGTAATTATGAAAGAACATTTTCTTACAATCGTATTATTTTCTCTTCCTGTATTCCGGGAGCTTCAATAGCTTTTTTATTCAAACTTTCAGATTTTAACGTCTTTTCAATAAGGATAGGTTTGTTTTTTCCGGTAAAAGACATGCCTCTTCCTGTACAATCATTTAGATGATTGCATTATTGATTTTCACTTTGAAATAATTCCGGAATTATTTGGTGAAAACTACATATCCGTCTTTATCTTTTGGTAAATTTTGTAAGTTTCTCCAAGTGGCGTTGATCTTACGCGCTCCTTTCCAGATAGATCTGCGTTCAAAGTGTGATAGGTCTTTAAAGGTTTTCCAGTTTCCGCCCCAGTTCCAGCCGTGTTTGGCAAAGATCTTTACACATTCGTACCAGTCGGCTACGCCATCATTATCCCAGTCTTTCGCAGTGTCCCAGCTTGCTACTTTTCCGTCGATAATCAGGCAGATATCTACCGCTAATCCGTAATTGTGAATACTCTGTCCGGCTTTGGCATTGGTGACTTTTTTTCCGGCTTTTGTTCTCCCCTGCGCATATAATGCATCTTGTTCTTTGAAGGTCCTAAGCCCTTGGGTAATTCTTACTTTTGCTCTCCCGGTAAGGGCTTCATCACATTCTTTTACGATTTGTGTGACTTCTTCCCTTACCAATGGATGGAGCTTTTTTATTTTATTCTGACTTGGTGTGTCCATGGTTGATTTTAATATTTTGTGATTGAGTGTTTAATTGTAGGACAAAGCTATTGGTATATAACGCCAAAACCCGACGTGTTATATTAATTATGAAAAAAAGGTAAAAGATTTTTGAAATTCATATGGGTAATCTTTCTCTTCATAATTATAGCTTGCTCTCTTATTCTGAAACAAAAGTAAATGTCCAAAACGTCAAAACTTGACGTTTTAATTTCTTTTTTAAATAATTTAATCCCTATAAAATAAATCCGGCAATAGCTTACGCTATTGCCGGATTTACCCTGATAGATTTCTATCAATTACTTTTTACATTTACTGTAATCAGAAATAATTTGAATCAGATTTTCCTGGTTTTTAAGATTCAGACTTTCTTTTCTCAGCTGATCAGAAAGGCTTTTACAATCTTTAAGATAATCAGCCAGCTTTTCTGAAAGTTTATCGTTTGATCTGTTATCAAGCATCTGCCCTTTAGGCTGAAGGTCTGTTTTGACAACATATTTCTGTAATTCCACAGGATCCTGAAGCAGCATAATCTTATTTTCTTTAGCAATAAGTCTGTAGAAATAAGAATTATTACCGTGCATGCTTCCATAGTTCTGCAATTTTTTCATGAACTCTCCTTTTACATCCAATCCATAGTAACAGTCTTCACTTCCATTGAGAGAAACACAGAAATGAACACCGGAATCTGCATCATAGATTTTGGTTGCCATACTGTTCATTCTCGGCAATTGTTTTTTAAGGATAACACGCTGCCCAAAGAAGTCCGCGCCTCCTTCAGGAAGTTTCCGGCCGGTTCTTTCTGTATCCAGCATTTCAAACCAGATGGTTATCATTCCTTCTGTTTTCTTTCCTGATTTTTCAACCAGATATCCCGGTACATCATATAAATTAATACTACGGTTGATAGCATCATTTACTTTTGCCTGCTGTAATTCCTGGTTCTTATAATATGCCTGATGCTCCAGGGTATATCCCTGAATAAAAAGATTAGCGACCAGTTCATTCACAAAAGCATAATCAGATTGAGCATAAGGCCTGGTTGCTGTAAAGGTAAATTCATTATGATCAAAAGTCTTTACACCATAAGTTTTAATACCCTGTGTCTGAAACATAGATGCCACTTTGATCCCATCAAGGTCACTTACCTCAAGACATGGTCCACTGTTGTTGAAACCGGTACAATTAAAGCTTCTGACATACCCAATTATTTTTGCAGGATGATTTCCGTTATTGATAAGAATCTCTCCATTAGAACCCATTCTTGGATTATAAAGACTGCGAATATTGTCTAGCTGGCTTTTTTTTGCATTATTTTCAGCTATACTATTGGTTTTAGCCTTAAGATATTTATCTGCCAGATTTTCTCTGGGCGTGTCAAAAAATTTCTCTATTTCAGGTTTATTAAAGCCATTTTCATTGAAAAGATTGTACTTTACAGCTAACTGATAGGCAACAATTCTATCCGGTTTAAACGATGTAATCAATACTTCATAAGGTATCTGGGTAGTTTTTCCATCTGTGGAATTCATATCTAAATAATAAAGAAACTCATCTTTAGCGAGTGCAACTCCTTTTAAATCTGTATCAAAGACTTTTTCATTATTGAGACTATAAAATTCAAAGTGGTCCCTGTAAGGAGATTTCAGAAATCCAACTTCTTTTTCATTAAACAGTAGTTTATCTTTCTTCAACTGAATCTTTTGTGAAAAAATAAAACAGGGAAATAACAGAATAAAACATAAAAATGTTTTCATAAGATATGGGTATTAATTTTGTTTAAACAGCGTAAAGTACAATTTTTTCATCAATACTGCAATTGAACCAATCCGTCAAGAGATTATCGATAAAACAAGATGATAATCATCATAAAAACCATTTACAACAAACAATAAAACACTATAAATCAATAAGATAAAATTAGCATAAAATTATTTTTCACAAAAAGTCTACTTTTTTAGTAGACTTTTAAAAATTTATGTTCTATATTTGCAAACGTATTCAGGAAATAAAAAAAATGAAACCGGAATTTAAACATACCTATTCGCTAAATAAACAAGCCATCACTTCTGTGATGATGCAGTGCAGTATGCCTATGTTCCGACATTGCCGTGGTTGACCTTACTTTTATTATGACATATTTTATAAGGCCTTACCACATTGTAAGGCCTTTTTTATTTACATGAACAACATTAAAAAAACATACAATGAGTACAACTAGCTCTAAAAATAATTGGTTGATCCCAATAGCATTTACCAATATTTATGTAATCTGGGGGATTACATTTTTGGCTATTTCTTTCGGATTACAGGGGTTTCCTCCTTTTATCCTTTCAGGTTTCAGATTTTTGGTTGCCGGAATACTTATGCTGGGCTATTTGTCGGCCAAAGGAGAAAAAGCCAATTCTTTGGGTAATTGGAAAAAAAACGGCATTACCGGAATTCTCATCCTTACCGGTGGAACAGGGCTTGTGGCCTGGGGCGAACAATATGTGACGGCTTCTGAAGCAGCTATCACGATAGCAACGGGACCGTTTTGGTTTATTGCTATTGATAAAAAGAACTGGAAATATTATTTCTCAGATAAGTTTATACCTATTGGACTTATTATAGGCTTCATCGGATTGATTTTATTTTTAAAAGGAAGCGTTAGCGCTAATGTTCACCATGCTGCCGTCAGTGATTCTGTCCGGGTTACGGCATTTGTTGTACTTGCATTAAGTTCGGTTGCATGGGTTCTAGGATCGTTATATTCAAAAAAGAATCCTGCCAGTCAGTCTACTTTTATGAATATTGCCCAGCAGCTTATTATCGCAGGAGTAGCTTCCTTTGTTATTGCATTTTTCAGAAATGAATGGAATAATTTTTCCTTAACAACAATTCCGTTATCGGCTTGGTTGGGAGTTTTATTTCTGATTTTCTTCGGATCAATCATCGCTTATCTTTCGTATATCTGGTTATTATCCGTAAAACCTGCGGCTCTGGTAAGTACGCATACGTATATTAACCCAATTGTAACGGTATTGGCCGGATGGATTATCGCTAATCAGACCATCAATGGAAACCAGCTGTTTGGACTGACCATTATATTAGCCGGCGTCCTGCTTACCAATATCACCAAGTATTTCAAGCTTTCAAAACGATCAAAAGTAAAGATCAGAAGGGCATTACGGTTTACAAAAAGGAACAACAGGCCGTATCAGCCCATATAAAATTTCAACGTAATTAAACTATAATGATAGAGATCAAGAACATTTCAAAAACCTTTCACAAGAAGAAACAGGCCTTTAAGGCACTGGATGATGTCAGTCTCAGTATTGAGCAGGGGGACATTGTCGGAATCATCGGATTTTCAGGAGCCGGAAAAAGTACATTAATACGAACTGTTAATCTGTTGGAAAGGCCCGACCAGGGACAGATTATTATCAATGGAAAAGATTTCGTTCAGCTAAAATCTAAAGAACTGGCTAAAGAGCGGAAAAAAATAGGAATGATATTCCAGCACTTCAATCTGCTTTCTTCAAGGACTGTTTTTGAAAATGTAGCACTACCACTGGAACTGGATCATGTGAACCGGTCAGAAATTCAAAATAAAGTCAACGAACTTTTGAAAATTGTAGGGCTTGAAGAAAAAGCCAATGAATATCCTAAAAGCCTTTCCGGAGGACAAAAACAAAGAGTAGCCATTGCGAGGGCATTAGCTAATGATCCGTACCTTCTGCTTTGTGATGAGGCAACAAGTGCATTAGATCCCGCTACAACCCAGTCGATCTTACAATTATTACGCGATATCAATCAACGATTAGGAATTACTATTTTATTGATCACTCACGAAATGGATGTAATCAAGTCGATTTGTAACCACGTCGCTGTTATTGATAAAGGAAAACTCCTTACCAAAGGAACCCTGCAGGAAATTATTTCGGATAAAGAACATCCGGTTATTAAACAATTTATAAACCCAGGCATCATGACTATACCTCAGGAGCTTAACAAAAAGCTGCAAAAAGAGCCAAAAGACGGTCTGTTTCCGCTTGTGGAAATAGAGCTTAATGAACATATTACAGTAGAAAAACTACTTTCAAAGATCTATGACGAATATAAAATTCCTTATAAGCTGCTAAAGGCTGATGTAGAATATTTGGGAGATTCCAATTTTGGGAAGCTTCTTCTGCAGCTTCAGGGAGAATCCGAAGAAAATCAAAAGGCGATCTATTATTTTAATCAAAATAAAATTCAAAATACAGTAAAGGGCTATGCTTAGTGATTCGGTAATTTCCCTTTTATCAAAGGGCATTTGGGAAACAGTATATATGACATTTGTTTCCGGTTTTTTTGGTTTTGTTTTAGGTCTTCCGGTAGGGATTCTTTTGTTTCTTACGAGGAAAGGACAGCTCCTTGAAAATAAGATCTATAATAGAATTGTATCCATCCTGGTTAATATTTTCAGATCCATTCCATTCATTATTTTGATTGTATGGATGATTCCTTTCACAAGAGCTTTGGTGGGAACCTCTATTGGAGTTAATGCTGCCTTGGTTCCGTTGAGCATAGGAGCGGCACCGTTTATTGCCAGATTGGTTGAAAACAGTCTTCTCGAAATCCCTTACGGACTTATTGAAACCGCAAGAGCTTTAGGAGCTACTCCACTTCAGATCATCAAAAAAGTACTGCTGCCGGAAGCGCTTCCTTCACTGATCAACAATGCAACCATCACGCTGATCACTTTAGTAGGCTATTCTGCCATGGGAGGAGCTGTTGGTGCCGGTGGATTGGGACAAATTGGTTATCAGTATGGATACATCGGCTATGATGCTGTGATCATGAACCTTGTTTTGGGGCTTTTGGTCACTTTGGTTTTTATCATTCAGTTTTCTGGAGATAAGCTGGCAAAGAGATTTGATCACCGGTAAAGAGTTGGAGCGTGTTTGTGTTGGAGCGTATATGGGTTCAATGGGACCAACAGTAACTCCACGCACACAATTAAACAGTTTTGCTTTAAAAATTTACTAAAGAGTTGGAGAGAATATGTGTTGGAATTCAATGCGACCAACAACTCCACTCCCACAATTAAACAATTTTGCAGTTCCGCAATTCGCGATTCTGCCTTTAAATAAAAAATAGTATATAATGAAGAAATTAAAAATCTTAGGACTTCTTACAGCAGGTTTGCTGGTATTTAATGCATGTAATTCAGCTAAAAAAGATGATCCTAATTACATCAAAGTAGGAATTACCTCAGGACCAGAGCAACTGATCGCTGAAACAGCGAAAAAAGTAGCTAAAGAAAAATACAACCTTGAAGTTGAGCTGGTTGCTTTTAATGACTATGTAGTCCCAAATGAAGCATTGAACAATGGTGATATTGATGCCAATGCCTTTCAGCATGTTCCATACCTGAATGAACAGTCCAAACAAAGAGGCTATAAACTGGCCGTTGTAGGAAATACATTTGTCTATCCTATAGTTGCCTATTCAAAAAAGATTAGAAATATCAGTCAGCTACAGAATGGAAGTACTGTTGTAATTCCCAATGACCCGACGAACGGAGGGCGTTCATTGCTGTTACTACAGAAAAATGGTTTATTAAAACTAAAAGAAGGGGTGGGACTTCTTCCTAAAGTCACTGATATTACAGAAAATCCAAAGCAGCTGAAAATCCTGGAAATTGAAGCACCACAATTACCAAGAGTGCTGGATGATAAAGAAGTGGTGATCGCAATCATCAACAATAATTTTGCGGCACAGGCAGGATTGGACGAAACAAAATCCGGGATTTTTAAAGAAGATAAAGATTCACCTTATGTAAATGTAGTGGTTGCAAGACATGACAATAAAGATGAGGAAAAGGTAAAAAACTTTTTAAAAGCTTACCAGTCTGATGAAGTGGTGAAAAAAGCAGCAGAGATCTTTAAAGGGGGTGCTGTGAAAGGATGGTAATTTTGATTTAACAGTATAGCAATTGAACAATACAGCGATGATATAACATCCTAATTTTTCAATTGCTACTATGGCATTACAATTTTTAGCTTTTATCCTTTCCGGGTGAAAAAAAATCATGTATCTTTTTTCAGTAGCAAAAACCCTTACAACAGGGACCTTTGTGATTTGTTCGTTTGGATAAGAACCTGATATAATTGATTATTTCTTAAAAATTTTCATTATCTCAATTTGAGATAATAAATAAATTTCCTATTTTTGTTACGAATCAAAAAAAGGTTTTATGTTTAAGAAAACTGCCATAGTAAGTTTATTCACTCTTATTTCAATTTCTTCAATGGCTCAGAATACTACCCTCCCGATCTATTTAGATGAATCGAAACCGGTTGAACAACGTGTTAAGGATGCTCTTTCCAGAATGACACTGGAGGAAAAAATAGCCATGCTTCACGCACAATCAAAATTCAGTTCACCAGGTGTTCCAAGATTGGGAATTCCTGAATTCTGGACAACAGACGGACCTCATGGGGTACGTCCGGAAGTAATGTGGGATGAATGGAATCAGGCAGGCTGGACCAATGATTCAATTATTGCTTATCCGGCATTAACCGCTTTATCCGCTACATGGAATAAAAAAATGTCATGGAACTACGGTAAAGCATTAGGAGAAGAAGCGCGATACAGAAAAAAAGATATCCTTCTCGGACCTGGAGTTAATATTTACAGAACTCCACTCAACGGAAGAAACTTTGAATATATGGGGGAAGACCCTTACCTGACTTCCAAGATGGTGGTTCCTTATATCCAAGGGGTCCAATCGAACGGAGTGGCAACGAGTGTAAAACATTTTGCCTTAAATAACCAGGAAATGTTCCGCCATACCAGCAATGTTACCGTAGACGACAGAGCCCTGTATGAAATTTATTTACCGGCTTTTAAAGCAGCAGTAACTGAAGGGGATTCATGGACGATCATGGGCGCTTATGATATGTATAAAAACCAGTATGCCAGCCAGAACCAATACCTTTTAAATGATATCCTGAAAGGAGAATGGAAGTATAAAGGAGTTGTCGTTTCAGATTGGGGTGCGGTAAACAATACCGAACAGGCGATTCATAACGGACTGGATCTTGAATTCGGAAGCTGGACCAACGGTTTATCGGCAGGAACAAAAAATGCATACGATAACTATTATTTAGCAAAACCTTATCTGGACCTTATTAAATCCGGAAAAGTAGGAACTAAAGAACTGGATGACAAAGTGAGCAGACTTTTAAACCTGGCTTATAAAACAACAATGAACCGAAACAAACCTTTCGGAAATATTGCTTCCGCTGAACATCAGGCTGTAGCCAAGGAAATCGGTGAAGAAGGAATTGTTTTATTAAAAAACCAGGGGAACGTATTACCAATCGATCTCACCAAAACTAAAAAAATAGCAGTGATCGGTGAAAATGCGATTAAGATCATGACTGTTGGTGGTGGTTCTTCATCATTAAAAGTAAAATATGAAACATTACCCTTAGACGGAATCAAAAAAAGATTCGGAAAGCAGGTTGATGTGCAGTATGCAAGAGGATATGTTGGAGATATCGGCGGAGAATACAACGGGGTAAAATCCGGACAGGACCTGAAAGATACCCGCTCTGAAACCGAACTAATCAATGAAGCTGTAGAGCTGGCAAAAAAATCTGATGTTGTTATTTTCATTGGAGGATTAAATAAAAGTGATTTCCAGGACAGCGAAGGAAATGACCGTAAAAGCTATGGACTTCCATACAACCAGGATCATCTGATCTCTGCGTTGGCAAAAGCCAATAAAAATCTTGCTGTTGTTTTAGTTTCCGGAAATGCAGTAGCGATGCCTTGGATTAAAGAAGTACCTGCCATTGTTCAATCCTGGTATCTGGGTTCTGAAGCAGGAAATTCGATTGCTTCTATCCTAGCAGGCGACGCAAACCCTTCAGGAAAATTGCCATTTACCTTCCCGGTGAAACTGGAAGACAATTCCGCGCACCAATTAGGGGAATATCCCGGTCAGAAAGACCAGTTGGCAGCAGGAAAAGGAAAAGATCAAAAGAACCCAATCAATATTACCTACAACGAAGGAATTTTTGTAGGATACCGTTGGCATGATACAAAAAACATCAAACCTTTATTCAGCTTCGGACACGGACTAAGCTACACGACTTTCGAATTTGGAAAAGCTAAAGCAGATAAAACAACGATATCCCAGGATGATAAAATTACATTTACCGTACCGGTAAAAAATACAGGGAAGAAAGCAGGTGCTGAGGTCATTCAATTGTACATCAGTGACCTTAAATCCTCTGTTCCCCGTCCGGCAAAAGAGCTCAAAGGTTTTGAAAAAGTATTTTTAAATCCTGGAGAGCAGAAAGAAGTAAGCATTAGCATTGACAAAACAGCACTAAGCTATTTCGATGCCGATAAACATGACTGGATAGCTGAACCGGGAGATTTTGAAGCCTTGATTGGAAATTCTTCAGATGCCATTAAAACTAAAGTGAAATTCACTCTAAAGTAGATAATTTTTTTTTCATCATTTGTGTTTTTTGACCTCCCGAAAGGGAGGTTTTCTTTTTATATAAAATTATTTGAAATTGGTATTGTAAAGAAATATAAAAGCAAAAATCCAGGAATTGCTTTCCTGGATTGATATTTATTAAAACCAAATATACCTTATTTCAATATCTATAGTGGATTTTCTTTTTTAGCTATTTCGATTGCTTATTCAGGTCATACTCAATTTCTAAGTATTGAAGCGCATCAAAGGTTGCCAAATCTTCCAGATAGACAAATTTTTCTTCAAAAATTGAGTATGCAAAAACATTCACAGGTATTGCAGGCTGTTTATTATTTTTCAATTGCTTAAATAAGTCATTACAAGAAGTTGCCTCTTTTGCATTAATCCCAAAATTATTTTTGTACTGTTCTGTTTTTCCAAAATTTTCATCAGATCTATCAAAAAATACGATAAATCTGTTATCGGTAACTTTAAAGCATTTACATTGCTTCTGATCTATGCTAGAGCTTGGTAATTGATTCTTTAAACTGACAGTAAAAGATCCATCATGAATCGGTGTTACCAAAGCATAAATAGTAGATTTTTCATAATCATTTAAAACAATTGTATTAGATTTATTAATGAACGCTAATACATTATTTACTTTTCGATATAAGGAATGGCTTTTAAAAAAATCGCTTGCATTCTTATCTTGTGCATTTAATTTTACACCTACTAGTAATAAAAGTAGTATAAATGGTTTCATTCTATTTGAAGTTAACATAATTATCTGAAAATCTTTTATTATTCATATCTCTTAAAAAATGATCCATTCTCAAAATTCTTTCTATAAATATAAGCTTAGCCAGCTATTTCGATTGCTTATGCAGATCATATTCAATTTCTAAGTATTGAAGAGCATCAAAGGTTGCCAGATCTTCCAGATAAACAAATGTTTCTTCAAAAATTGAGTACGCAAAGACATTCACAGGAATACCAGATTGCTTATTATTTTTTAATTGCTTAAATAAGTCATTACAAGGAGTTTCCTCTTTCGAATTAATTTCAAAATTATTTTTGTATTGTTCTGTTTTTCCAAAATTTTCATCAGATCTATCAGAAAATACGATAAACTTGTTATCCGTAACTTTAAAGCATTTATATTGCTTTTGATCTATGCTAGAGCTTGGTAATTGATTCTTTAAACTGACAGTGAAATATCTTTCATGAATCGGTGTTACCAAAGCATAAATAGTAGATTTCTCATAATCATTTAAAACAATTGTACTAGATTTATTAGTAAATGTCAATACATTATTTACTTTTCTATACACAGAACGGCTTTTAAAAAAATCGCTTGCATCTTTATTCTGTGCATTAATTCCTGTACATATTAGAATTAATATAAAATAAACTGTTTTCATTTTATTTAAAGTCACTATTATTTGAAAATTTATTATTCATATCTCCAAAATTTCTTTGTTTAAATAATGAACTGTTATCAAAGGGTTTTCCATAAGGATAGACTTTACCCATTTCATTGCCATTAGTTCTAAACAAAAACCTTATAACTTTCTTAGATAAGGCATGTTCTAAATCACCAGATGATGGTCCATTCGTTCCCCATTTGCTTCCATGTGAATGCATATCCCAATTTAACGTACTCGAAGAATATCCTAACTTATCAAAACTTAAATAATTAGGTGACAATGTAGGATTTAGCTGGGTTCCTAATGCATATTCATTTTTTCCATTAATAGTATTACTGGCAATTGACCACTCGTTTGTACTATGAAGAGCAGAAAACTGAAATACGTCCAATGCATCTTTTCTGTTAGTAGTCACTGCAATACGAAGATCAGATTCACTAAATCCAAATTCTTTACTTCTATTTTTTGATAAATCACTAATAATTGTTCCGGCAGAAGAGTTGTTTTTATTTACTTTAACAAAATCCTGACCTTCTTTTCCTTCTCCTTTTATTGGAGATTGTTAATGAATATAGCTATTTTAAAGAAATATAAAATAGTATAAGATGAATTGAAAACAAAAATCTAAGAATTGTTTTCTGAATTAATTTAGATCTTTAATTTAAAATATTATTCAAAATATTATCACTATTTCCTAAGCTTGTTCTTAATTTTTTATTTTTAACTTCTGACAATAATATCACCTTTTTTAGGTTTTTACTTTTTATTGGTACAACATTAAGATAATTCAGATCATCCTTAGAAATTGCTTTTGTTTTTACCAGACCATTATTATTAATAAAAAAGTGTTTTGCCTTACTACCTTCGATAAAAACATAATGAAAATTTAAAAGAACCACCTCTCCTTCTTCATATTCTAATATGAAAAATTCTTTGATATTATCTCTTGATGTGTAAGTTGATTCTTTCTTTAACTCTTTATAATCATTCTTCAAAAAGTTCCTTAGATAATCTTTTAAATTAGCTATTTCATATTCATTTAACTTATTTTCATTGAAGGTTATGGCATTATCCATTGAAGTCATTAACTCTTTATATGAGATTGTATCATTTTCTTTACTACTTTCTCCAAATGAAGTACCTTTTAATTTAGTATTACAAGATCCTAAAATCACAACAATACAAAACAATGTAATTGTTAAAATTAAAAAATTATTTCTTTTATTCATTCTGGCAATTTTCTTTCAGTTGCACTTTGTTTTCCTGAAGTTTTCAAAGCTTTTTAATCTGACCACAGATCAGATCCTGTAATATGAAAATATTATTCCTGAAAGTAACCATAGAGGATAAACCGGAATTTGAGAAGCTGCATCTGATTAATCAACTTGATGAAGAGGATAAGCCCATGATTTTTACAATGGTAGATAAAATGCTTATTACTAAAAAGTTTAAGGATTTCTTTAATAAAAATGTAGCTTCGCTATAAATCAAAAATTTTTCCGAAAAAATAAAAACCTCGCATTTGCAGGGTTTTTATTTTATCTGCACAAAGTTAGGAGACTTTACGTAGCAGGGGTTATTATTATCTAACGGCACAAGCGAGACGAGCTAGCAAGAGTAATGTTCAATTAACTATCAATCCATTAGAAAATCTTACAATCCATTTTTCATTATGATAATAAAGATATATTATCCTATATTTTGTATTAATCGGCACTTCAAAGCACGTTTTATTACGTTCTGAGTATCCCTTTATGACATAATTAGTGTCCGTAGAAGATATCTTATATGTGAAAGCTGCAGAATAAGTGTCAAATTTTGTAGTATCTGTAATAACTTTTTTATTAAAAACCTCCTTTTGATTAATGCTAATTTTTATTTGATCATTAAACTCTTCCAAAAAATAAATAGTTAAATAGTCTTTTGCCCTCTCTTGTTTAGAAAGTTTATATTTCCCATTTTCAATATACTGAACTTCGAAAGTATTTCCGCAACTACTTTGTAGATCCTGTTTTGTAAAACTTTTGCATCCACTTAAAAAACATAAAATCAGAAGACAACATATAGTATTTTTCATAATTAATTATTTGGTTGTTGAGATTGTATTACTTCATCCATTTTTTTAAACTGTCCTGGAGTTAAACTACTTCCTGCACTTTGTTGATAATTTGGGTCTGGATTCTCACCAGAATTTAAAAGATTAGATTTAATTGTTTTAGGTGTAACGTCCTTAGAGTTTTGATTAATGTCCGATACTTTATCCCTATTTTTCCAAGGGTGATCCAATCCTGCAGTATGGCCAGCCTCATGATTAAAAGACCTTGTTATATCACTTGTTGCTCTTTTTTCACCATCATTAGAAGCTGTAATAGTAAAACCATTCTTTTGTGATTCTCCTAATACATCGGTAACTCCACCTTTAAAAGCAGTCCCAACTTCATTTCCATCAGCATCTGTTATAATAGTCCCTTTTTGATCAACTACATTAGCTTTAATTGTTGCTTTGTCTGACACCACTAAACTTGCTTTTGCACCATCTGCACCATAAGTTTTTGAGAAATCGTTTTTAATAGATTCTACTAACTTATTAAATTGCTTATCATTAAGTTTAGTGCTACTATTGGTAATAGAAACTGTAAGTTGCCGGCTTGTAGTTACCCCCTTATCATTTTTAACATTAGCCCATTCCAACCCCTCCAATTCTCTACCATCAACAACTCTATTTTCAGAGAAATTATAATGAGATTGGTAAGCATACTTTTCACTTAAAGGATCAATATTGAAAAATCTTCCCATTGATGGATCGTAGTTTCTCCATTTAAAAGAAGACCACCCTGTTTCTAACTGCTTTTCCTGTCCCTGGGTAGTATAAATATAATTAGGAGATAATGATGATGAGATATTTAGATCTCCGCCAAATTCTAAACCAAAGGGATAGTAATTTGTAGTTCTGTCTATTTGAGCAGCTCCCGAATCGCCTTTATAATATGCTAACCTTATATTTCCAACCTGATCTTTATATTGATAAATATACTTATTTTTCACAAAATCATAATATCCTTCTGAAGTAGGTATAAACTGTAGCTCTATTACCCCTAAAGATATCCCTCCCATTGAGGCAGTATATTGAAATCCATCCAGATATTCTGTTGTCGTGGATGAATCTAATTGTGTACGTCCAGAGAAATAATTATGAACTTTTTTAAGTTTTACACCATCTGCCCTATATAAATAATTGGTATTTTTATATACGGTTGTTGATCCAAAACCAAAAGGATCTTCTCTTACAACGAATTGATCAAATTTAATATAAACTGGAAGATTGAGATAATTATAATCTATTTTCAAAATACCTTTATCTATCTGGTCTGTCATATTACCGTTATTATCATAGCCAATAATAGCACCTGAGGTATCGGGATAACCTGTATAATTTCCAGATGAATCGATGACTGTATTAAGCCTATTTCCTGTATAAGCGTAGCCAAGGTTATCTATTAACTGTACACCAACATTTTGTAAAAATCTGTTTCTTTGAAGACTTAAAATATTTCCATTTAGATCATAATCCAATGTTTCATTATAGTAATTATTTTGAGGAACAGTTGCATTTGGCTCCGAATAGATTCCATTTTTCAATCTATTCAAACCATCATATTGATAGTTGTACCTTTTTAATATTCCATCATTGGATGCCCTCCAATCTATTTCCGCAATATTACCGTTAAACTTACCTGCAGAAGTGCTTGAATAAATAGGATTATTATATCGGATTTCATAACCAAATAGTTTTCCGTTCAAATTGGAGGGATCATTAATTTTAGTTATCCAACCTTGGATATTATAAGTATAATCAATACTTTGAAGAGGTGAAGCTATACTTGTTCCACCCACTTTTTTATTTCTTAGCTGAGAAAGCTCATTGTAATCATTCTGGACTAAAATTTCCTCAGTTCCATTATCAATTTTATGTTTATGAATCTTTAATCGGTTTTGATCATCATACATGAATGTTTCGGTAATCATCCTTTCATTATCAGTTGTCAATCTTTTATGTTTAGTTATAGTTTGATTTGGTAAACCTGCAAAATTCAGTTCAGATTCTGTTTTTGTATATCCGCCTAAATGATTGACCGAACGCGTTGAGATAAGACGTCCTTTCGTATCATATAGCATAAAGTCTCTTGTCCAAGCTTCATTTTCAATATTTCTGATATAGGAAGCTAATAACAATCCCTTAGCAAAACCATTCTGAGTGTTAAGAATAACTTTCTGGTTCAATATTACATCAGGAAGATCATTGGGAAACCATAAATCCCGCGGGAAAGCATCATAATAATTGATCATCATGATTTTTATAGAAGAAGTAGGATAAGCAGTATTGGAATAATTAAGCGCATCAGCTCCACTATCGGGAATAGTAGAACTTCCTCTAAGTTCATTATTACTTCCTTTTGCCTCCACATTTGTTTGCTCGGCTAATCTTCCTGCCAGCCCATAAGCAGCTGTACTGGTATAAATACCTGTATAAACTACTCTTCCCAATTCATCATATTTACTAAACAGCCATTGTTTACTCGCTCCCATATTTGCGTCCTGAGTCATTACCAATCGGTCCTGTTTATCATATACCATATATTCCCAACCTTTTCCGGGAAGTTTCTTAGCTACAAGCCGATTCCTTCCATCATATTGGTACTGATAACAAAGCGTATCCAATACAGAAGCAATAGTAGAAGCTACTACAGCATTTGGTGGAACAACAAGAACCAATTGATCAAATTGATTATACACATAGTAAGTATCTGCATTTAATGAAGCATTTACTGCTTTTCTAGCCAAAATAAGCTGCCCCTGAATATTCTTGTACTCGGTCGTAGCATTACCATCTTCATCTGTTACAACGGTTTTATACAAAACCCCTGCTGCATAATTTCCAGAAAGTGTTATGGTAGAAACAGCTGCCCCGCTGACCCAGTTTGTATTGGTCACCATATATTTTTTAACCTCAGTGGCTGAATTACTTCCATATTCAAATGTAGAGGGTTTGGTATTCCAGGCTGTCCCAGGCTGCTTTTGTTGAAGAACTCTATCTAAGGGAGAACTTTCAAGTATCTTTTCTCCATAAATCTTCTCAGTACCATAGATCATGGGATTAGATGCGTTACTTAATGGAGTCCCATATATATTCCCATTTTGAGTAGTAGTTTGAGGAACCGAAAGGTATTCGTTGGCCTGCCTTCCAAAAGCATCATATTCTACATGGGATACAACATCTTTTCCTAAAGGAGTAGCTTTTACCTTAACGGTTTGTTTAGCTCTTCCCAATCCGTCAAAATACTGTACTTCTACAGCCATTTTTGCAGTTTGCCCCACCGGGTAATCAAGGTAAGTTTTGGTCTGTACATAATTTACCGTATCAGTTTGCGCATGTATGATGTTTACACCAGATAACAATAGAACACCTAATATTATTATTTTTCTCACAATCATTAGTTTTTATAGTTGTATTTGAATTCTTTTACCATCTTAAGAGAAGTTACTCCAGATGTATCTGTCTGAACCTGTTTAATTTCCTTAAGTCTATTGGCAGAATCATAATAATAAAGTTCTCTTACTCCTAAAGGAGATGTAATACTCCTTACACCTACCAAAGCGTCATAAGTATAGGTGGTAATCCCACTACTTTGAACACCAACCGCTGCTCTGAAAGTTTCCATTGCAGATAATAATGCTGTTTCAGCATCTCCAGGTAAAGCTGAAGCATCTGTATTGGAGGCTGAAATAAATGCGGTAAGCTGCGAACCAGCAATCTGACCAACCTGATCATAGGTTATCCCTTCTATCTTAGCAATGGGTTGGGTACCATTATATCCCCAGATAATAGACACTGGAATACCATCTTTAGTTCTGTATTGCTGAAGATTTCCAAATGAATCATATTTCTCATAGGTTAATTCTGTAGTTGACGTACCACTTTGAAGGTTATAAGATTCGATTGAACTTGGAAAAAGATTTGAAAGATCTGCATATAGTGTTTCAGTTTTCTCTTTTGTCTGCCCATTTTTTTTGGTTTCGGTTTCTAAAGGAATACCAAGCATATTGGCAGTAATCAATCTTTGATTACTTTTTTCTTTAGCATATTTATAAGAGCTAACGTATGTATCTCCACCAGTTATGCTTTTAGTAACAGATAATGGATAATCTTCAGAATTATAAATATAGTCTGTGGTAGTCATTACAGAGCTTTGTACTCCGTTTTTATAAAAATAAGAAGTTTCTTTCTTTTTGGAAGCTAATGTAATTCCAAACTTTTCAAAACTTTTATAGGGTGTTGTCAAAATAATTCCAGGATAGTGGTTGGCCAAGGCTTGATAATTATCATAAGAGAAGTATTCAGCAACCATATTTTTATCATAGTTGCCTATAATTTTGATGCCATCATTTTTTTGAAACTCGGTTGTCACATACTCATTATTGGCTTCTGAAAGAATCTGTCCTAATTCATTATAAACCTTCTCTGACAAAGGCTGACCTCTTTTATAATCCAGATTAGGAATCGGTACTACTGGCATAATCGGGACAAGCCCTCCTTCATTAGGATAATCTAATGGTGAGCGGAATGTATACACCGTCTTTCCTTTACTATTTCCATTTTTATCAAGCTGTTTAACAGTAACATACTGATATCCAACGTCTGACCCTTGTGTTTTTTCAGTAGGAATAATATTATAATCCGTAGTAACGTCAAAATCAGCACTATATATAATACTGGGGTTCGTTTTGTTCTTATATGCATAAGAATCAGTAAAATTCATTACTGGTTCAGGATATACCAATGTCCCACTACTTAGAGTAGAATCACTAATATTCTTATAATCATAGTTGAACATCTTAGAAGGAACAGTTGAAGAAGGATTAGCATAATAAATTATATTATTAATCCTTAGACCACCTCCATAACGAATCTTTTCGTTAACAAATACCTGCTCTTTCGTAGTAGCTTCAAATGTATCTCCAGTATCAGTAATGTTGGAAGGAAAATAAGACCCACCCAAAGATGCCCAATATTCGCCGGCTTCCAAATGTATAGTGGCATACATATCTGATACGATCTCTCCTTCATTTCCTATCCATGATATAGAACAGGCAGGAGGTTGAGGTTTATTACAGGTTTGGTTTCCCGGACTTATTTGATATATAGGTAAAGATGGGAAAGTACCGTCTGCATTTTTCTTAAATATCTTAAAATTCCAGTTGAAATTAATTAAAGAGCCCAACATATGATGCAAATTAACATCCTGCGGTGTCACAACAGTAAAAAATTGTTGCTTAAAATTATTATTTAATTGCCCAAAATTAATGCTCCAAGTATTGATATTTGTTGTCCAATGTCCTGTCACTGGATCATTTCCTGTTCCACTATAATAATTACTATAGTCATTAGGACCAAAATCAAAAACACTCTTTCCTTTTGTTGGATAAGTTATTGAATTAAGAACATCTGTTTTGAATCCTCCAAGATTACCTTTGTAATAACCCCATTTATCTTTTTCAAGAATTCCACTAGTTGCATTATAAGTTAATACATATTCTTGGTTCTGAACATCTTGTGTATTCGGTGTTTTGGTAACTTTTGTCAACATCAATTTTTTTAGATTTTTCTGTTGACCGGAAGGAGTTTGATAATATGTATTTGTATATCCATAATCAAAAACATATTTTTCTGTGAACTGTGTTATACTCTGACCAAGATAATTACTTTGTACCGATTTTAGTTTGTAAAGTTCCGAAGGCTGAGTATAATTAGAATCTTGCCTTCCTTTTTCATAGGTCAGAATTACTGTCCCTCTACCTCTAACGTCAATACTAGTAAGAAGTTTTGTCTGGTTATCACTATAAACAATTTGAGTTTCAATAGCCCCGGGCATACTTGGGTCTGGACTTTGTTGAGTTCCTGTTTCTGTCTGGGAATTATTATAATAGTATATATTTTTTGCAAGTCTCTTTGTTGTTGTAGGGGCTTCTTCAAATTTCACTTGTGAAGTAAGTGAATAATTAAAAGATACCAAAATCTGACTATTCTGGTCTTGTATTTTAGCCAAGTGAAAAGAAGTCCAGTAATCTCCTACATCAACATTAGGGCTAATATCTCCAATACCTTCAGTAAGACCAATTTTCACTGCGGTGATAGATCTTTGAGATTTTTCCATTGAATCAAAAGTATATCTGATTCCTTTATCATCTACTATTGTAAATGAATTAATGATTCCTTGTGCATCTTTACTTGTGATGATCTGAAGATTATTTTTATCTAGCTTTTCAACCTGGTAATTTCCCGCGTCATCCTTAATCACATAAAATCTCCCTGATTGTCCTGAAAAGTTGTACTGATAAAGATCATATTCTGTATCGAATCTTCCCATAGCTGCTTCAAACCGATATTCATCCAGATTAAGAGACTGATCCTTTATCATTTTTGCAGTGGAATTGTAAACTCCATTATAGATTCCATATTTCGTCTTTGGGGGAGTGGAAAATAAGACACTCCTATCTTTTTCATCCGGATTCCCTCCTCTTACAGTTCTTGATATTGTACCCCCAGCTATAAGACTCCACCCTAAACCTGTTTCCCCTGCTCTGTCTTCAGGTTTTGCATTTAGTGGATGGTATTTAAGTTGAAGATTCACCTTAACATTTGGACTGTTTGTTGGAATGCTCACCAATGGGATACTAATATCAGGGATTCCTGTATAATAGCTCACCGGTACTTCCTCAAACTTCATCAGATTGTTTGCTGTCGGTGCCGGAGCAAACATTTCGTTAATGTTTCCAACAAAACTTCTTGGTGTCGATGGTGAAACCTGGGCAATAAGCATATTTCCCCATAACGCCGCTAAAAGTATAACGGCTGAAGTATTTTTTCTCATGAAATATCAGTTTATTTTTTAATCAGCTTAGCATTAGCCGTTTTATTCGTATCAGTTTTAATCACCACCAGGTAAGCACCTTGTATCAACGGCTGTGTATTAATCTTAGTCACCTTATTCTTCGTTTTTAGATTCTGAAGCTGTCTTCCTCCCATATCATACAAAGTAATATCCGCTTCCCTGAAATCAAAGCCTATTTCTACATAAGCATATTCTGATACCGGATTCGGATAGATTTTGATATCCTGTTTTTCAATTAATTGATCCAGTTGTTTATCTCCCAGCTTCACAATCTTCCAGTTCTCCTTCCCTAGTTCCTCTGCACTGGTTCCTGCTAAAATGATAGAACCATCCCTGTTCAGCTTAATATCCGATAATCTCTCCTCTCTTTTTCTGGATTCTCCCTTCACATGCTTTCTCCACTGTTCATTTCCATTAGGGTCCAGATACAGCATCCAGAATGTTTCATCATCTGTTTCTATTCTTCCTTCTGCCTGAGTATAGCCACCCAACAATATTCCTTTAGTTGAGGGTTGAGAGTTGTCAGTTGATAGCTGATTTAGGGCAGTCATACCCATCAAAACATCCCTGTTTTTGAAGTTGTAGGATTTCTGCCACTGTTCATCTCCTCTTTCATTTAAAGAAACCAGCCACAAATCTGTTCCTTCTTCTATTCCTACTGTTTTATTTCCGGATCTCTCACTTCTGGATTCTCCTCCGATGAGATAACCGTTTGAGGTTAAAGCCAGTGTTCTTAGATGATCATCTCCTTTTCCTCCCAGGTTCTTTTCCCACTCTACTTTTCCTTCTTTGTTTAATTTTACGATCCAATAATCTCCTTCGCCAAAGTTTTCAGTGGTTTTTGCATAACGGGATACGGAACCTGAGGTTCCTGTGACTGAGTTTTGATTCCCGGAATCAGAAACACGAAACTCGGAACTTCTTGAATAGATTCCCAGCAGTGCTCCTCCGTCTCTTGTGGGGATCATCTTCTCCACTTCGTCTAATCCCCTTCCTCCTAAAATAAGCTGTGAAAGTTCTTTTCCGTTTTTATCGAGTCTGATAATGAGGATATCTTTTGAACCGTAACCTTTGGATGCATTCTGAACATTTCCGGCTACAACAAATCCTAAATCTGTGGTTTGAATAACCGATCTGGCTTCTTCATCAGCACTTGTTCCCAAAGTTTTCTGCCACAATTCATCACCAAATTCATTAATCCTGATGAGCCAGATATCTGATCCTCCTTTGGAATCATCTTTTTTATCTATTCCCTTTCCGGAATATGAGGTTCCCGAAACCAAAAAGCCTCCCTCCTGGGTAGCTACGGTAGAAGACAAATAATCATGATTGTTTCCTGAGAAATATTTTTCCCAAACCTGATCTCCCTGTTGGTTGAGTTTTACCAAATGAAAGTCGTAACCATTATTTTGCTGGGTATTGCTTCCTGCATCTTTCTTTTGACTTCCTGGCTGTATGGCACTTCCTGTTATCAGATACTGCTGATCGATTGTTGTGGTTACCTGGCTCAGGAAATCCTGGGTAGAAGATTTGATATCTTTTTGCCAAACCACTTCCTGAGCTGATAGCCCGGAAATAATGCACATAGAAAGTACACTGAAGTAGAGTTTTTTCACTTATTTTTTAATTTAAAGTTACTAGCAATTCACATTATAAAAATCGCGCTAATTTAACATTTTTTAATACACATAATATAAAATTTATAGATATTTAACAATAATTTAATTCGCATATAACTTTTTAATAATTAGTTTATTATTTCATAACAATTTTAAAATACCGATGCGCCAGAACACATCGTAAAAAATGCCCAGACTAGTCCGGGCACACCTATAGCATTTACAAGGAAAAAATTAAATATGCTGTTCTATTCCTTCAAAATAATGGATCACTCCAACATCAGGCAGGTTTTGTTCCTCGTCAGTATAAAAATTACTGCTGCTCTCTGTACTTTCAAGGAAAGAATTGCTGAATAAGGCATAAGAAGGTTGCTTTGCAAAATCATTTTTCAACAGCTTATGAGCTTCCACCACAGGTGCTCCATATAACTTTCTAAAATTTCCAATTTTATATTGGGAAAACTTTCCGTAATGAACAATAAATTTTAACGATAGATCGATGGAAATGCTTAATGCTTCATTGAGCTCAGCTACTTTTCTGCTAAATGCATTCTGCATATTCCGAAGCATATTGGAGATTTTTTTAAAAGATGGGTTTTTATCATATCTGAAAAATAAAATGGCATCCCCTTCAATTTCAGAAATTTCAAAATACCTGTTATTAACATCGATCAGAATGGATAATAATTGTCTTACAATATACTCTCCCGTGTATAATTTCGTATTCAATACAAATTCGGTAAATCCATTGAAATCCGGAATCAGTATAATACCCTCTTGTATATTTGCATCCATGATGTTGAGTTTAAAAACCTGTTGTATCTAAAGACGTAACAAGTTTCATTTTACTTTATTCACCCGCCATATAATGATTGGCAAGGGGTAGTAAAATTTAACCACTGTATCTTGAAAGATCCAAGGTTCGATTCTCTCTAAGGTTGTATTTACGGTAAAAAATACTACAATATCAAAAACTATATTTATCTTTATCCTTTTAATGCAGTGTACCCCATGAAAACAGTCATAGCCATTCTTTTTGCTTTTCTTCTCACATCAAATTTTTTAAAAGCTCAACAAAAACAATATATTTTCTTTCTCCATAACAAGTTTCTTGAGGGGCATTCATTGACCGAAAAACATCCGCAATACGGTATTGCTGAATATACACCGATCCTGAATAAGCTGAAAAGCAAAAACACTGTAGTGATCTCAGAAAAAAGAGCTGATCAGACCGATCCTGAAGTCTATGCCCGAAAGGTCATTGCTCAGATTGACAGCCTGCAGGGAAAAGGAGTTTCTTCCCGTAACATCAGCATAGTCGGAACATCGCAAGGCGGCTATATTGCACAATATGTTTCTTATTATGCTAAAAATCCGGACCTTAAATTTGTAATTATCGGCTCGAGCTTCAAGGATGATTCGTTAAATAAAATTTCCGGTTTCAAACTATACGGTAAAATACTTTCCATCACGGAAAAATCTGATGAGGGCCATGTCCCTTTATCTTCCGAGAAAAGATATCAAAACTCAAAATTAGCGGCATTTAAAGAAATAGAACTTAACACTGGAATGAAGCATGGCTTTTTATTTAAAGCTTTAGATATTTGGCTTAACCCTACCAAAGAATGGATTTATAAGAATTTTTGATCCGGGTTGCCGGATAACAAGATTGCAGTATGTCCAGTAACAACAAAACCATCAACTCACAATTCTCAACCTTCAACAAATTTCCGCTGTGCCGCCCTCATTCCGAAGAAGAACATCAGAATGACTGAAGTTCCAAGGAAAGCAAATGAGTATTTCCACGACGGATCCCAATCGTGCAGCTTTCCAAAAACAGCAGGCCCGAATGCAGCAATCAGGTAGCCTACAGACTGGGCCATTCCTGAAATTTTAATGGCATTGGCGCTTGATTTTGTCCGTAAAGAGAAAAATAAGATCGATAAGCTAAATGATAACCCATTCGATAGCCCCAATAAAATTGCGGTCGCATAGATCCATTGTGATTTCAGTAAGGCAAACATGACAATACTTGCAAACATAAGGATACAAAGGAAAATGATCATGATTCGCTGATCTTTCATCTTATTGGCAATGATCGGTCCCACAAAAGTAATGGGAATCATGGAAATCTGAATGACGAACAATATCCAGCCCGGAGCATTTCCATTCATTCCATAGTCATTAAGAACAGCGGGCAACCAGGAAATTAAAGAATAGTATACCAAAGACTGTAATCCCATAAAAATACTGATATTCCAGGCCTGAGCCGATTTGAACATATTAAAATCAGACTTTGCCATTGAGCTGTTAGCCTGTCGTACGCTGTTTTTATTTAACAATAACTCCAAAATAACGACCAATAAAGCCAAAAGGGCGATCACCAGCCATATTCCAAGGGAACCACGCCATCCATACCCTGTCCATTCTCCAAGGCTCACGCTGTATCCTGAAGCCAAAGCCGCAGTAAGATTCATTGCCACTGCAAAAATACCGGTCATTAACCCGATCTGTTTGGGAAAATTATTTTTTATATAACCGGGTGTAATTACATTCCCTACACAGATTCCTAAACCGATAAATACGGATCCTGTAAATAGAGTCCAAACCGATCCGAAAACCCTTAGGAATAATCCAAAACTCAGAATAACCAATGCGTACAATAAAAACCTGTTGATACTGAACCGGTGGGAAAACCGGCTTACGAGTACAGAACAACTTGCAAACATCAGCAAAGGTATGGAAGTAAGCAGGCTGCTTTGAAAATTATCCAGGTGTAAAGACCGGCTGATCTGGTTCAGTACCGGTCCTACTGAAGTAATAGGTGAACGCAGGTTACTGGATACCAGAATAACCACCAAAACATTGATTAGTAATAGGATATATGATGCTTCTTTTCTTGTTTCGTTTTTCATAATGAGGATCAAAATTGTTACAACAAAATTAATCATGTTATTTTGCATACATTTGCCATAATATTAATCTAAAACGACATGGCGTCTTACAAACCTCTATTGAATGTCGATGATGTCAGCAACCCGTATTTTGTTTGGTTTGAAGATAACTGGCGGCATGATGATGTTCTTCATACTCATGAGAAAAAAGGACAGCTTGTGTATGTTGAAAGCGGGTTTCAATATCTTACAGTAGAAGGGAAAATGTATCTTTTACCCCAAAACCATGCGGCCTGGATTCCACCGAAGGCTTTACATAAAACCAATTCTCATTCTGAAAGTATCCGGCTGATGATTATGTTTTTTGATGTTGATACAGAAGATCCTTTTTACCATCAGGTTCATGTATTTTCAGTACCAGCTGTATTGAGAGAAATGATCAGGTACGCTGAAAAATGGTCGATGAATACTACCGAAAATAACGATGAAAATATTTTCCTAAAAGCATTGTATAACGAGCTTCGTAACTTTGTGGCCGATTCTATTCAGCTTCACATCAGCCTTCCTCAGGATAAAAGATTAACGCAGGCGATCAATTACCTGAATACCCATTATACAGAAGATCTTAAAATGGAAGATCTGAGCGATATTGCTTCATTGTCACTCAGGTCCCTGGAAAGAATTTTTAAAAAAGAAACAGGACTTACGCTGATCAAGTATCAGCAGGTGCTTCGCATCATCAAAAGCATGGAATTACTAAGTGCCAATGAATGGACCATTTCTGAAATCGCTTTTCAGGTCGGATATAAAAGCCTGCAAGCCTACACCAACAGTTTTCAGTCGGTCATGCAATACAGGCCAAGTGATTTTATCAAAAACTTATGATCACACCTCATCCTTAGAGATCCATTTTTCAACATTTGGAGCCTTGTAATTCTTCATTTTCATTAAAAGGGTATCAATATTGTCATCTACAATCAGCATCTTTTGATTGGTTTCTTTTAAAAAACCTTTATCAACCATGTTCTGAGCCATCTGTAACAGGTCATTATAGAATCCATTGACATTCAAAACAGCAATTGGCTTTTGATGCAGCCCAAGCTGTGCCCAGGTCATCATTTCAAAAAGTTCTTCCAGTGTTCCATAACCGCCCGGCAGAGCAATAACCCCATCGGATAATTCGTTCATTTTCGTTTTACGTTCGTGCATCGTTTCTACCAGAATGAGTTCACTTAATCCCAGGTGGGCAATTTCTTTCCCCTGCAGAAAATGAGGAAGTATCCCTATTGCTTCCCCTTTGTTTTCCATAACCCCGTTGGCCACTGTTCCCATCAATCCGCTGATCGCACCGCCATATACCAAACCTATCTGCTCTTCCGCAAGCTTCTTTCCAAGCGCATAAGCTTGTTCTTCATAAACCGATTCGTTTCCAAAACTTGATCCACAAAATACGGTTAGTCTCTTTATCATGATTTCTCTTTTTTAATAATTATTATCTGTACAAACACTTCTTATAAAACGGCAACCTGCTCTCTTTTCACTTTATGTTCCCTGATGATCAAATATACCAGAATTCCAAGTGCACCTACTGCATAAGCTGATAAAATAATGATACTTAAACTGCCAACTGCCAGATCTGACGGGAACAACTGCCCCATCAAAGTCATAAATGAGAGACCGATTCCTGCTCCCAGAAAATAATTGGTGCTCGTTAAGCTTGAAGCAATCCCATAATGCGATGCATCCACATCCCGGATTCCCAGAATGGATAAACTTGTAAAGCAAAAGGTCATTCCTATTCCGGATATGCATGCGGCACCTAATAATACAATCATTAATGGATGTCCCCAATAAATAGCTCCCAACAGAGATAAAGCTCCTGCCAGCATAAAAGACCATCCGAAAATTCCCATTTGTGCAGGATTCAGCTTTTTGGAAATCGCAGGTAATACAAATTTAGCCACTAACGCAGACATAACGCTGAAAGGAACCAACATCAATCCTGCGGAGGCGGCACTGTATTCCATATCTTTCTGAAGCATCAAAGAGATCAGGAATAAAAATCCAATGAAAAATGCACCCAGTGTAAAAAAGGCAATATTGGAAGCCATGAGTGATCTGTGTTGGAATAATTTAAGATCAATCAAAGGCTGTTTGATGGTTCTGAGACGGTAGATTACAGAACCTAAAAGTATAACCGCAACCACAATTGATCCGATGACTAAAAAAGGCTGTTCCATAATCAGAATAAGCTCGTGTGTTCCATACGTAAGGCTTAAAAGGCCTAAAACCAGCAATATTCCTGAAACGGCATCTGTTTTCTGTGTACCTTCTGATTTTTCATCTGCCGGAAGATATTGGTAAGCAAAAATAAGCGTCAGCAAAAGGATAGGTACATTGATCAGGAATACCCAATGCCAGCTTAGGTAAGTACTGATGATCCCTCCTATTGACAAGCCGCTTCCAGATCCGATCGCAGCAAAAGAGCTGAAAACACCCAATGCTTTATTTCTTTCCTGATTTTCCGTAAAAGTATGAGTAACGATAGATAATGCTGACGGCATGATAAATGCCGCTCCAAGTCCCTGTAAAGCCCTGAATATAGCCAGCATTTCGAAATGAGTGGAAAGCCCTGCTCCCAATGATGTCAGCATAAAAATTAACGCTCCCAGTAAGAACATTTTTTTACGTCCGATCTGATCAGACAGTTTCCCTCCGATAATCAGAAAGCCTCCGAAAAATAAAACATACAAGGTCTGAAGCCACTGAACAGTTTCTGCTCCGATATTGAACTGTTTCTGAATAGCAGGAATGGTAAGATTAATGATAGCAATATCCAAAGCCTCCACGAACGTTCCGATCGATGCGAGTATTAATATTAAATTTCTTTTTGTTCCCATACTATTCAAATTTCCTGCAAAATTAAAATTATTAGAACGTATGTAAAAATTTAGTTTTAAATTTGGAACAAAATATTTATACAAGACAAATAAAAGGACAAATGTTCTTTTAAGATAATATTACCATAAAAAAACAGAACAAATGCAACCCGAAAAATATACCCTCGACGAAAAAGACCTCTCTATCCTGCGTTTGCTGCAAAAAGATGCCAAACTAAGTGTAAGGGATATTTCCACACGCATCAATCTTAGTCCGACACCCACCCATGAACGGATTAAGCGCATGGAAAAATCAGGAATTATTAAGGAATACACTACTGTTTTAGACCGGAAAAAAGTCAATAAAGGGATGATGGTCATATGTATGATCGCTTTGAATGCCCATAATAAAAAAATGGCTACAAAATTCATCGAAGAGGTCTGCAAATTAAAAGAAGTTGTTGAGTTTTATAACATCAGTGGTGATTTTGATTTTATGCTAAAGATCCTGGCTCCCAATATGGATGAGTTTCATGAGTTTTTTGTGAATAAACTTTCGGAGATTGAAGGGATCGGGCAGACAAAAAGTATTTTTGTGATGAACAGTATTAAAGAAAGCACTCAGATCATTTAAAGTTTTGTAAGTACAAAGACATCCTTTTTTGAAGGTCAGGTTTTAAATTACAAGGTTTCAATCACCGGTACATGTATAGAAAAACACATTTTTGTATAAAATACAGATCGCAATTAAAGCCATTCTTCACCACCTTTAAAATCTACACATAAAAATTCTATTTTAAAAAATACTATAATCAACGGTTTCCATTTTAATTTAAGAAAGTTTTAATCAAATTTATCCTCCCATTTAATCAGGAATAACTAAATTCAGGTGATCAATTAAAAACATTTGTTATGCCTTGGAATCCTGACATTTACAATCAATTTAAAAATATACGTTTCAAACCTTTTTTCGACCTTGCGGAACTCATTACCGGGGAAACGCCGATGAAGGCCATAGATTTAGGTTGTGGGACGGGAGAACAAACGGCTATTCTCACAGAAAAATTTCCCCAAGCCGAGTTTATCGGAATCGACTCCTCTCCGGAAATGCTTGAAAAATCCAAGACCCTGGAAAATGACCGGCTTCATTTCAGAATGTCCACCACGGAAGAGATGCTCACGAGTGATGAAACCTGGGACCTTATTTTCAGCAATGCAGCCCTTCAGTGGTCTGATGATCACCCTCAGTTATTCCCCAAGCTGATCTCAAAACTTAAAACAAACGGACAGGTCGCCATCCAGATGCCTTACCAACCGGGAAACACCCTGAACAAGATCTTAACGGCTCTTGCCGGGGAAGAACCTTTTAAAAGCTATTTACAGGGATGGAACCGGCCTTCTGCAGTGCTCACAATAGATGAATATGCTCAGATCTTATTCGAGAATGGAATTGAAGAATTAAATCTTTTTCAAAAAGTGTATCCTATCATTGCGGAAGATCATGATACTTTGTTCAATTTTATTTCCGGTTCCGCTTTAATCCCCTATCTGGAAAGGCTGGATGAAGAACAGCAAAAAGAATTTACCCACGAGTTTAAAGCCCTCATTGCTACAAGTTTCCCCAAGCTTCCTGCCATTTATGCATTTAAAAGAATCTTACTCTATGGAAGAAAAAAATAACGAGCTCAATTTACGCAAAGTAACATTCGGCGATTTAAAGACGGTTATAGAAATGCTGGCTGATGATGTACTGGGAAAAAACAGAGAAGAAGTTTCGAATCCCCTGAACGAACAATATATCTCAGCCTTCAGAAGCATCGAACAAAACCCTTATCAGGATTTACTGGTTCTGGTCAATCGGGATGATGAGATCTTGGGAACCCTACAGGTCACGTACCTTCAATACCTCAACCACAAAGGAAGTAAACGTGCATTAATCGAATCTGTGCGTATCCATTCGTCGATGCGGGGAAAGGGTTTGGGTGAAAAAATGTTTCACCTGGTGATTCAACGGGCTAAAGAAAACGGAGCTGATGTCGTACAGCTGATGTCGGATAAAACAAGAACTGAGGCACTCAGGTTTTATAAAAAGCTTGGATTCACCGCTTCCCACGAAGGCTTTAAAATGAAAATTTAAAATAAATCCGAAACTTTATAATTATCGTATATGCTTATGGGACACCGTATTAAAAAATAAATTAAATCAAAAGACAAAAATATTTTAAAACAGATGCAAGATTTTCGGATTACCGGATTTAAGATATAAACCAACTAATGTTACTTCGAAACCTGCTTTGGTATGGGCTTTGAACAAGAAAACAATATAATAAAAACAAGGTAAAAAACTTAAAATAATAACAAAAAGCTATCATACAATGAAAAAAATACTAGCATTAGCGATTTTAACATTAGGAATATTCAACATGACCAGTTGTACGGCAAAGCCATCCGCACAGTCAGGAGATCAGGAAAAAGATATGACGATCGAAGCAAAAGGAAAGATCACGAAAATTGAAAATGGAAAAGACGGCTATATGGCCACCATTCAGGATGCTGACGGGAAAGAATACGTGGCAACGATCAGTATTGTGAACCTTCAGAAAAGCGGCAGTACCTACAAACGTTATGAAGTAGGTGATTCGATCTATGTAAAAGGCCCTTCCTGGAAAGATGATCAGGGCAAAGTATATATCAAGGCTGAACAGCTTAAACAATAAAGCAACCATTTTTTTAATAATTCTCTATCATGATATCCTTCAAAAAAAATTTGAAGGATATTTTTTGATGATCAGATCCAGGCCAATACGCTCTGCATAGTAAATATACAGATAATTAGATGACATAAATAAATAGAATAGATATTAACCATAATCCAACACAACCCTTTCAGTACTAGATTCCAAACACTTACACCTATAAAATACATCCCACAAAAGTGACTAAAATATTATTTATGCCATAATATTTCCTAAATTAGTGACAACTAATAACCATCAAAACTCAAATTTATGAGAACATCACTATTATGCGTGAAAAATAGCATAGCAGCGGCTATGGTATTTCTAACGGGTATGGCTGGCGCCCAACAATGGCTGGTCAATGGAAACAGCGGAATTGCACCCAACAATTACGTAGGCACCGTAGACAGCAGAATTCTGTATCTGAGAACAAACGGCGCCACTTCAAATCCCAATCAGGCACTTCTGAATGAATTCGGTTCGTTTATCGTAGAAACAACGAATAATACCAATGCCTCAAAAGCCAAAGGAAGCATTATTGCGGGAATATCCAATACTTTGGGAGGCCAGGCCGGCAGCAGCATTGTTGGTGGATGGACCAATAACCTCAGTAATGCGGGAGGAGCTAATATCGTAGGCGGACAGGATAATGCTGTTTTGAACAATGCCAGCAAATCGGTTGCACTGGGTTGGAAGAACATCATCAGGAACCATAATGAATTTGCACTAGGAGTGGGAATCGATCTTACCGAAGAGTATTCCGGAGGATTTGGAATCGACCTTGCAGCTACCGGTAACCGTTCATTCGTTATCGGAGCAGGAACCGGCGGAGCCAAGCTTACCAATACCATCCCCTATTCTATTATGCTGGGAATGTCCGGTAATTCAACAATGCTGATCAAAGACCAGAGTGTAGGAATACGAACCAACGCCCCTACAGCTAATTTCCATACCGTAGGAACCGTAAGGCTTCAGGATCTGCCCGTAGGAAGCGGACGCGCATTGGTTGTGGATTCTAACGGCAACGTCATGGTATCCAACTCTATTCTCTCCAGAACGGCCCCTTCTGATGAAACTGTTCAAAAGCTTGAAGACCGTATCAAAACCCTTGAAAATACCGTTGAAGAACTCAAGCAACTTCTTGTAAGCAAAAATGCCATCACTGATATTTCCCTTTCGGATGTCCCTTTCCTGGGGCAAAATGTCCCTAACCCGGCAAAGAATGAAACAAGTATCCGGTATTTTTTACCTCACCATATAAAAACCGCTTCACTGGACATCTACAATATTTCCGGACAGCTTATTAAATCTGTTCCTCTTCGTGAGAAGGGAAACGGAACGATACGACTTTCCGGATCAGAACTTCAGTCCGGCACTTATGTGTATAAAATGACAGCAGATGGCAAAGTAACTGATGCCAAAAAGCTTATCATACAGGATTAAATTCTTGATATATTTTTTTCAAAAAAGCGGTCGCTGAGGTTATGCCTTCAACGACCGTTTTTTTATTTCTCTGTGTTTTTCAGATTTTCTTCGAAATACCGTCGGATTGTATCATTTACGTAGTCTTCATTTTCTATATCATGTCCTTTTCCGGGAACCAGGATGAGGTCATACCTTTTTCCGGCTTTCGTTAGCGCATCAATCATCCGGATGGTTGTTGAAAGCGGGGCATTTATATCGCTTGTTCCATGTATAAGAAGCAATTTACCTTTAAGGTTTGCGGCATGATGGGTATTCGTTCCCCATTCGTATCCTTCTTTATTATCTTCCGGCAGTCCCATATAAGGTTCATTAATTTCTGCGCCTTCTGTCAGTTCACCCGGTGCCGAAGCAATGCCGACCTTGTATAGGTCAGGCGCCATCAGCATAGCCCGGATGGCAAAATAGCCACCCCATGAATGGCCGCAAATACCAACACGCTTCATGTCCATATAGGAATATTTTTCCCCAAGCTGCCTGAAAACAGCCACACGATCTGCAATTTCATATCTTCCGATATTCCTGTAAACAGCATCCTGGAAAGCTTTGCTTCTTTCAACCGTTCCTCTTGTGTCCATCATTACTGTGATATATCCCAGCTGAGCCAATGCCTGTGCCTGAACCGAAAGTGATGTTGTAGGCCCGAACCGATGCGGTACAATATTGATAAAAGGGCCGGCATACACCATTTCTACGACAGGATACTTTTTAGATGGATCGAAATCATAAGGTTTGTACATGATTCCATAAAGATCCGTAATTCCGTCAGCTGCCTTAGCTTTAAAAATTTCAGGAGCCCTGAACCCTATATTTTGCAGCTTGGTGATATCAGCCTGATGAACCTGTTGCAACCACTTTCCATCCGTCGTCCTGAGCTCAACGGCGGGAGCTGTATCCGGAGAGGAATGGGTATCCAGAAAATATTTCCCGGAAGGTGAAAACTGGGAATAGGTATGGATCCCGGGAGCGGGCGTTAATCTTTTACCATTTTTTCCGTTAAGACCGACGCGATATACATTGGTAGAATACACTTCTTTTTCGGCATTCGCCGTGAAGTAAATCAGTCCTGATTTTTCATTCGTTCTGATCACTCCGGTGACCGGAAAATTTCCTGATGTCAGCTGGCGGACTAGTTTTCCATCCATACTATACAGGTAAAGATGTCTCCATCCGTCACGTTCCGACATCCATATAAAAGAAGGGCGCTCCTTCAAAAGGGTGACCTGACGTTTCCAGTTGCCGGTCAGGAAATCCAACCCGGATACAAAGGTTTTAGCCTCTTCGCTCAGAATTGTCCTGCCTGCTCCGGTGTCAGGATTCGTGGCCAGAAACTCCAGTTTTTTCCCAAGACGGTCCAGGCGCATAAAAAGAATTTCTGAACCCTCCTGTGTCCATCCTACCGGAAATACATATTGGGGAATGCCGGAACCTTCTTTTATGGTAATCATCTTTCCGGAATCAATGTCCAGTACATAAAGTTCGGGAATTTCAATAGCCCCGCCTGTCTTTGCATACACAGTGTATGTCACAGATTCCTCAGGTTCCGAATAATCTATGACAGGCAAGTGATGAACCTTCCTTCCATCAGACCTCTTCAACAGCAGCCTTTTACCGTCTTTTGACCAGCACCCATTCTCGACGGTCCAGGGATAATCATCCGTTCCGCCGGTAGTAAGCTGTTGTTCTTTTTGTCCGGAATGGCTAATCAGCCAGATATTGTGATCTTTCATAATAACAGATTGTTTTCCGTCGGGCGACATAATGCCTGCCAATGGCTGTGTTACTTCTTCCTTTCCGTCAATTTTTAAGATCTTATAATCTCTCAGGTACAGTCTAAACTTTTTATGCTCAACAAAAAATTCCGCAGCATTATCATCCTCTACAAAAACAAAATCACTGAACGGTAACCCCTTATTTTCCGGTTCCTTATCTAACCATGGAGTGAGTGCTTTCCTTAAACGGTCCTGATCAAAAAAAGGACGCTTTGTATTGTGTTCCGGATCCACTTCATACACCATCGTATTTTCAGGAACTCCCACAGCAAACCAGAAGCGGCTTCCATCCTTGTACCAATGCGGAATAATGTAGGTATCCCGGATCAGGGAATGGAACTTCAGATAATTCCTGTACCGGCCCTTGCTCGTTATGGTATCACTCACCTGTGCATGAGCAAAGGAAACCAGAAAAACGATCATAAGACCCACCTTCAGGATAGTATATTTACACAAAATTTTCATGGAATGGATTTTTATGTGGAACCTTACAATTCATCTGTATTGTTTCAGCTTCTGCAATTAACTGTAATCTTATTAACAAGCTTTCTCAGCAGTTCAATCTCCTCCGGAGAAATGCCTTCAACTGCTTTTTTCCTGTTTGCATTCACGATGGGCTGAATATCGTTTAAAATATCTTTTCCCTCCCCGGTAAGGATGAGGTTAAACCGTCGTCTGTCTTCTTCAAAAGAATCTCTTTTCAAAAAATTCCTTTTCACTAATAGCTCGATAATGCGGGTTACCGAAGCATGATCTTTAAAAGCCCGCCTCGCAATATCTTTCTGGGCAATTCCCGGATTTTCATTAATTATACTCAGGACCAATCCCTGATCGATCGTAATGTCAAATCCCATGTCACTGATCTGCTTCTGGGCAAACTGACGATAAGATTTGATCGATTCCTCTATGCTGTAAAAAATAGTATATTCCGATTGAGCCATGATAAATTATTTAATTGACATAAATATAATTGATATATCAAATATATAAATAAAATGAATACCAGGTAAAAAAATATATAAAAATTTAAAAGCCTGCAGTAGCAGGCTTTACACTGGGTTTATTATTATCCTTTTCGGGACTATTCTCCATTCACCGGGTTTCCATACAATACTTCTCCACCTTCAAGAGACATGATAATGGCTTCGTTGCTGTATATTCTCATTGCATCTTCATAGTTTTCAATCGCTAAAGCAAGCTCCGTATTGCCGAAAACGGCTTCACCGATATTCGCTGTCAATAATGCGGCATCTCTGAATGCTGTATTGGCTCCTACTCCGCCGGCGGGGCTCATCGCATGCACTGCATCCCCTAAAGCCGTAACATTCCCGGACACCCATTTTTCTTTAGGCAATGAAGATCTGATCGGACCCATGACTAAAGACTGCTGATCCCCGAAGTCCAGGAGGGCTTTTAAT
This sequence comes from Chryseobacterium sp. LAM-KRS1, assembly GCF_013184525.1. Classification (GTDB taxonomy): domain Bacteria; phylum Bacteroidota; class Bacteroidia; order Flavobacteriales; family Weeksellaceae; genus Chryseobacterium; species Chryseobacterium proteolyticum. The sequence continues at coordinate 619,507 of NZ_JAAOIZ010000002.1, forward strand.
TGGGGATGCCAATTATCGGTAACCCTTCGAATATGATTAAAAATCTCCTGTGAAGAAAGCGTATAGAAATCCTGCAAAGGCCATCCAAAAGCAGCCGGCTTTCCGATAAAGGCCCAATAGAAATAATCCTGCAACGGACTTAATGCATCCCATGAACTATTGTGTTTCGAAAAATCAAACTGCATCGCATCGGCAATTAATGAAAACTGATCTCCAAGAATCACAGAAGTCCCGGTCCGCAATTCAGCAGCAATTGCTTCGCGGTTTTCATCTGTTAGGAACGTCCTTCCGTAGATGGTTATATTTCCGGTATTTACTTTTTGGTCTCCGCAACATTCAGTGCCGATCCGGGAATTTACGCCATCTGCCGCAATAACAAGATCAGCAGTATAAGTGCTTCCGTCAGCAAAAGAAAGCAATACTTCCCCGTTTTCCAGCCTGCAATAATCTGTTACCGCTTTTCCAAAATGGATCTGCTCTTCCAGGCCCTGTATCAATATCTCCCGTAAAGTCAGCCGGTTGGGTTTCAGATCGGGAACTTCCCGGATGCCGTCACTCCAGGAATCAACCAGCTCTTTTCCTGTTTTTTCAAGATGAGAAGTAAAAACTTTCAGTCCTTTGGTTCGCGCGGCACAAGTTTCCATAAATAGCTGATACAGCGATTCCGGAAGACAATCTTCCAGTGCCTGCCTGCCCTGCTCATTGATCCTGATCCGGTATCCCTGGGTTCGTGTGTTCATCGCTTCGTCCTTTTCAAAAAGGACACATTCGATTCCTTTCTTTTTCAGTCCCTGGGCTAGGCATAAACCTCCTAATCCTGCACCTGCAATAGCAATTCGTATTTGCTTCTGTACCGGTATTCTATTTATTGTATCCATCGTTCTCTTTTTTTAATGATTGACGGATACAAAATTATCGGGTAATACAGGGGATTCCTATAGCGGATTAATGGTCTTTATGAGACAAATCTTTGTGATGGGACCTGAACTGAAGGGCAGTCATCCCTGTTCCTTTTTTGAAAAACCTCGAAAAATAAACAGGATCATCATAGCCTAATTCAACCGCGATCTGCTTAACGCTCATTTTCGTATAAAACAAAAGCCGGCGGGCTTCCAGCAAGACCTCCTGCTGGATCCAGTAGCTGGCAGGATAGCCGGTTACTTCTTTAATCGCTTCGTTCAGATACAGAGGCGTAATGACAAGGGATTGTGCATATTGCTGTACCTGCTTGATCTTTTTAAAATTTTCTTTCACCAGTTTTTTGAACTGCCGGGTAATGGTATACTTCTGTCCGGTACTGGTCTGCTCCGAAACCTGAAATTTCATGATCTGGGAAACCATCATTCCAATAACCGATTCTACCAAAGACTGTTTCACGGAAACCGTATGCAAGCTATCCGTCTCATCGATCTTTTCGAGTATTCCCGGAATATCAAAGACGACATCCCTTTCATTAACCTCCACCGATTGGCGGATCCATTGGTAGGTTTCCAGAACTTCCCGGTAATGCTGAGGAATGGCTCCTGTGTCTACAAACAAAAACCAACCTTCCGTATCCTGCTGATGTACATACCGGTGAATCTGTCCCGGAGCTACAAAACACAGGAAAGCTCCCTTCAAATCCAAAGTGTTGAAATCTACTTCAAGGGTAAAATCTCCTTTTTGCTGAAGGATAAACATATAATGATCGTCCCGGTGAATTCCGGTTTCCTTTTCAGATAAAACCGATAAAGGCATCAGCTTTATTCCAAAATCCTGCAGCTGGCGGTGATGAAGCGATATGTTGGAGTACTTTTCCAAGGGACCGGGTTGTGAAACTAAAGATAGTAATTATTAGAATAGATCCGGTTTTTTATGAATGGAAAATAAAAAAGAGAATGAAGAATGAAGAATGAAGAATGGAAAATTGAGAGTGTGTAGGATCGCTAAAAGATTTTTCCAGGCGAAATTGACTCAGATCAAATCCTGAACAATCTTTTATACTTTCTTTTTTAAAACAGAATGGATGTTCTGCAATGAAAGTTTTGACTTATCTATATTCCACAATGGCTTATTATGGTTAACAACAATCAGCGTTTTATCTTTGATATCAAATTCCTCTACAAAACTATAATAAAGCTGTCGCGTGACGGTTACAACAGCTTTTCTTCCATTGTATCGCAATATGGCATAAAGAGAATAAAAATCAGTATTCTTCTGAACACTCATAATAAGGGATAGAATTTGTTCTTGTAAAAAAACTCTCCGTCCTTTTAACGTCCAGTTAGCCAATCTTTTCACCCTTCCCTTATCAGAAATAAGGTATTGTGCTTCAAAACCAGGTATCGGTTTCCATTGTTCACCAGGAAGATCTTTAAGAGATAGATTCATACAGCCAGGTGGTTTTTTTTTATCAATTGGTGGCTTACCCAGTTTTTTCCAAAGAGACTCATTGAGTAGTCTATCTTTTGCAGGCTTTGGAGAAATTACAAAATCCTCTTTTTTAACATTATCACTTTGTAGAAACCACCGAAATCCTCCTGCAGTCAGAAATCTTTTACTGATGACATCCATTATACTTTCACAGGCGATACCTAGTGCTTCATTTGCTGCATAAATACTTTCAAAAGAAGCAATGAGATTTCCTTCAACGCTATATTGGTTTACGGCTTGTTCATAATCAACCCTTACATTTCTACCTCTATCTTCCTGAAAGATCTTCGTTTGTTTTTTACTGGCAGAAATGGCTTCTAAATTACTGCTGTGCAGATGGAATCTATTGCCATCTTTACACGAAATGAGAATCGTACGGTCATTGCTATCAAATTTTTCAACAAAATGATAGTATACCAAACGTGCGATAGACTTCCGGCATTTTTTTCCCTCCCGTGACAATGTGCCATGTATATTATAAAGATAGCGATTCAGATACTTGTTAAAATGCTTGACAAGAATAAGCTTCATAATCATCTCCGGTTCTCTGTTTTCGCCGCCGTGAGGCATCTGAGTTACCCGTTCCAAACTTTTTAATCTTCCATGGTTGGAGATCATATAATTCTCAAAGCCCTCAATCAGCTTCCATTCTTCTCCCGGAAGATCCCGTAACGACCTATTGTATAAAACTTCAAGGAGGTATTGATCTTCCATGTCAAAAGTGTCTTTCATAAGCAGAAAATACGTTACAGTTTATAAGTTATCATATGTGACATAAACCGAAAATAAGAAATAGAAACTTCACCCACAAAAAATCTACTCTTTGCTGATCACATGATCAAACAAAAGCTCGGCAACCTCTTTATCACTCAGCTCCTGATGATCCCTGATTTCCTTAAGCACATTCAAAAAATAAGGAAACCCAAATAAGCTGTAATACCTTATTCCATCTTTCACAAACTCCAGACTTCCTTCTGTCGTCTCAATTTCGAAAAATGCCAGGTTATTGTTCAGTTCTAAAGGTTGTTCCATATAGACTTCGATCGCTTCGGAAGTCTGATCCAATGATTGTTCCTGACAAAAGTCTCTATAGGATCCTCCCTTGCGGAAGTAGTTGATTAATTCTTGTAGATTCATGTGGTTTCTTTAATTCATTCTTCTTATCATAAAAAATACCACTTCATTGAAGCAGTATTTATTCTTTTATGATCTATTATACTTACATAAGGAAGATTACTTTTCTGATTTTAATTTCTCAATCTCCTGTTTCAAAGCTTCAACTTGTTCTTTCAGAAGTTTAATGTAATCCTGTAGGTTGTCCATTACTTGATTTGGAATGTTATAATATTGTTCATAATAGTTCCCAGCAGTAGCACTATCGCTAAGAGTAAAATTTTCATTATGAACTCCGCCAGACTTTCGCTCTTCTTTAATATCTTCCACTGGAACGTCAAGAGCTTTTGCTAGCTTTTCCCACTCATCGTCAAATATTCTTACATCTCCACTCTCCTTTCTGCAATAATTGGAAACATCCGTTGATAGGATGTTAGACATATATTCCTGAGTGTATCCTCTTTTCTTTCTTAGACTTCTTAGCTTTTCCATAGTGGTTGTGTTGTGCTTTGTACAAATATAGAGAAAATTGTTGTTTGAAGTTTATATAGTATAAGTAAATTGGTACCTTTAATCAATATGGTAAACAGTAAAGATTACTATAAAATTTAATTTGTCATACCACACAAAATGAATCAAAGTTACAAAGTATGATACTTCAGGGAAATGTTGGGCATCAAACAGGAAACACTAGCTCTTGACCTTGGGGACGACTGTTCCAGAAGAAAGTTTCTCTGCTGGAGCAAAAAGAAATTATTGAAGACCCTTTACTGAAAAGAATTTCTGAAGTATTGAAAATTCCGGTGGAAGCGTTTCAGAATTTTGATGAGGAGCAGGCAGTGAATATTATTTCTAATACGTTTAATAACGGTTCTTTCTTGAATACAGGACATACTCCTACTTTTAACGTAAACCCTATTGAAGAAATAAAAAAGTTACATGAAGAAAAAATGGAACTTTATGAAAGGATGCTGAAGGAGAAGGATGAGATGATGGAAAGATTGGAGAGGTTGATTGAGAAGATAAACTAACAATATTATAAATAAAAAGCTCAACTAGAAATGTTGAGCTTTTTGTATAGTTAATCTGCTATTTTTACTTGTCCGTTCATGAGCATTGGTAGTAGCCAATCACGTAAAGAGGAAAGTTCTTGATTTTGTTTTAGATTAGATTGTCTTTTCTTTTCTAAATCTGTGGCAAAAACATTAAATTTCTTTACTAATTTTTCAGCTGGTTTAACAACATGATAAGAATCCATAAATGAATCAAATTGGAAATTTTTAATACCACTAGTTTTTCCCTCATATCCAAAGAATACTCCTGCATCATATAACCTTTGCCATTCTTGCTGAAAGTTATATACATAAGTTTCGTCCTTTAATGTAATGGCTTTGCAAAAATTAGAACAAACTATATTAGTATCAAAACGCTCAAAAGACTCTTTTGTTAGTAATGCTATACGAGCTGTAGATTGAGTGGGACTTCCTCCTGAAATTTCTATAATAAAATCATTTGGTTGTAATTTTTTTGATAGATTATTTTTTAGAATAAATCGTTGGGGAGCTTTTATATCTCCTTTTCCATTTAAGCCATTAATATCTGCTCCTCTTACACAAAAAACTCTTTCTGTGTAATTTCCTTCAATTTTATCTTTGCCCCAATCTCCTGTTTTGGTTTTTTCTATCCAGTCATTAAAAACAGTAACATCCCATCCTTTTGGAATTTTCCTTTTCAAAACCTCATTATAAACCATTTTACCACCAGAAGATTTGTAAGGTCTGCCTTCTTCATTAGGAAAATCGAACTGTAGAAACCAATAATCATATAATGTTTTGGACATTTGTTCAAGTTCGGTATTAATGCTATTATTGAGTTCTATTTTATCGTCTAATGCAGATAAAACAGAGGCAATTTTTTGTTGAGATTGGTAATCCTTTTCAATACAGATTTCCATAATCTTAAAGCTGTCAAGATTAATTGTACTAAAAACAGATCCTTGCCCTCTTTTTCTAATATTTGCTACATAATTTTTTAGAGCGTAATAAAGGTATGTATTATCAATTATATTTTTTTTCCCTCTTATGCCAAAACATGATTGATTAAAAGCCATTGGAACTCCAATCTGAGCTAAAGCACCTACAGTTCCACGTGCTGATATTATTATATCATTTACATTTAGAAGTTTTGTATTGCTTTCTTTTAAGCCTTTTTCTGTGATTTTTTTTTCTGAAACATAGACTTTTCTAAAATCATTATTAAAATCATTAATTGATAGCCAGCCAATCGCTCCATTCTCCCAATATTTTGGTTCTGAAGTTTTAGGTGTTCCTCCACTAATAATTTCTATAATATCATTTAATATTACATTAATCATATTTCAGCCCTTTTAATTGTTTTTGAATTTCGATTTCCAAACGATTTCCTTCATTAAATAAAACATTTAGTCGTTTTTCGAAACTTTGTATCTTCTCCTGAAATTCATCAGCTGTAATATCAATGTATTCTATTTTCACTTCGAAATATTGTCCAGCAGAAAAAGAATAATTCTTTTCTTTTATTTGTTCTTTGGTTACTATTACTGAAAGGTCTTCTATGACTTCTTTATTGTTAAAAGTCTCTACAATACGAGTTTCTTCTTCACGGGTTAGCACTGTGCGTTGGCTTTTGCCCTCTTTTACAGTTTCACCGAGCTTGCTGGCATCCATAAGGACAATATGTTTGCTATCGGCTTTTTTATCTATAAATAATACTGATACGTTGGTACCTGTGCTTGCAAAAATATTGCTAGGCATACTTACCACACCTCGTAGCCAGTTTTTATCTATTAAGCGTTCTCGTATTTTCTTTTCTATACCGCTTTGTGCCGTAATAAAACCAGTTGGAACAACAATAGCTGCTTTTCCACTATCATTTAAACTGTACATAATATGTTGTATAAACAGCAGATAGATAGCCATGGATTCCTTTTTTGTTTTTGGTACATTAGGAATACCTGCAAAAAAACGTTCTTTAAAATTATCCTTTTCTAAATCATCTCTGAAATCTGAAAAGTCGAGTTTAAAAGGAGGGTTTGATACAATATAATCAAACTTTTGCTTCTCCAGATAAAATGGTTGGGAAATAGTATTGGTTTTAATTACATTAGGGATACTATGTATGAGATCATTGAGAATTAGATTCAATCGTAACATAGTACTGGATTTCTGAGAAATATCTTCAGAATAAATAGTACATCTATTCTCTCCAATTTTATGAGCCAAAGACATTAATAAGGAACCTGAACCTACGCTTGGATCATAACATTTTGCTTGCTTTACAGGCTCCGGAACCAAAATATTGGCAATAATACGGGAAACAGCATTTGGTGTGTAATATTCAGCATATTTACCTCCGGAATCAGAATTGTAATCTTTGATTAAGTATTCAAAAATATCTTTAAAGAAATCATATTTTTCACTGAAATAATCTTCAAAACTTTCTTCAAAGTTAAATTCAAACAATTTGTTAATTAATGCTCTACAAAAATTATCACGCTCTGAACGGTCAGTGATAAACTCGCTTAAATCATTAAAAAGTAAATCCTTAGCTCCGGAATATGATTTTATGGAATATATATCTGCATTCTCTATACTAATACCTCTTAATGTTTCATCAAATGTTTTAGCAAAATCATCACTATTTTGATTATTATGTAAATGTGCAATTAACTGATGGGGTTTTAATCTAGCAACATTTTCATCTAACAAATCAACTAATAGTTCAGAATCAATATCTTTACCTAGTTCTTGTTGCTTTTTTTTTAGTTCGTAATGGAACTTATCATTTATAAATTTATACAAAAACATCTGTGATATGATCTTGAACTCGTTACCGTCATTTCCAAGACCAAAGTTAGCACAGACACTTTTTAGGTTGTCAATTAGTTGTTCGGTTTTAGCTTTGTATGTTATATCCTGCGTCATTTTTATATTCTGTTGTTATACAGCTGAAAATATTCTTTTCCAATAAGGTTACTGATATTTTGCCTGGTATCAGTGTCTAAATTTAATTTTTCTTCTATTACGAATTTTTGAGCAACCAATCGAACCAAATAACGTTCGAATAGCGCTTCATTATTTAAATAATCCTCCTGTCCTTCAAGTCTGGTATCTACTTCATTTTTTATCTGTATTAGTGCCCTGTGAAGTTGTATTTCTTTAGCATTAAGCTTGCCTTTTTCGGTCAGGCGTTTGTGGATGCGGACGTATTTTTCATCGTTGTTATACTTGGCTTTCAATAATGCATTTTTACGGTTTAGCTCTTTGGCTTCATCATGTATTTTACGCAGCAAAGGTAAGTTTTCTACCATTTCGACTTGCGTTGTTTCGGTGAGATTTTTTTTCTTGAAAATACGTTCCAGTTCTTCTCTTAAATTTACAAAAACTGGATCGTTCTGGTCAAAATTATTTTGCAGAGCTTCACGTGTTTTGCGAAGCTGATCTTTTAGTTCATCTGCCAGTTTTAGTTCTTCTTCTCCTACTTTAATAAATTGGAAAACAATATCCTCCAATGCAATATTCAAAAGATTTTGAGTTTCTTCAGCATTAGCAAGATTTTCAAGAAGATTGAGATTATCCAAACGATTTTGTGCTTCAATTAATAAGCGGTTTAGAATTTCAAAGTCTATGAGTTCTCCCAGTCCCTGTAAATCTTGCAATGCTATCAGGTTTTTTAATTCTTTTGCAGTGCGTAAGGCTTTTACCAACTGTAATAATTCTTTTTTATCAGTCAGTTGAGCTATTTGCTGTGAGAATATTTCCCTGTTTTCAGTATCATAATGGAAAAGAGTTTCTTTGATATTATCAATCTCCTCTCTGATTTCTGTTTCAGATTTGAACAGATTAGAATACATTTCCATCTCATTACCAAGCTCATCCTGCAATTCTTTAAAATAGAGTTGATTGGTGCGGTCAAAAGCTTTGGATATATCAGCAAAATCAACTACATACCCATATTGATAGTTTTTGTACGGACGGTTCACTCTGGTTAATGTCTGCAATAAATTGTGATCCTGAATAACACGTGCTAAATAGAGTTTTTTTAATCGCTTGGCATCAAAACCTGTCAATAGCATATTATATACAAAAAGGATATCTACCTTTCCCCCTTTGTACGCTTTTATCAGTTCCTTACGAGTGGATTTATCATTTTCATCATGTAGAATCAATGCAGCGGTTAATTTATCCTTCTTGCGTTTACCATAAGGAGCAGATGCTTCCGCTACTAATGGTAGTTTATCTGCATCTGTTTCTTGTTTGCCATATTGTTCTTCAAATAATTGGAACAACATTTTAGCTTGTTTAGAAGAATCACATACAACCATTCCTCCCAAAGCTTCATCTTTCCAGCGATCTCTGAATTCTATGAGATCTTTGATTATATAATTAAGTAATCCCTGTGCAAATGGTCTTTCGGCATAAACGTCCGATATTTTGATGTCACCTTTCAGTAATTTGATCTGCTCCATTACTTCCTTCATTTCCATTTTAAAGCTTCCTTCGATTTCTTCACGAATCAAACGTAAGGTATAGCCATCTGCAATGGAGCGGTTGTAATAATATTTGTGAATATAGTTTCCAAAGAGTAGTTTAGAATCATATTCTTTAGTAACTTCTCTTAGCAATGGAGTACCGGTTAATGCTATAATTACAGCATTCCTGTCTGAATTGATAAGGTTAGCAAGGTAGTTGCCTTTTGGATTGTAACTTCTGTGAGCCTCATCCAAGAAATAGACACGTTGCGTATTGATATCATAATCCGGCAGCTTAACAATGGTTGAATCTTCACTAAACTTCTGAATATTGACTACTGTAATTTCAGCTTGTCCGCTATCATTATGAATGGCTCCTACAACTTGCAAATCTTTGATAAATTCCTGTCTGGAATTAACCTGATTAACTTTTAATCCACGATTAGAAAATTCTGTAGAGGCCTGAATTAATAAATCAATCCGGTCTACAATAAAATAGAACTTTGGAATCGTATTTTGTTTCTGGTAATAATCAGTCAGGTGTTTAACATTAAAAAATGCCAATGCTGTTTTTCCCGAACCTTGTGTATGCCAGATAATTCCTTTGTTTTTTCCTTCACTTAATTTTTGAGTAATAGCCATGGTTGCAAAAATTTGCGGATAACGCATAATATGTTTTTGTAAACCACTTTCTTCTTCTACATAAGCAATGGCATATCGCAGTATAAAAGCTAGGCGTTCCCTACTAAATAAAGAAGTTAGGATACGATGTGTTGGCGTATAAAGTTCCTTATTAACTTTAAATTCAGGGCTATGTTTTATGACTAATAAATTATTATCTTTTAGAATGCTGTTTTCTTCAGATTCTGAAATTATTCCAAATTTTTGTTTAACCGGAAACTCTTCATCTTCACGGAAATAGTTGAAATGTAGATCAGAATAAGCAGATGTAGAATAAAAAGCTCCAAAAACAGGTTCTACAATACCATCTTCATACTCCATATTGTTGGAAAAGACCATCAATTGGGTAATATTTGCAAAACGTCTGAAGTGCTTATTTTTGAAACGTTTATTTATACGGGTTCTTTCATCAAGTACGCCTTGTTTATTATGCGGTTTTTTTACTTCGACAAAAGCCAGTGGTATACCATTTATCAAAATTGTAATATCTGGTCTGAATTCTTCATCCCCGTTTTTGGCCGTTAGTTCAGCTGCTATATGAAAGCTATTGTTGTTGAAGTTCTTGAAGTCTATCAGTTTAATACCCGAGTTAGCAGTAAGTCTTTGAAAAAACTTTCTTCCTAAATCCTCATAGTCCAATTCTAAAGTAATTTCATCTAATACACGTAAGATATCTTCTTTGGATACATCCGGATTAATACGCAAAAGACTTTCAACAAAAATGTTTTCAAAAATGTTAGTCTCATCTCTGCGATTCTGTTCTGAAAATGGAATATACTTATAGCCCAACTTCATAAGATGAAGAAGGGCTGGTATTTTAACTCTTGAATTTTCGTTAAATGCCATTAGGAATTTTCTCTGTTATTGGTTTAGTTCGGCAAAGATAATATTCCGAGCTCCTCAAACGAAGAAATATGGTAAGGAATTTTTATTTTTATAACATACGACGCCCAATATTTTCCAAAATATTAATCATCCCAAAATCCTCTCATTATCAACCGTCCCCCTAATCGTAAGCTATTTTCAAGAAAATCCATTTCATTTATCAACAATGTTTCACTCACCCCCAGTTCACTTCAGGGTATTCCCAACAAATGTACTCAACAAAACAGGAACAGCAATCCGTAGAATAACTGATTTTTTCAGAAAGAAAACTAGCTCTTTAGCCGAAAAACAATTAAAAATACAAAAATAATTCACATTAGGGCCAGAATTCTCAGTTTTCACAAATAACTATATATCAATACATTAGCCAACACAACATCGTTCTCAAAGCTACCACATTCGACCGTTAATTCACAATCCGGCAACACAATTACTCCTATTTCTTACCCGCGTGATTTAAAAACCATTTTTTTTGTAAATTTCAAAAATAATTTATTATTATTTACAAATAACTAATACCATGACAACTGAAAGTATTTACCAATCCATTAAAAAATGGAAAACTTTAATTGACGCTTACAAGAGCGGAATTGACGGAAGCGAGGCGGAAATCCTGGGCTATCTCAACCAGGGTACCCACTTTTCGGTTTCTGGAAAGGAGATTGACCAATGGAAAATTAATCTTGGAAATTCAGAAGACCCAAAGATCCATGCGTACCTGGGTATTGATGAGGACCGGCTTAAGTTCTTCCTGATCGATTCCGAAAGCGATAAGACCGCAGATTTCAATGATATTGTCATCAGGGAATTCACCCGCGATTCCCCCAATGTCACCGTACAAAACACCACCAACCTGGAAATTGATCCGCCGATCACTTCGGAATCAGCGATCAACCGTAATTTCAGATGGAATATGTATTGTACGACCTGGCTGAAGGCCCAGAAAGTTCAGGACTTCGTCCAGATAGTAGCAATTCCGTTTGCAGATTTTGACCGCCTGGGACTGGATGGTGATCAATCCGGCACCTGTTTCTTCGGACTTACGGATGATCCTGAGAATGCCTCTGTCTTCGCCTATCATGTTGAGATCATTACCGTAAAAGACCTTACGATCAGCGAAATGAGTAAAACCGCAGAGAACTACTCTACTCCGCGACCTCCGTTTACCGCTGCCGATCCTGTTGACAATTACCAACTTTTGAAAAAAAGCGGTGCTTTCTTATAATGACCTATCCCTCTGTTTACAGGTACTGATCAACCTCACCCTATTCACCGGGCTGATCCTATTGGTAAGAAGGGGGATAACCTCCAAGGAAGCGGTCCTGCTATTCCTGCTGGGTGAACTGGCCCTGGAACTGACGGACCTCGTGGACCGCCTGCTGAAATTAAACACACTGAACACCTACAACTATGCATTGAGCCAGTCTTTTGGCCTTATAATGCTCACCGAGATCTACAGCAAATACTGTATTAAGCTTCCCCAACCGCTCAGGTGGATGATCTACCTCTATGCTGTGGTATTCCTGGTCATCAATATCGTGAATGTCCGGGACCATACACCCGCTACCTTTTATTCCAACATCATCAGCAGTATTATCATCTGTAGTTTTGCGGCAGCTTATTTTCTGAAGGTATTGAAAAGAGGAAGCGTAGAAAAAAGCGTGTTGATCCTCAACATCTCTGTTTTTCTTTTTTTTTCTGTTGAATGCCTGATCTCCACTACTTTTGATTTCCTGATCAGCAATCACCTGGAATGGGTGGCTCCGATCTGGCTTTTCAGAGGGATCCTGTTATGGTGTTTTTATCTTGCTCTTATTAATCTGGGATGTTGCAGTGGGAAAATCCGGGCCTGGTAGTTGAATGGATATGGATTGGCATTGGTTTATTCCTTTTAACAACAATACTGATCACCGTATTGGTGGTGAACTACCTGAAAAGCATCAGGAAAAGCAGGCAGAAAGTAATGCAGCTCGTCCGCAACACCCAGACGGAATGCTGGGAAAACACCCTGCACATCCAGGAAAAGGACCGGGAACGTCTTGCGGAAGAACTTCATGATAACATAATCTCCAACCTGAACCTGATCCGCCTGAATATCAATCATAAAAACAGGGACGAACTGAACCTGGACCTGAAACAATCGATGCAGCTGATCCGGGAATTATCCCACAACCTGACGCCTCCGGATCTCGGGGAGATTACGTTAACGGATCTGATCGCCGATTACCTGGACCAGATCAGTAAAACCATAGAGATCGATTACCGTCACAGGGTTACCGATGCATCGATCAGCAGTCCGGTAAAATTAAATATGTTCAGGATTGTCCAGGAGCTGGTCACCAATACTTTAAAACATGCCAATGCCACCAGGATTGATGTATCACTAAGGATATCCCTGGAATACCTGATGCTGACCATAGAGGACAACGGAAACGGATTCCGCCAGGAAAACAATTACAACGGGATCGGCCTCAGAAATATCCAGTCCAGGGCACAAAAGATCAGCGCGGCGTATAAACTGAAGTCGAAACCGGCAAAAGGGACGAAATTTATAGTGTGTGTGGTGATAGAGTGATGGGGAGTTGAGAGTTCTAAGGTTTGAGGGTTTGAGGGTTTGGGGGTTTTGGAGATGGCGAGTGAGAGAGTGAGGAAAAGTGGGAAATTTAAAGTGGGAAATTGTGAAATGGCGGAATTGCTGAGGAGGCTGAAAGGCTAAACTGCGGAAACGTGAAATCGTAAAATTGTAAAATGGCTGAAAAGCAAAGGGGCGAAATGACTGAAAGAGGAAAAAAGAAATTCGCCTATTTGCCCATTTGCCTAAATAAAAATTAAAAAATGAAAAACTTAAAAATTAAAATTGGCATCGTAGATGATGACCTGTTGTTTGTACAACTTTTAAAAAACTATATCGATCAGGATGATCGTTACGAAGTGGTAATGACCTCAACAAGCGGTCATCATTTTCTGAATGAAACGAACATTGATCTGCCGGACGTCCTTTTACTGGACCTCAGAATGGCTAACGGGGACGGTATTGAAGTTATGTCCGCCCTGCCACAAAAGGAAGCGGAGGTAAAAATCATTGTCCTCTCCAGCTTTTACCGCCGGTCATTTATGGGACAAATGCTGAAAATGGGAGCCCATGCTTTTTTATCCAAGGAAATTGAGCTTGATGAGCTTTTAAAGGTGATCGATGCAGTGCATCATCATGGTCATTATTTTTCCGATGAACAGGTGGATGTGATGCGCGGACAGCTGTCCAATAAGCTTCCGGAGTTTCATGCCTACTCTAAAGACGATCTTACGGAAAGGGAAATTGATGTATTGCGATTGGTTTGCCAGCAGCTCAGCACCAAAGAAATTGCAGATCATTTATTCATCTCTCCCAAAACAGTGGAGACCCATAAAACCAACCTGATGATCAAAACCAGTGTGAAGAATATGGCCGGGCTGGTGATCTATGCGGTACAGAATAATTTTGTGAATGCTCATGAGATCGTACTGCTGGATAAATAGCTGGAAAACGGTGGTTGAGAGTTGATAAGTGATAATTGATGATTGATGATTGATGATTGATACTGAAGAGAATACAAATTTGTGATGGTTATTTTTACCGGTTATACAATTTGTATTCTTTTTCAGTATTATCTGTTTTGAAAGGTCATTTTTGAAATTTGCCCTGAAATTATATTGCAGGAGCACTAATTATTGATTTCTTCAACCGTATGCTTTATACGGGGAAGGTTACGGTATTCTCTGTATGCTTCTATATTGGCTCTTCCCATATTCGGAAATACCCAGCTTCCAAAACCTTGATTTATGGTAGAAAAATTATTGTATCCACCTCCTTCCAGGATAACATATGTATTCCCGTCATTCTCATCTACAAATGCCAGATCCAAATACCCTTCACTGAAAACGTGTCCCGGCTCAGCATAGTTTCTCATCGTCATGTTTTCATCATCATGAGTCATTCTTACCTGTCCGCCGAACATAGCCGTTGTGACTACGTTCTGACCTCTTCTTCCCATGAAGACCCCTCCTTCCCCTCTCATCGCACCGGGTACTGTTTGCCCTACAAAATTCTTTGAATGTTCAAAAAGCAAACGTGCATTCAAATCGTAATCCGTAGGTCCTGCCAGTATTTTAAATTTAAATTTATGCTCGTCGTAACAGATCTTCCAGCTCAGGGCCCTCCCCAGAATACGGAAAGGTTCCATGAACGGTGATCCTATTCTTCCTGCGGGTGATACGATCTGATCAACAAAACGAAGTTGAGGGGCAAATTGCGGCAAACGCAAGATGTGTCTGTAAACCGGTGTTGCATTATCCCAACGGACGCGCATAGCTCTTGTTACCAGCACCACTCCATCTTTTAAAAATCCCATATTAATTTTATTTTAGGTTATTAAGGTTTTATCCTATTAAAAAAATCAGGGAGAATCAATAAAGCATTCTCCCTGAACAATATAATTCTAAAAACACGCTCTGATTAAGATGGATTCAGCATCTTAGCGATGGAAATAGCATCTGCTACGGTATCCACGCTATAGATCTGCATCACGCCTTGTGTAGTCGCTGCCTGACCTAGTATGTTCTGTTGATTTTGCGTATTTACCGCATTTTCAAACATGATCCCGGTAGAGTGCGCTGCTGTCTGATACACATTCCCTAGAGCGATAGCCGGAGCTTCTGCCACTACTTTTACGTTGGACTGTGTTACAGCATCTGTGATTTGTTCATTAACTACTGTTGCCATAATGATAATTGTTATTAGATTTTATACGGCCGGACTCTCCGGCCGTGGTTGTATTGTGTTTCCCGCTATTGCAGAAATGAGGTATTAAGATCCTGCATTAAGCATTTGAGCAATAGAAATTGCATCTGCTACAGTATCCATGCTGTAGATCTGCATCACCCCTTGTGTTGTTGCAGCCTGTCCTAAAATATTTTGCTGGTTTTGGTTATTTACCGCATTTTCGAACATGATCCCGGTTGAATGCGCCGCCGTTTGGTATACATTTCCTAAAGCGATTGCCGGAGCTTCTGCTACCACCTTTACGTTGGACTGGGTTACTGCGTCTGTAATTTGTTCATTAACTACTGTTGCCATAATGATTGATGTTGATTAGAGTTTTAAAAATGATCAGTCGATCCGATCATGGTTATTGATTTTTAAGAGTTCGGGTTAAGCATTCTTGCAATAGAGATTGCGTCCGCTACGGTATCCAGGCTATAGATCTGCATTACACCTTGTGTAGTGGCCGCCTGTCCTAAAATATTTTGCTGATTTTGATTATTTACTGCATTCTCAAACATGATTCCTGTTGAATGCGCCGCTGTCTGGTATACATTCCCTAAAGCGATTGCCGGAGCTTCTGCCACTACTTTTACGTTCGTTTGCGTTACCGCGTCCGTGATTTGTTCGTTAACTACTGTTGCCATATTATTAATTTTTAATTTGATTTTGAATAACAACCGGATGATCCGGTTGTTACAAGGTTATATTTTGCTTTTACGCGTGGGAGCTTTTATGCCGGATTCAGCATCTTTGCAATAGAAAGAGCATCTGCAATGGTATCTATACTATAGATCCTCATTACGCCCTGCGTATTAGCCGCCTGTCCTAAAATATTTTGCTGATTTTGCGTATTCACCGCATTTTCAAACATAATTCCCGTTGAGTGAGCGGCAGTCTGATACACATTACCCAAAGCCATAGCCGGAGATTCCGCTACTACTTTCACATTCGCCTGGGTAACGGCATCCGTAATTTGTTCATTAACTACTGTTGCCATAATGATTGTTGTTGATTAGAGTTTTCTTTAACCTGATATTCCGGTTATGGTTATCGTTTTTCTACTAAAGCAGAAACAGGTTCTTAAGAATTAGGATTCAACATTCTTGCAATAGAGATCGCATCTGCTACGGTATCCAGGCTATAGATCTGCATTACTCCCTGAGTAGTTGCTGCCTGTCCTAAAATATTCTGTTGGTTTTGCGTGTTCACCGCATTTTCAAACATGATTCCCGTAGAGTGAGCCGCAGTCTGATAAACATTACCCAAAGCCATTGCAGGAGCTTCTCCTACTACTTTTACATTCGATTGAGTAACCGCATCTGTGATTTGTGAATTAACTGTTGTTGCCATAATTGTAATTTGTTTTTTTTGAGATTTAAATCCCGGTTAATAATTATTTGATTGTTAAACTAGTTTTCTGTTTCTTTTGATCTTTGCGATCTTTTTTTCATATCTCACCGATCAGACAGATGGAACAGATCTTTTGATTATCTGCTATACCTGCTGAATCAACAAGAACTTTACAATCACCATTTTTGATGAATCTTATCTGCATTATCCGCGAAACCGGCAGAAATTAAAATTCTGTGTTGGTTTGATAAACACGTGGGTACTAACGATCACGACCTGATGTGTTTTTTATATTACTTTTATTTTTTTCCGCGGATCTTGCGGACGGGGCAGATAGTATATATACATTGTTATTTAAAAAAAAGGATGCGGTCCCTTCTTTGGTTCTTACCTCTATATGAAAAAAACCATTCTTCTCCTGCAGGATGTTGTACAGTGTTTACATTTTGAGCGAGAGATTGCATTTCCACATGATATTTGCTCTTTGGGGGCATCGGCAACATTCTAAAAGCGGGTGGGAGGATGAAAAATTTTGACTAATATATATGTTGAGGTCACCAGCTTTTATTTCTGCAGGGAAGAAAACCGCATCCGTAATCTGAGTATTCAGACTGATCAGAAATTAAAACGTCCTTTTCTGAAATTCAGCAGCTCTTTTTTTAATTTCCGGGAGCCGATTTTTTTAATTCCCATAACTGAATTGCTTAAACCGATCAGGGCATCCCTTTGTTGGTGCGATACAGATTGCTCGTACATCAATCCTGTAGAGTGCGCATTCACCTGCATAGATATCGCCGTAGGTACAGTGGGAGCCATTCCTACAACTTCCAAATTGATTTCATTTTGATTGTGTATCATAACTATTAATTTTTGGTTATTTGATTATTTACGGATATTGGCAAATCTTGCCTGCAGCTTGGTCATCCTTTCGGCGATCTTCAGTTCTTTCTCTTTTAATTTTCCTGTGGAAGCCTCCTGAAGTTTTTTCAGCTGTTCTTCATAGGTCATCGCAACCGGATTTCCTGTGGCCGGCGCTGCAGCCTGATAAGCCTGCTGCTGTTTAACCGCTTCCTCAAGCTTTTCCAGCAAAGGAGCTAAAGATTTCAACGTTTCCTTGGTTGCTTTCTCCTTGATGTAATTAATGATCTCATCCTCGTTCGTGATCACGAAAGGCATTAAGTCTTCTTCCACAATTTCCGGCTCAATGGTCTGTATAGATTCGATGATTTCTACAGGTTCAGTTTCTATCGGAACCGGGGCAGGATCAGGGGTACGCGCAGGTTTGGAAGACCTGTGATTGATTCTTCTTCGCATAGGTATTATTTTTTGATGGTGAATGAAAAGAGACAGCCGCGCAGGAATGATCTCCTACAGCAAATAGCCGAGAAAAGCGCCTGCAGTCGTCCAGTCCCTGTTAAGGTCCAGAATCACATTGGCTCCGATAATTTCCAGGGCAATACATCCCGTGATCGCACACGCTGTCATCATTTCCTTGATCTGGTCGTTGGGAAGGCTCAGGATATAGTCGTCCGGAATTACCGGCGGCTTGCCATGCACGGGAACAGCTTCATTAAGGATAATATCAAGGATTTCCTGGAAATAATGAGCCATCAGTTTGGATCCCTGGAATTCCAGCTCCCTTTTTAATTCTATAATTTCCTCCGGAGTCACCAGGTTAGCAATTGCATTCACATCTACATCATGCACTGAATAAAGGGCTTCACCTGTATTGGATGCGGTGATCGTAATATCGGTCTTGAGAACACATTTCGATTTTTCAAGATTAATGGTAAGAAGCCTGGAATCTACTTCCGGTTCGGCAATATCTGCCAGGGTGCTCAGAGGAAGGATCCTTACATTACAGAAAAAAGTCTGATTTTCTTCCAGTTTGATCATCACCACCACTATTCCGGTCGCTTTGTCTTTAGGTTCGATAACAAACGACTGATAGTTGTTGGTTCTTTTTCCTTTCATACTAATGACCGGCCTTACCGTAGGCTGAATGGTGACATTGGAGGTTTGCAGACCGAATACATCACGATCGCTGTTATTTTCCGGCTTCTTTACGCTGAAATAGGCATTGTCATCCGTTCTGGTAAGATAAAGGCTTTCATTCAGCTCCCTGAGGGTACGCAGGTTTAAAACCTTGGCAGGTTTTGGTTCAATTGAATAATTCATCTCTTATTTTTTTAAGTTTTTCTATTAGTTTTGTTAGTATAGTTTTTTTGGTGTGTTCACTGATGTGTTGTTCAACAGGAACTACCGCTTCTTTGATTTCCGGTTTTACTAATGGCTCCGTTAATTTTATAGATTTCAGCACAACTCCCCCTCCCTGCTCGTCAGCCACGGTAAAGTTCTTTTTCATAGGATCTTCCGGTATCGGGGTTTCTTCCGCTGCCGGCAGCGTTACTCGTTTTTTTTTTCGGGATCCTCACTTTCCACGGTTACATCTGCCAAAGGGGGAAGGTCTGTGTTTCCGTTTGAAAAAGGAGTAATGTTGCTGTTGTAAATGGTCCCGGAGAGCTTTGTTTTGGCTTCTGCATAATCACTTACTATTTTAAAAAGGTCCTTCATCATTGCATTTCCGTTTCCTCCTGCCGGATCATATTCCGGTACTTCCATACCTTCATCTTCTTCCTTTGGACTCTTTTTTTTCCCGCCGGGATAGTAATTTCCATATGTTAAATAATTGAAAGCCAGTTTACTCAGAGCTACCAGACCCACCTGTTCAAATCCTTTTAAAAATGACTGTAAATCCTGCACCATCATCCCGGTCGACTGATCAATCATTATTTTCGCAGCGCCTAACATCGGGTCGGTAGGTGGCGGCGATAAAACTTCTGTGTTCACAAACACTACTGCTTTCTCCTCCGGAGTGGTAGGATCAGCTTTTGCAGCTTTTTTTGTTGCATCTTTATCATTCTCAGCCATGGTTGTAAGGTTTTAGGTTATCCTTTTAAAATCTTTATGGCATCCGCAACAATCGCAGGGTTTAATTGATTCAGGTTCTGCTGATTGGATACCGAGTTCTGGATAGAAATCCCGCTGGCGTGTGTGGCCATCTGATAAAGCATACTCATGGCCTGTGCCGGAGACTCACCAAGCACGGTAACATTCGTCTGCGTAACTGCATCTGTAGTCTGGTTGTTTACTGTATCTGCCATATTTTTCGTTTAAATGGTTATTTTAGTTTTAGTTTTTTTTTGACATTCTATAAGATTTCTCTCATCTCCATTCAGTCTTTTGTTTTATATTGCGATTGAAATGGTAAGTACTTCGTTACTTTCTCTCTTTTGTCTGATACAAATTTCATAAACTAAAAGAAGTCATCGTTCAGGGAAAAAACTGATTTTTAAAAATGAGGGTATTCTCCTAAAGGTGAAATTAAAAGCAGAATACATTGCATAAAAAGCCCTTCCTATAAGCCTTTTGATACTGTTTTAGCATTATAAAGTTCTTTGGAAACATTAAAAAAATTTCAATTTTAATAGTAAAATCCATTTAATTTCTTTCTTCAGGATTTATGAATCGGTATTCAGGATGAAGATTCTTAATTACGCATCTGTATTTTTTACCTCCTGTTCTCCATGTATAATAACCGACACCAGATATACTTCGGGAAATATTGTCAACACCGCGGGAAATGCAGGTACCACTTCTGAACGGATGTCCCAATATCTTTGCTTTGTAATTTAAATACTTAAGCAAATGAAAATGAATAAATTAAAATCCAGTTGGCTGACATTAGCTGCAATACCTTTGGTCCTGCTTTCGTGCAATGACAATGATGACAGCCCTATGGAAAATGGAATGCCATCAACGATCACAGTTGAAAATGTTCTGGACTCAAGACCTTTGGTGGAATCCGGAACGTTTAAAAACAATGGAGCTTCACCGGTTATTATGCCCGGAGAATCTATCTCTTTTCAGTTTTCTGCTGCTAAAGGACAAGCTTTAAGCTTTGCGACAATGTACGGCTGGTCCAACGACCTTTTTTTCGCACCGGAAAATCCAGGAATCAAATTATATCAGGATAACGGCACTCCTATAGAAGGGGATGTTTCGGCCCAGATCAAATTATGGGATAACGGAACAAGAATCAACCAGACACCGGGAGCAACCCTAATGCATCCGGGAACGGCAGAGACGACCGCCAAAAATATCACGGAAGTAGCAGGAACAGATGCCCAGGGACACACCTATGCACCGGCTTCTTCTTTAATGAAAGTATCCTTACATTACGATGGAAACTCAACGTTCACCGTAACAATTGCCAATACATCCGGAAATACCACCAATCCTACTCCTTTCAGTCCCGGCGTTTGGGCCATCTCTTATATTGCAGGAGGGAATCTTCTGAATCCGGAGCCCCTTTATAAAAAAGGAATGCCATCCGTTAACGGACTAACCAAAATCGCAGAAGCCGGTGATCCTACTGATCTCGGAAATTACATCAAGGGACAAACCGGAATTTTCACTCCTCTTTCCCCTATTCTTGTAGTCGTTTACAATGGTATAGACAATCCGATCTACAAAAACGGAGAAAATGACAGAGGACAGGGATTAAAAGAACTGGCACAAAAAGGAGATGCAAGTATTTTGGCAGGATATCTGAAAAACGTGCCCGGCGTTAAACAAGTCTATGTTTTGGCAGCCGCCGGTTCAACCGTATTATTGCCTAGAATAGGTGGACAAGCAGGCGGGAAAGTTTCCCAGCAGCTGAATGTATCACTAGGTGATAAAATTGCAGTCGCTACCATGTACGGCTTCTCTAATGACTGGTTCTTTGCGACCAAAGGAAGTGGTGTGGATGCCACGCAAAAAGGTGATATTTCATCTTCAATAGCTCTGTATGATAATGGGACAGCCCTCAACCAGTTTCCGGGTGCAGGTATAACGCAATTCAACCTGGCAGGTACTCCGCTTACGGAAAGCAAACCGATACAGGAAGTACCTAATCCGAATGCATTTACAACGTTACCATCGATTTCCAATATCATTAAGGTAACCCTGCAATAGATTGAGCTCTTCTAAGAAATAAAAATCAATAAAAATTGGACACTTGCAGGTGTCCAATTTTCCCAATTAAAAAAATAACTCAACGTGAAAAATTTAATACAGCGTACGATCATATCAGGAACATTAGGCTCATTGTTCTTTCTTACCCCTTCATCATTCCATGCACAGAAACAACAGAATCACATGGAAATGACGGAAAGTGAAATGCAATCACCCGCTTACACCATTCCTCAAAAACCTGAAGATATCAGTCCCCTACTTAACGGAGAAAAAATTCCTGTGGCCACTTTACCGGATGCCAACGGAAAGCGTTTCGATCTCAATGCTGCAGTATCCCAAAAACCGACTGTCCTGATATTTTACAGAGGAGGCTGGTGCCCTTACTGCTCCAAGCAGCTTTCAGGGTTACAGGAAATTGCACCCGATCTTGAAAAAACCGGATACCAGATCATCGCGATCAGTACGGATCAGCCTGAAGGACTTATGCAGTCTGCAACTAAGGAAAAATTAAGCTATACCCTATTATCAGATGCAGACCTGAAGCTTTCCAAACAGTTCGGGATTGCTTTTAAGGCGCCGAAAGGGTATTGGGAAATGCTTCCGAAAACGACAGGTGGAAAGAATACCGAACTGCTACTTCCCGTGCCATCCGTGTTTATTTTAGACAGAAAAGGAACTATTCATTTTGAATATATTAATCCCGACTTTAAACAGCGGCTTAATCCCGAACTATTAAGATCAGCAGCCCATCACCTTATAAACGATTTATAGACATGATTACCCATAAAAAATATCAATTACTCTACAGCCTTCTGGCCTTCTTATTCACGGTAAACTTTTATACGGCTCAACAAAAAACAGCCAAAGCCAACATTTCTCCGGAAGAAATCAATTTCAGAAACATCAGCTGGAAAGAAGTCAGTGCCGAAGCAAAGAAAAGTGGTAAAACCATTTTTGTAGATGCTTACACAAGCTGGTGTGGCCCCTGTAAGCTATTAAAATCAAAGACTTTCAAAGATAAGATAGCAGCCGGTTATTTTAACAGAAATTTCATCAATTATACAATTGATATGGAAAAAGGAGAAGGTATTGAACTGGCAAAGGACTGGAAAGTAAACTCTTATCCTTCATTACTGTTTTTCGATCCTAATGGCAAGCTTCTGCTGAGGCAAATAGGATATGTAGATGGTAAAGGCCTTATAGAATTAGGAAAGGAAGCATTAGAAAAAAAATAATTAATTTTAGTAACCAGGATTACCTATATAAACCGAGTAATGACATTATAATGTAAAGATAAAATGATCCGGAAATACGAAGACAAATCTACCCTCGCCCGTTTTATTATGCATATTAATAACGAAGAGTTAAAAGGGATCGGATTGCGAAATGGCTCACCAGTTCCTATCAACACATTTGTTTACAACAAAGGCGAGGCACAAACTGTGACCATAGATGAAATAGAATATACGCTGCCGGAAGGTTGTATTTTACCATTGGTTGCCAGTTTACATTTTATTTTCGAACGTCCGGATCAGCTCGTTGCGTGGCAGTTCAACCGTGAATTTTACTGCATTGTAGATCACGATGCTGAGGTGGGCTGCGTAGGGTTTCTTTTTTATGGAATACAACATCCGATGTTTATCCGGCTGAATCCTTCCGAAAAAAGAGCGATGCTTCAGCTCGAAAAACTATTTCAGGAAGAATGGGAATCTACAGATAACTTCCAGGGGGAAATGTTGCGAACACTCCTCAAACAGCTAATTATTAAAACAACCCGGATTGCAAAACAGCAATCTGAAAGTTATCAGTTGTTTCCCGATGAAAAAATGGATTTGGTAAGGAAATTCATGCTGGTTCTTGAAGCGCACTTCAAACAGGAACACGGTGTGAATTTTTATGCAGCAGCCCTTCACAAATCTCCCAAAACACTAAGCAACATCTTTGCTATCCTGAAACAACCCGCACCATCAAAGATTATACAGAGCAGAATTATCCTGGAAGCTAAACGTTATCTTCATTATTCAGATAAATCCGTAAAAGAAATAGCCTACGAACTCGGGTTTGAAAGTTCAGCTCATTTCAGCCGTTTTTTTAAAATGTACTCCGGAAAAAATGCTTCCGAGTTCAGAAATTCTTAAGAAATATTCTTTTCTTCTTCTCAAATCTCCCGAAATGCCTTCTATCAGGGCAATCATCATTTATATCTCTAGCCATTCAGTTTTGTCGGTACTTTTATGCTTTGGATGAATATCATTTTCCCACTGGAAAAATCCTCATTTTAAAATATCACAAAGTAGAGAATTAAAAATAAAATAATGCCTATTTTAACCTGAAAAACATAGAGTTACGAACCGCCCGTCATATAAAAAATATTTTCCATTAAAGTTTTACAATTTAACATATTGTAAATAAAATAATCTTATTATTTTTACAAAATAAACAAATTTTTAAGATTAATTAATAAAAACAAACATGGTCGTAACTAATCGAAAAAAAGTCATTTTCAAGATGAGAATTCTGATGGCTTTATTGATAATTGATGTATTCTTAGCCATTGGCAGCTACATCCTAAAATCATTTATGGAAGAAAGTATTTTATGGACAATACTGTCTGCTTCTCTTGTTGTATTCGTGCTGACTTTAACCAGTATCATCAGGTTAAGAGTTTTTCATTTTGAAAACACCGGAGCTGTCTTCTCAATTAAATATTATCATCCGCTGAAAAAAGGAGTCATATTCCCTAGTGTTGATTATCCGGTCAACCGTCTTCGTGCATTTAAAATTGAAGAATCCTTAATGGCAAAAAAGATTGTAATCGAAGTCAACAGCCAGCAGAAAGAATCTCCGGTTCGCATTAAAGTGAAAGCATCCAATATCAGCGACAAGGATTATCACCGTATGATCAAATCATTTGCATAAATATCCCAAACGACTATCAATTTGCACAAATAGAGATGTGAAAAACATAACAAATACATCTTTTAACGCATTTAACCCTACAATATATGGCATAAAACTACACTTTTAATTCTCTTACTGTAATTCAGAAAAATCATTAATATTACAATACACCATCTTAATCTTCAATAAAAACTAAACAATACATGTAAATATCCATCAATAAATAGACAACAGTTAAACAAATATAAATTTTAATTTTTTTTTAATTTTTTCATTCTATTCATTTTGTGCTGAACAATTAGATTTGCGGTGTCAAAAAAATTAAAACTATTAAATTCAAAATTATGAGAAAAGCATTTCTATTTGTATTTGCGCTGGCAACTCTGGGATTAACATCATGTGGACAGGATGAAGAAAATGTACAACAAAAAGAAAACAAGGTCGTAAAGAATGATCTTAGTGCCAAATTTAAGGCTTACATTCAATCTAAAATAGGAGATAAAAAAACATCTAGAGTTATAGACTCTACTATTTATGATACGGATAATGTGTATTATAACAAGGAAGTAGATGCTTATTATTTTCTGCAGAGGGATTTCAATTTTGATTCCAAAGAAGAGCAAATGGCAATATTTGCAGTTCCTGATGATCAGGGAAATTTCGGAGGAATTTTAGAAACAGGAATGAGTAAGGTAGATGATGAAAACTTTACTGTTAAGTATTATGATGGTGAGGAATTAATCAATTCTGTAGATTACGTTTTAAATAAACAGGAAGGACGCATCTATTTCAGAAATGTTCAGGATCTGAGCACATCCGGCACAACAAGCAGAGGATGTGGGCAGGCAGTAGCTAATTGCATTGCGGGGACTTATGTGAACCACGGTTGGATGAGCGTAACATTGTGGGTTGAAACAGCCTTTATTCCGCAGACTTCTATTGCAGTTACGGCGGCTTGTGCCATCAAAAATTGTTCACTATGAAAAATGCATTAGTTTATTATATTGTTATATTGATGCCTCTGTTAGGACTTCTTTTTATCAACAGCTTAAATTCTGTCTATTTTGTAATTTACCTCTTCGTTTATGTCATCATTTACAGACCTGTCGTTGATATTGCACGTTTGAAAGAAAAAAACATTCATGTAGCGTCCATCAAATCACTGATTCCGTTTTATTTACACGTGAAATATTTCAAGCAATTATATACTTAGTATAACATCCCATTAATAAGCTAACAAACATAAAAGCAGGTCTTAAAAAGCCTGCTTTTTCATGTACTATTATACCAAATCGATTGGGTAAGATAACCTATTCTGTAAATCGCATGCAAAGTATGGGGTAAGTATTTGTACGGAAAGTTATATTTGGTTATTTCTACTCTAAAATTCTTCTCTTTTTGTTTGTTACTTTGAGCTGTTCATCCGGAATAAGACAAAAATGGTAAGAATCCATACATGCTCCTCTTATGCATGTATGCTCTTTCATCAATACCCTTTTCAATCATATCATTTATACCCGTAAGGTGAGCTTCACAGCTCATCTTTTTTGTTTTAAACACATTATTATATGCATCCATATAATCAATCAGGGTATACCCCCAATTTCTAAAAATGGGTATTTACTCTCTTTTACAGGCTCACTATTCCTTCGAACTTTGTGATGTAAATAAGATCATTGATCATCACCAAATTATACAAAATGTTAAATTACCAGAAACTATTAGAACCGGGCGAGAAAAAAGAGATATTACCTTTAAAGGCTTATGAGTATGGGATAAAAGTAATGCATCTTCTGCCCAGAGATTTAAATATAACCTATCTTCAGGAAACGTTTAATGAATGGATACGGTCTGAGCCATGGCAACTGCCTTCAGGAATCATGCTTGGCTCCGTAAAACCCTCGATCGGATTAGACGACGACCAGCCAAAAGCTTACTGGAAATCATTTCCGGACAAGCCATCTTTTTACAGGCAGCTCATTTACGATTCACATCCTTCTTTGCGGAAAAATAAGCAAAAGGAAACAGAGCTCGCCATAAAAATTTTAAGTAATGAGAAAATTGCTGCCGTTCTCAATGAATTACGAAGGGCCATAGCAGCTGAATTATGGAAAAAAGAAAGTATTAGTGGAAAGCTAAGTTATTACCTGACCACAAACCCTATTGCCAACCTACTCCCGAATATGGGAGGCAGCTATAACCTTGCCAATTCCTATCCAAGATTACGGACCGAGCCTACCATAGATGATATTGGAAGCATACAACCACTATTAGAAATGATGTTCATAAAAACAGACAGGATCAGTCTGGCTTTTTCAGAAAAGGATTTTACCGTGAGTGAAAATATTGCTATCCTCCATGATATTAAAGAACTGTTTAGCCCCCGGGGAAACAGCAGAGCGCTACCTACGGCACATCCTGTCTTAATCCCACATCCTTACCAGGGTAAAAACAGCCCGCCCAGACCCATGAGATGGGAATTAAATGAGAATTTTGATTACAAACGCGTAGCAGTACTCCAAAAGAATCTTACTCCTTTTTCAAAAGACCCTAAAAAACACAAAGGAGAAATCAAATGGGATCAGGGAAGATTAGGAGCAGGAACAAGGAACGAAGCTTCGCCGGACACCATAATGGCAAGAAGAGCAAGAATGCCTATTGAAACAGGCCGTTCCCATACGGCTGCAAGACTCTTTGAAATGGTTTCTCTTTTAAAACCTGCATCAAACGCTTCAATAGAAGAACATAAACTTTTCAAAAGTAGAATACAGGCAATAGCCTATGGAATATTCGCTTATTGGAACGCACCAAACGAATATGGAGGTTATCCTAAAAGTCTCACCCCGATTCATACCTATCATGAAGTCATGGATCCTGCAGAAGATTACGCACCCGGAATATACAGTCAGCCATTTTCCTATGAAGACCTGAAGGATTATCTTCAAAAATCAAGCAGCCATGGCTACGCAAGACTCTAGAAAATGAGATAAGCCAGATTGTAAATTTATTAATTACACATGCGTATACCTACTGGTGACCTTTCTTCAGCATTTATACAACAACCTAAATAACTATATCATGAAATTAAGCAACGAAGAAGTGGCCTTACACGATAAAATGGCCGAAAAATTACCCGAACTTATTGAAGAATATTTCCAGAGACCTGAAATAACCTCGGTTGGGGTTTCTCTGAAAACCGTTAACGACAGCCTTACCAAAACACTGAGCTATACCTTTGGAGTGAAAAATAAACTCCCTTTGTCAGAGGTTTCACAGGCTATTCCCCTGACCATCTTTGGGTGCCCTACAGATGTTATTGAACTGGAAGTAGATCCGGAACCTTTATCTTATGAAGTAACCGAAGTAACCACCCGCAATGAAAAAACAGATCCCCTGATCGGTGGAATCAGTATCTCAGCCAATGGGACACTCAGACAAAATGGTAAAAAAATGGCAGGCAGTGGTACTTTAGGGGTAATGGTAAAAAAGGGACCCGACGAACATCCTTATATGCTGACATG
Source organism: Chryseobacterium sp. LAM-KRS1 (assembly GCF_013184525.1). Taxonomy (GTDB): domain Bacteria; phylum Bacteroidota; class Bacteroidia; order Flavobacteriales; family Weeksellaceae; genus Chryseobacterium; species Chryseobacterium proteolyticum. Next base: position 647,699 of record NZ_JAAOIZ010000002.1, read on the forward strand.
CGCCCATGTTCTTGCGGGTGTCGGTACCGAATTGGATTCTGATGTTTGCCAACAGTCTAAATGGAGAACCGCTTTAAATTACTGCCACAACTGTGCAACCCTCAAGGATTATTATTATGAAAATGTTCTGGTACCACGCGGAGACTTCAAAACGATCAATGTTTGGTTAGACGGTGCCATTGCCAGAAAAGGAAAAGACAGAAATGCCACGATAGGAAAAGTATTTGGAGCAGAGGAAATCATTAGCGGATTTGCACAGATTGACGCATTTCTTATAGGAGCGGAAGTTCGTAAAAGTGGGATCACCAGTGATATCACCACCGGAAACGTCACGAGTATTACAACCTCCCTTAGACTAACAGACTTTAACGGAGATCAGGTGATTGCCAATAACCTGGTGATGATTCAGGGAAATTCAGGACTCTTTTCAAGACCGGGAGATTCAGGATCTGCTATTTTTACTACAGGAGATAATCCTCAATTGGTTGGCATACTGGGAGGAGCAACTCTCAGCGGCAGCCCAACTTATGCATCTGCTGCAGATGCTATTCTAAGTAAATGGCAGGACTTAAGCTTTTAACAAAACAAATTAAAAAATAACATTGCCCTGATTATTTTCAGGGCATTGTTTATTTTATTGATAATTTCACCCGGAATGATCAGGAAATCTCAGATGAAATGATTTCCTCCTTTCCCTGATTTGGCAGCTCGTTCCGCTTCCTCCAAAAGAAATAAGCCACCACCACTGTCGCAAGCGGTACCGCAATACCAAATTCATCGATATAGTAATTGGTGTTCCCGTTATCCACTGTAAGAGGTGTGAAAATCGATTGTATAAAAAGATTATGGCTGGCATGCATAATGGCTGCCGTCCAAAGGCTTCCCGACTTTAAACGGATCCATGTAAAAATAAAGCAGCTTGCAAATATCATAATGGTAAAACAGACAAGTGCCAACCATTTAGGCCCTCCCGTATTGTAGTTTGAAAAGAGCAACAATGGATAATGATAGAATGACCAGATCAGTCCCATCCAGAGTGAAGTAGCGGTATAGGAATTGATTTTTGCCAGCTGAGGAGTGAGAAATCCCCGCCATCCGATCTCTTCACCTAAAGCAGAACCGACAGATCGCACCATCCCAAAACTGCTCATCAACAGGATATACAAGACGAGAACCGCTCCATCGGGCAGGTCCCAGCCCATCCCTTTTCCTGTTTCCTCTATAAACTGGTGATTATAAAAACCTCCTGCCCCGCTGATCCAGATGATCACGTAGGGCACAAACGAATATAAAAACGGAACTCCGTACGCCAGCAACTGGTATTTTGTAAGCCCCCATTTCCAGCCCAGTGATGAAATGGGAATACCACGTAAACGACATGTAAGTAAGGCAGCGATAGCCGGACACCACATAACAATGGTAGCATAAGATATGATTCCTCCGCCTAATTTACCTGTACGGATGCACATATAATAAACCGGCAAACAGAATAGAAGGGTAAATCCAAGATAAGTAAGGATGTTTTTCCTGATGGAGGACGTGGTGTTGAAAGTATTTTTCATAAACAAATTGGGAATAGGTTAAAAAATGACTCCCACACCATAGACCATACTCATGATGAATCACTTAGATAAAATTACACCTATTTTCTATATTCCAATGAATATTTTTTGATATAAATACAATCAGAGTTGAATACAAATCAATGTATTGATGAAAGGCCATCCAATACATGATAAAATATTTTTTTAAAATATACTGAGATGATATTGCCTCACCAGATCCAAAATCATATGATAACCCGCCAATGAGTTACCATGCTGATCCAAGGCAGGACTGAAAACCCCGATACCCATTTTTCCGGGAACGCTTATCGCGATACCTCCCCCAACTCCTGATTTACTTGGCAAACCTACGGTTCTTGCATATTCCCCACTGAATTCATACATCCCTGCAATAAGCATTTGGGATTCTATCAGCTGGGCTATCTCTGCATTTTTATACTGAGAATCACCATCAAAACGAACACACCCATTCGCAAAGAAATATCCTATTTTGGCAAGATCTTCTGCTGTGAGTTCGATGGAGCATTGTTTGAAGTAATTATCAAGCTGATCTTCATTTCCTGTAATCAACCCGTTATTTTTCATCAGATAGAACATTCCCCGGTTACGGTGACCGGTAGATCTTTCCGATTCATACACGGATTTGTTATAGTCCAGTGTCTGATTTCTGGTAATGTACCGAACCATTTCTAAAATCTTAAGAAAAGGTTTCTCTCCATCCCCAGAAATTAAAGAAGTCGTAAGAATGGCTCCTGCATTCATCATAGGATTAAGAGGTTTTCCGGATGTTTCCAGATTGGAAAAAGAATTAAAGGGCTGACTTGTCCCGAAATATCCCATCTTATCAAAAACATGAGCTTCTCCCTTTTCACTAACTGCAATCATTAATGCTATGATTTTAGAGATACTCTGCATCGTAAATTTCTTGCCTACATCTCCTACATTCAATACTTTTCCGTTTTTTCCGACGATGGATAAAGCAATAGACTGTGCATCCATTTTTCCCAATTCGGGAATGTAGTTTGCTACTTTTCCCTGTGTATAAAACGATCTGTTCTTTTCTAAAATATGGGTGAGATCTTTTTCTGAAATGGTGGAAATATCTTCTGTTTTCTGGGCATTTGCACCGATGTGTAAAGAAAAGAAAAGGGCAAGAAAAATTCCCTTTCCGGGAATTAAAGAACTATTTATTTTCATATCCTGAAAAACCTTATTTTACTTTTTCCAAAAGATATAACTTAGCTCCGGTAAATGCCAGTTTAGGCATCAGGTTTCCTTCCAGAACCATTGTTTTATTATTCACATCAATAACTGAGATATAATTATTGGAATTATATTCTATATAATTTTCTTTTTCTTTAGTTACAGGATTTTTCCCGAATTCCATTGAATATTTCACCCAGTCTTCCTTCTCAGAGCTGCAGTGTACCGGCTGAAACTTAGATTTTTTAGCTTTGAAAATGATCTGATCAAAACCATCTGTACATTCTGATGTAAATGAGCTTTCAGGATTCTGATCTTTTGAAAAGTCTTCAAAAGAACCTTTGTAAACCCCTACAACTTTCCAGGTACCATCCAAACGGTCTTCATCAATCTTTCCTTTTGCTTTGCTCACTGCCCAGCTGATTCCGTTCACTGTTCCTTTTACCGCTTTGTAGCTTACATTTACAGCTCCCTTCACCACTTTTGCCGCAGTAGAAACGACACAAGAATTGAGTACAAGAACCGCTGAAGCCAGAAATATTACTTTTTTCATCATGCTATTTTTATTGTTCACAAAGATAGTATTTTTAGAAAAAAGACCTCCGGGAAAAACTATCAGGATTGTTGTTCTATCAAATTTAATAATTTTCTATTCTTCTCCGGAACTATTAACATCTTTTAAAAATTCCCTTTACACTTACTTAAATCAATTATCGTATTGTCTCGTATTGTCTTTCTCAAACATTATTTGTAAGCTTAAAATTAAAGAAGAAAACCCTACAATGGGTAGTTGATCACAAATTTAATTCCCAAACTTTTTAACCCTGATGTTTTTTTCTTTCACCTTAATAATGAACGGTTCCAGACTAACGATCTTTCCTGCTTCCACTGTAAAATCAGCGGTCATGCGTTCACAATAAGTATTGGCGGGCAATGAATTCCCATTAAGTTCGATCCTGTAATTTCCTGATTCAAGAAAAGAAATAAATTCTCCGTTATCATCAGTCATTACCTTTTGCAGGAACTGATCATTACGAAATATATTAAGAATAATCCCTCCGATTTTAGGACTGAATTCTAAAGCTGTTTTTGCATCAAACTGATAGATAACTTTTCCTTTCGAAGTCCCATTCTGATGGAGGGGAATTTCCAGGAAATAATGGTGTTTATCCACTTCAAATGATGCCTCATCATAGTACCAGCCTTGCTGGATAATCTGTTTTAAAGCATACTTTCCAAAAGGAATTGATTGATACCTGATATTCCCTTCTTGATCTGTTTTGAATGAAATATTATTCAGCATAATTAAATAATCCTTTGCCTCCTGGTCTTCCCCATCATATACATTGTTATTATTACGGTCGTAATAGACAAATGCTTTTATTTCTCCTTTTTTTCCGGGATTTAGTGTACTGGTCTGAAAATTTATGGTAATACCTGCTTCGATCGTTAAAAGGTTATTGGTAAAATGGTTAGAAGAATAGTTAAACCATGAAGAGTTGAGATACAGCCCGTAGCGTTCCTTAGAATATTTCAGGTTGACAAAACCGGACGGCGACCTTCCATATAAAACATCATGGGTATAGGATACTCCTGAACTTATATTTATTTTTTCCCGGAAAAGATTTTTATTGACAAAAGCAGAAAGAGAAAGCTTTTCATAGGGAGTATTTACATTCATCATTTTTGAAAAAGCATATTCTGAAAGAAAATAGCTTCCATATTGGTACGTACAATTTACATTAAGCCACTTATAATTGTAGTTCCCATTAATTTTCATCTGATAATCTAGGTGATCTGCATTAGGGTAATTAACAAGTCCGGTCTCAATCCCAATAATGGAAGAATGCTTTTTATCCGGACTTAACCACGTTATATATTCAGTAAGCCTCTGTGCTTTCAGCTGTTTTGATTCCTGGTTACCCGGAACATTAAAAAAGTTATTATAGGAATTGGACTTTTCTTCCTGATACTGATATCCTACCCCTAACGCAAAATTACCTTTTTTAGGAAAATTGATTCCGGTATCCACTCTTATATTATCAGACTGCATGGCTGTATTATAAAAATAAAATTTAGGAGAAAAATCAGACACCGTTACATTAGCATACACATAATGATCGGTAAAAATATGGGAGGAAAAATTCTGCTGAATCTGTAGCATTCCCCTCCTGTTTCCAGGATAATAATTGGTACTGTAAAAATAATTTCCGTTCAGGTTCACCTTCTTTATCCTTCCTGAATACTGAGATTCCAGTGCTAAAGAAGGCTTAGTAGTATTGATATCTTCATAAAAGCTAAGTCCACTGTACATTTTAGCATTCATTTTCCAGTCCTGGTTGAAAGCATATTGTACATCTGTACCTGCAAGATGATGCCTTGCTTTGTCATAAGGATCGTTTCTGAAAATATAAGTTCCCGATATGCTTCGAGATGCATTTTGTGCTCCCAGGGTTCCTCTGGTATAAAAACCATAGCCGTTTTTTAAAAATGAATTCCTTTCAATCAGACTAAAGCTTTGATCTACAAAACCTACCTCTATTTTCTTATCTTTATCAGAAGATGTAAATGCATACTCTGCTCCTCTTCCAAAGAGGGAGAGTTCAAGTAATTTGCTCATGTTACCCAGGGTAAATTCATTATTTTCCCGATGATATGATATATAAGTATTATTTACAACGGGATCACTATGATTGTTCATTGCATAGATATTCCCTCTTATATAGAGATATCCCGAAGGAAGATTAAAGCCTCCCGACCCGATCATCTGGTACATATCCAGGTTTTCACCCACACGCCTGTAACTGACTGTAATACTGTTCTTACTGAAATTTGAGAAAATATCGGTTTCCCTGTCCTCATAACGTTGGGTGGAAGATATATTCTGAACCGAAACAGAAGTATTTCCGAATATTTCCTTATCCGGCTCTCTGAAGCCTGCAATCTGGACTGTAAATTGTGAGCTCCGCATCAACACTTTAGAAGGGAAAAAACGAAACACAAATATTGAATCTTTCTGTACTTCAATGGTACCGCTTTTTTCGATAAAAATATTTCCCTGGGAAACTTCCGGAATTTTAAATACCAGCGTGACGTTTTGCCTTTTATTACCAAGATTAGAAACCCTTGCTTTCACTTCTACAGAATCATTTACATTATTCATATAAACGACCGGGTTTTCAGGAGTGATCCGCATCATATTATTTTCGGACACCACGTACGGTATCTCCTGCTTTGCGATCACAAAATTTTGTCCATCTGTAAGTTTACATAGAATATGAGATTCTCCGGCAACAACATTGTTATTTACCAGGATCTTTACCGGCAGATATAAATTTTCACCCGGCTTCATATGTACTTCCGTTTTGCCAGGTGAGATGTTCCTGAACCCTGAAGGCGTGGTGATTTCAACCTTCCCGGTGAATGGATCGTTTCCGGTATTTTTTACCACTACGATAAGATCTATTATATTCCCTTTATCCGCCCTGGATTCATTACGGATCTCCAAAATAACCCCTGCATTATTCTGTGCGGGAATCAAAACAGCAATAAGTATCAAAAAAACAGAAAATGTCCTTTTGAAAAGATTATATAACATGGTTATTGAGGAATTATCTCGTATTGAATTGTAGTGGTATATTCTTCCGATCTGGCATTAATCAACCGTTCATCATTAGCGTTCGTGGAATATCTGATATCGTAATAAACATTAGAGCCTTTTGTAGAGCCTCCCGTTGCGATCAGTTGAGGTGTGGCACTTAAAGTAACCGGATATACATTTCCTTTATTATCTGCAACAGGCGTAAGACCCATTTTAACGGTTCCCAGAGGAATCGTATTCCCCGTTGGAGAATTAAACTGACCCTGAAGAGACTTCATCCTGATTTGATAATTCGTATTACTGCTTACAATCAAAGCATTGGTATACAATACACTCACGCCCTTTATGTAATCTTCCATACTTTTAAACTCCAGCGATCCATTGGTTGCATTCGCAGAAAATTTTAGTGAAAGCTCCGGAACTTCCGTTGGGGTTCCTGAAAGAACACCGATCTGAAACTGGAAATTATGATCCGTTTTTCCTATGATATTATTGTATTGATCATATGCCGTGAACTGTACAGGTGCCGTAAAAGTGATCCATGAAGGGTAATTTCCAAGGTAAGATCCTCCCGCTACATTCAGGCTGTATTTCACCTGAAGATTATAATATCCGTTAGGCTGTACAGGCTGATTATTCAATGGTGCATTGGACTGGGGGATTAAAAAAACCTCCTGTCCTTCCTGAAGAAAAACATGTAAAGGCATTCCGATCTGGGGAATCGTGGGAACAGGTCCGGGATAGGCCTGACCTGAGGAAGATACCGGCTGAAAAGAAATTTTATTGGCAGGCATTACATATTTTCCGTCATTGGAAGTAATGGGTTGCTTTAGTCTCATGGATACCCTCCAATGAGGAATATTGAATTGACCATTCCCTGCCAAAGTAAAAGTATAGGCATCCGGATTGGTATTAACGCCATAAGAATTGATCTGTAAATAGCTGTTTATCCATGAAGTATATGTTACTTGCGAAAAACAACCCACAGAAATCAGCACAAAGAAGAGGACGAGCTTTTTACTTTTCATAAGTGAAGCTTAGCTCTCCCAGTTCAAGATTGTTACTGTCCCCATAATCGATCATTACAGAAGCAGTGTATTTTCCTTTTTCAAGGGTGGAAGGCAAAGAAATATTCATTTCCCTCTTATTTCCCGGCATTGTATAAAAGATAACAGGATCAAGTGCCGTTTTCTTACCGTTTTCCACATTCACAAGGTCCGTATATACTTTTCCGTCAATCCACACATCTCCCTGGTTTTCAAAAAACAGATCCAGCTTGTTGCTCAATTTCCCGTAGACAAGATTCTGAATTTCAATTTTTTTAGTCCCCGGTAATGGCAGCTTATGAAAAAGCTTGATTCCGGATCGTATGCTGACCTTTATATGAGCCCCCTTACTATCTACATCATCCACAGGATTCATTTGACTGACATACAACACTGCAGTATGAGCTTTTAAATTATCCGATAAGGTGGTGGGAGCAGTAATGGTAACATCAATATCTTTTTTTTCGCCGGGAGCGAGCGTAAAATAATTTTCTTCTTTTTTCACAGACACCCAGCTTGCACAGGATGCAGGTCTTGTATTGGCTCCATAGGTCATATTTTCCCCTTTTTCATCATACTCCCAGTCACCGAGGCTTATGGCCAGATCCAGAGAGTTCTTTGCGCTTACATTCGTTACAGTTACTTTTTGAGTATTGCTATGTCCCGGATCAGATTCGAAATACAGCCGTGGTGGAGATACAGAGACTCCTGTTTGTGCAAAAATTGTAGAAAACAAGCCGCAGAACAAGGAGCAAAAGAAGAAAGAAAATTTTTTCATTACAGATACTTCATATTAAGAATAAAGTGCAGCAATAGACCTGCAACACTTTATCCTGTAATCGTATTTACATTATCTTATTGGGAAATAATAGTATACGTTAGCTCTGTAGTGTATACTGTAGGATCCTGACCCGCGATATAATTATCAAGATATGCGTTAGCTCCGGCTCCTTTGTATTCAATATTGATTTTTTTATCCACTCCTCCGTTAGAAGATGTTACCAATGTTGTTTCATTCGCTGATAGCTGCACATTTTGTGCATATTGAGCTCCGTTTACTGCCTCAGAACCAGCACTTGCTTTGATCTGAATGGTATTGGCCTGGATATTTTTACCCGCATTCTGTAAAGCAGCATTGGCACTTTTTACTTTTACCTGAAATCCACCGGTGCTGTAGATGCTCAGGTGATCTGCATTCACAGAAGAAACTCCGTTTACATAATCGTCTTTGGTTACATAGTCTAGGTTAACAACCTTCTGTGCATTATTCACAACAAGGGTCTGAATAGGCTTCAGTCTTACGTTTAGGGTTACATTCTGTTGAGCTTTCAATGTTGCAAATCCTACTAAAGCAAAACAAGCTAAGACACATTTCTTCATAGTTTAAAATGATGTTTGTATTAATTTTTAAAATTCGCTGCAAATGTATAGAGAAAGAAAGCCTGCATTCTTGTGAAAAAACACTTATAACTTGTAATTTTATGTAGTGAATTATTCACAAAAAGAAATAGCCTTTTATGAAAAAATCATAAAAAGCGTCGAATCATAAAACGATAGAACCGTTATTCCGTAAAAGCGCTATTATTTTAATCTCAAATAATTCACTTTTACGTATATATCGGTAAAAAAGGTATTTTAAAAAAATACCACGTATTGTGTAGTAATTTCCACAAGTCTTATTAAAATTTTACTGAGAAATTAGCGTAAGCACGACGTGATCAGCTTTAAAACCTGAGTCACAACCTGATTTTTTTAGTACAGCTTCTAATTTTTCATGTATTTTATATACCTTCTGAATTACTCCCTTTTGACGATCAATCAGATTATGTTCTTTGTAACAGTTATCATTGTTTTTAAGATTTGCACTATCCTCATTAAAGGTCTCATGATGTACTTTTACTTCAAAACCTGAGGGACTCGATACCGTCACGGATTTAAATTCCGGTAATCGAGACGTTGTTGCTCCGGAATCTTCTTCATCATTATTGATAGAAAATATCTGTGCCGGATACAACCGTACATTTAATCTCAAAGCATCAGAGTTCTGAGCAAAAGATTTTGCACAAGCAAAAAATAAAACAATTAATAAAAACCATTTAAAAAGCATATTGCCTGGATTTTTCACCAATCGGTTACATAGGTAAATATACAATAAATTCTATACCCACCTACAATAAATTCGATAATTATTTCATTTCGGAGGGATTTTTACCGGTATGTTTTTTGATAAAGTTGCTGAAATTCCCTTCATCACTGAAACCCAGCTCATAAGAAACTTCGGAAATTGTACAATTGGAAAACTTTAGGGCTTTTATACATTCGTTCACCAGTTTTTCAATGATCACCTGTTTTGCGGTTTTTCCCAGCATGTATTCAGTCATCTCCGTCAATCTCCTTGAAGATATACTGAGCTCATTGGCATAGTAAGAAACCTTTTTTGCCGTTTTATAATCCCTTTGCAAAATCACTTTAAACCGATTGACATAATACATATAATCGAATTTGAAATCATTTTTTATTTCTTCGGTAGGAATATGTAAGAAGGCATCCAGTATAAGCCTTTCAATGGCATTATGGGCAGCGGAAATATATAAGCTTTTATCTTTACGCTGAAAGCTTTCCATTCTTTCCATGAATACCACACGCATCTGTTCTATATTGATAAAAGGAGCAACAAAAACATCTGAATTATAGTTAAAGAAAAGCTGGGAGTTGATAAACAGGCTGTCTTTTGTCGATCTTTCATAAAAGGTTGAAGAAAATACGATCGCGAAGACATCGGATCTTTTTGTCTTGCCAAAAACGATTTTCTTCTGGGGACCTACAAATGCAATATTACCGGCTTTAATGCCGTACGCAACATCTTCCACCGTTAATGTAATATCTTCTAAAACAATATAAATACAAAAGTATTCCAGCGTGTTCATCTCCCTTTTGTTGTTATTTCTTTTTATGATATAATCCAACCGGTTGATACTAAACCCATTATCTTTTAACTGATCCGTTATTATATACATATTCCTCCCAATTCTGTAAACGAAAAATTCCTTTTAAATAAAACGAATATATAGATATAAAAATTTTGCCAAAATGGCTTTATAAAAGGAAAAATTATTAAAAATAATTTATTATAATTTAGTATATCATTACAATATCCATTAAAAACTTTCTGCAAATCAAAAGGGAAGCACGAAAATATCTGTATCGATTATATTTTCATTGCTTATCAAAGCCATTAGTATTTTCTATTTTCCAACAGGTATGTTGAAATGATATTTTCATAACTTGTAGTTTTTTAAATTCAATAAAAAATTAAGGAATATTGCAAATACATTTCGCTTTGATTCAGAACTGAAACAATCACTTCGTTCATTTATTACATTACAATTTTACTAAACAAAAAAAAAGCAGTTAACCGAAAAACCGCAATGTCTTATGACAAACAAATATTTAAATTTTCAAAAAGGTTTTACTTTCAGTAAACATATTCCGGAAGAAACATCAGATTTTGACCGGGTCTTTGATGTTTTTAAGGATCTGCTCACCCACACTTCCGGAGATATCGAGGAAGCCTTTCACTGGCTTGATCTTCTCGATAAGGAGTATGATATTTTCAATGATGAATATACGCTTCAGGACTTTGAGGAAGATCTGAAAAAGCGCGGATACATCAAAGAGGAAGATGATCCGAAAGACGGCAATACAGGATCCGGTAAAGGGAAAAATATATTAACCGCCAAATTAGAGTCTGCATTAAGAGAATATGCACTGGACCAGATTTTCGGTAAACTGAAGAAAACGGGAATCGGAAATCACCGCACTTCAAAAACGGGAATCGGTGATGAAAAAGATGGTGAGAACCGATCTTACCAATATGGAGACGAACTATCTTTGGTTAATATGACGGAGAGCTTAAAAAATGCACAGATCAATAATGGCATTTCTGATTTACGCATGACGGAAGATGACCTCATCGTAGAGGAAACAAAACATAAAGCTCAAATGAGCACCGTATTGATGATTGACATCAGCCATTCCATGGTTTTATACGGTGAAGACCGCATCACTCCTGCCAAAAAAGTAGCCATGGCATTAGTTGAGCTGATCAATAGAAAATACCCTAAGGATTCTATTGACATTATCGTGTTTGGTAATGAAGCCTGGCCTATTAAGATCAAAGATCTTCCTTATTTAAAAGTGGGACCGTATCATACCAATACGGTGGCAGGTCTGGAGCTTGCGATGGATATTCTCCGCAGAAAAAGAAATACCAATAAACAGATTTTTATGATCACCGACGGAAAACCGAGCTGCATTCAGCTGCCTAGCGGTGAGTTCTATATGAATAGTGTTGGTCTTGACGAAAAAATAGTTACACAATGCCTGCATAAAGCGGCCCAGGCCCGAAAGCTGAAAATTCCCATTACAACCTTTATGATTGCCCAGGATCCCTATCTCCGTAAATTTGTGGAAGTATTTACAGCACAGAATAAAGGGAAGGCGTTTCTTACAGGCTTGTCTGGTTTGGGGCAGATGATTTTTGAAGATTATGAAAAAAACAGGATAAGGAGAATATAGTTTGATGCTAGATTTTAGATCTTAGAATTTAGAGGTTAGATATATAGATTCTCATCCTTTTATTACAGTATATAGATTATTTATTTAAAAGAAACAATGAAAAACGATATTACATTCAAAGAGTTAAAAGATTCCGGATATACCCATAAAACAATTAGTCAGGAGATTCAGGCGAACCTTATTTCCAGGATTAAAGCTAAAGAACCCGTATTTAAAGGGTTACTGGGTTACGAAGACACCGTAATCCCTCAATTGAAGAAAGCCATTCTAGCAGGACACCATATTAACTTACTGGGCTTACGCGGACAGGCAAAAACAAGAATTGCGAGAAGCATGGTAGACCTTCTGGATGAATACATGCCTGCTGTAAAAGGATCTGAAATTAATGACAGTCCATTTCATCCGATCTCAAAATTCGCCAGAGACCTTATTGATGAATTGGGAGACGACACCCCTATTTCATGGGTACACCGCTCAGACCGTTTTTTTGAAAAACTGGCCACACCGGATGTAAATGTTGCCGACTTAATCGGAGACATCGATCCCATTAAAGCGGCCACCCTGAAGCTTCCATATTCTGACGAACGTGTGCTGCATTACGGAATGATTCCGCGTGCCAACCGTTCGATATTTGTTCTCAATGAGCTCCCTGATTTACAGGCCCGCATCCAGGTTTCGTTATTTAATATCTTACAGGAAGGAGATATTCAGATCAGAGGTTTTCAGTTAAGAATGCCTCTTGATATTCAGTTTGTATTTACAGCAAACCCTGAAGACTATACCAACAGAGGAAGCATTGTAACTCCTCTTAAAGACAGGATCGGTTCGCAGATCTTCACCCATTATCCCCGAACCATTGACCTTGCCCGTCAAATTACGGAGCAGGAAGCTCTTATATCACCTGAAGACAAATCAAGGATACAGGTTCCGGGTCTTGCAAAAGACCTATTGGAAGGTGTTGCCTTTGCAGCACGTGACAGTGAATATGTGGATGAAAAAAGCGGGGTAAGTGCCCGATTGACCATCAGTGCAATGGAAAACCTTGTGGCTGCCGCAAAACTGCGCTTAATAGAAACCGATGCAGAAAAAACAACGGTTCGCCTGCTTGATTTTATGTCTATCATTCCATCGATCACAGGGAAAATCGAACTTGTATATGAAGGGGAGCAGGAAGGAGCAGATTATGTAGCGAAAATATTAATCGACAGAGCCGTGATGGTACAGTTTGAAACGATTTTCCCACGCATTTCCAAGCTGGAGAAAGAGGGCATCAAAACTCCTTATACGGACCTGATCAAATGGTTCAACAAAAATCAGCTGGAACTGAACTACACGGATACGGATGAAGAGTTCTATTCCAAGCTTAACAGTATTGCTCCTCTGGTGCAGGTGGTTGAGGAAAACGCCTCCGAATTAAGTGAAGAAGATCAGAACTTCTGTAAGGAGCTTGTTTTATGGGCGCTTACCATTAACAAAAAACTGGACAAATCTGAAAATCAGACTGCCTTTACTTTTGATTCTTCAGGGGTAAGCCCTTTTTTCCGTAACTAAAGCTTTCGCTTATTCATCTTAAGATAAGCGTATCAATAATAAATCCTCCATTTTGGAGGATTTTTTTATGATCAGTTCTTTTCGATGACAAATGCTTTCAATTCTGCCATCTTTCCATCACGGAATCGCCAAACATCACAATAAGAATAATCAACAGCTCTCCCTTCTTTATTCTTCATGCTTATTCTTCCTATAGCCACCACATAATCATTTTCGGCTACTAATTTTTCTACTTTAAATTCAGGTGGTTCTGTATAAGCAACTGCCATATATTTTCTCACTTCTTCCTTTCCTTTCAAAACCTGTTCACCTACAAATGTCCACTGTGTATCATCGGTACAGTAGGAAAGAAAACCTTCATAATCTCCTTTAGCGATAGCTAGATTTGCTTTTTCAAGTACTGTTTTATTGTCCATATTCAAATTACTTTTAAAACGATGCTATGATAAATAATAAGGTGACCGGACAGCAGATAAAAAATCAGTTGATCCCATCATCAATAATGTTATAAATACTATTTTCATGCCTATATTACTTTAGATCAGGATATTCCTGACTCATCACAGACAAAGGTAAAACAGAGATTCGGGATCATGAATAAGAAAGGCTAAATGTAAGATACTAACAATAATGTAAGGAACAGACTTATGTTCCCGTAGGTCTCAGTAAATCGTTACAGGTCCTGTCAGTCCCAAAGATTGCAGGGGCTGGTCTTTCTTTTTCTGGTTGGTCCAGTACTGAGCCACTTCATTATTTTTAAGCGTTTTCATATAGTTTACCATAACGGTAATGACCTTAATTTCGATTTCATTTTCACCGATATGGAGCAAGCCATCGAGAGGATACACCCTTCGGCCAAACCATTGTGTTCCGGCTTCTGTTCCATTCACCTTTACTTCACAGATTCCATATACACTTCCAAGATTCAGGAAATCCTTGGTATCATGATCTCCAAGTTGAAATGTAGTACGGTAAACTACAGTTCCGGCAAAATGACTGTAAGAAGACAGCTCCTTAAGATCAGTAAGACGATCCAGCTTTTCTTTGTTGACGGTCCCGTCATAATGCCTGAACTCCACATCCCATCCAGTGCTCAGTTCTTTTACTTGAGTTCCTGTTAACGGATGAGCTTTCCACATGGTTCCTTTTCTATGATGATCAAAAACAATCAGTTTTGAGTCTGCAGGACCTAAATTTATATGAAAAAGCCCCTCTTCTACTGCCAGCTTATTTCTCCTGCCTGTTGTCGCATCCCACAACCACGCCTGTTTACGCTTAATGATATCCTGATCAAATTGAATATCCAGTGAAGCACTATGCCTGCTGCTCGAATTGGTCAGTAAGAATAGCTCTGCATCTGTTGCCTGATAACGCACTTGAGTTATAAAGGACTCAGGTTTCCGGATTTTCATATAGGGCTTTAGGCTGTATTTCTCCTGTACGGTTTTATACCACCCTGAAAAGTCAGCCGTAGGTTTATGCAATACAATGAAACGGTCAGGATAAGCCTCCATCTTTCTCACCCATTCCTTCACTTCCTGATCTCTTTTTTCATAATTATTCCAACCCGTTGATCTTTCGGGAACCGTTTCAATGCAAAAGACTCTTCCACCCTCCCTTATAAAATCATACAGTTTGCTTGCTGTGGCTGTATCCACACTACGCACTTCAATTAAAAAAAGAGTATGGTATTTTCTGCTTCCATACGTAAGGAATCCTTTTTTTACTTCCGAGTCTTGGATCACACGTTCGGAAACATAATCACAAGCGTTACCATTCTGATGAATGGATTCCCAGATCAAAGACTGATATGCCGGCGATACGATAACCGGAAAAGGTTCCATCTGAGCACCGTATTCCGACCACTGATCAGCAAAGGGAGCTAACAGCCCAATGTCGGCAAACATGCTAGCCTGCTGCAATACCGCCGATAACCTAGCACGATAATCTGTGTAATGTTTAAAATAAGGCCACATCGTATTCTTTTCATTAAAATATCCACCATAGGTAATCCAACCCGGAAAAGCTGCTTCCGGCGGAGAATAATTAAATCCATGAAAAACGGGATGTGTAACTCCCGATATCGTACTTTGATCCCCTGCTATTTTGAAAATTTCCAGAGACTCATTGAACACCATGTCAGTATTGGTAAGCTCTTCGGAACTGATCAGTTTTTTATTCTTCAGATGGGCTGCAGAAGAAACCAACTTATTGATCATCGTGTTTCCCCTGCCAAGATGCCAGGGATATTGTGTGAATTTCTCTTCACTGATATCTTCTCCGATACCGTATTTCAGCCAGTTTTCACATTCTGGAATATCAATTTCAAAACTTCCTTCCAATGGAAAATAGCCTCTTCCATAGGCCTGCGCTCTCGATTGTATTTTATTCTCTTTGCACCAGTCTACATAGGGAGTAACAAACCTTTCTTCAAAAAGCTCTGCTTTGGTAAGCTCAAAATCATACCGCATACGGTCTGTCATTTTTTTGAACACTTCGCCCGTCTTTACGGGATATTGGATATTCTGCCCCGTGGTATTTCCCATTGCTCCAATTTTAAATAATACAAAGGGCAAATAAGGATAAATATCATATCCTCTCCTTCTTTTAAACTCTGTGATCATATCCTCACTCCAGTTGGCCCCCTCTATTTCCAGACTATCCACAAAGAAAGAGCGGACATAGCCTGCAAGAGGTCCTGTTTTTCGCTGAATGCTATCACTCATCCTGTTGAGGTATTTTTTCACGGCAGCAGAATTATAATGATTCAGAACAGGTCCCATCCCACCTGGGGCTCCCTGGATCACCCGCATAAAGCGTTCTATTTTCACCAATCCATAAACCGCATAATCACCTTTGGGTATTGAAACTTTTATCATTCCGCTTTTAATCTGGTCCGAAAGATCCATCACTTCGTCTATCCTATTGAGCGGATCCGGCACAAGTTTTACGTCCAGCATTTCCATCGTCCTTCCGCTGTATGGGCTGGTAATCGCCGGATCGGCTTCTTTATAAAGATCAAAAAGAGAAAATTCTGTGGTAAGAGGACCCTTTAATTTTTTTACGGCGATCACCACTATTTGTGAGCATTCTTCTTTTTCTAAAAAATCGCCACCCATGGGAAAACCCGTACCCACCAATATATCACAGGTCATCTCCAGAGATTTAGCTTCTTCCAGCGTAAATTTCAATAAGTCTATCCATTCGTCACTTAGCCAATCAATACTTTGCTTCCCCATGTCATCCGTACGCGAAGGAAATGATATCGGATTGATCTCAACCCCTCCTATTCCCGCATCCTTTAAAATCCTGAGCTCCCTGGCAAGTTCTGATCTTTCAATTTTATTGCCATTCCACCACCAACGTACAAATGGACGGTACCAATTTTCCGGATTACTGAAAACTTCAAACAGTGATTTACCTGACCGTAAATGTTCTTCCCGCAACATGGCACTGGCGTAGGATGGTAGTATATTCGCAAGAACCAAGCCGGATGCAGCAACTGAACACTGTTTCAAAAATTCTCTTCTTTCCATGGATCGTTTTTATATTAAAATTACGCCGGTGTAATGACTACATAGGCTATGTCCTGTTTATGAGAGAGCAGGATTATCAAATTTAAAAGATTTGCCTATAATATAACAGTTTTGTAAAAAATAATAAAAGAGGATATCTCTGGAGATATCCTCTTTTATACTTCACCTTTCCGGTGTAAGATCCGATAGATACTAATTTTAATCAAGCTGATCTAGATTCTGTTTAATTACCACGGGGCACCATTTCGGGCACATAAAGTAGAGCACTCTTCAAGTCCTCCCGGATCAGATGGTGAGCTGGGTTGATTTGAGGCCCAAGCTACACAGCAATTAAAACAAACATCATAACTATCATTGGACCAGTCATCACAAATCCCACCACCAACGGCTTTTTTTGCGCCTGTTACATTTTTCAATTTAGTTCTGCTAAGTAATTTTGCATTTTTCATATTAAAAGATTTAGTGTTATGCCATTCAATCATGCAAGAACGGCTTTTGCAATCAGTGATTATATCTATATTTTTTAAATATCATCCTTCTTATTTAGCCCTTTGGTAGGGTTTTAATAACTCTTTCAACGAATGTATTTATAAAATACTTCTTAAAATTGTAAAAATGTAACTTACAAATAAAAAATCCAGGGAAGTGATTCCCTGGATTAATTTATAGGTTAGGATTACAGTATATTGAAATACTGACTTTTTATGTTTTAAATCAGAAACGAATCAGTTAAATACCTGTCCTTTGATGTAATCAACATCCACATCCCTGATATAATCGATAAGATTGGTATATTGGGAATGGAAATGGTAGCCTCCTTCTGTCATTTCTTCAGTGGCATCCTCTTTACTCCAGTTCTGGAAAATAATACGGTACATCGCCATCGTAACACCGGTTCTGTCACTACCATGAGCACAATGCACATCAATAGGTTTTGGGGCGGTTTTTATTATCCGCAAAGCTTTAATGATCTCAACATCTGATACCGATGAAGCATTCATGGGAACATTATACAGGTTACCTGCATAGTTAGTTCCTCCCACATGATCTGTATGACCTTCCCTCAGATTAAGGATCGAAGCAATATGTTTTTGCTCAAGAAAATTAAAGCCCGCATTGTCAGGCTGCTCACTTCTATACACATCATTATTTACTTTATACAGATTATCAAAAGGAGAACCTGAAACTTTTTGAGCCCAGGTCTGGGGCCTTGAGGTTTTGGATGTGACGGACAAGTTGGAACTTTGGAAAACATTGCCCGATTTTACCAGTGAATCATCAGAATTTTCAGGAGCACAAGCCAGTGTACTTAATGCCAGCAGGATAAAAATTGCTTTTTTCATGTTTTATTTTTATTATTAAAATGATCTGTTTATTGGCTACCATCATGACGTGACCGGAATTCCAATGGTAAGGAATCTTCAACGATCTGTCATCTATTTTAGAAAAAGTGGGTACAATCGGGATGAAATAATGGAAACAAAAGTATAAATAAATCACAATATATCAATACATAGAGAAATATAATACATTAAAATATTATTAAATTTTCTTTGTGTAGGTTAAGATCTCTTCGTTCAATTTTGATTTGGCGCCAATTATAATTAGCTTTATGTATTAAATATAGAATTATCATTATGAAATATTCAAAAGAATATGTGACTAAAGAAGAGCACATTGATGTACAGGGAATTATGGACGGTTTATATTATCCGTTTTATATGGAATATTGCAGACACCAGTATATTGATGAGGTTTTGGGATTTAACCTTGAAAATGAAGCAAAAAATGGGGTTAATATGGTTTTATCAGGATACACGATCAGTTTTCTCAGGTCTCTGAAAAAAGGAGATACCTTTACGGTAACCTGTGAACTGTTCAGGGATAAAGGTGATGCTCCTAAGATTCATTTCAAGCAATCCATTATCCTGAATGGTAAGATAACAACAAAAGCAACTTTTACCGGAACTTGTGTGCCTGCAACCGGTGGCAGGCCTTTTCTTCCTGAATCTTTAAAAGCACTTATTGAAGAGGCACCTGTTTTGGAAGACTAGTGTTTTTTCCATCACATTATAAAAAGCAGGTATAAAACCTGCTTTTCAATTTTCATATCCAGCCCTGTTGGAGACAAATCAATTTACAGTTATCTTCAATTCCTTACTTTTGTAAAGTATTAAACGGCTTAACAGTTTATTCCATCATATGAATCCTATATTTTCCAGCAGCAAACAAATTGAAGTGGTATCTTCCTTTTCAGAACTCATCGATACCGATTTTTACGGAACTATGAATGCAATCTGCTGGCACAGGAATTTAATCGGAGACTTTAAAGAAATTGTCTCTAAGCTTCATTTAAAAGATCATATTACGGAAGTTTCCACTGACGATCTTTTGGCATTACCACTTTCAGAAAAAGGAATTAGTGCGAGGGAAACGATTCTCAATGATTTACGTTTATTGGAAGACTTCGGGGCATTGCCTTCCCTCAACCTGCTTAAAAATTATGACCGGGACGAGGAGCTGGATTTTATCTCAACCGATGTGTATTCATATCACGTAGACCGTTCCCCCATTGGTACCGATACTTTTTTGTGTACTTATCACGGTGCTCCCAGTGAAATTATACCCAATGACCAGGTGGAGCAAAAAATTCTGATCCCCGAGATCAGGGAAAAGCTTAGAAAATTACATGACGGTCCGGAAGCAGAATTTGAAGATTTCCTGAAAGAATACTTCTTCGACCTGCACTATCAGCCAAAGCTTAATGCTGAACCCGTAAGTCTTGGATCAGGGCATCTTTGGCGACTGGCAGTAGATCATCCGGAACAAAAAGTTCTTCCTTGTGTTCACAGGGCTCCCATTGAAAATGATGGCGAATACCGCTTACTTCTTATTTGCTGAGAACGTTATTGATATTAACGAATCTCTTTTTATAATCCGGAACATATAATGATACATACTGAATTGCTTGCAATGCTGCTTAATTTTTGGTACCTTGAAATCCTATTTTATCCATTAATCATGACCTCACAATGGCCGATACCGTAATATTATCTGAAGGAGCAGAATTTGACCACGTTATACAAGAAGTTTCAAAGTATATCCACCTGTATGTAATGGCATTCCAAAAAGATGAAAGAACCATTACCCGCGTTGATAAACGTGAAGGTATGTATGGCGGAAAAGGAACCGTTTATATGTTACAAATGTTCGGCGATAAAGAGCTAGCCAATAATCGCCTGGCTGCTTATATGGTCTTGCTGAACAAAGGAGACGAATCCGGATATCATAGCCACCATGCAAGAAATGAAGAAGAACTTTATGTCGTTGTTCATGGAACAGGAGAATACCGGGAAAGAACAGGAACTCACGGACCCGAGCGTAAAAAAACACTTCAGAAAGGTGATATTACAGCCATCAGTTCAATAGGTTATCATTCCATCGAAAACACAGGCGATGAACCTTTGATCATGTTTGTTATTACGACTAACAATCCCTAGATCAATGTGCTAAAGCCGGAAATTCCTCCTATGATCAGTAACAGGAACTATACTCTTTTCTTCTTCACAAATACAAATTCCAGAAAGCAGAAAAACTTGCCAATATTTTTATAATATCGGACTCAGTATTCCCTTGGCTATATTTAAAATACCATCTATTTCCTTTTGCATAATCATTTTCTCGAATTATTTTCCAAATGATCTACCATGATTTGGGATCATATTACACCAGCACAACTAATACAGTACAAACGGTTTTGTTCACCAATTTATTTCCTATATTTTTGGTATATGCCTGTCATTATGCTATCAATACCTTATTCTATTTCGTAGAATTACTTACTTACATTACAGATGAAATTGGTAAAAGAAATTACTTCTGACACAAAATTGGAGATTTATAATACTATTATCAATTGTTTTTATCTCTTTCTCTAAACAAAAGGTTCAGTGATATAATCAATGTAACTGGTATACTTTATTATACTGGTAACAAAAGTATATCATTTTTACTATAAATTTGTCTGAGAATTATAAAATATAAACAATGAATATAACACATTTAGAAAAATTAACAATCACAGACGATATAAGAACAGTCATGGCAAAATATGTCCGTCATGCCGACAGCAAAAACTTCACTGAACTTGCAAATTTATTTACGGAGAATGGAATATTTACTCCATTAGATGTTAACGGTGAAACACTCGTCCAAATGGCAGGGAGAAGAGAAATAGAAAATAAGATTTCGGAAAGTGTGGGAAATGCGACAGCAATTCATCATTTATTTTCTTTTGAAATAGACATCGAATCTAAAGAAATGGTCCATGCAGTATTTTCTATGGAAGATCATCTCATAAGACCGGAAAATGAAGAAAATATATTATTGAAAGACAGCAATGTACCAGTATTTAGAACATTACATGGTTTTGGACATTATCATGGTGATTTTGTTAAAATCAAAGACACATGGTTTATAAAAAAACTCATACAAACCAGATTAAAATTAGATTTCACATATTAAAAAAAGAAAAATGAATACAGACTTAAAACCTTTCGAAATTAATGTATCCGGGGAAATCCTTAAAGACCTGGAAACCAGATTAAAAACAACACGTTGGTCAGAGGATTTAAATAATGAAGATTCTTATTATGGCATCAGTACGGCATACCTCAAAGATATTGTTCATCATTGGATTAATAGTTATGACTGGGAAGCAGCACAAAAGGAACTAAATTCTTTTAACCAGCATAAAATAGAAATTGATGGCCAGGCTATCCATTTTATTTACGAAAAAGGTAAAGGACCAAATCCTACACCGATTATCCTGTCTCATGGCTGGCCTTGGACTTATTGGCATTGGAGTAAAGTCATTCGCCAGCTTACCGATCCGGCTTCCTACGGTAGAGATCCTGAACAGTCATTTGATGTGATTGTCCCATCGCTTCCTGGGTTTGGTTTTTCTACGCCTGTAAAAGATGGAGAAATGAATTTTTCGAAGATGGCAGAACTTTGGCATAAACTGATGACAGAAACTTTGGGTTATAAAAAATATGCTGCTTCAGGAAGTGATTATGGAATGCTGGTAACCGCTCAATTGGGACATAAATATGCAGAAGAGCTTATCGGTATCCATTTGGGACAGGAAATGCCATTAACAATTTTCCAAAGCGAAAGACCATGGGACTTAACAGAAGGACAGATGATACCTAAGGAAGCCTCTCCCGAGCTACGTGAAGGCATCATCAAGTTCCAGCGTACCTATGCTTCCCATGTTGCAGTCCATATGCTTGATGCTCAGACCATCACACATGGATTAAATGACTCTCCTGTTGGAATGTTGGCATGGATACTACAACGTTGGAAAAAATGGAGCGACATCAATGGAAATTTTGAAGATGTTTTTTCGAAAGATGATATCATTACATTTGCCATGATCTACTGGGTAAATCAGGCTATTGGTTCTTCTATACGTGTTTATTCGAATGCTAACAGATATCCCTGGAAGCCATCACATAATAGAACTCCAATAGTAGAAGCTCCAGCGGGATTTACTTTCCTTACAGGAGACGCTTACCCGCCTCTGGGTACTGAGGAAAACCGTGTTGGTATTTTCGAAAACGGTCCTATGGCATCACAATTTAACACAATCTATGCTAAAGCATTTAAAAAGGGTGGACACTTTGGTCCATGGGAAAATCCAGAGGCCTTTATTGAAGGTATAACAGATACTTTTAGATTACTTAAAAATTAAACGTACACGCAAGGCCTACTGATTCCAAATCCTTGTAAATACCCAAAATTCTTAACCCCAATATGTGTTGGAATCAATTCATAAGGGGTTATTTTTTATTATCATTACTAAACGCCAGGAAAGATGCCTGTAATTCTTCTTCTGTTTCAGGTAACTGAACTTTTAAACCCCATTTAATGCGAGACTGAATGCTTTCCGCAAAAGGTTTGAAGGTTTCATTATATTTTTTAAAAGCAGTTTTATAATCATCATTTGCAACAAGCTCCTTTGCTAACAAAGTTGCGCCTTGCAATGCGAGACTTGTACCCATTCCCGTAAAAAAACTTGGCGCGTGCGCAGCATCACCAACCAGGGCTACACGTCCTTTAATCCAGGTCGGCATATGGATCTGGTTCGCTTCATCAAAATATAAATCGTCGGAATGAAGCATGGAATCTAAAATTTCAGGAATTTTCCAATTCGTATTGTTCCCAAAATATTCTTTCAGAATTTGTTTTTGTTGTTCTGTATTTCTGTAATTCCAATCCAGTTCCGGAGCTCTGAACATCAGTATTGCATTAGCTCCATCTTTGAAATGGTATATTACAGCCTGCTTACCCAGCTCACGATATACGATTCCCGTATTACCTGACCTGCCTGTTTGTATATGATCTGCTTTGGTAAAAGCAAAGTAAACACCGAAAAACTTTTTGAAATTTTCTTCAGCACCAAACACCAGTTTTCTTACTATTGAGTGGGTGCCATCTGCCCCAAATACAAAATCAAAACTTCTGTTCTCCCCCTTTTCAAAGGATATCTCAATACCATCTTCATGTTGGATCAATGTCTTTATGCTGTTTCCGAAAATAAATTCTACCTCCTTCTTAGGTACAATATCAAAAATAAGTTCTACCAGGTCACTGCGATGGATTTCAATATCACCAAGATATTCTTCCATTGCATTTATTGAAAAACGACTCAATGTGTCGCCTTTAGCATCCACGATTTCATCGGTATGGATAAACTCACGGTCTTTAATTTTTTGTAATATTCCCATTTCTTTTACCACATCCAGTGCTTTACCCCGGACATCGATAGGTGAACCTCCTTTCCGAAGACCTTTACCTATTTCTACGACAGTTACCTCATAACCATATTTGTTTAACCAATAAGCCAAAGTTAATCCGGCGAAACTTGCACCTGATATCAAAACTTGTTTTTTCATAACTTAAGAATTTAATTGTTCTATAACATTTGTTATATCAAAATTACCAGTAACTTTACGATTAAAATACCTCAATAACTACTAAAAATAGTCGTAAAAATATGAAAGACGAAGGTCATAAAGATATAGACAGCAGAATTCTTGAGTATGCAAGCAAGGTAGGACTGACGACAAAAGATGAGCTACAGCATTTCGAGGTCAAACTTTTTAAAGCTTTTATTTTTTTACCAGATATGGCGATGCACTTTGGTTCAATGATCGCTAAAAAGAATTTTACACGACAAACTGCAACATCCGTGATTAAAGACAGTATTGGTTTTTTATTTTACAACATCTTTGAAGATCATAATCAAAATACGTCCGGTACAATCAAACCGCCTTCAGATGCCACATTTGTACGTATATTTCCATTTACAATACCACAAAAAATTCATTTCATAGAAAATACACAGGCTACCTATGTTTCAATTAGCATCAGTGCCGAGTATTTGAAGAGTTTTTTAAAAGAGGAATCCGAATATTTTCAGTTTCTTTTCGATAATACCAACAGCTTTCTGATTGAAGAATTGATGACCGATGATATTTTGCGCACCGTAAATGATATTGTAAAAAAAGAAACTCCGGCAACAATGAGAAGCTATTACTATAAAATCAAGGCTATGGAGTTGCTTTTTTATTTATTTGAGAGTTTACGAAAGCGGGAAAATTCTACCCATCAAAAACTAAGTCGGAAGGAAATACAATCTATTTATCACGTACGCGACAAAATTGTTTCCTCATTAAGCCAGCCAACCAGCATTGCAGAACTGAAACAAATGGCCGCAATGAACGAGCTTAAGCTCCGCCGGATATTCAAGCAGGTCTTTGGTATGGGCATTTACGATTACTATCAGCACCTACGTATGAAAGAAGCTGCCCGGCTTTTGCGGGATGAAAAACTGTCGGTATCAGAAACAGGCTATCAAATGGGGTTTGAAAATCTAAGTCACTTTTCAAGGGTATTTGAGAAGCATATGGGTAAAAAACCGAAAAAATATAGTCATGATATGAAATAAAATCACGTAATTTATTTGAAAGTCGTAATATCATTAAGCACTACCCAAAAATCAATTCATTTTCAAATGTTATATTTATACATTTTTTTAATTTCGGAAACCATAAATATAAATGCTGTGGTATAGATAAAAAGATTTTTTTTAATCTTATAAAATCTTTAAAATTAATTTCATATCCTAACTCAGTCAAGTTATCACCAATAACTACTATTTTTTCATTCAACATTTCAGGAAAAGCCTGAGAAATTTTCAAAAATTCATCATCTATTTTTTCTAATAGTATAGCTTCTGACCTAAAATTAATCAAAAATAGTGGTTTCCTCTTGTCCCAATCAATCCCATTAAATCCCATAGGATAATTTTGTTCTAACTGATTAATAAAATCATCAATATTTTCATGGACCTTTATTACATCTTCTAGAATTTCATTTTCAAATTCTACCAATATTTCGTTGTCGTATTTTGTTTTCATTTATTTTAAGAATCTTGTCAAAATTAAATTGGAAATGTTGCCCCTTTAAATTATTATAGATCTTCTATATCTGCTCCTTGTATGTCATATTTTTCCAATAACAAATAAGCACGTTCTGATATTGCTAAACCATTTTTTTTAGTAATAAAAAAATCATCTTTATTTTCCTCTCCAGTTATTTTAAGCCAAAAGAAAATCGGGAGATCTTTATCTGGATAAAGTTCCAGAAAAGTTTCAGATTTATAAATTGTCACATTGTCAAAAATGACTCCAGTAAGATTTTCTGATTCTATTCCACTTCTTAAAGCATTTGTAACAATATAACAGGGGAAAGATTCAAGAATATCATCTCCCAACCAACCATCAAACTCATAATGAAGACTTTTAACTACAGGAGGAAAAAATGAATTATCCATTTGTGTTTTCTCTCCTAGCCCGCCTGCTACTACTGGCTCGATCACTTTATACATAATTTAATATATTTCCAATTCGTTGTTTTCAAACTTATAAAGAAATTCAGAAAATGAATTGGCAAGCAAAACAGCATCATTCTCTTCCATTCCAACAAATGGTATGGAATAAATATTATTATTAGTTTTATTAAAAAAGATACCTACGCCTCCACCATTAGTTCCAATCGCTACAAAATTAGCAAGCAATTCTTCTGTTTCATATTCCTTAATAATTTCCTCTGATTTCTTTAATGGAAATAATTCGATGTAACCACTTTCCGAATTAATTTCATTGTCTTCTAAGTTTTTCATAAAAGAAATATAGTCTTCTGGAAATTCAAATTTATTGTTCATATCTAATTTTTTTATATTATATATTGAATGAACTCTTTTTTACTTTTCTAGGAAACATTTCCATTACTATATCAGGATGACGATCCATTAATCTTGATATTTCCATCATAAAAATATAAATTTATTCTTCTATTAATTCCAAGAATAAACTCTGTAAATCATCATTAATTTTTGTACCACTATTTTCAGTGCTCAAAATAAATTCCTCTTCAATTCCTTCAGCAAATGTTGATCCGTCTAAGACTCCAAGAACATGTGACAAAGTATTAATTTCTACTATCTTCAAAAACTGTAAAAAATTTTTTTTTTCTTCTTTAGATAAATTTATGTAGATAGGTAAAATTCCTTTCCATATAGGGTCTGTCGCTTCATTTGTAGTGTCTAACAAGTTTTGATATACTTTTAAGTTTCCATTAATAACATCTCTGTTAAGGATTTTCACTAATTCTTCTGGTGTCATATTTTTAAAATTACTATTTCCCCCTCCGCTGGCGCGAGCGTTACGCCCGTTGCCATTCACCTCACAAATTTAAATCTATTTCCAGAATTTTCTGGTCATCATTACAGTAGTTTCTTACACTACCATATTTCCATTTGTATATTCTGTTACAAAGCTACTTTCAGGGCCCATTAGTATTAAATAATAAAAATCCGAGAAAGTGTACCTTCTCGGATTTATAGATAGATTGTTAATCTTTATTAGGGCACGAGCGTGACGCTCGCGCCAGCAGGGGGAGTTGTTATAGTAGATAAAAGCATAAAAAGTCAATAGGTGTGACACATATTGATTTTTTCTCATTTTTAAAGTACGATATTTTGTATAGTAAATCCTAGAAAATCTTTGGGATCCAAATCATCACTTTCTAAATCCGGATCGATTTCAATTTCATTTAATATAAGTTTTAAAGAACGTTCATCATTGTAAATATCGATGGCGGAAGAAAAGGTTATTCCACTAAGTTCTTCAATTAAAGGAACTTTTACCTGATATGTTTCAGAATCCTTGAACTTCATATATAAATCACTGTCATTTTCCAGATCCATTATAATATTGTCTTCCAAGAGCAACTTATTTTGATTCATCATAAAACCAACTCTATACAGTTTTCCATCATTTTTTTGGAAGATAACTACTTTCCAAAATAGTATCGGAATTCTAACTTCGCTATTATCTACTCGAGTCACAAAAAATGGATTCTCATCAGAAAGTACCGGCCCAGTAAATACACAAACTTTTAAATTATTTACTTTTGATTCAGTATGTAAAATATAATCCTCAAGACTGCGCCAAATCACCCTATTTAATCTTTTATGCTGTGGAACTGCATTTGGAAAATAGAAAGTTGAATCTGCAGCATACAATGCCTTCGCCACCGTATCGCCCCATTGAACATCTTCACGCTTTGTCATATGACCTCTGTCGAATTGGCTATTTGCGGTTGTATAAAGTTCACTTCCCCACTGTGCATCTTTCGATAATCTTGGGTCTTTACGCCAATAATCTTTTCTTGGCGCCTTCTTAAACATTTCCCCGTCAACGTTTGTTGCAGTGTAAAAGGGAAATTTATGTAATTTGGAAATTTGTAAGCTATAATTTACATAATGAATTGTAGTACTGCCATTTACGTCTCCAGACAAATCCTTTATTTGATCTGCATTAAGCTCTGGAAGCGAGATTTCATGTCCCTGAATAAACTGTGATTGGTATCCCTTAAAAAGTACTTCATTAATTATTTTTGCCATGGCTTGATTTAATAAATTCTACAATTGGATTAATTACGATTCCTTCATTACGCGATTTGAAACCTTTGGGAAGTTCAACTTCGCCATTTCTTTTTTCCCCACCACTATGATGAAGAGCTACAACTTCCCATCTTGAATTAAATACGGGAGAGCCGGAAGATCCTTTTAAGGTATCTGTCAGATATTGCACTATCCTTTCATCAGAATAAGTTATTATATTGTGATAAAGCGATATTTGTTTCATTTCTCCACCAGGATGCTGTATTATATTTACAAATTTATCTTCTGGAAGATCTGTATGATCCAACTCCAAAAAACCATAATTCTTTAATTGATTTTCATCGTCTTTAAGCTTACACACTGTAGTATCTAATTCATGGATTCCGGAAGAATACCAAGGTCCTTCTTCATCAATATAAAAACTTTTTGATGCCACACTATTATCATTGATATCCAATTCGAAATCAAAAACTATTCTAATTTTGTCAATCTTATCTTTATCCGGAAGAACATGATAATTTGTGATAAAGAAGAGATCATCAATTCCTTTTACTTTTATTAAAAATCCAGTTCCCTTTCCAACCATATTACCTCCTTTATCAATTTCTACTTTGGCAACAGCTTTGCTTTTTATTACACCCTTTGCTAAAAAATTGATTGGAAGTAAAGTACTTTGTTCCATTGTCAACTTTTCCAGTTGCAAATTTTCAAACTTGTGCCAAATAGGATTAATGTCTTTATCTAATGTGTAATCAATCTCTTGTTCCGACAACGCCGCTTTCAAAAATGGATTTTCGGGATATATATTAAGAACCGCTCTTACTACTTCGTCCACAGCGTGATGTTTATCAGCTTCATATAACACATTATTCCAAACATTCATCGCACTTCCAGTTGTGTCAATATGCTGAATTTTTAAACCAGCGTCTCTGACATATTTTGGTATGCTGTCTTTAATGGGAACTAAATCACTTAATACATCCGTTAATTGTGTTAATTTTATTGTCTTCCCCATTTATTTAAATATTTTTACGTTTTCATAAGTTAGTCGATCAACTAGGGTTTCTATCTTATTCTGTTTAATACACTGATTAATTAATTGGTTGCTAAATTCAACCGCAGAGCCTTCCATTATTCTATTTGGATTAATACCTACCATCCTTGACAATGTTTTCAAGGAAGCAAGAGAATCATAATGTATCGGGAGTTTTATCATTAGCTGTTCCAATGAGACTTTTTTAAAAAATGTATCTCGAATTCGATGCTGCAACAGTTCTAAATTGGCTCTTTCAGATTCTTTATTTAGATCCGATGACGAAACGTATCTTGATGGGAATAATGGATTTACCATATTTGAAGAAATTAAATACTCCCCAAACCTATCTTCTTTTTTCGCATAATTATGAAAAAAATCAACAATATTGTCTTCTGCATTTCTAGATTTTGAATCAGATGTAACATACACATAGTCATAAAAATACCCTTCATCTTTCTCGTATTCCATAATAGAAAATGGATGGTAAACAACAGGGAATTCATATTTACTCATGATTTCTATTTTTTCGATTGAGTCGATAACTAAATACCCCCTAGGAATGTTATCTGTTGAAGCAAACCGCTTACTCCAAGTTTCTTCCATCGCCTGCCATTTAGCTTCTTTAATTCTGACTAAAAACCCGTGTTTTATAAAATTGAGAACTTCAGGAAATATTAATAATGGTATTCCTAGGGACGAATTAAAGGATGAGGTTGCAGACATTAAAATCTTACCATCAGATGTTGGTGGAAGCAAAAGTGTACCTATACCACCCATTACCATTTGAGATTTTCCAGTTGGATTAAATTCTTTAAATTCTCTTATTACTTTAGTTATATTACTTTCAGCATTTAATCTCAAATTCTTTGAACTAGGCATATAATATAATCCCGGTACTCTTGCGATCCAATCAGAAATAACAAAATCGACCAAAGAAACTTTCTTGTTCCAATAGTAATCTGGATCATTTAAAACTTGATACCAGAATTCCTCATCCGTATAGAATGTTGCTATATCATCCTCAGTTTCTTCTGGTTCTGTTGCTCCAACTGCCGCAAGAGAATAATTTTCTAAAGTTTCTAAAAAGTTAGTCCCTTTTTGAAGTTCAAATAGGCTCATGGTTATTTTGTTTTTATATAATTTGCTCTAAGCCTATATATTATTTCAAAATTTTTATTGCCACCGTATTGCTTATTTATTTCTACGAGCAAATCATTCATAGTTACGTTTTTTATTTTCCCATATCTTAATTTATGAAGGAGATCCCTCCACGCGTCTGCACAGCTTCCAGAAATTAAAATATCCGATTCTTTACCTCCTGCTTTTTGCCAGATAGTATTTAAACTACTTCCATTCGAATATAAATCGATAACTACGTCATGTACAGCACTCCACCACTCATCAGTTGGAATATTTACCTTATCAATTATTTTAAGAAATGCGATTTTCGCCCTTGTAAGAAAATCCAATAAATGTTGACATTCTACTAATGCAAATTTCCAATTATTATTTTTTGAAGCTTTTTTATATATAATATAAGCTGAATGGTTAAGACTTCTCCTGTAAATAAGTTGCCCCAATTGCTTAGCATGTATAGCGTCAATGCTACCTGAATAATTAGCTAAGTAATCTTCTAAATTTCGATCCGTTAAATGAGTAAAACGTTCAAATAAAGGAATTACTGACATAATATTATTACTGTTAAAATAAAGATAATCAGCTATTCCTTTCCCGCTAATATGTTGTTCAATAACAGGATCATTTGGTATTGAAAAGGAAGGGTTTTTACTAAGTTCTTCCAAAAGCGCAGTGGTAGTTTTATCAAGAAAATTATCTTTTACCGGATTTTCAATAAATACCCAAAGTTTATTACAATTTGAATAGTTTATTAAATTCCCATATACTGACTCTGATAATTTCAGTAACAAAAATTCATCAATTTTTTTTCCTTCAATGAGCCCATTTAAAAATGTTTCTACTTTCTCATTTGGATTACTTAGGCCATCGGTAATAGTATTCCCACAATTTATAGCTTCAATCCAAATTTTTTGCCAGTTATTGTCGAAAAGATCTATATCTGCTAATAAGTTTGGTTCATTATGACATAATTTCCCGCATATTTTTATCAACCTAGGGTCTCCATTCGCTATAGTATAACCTATAATGGATTTAGATGGTTTTTTATCAACAATTACATGAATTGCCGAATAATTATTTTCATCAATATCAACTTTTAAAATATCCGTCAGAGAATGTTCCATGGAATACTTTGTAAGTAATAAATGTGCATAAAGTTTATACCATTTTCTCTCTAAACAAAAGCTTATAATTTCATTCCAAAACCTATCGACATGTTGGGTCGGTAAACAAGTTATGAATGCATCTTCCAATTCGCTGGTACTATCCAAAAATGTGTTAAGCTGCTGCAGGAGTTCCGGAATTTCGATGATCCAATTGTAGAACGTTTTAATTTTTTTTGGATTGATAGTATTTAAATATAATTTTAACTCCTCAATCATTTTTAAATCCCACCAGTGATCACTTTCAGTCTTAAAATTTTGAAAGAATTCTTGTAAATCAGTTTTGGTAGTCCGAGTTGAAAATATTCTTTTCTGAATAAATTTTACTAGGCAGTCCTGTAATATTTTTTGAGAATTATTATAACTTGAAATTTTAAAAATTCTTAATACGCTTAAATCTTTATAAGTACAATTCTCTAGTTGCAGTACAATTTTTTTTAATAACTTCTTTTTAAAACTAGCACCACTCGATTCCAAAGGGGAATATTTTGCAATTAAATGAGATAAAGTATTTAGTTTTTTAAGATCAGATACAAAATCTATTTGCTCAAAGGTATCAATGACCTTTTCTACAATATTGATTTCACTTCTGGAAAGTCGATTACACTCAATAATCTTCTCAAAATTTTGTAATCGCAAAATAGCATCTTCATCGCCATACAAAATTTTGACCAAAAGGACTTCCGATGTAAAAGCCTCCTTCTTGTTTACAATGAAATTTTCATTTTTTATAAACCTATTCGCTACGCTATCGGGTACTGCAAATAAGTTAATACCCTTATTGTCACTTTGATTATTATTAAAGGTAACTCCAAAATTGAATGATTTTTTCTCTGGAACTGTAAGTACTTTCCATAATTGATCGACAGCTATGTCAAAAGAATCTTGGCCAATCCATAAAATTTTATTTTTATATTCTGCAATATGAATATATCCATAAATCATTTTTTGCAAACGAGGATCAACTATTTTTTCCGATGCCTGCGAGTTTTCACCGATTTCAAATTCAATGGGACTAAGTTGCAAATCTTTATCTACATCTTGGATTAACAGCTTAAATAATGGCTTTATACTTTTTAACTTAATAATGTCGTTAATGTCAGCCATTAAAACATGACTGAATTTTCTACCCCTGCGTACGCCTTCCGAATTGTCATCAAAAGTTTTAATAATTAAGAAATGATCTTCAATTACAAATCCTCTAATTGCAGGTTGCCAAACCGTGCCACTTGTCTGTTCTTGAAGATCTGTTTTAAGGGCAATATTTTTCGCAAAGGTATTGTCTTTTTGGCTTGTCCGGATCAGTGACCAAGCACGATCCACTTCACCATATATTGATTGATGAATTATCACTGTATAGCTAATTCTATTAATTTCGTAATATCCTCTGATCTAGTCCCGTCCTCCAAAATTAGGTATCCAAAATTTTCTGGGCCTTCAATCATGTATTTTTCCTGATTATCTTCTGAATCTAAATTAAATTCTTGTGCGGATAATCCTAAAATTTTTAATGAGGATCTATCCCAATTAGATTCAGCGAAATCTAAAAGAAGAGGTAGCTTATCTTTTAATATAGAGGAAGGGCTGGGATTACCTTTAACCTCCATTTCATCCCAGCATGTTAATACTACTGTTAGTTTTATGTCACTATTTAACAAATGGAAATCGGTTCCTTTTTCATTCATTATAATCTGTAAAAGTTCAATAAAAAAACTCTGATCAGATATATGATATTCGAAAGTTTCAAGGTCTTTATTACCTTTTGCAGCGGGATCTTCTTTATAAGTAGAATCCGCAATATCTAATCGATTTCCTATGTTATTTAATCTTATAAATAAAACCCAATTATCACTTTCTTTTATCGAAGATTTCCATTCTCTGTTAAGTCCCCTTGATTCCATAATATCGAGAACTTGCTCTCCACCGTACTCTGGACATTTTAAATCAATCTGATTATCATTTACCTGTAGTGGTAAATAAAATTTCACACTTTTTTCCGCTGGTGTAGTAACAGGTCCTTTACCAGACGCTAAAGAATCTCTAGCTTCAGCAATTGGAGAAAGATCCTCAACAGGTTTATAGAGCTTAAGACTACTTTTATTTTTCTTCAATTTTGAATATAGTTGTGAAAGAAAAACAGTTTTTGAGGCATGAGGCTTTCCGAGCAGTAATATTGATTTAGGCATTTAATCTTTTTTAAATTTTAAAAAATAATCATTGGATTTTATCTCTACTGCGTTATCTAAAACAGCGCCCGTATTAACATATACTTTAGATAATATCCAATCAATAACTGATAGATTATTCTTGTGCACCAAGATGTCAGGATCATCAACTGAAAAATTACTAATTTCAATTTCATAGAAATTCTTATATTTTTCAGCAAGTTCTTCTTTAATATCTGTAACTATTTTTGAGTGGATCTCCTGTTTTATATCACTTTTTGACCACACTGCAATTACAGGTCTATCATGAAGATCATGATTCAGCATCTGCGCTAAGTCTAAAACATCGTTTTTCCCCTGTGCCTTTCTTTCAATTAAGTCTTTACAATCTATAAATAAAATAAAAGCGTTGGAGTTTTCATATATCCAACGCGCATTTTCTGCGTTGGTATCTTTTCTATTCTTAGACCAGGCTGAAAATACCTCACCAGCAACGTCCGAAATAAGAATATCTTTTAACTTTCCTTGTTCATTTCTTAAAGCTAAATGTAAGAACCTTATGTACTCTGCCGGAGTTGGATCAGGAAATTTCACACCCTCCTTACCGATAAGTAATGTTTGGTAGAGACTATCCCATGTATGTATAGTTTTAGTGCCACAAAATTTAAAACCAGTAAATCCTCCGCCTTTTAACATTAATGTATACAACATTGCTAAAAAAGTCGTTTTTCCAGCATTGGCTTTTCCAACCACTCCAATAATAACAGGAGTAGATCGATAAGTTATTTTAGACAAATCTAAAATACTTAGTGCATTTCCTGTCCACGGTAAAGTTGAATTTTTACCTTTTTGTTTAACAACATTTGATTTTTTTTCTTCTGTATAATTTGCTTTTTTCCAATATTCACATTGCTCATAAGTCTCTTTTCCTTCATGGCAATTAGATTGAGGAATACAATCAGGGTTGGAACATTTATATTCCATACTACTTTTGTTTTAAAACTTTTAATAATAAAAAATCGTGAAATAACCACACAATTAATTCGTCTTCCTTTACTTCAGTATCTTCAGGAATACCAGTCAATTCCATAACTTGAGAAATATTAACCTGATTTCTTGACAGTTTACTTACAAAATTTAGTAAGTTTGGTAACTCTTCAATTAAATCAGTCTCAGGAATTACATTATTTAATTGATCTTCACTATTTTTTATATTATCAAAAAATTCTTTTAGATTTACTTCTCCACTATCTTTTTTCAATATATTCCTGTAAGTATGTTTTAGAAAATAGTCAACACTTTTAGGATAAATGATAGGAATAATTTCGGCATAATCACAAGCTAAGACTAAACCCATAGTTCTCGAATTTATTTCATCATAGGCTTGATCTGTAGAATCTGAATAACCAGCTTCTTTCCACCATAACAATTGAGATCTTAAAGCCAGAATCCTTTGTTTTTCATCATCAGACTCAGTTAATAAATCACTATTTATTGCTTTTTGAATCGTTGCACTATTTTCATTAACTGTATGTGCTATTGCTTTTAATGAGGCATCAACATTAATTTTAATTCCTTTAGATGCTCTTGGAGCAAATTCTAAAGACCAATGTGTTTGTTGAGTACTCCAATAAGGGTTGGGGGATGCAAAATTTGCTGCTCCTGATTTTCCCTGTGGTCCAGCCGCATCCTCTAAATATTTTGTTAGAGTTTCTTCGCTTAACAAATACCTTTCAACAGTTTTTAATTCTAACTGTTTGGCTGAGTTATTCATAGGTTCAATAGACCATGATTGAATACCTTTTTGATTAATAGACTTTCCAATATTAGTTAAAAATTCGAAAATGATTTCTTTTTCTTTTCCTATTAATTTACGGTATTTTATGATATTCCTACTAGCAAACCATATAGTTTCTGAAAATCCGTCTTTATCTAATAAGCGACTTAAAGAATCAAATATCACAGCTCTGATAAATACTAGAGCTGTATCTTTCGCATTTGTAGAAAATGTTGCCCAATGCTTAATAATTAGAGCCTTTACTTCCAAAATGGATGGATTTTCAGGATCTATGTCAGGATCTATAGCGATTAAAGTAAAAAGTGCGACCTTTGCCTTACTTTTTAATAATTTTTTAGTTAGTTCTTCCGAGGATTTCAATAATTTTTTATGATCGTCATCATCTGTGACATTCAGAAGGTTTGCATTCAAGTACTTTTGCAGCATAAATATTCTAATTTTTTACAGCACACCTAACCAACTTTTTTTGAAGAAAGCTTTATTAGAATATTTAAAGAAATTCTATTCAATAAAATTGATTCACCAGATGTGTAATTATATGACTAAATTGTTTTTTATCAGTTTACGATAAAAATAAGAAAAATATAGATATTATAATTATGGAAAGCCGCAAAATCAATGAAATTTTATCTCATGTGTTACAAATTGATAAAAGATTATAACTTTTGGTACTAACTGCACCTATCGGTTTGGTTTCAGAGAACCTAATAGAGCATATTTTAATTTAGCTTGTACTTAATGTTTCTATGAAAAACAAAGATGATGTAGTAATTCAAACCTTCTTGATCCTAATTTTTTGTGTTAAATTAGCAAAATAACATCATTTTTACTTCCCAAATTAGGTATGTTTATGATTGTACCGCGCGTTTCGTTGCAAGTCCTCGCGTCGCTGCGGGCTTTTCTCTACAATCGCTCACGTAGCTTTGGGCTCGATTATTTGTTTGGGAACATACACGAATTTGCCTCTCTGAAATTTTGGAATTTTGTGCCTTTTAATAAGGCTTCGGAGGGAGGCCTCAGATAGATTATATTCTTTAATGATCTGACCTATAGTAAAACAATCTTCCAAAGGTGTACTTTCTATATTCTCCTCTTGATTAATATTATTTTGAATTGTTGCTTCTTGTATTACGAATAATGCATCAATCTTTTTTTAGAATCCTGGTTCTCCTAATAGAAAGATTTCCTGACGCTAATCTACCTGATTTAATTAATCTATAAATAGTTCGACGGTCACATTTCAGAAGAGTAACTACTTCAATAACAGTTATATAATCAATAGTGTTAAGTTCGAAATATGAATCTTTAGTTTGTTTGAATTTGGTTTTAATTTCAGGATTTTGCAGGTCTTCTTTGCTTAACTGAATTTTCTGTTCCCAAACTCTTGCTTTGTAAGTACCTTTCGCACAATTATCTCCGCAGTATTTAGTAACTGTAGTTCTTGCAATGAATTCCTGACTACAATGGAGACAGATTTTTTTGATTTTGATATTTGAACTCATAATAATTGATTTTTGGGAGATCAAACTCTAAAGTACAATAAGGTACATTACGTGTTAATAAGGTACCTTAAGCGACATAATCTCTCCCAGATTAAAAAAAATAAAGTATTATTAGTTTTAGAGGGAAATAGGGGGCAAATTATAACAAAACAAACCAAAAGCTAATAAAACAATACAAAAACATAAAATATGTAATTTATTGATTTATAGAAATGTAGCCTGTTTTAATTTGTTCTATTTTGCTTATTTACTTCCCGATACAAAACTTAGAAAAAATATTCCCCAGCACTTCATCATTGGTAACCTCCCCGGAGATCTCTCCTAAATGTTCCAATGCATTACGAAGTTCATACGCCAATAGCTCTGTGGAAATCCGGAAAGTGATTGCTTCATTTACTTTGTGTACTGCACTTAAAGATTTGTGTAACGATTCGAAGTGACGCTGGTTGGTGATCACCACATTATTTTCGAGGGATTTCAATTGTTCAACATAGGATGACAATTCATTTTTCAGGTCCTGAATATTCTGATTCTCTACTGCTGAGATTTTGATAAAATCAAATTCGTGGTCGATTTCCTTTCTGAAAACATTTTCCACATTCTCATATTTTGTAGGAATAACCTCATCAATTTTAGTGGCACAAATAATCAACTTTAGATCTTCTCGTATCAAAGACCGGATCATTTCAATATCTTCTGTGAAATCTTCTGTAGCGGCATCTGCCAGATAAACGAGAATATTGGCATTTTCAACTTTCTCTTTGGCTTTTTTAACCCCTATCGCTTCAATTTCGTCCGCGGTTTCACGCAATCCTGCGGTATCGATCAGACGGAATGCATGTCCCTTAATATGTAAAACCTCCTCGATCGTATCTCTGGTGGTTCCTGCAATACTGCTGACAATCGCTCTTTCTTCTTTCAGAAGGGCATTCAATAATGTGGATTTACCTGCATTCGGCTTACCAATGATGGCAACAGCAGTCCCGTTTTTAATAGCATTTCCGTACTGAAAGCTTTCAATAAGTGAATTTAGTTTTAATTCAATTTTGCTTAAGAGCTGATTGAGGGCTGACCGGTCTGCAAATTCCACATCTTCTTCTGCGAAGTCCAATTCCAGCTCGATCAATGAAACGAAATTCAACAAATCAGTTCTCAGAATTGATATCTCGTTGGTAATTCCTCCCTTCAACTGGTTGATGGCCACTTTCCGGGATGCTTCATTCTCAGAAGCTATGACATCTGCAATAGCTTCTGCCTGGGAAAGATCAATTCTTCCGTTGATAAAAGCACGAAGTGTAAATTCTCCCGCCTTTGCCATTCTTGCTCCGTTTTTGGTAAGGGTTTCAAGAATACGTTTTCCAATATGCGGAGATCCGTGAAATGCTATTTCCACAGAGTTTTCAGTTGTAAAACTTTTGGGTGCCAGGAAAATAGATAACATCACCTCATCAATAGCCTCTTCCCCATCCATAAAATATCCGTAATGAATGGTATGCG
This sequence comes from Chryseobacterium sp. LAM-KRS1, assembly GCF_013184525.1. Lineage (GTDB taxonomy): Bacteria > Bacteroidota > Bacteroidia > Flavobacteriales > Weeksellaceae > Chryseobacterium > Chryseobacterium proteolyticum. The sequence goes on from NZ_JAAOIZ010000002.1 coordinate 686,112, forward strand.
ATTTTTGCTTCCCAAGATTTTTCCCGGGAAAAGACTTCTGTACCACAGATAAAGCATCGTTACCCGAAACTCTGATAATGCCTAAAGCTCCTACTCCATTGGCCGTAGCCAACGCACAAATGGTATCGTTATTCATGCTGCAAATTTACGTTTTTTAATGGAAATCTTAATGCTAAATGCTTATACGGATTGTCTATAATAACGATTTGAAACCATGCTCATAAACAACAAAGCTTTTATTTGTTTTTGGATTTAAAAATATGATCCAGATGTTTAACATAGGAAAGCTGCATGGTAATGGCAGTAAGGCTTAGCTCTTCTTTTTTTACGGGATAGACGGTTTTATTGTTAATGAGGATTGCAAAAGAAATACCCCAGTTATTTTTATGGTAATTTCCGGCAATCCGGGCAAATGCAGTAGGATACACTTCAACCCTGCCTTTTTTCAATGATTTCAGAGCATTCCCAAAATTAGCCCCTGCCTGAATAGTTCCTGTCATCATCCAACGCTCACTCATGACCCAGGAATAAGCATATCCTCCATTAATTCCCAATTGAAAATTTTCTAATCCGTACGTTCCTTCAGAGCCGCTTCTTTCCATTCCCTTCAACTGATAATAATAACCACCGCCTCCTACCAGCCAGCTTCCGGCAGAATGCCGCTGTATTTCGTCCAGGTCAAAAGCAGCCTTGGATGAGAAGCGTTTCCCATTAAAAAGGTAGGTCGCTTCCATACCGATCTGCTTTACGGACATTTGCTGATAGATATCGGGATTCTCGTCTTTATCTTTCTCCACATAAAATCCCCTGTAGTCCTGGAAGAATATATCGAATATCATCTTCCTGCCGTAGTGGTGTATCTGAAAATCACGCGTTTTCGTTTTTCCGTATTTCTTTTTATCCGTTAAAGGAATAAAACCATATCCCAGCTGAATTCCCATGATCGTATTTTTAATCGCGAAACCGATACCTGTATTCAAAGGGTAATTGGGAGTATAATGCCTATCCGTATCGTCTACCTCTAAGGAACTGGTAGAAAGATATCCGGATATCCTGTATTTCTGTGGATAGGACTTGATGTACGATGAATCGATCTCCTGGGCATGGATATATGAAACGGAAAAAATAGCTGTTAATCCGGTTAAAAACTTCTTAAGACGCATACATTAAATGATTCCATTATATTCTACTGTTTTTGCTATCATTTTTCTTTAACGGACAGCAATTTAAGTATAATTTTCAGTTTTTAACCTATCAGAATCATTTAAGCTTTATTATGAATATTTAATATACATCCTACTTTTGCCTTTGTCCTGCCTTTTGTATTTTTTTCAGCCATTGGACACGCTGCTTTTCATCAGAGGTCTTGATGATTCCGACATAACTCACTCTAACCGGTTTTATTCCACAAAACTTCAATGTTGATTTTCTGAGCTGATTCACACTGGGACGGCCATACATCAACCGGTAATACCAGCCCGGTTGATCTAAAGTGGTAATAATGTGTGCCGTCTTTCCTTTCAAAAGTTGATCCCACCACAGCGAATTTTCTCTGTATTTAAAAGCTATACCCGGAAGAAAAAGCCGATCAATGAACCCTTTTGTAATAGCTGGCAGGCCTCCCCACCAGACAGGATGAATCCAAACCAGATGATCCGCCCATTGTATCGCCTCCCATGCTTTCAACAGATCCGGTTCCAGTTCCATTCTTTTCTGATAACCGAATGTAAGATTAGGATTAAACTCCAGATCTGAAATAACAATTTCTTTAATTGCTGCTCCGGAATTAACAGCTCCTTTTTTATAAGCACTTGAAAGTGCAAAACAAAATGAACTCTTGTGAGGATGACCGTTGATAATTACTATTTTTTTCATTCAATTGTTTCTATATGGATACTTTCGTAAGCATTTAATGAGTTCATTAAATCATGGGGTTCATGCAGCTGGTGACTAAAGTAAATCCTGTTATCATGTTTTTCACTTCCTAGTAATTTTTCAGCATGGAGAACAGCAGATAATGCCGTTAATTCTGCCTGACCGTTTGTACTTTTCAGGCTGATTGTTTTATTACCCGTATGGCCTGAGATTACGATATCGAAAACAGATTGATCTCCCTTTCCGCTTGATCCAAAGATCATCCTGCGTTCTTTCAACGATAAAATACTGAAGATCCTCATAGATTGAAAAGCACCCAGCAGCCAGGTAACAAACTTTGAGTTATAGGTCATTTTAACCGTTACATCCGGTATTTTCTCAATTTTATTTAAAATATACAAATCCGGCACGTCAAAATTGTAGGCTGTTCTTTTCCCTATTCCAAAGGAATACTCAAACAATTCGGAGTTTAAGAAATGTTTGACAGAAAAAGGTTGGTTATTTTTGTACATAAAGAAAGGTTTAGCCACATTTTCAGCCATAAAATGGGCTGAACTCTCTCCGGCAAGATCTTTTATAGAGTAATAAACGAAAAGCTGCACCTTGTTTATCTGGCCCGGCAATGTATTGGTTAATCCACTGACTATACCTCCCATCCAGCCTGAACTAAAAACAATCCTGCTGTTGATCTTTTGTTTTTTCGCCAGTTCATAGGCATTCATAAGGTCCGGTGTAGGTTTGGTAATATCCAGGTAATCAATTTTATTTTCTATGGCAAACCGGAGAATATAATCCTCCTTGTCATTCACGGAAAGAATGATCAAATGGATCTGATGATCCAGAATCGTTTGAAAAGTATCGGGTTTGGTAACATCCACCAATAAATCATTTGCGGATTTTCCTGTTCTTCGACCTCCTATAAAAACTTGATGGTGAGGATTTCTCGATCTGAAAATACGGGCAATGGTTTTCCCTACTGTTCCATTCCCGCCGATAATTAAAATATTTGACTGCATCTCTGATTTTTTTGACAAAACTAGAGAGCTGGAGGATCATTTAACAGGACAAATGTCTAAAAAGAAATTTCTTTTCGGATACGGCTTAAATGTCTTTGTGTAATTCCAAGATAAGAAGATAAATATTGAAGAGGAATATCCTGGATGTAATTAGGATGATTCTTCAGCAGAGAAAGATACCTTTGTTTAGCATTATCCCTTTGCAGTTCAAAAAAACGTTTTTCCAGCTCCAGGTATTCCTGTTCAGCAATCATTTTTAGGAATAAGACCCATTTCGGATTCCCGTTAACTAATTTTTCTATCTTCTCTTTTTTCAAAACCAAAAGATGAGCCTCTGAAATAGCCTGCATACTTTCAACACCCGGATTTCCCGAAATAAATGAAGAATAAGAAGCAATCCACACATTAGGAAACCTGAAGCAGTATGTATTGTCTTTTCCCTCACTTGAAGTATAATAAGACCTGAAAATACCGGATTCTATAAAAGCTATTTCCTTGCATTGATCTCCCTCATGAACAAAATAATCATTTTTATTGAGCCTTCTCACTTCAAAAAGCTGCAAAATGCCTTCAATTTCAAGCTCGGTAAATAAATTAAAGCTTCGAAAATATTCCTGTATCATTTTTGATTATCTGGTCATTACAATTACAGCTCAAAGGTAATGAAAACCTGATTATTCCTATACTCAACAAAAAAAATCATCTCATGACTGAGATGATTTACCGTTTAAATTTATTAAATGTATATATGAAGATATGAAAATGGTGTCTCTTTTTGTTATTTCAAAGATAGTTTCCATCATTTCGAAAATCATCAGGGGAATCCCTAGAAATATATCCGTAAAAATACGGTGGTGTAATTCAGATATTATTTTATATTTCCGGAAAACCCTTGAAAAGCAAAATTGATACATGGGAAATATCCGGCCATTGACGGGTTATTTGGCTACGATTGCTGTTGGCGGAAGGATTTTTAAATCTCAACGGGCATAAAAAAATCATCTCAGGAACGAGATGATTCAACTGTTTGTGTTCTGAAAATATATAAAATGAAGTGGTGTCTGGTTTTAATTGATACAAAAATAGACGGGATGGCATTTCTAATTTTCAGGGTAATCCCTAGAAATGCACCCGTAAAAATACGGAGAAGCTTTTTGAGATTACTGACAGGATTTACAACGGGAGGTAGTAAGACCGGGATAAATAATTATAAAAAAGCCCCGTAAATAATATTCACAGGGCTTTTCAGTTGATCTAACAATTTTTAAAGCGGGCTTACCAATTGTAAAAACCACTCTTTAACGTCACCTTCTAAATAAGGAGACAGTTTCTGTTCACATGTGCTGTGATATTGATTAAGCCATTCAATCTCTTTTTCAGAAAGAATTTCTTTTACGATCGTATCTTTGAAGAAAGGACAGAATGTAAGGGTTTCAAAATCATAGAAAGTTCCTGATCCCGTCTTTTCAGCTTCTTTTACTGCAATAAGGTTTTCGTGACGGATTCCGTACTCTCCTTCCAGATAATATCCCGGTTCATTAGAGCAAACCATCCCCGGAAGAAGTTCCTGCGGATTAAGGTCCTTTCTGATATTTTGCGGTCCTTCGTGTACATTCATAAAACTTCCAACCCCATGTCCGGTTCCATGATTAAAATCTTTTCCCTCCATCCATAGCGGAAGTCTTGCAATGGCATCCAGCTGTACGCCTTTAGTTCCCTTTGGAAACTTTACCATGGATAAACGGATCATTCCCTGTAGTACTAAAGTTGAATTTCTCTTGAATTCTTCAGAAACATTTCCTAAGGCAAAAGTTCTTGTAATATCAGTTGTTCCTTCAAGGTACTGACCTCCGGAATCAACCAGGATACTGGCATCATTCGTTACTTCCTTACTTCCTTCACTTTTTGCAGAATAGTGCATGATGGCTCCATTATCTTTGTACCCGACAATGCTTCCGAAACTTTCTCCGACAAAATTTTCTCCTTCTGCACGGAACCCTAGGAGTTTTTCACCGATAGAATATTCTGTCATCGCTTCTTTTCCTGCATTATGAGTAAGCCAGTAAAGGAATTTCACCATTGCGACTCCATCTCTTACCATCACCTTTCTGAAACCTTCCAGTTCGGTTTCATTTTTCTGAGCCTTCATTAAATTACCAGGAACAGGAGCTTTTACAAACTGATTATCTGCTTTTAGTGTTTCAAAAATAGACTGGTTGCTGTTTGGAGATACCAGGATTTTTTCGTTCTTAACTGTTGTAAGGTAGTTATAAAACTCTTCATAAGGCATCATTTTTACGAAAGAATCGTCCAGTTGTTTTCTCGCTTCTACCTCCAATTTTTCAAGATCGGTAAACAGGATCGCGTCATTTTTTGTAATGATGATATAGCCTAAAAATACCGGATTGCTTTGTACATCACTTCCTCTCAGATTAAGCGTCCATGCTACGTCATCAAGGCTGGAAATAATATGATAGGTAACTTCCTGTTCTTCCATTTTCTGACGGATGGCGGAAAGCTTATCAGTCACGGATTTTCCCGATCTTTCTACCGGTTGAGTATAAATCGGATTTTTTGAAGGTGTTCCCCTATCCTTCCATACTTCCTTCAGTAAAGGAGCGTCTGCAAGAACGATATTTTTATTTTTTAATTTTTGAGAAAGGAGTTCCCAATTGGCGTTGGATGTGGCTACTGCATTAACAGCTACTTTTCCGCCCGCAGGAATTTCGGAAATAATCCAGTCGATATAGTTAGGCGTCCCTTCAATTCCATCTTTAAAAAGATCAATCCCCGAGTCCTGAAGCTCTATTGCAGCCTGGGTAAAATACCGTCCGTCCGTCCAAAGTCCGGCTTTGTTTTGGGTAACCACCACAAAACCTGCTGACCCGAGAAATCCTGAGAGCCATGCTCTCTCCTGCCATTCTTCCGGTAAATATTCACTCATATGCGGATCTGCAGAATATACTATAAATGCATCAACATTATTTTTCTGCATTTCTTCACGAAGCGCAGCTACTTTTTCCCTTGAAGTCATTTTTTAATTTTTTAAAACCGAAAGTTACAAAAAATTTGAGCTTCCGGATTCAAATTATTAACCGTTTTTTCCCGAATTAAAGGTTATTTTTTATTTTTTCACTGATCATAAAACTGAGAGATTCTCATTCGTTTGACATAAAAGTTTCAATGTCCCGTCTACATCTGAATGATTCACAGCTAAAAAAATTTATGTAAGAAAAAAAGAATTTAATGAATACATAAAAAATAAATCATTTAAGCCAAAAACAAATACTTTAAAGCATGAAAACAACAATTATTATTAAAAATATTCTATTTTGGAAAGATTCTTGCTACATCATATCCTATGGGAAAGCAGAATTATAAAAACCACAGAAAATTTTATCCTCCACATCACTTCATTTATCTTCCTCTGCTGTTTATAGGAATGCGTAGGAATTTATAATATCTGGAATGATGGTGAGAACAAACTTACCTGGATCCTATTTTCTATAGTCATTTTTCTGATTCTCTATTTAGCCATTATGCTGCGGCAGCACTATGCACTCGGCAATCAAAACCGTATTGTAAGACTTGAATTCAGACAACGGTACTTTGAAATTTTTAATAAAAGATCCGATGAGGCTTATGAAAAATTAAGTTTCGACCAGATCGCCGCTTTGAGGTTCGCTGATGACGATGAATTTAAAGAGCTTTTGTATAAGGCTCTGAATGAAAATATTTCCGGAGATCAGATCAAGAAGTCTATCAAAAACTGGAGACCTGATCACCATAGAATTTAAATCAAACACTAAAAAAAACAATATGAAAAAATTACCCTTATACAGTATTGCAATATTCAGTTTATTGTTACTAACAAGTTGTGAAGCCGTCGAGACTATCTTTAAGGCTGGAATGTGGTGGGGAATTTTGCTCGTTGTAGCGGTTGTCGTTATTCTATTATTAATTTTTTCGAAGGGTAAAAACTCTTAACCATGCTTTATTATGGATAATGACGACTTTGAATTGATCTCCCACCTTAAACCTTCTAAGATTGTTAAGATCATGAAAGATCCGGTGGCTTCTGCAAAGGCAGTAAATCTTATTTACACCTCCGATACAGAAACCGCCGGAATTATTCGTAAAAGAAGGGGAAAAAAGTATTCGTACTTTAAAGACGGTGAACGCATTAAAGACAAAGATGAGATCACCAGGATCAATAAACTGGTAATTCCTCCTGCATGGGAAAATGTTTGGATCTGTGCCCTGGACAATGGACATCTGCAGGCTACAGGATTTGATATTAAGAAACGAAAACAGTATAAATACCATTCTTTATGGAGTGCCTTAAGGAACCACACCAAATTTTACAGGATGCTTCAGTTTGGATATGCCTTACCTGAAATCCGCCTGCATGTGGAAAAAGATCTGGCTCTGAGAAATTTTGAAAAAAGAAAAATCCTGGCTCTGATCGTAAGCCTTATGCAACGTACAAATATCAGGATTGGTAATAACGCGTATGAGAAACTATATGGCTCATTCGGTTTAACCACCTTAAAAGATAAACACGTAAAGATCAACGGGCAGAAAATGACCTTTTCTTTCAAAGGAAAAAAAGGGGTAATGCACAATGTCGATCTGAAAAGTAAAAGGCTGGCAAGACTTGTTCAGAAATGTAAAGATATTCCGGGGAAAGAGCTTTTCCAGTATTATGATGATGAGGGCAACAGACATTCCATTGATTCCGGAATGGTGAATGATTATATTAAAGAGATCAGCGGCGAAGATTTTACGGCTAAGGACTTCAGAACCTGGTCGGGGACCGTCAGTGCTTTAATCGCATTCAAAGAAATCGGCTATGCGGAAAGCAATACGGAATACAAAAGAAAAGTAAAGGAGGCATTGGATATTGTAGCTTCACACCTGGGCAACACCAGCACGGTGTGCAGAAAATACTATGTTCATCCGCTGGTGATCAACCTTTACGAAAATAATACGATTAAAAAATACCTTGACGAGCTGGAAGACATTGAAGTAAATGATGGCAAGGCGGATTTAACACAAGAAGAAAAATTAGTGCTGAAAATTCTTGAGAACGAAAAAATGTAATCCGCTACTGAGAAACAGAAGTACTCGGCGGATAATCATACTCTTTAATTTCAATAACAGACTCTTTTTCATCATATAGAACATCCAGATTACTTTCTAAGAAGGTGATCAGGCTTTCCATGCATTTTTGATTTGTTTGGGAATTTACTACAAACGGGCGATGACCAAAGGTGACTGCAATCTCTTCAGTTTTCCTGAGAATCTGATAAGTCCCTTTTACGATACTTTTACAGTCTTTCTGATTGATATTCATTTGGAAATTCTTAGCATCAACAAAGTATAAAACATCAGGCTTCATCTTATCTTTATCCAACAGGATGTGAGAATTATCAAGATCCTTTAAATTAAAATTCCATTTTGACTTTTTAAGAACATTATTCAGAAGTTCGTCTGTTGAAGATGAACTGCCAGACTGTTTTACATTTTTCTTGGTATGCTGAGCAAAAACAACCTGGGAAAAGCATAAAACGATAAAGAATATTATTTTCATAAGTTACTGCCTTAAAACACATTAAATATACTTATTCTTTCTCTTATACGGGTTTATCTTTTTGTAAAAACTCAATTCGATCATAGGATTCTGCATTATTTCAAACTGGTATAAGCCGTGTCCGGGCAATATTAATTAATATTCAAATGAGATACAAATCCTTCCCTCATTATAAAATCGAAACAAAAACCCCATAAAACGATTTATTTTCGTTGGTAAAATATCGCATTTATTATAGAGTATATGAATGTAAAGGATAATTTATAAAAACTATGGTTTATTTTTTCTTTGTCTGAATTATCGTAAATTTGTAGTACAGACTTAATTAAAACAATTAAAATATATGTCAAAAGCAATTTCGCAAGTTCCACTTGCAGTAAATGAGCCTGTAAACTCTTATGTACCAGGTTCAGCTGAAGTAAAAAGCCTTATTGCCACATACAAAAAAATGTGGGCTGAAAAGATAGAAATCCCAATGGTCATCAATGGAAAGGAAGTAAAAACTGACGAGAAAGTTCAGCTTCAGTCTCCACAGGATCATGCTCACGATTTTGGATTTTACTACAAAGGAACAATGCAACATGTGGATGATGCGATCAATGCTGCATTAGCTGCAAAAAAAGAATGGAACGAGCTTGGATGGGAGCAGCGTGCTGCAATCTTCTTAAAGGCTGCTGATCTGTTGGCAGGACCATACAGAGACGTGATCAATGCAGCAACCATGATCGGACAATCTAAAAATGTACATCAGGCTGAAATTGACTCAGCTTGTGAATTCATAGATTTCTTAAGATTCAATGTTGAATTTATGACGGAAATGTATTCTGAGCAGCCTATCTCTGACAGTGGGATCTGGAACCGTGTAGAGTACAGACCATTAGAAGGATTCTGCTTTGCAGTAACTCCGTTCAACTTTACTGCAATCTCAGGAAACCTTCCTACTTGTATGGCTATGCTTGGAAACGTAGTGGTTTGGAAACCTTCAGATAAGCAGGTGTATTCTGCAAAAGTAATCATGGATGTATTAACGGAGGCAGGTCTTCCTGCAGGGGTAATCAACATGATCTTTACAGACGGTAAGGAAACTGCTGAAAAAGTATTGGCACACCGTGATTTTGCAGGACTTCATTTTACAGGTTCTACAAAAGTTTTCCAGGGAATGTGGAAAATGATCGGAGATAATATCCATAACTACAGAACCTATCCAAGAATCGTTGGAGAAACTGGAGGTAAAGACTTTGTTATCGCTCACCCATCTGCTAACGTTGAAGCAGTAGCTACAGCTTTAGTAAGAGGAGCTTTCGAATATCAGGGACAGAAATGTTCTGCGGCTTCAAGAGCATATATTCCAAAATCTCTTTGGGCAGATGTAAAAAAAGTAATGGAAGCTCAGATGAGCACAATTAAGATCGGTTCTCCTGAAGATCCTTCAAACTTTGTCAATGCTGTTATCGATAAAAATTCTTTCGAAAAATGTAAAGGATACATCGAGAGAGCTCAAAACTCTAATGAAGCCAATGTAGTGATCGGAGGAAAATGTGATGATTCAAAAGGATGGTTTGTAAATCCAACCGTTATTGAAACTACAAATCCTCAATACGAAAGTATGGTTGAAGAAATCTTTGGCCCTATCTTAAGTATCTATGTTTACGAAGATAAAGACTGGAAAGAAACTTTACAGCTGGTGGATTCTTCATCTCCATATTCATTAACAGGTTCTGTTTTTGCTCAAGACCGTTATGCGGTAAATGAAGCTTTCAAAGCTTTAGAAAATGCTTCAGGTAACTTCTACATCAATGATAAACCAACAGGAGCTGTAGTAGGACAACAGCCTTTCGGAGGAGGTAGAGCTTCAGGAACCAATGATAAAGCAGGTTCTAAAATGAATCTTCTGAGATGGACTTCCGTAAGAAGTATCAAAGAAACTTTTGTTTCTCCTAAAGATTACAAATATCCATATTTAGGATAAAAAAATGAGTAATCATTAATATATAAAAAATGCCCGAAAGTTTTACTTCCGGGCATTTTTTGTATGATATATTTTAAAACTTCATCACATCTTTTACCACTCCGTTCTTTTGGGTATGTGGCAATAGTTCAGATTCAATAAAGGTCTTGATCTTTTCTTCAGCACCATTATTCGGAAATAACAGATGAACATTTGCTCCTGCGTCCAAAGTAAAAAATAAAGGTAACCCCGTCTCCTTTCTGAAATCCCATATTTTATTGATGACTTCCAGAGTTCCTGTTTTCATCAAGATAAATGCAGGATCGCTCATCATCATCATTGCATGAAGGGTAAGGGCCTCATGTTCAACCAATGTAATAAACCTTTCCATATCCCCGTTTTTAAGAATCTCTCTCATCGGAATAAAGTTTTCTCTTGCTTCCTGAAATCTTCTTTCTGCATAAGGATTTGTATTCATCAAACCATGACCTACTGTAGAAGAAACACTTTTCTGTCCTTCATGGATCAGCAGAACCCAGTCATTAAAATCTTTGAAAATAGCATGAATATCTTCATCCGGGTATCGGACTGCAAACAAATCGGAACTTCCCTCAACCACATCAGAACTTCCCCATACGACCAATCCGTTATACAGACTTCTGCATGCACTTCCACTTCCAATTCTGGCCAGAAATGACGCTTTGCTTAAAGATTCTTCTTCCGATCCTTTCCCCGAAAAAAGCTCATCGAGCGCCATAAGACATTTTGCAATGGCTCCAAAACCCGAAGCCGAGCTTGCAATCCCTGAACTGTGCGGAAAAGTATTTTCTGTTTTAATAATATACTTTCCTTTTAAAATCCAAGGTAAGTACTGTTCTATATTTTTAAAATATTTTTCTATTTTTTCTCCAAATTTTACCTCTTCATTTCCTGACAGAAAAGTTTGAACTGAAAAGGGCTGATCCGCTAAGAACTCTAATATTGTATTTGTTTTACAATGGTTAAGGGTATAGCTGATACTTGGGTTGGCTGGAATCTGATCTGCATATTTCCCCCAATATTTAATCAAAGCAATATTTGACGGACAGCTTTCCGAAACCGTTTGTGAAGTAACTGTATAATTTTCTTTTCCTAGAAATTCCTGTGTTGTCATAATTTAATTCAAAATGATGAAGCTTGATTTATTCCCTACGAAAAAGTTCTAAGATCAATTTGAGTATTAAAACTTCATAGGATCAAAATTTCATCTAGTACATTTTTTCAATAATATCCTCGTATTTCTTTAAAACCACATTCCTTTTAATTTTCAATGTCGGAGTAATTTCACCGGTATTGATATCGAATTCAGACGGCATTAAAGTAAACTTTTTCACTTTCTCAAAGTCCGCAAACGGCTCCTGTAATTCTTTAATTTTATCTTTATAGAGACTGATAATTTCTTCTCTTTTTACAATGTCCTCCCAGCTGGTAAAAGGAATATTGTTTTTCTTGATATAATCTTCCAAAAATTCGAAGTTTGGAACAATTAAAGCGGAGACAAACTGTCTTCCCTCAGCAATTAATATAATCTGCTGGATGTAATTGTTATTGGTCAGAAGATTTTCAATTTGCTGCGGGGCAATATATTTTCCGTTTGAGGTTTTCATCAGATCCTTGATTCTGTCGGTAATGATCAGATTTCCTTTATCATCAATCTTTCCGGCATCTCCTGTTTTGAACCATCCATCTGATGTAAATACAGCTCTGGTTTCATCCGGTTTATTGTAATACCCTTTCATAATTCCGTTTCCTGTTGCCTGGATCTCATCATTTTCCCCAATACGGATCTGAACACCTGGTAAAGGTCTTCCGCTTGTTGCGTGCTCAAAATGCGTTAAAGGAAACAGCGTCAGAGTAGCAGTCGTTTCAGTAAGCCCGTAACCAACCGTTACATGAATTCCTACAGACTCAAAAAAGCGTGTTACTTCCGGAGAAAGCGAGGCTCCTCCACAAGGTAAAAACCATAGTCTGCCACCCATCTTCTCTTTGATTTTACTAAAAACAAGCATATTGGCAATAGATTCTTTTATTTTAAGTCCTAATGGTGCAGGCTGATCATTTCTCCTTAATTCGGCAGTCTGCTTACCGGTTTCCAAAGCCCAGTTAAAGATCTTTTTCTTTAGTGAAGAGCTTTCTGTCACCATATCATTCACTCCCGCATAGATCTTCTGAAAAAACCTTGGGACCGCACACATCATAGTCGGCTTTACTTCAATCAAGGCTTTTGCTATATTTTTCGGATCCTCCAGAAAATATACTCTGGCGCCACCATATAATGAGAGTAAGCTCCAGCTTCTTTCAAAAACATGACTCAACGGCAAAAAGGCTAATGACAATTCCTCTTCAAAGTTTTTAAACCTGAAAAACTCAAAATGGGCATCAAAAGCTTTTATAAAATTCCCGTGGGTAAGCATAACTCCTTTGGGCGTTCCCGTTGTTCCCGAAGTGTAGATAAGTGTGGCAACATCTTCATATTCTTTTTTACAGAACTCCAGCTTTGCAACAGCTTTCGCAATAAAATCTTCCAGATAAGAGGCATCTTCTTTTTTAATCCACACTGACTTTTTAGAAACTACAATACTCTGAAGGCTACTGCTCTCTTTGTTTAGAAGTTCAAAACATGCATCATATTGAGCCTGATTCCCTACTAAAACAATTTTAGACTGAGAATCATTGATGATGTATTCTGCCTGCTCAGCATTATTGGTAGAATAAATAGGAACTGTAACAGCTCCGATCGACAGGGAGGCAAGATCAAAGACCATCCATTCTGCAGAATTATCGGAATAAATAGCGACCCTGTCACCCTCCTGAATTCCCACCTCTTTGAGTGCATTTGCTGTTTTAAAGATCATCTCACTGAATTTCTTCCAGCTCAACTCTTTCCAAACCTCTTTCGTTTTAAAACCAATCGCTGACTTTAACGGGTGCTTTTCTATATTTTTACTGATAATAGCCTCTGCAAGATTCATTTATTTATTCCCCTTTTTGTCGTTAATATAATTATTGAGATGAAAATCAATACTTTCCTCAATAGGAATGAACTGATAATTCAGCTTTTGCTTAATTTTTTCGTTGGAAATGGTATTAAAGGATGTGATGGATTCAATATTAGATTTTGTAACCAGCTTTAATTGTGGAATCAGCCACCCAAAAAGGATATTGGCTATTCTTCCGGCATTAAGTTCTGCTTTAGACAATATTCTGGCATTTTTCAATCCCAGTTTTTTACGAATATAATTCCCTGTTTCGGCATATCGTTTATTCTCCGAGACCAGAATAAAGCGTTCTCCAAAAATATTATTTTCCATCAGCTCTACAGAAATCCGTGCAACATCCCGGACATCCACGTAAGACGATCCCCCGGAAAAGGTAAAATTATTTTTTTCAAAAGTCGAAAAAAGTTCACCACTGCTTTGGTTCCAGTTTCCACTTCCTATGATAATTGCTGGATTGATGATGATGGTTTTCAGGCCCTCGGCTGAAGCTCTCCATACTTCCATTTCAGATAAATGTTTTGAAATGGCATAGGCAGGATGGTCAACCTTTGGATTAAAATCAGATTCTTCGTCAAGTTCCCCTTTTTCATTATAACCGTCCAAAACAGCCACAGAACTCACATGAAGAAATTTAGTAACAGACGAACCTTCACAAGCAAATAAAAGATTTTCTGTACCCTTGATATTCGTATGGTACATTTCTTTCTCATCTTGTGGATGAAAGCTTACTTTTGCAGCACAATGATACACTTCTTCTACGCCTTTCAGGGCATCTTCTAAAGAGTTCATGTCATCAAAATCTACATCTACCCATTCAATTTTATTAAAAAAATCATCAGAGTTTTCTGTATAAAACTGATATGAATGCTTTACTTCGTTTAAATTACTTGTTCTCCTTTTGGCAGCGCGTACTTTTTTTCCTTTTTTTAAAAGTTCCAAAATAATTACACGACCCAAAATTCCGGTTGCTCCCGTTACAAAAACCATCAATTATATTCCTACTTGGTTGTTGACTAAATTATAATAATATTTTTGATTCAGCAATTCTTCAATGTATTGAAAAATCATGTAAAATCATATAATGCAAATTTGCGATTTTTAAAGGACAATTTTACTTTAGTTTGTTATTTAATTACACTCAAACATTATAAGGTTATTGAAAAATACTCTTTTTCAGGTTTTGGCTAAAGCCAATTGTTTGATTAAAATGATAAAAACGGGCTAAAGCCCGTTTTTATATATTGAATTAACATGTGATGACAAATTGATAAATAGTGATTACATTAGTAATCACATATTCTAAGCTAAGACCATATTATTTCTTCGTGGTGCTTTATCACATAAAACATCAGCAATGCTCTTCGAAATAAGATTTTCTTCTGTAAGATTATCCAGCCAGAAAAATTCTCCGGCACCATTAATTTCAATAAAATAATATTCATCTTCAGGAGAAACAATGATATCCATTGCTCCATAATCAACATTATATACATCCAGAAGCTCTAAAACTTTAGCTTCAATATCTTTGGGGAGATCTGTTCTTACCCATTTATCGATCAGGTTTACACCATCCTTTCTCCAGTCTACTTTTGCATCTTCAAACTGTTGCGAATCAATTTCGAACGCATATACATCCTGCCCTACTGCGGTTACTCTTAGCTCTCTTTTCTTTTCAATTTTCTTTTGGAATTGCATAGGGCAATACAACAGCGAATCCAGATCATCCAACTTGTCCTCTTTAATCACGTTGGTAAATACAACACTTTCTACCCCATCTTCATAAATAGCAAAACCCGATTGCATCTTTCCGATAACATTCTGATGTTTCAGGATAAAATTTCTGGCTTCTTCAGGATTATTGGTAATACAGGTTTCCGGAATTTTAAATCCTATCTTATCCGCAATTTTTAACTGCTCCTCTTTACTGTCTAATCTTCTGTAAACACTTGGCTTACCCAGAGCATACACATCTATGGATTCTAAAAATCCAAAAAGGGTTGTTCGTATTTCACCCATCGCAGCACCATAGAATTTGGCATCTAGCTCTTCCTTTAGTCCATCTCCCATATTGTAAGCTCTTCTGTACCACACCGCAGCAATATCATCTAAACGATGTTTAGCATCCGGAGTTTCGAGAATACTGATCCATTTTCCATCTTGGAAAGTAGTCGACAGTTTATTTTGTAAAGGATATAAATCGACATCAAAGCGGATGACCTCAAAATTATTTTTAATAATATACTCCGTTACTTTTTGTATTGAAAAATTGTCCCCGGTATGGGTGATGATTAAAATTTTGTTATTCATTGGTTTTCAT
Organism: Chryseobacterium sp. LAM-KRS1; assembly: GCF_013184525.1. Classification (GTDB taxonomy): domain Bacteria; phylum Bacteroidota; class Bacteroidia; order Flavobacteriales; family Weeksellaceae; genus Chryseobacterium; species Chryseobacterium proteolyticum. The sequence goes on from NZ_JAAOIZ010000002.1 coordinate 701,899, forward strand.
TCTTTTGATAAGGTTATCGGCAATTCTTTCCGCAATGGGAAAGTTAAGTTCTTTCTGTAACATTCCCCACTCTCCTTGTGGATTAACTTCAAGAAAATAGTAATTTTCATCTCTTCCTTTGATCATATCGATCGCTCCCATGTAGAGCCCCATTTCTTTCATCATTGAGGTAAGAGAAGACTTAATATTTTCCGGCAATTCGTAAGCTGACCATGTATAATTTCCCTGATTAACACGCCAATCGGCATGTTCACTATTATTAATTTTACCCGTAAAAAACTCACCATCAACGTACATGATCCTTAGTTCATATTCTTTTTCTATATACGGCTGAAAAATCATAGGACAATACGCAATATCTGCCATTGATTCTAAATTATCTTCTCTTATAATCGTTGTGGAGAGCATATTTTCACCTCCCATAGATTTGGCAATAACTCCATGCAGCTTTGCCACAGCTTTTCCATTACAATATGTATGAAAGAAGGCTGTAATCTCTTCTTCATCGTTTGAGAAAAGTGTTTTCGGTATTGTTAATTTATTTTTTTTAGCAATTTTCAGTTGATATAATTTGTTTCCATCCGTTTTCTTTTCAGCTTCAAAAGGATTGATCCAGGGAACATCTTCAAGAGCCGTGTAGAGATTATAACGAAGATTTCCATATTCATTGATGAAAATTTTCACATAGTCATCATCAAGCTCTTCAGGAATACTGATACGCCATCCTTTTCTATGCCACACTGCCTTGATATCGCTGGAGCGGAACGTATTTCCAAACTCGTCAGTCAATTCAAACGAATGGTCAGTAATACTAATTTTCTGAAGGTAATTCAGGTGGTCCGAATTTAGCCTGAAGTAGGGAATATTTTTAGAAGTAAGATATTCAAAGAAAATATCTATAGTATAAAAGTCATTGGAGTGCGTGATACAAAGAATCATTTTTTGTTTTTTATTAAAAAAGGAAACTTAGAGTGTAAGTTTCCTTTCTTATGATTGTTAGTATGTTTTATTTTTCTTTAAAACAATTCACTATAATGGCACTGTTGGTGCATCATCATCTCCATCTGATGGATATTTCAATGTATGAGCCATATCCAAAGTTGGTTTAGTAACAACATCTCTTTCAGGAATTGTGATATCTGGCCCACCTCCTGTTACAGATTGAGGATCTTTCAGTTGTTTTTCAAGGAATGCTGCGAAAAATGGTTTTTTCTTTGAACTCTTGTTTTTCATAATGCTTTAATTTGGTTTAACTTAGTATTTTGTTGAAATTATTATAAATGATCGATTGATATAAATGGATCTGATCTATAATTCTATATGATCTAAAGGTCCACCTTCATCACTATCAGAAGGATATTTCAAGGTTACATTATCATTTCTTACCGTAGTAACATTGTCAACCAAAACGGAAGTGATATTATCCTTGGAAGGAATCGTAATATTGTCTGAATTAGGTGAAGTAATAACTTCCCCACCTCCGGTTACTTTCTCAGGCTCTTGAATTTGCTTCTCCAAAAAAGAAGCAAAGAATGGTTTTTTTAGTTTTTTTGGTTTCATAAGTAAATATTTTTAACTTTTTTGATAAATCTAAAGTACAAAATTTCCCTTATGCAAAAAAATATATCACTCTTTTAAGAAAATTTTAACAATACAACAAACAGAGAATCAAATCAATCCAAACCCAAAAAATTCTTCACTACATGACTAAACTCTGCAGGGCTGTCAGCCTGTACCCAATGAGCTGCATTTTTAACAACGACAATTTTAGCCTTAGGAAACTGTTGTTTAATGGCAAATTCATCCTGTGGGAGAATATAATTGGATTTTTCCCCGGAAATAAATAAAGTTTCCCCCTCAAACACTCCAAATTTTATTGCATTGGATACAAACTCATTATACTTTTCGGATAAGGTCTTAAGGTTAAACCTCCAGTTTAGTTTTTTGTTATCATCCCAATATAAGTTCTTTGTTAAAAACTGAATGGTCGATTTCTCAGGAATATACTGACTAAGAACTGCTTCCACCTCATTTCTCGAGCCTACATTATTGAAATCCACCGTTTCCAATGCTTTAATAATTCCCTGATGGTGTGGAGGATATGCTTTTGGAGAAATGTCAACTACAATAAGCTTTTCTACCTTTTCCGGATACCTTATCGCAAATTGCATTACTGCTTTTCCGCCTAAAGAATGTCCCAGAACATGAGCTTTCTCTATTCCGTAATGATCCATATAATGCGCAATATCATCAGCCAGATCATCATGTGACATACTCTCCGAATGAAAACTTCTTCCATGATTTCTGAGGTCCAGTAAATGAACAGGAAGATATTCCCCTAAATCTTTTCCAAAGCTTCCCCAGTTGTCAAGCATTCCGAACAATCCGTGAAAGACCAATAAAGGAGTAGACGATTTATCCTCGCCAAATATTTTTGAATGTAAAATTTCCATAATTTTTATATTAGATATTAGGTGGTAATTGCAATGTGAAATGATGAATATTCTATTAATTCCCAAAACACAGGAAATCTTACCACTTAGCCAATCTCTTCAAATAAGCCTGAATCGTATTTTCCATACCCATATACAAAGCTTCCGAAACTAATGCATGTCCTATGGAAACTTCCAGCAAATTTGGTATCGTATCCGCAAAGTATTTTAAATTATCAAGACTAAGATCATGCCCCGCGTTAACTCCCAGGCCGAATTCGCCGGCAGCTAAAGCCGTTTCAAGATATGGCTTTATTGCCTGTTCTTTATTCGCAACATAATCCTTTGCATAAGCTTCTGTATACAATTCTATCCTGTCAGTTCCGGTTTTTGCAGCGTATTCTACTAATCCAGGATTAGGATCAAGAAAGATTGAAGTACGGATTCCTGCATTTTTAAATTCAGCAATAACATCAGTAAGAAAATCTAAGTGTTTTTTTGTATCCCAGCCGGCATTTGAAGTAATAGCATCATCTGCGTCAGGAACCAATGTTACCTGCTCGGGTTTCACTTCAAGGACCATATCGATGAAGGCACGGTGTGGATTCCCTTCAATATTGAACTCCGTAGTTACCAAAGGTTTCAGATCATAAACATCTTTTCTGGTAATGTGTCTTTCATCAGGTCGAGGATGGATGGTAATTCCCTGTCCTCCGAATTCCTGAATTTTAATTGCAGCTTCTGTTACACTTGGCAATTCGCCTCCTCTTGCATTTCTTAAAGTTGCAATTTTATTAATGTTTACACTTAGTTTTGTCATTTTTATAAGTAGATATTAGAGCTTAGATCCTAGATATCAGATAAAATCCATTGAATATCCAACATGTAAGGTCTAATCTCTTATTTATTAAACTTTCACTGCAACCTGCATTACCTGCAGGTCAAATTCTTTTGAAGCAACCAACAGATGGTCAAAAATATCTGCCTGGATTTGTTCAAAACGCTCCCATTTGGAGTCGTTGGCAAAGCAGTATATTTCCAAGGGCAGCCCATGCGGAGTAATATCCAGCTGACGAACCATCACCACTCCTTTTTGATCAATATCCGGGTCATTTTCTATATATTTCTGAGCGTAATACCTGAAGACTCCGATATTGGTAAGTTGTCGTCCGTTCACAATTTTATCATTATGAGCCAATGATTCTTTTTCCTTTCTGATTTCTATACTTTTTCCTTCCAGGTATTCGGAGATGAGATTGATATCCTTTAGACGATTGATTTCTTCATCGTTTAAAAACTTAAAAGAATTAATATTAAAATAAATTGATTTTTTTATCCTTCGGGTATTCGATTCGGACATGATCTGAAGATTTTTGATCTCGGTAGTCAGCAGATCGTAAGTAGGAATCGTAGAAACCGTTTTATCAAAATTGGTGATTTTGGTCGTTAGAAGGCTGATATCTGCTATATTACCTTCGATATTGTATTTGGGAATACCAATCCAGTCTCCCACTTTCATGTTTTTAGAAGTGGCAACATGAAGCCCTGTTACAAATCCTAAAATAGTATCTCTGAAAACAAGTACAAGTACAGCAGTGATAGCCCCCAAACTTCCCAGAATTGTTCCTCCTTTGATTCCAAAAATCACACAAATACCAACTACAGTAAGAATAAAAATTCCAAATATCTTGACCGATTCTGAAATAGCATTTAAAGCCATTATCTTATAAAAATCCTGTTTGATAACAAAATAATTCCTCAATGCTGTTAATGCCCTGAATAACATCCCGGCAATAACAAAAATGATCGCTACACTAACAATTAACCCCAATAATTCAAAACTTTTCGGATGTCTCCAAAAGACTGATTTAAGAGCATATTCAGCAAAATTCAATGCACCTAGATGAACTATTGAGTTTGTAATTCTTGACTGATAGATTGATTTTAGAACAGGATATTTTTCTTTATCAAAAAAGAATTTGAATATTGTATTGACAAGAATTTTAAAAATAAAATCTATTACATAGACAAATCCTGCCAAAAATAAAAATTTAAGGATAATCTGACAGGTAAGTACCAAGTCATTGGGCACATTTGCGCTTACAAAATAATGGATCTGATCACTTATATCCTGTAAAAAGTCTTTGGTGTCTTGTAACTCGTCTTTCATTATCGCAAATTTATGAAATTTAAGGATCATTTTAATTAAAACCTATCCATCAATTTTTATCCCAAAATGGATTTCATTTTCATTTTTAATAAAATTTCAAAATCATTATTTTAAAAAATTATTAATTTACTTAAAACATCAATAAATAGGTAAAAAATTAATTAAAAAACATTATTTAAAATAAATAATACTCAAAATTTATTATATTATATTATTTTATATTTAATTATTTATTAAATTTGGTTCAAACTAACCCCATAAAAATCAATCAGATATGAGAAAACACTACTTATTTATTTTATTGTGTGTATTCACACTGTTTATCAACTGCTCCGGAGGAGATGATTCTGCAACACCTTCCGAAAACGTTGGACCAACTGCTATAAAGACAGGAAAACTTACCGGTAAAGTGATGTCACAAAATGGCACTAAACCTATTGGAGGTGCTTCAGTTTTTACATTTGACGATCAGTATAAAATTTATTATACCACTTCAGATGCCAACGGTAACTTTACATTGGATGCTCCGGCTGGAAATCGGACTATCCACATTCAGACGGGTAATGGTAGTAATTTCCGTACGGAAATTGCTGCAACTGTAAAAGATCATGAAACCTTAAATCTCGATGTCAGCCAAACCAAGCTCAATCAGGTTGCAAAAATAGCTTATGTAAAGGGAGCGTATGATAAAATTGAGGATATCATTCAGACTTTAGGCTATAATGCCACCGAAATTACTAATGCCGATCTTGCCAACTTAACTGCTATTGCACAATATGACATTATATTTCTCAACTGTGGTTCAAGAAATAATTACTCTTCAAATCCTGGACTCTATACTGTAATTGATGCTAATCTAGCCACTTTTGTTGCTAATGGTGGGAGTATCTATGCTTCGGATTGGGATGTTTCCTATCTGGTAGGTGGAACAAGCAATACGAGTAACTGTTCAATGACCGGAGGGTTTGTTCCTGATACCAAGTTATGTTCTAAAAACATCGGAAGCACAGGTACCCTGGATGCTACGGTAAACAATGCCGGACTTACAACGGCTTTAGGATTTAATACACTTAATATCAACTATGATTTAGGGGCATGGCAAAAAATAATTAATTACGACCCTGCTTACTGGGAAGTGTTGGTTAAAGAAACCTCATCAAATGATGCCCTGATGATCAGAACCAATCATTTCACTGCAACAGGCATTCCTACCACTCCAATAGGAAACGCTCCCAATTCAACATTTGTAACGGTTTGTATTACTTTACCAGGCAACATTCAGATCAGTATTTCAGTTCCTCAGGTACTGGTTCCTTATTTGGTAGCGTTAGGGGCCACAGTAGGGCCTTGCTCGGGATCTTCAACCAGTGGGTATATTTACTATACCACTTTCCATAATCATGCTTCAGGAAACATTGGCAACGCAGGTGTAATTCTGCAATATGTAATCTTAAACTTATAGAAAATTCTCAACTTATATGAAATTCTCAACTTATATGAAAAGGTGGCTTTTTTAAGGCCACTTTTTTTATATTGCATTATATTTTTAAAGAATGGATACTACATTAATTAATATTCTTTGTCTTATTTTACTTGTCCTGGGTATACTGGGCACCTTTCTCCCCGTTCTGCCTGGACTGCTACTCAGCCTTTGCGGATTGTTGATTTACAAATTCGGTACAGATGCAGATCTACCAATGTTGTATATCTGGGTTTTCGGGATTCTTACCGCAGCTTCTGCTGTTCTAAATTATGTGATCCCGGCCAGAACCAATAAAAAATATGGTGGCACAAAATGGGGAAGCATCGGTTCAGTAGTCGGAACTATTGCAGGTATGTTTATTCCCATCCCTTTAGGATTTCTGATCGGTATGTTTGCAGGAGTATTTATTGGAGAACTTCTTCACGACAGTAAGGACATGGATAAAGCCCTTAAATCTACAAAAGGAGCCTTTATTGGATTCATATACGGTACAGGATTCAGTTTTGTGGTAGGTGTGGCAATGTTTTTGGTAGTAATATTGAATATGCTTGATTATATTTAAAAAAGAAATACCATGATATACAAAACCATTGTACTCAGTTTAGGAATGCTTGTGCTTACCAATTGTAATGCACAAAAGGGGTCTAAGCCATCCGCAGCAACCAACACAAAAGAAAAAACAATGAATAAGGAAGGAGACATTATTTACTTCAATGAGGGAGAAAACAGATTCCTCAAAGAATATCAGATGAATGTTACTTTTACCAATATTTCCGAAGACAGCCGTTGTCCGGAAGGCGTTAATTGCATTTGGGCAGGTGTCGCGGTGGCCAATGTACTGGTTATGGGGACTACAACGAGACCTGTAACGTTAACATTAGCCACAATGGATAATCCGGGAAGAAACTATGTACAATCTGCAGAATTTAATGGATATACCATCTCATTAAAAGATGTTACCCCCTATCCGACTGCACAAGAAGGAACAAAAGGACTTCCGGGAAAATACAAAATTGGAATTACCATCAAAAAAACAGGCGAAAAAACTACCACGAAATAGGTTTCTTCCCTTTTGAGATAAGATATTCATTAATTTTTGAGAAAGGCTTGCTTCCAAAAAAACCCCTGTATACGGAAAAAGGTGAAGGATGCGCCGATTTCAAAATAAAGTGCTTGGCCGGATCAATAAGTTCGGCTTTTTTTTGTGCAAAAGCTCCCCAAAGCACAAAGACTACATTTTCTTTTTTATCTGAAATCTCCTTAATGATAAAGTCTGTAAATTTTTCCCATCCCAAATCTTTATGGGAATTGGGAGAATGAGCACGTACTGTTAATGTTGCATTTAGCAACAGTACTCCCTGTTTTCCCCAATCATCCAGCTCTTTAGAAGTCCTTACTACTCCAAGGTCATCTTTCAATTCAATAAAAATGTTCTTTAGAGAAGGCGGAGCCGCCACCTGCTCTGAAACAGAAAAGCACAATCCGTTAGCCTGGTAATCATTATGATAAGGGTCCTGGCCGATAATCACCACTTCAATATCATCAAAAGGTGTAATTTCCAGTGCCCTGAAAATTTGATTTTTCGGGGGAAATACTTTGGTGGTTGCGTATTCTTGTTTTACCTTCTCCCAAAGGTTTTTAAAATATTCGGTACTTTTTATAGGTGCTAAAACTTCTGTCCAGGTCATAATAGTATTTAAGAATAATATTTAATTTTTTATTATTTTTTCGTAAGAAACAGACCCATTATATATATACTTTAAAAAATAAATCCCTTGAGGTAATAATGATATATCTATTTTACTTTTTGATATCTTAATTTCCAACTTTCTTCCATTTAAATCAAACAATTCTACATTCCTGACATCCATATGTTTAAAAAATATGTCTCCTTTTGTAGGATTTGGATATATAATTGATTTTTCATGTAATACATCATTTATTGCTAACGTAGATACATTGCAATTTTTAATAATTGTGAGGGGCGTTTCAAAATTTGATGTTTGCCAAACATTATTAATTAGGGTACACAATCCGGTAGCGTCAGTCTTAGGACGTAAAAACTGATACACAACCTCATCATTCGGAGTTTTCAACGTATATCCAAACCAAACTTTATTTCCAACACTACTATCTACAGAATTAAAAGGTATAGGTATAGTAACTTTATAATAAGAGATTAAAATACCAGCAACCGATCCTGTTTCTCCTAAAAAGATAACTGATGTTGGAATTACATCCAGATTAGATATTAAATTTCCCGGAACTCCATTTTGGTCATTATAAAGATATATTTTAGCTTGATTTACCTGCTGTGGTTGCGCACTCATAGACATAACATAGATTTCAGCAGAATCGAAATTAACAGTTGTATTATCTTCAATAGCTAAATCTATAGCATGAATAGCTTGATTAGGATGTGTTAAATTTCCACCAGAACCTATTGGTGGGGGTGAAAATACATAATTACAAGAATTTGTATTTTGCGAAAACACAGAATTAGAATATAGAATAATAAAGAGTAATATTTTTTTCATGGTTGTATAGTTTGAACAAAAAATAAAATTTATTCTTTTAACATTTAATTATATATTGTGAATTGTTATCTTTCTTTAAGCTAAAAATAATTCCCTCAGGAAAGTCTTCATCTTTTTTATCCTGTTCTAAAACAAAATTATATTTTAAAAGCAAGGTTTTTGAACTATTATTATCTTGATGGGTAGTAGCTATAATCTCCTGCAAATTTAATTCATTAAAACCAAAATGTAAAACAGCATCCAATGCTTCAGACATAATTCCCTGTCTGTGGTAGTCCGGCAAGAGCTCATAGCCTACTTCTGCTATCTTTCTGTCTTCAGAAAAATTCCACAAACATATCGTTCCGATAAGGTTGGGTTGATCTTTATATGAAATACCCAGATATACAGTTTCGTTATTTTGGGTATTTCTTTTTATCGTTAAAATAAAATCCAGTGCATCATAATTCGTTTTTGGTGAATTACGCAAGATGTATCTGTTGATTTCTTCATTGCTACGGATCCTAAGAATGTCTTCAACATCGGTTTCTTCAATATTTCTTAAAATCAAACGATTGGTTTCTATTCTCATATTTCAAATGTACTAAAACATTCATTTAAAAAAGATCAGGACCATAAAATTTTCAAAATATCTCATTTTCAAATTATCATCTCATCAAATTCACAATTTCTCACTAAATTTGCATTGTGTATATAAATAAAGAAGATTTAGACGAATTAGAATTTCCGCAATTGCTCGCGGAAATTTCTCCTTTTGCGTATTCTCCGAAAACGAGAGAAAAAATTCTTCAACTTCGTCCTATGGAAATCGACGAAGCAGAGCTTTCTTTGAAAAAAACTTCGGAATATCTTTCAAGTTTTGAAAGTTCAAATGCTATCCCATTCGATGAATATGAAGATATTGAAGCGGAACTGAAATTAATGCTGATTGAGAACTATCGACTGGAAAACAGCGCATTCATCAAGATAAAAACACTCACGGAACAAATCGGAAAGCTACAAAAGTTCTTTCCCACCATGCCGGATACTTTTCCCAATCTTCTGGAAAATGTTTCAGTTCTTGAATTTAAAAAAGAGATCATTGATAAGGTTGATAAAGTCTTCAACCGTTTTGGAGAGGTAAAAAGCGAAGCTTCACCCGTTCTAAAAACATTACGGACAGAAATTCAGCATGCCAAAAAAGCAATTCAGGAAAATTTCAACCGTGCCTTGTTCAATTATGGGCAAAGTGATTTTCTGGATGACATCCGTGAGAGTATTATAGAGGACCAAAGAGTTCTAGCAGTAAAATCTGCGTACAAAAAAAGGGTTTCCGGAAGAGTCTTAGGGCTTTCGAAAACCGGATCCATTACCTATATACAGCCGGACAGCGTAGTCAGCCACTATTTTAAATTGAAGGAAGCTGAAGAGGAGGAAAAGAAAGAAATTGATAAGATCCTGAGGAAACTTACAGCTGAATTAGCCGAATTTCAACCTCAGCTCTGGAGGTATCAAAAATACATTTTTGATCTTGATTTAACGAGGGCAAAAGCCAAATTTGCAGAATTAATCCATGGAGTACTGCCTAAAATCAACCGCCATAAAACCCTGAGATTAAGAGAAGCTTTTCATCCATTGTTATGGCTAAGGAATAAAGCAGAGAACAAAACGATCCACCCACAAACATTGAGTCTGACGGAACATAACAGGATCATCTGTATCTCCGGTCCCAATGCAGGGGGAAAGTCAATTACCTTAAAAACGGTAGGATTACTACAGCTGATGATCCAAAGTGGAATCCTCGTTCCCACTCACCCGAAATCCGAAATGTTTTTCTTTGACAAAATCATGACGGATATTGGAGACAATCAGTCTATAGAAAACCATCTTTCGACATATTCTTCGAGATTAAAGAAAATGTCCGGAATCATCAGGGAATCAGACGCCAATACGCTCCTGTTAATTGATGAGTTTGGAACAGGTTCCGATCCGGAACTAGGAGGTGCCCTGGCAGAAAGTTTCCTTGAATTTTTCTACGACAAGAAAAGTTTCGCGATTATCACCACACACTATACCAATATCAAACTGGTGATAGAACAACTTCCTAATGCTGAAAATGCGGCGATGTTATTCAATGAAGAAACTCTGGAACCGATGTACAAACTGGAGGTAGGCCAGGCTGGAAGTTCCTTTACTTTTGAAGTTGCCGAAAAGAATAAAATTCCCAGATTCATTATCCATTCTGCAAAGAAAAAGGTAGAACACGATATTGTAAACCTTGATAAAACCATTGTTAAGCTACAGCAGGAAAAATTTGAAGTTGAAAAGCTTAAAACAGATCTGGCTGAAAGAAAGGAATCGGTAGAAGATAAACGGGATAACCTTCAAAAGCTGAATGAACAACTTCAGCAAAAATTATTCAATTTTCAAAAGCTGTATGAAGAAGAACATCGGAAGCTTCAGTTCGGGAACAAAATCGAATCTTTTATCGAAAGCTACGTTAAGGGAAAATCCAGGAAGGATGTGGTAAAAGATTTCGTGAAGATTTTAGAACAGGAAAAATTCAGAAAAATAGGTGCTGATAAAGATGAAACCAAACGTCTTCAGATTGTAAAAAGAAAGATCACCCAGCAGCTGAAAAAAGATGAGGTTATTGAAAAAATCGCAGAAACCAACGAAAAAATAGAAGAAAAACGCAAAACCGATCGTGAGATCTGGATGAAAGTGGGACAACGGGTGCGTATTACAGGAAGTACCAGTGTCGGCACGATTGAAAAAATTTCAAGAAATAAAGTGATTGTCAATTATGGAACCTTTAAAACGACCATTGATGCCGATGAACTTGAAAGAATTTAAAAATTAATTTAATAATAAAGGAGAGTGCTAAAAGCACTCTCTTATTCTTTACTCTTTACTCTTCCTTCTTCCCAAAAAATTTCGCCTTACCGAATTTCTATCCTCCTCCAACCTAACAGAATAAATTTCTTTTGTAAAAACTTCCTTTAGCAAATAAAGAAGATTTAGGAAGCTATAATTATGTTCCGAAATGCTTTTAATTTATATATTTGAAGTATCAAAAATTTTTCATGATGATTTCCGTAAACAAAGCATTCTATTTATCTGCCTTCAGTTTATTTTCATTAGCCTTCCTAAAAGGGCAGCAAAAAATTCCTTTTGGAGTTGTAAAAGCAGAAGAAGGCTATGCCAATGTACGGGTGGCAAAGGATAATTACAGAAAAATTGTAGACAAAATCAGAATGCGTAAAGGGGATGTTTTTCTTTATGTAAAACCGGCTCCCGGAGAAACAGAATGGCTATGGATCAAATATCCCGATAAGCAGGATACTGAAAAGCCTTTTGTGAGATATGAAAATCTTGATAAGGAAGGTATGGTGAATAAAGACCGTGTAGCCTTTATTGATCAGTTGCCTCAATATACACCTTCCAAATCCAAAAACGGAAGATCACTCATTTTCACAGATAATAATAACCCCAAAATACCTACCGCTCAAAGCAGTAAAGTAATCATCGATATTTATCCTTCTAATGCCAGCTACCGTAAACAGGAAAAAGATACGGATGGAACGATATTAACCATTGATAAAGTTAAACCCTGGGGAATAAGCAAAGAACTTCCGGAAGGGATGACCGAAATCAAATCGATCCGGGTACAGCAGGTGGGGCGTGGCTCTGTCTTTGTGAGAGAAGCCATCAAAAATATGTTCCAGCCTACTATGGATTTCAATAACATCAGTGTAGCTGCTATTGATAATGATAATATTTTCCTTTATATGGTGAACGGATCAGGTGAAAACAGGTATACCACACTCTGGACAATCAAACAGGGCCGGGTGGCTCATCAGATTATTTTTAAAAATCCGGAATAATTCACCTTACTTCTCTGTATTATCCTTATTTTTGCACCTGAAAAAGTCTTACCACTTATTCATCACAGGAATGGGTTCTGCCTAACGCAGATTAAAAGGGAATCGTGTGAAAATCACGAGCTGTCGCGCAACTGTAAGTAACAAAAGTCTTTATGTAGGATCCACTGTGCCATGCATGGGAAGGGATTAAAGATGTTACAAGTCAGGAGACCTGCCTTTTCTTTGAACAAGAAACTTTCGCGGCCTGAAGTTTATTGATCTGATGGATGTTTTCAGGAATATACTAATTCCTGGATTATTCTGTTTATTTCAATAATTTCATCCCGCTTTAATTTAATAATGAAATATGACTACAGAAGAAAGAATTCAAGCATCTGAAACCAGAATCTTTAAAGCGGTTTTCCCCAACACAACCAATCATTACGATACCCTTTTTGGTGGTACAGCGATGCAATTGATGGATGAAGTGGCATTTATTACCGCTACCCGCTTTGCAAGAAAACGAGTGGTAACTGTAAGCAGCGACAAAATTGATTTTAAAAAGCCTATTCCTGCAGGAACTATTGTAGAATTAATAGGAACAGTTTCCCATGTCGGGACTACCAGTATGAAGGTAAACGTAGAAATTTATACAGAACAGATGTATTCGTATGAAAGAGAAAGAGCTATTGTAGGAGATTTCACTTTCGTAGCTATAGACGAATTTAAAAAGCCTGTACAGATACTATAATCAGAAAAAAACGCAAGCCTTCGGCTTGCGTTTTTATTTATCTTAAAACTTTTTCTGTTTCTAGACTTTTACTTAGTAAAAGCTGGAATGCTTCTCCCATTTCATCAGAAGCCCGGCTGATGGCATTTTCCAGCATATTCCTGATCTGGCTTTCTGTTACCTTAGCTTCTGTCCAGCTTTTTCCTGAAGTATGCGAATTCAGGATAAACGGCATGATCCTGTCTATTGCACAGGCAAAAATAGCATCAGGGGTCTGTTCTTCTTCAAATTCCAGCCACAAATTAAAGAATTCCGAACGCAAAGGTTCATCCAGAATCCCGAAAATTTTCTGGGCAGACAATTTTTCTCTTTCAAATTTGCCCACCATGGCTTTTTCGTCAAATAAAAATGTATCTCCAGCTTCTATTTCTACCAGATCGTGGATAGAAAGCATCCGTATCACCCTTAACAAATCGATATCAGCCCTGTTTTTAGCATAGGGGAAAAGTACCTGTGCTAAAATAATGATCTGCCATGAGTGTTCAGCAGTATTTTCTCTTCTTGAATCATCCGCATTATAATTCCTTCTCTGTACATTTTTTAATGCATCTACAGCGAGAATAAAATCAATTTCCTTTTGTATTTTCATGTTTCCTATTCTTTATAATATTCTTTGATTGGATATCTCTTTGTTTTTATGATCCATTTATTTTTAATCTTTTCACGTCGGGTTACTTTTACAGATTCACCATTCATGGCATCTTCTTCCAATTCAAAGACCTTGTCAAGGCCTTTTCCGGGCAGCACTCTGTATTCTGTGGTTAAATGCCAGCAGCAACCGGATTTAGAAAATGTTATGAGTCTTTTCCTTTTTAGATCTGTCTGAAACATTCCCAGATTTTCGCGGGCAAGATCAGTTAATTCCTCACTGATCACGAATTGCTTTCTTGTCGTATTATAGACATATACATCATAGGAGGGACCACCATAGCTGCTTTCATTACCATTTCGGATAGCAATATCTTCAAAACCGTCAAAATTAAAATCTTTAAATATCAGCGGGCTCTGTTCATCATAAAGCTGAATAACATTAACACTAGGTTGTTGATCCTTACCAAGGTAAAAATAAAGATCATCAGACGTGAACTCCTGTAAAGTCCGGAAGGTCCTTTTATCTTTCAGTACAATTGTACCATTTCCACTACATTTATCAGCATCACAATCCTGAACAGTGATCTCCGCATTATACAATAAGGATCCATCTTTAATTTCAAAATGCTGCTGACCGGAGCAAAAAGATCCTAAAACAATAAAGATGATCAAGATTACAGAACTATTCAAAATTATTTTTTTTGCTCAGTATACAGATGACTGAAAATTTCCATAACAAAAATAAGAATAGCCTTAAGAATGACCATCATTTATCTTCTATTTTAATTGATTTTAGTTTTCTTAAAAAAACAGATAAAATTTATTTAATTGAAAATCAGATAATTAAATAAAAATAAATAAAAATTTCACTACTTTGTATTGCATAATACCATTTTAATTACATATCTTTGTAATGTAAATAAGAATAGGTTCAACTAGCTAGGAACCGGATTCTAAATATAACTAATTAAAACCTTATTAAGATGAATACTGAAAATACCAAAGCGCAAATGCGAAAAGGGATTCTGGAATTCTGTATTTTAAGTCTTATCAATCATCGTGAAATGTATGTTTCCGACCTTATAGATGAACTAAAAAAAGGAAAACTGGATGTAGTAGAAGGCACACTCTACCCTCTTTTAACAAGATTAAAAAATGGTGAGTTTCTCTCTTACAGATGGGAAGAATCAACAGGAGGCCCACCGAGAAAATACTACCAGATTACAGAAAAAGGAAAGTTGTTTTTAGGTGAACTTCTCAATACCTGGAACGAATTAACAGATTCAGTAAACCAAATCACTCAAAAAAATTAAAAAACAAAGCTATGAACAAGACACTCTCAATAGGACTCGCAGGTTTTTCTTTTACAATAGAGGAACACGCATACATAAAGCTAAGCGATTACCTTAATGCCCTAAGAAGCTCTCTGGATGCTTCAGAAGCAGATGAGGTAATGCATGACATAGAAATAAGAATGGTTGAAATCTTCAGAGATTCATTAGGAAAAAGAGAAGTTATCAACGATACTGATGTAGAAGGAGTAATTGCACAAATCGGAACACCAGAAAAAATCGAAGAACAGGAAGAAGCATATTATTCAGAGAAAAACTCTAAAAGAACAAGCCACTCAGGTGCAGAATATTCAGACAAAAGACAATTATTCCGTGATCCTGAAAGACAAAAGATCGCCGGTGTGTGTGCAGGTCTGGCCCATTATGTAGGAATGGATATTACTGCTATGAGAGCAATCTGGCTAGGAGTATTTATCCTGGGTATATTTACAGCTGCTATATCCTCTTCACTTATTGCACTACTTTATATTATTCTGTGGATCGTACTTCCCAAAGCAGAAACTGCTGCAGATTTTTTGAAAATGAAGGGAAAGCCTATGAACTTCGACAATCTTAAAAATGAATCGAATAAGCTGGTACAATTTGCCAATGAATCTACTCAGAGAGTCGGAGAAATATACATCGAAAACAAACCTTACATTAATAATGCCGGAAGCGGGATATGGAACGTAGTGAGATATGTTCTCGGAGGAATCTTCGCACTGATCTCTTTTTCTTGTCTGATCGGAGTATTTGTAGTCTTCGGATTTATGGGAACTAATGATTTCCCTCCTATTAACGAAATGAATTTCTATTTCGATAATGACGGAATGAAATATACCATTATGGCCATGATCATTTTAGGAAGTTTAATTCCTGCCCTGTTATTTGCCTTATTAAGTATCAAATTAATTTCGCCTAAAACAAAATTAAGAAATACGGGTTGGGTTTTGGGAGCATTATTCCTTGGATTGATCGCATTATCTACTTATTTCGGAGTGAGCATGGCAAGAAAAGACATGTTTCTAAAAGGCCACAAAGAAGACACAGAAGAGGTATCTATCAATACAACATCAGACAGTGTTTATGTAGATATGAAGCAAATCGTTATTCCACAAAACTTCCTGGGATATGATGATGACCTTTATTCAGATAAAGTAAACGTTTTCCAAAAAGACTGGATCCACGTTGACGTAACAAGAAAAGCGGATATAAAAACACCTTATTTAATCATTAAAAAAGAAGCAAAGGGATATAATATTCCATTAAATGTGAGTGTTCCTGTAGAAGTAATAAATAATAAGGTAATACTGCCTAATTATATTAAATATCCATACGAACATCGTTTCAGAGATTATAATGTAGATTATGAACTTGTGGTTCCACAGAATGTAGTGGTACTTCCAATCAAAAAAGACGGAATTAATTTCGACGGGGACCTGAACGGTGACGGAATAGATGACGATGATGAAAATTCTGATGATGATCAGGCAAATATCAGAATCGAGAAAAATAAGATCTCCGTTAATGGTTCTACTATAGAGTACAACTCCAATGATAAGGATAGCATCATTATCAACGGAAAAAAAGTTCCAAACTCAAAAGCAGAAAAGATAATGGATTCCGTAAAATCTGACATCAAGAAAAAAGGTAAAGTAGACATCCAGATCAAGGATGGAAAAGACGAAATTTCCATAAAAACCAAATAATAAACTGCAGAGAGTGGCAGAAGGTGTGAATGGAAGACAACAGTTTGAAATTCACACTCTTCTTCTCTCAAAAGTGACAAAAAATATTATTTATTAGTTCTTTATGTTAAAAAATTGTCATACCTTCGTATAGTTATTTAATTCATAACCAAATCAATTAAAAAAACCTCAACCATGGTACAAGTAGCATTAGAAATTATAATGAAAATCGTAGATTTAATCAGCGGTTTATTTTAAGAGCGATAATATTTCAATATATTTGTAAAGTATAACCTTTTGGTTATACTTTTTCTGTTTTAATACGAAATCTATGAAAAAACTAATCGGCAAAATAATGTTGAAACTTATGGGTTGGAAAGTCCTGCTTCAGGGCGACGTCAACAGCCTTAACAGGTGTATTCTTGTAGTAGCACCTCATACCCATAACATGGAATACATTTTAGGGAATTTTGCTTATTGGTCTTTGGAAAAGCCATTGAAGATAATCATTAAAGATGCTCATACCAAAGGATGGTATGGCGGAATCGTGAAAGGTCTGGGAGGAATTGGTATCGACAGAAGTCAGAAAAATGATCTTGTTAATTTTGTTGCCAAGCAATTTGCAAAGGAAGATTTCAGTTTGGTTATTACTCCCGAGGGAACCAGAAGTTGGGTTCCGAAATGGAGAAAAGGTTTTTACCATATGGCTTTAGCTGCAAAAGTTCCTATTGTTCTGGCTGCCGGGGATTTTAAAAGGAAGATTATTTATCTCGGATATACGATCCCTTATGAAAGAATTGCTTCGGCTCCTTTTTCAGAAATTATGGATGAGATCCAGAATTATTATATAAAAAATGATATTGTCCCGAAAGTTCCTGCCAACTGGAATCCCAACATCATGGGAACAGAAAATGGAGCACAATCATAAAATAATTACCGCTATATGAAAGATATGACCAAAGAGGAGTTATTGAACTTTCTTAACAACTGGGGTGAAGAAACCTTAGCAAAAGCACTTGAAATAAAATTTATCGATATTGATCAGGAAAACGAAGTCCTTACGGCAACAATGCCGGTTTTACCCAGAGTACATCAGCCCTTTGGAATTCTCCACGGCGGAGCA
The DNA here is from genome assembly GCF_013184525.1 of Chryseobacterium sp. LAM-KRS1. Classification (GTDB taxonomy): domain Bacteria; phylum Bacteroidota; class Bacteroidia; order Flavobacteriales; family Weeksellaceae; genus Chryseobacterium; species Chryseobacterium proteolyticum. The sequence continues at coordinate 719,889 of NZ_JAAOIZ010000002.1, forward strand.
AGTTGTGTATTAGCGGAAACGTTGGGTTCAAGCCTGTCCAATATTTTTATCGATGGTGAGAAATACTACGGTGTCGGTACCAACATTAACTCCAACCATTTAAGAAGCAAAAAAGATGGAATTATTACCGGCACGGCACGTTTCATAAGAAAAGGAAAAACAATGCATGTTTCTGAAATTGAGATCCGTGACGAAAAAGGACAACTCATCAACCACACCACAATGACCAATAACATCATCAACCGGTAATTTCGGTACTAATAAAAATACAAAGGCTCAAGTATATTTGAGTCTTTTTTATGATATAGCGCAAGAATTTCAAAAAACAATCCAATTGATTTTGACGTTTCTCAGACTAACAATACCTTTGCATAAAGGAAAAGCGGCTTAGCGTTTTTATTTTTCCTAGGCATTTTTCTAAAAGCAGCAGACTCATGATTTACTTCAAATTTCCTTTCAACGAAAAGCTATATACCACCAATAAAGAATCTTTAAAGAATTCAGTAACCGTTTATCCATTTCATAACTCAGGCCATCTCCGTTTCAAAGGTGATATCATCGAAGTCAAAGCAGAAGATTTTTATAATCGTACAATAACAGAATTTTCTTTACCCCGCGATCCCGATGGTTATACCGGCGAAACTAAAGATGAGTATCTGGATAAACTGGACAAAGTCATTAAAGTAATCAGAGAAAACCATCTCCCAAAAATTGTTCTTTCGAGAAGAAAAATTATTAAAAACTTTTCTGAAATCAATGTAAAGGAAAGTTTTAAAAATCTATGCAATGCTTATCCCAATGCTTTCAGATATGTTTTTGTGAATGGAGAGAATTCCTGGATGGGAGCTTTTTCAGAGGTATTAGGAAAGTTTGATAAAACTACCCATACTTTTGAAACCATGAGCTTAGCAGGCACACTACCGGTATCTGAAAGCTGGTCCGAAAAAGAAATTGAGGAACAAAAACCGGTTTCAAACTATATTCAGGATATTTTTGAGAAGTATGCTATATTGGGTCACATAGAAAGATCTTCAACATATGATCATATTTCAGGAAATATTAAACATCTCAGAACAGATTTTAAAGCAAAGATCAAACCTGAAGATGTAGACCATATCATTAAAGAGCTGCATCCTACTCCTGCCGTTTGTGGAATCCCTAAAGACTTCTGCAGGGAAAAGATCGAAGAATATGAAAAATTCCCCCGTGAATTTTATGCCGGGTATATCAAAATCGAGACTGAAGAAACCATACAGTATTTTGTGAATTTAAGATGTGCAAAACTTTATAGTAACTCAGTGCATTTATTTGTAGGGGGTGGAATTACGGCACAAAGCAATCCTGAAAAAGAATGGCTGGAAACGGAACTAAAGTCTGAGGCAGTACTTAAAAACCTGGTCTTATCTTAATAGATAACCCGGTGTTTTTAAAGAAAAATATCATCCTGATTAAACTCCATTTACAGCAATAAAAAAACCTCTTCAGAAATCCAAGAGGTTTATATTTTTTGTAATGATAAAGATTATTTCTTTACTCCTATCTTACTCCAGGTATTCAATACGAAAAGTAAAATGAGACCGATCACCGCGGAAGCAATTGAAAAAACAAACTTTAAGTTATCTTCAGATAAAACTTCTGACTGCCAGTCCAACGCGTAAAGATTAATTGCGATGAAAACGATAAATAGTATTAAAAATACTTTATAAAACTTCTGCATAATTCTTAAAAATTAAAATAGTTTTGCACCAATTGGGCAAAGTTAGCGGTAAATAATTTAATTGAAATAGCTAAAAGGATAATACCGAAAACTTTCTGTAGAACAGCTAATGTAGCTTCTCCCATTTTCTTCTCCAGCCACTTAGCTGATTTCAGCACCAAATATACGAAAATTGTATTGAGAATAATTCCACAGATAATATTAATATCATGAAATTCAGCTCTCAAGGATAAAGTTGTCGTTAATGTTCCTGCTCCTGCAACAAGAGGAAAAGCGATAGGAACAATAGATGCTGACTTGGCCTCCGTTGTTTTATTGATTTCAATTCCCAGGATCATTTCTATAGCAATAATGAAAATGACAAATGCCCCGGCAATGGCAAAGGAGTTAACATCCACTCCAATGAATTTAAGGATTTTATTTCCTACAAATAAAAAAACCATCATGATAATCCCTGCTGTAATTGATGCCCTTCCCGCTTCAATCTGTCCGAATTTCTGTTGAAGACTTACAACAATAGGAACCGACCCGATAATATCAATAACAGCAAAAAGAACCATAAAACAGGTTAGAACTTCTTTCAAAGAAAACTGATCAAAAATTTCCATCTTTCGTATTTAATAATTTCGCAAAAATATGAAAAATAAATAACTATTTGCTAATCTTTGAATACAAATTAACAATAGCGATCAACAGCTCATCCATTCCTTCTGATGATTTCACAGGAGAGAACTTTTCTATCTGAATCTTTTGTGATAAAGTTCTGTATTCTTCAGCAACAGCCACCCCTTTATAGCTTTCAAGGAAACTCACAAAATCTTTTGAAGAGCCCTGGAAATACTCTTTCCTTACTTCTGCATCCAGTTCATCAACCGTCTGAAAGAATTTCTGGTAGTCCTCACTGTCTTTAAGATTTTCCAGATAACTGAAATAATCATTAACATCAGTTTTAAGCCTTTGTCGTATCTCCTTTTCTGTTTCCGCTACAGATCCCAGAGGTTTTACAGCTACAGTTTCTTTAATCAATTTACGCTTTTTTTGCCAAGTCTTGAATAACAGATATAGAACAAACAAAGTAAGAAGAATAGCAATGTTCGTTAAAAGAATATTCCAGTGAAACTTATTCTTTTCTTTAACTTTAAACGTTGTCGTCTTAAGAACTGGTGTATTTACCGTTTCTAAAAGACTGTTTGTGTACTCATTTACTCTTTCAACCGTAGATCGGGCTTCCATGATCTGGTCATGGGAGAAAGCGTTTACCGATAATGTTTCCTGTCCCAGGTCTACATATTCTTTACTTGTCGGATTAAAGAATGCAAACTGTTCCGTTTTAATTGAAATGGGTCCTGCTTTCTTAGGAATAACAACATAATTTGCTAGAATTTCACCTTTAATCCCTGCTAATCCGGGAACTACCTTAGTTGTAATCTTAGGTTTAAAAACTTCATAGTCCGGAGATTCTGCAATCGTAGGTAAACTCATATCCGTTAAATTCCCTTCTCCTGAAACCTTTATGATCACATTCAACGGTTTTTTAACTTCAACTTTTTCTTTAGTTGCATTAAAAACACTCACGTTAAAGTTTCCTACTGCATTTTTAAAGCATTCCGGTGAGCCTTCAGGCAATCTTTTTACATTAAGTTTTACTTTATTGGAAAGTATTTTATTCTTATTGGCATAGCTGCTTAACGAGGCGGAAACAGAGGGAACTTCCACATATCCTGCTTCATTAGGGAATATCATAAACATGGCTAAAACCTGTGAAGCCATATTTCCATAGTCAGAAGGATCAATTTCAGATCTGTTGAAATTAATTGCGTGAACATTGATGTTTCCCTGGTTGGGAAGGCGAATATTTTTTACCCTTCTGAAATTATCAATATTTCTGGAATAAACCTTTAATACAGCAATGGTGGGCTGATCCTGATATACTTCCCTGTCTTCAATTTCCATATTAAGATATACGTCATTTGAAGCGCTGGCTACGGACTTTTTCTCCACATCCCTTACAAAAATATCGAACGGTTCGGTTTTATAGATTTTATTGTTGATGGTAACCAGTACGGAACCTATTTTTACTTTCCCTTTTTGTTTAGGCTCCAAAGCTACCCGGGTCACGTATTGTGTAATAACCGTATTGGTTTCGGGATCCATATAGCCACTGCTAACAGATCCGCTCCCCACCATATTGAATTTGGATAAGTCGGGTAAACGCAGTGGAGTCTGCTGGTTATATTCACTCCCGTTCAATTCAAGAACGATGGTGAGATTTACAATATCCTTGCTGCTATAATCCGTTTTATCAGGAGTTACGGAAATATTAACCTGTCCGTAAGAAATTACGGAAGTCAATAGAAGTATTATGTAAATCAGTTTATGTTGCATCACCAATCTTTCTCGTTGCTTTCGGGCATCGAATAAGAATCTTTATTTAAAATTCTTCTGGCGGTTTCTTTTTCTTTTTCGCTTACTTTATTTAATATTGCGTTTTCAAGATTTTTGGGCATTTTGCCTTCATTATTCTTCTTCTGGTCAGGGTTATTTCCCTGCTGGCTTTCTCCCTGATTTTGCTGGCCTTTACCTTGGTCTTGCTTTTGATCTTTTGGATTACCTTTCTGATCATCATTTTGTTGTTGGTCTTTGCCGCCACCGCCTTTTCCAGATTTATTCTGTTGATTCTTCTTTTCCTGGCTTTCTTTTTCCTTCAACTTCGCAATTTCATAATTTTTTCGAGTAGCTTCGTTATAGGGGTCCTGTTTTAAGGATTGCTTATACAATTCTGCTGCCTTATCCGGCTGGTTTGTCTGCATATAAGTGTTCCCTAAATTATAAAGAGCCGCTGCTTTATCCGGCAAGGTTTGAGAGAGCTTTTGTGCTTTTTCAAATTCAACCCTTGCCTCTTCATATTTTTTACTTTTATACAACGCATTGCCTAAATTATAATGGGCCGTAAAATCTTTATCATTGGATTTTATAGCCTCCATGTATTTAGAAGATGCTCCATCATAATTTTTACCGTTGAATTTCTGATTGCCCTCATACACCAATGTTCTGTAATTTTCCTGAGCAAACAGGGAATTTGATGTGAGAAAAGCAATTATAAACGATAAAAAAATGATTTTAGTATTCATCATATGCAAAATTATTCCTTTATATGTTAATAAACAGGCTTTTATTTGTTAAAATTCGGTTAAAGTATCTTTTAAAAATACTGGAAAAAATGGAGAAAATTAAACATTAAAATCTCTCTTTGGATTAAAAATGTAAATTAAGAAAAAAAACAATATAGATACCCCTAAAAAGTACTGATAGTAGTGATTGGCGTTTTGCGATTTCACAAGGGTTTCTGATGATGACATTTTTTTATTCAGCGCATCAATAATCCTGTCCGGAGCTTCATTAACGTTATTTCCGTCAATATATGATCCACCGGTAGATTCAGCCATTTTTTTCAAAGCGCCGGTCTGTCTTTTTGAAATAACAGTCTCTCCGGTCCTGTCGGATTTATATCCCATCAATTGTCCGAAAACATATTCCGGAACAGGAGCTCCTTCGTCGGATCCGATCCCCACGGATGTTACCATAATCCCTTCCTTATTGGCAAGCTTTATCGCAGCGTTATCATTTCCTTCGTTGTCTTCCCCGTCACTTAGTAAAACAATCTTACGGGCTCCCTTACTTACATTTTTAAACTTATTCACTGCTGCCTGCATGGCTTTCAGAAAATCCGTTCCCTGGATTTGCATGGAACTTGTTTCAATAGCATTAATATAGGTTTCAGCAGAAGTATAATCTGTGGTCAGAGGCATAATGGAAGTAGCTTCGCCTGCAAAAATTACAATCCCCACTTTATCGCTTCTCATTTTTTGCATGGTATTGATCATGAGGTTCTTTGCTTCAGTCAAGCGGTTAGGATTAATGTCTTCCGCATTCATCGAATTGGAAACATCCAAAACAAAAATGACATTATTCAATTTCTGATTGGTCTTGATTTCCTCAGAACCATTTAATAAATCGATGATCGCAAAGATTAAAAATAATGTTCCTAATAGATACAGCGTCGGGAAAATCTTTGTAAAGCCTGATTTTTTTTCGAAAAGCTCCTCATGAAACTTATGATCTGCAAAGATGATTTTCCTTTTATTCTTCCATTTAAGATAACGAACCAATAAAAATCCGAGCAGCGGCAAAAGCAACAGCAACAACAAAAACCAATAATTTCCTAAATACCAATCCATCAGCTCAAAAATTTATAAAACACCCATCTTAACAATGCATCCATAACAAGCATTCCCAAAGCGATCCAAAGAAATATTTTAAAATACTCCTGGTAATTATACAGCTTGGAAACCTTTACATCAGATTTTTCCAATTGGTTGATTTCATCATATACTTCTTCAAGACTGCTGTTTGATGTAGCCCTGAAATATTTCCCTCCCGTAGTCTGAGCAATTTCCCTTAAAACAGGTTCATCTATCTTCACCTCAGTTTCGGTAAATACAAGATCCCCAAAAATATCGGTTTGGGTAGGCATCAGTGCATATCCATTCGTTCCAATTCCTATACAATAGACCTTAATGTTATTATTCTTAGCCAGTTCAGCACCAACTTGTGTAGGCATTGCATTTTCGATCGTATTCACACCATCTGTCATAAGAATAATAATCTTACTCTTTGCCTTACTGTTTTTTAAGTGATTCACCGCTACGGAAAGCCCTTCACCGATAGCAGTTCCGGGTTGAAGCTCCAATGGATTGAGATTTTTCAATTCATCAATGACCACCTGATGATCAGAAGTTACAGGAACCTTAGTAAATGCCTCCCCCGAATAGGTAACCAGCCCTAATCTATCATTAGGTCTTTTTTCAACAAATTTTACAGCAATATCTTTCAGTGCCGTTAGACGGTCGGGAGTCAAATCTTTAGCAAGCATACTTAAAGACACATCTACGGACATCATAATATCAATTCCCTTTGTATCATCTCTATCCTGTGAAATCGTAAAGGTCCTTGGCCTTGCCATCGCAATAATAAGTGCCGAAAGTATGATATATTTTGAAATCTTAAGTAAAAAAAGCACAGCAAGAATACCACCGCTGTTATCCATATTTTTTACAGTAGGTACTTTTATACCTTTTTTCTTCTGTTTGCTCACATCCCTGAATAAAAGGGGAATAAACAATAGGAAAAGCAGCAAAAACCACGGACTATAAAACTCGAAATTAAACATCCTTTCTTAAGTTTTCAAATTCAAGATCTTTGGAAGATCTTTTTACAAATTCTCTGATATCTGCAAGATCTCTCTCCATGGTCTTCTGATCGGGGAATGTTTTAGCAAATTTCACCAGATCTCCTCTGAAAAATACCTCTTCCACTATCTTTTCATTTTCCAGAGATATGGTATTATTCTGTTTCATAAGATTCACCAGATCATCCGTAAGTAATACATCAGCTGGTAAATGATATTGTTTGGTAATAAACTTCCTGGAAATATCAATAAGTTCTACATAAAAAGAACGGTAATTGCCTTCTTCGATATATTTTTTCTTTTTAAGTGAATCCAGCTCTTTCAACGTTTGGTTTGTTGCTACCACCGGCTCACTTTTTGACTTCCTGCCCCATTTAAGGTACATAATAATCGCAATAATCAATGCAATTAATGCCAAAGCAGCCAGTATATACCATTTATAGAGCTCCCAGTAATCCCTGGTTTCCAGTTTTACTTCCTTATTCTTCATGATATCATTAATCTGATCTCCTTTTTGAGCCGTATTAATAACATCTATTTCATAGGGAATCGTCTTTAGGATTTTATCTCCCACTTTAAATTCCAATACCGGAATAGTAAATTTTCCCTCTTCAAAAACCGCAAATTCTATCTTTCTTTCATAAGTATTTGCATTCGTTCCGATGCTGTCCTTCACCTCTTCAAAATGAAATGGCAGGAGCTCATTTTTAGGAGCTGCACCTACCGGCTGATTATTGAGATTATCAATTTTGATTACAAAGTGATTAACCTCTCCCAAAGCCAGTGTCTGTTTTTCAAGGTGCGAAGAAAGTATCTGTGAAAAAGCATTAACACAGATGAGAGAACATAATATAAAAAGTATTTTTTTCAATTTCAATTCAATTTTGGCTGTAAGCCCCTTTAATTCAATTATTTCTTCTGAAAATAATTATACAATAGTTTTGAATAATCCTCACCTGCAGCTACATTCATAAAACTGGCAGAACTATTGGAAAAATCCTCTTCTATGGCCCTTACTTTCTGTTTCTGGGCTTCAGCAAAGGTATATCTCCATCTTGCATTTGAAGTATTAGCCCAAACCTGCTTCCCTGTTTCAGAATCATAAAATAATGCATAGCCTACATCCGGAATCTCGTTGTCTTTTTCATCATAAATCCTCATTCCTAACAACTGGTGTTTCTTAGAGGTCACCCTAAGCATTTTAGAATCATAAGCATCTTCAAAATCAGAGAAAAGAAACACTAATGATTTCCTCTTGAAAATGCCCATCATATATTCCAGAGCTTTATCTATTTTCGAAACTGCAGGAACATAATCTGCGGTTAAAATATTACTGATAATAGAAAGGATATGCTTTCTTCCTTTTTGCGGCGGAATGACTTTATATACTTTATCAGCAAACAGGATCAGGCCTACTTTATCATTATTTCCGGCCGCTGAGAAACCCAGACTGGCAGCGATTTCCGCCACATATTCTCTCTTTAACTGGGTTTTTGTCCCATAATCCATGGAAGCTGAAATATCGACCAAAATCATCATAGTAAGTTCACGCTCCTCTTCCATCACTTTTACAAAAGGCTCACGAAAACGGGCTGTTTTATTCCAGTCAATTCTTCTGATCTCATCTCCAAACTGATAAGGCCGGACTTCCGAAAAGGTCATCCCCTGCCCTTTAAAAGCACTGTGATATTGTCCCATCAAAGTAGCCTCCGTCTTCTTTCGGGTACGGATCTCTATTTGTTTTACTTTTTTTACAATATCTTTTATCTGCATACAATACTAGAAAATTTAACGTTCAAGGCCTGGAAGAAAATATAAAATTTTCAGCATTTAATTTTCAACTTCCTGTTGCTTATTCCAGCTTCCGTCTTTGAAATCAATCGAGACATTCAGCCACTCATTATCAAATTTAGGATGGTATTTTTTATAGAAATTAATGGCAGGCTCATTCCAATACAATACCTGAAACATCATTCCACTGTAATTATTGGATTTTCCAAATTCCACGGTTGCATCAAATAATTTTTTACCGATCTGTTTACCTCTCATCCTTTCTGTAACCACAAGATCTTCCAGATACAACCTTCTTCCCTTCCATGTTGAATATCTGTTATAGTATAAGGATATTCCGACAATTTCAGCATTTACCTCTGCTACAAAAGCTCCCCAAATAGGTGCATCTCCAAATCCGGCATCAATAAATTCTTCCAGAGTTACCGTAACTTCATGCAAAGCCTTTTCATATTCGGCAAGTTCCCTGATCAGCTCCAACATAGGAACACAATCTTCAAGGACAGCCTTTCTGATCACAACATCATTCATAAATATTAAGGTGCCTGGATTTTTGCTAAGATCCTGTTAACAATTTCTTCCGATGATATCTCTTCTGCTTCTGCTTCGAATGTTAAACCAATTCTATGTCTTAAAACATCTTTGGCCAATTCTTTTACATCTTCAGGAATCACAAAAGCCCTTCCTTTAAGAAAAGCATATGCTCTGGAAGCAATTGCTAAGTTAATGGAAGCCCTTGGAGAGGCTCCGAAGCTAATATAGTTTTTAAGATCCGCAAGACCGTAATTTTCAGGATAACGGGTGGCAAAAACCATATCAAGAATATATTTTTCGATTTTTTCATCCAGATAAATCTGGTTGATCAGTTCTTTAGCATCTACAATATCCTGCAGTGAAATGACAGGCTGAACAGATGGTTGATGAGAGGTGGAAACCATTCTCATCACCTTTCTTTCATCTTCAAATTCAGGATAATCAATTTTACATTTCAGCATAAAACGGTCGCTCTGTGCTTCAGGTAATAAATAAGTTCCCTCCTGGTCAATAGGGTTCTGGGTAGCCAATACCAAAAACGGCTTCGGAAGCTTCATCGTTTCATCTCCTATCGTCACCTGCTTCTCCTGCATTACCTCCAAAAGAGCTGACTGCACCTTGGCCGGAGCTCGGTTGATCTCATCCGCAAGCACAAAGTTGGCGAATACCGGACCTTTTTTTATAGAAAAGTCATTGTCTTTGATATTAAAAATCATGGTTCCTACCACATCCGCAGGAAGCAGATCCGGAGTAAACTGAATCCTTGAAAAATCACCGTGAACGGCATCAGCCAAAGTCTTTATCGCTAAAGTTTTAGCCAATCCAGGAACACCTTCCAACAAGACATGCCCATTTCCTAAAAGACCCACCAAAAGCCGGTCTATCATATATCCCTGTCCAATAATAACTTTATTGATTTCCTGTCTCAGAAGCGTAAACAAATAATTCTTTTCTTTTACTTTCTCCGTGAGCTGGCGAATATCTTCTGCCTGGTATGTATCTGACATAGCTTAATTTAAAATAGTTGGTAAATTTCTAATAAATACTTGCATTAATCAACATAATGAATGCCATTTTTGAGTTAAAGTTTGTTAAATATTTTCGGGATTTAACGGGACATTCAGAATAATTGCAAACGATGTTTACTTTACATAAAAAGAATTAAAACAAATAACGAAAAATAATCATCAATACAAGCTTACAAATTCTGATCTAATTCATTGCCAAAGAATATCTTTATGTGCTAAAGTTTGGTAATCGTAATGGTAAAAATATCTTCAGGTGCATCTACCGTTTCTTCATAAGATCCTATGTTTATATAATAATCTGTTCCTGCGACTGTGGGGATCGTAATTGTTTCTGCAGTACCACCACCTCCATTATCAACTGTATTTACGCAAACAAGATTATTGCAGTTTCCATTATAAACTCCAATCTGAGGGTCAAAAGTACTACCCGAAGGCATTGTTGCCTTAATTGTATACTGACTTCCATCTCCTGTAAACTTAAACCAGGTTCCATCATTCATTGCATCAGAACATACATTTATATTACCGGCATTGTTAGTTGCAGATACAGCGTCATTCTGTGTATAGGTATAAGGAAAAGAAGAAGCCAATAAAGCACCAGAACAGGCATCGTTTACTGGTATCGGAGGAACTGTTTTAAAAGCTATATCAGTACAAGCAGATGAGTTTACACCGGCCGAAACAGAGGTCACTCTTAAATAATAATTTACACCTGGATTAAGCGGTATTGATGGAGAAAAATCAGTAGCCGTTACCACTTGTTGATTAATAACATCCACACCTCCAGGAGTAGTCCCTATTGACACTCTATAAGAATCTGCTCCGGAAACAGGAAACCATTTAATAGCCGGAGACAAAGGAATGGATTGGGCATTATTTATAGGATATACAACAAAAGGGCAAGCAGGCGTAGTACTGGATGTTAATCCTAAAATTGTTATTGCCGATTTGTAATTTGCTCTTATTCCTCCTGGTGGAGATACAGGGTCTATAACCATCTGGTCCCCTTTATAATAAAGGGTTGAGTTTGGAATATGGTCATAAACATGAAAAACTTCATCAAAATTATTAATGTCAATACTCTGAGAATTCTCTTTTGCAGCAATAACTAAATTATCAACATTATTATAAGCAAATGGTGTAGTAAAAGAGATTTCAACCTTACCATTATTATTAGTTACAGTACCTGCGAAAACCTGAGTTAGCTGTGAAGCAGGAATCCAATCCGTACCAGATATGAATGCAGTTTTTGTCGTATGCCCCAGATAGACGGTCCAGTTCGAAGAATCTGCAATAGTTGCTGACGAGTCTAAATAAAAAGCAAGCCCTGTGATGTTACCTGCAGAATTGGCATTTATTTCCTGTTTAGGGTAAAGCTGCTGCACATACGAATAAGAAAAAAAACTACTTATTGGTGCAGTTCCCACATTGGTACTTCCTATATTTAAATTTATCTGAGCATTAAACAGCAACACTGCCAATAACAAAGGGAAAAGTAAAATTTTCTTCATATTTAATAAAGTTAATCTGGTATTTATTGCTAATTTAACATTAAAGTTTTAATTTTTCCAATAAATGTGATTATTTAACCTTACATCTTAATATATTTGTAGTAAACACCAATCATATGCACAAAAAACTATTTTTTTTAAGCCTACTTTTTGCGGGTCTTCTTAAATCACAAACAACAACGGTAACCAATGTGATTTCACAGGCCGTTTATTATGATGGTTATGCTACACCTGTATCCAATCCTGTACCTACCGGACTTATAAGACTATCCAATACCCGATACGCTAGAAAGCTTACGGATATCGAGCTTAATTCTTTTAAGGCCAAAATTGCAATGCGCGTAACCATAGGTGCTTTATGCGACAACTATGATCGTTTGGGAAGTGTTTATTTAGCCATGGTTCCTAAAAATCAGCCGACCTATACGGTAAATGACACCAACGTAAAAAGAATTGAAGTGGGAAGATATATTACTCCGTTCATGAATAAAAACCGTTCTCCTCTGGAAGTTCCTTACACTTACGATTTAAGTAATATGTACAGTGTATTTCATGACGATTCTCTGCGCAACATGTACGATATGTATATGGAACTGGATGTATTTGGAGTTCCTTATGCAGCTCAAACCCAGGTTGCAGGGTGCGCAGGTAGAATTGATGTTTTCTCAGGCACATTGACTTTTTTCTCAACAAATACAGGAGCTACTCCTTCTGATTACAATAGTCTGGTACCACTATTGACATATAGCAGACTTAATAACTACAACAGCACCGATGTGGTTGGTGAAACGGTTAGGTTGGTCAATTTTAATCTGCCAGCTCCAATTAGTGATGCACGGTTCTTTATAATTTCTACACCTCATGGAGCCAATAGCGGTGGCGAGGAATATGTAAGGAGGCAAAATTATACCTATCTGGATAATGTACAAATGCTCACTTACACTCCGGGAGGAATTTCATGTGAACCTTACAGAGTATATAATACACAAGGCAACGGAATCTATGGCTCTACTCCTAAAACTTTTGCCGACTGGACTTCTTGGAACAACTGGTGTCCGGGCAATTCAGTTCCTGTAAGAGGGTTTACAGTTCCAAATATAACTGCAGGAAACCATACGCTTAAACATAGCATTCCCACAGCCGTTTTCAATCAGCAGCAAGGAGATGTGTATCTTTCCGTGTACGTTCAGGGAAAAAGCAACACCACTTTAAACATTAATGATGTAAAAACAACAGACGTAACCATTTACCCAAATCCTACAGCTGATTTCGTTATTATAAAATCAGTATCTGGAGTGAGTTCAGTAAAAGTTTTCGGTATTGATGGTAAAAAGGTATCAGAAGCTTACGAAGAAAATAAGATCAATCTCTCCGGGCTTATATCCGGCGCTTATTTCTTACATATCACTTTGAAAGATGGAACAGCCTTTACCCATAAGATTGTCAAAAGATAAAAAGATAAAAACAAAAAATAAAATCCTCCTTTATTCATTTTAAAGGAGGATTTTTTCTAAAGTAGAAAATAATAAACTCCATATTCAATAGGTTTTAAAAACTTTTGCTTTAATCCTCCGACCAAAAAATTGTCATTTCCAGTTTATTAAACTATTTTTGGAGATTAAAATTTTTGTAAAATGAATTATCATTTTCAGGCTCACAGACAGGTAAGGAGAAACCTTTTGGATATACTGCAAAACACCTCTCATGAAGATCTTTTGCTGATTCCGGACGGTTTCAACAATAATATGTATTGGAATATTGCACATACCGTTGCTACCCAGCAGCTTTTGCATTATTATCTGAGTGGCAACCCTTTCAGGATTGATAAATACTGGATTGAAACATATAAAAAAGGAACGCTGCCTAACCTGAACGTTCAAAAGTCGGAAGTTGAAGATTTAGAGTTTCTATTAACTGAAACTTCAAAGATTTTAATGAAGGATTATGACAGTGATTTCTTTTCGGATTATACACCTTATACCACAAGTTTTGGAATGGATCTGAAGAGCATTCAGGATGCAATTATTTTTAATAATATGCATGAAAGCCTGCATTATGGTTACCTTTTGGCACAAAAAAGAGCAATTTTAGGAGAAAAATATTAAAATGACAGATAAGAAAGACGATTTTATTTTCGGACTGCGTCCGGTAATTGAAGCTATTGAAGCGGGAAAAACTATTGACAAAATCTTTTTGCAGAATGCATTGCAAGGTCCTATTTATGCTGAACTGAAAACAATTTTAGCTCAAAATAAAATACGTCCCAATTACGTTCCAATTGAAAAGCTTAACCGCTTTACAAGAAAAAACCACCAGGGAGTTGTCGCTTTTATTTCAGATGTTCCGTTCCATAAAGTAGAAGACATAGTACCCCAATTATTTGAAGAGGGAAAAACTCCTTTTCTATTAATCCTGGATCGATTAACTGATGTAAGAAATTTTGGTGCTATATGCAGAACAGCAGAATGCGTAGGAATTGACGCTGTGATCATTCCGGAAAAAGGTGCATCCCCTATTAATTCTGATGCCATTAAAACTTCAGCAGGTGCTATTTATAATGTGAAAATTTGTAAAGAGGCCAATCTTGCTCATACTGTAGACTTTCTTCAGCAAAGCGGAATTGCTGTATATTCAGCAACAGAAAAGGCACAAAAGCTAATCTATGATGTAAGCTTTACAGAGCCTTGTGCTATTGTAATGGGGAACGAGGAAACTGGAATTTCCAAAGAAGTATTACACCATTCCGATGAAAAAATAAAATTACCTATAGAAGGAAAAACCCAATCTTTAAATGTTTCTGTTGCCTGTGGTGCGATTTTATATGAAGCTGTAAGACAGAAAATGGCTGTCTCTCCAAATCTTTAATCCATGAAAACAATTCCGGGAACAACGTACAGGTACTCTAATGCGGGGAAACAATTTGTCGGCAATATTCCTGAAAAGATTTACCGTACAAACTATGAAAATCTTTTTTCAGAATATATTACCGGTCCGTTAAATATAAAGCAATCGATAGTTGGCACGAACTCTGCTGACTTATTAACCGGCTATAACGAAAAATGGATGATAATATCTATACCAGGAGTAACTGTAAGGATATTGCAGACAAAATAAATAAAAACAGTAGTAAAAAATTAAAATAAATTAAATGAAAAACATAGCAGCAATAGCGCTAATATCCATAGCATTGGTTTCGTGTAAAAAGGAAACAAAAAAAATTACAAAAGTAGATCCCAAAACAGGAAAGACCGTTACAGTGGAAGTTCCGGCTGATTCACTTGCAAAAGTTGCAGAAAATGCTGCAATTAAAGATTCTGCAGGAATTTATACCCAGACTTTTAAACTTGAAAAAGGAAAAACCTATCCTTTAACAACATATCAGAGGGATGTAAAAACAATGACAGATCCTCAGGGGAAAACATTGAACGGAACAAGTGAATCCACAGATGAGATGAGTTTTACTGTAAATGACGTTAAAAACAATATTTACGACATTACACTTAATCTTATTTCCAAAAGAAATTCGCAAACAGCAGAAGGAAAAACTATTGTAGTTGATACTAAACAGCCTATTCCTAAAGAAGACGACCTTAAAATGATCTGGAACATCAACAGGGCATTGACAAGCAATAAACTAAACATGAAAATGGATACAAAAGGAAATGTAATTTCCATTACCGGTTTTGAACCAGTTTATACAAAAGTTTCCAATGCAGTAGGTACTATCGTAAAGGATGCCAATCAGAAAGCTAGTGTTGTAGCAAGTCTGAAGGAAAGTTTTAACGAAAAAGTATTGAAAGACCAGTTCAGCAAAAACCTTACAATTATACCTAAAAAGGGTGTTAAAATAGGTGAAAAATGGACCAATACTGAAAATGCTGATCCTACCGGTAAGATTAAAGTGACTTCAAATTATGTATTAAAAAGTGTTGGAAATGGGGTTGCTGAGATTGGCGTAACAGGTGGAATTCCTAAAAAGACCGATAAACAGGCCCAGGGAGCAATGACTCACAGCATCAGCAGTGAGCTGGTACAGAACGGTACTATAAAGTTTGATGAAAATACAGGATGGATCAACAACCAGAATATTACAGTAAAAACAACGCAGATAGAAACCATTTCGGATGGAAAACAATCTCAATCCATGAAAAGCGTTTCCAATTCTTCTGTAATGGTAAATCCATCTGCTAAATAATTGAGGCTTATAAAATAAAAAAATATGAAGTGGATTCTTGAGCTAGTACTTACAGCTATTATTCTTTTCTTTGTCTGGAATATCCTTAGAAGGCTTTTTTTTAAGACTTTTTACAGTTACCGTTTCAACAATAACAATAATAAACAGCAGCAGGATATACAAAACTCAAAAAAGAATGCAAAGATCAATTGGGACGCAGAAACTGTGGACTACGAGGAAGTAAAAGAAACGAAGGATAAAAGGTAAAAATTCCAAGAAAATAAAAGATAATAACCAGCATGGCGAAAAATAAAAACTTAATTTATATTGCAATTTCATTAGTTGTATTTATAGTTTTAGCATTTTTATATTCCACTCCTGTTTTTACGGGAAAGCAACTTTTCCAGCATGACATTGTTCAGTACCGGGGAGGAGCAAAAGAACTTCTTGATTACAGAGCTAATAATGATAAAGAAACTTACTGGAGTGATTCCATGTTTGGGGGAATGCCTACCTACCAGATGGGTAGCCAGTTTAAGGGGGATATCATAAAAAAAATAGACAGTAATCTGAATTTCCTGCCAAGACCTGTTAACTATCTTTTTTTACTTTTTGCAGGATTTTTCCTTTTGGGAATGGTGGTGGTGAGAAACTGGAAGTACGCTCTGCTGGGGGCTACTTTTTTTGGTCTCTCAACTTATTTTTATATTATCATTGCAGCAGGACATAATGGTAAAGTAAATACGATTGAGTATTTTGCGCCTCTTTTAGCAGGTATATTACTGGTGTACATCAGAAAAAAGTATATTACCGGATTTATCGTAACCACCCTGTTTATGGGACTTCAGATTGCTGCCAACCATCCACAGATGACCTACTATCTGTTCCTTGCATTAGGATTCCTCTTTATATCTGAATTGGTACGGGTTATCAAAAAGAAAACCTCGATGAAGCACTTTATTGTTTCTTCGGCTATTATAGCAGTATCATGTATCATCGGTGTGGGAATGAATTCGCAAAGGATCATGGCCAATTCCGAGTATATTAAAGAAACTGTACGCGGTAAACAAATCTTAAATACAGAAAATCATACTGCCGGAAAATCCGGAATGGATAAAGAAAGTATGCTAATGTGGAGCTACGGAAGACTGGAAACACTGAACCTTTTTATTCCAAGATTAATGGGTGGTGGAAGCCAGGAACCTGAGGCTAAAGAGATAATGAACCACATTCAGGAGATGATTCAGGAAAATGTTTCCTCTCAGGCAGAAATGGACAGAATTTCCAAAGGATTTGCAAGTGTTACATACTGGGGTGACCAACCCGGAACTTCGGGACCTGCCTATCAGGGAGCTATTGTTTGTTTTTTAGCTATTTTAGGATTCTTTTTTGCCGGAAAAAAATACCGCTACTGGATTTTAGGGGCTTCTATACTGACTATTCTGCTTGCATGGGGAAGCAACTTTATGCCATTGTCGGACTTCTTTATAGACTACGTTCCGTTTTACAATAAATTCAGAGCACCATCTTCCATTCTTGTTATTGTCGAGCTCTTATTCCCGTTAATTGCAATTATTGGTTTGTATAAATTCTTTACAGATGAAAAATTGACAGAAGAATATAAAAAGAAAATTCTTTTTTATGTGAGTGGTGGGACATTAGGTTTGCTATTAATTCTTTTAATTTTTGGAAAGAGCATTCTTGGCTTTGCTACGGACAATGAAAAATTGTATTTCCCTCCTTTCCTATTAGATTATCTGGTAGATGAAAGATTCAAATTATTTAAAGTTGATGCATTAAAAGCATTTATCTATGTAGCAATAGCTGCTTTGGCTTTATTCCTCACGATGAAGAAAAAGCTAAATCAGAATATCGCATTGGTCATTATAGGTGTTGTAAGCTTATTTGACCTATGGACTGTAAACAAACGCTATCTGAATGACGACAATTATGTAGATAAAGTATTTGCAGAAAATCCTTTTCAGACGGAAAGCTCGGATCTTCTTGCTGAAAAAGTACAGGCAAATCCAAATCTTGGTTCTATTCTGGCCAATGTGAATGTCAACAAAACATTGGAAACCATTGCTGAAAAAGACAAAACACACTACAGGATTTTCAATAATATTCTTGGAACTTTCAGTGAAACGAATACTTCTTATTTCAAATCTTCAATTGGTGGTTATCATGCGGTAAAACTAAGAAGATACGATGATGTGATCAATGAATATTTCCAGATTATGGATTCTGTAAAAGTTCCTAATATGCTCAACCTTTTAAATGCAAAATACTGGGTTGTAGGGGGACCGGAAAAACCTCAGGTCATTCCTAATACAAAAGCTAATGGAAATGCATGGTTCGTATCAGAAGTTAAAGTGGCCAATACTCCGAACGAAGAACTAAAGCTGATCGGAGAGGTTGACACTAAAAAAATTGCAATTATAGGAAAAGAAGACGGTAAACCTTTTTTAGAAAGAGATAAATTTATCCTACCCGATTCTACAGCATTCATTAATCTAACCAAATATCAGCCTAACGAATTAGAGTTTAAATCTAAATCTAAAACACCACAATTGGCGGTATTCTCAGAAATTTACTATCCTCACGGATGGAAAATGTTTATCGACGAAAAAGAAGTCCCTTACATCAAGGCAGATTATCTTCTTCGTGCGGTTCAGGTTCCTGCAGGGGAACATCATATCAGAATGGTCTTTGAACCTGAAGTGATCGAAAAAGGAAAATGGATTTCTTTATTTTGCTTCGGATTATTTATCGCATTAAGTGCCTTTGGGATTTTCTGGATGAATAAAAAGAAGAAGGAAGCCTTAACCGAGGAAAAAGTTTAAATTATTTTTATACCTGGTCATCTTAATCATGGGTTAAAAAAACACATTAAGATGACCGGCATTTATCTCTGCAATATTTCCATCCATGGAAGAGAAGAAAGTCCTTATTATTACTTATTACTGGCCTCCCGCAGGAGGTCCTGGTGTTCAGAGGTGGTTGAAGTTCGCAAAATATTTACCTGATTTTGGGTGGAAACCTATTATTTACACTCCGGAAAATCCGAGTTACCCTTTATTGGATGAAAGCTTGCTGAAAGAAGTTCCAAGAGACCTGAAAATTGTAAAAACAACAATCTGGGAACCTTACCAGCTTGCTGAAAAACTAAATAAAAGTAATAAGAAGTTTAAGGCCGGCCAATTTGATGTAGGCAAGAACCAAAGCTGGAAATCTAAGCTTTCCATTTGGGTAAGGGGAAACTTTTTCATTCCTGATGCAAGAGTTTTTTGGGTAAAACCATCGGTTAAATTCCTGGAACATTATATAAAAGAAAACAAAATTGATTTCATTGTAACTTCAGGTCCTCCCCATTCTTTACATCTTATAGGCTTACAACTTAAAAAGAAGTTTTCCACACTAAAATGGATTGCAGATTTCAGGGATCCATGGACAGAAATCTCCTATTATAAGCATCTAAAACTTACCAAAAGATCTGATCAGAAACACAGAAAACTGGAAAGTGAAGTTTTCAGAAATGCAGACATTACTCTTGCAACCAGTTATACAGATGCTGAAAATTTCCGAAAAAATGGTGCTAATGCAGTTTGCATTACAAATGGATTCGATGAAAGTGATGCTGTATCTGTTGAACAAAATCTCGAAATTCCACAATCACAAAATACTAAGACAGAGGATAATCAAACACATTTCACCTTGAGCTACATTGGTGTTCTGGAACAGCTTCGTAACCCTGAAAATTTATGGACGGTCCTGGATCATCTTATAGAAACAGATTCATCATTTGCCCAACATTTTATATTAAAATTCGCAGGAAGAATCGATGACAGGATTCTTGAAACCTTAAACAATTCCAGTTTAAAAAAACACATTCATGATTTGGGATACCTTTCTCATGAAAAAGCCATTGAAGAAATGAAATCTTCAGACATGCTTTTAATCACGAATTTTCCTAACGAATCTTCCAAAGGAATTATTCCCGGAAAAATATTTGAATACCTGGCTACCGGCAAACAGATCATTTCGTTTGGTCCTGCCGATGCTGATGTATCAAAAATATTGGATGATACAAATGCAGGAAAGCACTTCAGTTATCAGGATTCGGATAACATAAAAGACTTTATACTTGAAAAATACACGTTGTGGAAAAAAGGAAATCTTCTCGAAAACACTCAAAATATTGAACAGTTCTCAAGAAGAAATCTTGCTAAAAATTTATCTGAAATATTGGATCAGACAGTCCACTGATCATTAATTACAGCTATTATATAATATTTGCCTTCAAACTCTTCATATACAAAACGAAGAGTCTTCCAGTCCATTTCCCCGTATTTTTCTGTTCCTTTAATATAATTCTCTGTGAAATCATGGCCGGGGTAAATTTCTTTTAAATTATTAAGAGAATTTCCTCCACCCTGAAATTCATTAAAAGAATAAGTGGAATGTGTAAAATCTTTTGAGAAAACCCATTTTTCAAGGTAATCCTTTATAGTCTCTTTATACAGTTCTCCTGATCCATCATGAGATCCCCATGTAAACTGCGTTTTCGTTTGAACATACTTTTCAAAGTCGGCTTTGGAAAAATGTTTATCATCTTTGATATCTACAAAAGCATACATAGAAAAACGAATCCCTTTCTGGGGATGGATGAACTCTGAAAATTTCTGATAATCCTTGTTTTTTAAGGCTTGCAGAATTTCATCATTTGTTTTCTTTATGATATCTTTCTTTTCTGCCTCACTCATTTTCGGAACAGCAACAGTGTCGGTTTTCACGTGGCCAGCAGAGTCTGTTGTATTTATGGTAGGATTTGCTGTATTCTTTTTACAAGCTACAAGGCTTATGATCAATAATAGTGGAATGAATAACTTCTTCATCTTTTTTAATGTTAATTACAGAAAATCACCAAAACTAATGCCAGAAAAATAAGTAAATTTGTTATATGGAAGTTTTAGATATCCTCATTATCGGAGGAGGACCTATCGGATTGAATTGTGCCTTAGAGGCGCAAAAAAACAATCTCTCTTACATCATTATCGAAAAAGGAACAATTGTCAACTCCCTGTACAATTATCCTTTGTATATGCGTTTTTTTTCTACAGCTGAAAAACTGGAAATTGCCGAAATTCCGTTTATATCAGCGGCTCCTAAACCAGGCAGGCAGGAAGCTCTGGAATATTACCAGGGAATCACGAGACAGAAGAACCTCAACATTCATCTTTATGAAAAAGTGATCAGAGTTTCTAAAAAAAATGAGATTTTTGAGATTGAATCTTCCAAATCCATATACTATGCGAGGAATGTGATCATTTCAACCGGATTTTACGACATCCCTAACCTGATGAATATTCCCGGGGAAGACTTACAGAAAGTCAGACATTACTATTCCGAACCTTATCCGTATGCCAAGCAAAAGATTGTTGTTGTAGGTTCAAGCAATTCAGCTGTAGATGCCGCGCTGGAAACATACCGCAAGGGCGCGGAGGTTACCATGATCATACGCCAATCCGAAATATCGAAAAGTGTAAAATATTGGGTAAAACCCGATATTGAAAACAGGATTGCAGAAGGAAGTATTACCGCTCATTTTAATTCTGAATTGATAGAAATCAAAGAACATAGCGTTGTATTTAAAGATAAAAACGGAGAGATCAATGAAATTCAAAATAACTTTGTTCTCGCTATGACCGGATATCTGCCGGACTTTGGTTTCCTGATCAATGCAGGAATTGAGCTCCAGGGAGAATGTCTCAATCCTGTATACGACTCTGAAACCATGGAAACAAATATTCAAAACCTCTATCTTGCAGGCGTGGTTTGTGGTGGAAAAGACACGCATTTATGGTTTATTGAAAACTCAAGGTTCCACGCTGATATGATTATAAAGAATATCCTAAAAACAAGGGAAAATTAATAGCTTAAATTTTCGGCAATATTTCAAAAGTCAGCCTTTACACCCAAAATAAAATTCCGTCGGGCAGCAGGATTATAAAAACGATTTCCAAAAGCATTGGTATCAAATCCCAAAACATAATCTGTATTGTAAAGATTTTGAATCTGAAGGTATACGTTCAGCTTAGTCTTTTCAAAATAGACGGGAATTCCCAGTTGTATATTTCCAACGATACTAGATTCAGACCAGACAGAATTGGCGTCATTTAAAGGAATCTTCGAAGTATAGAAATGAGAATAATCTACAGAAACTTTCCTTAACACAATAAAATTAAATAAACTGCTTATCGTAGTTGACGGAACACCCGTTACATCATTTCCGGAAAAATTCTGGTTTCCCTGCGCATAATTTTCAAACCTGAACCGGTAAAAACTACCTGAAAATCTGAACTTAAACCTGTTAAAAATAGTATTATTTACATTAAAGCCTTTTGATTCTATCAAGACTTCTACCCCTCTTTGCTTGATATTTCCCTGATTAATAAAAAACTCCTCGCCTTTCTCATTCTGTCTCCTTACAATAGCATCCATCATCCGAAAATCGAAATAGTTCCCTTCCATAAATAAAAAATTACCGAACTGCTTACGGATTCCAATTTCCTTATTCCATCCATATTCAGGAACAAGGTCCAGATTAAATTCCTGATTAGAAGAACGGATTTCTTCATTAGTAGGTGCTGAATTTCCTTTCCCGATCTTAGCTCTTACTGAAAGTCCTTTTTCCAAAACATAAGTAAGCCCGATATTGGGAAGCCATTGTTTTCTGAAATGTACTTTTCCACTGCCTGTTCCTGGATAAAGCCTTTCCCATTCATAAGAATTGGCGTTCAGGCTAACAGATATATCCGTATATAATCTCTCATTAAAATTTAGTTTCTGGGACAGAAAATAAAATCCGGAAGTATTCTTAAGGTTATCAAAATTTTGAAAGTCTTTTTTTATTCCATTAATATTGTCAAAGTTTCTGACCATTATCGAATTGCTACCTCCTTCAAATCCTAAGCGCCATTCTGCTGTAATCTTATTCCAGTGTTCTTCATAATTGAGGTGTGTCCTTATGGCAAAGTTTTTTTCAAATCTCCTTTCATAATTGGTAATAAAAGGATTTGAAAAATCTACATAAGAGCCCTGCATCATTATAAAATGGGAAAATTTAGGACTCAAGCTGAATTGATTTGAAACACCTGCCAGTAACATTTTATTCCGTATGCCTGCGTCTTGTTCCACGGCACCGGGAAGTGTGGAAGTTGCCGGCCTTGCCTGTTTCCTATCTCTTTGCATCTGCTCTAAAGTAAGTCCTCCGGGAGTTTGGTAGTCCAGATCTGAAAACAGAACCATCGCATTCATAGTCGCTTTCTCACTATATTGAAAATGGTCTTTAAAAAAAAATTGTTTTCTTTCGATGGCTGATTGCTGACGGTAAGAATCACTCCGATAATAATTTTGAAAAACTTCGAGAAAATGTTTTCCAAGCTGTTTTGAAAAATCAAAGCTTTGATTCAATGTTCCGTAACTGCCTATTGAAATATTTGCTGATGTATTTTCGGAAGACCTCGTTTTAAGAAGAAGGGTTCCGCCTGTAGCTGCACCATAATCTCCACCCTCTGGTCCTTTGTAGATCTCCATCCTGTTAATAAGTTCAGGAGAAATAATATTAAAATAGGTATTTCCCGATGCGTCAGAAAGGATAAAATCATCAAGATATACTTTAATATTACGTACCCCAAATGGAGACCTCAGCGTACTGCCACGAACAGAAATCCTGTAACTTCCCGGGGAACGCTCTTCCATTCTTGCTCCGGCAATTTGATTAATCGATTCCAGAAGCCGTTCGGGTGTATTCTGGCTCAAAAGATCTTGAGTAATGACAGCAACAGATTTTGTCGAACGTAAGTATGAAGATGGTTTTTTATAGGCATCAATTTTGACTTCCGAAATCAATTCAGCAGAATCTCTTATTTGGGAAGAGAAAAATGAACTGCAAATGATAAAGAATAAAAAACTGATCCTCACCATTCTACAAATCTAATAAATGATTTCTTAATCAGCCTCTTCTTTCGATTTTTTTTCAGATAACATCCATGGAACAATAAAATAAAAAGCAACTGCAATAAGAGCAGCGAGGGTTCCTGTTCCCAACCATAAAACCTTAAATCCCAGTTTCTCTGCAATCAAAGTTCCTACATAGGGAGTAACAATAAAAGCTATAGAAAATGATATCCCGTTCAATCCCATATAAGCACCTTTATTATTAGAACCTGACCTTAAAGCTGTAATCGTAGACATAAAAGGTAAAGTCCAAATTTCACCGACGCATAGCATTGTCATGGAAATAAGCAACGTTAGCATTGTGTAATCAAAAGCAAGCATCGCGTATGAAAATCCACAGAGCAAAGTTCCTACCAGCATCGTGATTCCCAAGGTGAAATATTTCTCAGCAATCTGAACAAAAGCCATTTCAAGCAATACAATCAGGAAACCGCTATATCCTAAAAGATATCCTATATGTTCCTGGCTAAGGTGAGCTGTATCCTTATAAAATATCGTAAGTGTGCTGAAAAGCTGGAAAAAACATATCGCAAACAACATACAGAAGAAACAATACAGCAGAAACTTTCCGTCCCGGTAAGGAGATCCTTCTTTAACATGAACGGTGCTTTTTTTCATGTTTTGGGCTTTCCTCAGGGCTAATGTATTTCTCTTTTTAAAGAACACAATATAAGTGATACCAGCTATTAATGCAGCCAAGGCATTACTGTAAAAAAGAAATTCATAAGAAATGGCCGATAAAATACCTCCTAAAGCCGGTCCTATAGAAAACCCCAGATTCACGGCCATTCTGTTTAAGGAAAATGCCCGGGTAATATTTTCAGGTCTTGCATATTTGGTGATTGCTACCGAATTGGCAGGACGAAACGTTTCACTTACAATACTTTGTGCAAGGATAATCCCCGCTAATCCAACCTCGGTCGTAAAAAGAGGAATCATACAAAACAAAGGTACGCTAAGGAGCAAACTTAGACTTTGAACTCTATACTCTCCGATCTTATCCGTGATCATTCCTCCCAGCCATGAACCCAATACCGACCCAATTCCAAAAAAACTCAAAACAACACCTGAGTTCTCTATGCTGAAATGTAAATGCGCAGTCATATACACTCCTAAAAATGGGAGTACCATTGATCCGGCACGATTGATGAGCATTACCAACGCCAGCATCCAGCTTTCTTGAGACAGTCCTTTAAAAGAACTTGTATAGATCTTAATTAATTTCACGGGAATAAATTCTTGGGAACGGTTTTCGAAGACACAAAATTAGGCAAATTAAGTCAGAGCATGGTCCTTAAATTTATTTTCTCTGAAAAATAATTGAATCCCCGATTGCAGGAACCATTCAATATAAAAATAATTCAATTGATAATCCAACGGGTTCCTTTACAAATTTTGTAAATTGCAGATAAACCTTGTTGAACAAATACTAATGTAAATCAACAATTTTTCACTATCCAAATTAATTCCATTATTAATGACCACCAAAACAAAATTGTATGAATTTTAAAAATGTAACTGTTGCGGGCAGTGGTGTATTGGGATACCAAATCGCTTTCCAGGCAGCTTTCCATGGTTTTAATGTAACCGTTTATGATATCAGTGACGAAATTTTAGAAAAGGCAAAGGAAAAATTCAATATACTCAGTGAAGCTTTTACAAAAGACTTAAAAGCAACAAAAAACCAGCTGGACACAGCATTTAAAAATCTTACTTATACATCTGATTTGGCAGCATCTGTACAAAATGCAGACCTTTTGATAGAAGCCGTACCCGAAAACCCGAAAATTAAAATCGCTTTTTACAGGAGTGTAGCAAAATTAGCTCCTGAAAAAACCGTCTTCGCAACGAATTCGTCATCATTACTACCCAGTCAGTTTGCTAAAAAAACAGGAAGACCGGAAAAGTTTATTGCACTACATTTTGCCAATGAAATCTGGAAACATAACACAGCAGAAGTTATGGGACATCCGGGGACCTCTTCTAAAGTGTTTGATGATATCATGGAATTTGCAAAAGCCATTGGAATGGTCGCATTACCTATTTATAAAGAACAACCCGGCTATATTGTCAACTCATTGTTGATGCCGTTACTAAGCTCTGCATTGGAATTATGGGTAAATAAAGTATCAGATATCAAAACTATTGATAAAACATGGATGGTGGCCACCGGAGCACCAATGGGTCCTTTTGGGATACTGGATGTTGTAGGCATTACTACTGTTTATAATATTAATAAAATTGCAGCAGATTCTTCCAGATCACCTGTAATGCTTAAAATATCAAAAAAATTAAAAAAGGAATATATTGATAAAGGAAAATTAGGTGCTATAAGCGGTAAAGGCTTTTACAACTATCCCAATCCGGCGTACGGGAAAAAAAATTTCCTGAAGTAGTTTCTCTCATTCTTATACGGATAAAACAATAATAAAAAACAGGATCTATTTTGTAGATCCTGTTTTTTTATATGATTAGAAACTTATTCTGGTTTATAAGAATCTTTCAGTGTCACGGTACGGTTAAATACCAGGTTCTCTTCAGTAGAATCCTGATCTTTCGTAAAATATCCGATTCTCTGGAATTGAAGCGGCTCTCCTACTGCAACATCTTTAAGGCCGGGCTCCGCAAAACCTTGAATAACAGAAACAGATTCAGGGTTCACAAAGTTAAGGAAGTCCACATCTTTTTCTGCATCAGGTTGCTCAACGGTAAATAGCTGATCATAAATTCTTACCTCCACCGGAATTGCATGGTTTGCTGATACCCAATGTAAGGTTCCTTTTACTTTTCTCAAGCTTTCTTCTGTTCCGCTTCCTGACTTGCTCTTTTCATCATACGTTGCATAGATGGTCGTAATCTCTCCGTTTTCATCTTTCTCTACTCTTTCAGCTTTGATGATATATGCAGATTTCAAACGAACCTCACCTCCTAATTTTAACCTGAAGAATTTATTATTTGCTTCTTCTTTAAAATCTTCACGTTCAATATATAGTTCTCGTGAGAAAGGAATTTCTCTCGTTCCGGCATTTTCCTGCTCCGGATTGTTTTCAGTCTCCAACCACTCTTCTTTACCTTCCGGATAGTTTTCAATCACTAATTTTACAGGATCAACAACGGCCATAACACGTTTAGCTACTTTATTCAGGTCCTCACGAACGCAGAAATCCAATAGCTGAATCTCAATAAGGTTTTCTCTTTTGGCTACTCCTACTTTTTCAATAAAATTCCTAATGGATGTAGGGGTAAATCCTTTTCTTCGCATTCCTGAAATTGTAGGCATTCTTGGGTCATCCCATCCTGTTACTACTTTTTCAGCAACTAATCTCTGTAGCTTTCTTTTGGATGTAATCATATAGGATACATTCATCCTTGCAAATTCTCTCTGCTTCGGAGCTACTTTAGGCTCTTCATATACCTGATCCAGATACCAGTTATACAATGGTCTGTGATTTTCAAACTCCAAAGAACATAAAGAATGTGACACTTGTTCCAAATAATCTGACTCTCCATGAGCCCAGTCATACATCGGATAGATTTTCCAGTCTGTTCCTGTTCTGTGGTGAGGTCTTTTCAGAATTCTGTACATTACAGGATCACGCATATTCATATTAGGAGAAACCATATCAATTTTTGCACGAAGAGACATCGTACCTTCTTCAAACTCTCCGTTTTTCATTCTCTCGAATAAATCCAGAGATTCTTCAACAGGACGGTTTCTGAAAGGGCTTTCCACTCCGGGTTCAGTTGGATTTTTTCTTTGTTCTGTAATCACTTCAGACGGTTGCTCGTCCACATATGCTTTTCCTTCTTTGATTAATCTTACGGCCCAGTCATAGAGCTGCTGGAAGTAGTCAGATGCGTACAATTCTTTATCCCATTTGAAACCTAGCCATTCTACATCTTTTTTAATAGAATCTACAAATTCCTGTTCTTCTTTTTCAGGATTTGTATCGTCGAAACGAAGGTTTACAGGAGCGTTGTATTTTTCTCCCAGTCCAAAGTTGATGCAGATGGCTTTGGTGTGCCCTACATGTAAATAACCATTTGGTTCTGGGGGAAAACGGAAACGGATTTGATCTCTGTTCAAACCATTTGCCAAATCATCTTCTATAATTTGTTCAATAAAATTGAGCGATTTTTTTTCTTCTTCCATTATTTAATTAAAAGTTAAAAGTTATATTTTAAATATAACCCATTCGCAAATTTAGCGAAAATTTAGGGTTTATGAAAGGGCTGATTTAAAAGCATATTGACTAAAAATCCAATATTTTTTCCGAAATTTATACCACTAAAACCTATCACAAAATCATTATGGCTGTTTATATCTTAAGTAACAGGAAGATCGTCCGTCATAAAAACGAAACCGTTGATTCATTTTCCAATGATGAATATTCCATTCCTAATTTCAGAATCGCAAAATGTGATTTTACCAATTATAAGGAACCAACTGCTCAGGAAAAGAGAAAAAAAAATTACACCAACAGGAATATATTAAATTATCAGCTTTTTTCAGAACCTGAAAAACAAGGATACCAGGAAGTTCTTGATGTTTTATTAAGCGAAAAAAATATCAAAAAATCAAAAGTTACAGCCGATAACCTGGGAGGAACCCAAAGGATGTTTTATGAATTGTATAAAAACATGTCTTCTACCAAATCCAGAAGTGACGTTTTAATATTTATCCATGGTTATGCCTACGATTTCGACGATGAACTGGAAGCTATTATTGATCTGAAAAAACTGTTTATCGATAGTCCGGAATCTCCAGTTGAGCATATCCTGTTTGTGAGCTGGCCGGCTTCAAGCAGTATTGTTCCGCTTACCTACTTTGACGATAAAGCATCCAGCATTAATTCCGGAACCTCATTAATGAGGCTGTTCTATTTTTACACTCAGTTCCTAAAGGATATTTTTTCCAACCGGGATTTAGCTCCATGTAACCAGAGAATTCATCTGATGGCTCATTCCTTGGGAAACAGGGTGCTTCAAAGTATGCTGTACAGTCTTAAAAGCGAAAATATTCTGAGAGTAATTGATCAGGTTCTTTTATTGAATGCTGATGTAACCTATAAAGTATTTGAAGACTCTGAGGACTCCTTTAACAAACTTCCTTTGCTTGCTAATCGCGTTTCAATTTATTTAAACCGAAAAGATGCCGTTCTGGGAATTTCCCAATTTACCAAAAATATTCTCACTCCGAGATTGGGAAAAAACGGCCCCAGTGATATTGAAAAATTTAAAGATATTGTGTCTATTGTAGACTGTACCTTTATTGAGAACGACCTCAAAGATGGTTTAAAATTTGAGCTAGGAAACCACTGGGGATATCTCTCTAGTTCACAGGTACAAAATGACATTTTTCAGACCCTGAACGGAGTTGATAGAAACCTCATTACCAATAGAATAAGCAATTATGAAAATATTTTCACAATTGTATCAAAATAGTGACTTATACAAAATTAACAATAAAATAACAGAACAATAATTGCGAAAAATTCAATTTGGCACGAAGATTGCTTATATCTAAAGATAGAGAATTAATTAAAATTTCCGGTCATGAAAAAGTTTAAAGAAAAGGTTTCTATTTTAATAGAAAACATCAAAAAAACGATTTTCATAAATGATGAAGTTTAATCAATGTACACCAACAGAAAATAACACAATTTCATGTTGAAATCATGCTTTAAAAAGCAAGCGTTCCCCAATTAGTTCCAAATGATTGTCAAAATTATTAGTAAATAAGCCTCCGGTTCCTAAACCTTGAGGCATTTTACTATTTTTAGTATAGGTATACTGGGCTATTGCATTTAATCCTATATTACTTTCCAGCGCCGAAGTTATCCACCATCCTATATTATTTTGTTCTGCAAGAGAAATCCATTCGTCAGATCCCGAAAAACCTCCAATCAAAGACGGTTTAAGAATAATATATTGCGGTTTAATTGCTTCCAGTAGTTTATTCTTTTCGCCGGTATCAACAATTCCGATCAATTCCTCGTCCAGAGCAATTGGTGTTGGTGTATCGCTGCACAACATGGCCATATCATTCCAATTTCCAGCCTTAATAGGCTGTTCTATAGAATGAATACGTAAATCCGATAGCTGTTTTAAAACAGTCTTTGCTTCTCGTGTATTGAATCCTCCGTTCGCATCAACCCGCAATTCCAAACTGCTTTCCGGAAATTTCTTTCTCAATTTTTTCAGCACTTCATGTTCGGATTCCCAATCAACCCCTATTTTCAATTTAATGCAATGGAAACCTTTTTCAAGTTTTTCCCGGATCTGTTCTTCCATAAACCCGACATCTCCCATCCAGATCAGCCCATTGATCGTAATGGGAATCTGCCCCTGTGTAAATTGACTGGGAAAATACAGATGTCCTCCATTCTTTAAATTAAGGATAGCCTGCTCGTATCCAATCCAGATGGATGGAAATTCTATTAACTCTTCTCTTAAGAATTCAGCAGTCTGCCCGATATTCTCACAAAGCCATTTGAGTTTTTCTTCATAATCTGGTCTGTCATCAAAGCTTAGCCCCCTGAAAACGGCACACTCTCCCACTCCCTTTCTATCATTTTCCGAAATTTCAAGAATAAAAGTTTCTTTTTCATGCAAAACGCCACGAGATGTTCCACTCGGGCGTTTGAATTTTAATAAATATCTGAAGTATTTTGCGATCATTTATTTCACATTATCTATTCGCATAAATTCCTCTGCTTTTTCTACCATAGCAACACTTCCACAGAAAAATGGAATTCTCTGATGAAGTTCTGTAGGCTCAACTTCCAGAATTCTTCTGAATCCATCCGTTGCTTTTCCACCAGCCTGCTCAGCAAGGAATGCCATAGGATTACATTCATAAAGCAGCCTTAGTTTACCATTAGGAGCTTGTGAATAAGAAGGATAAATATAAATCCCTCCTTTCAGCATATTTCTATGGAAATCAGCAACAAGAGAACCAATATATCTTGATGTGTAAGGGCGGTCACCTTCTTCCATCTGACAATATTTCAGATAGTTTTTAACTCCCTGAGGGAATTTGATATAGTTTCCTTCGTTGATAGAATAAATTTTCCCCGTTGCCGGAAATTTCATATTGGGATGAGAAAGATAATAAGTACCCAGAGAAGGATCCAAAGTAAATCCGTTCACTCCGTTTCCGGTGGTATATACAATCATTGTAGAAGATCCGTAAATTACATAACCTGCTGCAATCTGGTTCACTCCTTTCTGAAGAAAATCTTCTAACTGAACAGGTGTGCCCGGCTCAGAAACTCTTCTGTAAATAGAAAAAATAGTTCCCACAGAAACATTCACATCAATATTTGAAGAACCATCAAGAGGGTCAATCAAAACTACATACTTGCTAAGATGCCCATTTCCTACACATTTAATATCAATAAAGTCATCATTTTCTTCGGAAGCAATTCCACAAACTACCTCTCTTTGCGATAATGCCGTGATGAATATCTCATTAGCAAGGACATCCAGCTTCTGCTGCTCTTCCCCCTGAATATTCTCATTACCTGCTTTTCCAATGATATCTGCAATTCCTGCTTTATTTACTTCTCTGTTTACAACTTTTGAAGCCAATCTTATAGCACTTAGAAGTCGGGAAAGTTCCCCTGTAGAATACTGAAAATCTTCTTGTTTATCTATAATAAATTCTCCTAAAGTCTGCAACGATTGATCTGACATATTTTACTTTTTACGATTTGCCCAAATTTCGTAAAATTTATTACAATCTAAAAAAAATTCTTTCAAAAGACATTACAACCTGTATATCAAAAACATACAACATAACAAACATAACATATTGTCTTTAACCTTTGTATAATTGATTCCCGTTTTTGCTCCCAGCTAAATTTCATCAATTCACACTATTATTAACAATATAGCATCATTACGTCGAGATAATATTAATAAATCTGGAATAATATTGCATAAAATCCATTCATCTTATCATTTATCATAAAAATCTTTATCTCATCCTACCCTTCGGGTATTTCATATCTCATTGTAAATTTATAATTTTGACCTCCGTAAAAAACTCAACTATTTTTTATCTAACAATTTTATTTTTAATATTTTAATGAAAATTTTCAAGTTTGGTGGAGCATCTGTAAAAGATGCTGAAAGCGTAAAGAATGTGTCAATGGTTTTAAAAAGCCAGGGATTTGCCAAATGTTTGCTGGTAATTTCAGCAATGGGCAAAACGACGAATGAATTGGAAAAGGTTGTGGAGCTTTATTTCAAGAAGGAAAACTATCAAACTGAAATTAAGATTATTAAACAGAAACATATTGAAATTGCTGAAGGGCTTTTTCAGGAAAATCATCCTGTATTTGCAGAAATCAATTTATTTTTTGACGACCTTGATTCTTTTTTAAGAAGAAATAAATCGCCTAATTACAATTTCGTTTACGATCAGGTAGTGAGCTGTGGAGAAATGATTTCTACAAAGATAGTAAGTGAATATCTGAATGAAATACAGTTTATCAATCAGTGGCTGGATGCCAGAGATTATATTAAAACAGATAATTCTTACAGGGATGGTAATGTAGACTGGAAAAAAACAGAGGAATTTATTTCTACCCTGAATTCTGAAATTTGTTATGTAACGCAAGGATTTATTGGATCCGATGAAAATAACTTCACGGTAACATTAGGAAGAGAGGGTTCAGATTATTCTGCTGCTATTTTTGCTTATTGTATGAATGCAGAGGCAATGACCATATGGAAAGATGTACCAGGCGTAATGACAGGGGACCCGAGAAAATTTAAGGATGTTACCCTTCTTTCCAATATTTCATATGAAGAAGCAATCGAAATGGCTTATTACGGAGCGAGTGTAATTCACCCGAAAACCCTTCAACCACTACAGCAAAAAAGCATTCCTTTCTACGTAAAATCTTTTGTAGATCCTACAAAAGAAGGAACAAAAGTAGGAGCTTCAGAAAAAAACCAGCACGAAGAAACATATATTTTAAAAGAAAATCAGAATCTTTTAAAAATATCTACAAGGGATTTTTCATTTATTGCAGAAGATCACATGAGTCAAATCTTCAGTCTTTTGTCAAGACATAAAATTAAAGTTTCCTTGATGCAGAATTCTGCAATTTCACTAGCTTTATGTTTGGAAGATAAATTCAATGCAATTGATAAGCTGAATGAAGAACTACAGAAAGATTTCAGAACTGATGTAGTTAAAAATGTGTCCTTATTCACTGTAAGAAATGCGAAGATGGATAACATTGATAAATTTTACCAGGAAAAAAGTGTATTATTGGAACAGATTTCAAAGAATACGCTTCAGATGGTAACACAATAAATATAATTGCGACTAAACACATATGAGCTTAATTTCGAAAAACGATTTAATCCAGGCTTCCGGCTTAAGTAAAATAGGGTTCCTAAAGAATCCTGTGGCATCTGCTATCATGAGCGTTGCTAAAATAAATGAAGTCAATAAACTATATGATAAACTAAAAGACAAGGAAGGTAAAGACTTTTTCGATTCATTTGTGAGGGAAAGAAACTTAAGCTATATTGCTTTTGAAGAAGATTTGGCTAAAATTCCCAAAACAGGTCCATTTATTTTGGTATCCAATCATCCTCTTGGAGCAATTGATGGGATATTGATGTGCAAAATATTAACAGAAGTGCGTCCGGATTTCAAAGTAATGGGTAATTTTCTACTGGAGAAAATAAAACCAATGGAACCGTATGTAATTTCTGTAAATCCATTTGAAAACAGAAAAGGTGCTTACAGCAGCTCTTCCGGAATGCGTGAAACTTTAAAACATCTTGAAAATGGAGGATGTGTAGGTATTTTTCCAGCTGGTGAGGTTTCCAATAAAAACAATCCTTATAGTGAGATTTTGGATAAGGAGTGGGAAAAGCCCGCTCTAAAACTGATCAAAATGGCAAAAGTACCGGTTGTGCCCATGTATTTTCATGCAAAAAACAGTACTTTATTTTATCAGGTCGCAAAGATCCATGCTAATTTACAAACCCTGATGTTACCATCAGAAATGATGAATGACAGGGAAAAACCTATCCGTATCAGAATCGGTAAACCGATTGCGGTAAAGGCGATGGATGAAATGGAGACCATCGAAGAGCTGGGTGAGTTTTTAAAGCGTAAAGTTTATATGATGAAATCTTACTACGAAAAGAGAAAATCATTAGCGCAGGTTATCAACCTGCAAAACCTATCGTTAAAATTCCCTTTACTTAAAGAAGAAAATATTGTACAGAATATTATTGATGAAACTCCCAAAGAAAATATTCTTTCTGACATCAATAAGCTGAGAGGTACGGATAAAATGCTTTTCAGTAATGGCAATTACGAAATCTATTTTACAACCTACGAAGAAATTCCTTCCGTAATGAGGGAAATAGGCAGACAAAGGGAACTTACATTCCGTGCTGTAGGAGAAGGCAGCAATCTCCCTTTTGATCTTGATGAATACGATAAACATTATCACCATCTTTTTCTTTGGGACAATACGGCGGAGACACTTGTCGGAGCTTACAGGATGGCTTTGGGTAAAGATGTCATGAAAAAATATGGCATCAAAGGATTCTATACCAGTTCACTTTTTGAATTTGAACAGGATATCCATCCGTTCTTCAAAAAGGTTATTGAAATGGGGAGAGCCTATATCTGCCAGGAATATCAACAGAAACCTCTTCCACTTTTTTTATTGTGGCGGGGAATTGTTCATGTATGCCTGAGAAATTCTGATCATAAGTTCCTGATGGGTGGCGTGAGTATTTCCAATAAATTCTCCGAATTTTCAAAGTCTTTAATGATTGAGTTCATGCGCTCAAATTATTATGACGGAGCCGTTGCCCAATACATTACTCCGAGAAACGAATACAAGGTAAAGCTTAGAGACCGCGACAAAAATATCTTTTTCGAGGAGATGGAATCCGATCTTAATAAGCTTGACAAAATCATTGATGATCTTGAACCGGAATTAAGATTACCTGTTCTGATCAAAAAATACATAAAGCAAAACGCAAAAGTAATCGCATTCAATGTGGATCCAAACTTCAATGATGCTATTGATGGACTAATGTATATTCGAATCAGTGATCTTCCGGAAAGCACGATTAAGCCGGTACTGGAAGAAATGAGTGAACAAATCAGAAAAGAGCAGGAAAATAATCCGGCTGAGAATCAGTAGGTTTTGTTATTCACAGAAAAAAAACGCCTTAATACTTGCGTCATATACTAAAACTTACTACTTTTGCATCACTTTAAAACAACGAAGTAAGACAAACAAAAATATAATGGTTTCTTAGCTCAGTTGGTAGAGCAATGGATTGAAAATCCATGTGTCCCTGGTTCGATTCCTGGAGAAACCACAAACCACCTTTTATAAGGTGGTTTTTGTTTTTATCTAATGCTCAATTTTTAGTATTCTGAAGTATATCGTTTTCCCCTATAATGATTCCTTCCAGAAATAAAGGGGAAAATTTTACTGATTTCATATCTTGATCAAAATATGGCATTAAGATTGAGCTTGTAAAGTTTGAACAGAAGGTTTTGAAGTGTTGTTCTTGAAACCAGTAAGCTTCCCAAAAAATCCATCAACCCATTTTTGACTATAAATCTAATTATTTGGTGTCAATAATTGAGAATTTGTAAATAGTTGAATGTTTATATACACTTCTGGGAGTTAGTACTGGTGATGGAAAATGAGATTGATTAATTGCGTCGGGAAAGTTTTGCGTTTCCAAACAAAACGACTCTCTTTCCTGGTATATGTGATCCTCTTTTCCTTTTTCGTTTTTTATCCAATTGGCAGTATATAATTGTGAGCCCGGCATAGTGGTAAATACTTCCATTTTTCTACCCGACTCTGGCTCTATAACGGTAGCTACTAACTCTAACCTATATATACCATGTCTTAAAACAAAATTATGATCATATCCATTAGCAATAGCAAGTTGATCATGATCACTATCAATTCTGTCTCCAATACATGTCAGGGAGGTAAAATCAAACGGGGTATTTTTTACAGCTAAGATCTCGCCCGTTGGTTCATGATTTTTTGTAAGAGGAGTGTAAAAATCAGCCTCGATCTGCAATTGGTGGTTATTTATTGTTCCACTACCTTCTCCTGCCAAATTAAAATAAGAGTGATTCACAAGGCTGAGTATAGTTTCCTGATCTGTTGTTCCTGAATAATCTAATCTTAATTCATTATTTTCATTAATAGAATAGGTTACTGTTACAGTTACTGTACCCGGATAACCCTCATCCCCGTCAGGAGAAGTATATTGAAAGGTCACTTTTGAGGCGGAAGTCTCTTTAACATCCCATATTTTCTTATCAAAACCAATCAAACCACCGTGCAAATGATTACTCCCATCGTTAACTGTTAATGAGTATTTTTTTCTATTTAATGTAAATTTTCCTTTTTTGATACGATTAGCATATCTACCGCAAATAGCTCCTTGATAAAGTTTATTATTATCAATATATTCTTGTGCTGTATTATATCCTTGTACCACATCTGTCAATTTCCCCTCTTTATCTTTAACATTAATACTAACTATGATTGCACCATAATTAGTTATCTGTACAATCATCCCATTCTTATTTTTCAAAGTGAATAATTGTACTTTCTGATTATTGTGAACTGTATTAAAAGCCACTTCACTGATGATACTCATTATTTCAAAAATCTAATTTGACGGCTCCTTTTTGCCTAATAAATAAAGGATGGCAAGAACCAGCACCAAATAAATGATTTAAAGTTGTAATGTATCTTTCAAGCAAATCTTCAGGAACAAAAGCTTGTATGGTTCCTGCGAATCCTCCTCCATGCACACGCCAAGCTCCACTACCTTTTAATACTACTTCGCTATATGCCAATCCCAATGAAACTGCTTGTTCTTTTATGTTACTTGATACATAAACATTTTGATTGTACATATATGAACTATGCCCAGAATCTATTACCAATTGTAAAAATTTTTTAAAATCATTCTTCTCTAATGCCATTACTTCATCTACTACCCGGTCATTTTCGCATTCAAAATGAATTGCTCTTAAAATAGCCCGATCTCCCACTTTCTGACGGATCGAAGGTGCAATATCCATTACTTTTTCCAAAGTAGTTTCTCTCAGCACACCGCATCCTAAATGGGTTGCAACGTCTTTCATCTCTTTAGGTAAAACAGCATATTCATTATTCAAATTGGTATGATCCCCTCGGGAATCTGTAATTACTAAAGAAAAGCCGGTAGATTCAAAATCAAAATCTACTTTTTTAACAATAGGATTTGCTATATCAGCAAAATCAATGGATACCAATCCTCCTACCGAACAAGCTACCTGATCCATTAATCCACAAGGTTTTCCAAAGAAAACATTTTCTGCATATTGTCCTACACGAGCATTTAAGATGGGATCTAATTTACCTTCGTTAAATAAATGACTAACAATTACCCCAATTAATACTTCAAATGATGCAGACGAACTTAATCCTGAACCTTTAGGAACACATCCATCAATTACGGCATCGAATCCTCCTATTCCATATCCCAATTCCTTTAATCGAGCATTAATTCCGCGAACAAGAGCATCTGGAGTTAAAAATTCATTTTCGTTGGGAGCAAGATGATTTAAATCTACTTCAAATGATTGATAGCCTGAAGATTCAATCCGGATTATATTTGAATTATTTTTAGCTGCAATGGCAATATTATCTAAGTTTACCGCACCCGCTAATACGCGACCATGATTATGGTCTGTATGATTACCTCCAATTTCGGTTCTTCCCGGTGCGCTGAAAACAGAAATCTCTTTATCCCCAAAAACTTCTTTGAAACGGGACAATGTTTTGGTATACCGGACTGCTTGCTGATGTAATAATTCTGAATTCCGCCCATATAATTCTCTAAAAAGGGGGATATTACCATCTTTAATTATAGAATAAATATATTTAATATTTGACATTTTATTTGTATCCAATTTATAAAACAGTCTATTTTTATTAAGAGCTATTTTATTTAATTTTATAATGAATTGTTGAACTTTTTTTAAGAATGTCTGCGCTTTGTTCCGGAGTAATATCTCTTTGTGCTTCTGCCAGCATTTCATATCCTACCATAAATTTCTTCACACTAGCTGAGCGAAGTAAGGGGGGATAAAAATGCATATGAAAATGCCATTCCTCATGTGATTCTAGATCTGTAGGTGCCTGATGTATTCCGGCAGAATAAGGGAAGGAAGTAGAGAAAATATTATCGTATTTCACAGTTAAATCTTTCAATATTTGAGCAAATAAAACTTGATCTTCATGTGAAAAAGCCAGTAGGCTATTTAAAGGCATTTTACTAATAATCATTGTTTCAAATGGCCACGTTGCCCAAAATGGAACCAAGGCCACAAAAGCTTCATTTTCTAATATAATTCGCTCATTAATTCCTATTTCCCTTTGAAGATAATCAGACAGAAGGGTTGTTCCATGTTTATCATAATAGTTCTTCAAATTTTGTTGTGTTCTAGCTACCTGGGAAGGAATAGATAACTGTGCCCAAATCTGCCCATGAGGATGAGGATTACTACAGCCCATAATTGCCCCTTTATTTTCAAAAATCTGAACATGATTAATGTAATCTAGCATTCCCAGATTCTGATACTCTTCTTTCCAGACAGACACAACGTTTGTAATTGCTTCTACAGACATTTCAGGAAGAGTCAATGAATGGTCATGTGAAAAGCAAATTACACGATTAATTCCTCTTTCAGGTTCAGTTTTAAATAATTCATCCTCGGTTTTATCAAAGGTTACTCCTTCGCTCAATAAAGCTCCAAAATCATTATCGAATACATACACACCCTCATACCGGGGGTTTTGGACTCCGTTAACTCTTGAATTTCCCGGGCATAAATAACATTCGGGGTCATATTGATTTTGAACGTTTGGCAATGGTTCTTCCTGTTGTCCTTGCCATGGCCGCTTTGCTCTTTGTGGTGATACTAAAACCCATTCATCCAATAAAGGATTATATCTTCTATGTGGATGATCTTTGCTGTTAAATGAACTACTCATATTGAGTTTCTTTATATCAGTTTAGACCTTTTTCAGGGTTTAACTTGTCCAAAATAGGTTCGGTTAATGTATTTAATTCTGTATTAATTTTATTATTTTTCTGTTCAAAAATAATAATCTCATTATCACCATTTTTTAAATAACACCCAGGTAAATATAATGTCTGTTGTGGTCCTACTGACCAATACCTTCCTAAATTAATTCCATTAACAAATACAATTCCTTTTCCAAAAGGCCGCATATCCAAGAAAGTATCTCCCACTTTTGATACATTAAAATTTCCTTTGTAGATAGCTGGTCTATTCTCTTTTAGATCTGATTTTTGTTTTGCATCAATTACCGGAGCCTTTTCAAAAGGAAGTCCATACATCTCCCAATCTCCGGTGATTTTTCGGTCATTAATAAATACAGGAGAAATAATTCCTTTTGTATTTTTATTAATAGCAGCTCCGTAGTTAATTCTTCCCATGTTTTCTACCAAAATGTCTAATTTTCCATTGAAGGGTATATTAACTTCACATTCGTATTTTTTATAATAACGATTAAGCTCTCCAACTTTTTCTCCATTCACATAAACAATCGCATAATCTCTTAATCCATCAAGTTTTAAAGTTCCTTTAATTGGTTGATTAAAGTTTTTGCTGTACCAGACATAGCCATACCCCTGATTTAATTGCTCAAAAGTCAAAGGATTATCATTAATTACTGGCTTTACATTATTTTTTAAATTTTCTAAATCTATTGCCTGAGACAATTTAATACCCTGAATCTGAATGACTGGAATTTTTGCAGGAATAGGAGGCGTAGAAGAATTTTTTAATAATTCTCTTAATTTCAAATACTTTTCAGTCTCCCAACCTGCCTCAGTAATGGGAGCATCATAATCATAACTGGTCATACTCGGTTGTATGTCATGATCTTTATCGTAATTAGCTCCAGAGGTAAACCCAAAGTTAGTTCCTCCATGCACCATGTAAATATTAAAGGAAATATCGTTATTCATGAATTTTTCAATATGGCTTTTTACTCTTTCCGCGGCTTTACGAGGGAAAGGTTCTGCCCAATGATCTAACCACCCGGGATAGTATTCCGCTACCATAAAAGGACCTTCTCCGTTATGAAATTTCTTTACCTCTTTCTTAATATTTTCTGGATCTTCGTCTCCATTTGCAGTTGGCAAAGCGCCGGGCAAAGCACCTCCTTCAAATAACCAGTCTCCATCTGAAGTAAAAAACTCCATCCCTTTGAAACCAACTTCTTTTAATTGATCAAATACAGATGAACTATATTTTTTATGATCTTCCATTTTAATATCTTCCCGTTGACTAACGAAAGATCCAAATTCATTTTCTCCCTGCACCATTACAATAGGACCACCATTAACAATCAGATAAGGTTTTACAACCTTATAAAGTTCTGTGAAATATGCTTTTGTTGAATGTAAAAAAGGAGTATTGTATTCTCTGATTTTCATATCCTTGTCATTTTGCAAAAACCAAGGATAACCTCCGAATTCCCATTCTGC
Organism: Chryseobacterium sp. LAM-KRS1; assembly: GCF_013184525.1. GTDB lineage: Bacteria > Bacteroidota > Bacteroidia > Flavobacteriales > Weeksellaceae > Chryseobacterium > Chryseobacterium proteolyticum. The sequence continues at coordinate 760,513 of NZ_JAAOIZ010000002.1, forward strand.
ACACACATAAGGTCCCGGGCGAAGAATTACCATTAAGCCTTCTTCTTTTGCTATTTTTAAGAATTCAGATAAGTTTCGGTTCCCGGTTTGAAAATCCCACTTTCCAGGAGCTATTTCATGATAATTCCAAAATACGTATGTCGCTATTGTATTTAGTCCCATCGCTTTAACCATTTTTAAGCGATGTCTCCAATAATCATGAGGAATTCTGGCATAATGAATCTCACCTGAATGCAATTTAACTGCCTGTCCGTTAAATTTAAATTCTCCATTCTCGATTTTGAAAGATTCGTATTTAATAGGTTTCTGTTGTGCATTTATCGAACTTGCCCCTACTAAGCACAAGGCTAAAATTATATTTTTAATAAGCTTCATCGTAATGTATTATAAATCTAGTTTAGTTAATAAAATAAATTTATAAATTTACCAGACACTACCATACTAGTTCCTACCGGTTTTTGTAGCTTTACTACCAGTTTAAAATTTGGAAATATATCGAGGTTTATTAAAATAATTCGCGATTCTGTTCTACCCAAATACCAACAGATTATAAATTCCATTGAGCAAGCTCTTGCTCAACAACTGCTAAAAGATGAAAAACTACTTTCTATAAAGGTGTTTATGTAATAAATTTTGCAAAAAATCAAATTTCTCATTTTCCTCAAATACAAAACTCAAAATTATTTCTATTACCAAAAACGAACATATATAGCAGTTAGAAGTAATAAAATAATGACAATCAGGAATAATGTTCTATTGTCCACACTGAACATATTTTTGTCTGTGACAAAAGCCTTTGGATTTACTTTTGGCTCAAAAAGACTTAAGAGAATCATTACAACTGCGGTAATGAAAAATGACCAACCCATATTGATAAGGAAAGGAATCTCTGTAATGGTTTTCACCACACCGTTTTCCAATTTTTCATAAGTGAATGCTGTATAAATCCATGTTTCTTTTCCAAACAAGCCAACTGCAAAGCTGTTAAAGAAAATAGATAATAAAAAACCAAGAATAACTCCAACAATAGCAGCGGTTCCGGTAGTTCTTTTCCAAAACATTCCTAAAATAAACATAGCAAATACACCCGGACTGATAAAACCAGTATATTTTTGTATAAATGTGAAACCGCCTTCTCCACCGATTCCCAAAATATCCGTCCATGTAAATACCAAAGCAATAAGCATCGCCACTATAATTACCCACCGTCCTGTTCTTACCATTTGGATTTCAGAGGTGTTGGTGTTTAAATATTTTTTATAAATATCTAAAGTGAAAATTGTGGATATACTATTTACTTTTCCAGCAAGTGATGCGACTATTGCAGCTGTTAAAGCAGCAACCGCAAGACCTTTAAGCCCAGATGGAAGCAACCCCAATATTGCAGAATAAGCACTATCTTTTACTCCATTAAAACTTGACAAATGACCTTTTGTAAAGAGTACATAAGCTGCAATCCCAGGAAGTACAACAATTACAGGCATAAAAAGTTTTAAAAATCCTGCAAATAAAATTCCTGTTCTTGCTGTTTTCAAATCTGCTCCTAATGCTCTTTGGGTAATGTATTGGTTACATCCCCAATAATTAAGTTGTACAATCCATTGTCCAGCAAAATACATCGCTAAGCCTGGCAAAACCACATATTTCTGTACCGCTAAATTTTCCGGCATTGATAAAGAAGTTGTTGTTATTTGTGGTTTATTTAGAATGAGTTTGAAATGTCCCGGAGCTTCTTTCAAAAGGGTATCTAAACCCGTTAAGGCATTTCCAATAGCAGCACCATTAATTCTTTGATCCACGACCTGTAATGCCATATAAACTGTAGCAAAACCACCAATAACAAGAACTGCTACTTGAATAACATCCGTGTAGCCAATGACTTTCATTCCCCCCAATCCAATAAACAAAGCCATTAGTAAAAGTGCAATCATGATGATATGCAGGTGGCCTCCACCAAGCAATGAATCAATAGCTACAGCTCCTAAATAAAGAATAGAAGTAAGATTAACAATTACATACAAAAATAGCCAAAAAACAGCCATAATAAGGGAAACAGACTTATTATATCGTGTTTCCAAAAACTGGGGCATCGTATAAATCTTATTTTTGAGATAAATCGGAATAAACCATACTGCAATAATGATTAGAGCAATTGCAGCCAGCCATTCGTAGACGGCAACAGCTACTCCTATGAAGAAGCCTTCTCCACTCATCCCAATAAATTGTTCTGCCGAAATATTAGATGCAATCAAGCTCGCTCCAATTGCCCACCACGTAAGTGAGCCTTCTGCAAGGAAATAATCTTTACTTCCTGTCATTTTTGATTTCTTTCGCTTGTATATCCATAAGCCATATGCTGTTACAACCGAAAAATACATTAGAAATATAACAAAATCAAGAGTCGAAAGTTTTTCCACGCTTAAAAATTTTTATAGTAAGTTTATCATAGATTTGTACACTTTTCAGCACTTTTATATACTTTAAAGTATTTAATAATTTAGCGTCCCTAATAGATCATTTAAAATAAAATTGAATCTTTTTCATCAAAATCACACAAAAGGAAACATTATCTTACCAAATATATAAATTTGGAAAACGCATCCATACTTGTTCCTACCAGTTTTTGTATATTCACCACTAGTTTTAAAAAATTGGAAATATCATGAAACTTATTAAAATAACTCCCGATTCGGTTATCCCTAAATACCAACAGATTATAAATTCCATTGAACAGGCTCTTGCTCAGCAACTGCTAAAAAAAAATGACAAGCTACCTTCCATAAATAAAGTATGCATGGAATTTGGTATTTCTAGAGACACCGTTCTATATGCATACGAAACATTGAAAAAGAGAGGAATAGTAAATGCCATTTTAGGTAAAGGGTACTACATAAAAAGTACTGATTGGGATTTTGAAGAGCGAATTTTTCTATTATTTGATGAGCTTAATGCTTTCAAGGAAACACTATATAATTCATTTTTGGAAGAGTTACAACAAAGATCTAATATCCATGTTTTTTTTCACTACTTCAATATAGATGTCTTCAAGAAGTTAATCGAAGAAAATAATGGAAACTACACAAAGTACATAATTATGCCGGGCAATATGAATAATACGGCGCCCATTATTAAGATGCTTCCAAAGAAGGATGTTTATATATTAGATCAAACCAATTTACATTTAAGAGAATATTCATCAGTCTATCAGAATTTCGCAAAAGACATGTATAATGGTCTATCAAAAGCGAAAGCTTTGCTTAAAGCGCACCAGAGACTGATTCTTATTTTTCCAGGAGAAAAAGAACCTATAGGTATGGTAGAAGGATTTACTAGTTTTTGTGAGCAGCATAAAAAGAAACATATCATTATCAATAACTTTACCGACGAGGAAATACTGGATGGAGATGTATTCATAATTCCTGATGATAAACACTTGGTAAATGTTATTAAACAATCTAAAAAGCAGAAACTAAAGATTAAAAAGGATTTCGGAATTATCTCCTACAACGAAACACCTCTTAAAGGTATTGTAGAAAGTGGTATTACTACAATTTCCACGGATTTTTGGCAAATGGGAAAGATCTTAGCAGAAATGATTCTTAATTCCAAACAAGAAAGGATCGAAAATGCGTCTGATCTAATTATCAGGAATTCCTTATAAATGATTTGAATTAATATTTTTACCTGAAATTATTTAAAAAAAATACAAACAAAAGCTAAATAGGGAATCATTCTGAACGAATTTATGCTTGTTTTTGAAAAAAGGCTCAGATTCTAAAATCCAAGCCTTGACTTTTTAACTTACTCATATCGTGAGATGTTGTCAAAAAATGTAAATTCTTTCTTTTGCTTTAAATAATTTCGTAATTAAAAGTTAATAGAGTTCAGTGTTTTATCAACAAGTAATCCTTTACTCGCTTTTATATTAAATGATCCGTTTCGTTTTGCTTTAAATTTAATAATGAATAAATCCGTTGTGCCTTCTAAAGGAAGTTTTTGTCCTACATTGACCAGCGTAGGATATAATACCTTTTCTTTGTTGGTATGCAGTCTGTCATAAGTCAAATTTTCCATTTGTCCGATATTTAATGGGGTAATTCCTATATATTCCAATTCTTCCTGTTTATACGGAATAGCGAAACTCAATGCATTTACAGATTTCAGATTACTACCTTTTACTACTACTTCAATGATATCATTCTTAGCATATTGTTGTTTTGAGGCAGAGGCTGTAATGCTACCTTGCAGTGGTTTTAATTCTTCATCATTTACTCCTCCATCTATTTTCGTAGCGACGTTAGAAATATCAAATGCATCAATGAAACCATTTTTATTTATATCTCCGTTGCTAATATATCCTTCAAAATCAGAATCTCCTTTTCTCAAACCTGTATAATTAATATATGAAGTAAAATCATTCATATCAATTTTCTGATCATTGTTGATATCGCCGGGAAGCAAGCTTGAAGACCCTGGAACTTTGAATACATATAATTCGTTTCCACTTCCAAAGTTTTTGAAAGCATTGCTTACTACAATCTTCATAAATCGTGTAGTTGGATGTGTGGCGAAATCTAAAGATTTACTTTTGTTATTTCTATCCCATGTAAAAGAGCCAAGTTCTATCCAATCTTTTTTATTATCACTATACGAAATTTTACCATTCATCCATATTCCGTTGTAACCACTGTTTCTAGGAGTATATTCTAATTTGCTTATGGTATTAATAGAACCTAAATCTAAAATTATCTCAAAAGGGACTTTGCTTTTTTCATAATCTGAGTGCCAGCCTGTGCTCACATCCTGATCAAAAAGATTCTCTAGTCCTTCTCCTTCCTGACTTGGAATTGTGGCTGTGGCTTTTATGCCTTTAATTACAAATTCATAAGGGTTTTTATTGGTCTGGGATGAAAAAGGAACCCAATCAGAAGTATTTGTTTTATTTACGGCTCTTAATTTGAAATCATATTTCGTTTCAGGATCTAATCCTTCAAATAAGAAAGAGGTATCTTTTATATTACTATATACCATATTATTATATAGTATTTCGTAATAATCAGCATTAGGAATTGTATTCCACGATGGTAATATAGAATATGCGGTGTTTGTATTTTCTGAAGTGATTGGTTTCAAAGCTTCTGCAAATGCTCCGGAATTCTTTTTTAGTTGATTAGAATTAATAAATTGGTAGTCTTTAATGACAAGCTCTACTTTGTTTTTGCTAACATCTGTGATTCCTGATTTTACCCACAATTGTGGATTTCGAGAAATCGAAACCTTTGAAAATTCAGAATCTTTTGTAGAAAAATTATTGAATTCAGGTTTACTATTGTAAAAATATACGTTTGTAGCATTATTGAATTCATCTAAAGTATTTACTATATTCAGTTTTATATTTTTACCTCCAATAGAAAGCTTTACACCGGATGGTTTCTTAGTAACATTGATTCTAAATTCTGTCATTTTTTCTTTTTCAAAGCCATTAAAGTTACCTTGAGTAGAAGAGATGCTTATTGTTGCAGTATTTTTTACAACATTACTTTCTATAAGAGTGCTTACAGATTCTTTTTTCATGTAATTTTCGGTTACGCCATCGTCATCATATTCTATAAAACTGGATTTGCCTGAAGGATATACCTCATAAATTCTTAATTTTTTATTGATTTGATGAATGTTGTTATTGGCATTTACCATCGGAATAATAGCACCTGGTTTCACAAATAGAGGGAGTTTCCAAATTGGGGCATCGAAATGATTTAAAACAATCCCTCCTTCATAAGTTTGCCCTGTAAAGTAATCAATCCAATTTCCTTTAGGAAGGTAAATATTATTTCTAATATCATTTCCTTCTTTATCCGTTTTTGTAGCCTGATATACTGGAGCTACTAAGAAATAAGGTCCATACTGATACTGGTATTGAGTAGATTTTCCTAGGGTATATTCATTCGCTTCATCTAAAAACATTGCTCTGATCATTGGCAATCCCTCTACAGCTTCCTTCGCTATACTATAGCTATAAGGAAGCAGACTGGATTTCAATTTTAAATAGTTCCTGTTAATAGAAGCCGCAGACTCACCCAAAGCATGGGGATACTTTTCGTTTGTTCCCCAGCCGTCCATGTTTAACTGCATAGGAGTAAAGGTCTTCCATTGGAAATCCCTTGTATTAACGATTGGGTTTTTCCCTCCAAAAATACCATCCATATCCGAAGTAATGTTAGGCTGGCCAGACAAACCAGAACCTATATAGGTAGGAATGTGAAATCTGATGTATTCCCACTCCCCTCCGGTTTGGTCTCCTGTCCAAATACCTGCATATCGTTGTGAACCAGCCCAACCGTCTAACGAAATGATGAAAGGACGACTTCCGTTTCCATAGCGCGGTATTATTTGGGCTACATCTGAAATACCATTCAGTCCGAATGAATAGCCAGGACCTACCCAGGCAACATCCGTTTTTAGTACTCTTACACCTGCGTCACCTACTTCCTTTATGATATCTCTCTGTAAAAGAGCATTTATACCATCTTTAGGGTGCAAATCTGATTGAGTCCATAACCCTATTTCTACACCGTTTTTTCTGGCATAATTTCCGAGAGATTTCAAGTTAGCTATATTGCCATCCAAGGTTTCTGTCTGCCCGTATCCAGCACTGTAACCATCATTTGGCAATATCCACCCCAAAGGCATATCTGTATTTTTATAACGGTCTATCACTGCTCTGGCAGAAAACTGATAGTTATTTTTTTCTCCATTTAAAGATTCTTTAACCCCTCCATTGTCTTTTTGGCTCTCTTTATATCTTTTTCCGTCTTCAAATAGGATTCCTTTATCATCTTCTTTCCAATAATCTCTATTGTAGGCATTAAGATGTCCTTCATAAAAACCAAATTTGGGTAAAAGTACAGGGTTTCCTGTGAGCTGGTAAAAATCATTCAACAAAGATTTAGGTTGATCATTTACCATAAAGAAAACATCCAGGTAATTAATCTCATGAGCCAGTTTCACTTCATTTTTATTTTGTTTACCGAAATCATAATATCCTTTTTTGAAAGTATGCCACATAAAACCATACCCATTTGTAGACCAATAATAAGGATTTGGAGATGCAACACCACCATCAGTCCAGTTATTTTGATTCACAATAAAGATGGTATTTCCTTTATGAGAAAATCGACCGTTTTGTACTCCGCCTCCATAGAAATATTCATCCTTTCCTTGAGATAAAGTAAGCACTGCTTCTTTAGAATTAAATTCAATGGGAGCAACAAAAGAAAATATCTCTTTATTAAGGCTCAAGTTGAATACTTTAAATAAAGAAGTTGCTTTTTCAATTTCTATTTTAATTTTACTGGTGGAAATAGAAACAGTGTGCGGTAAATTGTTGACAGCAATTTCTTTTACTTTTCTTCTGGGCTGATCTACCAAAATCTGAGCAGGAGGTATCGCTTCAGGATTTCTTACTTCTCCTCCTTTGGGATCGAAAAATAATCGAAAAATATTTTCTCCATAAAAATCTATTGTCATTTTTTTGTTATCAGAGAGCAAAACTTCTACTGAAGTTTCTCCTTTCTTAGAAACATTTTCAATTTTTTGAGCCTGAATTTTTCCAATGAAGAAAAAAAGAAAAGAGCTCAGTAGTAAAATCTTTTGAATTTTTGAATTTAAAACGGCATCCATTTACCTTGATTTATTTATTAATTACATTTTACACTACTCTAAGAAATAAGATCGATATAAGATAAAATTAACTGTAGCTTTCTGTGATATTAAGAATTTCAAAAATAGTTTTTTATCAAGTAATAACTATAGTCATTTATATAAAATTAATATCCTTTTGCTGCTTGAGCTTCTTTTAGTTTCGGATTTAAATCCACAGCTTTTTGGGGATAAGGAAATCTGTAAAATCTATTATCCCAAACTCTTGTTGCAACCTGCGTATTAGTAATATCATAAACGGTTTTCATTACATTTGGGGCAATCTTCCATCTCCTGATATCATAAAATCTGTGGCCTTCATTTGCCAGTTCTATCCTTCTTTCATTTCTGATAATTTCTCTTAAGGTTTCTTTTGTCTGTGTGTTGCTAACCCCTACCATACCTGCTCTGCCTCTAATCTGATTTAATGCATCATAGATTGAAGGATCTGGACCAAAAAATTCATTTCTTGCTTCGGCATATATAAGTAATACTTCTGCATAACGGATAAGCATAAAATTGTTGCTCATATTTAAATTCTCGTCCAATGAGCCATAATCCGCCATTTTTTTATAATTATAGCCTATCTTGGACGTATTGTTTGCACCTTCATTCCATTTGAACAGTGTACTTGTCCCAAAACCTTTTAAGTAAGACCAGGGCCCATCTGGATGCATTATACTTGCATATAAACGGGTATCTCTGTTTTTAAATTCATCCAGATAGGCATTATTTGGGTTACCATGATTATAATTTGAAGCTCTTGTAGCATTAGAAGGAGGTGTAAATGCCGTTCCATCTTTGTTCCAATAGGCATTTACTAAATCAATTGTTGGTGTTACAGAACTCCATCCACTCTCTTCATTTGGCAATAAGAAAAGGGCCATGCTATTACTAAATACTCCTTTAGAGTCCGGTACAAATTGAGCTTCTAAAATTGATTCTTTGTTGCCATTATTTTTAGCCCAGAACAATGCTTGATAATTGCTCAATCCTCTATAAAAATTATCTTTATCTGTTGCAGAGGTAAAGGTAACAAAGCTATCATAATTTGTACTTGTGTCTACTAAAGTTGTAGTGAAAAGATTATAAGTACCGGAGTTAATTACTGATTGAGCAGCTTCATAAGCTTCTTTATATTTTCCTGTGTATAAATATATCCTTGCCTTAAATGCCAATACTGCTCCTTTTGTTATTCTGCCTTTATCCTGGCCGGAGGGGTAGGCAGTTGGTAAATCATTTTCTATAGCATTTAATTCACTGATTACAAAATTATCAATTTGAGTTTCAGAAATAGGAGTTAGGGTGGATCCATCCAATTCACCTGATTTTTGTACGAGTGGAAGAGCTCCAAAACGTTGTGATAAATCAAAATAATTAAAAGCTCTTATAAACCTGGCTTCTGCTTTATATCTACCAGCTAAATTTTTGTCCATTGGGATCTCATCAATTTTTTCCAAAAAAGTATTGGCTCTTCTAATTGTAGTAAAATCATATCCGAAATCTATAGAAGGAAGTATGTTTCCCGCAGAAGCATCTACTGCAGTTGTTTCCCAGGGATATTGAGCAAATGAATTATCGGTAAAACTATCGTTATATAAATTGCTGTAAGCGGCATCAGAAAAATATTTGTAAATACCATTTAATGCCATGGTTGCGTCTTTTTCCGTCTTCCAAAATGTTTCTTCCGATACTTTATCTTCCGGAAACCTATCTAAATTACAAGAACTAGTCACTATAGCCAGGGAAGCTGATAGTAATATAATTTTTATCTTTTTCATTTTCAGATGTTTAATTTTAAATTAAAAAGTTGCATTGATACCAAAGGATATGGTTTTTAAATATGGATATGTTGAACGGCTACTGGGCATTTCAGGATCAAAATCTTTCATTCGTTTATCTCCTCTCAATGTAAAGTAATTCTCTAAGTTGGCATATATTCTGAATTTTGTCAGTCCTATGCGGCTAATTGTTTCCTTAGGAATAGAATATCCCAAAGTAATAGACTTAATTCTAAAGTAACTTGCATCAAAAAGCCAATAATCTGAAATAACACCTATATTTTGAGTTCCTCCCCCTGATGGCAGTATTCTAGGATACAGGGCATTAGGATTCGGGTTTTCCGGAGTCCATCTGTTATCTGAAACATATTGTTTTGCACCGGCACCATTAAAAAATGCCTGAGAAGATTCTTTATCCAGATATACCTTAACATTAGCTACCCCCTGACCCACTACGCTAAGATCAAAATTTTTATATCTACCCCCTATACTTAGACCATAGGTAAGACTTGGAACATCATTTCCTATTACTGTTCTATCTTTTTCATCAACAACTCCATCTCCATTAATATCTACATATTTTATATCACCAACTTGAGAGCTACTATATAATTTAGGATAATTATTGTTGATATCTTCTTGAGTTAGGAGACCTGCAGTCTTATATCCGTAGAAATCACCAATTGAGCCTCCTACTTGTGTTATCCAATAATCATTATATAAGGTCTTACTATTGATGAGTGAAAGAATATTATTTCGGTTTTTAGCAAAATTTGCATTGATGTAAAAGTCCCCATTTTCAAAATTTTTATTATATCCCAAAGTAATTTCTATCCCTTTATTTTCCACATTACCCGCATTAATGGGCGGTGCTTGGTTTTCTGCTACACCAGTTTCATATTCTAATTGGTTGCTCATTAATGCACCTTTTGTAAGACGGTTATATAAATCTACCGAGAAAGTGAAGGCATTATTGAATAAAGATCCGTCCAGACCTATATTTTTGGTAACAATTGTTTCCCAGCCTATGCCCAAAAATCCAAGCTTACCCGGTACCACTCCCCCTACTATAGTATTCCCCAAAACTGTAGAAGTATTATCCATATAGGTCTGATTGTCATAATAACCAATGGTATTGATAGATCCGGTGCTGCCATAAGAACCTCTTAATTTTAGTGTATTGATAAAACTCAGGTTTTTTATGAAATTCTCCTTATCTAATCTCCAGGAAGCCATAATTGCAGGAAAATATCCCCATCTATTTTCTTTGGCAAAACGTGAGGATGCATCTGCCCTTATGATACCTTCTAAAAAATATTTTTCCTGATAATTATAATTGATACGAGCGAAAACAGACTGGAAAGCATATTGCTGAGTATTAGAATTTAATTCATCCAAGGTTCCGTCAAGGGTACTAAGAGCACTTAAAGAATGTAATCCATCTTTTGGTATATTGGATTTTTTACCAGATATGGATCTAGTTGTATAGTCTTCGTACGAAGTACCTCCCAACAATTTAAAATAATGTGATGATATGTTTTTTTCATAACTTATCAGGACCTGAGTATTAAGTAATTCATCAGAATTCCAGGACTCAGAATAGTTATTAATTGCTCTCGCAGTTGAACTAATAGGAACATTAGTTAAAAAATTGTATACGGGGTTTAGTGTATTTACAAAAGTCCCTAAACGATAGTTCCAATTTGAATAGTTAATTTGAGCATTTACATTTAATCCTTTTACAGGAGTGTAATTGGCAGATAATGCCCCCATAAATTTTTGATCATTTGACTTAGAATCTCCTCCCTCTACATTGTTTCTTACAGGATTGGTATTTGCAAATGTATTATCTACTTTACCCGCATTAACAGATCCCCACCATCCATTGGATTGTCTTAATACCATAGTAGGAGTTATTCTTGCTAATTCTCCAGTATTAATAACACCGCCCTGATCATTGATCATTTGTTTGATAAATGATATATTAGAATTTACTGTAAGTTTATCACTCAATTTAGAGGATGTATTTGTCCTAAAAGAATATCTATCCATACTCTTTGTAGGTGATAGAGACTCCTGTTTCAAATACCCTAAACTTGCGAAATAACGAGTTTTATCTCCACCTGATATATTTATCTCATTATTAAGCACATTTGCCATTCTTCGATAAGTTGCTTTATACCAGTCTGTGTTTGGGTATCTGTCGGTGTCTGTACCGGCAGCTGTAAGATTTATTTGATCTTGCGTATATTGAGAAAAATGACCAACATTATTATTAGCGTTATAATATGCTTCATTTTTCAGTTTCATATATTCAACAGCATCTACATACTTAGGCAAATAGGTGGGCGTCTGATAACCATTATACATATTATAACCTATACTCATCTTACCTCCACCGCCTTTTTTAGTCTCAACAAGAACAACCCCATAGCCAGCTCTTGCACCATAGATAGATGCTGAAGCATCTTTTAAAATGCTTATATTTTCAATATCAGCTGGGCTTAATCTGGAAAAATCTGCAGCACTAGAGGGAATACCATCTATAATATAGAGTGGAGAATTACCCGCAACACTCCTTCCCCTTACATTCAAGGTAGGAACAGAACCTACATCTCCCAAAGAAGACTTAATTGTAACTCCTGGTAAAGCACCTTGCAGACTTGCTGTTAAGCTTGTTGTTGGGCGATCCTGTAGTATCTTTTTATCAACAGAAGCTATAGATCCGGAAACAGTTCCTTTTTTCTGTTTTCCGAATCCTACTAAAACAATTTCTTCCAGATCTTTTACTTTTTTAGAGGTAGAGTCCGAAGGTTTGTTTTTAGTTTTTTGTGCATCCACTAATGTAATAGATGACATTAAAATTGCACTCAAAATACAAATTGTAGTTTTCTTCATATTTTATTGACTTTTATAACAATATTATCCAGATGATGTTGAATTCTAAAACCGTATCACTTACCATTTTTTCCAGGCAAAAACAAAAAAATGGTGATCTTCCATATTTTACAGTATCCGGCACAAATGGAAAATATGTAAAGTGAAACCTCCCGATTATATCCAAATACACTATATACCCTCTTCTTATTTCCTTTTCTGAATGTGAACTAACTATTACTTTAATATTAACCCTGTGTAACCCAAATGTATAGTTTTACACCATTCCTCCATACTGGTAGCCACCAGTTTTTATCCCTTTACCACCAGTTTGAAAATCATTTGAATACGGCCTTATTAAGAAGCTCTTAGAAATTGGTTATAAATTGGCAGCCATGCCTATTGCTTCTCTATTTTTCAAGAGAAAAAACCCATTTACATATTGATTTTTTCCATTACAAAAGTGTTTTCAATTTGTCATTCATGGATCACTATCAAATATTAAAACGAATTTTTTAAAGGTTAAAAATCTTTATAAGCATGTTTAGAATTAATTTTCAAAGCGTCTTAAATAAGTCAACTGGTAGTGAACATTCAAAAACAGGTAGGTACTAGTTTGTGCAATTACTTTAATTGTTAATTTTGGAAAGGAGGTTTTTAGTTCAGATATATCGCAAACTTAACAGGAGTGTAATAGAAGTATTTATCTGTAAAAAGTCTTTTTAGGATAAAGTTTTGAGCTATCAACTCACAAATAGTGGATAATTAATATCTGGGAAGATTGCTTAATACAATTACTATTCAAAAACAAATCAAAGCTGGATTTGTCTAACAGCTATAGATTATTACTTTGTTATTTTTTTAATCAAAAATCTACACCAAATGAAAAACAATTATTTTATTCTCTCATTTCTACTCGTTTTACAGACAGCTTTCGCACAGCAGTATAAGATGCCTGTAGCATATGTAAATTCGTTACAGCCCGCACAATCAGGACAGGAGGCTGGACAGAGTATTGATAATAATGTGAATACTCTTTATCATTCTCAATATAATTTGAGCACAGCACTTCCGGACCAGTTAAATTTCAAATTTTCCAACCGGGTAAAAAGTATAAAAAGGTTAGTCTACAAACCTAGAACAACGGGCCCAAACGGAATCTGGACAAGTGTGAAAGTTTCTTATTCTACCCAATCCGATCCTACAGTTTTTATAACAGCAACCGGGGTTATTTCCTGGGCAGCTGATAATACGGCAAAAACTATAGATTTGCCGACAGCAATAGTTCATCCTGCTGTTATTAGGATTGATGTCCTCAGTGCCCAAAATAATTTTTCAAGTTGTGCTGAGATGGAATTTTATTCTACAGAACAGATGGATCCTGTACAAACAGAATGTACACTGGCAACCAATGAGTTTTCAGCTTATGCAGATATCCCAGTATTGCCTCAGGTGGCAGGATCTTCGGCCTCAAGTTTCCAATCGGGAGAAAATATAGAGAAATCCTTTGATGGTGATGTAAGTACACTTTATCATTGTAGTTGGAATGCAACAGCAGCTACTTTTCCTATTTCTCTGATTTACAAGTTTAATGGACAAACAGCTATAAATTATTTAAGGTACACACCCAGACAGGATGGCGGACCAAACGGACTTTTTGGAAATGTAAAAATAAGTTATAATACAATTTCTAATCCAGCATACATTACTATTTCTACTCAAAATTTTGGGCAGACATCTGCAATAAAAACGGTAAATTTTCCTTCCGCCATTACTCCTTTAACTATAAAAATTGAAGTTCTTGATGGTAAAAATAACTTTGCAAGCTGTGCCGAAATGGAATTTTTTCAGGCGAGTTCTAATAGTTTTGATCCTTCAGCTTATTCAAATATTTTTAATGATTCTATTTTCAGTGCTTTAAAAACAAATGTAACCCAGCAGGATATTGATGCCATTTCCTCACCTTTCATAAAAGGATTAGCTCAGTGTTTATTTAATAATACCTACAATAAAAAATATAGGGTACAGACTTTTACGGCATACAAGACAATTGAATCAATAAATACCCAATATAAAATTGGAAATTATAACGGATATGAAAACCCTACAGGGATAGCATTTCAGCCTAATACCACTGCTATTGTTTTTGCGAAAGATATTACCTCTGAAAACAAAGTTTACTTAAAAATAAGAGATTTTGCTACTGAAGGGGCGTCCCCTGAAAAAACATACGAACTAAAAAATGGAATAAATATCCTCGCTATTGCTAATACAGGTTTGGGATATATTTCATATTACACTGATAATGTAAATGCCGCCCCGGTAACTGTAAATATCACAGCAGGTATTGTAAATGGTATTTATAAAAAAGGTACAACCCCTACAGAATGGGCAGAAATGCTGACTAATGATGTCTATCCAAAAATTGATATAGAAGGTTATTATACAAAACTGGTTACCAATAAGTCTGCGGTAAGCAATTTCCATTTCACAACCGCCCAGCCTTTGATAGATAAGTATGATGCAATTGCCAAGTCTGAAAGAGAAATGATGGGCTTCTATAAATTCAATAAAAACTTTAAAAACAGGCAGCTTGTTTATATGGAATCTACAGGAGGATGGTTTGCAGGAGGTTTAGGAGTTCATTTAGATCTTACTTGGGGATTATCCAATTCAACCTCAGCATCAGGACTTGATATTTGGGGTGTGGGACATGAATTAGGTCATATCAACCAGGTAAGGCCAGGATTAAAATGGGTTGGTACAACAGAAATCACTAACAATTTATACTCATTGTGGGCCTATTATAATATGTACTTACCTACAGGGAGTAACAGATTTACAAGGCTGGAAGGTGAAATTGCCGATAAAACGGCCTTTCCTAAAGTGGCTGGAAACAGATTTGGAGAAATTATTATTCAGACACAAATTAACGGGAAGAGTATTATGGATCAATTCAGAACAGATTATGTGAATCCCGCTGATGCGAATTTCAGAAGCCTTATTCCATTTTGGCAATTAGAATTGTATTATCAAGTGGCAGGCGCTTCAAAAGGTGCTGCAACCCTTGCATTTGATTCAGATATGTCTGATGAAGATACCCCTACAGTTACCCCTACAGGTCCGGGAGTAGATTATGCACATTGGTTTGCTACAGTAGCTGAGAAAGTAAGAAATACAAACGAAAGCCAGTTTACCCAAGGGCAATTGGTGATGAATTTTGTAAAAAATGCCTGTGACGCCGTACAAGAGGACCTTACGGATTTCTTCACTAGCACCGGTTTTTTAAAGCCAATAAACGGTACCATATCAGATTACACCAATGCTCAAATGACAATTACCCAAAGCATGATTGATGATGTGAAAAGCTATGTCCTGGCAAAGGGATATGCCAAACCTGTATCTCCGGTCATCAATTATCTTTCAGCGAATAGTGTAAATGCATTCAAGAATATGCAGCCTGTTTCAGGGATTACGGGTGTTGGTGCACAGATCACAACCAATACACAAGGACAGTTCTTATTGGTAGATAATTCTAAATGGAGTAATGCTGTTGCCTTTGAAACCTATAATTCAAGTAGCCAGCTAATCAGTGTTTCTATTGTAGGAACAGGAGATACTACATTGACAAATACTTATGTAGATTATCCTTCGAACGCAATGAAGGTGTATGCCGTGGGATACAATGGACAAAAAATACTGGTTTATCCGGCAATTACATTAGTTGTTGATGATATTAAGAAAAATAATAATGAATTTACTGTTTATCCGAATCCTTTAAAAAATGGCCAAAAATTAGTTATTGATTTTAAAAATTCAAAAGAAAATCTGAAAGCAGGATTGTATGATTTGACTGGGAAGCCACTTATTTTAGCAAAAGGCTCTTTAAGAGAGATAAATAAGGAAATTAACGATAAAATTCAAGATTTGAAAACAGGAATTTATGTTGTTTCAATAAATGATGGAACCAATACCTATCAATCTAAGATTATTAAAGAATAATATTCTTTATAAGCTTTACAATCCAGCAAATTGTTACAGTGTATAATATTTAAAAATAAATGAATGCTTGAAACGATTGCCGAAGATTGTTGATTAGTAAAAAGTTTATTTTTTATACTGCCCAGCATATTATTGTCAGCAAATAAGTAAATATCAATTTTTATTTAATATCAGTTTATAGTTAGTATTACAAAATTGGTGTAAATAAACTTATAGCATTTTGTATTAATTTAATCAAAATGATAGCCATCAGTAAGTAAACTGGATAAATTAACACTTTAAAATGGTTGAAATAAATATCTGATTATGTTGTAAATCCCTTTGTTTTGTACAAAACAAAGGGATTTAACCATGGTTAAAAATACATAAATTACTACTATAATTATTTCTTCTGGAAAACAACCTATGATAAGCCTCTATTTAAAGAAAAATTTACAAAATCGGTGGTTTATGGGGATATCTAATGAGTCTTAATGTCTCCTCTAAACTTCTTTAATACATGTCTGATTCCTGAAAAGACAAAGTATAAAATCTTTAAAATTAAACAACTGCACTAACAACTTTTTAATATTATAAATTTAGATTTTTATTTAATCTACAATATGTGAAATAAACTTTTATTATATCCATAAAAAAATTAAATTAGTAGACGTAAACCAAATTACAAACATATTATGAGGACAAAAAAATTAACAAATACCTTTTTAGGTGTTGCCCTACTTATTTTTCAGTCGTGTGCAGAAACCACTGTAGTAGCGGAGGACACTGTTACTACACAAAAAAGCGCTTCAGCTTTAAAAACCACGTCTTCCTTCAATGTTCCGGTCGCAGGAAATTCTTTTATAACAGTAAAGCCTTCGGGTGCATCCGAAGTTATTACTTCTACAAAATTGGGTAACTGGACTAATTCCAACACTGTGATCAGTACTTATTTCAAGGTGGGCAATACCGGAGCCTTACATATCGGACTAAAAGCTTCTGTACCTTCCGGTACCAGCACAGTAAAAGTAACAATCGGTAATACATCCAAAAATGTTACTTTAACTGGATCAGCTTATACGGATTATTCTGTTGGAGATTTTACTATTTCCTCTCCGGGTTATGTAAAAGTTGACCTTCAGGGCGTCACCAAAACAGGCGGATACTTTGCAGATGTTACGGATATTACTTTCAGTGGAGCAGCTTCTACCGGAACCAATATTTACAGTAATGATCCTTCCTACTATTATTGGGCACGCAGAGGGCCATCCTGCCATCTTAACTATACAGTTCCGACTACCAATAATGTAAGTTACTACTATAATGAAGTAACAGTTCCCGTAGGAGAAGATAAGATAGGCTCTTACTTTATGGCAAATGGCTTTAGTGCCGGCTATTTTGGGATGCAGGTGAACTCTGCTACAGAAAGGAGAATTCTCTTCTCTGTATGGAGTCCATTTGAGACAGATGATCCGAATAATGTTCCTCCTGACCATAAAATCATTTTAAACAGAGCCGGAACCGGAGTAACAGTTGGAGAATTCGGCAATGAAGGTTCTGGAGGCCAAAGCTATTATAAATACAACTGGACAGCAGGACAAACCTATAAATTCCTGTTAAAAGGAGAACCGGATGGTAGTGGAAAAACGGATTTTACAGCCTGGTTCTTATCGCCTGATACCACAACATGGAAACTTATTGCCAGCTGGAAGAGACCTCAAACCAGCACTTATCTTAAGAGCTTCTACAGTTTTGTTGAAAATTTTAATCCGGAGAATGGATATCAGGGACGAAAAGCAGAATTCAAAAATCAATGGGCAAGAACTTCGGATGGCAACTGGATCGCTATTTCAGGAGCAAAATTCAGTGTAGACAATACCTACAATGCACAACAAAGAATAGATGCAATGGGAGGAACGAGTGGCAATGCTTTCTTTTTACAAAATGGAGGATTCTTTAATACTGTTGTTGCGCCTGGCTCTCAATTTTCTGTTACTGCGCCTACCCAGGCTCCGAATATCAATTTTTCGACACTTCCGTAAAATTACAACATAAAAATAATCAGCCAGTTAGTTTTAAACAAAACGAAAACTGGCTTTTTTATTTTATTTATTTTCGGTTTTTATTGCATGGTAAGCTAAAAATTACTATTTTTGCACCCACTTTAAACAACGAAGTAACACAAAACTATCATATTGGTTTCTTAGCTCAGTTGGTAGAGCAATGGATTGAAAATCCATGTGTCCCTGGTTCGATTCCTGGAGAAACCACAAAACCACCTTTTTTAAGGTGGTTTTTTTTGCTTGTATTTCAAGATTACTCTGAAATAATACCATTATCATTTAGGATTTCAAAACCTAAAACAACAAAAGGCACTTTCCTTTTCTTTAATCTTTCATATAGGAAAACAACTCTTAACTTTCCCCGGAAGATTTTTACTATAAAAAGTTTACTAATAAGATAAGTGTGATATAATAAAATTTCAATTCGATATTCTTTTACAACAATTTATTATTCGTTACGAAAGCTAAAGCTTCTGAGATATTACTTACCTGCATTTTTTCAAACAACTTTCTTCGATAAAACTTAATGGTATCCGGTGATACAAAAATTTTCTCTGCAATCTTATTGATTGTATAACCCTGTGCATAATATCGCAAAACATCCATTTCCCTTTCTGTTAACTTAATCTTTTCCTCATTTCTCCACATTTCTCTTTGAGTATCATACCACCAATAATCATTTGTCCCCTGCCTTGAAATAGTTATATTTCCGGAATCCGTATTTGTGGACAAAGAAACCACTCCCATAGCTTTCCATATTTTTCCTTCATCGGTTAAAAAGAGAGGAGTCAGTTTTTGATTAACCAGGATGGCTTTATTATTATTCAACAGATGAATATCATATGAAAGCGTGTAGTATTTTCTTTCTTCTGCAGGAATTCTCTCATAAAATTCAGAACCGAGCCTATTGATCTTCGATAATAAATCAGCATCACTTTTCTGAACATATTTAAAATAAAAGTCATACCCCATTTTTTTAACCTCTTCGGGGGTATTACCACAAAGGAATAATGGATTCTCAGAAACGTATTCAAAATTTCTTTTTTGATAATCAATAATGAACACGCTCATATAAATTGCCCTTGATAATGCATCTGTTACCTCAAGATAATTATTCACTGGTAAAGACTCTTCATTTGAAGCCTCTTTCATTGCAGGTTCAGCAAAAAAGAAGCCATTAACATTTTCACTCATAAATTTAAATTTGGTTATTGTTTTTCATATATACGATTAATTTAAATATCATTTTTACACTAAAGTGTAGTATTTAATTAAATCAATCCGTATAAATTTATGAAAAATAATTCCCACGACAAAGACATCTATGTAAAAATAATTACCTGTTAAACAGGAGGTTATTATGTGAAATTATTTCAATAAAAAAGGAATTAAATAACTTCAGAATATTTCTAATTATAGAGAGAAATAATCATTAAAAGCAAAACAGTCTTTCTTTAAATTTTAAAAGGGAGATGTGAACAATACTTTCTTGCAAGAAGAGACCAACGAAGGAACTAATGTCTATAAACTTTGAGCCACATAAAATCATTTTAAAAATTTATTATCATGAAAAAAGCAAATTTTAACGCAAAAGAGTTTTTGAAAGTAAGAGACCTTTCTCCACTAGAACAAAACAAAGTAAGAGGTGGATTCGGAGCACAAGAAGCTGACAACGTAGTTGTACGTCAAGTACGTCAAGTAGTACAAGTGGTACAGGTAGTTTCTTAAATATTACCAGGCAACAGAGGATATCCATTCTCTGTTGCTTTTTTATTTCAAAAACTTATAATACTATGGAAACAAATTTCAACAAAGAATTTTGGGAGAATTTCATCAATATCAATAAAAATTTCACACAGACATGTGTGGTTAAAGATGTAATCCCAGAAGATTTAATCAAAAAACTGAAGGAGGCCGTTGTCGATGGACTGATCAACAGATTTAAAACTAAAGATCACGATGGCTTCAGACTTTACTTCCCTTCACAAGGAAAAGGAAAGGAGAACAATGATTTTGTTGATGAAATATATAAAAATCCTCCTTTTGAAAATGAAGAAATTATAGAATATTGTAACCGGGTTTTCAAAGAGAAGTTCGGACTAATCGTCAATTTTCTTGAAAAACACTCAGATTACATATCAAAGGAACTTAGACTTATTACTCAACCTTTATTGGAAATTATTGGTATTCCGGCGACAGGAGTAGATGTGACGGTATTTATAGGAAACTACGGATGGACTCCCTTAGGAATACATCAGGATCATAAAGGTGAAAATGTGCTACACTTCCACTTAGGTCCCGGTGAAAAAACAATGTACATATGGGATCAGGAAAAATACAAAGACCTTACCGGTACAAAACACAATAATTTTGATATAGATCCTCTGCTTGAACATGCCGAAAGATATGATTTTGGAGCAGGAGACCTATTCTTTATGCCATGGAATAAATTTCATATCGGCAAAAGTGATGATCTTTCCGTTGGTGTAACATTTTGGTTTAATAACCCGTCGAAAGTTAAATTTTTTGACAGAGTACTCAATACTTTTTACACCAACTATCTGGATATTAATAAAGACGTTATTGAACCTCAGCATAACTATTTAGAAAATCATCAGACATTTGAAGAGTTTCTTTCCCTTTTAAAACTAGACGAAGACTTGTTAAAAGGATCTACTGAATCGTTTTTTAAATATCTGTATGATGAATACAAACACAGTTTACTTAGCAATGCAGGATGGCAGGCTCCTCCACAAACAAGAGAATTAGAAGATAAATATGATATAGATAACTACGAATTTTTACTTGAAAAAGAAATTCATGCTTGTGAACCATTTAAAATGATTTATAATGTGGATGAAAATAAAGACACATTCTATCTTTTTGTGAGAGGTTCTAAAATAGAAATGAGATATCATCCTGAATTAAAAAATATAGTAGATAATCTAAATACCCATAAAAACTGGAGAGTTTCCGAATTGTTAAAAGATCTGGAAACAGATTGGCCTATTGAAGCCGGACTCTATTTCCTTTCCATGATCTATAACAAAAGAGGAATTGAAATTGTAGGCGAAAAGAGAACAGTGAAACAAACAGAGGATATATTATTAGAAGAAAAGTAATGAAATTTATTCCTCAACATGATAAAATGGACTGTGGTCCATCATGTTTAGCTATGATAACGGCTTATTATGGCAAAGCATATGGACTACAGTACTTACGTGACCATTGCTTTATTTCAAGGGAAGGTGTTTCTATTTTAAGCATGAACAATGCAGCATCTAAACTTGGGTTTAAAACTTTAGTAACACAACTTTCAATTGGGGATTTAAAAAATGAATTCTTACCATGTGTTATACATTGGAACCAAAATCACTTTGTCGTTCTCACCAAAATTTCGAAATATTTTTACAATAAAGAGAAAATTTACACAATTGCCGATCCCGCCCATGGGATCATTAAATTACCTGAAACCGAATTTAAAAAGGCCTGGCTGAAAAACTCTGATAAAGGCATCGTTTTGCTATTGGAGCCTACAGAAACTTTTTTCCAGAATAACAATATTAAAGATAAAAAAGTATCATTACAATATATTTATCAGTACCTAAGCCCACATAAAAAACAATTTATCTGGCTTTCTTTTATCCTTCTTCTTGGAACACTAGCTACTCTGGCTTTTCCTATATTAACCCAGAAGCTAATTGATGACGGTGTCAACAAGAAAAACCTTAACATTATTACCTACATTCTTCTCGCTCAACTGGCATTTTTTCTTGGGAATATCATATTAGGAGTTTTCCGCAACTGGATTATGCTAAGCGTTGGAAGTAAATTAAATATTAAAATCATTTCCGAATTTCTTAAAAAACTGATGAGCCTTCCGATCAAATTTTTTGATACTAAATTCATGGGTGATTTCAATCAAAGAATACAAGATCACGAGCGGATAGAACTTTTTCTTACCTCTCAAAGTTTATCAACATTATTCTCAATGATTACCTTTTCGGTATTTTTTGTGGTTCTTTGGACATATGATTTCAGAATTCTTGCTACCTATTTTATATTAACCATAATATCAGTTGTATGGTCCTTATATTGGTTAAAAAAAATAAAATCGTTAGATTATTTCAGATTTCGTGAAAAAAGTGAAAATCAGGAATCCATTTACGAAATCATTAATGGAATTTCTGAGATGAAACTTAATCAGTTCGAAGAGCACAAACGTAAAGAATGGGAAGAAATCCAACAAAAATTATTTAAAGTAAATATCAGAATTCTAAAACTTGATCAAATCCAGCTTTCAGGATTCGAATTCATCAATCAGCTAAAAAACATTATTGTTACTTTCCTCGCTGCCTCTTTTGTGGTGAAGGGACATATGACACTGGGGGCTTTACTGAGTGTATCTTACATTATTGGACAAATGAATTCTCCGGTTAACCAATTGATTAGTTTTTTTAAATCTTTACAGGACGCTAAACTAAGTTTATCGCGTTTAAATGAAGTTCAAAATCACCCGGAAGAAGAACAGGAAGACTTGCTTCCGTTAATGAATGAAAAATATACCACCCAAAACGGAATTGAAAAAGGAATTTATTTTAAGAATGTTTCTTTTCAATATGAGGGACCTCAATCACCGTTTGTTCTCAAGAATATTGATCTTTTTATTCCCCAAGGAAAAGTTACCGCTATTGTCGGAGCAAGTGGTAGTGGCAAAACAACATTAATGAAATTATTATTGAAGTTCTATGAACCGACCTCTGGTGATATTTATTTTAATCACTCTAATTTAAAAGAAATATCGCCAAAAAATTTAAGAAAAAACTGTGGAGTGGTTATGCAGGACGGATATATTTTTTCTGATACTATTGAAAGAAACATTGCAACCGGAGAAGAAATTCCAGATGACGATGTACTCAATTTCGCCCTTAAAACTGCGAATATTAAATCATTTGTAGATGAACTTCCTTTAGGATTAAACACAAAGATCGGAGCTTCAGGAAATGGAATTTCCGGTGGACAAAAACAAAGGATACTGATTGCAAGAGCAGTTTATAAACAACCCTATTTTGTCTTCTTTGATGAGGCCACCTCAGCTCTGGACGCAGAAAACGAAAAGGTAATCCATGATCATTTACAGGAATTCTTTAAAGGCAAAACTGTTTTAATTATTGCACACAGGCTTTCAACTGTTAAAAATGCAGATCAAATCATTGTTTTGAAAAAGGGAGAGATCGTAGAACAAGGCAACCACCAATCATTGGTGGAAAAAAAATCTGATTATTTTAATCTGGTTAAAAACCAACTTGAACTGGGAGCATAATTAGCTACTGACAATAGTAAAATGCCGGATTAAAATCCGGCATTAACACTTAAAAAGGCAACTTGTAATTATATCCAACTTGTAAAAGATATGGCAGTTGTGGTTTCGTTTTCAAATCCTGAGAAACAATACCCCCTATTTTCAGATATATTTCCTGGTTGCTGAATGTATATCCTCCTTGTATGGCAGCATAAAAGTTTCCTCCGGTCGCCGGTTCATACCAGCCATCTTTTACTGCCGGATAAATTTCTC
This sequence comes from Chryseobacterium sp. LAM-KRS1, assembly GCF_013184525.1. GTDB lineage: Bacteria > Bacteroidota > Bacteroidia > Flavobacteriales > Weeksellaceae > Chryseobacterium > Chryseobacterium proteolyticum. The sequence continues at coordinate 784,488 of NZ_JAAOIZ010000002.1, forward strand.
TATAGTGATCGGAATGTTTGAAATGAGTAACAATGGCTTTATCAAAGCCAATTTCTAACGCTCCAAACCATCTCCGTCTGTAATACCCAATTGTTCCGGACATATCCACCCCAAAATTCAGAAGCTGAACATTCTCGTTTTCAAACTTCCGGAAAACTCCCTGAACTTTTGTTGAAAACTGGAAATCCCTAACTTTCACCCATCTCACATGAGCTCCTGCTTTTGTTTTAAAATCATCAAATAAATCTTCACCAGCCGGTGTGGAGACCTCAATATTTACAATTGTGGGAAACAACTTATCATGAAATTTATATCCGTATCCTAGCCCCAGAATAGCACCATATTCGGCACCAATGTTTGCATTAAGAATATGCCTTTCTCCATTTTCAAGCCCAGCCCAGTTAACCGTTTGTGATTTCACAACATTACAGATCAGTATAAAAAAAGTTATTTTTATATATAGTTTATTATTTTTCATTTGTTAAAGGTTGTTGATAAAATTGATAATTTTAGGCTTGGTCTGGGAATTCCACGCATTCTGATTGGTAATAATACCATCATGTCCAACACCGGAAACCTTAACCTTTTCCACATGATTATAATCTGAAGTAATTTTCTGTGCCCAGGAATCAGGATAAGCTTTATTTCTTTCACTGTAAAAGAACAACACAGGAGCATTGTAATTCTGCAACCCCTTAGAAAAATCGGAATTGTATTCCTCTCCTACATCAAATAATGCATCCATAATTACAGCCCCACTTCTCCAGCTCATGCCGGGATCAAAATCCCCCTCACCAGTAATATCGTTTTTCGATGTCAGCATAGACATTTTATAATCCAATATTTCGTGCTGATCCTCCTTCCCCGATATAAACTGATCAATATAGGCTGCATCATTCAAAATCTCACTCCAGAGTTTAAATGATCTGGACTCTTTTACATAGTCAGTAATATCATCCCATTTCAATCCGCCCGGTTCGCATAAAACAATCCCCTGAACAGCGTTTGGATACTTTCCCACATATCCTGAAGCCAGTATGGCTCCCCAGGAATGCCCTAATAAGATTACTTTTTGATTAGAGCTTTTACGATAATAAGCTATTACTGAAGATAATTCGTCATACATAAGATCAATAGCTCCCGCTCCTAATGATTTATATGAATTCTTAGGAAAACGCTGGGAAAGACCAGAACCTCTCTGATCATAAAAAACGACTCTGTATCCTTTATTAGCGAGATCTTTACAATTTAATAAATATCTGTAATCACCTCCGGGTCCTCCATGGATAGCAATAATTAGAGTCCCATTTTCAGGGCCGAATGCTTCGGAATGGAGCAGAGAGCCATTCACGCGTATTGATGGTAATGAAGAATCCTGATCAACTGTCTTAGGAACTAAGTTTCCGGGTTCATCAATTGTTCTTCCATCAGTACAGGAGAACAGTAATGCAAAAATTGTAAAAGAGGTCAGTAACCCTCTTTTTTTTCTCAATGTTGTCATAGTTTGGGTTTAAAATATTGATGCAAAGATTCATCAAACCCAAAAGCTATACGCCCCAACAGGAAAGCTGACCCAAGAAAAACAACCAATATAAAAACCTGATTACCAATATTATATGAAACATGAAACCATTCCCTGGAAGATGAAACTATAAAAAGATAAGAATTACAGCTTTTTTTGGTATTCAGTAGGGGTAATACCCGTATATTTTTTAAAATTCCGGTTGAAGGATGTTTTGGAATTAAAACCACATTCAAAGGCAATAGCCAGAAAAGTATATTGCCTGCTTTCCGGTTCCGAAATTTTGTGCAAAAACTCTTCTATCCTCTTTTCATTAATTAATTCGTAGAAGTTTTTATTTTCCTTAGAATTAATTACCTGGGAAAGATAGTTCGGATGGACTTTAAGCAACTGAGACAATTCATTTAAGGTGAGATTGGGATTTATGAACGGTTTTTCTTCGCTTAAAACCTCAAGTAATCTGCAATGGATATCATCAATATTTTCCTGTGTTAATCCTGATTTTTGATACTTTTTATCTTCACCAATTGCTATTGGAGATCTAAGTACTTCTGTCAGGCTTTCTTCAGCAGTAAAAAATGAATTAGAATGATTGAAAACCTGTACCTGCTTGATCCCGAAATATCCCAACCACATGATAAAAACAGCAACTGCACCATAAATAATATTTGCATTGTCATTCCAAAGAACCAATCCCCAGATCAGCCCAATCCAGATAATAAGATACAACAACCACTTAAAGTTTATTTTTTCTGTATTTGAAAACTGCTGGACCATATTTTTGCGGAATCTATATAAAATAAATAAAGAAATGATCACATAAATGATTCCTGAAATGTATATACCATATAGCCTGAAAAGCAATTCAATCTCGAATTCCCTTCCCTCATGTTTAAAAATACTAACCCTTTCATCAAAGGGTGCCATATAAAATGAAAGAAAAGATAAATTACATATCACAAAAGGTAAAAAATGTAACAGCTGTACTGCTGAAAAAGGTTTAGGAGAAGTTTGTTTTCTTACATAGAGGTATAAAAACGGTCCATAAAGTAACGGTAGTGTAAAACCTAAAAGTATAAAAGAAGGATATTCTTTATACTGATGAGTAAGAAAGAGATAATGTGTTAATAAATTGACACCAATTGTAAATAACCATCCACATAAAATAAAATCAGCAGAGCTTTTATTCCGTTTTGTAAGCAAAAGAAATGTCAAAAAGAAAGCAATAAAAACCCCGGAAAGATAAAGCATAAACAGCTTCAGTTTTTTAGTTAATAGTCCAATAAATTATAATCATCTAATTCACAAAAATAAAGAATAACTTCTATTGAATGATATTAAATAAGACAGGATACAGAAAACAAGTTTTACAATTGATTAATTTAGTTCTTAAAATTAGTTAATGTCCTCTATCTGGCCTTCTCATTTTCAATCTATCTCTTGAAAATTAACTATCTTCGCCTACAAATTTTAATCGAATGAAGAAGATTATCTCCGGATTATTTGTTTTTTTCACTGTAATTCTTTTTGCGCAGGAATCCATCCAGTTTCAGGATATCCCTTTTAAAGATCTAATTGCCAAAGCTAAGAAAGAAAACAAAATAGTTTTCATTGATGCTTACGCTTCATGGTGTGGCCCTTGTAAACTGATGGAGAAAAATGTATTTACAAAGAAATCGGTGGGAGATTATTATAACGCCAATTTTGTAAATGCAAGATTTGATATGGAGAAAGGAGAAGGAAGAGAAATTGCCGCCAAATACGGAGTTCGTTCCTATCCGACTTACTTGTTTCTGAACGGTGATGGGGAGCTGATCTCTCAAAATCTCGGTTATATGGAAGAAAGTGTTTTCTTAACAATGGCACAGGACATCAATTCGCCCAATAATAAAAAAGGATCCCTAAAAGATCGTTTTGCATCGGGTGAAAAAGACCCTGAATTTTTGATCAACGTAATGAAATTAAATTCTACTTCAGATTTTGATTTTGCAAAAAAAGCCTCTGAAAGATATTTTGAAAATAAAAAGAAAACTGAAGAACTGTCTAAAGATGACATTGGATTTCTTTTATTCTTTTTAAAATCCGTTGAGGATCCTAATTATAAAATTTTCGCTTCCAGAAAATCAGAAATTATCAAATATCTTCCTGAGGAAACCTATAAAGAATTTGATCATCAGCTTATTTTATCAAAAGTAGTAGCCGAATCAATTGACGACAAAAATAAGAGGGTAAATGATGACTATTTTATGAAAACAGCAGAACCCCTGGTTGGGAAATATGAGGCTGAAATTAAGCTGAATCAGACTAAACTTAGTTATTATGAACAAAATAATAATTTTCCTGAATATGAAAAAGCAGCTTTAGCATATTACAAAAATTCTGATTCCTTTGAGCCTAATCAATTACTTAAAGCCGCGTGGATATTCTCCGAGCATGTAAAAACGACATCTTCATTAAAGAAAGCGGTTGAATGGGCAGAGAAATCTGTTATGAGAGGAGAGACTTCTGAAAACACCTTTATTCTGGCAAAGCTCTATTTCTTAACAGGAAATAAAGATATGGCAAAAACGTATGCTGAAATGTCGAAAAATATGGCTGTTCAATCCAATAAAGACGCAACTTTGGCTGAAGGATTGCTTAAACAAATCAAATAAACTTCAGAATGAAATATAAATTGTTGGTAAGTTTTATGAGTCTGTTTTCACTAGGAAATTTGAACGCCCAGGAACAAGAACAGGCTACAGAAAGGGGGAAAAGTTTATACGTAAAAGGCAATGCCCTTTTTCTTCCAATAGGAGTTCTAAACGGAGGATTAGAATATCAGCTTAGTAAAAAATATACTTTACAGGGTGATGTATTTGTTTCTCCATGGAAATCTTTCGCCGGACATGAATTTCAGTATTATTCTGTTTCCTTAGAGGGTAGATATTATTTTGATGAAGCTTTCAAACACTGGTATGTGGGTGCCAACCTTGCAGCATCTTCTTTTGTATTGCAAAAATGGAATTACTGGGGTTCCGGCACATACACCAATGACAGAGGCGAAAAATACAAAAAGTCCAATCTGTATCAAAAAGGAGTTTCACTGATCATTGGAGTTACTGCGGGTTACCAGTTTCAGCTTTCAGAAAACTGGAATCTGGATGTTTATGCAACTGTTGGAACCTCTCAGGATTTTTATAAGGGCTATGACCGCACCACAGGAAAACGCTATGATGTAGCTACCGGATTTAATAAAAGTGGTGAAATATTACCATATAGAGGCGGCATAATGATTTCTTACAAAATAAAATAACACGATGAAACTATTTGGAAAAAATCACATTATTATATTGGTTATCACCTTTGTTATCCTTTTTTTAATGAATTACATTGGAAATGATGCCCCAGACAAATTACAAAGGGCAATAATGACCGCTTCAGCAGGAGTAATAGGCTTAACAATGGGGCTTTTTATCCTTAATAAAGGTAAAAATGACAAAAACCCACCACAAGATTTCGATTAGTTTTCGTACACCACGTATTTAGATCTGATTTTCTCAAACTTTTCTAAATCTGACTTCCACGAAGCCTTTATTTCTTGTATTGATTTACCGGCAATAATTTGTTTTCTTAATTCATCAGTTCCGGATAAAGTATCGAACCATAAGTTTTTAAGAAAGAAATCCTGCTGAGGATTCTTATAATTTTTATAAGCTTTGATCACCCATTCCAGATTAAGTTCCCTCAAATCATTCGGATACTCAGATAAATTTTCTCCATAACATAATTGCCCGTTCAGGAATGGATCTTTTGCCCCGAAATTAGGCTTTGGAGTAAACTGGTAAGGAAGACTTTTTGTCCAGGGAGAACCATATACCTGAAAGGGAGTATCTGTACCTCTTCCTACAGAAACCTGTGTTCCTTCAAAAAAACATAAACTCGGATATAAATTTATTGCTTTATCATTAGGTAAGTTGGGAGATGGCTTATCAGAAATAGCATATCGCAGCTTTTTATGATAATTCTTCATAGGAACCAAAATATATTTTGCCTCCATTCCATTCTTCAGCCATTTTTCACCGTTGACCATTTTTCCATACTCACCAATGGTTAAACCATAGACAACCGGAACTTCATGCATTCCCACAAAACTAGCCCATTTCTTTTTTAAAACAGGTCCATCAATATATCCATCGTGAGGATTAGGCCTGTCCAATACCATTATCTCAACATTATTTTCGGCTCCGGCCTCCATAAGGTAGCTTAACGTTGAAATATAAGTATAGAATCTGACGCCGACATCCTGAATATCAAACACTACAATATCAATTCCTTTTAACTGTTCAGGTTTCGGCTTTTTATTACTTCCATATAAAGAAACAATAGGCACACCTGTTTTTGAGTCTACTCCATTTTTAACAGTTTCACCAGCATCAGCATTTCCCCTAAAGCCATGCTCAGGGGCAAAAATAGCTTTTATCTTAATCCCGTTTTTTACTAAAAAATCGACCAGGTGAGTACGATCTTTCATCAAACCCGTTTGGTTGGTAACAATACCAATTGTTTTTCCCTTTAGCAGCGGTAAATAAACTTCCGGCTGGTCGGCACCGGTCTTAAAACCATCTTTTGTTTGATTCTGAGAATAATATTGATTGAATACTCCTAAAAAAATTAGGCAAATAAGAAGTAAATTTTTAATTTTGAAATCTAAATTCATAAGCTTGAACTTTCCTTTATATTTCTCTAGAAAAATAGCGTTTTCCAAAGATAACAAAAATAATCTTTCAAGGGTTATCATCTTCATAGGCAGGCTTTCTGTAGCTTTAGGAATCATTGTATCATTGATTACCGTATCTACAGGATTTGGCTCAAAAAAAGCTATTAAAGAAAGACTGGCAGATTTCAGCGGACATATTACCGTAAAGTCCACACGATCTAATTCTTCATACAATACTTCTGTACTTGATAAGCAGGGTTTAAATATTCAGAAAATAAAAGCACTTCCGGATGTTGAAAGTGTTCAGAAATATGCTATGGTTACAGGAATTATGCGGAATGAGCATAATTTTGCAGGCATTATTTTCAAAGGTGTAGGCAAGGACTTTGACAGTGCCCGTTTTAAAAAATTTCTCGTTGCCGGCACAACACCCAAAGTAACGGAGGTCGGCTATAACCATGGGGTAACTATTTCACAAAAGATCGCGAATGACCTTCATTTAAAAGTGAAAGACAGTATTGTTACCATATTTTCAAAGGCGGATCAGAAACCTATTTATCGAAAATTTGAAGTTGTGGGAATTTACCGAACGGACATCAAAATGATTGATGAACAATTTGTGATCGGTGGAATCAACCATGTGAGAAAAATTCAGGATATGAAACCGGATGACATTGGTGGTCTGGATATCTTCTTTAAAAATGTAAATGATATCGATAGTGATTTCCCGGAAATTGAAAAGCTTATCGGCTATAAAAATTACGCGGAAAAAGCGACAGAAAAATTCCCACAGATTACAGACTGGATCAGCATTTTTGATACCAATATTGCATTGATCATTATTATCATGCTTATTGTTGTCATCATTAATATCATCATGGTTCTTTTGATCCTTATCATTGAAAGAACCAATTCAATCGGTCTCTTAAAAACCTTAGGAGCTAGCAATTCCCAGATCAGGGCTACATTCATTAATTATACTCTAATAATAATGGTTCCGGGGCTTTTATACGGAAATATTATAGGACTTGGTCTCTTACTTTTACAGAAGTTTTTTGGAATTATAAAGCTGAATCCTGAAAATTATTATGTAAGTACAGTTCCCGTAGACCTTAACCCTATTGCTATTATATCAATTTCTGTAGGAATTTTAATTATATCGGCACTGGCATTGATCGTTCCAAGTTATCTGATCAGCAAGATTTCACCGGTTAAAGCGATCAAATACAATTAATTTCAGATCGTTTATTCTTCCCAATTGAGGTAATATACTTTATCTGTTAATAGTTCATTTTACGTGTGGCCAAACTTCATAAATAATTTTAAAGCTGTATCTTTGCAAGGCTTATAAATTATGTATGAAATACGCAAAAAATATTCTTGAAACTATCGGAAATACTCCATTAGTAAAACTTAACAAAGTTTTGGGCGAGGATTTCCCTGCATTAGTTTTAGCCAAAGTAGAAACTTTCAACCCGGGAAATTCCGTAAAAGACAGAATGGCCGTTAAAATGATCGAAGATGCCGAAAAAGATGGCAGATTAAAACCGGGCGGAACAATCATTGAGGGAACTTCCGGAAATACAGGAATGGGATTGGCTCTTGCCGCTATCATCAAGGGGTACAAATGTATTTTTGTAACCAATTCCAAACAATCTAAAGAAAAATGTGATATTTTACGTGCTGTAGGAGCAGAAGTTATTGTTTGTCCTACAGATGTGAAGCCTACGGACCCTCGTTCTTATTATTCGGTTTCAAAAAGATTAGCCAAAGAAACTGAAAACGGATGGTATGTGAATCAATATGATAATTTATCCAACCGAGCAGCACATTATGAATCTACTGCTCCTGAAATCTGGGAACAAACAGAAGGAAAACTTACTCATTTTGTAGTCGGAGCCGGAACAGGAGGCACCATTACAGGATGTGGAACGTTCTTCAAAGAAAAAAATGAAAATATAAAAGTAATTGGTGTTGATACTTATGGTTCTATTTTAAAAGAATTCCATGAGACCGGTGAACTTCACTATGATCACGCATATACCTACATTACTGAAGGAATTGGAGAAGATATTATTCCTGAAAATTATGATATGTCGGTTATCGATCATTTTGAAAAAGTAACGGATAAAGATGGTGCCATTTATGCAAGAAAGCTTGCAAAAGAAGAAGGAATTTTCTGTGGATATTCAGCAGGAAGTGCTATATCAGCATTGGTACAAATGAAAGATCAGTTTACCAAAGATGACGTGATTGTTGTTTTACTCCATGACCATGGTTCAAGATATGTAGGTAAAATCTACAATGATGAATGGATGAAGGAAATGGGCTGGCTAGACTAAAAGGCAAATAAAAAAATCAGAGCGATCTGCTCTGATTTTTTTATTTAATATTTTTCTTTATTACTTGTTTCAATACGCTGTAATCCTGTTCACTCATTGACTTTGCAGGAAACATATAATTGTATTTACCTTCCATCGAAATATAGTCTTCATGGGTTTCTGCAGTTACAAATTCACTCCACCTGCTGAGTTCATGCTGCTCATTAAGATTAACATTGAAAGTTTCATTATTGAATCTTATCTCATAAATACCCGCATTCTCAAGTGATTTCAGATATCTTTTGACCTGTTTTTTCCATCTGGACACCTTATTGATGCTTACCGAAAGATATACAGCACAAAGAAGAAAAACAAAACTTATAAAATATAGAATTCCAAAGCTTTCTTTACTTAAATTTTCTTTTAAGGAAAATGTAATCAGAAAAATCAGAGCGACAACAATAGTGATAATGGTTTTACTTCTGGTCTCCGATGAGAAAAACAAACTTCCCTGGTTTCCTTTAAAGTAGATCTCTTCAAAATCTTTTCTGTTTACATGTAGCTTGATCACTTTCTCGTCACCCATTGTATAAAAAATTTAATTTGTTTACAGATTGCAAAACTAAATTAAATATCCTCATATCGATCACTTATTGCAGAAAGTTTGGCCAGTAGGTCTCTATTTTTTTGCTTAAGATCAGTCATTTTCTGAAGCATATCATTAATAACTTCTAAACCAGGAAGGTTTATTTCCAGATCATAATGCCAATTCGTGAATCTTTCAAAAGCAGGTAAATCTTCATACATCAAATAGCGCACATCATTTTCAGTCTGTACCTCAAGTAAGCCGCAGTCTACCAGCTCATCAAAGAAAGTAATTTCTATATTATATATTTTTACGAGTTCTTCCCGTGATATTCTCTCTTCCATGATCTAAGAATTTTTAAGTTGTTCAAAAAGTTCTTTTTGTTTCTCAGTAAGGTTTGTTGGCAGCTTCACTTCATATGTTACGAACAGGTCCCCAAATTGACCTTCTTTTTTATATACGGGAAACCCTTTTCCTTTCAACCTCACCGTTAATCCACTTTGAGTCTCAGGTTTAACCTTTAAATTAACGCTTCCGTCCAGGGTATTTACTTTTACATCACCACCCAAAACAGCTGTATAAAGATCTACAGTAACCTTCGTTTTAAGATCATCTCCTACCCTCTCAAAATCAGGATCAGGTGAGATATTAAATGTAATGTACAAATCTCCCGAAGGACCTCCATTGATACCTGGGTTTCCGTGACCCTTTAATTTGATCTGCTGACCATCATAAACTCCGGCGGGAATTGTAATCCGTACTTTTTTGCCATTAATCTCAAACGTTTGGGGATGTGTTTTGGCAGCATCTCTAAGATGTAAATTAAGCTCAGCCTGCACATCCTGTCCTTTAAATTTCCCGGAAGCACTACCTCGGGAGCTTCTTCCGAAACCTCCGCCTTGTCCAAACATACTCTGGAAAAAATCTGAAAAGTCCTCTCCTTCTCCAAAATCTGCACCGGAGAATCCACCACTGTAACCTTGCCCTTGATTTTGATATTGTCTTTGTTGCTGTTGAGCCTTTTCATATTCCTCACCATGTTTCCAGTTTTCTCCGTACTTATCATATTTGCTTCGGTTTTCCGGATTACTGAGAACCTCATTCGCTTCATTCAGTTCCTTGAATTTTCTCTCAGCCTCTTTGTCATCGGGATTAAGATCGGGATGTAATTTCCGAGCCAGCTTTCGGTATGCTTTTTTGATATCTTCCTGCGATGCTTTTTTATCTACCCCCAGAATTTTATAGTAATCTATATAAGCCATAGAAACGTTTATTTACTCAAATTTAAAAAATTTAACCCTGAAAATTATACAATAATATGTTAAAAATAAGCCTATCTTTGGTAAAAAGCAATACATGAAAGAAGTATTTAAAAACTACTCTGGAATTTTATTTTTACTCTTGGGAATCATAGTTGGAAGTATTATCGGGATCACTGCTCCCGATTTTGTAGGTTATATAAAACCGCTTGGAGACATTTTTCTTAATTTACTTTTTGTAAGCGTTGTTCCATTGGTATTTTTTGCTGTGTCTAATTCTATAGCATCTTTAGAGCAACAATCAAAATTTGGAAAGATCATTGCGATGATGTCGTTTACCTTTCTATTTTTTATATTAACAGCAGCTGTTTTTACCATTATTGCTGTTTATCTTTTTCCTATGTCTCCTATTTCAGGAAGTTCACAGATCATTTCTGAAGGTAATGACAATGAAACCTGGGGAAACAGGATTGTAAGTTTCTTTACAGTTGGTGAATTCACAGAGCTGTTTTCCAGAAAGAATATGCTCGCCCTGCTAATATTTGCTTTTTTAACAGGTTTTGCGGCAAGAAAAACCGGAGAAACCGGCCAGCCATTCAGACTTTTCCTTGCTTCAGGATACGAGGTCATGAAAGAGCTGCTTTTACTGGTTATGAAGCTTGCTCCGATCGGGCTCGGGGCTTATTTTGCCTATCAGGTTGCTACTGTGGGTCCACAGCTTTTTGGTTTTTACGGAAAGCCACTAGGTATCTACTACATCGTGGGAACCATCTATTTCTTTTTATTTTTCACACTATATACCTTCATGGCCAACGGGCGAAAAGGGGTCAAGGATTTCTGGACGAATGCGCCCTATCCTACGCTAACTGCTCTAAGTACTTGCAGTAGCTTTGCAACAATGCCTGCAAATTTGCAAGCAGCTTCGAAGATCGGAATACCAAGTTCTATTGCGAATCTCGTTATTCCGATTGGAACTACTTTACATAAAAACGGATCATCCATATCTTCAATCATCAAGATTTATGTCGCATTTCTAATTATCGGAAAAGATTTTTTTGAACCTTCCAATCTGATTTTAGCTTTGGGAATTACAGTATTTGTAAGTATTGTTGAGGGAGGGATTCCTAATGGCGGTTATATTGGTGAACTGTTGATGATTTCCGTATATAAATTACCTCATGAAGCGATTCCTGCAGTAATGATTATCGGGACTCTGGTAGATCCATTAGCTACTGTTTTAAATGCCGTGGGAAATGTTGTCGCAGCGATGTTTGTCAATAGATTCGTAAAAGTAGAAGTCTGAGCAGTTTAAATATGAATGAATATCAAAAATTAATTTCTTCCCTTTTGCAGATTTTATAGATCAATCGAAATTTATTCACTTCGCTTTACCGGCTCCAGATTTTTGTATTCTTCAGGAGTAAAAAGCTTGTAATGTACTTTAAATGTTTTTCCTAAAGGTGTTTCCAGAGAAAAACCACCTGGTCCGAAACCATCTACAACATCTAATGTAAAGTGAGAATATTTCCAATACTCAAACAAATCGCGATCGATCCAAAATTCATGTCTGTTAATCTTACCTATCATAGCATCATTCATTCTTGGAAAAAATCCTCCTTTTTCAAAACATTGAGGCTGAGTACCTTCACAACAACCGCCTGCCTGATAAAACATCAGGTCTCCATATTTTTCTTCTAGCTGCCAGATAACTTCAAGCGCTTTTTCCGTAGCAGATAACCTGGATATTTGGGGTTCCATTTCTGTAGGTTTTTAAGTTGATTTTTATACTGCAATAAACTACCAATTTTTCATGTAAGATTGTTAGTAAAGATCATCATTTACTCTTAGATTATTCAAAAAACCTGACAAAAATGTCAGGTTACCTAAACTTAAGTATTAATCATAGGATGGCGAAAAAATTCTCCCTCATAAGTTTATTAATAATGAGCCTTATGGAACGGATACGAAACATGATAGTGTCAGATTAGGCCTGCCGTTTTGCTCCGCTTAAATAACGGAACAAACGGACATGCCCTGATGTTAAAAAAAATTAAAAGAACCCTAATTTGTTTTTGTTGTAAGAGATCAACATATTTTTAGTCTGGCGATAATGGTCCAGCATCATTTTATGATTCTCCCTTCCAATTCCGGATTGTTTGTATCCTCCAAAAGGTGCTCCTGCAGGATAAGAATGATACTGATTGACCCATACTCTTCCTGCCTGGATCTTACGGGGCACATTATACAATTGATGTGCATCTCTTGTCCATACTCCTGCACCAAGACCATAAATCGTATCATTAGCAATCTTTATTGCTTCTTCCTCATCTTTAAAAGTGGTAAAAGCTAAAACAGGCCCGAAAATTTCTTCCTGGAAAATCCTCATTCTATTATTACCTTTAAAAATTGTGGGTTGAATGTAGTATCCATCTTCTAAACCTTCCCCGACATTATTTACATCACCACCCACAAGAACTTCAGCACCTTCTTCTTTCCCTAATTTGATATAGGACAATATTTTATCTTTCTGAATCTGGGAAGCCTGGGCACCCATCATTACGGTTTTATCTAAAGGGTTTCCCACTTTAATCGCTTTTACTCGTTCAATGACTTTTGCTATAAAAGCATCAGCAATATCTTCCTGAACCAGTAACCTTGAAGGACAAGTACAAATCTCTCCCTGATTAAGAGCAAAAAGAACAGCACCTTCAATAGCTTTATCTAAAAACTCATCATCCGCATCCATTACAGAACTGAAGAAAACATTCGGAGATTTACCTCCAAGTTCCAGGGTAACTGGAATGATATTTTCAGTTGCATACTGCATCACCAGACGTCCTGTAGCTGTAGAGCCTGTAAAAGCTGCTTTTGAAACTTTAGGATTGGTTACCAAAGCCCGGCCAAGCTCTGCCCCGAAACCGTTTACGATATTCACTACCCCGGCAGGTAGCAAATCACCGATTATTTCCATTAAAACCATGATAGAAACAGGAGTACTTTCTGCCGGTTTTAATACTACGCAATTTCCAGCTGCCAATGCAGGGGCCAATTTCCAGATTGCCATTAATAAAGGAAAATTCCATGGAATGATTTGTGCGATAACTCCCAGGGGTTCATGTACGATAAGAGAAACGGTATCTTTATCCAATTCATTGTGAGAGCCTTCTTCTGCACGGACTACAGAAGCGAAGTACCTGAAATGATCTACTACTAAAGGTAAATCTGCAGCAAGGGTTTCCCTCACAGCTTTACCGTTGTCGATAGTTTCTACTGTTGCCAGGTATTCAAGGTTCTGCTCTATTCTGTCTGCAATCTTGTTTAAAATAATACTTCGTTCCGTTGAAGAGGTATCCTTCCAGGTTTGAAATGCCTTGTGAGCCGCGTCTACCGCTAATTCTAAATCTTCCTTGGAGGAATGAGCCGCTTGGGTAAAGTTTTTTCCGTTAACTGGAGAAACTACATCAAAATATTGTCCGTTCACCGGAGGTGTAAACTGACCATTAATATAATTATCATATTTACTTTTGAAATCAGGCCACTGTAAAACAGTTTCTGATTTTTGTTCTGTTATTGTGCTCATATCGTATTGTTTTTAATTTCTGTTAAGCCAAATTACATTTCCCCAATAAGAACAGATAGCATAATCCTACAAAAAAACTTCAAAATAGTATTCGCCAGGAATTTTATACTTTTTTAACAATACCTCGATTTTATATTTTCTTATATTTGATAGAATGGGTTTTAAAAATGTATAGAAATGAATGATAATAAGTTTTTATTAAATACTCCTGATCTGAAAAAAGAAAATCAGCTGATGAGCCTTGTTGAAAACCAAACGAAATTCAATCTCAACAATTGTGAGTTCAGTATCTATGAAACCCATAAAACTGCTTTTGGTGTAAAACTTCATTTTGATACCATTGCGTTTACCGCTATGCTAAGAGGAAAAAAGCATATGAAACTGGAAAATAAAACAGGGTACTTTGATTATTTTCCAGGAGAGAGCATACTGGTAGCACCAGGAGAAACAATGATTATTGATTTTCCTGAGGCTGATGAAACTCCATCACAGTGTATTTCATTAAGTCTTAATCCTGATTTTATAGAAGATTCGCTTAACCATTTAAATTACACATTGCCAAAGGTGGATGAAACTTCTCAATGGAATATTCAGCTGGATGAGTATTTTCTATTCAATAATAAATCTCTGGCTTCCGCTACCAACAATATCATGAGAATCGCTATGGATGATAATTCTCAAAAAGACATCATGGCTGATTTTGCCCTGAAGGAACTTTTGATAAGATTGATGCAGACCCAGGCCAGAGGTATGGTAGAGAAGAATATCGCAAAAAATAAATCGAGAATAGGTTTTGCCGTCGATTATATCAAAAAAAATCTTCATCAGAAACTTTCCATTGACAGCATTGCTAAACTTGCTTATGTCAGCAAATCAAATTTCTTTAAAATGTTTAAAGATGAACTAGGTACTTCACCCAATGATTTCATTTTACAAGAGCGAATCAACCGGGCTAAAGAATTATTGGCTACTCAGAATAGCATTAAAGAAACCGCTTATCAAACGGGTTTTTCAGATACAAATTATTTTACAAGAGTATTCAAACAACTTGTGGGAGTAACCCCAAAGACTTATCAGAATAAGGTTATATTCTTTGAATAAAAATCTTATTTCTTTTAGAAATATGACATGAAACGACTATTCGCCTTCGCGACCATATTACTTTTCTCAAGTAGTAAATACAATTCCCAAACTTCTACAAACAAGTTTGAGATTTCATCCGATCTGGAGCAAATTTCCTTATGGGTAAAAAGCAATATGCCTGATCAACTGGGTAGTAGAAATGCAGAAATGATAACTAATAAAGGATCTGTCACTCATGTTTCTGATCCAAGGTTAATTATTCATCGACCTAAAAACCCAAATGGTACAGCTATTTTAGTTATTAGCGGTGGCGGATATGCTCACATCGAATTAGGAAAAGAAAGCACACCAACTTCGAAATGGCTGCAGTCAGAAGGGATAACTGCGTTTGAACTTATTTATAGATTACCACAAGAAGGTTGGAAAACGATCGATGTTCCTTTTGAAGATGCACAAAGAGCTATGCGAATAATCAGAAGTTCAGCCAAAAATTATGGTATAGATCCTCATAAAATTGGCATCTTAGGGTTCTCAGCCGGTGGACATTTAGCCGGAATGATTGCCACGCAACCTAATAAGATGTTTTATAAACCCGTCGACGATATAGATTCTCTATCTGCAAGACCCGATTTTGTAGGATTGATTTATCCGGTTATTTCAATGCTTCCTCCCAATAATAAAACCCATGCTTTTAAGAGTATTCTTGGGAAAAATCCATCAACTTCCGAGGAAATAGAATTCTCTGTGGAAAGGCAGGTGAATAGTCAAACACCACCAACTTTTTTAGCACAAGCAATTGATGATCCTATTTCTCCTGTGGAGAATAGTATATTAATGGATGATGCATTAAAGAAGGTGAATGTTCCTGTTGAAATGCATTTGTTTAAGAATGGAGGACATGGTTGGGGAATGGGAAAGAAAGGGAGTGAGGTTGCGGCGTGGTCGGTTTTTTTTAGGGAGTGGGTGGAGATTCTTTGTAATAAGTGATAAAAATTTCTTTATGAACATAAGACTATTATTAAATAACAACACATTTCTTATAAAACTTTTATAGTTACATTTAGATATATAATAATCTTTACACCTAAAATAATTATTATTTTATTATAAATAAAAAACAACTCAAAATTTGAGTTGTTTTTTATTTATAATATCGCTTTATTTTAGAACATTAAAAATTATAAGACATTTTAAAATTCACAATATTACTTTCAATATTACCAGAAAAAAATATATAATCTTTTAATTGACTCTTTTGCATTATAGTTAAATTACTATAAATACTTTCATTAATACAAGTTTGCAAAGAGAATTGATAAGTCTTATTATTCTCAATTGGATAAGAATATGAACTTGGAAACAATTCATTTAAGTTATATTTTATAGGATTAAAATATTTTGAAAAAATTATTTCTTGTCTTCCATCAAGTAATATTAAATTTGACATTAAATATTTATTTATTTGTACCTTTTCAATACTAAGCCCTTTAAGTCTATTATCTTTTATCCATTTATCTAATTTCTTTTTTTTATTGTTATTAAATACCCTAAGCTTTCTATTATATTTACCCATAAGCGTAACGTGTCCGTAATTAATTCCTGTACCTTCTAAATAAACATCATTATATTTAAACATTGGTAACAGTCCTAAGTCTGGATAAAATTCAATCAAATTAAAGTTAGAACATACTTCATCTGGCATATAATTTTTAAAACCGGTGGTATCAATTGGCACTAGATATTTTTGGTCTGACTCATTAATAACCTTTACAATAAGTTTATATTTTTTTTCATTGATAAATGATTGATCATTTTCAATAACGTTTAGCTCAATTCTAATCTGAGAATAAAAAAAACTAAATATAAATATGAAAAAGGGCAATAATATTTTTTTCATTATTTCTTATACTAAATTGAATATTAAGGATTAATTACTGAATTTTTTAACTTTATCAAATTGTTATAAACTTTAGCAACACCCTCTTTGTTCATTGGAACAATATATGGCTTTAAACGTTCATTAAGATTAATATTATTTCCCATATCAATTTCCCAAGTATACGATCTGTATT
The DNA here is from genome assembly GCF_013184525.1 of Chryseobacterium sp. LAM-KRS1. Taxonomy (GTDB): domain Bacteria; phylum Bacteroidota; class Bacteroidia; order Flavobacteriales; family Weeksellaceae; genus Chryseobacterium; species Chryseobacterium proteolyticum. The sequence goes on from NZ_JAAOIZ010000002.1 coordinate 801,610, forward strand.
CTTTATAAAAGCCATATCCATGTGAACCTAAAGTAGTCTTTCCTAAAATACTTATAACAATATTATAATTATAAATAGAATCAAATACGTGTAACATTTCATGCCCCAATGTGTAGGCATAGTCTAATTTTGTACCTATTGTTGTTCCATTAATTTCAATAACATTTGTGTTTCCAACTTGCTGACCATCTGCGCCAACTAAAGTATCATTCCGAGAAAAAACTGATTTAGTTTTATTTCTTAAGTTTTTTAAAGTAGGAAGTTTTTCGGTAAGAGTAACATAATCCTCATAAGTTGCTTTATCACCCGCCTCCATTCCAGTTCCTTTAAATTCATCTCTAAGCTGACTTTTCAGAGGGTCATTCATCTTATGGGCAAGATAATTAAATGTAGTAACTACAAGTCCTTGTCCAGCTCCCATCCAAAAGTTCCCCCCCCCAAGTACAGAACCTACACCTCCACTTACAGCACCATTTAATAGGGCAAACCCTTTGTTATTTAGTATACTGTTAGGATTTACATTTTTTATTGCAAAATCTAACAAATCATTAGAAACACTTGCAAATACTCCACTTAGTGCACCACTTAAGAAATTTCCACCCTGCACAAAAGATAGTGCACCTTGTGTAATGGCATGCGCGCCAGCCCTTGCTATAACAGTTCCTACTTTCCCTAATGATGTTGCTATTTTTGTGGCTTCACCACAAGAGTTAATAAATATTGATCCGACTCCAAAAGTTGCAGCTGCAGAAATAGTAGCCATTATTACGGATTGAAACATGCTACCAAAGTTGATGGGCCTGTTTAAATAATAATCTGTAGCAACCGAAGTAAATATAGCTACTGCAGCAGCAATTATAAACGATTCTGCCAAACCAAAGCTTTCTCCACTTGGATCATTAAATAATAGTGGATTATTTAATACATACCCATATTTATTATAGTTTTGGGTATTTGTTGGATCTTGAATATTCTCATCAGCATTTAAAAATCTTCTTAGTAATGGATCATACAATCTTCCATTCATGTGGACAATTCCCACCTCCGGAAAATACTCATGACTAGTATACCCTCTGTCTACTAATAGCCCACCGCTTGCAATAAAACTATTGATAAGATCACGATCTGTCAATGTTTGTTTAGTTGCTTTCTTGAAGTGGGTTATATTACCCCAGGCATCAAAATGTCTCTGTTCCAATTTATTTCCAGCTTCATCACTAATGGCCAGGATACTTCCTAAATAATCCTTATGTAAAAATTTGTAGGAACCTGTCGATTCTTCATAACTCTTAACATAAATAATATTGCTTTCATAGGGAGTCCCTGCAATATAAAGAACGTGCTTCTCTTTCCCGTTAGTATTATCCACTTGTATTTCAAAACTTCCATCTTCATTATAGAATTTGGTAAACCTGCCATCCATATCTGCGTTAAAGTTTCCACCATAGGTAACTCTTTGTCTCATACTTGTCAGTCCGTATTGGAAAGCTACATCCCCTTTTTCACCATCTATAAATACAGGATCATTATTTTCATTGTAGTTAATACTTTGGACAAGATCATTATTATAGTTTTGAGTTCCTGTTGCATTAAGAGTCATTCCTGTTGGTTGATAAATCTTGGAAGAATTCCCATACTTAATGGTTCCTACCTGATCATTCTCTAAAATTCGTCCTTTAATATCATAAACATTTCTGCTAGTTTGTGGTTTAACACCGTTAACAGGATCTGTCCAATTGATCAAACGGTTATTATCATCATAATCAAAGGTTTCAATTATATTAAAGTCGCCTCCTGTTGTCCTGCTTTTAAGTTCATTCTTAATAGCATCAAAAGAATATGAGATTTGCAGAATTCCTGGCTTTATCTGTGACGAATGATTGATATTGGTAAGGAATCCATTAGTACCATATGTGTTACTTACATCCGCAGCACCTAACTTAGCAGTTAATACCTGTCCTTTTGCATTAGCGCTTTTTAATTCCCATAAAATTTTCCCCGAATTCACATCCTTAACCTGATAAAGTTCCCCATTCCAGGCATTGTACATATTTTGTATCTGCACCTTGGTAAGAACTCCAGAGGAATAAAGGCTCTTTTCATAAGAAACAACTCTTCCTTTGTCGTCATAGGTTAATCCTTTCTGCATAAAGTACCTACCATTACTGTTTTCGGATGCAGACAATAATCTTCCCTGAGGGTCATAAAGAACATTTGAACTATAAGCTTTTCCTTTAGATGTTCCACTTTTAGAAATTACCCTTCCTTTATCATCATAAGTGAAAGAAATCATTTTATTAGTAGACTGACCAGCATCTGCAGTAGATATTTCTTTTTGTGTAATAAGCTGTCCAAGATTATTATATGTAAATTCCTTAGTTCCTTTCGGGCTAATGGTTTTCTTTAGCTGTCCAAAGACATCATACTCATATTTGTAAGTTCCGTTAGAAGGATCATTGAATTCGGATTTTCTTCCCCAGGCATCATATTTTGTTGTTACAATATTTTCAGCATACTTTGCTTGCGTTTGTTCTCCTGCAGCATTATATGAGAAATTAATTGTTCCTCCTTTATCGGTACTTGAAATCACATTTTCTAAAGCATCTGTTACCTTTATTGTAGTCCTTTGATAACCATTTAACTCTTTTTCGATGGTTGTTAAACCCGAAATTGTAGTTTCCGTTTGTTTACCATTGAATGAGGTTACTGTTACTTTAGCAGGAAATACAGAATCATCATACGTAAAAGTATTCCATAAAGTTGCACCTTGAGTACTAAAATAGGGTTCACTTTCACTTGCCTTTCTACCTAATTCATCAAATAAAGTATCTACTGAAACAAACTGACCTTGCCCAAAAGCTTTTGATGAGCTTATAATAGTCTGACCTAATAAATTAGTGTACGTAATAGACTGATTTCCATTAGGTGAATATTTTGTTACTTTAGTCCCTGAAACTGGAGTGGGAGTCGGAGGTATAGAAATCCCATAAGTCAATTCATAAGTGTAGGTTGTTGTTCCTTCAAGATTATTTTTTGTTGTAAGCAATTTTCCCCAGTTATCATAAGTATTAGTAATGGTATTTCCTAAAGGATCTGTTTGGGTAAGAATTTGCCCCCAGTCATTATAAGTAATATTAGTTTCTAACCCAAGATTATTAGTATTTTTAATACTAAATCTACCCTTGCTATCATATTCAGATTTTGTAGTTCGGGTTTGAGAATCTGCACTACTATTAATAACTTTTTGAATAACATTACCAAACCCATCATAATTATAGGTTTCTTGAAAATATCCCGTGTTGTCTCGACTCCAAGTTTTTAGGGTTTTTAGAAGATTATTTTCATAAACATATTCTTCTTTTACAGATTTGATATCACCATATGCCTTTACTGTTGATATTTTCGTCTTAGGCTTACCGATACTGTAATTACTTCCAGAAGATAAATTAGAGGGATAATATTCTATTTCAGAAGTTGAAATAGCAAAACCATTATTTACATTATCTGTAGATTTTGTCGGAAAATATAGGTCATTGTAAGTTTCAACAGTATGCACTGTTTTTATATTCTTTAAGAAATCCTTACTTATTGTAATATAGGGATTTATTGCAGTAACAATTTTAGGTTTATCCACATCTGCAACAGTTGTAATAACAGCCCCATTTAACAATTTATCTATCTTATAATCGTACTGTTTAAATGATAATAATTGGGTATTTGTTAATGAGATATCAGTAGGGAATATTTTCGATTCGTCCGTAGTTCTTATACTCCAATCCTTAAATGGCAACCCTTCATTACTTGGGTTTATTTCAGAACCACTCCATATTTTAGTATTCTCAAATCCATTAGCAAAGAATGTAGATCTGGCAACTTGTCTAAAACCGATCATTCCTTTACCAGCTAAATTACCAATTAAGTCTCGATATCTGAATTCCTGAATTCTTCCTCCCTGAATCAGCTTAGAGACCACATTATAGTTAATATTTTCTAAAATATTTGCATAAGGATAGGATATGGGATTTGTACTGTAGTAAGATTTATAAATAATACCATTGACTAAATTAGAGTATTCTATATTCGTTTGTATTCCTCCCTGAGCTATCGATTGAATTTTTGAAGCAACATTAAGTCTTCCTCCTAAATCCCATGTAATCAGCTTTGTCTTATGTATAATTACAAATTCTGTATTCATTTGAGCAATACGGTAAGAACCAAATAAAGGCATATAATGCTCACCATACATTGAATAATTTAATGTTTCGCTCTCTATATTTAATTCAACAGGAGTAATATTATAGGCATTTGAAAATATTGGTTTACCATTAATATCTACTCCATCATTTCTTAAATAATTAAAACCGTAACTTGAATCAGGATTATTCCAATCAGTCCATCCATCCCTAAACCAAACCTGTGATTCAAAGATCATTAAGTCACTTTTTCCATCTTTATTCAAGTCAGATGTAGAATATGTTCTTAAAGTACTCCTATTTTTTCTTGGAGCTCCTTGTTGTGTAGGCTTGTATAAATACAAATTAGAATAGTAAAATTCCTTAAAACCTTTTCCCGTTGAAACATACATTTTCCAATCCGAAGAGTCAACTCCTACAGGAGCTAAGATATCCATTTTACCATCACCATTAAAGTCACCAAACTGTCTTCCGTCAGATTGAATTTGAATAGAAGACTGTACCTTTAGTTCGAAATCTTTTGATGTTTCGTTAAAGGAGTAAATGTTACTTCCATTGGATAAATTTATTAGATCCGATTTTCCATCTCCATCGAAGTCTCCAATAGTATATAGTGAAGAATCGTAAGCAGATAATTTATTAAAATTGGTCTTGGTATCAACATAAAAATAAGCCTCTCCGCTACTGGTACTGGTACGTGTTTGATTGGATCCATAATAATCTTCACAATCACATTGTGTTGCTCCTTCCACTCGAAGTAAGAGTTCGGAAATTCCATCTCCATTAAAATCTCCTTCTTTTCCTACCATACCAACAGAAAATCCCGAATTACACATATTTTGATTATATGCAGGGATGCATGGCGCTTCGGCAAATATACTTTGAGGTATATTATCTAATACAAAGGAATTATACTTTTCAAGTATGTTGCTTGGATTTAAAGCATAATAATTTATTGTGATTTTTTTATTTAAATAATCATACACATATGTTGCAAATGATTGCCTATCTAAAAGGACATTATTTTTGGGTGTATTAATTACAGATAAAAATTCTCCTTCGTAAGAGATATTAATAAAATTATTACTCCCATCTAATCTTCCTAGCATTAATGTAGTTCCTTTTAAGAAATCTAGTTTACCATCCCCATTGAAATCTCCAGTAATTATATTGTCTCCATAAATATCATCATATCTTGAATTTGAATTAATTACATTTGTTCCAACTGGACTATTTTCATTATTAAAAACAACTGGATTTGCTGGAAGATCTTTAGAATTAAATTCAGTTATCTTTTTTACAAATTGATATTTTGTAGAGTTATTTTCATAATCAATACTATATCTTTTGAATTGCTTACCGTTTGTTTTTACAATAATCTCTTTTAGTAATTTATTTTGAACAAAACGTGCTCCATTTATATAAGATTCCTCAGCGACATCTCTTGTAATATAATTTAATATAACTTCATTAAAATCTGCTTTGTTAATCAATTGATTACCTCCCCATGTTATAGATGTCAAAACAGCTACATTATTTTCTTGATTATATTTATAGTTAATAGAATTTCCCTGTGCATCTTGCCATTTTATTATATTATAATCCAAAAATGTCGTAGCAGGATTATCTACGTTAAATCCAATATCTTTACCGTACCAAGCCTGTGATCCGTCTTCAAAAGTGACTTCAAAATATTTTGGACCAGAGACGTTATAAGTAGGCGGAATACCGGTGCTGTTATAACTTCCGAAAGACTTTATTTTAATATTGGAATATTTCTCAGTAACATATTCAGCTCCATCTTTTCCATATTCTCCGGATTTTAAAATTAATCTTTGTCCATTGAAACTATAGTAGTCCGAATAATCGAGTTTTACACCTTCAACTTTACCATCCTTTTCAATATTCTTACCTATTCTCGAAATGGATGTAATTCCCGTAAGTCCCCAACCATATCCAGCAATTCCATTTGCTGAACTACTTGTATAAAGGAGATTTAACTGAGGAGCAACATTTTTAACCCCTGGTGGTAAAGCGATCGGTAAAGTATATTGAAGTTGCCCAGCACCATTAACGTCTATATTTCCCTTTGTATCATGAAATCTATTTTCTGTTGTTTCTGTTGTGCCTGATGGGTTTGTAGTTCCCGCATTAGAATCTGTAGGTCCACCACCTGGATTTTCAGTAGAAGGCCCGATCTTTGCCACAAAAGGATTTGAAGTACTTGAAGTTGTTTTAAACCCTGGAGCCAAGACCACGGTTTGCGGATCCTGTACTGTTCTTGATGTACTTTCCTGCTGATAGAGTATGGTCTGGGAATAGCCCAACACCGAACAGAGGGAAAGTACCAATGATGAAAGAATC
>NZ_JAAOIZ010000003.1 GCF_013184525.1 Chryseobacterium sp. LAM-KRS1
ATCTCAGCGATTGTCTTTACCTCTTCAGCTTTAGGTTTTTCTTCGCTCTTGGCCACGTTCTTGAAGTCCTCAGGGGCCTTTTTACCATTCACATCTGTACCTCTGTATCTCTGGTTTCCTGCTTCGTCATACTTGAAGTAGACTTCGGTTTGTGAGAACCCGAAAACACCAATCAACAAAGAAAATAAGGAAAGTAGTTTTCTTTTCATATAAAACGAGTTATTTGTTTAATAAAAAAATCTAGAACTTGAAATAAGCCCTAGATTAAATAAAATTATCTTCTTTCTGACAGAAGTTTTTCTAATTGCTTTTCCAACTTTTCAATCTTCAAAGATTGTCGTTGCAAAGCTTCATTTTCTTTCTGAAGAGTCTTTATTTTTTTATTTTGTTCTATTGAATAAAGAGTAAGTTCTTCAATTTTCTCAAGAAGTTTGCGATCCATTTCTCCAAGGTTGATTCCATTTTCTATAACTTCTTTAGCAGAAGGAATATTTGGTAAATGGCCTTTATCTTTAATATGTTTTTCAATTTCTTCTAATGAGTTTAATTTATATGTATTTTCAAAAACATAATCTGGCCAGTTTTGCAAATCCACTTTAACCTCTTTGGCATGGATCATCCCATTTACATCAAGCTTATTAGTAGGGTTGCTCACACCTAGTCCCATATTTCCATTATCAATTACAGCGAAGTTTGATGTCTTTGCATTAATATCAGAACTACCATAATAGATTCCCTTCGGAAGATTATACATAGCATCATTGATTGATACTGTAGCCAGGTTTAAACCTGCTGCGTCTTGATAAGATCCTGTGTTGGTTCCTACAGTACCGTCTGTATAATAAATAGTACCCCCTCTTAGATAAACAATAATATCATTGGTTGCGCTCGCTGAAAGAACTCTTCCAACAAAACCTATTACTTTAGAATTACCTCCTGCCGTAGTTTCATATCCAGAAGAAAAATTATCAATCCTAAGTCCATGGCCATTTGACCCCCATCCTGTACCTATACCTGTTATTGAAACAATACCGTGGGCTAACCAGTCTCTTCCTTCATGGATGTATGGTCTCGATATAAAAAAAGTTTTGTTACCCCCTCCTGTAACTGGTATCTTAAAAGACACGGGTACATATTGTGCCTGTGTACCTGCTGTTGTAAAGCTAGTAAATGCCTGTGCACGTCCTATGCTAAATATGGAAACAAATAAAATGAATAAAAGTCTTGTCATCATAATAACTATAAATAAATTGTTTTAATAGATTAATTTTGGCATTGATTTTCAAAATAATTAGCTCTGAATTTCAATAAAATAGAATGTGCGAATTTAACTTTTTTTTAAGAAAATAAAACATGATTTTTTCACAGCTTTAAATATTTAAACTTTTGTTAATTTAATATATCGCAATAAAAGTCAATATTATCAAAAGTTTACTCCAGGTTGGCGGAATGGCCAGAACTTTTAAAGGATGGATTGGGTTACAGATAATAAAAGCCATGCTTGAAGCTTGGCTTTTATTTATTGATAGAAGATTAATATCCTTGATTCTGTTTGAGGTTTGGATTAAGATTAATTGCTTCTTGTGGAATTGGCAATACAAATCTGTGACTATTTACCGGTAAAGTTTTCAAAGCTCCCGTTGGAGCATCTGTCCCACTACCATTGGCTGCTGAACCGTAATCTGATCGTACAACCGCCTGCCCTAATCTCTTTATAGTCCAGAACCTATCATTTTCAAAAGCGAGTTCCAACCTTCTCTCCTTGTAAATAGCATTTAACAAATCATTCCCTGTTTCAGTACCCGGAATAAATGTTTCATATCTTTGCTCCCTTAATTTATTAAGCAATGTAAGAGCCAGAGCAGGATTTGGTGTCGGAGATTTCATGTAAGCTTCTGCGACATTCAAATACACTTCCGAAGATCTCAAAAACTTAATATCTACAACCTGTCTTACTGTTGAATTCGCTCTTGTTCTATACTTGATAACATGATTATATGGTGTCGTTCCAAAATTAGCAGTAACAACATAGGCTGTTTTCCGAATATCATTATCTGTGTACTTTGTAAATAAATCATAATTTACGTTATACTCCGATCTTATTCCCGACACTTCCTGATTATAAGCTACTCCTACCGTAACATTATCCGCAGATATATTAGAATTTAAAATGGTGAACAATTCTCCATCATCAGATGCATCCCTCCAAACATTTACAAAACTACTTCTCATTCCTACAGATGGAGACGCTGCTATGCATTGCTCTCCGTATTCAATAGCCTTACTGTAATTACCCCTATATAAGTATATACGAGATAAAAACCCTAAAACGGATGTTTTATTAAGTCTCCCAACCCCTCCATTGGTAGTATTAATTTTATTTAAAGCGTCTTCTAAATCAGCTATAATCTTATCATATGTCATACTTACTGAGGCATCCCTTGCTGGTTTCATAGCAGGATTAAAGGTCGTTACATAGGCAATTCCCATAGAAGAAGATGCATCAGAACTTTGTGTGGGAATTTTTGCATACGCCCGTACCAGATCGAAGTGTGCAATTGCTCTAATCGCTTTAGCCTCGCCTTCTATGTTTCTCATGTAATTACTATAAGGAACTTTATTTAAATTGTCCAGAACAAGATTAGCTTTAGAAATTACATTATAGGCTGATCCGTAAAGTGCAGTAACAGCTGTTGATTGTGGAGTGTAAGACCATTCATAGGCTGCCTTATTCGTTTGTCTGCCTTCTGTATTTAATATAAGATTATCAGCTAATACATCCCCAAGTATAATTGAACTTCCAGTATCTCCATTATAATATGTAGGACTTTTAAAAGCATCATATGCACCGTCAACTACTACTCTGTAATTAGATTCAGAAGTGAAAATGGTTTCCGGAGTATCCTGATTATTGGGAAGTACATTAAATCTATCATCACTACATTGAATAGTAAAAAATGACAGGAGAGATATTATTGATATATTTAGTAACTTTTTCATGTTTCAATTGTTTAAAATTCTATTTCAATTCCAAATAAAAATGTTTTTACAGCAGGATAGCTATACAAAGCAAATGCCCCATTGATGAATGTCTGTCCGGCACCAGTCTGATTTTCACCTGAACCTACTGACACTTCAGGATCTCCTTGAAATTTTGTCCAAGTAGCAAGATTCTGTCCTGTTAATGATAATCGTATCTTATTGACTGGTAATGACTCACCAATTGCCCTTTTATCGAATGTATATCCAATACTCACATTTCTTAATCTGATGTATGAAGCATCTTGTAAGAAACGGTCGGTCGCCTGCAAACCTGTAATACCACCAGGAGCATTAGTTGTATTATTCGGTCTTGGCAATACATTTGTTTGTCCAGGAGCTGTCCAATAGTTCGCTGCATCAACCCTCATATTGCTTGTAGTACCATTACTATAATTTAACATATTAAGAGCCATATAATTATATGTATAATTTCCAGATTTAAAAGTAAAATCAGCCTGTAAATCAAAGCTCTTATAAGATAAACTTGTACCAAATCCTCCGTAAAACTTAGGAAGTGGAGATTTATTTTCGATTAGTACCGCATCATTAGAATTGTAAACTTCTGTGGTGCCCCCATCTTTAGTGTAATATATTTCGTTTCCGTTTGCAGAATTGATTCCGGCACTCCTTACCAGAAAAAATGAAAATGGCTCATATCCTTCCCTTAGAATATTGATTCCATAAATTCTTTCAGTTTCACCATCTCTTAATTTATTAAGCTTATAGCTCATTATGCTTGTATTTGCTCTTAAACTCCACAGAAATCCACTAGATTTTATAACATCTGCAGATAAGCTAATCTCTAAACCTTTATTAGAAAGGTTTCCTGCGTTTATATTTGTGGAATAAGCCCCTCCTTCAGAACTGAAATTAGGAACAGATAAAATAAAATCCTTCTTCTGGTCAATAAAATAGTCTACGGTTCCTCTTATTCTATTCTTTAAAAACCCAAATTCAGCTCCATAATTTTGTGATTTAGTAACTTCCCATTTTAGGTCGGGATTACCATAATTAGCATTTGTAGTTATGGTAGGAAAATTTCCATAAACACCACCGGACATTAAAACGTTATTTAAATTAAGTCCAATATTGTTGTAGCCTCTAGTCCCAATTGATGCTCTCAGTTTTAAAAGAGATAAAATATTGTTGTTTTTCAAAAAACTCTCATTTGTAACATTCCATGCTCCACTTAAAGACCAAAATGGCTCAGATTTAACATTATTTCTTCCAAATCTTGAATCTTTATCCTGTCTGACAGAAGCCGTTACAATATATTTTTTTGCATAATCATAGGTAAGAAAAGCTCCATAAGAAAATGTCCTAAATAGTTCATCATAGCCTGCTACTGCAAAGGGTGTAGAAGCATTCCCTAATTCACTTAAAGAAGGAGATGAAAAGTTTCTCCCTGTACCGCTTATATAATCATTTCTAAATTCAGTGTATTCAACTAGTCCCAGTAAGTCAAAATTATGTTCACCAAATGACTTAACGTAATTAAGCGTATTAGAATTAGTATATCTGAAACGATTTTGATTTTGTTCAACAACACTTCCATTAATCCCTAATATATTATCGAGAAAAGAGCCCCGTAAAACCTTTGATGTTCTTCTGATATTATTAAAATAGCCACCTAATTGACTTTTAAAATTCAATCCTTCAGCAATTTTATACTGAGCAAATATATTTCCGTCAAAAATCAATGAATTGATATTTTCAGGGTTATTCTTAAGAGCTTCTAGTATTGGAAATCCCTGGCGGGTAGGATTATAGCTTCCATCGGCTCTATAAACCGGCTCAAAGCTATTATAATCATACATTGCCCTAAATGGATTTTGAGTATTATTTCGATCTCTTATTTCTTGGGATGCACTGTAATTAACCCCCATTGATGCACCAAAGCTTAATCTATCGGTGGGATTAGCTTCATATTTCATCCTCCCAGTATATCTTTTGTAGGCATGAATATTTTGAACAATTCCATTGTCTGAATCATATCCTAATGAGATTGTATATTTAGATTTATCATTACCACCTCTAATCCCTAGCTGGTACGATTCAATAAATGAAGTTCTTAATATATCCCGCTGCCAATTATGGTCTAATGCGAGTGCAGCACTGGTTGCTTCATTACTCCATTGTTTATATCCGGGGATTCCCAAACCAACCATCTTATTCTCATAATCAATTTTTTCTGCCGAATTCATCATCCGAAAATTAATGTCTTTGATTTTTTCAGAAAATCCCATACGCGAGCTTAATGTAATAACAGGCTTTCCAGATTTTCCACTTTTTGTAGTTAAGACAATAACACCATTTGCCCCCTGTGAACCGTAGATAGCTGCCGCTGCAGCATCTTTTAAAACCGAGATATTTTCATAATCACTAGGATTAATTGAATTAAAAACATCTTGTGCTCTTTGATCATTTCCAACAATAAAACCATCAATAACAAATAATGGATTAGAAGCACCAACTGATGTGGTTATATTTCCTAGTCCTCTAATATTAATGGCAGACCCTCCTCCAGGTTTTCCATTCAACGCAGAAATATCCACCCCAGCAGCTTTACCTTGTAACGCATTACTTCCCATTGTTGAAGCAGAAAAGTTGGATAAAGATTTTCCAGATACCACCGTAATAGCAGAAGTGACCTCATCTTTGCTTTTTTTCTGATATCCGGTTACTACAACCTCTTCAATTTTTGCTTCCTTTAAGGTATCGCTGGCTTTTTTCTGAGCATGTACAGTTTGTCCCGTAAAAAATAAAACAGCAGTTGTTATCATGCATAATTTTACATTCATGTTCTTTTGTTTAGTATTATGGCTGTAAATATGTTAATAAAAATTAACATTAACAAAACTAAAACACTGACAAACAATTAATTATATATAAAAAAAATCATTTTTGTCAACAAAAAAAGCTAATATTATAATCCTTAAACTTCTTACAACCTTTATATTTTTTAACAAATTAATGTTTAAGTAAAAAAAATAAACATCAATAAGACAAATAAAAACTTCACAACTATTAAGAAAGAAATCAAATAATATTAAATAAATAAACTTAAAATATTAAAATATTAAATAAAATAAAGACTACTTTAGGCATATTAAAGTAATTTAACACCTATAACATCCCTTCTTTTTCACCAATTTATGGACGTAACAAAAAAAACATCCCATAAAGAGATGTTTTTCATGAATTCGTTTTTTAATTTACTCCTATTTTATTTCTGATATGAATAGTATCTTGCTCCTTTTAGCAATGGATTTTCAAGCTCTACCGATTGCAATCCGAATCCTGCATAATTTTCATTAACAGATTGATCCAGTTGCTTTCTGTGTAATTTTTCATACGTTTCAAAATTAACAGGTGTCCTTTTCTTTAGGTTGTCAAATAAGTTCCATTGAGAAACAACAGTCTTCCAGTTTCCGGAAATCTTAGCAGCAAATACCTTGGATTTCGACCCACTTCCATAGCCTAAAAATCCTATTTCCTTACCCTCTAATTCTTCATTTTCATTGTATGATATCTGTAATGCGGAAAGCAAAGCCATAAATATGGAAGCAGTATACATATTTCCTATTTCAGAGGATGCCCTTTGGGTTCTTTCTATTTTATTATTGATAAATTGCAGATATCCTTCAGATTTAGCCACTGTTTTTTGTTCTTCAGGGTTTTCGTAGCTCAATCCATTTTCCAGGCTATAAATCTCTGTGAATACCCTCTTTCCATGGAAGGCATAAGGCAGGTGGAAAATCAGATATCTCCAATCTTCATAAGGCTTATCCTTACCACTGATTTCTTTATAATGATCATAAGCTTCTCTAATTCGATCCTGATAACATTGGTTAGAATATTGTCCGTCAAAAACCGGCTCATCCGTAAAAACCTCTATCTTATCCGAAAAAGAGTCGGGAGCATCTTTCAGATCTTCTTTTTTGTAGTGACGTCGGGGTTTGAAAAAGTCAAAAACACTCTCGGTTGCGACTCCCCATTGATTCTCAATCTCCAAAAGGTTAGGTTGGGAAGAGACCAATAGGGCTACAGCTCCTGCTCCTTGTGTATATTCACCCGATGAATCCAGCTCGTATTTTGCGTAATCACTCGCTATGACAATTGCTTTTTTTTCAGGGTTTACCCTCACAAAATCCAGGGAATTGTGCAATGCATCGACAGCTCCTACACAAGCAAAGGTCATGTCCACAACATCACAATTTCTAAAGCATCGTTCTCCATATTTTTCTTCTAACACTTTTTCCACCATCTGCATAGCATAAGATGCTGTTGGTTTTGCGGCATCCAAAGCACTTTCAGTTCCAAGATAAATTCTTGCAATATCCTTAGGATTGATGTTATAGTCTTTTATCAGTTTAAGTAACGCTTCAGCAGCAAAAGTAGCTGCATCTTCATGGACATCAGGAAAGCCCATTTTATGTAAACCCAAGCCTTTTTCTAATTTTGCAGGATCAATTCCCCTTACTTCAGCTAAATCTTTAATTTCCAAATACAAAGAAGGCACATGATAGCTAGCTGCCTCTATTCCAAAAGTCATACAGTAAAATTATAAAAGGCAAATTTAGAAATTATTGATAACAACACCCCTAATTTTCAGATTAATATTATTACTTTGCATTCCGATGTACGCTATTGCAAAAAAAATTCTAAAAAAAATACTGCCTCAAAAATTTCTTTTTGAAAACGAAATATTTTTCAGAAAAGCTTTGTATCCCCTTTACAAGGGAAAGGATCATGAATGCAATATCTGCCGTTCCAAACTTAAAGAGTTTGTAAGATTAGAAAACGGAAATCTATTATGTCCTGTTTGCGGAAGCTTACCAAGATCACGAAGGCTGTATAAAATCCTGATTGAAAATTATCTGAAAGAAGGATTTGCCATTCTAGATTTTTCGCCTTCAAGAGCGATCTTCCGTGCATTAAAACATAAAAAGGGCATTGATTATTTTCCAACAGATTATGAAAATGAATTTTTAGCAGATTATCATTTTGATATTACCAAAATCGATATTGAATCCGAAAAATTTGACCTTATTATATGCTATCACATTCTTGAGCATATTGAAAATGATGGTGCTGCAATGAAAGAATTATACAGGGTTTTAAAAACAGGTAAAACACTTTTAATTCAGACTCCGTTTAAAGAAGGTGAAATCTATGAAAATCCCGAAGTTAAAACATCAGAAGAAAGACTTCAACACTTCGGCCAGAAAGACCATGTACGAATCTATTCCGTTAATGGATTGGTTCAGCGATTAAAAGATTCCGGATTTCAGACAGAGATAAAAACTTATGAAAAAGATAACTATTGGGGCTTTTCTGATCACGAAACCATTATCTTCTGTACGAAATAGATAAAATTCGTGAAAACCAGGATATTTTTTCTGGTCCGGATAGAAAATATAAAAGGGCTGCTCATACTGAGCAGCCCTTATTTGATTATTTGTAATCCTCGATACTTTTATTCAAGGCATCGATTTGTTTATTAATGCTTGCAGCATTTTGTGGGTTTTGTTTTAAAAGTTCCATTTTTTTACTAAGACCATCTTTCAACATTTGAGAGATCATCATTTTAGCCTGAGGATTCTGAGCTACCTGGCCTTTTGCCTGCGCCAGCAACTTGGTAATGCTTTGTGTTGCCGCAATATTGTCGGAGGTCATGATCCAATTGAAACCTTCTTCTGCAAATTTTCCTAATTCAGGATTCTGGAATTTAATGAATGGATAAAATGCAGCAATAGGAGCTATATTGGCCATTTGTGAGGAAACCTTATTCTTTACGACAATGGGTAATAATTGTGCCAGAAGTTCATCAGAAGCTCCTTTTAAATCAATTTTATCCGCTAATGTACTGGCTTTGGAAGGATCAACAGTAAGTATAGCTGACAGGGAATTACCGCGTACAGAATTAGAAACAGCCCCCACTCCTTTTTCAAAGACCGGAAGATACTTTTTATCTTTTGTTTTTGCTAAAGCAGCAACCGCAGCACCCTGAACTAATGTTTTAGGGTCATTTGTTGCTAGTTTTTCAACGTCAGCAGCCAAAGCTTTTGCTTGCTCAGGGTTCGAAAGATCCATCAGTTCCAAGGCTTTCATTCTTACTCTGAAATAAGGGTCTTTCAAAGCAGCAGACAATAATTTTGTAGCTGCAGGGTTTTTACCAACCTGATCTTTAATGGCTTTTAGCGCTGTATATCTGCTCTTAAACTCTTTGGACCCATTGAATTGTATCAGATTCTGTTCAGGAGTTTTTGTTTCCGTAATTTCTGAAACTAATATTCCGTCAGCATTGATATTAACCAGATCCGGAGTTTTTGAAACATCAAAATTAAACGTATTCTTTGCTTCAGCATTTACCCACACATTATATCTTTTCGGTTTTCCGTTTTCATAAACATCTATTGCCAATGGAAACTGAAAAGGCTGTTCCTGGCTTTGACTGATCACCAGGCTGATCTGTTTTTTAACGGGCTCAAAAGTATAAGAATAACTCAATTTGGGATGCCCGCTTCCAAAATACCATTGATTGAAGAACCAATTCAGATCCTTTCCGGAAACCTTTTCAAAAGAAAGTCTTAGCTGATGAGCCTCTCCGTTTTTGTATTCATTCGTTTTCAGATAGTCATTCATTCCGGCAAAGAATGCGTCGTCCCCAAGATAGTTCCTCAACATATGAAGGATGCCACCCCCTTTCTGATAAGTTACCAAATCAAAAACATCTTCACGGGAATCATAATTAAAACGAACCAGGTTTTTATTAAAATCAGCCGGATTATGAATGTACATATTCACATCGCTCATCTGATGATAGTCCGCCTGATCTTTACCATATTTATATTCGTTCCATAAGTACTCTGAATAATTGGCAAATGATTCATTTACGGTAAGATTACTCCAGCTTTCCGCAGTTACAAGATCCCCAAACCAGTGGTGGAATAATTCGTGAGCAATTGTATCTTCCCATTTATTTTCGTCAATTAATTGTCCCGGTTTCTGTAAAATATCACTTCCATGCAGTGTTGCTGTCGTATTTTCCATAGCCCCACTTACATAATCCCTTCCGGATATCTGTGCATATTTTGCCCAAGGATAATCGTAACCCATTTTCTTTGAGAAAAATTCGATCATTTCAGGAGTATTTCCATAGATCTGCTTTGCATAAGGTTCATATTCTTTTTCAATATAATAATCCACCGGAATATTCTTCCATTTATCTTTCACGATCGCATAATCCCCCACTCCCATAAAAAACAGATAAGTTGAATGTCTTTTATCCATGACCCAATGATCTGTTCTCAGTCCATTCGCTTCTTTCTGGGAATCCTTTAATAATCCATTAGAAAGAGTCACATATTTTTCAGGAACCGTCATATAAATTTCCTGCGTTGTCTTTTGATTCGGTTTATCAATGGTTGGAAACCAGGCGGAAGAAGATTCGGTTTCACCCTGTGTCCAGATTTGGGTTGGTTTATCCGGATCTTTCCCCTGAGCATTAATGAAATATAAACCTTTTGCATCATTGATGGCTGCACTTCCTTCTTGTTTTACTTCATTTGGACGGGAAGTGTATTTGATGTACACTGTGTAATCCTGATCTTTCTGATATGTTTTATCCAAAGTAATGGTTAACACATCATCTTTATATTCATACTTTAAAGGAGATTTCTTACCATTGTTATCTAAAGCGACTTCATGGATCAGCATACTTTTCGCATCAAGAACCAGCTGATTGGCGGAATAAAAATAAGGTGAAGCGGTAAGCCACTCCTCTCCGTTCATCTGTTCTTTCTGGTAGTCAAAATTGACTTTAAGTTTGGTATGCTTTAGTTCTGTTACTTTAGTGTGTGTGGCCCTGTAGACTTTTTCTCTACCTGAAGTTTCAGTTTGTGCTGATACGTTTGCAGAAAAGAAAATCGCTAGTACCGCAATCGATAAAATGGCTTTTTTCATTATTACTTAGAATTATTTTTAGTTAAAATCTCAAAAATGTCATTGACTAATGTTTCATAATCACCTTTTTTAAGTTGTTCTTTTGTTTTTGCAAAAGCTTTCTTCAACTCGCTTTCAGGGTTTTCTTCATCAATAATTTCAGCAGAATTCACTCCTTTTAATTGTAGAATGGCATTCCTTAGCATTTCGAGATCTGCTTTTTGATCTGTATTTATTTTTATATATTTCATTATAT
Source organism: Chryseobacterium sp. LAM-KRS1 (assembly GCF_013184525.1). Classification (GTDB taxonomy): domain Bacteria; phylum Bacteroidota; class Bacteroidia; order Flavobacteriales; family Weeksellaceae; genus Chryseobacterium; species Chryseobacterium proteolyticum. The sequence continues at coordinate 11,246 of NZ_JAAOIZ010000003.1, forward strand.
TATTCTTTAATAAATTTCACTTTATTACCTCCCTGCAAAATTAGAAGCTGCCTTTTTGTAACATCAAAATCAATAACAATTCCCGCAGCATCAAACTTAAAACTTGTTTGAGAAGTTGCTTCTAAAGGAAAAGCACCCTGTCCCGTTGCCTGGGCCATTAATACTTTATCTTTAATGAAAATGGTAATTTTCATCGGCATTTGTGCCGCCGCGTATGTTCCGGTAAATTTTTGAAGCTCACTTTCCGGAAGGTTCACTACATTAAAATTCGGAATTTCAAAGCTTTTTCCATAAGCTGCACTTAAAGCGGTGATCGAAATATTATTATTGTCAAAATTACTTTGATTACTGATCATAGCAAAAGTTTTCTCGCCATCAGGGAAGTAATACAATATAGAGCTAAAATGATCTATTTCTCCGTTATGCCCAAAACCTGTTTTTCCCATAAACGGAACTTCGGCCAGGCCAAAACCATAATGGTCTTTAAAATTACGCATTTTATCTAAACTTTCTCTGGAAATCAATTTTCCTGAAGCCAGTGCATTTATAAAAATAATCAATTCTGAAGGAGTAGAAACCAAATTTCCTGCGCCCAAGGGAACAGACATATCCGTTTCGGCACTTCTTACATAATTCCCATTCTCATAAGTGTACGAATGGGCCATGTTTTCTAAATATTCTATCTTTCCTCCTGCTTTTGTATATTTTAGTTGTAAAGGTTTTGCTATAAACTCTTCAATAAGCTTTGCGTAAGATTTTTTATAAACTTTTTCCAGAATAAAACCCAGCAAAGAATAATTCGAGTTGCTGTAACTGAATTGAACACCAGGTTCAAAATCCGAGCCTGCCTTTTGAATAATATCGATAAGCTTTTCCTTGGAAACAGGTTGTAAATAGTAGGATGCATACAAGGCATCATCAGTGAAATTATGAATCCCGCTTCTATGATTTAAAAGATTTTCTACTTTGATCTTCTCAGCGTTCTTTATTTGAGGAAAGAATTGGCTTAATGGGGTATCCAGTGTTAGTTTTTTGTCCTCTACCGCCTTCATGATCAAAACGGCTGTAAAAGTCTTTGTTATGGAACCGATCCTGTAAACCGTATTAAGATCTGCTTTTTTCCTAGCCTCAACATCAGAAAATCCAATCGCATTGGAATAAATTATTTTTCCGTGATCTGCAATGGCAAAACTTCCCATCACCTTGTGCTCGCTATCCAGAGCTTTAAAATAATTGTCCAGTTTTTCCTTATCAATATTCTGGGCAAAACTGAAACTGAAAACTCCGATGGAAACGCAAAGAAATATCTTTTTTAACATACTAATGACATTTCATTAATAGGTCATAAAATATGAAGATTTGTTACATATTCAGTAACGTATGAAAATAGTACTAGATCGCCACAGGAGCCTTAATTCCAGGATGTGGATCATAATTCTCCAATGTAAAATCTTCAAAATTAAAGTCGAAAATATCCTTGATTTCAGGATTTAATTTCATTGTCGGAAGAGGTCTTGGGTCTCTCGAAAGTTGTCTTTGAACCTGTTCGAAATGATTATTATAAATGTGGACATCTCCAAAACTGTGGACGTAATCTCCAACTTCAAGATCGCATACCTGAGCCACCATCATTAACAACAGAGCATAGCTTGCAATATTAAAAGGAACTCCAAGGAATACATCAGCACTTCTCTGATATAGTTGTAAAGACAATTTCCCGTCAGCAACGTAAAATTGAAATAATGCATGGCAAGGTGCTAATGCCATATCAGGAATTTCCGCTACGTTCCACGCAGAAACGATCAATCTTCTGGAATCAGGATTTTTTTTGATCTGATCGATCACTTCTGAGATCTGATCAACCACTTTATTATCGGCACCTCTCCAGCTTCTCCACTGCGCTCCGTAAACAGGACCTAAGTCTCCATTTTCATCTGCCCATTCATCCCAGATGCTCACTCCGTTATCTTTTAAATACTGGATATTGGTGTCTCCTTTTAAGAACCAAAGCAATTCATAAATTATAGATTTCAAATGCACTTTCTTGGTGGTTACCAAGGGAAAACCTTTTGACAAATCATATCTCAGCTGATATCCGAAAACGCTTCTTGTTCCGGTTCCTGTTCTATCAGTTTTATCTGTTCCGTTATCCAGAATATGCTGTAAAAGGTCTAAGTAGTTTTGCATTGTGAAAGTTTAATTATTGTGCTTTTAGTAAATTCTAACAGATGTCAAAGTTAATAAAAAAACAGTTGTGAATTTATTTTTCACACTGTTTAACTTTTATTTTTATCCGGCTTACGATTCCCAGATCTCATGACAGGAAATCAATTTTCAGCCATTCAATAAGTAATTAACGTATAACTACCGCAACATCCTTTGTGTTTCCCTCTACTGATTTGATTTTTCCAAATTTTTTCTTTTCCATTATGGTATCATTCCAATAATCCAGAGTGACATTTCCAAATTTTATAAGTTTTTTATACTTACTCTGATCTATAATTTCTTTTCCACCAAAGTCTATTGATATATCTCCAATTGACTTTAATTTTCCAAACTTACTATCATCTATAATATCATGATCCCAATAATCTATAGATAGATTTCCTATCTTTTTTACCTTTCTGTTCTTTTCCTGATCAAAACGATCCCAGTAATCTATAGCAATATCTCCAATATTTTTTACTTTGCCATCTTTATCTGTATCAAATTGATCATAATAGTCAACTTTAGAATTTCCTATCTTTTTTATTTTTCCCATTTTCTCCCGGTCGAAATATTGATCATCATAATAGTCGATATTCCCATTTGAAATGGAGTTAAATCCTGCAATTGATCCGTCATTATTAATGGTAATAATTATATCTCCCATTGTAATATCCACAGATATGAGATCGTAGGATTTCCCAGAAATATTAGCTCTTACCTGAGCCAGCAATAAAGAATTTGATATCAGGAATAAAAAGACGAATAGAATGTATTTTAGTTTCATAGCTTACCAGATATTTTCAATCGTTTGATGAACATTATTGATCTCAAACTTCTCTGCTATTTTCTTGCCAAACATTGCTTTTACTAATGGAGATTCAGCAGAAACGGTCATGATCTTCTGATTTTCAAATGTAATTTCTCCAATTGAAACCGAAACATAAAACAATCCCTTATTCGTTTTTATTAATGCTCCATTTTGAACTTTAAAAGATGGTTCCGTAACTATTTTTTGAATCAGAGCCTGTTGATTCAACACTTCATTGAGCTGCCTTTGAAGATGATTAATTTCCTGTTGCAACATCTCACGGCCAGTTTCATATTTATCTCCCATGGAGCTTTTAGTATCATTATTTGAAGCGCGGGTTTCAGCAATCAGCAATTCAAATTTTTGTGCTCTTTCTGAAAGTTTTTCCTTAATAATATATAGTAGTCCTTCTTTATTCATATGAATTAAATGCCGTTATCCGAATTAAAAAGCGGACCTTGGCCCGCCTGTGTAAGTATTATTTTTTTTTTTAAATATAATAAAAATGTTCTTAGATTTTAAGCCAGAATCAGAGGCTCTGGTCTTCATTTTTCAAAAACCACATAATCAGAAACTTTAAAATTAAACTCTTTTCCTGTGGTGAAATCCCTTTTTGTACCATCAAAAACGTTTCGGAAAACTCCTGACAGATTTTCATCTTGGATGCTGAAACTTACATCTTCTTTAGACATATTCAATACAACAAGAACTTCATCTTTACCATTTTTCCTGACATAAGCTAAAATTTTGTCATTGGCCGTTGTATTTAAAAGATAAGTTGTTACATGAGTGTCTCCACCTCTTAAGGCAGGATTTGAAGATTTCAAAGCCAGTAAGGTCTTATAAAAATCTGCCACCTGATAATTGGCAGTCCACTCAATAGGATCTTTTTCAAAGAATTCCAATCGTTTCATATTAGGTAATTCCTGTCCGGAATATAACAACGGAACTCCATTCCAGGTCGCCGAAAAAACAGCCATAGGTTTTGTGATGACACCATACTTTTCATATTCTGTTCCGTTCCAGGAGTTTTCATCATGATTGGTCGTGAACCAGGCTCTCATTGAAGCATCTCCAATGTTGGAATATTTCAATAATAAATCTTTCAGATCTTGTAATGGCAGGTTCTTTTTATAATAATCTTCAGATTTATGCATCCAGGTCCACGAGTAACTTGCGTCAAAAATTTTCCCGTATTCTGGATTCTCCAATTCGTCAAATTCGCCTAACCAGAAAAGGGGCTTTAGGGTCTCTACCTCAGGACGGGCCTGCTGCCAGAAATCAACCTCAACCCATGAAGCAAGATCGCACCTGAAACCATCAATATTAGTTTCTTTAACCCAGAACTTCATTGCATCAATCATTTCCTTACGCATCTCCTGATTCTTATAATCAAGTTCGATAATATCATCCATTCCCGATGCAATATGGAATTTTCCATCCGGATCTTTTAAATAAAATTCAGGATGTGTTTTTGTCCAGACATGGTCCCATCCAGTATGGTTCGCCACCCAGTCTATGATTACCTTAAATCCTAATCTGTGGGCTTCATTTACCATGTGCTTAAAATCATCGAGTGTCCCGAATTCAGGATTAACAGAAGTATAATCTGCAGCAGCATATGGACTTCCCAGGCTTCCTTTTTTATTTTGCTGAGCAATCGGCGTAATCGGCATAAACCAAAGAACTTTTATTCCCATAGACTTTAAACGGGGCATCTCTTTTTCAAAAGCTCTAAAAGTCCCTTCTTGTGTATATTGCCTTACATTGACTTCATAAATATTTGCAGAGTGTTTCCAATCTTTAGGTAAATCCATAGTCTTATTTGTATTTTGTACAGCACAGGAAACAATTCCCAAGCCAATAATTGCCAAAAAAATTAATTTTTTCATTAATTCCGGTTTTAACAAAAGTAAGGATTGTTTTATGATTAAAAGAGGAAAGATAGAACGGAAAAAGGGCTAAAAGCAAATTTAATTCTAGCTTTTCAGCATTTCCGCCTGGCATAATTTACAAAAAAGCCCCGGACATCAATCCAGGGCTCTATATTTTTTATTGTGTTACCAATTATCTTTCATCATCGTTGTCATCATCTTCATCGAATACATCGTCATTGTAGTCTTCTTCTTCCTCATCATCAAAACTGTCGTCTTCATCGGAAAAATTACCTCCGCTTTCGAAATCGTCATCAAAATTAAATTCATCATCGATAAGAGGCATTGCAGATTTCTTTTTAGATCCACCCCCGTTTCCGCTCTTGCTTGGAGCTTTTAACGGAACGTTTCCAAATCTGTATACTGTTATAGGATAATTAACTCCTTTGGTTTCCTCGATTACTTCAATTAATTCACAGAAGAATTCCCAAAGATCCAGAAGTCCATATTGAAACTGAGCTTTATTTCCTACACTTGCAAAAGCTTCATCAATATAAACATCTGACATAATTTCCCCATCACCGTCATCACTCATATCTTCTAATGGAACACTTTTTACTATCGTACCATCTTCTTCCAATAAATTAAAAGTGGAAAGTTCATCTCCCTGCAAGCTGAACGCACTCTTAATTCCCAGATGTAAATTCCATAGTGTCTGTTTTCCCTTCACTTCGATATCACGGAAAATATCTTCTTTCGCATCTAATATTACGCGGATCTTGTAAACCATATCAGTCTTTAAATTACTTTTTGCCTTTATTTATTATGATAAATTTCTGTTGCAAATATATAATAAATGACATGTCACAAAAAAATATTTCAAGATTTTTTAAAATATTTTTTTTCCTTACATTTTGCCCAGATTATTTACTTTTTTCAAGCATAAAACTGAATTTTGTACCTTCAAGGTACACGCTTTCAACTGTAATATTTTCTTTATGAGCCTCCAGAATATGCTTTACAATAGCCAAACCTAATCCCGAGCCTCCTTCTCTACGATTCCGGCTGGTTTCTACACGGTAAAAGCGCTCAAATATCCTCGGAAGAATTTCTGACTTGATTCCCATACCGTTGTCGATAACTTCAATTAAAACTTTATTCTTAAGGACGCTGGTTTTCACTACAACCTTTGCTTCCTGCCTGTTAGCATAGTGAATAGCATTAGATATCAAATTAATAAAAACCTGTGAGATTTTTTGTTTATCTGCTTCCACAAAGATCTGGGGATGCAGTGTCTGAATTTGTAATGTAGTATTGTGCTTTTCTGCTTCAAGATCAAGCAGATCAAAAACTTCTTTGATTAACAAATTAACATCAAATCTCGAAACCGTAAGATTGATCTCTCCGGCCTCAAGCCTGTTGATCATATCCAGATCGGTAACAATAGCAATCAGTCTTTCTACGGATATATCTATTCTTTCAAGATATTTATCGCGAATAGTCAGGTTATCTACTCCCCCATCCCTCAACGTTTCTACATATCCCTGAATTGAAAACAATGGAGTCTTAAGCTCATGAGAAACATTTCCTATGTACTCCTTACGATAGCTTTCCATTTCCTTCATCATATCAATCTCAGAAACTTTTTGCTGATTGAGGTCTGAAAATCTCTCTCCTAATTCTTTAATGGTAATATTCTCGTCATTGGTATTTACAATTTCCTGTGGCAGGAGCTGGGAAAGCCCACGAACCTGTTTTTTACCATAGTAATTGAACAGCAGTTCAAGAACGAGGTAGTTCACAATAAATATAACAACGAGACATATGATCAGCCCTATTTTAAAAAACGGTGTTTTATAATAAATATCCTTCAGCGAATCAAAGATGATCACCAATAGAAACATCACCAATGTGATAAGACATGATGCTACAAGAGTAAGCCTGTAAAATTTCAATTTTACAAATTTTTATGGTTATAAGGTAAAGGTAGGCTATTTCAATTAAACGATCAGTTTATACCCTATTCCTTTTAAAGTCTGAATGGTATTAATTCCTAATTTCTCTCTTAATCTTCTGATATGAACATCAATGGTTCTTTCTCCGACAATCACATCATTTCCCCAGACTTTCTCAAGAATTTCTTCTCTTTTGAAAACTTTTTCCGTATTGGAGGCTAAAAGATATAGCAGATCAAATTCTTTCTTAGGAAGTAAAAACTGCTGCCCACTTTTAGAAACCCTGAAGTTATCTTTATCAATAATCAAGTCTCCAATTTCAATTAGCTTAGCATTGTCTGACACCTGAGATGTTAGCTGTAACAGAGCATTTACTTTAGAAATAAGGATTTTCGGTTTGATCAGCTTTACAATATAATCATTGGCTCCGGCCTGGAAACCTGCTAACTGAGAAAACTCTTCACTTCTTGCAGAAAGGAATACAATCAATGATTTTTGAAGTTCCTTTACCTTTCGAAGTTCCTGACAAGTTTCGATACCATCTTTTTCAGGCATCATTACGTCTAGTAAAATTAGATCCGGAACAATTTCTTTGGCTTTTTCTATTCCTTCGTTACCATTGGTAGCGGTATAAATGTCGTAGCCTTCCTTTTCTAAATTGTAAGACAGAATCTCTAAAATATCGAGTTCATCGTCTATTAAGAGTATTTTCTTTTGGTTCATTTTCAATTTTTACGTGTCAAAGTTAATAATTTTTGTACCATAGAATAACAAATCATCCATCGTTCATATAAAGTTAACAATTATATTGTTTTGTTAATGTTTAGTTAAGGAAAAATTAAATTTTAATAAACCATTAAGACCGATAAACTTTTATTCCTTTGCACCGAAAGAATATAGTAAAAATAAAATGAATTTTAGAAAAGCTAGTATAGCGGTTATCTTTTTAACCGCCTCATCGACTGCGTTTTACGCTCAAGATACCAGGCAGGACACCATCAAGAAAGAGAAGAAAATCGAAGGTGTTGTCATCCAGGGAAGTAGCAATAAAAAAACTGAAACTGCTGTATTAGGAGAACAGAAAAAAGCAATTATCCAGAAACAGGCTGTAAGTGCTGAGGAAATTTCCAGAAAGGGAATCTCTAACGTAGAACAAGGCCTTACAAAAGTAACCGGAATCACTACAGTGGAAGGACGAGGGCTTTTCGTAAGAGGTCTAGAGGAAAGATATAATTATCTTTTAATTAATGGTCTTGGCTCTCCTTCCAATAACCCTTTCCAAAAAATCATTGCATTAAAGCAATTCCCTACCGACGTTGTGGGTAAACTCAATATCTACAAAACATTCAATTCTAACCTTTACGGAGATTTTGCCGGAGCTACTTTTGATATCGAAACTTTAACGATTGATAAGCCCTTTTCGAAAATTGAATTTAGTGTTGGGGTTAATACATTGAGTACATTCAGAGATAACTTTAAAGTGGCTGAAGGTGCAGATGGGATGAATGGATACTTAGGTTTAAATTCAAGAGATAGACGATTACCTGGCGAAATCAGAAATTCAAGGCCAAACAACTACAGATTTTCTGCTAATGAATCTCTAAACTCTTTTAAAGATTCCTGGAATGTAGACAACGTAAAAGCATTACCAAATACCAGTATTGGTTTTACAACTGCTCAAAAGGTAAAAATGGGATCTGGAAATTTAGGAATTTTATTCTCGTTAAACCAGGGAACTAAATTTGAATATAAAGAAGGAGCTAATAACCAATTCAGATCACAAGGTAAAGATTCTTTCATTGATAATATGAACTTTCTTAATCGTAAACAATACAATTACGAAACAGAATCTTCGGCATTGCTAGGTCTTGGATATAAAAACAAAGGAACTGTTGTTAATCTTAATGCAATTTATCTACAAAACACTAATAATATAATTGAAGATAATTTCGGATATAAAGACAATTTAGTTCAAAATAAAAAATCTGGTTTCTTTAGAACCAATCAATTGGATGTTTCAAGATTTTTGGATCTACAATTAACAGCTTCACAAAAAATCACCGATAGACATCAGGTAAAAGCCGGGGCAAGTTATGTCATTAACAACTATAGCCAACCGGATAGAAAAATTATTGATGGTAACCGTACGGACCCGAAGACAGGAGCTATTCTTCCTGAAAATATGATTCAAATGCGTTATGGCGGAAATAACCTTATCCGTCAATATTTAGATGTAGACTCTAGATTCTACGGTTCAGCATTTGCTGAATACCAGTTGTCTTTAGGAGAAAAAGGGGATCGAAAAGATTATCCTATACAGATAGCAGTAGGTTATAATGGATTCTCGGATTTCAGAAAAACTTCTTATAGATTCTTGTTTGGACGTACCTCCAATCCATCTTTGGCTCCGTTCGTTGTTAACATTGATACCCCACAAGATACATTTGATACATCGATAAGAAATGGAGATTTATTCTATCAGGAAGGTTCTGATGTTTCCCAGTTCTTTTCGAGTTTTTATCAGATTATCAACGGAGGTTATGCCAACGTTAATTTTAAACCCACCGACTCTTGGGACGTTTTATTGGGGGCAAGATATGAAAATGATATGACGCTTATCCGTTATTCTGATCAAGGTGCGGCTAAAAAGAATAACCTTGAGAAAAATAAGGATTTCTTTTTACCATCGTTAGCAATTAAAAAAGCACTTAACAATAAACATAATTTAAGATTTGCTTTTAGTAAGACCGTTACACGTCCTATCCTTATTGAGACAATGCCTATTAAGTATATTAGTCCTGATAATGTAAATATTGTAGGAAATCAAAATATTAAAAATAGTGAGAACTACAATTTTGATTTAAAATGGGAATATTACCCAAGTACAAAAGAGATGTTTGCGGTGAACTTATTTGCAAAAAGAATTGATAACGCAATTGAACGTTCTCTAACAGCATCGGCAGACGCAACGGGTTCTACAATTACATTCTTTAATGCAAAAAAAGCTGAATTATACGGTGTAGAACTAGAAGGAATTTTAAGCTTAAACAGAATCTCTGAAACCCTTAAAAACTTCACACTAGGTGCTAATGCTACTATTATGCATTCAAATGTTGAGAGAAGCCAAGAACAATTAAACATGGAACAACCAACCTGGTTTAAAAATACCGGGGAAACACTTCATAAAAGAGGTTTACAAGGTGCAGCTCCTTATACAATCAACGCAGATTTAAAATACGAAATAAAGAATCGTAATAATCTGGCTCAAACATTCTCTCTTGTATATAATGTTTCAGGAAGTAAAATCTATGCAACGGGGGGAACAGGTACAGATAACTATTATGAAAAACCTTTCCATCAGGTAGATTTCGTTTATCAAGGACAACTTACTAAAAACTGGAATGTGAAGTTTGCTGTTCAAAATATTCTTGACAGTAAATATAGAATCCTGTTGGGAGAAGACAAAAGCTATTTACCTCTAAGAGTAGAAGACGGAAGCAATGTCCTTACAGATTATTACAGAGGTGTTACATTCAACCTTACGGTTGGTTACACATTCTAAATCAATTTAATTTATAAAGAAAGAATAAAAATAAGTATAAAAATGAAAAGAAGAGTTTTATCATTATTATCGTTAACAGTGGTGTTAACATTAGCCTTAAATTCATGTACTATTGATGTAAATGATGGCTTGGGAGAAGGAAATACGGTTACAACTCCAGGAACTACTGAAAGTGTTCTAAGCGGAAGCGGAACTTTATCAGGAACTATTACAAAAGACCTTTTAATAAAAAAAGGAAATTATACATTAGATGGAATTGTAAAAATAACTAACAATGCTACCATCACAATTGAAGCAGGAGCTACATTCAATGTTGTAACTACAAAAACAAGTGGTTTAGTTGTTCTTCAGGATGGTAAAATAAATGCAGTTGGAACAGCTTCTGAACCAATTGTATTCACTACTTCAACAAAGACTCCGGGTGATTGGGGTGGAATTACATTATATGGAAATGCACCTATTAAAGCAGTAAACGGAAATACTCAGGCACTTTCTGAAGACGGAAATAATGTTTATTATGGAGGAAGTGATGCGAATTCAAATTCCGGAACTATGAAATTTGTTCGTGTTGAGTACGCTGGAAAGAAAATCGGTGATGGTACTTCAGAAACCAATTCAATGACTTTCTACGCTGTAGGAGCAGGTACTACCTTAGAAAATCTTGTAACTTACAAAGGAACAGATGACGGGTATGAATTCTTCGGAGGGACTGTAAGTGCTAAAAATATTGTTTCTTATGGCAACTTCGATGATTCATTTGACTGGCAAGATGCATGGAGTGGTCAAAACAATACCAATTGGTATGCTTTTCAGACAGGAACAGGAAACTTTGGAATGGAAATAGAAGCTTCCAGTAACATAGATAATGTTGCTCCAAAAATTTCAAATATTACATTAATTAGAGATGCAAATACTAATCCTGAAGCAGCTAATTCTCCGGAAATTTCTGCAATCCAATTTAAAAAACATGGAACAGGAATTTTCTCAAATGTTTATATCAGTGGATATAAAAATATTGGTAACCAAAAAGCGTATGCTGTTCTTATTCAGGATGCTGCTACGGAAAATAGTCAGGTAAACAATAATAAAGTAAAAGTAGAACCTCTTACCTATTTAAACTCTGACAATGCAGGAGTTTGGGGATATGCATATAATCCAAACGGTGGAAAAACTTTCACAAACGCAACAACAGTTACAAAAGTTACATTGGTACCAGGAGCTTGGGCTACGGTAGATGGTGTTAACCTTTTAGCTGGATTACAATAAGCAAGTAATAGTTTCTCATATCACATTAAAAGCCATCAGAAAACTCTCTGATGGCTTTTTTAATTTATTACACAAAAAAGACATTGAAAATCTTCAATGCCCTTTTATATAATACCGTTTTCTAGGAAATCACAAGATATATCCTAACATGTTTAAATTAGTAAAGTTTGGTCATAGTTAATTAGTTTCGTTGTTGATCAGATCGTAAAAAAATCTTTTGGAATTACTTCTTTCATTTCCTTTGTCTTGAGCAGTCTGTTTTGTCCATAATGCTCTATGGCAATCACCTTCTTCAAATCACTTTTAGTAATTTTAGGTTCCAGAAGTAAGGAGTAAAATTTTGCAATGTCTACCCTTAAACTTTCAGTCTCTATGCTGTATTTTTCTTCACCCGACTTAAGACATTGATCAAATAATTTTAGCAGCTGATGAAAATGAATCAATTCTTCTTTTGAAAGAGTCGTTTTTTTGTTGAAAAGCTTAAATTTACCTTTACTGTTCCTGGTCTCTTCCTGGGCAGGAAAGTCGTTAAAATCCCCATCGGGAACATTCAACTTAATCTTCAGATAGCTAATCATTTGTTCAGGGGATATTCTTTCCTGATAGTAATCGTGGAGTTCTTTAAGGGAAGTCCACCTGCTTCTATCAAGTGATAAATCCACTTGTCGCAGAAAAGCATAGAAGAAAAGAATTTGTTTGTAATCTACTTCTAATTCATTCATAATATACAGTAATTTATAAGGGCTTTCCCCCTATTAGTAATAATGTTGGGAAAGTAAAAAAATAGTTTTCCGTAAAAATATTTGTGTGTAAGGTGTGTATTGTGTACTGCAAAAGTACACGGTAATGACAATGCGAATTTATTTCATTATTAAATAATAAACATATATTCTTATGTAAAATTAATATTAAAATTACCTTAACTGTATTTTTTTCAACATAAAATAAAAACACCAAAGTAAATTACAATGGTGCCCGGTTACAAAAACAAGTATTAAAAAATTATATTAAAACTCTTTCCAGAGTAAATGATCCTGGATCAGTAATCCCTCTATTTTAGGGACTCTTGCTACAGCTTCTGCAGAACAGCTCGCATTTAAAAAGACAGCATTTGCCTGGTCTCCTGCTTTTGGCCACAGCATGTCTCCTTTTTCATCCAGAGGTAAAATATTTTGTGTTGCAAATCCTAAAGTCCTTGAAAGTTCGGATTCTGTTTCATATCCATATAACTCAGCAATCAAATTAGCTTTCTGAAGCATATTTCCGGATCCGAAAGTGCTCCAGTGATCCTGGACATTATCATTTCCTACCAGAATATTCACTCCATATTTTTTGAGCGCTGGAACAGGCATAATTGTTCCTCTGAAAGGAATAGAAGAGGCTATTCCCACCTTAGCATTCGCAAGTCTTTCAGCGATTTCATTTGTTTCCTTTAAAGATAAATGCCCCAGGGCAAAAGCATGGCTGATGAAAGTTTTTTCCTTGAGAACCGGATTTTCAATAACCTTATCGATCAGATAATTGATGGTTTTCATCCCCGATTCACCTATTTCATGCAAATGAATATCAATTCCTTTCCCATAATCCAGCGCCAACTGAACAGTGAAATCAATTACCTTTTCAATATTCCCATCAATTGAATAGGGGTCTAAACCACCTATAAAGCTTACACTTTTTAAGGCAGCCGCTTCTTTCATCAGGTGAGCCGAATCGGTATAATACAATCCATGTTGAGGGAAAGCCACCAGTTCAGCGCTGAAAAAATCTTTTTTATATTCTAACGCTTTTTCTAAGTTTTCCAGGGATTGTAATCCTGAAGTAGGATCGACATTAAAATGAGTCCTCGCAAAAGTGGTTCCGTAAGACTGCAATAAAGAGATCAGCTCTCCTCCTCTTTCAACCGATGTCTTTAAAAGCTCAGGAATGATTTCCTGTTCATAAGCAATCATGTTTTTCACTGTTTTTCTTTTCGGCGATATTGCCTGCCATGGAAGCCCATATAAAGTTTTGTCCAGATGGATATGCATGTCACTAAATGCAGGGAGCATCAGTTTGCCATTTACATCAATCCCATCGGAATGTGCATTACCAGATAGGATATTTTTTATTGTTCCTTTTTCAATTTCAACACAAAACAAATCCGTTTTTGTTCTGATAACGTCTTTCTCATCGTAATCGAATCCGGTTTCCAGGCGGACGTTTTTCAACAGATAATTTCCGGAGGCAATAACCTTATAGTCTGGCTGCATAGTTCTCATTTTATGATAACAAAGTTAAGCCCACCATCTCCAAAACAGGTGTACCAATTATATGATGCTTTGTACGGATTATTACTCTTTAAATTGTGAAGGTGTCATTCCGGTTTGAGCCTTGAAAAATTTTGAAAAACTGGCGTGATCATAAAACCCAAGATCATATACAATATCTTTTACAGACATTGCAGACACTTTCAGCAGACGCTTGGCCTCAAGCAAAATGCGATCCTGGATTAACGAGGAAGCCGATCTGTTCAGGTTCTTTCTGCATATTATATTTAAATAGTTGGCAGAGATATTTAATTTTTCCGCATAAAAAGAAACTGAACGTTCCTCTTTAAAATATTGGTCAATAAATGACAAAAATTTAGAAATTACGGGGTTGGAATTAAAAATTTCAAAATCATTAAAAGCTCCTTCTACCGATTTACTGATCAGCAAACCAATCACTTCTCCTCTTTTTTGAATCAGTTCCCAAAATACAGGCTTATTATTTAAAGAATCTTTAATGGCCTTAAATTCGTACAAAAGCTGCTGAAAGATTTCTTCAGAGACATCAATCACGGGATGATTCTGATAATACGATGCTGAAAACCGTAATACCGGAAGAAAACTTTCAAACCATTCACGGCTGATCATCAGCTGATATCCTATTGTCTCTTTCTCTATTACCCATTGATGGACCTGTCCGGGAAAAACCAGGTGAATCTGACTATTTTCAACTTTGTACCCCACAAAATCAATCGTATGAAAACCTTTACCTATTTCAAAAAGGTTAATAATGAAAAAATCATGCTTATGAGGCTCATCGATTGATCTTTCACCATGCAGCTCATTAAACAAAAGATGACAACCTTTTGACTGGTCCTCGCTGAATTCATGAATACCTAAGACGGGAAAATAATCTGACTGATGGCTCATTCCGCTTTTAATTTACTCTCTAAAATAAGTAAATTCTGCCAGAATAGATCACAACCTCTATCAAAAAACAATCGTACCCTGATGAACGAGAGATTCGATATGGGAAATTCTTGAAACCGCCTCAGCAGAACAGCTCGCATTTACAAACACCATATTGGCATCATCCCCTTTTTTAGGCCACTGCTGATTTCCGTTATCATCCAGCGGAAGTACATTTCCTGTTGCCAGTTTTAAACTCCTTGATAGTAAAAATTCTGTTGAATATCCATACAATTGCGCCATCAGATTTGCTTTCTGCAATACGCTTCCTGAGCCGAAAGTATTCCAGTGATCAACAATACTGTCATTACCCGTCAGAACTGTTACACCATATTGATACAATAATGGAATCGGCATAACAAGGCCTCCGAAAGGAATGGTAGAAACAATTCCTATTTTAGCGGCAGCCAGCTTTTCTGCAATTGCTTCCTGTTTTGGTTTTTCAAGCTTCCCCAAGACAAAGCAGTGGCTCAAATAGGTTCTTCCTTTGAGAGATGGGTTTTCATTCACTTTATTAATAAGATACTCTACTGTTTTTAAGCCGGATTCTCCGGACTCGTGCAAATGAATATCAATTCCTTTGTCGTGATCCAAGGCAAGCTGAACTGTAAAATCAATTGTTTTTTCAATAGCTCCGTCAATCGTATAAGGATCTACCCCTCCTATAAAATCAATATCCATAGCAGCTACTTCTTTAAGATAAGGCACCGAATCCGTATAAAAAACACCATGCTGAGGAAAAGCAACCAACTCCGCTCCAAATGTTTTCTTTTTATTCTCCAATGCTCTTTGAAGGTTTTTCAGGGAATCCAGTTTGGATGTAGGCTCAATATTGACATGGCTTCGCGCAAAAGAAGTTCCTTTAGATTGTAAGAGCTCAATCATTTTTTCTGCTTTAAAAGCTGAATTCTTCAACATTTCCGGAAGTATCTTCTGCTCCAGGGCAATCATTCCCTTTACTCCGCCTGTTCTTTTCCTTACAGCCTGCCAATGATCTCCATAATATGTTTTGTCTAAATGAATATGCATATCTTTAAATGCAGGCAGCATTAAAAATCCCTTTGCATCAATCGCTTTAGCATTAGGCTGGTTTGGAGTAATGCTTTTTATTTTTCCATTTTCTATATCAACGCAAAACAGATGGGTCTGCGTAGAAATCACCTCCCCTTCTTGATATTGAAAACCGGTTTCCAACCGAACATTTTTAAAGCTCAATTTTCCATTACTTAAAGTTTCATTTTCAAAAAGCAGGCTTGCAGCATTCATTGTTCCGGATGTTAATGTTGTTAAACCTGCCATTGCCAAGGCAGAGCTTTTAATGAAGTCTTTACGGGTTATATTGCCTGAGGTGTTCATATCCAATCTATTTATTACAAAAATAAATATAACAGAGATGAAGGACAGGTATAGTTTATAACAATGTCTGTACAATTTATTGTGAAACTCATTTTGCGGAAAATTTTATGTATACCGGTATCTGGTGTATTTAAAAACAAAAAGGACAAGATTGATAAATCCTGTCCTTTTTTATTTTTGTTTCTATTGAGTTAAGAATACTCAAATTTCCTTACAGCTTCCAGCGTCATATCGATTTCCTTCTCTTTGATCGCATCACTGATAAAATACGTTTCATAACCGCTTGGCGGAAGGTAAATTCCATTGGTTAGCATTTGATGGAAAAAGTTATTGAACAAGGAATGATTCGCTTCCTGCGCTTCATCAAAGTTTGACACTCTGTTGATATGAAAGAAAACAGACATCATAGAACCTTTTCTGTTGATTTTATGAGCAATCCCTTTTTCATTTAAAATTTTTCCAATTTCAAAATCTAAAGTTTCCGTAGTTCTATTAATTCTTTCAAAAAAGTTCGGATCATTTTTAATCAGCTGAAGTGTTTTTAATCCGGCTCTCATAGCTAAAGGATTTCCGCTCAGTGTTCCAGCCTGATACACTCCTCCTTTCGGAGCCAGGTGATCCATGATCTCATTTCTTCCCGCAAAGGCTCCTACAGGAAGTCCTCCTCCGATTACTTTTCCGTAGGTAACCAGATCTGCTTTTACATTGAACAACTCCTGAGCACCGCCAAAAGCTAATCTGAAGCCGGTCATTACCTCATCAAAAATTAATAAAGCTCCATTTTCATCACAGATTTTTCTTAAATTCTGTAGGAAATTATTTTCAGGTAAAACACATCCCATATTTCCGGCAACCGGTTCTATGATTACGGCAGCTATTTCTCCCTGGTTATGACGGAACAGATCTTCTACCTGCTCAAAATCATTGTAGCGGGCCAAAAGAGTATCTTTAGCAGTTCCCTGAGTTACACCGGGTGAATTTGGGTTACCAAAAGTAGCAGCTCCACTTCCGGCTTTGATCAAAAATGAATCTGAATGTCCGTGATAGCATCCTTCAAATTTTACAATCTTATCTCTTCCCGTGTATCCTCTTGCCAGCCTGATTGCACTCATACAAGCTTCAGTTCCAGAAGAAACCATCCTGATCTGATCAATGTTCGGAACATTTTCTACGATGAATTTTGCAATTTCCGTTTCCAGCTCTGTAGGAGCACCAAAGGAAAAACCTTTTTCTGCCTGTAATTTAAGTTCTTCCAATACCTCAGGATGGGTGTGTCCAAGAATAGCGGGTCCCCATGAATTAATGTAATCCACATAGGTGTTGTTATCCTCATCTGTAAGATATGCACCTTTTGCAGACTTCATAAAAACGGGAACACCTCCCACTGATTTGAATGCCCGTACCGGAGAATTTACTCCGCCCGGAATGTATTGATATGCTTCATTGAATAAAGCTGAACTTCTTTGATATCTCATGTTACGTAAAGAAATGCGCCTCTCGGCGCATATATATTTTTTATTATTTAATTTCTCGGCTTTTTATCTATCAGATAAATCAATTGTCCAGGCGAAGGTTGTTGTCCTTCATCCATTCTGTTTTTTGCGTATAGCTTGTGTAGTTTGATCCCGAATTTCTGCGCGATGTCATGCATATCTTCACCAGACTCGGCTTTATACACGGCCGTATTTCCTGTGGAATTTTTAGATTCAAGAAATACGATATCATTTTTCTTTAAAGCAGTTCCTTCCAATTCGTTCCATTTGATCAATCTGCCTTCGCTAACTTTAAATTTGTTGGCAATGTATTTTACATCTGTATCCTCAGGAATAACGATATATTTCAGTCCGTCATTAGGATGGCTTTTTATCAGTATAGAATTAAGGATTTCAGCTTTTGTTTTAATTCTTTCTACCCTTTTCTGCTGTTGTGCATAAGAAGTCTGCTTATAAGGTACATTCACTGTAACAGGATCTTTTTTTGCCACTTTAGAAGGTTCTAATTGTGCCATGAAAGTTCTGTCATCCTTAAGGTTCGGATATAAGCTTAGTACGGCATAAAGAACCTCTTTGGAATTGGTATTGTCAAACTCATACAGTTTATATCTTTCAATTTTACCGATCAGAATGGAAGCATAACGCGGATTGGTTGCATATCCTGCTTTTTTTAATCCGTACGCCCATGCTCTGTAATCTTTCATATCCAGCTTGAAAAGATTGGTGTAGTACTTTCTTGTTGAAAGGAATATGGAATGATCTTCATAAGACTGCCTTGGATCTTCATACACACGGAAACATTCATTCGGAGCATCATCCGTATGCTTCATTGTTTTCCCTGTCCAGTCTTCTTTACATTTTATCCCAAAATGATTTTTCCCTTCCAGAGCCAATCTGCTTTGCCCTCCCCCTGTTTCCAGAAGCCCCTGAGCAAGCGTAATAGAAGCAGGAATTTTATATTTTTCCATTTCTTCTACTGCATATTGTGCAAATTTCTGGATGTATTGGTCTTCAGTAGCCCAGGTCTGAGCTGAGAATTTTGATAAAACTAAAAGGCTTACGAGTAAGAAAAGTCTTTTCATGTTTTTCAATTTTTACTTTATAATTAATTTTCTATTTTGTTTTTCTAAAAGCAAATTTGCGCCTTCAATTCCCTGCAAACCGCCGGTATGGAAGCATAAAATTCTACTATTCTCAGGAAAATATCCATCTTCTATCAGTTCAAAAACCTTCTGCATCATTTTCCCTGTATAAATCGGCTCCAGAGGAATCTGGTATTTCTCTTTAAAATCATTTATAAAACGGATATTCTCATCCGTTATTTTCCCATAACCTCCAAAATCAGAATCTATTAGATGATAATTTTTCTTCAAGGTTAATTGGGCTATGGTATCCTCCAATGAAGAATCACCAACCACCTTAAATCCTATAACCTGCTGATTATCTTCACAAAAATTAGAGATCCCGGCAATTGTTCCTCCGGTTCCAACTGCGGTGCAAAGATAATCAAAATCTTTTGTTTCATGATTCAGCATCATTTTCACGCCACGAACGGCATCTTCATTGGTACCTCCTTCGGGAATGATTAGGGCATCCGGAAATTCATGCTGCAAAAACTCAGATAATTTTTCTTTATTACGATATTCCTCACGCGAAACAAATTTCAGATTCATTCCATTCCTGAATGCAAAGAGAAGTGTTGGATTATCACGCCATTTTTTAGAGAGTTCTTCTCCTCTTATAATTCCAACTGTACGAACTCCTGCTAACTTCCCTATCGCTGAAACTGCTGAAATATGATTAGAATAAGCACCGCCAAAAGTGATGATGAGTGGATTTTCAATTCGTTTTTGAAGATAGGTATTAACATTATGAAAAAGTTTCCAATACTTATTCCCGGAAATCAGTGGGTGGACAAGATCTTCTCTCTTAAGAAAAAGACTGATATTCTTATCCATCTTTATTTCATCAATCGGAATAGGCTCTGCAGGAATCTGTAAAATCATTTTGTTTTAAAGTAAGACTGAACTAAGGGCAAAATTACCATTTTTAAATCTTATCTATCTGTAATTCCAAAAACTCCAAAGTTTTCTGCTCTTAAGATAACCTCCATCATCTTCCATAGCATAGGCTTCTTTTTCAAATGAAATACTCCGGTAAGCCAGATAAGCATCTTTTAACCTGAAAAAGTGATAGTAATATTCTATAACATAAAAGATATAAAAGAAAATAATCAACAGTTCCAGTTGTTGTCTTAAATGAATTTTTTCGTGATTGATCAATACATTATTTTCCTTATCTTCGGGTTTTCTTACGAAGATAAAAGGAAAAAGAGCAATACCATTAATTTTTAATTTTTTTAATGGTTTTTGGCACACAATTATCATAATAACAAATATAAAAGTTTTTGATCAAGATTTAACTTATGGCTCATTTTGACATCAAAGAACATGAAGACTTCTACTATAACGAACAGGGATATAAAGTCTTTACAGAAAAGTTTCATCTGAAGCGAGGATATTGTTGTAAGAGTGGCTGTAGACATTGTCCTTACGGATACGATAAAAAGACTGATACATTCATTAAAAACGATAAAAAAAATAAATAAAATGAAAAAATATATTTTTATTTTGTTAGCCGCGGCTACTTTAGGTTTAACCTCCTGCAGCCCTTTTCAGGTTCGTTCTGACTATGCCGAAACTGCTAATTTCACTTCTTATAAAACATACAAAATAAGAATTGATGATTTGAAACTTAATGATATTGATAAAGACAGGGTTTTGAATGAATTATCAAAACAGCTGCAAAGCAAAGGTCTTTCATCGGGAGAAAATCCGGATCTTATTGTTAATGTAAAAGCTAATCATAAAAAAGTAACGGATATCAACAGTTATTCACCATACGGAATGTGGGGATGGGGAGGACCTTTTGGATGGGGTATCGGAATGAACAGAACATGGACCAGTAACTATAATGAAGGAGCATTAATTGTAGACCTGGTAGATACGAAAAGTAATAAGCTGGTTTGGCAAGGTATAGGAAGCGGAATATCTGTAGACTCACCAAGAGCTAAACAAAGACAGATCCCTGAAATTATGGCGGAAATTATGAAGAACTATCCTCCACAAAGAAAATAAAGATTATTTAAATCAATTATACCGAGCCAATGCATGATTTTGCATTGGCTTTTTTTATTAATTTGTAGTTCATCACGGTAGTTATCTTATCAAATATATACCATACATAATATAAACGGTCAAAATTAACAGAAATGTAATTTTTCATTTCATAAAAATGTAGTAATCTTACACCCTAAATTTTTATTAAATATGAAAAAAATTATCTTATTTCTTGCTTTAGCAGGTATTGCTAAAGCCCAGGCTCCTGCAGGATACTACTCTTCTGCCAATGGATTAACAGGAGCTGCTTTGAAAACAGAACTCAGCTCCATTATTACCAATGGTCACCAGGACAAAGGTTATGGAGGACTTTGGACCGGATATAAAACTACCGATATTGATAAAACTTATGAAAACGACGGATCTATCATGGATATTTATTCCGAGAAGCCCAATGGCGCGGATCCGTACAACTATACTCCGGTGACGAATCAATGCGGAACTTATTCAGTAGAAGGAAATTGCTATAACCGTGAACATATTGTACCACAAAGCTTGTTTAATGAAGCAGCACCGATGGTTTCAGATATCAACTTCATCAGAGCTACCGATGGTAAAGTAAACGGAATGAGATCCAATTATCCTTTCGGAAAAGTAGGAACAGCAACATTTACATCCAAAAATGGATCAAAATTAGGGAACTCCGTATCTTCAGGGTATTTGGGAACAGTTTTCGAGCCAATTGATGAATTCAAAGGAGATGTGGCTAGAATGATCTTTTATTTTGTAACGCGTTATCAAAGTAAGCTTTCTTCTTTCTCTTCAGGTAATATGCTAGGAAACACAGCTTTTCCGGGGTTACAAACCTGGGAGCTTAATGTTCTTTTAGCATGGCATAATCAGGATCCTGTTTCTCAGGCAGAAATCTTAAGAAATAATGCTTCTTATACTTATCAGGGCAATAGAAATCCTTTTATTGACAATCCTTCTTATGTAGATCAGATCTGGGGATCTCAACAACCATCAAACGATACTCAGGCACCTACAACAGTTACGGGCCTTAGTGTTTCAGGTAAAACATCAAGTAGTGTATCTCTTTCATGGACTGCCTCAACGGATAATGTTGGCGTTTCCTCTTACGACGTTTATATGAACGGAAGCTTAAAAACCAATGTAGCTTCAACTTCTGCAACAATTTCAGGATTGAGTTCATCCACAACTTATACTTTTTATGTAGTAGCTAAGGATGCGGCTGGAAATACATCTTCCGACAGCTCAACAGTTTCTGCAACTACAGAATCCGGAGGAACAACGAATCCAGGTACAGATTGTGTCAATGAAAATTTTGAAACCATTCCTACGGGAAGTTCATCAAGCTATTCTACAAGAACATGGACCAATGGTGGAATTACCTGGACCGCAACAGATGCAAGAACCGATCAGACGATTTCCAATAAGGCGATTACTGTTCGTGATGGTTCTTTAAAATCGAGCAGCTCAGCTAATGGTATCGGATCATTAACGGTAACTACTCAATTAAAATTCAGCGGAAGCGCAGGAACGTTTAATGTTTTGGTAAACGGAGTACAGGTGGGAACAATTCCTTACAGTGCAACAACTGCAACCACAACAATCAATAATATTAATGTTTCCGGAAATGTAGTAGTGACATTGGATAATAATTCATCAAGCAATCGTGTAGCTCTTGACAACCTGAGCTGGACTTGCTACTCAGGGACAGGAAAGCAAAGCAAGAGTATCTCTTCTGATGTTCAGCCTGAGTCAAAAGATTTACAGGTTTATCCTAATCCCATTTCAAATCAGGAGATTTTCATAAAAGGAGAAACTCAGAATATTAAAAAAGCTGAGATCTATAATTTGCAAGGAAAAGTAATGCAAACGATTAACAGCCCCTTCAAAAACAGCAGGAATTCAATTAAAATTAAAAATCTTGAGCAAGGTATCTATATCTTAAAACTGGATAATTCCAGTCTTAAGTTTATCGTTAAATAAGCTTTCAGGACTTTATTTTAAATAAAAAAAGCCTTCTCTTTATTAAGAGAAGGCTTTTTATTGGTAGTTTAAATATCAGGGAATCAAGACCGCTCTGCCTTTGATTTTCCCTTCTCTTAGCCGGTCATAAACCTCATTAGCCTGATCGAGCTTATATTTTTCAATTTCAATATGGATTTTCTTTTGTCTGGCAAGTCCTACAACCTCCATCAGTTCCACCCGGGAGCCCCAGTAAGGATTAGTCATACTTACCCCAAATGGCAATCCGGACATATTGTATTGATAATGTCCTCCTCCCAATCCTACAATGGTAAGGTCTCCGTCAAGGCTTACAATCTTAGTTCCCAACTCAATGGTCGAAGTTGCTCCAACAAAATCCAATACTACTTTAGCCTTTTTTATTCCGGTAATCTTTTTGATCTGTTCTGCAGCATCGGCATCTTTGGAATTAATGGTGTAAGAAGCTCCAAGCTCTCTGGCAAAGGCCAGCTTATCTTCTGTGACATCACATGCAATAATTTCAGCTCCGCTGATCTCCCGTAAAATCTGAAGTGCAACATGCCCTAATCCCCCAACACCGATTACCACCACATACTCATCTGCCATCAATTTATCCAGTGACCTTTTGATCGCTGAATACGGGGTTAAAGCAGCATCGGTAAGTGGTGCAGCTATAACGGGATCGAGATCATAAATAGGAACCAATAAACGGGACGATGGAACAAGCATATATTCTGCCATCCCGCCATTCAGTCCTAATCCTCCACCATACGCCATTTCTGACTGATGGTCACAATAGTTCTCTTTTGATTGCTGACAGGGTTTACAATGCCCGCATCCCCAAGGTCCATAGACTAAGACAGCATCCCCTTTTTTATATCCTTTGACATCTGAACCGATTTCTTCAATCCATCCCGCATTCTCATGTCCCAAAGTAAAAACAGAACCCGAAACTGTATCTTTATCTATAATATGCAAATCCGAATGACAAACACCTGCACCTCCAATCTTTACTAACACTTCTTCTCCTGATGGTTTTGGGATTTCCATATCATCTACAATACGGACATCTTTATGTCCGAAAAAACGTACTGCTTTCATACAATTAATATTTGAAATTTATATACTTCAATTTACTAATAACATACTGGTTTACATGAATAAATACCATTAAATAAATCATTTTTCCGATAAAATTTCCTATATACGTATTACATTAAAGAAAATTACAAACAACCCACCAACAAAAAATGACCGCAAAATTGAGGTCATTCAGTTCGATCATATCATTAAAGTTATTTTCCCATATTTTTAAGCTGATTAATCTGCTCCATATATCCGTCCCAACCGACAGTAGAAAGGACAAAGATCATATAGGCAAGACTCAGAACTCCTATAATCAGACCAATGATGCATAATATTCTTCCTGTTTTAAGGTTATCATAGTCTGAATATACTCCCGGATTCTGAAGATACAGCGTATTATCCTTATTGTACAGATTCATTCCGATTAATCCACAGATTACACCTACAATCCCGTTACAACAACAGCTTCCGAGGATAGCGACGATTCCTAGTACTAGTACGGTTGTCGCGTTTGGTAATTTTTGATTCATAGTTAGTTATTTTAATAATTTAATGTAATGTTAAAGGATGTTTATAAAAATAAGAAACCACCATGATAATTGAATTAATAATGGCTAAAAAAACCAGTATATTACCATAGCTTCTTTTTTTATCAATAAAGTTCACTCCTACCATAAGCAAAAAAAGAAGTAAGGTGTACACCGCAGGAAACATATGAAAAGCCTCTGAAAATTTTCCTTCAAAGACTAAAACAATTGCTCTTTGGGTACCACAACCAAAACATTCAATTCCTAAGAATTTTTTGCTTGGACAAGGTAGCATAAAATCTTCAATCTTCATTTCCTGAACTTTTATTTTGGTTTCTAAAATTAAGAAGAAATTTTAGCTCTTAGATATTGATGTGGGAAAAAACAGTTTTCATTCATTTCAAAGGATCCCTGAACTGCAATATATGGATTTCTAAGAATTTCCCTGGCTACAAAAATAAGATCGGCATCACCCTTCTGTAAAATATCCTCAGCCTGCTCTATTTTTGTGATCAAACCTACTGCTCCCGTCTTCACTTCAGCTTTATTTTTTACCTGTGATGATAAAGGGACCTGATAACCGTCAAAGACAGCAATCTTTGCTCCATGAATATTCCCACCACTTGAAACGTCCACTAAATCCACCTTATGCTGCTTCAGTATTTTTGCAAGCTCTACACTGCTTTCGATATCCCATCCATTTTCAGCATATTCTGTTCCTGAGATTCTCACAAACAATGCAGTATTATCATTCAGTTCCTCGTTTACCGCATCTACTATTTCTATTAAAAATCGTATTCTGTTTTCGAAGCTGCCTCCATATTCATCTGTTCGTATATTCGAAAGCGGAGATAAAAACTGATGAACTAAATATCCATGTGCCCCATGGATCTCTATAATGTCAAATCCTGCTTTCACAGCTCTTCTTGCAGCTTCTTTAAAATTCTGAACCTGAGTTTTTATTTCTTCCAGCGTCAGAGCGTGTGGAATTCTTTCTGTAGGATGATAAGGAATCGGGCTAGGTGCCAGAGTTTCCCACCCCTCTTCCACTGGAATTTGAATATTATTCCAGGTAGAGCCTTTTCTTCCGGCATGTGCCAGCTGGATTCCGATTTTACTCTCAGAATTGGAGTGGACAAAGTTGACAATCTGCTGAAGTTTTTCAGCCTGTTCGTCATTCCATATTCCCATACATTTATTAGTGATCCTTCCCCGGGGTTCAACACCCGTTGCTTCAATCATTATCAGTCCGGTACCACCTTGTGATCTGCTTCCGTAATGTACGAAATGAAAGTCATTAGCCATTCCGTTTTCACTTGAATACATACACATAGGTGACATAACCCATCGGTTAGAGAGTTCAATATTTCTGAATTGTATCGGAGTATATAACATTGTCTATTAATTTTTGAATTTTACTATTGAAGAGGAAATAATCCCGGGTTGCCCACGTGATTAAAAAGAACTAATTTTACCTCCCCTTTTTAGGCTCCAATAAATATATGAAAAAAGATATACAGATCGGCTACGAATATTTTAAAAATAGCTCTGAACTGAACGATATAGAAAAAAGACTTTTCGAAAGAGCAAAACAAGCCCGCGAAAATGCTTATGCCCCTTATTCCCAATTTTTGGTCGGGTGCTCCGTATTACTTGAAAACGGAGAAATATTTTCCGGTAACAATCAGGAAAATGCAGCTTTTCCATCCGGACTTTGTGCTGAAAGAACAGCTCTATTCTGGATAGGTGCAAATTTCCCTGAGGAAAAGATCAAAAAGATTTTTATCGTAGGAGGCCCTAAAGAATCTTCTGAGAAAACACCACCGATTCCCCCATGTGGCGCCTGCAGGCAAAGTCTTATTGAATACGAAACAAAACAAAAAGAAAATATTGATCTTTATTTTTCCAGTATGAATGATGAAATCATTAAGGTAAATTCGATTAAAGATCTATTGCCATTTTACTTTGACTCGACGTTCTTGTAATCGTGAAACTCTCAATTCTGAGGTTCTGGGAAACGTTATTTTTTCTGCAGACCATTGTTTTGATTACAAATTAACAGATACGACTGAGATTTCTTTTTAAAAACTTATCTTTGCAAAAATTTTGGTTTTCAAGCTATTGAAATAATAGGGAATTGGGTGAAAATCCCAGACTGTCCCCGCAACTGTAGATCGCAATTAAAATTTCTATAATAAACCACTGTGAAAACGGGAAGGTATAGAAATGCGAAAGTCAGGAGACCTGCCAAAATGATAATACCAAAAATATATTGCTTTCGGTGGAAAAGTAAAATAGTATGAAAAAAACCTTAGTACTGCTTTTATCGTCATCTGCTTATTTTCTTTGTCTGGGACAAGAGAAAGCAATCGATACCGTTTATATTTTTGACAATCAGATGAACAAGGTAAAACTTTTTCATAAGGTTACTCCCATTACTCCTCAGGATGCTGAAAAGAATTCCACGAATCTTTCAGAACTTTTACGCTTCCAATCCAGTATTTATATCAAGGAAAACGGACGAGGTGCAGTTTCTTCGCCTTCGTTCAGAGGAACCTCCGCTCCACAGACAGCCTTTGTTTGGAATGGAATCAATATCAATTCGATATTTCTTGGTCAGGGAGACATTAATAATATTCCTCTTTTCGGATATGATGAGATCGGAGTGAAAGCCGGTGGCGGAAGTGTAATATACGGAAGTGGTGCAATCGGCGGAAGTATACATCTCAATAATAATCTGGATTTCAATAAAGGTTTTAAAGCCTCCCTGTATTCTGAGGGTGGATCATTTGGTACTTTTAATAATTTCGGAACGGCCTCCTACAGCAATGAAAAGCTGAGTTTTAAAGTCTCAGGAAATCATTCGATCAGTCAGAATGATTATAAAGTCGAAGAAAAAAACTATATTAATAGAAACGGCAAATACTTTAACAGTACCTTTAATGTTGGAATCTCCTATAAAATTGCGAGACATCAGACGATCTCATGGCAAAGTCAGTTTTTTGATTCGACACAGAATTATCCGATTTTTGTAGAGAATGGCAACCGTACAAAATACGAGACACAAAGCACCAGAAGCTTACTTTCCTGGGATATTACTAAAAATAAATTTTCAAATAGCTTAAAAGCTGCTTACACAGAAGAAAATTTCCAATATTTTGGCAATTATAATGCCCCGAAGACCAGTGGTTCAACAGGGAAAAATTATATCTTTAAAAATGATTTTAATTATTTCATCGTACCTGAACTTAATGTCAACATCATCACCGAATTCCAGGTAAACAAAGGTGAGGGTTATCAGCCTGATCTCCAAGGTGTAAAAACTGAAGGAATTGGTAATGTAAGTAGAAATGTAGGCTCTTTAGCGGGATTAATACGATATTTTCCGACGAAAGATCTGCGTTTTGAAGCTGGTGTTAAAAAGGATTTTGTGGAGAATATAAGCTCACCATTGCTTTACTCATTCTCAGGAAAATGGAGTCCGGTACAATGGTATAATCTTGGAGTAAATGTATCCAGAAATTTCAGATTTCCAACATTCAATGATCTGTATTGGAATCCCGGAGGAAATCCAAACCTAAAACCGGAAAGGTCTTACCAGATGGATATGGACCATGAGTTTAAATGGGGTAATTTTAAACTTGCATTAAGTCCGTATTATCTTTATATATCGGATAATATAGTGTGGTTGCCGACAGCTTACGGATATTGGTCACCAGTTAATATCAATAAAGTGAAATCTTATGGTTTAGAATCACAGATTACTTTTGATAAACAGCTTAAAGAACACCATTTTAGATTTAATATAGGATATACACTTGCAAAATCCATCAATCAGGAAACTAAAAAGCAAATGATGTATGTCCCTCTCCATAAGGTTTTTGGAAATTTTGATTATCAGTATTCTTTCCTAAAACTTTATGTTCAGGGAGTTTTTAATGGTCTTACATACACTACAACAGATGAAAAAAGAGAAGATGCTATAGATTCTTATTTCGTCATGAACACGGGTGTATCAGCAACGATCTTAAAAAAATATGTCTTAGGTTTTAAAATCAATAATTTAACCAATACTGTTTATGAAACGGTGTCTTATTATCCGATGCCAAAACGTAATTACAGTATTTCCGCAACGATAAATTTTTAATAAAAAATAACATGAAAATAACTAGACTTTTACAACTTTTATTTGCCGTAGTACTACTTTTCAATATTTCCTGTAGTACTGATAGCGATAATACTTTGCCTGTAGTAACTTATGAAAACGGATATTTAATTTCGAACGAAGGAAATTTCGGAAAGCCAAATGCAGAAGTAACTTTCGTTTCAAGAGACTTAACTTTTAGTCAAAACAGCATCTTTTCCAAAAATAATAATGGAAACCAATTGGGTGATGTTTTACAAGCTATGGCATTCAACGGGGATAAAGCATATCTCTTGTTAAACAACTCAAATAAAATCCAGGTAGTAAATCGATATACTTTTAAAAGTGCAGGTGAAATTACCAATCAAATAGATAATCCCCGTTATGTTGCAGTTGCCAATAATAATATCTATGTAACCAATGATAAATATCAGGGAGCTAAATATGTAAGTATTTATAAAAATTCAGATCTATCTCTTGTTAAGAAAATTACATTCACGGATAACGTTGAAAGAATTGTTGAAGCAGGAGGAAATATTTTTGTTCAAAATGCAAGCTTTGGATTCGGAAACAAAATAACTTACATCAATACTTCGAACAATGATGTACAATCTGTAATTACATTGCCCAATGTAAACATCAACAAAACAATTTCCTACAATGGTAATGTATACGTTATTGCTACAGGAACTACTGACTCATATATTTATCAGATTTCAAGTACCGGAAGCATTACGAAAACAACAACGTTGACAGGTATTCCTAATGCAACCAATCTTCAGATTGATGGTGGAAGATATTTCTTCTCTTCAGCAAATAAAGTATACTCAATGGTTATGGCGGCAACTACTTCTCCTACAACTCCTATTATTACCGCTGTAGACGGAGGACAATACTATACACTTTACGGATTCAGTGTTGTAGATGGAAAGATCTTTACGTCTGATGTGAAGAACTTTACTGAAGACAGTGAAGTTACAGTATATACTACTTCAGGATCAAAAATCAAATCCTTTACAACAGGTAAGGGTACTAATGGCGTGTATTTAAATTAAGAAGTTTTTACTTTTTAATAGACTAATAAATTTTATTTTTTTTCATCATTTGTGTTTTTTCCGGGCTGCCTTAGGCAGCCCGGATTTCTTTTACAGAAACCAGACAACATCCAAATAAAAAAGATCCGGAAATGAAATCTCCGGATCTTTTTCTTTTTCAATTGATAGTTTTGGACTCAGATGATCAATCCTAACTTTTCAGCTTCTGCAATAACATACTTTTTTGCTTCTTCAGGATCATTCTGGATTTCACCTTCAAGAATAGCTTCTTTAACCTTCTCTTTCAGAATTCCAATTTCACGTCCGGGCTTCAGCTGAAACATCTCCATGATTTCTTCTCCGGATATAGGAGGCTGAAAGTTCCTTACCTGGTCCTTCTCTTCTACTTCTTTTATCTTTACCGCTACATATTCGAAGTTCCTCTTGAACTTTTCCTGTTTTTTTGAATTTTTCGTGGTGATATCAGCCTTACAAAGCGTAAACAGATCTTCAAGATCTTCACCGGCGTCGAATAAAAGTCTTCTTAGAGCAGAATCAGAAGCATCATCCGTAATCAAAGCGATCGGGCGGGATGAAAGTTTGACCATTTTCTGTACATACTTCATATCTGGCCCTAAGGGAAGTTTAAGCTTTTGGAAAAGGGTTTTCACCATTTTCGATCCCAAAAATTCATGACCATGGAAAGTCCACCCGGTTCCTTCAACAAATTTTTTTGTGGGTGCTTTTCCAATATCATGAAGTAACGCTGCCCAACGCAACCAAAGTTTGTCTGTATTGACGGAAATATTATCTACAACCTCCAAAGTATGGTAAAAGTTATCTTTATGGGTCTGTCCTTCCACCTCTTCTACCCCTTTCAGTTCAATCAATTCAGGAATGATGTATTTTAAAAGACCGGTTTGTTCCAGCAGGCTTAATCCAATAGACGGCTTTTCAGAAAGCATAATCTTATTGAATTCTACCATAACCCTCTCCTTCGAAACAATTTTAATCCTTTCTACCTCCCGGCTGATTGCGGATAACGAGTTTTCCTCTATCGTAAACTGTAAGGTAGAAGCAAAACGAACCGCTCTCATCATTCTCAAGGGATCATCAGAATACGTCTGTGCAGGTTCTAAAGGGGTTCTTAATATTCCCTTTTCTAAATCTTCTACTCCATTAAACGGGTCTATAAGTTCCCCGAAATTATCTTTATTTAAAGAAATTGCCATTGCATTGATCGTGAAATCCCTTCTCTTCTGATCATCTTCCAATGTTCCCCCTTCCACTTCCGGCTTTCGGCTGTTTTCATTATAGCTTTCCTTTCTTGCTCCCACAAATTCCAGCTCAAGATCTTTATATTTGATCATTGCGGTTCCATAGGTTTTGAACACGGAAACCTTCATTTTCGGATCAATTTCCGCAGCCACGCTTTGTGCAAGCTCTATCCCGCTTTGTTCAGTAACAAAATCAATATCTGTAGACGCTTTTCTTTTCATCAGTAAATCCCGCACATATCCGCCAACAATATATACTGATTGATTATTCCGGGCTGCAACCTCCGAAATGATTTTAAAAAGCTTTAGATTTTTATTTTGATTGAGATTAATGAACATATTTATTATTTAATGTAAAACCATTAAGAAACCAGGTTATTGGACTTGTTTAAAATTCCATGCATTTTAAACAGACTCCACTTCCCACTCTCTTAATGGTTATAATGATTTTGCAAAGATAATTAAAATCTTGTTTTCTACTCCCGAAGTACCTTGATTCTATTATCACTCCATATTTTGATAACTGAAGATCCGGAATACTTGGAAACCTTTTCCCTGTCTTCTTCCACTGCATAATCAACCATGTTAATGATCTCCGGAGAGATATCCGAAAATTTTAACGGACTCTTGTCTCCGCTAAAATTTGCTGAAGTAGAAACCAAAGGTTTATTCAGTTTTGTGATGAGTTTTTTACAAAAATCATTTTTCACTAACCGAATTCCAATACTTCCATCTTCTGCCAACAATTCTTCAGGTAAGCCTCTAGGATTTTCATAAACAATAGTTACCGGTTTTTCACTTAAATCAATAATTTCCCAGGCCATTTCCGGAACATCAACCAAGTCCTGAAGCCTTTTTTCAGATTCCACCAAAATGATCATCGACTTGTTTTTTTCGCGCTTCTTAATCTCAAAGATCTTATTAACAGCCTCTATATTAGTAGCGTCGCAACCAATTCCCCAAATTGTATCTGTAGGATAAAGAATAGTTCCACCGGATTTTAATATATTGATAATGTTTTCCATTTTTAATATTTAGAATTATGAGAAAAATGAAAGAGAAAGAATCTCTTATATACAATTTTTCAAATTGAATTTACATGTCAAAAATACGGATTTTCCATTAGGTTTTGGTTGAAGCCATCGGAATAAAAAAATACATCAATACAATTTTATAACAAGAGCATATAATCAATAAAGGTGGGCTAAAGCCCACCCAAAAAATGATAAAAAAATATCATTCTATTTTTTCAAATTTGGTAAATACCTCTCTTCAATAACATTCAGATGGTGATAATTATGCCCTACAATTAACTTACCTACTGTCTCTGCTGAAATAGAATTTCCGTTAGCGTTTCCTACCGTAGCCAAAGCATCAGGCTGTAAACTTTCAAGGAGGATCTTAGAAGATTTCCTTACCAGCTGATACTCATCCAGTAAAGATTTCAGGCTTCTGTCATTAGCATGAGAATTATTTGCGTATTCATTTTCATCAAAACCTGGTAAATCTTTCTGCTCGCCTCTGGCGATCGCCAAAATCCTGTATTGAAAAACTCTTTCTGTGTCGGAAAGGTGTAATAATAATTCCTTTAAGGTCCATTTTCCTTCTGCGTACGCAAAATGAGATTGCTCTTCAGAAAGGGCGGAGTAAATATTGGTTGTCTTTTCTTCTGATCTTTGTATTTCTTCCTGCCATTTTCCGGAAGGAATAAGATCGAGGTATCTTTGAATGTATTTTTGAAATTCAGTCATATGTGAGTGATTATGGGTTATTGATGATAATTGATGTGTGATGAGTGATAAATGATGAAATTTAGACCAATGTTTATATGATGTTTATTACATCAGATCTTGATTTCTGGCTCTTGGTTCTT
The DNA here is from genome assembly GCF_013184525.1 of Chryseobacterium sp. LAM-KRS1. Classification (GTDB taxonomy): domain Bacteria; phylum Bacteroidota; class Bacteroidia; order Flavobacteriales; family Weeksellaceae; genus Chryseobacterium; species Chryseobacterium proteolyticum. Next base: position 44,056 of record NZ_JAAOIZ010000003.1, read on the forward strand.
GGTTCTCGGTTCCTAAATCTGTCCCTCCTCTTTCTATTCTTCCGGATTACTCCATTCATAGAAATTAACAGAATCGTAGAGCTTAAAACCACAAGCCGGATATAATTGATTTCCTATGTCATTGCTTTTTCCTGTTTCCAATAACACTCCGCAGGCATCCGAGGATTTGCAAAGCTCCTTTGCTTCTTCTATCAACTGTTTTGAATAGCCCTTTCCTCGATATTGGTCATTAACATAAAGATCATTGAGCAACCAATAGCGTTTCATTCTGGTTGAGGAAAAAATAGGATATAGCTGAACAAAACCAATTAATTTATCTTCTTCCTGAGCAACAAAAATTTCAGAATCCTGATTCAGGATCCTTTCTTTTAAAAAGTTTTCAGCAGCCGGGATATCAGATACCTTATGGTAGAAAATCCTGTATTGATCAAACAATCCGGATAACTCTTCTATATCCGAAATATTTGCTTTTCTTGTATTTTTCATATGATATAATGCTTATCGGTGATCATAGCTCAGCACCCGCTTGAGTTTCCACTGGTTATGGTCGAAGATCCACAAGTGGGTAAATTTTGCTTTTCCGGTCTTATTCCATTTTCCATTGTTGTTTTCGAAAAACTCATGGTCACCTTCCTGTATAAATCCATATAAGGTTTTATTATTATACAGAGGATACACTTTCATACTTCCGGGAACAAGTTCTCTTTTTATTTTACCGGGAACGCTGCAGATGTTATTTTTTACAGAAGCTATAAACGCTTCTTTACCCAGAGTAATACCTCCAATATCATGATAGAATTCAAGGTCATTACTTATGATATCATTATAGTGGGAAGGATTACATTTATTAAATCCTTCTTTGAAAACCAAACTATCCAATTTCATGGCGGTTTGAAAGAGTTCATCAGTAGATTTAACCTGTGCATATAATAGCTGGTTAAAAATACTCAGGATAAAAATAATTGTAATCCTTCTCACTACTATATTATCTCAATTAAGAAAAAGCTCTTTCCAGGTCAGCGATAAGATCTTCAGCATCTTCAATTCCAACGCTTAGACGAACCAAATCATCCGTGATGCCTAATTCAGCTCTTTTTTCAGCAGGAATGGAAGCGTGAGTCATCAATGCAGGGTGATTAGCAAGAGATTCTACTCCACCTAAAGATTCAGCAAGGGTGAAGACTTTTACTCTTTCCAGGAATTTGATGGCATCTTCTTTCTTTCCGGATTTAAAAGTAAATGAAACCATTCCTCCAGCTTCCTTCATTTGGGATTTTGCTAATTCATACTGTGGATGAGATTCCAATCCCGGATAGATTACCTTATCAACTGCAGGGTGGCTTTCAAGATATTTTGCGACTTCCAGTCCGTTATCCGAATGTCTCTGCATTCTTAATGCCAGGGTTTTAATCCCTCTAAGAACCAGATAAGAATCATGTGGTCCTAAGATACCTCCACTTGCAAATTGGATGAAATGTAGTTTCTCTCCCAATTCAGCATCTTTAGCAATAAGAGCTCCTGCAATAACGTCTGAATGTCCTCCTAAATATTTTGTTGCGGAGTGCATAACAATGTCAGCTCCCAGATCGATAGGTCTTTGTAAATAAGGCGTTGCAAAAGTATTATCTACGGCTACCAAAATATCTTTTCCTTTAGCGATATCAACAACAGCTTTGATGTCCACTAATTTCATCAGAGGATTCGTAGGTGTTTCTACCCAGATCAGCTTTGTTTTATCTGTAATAAATTCTGAAATTTTAGAAACATCATCAAAATTCACGAAAGTAAATTTCAATTGGTATTTCTCAAAAAGTCTTGTAAACATTCTGTATGTTCCACCATACAAATCATCAACAGCTATTACCTCATCTCCCGGGTTCAGTAACTTCAAAACACAATCGATCGCTGCAAGACCTGAACCGAAAGCAAGACCTCTTGCTCCATTTTCAATACTTGCCAAAGAATCTTCTAAAGCCTGTCTTGTAGGATTGGCAGCTCTCGAATATTCGTAACCGGAATGAACACCCGGACTTTTTTGTGCAAAAGTAGAAGTTAAAAATACAGGAACATTTACGGAACCTGTTGCAGATTCATGGTGCTGGCCACCGTGAATAACTTTTGTATTAAAATTCATAATATTTTTTTTAATCCAACAATCCAACAGTGTAATTATTTAAAAATACTACTGATGCATTACACTATGAGATTGATATATTAGTAATTGGTTTACATTTTTATCGCAGATTTTACCGCAAATTCTTCTGCCATTTGTTCGATCCACTGCGCCACATCTTCTTCTCCCGTCGCTCTCTGATAGGTATTCCCTAATGAAACTAAAATCTGGTGAATGAACATTTTCATCTGATCCACAGGCATTTCTTTTGTCCAAAGATCAATTCTTAATGCTTCCATTGCTTTTTCATCCCAAACAGAAATCATCGTTGCCTTAGTTTCTTCTTTTTCAATTCCTCCATCCTGAGCATTCCATGTTATGGTTTCCGGAATGTGATTTTCATCTAATTCAACGTCTATCGTTATCTGAGTCTTTCTCATATCAATTTTAAATTTTTCACAAAGTTAATACTTCTTGAGCTTATCTAAAATTTCTACGAAATTATCTTCATCAGGAAAAGGGCTGTTCATGTTAAAAACTTTTCCATCAGGATCTATAATAATAAATCTGGGAATAGTTTGAATTTTATACCTGCTCATAAACTCCTGAGCATCCGCCAGCCAGTATTGAGGTACTTTGGATGGTTTTGTTTTTAGATAATTTAGCCATTTTGATTTATCCTGGTCAAGACTTATTGAAATAAACTGAATATTACTATAGTATTGATATTTAATGCTTCTCATGTCAAATATCGGCCGGATCTGTTTACAAGGGCCACACCATGTTGCCCATAAATCAATGATCACATATTTTCCACGGTATTGCGAAAGCTGGTGCGACTTCCCTTTGTTATCCAGAAATTTTAAATCTACAAATGCGGCTCCTTTTTGAGAGATGGTCAGCTGTTCATATTTCGATGTTGCCAGCTTTTTATAATCATTATCTCCTAACATCCGGAATTCTCTTTCAAAAAGCTGCTTCCTTAAAGTACTATCCGATTCCAGCTCCATGGTCTTTATAAGATGTTTACTAACCAAACGGTCTTTGTCGATATTACCGGGTAACGCATTTAATTTCACAAAAAGAATACTGTCAGGATTGGACAACCGGTCCCTGTCGGTAAGCATTTTATCCAATCTGTATTGTAAGTAATCATCATTTTTACTTAACAGAACCGTCGGATTTTTAATTTTAGAATTTAGTTCGTTTAAAAATTCTTTCGGAGCAGTAAATTTAGGGTCATCCCAGGAAGTCATTTTCCGATAGTTATTAATCTCGTTCAAATACTGAATGGCAAGAAGCTGCTTCCTGTAAGATTTATATTCATCAGATAAGGCATTATTTTCAGCATCTGTATAATGTTCCAATCTCTTAATATTTTTATTCCAATCGGATTGCGCTAGCTGATAAAACTCTGAAGGATTATCATTGTATTTCTGTTGCTCCACAGCATATGAGAATTCATATCCGAATCCATCTTCTTCTGTATTATACTGCTGTTCGGCAGACCTGTTGGAGATTAGAAAATATTGAATTTTTAAAGGATTACAACGGATGTCAAAATCAAAATGGTCTCCGCTTCCCATCATGAAATCGATTCTTTTGGTTCCAAATTCAAGACTATATTGATCAAATGGAATCTGTTGACGGGTTTCCCACAGGAATGATCCGTTTTTTACAATGGCACTTCCTACCTGCTTATGAAAATCCTTAGAGAATATTTTTACAGAATCAATCTTCAGATCAGTATGTAAGGTACCTTTGATAACAACCCCTGCACCTTTACTTTTGTAATCTTTAGGTTGCTGTATAATGAAAAATATTCCTGCTGAAACTATAATAAAAACAGATGAAAGTATTATCTGCTTTTTATGACGTAGAAATGCAGATTTAAACCCTTTTCCTCTGTACCAGAAATAACCTATAATAAAAAATACAATGGCCCAGAATATACTTAGATATTCACTGTAAGTGATAAAATAATTCAGGTTTCTTACATTAGGCGTTTTGGAGAGGATATACATAGAGTTGTAGGGGCAAAAAGGAAATGCTGCTCTTTGTACCAGAGAATAGGTATTGACTATAAGCCCTAAAATACCCACCAAAAAAGCCCATATAAAACCTGGAAAAGCTACTGATATGCAGAGCTGAACAGCCGCCACACCCAATACTCCGATGCATAATCTTATGAACATCTTAAGCATCCAGATTGTATCGAAGCTTAACAATTTTGTTGTACTTGGGTGAATATAATAATCCAGAAATGAAAAGATATTACTGAATGTAAAATAAGAAGCAATACATAAGAAACTTAGTAATAACAATACCACATATTTTGCGAGATACAATTGCAGTTTGCTGATGGGCTGAGTTTCCATAAGCTGCCATCCATTATTTTTATGATCTACCTGAGCGATCCTGTTGGCCGCAATAACGATATAAAGCAAAAGAAAAAAGATGGAAAAGGCTTTAAAACTATCCGTTATAGAGCTTTCAAAAACAGAAAGAGGAAGCTCTTCCTCTGTAATAAATCGGGGATTAAAAGTGCTGGTCAAAAAAGCAAGAAGAGGAATCAGCATACCAAGTACTATTGCTAAATAAACCAATCCCAAACCTTTTATTTTAAGCCATTCCGTATTGATGAGTGTTGTTAACTTTTTCATTTGTGCTGTTTTTAATTTTTTGTTATTTCCATGAACCAATCTTCCAATCCCGCACTATTTTTGATTTCAAAAATCTCGGCTTCATTTACAACCAGTTTCTTGGTAAGTCTGATGATGTCTTCCCTTGATTGCACGGTAATTTCTAAAGTATGATCATCAATTATCTGAGGGGCATAATATTCAGGAATATGTTGTAAAAATTGAGGTGCATTATTGAGTCCTATCCTCATATGGTTATGGCGGTAATGGGTGTTAAGCTCTTCAACACTTCCGGAAAATTTGATGGCTCCATGCGATATAATAGCAAGGTGGGTGACCATTTTTTCCACTTCCTGCAACAAATGACTTGAAATGAATATCGTAATCCCCTGTTCTTTGTTGAGTTTAAGCAATAGTTCTCTGATCTCTAACATCCCGTTAGGATCAAGACCATTCACCGGCTCGTCGAGGATCAGAAGTTCGGGATTACCAAGAAGTGTCATAGCGATTGCAAGCCTTTGCTTCATCCCTAATGAATATTTCTTCATTTTCATTTTCCTGCTGTCCCAGAGATCTACCAGATTCAAAACTCTTTCACACTCAGAATCAGGGAGGTTTCTTAATTTGGAAAGAATAGTAAGATTATCCCAGCCGGACAAATGATCATAAAAGGCAGGGCTATCTATAAGGCTTCCGATCCTTTGAAACCCATCAGGATAAAGTTCAGGTAATTTCTGACTAAAAATTTCAATGGTATTGTTTTCATCGGGAATACTGCCCAGCATAAGCTTCATGGTCGTTGATTTACCCGCTCCGTTAGCTCCCAGGAACCCAAAAACACTTCCTTTCGGAACCGAAAGGCTCACATTTTTAAGAATAAGTTTATTTTTTGAAAATCCGTAACTGAGGTCCCGGATTGTAATCAGATTTTCCATACATAGGTATTTTTGATTAGTGTCTAAAAAATAGAAAAGACCTTTTGTTCTTCACAAAAGGTCTTATATAGGTCTTAAAAATAATCTATTTTGTTACAGCAGGCTTATAACCAGATTGGTTAAAAATTTCAGTTGCATCCATTTTAAGAAAATCTGTAAGCTTTACCTCAGGCTTTTCTTTCAAATATTTTTTACAGATCTGCCATCCTGTATAAATACCGATCTGCGGAGACGATTCGTTGTCGATATCGGTATAAAATTTAGAAAAAGGTCCCGGAGAGATAAAACGCTCCTCCAGTCTGTGATCATCCCCAAACAATAAATTATTCTCGACAAAATAATTCCAGATGTTGCCTTCATTACTTACTGCCCACTCATACTGCTTTTTCGTATAATTCATTTTAAGGTAATCAGGAGTATCCGGAAGAAATGCGTCCTGGAGGATCATTACTTTTCCGTTATATATCAGCTGGTCAATAAACTTCTGATGATCTGTAGAGAAAGGAACAATGTTTTCGGCAAACATCCTTGATACTTTAGGGACAATATTGTTTGGATTCATGGATTTCTGGAAATACAATTCCAGTCCTTTGTAATTTGGGTTTTTGTCCCCCATGAACCCGGTAATATCTATAAACAAAAGGTTTCCTTTTTCATCATAAAAAACCGGATCCTGAATCATTTGCAACGCTGATGAAAAAAGATACACTTTAGGGCTTTTAAATTTCGGGAAATAATGCCTGATATGTGAAAACAGGTCCTGAAGCTCTTTTTGGAGTTTCTTCTGATCAATTTTTGCAACGGCCTCTCTATAAATCTTTATTTCTTCTGCGTCAGCTCTTCTCTTTCCAAAATCTTCATCAGAAACAGTACCCTGAAACCAAGGAAACTCCGATTTAAATTTTTCCAGAGGGATATTCTGGTCGTAGAATTGACTGGAAATATCTGTCATCTCCACTTTTTCGGCAGGTTCCTTTAATTCTACTTTCCATACATTGTCCGGTTCTTTCTTGCAGGAATACAATCCTAAAACTAATATAGAAGAAAGCGCTATAGTTCTAAAAATCTTCATTATTTTTACAGAAATTTAAGGTTACGAAAATACGGATTTAAACATAATATCATCATGAAAAATAAATAAACAGCTTGCTTTGCTGCAATATTTTCCTTTTTTATGATTTAAAATACCCATTCCATTTCGAAATCTGTTATTGATTAAAAAATAAACATATGCAACTGGAAACTGAAAGACTGATTCTAAGAAAATTCGAAACTGATGATGCCGAGCGTCTTTTCCTTCTGGATTCCGATCCGGAAGTGGTAAAGTATGTATGTACTCCCCCGGCAAAAGATATCAGTGAATCTGAAAATGTTATTAAAATGATTCAACAGCAATACGAGGATAATGGTGTGGGAAGATTTGCAGTGATTGAAAAGAAGAGCAATCTTTTAATCGGATGGAGCGGTTTAAAATTCATCACTACAGAAATAAATGGCTACAAGAACATTTACGATCTCGGTTATCGTTTTATTCCTGAATTTTGGGGTAAGGGATATGCGATTGAATCTGCAAAAGCTTCTTTGGATTTTGGGTTTTATGATCTTGATCTCCCCGTTATATATGCCTGTGCGCATTCTGAGAATACTGGTTCCAATCATATACTGAGTAAGTTAGGGTTTGAAAATAAAGGGGAATTTGAAGAACCGGACGGTATATGCTTTTGGTATGAACTGAAACGTGAAAAATACAATTCAAAAAAATGATTGTAAGACAGGAACTGGAAAAAGATTATCCACAGGTTTTTGAATTGGTGGAACAGGCATTTAAAAATGCGGAACACAGCGACCATCAGGAACAGTTTTTAGTAGAAAAGCTAAGAAGATCGGATGCTTTCATTCCAGAATTATCCATTGTCGCCGAAATAGAAAACGAAATTGTTGGCCATATACTTTTTACCAGGCTGTCCGTTAAAAATAATGACAAAGCCTTCAATTCATTGGCTCTGGCTCCTGTTTCCGTGAAACCTCAATATCAGGGACAAGGAATAGGTAGTCAACTGATCAGTTATGGACATAAAATTGCCAGGGAATTGGGTTATGAATCAGTCATTTTAATAGGCCATGAAAAGTATTATCCGAGATTTGGATATAAAAAAACAAGTAATTTTGGAATATCATTTCCTTTTGACCTTCCGGAAGAAAATGGGATGGCTATAGAATTGATACCCGATGCTTTAAAAAATGTAACCGGGATTGTAACATATCCTAAAGAATTTGGAATAGATTAAAAATATCATATATAATGCAGACACAAAAAGTAATTGATCATATTGTAAGCTGGTTAAAAAATTACGCAGAAAAATCAAAAGTAAACGGATATGTGATTGGAGTATCGGGAGGTGTTGACTCAGGAGTAGTATCAACACTAGCAGCTATGACCGGTCTGAAGACTTTATTAATAGAAATGCCGATCCGTCAGAAAGAAGATCAAGTAAATCGTGCATGGGAGCACATGAATGATCTAAAGTCAAGATTTCCTAATGTAGAAGCCATGTCTGTTAATCTGACTCCTGCTTTTGAAGAACTGTACAAGACTTTCGATGTAAAGGATGATTTGTATCCGAATGAAAAATTAGCTTTTGCCAATACAAGGTCACGTTTGCGTATGCTTACCTTATATTATTATGGACAGCTTAACGGCTTATTGGTTTGTGGAACCGGAAATAAGGTCGAGGATTTCGGAATCGGATTTTACACCAAATATGGAGACGGAGGTGTTGATGTTTCCCCTATTGCAGACCTTTATAAAACAGAAGTTTATACACTTGCAAGAGCTTTGAACCTTGTTAAAAATATCCAGGAAGCTATTCCTACAGATGGACTTTGGGATGTAGACAGGACTGACGAGCAACAAATTGGTGCCACCTATCCGGAACTTGAAAAGATCCAGAAGGAATATGGTTCTAAAACTGCAGAAGATTATGAGGGACGTGATCGCGAGGTATTCTTAATATTTGACAGAATGCATAAAGCAGCCCAGCATAAAATGAATCCTATTCCTGTTTGTGATATTCCTGAAGAATGGAGATCATAAAATAATCAGTATGCTAATATCACCGTCTTGGTAAAATTGGTAGATTGTTTATATTGGTAAAGTATATAATAGCGTATGAATAGTAAAATGAGACTCGTATTTTTTGCCTGCATCGGCCTTCTGTTTGGAATGTCTGTGATGTATATTTTCAATAAGTTTTCTGGTACAGAAAAAGGTATTCAGAATCCAAAAGCTGAATACAGCACAACTGCCGGTACAGCAAATCAACAATCTATCGATCAGCTTACCGCAGAAAAAACGGTAATCAGTTATGTAAAGGAACATCATCAGTTACCTGATTATTACATTACAAAAAATGAAGCCAGAAAGCTTGGCTGGAATCCTTCGAAGGGAAATCTTTGCGATGTTCTCCCCGGGCGTGCCATCGGAGGGGATCGCTTCGGAAACAGAGAAAGAAGTCTTCCGCAAGGCAATCAATACTATGAAGCTGATGTAAATTACAGTTGTGGAAGTAGAAATGCCGACCGTATTATTTTCACAAAAGAAGGGGATGTATATCTTACCAAAAATCATTATAAAAGTTTTGAAAAACAGTAGCTGCTTAATCAGCATACTGATGCTTATTCTATTTTCCTGTTCAGATAAATCGCATAAGCTGACAATGGAAAATAAAGGATTGATAGTATTGGTTCAGCCGTTTAATGATTTAAAACCTGAAAGTGTAAAATTCGTAAGCAATGAGATCAGGAAAATATATCCGGATATAAAAATTCTGAATGCTATAGATTTACCGAAAGAGGCTTATTATCCGGAGAGAAAACGCTACAAGGCCGATTCTGTTATCAGATTTTTAAATAACAGAACCGACAAAGGTTATGTCACAATCGGCTTAACATCAAAAGATATAAGCACCACTAAGGGTAAAATAAAAGACTTTGGTATAATGGGACTCGGTTATAGACCCGGAAAAGCATGCGTAGCATCAAATTTCAGATTAAATAAAGCAAAAGCTGATGAACAGCTTTTTAAAATTGCCATTCATGAACTTGGTCACACACAGGGATTGGAGCATTGCCCTGAAAAAACATGTTTTATGAGGAGCGCAGAAGGTAAAAATCCCACAGATGAAGAGGTGGATTTTTGCAAAAAATGCAAAGCCTTTTTAATAAATAAAAATTGGAAATTCAATTCAATATGAAAACAGTATATATAGATTTTACAGATATAGGAGATTATGAAGATTTCTATAGCCAGTTGAAAGAAAAAATCAGTCTTCCGGAACATTTTGGGGACAATCTTGATGCCCTTTATGATGTTATTACGGGTGATCTGGAAATGCCTCTGCATCTTGAGTTTGTTAATTTAACGGTAGATCAGCTGGAATTATTTGAGGACCTGCTCACCACCCTAGAAGATGCAGAAGAAGAGCTTGAGGGTTTTACTTTCAGCTATTACCTGGAGCAATATGAAGATGATGACGAAGAAGCTCCCGAAGAAGACTAAACTTAAATCCCATCAAAAAAATAAAACTCGCAGATATATCTGCGAGTTTTTTTGGCCTGAGTCAAATAAAAGTGTCCAATTTTTATCTACTGTTTAATGAATTTTAGACTTTGTAAAATTTCCCCCTTCACAAAAATCTGCAGTATGTAATTCCCTGTCGACAATGAGGAAACATTAATCTGATTTCCTGCAGAATCTGAGGTCATTACTTTCTGACCGACCATATTATAAATTTCAGCTTTTTCTATTTTTTCAATTCCCTTCACGTAGAGGATATCTTTTACCGGATTGGGATAGACAGATATTCCCTGACCTTTTTTGATTGTTTCGTGGGTAGATAAGAATTCAGAAAGGTCCAGATAGAATGCTACAATCTGATTGGAAGAATTCGTTCCAACACCTGCTATTTTTTTTCCATCATGGGAAATAGCCAATGGCAGGGACATGGTTACTCCCTGAGTATTGATCCCCAGGCTTGTCGCATAATCATTTAGATTGATTCTCCCCACGGCAGCAGTCCATATAAAGCCTTCTCCAGACATCGGAGGTGCTGCAAAAGGCCTGAAATAACCTATTACCGTTCCGCCATCAGCAGAAATTCCGGTTGCACCGCCTCTGAAGAAGGCTGAGGAATTAGGATGTGTAATGTAAGTAAGTCCTGAAGTACTGTTCCATACATAAGGATTGGGCATACCTGCCCCAATTATTGTGTTTCCGTCGGCAGAAACGGCTCCTGCTTCGCCAACATTATTTCCGTTACTGTCTGTAATATAGCTTTCTGTTCCATTCACCCATTTAGCACCACTTCTGGTTCCGTTGTCTTCATCCTGCCAGCCAACCACAACCGTCCCATCAGCATTTACGGCATTAGCCCTCGAACTTCTTCCCGAAACCATGCTTCCCAGGTCTACCATTCCGTTTTGTGCAGTCCATTTTACCGCATGAGCATTGGCAGCAGTTAACCATCCTAATCCTACAATGATACTTCCGTCATACGACAATCCCCAGGTAGAACTTACAGAACCGTCCCATCCTGTAGGAACAAGTCCTCCCAGGGAAGTCCATGTTGAATTAGCGATATCATAAACTGATATCTCATTAAATCCCGTACCCGTATTGGTCATTGTAGAGGCAATTTTTGTCCCATCATTAGAAATTACAGCCCTCCCTGCACCGGGATAGCCATTAGAGGTTGCTCCGATCTGAGACAACCCGTTAACTGCGTCCCATTTAAAAATCTGGCCACCACTACTCTGCATGCTTACAACCCCGTTATCAGATACTGCACCCGGTGAGTAATTGGCTGTCGCCATCACCGTCACCTGAGCATTCACGACCGAAAACAGGTTGAATAAAAAGTAAGCGTATACCGTTTTTGTTAAAATCTTGTAAAAGTTTTCCATATTTATTTGGTTTTAATATTTTGAATTGGCGGAAACAATATTAATATTATATTTACCATTTAAAAAGAATTTGGCTTACATAATTCGTGAAATCCAAAAACATTTAAAATTTAAATAATTAAAAATCAACATATTATAAAAATTCAACTTTGAGGACAGATTGTAAGACGATTGAAAAAAGAAAAGCAAAAAACGAATTATTTTTATCTTGTAGTGTCATAAAATGTGCGATTTTACTCCTGACTTTTTTATCCTCCGTTTTTTACCATGCCCAATCCGGCCCCGATTTTTCCATTTTAGCAGATAAAGCATTTCAGAAGCTTTACCAGAATCCGGATAACTGTATCAGTTATACCCAAAGCTTATTGATCAGCGACCAGAATACAGAGCATAAAATGGTTCTGCAAAATATAATCTCACAGGCTTACGCCATGAAAGGGGATTATGTACAATCCGTTACAACATCAGCACAGCAAAATGATTCCGAAAGAAAAAACCTTTCTTATTTTATGCAGCTGTTCAGCGATTATAATCTCGCGGATCAATACCAGAATTTAGATCTGTATAACCAGTCCGGAGAGATTATTTCCCGTCTTTTATCAGATTCTAAACTATTAAAAAATGACAGCCCGAAGTCTAAAATTACCGTTGCCAAACTGTATCAACTGCAAGCCATCAATTCTGCCATTATAAGAAATTTTGATACCGCTTTTGCGAATCTTAACAAAAGTGATCAGTATATTGATCTTCATAATGAGGAAAACCGCATGATCAGCATAGAAAATAAAATCTTCCGTGCCTCCTATCTGCTTCGGCAAAACAAGTATATTGATGCTAAAAAAATATTGGATCTTGTTATTTCTGATGTTGAGAGAAGCCCCGACCAACCTTTTCTCTCCGCTTTAGCCAATGAAAATTTATCCCGTTATTATTTTCTTAACGGAAATTATAAAACAGCCCTTGCCCATCTTGAAAAAGGACTTTCTGAAATTGAAGATCTTCCTTATAATAATTTGAAACTGAAGATATATGAATCACTGGCAAAAACCAATTTCGCTTTACATAATGATATAAAATATCACCAATACAATAAGCTGTATATCGAATTAAGATCTAAACTGGATTTCAATCAAAAAGAAGGTATACGGTATATCGTTAAATTGGTAGAAACTTACCAGAATAACAACCTTGAATTCCAGAAACAGAATGAGTCCAGGAAATTATGGATTTTAACCTTTATCATTCTTGCAGTTATTACAGCATTGGTTATCTATTTCTTTCTGGAAAAAAACAAAAATAAGGACCTGAAAAAACAGCTGTACTTTTTTGAAAAACAAAAACTGCGGGCACTTTCCGTTCCTCTTAAAACAGATCATGTGGAGACCGGAAAAGAAAACAGAATTGACCTTAACTCTGAAAAAGACACCCATAAAATTTCGAAAGAGAAAGAAAAAGAAATTCTCCAAAAATTGAATGAGTGGGAGCAATCTCACCGGTACCTTAACCGCAATATGTCTCTTTCATCTTTATCCGCACAGATGGGAGTTAACACCAAATATTTATCTGAAGTAATCAATACCAGCAAAGGTAAAAATTTTAATGGGTACATCAACGAGCTCAGAATCAACCATATCGCTCATTTATTAAAGACAGATCCCAGCTTTCTTCACTATAAAGTAAGCTATCTGGCAGAGTTTTCAGGATTTTCGTCGCACAGTGCTTTTACAACAGTATTTAAATCAGTAACGGGAATGTCTCCCAATGTATATATTCAGGAAATCACAAAAAATAAAGCATTATGAGAATAGAATCCCATACCATTTTTATGATCATATTATTTGTTAACTCTTTTTTCGTATGTGCTCAGAGCATTTCTCATGATTCACTGCTCAAAAAGGCCCGCCTCGATATTTATGATAACCCCGATCACGCTATAGCCATTGGAAAAAATTTATTGAAAAAGGAAAAGGATATTAACAAGTCCATATCTGTTTATCTGTTATTGTCTACCGCAAATATTGCAAAAAGAAACTTTGATGAATCATTTCAATATATTCTGAAAGCAAAAGACCTGGCTCAAAAGACCAACGATCTGAAACTACAAACCAGTGTTTTGGTTTCCGTAGCTATACAATACCAGCAAATGGAACTATTCAGTAAGAGTCTGGAAACCCTTAATGAAGCTGACCGTTATTTAGAGCGTCTTCCAAAAGAATCTCCTGAAAAACTTATTGAAACAGCTAGAAGCTATGCTATCCGGGGCATGATTTATAAAAGCCAGTCCAACTCGGAAATTGCTCTGGAAAAATTCCTGATCTCTATCGGGAATTTTGAAAAAGTAAAAATGAAGAAAACCACCTTTGCCAATATGAGTGTGGTTTATTACAACATAGGTTATTGCTATCTTAATCTGAATGAACAGGAAAAAGCCAGGCAGGCATTTATCCGCTCTATACAATACGCAGAAAAACTCAATGCCAAAAGTCTCAAAGCATTTGCCCTTAAAGGCTTGGCAGAAATGTACAAGCAAAACCGGGAAAATGAAAAAGCCCTGGGACTTCTTATCCAGGCAGAAAGCCTTTCTCAAAATACAGGAGACCTCATCCTCAATGAGGGAATCTACAAAGAAATGTCAGAAAACTATCTGGCCATGGGAAAGCCTGACCTTTACCAGGTTTACAACAAAAAGTATTTTGAAATGCGATTTAAAAGGGAACAAAGTGAATTAAGCTCCATTAATCATTCCATCAATAACCACAACAGGGAAACACAGAAGAAAGCGAAAGAACTTAGAAATAAATACAACTATCTTAGTATTGGGATTATTTTATCCGGTTCAGCAATTATTGCTATTCTCATTTACTTCATCGTAAGTATTAGGAATCGAAATAATAAATACCATAAAGAAATTCAATTACTGATCAGATCATAATCTGAAAATTTCAGCATGACCAACAAAAAAGCATCCCGAAAGGAATGCTTAATAATGTATACTATGTGGTAAGTTTATTTTCCAATCACTTCCGTAATAGGATTTCCAACCGTACCACTTGGAAACTGAATTTTAAGTAAAGAAGACACTGTAGGAGCAATATCCGTCATAAAATAAGGTTTATTGCTTTCTCCGTGCTGAACTCCCCATCCCATAAATAATAACGGAATGTGAGAATCATATGAATTCCATACACTGTGCGTTGTCCCTGTTTTTGCATAAGACGGAAGCATGGAATCATGAGAGATCAGCTGAATATCTCCACTTCTCTGCCTGTTGATTCCGTTGATAATTCTCTGCTTAATCGGCTCCGGGATCGAAGATTCCTGTACTTTGGTTACAGAAACAGCATATAAAACGGTAGGATCATTTTCCAATTCTTTAACTGTAAAATTTACTACATCATCTAATTCGATCTTATTATCTTTTAATAATTTTCTATCAAAATAAATCTGATAGTTGTCTACAGCATTAATCAGTTTGTCTACTCCGAATTTCTCTTTTAATTTCTGGTTGATATCTTTCTGGCTATTTTCTCCAAAGAAACCTGTAGCTATTTTATGCTCTTGCAGGAAACCTACAGAATGTGCCCCTCCATGGTCTGCAGATAGAAAAACAGTATATTCACCCTTTCCTACCTTAGAATCAAGATAATTAAAGAATTCCGCAAGATCCTGGTCTAATCTTAAATAAACATCTTCTACCTCAATCGAGTTAGGTCCGAACTTATGTCCCGCATAATCCGTTGAAGCAAGATTGATCGCTAAGAAATCTGTAACATTATCATTTCCTAACTTCTCCCCTTCCACTGAAGCTTCAGCTAATTTCAGCGTCAAGGTATTACCAAAAGGAGTGTAGCGGATATTGTCTTTTTTATCTTTATAATCTTTTGCGAGATTACTATAAGGGAATGTTGGCGTTTTTGCACTTCCTAAAAGACCTTCCCAAGCAGAGTTATCCGGTGCACTTTCTGTATATTGATTAATAGGCAATAAAGTATTCCATCCGTTAGCAACCAGCTTTTCAGGTAAATTTTGTGAATTGAAAGATTTCACCCACTGTGGCAGATCATTCATATACCAAGTACTGGTAATAAAATTCCCTGTGGAATCATCAAACCAGAACGCTCCGTTTGGAGTATGTCCCGCCGGAAGAATGGAAGCTCTGTCTTTTAAAGATACCCCGATTACCTTTGCCTGGAAATTGGTTGCCAATTTTAGCTCATCCGTCACAGTTGTCGACCAAAGATTCTTCGGCGAGTGGCTTCCTATTTTAGTATTTGTGGTTCCAACAGGCTGTACACTTTCATCGGTAGTACAATAGACATTCTTTCCTGTCTCCTTATCGGTCCAGTCGTTTCCTGCAATTCCATGAATAGCCGGAACAGAGCCTGTATAAATACAAGTATGTCCTAGAGCTGTTATCGTGGGTACATAAGGAATATGAACATTATTTAAAGCATAACCTGTATTCAGCAATCTTTTAAAACCATCATTTCCATACTTATTGTAAAAGCGGTACAGATAATCCCAACGCATCTGATCTACAACTAAGCCTACAACTAATTTGGGTCTTTCTAATTGAGAATTTTTGTTCTTCTGAGCATCAATTGTAACTACGGACAACATGGTAAGTGCCGCAATTGAAATTTTCCTAAGCATCTGGTAAATTTTTATTGCTAGCAAATTTAAGGGTTTTGAAAGTTTTGTAGTATGAAATTTTGATTAAATTTGGATTTTATATCTTAATTAAAACTGATATACTTAATGAGTCTAAAGATATTCTCCATACCAGTCTTTTTCTATTGAACGGCTGCATATGCGATATGAAAATAAGATTTAGTATAAAAAAAGTGAAAACGGATTATTAGATTTTTTGATCCTGAGTTAAGAACAAAGTAAAAAATAAAAATTTCGGAAATGGAATTATCAAAAAATTACAATAATTTTCAAGTGCCGAAATAGATGAATATTAATCCTGACCTAATTTCACAAAAATGCATTCACAAGCAATTAATCAAGAAGAAGATAATGACCCTTCATTTGATCCTTCTCTCTGGAACTCTCATTATATCTATGGTTTTATCAATGGTAATCCAATGCAGAAAATTTCAGATAAAGAAGCAGTTTCGGAAATTATAAGAAATACCGTTGGTAATCAAGGTTTCATTGCAATAGATTCTATTTTTCACCCTTATTATCTTGTTAATCAAAATGGAGCAACGGCATGGGACCTTGCCTGGTTTTCGATTTTTCTTAAGGAAAAAAAAGTGATCACAGAAATTGCCAACAATGAAACTGCAATCGTAGTAGAATCTGATAACCTGGGATTAAAACAATTCATGGTTTGGCCAAATGATAGCCTGGATCCTAATAAATATCAACAATATCAGAAGTTCGTCCCTTTTATTTTACCTTATCTTACTTATTCAAAGAATGAAGAGACCCCTACACATTGGACAAAAATGATCGAAGCAGAGATACAGTTGCAAGGGCATGCCGAAACCTATATTGAGAATTTCAATTCAGTATTTTCACAATTTGTTTCAGGGCATATCATGACTTTGGGATTTGGTCAATTTGACAGGGAAAATCCCGATGATCTCCTTGAAAGATTTACTGATTTTTATGAAAATAATATTGCTAACCGATAGACCTTTCAAATGACAGAATTTAAGAAGTTAGAAAAACTGATATCTGACCCAACAGTCAATTGGGGACTTAATGGATATGAGACAGATACGATATTTGTTGTTTCCGCCATTGCGATGGGTAATACTTTTGAATTTTCATTAAGAGAGAAAAAACAGCATTATAAAAAAACCTGGGAAACAGGTCCTGATGAGATTAATGATCTCAATGGGGTTATAAAGCAGGGACACTCTTTCGGGGCCTTTATCGATGGTGAACTTGTAGGCTGGCTTATTGCTGAATTCCGGGAGTGGAATAATAGTTTTTATATTGAAAATATTTTAATCAGTGAAAAGTTTAGAGGACAGGATATTGGAAAACAACTGATTAAAAAGGCAAACAGAGAAGCCCGGGATTTAAATTGCAGAATCGTAGAACTGGAAACCCAAAACACCAACTACCCTGCCATAAAATTTTATCTGCGTGCAGGATTTAGTTTTACTGGGATCAATACAAAACTCTATAATGACTCTACGGAAACAGCAATATACATGAGCTTTGATGTCTTATAGCTCTACCATTCACTTAGAATTCTTGATCGGTGAGAAAGTCCCCAGAAGTGCAGCTCGTCCAAAACTTTTTCAAGGGACATGCCGTGCTCTGTAATGGAATATTCTACTTTAGGCGGAACAGTATCAAAAGCTTCCCTTTTTATCAGTTTATTTACCTCCAGAAGTTTCAACTCTTTGGACAGAATTTTATCTGTAATACCGGTTACTTCTTTAGAAAGTTCGCCAAATCTTTTGGGTTTTTCAGATAAAGAAAATAAAATTAATAATTTCCACTTTCCTTCTACTGCTTCAAGAGCATCCTTAATAGAAAGCATTGTCTTGGGGCATCCTCCTTTTGCCAGCATAACTTATTGATTTCATTATTACTTTCCGGCCGGAAAGTACTATCCAAAGGGAAAGTAACCATGGCCGCATAACAAATGTAAGTAATTTTGAATCATTAAAATCAATAGATCATTAGAAATGAAAACCTCAAAAATTTTAAACATTACAATTTGGGCTGCAAAAATCTTTTTATCCGTTTCACTACTTTGGGCAGCCTCTATGAAATTATTTCCAGCCTGCTGAAACATTAGCTCAAATGTGGCCATGGACTGAACAAAACCGTAGTTTGGTTTTGGTAACAGGAATTATTGATGCGGTGGCTGCGATCGGGATTCTTCTTCCTGATCTGATAACACTCAAATCAAGGCTTACCTTATACACAGCATATGGAATAATTATACTGATGATTTTCGCAAGTGTATTTCATATTTCACGGGGAGAAGCAGGACAAATTGGTATAAATATATTTTTTCTGCTGGTGGCTCTGTTTATTATCTGGACGAAAAAGAGATGCTCTCATTTTTAACTCAATCGACAAAATCAATTAAAGATATTACAAATTCCATTTTGTACCGAACGGTACAATTACATACCTTTGCTCTGTTAAATCATTCATCATGGCAGGAAGACCTAAAATATTCGACGAGCATCAGGCAATTGAAAAGGCCACTGAAGTTTTCAGAGCAAAGGGATACGATGCATCTTCTGCAGACGAATTGCTTAATGCGATGGGGATAGGAAAAGGAAGTTTTTATCATGCCTTTAAAGGAGGAAAACAGGAGCTTTATGTACGTTCCATTGAACAGTTTTCCGAAGGTTTTCTTAGTAGATTTGAGCAGCAGCTTTCAAATTCTGATAATGAAATTGAATTGATTAAAACATTTTTTTTACAGCTTTCCAAAAAACCTGATTGCGATAGAGAGACAGGTTGCTATCTTGGAAATGCTTTAGTACAGCTATCCGAAAAAGATATTGAAGCCAAACACATCTCAGGCGGGCTTCTGAAAAAGCTTCAGCAGACCTTTAAAAAATCGATCAAAAAAGCCCAGGACAACGGACAAATAAAAAATGCAGAAGATCCCGAAATTCTTGCGTGGCATCTCACCAATTTATGGAATGGACTTCATGTTACAAGACGTATGGAGAATTCATCTAAAACACTTCGATCAATCATTGAAATGAATTTGAAAGTGCTTGATTAAATTTTTTTGAACAATTTTGTACTAAATAGTACAATATAAAATAAATATTTTAAACCAACAGTTATGAACATTACAAACAACACCATCCTTATCACAGGAGGAGGATCAGGAATCGGCTTAGAAATCGCAAAATTGTTAAATCCGTCCAATAAAATTATTATTGTAGGTAGAAACAAAGAAAAACTTGACAATGCTGCTCAGGGATTGGAAAATGTATTCACTATTCAGGCAGACATCACTGATGAAAATGACATCAATCGTCTGATAGAAGAGATCAAAATCAATTTTGGGACATTGAACATCCTGATTAATAATGCCGGCCATGCATATGCTTATACTTTATCGGACTCTTCTGACACCTATACTAAAGCGATTGCAGAATTTACAACCAATTACTTTGCTCCTATACGACTTACTGAAAAATTACTCCCTTTACTGAAACAGCAAAACAACGCGGCAATAGTTAACGTATCCTCAATTGTTGCATTTATTCCGGGATCTCATGTGCCCACCTATTCGGATTCCAAGGCAGCTTTACATTCCTATACAAGATTATTGAGATATGAACTGGCAAAAGATACGGGCATTAAGGTTTTTGAGCTTATGCCTCCTTTGGTTGACACAGACTTCTCTGTAGAGATCGGTGGCCGTGAAAACGGCATTCCGGCATCTGTTGTTGCTGAAGATCTTGTAAAAGCCCTTGAGCAAGACACCTTTGAAGTTCGCGTCGGAAATACCGAAATGGTTTACAGCAATTTCTTTGCAGGCTCACAAGGCGCTTTCGAGGTATTCAATAAATAATCAGATAATGAAATATAAAATTTTTGGAAGTAAAACCGGACTTCGGGTTTCCGAATTAGCTTTGGGAACCGGAACATTCGGCACACGCCGTGGTTATGGTTCTTTACCTGAGGAAGCACAAAAAGTATTTGGCACTTACATTGAAGCAGGAGGAAATTTCATAGATACTGCGGATAGCTATCAATCCGGTGAATCGGAAGAACTACTTGGTACAATGATTGCGGGCAAACGTCAGAATCTGGTTTTATCTACAAAATATACCATGGGTGGAAAGGATTTACTCACTTCCGGAAACAGTCGCAAGAATCTCATTCACTCTGTAGAGGCAAGCCTCAAGCGGCTTAGAACAGATTATATTGATATTTACTGGGCACATCTTTCAGATGGGCAAACTCCCATCGAAGAAATCGTTCGCGGTTTCGATGATCTGGTGAGAGACGGAAAAATAGTATATGCAGGTTTCTCTAACTTCCCTGCATGGCGAATTGCCAATGCCTCTCTCATGGCCGATTTACGGGGATGGTCACCTATCGCAGGAATACAGATTGAATATAATTTAATTGAACGCACACCAGACCGAGATCTTCTGCCTATGGCCGAAGCATTAGGGCTTGGAGTTGCTTTCTGGTCTCCGCTTGCAGGAGGCTTGCTGACAGGAAAATACCGTCATCCCGAGTCTTTAGAAAATTCCCGTAAAAAAGAATGGAATGGTTATCTGGTAAAGGATGAAGCAGGACCTCGTGAAACGGCTATTTTAGATGCTCTTGAAAAAATTGCCTCTGAAAAAGGAGTAAAGGCTAGCCAGATTGCCCTGGCATGGCTTCGTCAAAAGCATCAATACAGCTTATTATCAACAATCACTATTTTGGGAGCCAAAAATACAAATCAGCTTAGCGATAATTTAGAATCTCTGTCTGTAACACTTGGTGATGATGAAATTCAGCTACTGAATAAAATAAGTGCCGTTAACTTGGGTTCGCCCCATGAGGTAATCGCCAACAGTCAGTCCGTATTATTTGGAACCAGCTCCGGTCATGTGATACAAAATCATCCTGTTGCATAAAGACTTTTTATTGCATCGTAAATATATTAATCATGCTGTTCCCAATTTAGGAGCAGCATTTTTTTATAAAAAAATCAGTTTTCCAACACAAATTAATAACTCACAAACAAGTGCCATAATAATTTTAGTATATTAGTAATCAATAAATTAAAATACTATTACTATGAAAAATTCAAAGAAATTATCAAGAAGAGATCTGGTATTGATCAGCGGCGGTGATACAGCTTATGCATTTTGCCTCGATGGCGTTTGTCCTCCGGCGGGTCCTGGTTATGATACTTACTGTAGTGGTGATGTATGTTATAAAACTCCCAAAACAGGTGGTGGCCCAATAGGTGGATGTCATGAACCCAAACGTTTCTGCCAGGAATGGGAAACAGGATGTGGATGCGTCTACTAATGATATGAAAAAAGAGTGGTTACCCACTCTTTTTTGTTGAAATGATTTCAATAAAAAAATGTTTACAACGTAGCTATATAATTTTCGTAGCCACTTTTGCCAAGCACCTCTTTAGGGGTCAGTTTGTATATATCCTTCCACGATTCAGGTCCATGCTTTTCTACATATTTTTCTACAATCCTGAAGCCAAGCCAGTAATTTAAAGTTTTGGGAGCTTGGGGGAAAAGCTTTTTCCGATCATTTCTTAACAATGGATTATCTCCTGAGGTATCCTCAAAATAAGGTTTTACATTGGTGAAGATTTCCTTTTCATGATTCAGATACCATGTCCAGCTTTCCTGGGACATATTTTCTACTGCATTGTGCTTCTCCATTTTCCCTTCGAAAAATACCCAGGTAAAATAACAGGCAAAACCCTCATCAATAGTCTGGCTTAATGCTGAATTTTTATCTTTATCCTTATTTCTTAACTTTTCATATACCAAATGATTGAGTTCATGAGGCAACCCTTTCTCGAGTATAAATTCAGGATCAATATTTTTATTATTGAGTTCAAGAGCAAATTGCCCGGCATTACAACCTCCAAAACCAATTCCTGTTAGTGGGCTGAAAAGTATACTAATAGTCGCTTTAGGCTGGTATGGAACTAGTCTGCCAAATTTCTTCAAATTAGTAGTCAGCACACGGTTGATATTCACCTTTAGCAATTCTTTTGTTTTATGATCAAACTCAGCTTTATGTTTGGGATAAAGTGTTTTATTCCATTCAACCATTCCTTCCGGAGTATTGTATAAAGAAGCATTTTTTTCACCAAAGATCATAGCATAGCAACTATCCCAAAGCCTTTTATGAGGATGATAAACCTTTTGAACAATCATTTTTTCATCAAAAGAATTATTGTGATGCGCCAGTATCTGATATTTGAAAAGGTTTTTAATGACAATATCGTTCACTTTAATACTGTCTGCCACTTTCTCAACATCTTTTTCGAAAGAATTCTCTGGGCTAAGCTTTTGGTTGGTAGAACAAAAATACACTGTAATAACACTGAATATCAATAATGTAGTTCTTTTCATCTCGTGGTTTTAGGTTTATCTTGGTATCTATTTTTTTCTTTAGCGCGGTAATCTTGATGCTTTTATTTCACTTATCTGAACTTTAGGTCATATTTACTCTGATCAAGAAACAGAAGTGGATTTTCCATTTCGATCATTTCTTTTAAAGCGGATTTTTTATCTGTGGCATTTTCATAATAGGCTTCGGCCAGATTATAGCCCATTCTGTAACCAAGATCTCCCGGCCGGTCCTTGCTGACAGAAGCATTAAAAAGCCATTTACTAAAATCTTTTGTGCATAACTCATTTTTGAGCTCATTCCAAAGTCTTTTCTCATTTTCTTTAGCATACATAAATGCTCTGCTTTTATAGTTCTTTTTTTCCAACAATACTTTCTCCGAAATATATGATGCCACGCCTTCTTTTATGATATGTTCCAGAAGAATGCATTCACATGCATTTTTATCAGTTTTTCTCTGTTGGGTATGGATGTATTCATGAACCGCTGTTTCTTTAATAAAATCAACCACATCCGATTCATTATTCCGGGATAAAATATCCGCTTTTAGGTTTTCATTTGTTATTTCAGATATATCACAATCCTTATTTCCAGCAAGCATTTCTACGCCTATCAATATATAATTACCCGAAATTGTTCCTCCTGTTGACATAGGGCCAATAACAAAACAGATTTTAGCAGGTTTTGCTTCCGGATACCATTTTTTGAATTCAGTGATCACTGATCCTATATTTTCCATCTGCATGGCTATCATGGTATTGTTTCTGACACTAGTATAGAATTTACTGTATTTTTTTATCCGTTCAACAAAAAACTCTGCAGAAAAGTACCTTACTTTCTCAAATTCCCTAAGCCCATCTGTTGCGCGGTCCAGATATATTTTTTGGATAACATCTATGCTATCCTGTTTACTTTTTGCCAGCTTCAACTGATCATATGCTTCCCAAAAATGCATGACATCTACAGTCATGATATCTTTAGCATTTTCTTTCTTCAGACCAAGAGCTACCTTCTCCCGGTTTTTCAATTCATTTTTGGTCAGTTTTTTTGAAGTAATTCCAATCACCCCATTTGGTTTTTTCTCTTTTTCAACAGAACGAATAACCAGCTTGTAATAATCATCTTTTTCGGGTGAAAACTCCATTTTATCATAACCATTGTTACCGTCTGCAAGATCTACAGAAGCAACTTTTTTCCCTGATGAATCCATAAGTATAACTTCAACATCTATATTATTTTGATAAACTGTAAAGAGATAAATATCTCCTTTTTTCAAATTCAAATGATAATGAGCATCAGAAGATCCATCAAATGACAGATTTGGATATGATTTCCCGAGTTCTATTTTTTGTCCGTGCGAAAATGCATATACGATGAATAAGAGAAAAAATAATTTTTGCTTCATATTGAATTAAGGTGTCTATCATAATAGACAGTTCAAAAATAAATTTTATTACAAGTGAAAGAAGTATTTACAATATTTTTTAATAATATTTTAATTATAAGTTCAGAAATATAGAATATAATTTTTCACTACTTTCAATTTTACATAAAGAAAATTCGATGCTTTTATTTTAATAAACACACCCTCTTTTTCGGCTACACAAAAGTAGATTCAGTCTTTTAGCTGAAATCTATTTATTATTCAGATTTGTTTATTTTAAGAGGGAGGTTTTATTAAATTTGCGTTCTTAAAAACTACGAGCTGATTTAAAATGAGTGTCAATAAAAATGTCTTAGAAAAAATGTCAAGCCAGGAGCTTGAAAAATATATAAAACCGGATACTAAGGTTGTGCCTCAAGCTATTCTGTATGCTTTTGATATATTGGAATCCAGAGGGAGAGAATTCAGTTCTGAAGAAATTGAACGAAAGAATTCTTTGATCACAACTGAAAAAGAAAAAGCAGAGGTCATTCCCCACTCTAACCATATGAAAGCAGCTAACTTAATTTATCTTTCAGCCGCGTTAGGTGTCGGTAATATGATTTGGACCTATGAATCTCTTAGTTCAGGTTCTGCAATATTTACAGCTGTAGTAACAATTGCAATCATTTTTGGAATTGGATATTTAGCAGGAAAAGGTACAGAATGGATAAAATATGTCCTTTTGGTTCTTTTAATTTTAGGAATTCTTGCAATCCCAATTGTAATAATGAATTTTCTAGCAGATCCTGTTCTTGGAATTATAAATGTTGCTCAAACTATCCTGCAAATATGGGCTGTTGTCTTGTTATTTAAGATACCGAAAACCGTAGAAATATAATCCTATAAGATTTGGCTGGATTATTTTAAAAATACAGAGACCTATCTTCTATCTCTTAAGATAAAAGAGGTGTAATAAATACCTGGTATAAAATGTTATATTCGTATAAAATTGAATACATGAAATTTATTTTCTTTACTCTGCTATTATTCATTAATACTATATCAGCTCAATCCAAATCTGAGGATTTTTTTCAGACAAGTGATCATGTACAGATCCATTACAAAGTTTCAGGAAAAGGAGAAGCCTGTATTTATATTCCAGGTGGTCCCGGGCAAGGATATCCTTCCTTTGAGTTAATGGGAGGGAACCATCTCGAGAAAAATCTTAAAATGGTCTACATGGATCAGAGAGGATCTGGAACATCCGGGAAGTCGGATGATTATCATTTGAATAAAATGGTACAGGATATTGAAGAATTAAGACAGCATCTAAAATTAAACAAGGTTTTCTTAATGGCTCATTCTTTTGGAGGAATTATTGCCGTAAGCTATGCTAAAAAATATCCTCAAAACGTAAAAGGCATTATTTTAGCCAATGTGACTTTACATTTCTTAAATAATGAATCTGTCAAAGAACAGATTGAATATGCCAATGAGCTTCTTCATTTGAAAAACCAAAAGATTGCAAAAGACAGTCTTTCTTCTGAACTTTCCAAATTAAGCAAGGCTTTAAGATCCAAAAGAATGGGATTCAGATTCCTTACGGATGATATTGAAACGATCAAAGAAATGGATAAGGTTGATTCATTACATCCAAGAATCATTGACTTTGGGATGGCAGTGATTACAAAGCCTAAAGAATTTCCCGAATACTATGCAGATTATGCCCCGATTACAAAAGACATCAAAGTTCCAACATTGATCATTACTGGGAAAAAGGATAAGGCTGTAGGTACAAAACACTATCAATCCTTTAAGTTCCCTGATAAAGAAATTGTTTCCATTGATGGCGGACACCTGCTGTATTATGAAAAAAATCCTGAATTCATTAAGGCCGTCTGGAATTTTGTAGGAAGGAAAAAATAATAAATCTGCAAATTGTCAATAAAAATAATTCAAACATAGCTGCTATTGGTATTGTATTAGCTGCCTTAATCATACACCATAAATATTAAGCTATGAAAGCATTAAAAAAAATTGACGAAAACACCAATGTTATTACATGGTTTGAAATTCCGGTCATCAATACGGAAAGGGCGAAAACATTTTATGAAACAATTTTAGATATTAAAATGATCACACGCTCTATTCCGGAAACTCAGGAAGAACTTACCTTCTTCCCTTATAACCCTGATGTTGTTCAGGCTACCTCGGGTAGAATTACAGGAGTTTTATCAAAATCAGAAAACAATCAGCCTTCGGACAAAGGAACATTAGTCTACATCAATGCTTATCCGGAAATCCAGGTGGTCTTGGACAAAGTAGAATCGGCTGGTGGCAGGATCGTAAGTCCGGCGATGAAAATGAATGCAGGCTATATTGCTGTAATTAGAGATACGGAAGGCAACCGAATTGGCCTTCACGCTGAAAAATAAGAGATTACCTAAAAACGCACAAATTGTGCGTTTTTTATTTCTCCCTGTCCCATAATACTCATAGCAATGTAACATTTGTTCATTTTCAGTGACTTACTGATTATAACCAACAAATAACTATACTATGAAAACAAGGTTTCTTTCCTGCACAGTTCTCATGATGATATTAGGCAATTCCCTATTTTGTGCACAAGATAAAGTTCAGACTCCTGAAAAGAATGAAGTGATCAATAACTTAATCAAAAATGAAAAAGAAGCAATGATCTGGTATGCCTTAAAGGATGGGGCTAAAATTGAAATTGCTAAGATAAACACAGAAATTACCCGTAGCAATACCACAGTGGATGTAAAAACTACCGTAAAAATGGCTGGTAAGCCAGATTGGGTTGATGAAACCATTGCAGAGCTTCCTCAATTAAAACCAATAAAACATACTTCTTTCAACACACAAAGGGACATGGCTTTACATTTTGGGAAAACAGTAACCGGATATTATACAGACAAAGCAAGCAATACCAAAACCGAAATTAACGAAAAGGGAGAGGGAGGATTTTTCGATAGTAACATCTATCCTCAGATCATCCGGTGGTTACCGCTTAAAGATCATTATAAGACTGATATTGCCATTTTTGACTACAATCCGAAATCAAGCAAGAGGTTAATGAAGGCCCATATTACAGATACACAAAAAGGGACTTTTCTCAATAAAGAGGTCTGGATGGTGAGTGTGACAGATGATATTTCTGACAATGCTGTAAAAATGACTTTTTATATTGACACAAAATCCAACCAGGTTTTGAAACAGGAAATTGATGCGGGTGGAAGAAAGATGCTGATCGAAAGAATAGATTAAAAAGACTACATAAAAAACGCGCCTTTTGGGCGCGTTTTTTATGTATAAAGTTTTACTTAATTAAAACTTCAGATCTCCGTTCACTTCTCTTACAGCTTTAGCAGCCTCAGCAAACTTCAATTGCTCTTCTACAGTAAGTGTTACGTTTACGATCTTTTCAACACCATTTTTACCGATAATAGCAGGAACACCTAAGCAGATATCAGTTTGGTTGTATTCCCCTTCAAGCATTAAAGAACAAGGGATCATTTTTTTCTGGTCACATGCAATTGCCTGAACCATTACAGAAACAGCCGCACCTGGAGCATACCAAGCTGAAGTTCCTAATAATTTAGTTAGTGTAGCTCCACCAACTTTCGTTTCTTCAATTACATATTTTTGTTGATCAGCATCAAGGAATTCAGTTACAGGAACTCCGTTTCTTGTCGCTTTGCTCAATAATGGAAGCATTCCTGTATCACTGTGAGCAGCGATTACCATTCCGTCTACATCAGAAATAGGGCTTTCCAATGCTTCAGCCAATCTGTATTTAAATCTGGCAGAATCCAATGCACCCCCCATTCCGATGATCTTATGTTTTGGAAGACCGGAAGTTTTGTGTACTAAATATGCCATTGTATCCATAGGGTTAGAAACTACAATGATGATTACATCAGGAGAATGCTTTACCAGGTTAGCAGTAACGTCTTTTACGATTCCTGCATTAATTCCGATCAATTCTTCTCTTGTCATTCCAGGTTTTCTTGGAATCCCTGAAGTGATTACTGCTACATGAGATCCTGCAGTTTTGCTGTAGTCTCCTGTTGTTCCCGTAATTTTGGTATCAAAACCGTTAAGCGACGCTGTCTGCATCAAATCCATTGCTTTACCTTCAGCAAAACCTTCTTTAATGTCTACTAAAACTACCTCTGAACAGAAGTTTTTCATAGCAATGTATTCTGCACAGCTTGCTCCTACAGCGCCTGCACCTACTACAGTTACTTTCATAATGTATACTTTTTAAAATTATTTATTTTTAGTTCAGTCTAAAAATTTGACTCCCAAATTTAACAATTCCTGAAAAATTGAGCAATCTTTCAGGAAGTTAATTATCTGCAAAGGATATATTTGGATTTCAGACCGGAAATTAATTTACGTTCAGTAAAAAAGTGTATAATTTTTTGGCTCCCGATAGTACCTCGTTGTAGTTCTCTTCAGAAACTTCAGTATCCAGAACCTCTTTAAAGTTTTTCCACATAGGTCCTGTGTTCTCCTGATAACAACCGAAGAAATTGAAAGTTACCTCATCAAAACCCTCCGTTTTAGAAAGTTGTTTCGCAATAACATTTCCTCCTAATGTAGAACCTTCAATTACATACATCATTCCTAATGCCTCATGCTCATTATTTACCTCAAGCCTCTGGGATGTCTTTTGGTTTTCCAAAGCAAGACTTTCCAGATCTTTTTCGATAAGGGGAAGTTTTACTCTCTGTTCCAATTGAAGTTTATCACCAAACTTGTCATGAAGGCTGTTGAAAATTTTATCTTCAGAATGCAAAAGCATCAGGTAATTCGTATGAATGATTTTTTTATAATCTTCTAGAGTAAAGGTCTTATTAAAAATCTTTTCAGAGTTAAAAAGTTTCTCAGCAGCATCGTGATATTCAGCTGTATTTTGTTTAAGATATTCAGATACCATAATATGGATTTAAAAGTTCCTCAAATTTAGGGCTTTTTAAACGTTAAAATGAAAGAAGTACCCTCTTTATCACTTTTATAATCCACATTCCCTCCTATTCTCTTCATAATTCTATGAACAATAGACAGCCCGATGCCATTCCCCTTAAACTTCTTGGCATTATCCATTCTGTTGAAAATCTTAAACATTTTATGCTTTTCCTCTTCAGGAATTCCGATTCCATTGTCTGAAATTTTATAAACAACCGTTTCTCCCACTTCCTGCCCTTCGATTTTTACTGTCGGTTGCTCCTGATGAGAGGAATATTTTACGGCATTATTAATGATATTTAAAAATACCTGGTGCAACATGGTTTTATCTGCCAGGACCTCGGGAGCTTCCTTGATGATAATCTCTGTTTTCGGGCTATCGAAAGTAATTCTTGCATTCTCAGAAATTTTTTCGATTGTCTGATGAGGCTGCAGGCTTTCCAGTTCAATTTCACTGTGCTTTGCACGGCTCAGTTGAAGGACATCATGCATCATCTCTGCCATATTATCAATTTCTTCGATAATAGACTTTAACTTATTTTTTTCCTTTTCGGATTTGTCAAAATTAGAAAGAAGCATCTGGGCATTAAGCTTCATTACAGTAAGCGGTGTTCCCAGGTCATGAGAGATCGTATAAGAAAAACTGTCCAGCTCCTCATTTACTTTTTTAAGCTGGTCATTCAGCTGTTTTATGGTGTTATATTGCTTGTGGGATGTTTCTAAAATTACATCACGAACCACTTGTACTCCGCTTATGTTTCTGGAACTCCATCGTTTGGAATTACCTTTAATGTTTTCCTTAAATACTTCAAAAGATTTTCTTGGAGAAACGATCTGTTTTTCTTCCCCGTTTTGAACGAAAACATCAACCTTCTTTTCAGGATTTCCGGCCCAATCTATATGTTCGTCAAATTCCCGGCGGAACCAGATCAACATTTCATTCTTAACCCGGTCTATGAAGTATATGATAATCCCTGCACTATCTTTGTCGAGTTCCAGATCATTACCATACTCTTTCAGGAAACTGCGGTTAATGTAAATACTTTCATCTGTGTTTTCGTAAGCCCAGTTTACTATTTTCTGAATAACTGCGTGGGCTGGAGTAATTCCTGTTTTTACAATATTGTCATCCGAAATAATTGCCAGACCATCTGCTTCTGCAATATTCATAATTTCTTTCCTGTTCTGAACCAGAGAGTCGAATAAAGAATTTTGTTTCAGAAACTCTGTTTTCAGAAATGCAGATTTTTCATTCAGATCCAGGCGATACTTCAGTTCTCTTTTGGTTTTAAAAGACGAATAGGCATTAGATGCCAATGCTGTAAAAATCCCTGCCTGAACGCGGTCTTCCAGATCTATATGTTTAGGTTCGGTATTCTGACAGGTTACCAATCCCCATAGCTTATCATCGATAATGATGGAAACACTAAAACTTGAAGAAGCTCCGGAGTTTTTGATATACTGTCCATGAATAGGCGACATTCCGCGTGACGCAGCGAATGTAAGATCTATATTTTGTTGTATTTTGCTTAAAATAGGAACAGTTTCAGAATATACATTACTGAAAATCCTCTTTCTTTTTTTAAGATACAATTCCCTGGCCTGTCTTGGGATATCCGTTTCAGGATAATGCAATCCGAGATAACTATGTATACCATTACTTCTTTTTTCAGCAATCACCTTTCCCGAACCATCGGTCATAAACTTATACACCATCATTCTGTCATAATTCACAATTTTAGAAAGTGTGTTTAAAAGCTGATCCCAGATTTCCTGAGCATTGTCTATAATATAAAAGTTATCGTACTTATTGGATATCCGCTTATTGGGATTTTCAATAACCTTCTCAAACTCTAAAAAGATGCGGCCGCTATTTCGGAAAACAGAAAAATGATATTCCGTTCCGTGGATGAATATTTTATCGAAATACGTCTCATTTTCTCGTCTTGTAAACGTATTCAGTGAATTATAAATCTCTGATTCTATAATACTTTGGAAGCTTTCCGGAAAATCACTGATCTTTTTATCGAAAAGGATGTTTACATCTTCGATAGCAAATATATCCCTTATATTTTCACTGAAAAAAGTAATGAAGTGAGATTCTGCATCAATGCCAATCAGGTATCCAAAACTTTGTACATACCCCGGAATATGGATGGGTTCTTCGTGACATTCTACAAAATTCATAGTATTCTAAAATCAATCAAATATAACGAATTTTTTGATGAAATATTACTTTGTGGTATCTAAACCTATTATAAATTCAACTATTTAAATAACAGCACATTAGATCACAATCTATTGTTATTAATATACTAAATTTTGTTAAGAAAATCACAATTTTTTTCATAAAATTAAAGGAAAATGATTATTAACATCAAACTAATATTAAATTAAAATAATTCTAATAATTAAGTAAAATTCACTAGTTTTATATCACCAAAACATGAAAACATAAATAAATAATCAAATATTTTTAAAAGAAATATATTTTTTATTTACCTAACACTCAAATACATCAGTATGAAAAAATTATTAATTATCCCTCTTATTTCCTTTTTTCTACCTGGACTCATTAATTATTCCGAAGCTTGTACAAGAGTCGTTTATAAAGGCCCTGATAACACAGTTATCACTGCCCGGTCTATGGACTGGCGTGATGAAATTGCAGTAAATTTATGGGTGCTCCCGCGAGGAATACAACGTGACGGCGAAGTTGGTGCAAAATCCGTTAAATGGACCTCTAAATATGGCAGCCTTATCAGCACAGCATGGGATATTGCAACCGCTGACGGAATGAACGAAAAAGGACTTGTTGCCAATGTACTATGGCTGGGTGAAAGCCAATATCCGAAATTTAATCCCAAGGGACGCGAGAAAGGCATTTCCATTTCGATGTGGGCTCAATATTTCCTCGATAATTTTGAAAATGTAAAAGAGGCTGTCGATTATATGAAAAAAGAACCGTTCGTTGTTGTAAGTGATTATATCCCGGGAACTGAACGATTTACCACCCTTCATTTATCTTTATCAGATGCTTCCGGGGATAATGCTGTTTTAGAATACATCGACGGAAAACTGATTATCCATCACGATCCGTCTTACACTGTAATGACAAACTCCCCTGTTTTTGATCAGCAACTCGCTTTAAATAATTACTGGAAAGGAATCCCGGGCACTATTATGCTTCCCGGAACCAATCGTGCAGCAGACCGTTTTGTAAGAGCTTCCTATTATATCGATGCGATTCCGAAAACTTCTGATACCCGTTCTGCCGTAGCAAGTGTTTTCAGTGTGATCAGAAATTGTTCGGTACCATACGGTATAAGTTCAGAAACAGAACCTAATATTTCTTCAACAAGATGGCGTTCTGTCTCCGACCATAAAAATCTGGTTTACTACTTTGAAACCGTATTCACTCCCAATACCTTTTGGGTAGATCTTAAAGAATTTGATTTCAGCCCTAAAGGAAAAATATTAAAGTTAAACCTTGATAATTTTAAAACCTACAACGGAAAAACCAATAAAGACTTTGTAGAAAGCAAGCCTTTTAAATTCCTGGGACTTTAGATCCTTTTCAATCTTTTAACTCAATATAAAGCACTATGACCTTTTTTTCACTAAAAAAAAGAATGCAATTACTTTGCCTGATTGTCTTCTCGATATCAGTAAGCGGGCAGGTGAAAGACTCTGCACAGACCCAACCGGGAGAAGATAATATAAAATATCCTCAGCTACAGATTAAAGGACTTTTTCAGGCGAGATATCTTGTTGGTATGACCAAAGATGTTGATGTAAACGGACTTCATCATGAAGACGGATCCGGAACTGATAATAATTTCATGCTCAAATACATGAGGGTACAGGTAAGAGCACAGATCAGCAAACGCACTGAAGTAGTCGTATTGGCTAATCTGGCAGATTTCAAAAATGATCCTAAAAGCAGGGTTCTTGAAAATGCTTATTTGAAATACACTTTCAATCCTAAACTTGCCATCACTGTCGGGCAATTCCGTCCGTGGTTCGGGATTGAAGAAACTTACCCTATAGACATCATCAAGTCTTTGGACTGGTCCAATCAGTACACTGAATTCGGAAAATTGGGATGGACAAGTTTCCAGATAGGGATGTCCGCTACCGGGCAGCTTGAGCTGGGAGAAATACCTTTCCAATATGCGGTTTCTGTAGTTAATGGTAATGGAAAGAATCAGGTTAATGATAACGACAACGGAAAACAATATTCAACCCGCCTGGTATTCGGGCTTTTAAAAAAATACAATTTTAACGTTGGTTTAAATGGCGGCATAGGTGAAGTCTTTGGTAAAAAGGTTTACGCCCTTGGAGTGGACCTCAGCTCATTGGTTACTTTTGATCCTAAATGGAGCCTCGATATGCAGTTGGAGGCGAAACAGGCAACAAATCATGTTTTGTATAATTCAATAGCACCCGAACAAAGGCCCGACAATCCGGACAATTATCTGATTCGTGGCATTTATTTTTTACCAAACTTAAGATATGAAATCAACCATAGAAACCTCAGCGCCTTCGAATTATCCTGCCGGTATGAATACCTGGACACCAATTTCAGGATGAACTCCAATCCCCGGCAAACGATCACTCCGATGTTCGGTTTAGAGTTTCTTAAAAACTATGGCGCAAGAATTCAATTGGGTGTACAGTTCGACAGATATAAAAAACAGATTGAAAATACCTCACAATACAATAATAATCTATTCATCGTTCAGGTGCAAAGTAGATTTTAATCATTAACACATTACTACTATGAAAGAAATAAATATCAAGAATGTCGCAATAACTTTTGCTGTTGCCCTTATCATCTGGTTTATTCCTGAGCCCGATGGTGTTACCGCAGATGCGTGGCACCTTTTTGCCATTTTCGCGGCAACAATTTTAGGAATCATTCTAAAAGCGGCTCCCATGGGAACCATGTGTATGATGGCTATCGGATTCACTGCGCTAACCCAGGTAATTGCACCGGGTGATGCGGGAAAATCAATCACTAAAGCACTCTCCGGCTTTGGAGATAAAGTGATATGGCTGATTGGGATCTCATTTTTTATTGCACGGGGATTTATAAAAACCGGCCTGGGAAATCGTATTGCTTTTTTATTCATAAGAATTTTCGGTAAAAGTTCCCTTGGGCTGGCTTATGGTCTGGGATTAGCGGATGTCTGCCTGGCTCCCGCTATCCCTAGTAATACCGCACGGGGAGGAGGTATCATCTACCCTATTATGAAATCCATGGCTATCAGTTTTGATTCTGTTCCGGAAAAACCGGAAACCCACAGAAAGCTAGGGGCATTCTTAACGCTGAACAGCTATTATATGAACCTGATCGCTTCCTCTATGTTCTTAACAGGAACCGCCAGTAATCCGATGTGTCAGAAATTTGCAGCCAACCTGGGCATCAACATCACCTGGATGTCATGGGCTGCTGCTGGTTTCCTGCCTGGTTTGGTTGCCTTTTTTGTAGTTCCGTTAGTACTCTATAAATTGTATCCACCGGAATTGAAAAAAACAGGTGACGCTCCTAAAATGGCTGCTCAAAAGCTTAAAGACATGGGGCCTATTTCAAGGAACGAATGGCTGATGCTATTGGCATTCTTCATTTTACTGGCACTCTGGATATTTGGCGGAGCACTTTCAATTGATGCTACTACAACCGCTTTTATAGGATTAACCTTACTGCTTCTGACTTCTGTCCTGACATGGGAAGATATAAAGTCAGAGAAAGGAGCCTGGGATACCATCGTATGGTTTGCCGTACTGGTTATGATGGCAAGCTCACTGAATGAACTCGGCTTTATCGGATGGTTCAGTGACCTGATCAAAGTGAAAATCGGTGGACTGAGCTGGCAGGTGGCCTTTCCAGTAATTATTGTTGTATACTTTTTCAGCCATTATATTTTCGCCAGTGCTACTGCCCATGTCGCTGCCATGTACGCCGCATTGTTAGGTGTAGGGGTTGCCGTGGGGATCCCACCAATGTTACTGGCCATGATGCTCGGTTTTCTGGGTTCTATTTACGGGGTACTTACGCATTATGGCCACGGTCCTGCTCCGGTATTTTTCGGAAGCGGCTATGTAGAGCTGAAAGCCTGGTGGCTTCGCGGTTTGGAAATAGGAATCGTACTTCTTATTATCTACATGGTAGTAGGTGGCTTATGGATGAAAGTATTGGGATATTATTAAAAATAAAAAAACAAAAATTATGCTGTCTACCTTGTCAAGAAAAATGCTGATGTGCCTCACAGGATTGTTTCTGAGTTTTTTCTTGCTGATCCATTTCCTGGGAAATCTTCAGCTGTTCCTGCCGCAGGAGCAGGCACATTTGCAATTCAATGCCTATTCTCACTTCCTTTCGGGTAATATTGTAATCAAAATCGTTTCTTATGTCCTGTATGCAAGTATTATTCTTCACGCAGTAGATGGTTTAATCATCACTTTAAAAAACAAAAAATCGGGTGGACGTTATTCTGCCGACAGACGCGGAAGAGCAAGCAAGTGGTATTCCCGGAATATGGGAATATTGGGAACTTTATTACTGATCTTTCTGGTGATCCATTTTCAGAACTTCTGGTATGTATATAAATTCGGTAGTCCGCCATTAGACAATAACGGGAATAAGGATCTTTATATACTGGTGGTGACGGTATTTAAAGAATGGTGGTATGTGATCATTTATGTGATTTCCATGGCTGCCCTGTGCTATCATCTTATCCATGGGATCTATAGCGCAGTAAGAACATTGGGACTTTATCATCCGAAGTTTGTCAAATGGTTTAAGACCATAGGAATTGCTTATTCAATCATTATCAGTATTGGATTTGCGCTCATGCCTGTTTATGTTTTCTTTACCGCTAATTAAAAATAAAACCGATGAAGTTAGATTCTAAAATACCCCAGGGACCATTAGAACAAAAATGGGCTCAATATAAAAAAACGGCAAAACTCGTTAATCCTGCAAACCGTAAAAAGCTGGATGTTATCGTAGTAGGAACAGGACTGGCAGGAAGTTCCATAGCTGCATCTCTTGGAGAAATGGGCTATAATGTAAAATCATTCTGTTTTCAGGACAGTCCGAGAAGAGCCCACTCCGTAGCAGCTCAGGGAGGAGTAAATGCTGCTAAAAATTATAAAAATGATGGAGACAGCGTGTACAGAATGTTTGTGGACACTCTGAAAGGAGGAGATTTCAGAGCTCGTGAGGCCAATGTATACCGCATGGCTGAATGTTCGTTAAACCTTATTGATCAGGCAGTAGCGCAGGGAGTTCCTTTTGGCAGGGAGTACGGAGGCTACCTCAACAACCGGTCTTTTGGCGGAGTACAGGTAAGCAGAACATTCTATGCCAGAGGTCAAACCGGTCAGCAATTGCTTCTGGGAGCATATCAGGCATTGATGAGGCAGGTGGGTAAAAATACGGTACAATTGTTTTCCAGACATGAAATGCTGGATCTTGTGCTCATTGATGGCAAGGCAAGAGGAGTTATTGTAAGAAATTTGGATACCGGTGAGATTGAACGGCATTCTGCTCATGCTGTTGTATTAGCCACCGGCGGATATGGTAAAATTTATTACCTCTCCACATTGGCCATGGGATGTAATGGCTCAGCAATCTGGAGAGCCCATAAAAAAGGAGCTTTAATGGCTTCACCAAGTTGGATACAGGTTCACCCGACTTCATTGCCCCAATCCGGAGATTATCAATCTAAGCTGACCCTGATGTCCGAATCTCTCCGGAATGATGGAAGGATATGGGTTCCTTTAAAAGATAATGAAACCAGATCTCCAAATGATATTCCTGAGAATGAACGGGATTATTATCTGGAAAGGCGGTACCCTGCTTTTGGCAATCTGGCACCAAGGGATATTTCCTCCCGGGCTGCTAAAGAAAGAATTGATGCCGGATTCGGTATCGGACCTCTTAAAAATGCAGTATATCTTGATTTTTCCAAAGCAATTAAGGAACAGGGCAAAGAAAAAATTAAGGAAAAATATGGAAACCTGTTCGATATGTATTTAAAAATAACAGGATATGATGCTTATAAAGAACCCATGATGATCTCTCCTTCTGCCCACTTTTCTATGGGCGGATTATGGGTAGATTATGAGCTCATGACAACCATTCCGGGGCTGTTTGCTCTGGGAGAAGCCAATTTTGCAGATCATGGAGCCAACAGACTGGGCGCCAATTCCCTTCTTCAGGCTTCCGTAGATGGCTATTTCATTGCTCCGTATACGATCGCAAATTATCTTTCCAATGAAATCCATACCGGAAAAATATCAACCGATAACCTGGCATTTGAGAATGCAGAAAATGCCGTTAAGCAACAGATTGAACACCTTATCAATATCAAAGGGAACAAAACCGTAGACTACTATCATAAAACCCTGGGCAAACTGCTTTATGATTATTGTGGATTAGCAAGAAATGAAGCAGGCCTGAAATATGCCATTGAAGAAATAAAAAAACTGAAAGCAGAATTTTATCAAAACGTAAGAGTTTCCGGTGATGAAAACCACATGAATACAGAATTGGAAAAAGCCGGACGTGTTGCAGATTATTTTGAAATCGGTGAACTGATGTGCTACGATGCCCTCACCCGAAACGAATCTTGTGGAGCCCATTTCCGCGAAGAATATCAGACTCCCGATGGAGAAGCCCTCAGAAATGATTCTGAATTTCAGTTTATTTCTGCCTGGGCATGGAAAGGTGAAAATCAGGAACCTGAATTAATTAAAGAACCGCTTGTATTTGAAGAAATACAGCCCACTGTAAGAAGTTATAAATAAAAAAAGAAATTATGGATTTACATCTTAAAATATGGAGACAGAAAGACAGAAGCACGGAAGGAAAGCTCGTAAATTATGATTTAAAAGATCTCAATTCCCACATGTCTTTTCTCGAAATGCTCGATACACTTAATGAAAAGCTGATCGTAGAAGGAGAAGAACCGGTAGAATTCGATCATGACTGTCGCGAAGGTATTTGCGGGCAATGTGGAATCATGATCAATGGCCTGGCACACGGTCCCTTAGAAAACACGACCACATGCCAGCTCCACCTGCGTTCTTTTAAAGACGGAGAAACTATTGTTATAGAACCTTTCCGGGCGGAAGCATTTCCGGTAAAAAGAGATTTAAAAGTTGACCGCTCGGCTTTTGACAGAATTATTTCTTCGGGAGGTTTTGTTTCCGTGAATACGGGACAGGCTCCGGATGCCACGGCCATTGCAGTTACTCACCAGATTGCCGAAGAAGCTTTTGATTCCGCGGCCTGTATCGGATGCGGAGCTTGTGTAGCCACTTGTAAAAATGCGAGTGCAGCATTGTTTACCTCTGCAAAAATAAGCCATATGGTACTTCTTCCCCAGGGA
This sequence comes from Chryseobacterium sp. LAM-KRS1, assembly GCF_013184525.1. Lineage (GTDB taxonomy): Bacteria > Bacteroidota > Bacteroidia > Flavobacteriales > Weeksellaceae > Chryseobacterium > Chryseobacterium proteolyticum. Next base: position 82,527 of record NZ_JAAOIZ010000003.1, read on the forward strand.
AAAGAAGAAAGGAGCGAACGGGTGATTAAAATGGTTCAGCAGATGGATAAAGAATTATTCGGTCATTGCTCCAATACAGAAGCTTGTGAAGTGGAATGCCCTCAGGGAATCTCAGTCCTCAATATTGCGCGTATGAACTATGAATACAGCAGGGCTTTATTTTTCAGAAAAAAGTAAATAAAAAAAGCAAAAGGACAAAAAGGTGAATTTTCTTTTTCGTTATTCTACCCTTTTGCCCTTTTACATCTTATGTTTTAACTTCCTTAGACTTCCTTATCAAAGTACAGCATATAGTACTTTCCTTTTTCATCCTGTCCCTGTTCCAGCATCTTCCGGTCACCATGAATGTAGATATGAAAATTTTTATCTAATTTGATAATGCTTTTAAAATGTCGTTGTGTCTTTTTTACAGCCGCCTCACTGATCGGAAATTCTTCAGCAATATTGATCTGCATATCCTGTTCGTAATCTGTTTTAAAGTTAACAAAACTCTCAATCACGTGTTCATCACCAAGTACCTCACTCGCAAAATCATCAAGCTTAAACTCTTCTTTTTCTTTAAAGAAATTGATGGATTTATTCAGAAAGTCAGCCTGATCCGCTTTAGAAACCTCAAATTCCTGCGGAAGCTGCTTGGTAATATAATCCTTGTACACCATTAAAGCTTCCTGAGTATGGAAATACTCATCATCACGCTGCTTTACTTTAAGAAAATCCTCAAACCAGTAATACATATCACCGTTCTTGTTATTATCCACTACAGATAAAACATATCCGCTTTCTTTGTTATTATTATAGATCAAAGCTGCCTTATCAATTTTTGACAAGCCAATACCCTGATCTTTTTCAAGTCCAAAAGTTTCTTCCTGAGGGAATATTTTTAAGAAAGATTCTCTTTTTTCAGTCTTAAAAATACCTATTTTATCCACTTTCTCATCGCCTTCCCTTTCATCTTCAAAGAAAACAATAAACAATTCTCCTCCCTGCACTCTCGGATTTTCAGCAGCTTCAAAAAGGTGTTTGGCAATATTCTCCGATTCCCATAGAAATTTGGCCTTATCCTCAAAAATTTCTGTTACAGAACTGTAAACAGGATTATTGACAAGATAAGTATCACTGTAAAACTGGTACGTTTCTTCTGTTTTAAAAGAACCTAAAAAGTAATCTTCCAGCATTTCTGCCATCCCTTCTTCCAACTGCAGCTCTTCCTGGGAAAGTGTTAAAGACTCACCGTTGATCTTATTTCCTACTCTGTGTACTATAATTTTTGAAAACATTTTTGATTTTTATGGATTGCAAAGATATTAATAATATCAAATACCGGACAGCATTTCATTCTGATAATAACCTTATCATTTTGAATGGTTTTCTGGCTGTATAAACATCAGCAATATTAGTTCAATAAATTGATATACAGCATATTAAAATAAAAACATTTTCAAAGGAACACATTTGGCATCACCATTCTCAAAACATAAAAAATGGACTTAAAAACCTTAAACAGAATAGACCGGCTGCGAAGATTAAAAAGCAGAGGACCGAAAACCCCGAAATGGATGAAGCCTTATCACTTGCTATTCATAGCATTTCTTGTACTCTTTATTTTCGGAGGATTTATTAGATTTTTAGAACAAAACCATTATTAAATAAATATGAATTACTTACAGGCCGTTCAGGAAATTACAGAAGTTATTCCTGATATACAGTACGAGTTGGATGAGCACAAAACACAAAGTTCTTATTATGCCATGAGCACTTTTACAGATCATATCAAGCGAATGATTCGTCAAAATGAAAGGACACTCCTTTTTAAAAGTTTAAAAAAGATGAGTAACATCTATAAAAACGGAGATGCTATGCTTAAGAATGCTATAGAATGTACTTTTATTTATTCCCTCGATAATGTCACTATCCTTTGTAATGAAGAATACCGGAAAGCAATATTTAGCCACATGTCCAGGGATTTGCAAAAAATATATGCCAAGCAGATTTACAATCATGGCATATAGTGACAGCATTTATCATCAGAAAAAGAATCCTTTTGTCACTTTAAGGAGATTTTCCGTGGAAAACGGTTGATAAAAACCGGCCATCTTATTTTTTTATTACATTTTTCAGGTATTTCATTACACAATTATCATCACTATGAAGACAAAAATCAGAAAACAATTCGACTGGAAACAGTGGAAAGAAGCGAATTCCAGACACAATATCGAAATATTGGCAACTCATATTGCTTTAATAATCGGAGTATTTATTGTTGCATCATACTTATAAGTTTGGTATAATTTTGGCGGCAATAAAAGTGTTTGAAAAATAAAATATTATTTATGATGAACGAGCCAATGCAAACTATTAATGAAGAGACAGCTGTAGAGTATTTAAAATTTTTCTATCCCACTCTTAGAAGTGAAATTACTCAATTATCAATGCAAAAAAATTTCGCCGGTATTATTCAATCCACGGTAAATTACTTGAAGAACCTCTTACGGGAATCCAAGATTAATATTATCGGCCATCATATCAAATTGATGGAAGGAATTTACCGTAATGCGGATACTTATGTTAAAGATATTATCGAAAATCTTTTCGTAAGATCATTTGAAAGCTTTAAAAAGCATACCAAAATACAACACTGGAATGCGATCTTTCAGTATATGCCGGTTAATTTCCAGGAAATTTACCTGGAACAGCAGAAAAAAGATCAGATATTTTTTGGTAAAAAATAAATAGCAAAATGCCCCGGAATCTTTCGATTCCGGGGCATTTTTATTGGATGATATCAATCTCTTTATTGATCTTTTTTCTTCACGAAAACTTTTTGAATGGTTTCAAGTTCTTGTCTGTTCAATTTTGTAGTTTTTTCAAGTTTCGCTAAAAAAACATCTACTTCCTCCGGAGTTGCTGGGGATCCCAGATTTTCGCCTTTGTCATTAAAAGAATCTGTAAGAACCTCACCTTTAGAATTCAATACCAACCAAAAAGGAAGGCCTGCATTCTCACCTTTATATTGATTCATCATTGCTTCGCCTCCGGGATTTTCAAGAACTTTCTTTTCTCCTCTTTCCTGAACATCCACATAGGCCGTAACATAGTTTTTATCAAACAAAGGCTTTGTTTCCGGAAGATTCATATTCTTTTCCATCAGTTTACACCATTGGCACCATGACGCATGGAATACAAGAAGTACATTTTTATTTTCCTTTTTAGCATCTGTAAGAGCTTTGTTAAGGACTACATCTGCTTTTTCCTGCGCAAATCCCAACTGAAATAAAAGTACAGTAAACACCAGGATTATTTTAGAATATTTCATTTCAATATTTTTTAAGTTAATACAACACGAATTTAGGTAATTTATCAGGAATTTATAATAATAAAATATAAAATTAAAAAACTGCTGGTTTTCCGTCTGGTATCTATATATATTTACACTATTATTTTAACACTGTTTCATCCACGGCAATACGTCGGAAGACAATCAAAGGTTCTTTTTTCCTTACAATGTCCAATGTGTTCTGAACTAAAAAAGTGAGCAGTATATAAAAGAGAATCAGGATTGAGACAAATGCAATTCCATGCTGTCTGTATCCAAAAATCCCTTTTCCCCATGAAATCAATATCCATTGTATCATATACATGGAGGTGAGGTTTTTACTGCAATATTTTAAAACTTTCATACATGTATTTTCCTTTGCTTTACTTGTCAGTCTGAAAATAGCCCAAAGGAATATCAGCGTCCATCCTGCAAAATAAATTACACCTCCAGGCCCCATATGATAAAAACCATTGTAGTGATAATTCCCATACATAAAAACCAAAGGAGCACCTAAGGCAATAAATATAAGCCCGACGTAGAGCATATTTTTAAACAATTGCGGCCCGTTATAATTCAGCTGCTGAAACCATTTCCCAAAAAACATCCCGATAATAATAAAAGACATCCATGGAAAAACAGGAAAGTACACATAAGCAGGAAAATTATTATTAAAAAGAAGATCCAGAATATAGTTAACGACAGGAAAATTAATATGAATACCGCTTACTTCTCTTGATACAAGAGCCGCCAAAAGACCTATCGCAAGGATACCATATTTATTCTTCACATATTTCCTGATAAATCCTACAAAAAGGAGAGACATTCCTGCCAGTTGCAAGATATCCCCCAGCAGTGCCAGATATAGATATTGCTGCTCTATCGGACCATGCCATCCATATTTTTCGATAAAATGTGCAGGAGCAAAACCTAAAATTACGGGAACAATGAACTTCATAAAATTCATAAAAAAAGCTGCTAATAAAAGTAAACCTCCCCGTTTGATGGCACTTGTTAAACTTTGATGGCTGGAAGTCATGAATGTGATTCCCATACAAATCAGAAAAATAGAAGTCCCTCTTCCTAAAAAGACAATAAAACTTCCAATTGCCGTATCTGATTGTGATTTCACATTGGCAAATATGAGTAAGGTATGAATGATAATCATCCCTATTACACTCATTCCTTTTATCAGGTCCAATGTTAAGATTCTTTTGTTGAGTTGTTCCATAGTTTTGTTTTAATTCAATATATATAGTTGATAATCAAACTGTTTTAGTTTTTTAAAATTTAATTTTTATTAATTCTAAATAAAAACAAATATACTTATTTAAAACAAATAATCAAGTTCCATGATCAATTTCATCGGTATTTTATCCAACGGTTTATTAATATTATTTCCCGCTTATTTTTTACTTTAACTTTTTTGTAATTTAGATGAATGCATTTCCGGGCTCATGCTCTTACATTAGAGAACAAACAAAATGATTGATATAAAAAAATACTCAGATCAAAAGGGACACCCTGAACCAAGGCGCGTCATTAGGTATACGCTGTTCTGGTGCAAGAGCGGGCATGCTGAAATTCTGATTGACGAGCATTTCTTTATTCTGGAAGCCAATCAAACCGTAACCATTACTTCAGGACAATTTCATCAGTTAAAATCTGTTGAAGGCGAATTAACGGCTCTTGAATTCACGCTTGATTTTTTCAGTAAAAGCGACAGCGATATAGAGCTCATTTTCCATAACGGGTTGTTCTGCCATTTCGGTATGAATGAAAAGATCACGATACACCGTCCGGACTTCTTTACAGAAACACTTAAACAGATTGAAGATGAAATTAATGAAAAGCCTTATCAATATCTCATTTCTACCCATTCATTGGTTGAATTATTGTTAATAGAAATCAATCGCAGTAAAATTGCAAATGGTGATGAGATCTGGAAACCTGATGCTTTATTTTTAAAGTTTCTGGAACATGTCCGCCATAATTTTTCGCAGAATTATCCGGTATCCTATTTTGCCGATACTCTGGGGACTACAGAAGCAAAGCTCAATGAGGTCTCTAAATTGCACACCAATAAAACAGCACTGAACGTCATCTACAGTCTCATTATTTCTGAATCTAAAAGATTATTGCTCTACGAAAAGCTTACAGTTAAGGAGATCGCTTATCAGTTGGGATTCAATGATCCTTTTTACTTTTCAAACTTCTTTAAAAAGCATACTTCCTTATCTCCCAAGGATTATCAAAAGGCAGTGAAAAACTAAATCTTATATGTTTTTCCCAGGATTGTCTATTCTTTAGCTACCCGTCATTCGCGAAATTTGTACTTATAATTCAACCAATAAAATAATGAGTATGAAAGCGAGACAGGACATAGCTGTTTTTCTGTTAAGAATAGCCCTTGCTACCGGATTTTTATCCGCTACTGCCAGCAGATTGGGACTTTGGGGAAACCGGTCTTCGGGATGGATAAATTTTGTAAACTATACCGCAGAAACCAATTCATTCTTACCCCGGTCATTAGCACCATTCATTGCAACGGCATCAACTATTATAGAGTTGTCGCTCGGTATTTTATTATTGGTGGGATACCAAATCCATAAAGCAGCTTTATTTGCATCATTCCTCACCTTATTATTTGCTTTAGCAATGTCTTTTTCTTTTGGACTTAAAGAGCCTTTGGATTATTCAGTATTTGCATTCAGTGCCGGAGCATTTTTACTCAGTACTTTTCCACATTATAAGTGGACCATTGAAGATCTTTTGAATCAATAACAATTAAAAATAAATTACAATGAACACTAACATTCACTATTACATCGTAAAAACAGAACAAAAAGAATGGCAACCTTTAATTGAAAAAGGCATTCACTATGAAGGCATCTTCGTTAAATCTCTGAAATTTGATCCTGAAAAGAACAGATCAACCACAATTCTTTTAAAATTTGAACCGGGAGCAAGCTACCCTTATCACAATCATCCGGCAGGAGAAGAATTGTTTATTATGGAAGGAGATGCCATTATTGCCGGAGCGCGTCTGGAAAAAGGAGATTATTTGTATACGCCTCCTAACTTTAAACACTCTGTAAAATCAGAAAACGGATGTCTGATCTTCTTTATGATCCCTGAAGAGGTTGAAATTCTTTAAAAGACAACTCCTTTATTTATAAAAAACCGCAGTAAAAAAATCTTTTACTGCGGTTGTATTATTAAAGGTAAGTATATACTTACAACTTATTATTTCACTTCTTCGAAGTCTGCATCCTGTACATCATCACCTCCTGCATTTCCGCCAGGATTCTGAGCTCCGGCATCAGCACCCTGAGCTTGTTGTCCTGCTGCATACATTTCTTCTGAAGCAGCCATCCAAGCTGCATCCAAAGCTTCAGTTTTAGCTTTTACATCATCAGAATTTTTAGCTTCAAATGCTGTTTTCAGTTCTGCTGCTGCAGCTTCTATGGCTGCTTTTTTATCTGCAGATAATTTATCACCAAACTCTTTCAATTGCTTTTCAGTCTGGAAGATCAATCCGTCTGCTTTATTGAAGATCTCAACTTCTTCTTTTCTTTTCGCATCCGCTGCAGAATTTTCCTGAGCTTCTTTTTTCATTCTTTCGATTTCTTCGTCAGAAAGACCTGAAGAAGCCTGGATTTTGATAGACTGCTCTTTACCTGTACCTTTATCTTTAGCAGATACACTTAAGATACCGTTGGCATCAATATCGAAAGTAACTTCGATTTGAGGAACTCCTCTTGGTGCAGGTGGAATATCTGTAAGATCAAATCTACCGATTTCTTTATTGTCATTGAACATTGGTCTTTCACCTTGTCCTACTCTGATGCTTACAGCTGGCTGGTTATCAGAAGCTGTAGAGAATACTTCAGATTTTTTCGTTGGGATCGTAGTGTTCGCTTCAATTAATTTAGTGAATACAGAACCCATTGTTTCGATACCTAAAGAAAGTGGAGTAACGTCAAGAAGTAATACATCTTTTACATCACCTGTTAATACACCACCTTGGATAGCTGCACCAATAGCTACAACCTCATCCGGGTTAACTCCTTTAGATGGTTTCTTACCAAAGAATTTTTCCACTTCTTCCTGAATGATCGGGATTCTTGTAGAACCACCTACCAGGATTACTTCGTCGATATCAGAAGTTGATAAACCTGCATCTTTTAATGCCTTAGCAACCGGCTCCATAGATCTTCTTACAAGATCAGCAGATAACTGCTCGAATTTAGCTTTAGTTAAAGTCTTCACTAAGTGTTTAGGACCTGTAGCTGTAGCTGTAATATATGGTAAGTTGATTTCAGTCTGTGGAGAAGAAGATAATTCGATTTTTGCTTTTTCTGCAGCTTCTTTCAATCTTTGAAGAGCAATAGCATCTGCTTTCAAGTCTACCCCTTCTTCAGCTTTGAATTCATCAGCCATCCAGTTGATGATCACATCATCGAAATCATCACCTCCTAAGTGTGTATCACCGTTTGTAGACAATACTTCGAATACACCATCTCCTAAATCAAGGATAGAAATATCGAAAGTACCACCTCCAAGGTCATATACCGCGATCTTCTGATCTTTGTGATTTTTATCAAGACCGTACGCTAAAGCTGCAGCAGTAGGCTCATTGATAATTCTTTCTACTTTCAGACCTGCGATTTCACCCGCTTCCTTAGTAGCTTGTCTTTGTGCATCATTGAAGTATGCAGGAACAGTAATTACCGCTCTTGTTACTTCTTGTCCAAGATAATCTTCAGCCGTTTTCTTCATTTTCTGAAGAATCATTGCAGAAATTTCCTGTGGTGTATATTCTCTGTCGTCGATTTTTACTTTTACAGTATCGTTTGGTCCGGATACAACTTCGTAAGGTACTCTTGAGATTTCTTTAGCATCTTCTTTAAAATGAGTCCCGATAAATCTTTTAATAGAGTATACAGTTTTCTTTGGATTCGTTACAGCCTGTCTTTTTGCAGGATCACCTACTTTTCTTTCACCATCTTCTGTAAACGCTACGATAGAAGGAGTTGTTCTTTTTCCTTCCGCATTAGGGATAACAACAGGGTCTTTACCCTCCATTACAGCAACACATGAGTTGGTTGTTCCTAAGTCAATTCCAATTATTTTACTCATAATATTTTTTATTTTTCTAATTTTTAATTTGATTTACACTGTACATTTCTCAATATTCATACCATTCAAACATATATGACAAATTGACACATATCATCGGAAAACATGGATGCAGTCGATCATCACACAAGTCAGCACTCAAAAATATCCCTTTATATATCAACAATTTATGAATAATCTGCTATAAGACTTTTTTGCCATATCGAAAAATCAGCATGCCCATTTTGGCATATTAATTGCTTATATATGTCCAATATTCTTTTACACAAACACACACGATGAAAAACAAAATTAATTATTTCCTGTTATGGTATGGGTCTACCCTAAATTATAATACCTCATACATCCCACTCCGACTGATTATCTAAAAATAATTCTGAACACGGACATTTCACATCTATTTTAAAATACCGTAGCACATTCTGATCCCCCAGTTGTGTTCTGTTGCTATATCTATTCTTAAATTCTTTTAACAGTAACAGTATAAAGTTAAGAGCTTCTGCTCTTGGCAGGTATTGACTATTTAAAAAACTATCAGTACGATATTGTACAATAACATATAAATACACACAAATGAAAACAAAAATGCTATTTTTATCTTCAATCTTATTATTTGAAATGGCAAATGCTCAAATAGGGATTGGAACACCTAATCCAAGAGGGGCTCTTGATATCAATAAACCTACAACCAATGATCATGGGTTGGTATTGCCTACAAATTCGAGCACTTCTAATATATCTAATCCTATGGGCGGAGAGGTAGCAATCGGAACGATTATGTATGATTCAACAGAGGATTGTGTAAAAGTTTATAAATCTAAGGGGTGGTCTCAATGTCTGGGTGAAGGCATTAATCAAGGCTTTGTTTTGGACTGTAGTAGTGGAACACTTACAGGAACTTATACGCAGTCTACACCTAGTAGTGGAACTAAAACCATTAATTATACTGGAGCAAGCGGACAAAGTTATAACGCAATATCTGTAGCTTCAACAGGAGTTACAGGCCTTACGGCTTCGGCGCCTGCAGGAACCTTAACCAATGGTAACGGAACCATCACTTTAACTATTTCCGGAACACCTTCGGGAAATGGCAATGCTAACTTCACCATAAATATAGCAGGGCAAACATGTACTTTTATCATAAACATCGGACAACCTCAAGCCAGAACAATAAGAGTATTATCCATTATTCCTGATGCCTGGAATTCCAATCTGTCCGACGGCAGATATTCAAACGTTGCAAGATCTAAATTAAGAAACACTTCTAACTTTGGACCTTCAGGAAAAGTAAAAATAACAGGATTTACCTTCGATACGTTTAATATATACTCCGGTAGCCCTCAAGAGCTAGAGTATGCCATCAACAACGCAGATATTATTTGGATAGGCTATGTCAACAATAGCTACTTTACTCCTGAAAAAAGACGGGTACTGGATAAAAAAATCAGAGAAAAAAAGAAATTCTTTTTTATTGGTAACGATAACTATAATGGAGGATATTTCCCGGCAAAAACCAGTTTTGCAGGACACAGATTTGATTATTTCAGATTCGGAACCTTATCTACTGACATCATATCAACAACAAATGGCCCTGACAAAGGGGTTTTCGGAAACCTGCCAGACGGATCTCCTATAAGTATGTATCGGGCTATTGGTAAAATAACAAATTATCCTTCTGACTCCACTCCATTCATAATGAATACAGATGGGACCATTAATGCCGTAAGCAGTGATAATTTGGTAGTTGTTTCCGATACCAATTGGTATACAAGTAATGAAAGCGCAGACGGTTTTTACAGAGGTTCAAGGAGTTGCTCAGACAACAACAACTCTGTATTATTCTGCAACATTTTTGAAAAAGCAGTACAATATGTACTAACCCATTAATTGAAAAGATAATAAGGATCTTTGTATCAAATTTTACTATAAAAAGGTTGTCGAAAGGCAGCCTTTTTTGTTATCAGCTCTTTGGATCAGCATTCAAGTTCTTCATTCATGAAGCATTTATATTCTTAATCAAAGTTTAATCTTGTTTATCCACTTTCAATATGTATTAATCCTTATTTTTGATAAATTTTACACACAAATATGTCAATACACTTTAATCCGAGGGATATTACCTGGCTGGCTTTTAATGAAAGGGTTTTACAGGAGGCAATGGACGAAAATGTCCCATTGCATTTAAGAATACGTTTTCTGGGAATTTTTTCCAATAATCTTGACGAATTTTTCAGAGTACGTGTTGCCGGATTAAAGCGAGCCATGGATTTTAAGGAGAAAGTAATTGCGGAATCCTTCTACCAGCCACCTTCGAAAATTTTACAAAGGATCAATGAAATTGTGATCAGACAACAGCAGAATTTTGATAAAACCTGGAAAAAAATCCAGAATGAAATGGCTGATCAGAATATTTTCATCAAGAATGCTAAAAACTTAACCGTACTCCAGAAAGAATTTGTCAGAAAATATTTTGATGAAGTGGTAGAATCCAATGTCATTCCTATTCTTCTTCATGAAAATACATCAATGCCATACTTAAGAGATAAAAGTCTTTATCTGGGAGTTGCCATGAGAAAAAAAGACTGGCAATACCAGAGTAATTATGCCATCATCGAAATACCGTCACGCTTTGTAGGAAGGTTTGTTTTACTCCCTACTGAAGATCCGAAGGAGAAAAATGTAATGTTACTGGAGGATGTGATCACTTTCAACCTGCCTCATATATTTTCTTATTTTGGATATGACGAATTTGCTGCAAATGCATTTAAAGTAACTAAGGATGCCGAAATGGATCTGGATAATGACATCAAGACCAATTTTGCAGAAAAAATAGAAAAAGGACTTAAGAACAGAAGAAAAGGAAAGCCTACAAGATTCGTTTTCGATAAAGATATGGATAAAGCTTTACTGGAATTATTAATCCGTAAGCTCAATCTCACTAAAAAAGACAGCATTATTCCCGGTGGAAAAATTCATAACTTTAAGCATTTCATGGATTTTCCGGATGTTTTTGAAGCTTATGCCAGACCTGTGGAAAGAACTTCTTTTAGCCATCAGGCTTTTGAACATGGCGAAAGGGTAACGGATGTGATCATGAAAAATGACGTGTTGCTCACTTTTCCATACCATAAATATAATCCGGTTATTGATCTTCTTCGTGAGGCGGCAATGGATCCTGATGTAAAATCAATACAGATTACAGCTTACAGACTGGCAAGCAGTTCGAAAATTATCAATGCATTGATCTATGCTGCACGAAATGGAAAAGAGGTTACGGTAATGCTCGAACTTCAGGCCCGGTTCGACGAGGAATCCAATCTTGAATGGAAAGAAATGCTGGAACCGGAAGGTATTACCGTTTTAGTTGGAATTCCGGATAAAAAAGTTCATGCTAAACTCTGTGTTATCAAGAAAAGAGCGCACAACAAGACCATTCAGTACGGATTTATCAGTACAGGGAACTTCAATGAAAAAACGGCCAGAATTTATGGAGATCATTTATTAATGACCGCAGACAGAGGAATTATGGCAGATATCAATAAAGTTTTCAACGTCCTTAAAAAACCTAAGGAAGATTACCTTGCTGTTCTTAAAACATGTAAAAGTTTAATGGTCTGCCCACAATTCATGCGTGAAAAGATCGTCCATCATATCGATAAAGAGATCGAAGAAGCAAAAGCAGGGAGAAGGGCAGAAATTATTGTTAAAGCTAATTCGGTAAGTGACCGTGCTTTAATTACAAAACTATATGATGCGGCTTTAGCAGGAGTGGTTATAAAAACAATTGTGAGAGGAATTTATTGCGCTGTCAATCAAAAAGAATTTAAAGAAAAGATAAAAGGAATAAGTATTGTAGATGAATATCTGGAACATGCCAGGGTCATGTATTTTTACAACAAAGGGGCTGAAGACATGTATATTTCATCAGCAGACTGGATGACCAGAAACCTTGATTACAGAATTGAAGCGGCAGTAAAAATAACAGATAAAGAACTGAAAAAAGAGCTGAAGGATATCCTCGATATACAATTGAGAGATAATGTAAAGGCCAGGATTCTGGATAAAAAACTGAGTAACGAATATGTAAGAAATGACAAGCAGGAATGTCGTTCTCAAATTGAAACTTATAAATATTTAAAAGCTAAAACGAGTACAAAATGAAGATCGCAGCAATAGATATAGGAAGTAATGCAGCAAGACTTTTAATCAATGAGGTAAAAGATAACGGCAAACACCCGGAATTTATAAAGCTTAATCTTTTGCGGATTCCTTTAAGACTGGGTATGGATGTCTTTACCCGTGGGGAAATAGGACCTGAAAGGGAAAAAATGGTGATCGATTCAATGAAAATTTTCAGTGACCTAATGAAAATTTATAAAGTGGAACACTACAGGGCATGTGCGACAAGTGCCATGCGCGATGCTGTAAATGGAAAAGATATCATTGAACAGGTGAGAAAAACTTCAGGCATCAACATTGAAATTATATCAGGAGATGAAGAAGCTACCCTGGTGTATGAAAATCATGTGGCCGAAGGTCTGGATAAAGACTTCGCCTATTTATATATCGATGTTGGCGGTGGTTCTACTGAACTTACATTCTATGAAAATGACAAAATGGTGTATGAAAAATCTTTCAATATTGGAACCATCCGGTTACTCAACAATCTTGTTACTCCGGACAACTGGTATGAGATGAAGCAGGAGGTCAAGAAAAATATTATGAGCAAGAAACCGATTGTTGCTATCGGATCTGGAGGAAACATCAATAAAGTGTTTTCAATGAGTAAAACCAAAGACGGAAAACCAATGTCTTTAGCTCATCTTAAAAAGGTATATAAAGAATTTGATGAACTCAGCGTCGATGAAAGAATGACAAAACATAATCTGAGAGAAGACAGAGCTGATGTGCTGGCCCACGCATTAAAGATTTTCAATAGTGTAATGGCATGGGCAGATATCAACAGGATCTTTGTTCCGAAGATTTCCGTAGCAGACGGGCTCATCCATAATATCTACAGTAAGCTACAAGAAAAGAAATAAATGGATAGCACATTATAAAAATAAAAAGTCATTTGCCACTACGCATCTGACTTTTTTATTTTTAAAACCAATTTTTATTAAATCTGCCTTCTTGGGCCGTCTTTTGGGGTAATTTAAAACAATTGGTCAAGGACACTGCACCCTTTTACAAGAATTTTCGCGATGTTCTTTTATTAAAATTTACTTAAAATATGGTTATGTTTGAAAATTTCATTATTCGGAAAACATGGGTAACCTCTGGGAAGAGAGCCCATTTATCTTTTATTTTAAAGTTAATCAAACGCAAATGTTTAATTTTTTTTATAAAAGTTAATTTTTTTTAAAGTAAATTTAAGTGCGAAATCGTTATAAAAGTATAATCTTAGTAACATGAGTTCAAACCCAATTAAAATAATAATAACAGGTGCCACAGGAATGGTAGGAGAAGGCGTGCTGATGGAGTGTCTTGAAAACCCCGGTATTTCAGAAATTTTAAGTATCAGCAGGAAACCGTCAGGAAAAAAGCATGCTAAATTAAAAGAGTATATCGTTCCAGATTTTCTAAGCATCACTGAAAATGATGAAAACCTAAAAGGTTATGATGCCTGCTTTTTCTGTGCAGGGATCAGCAGCGTGGGAATGAATGAAGAAGATTATACAAAAATAACATATGATACAACTCTCCATTTTGCAAATGCTGTTTTGAAGCAAAACCCCGGAATGGTTTTTAATTATGTTTCCGGAGCCCATACAGACAGCACAGAAAGTGGAAAGACAATGTGGGCAAGAGTAAAAGGAAGAACCGAAAATTCTTTAAAGAAGTTAGGATTCAGATCTGCCTATAACTTTCGTCCGGGATTTATGAAACCCGTAGAAGGTCAGGTTCATGTCAAATGGTTTTTCAAACCTATTATATGGCTTTTTCCTGTTTTGCTCCCGTCTCAATCATTAACATTGCATGAAGTAGGAAGAGCTATGGTCAATGTAGTAAAAAAGGGGTACCCAACATCAGTTTTAGAAATTCGAGACATTAAAAAACTTGCGATATGAGAGAAATGTTAAAAAGAATTATCCTAGTTATTTTTATCCTACTGGTTTTGACAGCAATTTCAGGTTTTCTGTATACCCAGAAACATCCACTTGAAAAAGCGTCCAATGAAAAACAATGGATACAAAAAGCCATTAATCAAAAGCAGGTTGGAAACTAATAAGCATAGACCCCTACATTATTATTAATCATTTGTTAAGATTGCATTAAAATATTTACAAGGTATAAAGTTCATTTTTGCATTAATCAAAATTTAAAGTAAAAATGACGAAAAACTATCTTTTTAGAGGCTTCCTGCCTATTGCTGTCCTGTTTCAAGGCGGTCTTTTCGGACAATCGTTGATCCATTACTGGAATTTCAATAACAATGCTTCTCAAACCTCTATTACCACTCCGACATCCTCGCTGGTAAACGGCTCTTCACTTGCTGTTATTGCAGGGGGAACAAGTGTTATTGATTTTGCAGGAGGATCAGGTCAAAATTTCGACACCAATAATTTAAATGCCAGGAATAATGATCTTGCCGGAACCCATTTAAGGTTTAACAACCCTATTGGTGGTGGACTTCAATTTTCCCTGCCTACTACCGGATATAATAATGTAGTGGTAAAATTTACAACCAGAAGATCTGGTTCAGGGGCAGGAACACAAATCTGGTCATATTCCCTTGACGGAAATACTTTTACTACCTACCAGAGCGTTACTCCGGTGGATGACGTCCCTCAGTTAGTTACTTTTGATTTTTCAAATATTGCAGGAGTTTCCAACAACCCCAATTTTAAATTAAAAGTTGAATTTGCTACAGGATCGGGAGGAAATGCAGGAAATAATCGTTTTGATAATTTTACGGTAGATGCTGTAGCAACCGGTTCCACAGATACTACTCCACCTACAGTAACGTATCTTCCGGCTAATAATACCAATAATGCATCCACAACAATAAATCCGAGTATTTCGTTTAATGAAAATGTCAGACAGATTGATAACGCTGCAATCACTGATACCAATGCACAAAATCTTGTTGAATTCAGGGTGGCAAATGCTTCGGGCGCACAGATATCGTTCACAACCACTTTTAGTAACAATGCAATCACGATTATTCCTGGCACTCCTCTCCTTCCTAATCAAACATATTATTTAGCACTAAAACCCAATACCGTTGAAGATTTTAGTGATAATGCTGTTACTTCAGCTACTTCTACTACTTTCACTACGGCAGGTACCACTATTTCACTCGATAAAAATTTCATCAAAGTAAACGAAAATGCAGGTAACCTAAGTTTCAAGATCAATATTAATAATCCTTCCGCCTCTACAGTAAATCTTGTTGTAAAGCCGGCTCCTTTCAGTACAGCCAACAGCAGTGATTTTACATTAAATAATCAAACAATCACTATTACGCCAACCACTACCAGCTATATTGTAAATATTCCGATTATTGATGATATACTCGAAGAACAGCAGGCAGAATATTTTGTAGTAAGCCTTGAAAACCCGGTAGGTGCTACTATTACAGGAGATAATTCAGTCACAATTTATATCGTAGATAATGATAAGGCCGCACCTGTTCCTTCAAATCAAATTCATTTGAACTATATCGGAAGCTTCGATCCTTCCGGAAACAACAACAGTTCGACAGAAATTGTTGTTCATGATCCTGCCACGCAAAGATTGTTTACGATCAGTTCACTTACCGATGTTTTTGATATTATTGATTTCAGTACTCCAACGGCTCCTGTGGTTATCAAAACGGTAAATATGGCTTCTTATGGGGGAATCACTAGTATCGCGGTTAAAAACGGAATCATCGCAGTTTCTTCTCCAAATGTAAACCCACAACAAAACGGATCTGTCATCTTTTTTGACATTAACGGAAATTTCCTGAAACAAATTACTGTAGGTGCATTACCTGATATGATTACTTTTACTCCGGATGGAACAAAGGTTATTACAGCCAATGAAGGAGAACCTAATGACGCCTACACAGTTGATCCTGAAGGCTCAATCAGTATCATTGACATTTCCGGAGGAATAAACAATCTTACCCAAAGTCAGGTTACAACACTCAATTTCACCAATTTCAACACCCAAGAATCTTCTCTATTTGCAACCGGATTAAGAAAAGTAAAGGCAACGAGTACGCTGGCCCAGGATCTGGAACCGGAATATATAACGGTAAGCTCAGACAGCCAAAAGGCATGGGTTACTCTTCAGGAAAACAATGGGATTGCTGAAGTAAATCTGGTAACGAAATCCATAACGAGTATTTGGGGATTAGGCAAAAAAGATATGAGTTTACCCGGAAATGGTTTTGATGCTTCGGATAATAACGGAGAGGTACTGATTGCCAATTGGCCGGTAAAAACATTTTATACTCCCGATGCTGTACAAAACTATAAAGCAGGTAATACCAATTATATCGTAACAGCTAATGAAGGTGATGAAAAAGACCTTTCCGGGTTCAGCGAAAGAACAACTGTAGGAGCCAATGGCTATCCTTTAGATGCTACAAATTTCCCTAATTCATCTATATTAAAATCTTCTCACAATCTGGGAAGATTCAGGGTAACCAATGTAAATGGCAATACAGACGGAGATGCCGAATACGAAGAAATTAATGCAATGGGAGCACGTTCTTTTTCCATTTTCAATGCCGATACAAAACAGATTGTATATGATAGTGGAGATCAGTTTGAACGTTATATTGCATACAGCCATCCATTAATCTTTAACGCAGATAACGAAAGTAATGCAGTTAAAAGCAGGAGCCGTGCCAAAGGTCCGGAACCAGAAGGTGTTGCTTTAGGAACCATAAACGGCCAGACTTTTGCCTTCATCACGTTGGAAAGAACCGGTGGTGTAATGGTTTATAATATTACAGATCCAAATAATGTAACTTTTACGGATTACAAAAATTCGAGATCAACTTCAGCATATGGTGGTGATAACGGCCCCGAAGGAATTATTTACATAGCTCCACAAAATACAACAACAGGCAAAGGCTATGTAGTTATTGCAAATGAAATCAGCGGAACTTTATCGATGTATGAAGTAGTAACACCTCCCACATTGGGAACGGGTGAGGTAAAAGCTGAGCAGGCCACATTTAATGTATTCCCTAATCCTTTGATAAAAGGAAATACTCTATATTTCAACCGGGCACAAGATTATGAATTGTACGATATGTCAGGAAAACTTTTGAAAAAAGAGAAAAATTCTTTACTTATTGAAACTTCATCACTTGCTACAGGTGTGTACCTCATTAAAACTTCAGAGGGTATACTGAAACGGTTTATCGTAAAATAGAATATACATTAGATTGATAAAAAAGCTCAGGAAAATCCTGAGCTTTTTATATTAATGCATATCATCATAGATCCGAACAAGATCTACGACATTTTTAATTTTTAGCTTATCAAAAATTTTCTTTTTATAGGTACTGATCGTAGACATTTTAAGGTCGAGAATGTTGGCAATTTCTATATTCCCATTTCCTTCAGCCAAAAGTTTAAATATCTGGAATTCCCTTTTAGAAAGCTTTTCTACAGTACGCCCATCTTTAGAGTGGGACAACAATTTATTGACCATCTTTGACGGGTAATAATACCCCTCTTCAAAGATCGCTGTAATGCCTCTCAATATTTCAGATTCTGAAGCACCCTTATTAAGAAACCCTTCCGCCCCTTCTTCAATATATTGAATGCCTACACTTTCATCATAAGTAGAAAAGATCATGATTTTAAGATCTTCCTGTTTTCCTTTTAATTCCTTTACCATTGTTTTCGAAGTGCTGTCAGGCATATCAATATCCAGAATCACCAGATCATATTGTTCTTTAGAAACTTTGTCCTTGGTCTCAATATAATTTTCAGCAAAATCTATTGTACAGGGATATTGAAGTTTCGATTCCAACAGCAGCGCAGTACCCGTTCTCACAATATAATGGTCATCCGCAATGAGTATTTTTTTCATAGTTCTTAGTTTTTGATCATAACTTCCAAAGAAAACCATGGATATGATTTTTTTGGAGTGCATTTCCTCGTCCGATTTTTAGCAAGATGCAATACAACATGTAGGCCGATACGATCTTTTTGAAAATAAATTTCTCCGTAATAAAGATCTTTCACCGCATTTATACAGCGATTTATTATTTCTTTAGAAAATCCATACCCAAAATTGGCAATTTTGACGATTCCCCATGTGTTTTTAGACTTTTTCATAGTAAACCTTATTGTGATCATTTTTTATTTGTATTGTCAATTAGTGTAGAATCATATATTTGGAAATAATATGGGTTTTATAAGGTATACAAAACCTGATTTATCTTCTGAAGTGCTTTGCCATCTTTTTTGTAAAACGATACTACTCGCTCCGAAACAAATTGAAGAGTTTTGTATATAAAACAGGGAAAGAAAAAACATAACAGAAGCAGCCCAAACCTCATATAGTGTTGTAAATAAATTTTTTACAAAAGTAACATTAATAAAACTCACAAAAACATAGAATTATTTCTATATGAATTTAATATTAATTCTAGTTTAATACACCTTATTTAATAAGTGTAACCAATAAAAAAAGACGGGCTATAAAAACCTGTCTTTAAACATATTACATTATTTTAAGTGAATAATTTATTAAAAATAATAATTCACTGGAAATTTTTAAATATATACAAATATGAATTCCTTTTTACGGCTTAGGAAAATCATCTTTTGAGCCATCATTTTCAAGAGTCATGTCATCAAAATTCTTTTTCTCTTTCTTCTCAATGATCTTAACAATTTCTTTTTGAACCTCCTCCGGCTTTCCTTTTAAATAGCCCGGTAAATTAAGTCCTGCCATATTGAACAAATCATTTAACGGCGGAACTGTTTTCATCATCCCTGAAACAAAATTAGCCGTAGAATTGTTTCCATCTTTCCCATTTCCACTATCCCATACAGTAACCTTATCAATCTTGATATTTTTAACTGCTTCCACCTGGGTTTTTACCAGCTCAGGAAGTTTTTCCAATAGCAATAGCTGGAATGCGCTGTTAGCATCCCCCCCAGCAGCTTTAACCACCTGATCATATCCTTCAGCCTGCTTGGTAAGGATCTCATAAAGACCCTTCGCTTCAGCTTCCATTTTAGCAAATATGGCGTCCGCTTCTCCTTTTGCCTGTAGTCTTATTTTTTCAGCTTCAGCCTGCGCATCGATAATCATTTTCTGTTTTGAAATCTCTGCGGGAACTACAATATTAGCCTGTTGTGTAGACCGTTCTCTTTCCGCTCTCGCAGCCTCTGCTTTCTGTTCAGCCACATAAGCCTCTTCCAGTGATTTCGCTGCTTGTACCTTTTCAGCAGCAGTAGCAATTCTTAATGCCTCCGCTTCTCTTTCCCTTCTTTCAGCATCGGAATTTGCGATGGTAATCTTTGCTTCATTTTCTCCTTTTACAGCAATAGAGTTAGCCAAAGATGTTGCAATACGTGCTTCTTTTGCAGCTTCTGCCTTACCGATAGCCTCATCTTTTCCTGCGGCCGCAATACTGATCTCCCTGTCTTTTTGAGTAATCGCTATCTTAACATCCCTGTCTCTCTGTGTCTCTGCAATCTGAGTATCTTTCTCACGATCAGCAAGAGCTTTTCCTGTTTCACCGATCTTAGTCTGTTCCGCCACACTGATAATTGCTTCATTGATCGCTTTTGCAGCAGCTTCTTTTCCCAGAGCTTCAATATATCCGGATTCATCCCTGATATCCGTAACGTTTACATTGATTAGCTTCAGGCCTATTTTCTTTAATTCCGTATCAACATTTTTAGAAATATTATCCAGAAATTTATCCCTGTCCGAGTTAATTTCCTCAATTGTCATTGTAGCAATAACCAAACGCAATTGCCCGAATAAAATATCTTTTGAAAGCTCCTGAATCTGCTCGGGAGATAATCCGAGTAAACGCTCTGCTGCATTTCCCATAGAATCAGGATCTGTAGAAATGGCAATCGTAAAACGACAAGGAACATCCACACGGATATTCTGGCGCGAAAGCGCATTGGTAAGATTGGCTTCAATGGAAATTGGTTTCAGATCCAGATAAGCAAAATCCTGGATAACCGGCCATACAAAAGCTCCCCCTCCATGGATACACTTTGCAGAGCTTCCGCCTGTTTTACCGTAGATCACTAAAATTTTATCTGAAGGACATCTTTTGTATCGCGAAATAAGGGCTAAAAATGTGACAAATAGTACGACGACTATTACAACTGTTAAAATAAGGGTTCCGGGAATTTCCATATATCGTTTTATAATTTTAATTAAACTTTCGAAACAACAAGGATCTTGTCATAAATGTATATCACTCTTACAGAATGACTCGACGGAATGCTTTCTTCAGCTTCCGTCATCGCCTGAAGCTCGTGGTTTGTTCCTTTTAAGGAGATCTGTATCTTTCCCATTCCACTCATCTTTGGAGGAATCGTGATATACACCTCACCCGTTCTTCCGATAAGATCTTCCATTTTAAAGGTATTGTCTTCTGTTAATTTTAAAATCTGTAGAATAAGAATAAAGAAAAGGAAAAGAAAACCTGTTCCGATAAGAATAGCTACAAGAAACAACAGTGCTTTGCTTCCTATGGAATCATAAAAGGCCACTCCACCCCATCCGAATCCTAAAAGGAAATTAACCAGATTCCTGAAGGAAAACAGTTGGAAAGGACTGTCACCATGCGGTGCATCACCACTGAAATCTGTATGAACAGCCCCGGTGTGATCACCCCCGATAAAAGTAAGGATTGTCTGAATTAAAAATATTAAACTGGCACCCAAAGCGATATACCAAAAGCCTTGATTCAGAGGTTCTAAATTTTCTATAAATCCAAACATATTGATGTGTTTTAACAAATATAACAAAAACCATCATATGATTCGGAAAAGGACCATAATAAAAAAGACAGGCTATAAAAACCTGTCTTCGTTATCTTTACATCTTAATTGATGTTACTCTACGCTTATTACCTTTTCGATCTCCGGAGCGTGCTGCTTTATTGTATTTTCTACACCCAGTTTAAGTGTTGAAAAGTTCAAAGAACATCCGGAACAGTTTCCTAAAAGTTTTACATAAACCGAGTTATCTTTCACATCAATAAGCTCAATATCACCTCCGTCTTTATTCAAAAATGGACGGATACTTTCTAAAGCCTCCATTACTCTTGTTACAGTATCTTCGTGTGCTACGTTTGTTTCCATATTTTTCAGTTCAATTCGGTTTTTTTTCAAAATTTAATTTGAATATTATTTTTTTGCCTTTGGAGAGCATCCTGCCATAGTTGTGATCTTTACAGCTTCAGTAGGTGGAAGATTTTTATTCCTTTCTACAAGACTTTCTACCATATTACGTGCTGTCTCCGTATAAATATCTGCGATTTTGGAATTTTCCTGCAATGCTGCCGGCCTTCCGACATCTCCTGCCTCTCTTATACTCTGGATCAGAGGAATTTCTCCCAGTACCGGAATTCCAAGATCATCAGCTAAATATTGTGCTCCCTGGTTTCCAAAAATATAATATTTATTATCAGGTAATTCTTCAGGTGTAAAGTACGCCATATTTTCGATTAATCCAAGAACCGGAATATTAATACTTTCCATCTGGAACATGGCAATACCTTTTCTTACGTCTGCCAATGCAACATGTTGAGGTGTACTTACAATCACAGCTCCTGTAACAGGCACTTCCTGAATAATTGATAAGTGAATATCTCCTGTACCCGGAGGTAAGTCGATCAATAAAAAGTCCAACTCTCCCCAATTCGCATCTCTAATCATTTGGTTCAGAGCTTTAGAAGCCATTGGACCTCTCCAAACTACTGCCTGATTAGCTCCCGAGAAATATCCGATTGAAAGCATTTTCACACCATAATTCTCTACAGGCTTCATTAGATTTTTTCCGTTAACCTCTACAGAAATCGGCTTTTGTCCTTCCGTATCAAACATGGTAGGGACAGATGGTCCGTAAATATCTGCATCCAATAGACCCACTTTAAAGCCCATTTTAGCTAAAGTAACTGCCATATTTGCAGCTACGGTAGATTTTCCAACGCCTCCTTTACCGGAAGCAATTGCGATAATATTCTGAATTCCCGGAATCTGCTTTCCTTTGATCTGGCTTTGCTGAATTTCACTTGGCTCAGGAGAAACTATTTTAAGCTTTAAATGGATATCTTCTCCAAACTCACTGGCAAAAGCCTGCTTCATTGCAGCCTCTAATTTTTTCTTTTCATGCATTGCCGGTGAATGCGCCGTCATATCTATATATACATCATTTCCTACAATCTGAAGATTATTAACTAAATCATCTACTTCTATTTCTTTAAGGAAATCTTGAACCTTTTCTTTCGTCAACATAAAATTGCTATAAATTGTTTACAAATTTACGGATTTTTTCTATAATTTAGAATGAATAAAATCTATAACTCAAGGTGATAAATCGCATCACTAAAATATATCAATCAACTTTTCCGGTTTCGCTTTTCGGGAAATAAACTTTTAAACTCTATAAAAATGAACACCAATCCTACATCTTATCCCTCTAAATTTGCTGCATTCAATGGTATTTTTAACGTGGGAAAAACAAGATTCAAATGGTACAACTTAGCTGAAAATACACATGACATTTCTTCTGAAGATATCAGCCATGCAAAAACATGCATCGAAAATGCAACTGAACATTTTCAGGACATTGAAGATCTTGGTTTTGTGATTCTCCACAGATGTGGCAGCAATTATTTGCTTCTGGTTTGTACCTGGAGAAGTGAAAACGAATTATGGGAAAGTGTATATTATGACGGAACCGGAAAATTCGAAACCTGGGAAAGAAATAACAATCACATTCCCACCTACTGTGTCTGGGAGATGGGAATTGTGTATCATGAATCCAGAGCCTGGAAAAAGTTTCTGGGAACTGACAAACAGGAAAACAACAGACAGCAGTATCTGGATGATTTTTTTGAAGGAGAAGTATAGGCCTGCAATCATTTCATACCCTTAGTTCTTCTATTTTTCAATATATTCACCGTCATAAAATTATGATATGAGAAAAGGTTTCATAGTAGTTTCTTTATTTATTGCTCAGGTTATTTATTCCCAGAATTATTCCCGGTATGTTAATCCTTTCATAGGAACCGGAGGTCATGGCCACACCTTTCCGGGAGCGATTGTTCCTTTCGGAATGGTCCAGCTTTCACCCGATACCAGGATAGATGGCAGCTGGGACGGATGCAGTGGTTATCATTATTCCGATTCTGTCATTTATGGGTTTTCCCATACCCACCTCAATGGTACGGGAGTTTCAGACTATGGTGATATTATGCTAATGCCTACCATGGGAAATCCAAGCCTGGACAACAAAGACTACTCTTCAAAATTTTCCCATAAAAATGAAACTGCTTCTGCCGGATTCTATTCTGTAAAATTGGATAAAAACAATATTGATGTCCGTTTAACAACAACCAAAAGAGTAGGATATCATGAATATACTTTCAACAACAGCGGAAATGCCAATATCATACTTGACCTTAATCACAGGGATAAACTTCTGGAAGGAGAGGTGAAAATTATTGATGATAGAACGATTGAGATCTTCAGAAGAAGTGAGGCCTGGGCTACAAACCAATATATTTATGCCCGGATTGAATTTTCCAAGCCATTAAAAGTGACGAAGAAAGAAGCTAACGGAAAGCAGGAAAATAATATGTATACCGGAACAAAGCTGGCTTTAGCATTTTCGGCTCCTGTTAAAAAAGGAGAGAAAATCAGCGTAAAAGTCGCTTTATCTCCAACAGGCTATGAAGGTGCAGGAAAAAACATGCTGGCAGAAGGTCAGTCGAATGATTTTGAAAACATAAGAAAACAAGCTGACAATGATTGGAACAAGGAACTTTCCAAGATTGAGGTAAAATCAGACGACACTAATAAGCTGAGTATTTTTTACACCGCTTTATATCATGTTTTTACGCAGCCTAATATTTATATGGATGTTGATGGAAAATACAGGGGTAGTGATAATAAGTTCTATACGGCAAACGGATTCGATTACTATTCTGTTTTTTCTCTATGGGATACTTTCAGGGCTGCACATCCGCTCATGACCTTAATTGACAGGAAACGAACTGCGGATTTTATTAATACTTTCATCAGACAGTACGAGCAAGGCGGAAAATTGCCGGTATGGGAGCTTGCCTCTAACGAAACAGAATGTATGATCGGTTATCATGCAGTTTCTGTAATCGCAGACGCCATGACCAAAGGAATCAAGGGTTTCGATTACGAAAAAGCGTATGAAGCTTCTAAAAATTCTGCAATGCTGGATATTTTCGGACTGAATGCTTACAAGCAAAACAATTATATCAGCGTAGATGATGAACATGAGAGCGTTTCCAAAACGCTGGAATATGCATATGACGATTGGTGTATTGCACAAATGGCTAAAATTTTAAACAAAAAAGAAGACTACCGGTATTTCATGAACCGTTCCCAGAACTGGAAAAACCTCTACAATCCTGAAAACGGCTTTATGCAGGCCAGAAAAAACGGGAACTGGTATCAACCTTTTGATCCAAGAGAGGTAAACAACAATTACACGGAAGGAAACTCATGGCATTATTCTTATTTTGTTCCCCAGGATATTCCGGGCTTAATTGATTCCCATGGAGGAAAAGAAAAATTCGAACAGTTCATCGATGCCATTTTCACCGCCCCTAGCACAACAACGGGCAGGGAACAAGCTGATATCACAGGTCTTATAGGACAGTATGCGCAAGGCAATGAACCAAGCCATCATATTGCTTATCTGTATAATTTTGTGGATAAACCACAAAAAGCAGACGAGAAGATCAGATACATACTCGATCATTTTTATCAAAACACTCCGGATGGATTGATCGGAAATGAAGATTGCGGACAGATGAGTGCATGGTATGTTTTAAGTTCCATGGGTATTTATTCTGTAACTCCGGGTAAGCCGGAATGGGAAACCGTTACCCCTTATTTTGATGAAATTAAGCTTCACCTTGAAGACGGCACTACCAGAACGATTACAAAAAACACAGGCAAAGAGGAGCTCAGGAAACTGGGATTTGAAAATGTAAAATCCATAAAAGATTTTAAATACAATGAACAAACCGCATCTCCTGTGATTGTAGCTGACAGGCTTTTTGATTTTTCTACTAAAGTACAGATCACTCCCCTCAACCCAAAAGACAAGGTTTATTACATGACCATAGACGAAAATGATAAAAATGTAAGAAAAACTTTCTCCACGTACAAAGGTCCGTTTACCATTAATAAAACCACCCAGGTTTCTGCATATGCTCAAAGAAACGGAGAAAAAAGCTCAGTTACCACTGCTAATTTTAACAGAAGGCCTAATCATTGGGATATTACTGTAAACTCAAAGGTGAATCCTCAATACACAGCAGGAGGCAAACTCGCTCTTATTGATGGCATCAATGGTACTGAAAACTGGAGAAAGGGAGAATGGCAAGGCTATCAGGGGCAAACTTTTGAAGCTATTCTTGATTTTATATCTCCGCAACAGCTTACCCGACTGTCTTCAACCTATCTTCAGGATAGCAGGGCATGGATTTTAATGCCTAAAAAGGTAGAATACTATGCTTCAATGAACGGAAAAGATTTTATACTATTGAAAACCGTTGATAATACTGTGGATTCTAAAGATGAGAAAGTTCAGATCAAAGATTTTACCGCAGATATTCTGCCTACAGAGGCCCGGTATATTAAAATAAAAGCTTATCATTTTGGTAAACTTCCGGAGTGGCACCAGGGAGCCGGCGGTGATTCTTACATCTTTATAGACGAAATTTCCGCTCAATAACCGTATTATACATTAAAAAACCTCTTTCAAATTGAAAGAGGTTTTTTTATTTAGATCATAGGAGAATCTTCAATTCGTCATATTGTAAACTCTAATACTTATATTCAGAATAAGTTACGCTTCTACAACAGGATTTTCAAGCTGTCCCTCCCATTTGGATACTGCGGACGTAGCTAAAGCATTTCCTAATACATTTGTCATACTTCTTCCCATGTCACAGAAATGGTCAATAGGTAAAATCAAAGCAATTCCCTCCGGTGGAATTCCGAACATGGAACAAGTCGCCACAATAATTACCAGTGAAGCTCTCGGTACACCTGCAATTCCTTTAGAGGTAAGCATTAAAACCAAAAGCATCGTGATCTGCTGTCCCAGGGTCATTTCAATTCCATAAATCTGAGCAATAAATATTGAAGCAAACGTCATATACATCATACTTCCATCCAAATTGAATGAATATCCCAAAGGTAAGATGAAAGACACTACCCTGTTGTTACAACCAAATTTTTCCAGTTCTTCAACCAACTTTGGAAAAACAGCCTCAGAACTTGTTGTAGAAAAAGCAATAAGCAAAGGAGCTTTAATTCTTTTTAATAACTCAAACAAACGATTTCCTAAAATCAGATATCCGACCAATAACAGCACCAGCCAAAGAACACCTAAAGCAAAGAAGAAATCTCTGAGATAAACTGCATATACTTTAAAAATTTCAAAGCCATTCACCGCTACCACAGCAGCAATAGCACCAAGTACACCCAATGGTGCAAACCACATAATATATCCTACCATTTTCAAAATGGCATGGGCCACAATATCAAATAGCTTGATAACAGGTTTTGCATATTCTTCACCCAGATTAGCCAGTGCAACACCAAACATAATCGAAAACACTACGATCTGCAATACCTCATTGGTTGCAAAAGCCTCAAATAAACTTTTCGGGATAACATGCTTTACGAAATCTTCCAGAGTAAATCCTTTACTGCTTTTTAAAAGCTCTTCCGCTGAAGCAGCATCCTGGATCGGAAGTTTGGTAACATGCCCGGGTTCAAGCCAGTTTACCAGCATCAACCCGATAAAAAGAGACATCAGCGATGCAGAGATAAACCATAACATTGCTTTTGTTCCTACTCTGCCTATCATTTTGATATCGCTCATCTTGGCAATTCCCACTACAAGAGTGGTAAATACCAATGGAGCAATGATCATCTGTACCAGCCGGATGAAAATAGTTCCGAGTAATTTAATATTTTTAGAAAAAGGTTCTGCACTTTCCGGATACTGTACGTGAACAATTCCTCCAATTCCTACACCCAAGATAAGTGCAATAATAATCGCTATAAACAGCTTATTTTGTCCTTTCATATAAATAATTCAACTTGCGCAAATATAATAGTTTTTAAATTGTGTGCTATTACTTATTAAATTGGACATAGTTAAAATTAAAATACTGGTTTTAAAAACTTTGTAAAAAAATTAAGAAACATTTAGTCAATTTTTAATCATTTGGTATAAATTTTATTGTTACATTTATAGTATCAATACATTAAATTAAATATACAACTATGAAAAAAACTATTGCAATGGCTGCCTTAGCTCTGGCAGTATCGTTCGGTGCTATTTCTTGTAAAAAGAAAGTTTCTGATGCTGATCTTCAGACTCAAGCTACCACGATTGTAACGTCCAACCCAAGTGCTTCCGTTGAAGTAAAAGATGGTGTAGCCCACCTAAGTGGAACATTTCCTGATCAGGCTTCTAAAGATGCAATGATCAAACAACTAAAAGCAGTAAATGGTGTAAAAGACGTTATGGATATGGCGACTATTGCTCCTGCAACTCCTCCGGTTGAAACGCAATCTGCAGTAGATCCGGCAGTTCAGAAAAAAGTTCAGGATGCTGTAAAAGATTTCCCTTCTGTAAAAGTAGAAGTTGTAAACGGTGAATTAACGCTTACTGGAAACGTTTCTAAAGAGCAGGCTAGAAAAATCAAGCAATCTGTGGATGCTTTGAAAGCAGGAAAAGTAAATTATAACTACACTGTAAAATAATTTAAAATGAGCACATTACAAGATAAATATTCAAGTGTAATTTCAGCAGCTCAGTCTGCAGGAATTTCAAACCTTCAGGTTCAGGAACAGGATGGAATTTTATACATCTCAGGAGCAGCTTCCAATACTGCAGCAAAAGATGCTGTATGGAATGCTTTAGGAACCATCGATTCTACTTACTCTGCTTCCGATATTAATGTAGATGTACAGGTTGCAGGTCTTGCATCAGGAGCAGCGCTTACAGTGGCTACTGAAGATTCAAACCTGAACATCAGACAAGAGCCTTCTACGGAAGCTGCTGTTGTAGGAAAAGCGTCTAAAGGTTCTTCTGTAACCTTAATTGAACAGACTTCAGACGATTGGTGGAAAGTAAAAACTGCCGACGGACAAGAAGGATATGCTTATTCAAGATATTTGAGAGCTTAATTCATGACAATAAATATTGAATCCCTGAAATTTCTTTCAGGGATTTTTTTTACTTTTGAGTCGAAAAAGTAATAAATGAAGAAAATTTTGCTGGTATTGATTATTCTGATCAATACTGCGATCTTAAACGGTCAAAAACTCGCCATCGATGGAAAAGTGATGGATTTTGAAAAAAAACCTGTAGAAAACGCCACCGTTTATCTTCTCAAACAAAAAGACTCTTCCATTATCAATTACACCCCCACTAATAAAGAAGGTAAATTTTCTTTAAAAACGGATCCGTCCAATGAACCTACCGTTCTGAAAATTGATGCTGAAAAATTAGTATCCTATTCTAAAAATATAGAGAAAATAAATCAATCGCTCTCATTAGGCTCTATTGAACTGGAAAAAAATTCTGTTTTTAATATTGAAGAGGTGAAGCTTACCGTTTCTCCGGTAAAAATTAAAAAAGACACTATCGAATTTAATGCATCCTCGATCAAAGTACGGCCTGATAGTAAAATCGAGGAACTGCTTAAACAGATTCCCGGAGTTGAAATCAGTAACGAAGGAAAAATTACAGTAAACGGTAAAGATGTGGATCAGATCATGATCAACGGAAAACCTTTTTTCGATAAAGACGGCAAAATTGCATTACAGAATCTTCCGGCAGATATTATAAAAAATATTCAGTTTACGACTACTAAAACCAAAGAGGAAGAGCTCAATGGAAAAACGGCGAAATCAAACAATACAACCATCAACTTCAATATTGACGAAAAGAAAAACAAAGGACTTATTTCCAGGTTAACTCTGGGCTATGGTTCTGATAAACGTTATGAAGGAAGCGGCCTTATAAGCTACTTTAAAAAGGACACGAAAATAAGCCTGCTGGCTTCATCCAATAATATTAATTCCCAGGGCTTTTCCAATGATGAGGTCTTTGACAGCATGGGACGTGGAAGAAATTCCTGGATGATGCAGGGAGGAAGCGTAATGACGGTAGGAGGCAATACGTATTATTACCAAGGAGGAGGCAACACCAAAGGAATCCAGAGGTCTACAACAATAGGATTTAATTATAGTGATAAATTGGGAAAAGATGCAGACCTTGAGACCATGAGCTTCATGCATTCGAATAATAATCTGAAAACACGATCTAAAGTTTCAAGAACAACCTTACTTCCGGATTATACATTAAAAACCAACTCCGAAAGCAGTGGAGAAAACGAAAACAGACAATATAATTTTGATACTGCTGCACGGATTAAATTAGATTCGTTAACCAGTATTTACATTTCACCTTCATTTTCCAGAAGCGAAGGATCTAATTTTAATAATTCAAAATCATCCACTTTCAGGGATAATACCCTTCTCAACGAAAGTGATGCTTACACAAGTACAGATTCTGAGAGCAATTCATTCAATCCGAATATCTATTTTTCGAGAAAGTTCAGAAAAAAAGGGCGCGTTGTATACGCCAATATCAACAGCAATATTTCGGAATCTAAAAGTAATAATTTAAACCAGTCCAGGACTGTATTTTATCAGAACAACGGGACTAATGATGACAGAAACCAACTCGCTAAAAATAAAACACAAAACAGCAATTACCGTTTTAGTACAGGATATACGGAACCTCTTTCAGATTCTGCTACCGTAAGCCTTAATTTAAATTATGAAGCAAAGATCTCCGGAGCTGAGAGAAACGTTAATGACTTTGATGCCAATACCGGGCAGTACTCAAAATACAACTCTGTTCTTTCAAACAGCATGGATCAAAAAATTAATCAGCTTTCCCCGGAGTTGAGTTTTGAGCTCAATAAAAACAAAATCAACATCTGGTCTTCCGTGAATCTTCAGATTTCCGATATGAAAGTGAACTCTGTTTTTAATGATCAACAATATGACCTTCAGAAGAGCTTTGTTCTTCCCAGCTATAATCTTAACCTGCAATATCAATTTTCCCAGAATAAAAGGCTAAGCCTCTACAATTATGCTGACTTTAATATTCCAAGCGCTGAGCAGCTAACTCCTTATGAAGACCTTTCCAATCCTTTAATTACCTACAAGGGAAATCCGGACCTTAAAAATACCTGGACCAACAGAACCTATCTTTACTTCAGTAATTATAATATGGTAAAAGATATCAATTATTATGTGAATATTGGATTTACCTACGGAAATAATGATGTTACCAATTATTCCTATTATGATAATTCGGGAAAACAGTTTGTTACGTATGCCAACATAAGTGGTAATAAAAATATCAACCTTGGTGGTGGATTCAGTAAAAGTTTTAAATGGAAGGAAAATAAGCTTGTGATTAATCCAAGAATTAATACGAGTTACGGCTATAACAGAGGTTTTATCAATAGCCAACAATTCAGCAGCGGGACATACAGTATTAATCCCGGATTAAATCTTACTTATGAAGTTAAAGACAAATTCACCATAAAACCTTCCTACTCAATCGGATACAACTTCTCTAACTATACCAATTATAGTATTGAAAAAGTTCAAACCACCAATCAGGTATTAAAACTCCAATTAACCAATTATCTTTTTAAAAGCAATCTTGTTTTTGGGAATGATTTTGAGTACAATACAAATTCTAATATTGCTCCGGGATTCAAACGCGATTTTTATTTCTGGAATACAAGCCTCGGATACTCTTTTTTCAAGAAACAGCTTACTGCAAAAATTAAAGTATATGATGTTTTGAATCAAAATCAGAGCGTAAGAAGAACCATTACCAATTCATATTTTGAGGATCGGGAGGACCTTATCCTGAAACGTTATGTTATGTTCTCCTTAAGCATGAAGCTGAATAAGTTTGCAGGAAAAAAGATGCGTAATCAGTAACCATAGGACGATAATATATAAAAAAAGGCCGAATTGATTCGGCCTTTTTTATTATTTGGCAGTAATGGGTAATATTTATCGTGGTAAACACGTTTTTATTTTTAAATTAGCTTCAAATTTTATTTATGAAAACCCATATTTCCATTTTATTTATTTTCATTTTCATTTTGGGTAATGCACAAAATGCATCACAAAAGGACAATTTTGTGAAAGATAATTTTACCAAACAAGAATTTTATATTCCCATGCGTGATGGTGTTAAACTTTTCACAGCAGTATATATTCCTAAAGATATAACCAATAAAAACAAATATCCGTTTCTGATGCAGAGAACCTGCTACAGCATTGCACCTTATGGTGAGAATGAATATAAAACTAAAGTAGGCCCTAATCAGTACCTGATGAAGGATAAATATATCTTTGTATACCAGGATGTCCGCGGAAGATATATGAGTGAGGGAACTTTCACGAACATGACGCCTCAGGTAGAACGTCAATCGAAAAAAGATGTCGATGAAAGTACGGATACCTATGATACGATAGAATGGCTATTGAAAAACGTCAAAAACAACAATGGAAAGGTAGGTCAATTTGGAACTTCTTATCCTGGTTTTTATACAGCTGTAGGGATTTTAGCGGATCATCCGGCACTGGTTGCATCATCACCTCAGGCACCTATTTCTGATTTCTGGAATGACGATTTTCTTCACAACGGAAAATTTATGCTGGGATACTTCAGAACCTTCCCTGTTTTTGGGGTTCAGAAGACCAAAGCTGAAAAACAGGCATGGTACATGGATACTTTTGTAAAGCAGACATCAGAAGACGGACTGAAATTCTACAGGGAAATGGGAACCTTAAAGGACGGCTATAACAAATACTATAAGAACAACTTCTTCATGACCGAAATAATGAACCATCCTAATTATGATGAGTACTGGCAGAAAAGAAGCCTTTTACCTCATCTTAAAAATGTAAAGCATGCAGTAATGACCGTTGGAGGATGGTTTGATGCTGAAGATTTATCCGGTCCGTTGAATATTTATAAAGCGATAGAAAAATCCAGCCCGAAAGCAAAAAACACCATTGTTATGGGACCTTTTTCTCATGGCGGATGGTCACAGGAAATGGGAAAACATTTTCATAATGAAATTTATTTCGGAGACAGCCTTGCTACCTATTACCAGAAGAACATCGAGACACGTTTTTTTAATCACTACCTGAAAGGAAATACCAAAGAAGATGCGGGACTTCCCGAAGCTATGATGTATGATACAGGAGCAAAACAGTGGAAAGAATTTGCATCTTATCCTCCAAAAGATGCTAAAAAAGTTAATTTCTACCTGGCTGACGGAACATTAAAAAGTACTTCTCAACAAGGTTTTTCAGAATATTATAGCGACCCGAATAATCCGGTATTAAGCTCAACAAGCTTAAAGGATTTTAATGGATTTACTCCCAGAAATTATATGTCGGAGGATCAAAGGTTTGCAGAAGGAAGACCCGATGTTGTTACTTTTACAACAGATGCTTTATCAGAAGATATGACCTTCGCGGGAGAGATTATGGCAAAATTAAACATCGCCTCTACTTCCACAGATGCTGATTTCGCTGTAAAACTCATTGATGTATATCCAGAGGATTTCAAACCTGTTGAGAAAAAAGACGGTGTTGTGTATGGTAATTATCACCAGATGGTAAGAAGTGAAATTATGCCTGCGAGATTCAGAAACTCAAGGGAAAAAGCCGAAGCTTTAGTTCCTGGTCAGAAAACAGCGGTTCAATTCAGACTTCAGGATGTAGTTCATACGTTTAAAAAGGGACATAAAATCCAGATCCAGATCAGCAGTACATGGTTCCCGCTCTTTTCTGTAAATCCACAGAAATTCATGGATAATCCGAACATGGCTTCTAAAGAAGATTATACCAAAGCATTCATAAGAATTTATAATGACAGCTCAATTGAAGCTGAGGTGATAAAATAAAAAAATCGGGTGACTTCAAGAACTTTAGTCACTTCCCTTCTAATACTTGTAGTATGGTTTTATAATAAAGACCATTGTTTATAAACAAAAAGGTGGCTTCGAAAATCTCAGCCACCTTTTTTTATCCTTCAATCGTTCTGAACGTTAGGTTTATTCTTGGAGTTTTTACCTTTGTAGTTGGGGGAAGCCTGTGGAGCCAGTTATCCTGTGTTATTCCTTTCATTACCAATAGGCTTCCGTTTTGTAAGAAAATCTCCACTTTCTCTTTGGTTTGTTTGTGTTTAAACAAAAATTTCCGTTCCGCTCCAAAGGTTACCGATGCAATGGCACCATGCTTTTTCAGGTCTTTTTCACTATCACTATGATAAGCCATCCCTTCACTGCCGTCATGATATAAATTGAGAAGACATGAGTTATAGGTTTCTCCTGATATTTCCTCACACTTTTTCTTTAATTCCAATAGCTCAGGCGTCCATAGCGTCGCATACTTGGTTCTGTTGGAATAGGTATATTCAAATGCTTTTTCCCCGAACCACGCCACTTTTCTTTTGGTTAGAATAAGTTTACCGAAAATAATGGCTTCGTCATTTTCCCAGGGAATCTGATTCAAAAGATAGTTATAATAGAAATCGGATTTTTCTTTAGAGAAAATGGTTCCGTAATAATTAACCGTTCCGTCTTTGGGAAGGATATTGACCGGAAAATCATATATTTCTTCAAATAAACTCATTCCTATTTTTTTATGGCACGAATACACATGAAAGCCGGAAACTCATTTAGTTCTTTAAAATGTTTCGGATCCAGTTTTTCAAATTCTTTTGTAGGTTTTGGTTCAACCAGTTTATCAATATAAAAACCATTGTCTGTAAGCGGAGTGATGCATTCACTAAGAGGTCTTCTGAAGCTGTTAATTTCAACAGATTTCCCGAATCCGTTCCATATACAATTTACATGTTCAATTTCGAAATATTTTTCTGAATGAAAGTAATTGTATTCAAAAAAAGGATGCTCAATCGATATAACAAGACTACCATCAGGTTTCAAAACCCTGCAAAATTCTTGAATGGTAAAATTCCAATCCTCTATATAATGAAGCGCTAATGCACAAATAACAGTATCAAAGCTTCGATCCTCAAACATTTCAAAGGGTAAAGATAAATCGTGGACGAAAAAATCTTTTTCATTATTATTTCTTTCACGTGCCAGCATGATCATTTTTTCACTGATATCAAAACCTTTTACTGTCGCTCCCTCAGATATTAGGATTTCAGCATATTTCCC
The DNA here is from genome assembly GCF_013184525.1 of Chryseobacterium sp. LAM-KRS1. Taxonomy (GTDB): domain Bacteria; phylum Bacteroidota; class Bacteroidia; order Flavobacteriales; family Weeksellaceae; genus Chryseobacterium; species Chryseobacterium proteolyticum. Next base: position 117,506 of record NZ_JAAOIZ010000003.1, read on the forward strand.
CGGACCACAAGCCGCATCAAGGATAAATTTACCCTTTACCTCCGGAATAAGCTCCAATGTATTCGGTCTGTCATAATAGGCATTATATGGTTTGTGATCGATCAGCTCATTATATTTCTCAGCGATCTCCTCATAAGCAGATAAGATTTTATGTTTGATCATGATTGTATCCTTTGATTTCTAGATTGAATCTATTGCATTGGAAGTGCGTGAACTTTCCCAACCGATAATAAGTTGTTTTCTGTCCTTTCCCCAACGGTAACCGCCCATGTTTCCTGATGATTGAATGACCCTGTGACAAGGAATAAGAAAGGCTACAGGATTGCTTCCAATAGCTGTTCCTACTGCTCTGGAAGCTTTAGGATTGCCTATTTTCCCGGCCAGATTACCATAAGTAGACAGTTTTCCCATAGGAATTGTCAGAAGGCTTTCCCAGACTTTTAACTGAAAATCAGTGCCCTTAAGGTGAAGTTTTACGGTATTTAACTTGTTCCAGTCTTTACCGAAAATAGACAAGGCATCTTTTTGAAACTGATCCTGCTTCTCATAAAAAGAAGCATTAGGAAACTGGGCTTTCAGATTTCCTAATGCCATTTCTTGATTATTTTCAAAGGCCAGATGGCAAATTCCTTTTTCGGTAGAAGCTACCAGAATGTTTCCAAATGGACTTTCTGAAAAACTATGGTTAATTCTCAGGCTTTTTCCGCCATTTTTAAACTCAGCCGGAGACATTCCTTCTATTTTTACAAATAAATCATGAAGCCTGCTTGTACTGGAAAGCCCGGTCTCATAAGCAGCATCAAATACGCTCAATTTCTCTTCCTTCAAAAGACTTTTGGCATGTTCTATACTGATGAACTGTAAAAATTTTTTCGGACTTGTTCCTGCCCAATCTGTAAAGATTTTTTGAAAATGGGTAGGACTAAGATGCACTTTTTCTGCTACTTCTTCCAGACTCGGCTGAAGTTTAAAATTACTTTGGATATACTCTATCGCTTTAGCGATTCTGTTGTAATCTATTTGACTTTGTGTAGACATATCTTTGTATTTTATCTCACAAATTTCCAAAGAAAATCCCGCAGAAAAAATCCGATTCTTGTGGAATTTTAATCCTGGCTGATGTGATAATAAGCTAACATTTTGTAATATAGTTTAGCGGCAAGGAATGCGCTTGGCTTAGCCATCGGAGAATCCATCAATTCCACAATATCAAAAGCTACAACATTACATTTTTCAAATACTTTTCTTAATAATTCCAACGTTGGATACCATTGCAGACCTCCGGGTTCTGGTGTTCCGGTAGATGGACAGATAGATGGGTCAAAAGCATCCAAATCGATTGTAATATATACATTTCCGGAAACTTTTTCTAAAACATCATTGATCCAGTTATCATTGACAGCAATTTCATGTGCAAAAAATACTCTTCCTTCAGGTAAATACTGGTATTCTTCAACATCCATTGAACGGATACCCACCTGAACCAGGTTGTGCTTCTGATTAGCTTCAAAAACAGCACATGCATGATTGGAGGTAGAACCATGGAATTCAGGACGTAAATCCGTGTGAGCATCCAGTTGTAATACTGTTAAATTATCATATTTCTCACCTACAGCACGGATCGAACCAATAGAAACAGAGTGTTCACCACCAAAAAGGGTAAACAACTTTCCTTCATTCTGTAACAGCTCTTTTGTCTTTTGATAAACCGCTTCCGTCATCGCTTCAGGTGTAGCATTTTCAGATACTTCCCCGGCAAGATAAACACCATCAAGGTAAGGCTCGGTTCCTGTTTCTATGTCATAAAGCTCCATGTTTTCAGAAGCATTAAGGAATAATTCAGGACCTTTATCCGCTCCTTTACCCCATGTTGAGGTTCCGTCGTAAGGAACGGTAACCAACATTACTTTTGAGTTTTCTAATGACGCATTTTCTTCAGGAATTCCCGCGTATGTTTTCATGTTTTTATTTAAAAATTAAATGATTTAAAATTTGAAATACTTCCCGCAAAGATACAAAGAAGTTGGAAGCCGGAAGCAAGAGAAGGGAAGTTTTTGAAGGTATCAAACAAACCCACAGCCTCTATAAAATTCTAACTTCTTCCATCTCCTCTAAAATTCACTACCTTTGCAAAAAAAATCAAATATGTCCTTAAAAGCGGTGCTTTTTGATATGGATGGGGTAATTGTAGATACAGAACCATTGCATAGAAAAGCTTACTTCAAGATGTTCGAAGATCTTAAAATTCAGGTATCTGAAGAACTTTACACTTCATTTACCGGAGCTTCCACCAAAAAAGTCTGCGAAACATTAATTCAGATATTCGGGCTTAACCATACTTATCAGGAGTTGACCAATATAAAAAGGGATTATTTTAAAGATTACTTCTATAATGATGCCGATTTTGACCTTATTCCCGGGGTGAGAAAACTGATAGAACATTACTATGAAAATAATATTCAGCTCATTGTAGCCTCTTCCGCAAGTATGGTAACCATCAATATGGTTTTTGAAAAATTCGGACTTGAAAAATATTTCAACGGGAAAATCAGTGGTGCTGAGTTAAAAGAATCAAAACCTCATCCTGAAGTTTTTCTTTTGGCAGCCCAGCTGGCTGAACAGCCGATAGAAAACTGCCTGGTAATTGAAGATTCTACCAATGGAATTCTGGCCGCTCATAATGCTAAAATTTTCTGTGCCGCCTATAAAAGTGAACATTCCCATAATCAGGATTATTCCCTGGCTAACATTACCATCTCAGATTATACTGAACTGGAATTAGATAAAATCTCAGATTATTTTAAATAAAAAAAGGTTCTCGATCGAGAACCTTTTTTTTTATATTGATCCGTCTCCGAGAGGAGCGTTAGTATCCCAAAAGTTTTAAAACATCTTCCGGCTCCTGTCTTTCACGGAATATTTCATATTGAAACTCTCCGTTTTCATCTTTCTGAATCAGAATATGTCTTGGCTGAGGCATTAAGCAATGATGCACTCCTCCGTATCCTCCAATCGTTTCCTGATAAGCTCCTGTATGGAAGAAGCCAATATATAGAGGTTTTGTATCACTGAAAACAGGCAGGTAGATTGCATTGGTATGCTGTTCGGAATTATAATAATCATCCGAATCACACGTTAAGCCTCCCAGAAATACTCTTTCATAAGTATCTTCCCAACGATTCAGAGGAAGCATGATAAAGTGTCTTGAAATCGCCCATGTATCAGGAAGTGTCGTCATGAATGAAGAATCGATCATGTTCCACTTCTCTCTGTCGTTCTGACGTTTTTGCGAAATAATTTTATAGAGGTTAGCTCCACTTTCTCCTACCGTGAAACTTCCAAATTCAGTATAAATATTCGGTTCCTCTACTCCTTCTTCTTCACAGAATTTTTTAATCTGGGAAACGATCTCTTCAACCATATACTGGTAATCGTAATCAAAGTTCAAAGAAGTCTTAATCGGGAAACCTCCTCCGATGTTCAAAGAATCCACCTCCGGAGCAATTTTCTTCAAACGTGCATATACACGAAGACATTTATATAATTCATTCCAGTAATACGCAGTATCTTTGATCCCTGTATTGATGAAAAAGTGAAGCATTTTCAATCGCGCATTCGGGTGCTCAGCAATTTTCTGACTGTAATAAGGAATAATGTCTTTATATCCTATTCCTAATCTGGATGTATAAAATTCGAATTTCGGTTCTTCCTCGGAAGCAATTCTGATCCCTATATCAAAAGTAGTATCTATACTCTCTGTAAGTTTGTCTAGTTCCCTGTAATTATCAAGGATCGGAGTAATATTTTCAAAACCATTATTGATCATCTCCGAAATTTTTGCCAGATAATCATCTGTTTTGAATCCATTACAGATTACTTCAATATTTTTATCTACTTTACCTTTTTTGTAAAGAGACCTTACAATATCCATATCATAAGCGGAAGATGTTTCAATAGAAATATCATTCTTCAGAGCTTCTTCAATAACAAAATTAAAATGACTGGATTTCGTACAGTAACAATATCTGTAATTTTTCTTATATTCGATTTTCTCAAAAGCCTCCTTGAACCAGCCTTTTGCTTTCTGAATATTCTGAGAAATCTTCGGGAGGTAACTAACCTTTAAAGGAGTTCCAAACTTTTCAACAACATCCATCAAAGGAATATCGTGAAACAACAAATTGTTTTCAGAAACGTTAAATTCTTCTGTTGGAAAATATAACGTCTGATCAATAAGTTCCGAGTATTTTATTTTCATTTTTTAGCAAGTGAATTAAGAATGCAAAATTGCTAAAAAAGTTTGATTTTTTGATGTTAAAATTATTATAATTTTATTTGATCTTCATGAAAGGCTCTATCGAAATCAGCACCCGCTAATTCACCGTTTATTAATATGTAAACTTACGAATATAGAATTGTCTTTTATCATCAGAAATCTCCAGCACTTGTTGAATATATACATCTACAGAGCCGTATTTCTTATCAATTTCATTAAATGCAGAATCCAGATAATTCCTCTCTACCCAGCTGAGCTTTTCCAATACTTTGATATCCATTTTAGGATATAGAAAATGCAGGTTTCCAGCCAGCTTTAATCGCTTCATAACCATATCTTCCCTGTAGTTGTTAGACATCAGATAATCATTATAAATTGTTGCTTTATCAAACTTTAAAATGGTCAGAATAAGAGCAGTAATAATACCTGTCCTGTCTTTCCCTGCCGTGCAGTGATATAAAACAGGTTGATCTGAATCCAAAATTTCACTAATAATCTTTTTGATTGTTGCCGGATTTTCGGTTACATATTCACGATAAAAGTCAACCATTCTTTTATCAGCATCGGCAGAATTTACCTTTCCCTTTAAAACCAGTTTTCTGGCTTGTGATAGCTGGTCTCCCTGATCTTCAAATGCTGAGTATTTTTTATAGCTAAGCTGAGCAGGTAGATGATCAGGCTTCAGACCGATTTCTTTTTCATTTCTGAGATCGATCACTTCCGCTATTCCCAGTTTGTTAATCGTGTCAAATGATTTTTTCTTAAGCTTATTAAGATGCCCGCTCCTGTAAAAAACACCTTTTCGTAATGTTCTCCCGTCAACATTTTTCATTTCTTCCAATGTCCGGAAATTATGTACTTTTTTCACTCCCGCATTTTCAGCCTGGCTTTTTCCATACTCGGGTGCAGTGAAGTTCTGTGTTTTACAGGAAAAAGCACAGAATAGTACAATAAAAAGGAATAGTATTTTAAGTAATTTCTTCAATATTCTAGAAAAATTAAGTCGATGTCGATACAAGATACAAAAGTTTCTCCGAATACTCAATTTCAAAGGTATTCAGCTTATCATTCTAAAAACAAACATCAGCTTAATATATTGGTGGATATTCTATATCATCGCGTCCTACAAAAAACAACAAATCGCCGGATTCATAGTGAACGGATACTTCATCTTCAACAGCAAAATTTCGGGTTCCGATCCTTGAAGTAATGCTTAAGCTACCATTTGTAAGAGGCCAGTTCAATCCTTTTGTTGTTATATTTTCCACAATAGGGAAAGGATATAAAGAAATCATTCTATTCTTCACCTTTTGCACTGTAAAATCTTTAGGAATAAAATAATATTCAGAAAATTCATCATAAAATCTTATCTCCAATCTGTCTTTAAAGGTATAAGCAACCGTAAGGTTTCCTAAGAAATGGTCCTGCTCACCACCACTGGCCCCAAAAACATCTATAGCGCGAAATCCTTTATCCAAAATAATTTCCAGAGCTTTATGAAAGTCTGTTTTATCCTGATCCAGGGTGAGAATAAATTTTTCCTGATATACCTCTTCATCAGATCCTGTGTGTGAATCAAAATCACCGGAAATGAAGTCCAATTTATCTAAAGGAAATCTTTTCTCTTTTAAGTAATGAAAAGCACCATCCGTACATGCAATTAAATCATATCCGGATAAATCAGGAAAGGATTTGGGAGGTTCTCCGTTAATAAAAAGTAATACTTTATCTTTCATTCGGATTCCAGTATTCTTCCGGTTCGTTATTTAGTTTTGAAATATACCGGGCAAGAACAAAAAGATAATCTGAAAGCCTGTTGAGATATTTAATTAATTCAGGACGAACCTCTTCAGCTTCATTCAGGAAAACCAGAGAACGTTCTGCCCTTCTGCAGATTGTTCTTGCTGCATGAAGAAATGTCGCAGATTTTCCGCCACCGGGAAGTATAAAATATTGAAGAGGCTCCAGCTGGGTATCAAAATCATCCATCCAATGCTCTAATTCTTCAATCTCATTTTCTGAAATAATCAACGGAAGCCTGGATTTTCCATTGGCAAGCATTAATTTATCAACCGGAGTTGCTGCTTCAGAGCCCACAGTAAATAAATCAAACTGAATTTTCTTCAATTGCTTTAAAACCTCAACATCTTCAATATGACTTTTTGCAATGCCAATAAAAGAATTCAACTCATCGATATTACCATAACTTTCTACTCTGGCGCTGGCCTTGGAAACTCTTGTTCCTCCATAAAGAGCGGTTTGTCCTTTATCTCCTGTTTTTGTATAAATTTTCATACGACTAAATTACTTTTTTAAAATTAGCTTTACAATACTTACGGGTTTGTTTCTTATCTTGTTTTGTAATCCTGCTAATATAAAAATGACCGGTAAAAACCAGCCATCTTCAAATTATTTATCTACCTCAACATATTGCAACACTGTCTTGTTTTTAGAATTATAAATAATGGTACTTTTATTGGGAAACCGCTTTAATTTATAATACTCGATACCATTGACATTCTTTATATCTTCTAAAATGCTTTTATCAATTGTATTTTCAGGCAGGAACTTTTCAATAAAACTTATTTTATCTACGATGTTTTGTCCGTCTACCTTTCGGGCTGCCTTATCGGACCGGGTTTCATCCGTTGTAGGTTGAGACTCCAGAAATGGAATGATATCTTTTTTGTCTGCTTTATACTTAAAAATATATCCTGTAGTGCCATTTGGAAATACAAACTTTTTCCCGTTTTCATCAGATACAACAGCTTTCCCTGAACCAGGAAAAACCTGATTAAATTGAACATCTTCAGAATTTGTCAGGGACTTGATGGACTCATTCACGGTCTTTTTCACCCTCTCTTCCACTGCCTGTTGGGTCCTTTGCTTTACTGTTTCGGTTGTTTCCTGTACAGTCTGATCTATTTTATCACTGATTTTATTACACGATAGTAGTGACAAAGCACTTGTAATTCCTAAAATTAGCTTCTTCATTTCTCTGAAATTATAAATAATACCCGGTACATCTCTCTTTTAAACGTAAAAAACGCAATGATATTTTAGGAGAAAAAAATATTTTTAATGCCCCAAATCCTACTGACAAACTGTTGTCATAACGTGCTCTTATCTTTGTATCAACAATAACAAATTAAACAAAAATATTATGGCAACTACAGCAACAGCAACAAAACAGTTTATGACATCAGACCAATTATTAGAGCACTGGCAAGGACACAGAAATCTGACCAGAAGAGTAATTGAAGCGTTTCCTGAAAAAGAATTATTCGAATTTTCTGTAGCAGGTATGAGACCATTTGCTAAACTGGCAGTTGAGCTTATCAGCATTGCAGGGCCGGCATTAAAGGGAATCAATGAAAAAAACATGGAGGCTTATAACGAAGAGGGATTTAACCCTAAAACAAAAGAAGAAATACTGAAAAAATGGGACGAAGAAACAGAAGTAATCAACCATTATTTTAATCAGATTTCTGAAGAGCGTATGCAGGAAACGTTCAATCTGTTTGGCCAATATGAATTTCCGGTATATCAGAATATCCTATATTTTATCGACAATGAAATCCATCACCGTGGACAAGGTTATGTTTATCTAAGATCATTAGGAATTGAACCTCCGTTTTTCTGGGAGAGATTTTAATTCTGTTTAAAAATATTTTTCTTCTATCAAATTATTAATTTTAGTGAATGCAAAAGCTTTCAGATTCTCTGAAAGCTTTTGTTTTTTAACCCGGCAAAATATTTTTAAAGAAAGTAATAATGTTCTCTTTTAACTGGGCGAAGGCACTTGAGGCTCCAAATTCTTTATTATCATATCCTATAGGAAATCCCTTGGCAACATACTCATTATTTTTATTTAAAGTAAGCACCTCAAAATCATCATTTACTTTACCCAGCTTATCTGTATGAATATCCAAATATTTTATGGAGGCCTGTTTTGAAAAATCGAGTTGAGTAATATCAATTGTTTTAACTACTTTCTTAAGGTCGGACCGGAAATAAAGATTCATCTTCTTGACATCAATAACGGTCTGCCATTCTCCCGCATATACAGAATTAAGAACATTCCAGGCATATTCTACAGGCTTTTTATCATACTTATAACTATAAAGCATATAGTAAGCTTTACTATATCTGTCTTCCCATTTATTTTGCTGACCAAGATCAAATTTTTCATTGCCTCCTAAAAAATCAAACCTCTGAACCCGTTCAACATCTTCCTTATACTGATTGTTGCATAGAAGCGGCATAGGCATATCCTTTCCTGTAAGCACCTTATACTTTCCATTTAGCAAAGCTATAGTTGCTGTATTTCCTTTAGCATCAGTAACGAAGAAGTGGCTTCCTCCGGCACTAGGCCACCAATCAATATTAGGGCCGCCATTTAAATGATCTATCACTTCCTGAACAGATTTATAATTATCCAACTGGTATTGAATCCATTGTGCCCAAAACATATTAGGCTGTGTGGGATTAAAAACTTTTGTGGTTTCCTCCAGAGAAAGTTCAACCAGAAAAAGACCTTTTTCATTTACACCGTAACAAGGGAAATCATAGCCTAGAAGATTAAAGGTTACAGAACCATATAATGATTGCCATTCCTTTTCAGCATTCAGATGTCGGGAGGTAAGATTTTCCCAGCTTATATTTCTTTTGGTAATCCCACGTTTATTGACGACGATCATCCCCGGCATTGTTTTCCAATTCTCATTGAATCCGATTACACAATAATCATTACCCTTTAATAAAAATGCTGAGCAGGCGGAAGAAATCCCGTAATGAAGAAGAGCCAGGAGCAGCATAGAACGCATCAATATAAATTTCATAATTAATCAGTTGGTTATTGTAATTTCGTCGAAATATTCGTGATCAGCTCACCAATTTTTGTTTTGAGTGTTTCTGGTTCCAAAACTACAGCGTAATCCGCAAATGTAATCAGCCATCTTGGAAATCCCTCTTTGATCCACTCCGTTTCAAAGGTCATCACAACTCCTTCATCGGTTTCAGTTTCGTCTATTAAACCATAGTATCTTTTAGAATTAACGAGATGTCCCATTATTTTCTTATCTACCAGCAATTTTACTTTGGTAACATCATTACCGGAATTTTTCCTATAATCATTAATTCCACCATACTCTTTTGAAAAAGGAATACTGGTTTTGGAAACCTGAAGAATCCGGTCTACCCTGAATTGTCTGAAATCCTGTCTTAACGTACAAAAAGCCATAATGTACCAATAATTAAATTCAAAAAATAAACCTACCGCTTCTATAATCCGGTTAGATACTTTTGAATCCATACTTCTGTATTCTATGGACAGTTGCATTTTTTCTGCAATACTTTCAAGGATCAGGGGGATCACATTTTTAACAGAATCCTTTGATTGAGCATGGTAATTAAAAACATCAACCTGCTTTTCTACTGTCTGTATTAAATTTTTATCGGAATGCCTCAGCACTGAACGCACTTTTTCCATAGCCGTCCGGTAATGAGAGCCCAAACTCTCGTGAGAAAACTTTTGCATCAGCTTTTCGGCTGTAATAAAGCTCAAAACTTCTTCTTTTGTAAACATGACAGGAGGAAGTTTATATCCGTCCATTAAGGAATATCCGCTACCCGCTTCTCCGACAATCGGAATCCCCGCATTTTCAAGTGTTTTTACATCCCGATAGATCGTTCTGATGCTTACTTCGAACTTTTCTGCCAGATCCTGAGCCCTTACCAAAGGTTTGGATTGCAGTTGAGTAAGAATTGCTGTTACCCTGTCAAGCTTTTTAAGATAATGGTCATTCATTTTATCCGGTCACTCTAAACTTTTATACAATAATTTCAGATATAGTAAACCAACAATTTTAGCTATATTTAGATATCCAAGAATCACATATTACTACTAATGAGCTACACCAATTTCATCCAGACTATTGAAAGGATTTCGATCCTGAACAGGCTGTCATTGATGAACTGATTTCAAAGTTAGAATTAAAAAATTACAGAAAAGGAGATTTTTTATTAAAATCTGATGAAACCTGTAAACATTTTTATTTCCTGCAAAAAGGACTGGTAAAATTGTTCTTTGATAATGGGGATAAAGATTTTATCATGACTTTTTTTGCTGAAAATTCTTTTTTTACGGAATTGAGCGGATTTCTTACCGGTAAACCATCCAAATATATGTTTGTAGCACTAGAGCCTGTGGAAGTATACTCCATTCGCAAATCTGTTGTCGACGACTTATGTAAAAAATACCATTCTGCAGAAACCCTTTTCAGTAAGCTATATTCAAAAGCACCTGTTAACATGATGGGTAGAATAAGTGAAATGCTGGAAGATGATGGCAAGAGGAGATATCATAATTTTCTGAAACAAAAGCCGGAACTTATCCAGCGTATCAGCCTGGGAGACCTTGCGGACTATATTGGCATTACCCAGGTTTCACTAAGCAGGATCCGTGCGCAAAAATGATTTTTTATCATTTGTAAAAAAATCTGAATTAATTGCAATCTACATTTGTCACATAATTAATCAAAAAAAACAAAATTATGTCACAAAGAATCAACGCATTTGCTATGGGAAATAAATCTGTAAATGCACTTCACACCATGGGATATCATGTAGAAAACTCATCTCTTGACAATGCCTTTCTGGAACTTCTTTATTTTCGTGTTTCACAGATGAATGGCTGTGCTTTTTGCCTGGATATGCATTCGAAACAATTAAGGGCAAAGGGTGAAACCGAGCAGCGAATATTTTTGGTAAGTGCCTGGAGAGAATGCCCATTCTACACAGAAAAGGAAAAGGCAGGTTTCTTATGGGCGGAAAAACTTACCGGACTGAACGGAAAAGAAATTGCGGATGACCTATACCAGGAAGTAAGCAACCATTTTTCTGAAACAGAAATGGTGGATCTTACCATGGCTATTATCGCGATCAACAGCTACAATAGGATAAATATTGCCTTCGGAGCTGAAGTAGGCACTTATCAGGTTCCTCAAAAGAACTAAAAAACTTTTACATTAATTGAATGAAGCCTGTATTTCTTTTACAGGTTTCATTTTTTATCATATTCATCCTATTTAAAGGAATTCATCAATTTATCAAGATTCAGACTTCTGGCAGATGCTTCAAAAATTTCACGGTAAGTCCCGTTTTCCTGAACCAGTTCATTGTGCGTTCCACTTTCAACCACTCTTCCCTTTTTCATAACATAGATTTTATCAGAATCCAGAATCTGAGACAAAGAATGTGAAATAATGATTACTGTTCTTCCTTCTTTAATGGCATCTAAAGAGTTTTTGATCTGTTCGGTTGCAATAGCATCCAGGCTTGCAGTAGGCTCATCGAGAAAAATAATTGGCGGATTCTTCAGGAATAATCTCGCAATGGCAATTCTTTGTTGTTGTCCCCCTGAAAGCTGGGTAGCATCGTGGTTATACTGATCCGGTAGATCCTGGATCTGTTCATGGAGGTATGCTTTTTTTGCAGCTTCCCGGATTTCATCAAAACTGGCATTCATATTTCCATACCGGATATTATCTTCTATACTTCCCTGAAAAATATGATTTCTTTGAAGTACAAGACCTATATCATTTCTTAAAAATGTGTTATCAAAATCATTTAAATTGACATTATCAAGTAGAATATCTCCTGAATCCGGAAGGTAAAATTTACACAAAAGATTGATAATTGTGGATTTACCGGCACCACTTAATCCCACCAAAGCCGTTGTTTTTCCATTTTCAATTTTCATAGAAACATCATGCAAAGCTTTCGTTCCGTTTGGATAGGTAAAGTCTATATTTTTAAGTTCAAATGTTCCCTTAATTTCCCTTTCTACAAATGTCCCGTTTGGTTCTTTTTCATCGTCAGCATTTAAAATATCAAAGTAACCTTCAGCATAAATCATTGCATCATTCATATCATCATAAATACGGTGAAGCTGGCGTATCGGGGATGAAACATTATTGAAGAGCATAATATGAAGCATAATTGCACCAATTGTCATCTGCTGGTCCAGAACAAGATAAACGGTGAGCAAAATGATGAGTACAACCCCAAACTGTTCTATAAAAGTCTTAAGCCCGTCATAAATAAAATTTGTTTTTCTGGTGAACATCTGGCTCTCCATTAATTGCATCTGAAGATCATACTGCTTTTTACCCTCGAATTTTTCACGGACAAAACTTTTAATCACCATAATCGAATTGATCAGGTTCAGAAGGCCCGAAGTCTTTTGCTCACGCTGGTTTCTCAGCTGCCTGCGAACCCCACCCAGCTTTTTAGCCTGTAATGAACTTATATAAAAATAAATAGGAACAATTATGGTGGATACCATGCCAACATATACATTTTGCATATACATGATGATCAAAGCAATGATCGCATTGGAAAAGAGAGGCAAAATATCTATGAAAAAATTCTGAACAAGCTTGGTGAGACTTTCAATCCCACGATCGATCCTGATCTGCAGTTTTCCTGATTCGTGGTTTTCATCATTAAAATATGCAACCCGGTACGTCAGTATTTTATCAATAGCTGACTGAGCCAGAACAGAACTTACATTGATCCGGATCTTTTCCCCATAGAATTTCTGTCCGAAATTGATAAAAATATTCAACAGTTCTTTTCCCAGTAATATTATGGAAATCACTACCAACACATGAATTCCTTCCGACATAGGATGTGGAAGATGTGTTAGTAGGGTTACCTCGTCAACAGTATACTTCAAAACCAAAGGATTGACCTGGGCTGCAAGAGCTCCTAAAAACGTCAGGAATAAAGTTCCGTAAATCATCAAACGATAAGGCCTGATAAATGGAATAAGCTGTTTATATATTCCAAATAAAGTAACTGTTCTATTAAAAGGTTTCGCCATTATTATAAGATCTTTAGTAAAATTAAAGCTTTTTTAAAACAATCTATAAAAAAAGCCAGCATAAAAGCCGGCTCATTCTTTTGCTATAAAAATTTCTCTTTAATATCGGGTTTTCAAAACGATCTTTCCTAGTTCTAAAAGCTCATCCTGCTGGGTAAAGTGAACACGCCCTTTCTTCGAAAATACTTCCCATGCGATCATGGAAACAATATCATCAACAACTCCCTGTTCTTTAGAATCGTCAACGTACTCAAATGTACGTTCATTAATCATTTTTACCGGCTGTTCATAATCCTGATGTACGATCAGCAGATCACCCCTTCCGTCCAAAGCGGCCTGGTAAATTTCCTGAAGATCCGTAAGAACCGTTCCATGAGACACCGCCTCTTTAACTTCCTCAATAGCCAATGCACGACTTTCTTTTTGTTTAGCCTTAATAATTTCATAAGCCTGCTCTACAATGTGATGCTCATCAGCAGATACATAATTTTTATTATCATGCCCAATATAGATCTTAGGAATATCAGCAACTTCAAGAAGTTTACTATAATTATCTGCAGTACTAATAACAACTACGTTTAAATTTGATTTTTTGTAAATTTCAACAATGGATTTATCAACCCTGTTAAAATATTCTTTGATCTGATTATCTACCTGTTTGGAATCGCTTCTCACATCTGAATGGGTAATATAAAAGGGATTTTGGGGAAATGGAAACCCTTCCTCTCGGACTTCCCCGACAATAGAATCATTTAATGCTTCGTACAGCTTGGTACCGCTTTGCGTTAAAACTAAGATGAGATATTCCTGAGCTCTTACTGCAGCCTTGATCAGAGGCCTTACAGCAAACTTCTCCTCCACTTCTGTTACATTTCCTCTTGAAGCCCATGTAGATTTTATAATTTCTTCTGTGTCGTTCGACAAAAAAATATGCAAACTATCCAGATTGTACTGATGGTCAATTTTCCCTGCAATATGATCCAGCTTTTCCAAAACTCCTGCGGCAGGTCTTTTTCCGTACTCATCAATAACACGGTTTTCTGCTTCTTTGATGAGGTTTTTTAAAATGATTTCGTCTTGTTGGTTTTCAGGAAATGTTCTGTGGGTATTTAATGAAATACTTACACAAGGTTCATTTCTTTCATTGGCTAGTTTTTGTAATTTTTCTTGTAATGACATATTTGTATTTTTTATTAATAATGAAATTTAATGATTTATTTTATCATTTTAACACAATTAAATACAAAAACCAGGCCTTTAAAACAATTTAAAAGCGCTTTTTATATAAAATACGAAAAATATAAATTTAAAATTTATTCTATATTAAAAATTAGCTATCATTCTTTCTTGGAGAGTAATAATGTACTTTAAAAAATTTACACCCTTTCTCCTAGGTATGTAAAATATCATATTTTAATTGTTATATTTAAAATATAACAATTAAATATTTATAGTACATTTGTTTTATCATTAAAAAACGACAAGATGAATAATAAACAAAAAGCCTTAGTAAAGTCAACCGTTGCGGTTTTAAAATCAAACGGTGCAGATCTCACTCAATATTTTTACAACAGAATGTTCAACCATAATCCTGAGCTCAAAAATCTTTTTAACATGAGTCATCAGACAAGTGGCAAGCAACAACACGCACTAGCCGGAGCAGTGCTTGCCTATGCTGAACATATTGAAAATCCAACTTTACTAATTAATATTTTAAGATCTATAGGCAATAAGCACGTCAGCCTTAATATAAAACCGGAACAATATAATATTGTAGGACTTCATCTGATCTCATCGATAAAAGAAGTTTTAGGAAAAGCGGCTACTGACGAATTATTGGAAGCTTGGACGCAAGCCTATCATGAACTTGCCCAAATAATGATTTCTATCGAAGACGAAATATATTGTTCTAACCTAACAAAAATGGGGGATGGACAGGTTGGAGAACATTCATCATCAGTAAAATCGTAGAGGAAAGCATGGAGGTTAAATCCTTTTATCTTAAGCCTAAAGATGGGCAGCCAATTGCAGAATACCTTCCCGGTCAATTCATATCTGTAAAAACATATATTCCATCACTGGGATATGAACAACCAAGACAATATAGTCTATCATCGGCCTTCACTCCTAAATATTACAGGATATCTGTAAAAAAAGAGAAAAATCAATTTAATCCGGATGGTATTGTATCCCATATCATGCATGCTAAGTTAGCTGGAGACGAAATAGAAGTGAGTGCACCTGCGGGAATCTTTCACATTAACCCTTTATCGGAATATCCTTTAGTGCTTATAAGTGGAGGGATTGGAATTACTCCGCTTTTAAGTATGCTGGAAACAAATGAAAATAACAATCGCAACCCTGTTGTATGGTTGCATAGTTGCAGGGATCAAGCCGTTCATGCCTTCAAAGATCATACTGACTATTTAGAACAAAATAATGAATGGCTCACCACCCACATCTTTTATGAAAATAAAAATAAAGAAGATGACCAGGCAATACATGAAGGAAGAATTAACCTCCATGAAGTGAAAGAAGAAATTCTTATTGACAATGCAAAGTATTATATTTGTGGTCCCGAAGCATTTATTAAAGTGCAGTACAATTCTTTGATGCAATTAGGAATTGCCGGAGAAAATATTTTTTACGAAGAATTCGGACCTCAGCTCCTTCATTTAAATTAGCAATTAATGAAATTGAACCACTTTACTGATTATAGTTTGCGCGTTTTAATCTATTTAAATAAAAAAGATAAGGCTCAGTCCTGCTCATTGGACGAATTATCAGAAAAGTTGCATATTCTTCGCAATCACCTTATTAAAGTGGTTCAGTTTTTATCTCAGAAAGGATTTGTTATTACCAAAAGAGGAAAAAATGGTGGAATCATTATTTCTGATAAGGCTCGTACGACAGGGCTTGGTGATCTTATTCACCTACTTGAACAGGATGATAGTCCGATTATCAACTGCCAAAGTAAATCGTGCGTATTTATGTCTTATAACTGTCAGCTAAAATCATTTTTAGACATCGCCTATCAGGCATTTATCGATAGTATGAACAAGCATTATTTATCTGATCTTGTTTTTAATAATTGGGATATCATTTTTGCGAGCCAGCATACCAGTAATTAAAACTTAACCTTCGTAAAGATATGTTGTAAGGTAATGAAGCTCAGGCTTACTTGCTTCTTTTGATTCCGCTTCCGCCTGTTCCAGAGAATATTGGGAGGTAATTTCTTTGCGCTGGAATACAAATGAATTATTTGCATTTTTATCAACCACATCATTGAAGATGTGTTCTATCTCTGAATTTGCCAACGATGCAAAACTAATATCCTCAAATCCATACATCAACCTTAAATCATCAAATTCTGAAAACTGATTATCAACAAAACTTTGAAGCTGTGATTTCGAATCAAAATTCCCTGCCCAGATATTGTATGCGTATTTCTTCTTTTTAGGCTTATCCAGGATACTCTGATACACAAAATTTTCACCCAGATAAGCTTCCCTTACTTGTGGATCATTTGCCAGGTCCTCCGGAAGACCTTCTTTCAGGATCCTGCCTTCAAACATGATGTATGTTTTATTAGTAATAGCGAGAGTCTGCTGAACATTATGGTCGGTGATTAAGATTCCGATATTTTTATCGACAAGACTTCTTACAATTTTCTGTATATCTTCTACTGCAATGGGGTCTACCCCTGCAAAAGGTTCATCCAGAAGGATAAAGTTCGGGCTGGTAGCAAGACAGCGCGCAATTTCAGTCCTACGTCTTTCTCCTCCGGAAAGAAGATCTCCTCTGTTTTTACGAACATGCTGCAATGAAAATTCTTCGATCAGCTCATCACATTTGATTTGCTGTTCACGCTTGGAGAGATTGGTAAGCTGTAAAACTCCCATAATATTTTCCTCAACAGAAAGTTTTCTGAAGACAGAGGCCTCCTGAGCAAGATAACCAATTCCTTTTTGTGCTCTGCGATACATCGCATCAGTTGTTATTTCCTGTTTATCCAGGAAAATTTTACCGGATGTCGGCTTAACCAATCCCACGATCATATAAAATGAAGTGGTTTTACCTGCTCCATTAGGACCTAGCAAACCAACAATTTCTCCCTGCTGGACTTGTACAGAAACGCCTTTTACAACTTTTTTTGGACCGTATTCTTTGATTAAGTTTTCTCCTCGTAAAATCATAGTCGCAAAGATATAAATTTGTTTTAAGTTATGATTTTGTAACTACTCATATTTTTCTTCGACTTATGTTAAAAACAATTCACTTTATCATAAAAAATACTAAAATGGAAAATTACGGTTATACAAAAACAGAAAATACCCGGGATCAGCAGGCCCATGTACCTTATCGCTCTGAAAAAAAGATCCCTGCTGCAATACTAGGTATACTTGTAGGATGGCTTGCCCTGAATAAATTTTATCTTGGCTATACTAAAGAAGGTATTATTCAGATTATTTTAAACCTTGTTACTTTTGGGGCAGCTTCTATCATTCCTTTCATTGAAGGTATATTGTACCTGTTTATGAGTGACAAACAGTTTGATGACACTTATGTATATGGTAAAAAAGGCTGGCTGTAAATCCAGGCATCAGATATTCTAACGAATTTGATACATTTACTGCACCAACAGCAAATTAATTTTTATGGAAAATAACAAAGAATTAACAGAACTCCTTGCATTAGATTTAGGAATCAACCTGGTTGACCGTAGACCTTATGCTAAGGAAGTTTTTAAATGGCAGGATATGGATCTCCTTCCCCATTCATCCACAGACACCTTACTTTGTGAAATTTTTGAATGGAATGGCAGAAACTGGAGAACAACCAGCAATAATCTTATTGGGTATCTGTTTTCAGGAGAGAATCTGACTACTATAAAAAATCAGTTGATTAATGCTCCGAAACATCCCGCTCTGATTCCTGATTTTGAATTTACAAAAGACAGCATGATCGAATACGGCCTTTCGCTGCCTTCTCTTTTTAATATCGGAGTTAACGGAAATATAAAAAATGCTAAAAACTTTTCTGTCCGTGTCAATGGAGTAACAAAATCAAGAATCACCAACATTGATTCTCCGGGAATTGAAATCTTAAAAAACTATTCAGCATTTACCCAGGATAAAACAAAGACGTACAGAAAAAATATCAAGTTTAATTATTTGAGTACTTCTTTATTTTATGCCGAAAGCGTTGAGATTTATTTAGAAAAAGAATCTTCAACTGTTCTTGATGTAAGCTTTCAAACGCAGGACGTTGAAGTGGAATCAAAGTTAGATACGGATACTAAGAAACATTTTGTTCTAAAATATATAGGTAACCAGGCTCCCTTTGCTGCTAAATTTACAAAAGGTAAAGATTTCAATATAATGTGATAAATTTTAACTATATTTAGTTTATCTAAAAAAAATAAATATTATCATGAAAAAATTAACGAAAAAAAATCTAAAAACCATCAACGGTGGAAATATAAGACCACCCGATGCAAATGGCAACTGCCCATCAGGTTGGTTTTTATGCCCAAGTAATATCTGCGTTTATGACAATGGAGGTAAAGACCCTATAGTTCCGGGAAAACCTCATTACAATGCCTGTTTCGGATAAATAAAAAACACCTCTATATAGAGGTGTTTTTTATTTATCTGTTTTAAAACTATTTATTTAAAAGCATTGCTGCTTCCTTTGCAAAATAAGTGAAGATCATATCTGCACCAGCTCTTTTAAAACATGTTAAGCTCTCAATGATCGTTTTATCATTATCTAGCCAGCCGTTTTGGGCAGCCGCTTTTACCATTGCATATTCTCCACTTACATTGTACACAGCAATCGGAAGATCAATTGCTTCACGAACTTTAGAAACAATATCAAGATAAGGAAGCCCCGGTTTAATCATAATGATATCCGCTCCTTCATCAATATCTTTAAATACTTCATTTAAAGCTTCCCTGGAATTATGAAAATCCATCTGATAAGTCTTTTTATCTTTTGGAATTTCCATATTATCTTTTGGAGCACTATCCAGAGCACTTCTAAAAGGTCCATAAAAAGAACTTGCGTATTTTGCGGAATAACTTAAAATTCCTACATCTGTAAATCCACTTTCTTCTAAGGCTTCACGAATCCCTAATACTCTGCCATCCATCATATCACTTGGTGCGACAATGTCTGCCCCGGCTTCTGCATGAGATACAGACATTCTTGCCAGTGCATCTACAGTTGCATCATTTACAATTTTTCCGTTTTCGATTATTCCGTCATGTCCATAAATAGAATAAGGATCCAACGCTACATCAGGCATAACGATCATTTCGGGAAGAGCATCTTTTATGGCTTTAATGGTGTTCTGCATTAATCCGTTTTTGTTCCAAGCTTCTTTTCCCGTATTATCTTTTAAATGATCTGACACCTTCATATACAGGTTGACAGATTTTACCCCCAAAGAAAACAGTTCTTTACACTCTTTAACTGTAAGATCGATACTCCGCCTGAATATTCCCGGCATTGATGCAATTGGTTCCTGCTTGTTTTCACCCTCCATTACGAAGATAGGCATTACGAAATCATGAGTTGTAAGTACATTTTCCCTTACCAAACTTCTCATTGATTCATTTACTCGTAGCCTTCTGTTTCTTGAATGTATCATTTTGGAATACTTTTTGAATAAGTTTATGCAAATTTACTACAAGTTAAATGAAAAAATATGTTGGAGAGTGGTAGATTTTTTATATTTTTGTTTTATAAATACTTGAGAAATTATATTTTGATGAAAAAACTTTTACTTTTATTTCTTTTCGCAGGCACTTTTGTTGGATTTTCCAGCAATCTAAATGCACAACTCAGGGAGCCTGGTTCCATCTCACAAAAATCTGATGATGGAGTTTTTATTGCTTACCCTAATCCTGCAAAAGATTTCCTCATTATTCGAGCAAAAGACCCTTCTTTGAAGGTTAAAAATGTTACATTCTATTCTATTCTTGGTACACAGGTTGCTACTTATGCGGTTAATATGAATTCGGGAGAAATTAATATTGAAAAATTAAAACCCGGTAAATATTTGATCCGTTACATTTTAAGTGACAACACTCAAAAAGTTACCCAGATCGTAAAACAATAAATTAAATCCTGATAATCATCAGGATTTTTTCTTTTACGTTAGTAGTCCTTTTAATTATTCCGTAACTTTCGGGACATTTTTATACTAATAGTAAAAAAACAATTTAATGCTAAAAGCTGAACATATTACTAAAACCTACAATGCCGGAAAAAAAACCGCATTGGATGATTTTAGCATACATGTCCCAAAAGGGAGCATCTATGGTCTTTTAGGCCCAAATGGAGCGGGAAAAACATCATTTATCCGCATCATCAATCAAATTACCCAGGCAGACTCCGGAACTATATTCATCAATGGAGAGAAGTTAAATCCCGATCACATCAAAAATATAGGTTACATGCCTGAAGAAAGAGGTTTGTATAAAAATATGAGTGTGGGCGATCAGATTCTTTACTTCGCAGAACTAAAAGGAATGAGCAAAAATGATGCTCTCAGTGAAGCAAAGAAATGGTTTGAAAAACTTAATATTGATCAGTGGTGGAAGAAAAAGCTTTCCGAGCTTTCGAAAGGGATGGCACAAAAAATCCAGTTTGTGGTTACGGTATTACACAGACCACATTTACTTATTCTCGATGAGCCCTTTTCAGGTTTCGACCCCGTAAATGCAAATTTAATAAAGGATCAGATTATTGATCTTAAAAATAACGGAACCACCATCATTCTTTCAACCCACAGAATGGAAAGTGTAGAAGAGATGTGCGACTATGTAGCACTGATCGACAATTCGAAAAAAGTTTTGGATGGCAGAGTTTTCGACGTTAGGGAAAAATTCAAAAAGAACATCTTCGGTATTACCCTTTCTGCTGTAAATGATTCAAATTTTGAGACATTCAAACAGAAATATGAGGTGTTTAATTTCTCAAATGAAAATGATCTTGTTTCTTTTGATCTGAAAAACGAAAGTGATCAGAACAACATCCTTTTAGATTTGGTACATGTAGGAAAAGTCAGATCATTTGACGAAAGAATTCCGAGCATGAATGAAGTATTTATTAACGCTGTAGGCCATCATTCTTAATTTTATGAATAATATTTTTTTAATAACCAAAAGGGAATTCCTTACACAGGTCAAGAAGAAATCCTTCATTATATTAACTTTACTTGCTCCTCTTATGATCATTGCTTTTGGAGCAATTATAGGCCTGATGTTTAAAGCCAATGAATCGCATAACGTCATTGAAGTAGTAGACCGAAGTGGCTTATTCAAGGATCAGCTACCATCAGATTCCAAACTCAATTATATTTTTATTCCTGCTGCAGAAGAAAAATCAAAGATAAGTACACTAAAAGGAAATGAATCTTTGGATGGAATTCTTATTCTACCTGAACTGAATAATCATAATTTTGATGATCTTGAAAAAAACACAAGGCTTGTCATCAACAGCAAAATAGGTTTTGATACTAAGCAACGTATCGTTTCAGATATTTCAAATGTCATTAAAAAGGAAAAAATCAAAGAATTGGGTATTGCGGAAACCCAGCTCAATAATCTTGATAAAAGCTTCTCTTTAAAAACAATTAATGTTTCTGAAGATAATAAAGAGGATTCTGACCTTACTTTCGGGGTAAAATCAGGACTAAGTATGGTTTTGATGTACGTAACTTTCATGTTCATTATTATCTATGGAGTACGGGTCATGAGAAGTGTACTTGAAGAAAAGAATAACAGAGTGGTGGAAATCATTATTTCTTCCGTAAAGCCGTTTGAACTTATGATGGGGAAAATTTTGGGAGTAACGATGGTAGCTTTAACTCAGTTTATTATCTGGATTACCATGTCCGTTATCGGAGCCCTGGTATTGAATACCGGCTTTTCATCTATTCAGAAAAACATTCCCGGAGGAAGCGAAGGAATGGCAAGTAAACTGGATGTAACACAAATCGCTACACAGGTTTCCCATAGTCTGCTTGAACTTAATTTCCCTTTGATTATTTTTGTATTTATTGTTTTCTTCCTTCTTGGATATATCTTTTACAGCTCTGTATACGCTGCCATTGGTTCTGCCGTGGACAATGAGACAGAAACACAACAGTTTACCTTATTTGCTATATTGCCATTAACTTTGGGGATGTATGGCAGCTTTTCATTAATGAATAACCCTGACGGTCCGCTGGGATTCTGGCTATCCATGATTCCTTTCACGTCTCCTGTCGCTATGATTGCCAGAATTCCTTTTGGAGTTCCTGCATGGCAAATCGCACTGTCAATAACACTGTTAGTAGTGACAACATTTTTTATGATCTTTTTAGCCGGTAAAATCTATAGAGTCGGTATTTTAATGTATGGAAATAAAGCAACGCTTAAGGAGCTTTGGAAATGGATTAGAAATTAATCCTATATAGTCAATAAAAAAATAACCCCGGAACATGGTTCCGGGGTTATTTTTTTATGTCAAGTGTTGTCTTAGTTGAATATGTAACTTAAGCTTACACTAAGAACTTGTTCAGACTTACTTTTGCTAGTTCCACCAGGTTCTTTTCCCAAATCAGGATAGGTATTTGAAAATCCAAAATCGTATTTTAAAGCTAGTTCGAGTTGTCTCTTATAGCTATATCCTACTCCTACACCCAGTCCAAAATTAAAACTGTTTGCTTTGCCACTTACTCCCGGATTTTTTGGATCTGTTACATCCGGATCATAGTATGGTCTGCTTACAGGAACATTTTTAACATTTTGATTTAGCAAAAAATTAAATCGAGGGCCTATCATTCCAAAAAATTCAGATTCTGCCTCTGAAAAATATCCTTTGAAATAGATAGGTACACTTAGATAATTATTGGCATATACCGCATCATATCCGTCTCTTCCTTTAACATCTTTATCTTTTCCTGTTTCCCCTGCACCGTAGTACAAAACTTCAGGTTGGATATAGAATTGGTTTCCCTTTCCAACAGGAATCAAAGCTAAGGCTCCTGCCTGTACTGCGTATCGGGGACCGGAAGGGTTGTGCGCATTTTGCACCCGGGAATAGTTTCCTCCTGCCGTGATACCGAATCTTGTCCCGCTGAAATTAATCTGAGCAAAAGACAAGGTAGTGAAAGCCAGGGCAGAGGCTAATAAAAGTTTTTTCATATTGTTTTGTTTTATGGTTTATCCTAGCACTTTAGCTACAGTAACGCCAATGTCAGCAGGAGAATCTACAACGTTAATTCCATTTTCTCTCATGATTTCCATTTTAGCCTGAGCAGTATCTTCAGCTCCACCTACAATAGCACCAGCATGTCCCATTGTTCTTCCTTTAGGTGCCGTTTGTCCCGCAATAAAACCTACTACAGGTTTAGTAGAACCACTTGCTTTGTACCATCTTGCAGCTTCAGCTTCAAGTCCACCACCAATTTCACCAATCATCACTACTGCTTCTGTTTCAGGGTCATTGATAAACAACTCCAAAGCTTCTCTTGTCGTAGTTCCAATAATTGGATCTCCACCAATACCGATAGCTGTTGAAATACCAAAACCAGCTCTTACAACCTGGTCAGCAGCTTCGTAAGTAAGAGTACCAGATTTAGAAACGATACCTACTTTACCTTTCTTGAAAACGAAACCTGGCATAATACCAATTTTAGCTTCTTCTGAAGTAATAATCCCAGGGCAGTTCGGACCGATCAATCTACAGTCTCTGTCTGCGATGTAAGATTTTACTTTTACCATAT
Organism: Chryseobacterium sp. LAM-KRS1; assembly: GCF_013184525.1. Classification (GTDB taxonomy): domain Bacteria; phylum Bacteroidota; class Bacteroidia; order Flavobacteriales; family Weeksellaceae; genus Chryseobacterium; species Chryseobacterium proteolyticum. The sequence goes on from NZ_JAAOIZ010000003.1 coordinate 141,449, forward strand.
CCGCTACAGGAATTCCTTCAGTAATACATACGATAACTTTAATTCCAGCTTCAGCAGCTTCCATAATAGCATCAGCAGCAAATGCAGGTGGTACGAAAATAATACTTACGTTAGCTCCAGCTTTTTGAACAGCATCAGCAACCGTATTAAATACAGGCTTTCCTAAGTGCTCGCTTCCTCCCTTTCCCGGAGTAACACCACCTACTAAGTTGGTTCCGTATTCAATCATCTGACCAGCATGGAAAGTACCTTCGTTTCCTGTAAATCCTTGTACAATTACTTTAGAATCTTTGTTTACTAAAATTGACATTTTATTGTTGTTTTTAATTTATTTACTATTTTATTAATGCTCACAAATTTACTTAAATTTCTTTGATTTTAGACTAATCCAAAAGAATTGTTTATTTGAGATTTCTCAGCTTTACCTCTTTCTTCAAATACTCACGAAATTCTTCTGCAATCATTCCAAAATAGGTTCCTTTAGTCAGGTCTCTGTTCACTCCCACCTTGGCCAGAAGGATGGTTCCTTTCTCCAGTCTGATCCCTGATGCAACTCCAACCTGCCCCCACATGGTGACCTCATCTTCAACAATACAACATCCTGCTATTCCTACCTGAGAAGCAATCAAACATCTTTTACCAATTATGGTATCATGACCTATCTGAATCAGATTGTCTAATACAGAGCCTTCTCCTATTATGGTAGAATCCGTAACACCTCTGTCTATAGTACAATTATTACCAATTTCAACGTTGTTTTCAATAATAACATTTCCTACTGAAATAAGACGATCAAAATTACCATTCAGCTTTCTGTAATAAAATGCATCACCTCCCAATACCGTTCCGGATTGAATAATAACATTATCACCGATCACGGTCCTGTCACCAATCACAACATTGGGGAATATATGGGTATTCTTCCCTATCTTCACATTATTGCCAATCACTGCAGAAGGATGAATTCTGGTTCCTTCTCCAATTTCAACATCATGTAATTCTTCTGTAAAATTGTATATTCTTGTAAAATGAGTATTGATAAAATTAAAATCCCTGAACGGATCTTCAGAAACAAGAAGAGCTTTTCCTTCCGGGCACTCAACCTCTTTATCGATAAGAATGACCGTTGCTGCCGAATTCAGTGCTTTGTCATAATATTTCGGGTGGTTAACAAATACAATATCCCCAGGGGTTACCCTATGAATCTCATTGGTTCCCAACACTTCAAAATCTTCGGAGCCAATAAATCTTGCCTCAATTAAATCAGCTATTGTTTTAAGCTTTTGTGGAGAATGGAATCTCATACATTAATCTTATTATAAAATAAAATTCGGACTGCAGGTGCAGACCGAATTTATGTAGATTATATTGTTATTTTACTCTTTCTAAATAAGTACCGTCTTCAGTATTTACTTTGATTTTGTCTCCCGGCTCAATAAACAGTGGAACCATTACTCTTGCTCCTGTTTCAACGATTGCATTCTTAAGAGCATTCGTAGCAGTATTCCCTTTCACTCCCGGATCTGCTTCAATTACGTCTAAAAATACAGATTGTGGAAGTTCAGCAGAAAGAGGAGTTTCATCAGCTTCTTTCAGGATAATTGTAACTTCTTCACCAGCTTTCATAAACTGAGCGTTTTCAATCATTTCCTTATTGATATACAACTGGGAAAAGTCATCATTGTTCATGAAGTGGAATCCATTCTCATCATCATAAAGATACTGGAATTTTCTGGTAATTACTTTTACTTCATCTATTTTATGTCCCGCTGAAAAAGTATTATCAATTACTTTTCCATTAGTTACAGATTTTAATTTGGTTCTAACAAAAGCAGGTCCTTTTCCTGGTTTTACGTGAAGAAATTCAATTACCTTGAAAATATCATTGCTATATTCAATGCAAAGTCCCTTTCTGATATCGTTACTTGTTGCCATTAATTTTTTATATTATCTTTTTATTTTTAAATGAGTTACTCTTTTCCAGTACCATAACCTTTTACGATACCTCTTGGAGAGTTTTGTATAAACTGAAGGATTTCATCTCTTTCAGCCGTTGGTAGCATTTCTTTTTCAATATGACTAATTGCCTGAGACACATTCATCTTCATCTGGAAAATAGCTCTGTAGATCTTTTGGATCTCAAAAATTTTCTCATTTGTGAATCCTCTTCTTCTTAAACCTACTGAATTGATCCCTGCATAAGACATCGGTTCTCTCGCAACTTTTACGTAAGGAGGAATATCTTTTCTTACCAATGTACCCCCAGAGATCATTACATGTTTTCCTATTTTCCCAAACTGATGAACAGCACTTAGTCCTCCCATTACCGTATAGTCACCTATTTCTACGTGACCGGCAATACCGCAACCGTTTACTATGATAACATGATCTCCAATTACACAATCGTGTGCAATATGAGAAGTAGCCATAATCAGACAGTTTTTACCTATTTTGGTATAGCCTAGAGCTTTAGTACCCCTGTTTACGGTAACACACTCTCTGATTGTAGTCTCGTCACCGATAATTACCTGAGTATCTTCACCATCAAACTTTAAATCCTGCGGAATCGCAGAAATTACAGTTCCCGGAAAAATCCTGCAATTCTTCCCTATTCTAGCTCCATCCATAATGGTAACATTGGGACCTATCCAGCTTCCTTCTCCAATTTCCACGTCCCCTGCAATAGTAGTAAAAGGTTCTACGATTACGTTCTTGCTGATTTTTGCACGTTTATCTACGGCAGCTAATTGATGAACCATTTAATCAACTTTATTTTTTGCAACTTGAGCCATTAATTCGGCTTCTACAGCCACTGTATCTCCTACATATCCGTATCCCTGCATATGAACGATACCTCTTCTGATCGGCTCTATCAATTCAATTTTGAAAATCATCGTATCTCCAGGAACTACTTTTCTTTTGAATTTTACTTTATCCATTTTAATGAAATAAGTAGAATAGTTTTCAGGATCCGGAACACTTGCAAGAACCAAAATTCCTCCGGTCTGAGCTAAAGCTTCTACTTGCAAAACCCCCGGCATCACAGGTTCTTTTGGAAAATGCCCAACAAAGAATGGTTCATTCATTGTAACGTTTTTCAAACCTACTACGTGAGAATCTGAAAGCTCCAGAACCTTATCGATCAATAAGAACGGAGGTCTGTGAGGCATCAGTTTCATGATTCCGTTGATATCAAAAACCGGTTCTTTTGTAAGATCAAAATCAGGCACATTTTTCTTTTTTTGCAGTTTCCACTGACGATTCAGTTTTTTTGCAAATTGAGTATTCACGAAATGTCCTGGTTTATTTGCGATAACTTTACCTTTTATTTTAACACCAGCTAAAGCCAGATCACCAATTACATCAAGTAACTTATGTCTTGCTGCCTCATTAGGATAATTTAAAGTAAGGTTATCAAGAATACCATTTGGTCTGATAGAAACATTGTCTTTACCAAATGCTTTTTTTAGTTTTTCTGTGGTATCCGGAGTTAAATCCTTATCAACGTAAACAATTGCATTAGAAATATCACCTCCTTTAATAAGACCATGATCTAAAAGCATTTCCAATTCATGTAAGAAACTGAATGTTCTTGCTGATGAAATTTCCTCTTTAAACTCAGAGATATTTTTAAGTGTAGCATTTTGGGTACCTAATACTTTAGTTCCAAAATCTACCATCGTTGTAATTTCGTAGTTATCTGATGGAATAATGGTAATCTCAGAACCCGTTGCAGGGTCTGTATAGCTAAGAACTTCTTTTACCACAAGGTATTCTCGGGCAATGGCCTGCTCAACTACCCCTACACTTTCGATAGCTTCAACAAAAAACTTTGAAGATCCATCCATAATAGGAGGTTCTGAAGCATCCATCTCCAATATAGCGTTATCGACATCGCAGCCTACTAAAGCTGCAAGAAGATGCTCGCATGTGTTAATTTTAACGCCTAGCTTTTCTAAGGTTGTCCCTCTTTCTGTTGCTACAACATAGTTAACATCTGCTTCAACCTGAGGGTGCCCCTCTAAATCGGTTCTTACAAAAACAAAACCTGTATTTTCTTTAGCAGGTTTAATGGTAAGTTTTACTTCTTTACCAGTATGAAGGCCAATTCCAGAAAGAGTTACCTCTTGCTGAAGTGTTTTTTGCATATCACTCATTAGTATTATCTTTTGAGGTATTCTCAAGATTATTTATTCTTCCTACGATTTCAGTAAAATTCCTGAAATGAACATAATTTCTCAAATAGTCATTATAACTGATTGCAGGTGAACCGTATAAAGTTTCTTTATCACCTACACTGGAGTTCACTCCACTCTGAGCCTGGATTTTCACCTGATTGCCGATCTTAATATGACCAACTACACCTACCTGTCCTCCAATCTGGTTCCAGTCTCCGATCGTTGTAGAGCCTGCAATTCCGGCCTGGGCTGCAATTACATTATTCTGACCAATCTTAACGTTATGCGCAATCTGAATCAGGTTATCTATTTTTGTTCCTTTTCCAATAATGGTAGATCCAATGGTAGCCCTGTCTATACTACAGTTTGACCCAATTTCCACATCATCTTCAATAATAACGTTTCCAAGTTGTGGAATTTTTTTAAATCCTTCTGCTGTTGGCTGAAAACCAAATCCATCTCCCCCGACTACCGTATTGGAATGGATAACACAATTATCCCCAATAACACAATAATCATAGATCCTTGCTCCGCTATCTATTTTGCAGTTCTTTCCAATTTTAACACCTTTTCCGATGTATACTTGTGGATAGATTTGTGTTCCCTCTCCGATTTTGGCTTTTTCTGAAACATAGGTAAATGCTCCAATATATACTTTATCTGCTATTACAGCAGTATCGTGAATAGATGCTCCGTCTTCGATTCCTTCTTTTTTTCCCTGCATTTCCTGATACAGATTCATAAGAACCTGAAAGGAAAGATATGCATCTTTTACGGCAATAATAGTAGGAGTATAACTATCTTTTACAAGAAGTTTTTCTGAAGCAATAATTACTGAACACTTGGAAGTATCCAAATAATGAGAAAACCGGTCCTGAGCTATAAAAGAAAGATGTCCCGATTCTCCATTTTCAATTGGTGAAACGCCATTAATAAGTGCATTTTCGTCACCTATTATTTTCCCGTCAATAAAACTTGCAATTTGCGAAGCTGTAAATTCCATATTCTGCAAAGATAAGAAATTCTATAATTCGTAAACATTTTTTAGTTTTCGGATCGATAATTTTAATATTCTTTAAGAATTTATTTTGGAAAAATCTCTTGGAAATGTTAAAATATATCGTGTCGTCTTATTAACGATCAATCCCGATAAAAGCTGGTCTTCAGACTCATCGAGTCTTATTTTCTCACCATTTTTCTGTAACAAATAGATGGGTTGCATTTTGGTATTGTATGGCAAAAGTTTTCTCTTAATTTCGTGAACTAATTCTTCCCCATTATCAATTCCAAAAAACTCGTTCGTATTTTTTATTTTTTCCTCAACAAATTCTTTATCAAATGGATGTGATGAAATAATGGTTTTAGGAAGATCTCTTTTAATCACACTCTTGCACCAGTAAGACAATATAAAGTCATCGGAATTCTGCCATAGCTTCATCGCCTGGATTACGTCATTATCATCAAGCTGGGTAAACCTTTCAATATCTTCATTGGTTGCGGCACTTTTTCCTCTATATAAAAAGTATTTCAGGTTTTCAGTGGCCGGCAAATCGATTCCCTGGGAAACCAGATATTTGGCCCTTTCCAGAATTTTCACCAAAATAAATTCTGCTAATGCTGATGTTTTGTGATAATAAACCTGCCAATACATAAACATTCTGGCAGTCAAAAAGTTTTCAATAGAATAAATTCCTTTTGCATCAATCACCAATTCTCCCTCTTCACAAACATTCATCATAGAAATGATCCTTTGTGTATTGATGTTTCCTTCAGATACTCCCGTGAAAAAGCTATCTCTTTTTAAATAATCCAGACGGTCAACATCCAACTGAGATGAGATCAGCTGATTAAAAAACTTCCTGTGATATTTACCCTGAAACATTTCAATTGCTACCGTAAGCTGACCTTCAAACTTTTCATTAAGCCTGTTCATTAATAATAATGAAAGGTTTTCATGATGCCAGTCATCCATCAGCATGCTTTCCAATGCGTGAGAAAATGGCCCATGTCCTATATCATGCATTAAAATTGCTAACATAGCTCCTTTTTCTTCTTCATCAGATATTTTTACGCCCTTTTGCTTTAAAGTTTCAAGAGCAGTAAACATAAGATGCATCGCTCCAATAGCATGATGAAATCTGGTGTGGGTTGCTCCCGGAAAAATAAGATTAAGAAGTCCTGTCTGTGAAATTCTCCTCAACCTCTGAAAATAAGGATGCTCAATAACATCAAATAAGATTTCATGTGGGATTTTAATAAATCCATGAACAGGATCGTTGATAATTTTTAGCTTATTCTGCATTTGAAAAACTGAAGTATTAAGCTAACAAAGTTAGGGAAATTTAATCTTAGGTTTTGATTTCAAGAATAACCCACCATAATGTAGAGATCTTTATCTTTGAAATTATAATTGACGAATAATTTATGAGGGCGTTTTCAATTGTTGTACTACTGTTTATCAGTATAAATATCTTTTCCGCTCAAACCATCTCTCAAGTTCAAAAACTGGAATCTCTATGTAAAATATGGGGTTTCTTAAAATACTATCATCCTCATGTTGCTAACGGTACATTCAATTGGGATCAGCAATTGCTCCAAAAGATAGATGAGCTAGACGGCATTCAAGATAAAAGCCAGCTGAATATCTTGTATACTCAATGGCTTGATAGCCTTGGTGCTGTTGAAAAGTGTAATTCCTGTAAACTGACCAACACCAAGGTCTATTTTCGTAAAAATTTTAATCTGGACTGGATAAAAGACAACAATATATTTATTGAAAGTATCACCAACAGGCTACAATTTATTGAAGAAAACAGATATGTAGGTACCCCTTATTATTTTGGGAAAGGGGGCAGAAAAATATTTTTCCGTAATGATGATTCAACGGGTTCCAAATTCATTTCTAAAAAGATTGCACTCCTGGAGCTTTTCAGATATTGGAATTTTGTGGAATATTTCTTTCCTTATAAATATGAAACAAATCAGAAGTGGGATGATGTATTAACAGAAATGATTCCTAAATTTCTGATGATAGACAACGATGTCAATTATCATTTAACATTGGCAGAGTTGGTAACAAAGACTGATGATTCTCATGCTTTTTTATTTTCACCACTCATTAGTATCAACCAATATGGGCGAAGGAGAATTCCTGTTGAATACTCTTACGCAGAAGGGAAACTTATTGTCACTAAAATCAATTCCAATCAATATAATGAAGAATCTGTCTTAAAGCCGGGAGATATTATTTATGATATCAACGGTAAAACGATCTCTCAAATGGTTAACAGCTTTTCAAAATATATTCCGGCCTCAAATACCTGGGGAAAAATTAAAAAAGTAAAAAATCTTTTTCTATTTTCGAATTCAGACAGTATCGAAGTCAAAGTAGAAAGAGAAGGACAAAATATTGCACTTAAAGCAAAAACATATCTATTAAAGGATATCGTATATGAAAAGAAAATTGCTTCCCGGAAATGGCAATTTTATGATGAGGAAAAAAAGATTGGAATTGTCAACATGGGAATTATTGAAAGAGAAGATCTGGATGAAATGTACCAAAATTTAAAAACTACCGAATCTATTATTTTTGATCTTAGAAATTATCCCAAACAAACAATAAGACCTTTAAGTCTATTAATTCTGCCTAAAACAAGTATATACTATGAATTTACATTTCCGGAAACGACCTATCCGGGATTATTTTATATCAGAAAAAACAGCATCGGAAGAAATAATGATCAATACTATAAAGGAAATGTAGTAGTTTTGGTAGATGAAAACACCCAAAGCCAGGCCGAAACAACAACCATGATGTTCAAACAGCATCCTAAAGCAAAAATCATCGGAAGTCATACTTCCGGAGCCAACGGAGATGTTATCCGGTTTAAAATTGCAGGTCTGGAAACCAGCTTTAGCGGCCTTGGTGCCTATTATCCTGATCAAAGGGAAACACAGAGAATCGGAATTATTCCTGACATCATTGTCAGACCAACTTTAAAAGGAATAAAAACAGGAAAAGATGAGGCTTTGGAAAGAGCCCTGGAGTATTTAAAAACCGGCCGCTAGATGTAATCCTTAAAATAAGTAGTAGAGGGAGTTTCCATTTAACTATAATTTAACTTTTTATCTGTTCATTTTGACAGATTTTATAATGATTTGGTCGCACTTTTGATACTATAACCATGTAAAAAATATATATTATGTCCGAAAAAATATTATGGATAGATGATGAAATAGATTTACTCAAACCTCATATCGTATTTTTAGAAAAAAAAGGCTACCAGGTAACTCCTGTTAATAATGTGAATGAAGCACTGGAGCTTATCGATTCTGAGAAATTTGCATTGACACTGATCGATGAAAATATGCCCGGGATCTCAGGTTTGGAAGCAATTCCTATGATCAAAGAAAAAGACAATTCCTTAAAGATAGTAATGGTTACTAAAAGTGAGGAAGAGCATATTATGGAGGAAGCAATAGGTTCACAGATTGCCGACTACATACTAAAGCCCGTTAATCCGAATCAGATTCTTTTATCATTGAAAAAAAATCTTCAGGAAGATAATCTGGTTGAACAAAAAACCATTTTGCAATACCAACAGGAATTCAGAAATCTTTCGATGGAACTTTCTTATTTAAAATCTTATCAGGAATGGGCGGAATATTATAAGAAAATTCTAAACTGGGAAATTAAATTTGATAAGGTAACTGATAATGAATTTGCAGATCTTCTACAATCTCAGAAAGAAGAAGCCAACATTCAGTTTGCAAAGTTTATTGAAAATAATTACGAAGAGTGGTTAAGCGGAAGCGATAAACCATCGATGAGCCATACCCTTTTCAAAGATAAAGTAAAACCTGAGGTAGAAAAAAGTAAGGTTCTTCTTCTTATGATAGATAATCTAAGATATGATCAATGGAAAGTAGTTGAGCCTCTATTTACAAAGTATTATAATAAAGTGTCTGAAGATTATTATTACAGTATTCTTCCTACAGCTACTCAGTATGCAAGAAATTCATTCTTTGCAGGCCTATTACCATCTGAAATAGAAAAACGTTTCCCAGATAAATGGTTTAACGATAATGAAGACGGAAATAAAAACGAATTTGAACGTGACTTTCTTGAGGATCAGATGAAAAGAATTGGCCTTGGTTCAAAATCAATGAAATACTTAAAAGTATTGAATGCAGATTTCGAGAGAAAGATCTATGATGATTTTAATCAACACAAAAATAATGATTTATTGGTGATTGTTTATAATTTCATTGATATACTATCTCACGCCAAAACAGATAATCATATTGTAGACCAATTGATTCGGGATGATAAAACTTTTAGATCTTTAACTTATAACTGGTTTGAAAATTCATCCATCTTAAAGATCATTAAACTCGCTGCTGAAAATGGTTATAAATTGGTGATTACTACTGATCATGGAACGGTATATGTGAAAAAACCAAGCAAAGTAGTAGGTGACAGAGAAACTTCCACTAATATCCGTTATAAAACAGGTAAAAGTTTAACTTATGATGACCGGGATGTATGGGCTATTACCAATCCTGAGAAATTATTTTTACCCAAAGGAAACCTGAGCTCTAAGTATATCTTTGCAAAAAACAATATCTTCCTGGCTTATCCAAAGAATTACAACCACTTTGTCAACTATTATAAAGAAACATATCAACACGGAGGAATATCATTAGAAGAATGTATTATTCCCATTAGTATATTAGAACCCAAGTAGTTTTTTCATAGTTTATTAATTTTGGGTTCAGGGCGGAAAAAATCAATTGATTTTTTCCGCCCTTTTTTTAAGGCATCTATTTTGTATACTAATACATACACAATAATTAAATACACTATTATGAAAAGAAGCATTTTTGCTACAGCTGCTATAGCAGCTTTGTTTTTAACCTCATGTAATAAGGAAAAAACTCCTGCAGATACTGCAACAACTGCAACCGTAGATACAATATCTTCAAAACCATCTGATTCAGCTGCTGTTTCAGCCGGTAAGGATGAAATTGTAAAAAGTACCTCAACAGACAGTAGTGGAAAAACACTGGAAATGACGTTCAATAACACCAAAAACACAGCAACAGTAGTATTCAACAAAGAAACGATTGAATTACAGGGCCAAAAGCCCGCATCTGGAATCTGGTATAAGAATGATCACTATGAATTGAGAGGAAAAGGAGAAGAAATTGAACTTACAAAAGATGGAAAAGTAGTTTTTAAAAAATAAAATCTATTATAATAAGATAAAAAGTCGGTTTTGAAATTCAGGGCCGACTTTTTAATTTCCCTACATTTGAAAAAATTTATTTTTTGTATGAAATTAATCACTTATAATGTTAACGGAATCAGGGCAGCTTTTACAAAAGATTTTTTGGGTTGGCTAAAGACTGCTGATCCGGATATCATTTGTATTCAAGAAAGTAAGGCTGGAAACGATCAGATAGACATCGACAGTCTTCAAAAACTTGGTTATCATAGTTACTGGCATTCTGCTATAAGAAAAGGATATAGTGGCGTAGGAATAGCTTCTAAAACTCAGCCCAATCATGTAGAATATGGTTGCGGAATTGAAAGCTATGATAATGAAGGAAGGATTATCAGAGCAGATTTTGATGATTATTCCGTAATTTCGGTATATGTCCCTTCTGCATCTAATATTGAAAGATTAGACTTTAAAATGCAGTTTTGCCATGATTTTCTGAATTATATTAAAATCCTTAAAAAAGAAATTCCTAACCTTATTATTTCAGGTGATTTTAATATTTGCCATCAGGCTATTGATATTCATGATCCTGTGCGCTTAAAAAATGTTTCCGGCTTTTTACCTATGGAACGTGAATGGATGACCAATTTCATCGAAGAATGTGAACTGATAGACAGTTTCAGGTTTTTTAATAATGAGCCTGATAATTACACATGGTGGAGCTACAGGCAAAATTCAAGAGCAAATAATAAAGGCTGGAGATTAGATTATAACTTTACCTCTTATGCTTTAAAGGACAAGCTGTCAAGAGCTGTTATTTTAAAAGAAGCCGTTCATTCGGATCATTGCCCCGCATTGCTGGAATTAGACGTATAAAAACGTTCAAATAAAAAAGCCAACTGAATCAATCAGTTGGCTTTTAAAATTTAATAAATCATAAATTTAATCGACAATTTCATATTCCACCGGAATAGTACCAAGATTGGTATTTCCGATTTCATCGAACGCGGCTCTGGAAATATCCAAAGCTCTTGATGAATGGAAAGGTCCTCTATCATTTATCCTCACTGTAACCTCTTTTCCATTGCTTAAATTGGTAACTCTAATTTTAGTCCCAAAAGGAAGCGTTCTGTTTGCAGCGGTGAATTTTGAATTATCAAAAATTTCTCCGTTTGCTGTTTTTCTACCATTAAACTTATCGTGATAGAACGATGCATAACTTGTTTTTTTCGCATCTGTGGCATTGTTCTTGAAAGAATAAATACCAAAGGCTGAAATCATCATTATGATTACGAGAATGAATCTTTTCATCATTTTGAATTTTATTGGTTTTGACTTGGCAAATGTATCATGAATCTGCTTAAGACCATAGCCGATATGTTAAAAACTGTTAATAAAAACCCAATTCAAAGTTAACAACGTCTGTAACCCTTTACAAATAGGGGTTTTAGAACTACCTGTTAAAAAGTGTTAAAAATAAGCCTTAAAAGTTAACATAATTAACTAATCATAACATCCATCATTCACAAATAATACATAATCAACTGATATACAATACAATAAAAAAATTGAATCATCCTATAAATTAATACAAAAAAGACCAATGAAATATTTCATTGGTCTTTTTAAAGAGGGTAAATACTATTATTTTAAATATTCTAATACATAATCATAGGTCCCTGCAGGATAAACTACAGACATACTTTGAGATCCGGTAACCGCATTTCCCTCTGCTTTTCCCAATGTATAGGAATACAAGTCTCTCGAATAAACTACCCCTGAACCCGACTTATAGATTGTAATACCATATATAGATTTCATTCCATCTGGTGAAGGGATATTTACCGCAGTAGATGTCCCTGTAGCTGCAAACGTCCCTTTTACAGCATAAACCTGTGAATTATTTATTGAAGTCCTGGTAGGAGTTTCTGAAGTTGTTATATTGGTTTTTTCAGACATCGGCAACCACTTTCCTGCTGAAATATCTGTGGATTGTCCTGGGTTAAAAAAGTAATAAAAACCAGGAGTTACTGCAGTTACAACTCCATTTCCGGCCACAGTGTTTCCTGTAGCAGTATTATAAACCACCATACCATCATATGCCGAAGGAAAATTAATACCATCAAGACTTTCAGTCTTAAAAGTAAATATCGTTAAATCTGTTGAGGGAAATAATAATCCTTTTCCGTCATTTAGCGTTGAATTGTTATTTGTAGATGCATCCAAAAATATGTTTTCATTAGGATACTGGTTAGTGATTGCTCCGTTTGATAAAACCTGGGCATTAAAAGAGACTCCAATAAATGTGGTTATCAATGTATAAATTATTTTCTTCATTTGTTTCAATTTTAGTGTTGTAAATTATTTATCTACCTGATAGGATCCCCCAAACTTTTGTACCATTTTGATCAACGGTTATAAAACAAAACGAACCTCCTGCTGTGATATTTGATGGAAGATTGTTAATTGGTCTGGTTGAACCAACAACCGCAGCCGGATCCCATCCTATATTTCCAGGACCATTAGCCGAAACGCATCTCACTGAATTTAAAGGTAATGATGCTGCGGCCGGTAACAATAATTGGCTGCTATTTCCCATAGCAGTTGTAACAATTGAGTAATCATCATCTGCCCATGCAATAGGAGCATTTGTAGAATGAAGTCTTCCTTTCTGAATTTGAAAGTTCATCGTTGACGCTCCATTTCCTCCTAAAGTTTTCCATTCAGGAACGGAATTGTCAAAATAATAAAAACCGGCACCTGTTATCTTATTTGTTCTGGATGTATTGCCTGAGCCTGAAGTAATATAAATAATAGCACCGTTTTGCGGAGCACCATAGGTTCCCGAATTATTATCCTTGGCCAATAATTCACTTGCAGTCATTCTTGGGACTAGAACAGCGTCTGCCATAGCATTATCTGTAGTATTAGCAACCACATCCAATGTTGCTGCGGGCCTTGTCGTGTTAATACCAACTCCTCTTTGTTGAGCTTTTGAAAGCACGACAAATGTGATCAGCATTGCTGCTGTCAATAAATTTTTTTTCATACGTGTTTTTTGAATTTTTAATTATTTTTCAGTAATAATCTTATACAAGATGTTTATTTGCACACATCCCAACCTGTACTTCATTATTCACAAAATAACAACTAAAATTGTTCTTAATCCAATATTTTTGTGATTTAATGGTGTAGATTTAGTATAACCTATTACTCCGGCAAAGTTAAGTTTAAATAATTAAAAATTCAAATTAACGCAATTTCGCTCCCATTTAAAGCAACAAAACAACAATATAAAACATTGATAATTAACAACATGTAAAAAATAAAGCATATCAGATGAAAAACAGAATCAACAACAAATAAGTCAATAATATTTTTAACTATAAAAAAAATAATGTAAAGTTTAAAGACTTTACATTATTTTTTATGAAAATATTATTTTTATCTATTTTTTTTCTAAATCAACTCTCCATACAGGTCAAATTCTTCCGCAGAAGTTATTTTCACCATAGCAAATTCTCCAATTGAAATATAGGTATTATCAGCAGGAACTAAAACAGTGTTATCTACATCAGGAGAATCATATTCAGTTCTTCCTATAAAATAATTTCCTTCTTTTCTATCAAAAATACACTTATAAACTTCCCCGATTCTTTCCTGGTTTTTTTCCCACGAAATCTGAGATTGGAGCTCCATGATTTCTTCAACTCTTCCTTCTTTAACTTCCTGAGGAATATTATCCTCCAGAACATGAGCGGTCGTATTTTCTTCATGAGAATAGGTAAAGCAACCTAATCTATCAAATCTTTGCTCTCTTACCCAATCTTTTAATTCCTGGAATCTTTCCTCCGTTTCTCCGGGATATCCAACGATTAATGTAGTTCTGATTGCCATATCGGGTACTTTTTCTCTGAACTTTGCCAGTAAGGCATCTGTCTTTTCATGAGTCGTTCCTCTTTTCATTGATTTTAGAAGATCAGAATTTATATGCTGAAGAGGAATATCAATATAATTACAGACTTTAGGCTCTTCTCTGATGATATCTAAGACATCTTCCGGAAAACCACTAGGAAAAGCATAATGAAGTCTTATCCACTCGATTCCGTCCACTTTCACAAGCTCTTTTAAAAGATCTCCAAGTGCCCGTCTTTTATAAATATCTAATCCATAGTATGTAAGGTCTTGAGCAATAAGGATCAATTCTTTGGTTCCAACTTTAGCTAGTTTTTCAGCTTCACGCACTAGTTTTTCAATTGGTGTAGAAACATGTCCGCCTCTCATTAGGGGAATCGCACAAAAAGAGCACGGCCTATCACAGCCCTCAGATATTTTAAGATATGCATAATGTTTTGGCGTTGTAGTTAATCTTTCACCTACCAGCTCGTGCTTATAATCCGCACCTAAATGTTTTAACAAGATCGGAAGATCTCTGGTTCCAAAATACTGATCTACATCAGGAATTTCCTTAACTAAATCCGGTTTGTATCTTTCGGAAAGACATCCAGTAACGAAAACTTTCTCCACCTCTCCCCTGTTTTTCGCATCAACATAATCAAGAATAGTATTGATAGATTCTTCTTTTGCATTGTCTATGAAACCACAGGTATTGATGACCACAATATCTCCCTTGTCTTCATGTACAACTTCTTTACCATTCGCTTTAAGCTGACTCATCAAAACTTCAGAATCATATACATTTTTAGAGCAACCAAGGGTTACGATATTAATTTTCTTTTTACCTACAGATTTTGTGCGCATCTTTTTGATTTGAGTGTGCAAAGATACGAAATATTAAAAAGTTTGAATCAAAAAATAAAAACCACTTTAATAAAGTGGTTTTCAGTAAACTGTTTAGAAGTTTTTTTCTTTAAAGCTGGGAGCATTTTTATCTTTTTCGGATAAAAGCATATCTTTTTCATCAACCATCCAATCAATATTAAGATCTGTATCATTAAATCTCACTGCACCTTCCGATTCTTTATTATAGAAATTATCACATTTGTAAGCAAATACAGCAGTGTCACTTAATACAGAAAAGCCATGTCCAAATCCTCTTGGTATATACAACTGAAGCTTATTTTCTCCTGTAAGCTCAATTCCAAACCATTTTCCAAAAGTGGGAGAATCCTCTCTTAGATCCACTGCAACGTCCCAAACATTCCCTTCAAGACAAGACACTAATTTTGATTGTGCGTGTTCACCTTTTTGCAAATGTATCCCTCTTAAAACTCCATAAGATGATTTAGAAATATTATCCTGAACAAAATGTCCATTCATTCCCGTCAATTCTTCAAATCTTTTTTCATTATATTTTTCAAAGAAATAACCTCTATCATCTTCGAAAACTGTAGGTTCTATAATGTAGCAGTCTTTAAGTGGGGTTTCTTTTATTTTCATAAAGTTTATATATCTTATTTAGGTATCTAATATTTTATTAGTTGTAAGCAAAAACAATGATATCACCTGGTAAAATACTATCATTATATTTTTTTAATAAGGACAGTTCCATGCTTTTACCTGTATTGTTATCTACTTTTCTAATTCTCATTTTGGGCTGGTATTCCAATCGCATATTTTCACTCAAAGATTTGTTTTGTACAATAATGAATTTATTCTTTCCATTAGACATGATAGAAACTATAGCCTCTTTTCCGTATGTTGTAAAAAATTTAAATTGTTCGGGTACAGAGTATAATTTTTTTGTTCCTTCTGGTATATTAATACCGGTATGAAAAACAGCGACAGATTTAGCTCCTGAAAATACCCATGCGAGTCTTTGTATTTGCTCATTAACACTTTTTACTACATTGTAAGTAGGTGTAGGATTACCACGATCATCAACTATTGAATATCCATAATTTTCCTTTCTCCAATTGGCTTCATAATTCAGCGTCCAATAGGCAAAATACTGTAATCCTTGAGCCCCATATAATAAATTCCCAAATTGTTGAAGCTTAATTCCTGAAACTGTAGGTTGCCGATAGTCATAATGAATTGTTGAACATGCAAAAGCCCAAAAATCAATATCCTTATTCAAGCTAACACTTCGTAAATCCTCCAAATTTTTATACCAATCAATTCTCACCTGATCTTTTACAATTGGATAATTATCAAAAGAAAGAAAACTTACGGGTACTTTCTGTACAAAAGTATTTAAATAATCTCTATATGTAATATTATTTAGTAATTTCGGTTCTACATAATTAGGGAATAAATTAATGTAAATTATGTGATAAGGATCTATCTTTTTAATTTTTTTTGCAAGGATAGCTAAATTATCAAAATCACTTGGATTAGGTTCATCCCCGATGCAGTAGCCATACAATGCAGGATGATTTTTAAAAAGATTTAAAGTACCTTCTGTATCGGTAAATAGTGAAGAAACTCTAATGATCAATTTAACGTTCGCTTTTTTAGCAGCATTTAAAGCAGTTTTAACTTCTTGATTGGAATTATAAAGTGTATAACAGATATCTATACCTGCACGTTTCATAGTTGAAAATTGACTTACAGTTGAATACTCTCCAGGAGGAACCCCATGAAATGCAAAAATAGGCATCCTTTTCTCTTGAGATATTACAATGTTATACACCAACAAAAATACTATGACCACTAAATTCCTAATCATTTGTCTAAGATTATTAGTTACTATTTAAGGTCAAAACGACCTTAACCGTCCTCAACAAAATCTTAATGTCAAGTAAAGGAGAATAATTCTTGATATAGTACAAGTCATACTCCAATTTTTCTAAATTATCCTTAGGAGTAGCTTTGGGCAAATTCACCTGAGCCCAACCTGTAATACCAGGTTTTACTAAATGACGTAAATCAAAATAAGAGTTTTCAGCTACTGATTCTTCAACATATTTTTGCTGCTCAGGTCTTGGTCCAATTAAACTCATATTACCATTGAGAACATTAAAAAGCTGAGGTAATTCATCCATCTTTGTAGATCTAAGAAATTTTCCTACAGCAAGAAGTCGATCATCATTATTCTTAGTATAATCACCGTTATGTCCATTCTTCATTGTTCTTAGTTTATATATTTTGAACTTTTTAGAATTCTTTCCTACTCTCTCCTGAGAAAAAAAAACATTTCCGGGAGAATTGATAAATACTAATAAAGAACCAAAAATTATTATAGGTAATGCAAATGGTAATAAAAGTACAGAAACAGATAAATCTATAAAACGTTTTAAAACAAAGTCGTTTTTCTCTAATCCAATAGAAAATACATCGTCTGCTAAATACTCATTGGCATTTAGTTTTACTAAAGGTATTCTTCCATTAATTCGCTCATAAAACTCGTGAACTTCAAAAACTTTTATACCTTGAAGTTTAGCTTCAATAATTTCATTTGTAATTTTTTCAGGAAGGTGGTTTAAATCTGAGGTTTCGATAATTATAGTTTTTACGTGTAATTTTTTAATATAATCAAAAATACTTCTGTGATTAATATCTGAATTAAAAAATACTGATTTATGAGATTTTTTAAAATTTTCTGCCTCTAAAATTTTTAATGTTATATTACTAACATTTATAAAAAGATATCTTTCGTTAAAACTGGAAAGATTTAAATATTTTTTCATGCTACGTGTTTCTCACAAATCTACTTTTAAATTTCTATATCATGTATTAACATCAACATAATTTGAATTTACAAAAAAAGTTTAAATCTCAGACTTTACTATAAATGTTGAAAAGTCTTCGAAATCCACCTTTTATATGGATAATAAAAGGGAACTTTAATATCATGTTTCCTAAAGGCATTTAAGATTTCTTGTTTCCCTTTTTTAATGTTTGATAAACTTTTATTTGATTCCCCTCCTAATCTCATCTTCAAAATAAAATTCTCAAGGTAGAATGATGAGATCTGATGCTTTTCTAAAAACCTCAGCATAATTTCAAAATCGGCAGCAATTCTATATCTCAAATCAAATGCTCCAAAACTTTTGTAAATCTCCTTTTTAACAAAAAAACACGGATGGGCGGGATGCCAACCCTTACTGAAAGCTTTTCGTGTTCCTGTTTTCCATTTTCGGACAATTTTATCTGTGTTATTTTCTTTTACATAGTATAAATCAGCAAACACAGAATCTACTTTCTCTTTATCAAAACAGTCTAAAATTTCTTTAAATGAACTTTCTGAAATATAAAAATCATCAGAATTAAGTAATCCTATTACATCTCCTGTCGACATCTCAATTCCTTTGTTCATTGCATCATAAATACCATTATCTTTCTCACTTATCCACCTCATCTTTCCCTCAAAAAGGGGTTCATATGACTTTATAATCTCCAAAGTGTTATCGGTAGACCCTCCGTCTACAATTATATATTCGATATTTTTATAAGTTTGTTGTAGAACAGATTCAATTGCTGTTCTCAAATATTTTTCACTATTCCAGCAAACCGTAATGATACTTATTTTCATAACATGTTTAATTTATAAGGAATACTCTGAAATCTTTTTCTGAACCTGTTCTGAAATCCACGTGTAGGTCTTTTCCATTCCAACTTTTAGTGGTTGAGAGACCATCCAACCAATTTTTTCATTGTATAGCTTATTATGAGAATTTCTACCTTTTACTCCTAAGGGACATTTAAATCCATATTTATCAAAAAACTCTTGCCCGTCAAGGTTTCTTATTTTTATATTTTTTTGGGATATATCAATGGCAATCTGAGCCAGATCATTAATTGAAACCATTTCTTCGCTTCCGATATTTACAGGTCCTAAGAAATCCGATTCCATCAGTCTTAAGACAGCTTCAATACATTCATCGATGTAAAGAAAAGATCTTGTTTGCTTTCCATCGCCCCATACCTCAATTTGCCCATTTTCATTTTCTTCTGCTACTTTTCTACACATAGCCGCTGGCGATTTTTCCTTTCCACCCGTCCAAGTTCCTTGTGGTCCGAAAATATTATGAAACCGTGCAACTCTTACATTTAGGTTATAATTTCTATTATAAGCTAGGTAAAGTCTTTCTGAGAATAATTTCTCCCAACCGTATTCAGAATCGGGATTAGCAGGATATGCAGAATCCTCCTGACAATTAGGATTGTTTGGATCCAATTGATTATGTTCCGGATACATACATGCGGAAGAAGAATAAAAAACCTTCTTAACTTTCTTTAGAACGCACTCTCTTGCAACATTCAAATTTATCATTGCAGAATTGTGCATTACATCAGCATCATGTTCACCTGTAAAAATATACAATGCTCCTCCCATATCTGCGGCTAATTGGTAAACCTCATCCACATTTTCCTCAATAACCAATCGTACAACACTAGGATCAGTAAGATCTCCAATAATGAATTCATCACAAATCTCAGAATGATCAAAATATTCATGCCTCTTTATATCACAAATTCTTATATGATTTCCTTCACTTTTAAGTCTTTTTGCCAAATGCCCACCAATAAAGCCACCACCTCCCAGTATAACAATTTTTTTCATATCTGTACTTACATTAAATTTTAATTTTTCTAAACGTTTAGAATCTTTTACAAAATTAATATCTTGCTTTTAATTTCCAATCTACATTTCCCCTTTTTAATAGAAATAGACCTAATAACTAAAACAACCAAAACTCACAGAATAATTTCATAAACATGAGCATATTCTTACAATATTTTTATGTAGCCTTCATTTAATATTCAAGAACTATTATCTTGTAAAAATTCAGGTGAATAACAAATGATATCTAACATTTTTTAAATCATAAAAATAAAGTTATTTTGTTAATAATTCTATTACTGTTTTAATTTTATCATTAACCTTAGGAATAGACTTTTTAACAGATTGAAAATCAATAGATTTAACAAAAGCTTCTTTTATAGCCTGAGTACTATTGGGATCAAAAATTACTGATGGTTCACATACTTCATATAAATACGGCAAATCTGCTCCTATAATATCACACCCACAATCCAAAGCTTCAATAATACCAAGTCCGAAACTTTCACTTAAAGATGGAAAAATCAAGTATCTATTTGCTGTGTAGTATTTGTATAATTCCGATCTTTTTATAAATCCAATGTTTCTTATAGGATAATTAGAAGCTATTTTATCCTCTATATATTTATACAGCTCTTGAAAAGATTGATCCACAGTTAATATAAGCTCTCCTTTTTTCTCAGCATCATAAAATTCACAAAATGCGTCAATTAATCTTAAGTGATTTTTGTGTAAGAAAGGATGGCTAACATAAATGTAACCAAAATTATTACGCTCACTGCTTTTATTTCCGGATATAGGCGGATAAAAAGGGAGATTCATAATCTGACTATCTTTTATATTATATTTCTCATGTAATTTTACCTTTATATTACTATTCTGTACAATCCAATAATCTGTATTCCGTTTCAAAAATTTAATAATCATTGTTTTAGCAATATATCCACAAGTAGTTTTAAATGGAAGCTCTTTTGGTATTTCTAAATAAATTCTATGATGAAAAAATGTGTAAACTGTTGCTTCCAGTTTTATTGGTGGCGGTACATTTCCAAAACAAAAGATTTTGGTGAAGGTGCTTCTATTTTTTCTGTAAAAATTAAATCTTTTAAAAAAAGATGATTTTTCAAATAAAATTTTATTCGTTTTTTTTATTTGATATGCATTTTTAGATATTCTATCATCAAACAAATAAAAAACATTGACATCAGTTTTCTCAAGTTCAGAAACCAGATAATCTAAAAGAACTTTCCCCCCGGTCTGATGAGTATATATTGCATCAATCAGTATCATTACTTTTTATTTTATTTTTTTTAATCTCTCAATTGTTTGAATCGTTTGTTGATAGGAATTTTTCTTTCCGGATATGAGAAAAAGATATTTTAATATATAATAGGAAAGCAGTCTTTGGAATATAAATTTTTCGAAAATAAAATTAAATTTCTTATAATATAATTTTGTAGATTTCATTTCTTCTTCAAATGACTTTACACTAACTTTCTGTCTATCATCTATTAGATGCTTATATATGAGTTTATTCTCAAAATGTGTTTTGAAGTTATGATCTATAAAACGTTTTATAATATCAGATTCCTCTCGATATAAAAATATATTTTCATCAAACAATCCAATTTCTTCAAATTTAGATTTATCTATAAATAACAATGCTCCAGAAAGAAAACAAAATTTTTCCAGATATATATTCAATTTATTTAGTAATATCATTATTGGGGTAGTAAATAAAAAAAATTCATATTCAGGACGAACCCAAAAAGATAAATTGATGCCACCAAATTGTTTTCCACCAACAACAGCAAGTTTTTTATTTATTTTAAATAATTCAATTATTCTACTAAACATAGGCTTTTCCATAATAATATCTGGATTTGCAATACATACAATTTCAGATTTGGAAACTCTTATACCCACATTATTTCCTTGTCCGTATCCTCCATTTGAAGGATTATGTATCAATAAAACATTTGAGAAGTTATCAGATATAAGCTTTTTCATTTCTATGAAGATTTCTATCTTACTATTATCAACAATAATAATTTCTATATCATCATCTAAAAGATCATTTTGTCTATAAACAGAATGGATGCAATTAACAATATCATTCAAGGAATTGTAGGTGACAATAATTACAGATATTTTTTTCATACTAATCAATCATGCCTTTAAGGTTATCTGAAGATTTTATCATTTCTAAAAACTCCTCCATAAAGTGGTTTCCGGGAAACAAATAACCAGGAATAATATAAATAAACATTGCGCTAATAAACACAATTCCACACAAAATTATAAATCGCCCCAATTTCACCTTTGGATTCTGATTTTTGATAAAGAAAATATAATAATATAACATCCATATAAAAGAAAAGGGCATTACGTATCGATGTCCTATAACCTGAATAAGAAAAGAGGCTGGTATAAAAATTATTGGAAAAAATGCAATTTTATTGAGAAACCTAAATTGTGGATCTTCTACAATTTCAGGGTTTTTCTTTAATAAAAAAAATGTTTCTAAGTATAAAAATCCTGTAAATAAAATATAAGGAATCGCATTAAAAAGGCCTCCAAGAAAACTACTTCCCGCATTAAAATAGCCTCCGTAATGACTTAAAATTTCACCTAAGGTCGAGTTATAAATATAAAATGTAACTAGAAAGACAAGTAATGAAAAACTAAGAATATAAGTATAAAACTTCTTTGCTGGCACAAAATAATATACAGGAATACAAACAAGTAAAAATGAAAGCCCGGAATGGCATAGTATTGATAGAATGATGCATATTATTGATAGGATATATTTTTTCTTGTAAAAAAGAAAATAAAAACCACTCATTAGAATTGGAAACCCCATATAGTATCTGATCTGGTTAGCCAAATGTACATTGTCAAGTATCAGATATGCTAAAAAAATAAAGAAAATATTCTTTGTAAATCTGGAAATAAAAAAATAATACAAACTAATTATAAGAAAAATATGAAACTGGTAAAGCTCAGTATACTGTAAATTCAGACCTTTCTTAAAAATCAATGTGAGCCAATAAAAAACAGGATCTGTAGAAGTTTCCTCTCGTTTAAAAAACAAATAATACATACCCCAGTCTGCAGTATAGGTAAGATCCAGAAAACAGTATAACAAGCCTACAAATAATAGACTATTAAATACATAGGCAATAAATCTTGAAGGTAGTCGCTCAA
Source organism: Chryseobacterium sp. LAM-KRS1 (assembly GCF_013184525.1). Lineage (GTDB taxonomy): Bacteria > Bacteroidota > Bacteroidia > Flavobacteriales > Weeksellaceae > Chryseobacterium > Chryseobacterium proteolyticum. Next base: position 164,527 of record NZ_JAAOIZ010000003.1, read on the forward strand.
TAAATTGTCCTACATAAAATAAAATAATGGTGAAAATAATTAGAATAGCCAAATCAAATTCTTGTTTTATACATTTTTTAGTAATGATAGGTTTTTATTTATGTCTTCACTATAAAAAATATCAATATTTTTCTTAATAAAATCGTCAGTAAGACTATTAAAGTCTAATTTCAATAGCTTTTCAATAATCTCATCATTAAATCTTTTTTTAATTATTTTTGCGGGATTTCCGCCAATCACTGAATATGGAGGAAAAGATTTTGTGACAATAGATCCGGCAGCCACCACGCACCCCTGACCTAGTTTTACTCCAGATAAAATTAAACAATCTGTTCCTATCCAAACATCATCTTCCAGAATAATGTCACCTTTAGAAAAAGCTTCTTCTTCATTTAGAAAAAAAGATTTAAATGGATATGTCGATATAAAGTTAGAAAAATGATTTCCGCCTAGAATAAATTTAACACCTTTGGCTATGGAGCAAAAAGAGCCTATACATAAAAATTCATCTTTTTTCCGAGTATAACTATATACTTCTAATGGTCCATATGTATTATTACCTACCAGAACCTTTTCTAAGGGAAAAATAACAACAGGATAAGTAAAATTATGCTTGTTAATTTTCTTCCATCGATAAGTATAGATTCCTAATAATACAGGATCATAAAAAATTTTTAAAAAAAACTTTACAATATAAAAAATCATCTCTTTAAAAATTTGCTATAAACAATAACTAATTCCCTCCTAAATATGATATAGTAAAAAAGACCATAAAATATTAAAAAAACTGATATCGGTAGTATATTATTAAACAATAAGGAGCTACTGATTTCCATGATTTGCAAAACACCAAAAAGAATTATAAGTCCTAAGATAAGATATAAAATAATGTTTAGACTTTTAAAAAAACTTTGTCTGGTAATATTAGAGACAAAATATGACGTAATGATATATTGAATGAAAAATTGAATAAAAATACCCAGACAAATACCATTTATGCCATATGAATATAGTAATAAAAGGATTACAATACCTATTACTTTGGTTCCAACCTCTATCCAAAAAAAATTATTTGTCTTACCTAATACTTGAAAAACATTCATATTTAGAACAATAAGCGGATAAAAGATGATTGAACCAAGTAAAATCTGAAAAGGCAATACCATGTTTTCCCAATCCTTGGATAAAGAAAAAATAATAATTTGATGTGCATAAATTATGACTATACTTAGCAAAGGCATCATCACTGTAAATATTATTTTATTAAACAGTAAAGTGTTCTGGAAAAGTTTTGATTTATCTGTTTGAAGTCCCACATAGTAGGGAAACAAAACTCTCTGAATAACATTTGTAAAAATAGAAGCAGGAAATATTGTAAATTGATAACTTTTTGTGTAATATCCCAATTCTTTTGCAGGAAAGAATTTCCCTAAAAAAAGTGAATTCAAATTAATATAAATAGAATTAAAAATACCTGCATATAGTAATTTTGAACTGTATTGAAAAAGATTTTTAAATGTTTGAAATGAAAATTTCTCCTTTGGATACCATTTTAAGTTAATAATTAGAAAAACGAGTGTTAACAGATTAAACAGTATATTCTGTGCGATCAAAGACCACAATCCAAAATTACTTACTGCCATTCCAATTCCAATAATACCAGAAATAAAAATAGCAAAAAAGGAAAATTTAGCCTGTGATTTAAAATCAAGATTTATATTAAGCCTAGTTTTATAAATAACAGAAATACTACTAATAATAATAGTAAAAGAAATTATTCTTATGTACAGTGTAATGTTAGTTTTAAAAAAAGTAGCTATATATGGAGCCAATATAAAAATAAATAAATATGTAATCACTCCTATCATTATTGATGCATAAAAGGCTGTGGAAAAGTCTTTTTCATTTCTATTTTTATTAAAAATCAATGCGCTTCCCAACCCACTATCAACAAATACCTGGGATAATGATATAATTATCAATAACATCCCCATAATACCATATTCTCTTGGACTTACAAATCTAGCTAGTACAATTTCAATTAGAATCTGTACCCCTACAATAAGAAATTTATCTACTGTACTCCAAACTAACCCTTTGTAAAGTTTATTGTTAGAGATCATTTTTTAAAGTGCCACCATTTCTTCTTATCACTATGGTAGCCATAGCCATATTGGTTGGAATATCCAAGGTTATTTTTATTAATATCATTTAGAACAAAGGCAACGTTCTTAATACTTTCACTCTCAATCTGCTTATTTGCGAAATCTATAAAATCTTTTTTACTAACTTCTGATCTAACGACATAAAGAGTTGCATCTGCATGTTCTGCAATTAAAAAAGAATCTGTTACTAATAGTAGAGGTGCAGTATCTATTACAATATAATCATATTTTTCCTTAAGTTGTTCTAATAGTTCAGCATATCTGGAATTTTGTAAAAGATCCACAGGATTCGGCGGAATACTTCCTGAATAGATAAAGTCACAGTTTTCATTAAATCCACTTTTAAAAATAATATCTTCTACCCTACCAATATCTCCGTACAAATATTCTGTTAACCCTTTTAGATTTTTAGATTCTTGGTGATATCTTTGTAATTGAGGATTTCTGATATCACTTCCTATTACAATTACTTTTTTAAGTGATGAAGCCAGTGCCAATGCAAAGTTTACACTAATAAATGTTTTACCCTCACCCTTCACAGATGAAGTAACCATAATTACCGGAGCTTTATCATACTTTGGAAGCATAAATTTCAAATTAGTAACTAAAATTCTAAATGCTTCAGCAATAGGGGTTACATCATTAAGTTTAATAATTTCAGATTTTTTATTCGCAACATGCGGTATCTCAGATACAATTGGCCTTGAAGATATTTTTTCAATATCTTTTCTATTAGATACTTTATTATTAAAAAGAATCTTTAAATAAATAATTGAAAATGCTAATAAAAATCCGCCTAATAAAGCAATAGCAAGAGTAATCGTTTTTCTAGGGGCCACCAACTTTTTATCTACATATGCTCTATCAATAACCCTTGCCTTTTCGGCAGTTATCGCCATAGTAATTGCGGCTTCTTCTCTTTTTTGTAAAAGCAATAAATATAAGTTTTCTTTAATTTGTTGTTGTCTTTCAATATTTCTAAAAAGCTTTTCCTGAAACGGTATCTGACTTATTTTATGTTCAGAGTTACCCATTTCAGATAAAGTATTATTTTTTGCGATTTGCAATGTTGTCTGATTTTTCCGCAATCCTTCACTCAACGCGCCCTTTAAATCATTCAACTGCTTATCAAGCTCTTTTACTACTGAGTTATTTTCAGTAGCGTTTTCCAGAAGCTTATTTCTTTTCATAACAAGCAAATTATACTCCTGTATATTTTTTGCTGCCGCTTCGTTATCTAACCCTATGTTTAAAGGTAATACTTCACTTACATTTTTGCGATCAAGAAAGTTTTGTAAAATTTTGTTTAATTCAAGCTGAGTATCAAATTCTAAAGCTTTAGCTCTGGTCTGTTCCTTAAGCTGAAGATTGATTTTTGCCTCACTGCCTAAATCTACTATATTATTATTTGATTTAAATTTTTGCTTTTCAGTTTCTACATCTCCCAACTCTTTTGAAATCAATAATATTCTTTCGTCTATAAAGTCCTTAGTCTTTTTTGATTCAGAATTTTTATCATTTATAGCATAACTATTATATTGACGAATCAAAGCATTAAGAAAATCCTGTCCTTTTTCCTTATTAGGAAATTCTACTGAAAGACCTATAACAGTTGCATCTTTGTCTAATAGACTAACTTTTAAGGCACTTCGGTAATCAATAACCATTTTATCAAAATCATTATATGAAAAATATATTCTTTCCATATCTATTTCTGACTTTGCCTTATAAAAAGGATTTTTATTAATGATCACATTTGCAAATGGAAGACTTATAGTTCTTCCGAAAGTTCCTTTTATGTCATTGTCCCAGCTCTTTGAGGACAACACTATCTGATTGCCTTTAACAATAATATCAATTGGCTTCTGAGGCTTCTCAGGATCTTGCCCATCCCCCTTTTCATTAATTACATTAAAAATATATGGATTAGTCTGACCATATAGCTCCAGATCATAATATTTTTGTTTTGCAAAGACTGTTATTTGAAAATTATGCTGCTTAAGTACATCTTCAATAATAGTTCTAGATTTAAAAATTTCCAGTTCATTTTCGATACTATTAGTTCCCATGTTGGTCAATGCTCCCAAACTTTGTAAAACCCCGAAATCACCGGAGGCCGATGACATTTTCTTAGCATCTTTTATTAATACCGAATTTTGAATTTTATAAACTGGAGCTGTAGTTTTTATATAATAAACAGCAAAAAGAAGCATTAGCGCAATAATTACTGCAAAATACTTCCATTTATAAATATATGGAAGTATAAAATCTTTTAAATCAGTTTCCTTACTGTAATTTTTATCCATTTTTAAGGATTATATTATCAAATTGAAGATTAAGTTTTCTTATTTTAAAACGTCTGCAAATATATCTAATATTTTATAATTTATTTTTAATACTTATTAAATATATTGTAGTAGAAGTATTTTTCGGTTATATCAAATTAAAAAATGTTATTATACCATAAATAAATCAGCAATTATAATTACATATGTATCTTGCTATTTTATTTTATAAGTCAACATCAAACCACCCCGGGTAGGAATCAGTTCTCCACTTTTATTAAATTTGGTTGCTCCTTCGTACCTCTGATTATTATCTTTAAAATATCCCTTATAGAAGGATTGTGTAGTCCCTATTCCGGCATACAGATCCAAACCCCAACGATCATTAATTGTAAAATGATATCCTCCACTTATCCCAAAAATAAAAGCAATACCCTTCTGATAACGTCCCGTAACACGAAAGCTTCCATCAGGCAATACTTCAGGGTGTCCATTTTCGTCCAATACACGCTTATCATGCCAGTAATTCCATTTTTGAAGGTTAAATGCGGCCATCGAAACGTAAGTCCCGACATACCATTTTTTCATATTCTCTTTAAAATAATATCTTCCTTCAACGGTCCCCACATACATTTGTAAATGTCTTCCAGAAAAAGATTTCCATGGGGAAACAAACGCTTCGGCTTGTAATGAAATCTTATTTGTAATTGGCTTTTCAACGGCAATATTGTAGATACCTATCGGAGCAAAAAGAGTGTTTACTTTTACTTCTATTTGTGCATTCAGGACAGATGCCAGAAATAAGCTGCTTATAAAGCATAGTTTTTTAATCAGAGATTTCATTAGAATATAACATTTTTCTTATTAATATATTATGATTTGAGTACTGAAAAAGTCTTGAGGAGTATATAAAGGTCATTTTTAAAGGAAAGATGATGATAGTAATCAAGGTTCATTTTTACTTTATCCGGAAATAAAATCTCATCATTATATTGTAAGGGATTTTTCTGCTGAGCAAGTATTTGTTCTTCATTCCGATATTTAATTCCTGCTTCACTGGTAAGCCCAGGTTTAAGAAGCAGAACAAAACGATTTTCTCCTTCAAGTTTATCATAATACCCGGGAATATCCGGGCGAGGTCCAACTAAAGACATATCCCCTTTTAAAATATTAATTAACTGAGGAAGCTCATCCAGTTTATATTTTCTCAGCCATAGGCCGATCCTTGATTTTCGAGATGTTTTAGGATCCAATGTTCTGAATTTGTAGACATTAAAAATTTCACCATTCAAACCTATTCGCTTCTGAACAAAGATCCCAGGGAAACCGGTATCTATAGAAGCTATAATTACTAATAAAAAAAACAGAGGTAATAAAAGAATGACAGCAAAAAAAGCTATGCTGTAGTCCATCAACATCTTCCAAATAGGGTATTTTTTCACAATCTCTGGATTCATTACAAATATATGAAATATGTCTCTAATATGAGAAAAATAAGCAAAGTGTACCGCTTTATTAAAAAAATATTCACCTGGAGTTTACATACAATGACTGTGACATATTTTAGAATCAACTGTGCTTGAAAAAATCTTTTAAAACTCTAGCAATCCTTTCTTTATGCTCAATGGAAAGGTTAGATCCGGAAGGTAAACAAAGCCCCGAATTAAAGAGGTTCTCAGCTGTTTGTCTTCCATAATATGGAAAGTTTGAAAAGACAGGCTGTAAATGCAAAGGCTTCCAGAGTGGTCTTGATTCTATATTATCATTAAGAAGAGCGAGACGTAAATCCTCTCTTGTTTTTCCCGTTTTTTCAGAATTTATTGTGATTGCAGATAGCCAATGATTCGAGTAGAAATCTTCATTAGGTTCTGTAAAAACATCAACTCCGTCTATATTTTCAAATAGAGCAGTATAAAAATTATGAATACCTCTTCTTGCCTGAATCCTATCATTTAGAACTTTCATTTGTCCACGTCCTATTCCTGCAATAATATTACTCATTCTATAATTATATCCTGTACTTGAATGCTGATAATGAGGAGCATCATCTCTGGCCTGTGTGGACAAAAATATCGCCTTATTCTTATCTTCTTTAGAATGGCATATCAATGTCCCTCCACCAGATGTTGTAATAATTTTATTCCCATTAAAGGATATGATACCAAATTGACCAAAGCCACCACAAGGTTTACCTTTATATCTGGATCCAAGTGATTCCGCAGCATCTTCTATCACCGGGATCTTATATTTTTCTGCAATAGATAAAATTTCATCCATTTTGGCAGGCATTCCATAAAGGTGTACAACAATAATAGCTTTGATTTTTTTTTCTTGTAAAAGTCTGTCTTTAATAGCCTCTTCCAAGGTATCAGGGCACATATTCCATGTTTCCGGTTCGCTATCAATAAAAACAGGATTGGCATTACAATAGATAATCGGATTGGCTGAAGCAACAAAAGAGAAAGTTGAGGTCAAAACATCATCCTCATTACCTACCCCTAAAAGCATAAGAGCCAAATGTATTGCTGAAGTAGCAGAATTCAGGGCACAAACTTCAATATTGCCTCCAAGAAAGCTCCTTAGATCATTTTCAAATTCATCAATATTATTGCCTATTGAGGTAACCCAGTTTTTCTGAAAAGCATCATCAATGAATTCCAATTCATTTCCTGAAAGATGAGGAGGGGAAAGCCAAATTTTATCGTGCATCGTGTGTTATTGAGAAGCAAATATAACTTTTCCTACTGAATTTTGACATTCATTTTTTCACTTATGGAAATACTAGTATTTTTTTAGTAAAATAGATTTATTTTTTGATCCTGTCTCCCTGACCTTTTCCACCAACTGTGGCAAAAATATATTTTAAGTAATCCGATACCGTTAGATTTTTAAGCATTTCAGCGTCTTTTTCTGCCAATTCAACCGGTGTTGACATATCAATTTCGTTGATTTGAGCCAGACCTGTGATCCCAGGAAGGAAATTATAAACCCCTCTTTTATCTCTCTCTTCAATCAAATCTGTTTGATTAAAAAGGTTAGGTCGAGGACCTACAAGACTCATATCCCCTTTTAAAACATTAATAAGCTGAGGAAGTTCATCCAGCTTAGACTTACGTAAAAATCCTCCGAATTTAGTTACAGAAGATGTACTTGAAAGATGCGTTGCTACAGATTTTGTATTCACATGCATCGTTCTGAACTTCATTAATTTAAATGGCCTTTTTTGCTTCCCCACTCTTTCCTGGAAGAATATAGGAGAGCCGGTGTCAAATAAACCGATAATATACAATATTACCCCTATTGGCCATAAGAATAGAATTCCAAAAAAAGAGAACAAGAAATCAAGTACGCGTATCATTATAATAAAATGTTTAAAAGTTGATTTTAATTAAATATTAAAACTTTGAATGGTCTTTGTTAATCCCTCCTGAACTGTTACAGGCAAAGATTTAATTTTTAGCTCTGTTTTTATCTTCTGATTGGAAACGACATAAGATTCCGTAAGCTTTTTTAAGCGTTCTGAATTTAGGGGTAAATGTAATTTATCCCCCAATTTAGCCATTCCTTCAATCATTGTTTTAGATATACTCCACAACTTTGCTTTTTTATTTACTGCAGAATTAATTGTCCTGATGAGATCATTTGTCGATATAGCATCATCATCTGCGAAATTATAAATCCCTGAGGATACATTTTTATTCATGAGGATTTCATTGACAAGGAAGTTGAGGTTATCAATACTTAAAAAGGACCTCTTATTCCCAAATGCAGCTAAAGGCCATGGTAATCCTTTTTTTACCACTTTATACAATAAATTCAGATTCCCCTTATTTCCGGGACCATGGATCATACATGGACGAATAATATATATTTTTTTCCCTTCTGGTAAAGATTGATTAAAAATATATTCTTCAGCTTCTTTCTTGGATTTCCCATATGGAGTATAAGGGTTTGCTTCAGCTTCTTCAGTTAAAACATGATCTACTCTATCTGCTACAGCTTTTACTGAGCTAAAGTAAAAAAACTCTTTAATTTCTGAGTTTAAGAATTTGTTAAATAATTCAATTGTCAGATCCCTGTTTATTTTATAATACTCCTGGTCATCAGAAGTGTTGGATGTATCATGTGCCTTCCCTGCGAGATGGATTATTGCATCACCATTCATAGGAAATTCATTTCTCCAATTTTCATTTCGGAGAGATAAGGAAGTAACATGATGATCCTTTGATTCTAAGAACGTTGAAAGGTTTTTACCTACAAACCCAGATGCACCGGTGATCGTTATATTCATACTATATTTTTTAATCTGACAAAGGATATTATTTTCCTTTGATGATATTTTCTAAATTGGATATACAACTGGACATTCTGAAATTATCCTCATAATACCTCCTGCTATTTTCTCCTAATTGCGTAAGTACTTCTTTTGATAAACCGGAAGCCTTTAAAATGGTATTTGCAAGCGATTGATAATCTCCCGCAGAAACTGTAAACCCACAATCGGCCTCTTTGACATTATCTGCCCCTTCTCCATTCAGCATTGCAATAACAGGTTTGGAAGCACTCATGTAGGCCTGTAATTTCGCAGGCACTGTAAGGTTAAATATCGGATCATCTTTCAGAGTAACAAGCATCACATCAGCTTTATCAAAAAAACTGGACATTGCTTCTACAGGAAACCTACCCATTGTAAAAACCGTTTCCTGTAACTGATGTTCTTCTATAAATTCTTTTACGAAAGGCATTTTCCGGCCATCTCCTACCAGTATAAATTTAATATCCTTTTTGTCTCTGAGTTCCAAAGCTGCCTTTACAATATTGTCCAGATCCTGTGCTTCTCCGATATTTCCAGCAAACATCACTTTAAATCCATCGGGTAAGGATGGAATGGAAAAATCTTTATTCCCTTCTGATATCGTATCTTCTGCCCAGTTAGGAAAATAAATGATTTTGTCATCAAAATTTCCTTTCTGATTAATTGACTTTCTAAATCCCTGGGAAGTAATCAAAATTTTCTCTGAATTCTTATAAAATCTTTTGATAACATTTTCATAATAATTCAATATCCATTTGTTTTTTACTCCACCCGCGATGGATAAACTTTCAGGCCATAGATCCATAACCCAGAAATAAACCGGTGTCTTCCATATTTTATTCATGAGAAGAGCAGGATAATACTGTGTTATTGGAGACGGTTCGTGTACAATAATAGCATCAAACTTATTATTAAAACCCATTAAAAAGGCTTTAATCGAAGCAAAAACAGCAAAACTATAATAGTTGATAAATAGCCGTATTCCGCCTCCTTTCCCTCTGGGAAGAAGTAGTGATCTTATTACTTTTACACCGTTAACAATTTGTTTTCTATTTTTAAAAACACCGTACCCTTCAAAGATCTTACCCTCAGGATAATTGGGAAGTCCCGTCAATACAGTAACATCGTGACCTTTCTTTTTTAGTTCAAAAGCGAGGTCATTACTTTTGAAATTTTCCGGATAAAAATACTGTGTTATTATAAGAATATTCATAAGTTTATTCTTCGCTCCAAACTACTCTCTTGATGTAATCCGTATATGAGATGATAATTCTTACTACTTTTTCAGATACATTAGGCATCGAATAATCGGCAACAGGTCTGAAATTACGTTGCTGCCCAATACTCTGTTGTTGTACCTGCACAAGCCCTTGCATGATGCGCTCCGGAGATAAGCCTACCATCATTACACTGGCTTCTTCCATAGCTTCGGGTCTTTCATGAGCCTGACGTATGTTGAGAGCTCTAAAGTTAAGAATTGAAGATTCCTCTGAAATTGTTCCTGAGTCTGATAATACAGCATAAGAACGTTTTTGAAGAGCATTATAATCGTGAAAACCAAGCGGTTTTAAAAACTGAATTTCAGGACGAACCTCTATTTTCATCTTATCAATCATATTTCTGGTTCTTGGATGAGTAGAAACAATGATAGGATACTGATAATGTTCTGCAATGGCATTTAATGAATCTATAAGTCCTCTGAAGTTTTTTTCAGAATTAATATTTTCTTCACGATGAGAAGATACTACAAAGAATTTTCCTTCTTCAAGGTTAAGCTTTTCAAGGACATCGGAAGCATTTATTTCAGGGAGATAATGATTCAGTACCTCGTACATTGGCGACCCTGTTTTAATAATTCTGTCAGCAGGTAGTCCTTCACGCAATAAATATTCTCTTGCAATATCCGAATATGTAAGATTCACATCAGCTGTGTGATCTACAATCTTACGATTGGTTTCTTCAGGTACTCTTTGATCAAAACACCTGTTCCCTGCCTCCATGTGGAAAATAGGAATGTGTCTTTTTTTTGCAGGAATTGCACACAAGCAGGAGTTCGTATCTCCAAGAACAAGGAAAGCCTCTGGTTTTAGCTCTTCCAGCAAAGGATCTATTTTAATAAGGATATTTCCTATAGTTTCTGTTGCTGTTTTGCCAGCTGCTTCCAAAAAATAATCAGGTTTCCTTAATCCCAGATCGTCAAAGAAAATCTGATTAAGTTCATAGTCATAATTCTGACCCGTATGAACGATGATATGTTCTATTGCTTCAGATGCATCCAAAGCGGATAATACTCTTGATAATCTAATAATTTCCGGTCGTGTTCCAACAACCGTCATTACTTTTAATTTTTTCATTAATTAATATTTTAAACTTCTACAAAATAGGTGTCGGCATCTTCTGGATTATATGCTTCATTGATCCAGAAAATAGTGTACAATTCTTCTTCACCAATATTCTTAATATTGTGGGTATACCATATCGGCATATCCACGTATGCAGGATCCGACCCGTCCAGATAAAAATCAAGGACTTCATCAGAATCTATTTTTCTTAGCTGAATTAATGCTTTTCCTTTAATTACAGCAAAACGTTCGATTTTTCTAGTATGAAAATGATTTCCTCTTGTGATATTAGGCACTGTAGTTGAAAATGAACATTGCCCTCCGATGCCTAACCGGATGATTTCAACAAAAGCACCTCTGGGATCTGTATGTTGGATAAACTTTACCGGGTAGTGCGTTTTATAATCAATATAAGAACGATAAGTATTAAATAAATTATGTTCAAAAGAATCCTTTATAGCAGGAATCTCACCATTCTCAAAATACAAACTTTTGAATTGATTAAGCAGCTCCAACACCTCAGATACTTTTCTGGACGCAGTAGCTTCTATAAAAAGTTCTTCGGTACTTTGTCCTGAACGGATTTCTTTAATAATACGATCAACAAGTTCCTGAACATAAATTAGTTTAACTTCACCATCGTTTGCAATATTGGGCGTTTCTCCATGTGTTAATTGATAGCAGAATGTAGCAACAAATGAATTATAAAAAGGCTTGCCAAAAGCTCCGAAAACATTTGGAATGATCAAACCTGTTACTTTACCATCATTTGCCTTCGCCCAATTGATAATTGCTTCCCTACCCTCACGTTTTGATTTGCCATACAAATTATCTCTTTCCTCTTGTGTTGAAGATGAGATCAGGACATGCGCCCTGGAATTTGTACGCTTTAATGAGCTTACTAAATTTTGAGCTAGGGCTACATTGGTTTCATAAATCACTTGCTCACTTTCATGACGGTTCATCGCCGCTAAATGAACAATAACATCACATTTAGAAACGAAATCATCTAGCTTCTCCTGACTTTCAAAAAATTCTTTTTTAAATTCAACGCGCTCAAATTCCTCTGGAAATAATCCTAAAGTATTATATAAGTGACGACCAACAAAGCCATTTTGTCCAGTAATTCCAACTTTTTTCATTTAATTATTTTTAAAACAAATATTGGTTATCTGTTATTAATTGTTTAAGATTATTACTTTATTTAAAATAATTTAATTCAAACCGATACTCATCTTCAATCTCACCCAATTCATAATCAGCTAAGACAAGCAGTTTGCTTTCTTCTTCCAAGCTTTGGATAGCAGTTAAACAACCAGCATGAATATGCAGATAGGTTAAGGCTTCTGAAGAAAGTATATATTTATTTATTTTCGCATTTGTTGAAGGATTGTCAAAATCATCTATTACGATAACAGATATTTCAAATTTCCCTTTCATACAAGCAAACCAACGTTGTTCAATTTTATGCCCCTGCCACCCTCTGACAAATTCAGTTGAGTGATTTTCTATTGTATAAATACGTTTAATTTTCGTAGCATCAAACTCATTGTTATAGGTTATAATGCCTCTTATATCTTCGTGCCTGTTTCCTTTTAATATCATCAACTATATTTTGATAATTGTTTGAACTCTAATTTTAATTGATAAATTCTAAGGATATTGCATAACATCCTCTCCAAAAACTTCTTTCCTTATTAGCGGAAGAGTAGATATCAATTTTTTTAAACCTTCTACACCTTGTTGTTCTGTATTATGAGAATGATAGTCTTCTATTCTGGATATATCTTCTTCTCCTTCAGAGAAGTATTTCGCATAGTTCAAATCACGATTATCTGCAGGAATACGGTAAAAATCCCCCATATCTTCTGCTTTGATCATTTCCTCACGAGTGCATAGTGTTTCGTAAAGCTTTTCACCATGACGTGTCCCAATAATCTTAACAGGGACTTCTTTACCTGTCAATTCAATTAGTGCTTTTGCTAAATCTCCAATACTACCTGCAGGAGCCTTGTTTACAAAGAGATCCCCCGGATTGGCATTTTCAAAAGCAAATAATACCAGATCTACAGCATCTTCTAAGGACATGAAAAAACGAGACATATTGGGATCTGTAATTGTTATGGGCTCTCCCTTTTGAATTTGATTTAAAAATAAAGGAATAACAGATCCTCTGGAAGCCATCACATTTCCGTAGCGTGTTAAGCAAACTGTAGTATCTTTTAAATTACGAGCTTCTGCTACTGCTACTTTCTCCATCATAGCTTTGGATATTCCCATTGCATTAATAGGGTAAGCAGCTTTATCTGTTGATAAACAAATAACCTTTAAAACTTTGTTTGCTGCAGCGGCAAGAATAACATTTTGAGTTCCTTCTACATTAGTTTTTACAGCCTGCATAGGGAAAAATTCACATGAAGGAACCTGTTTCAATGCAGCAGCGTGAAAAATATAATCCACTCCTCTTGTTGCCGGTTCTACAGAATTATAGTCTCTTACATCACCTATATAATATTTTATTTTTTCATTTTTATATAGGTTACGCATATCATCTTGTTTTTTCTCATCACGAGAAAATATACGGATTTCTTTAAAATGATCCGTTTGTAAAAATCGATTTAAAACAGCAGTTCCAAAAGATCCTGTACCGCCTGTTATTAATAATACTTTATCTTTAATTCCTTGCATTACTTTGTATAGTCGTTAATCGTTATTTCTAAATTTTCTTTTAGCATTTTTTTGTGCTCATCAATTTCTTCTTCAGTAAATCTATATTTAATAAACTTAGCTGGAGAACCTCCAACAATTGTATATGGCTCTACATCTTTTGTAACAACAGAGTAAGCAGCAATAATTGCTCCATTACCAATTTTAACACCTCTGCTTATAAAAGCACCATACCCAATCCATGCGTCATCTCCTATTATGGTCTCTAATTCTGCTTCTCTACCAGAAAAAATGATTGGTTTATTTGGATTCTTATAGTAATGATCTCCTCCAACAATCTTAACTTGAGGAGCCAGCATTGTATATCTCCCGATTTTAACTTTGGGATAGATTACACACCCTGGTCCGATGTAAGAGTATTCTCCGGCTTGCAGGTCTCCCGATATCTCTGACTTTCCCCCCATATAAAATGTTTTATGTACATTTTTGAGTCCATAAGATAATCTAAAAAATCTCATTTTTAAGTCTCTGTATAGTTGTCGGATTATCCCTTTCATTGATTTAGCTTAAAGATTTATTAATAGCTCTTTTAATTTCATTGGCCATCATTTCAGGAGTTCTATTATTGATGTAATGGTTATATGCATTTTCATTCATTTTATGAACTTGCTCATTATTATTGATAATCCATTCCATTACATCTGCCAAGTTCTCCTGCTCTTTGTATATTATACCGTTATATTTATTTTTTATATTAAAAATTTCACCTCCCGTAATAGCGTCCTCTCTCGTTACGAATGAAGTACTATTACCCATAGAGTTTAGAACGGATAAACCTGCCTGATTAGGTGATATACATGCGATGGATTCAGCAAATATTTTAGAAAGTTCTTTAGCATCATAAATACTTCCAAACAATACAATTTTATCCGCTATGTTCTTTTCCTTAATAAATTCTATAATTTTCTCTTTTTCCGGGCCATCTCCTACAATTAATAATTTAGGGCAATCGTTCCTTTTTGTGTACAATAGATAATATGCTTCAAGTAACTCTCCTATTCCCTTCTGCGGATACAATGTTCCAACAAAAAGAAAATCTTTTTTATTGTTAACATCTGATTTAATTACATTTTCAACTTCTGTAGTATTATGAGCCACAAACAGTTTTTCTTCAGGAATTCCTGCTTTTATATATCTTTCCAACGGATAAGAACTATAAAATAGCGTAAAATCAGATTTTCTTGAAATATAGTACCTAAATTTATCCCATGTCGTTTTAGAGTCAAAACTATTTTCATATGAAGCAGTCACTCCGATTCCCCAATATCCAATCTTATATTTTCTATTTCTTCTTAAGCAAAGTAACATAAGACTAATCCATCTGAGATTAGATAATCCAATTACCACATCATATTGAGATGCAATATTGTACAAATTATCTTTATGAAGCTCAAAAGGTCCTGCTTTTTTAACGGGCAGATACATTGTTTTAAAAGAAAACTTTTTATTTTTAAATTTCTCATCAGAATAGGCAACAGTTAGGTCAAACTCTTCATTGATCAGTTCAAAAATTCTTTCTCGATAAGACCATACTTTGTTGTAAATGATTAAAACTTTGGTTTTCATATTTTTTTAATATTATTCATCGGAAAATTTAATCCGAAATGCCCTCTATTGGTTTAAAATTTAGAATTATTTAGTTGCATTATAATATGTTTTAAAAACATCTAAATCATATTGTTCAACGTCTTTTACATTTGAATATTCTTTCTGAAGTGCTGGGTATTTTTGTCTATTTAAATAAAAATACTTTTGACTATCCCACCATATTACACCACTTACTTTTTTCCCGGAAGAAACACGAGAGGTGATCATCTTATAATAATTTTTAAAAATATCGATTGGAATAAGTGACATCGCCATATTGGAGTTTCCTGAATTTCTCTTTTGCCATATAAATGGATAAACGTCTTTATTGTACTTTTTACCTACCTCTAAAGCATAATCAAGGTTAGTATATAAATAATCCCCACTTCCCACTTCTAATATTGGAGATCGGGCATTATATACTCTTGGATTAGCATTATACATATATAAAGAAGGAGCTATAATATCTACAGCGTTAAAAACCGGAGCCAGCCTCGCATTTACATCTTTCCATCCACTACTGTTTCCTTTGAAGGTTCTAACAGGTAATCCATAAAACCCCCATTTTAAATTGGGACGAAGTTTCTTAGCTGTTTCAACAGCTTTAACGAACTGCTGGATAGCCAAATTGGCACTTTTATCATCAGAACCTGAAATTGCTTTAATGGCAGGACCTTCCCAATCAATAACTGCAATCCCAGTACTTCCAGCAGATGTCTTATCATTAATATTCTTTGTAAATAATTCAACATCAAGATTACTTCCATCTGTTGTAACATCTTTTTGATAAAAGATAATTGCTTTTTCTAACCCATTCTGTTTAATGTATGTCTCCTGCAATTGATTCAGGCCGGTCATTCCTATGTATAATTTAGGTTGTTGCCCATACATTCTGTTTGAAAATACCAACAATATGATTGTTATTAAAAATAACAATGGACTGTTTAATTTTAAGTATTTTGTTGTTTGCATTGTTATAAAATTTAATTATTTCTTATAAACGTTTAATCTGGTATATTTATACTTTTCTCTTTTATTGTCTCTCCTGTACGTTTGTGATATGCATTCTTATTGAGATTGCTTCTATAACTTTTTGGTAGGTGATCTGATGACAAAATATGATATATACTGTTGGTATAAGGGAGATATTGATAACTACTCCAAATTGTTTTAAAAATAGTTAAGCCTATTAATAGATAAAGAGAGTATTTAATTTTGAAATTTGCAGATTTTATAATTATTGCTAAACAAACGGCAAAAAATAGTCCAAAATATAAAGTAATTCTAAAGCCTGTTGGAAAGATCAATAAAATCCTAAATAAATACATGTATAATAATGCAAAAAAATACAGTATATCACCATGAGGATTATTTAAAATTGCTTTTCTATAACGTAACAAAACGAAGAATAAGAAAAACATAATCAATGAACCAATAGTGAATATTGCGTTATTAGATTCCGCTACATAAACATTTAATAACTTATATGCTATTGTTGGAAACAAAGAGGCAAAATAATTTGAAAACTCATTTAAAATTTGTGGAAAAAAACCTATAATACAAGCTATAATATACCAAATTGATAAAGTAACATTTGACCGATATATCATTTTTTTCCTAAATACAACTAGTAAGGATAATAAAATTGGAGCAATTAATGAAATGTGAAATAAAAGTCCTAATAATGCAACAATAATAAATTTAACATACTTCTTATCCAGTAAATATACTGTACTCCAAACTAATATAACTGACCCACACATAAACCTTAAAGGATTATCAATCAGCATAAAAAGGAGGTTATAATTAAGCATAATCCCAATCGGTAAAAACTCACCTTTAATAAATCTTTTTATGAATTTTATAACTGAATATAAATAGAGACATTTTACAAGTCCAAGAAACAACCAAAAATCAGGTATAATATGTCGTATCAAGTATATGAGATAATAAAATCCCTGCTCATAATCTCTTCTTAAAAGGTCTTTATCTGTAGCAAAATTATATAAGTCTTCATAATGTCTCCAGTCTGTTCCAACAGTATAGCCAAAACATAAAAATATATATATCCATACAAGAAATAGCTTCTTACCCAATATATGTTTTCTATCGGGTAGATTATCCATAATGATACACAACAAGAATGTTACAATATAGAAAAGCATTATAATGTATTATATAAATTCAAAATATACTCTTTACCATAAGTGTGATTAAAGCTACTATTTTTTAGTTGGCCATTTTTATAATCATTATAAATTTTTTTAAATTCATTATATATCATACTCTGATCACTAATATCCGCAAAATATTGTACATCATTTTTTTGGTAAAGATCATTTAAAACACCAATTGAAGGACTAATGCTAAATATCGGCGTATTGTGAGACATATAATCACCAACTTTAGTAGGCAGAAAAATACCTTCATCACAAGGTGCTTCAATTATTAACGCTACATCGTACTCTTTTAAAAGTTCTAAACTCTTTTTGTATTCTACAGGAGGTAACAGATTGATTTGATTGTTACCTTCCACATTTTTAATTAATTCCTTCAAATCATTATCAAATATTCCTATAAAATCAAGAGTAATATCTTTTGCACCACTTTCTGCAATGAACTTGGCAAATGCCTGAACAACAATCTTAGGATCACGCGGAGATCGAACATTTCCAGAATGAATTAATCTTAACTTCCCGTTGTTTTCTTTTTTTCCAATAATTGGCTCATATGCCAAATGAGGAATTATTACAGTCTTTGACTTATCGGGATTAAGATAATTCAACATGTAATCTCTTAACCGTTCATTAGGGAAAATATGCTTATCTGCAAAATCCATTATAGTAATAATACCTTTGTTATAAAACGACATCTTGGCATCTAATCCTCCACCATAAGGAACTGGATATTTAAGTGGCGGATACGGATCATTCCATGTAGAAATCCATTTTAACCCCAGTTTCTTTTTAAGATAATATCCGATTAAAAAACTAGGCGTATCTTTTGTAATAACATAATCGTATTTTTCATTTTTAAAAAATGACTTATTATTAAAAATGACTTCATAGGCCCAGTGAGCTCCTTTAAATACTGTTCCAAACAAAAAATAAACGTATAAATGCTGAAATAGTGTTTTTAAGGTAAATTTGTTATCTACTTCTACAACGATACTTCTATTAATTTTGACATTTAAATCTTCTAAAGACTGAGTGGAAGGATAATTACTCCATTTTATTTTTTTAGAAATGAGGTCGATTTTATATCCATTATTACTTAATAATTCCAGCAGCTTAATGTTAACAATAGCTTCAGGAGAATTAACCGGATATGAACTGGGTGCAATAAAAAGTACTTTCTTTGACATTATTCAAAATTTCTTAAAACATTCAATACATCTTCCACCATTGCGTTTGCTCTGGCATTAAGAGTTTTATAGCTATTTCTTATATTCTCTTGATGTTGCTGATAATTACCTTTTATATTTTGTATGTATTTATCCAGAACAGAGATTTCTTCTTCAGGATTCCAATAATAAAATCCACTAACTTCGTCACAAAGCGCTTTTAGTTTTGGATCAATTCCTAAACATATAGTTGGTATTCCCAGATTAAGAGCAAAAATTGCAGCATGATAACGAGATGTAATTAAAATATCACATTCATTTAAATACACATAAAACTCTACAAATTTGTACTTTAAGGGGTGCCAGATAATGAGATTCCTTATTCCTAAATCAGATCTTTTTTTAACCTGTTGAATTAATACATCATCTTTTGATTCAGAAAACATGAATAAATTTCTCTCGAAATCTTTTTGTTCAGGTAACCAATTAAAGATTTTACTGTTAATGAGTTCTCCTGTATTGTTATGAGGCCAATCTCTAAGTACTACTCCAAGCTTTAGCCTGTCTTCTTTAGTGGCTTCATGATTTAATGGATATTTATTCTTGAACAAGTCCGTTAGGCATAGATCTGCTCCAAATTGCCTGTTTTTTAAATCCCATTTTTCTAAATATTGCAATGAAATACTATCTCTGCAATAAATTTTATCATACAATGCCAAGTCATTCTTAACATTAACTTCATCCTTCTCTGTACCAAAAGGTCCAAGCCCTATTCCTAAAGCCAGTTTTAATTTGATATCTTTTTTCTTTTTACCTTTTGAAGTTAAAAAGCTGATCAACAAAGATGGTTCTTTTAATAAAAGATTAAAATAAAGTTGGTATCTGGAGCTTAATGATATGTCTCTTTGTGACTTTTCAAATGAAAAGAACTGGGTTCCACCACCTAAAATATAAACATCAGCTGACTCAAAACGAGATGCTGCTAAACTTAGAAATTTGGCATTGCTGAATTGCTGTTTAATATATTTTTCCTTTTTACAAACAATCTTTGCATCTATATTTCGATTAACATGAGAAAGTAGATCCAAAGTCATTTCTAACAATAAATCATCACCTACATTCGCATCTCCATACGCTCCTTTAATTAATATGTCGATTTTTCTATTTCTCTGCATTTGTTCAATTCTTTATATAAACATTATACCACCGCTTAATTGTAAGTAATACCAATAATAAACTCACCACCAATAAAACCACTCTAATAATTACGGAGACATTCATTTTAAAAAGAAAAAGCCCCCCAAGTACAATTCCAAAGTATAATAGATTATACCATGTTAGCACCAGTTTCTTATTTACCAGTTTATTTTTAATAAAATAAGGAATAAATAATACGGTGTTTAAAAAATAAGCAATCACAAAGGCAACTCCTCTGCCAATGGCTCCATAATCAACAAGTAAGTAACTGAATGCTATTGCCGTAATACCCCAGAAACCATTACTAAAAACACTAAACCACATGAAATTACCTGCAGCAAAATTTCTGGCAATACCCTGTTTTTGTGAATTTATAATAGTAAATATAGAAACTAATATTGTCGTAATATACATATCATTGTTATGATACTGTGATCCAAATAAAGAGGAAAACACCTCAGGTAAAAAAACAGTTGGCAGACATATAATTAAACCAAAAAACATCGGATGGATTATATTTAGAAATTCAAACTTTTTATTTCCATTTCCAAAGTTTTTCATAGCGTAAGGATAAAAAACCTGTCCAATAATACTCAATAAAATCATTGAAATTTGTGAGTAGTTATTGCTGGCATTAAAAATCCCCATTTCGTATAAACCATTATGATTTCTCTTTATTAATATACTATTACAAATTAAAATAATTGGGTTAACCATTAAACTGCTAATGAATGCAGGTAAGCTAAATTTTAGTATAATATCAAAATTTGATTTTATATTGTCAAGAGAAAACCATATTCCATGTTCTTTGCATACTCTTCGTAGTAATATCGCGGAACATAGCCATATAGAAAAGTTTGTGATCAGAAGCGCAAAAGCAAATCCATTCACTCCATATCTTTCCGTTAGTATAATAATTAAAGGAAAGGATAATAATCCATTTACAATATTAATTATAGAAATGGATTTAAAGTTTTCAAATCCTGCCAATGCACCGGTTTGCAAACCATTTAGAGAAGAAAATAAAATAGCAATAGAACAATACAACATAGGTTGCCATATTTCTTCTTTACCTGTCAATAATACACAAAGCTCCTTATTAAAAAATAAAGAAAACACTAACACAAGTATGGCTAGTAAAAAAGAAGATAATCGTACTAAAGAAAATATTTCACTTGTTTTTCTCTTATTTTCATGAAGATTTATAGCAATGTATTTAGTGGCAGTAACTCCAAAGCTTGCAAGACTTAGCAATGAAAAAGTGGTAATATAGGATTGTAGAATCCCTATATTACCAAAATCAGCTACGGACAATTCTCTTGCAACAAAAAACATTGCTAGAAAGCCTAATCCTTTAGAGGCTATTACTCCTAAGAAAGACCAAAAAATACCTTTTATAAGCGTATTTTTTTTAAAATCGTTAATAAGATTTTTAATTTTTATCATTAAATATTAATGATTATAATTTAACGCCACAAAAATCTATTACGATTTTATCGTCAGCAATTTCCAACTTCTTAAATTCATTATGAGCAACAAGGAAAACAATGATATCCGCCTTCTTTACTGCATCTTTGTAATCTGTTAATTTAAAAATCTTGTGTTCTTGTACATTAGGTTCAACAATAAACAAGTCAGCATCTCCTGAATCTTGTAATACCCTTTCTGCAATATGAATAGCTGGAGATTCTCTCAAGTCATCAATATTGGGTTTAAAAGCAAGTCCCATAATAGCTATAGAAGGTTGACGCCCTTGTTTTAATTCGAATTCTAAACGTGCTGTCTTAATTTTTTCAGCACACCAGAATGATTTATAATTATTAGTTGCACGGGCTTGCGCGATGATACGAGATTCCATAGGGAAATCAGCAACAATAAAGTACGGATCAACAGCTATACAATGTCCTCCTACTCCGCAACCTGGTTGTAATATGTTTACACGTGGATGTTTGTTCGCCAATTGAATTAGTTCCCATACGTTAATACCTGCTTTATCACAAATCAATGATAATTCATTAGCAAATGCAATCTGAACATCTCGAGAGGAGTTTTCAGTTAACTTACACATTTCTGCAGTTCTAGCATTTGTCGGATGAAGGTCTCCCTTAACAAATTGACGGTAAAATTCAAGTGCTTTTTCGGTAGATTCTTTATTTACACCTCCAATTACACGATCATTATGAACCAGTTCATACATTACGTTGCCAGGAAGTACTCTTTCTGGACAATAAGCCAAATAAATTTTATTTTCCAATTCCGGACGCTCTGAAAAAATGTATTCCATCATTTTTTCGGTAGTCCCAATAGGGGATGTAGATTCAATAATATACAAGTCTCCCTCTTTTAATAGAGGGATCAACACCTTTGTGGCTGCTTTTACATATGAAATATCAGGTTCATGATTTCCTTTAAATGGTGTTGGAACGACAACCAAATAAGTATCAGCAATCACTGGTTTTGTGTCCGCCTTTAAATAGCCATTTTTAACTGCATTTGCCACAGCTTCATCTAAATCCGGCTCTACAATATGAATTTTACCAGCATTAATGGTATCCACTACATGTTGAGAAATATCTACTCCATGTACTGGTATGTTATTATTAGCAATTAAAGCGGATGTTGGCAATCCGATATATCCTAAACCTATCGTTACTACTTTTGGTTGCATACTTTTATTTTAAATATTACTATTTTGTTTAATGAATTGGACAATACGTTGACATGCCTTTCCATCACCATAAGGATTATGCAAGGCACTCATCATTTGATACCGTTGGGTATCTGTCAGTAAATTTTGTGCTTCAGAAACAATTTTGTTTTTATTAGTTCCTACTAGAATTACCGTCCCAGCATCTACAGCTTCAGGACGTTCAGTTGTATCACGCATTACTAATACCGGTTTTCCTAAACTCGGAGCTTCTTCTTGTACGCCACCAGAATCTGTAATAATCATATATGATTGTGTCATTAACCAAACAAAAGCCGGGTATGCTAAAGGATCAATTAACTTAATATTATCTATTCCTGATAAAATTTCATAAACAGGCCCTTTAACGTTTGGATTTAAATGTACAGGGTAAATAATCTGAACATCAGAATTTACTACCGCTATTTCCTTTAATGCTTCACAAATATTAATAAAACCTTGTCCGTGATTTTCTCTTCTGTGTCCGGTTACTAATATTAATCTTTTGTTAGTATCTACAATATTTTTTAGAGATTCAATCTCATCGTTTTCTATTTTCGTAACTCTTTCTGAGCTATCCAATAATGCATCAATTACAGTGTTCCCGGTTACTAGGATATCTTTCTCAGCTACACTTTCCGAAATCAGATTGCTTTTTGACTGCTCAGTAGGTGCAAAGTGATAATCAGCAATACGTCCTGTAACCTGGCGGTTTATTTCTTCTGGAAATGGAGATCGTTTGTTATGAGTTCTTAAACCAGCTTCTACGTGACAAACTTTTGCACCGGAATAAAATCCAGCTATACTTGCGGCCATAGTGGTTGTAGTATCACCGTGAACATAAATAAAGTCAGGTTGAAAATCGTCCAAAACAGATTTCATTTCTGTAATAATATCTGCTGTTAATGAATATAAATTTTGATTAGGTTTCATCAAATTTAAATCATAGTCAGGTTCGATATCAAAGAATGACAGAACCTGATCAAGCATTTCTCGATGTTGTGCAGTCACACAAACCTTGGTTTCAAAATCAGCATTGTTTTTAAACTCTTTTACCAACGGAGCCATTTTTATAGCTTCAGGACGTGTCCCAAAAATGATAAGATTTTTAATTTTCATAAGTTAATTTCCCATTCTTTTTTTAATAAATCTATGATGAACTCTTAATATTAAAGTTACAATCATCAAAAAACACGTGCGATTTTTAATTTTGCTAATCTACCGCACAGTAATATAATTTTATTTTTTAGGGTTATAGTCTAGAATCGTAATGACTTAAAAAGCCTTTAACATCATAAATGACTCCCTCTTCCTTTAAAAGTTTTGATAAATCAACGTCTAAAAATTCCTTATGAGATACAGTAAGTACTATGGCGTCAAACTTTTGAGAGCTTATTCTACCATTAATTTGTTCAATATCTTTAATGATTTCAAATCCATACTCCTCTTTGACCTCCTCATTTTTTGCCCAAGGATCATAAGTTGTGACTTCTACACCATATTCTTCTAATCCCTGAATAACGTCAATAACTTTAGAATTACGGATGTCCGGACAATTTTCCTTAAAAGTGATACCCAGGTTTAAAACTCTTGCACCCTTTATTTTAATATCTCTTTTAATCATCAACTTAATAACCTGAGAGGCTACAAATGCCCCCATAGAATCATTTAGTCTTCTTGCTGCCAGTATTAATTCTGAATAATATCCTATTTCCTGAGCTTTTTGTGCTAGATAAAAAGGATCTACCCCTATACAATGCCCCCCAACCAAACCAGGCTTAAAGGGTAAAAAATTCCATTTAGTTCCAGCTGCCTCTAAAACATCATTAGTATCAATGTTCATAAGCGAAAAAACCTTAGCTAATTCATTTATAAAAGCAATATTAATATCCCTTTGGGAGTTTTCAATAACTTTAGATGCTTCTGCAACCTTAATGGATGAAGCCAAATGTGTTCCAGCATTAATGATTGACTTATATAAGTCATCTACAATAATTGCAACTTCTTTTGTAGAACCTGATGTTACTTTCAAGATATTTTCTACAGTATGATTTTTATCTCCAGGGTTTATACGTTCTGGTGAGTATCCTGCAAAAAAATCTTCATTAAATTTTAAACCAGATACTTTTTCTAACACTGGAACACACTCTTCTTCTGTGACTCCGGGGTATACTGTGGATTCGTAAATAACAATGTCACCTTTCTTCAGAACTTTTGCTACCGTTTCTGAGGCTTTATATAATGGTGTTAAATCGGGTCTGTTATGTTTATCAACAGGTGTAGGTACTGTGACAATATAAATGTTTGCTTCTTTAATATCATCTACTTCTGATGAACAATACAATCCTTTTTGTGAGATGTTAGAGTTTGAAGCCTCTTTAAAAGGGTTTGTTTTAGATAAGACAGATTGTAGTATATTGTTATCTACTTCTAATGTATGATCTGTGCCGTGATTTAACTCTTCGATTCTTTTCTGGTTAATATCAAAACCAACAACTGGATATTTCGTAGCAAATAAACGTGCTAATGGTAACCCAACATATCCTAAACCAATTATACTAATTCTAATCTGTGTATCCATCAATATTGTACCTTCTAAAAGTCACTCCTAATATTATAATATCTCTTGTTAATCCCATAGCTTAGTAACAAAATTATTTTTTAAATAATCTTTGCCACCAGCTTTCCTTTTTATCTTTAGTATATCCATATCCATAACCATAATTATATCCATAACCTCCAGCACTTTTGGATACATCATTAATAACAAAGGATACATTAGAAAGTTTAGAATCTTTAACTAAATCATTTGTAAAATCTATTAATACATTTCTTGACACCCCAGACCTTACCACGTAAAGAGTTGTATCCGCAACATCTGCAATATTAAGAGTATCCGATACTAGTACAAGGGGTGCAGAGTCGATAATAATATATGCATATTGTGATTCCATTTGGTGGATAAGTTTTTGGTATCTACCATTAGAAAGAAGTTCCTGAGGATTAGGAGGAATACTTCCAGCATAGATTACATCACAATTTGGATTGGTATCTGAAGTATGAATAAGATCTTGGACATTAGTTGATTCATCGTATAGATATTCTGTAAGCCCCTTTCTTTTCACTGGTTCACTATCATAACGCTGAATCTGCGGATTTCTGATATCAGAACCAATAAGTAGAGCCCGCCCATTTTTATTTCCTAATGTAAGTGCTAAATTAACTGATACTAAAGTTTTTCCCTCTCCCTTAACAGATGATGTAACCATAATAATTTTAGCTGATTCCTTAACAGGTAGCACAAATTTAAGATTGGAAACCAATACTCTGAAAGATTCTGCTAATTCAGAAAAATCATTTTTTTGCACTAAATGATTTTCTTTATCATTTAATGTTGGTATATCTGCTAAAATACCTAAAGAAGAACGCTCCTTAATATCGTCACGATTATAGATTTTATCATCCCACATAAAGAACAAATAAAATATGGCAAAGGGAAGCAGTATTCCAAGGAACAGAGCTCCCAGAAAAACAATACTCTTTTTAGGTGATATGGGAATATCATCGGTAAATGCGGGATTTACAATTTTTGCTTTTGGAACATTTACAGATAAGTTGATTGCATTTTCTTCTCTCTTCTGTAATAAAAATAAAAATAGTTGCTCCTTAAGATTCTGCTGACGCTCTATTCCACGATACACTTTTGATTGTCCAGGTACCTTCTCAATAAGTCCGTTACTTGTTGCAATCTGATTATTAAATTGTGATATAGTTGCCTGCACAGTCTCCTTTTGCTGACGAATATTCTCACGAACAATCTCTTTTAATGAAGCTATTTCTTTATTCATTTCCACTACAGCAGGGTTTTCATTAGTCGCCTGCTTTAGTGTTTTATTTCTGGTAATAAGAAGTGTATTATATTGAGAAATAGCTTGTTCCAGTGAAAGATTGAGTCCAAGATTGGAAGGCATAAGCTGGTTTCCACCTTTTGCAGCTTCTTGCGCTAAAGAGTTCAAAAGCTCCAGCTGCGCTTGTTGCTGTAAAAGCGCTTTGGTATTATCGTTTGTATTTTGAAGTGCCAATTGTGCCTGGATTTCAAGATCAACGATACGATTGCGATTCTGGAAATCCTCCTTTTGATTTTCTACTCCAGACAGATCACGGGTAATAACCTCTAACCTTTTATCAATAAATTCTTGTGTATTTTTTGCCTGTAAATTTTTATCTCTCAGACCATCCAAATTATATTGCTTTGTGACTTCATTTAGAATAGCTTCTGATTTTTCCGGAACTCCACCTATCAAACTGATATCCATCAACAATGCTTTTTGATCCGGTAGATCTACTTTAATCTTTTCCTCTAATTTTTTAACTCTCTCAATCGGATTCCAAAATACTATTATATATTTTGAACGAAATTTAATTGCAGAATTTTTATGTAGAATAACTGTTCCGAACTTCAAATGTAGAGGTTTGTCAAATTCTCCTTTAAACTCAGCTTTCTTATCATCAATTAATGTAAATTGATGATCACCTACTTCACTAACATTATATTCTGCAGATTTAAATTTCTTTTCATTTTTAAATGAAAGTATTTTACCTGTAATCGGTATCTGTGTAAATAATTCCGAATCCTTAATTTCTCCAGCACTAAAGTATTGAACACTTAGGTTTAAGTTTTTAACAACCTGCATAAGTATTGGACGGGATGTAACTACAGCTACTTCACTTTTCATCTCATCAGCATTTCCTAAGCCTATCCCCAAATTATCCAAATCCGCAAGTGCAGAAGTAAGATCTGTTTCCTTTTTATCAAATTTAAGAGTAGTTTTTGATTGATATTGAGGAATAGAATATCTTAGATAGATGTAGGCTCCAATCATAAACATTAAAATGGATCCAATAAACCAGGGCCATTTTCTTAGATATTGCCCGATAATTTTCTTTATATCTAATACTTCTTCTTTTTCCTGAAATTCTATATGCTGCATGTTCTAGTTTATCGGGTTAAAGAAATAACGAGGGTTGCTGCTGCCAATGCTGAAGCAATAATTTGAAATGTAAGAGCTCTATTTGGATTAGAGTTTGCCTGTATTTGCTTATTATGATCAGGTTCTACATAAAGAACATCATTTTGTTTCATGTAGTAGTAAGGTGAATTTACTATATCCGATCTTGATAAGTCTAAATTAACAACCTGATCCGAACCATCGTCTCCTGAACGAATAAGTTTTACGTTTGTACGATTTCCAAAATCTGTCATATCTCCCGCAAGACTTAATGCCTGAAAGATATTAAGCTTTTGTGTAGGACTTTCTTTTTGGCCAGGAAGCTTAACCTCACCTAAAACACTAACATTGAAATTTTTCAAAGTAATGGTAACTAAAGGATCTGTAAGATATCTTTTTAAACGGGACTCTAATTCCTGCTTTAACTGTATTTGTGTCATCCCTTTTGCATAAACATTTCCTAACACAGGAAAATTAATATATCCTTCTTCATTTACCATATACTCACTGGGTTGTACATATTGAGTTATACCATTTGGAGACTCACTTCCAACACGATTTGCAGTATTTAGGTTAAATGGTTTTACTGCTATCTCATCAAGCGCAGAAACGAGAATCAGAAGCACATCACTTTCTTGTATATGTAACCCCTGAAATTTTGCTTTAGCCACTTCCTCCTCCATATTATGCTGTGCCATATATACCATATTTTGTTTAGGCTTGCAAGATGCCAAAACCGCTGACAAAATTATAAGGTAAGTAATAATAGTTTTATTCATGATATTATTTAATCTACTGTCGCTTGTCTTTAATTTTATTTATTGATTACATTCCGAACAAGCTATTTTTTTCTACTAATTTGTGATTTAATGTTTACCTGCTGGTGACAATCTATTCTAAAATTTTATTTTATTAATTTTTAATCAATGCCAATATCCCTACAGTTATTGAAGCAATTACAGAGGCAACAGAAATGTAAAGCCCTGTATTAGGATCTACCCTTGCTGCTTTTTCCCTGTTAGCATTTGGTTGAACATATACTACATCATTTTGTTTAAGATAATAGTAAGGAGAATTTATAAAATTAGCACTTGTAAGATCTATTCTTTCTTTACTGATCTGTCCATCAACATTTCGAACAATTAAAATATTATTTCTTACTCCATAAGCAGTTAAATCTCCTGCTAAACCGATCGCACTTAGTAAAGTTGTATTTCCATCAGGTATTACATAAGTTCCAGGCTTAGCAACTTCCCCAAGAACAGAAACTTTAAAATTGATGAGTTTGATGTCTACAATAGGGTTTTTTACATATTCTGAAATTAACCCTGTAAGTTTAGTTCTTAATGTTTCAATATTTTCATTTTTAGTACTTATTTTTCCTATCTGAGGAAAAACAATATCACCATTGGTATCTATGACATAAGTTGGTCCGGACGCCGGAACCTGCTGAGGAAGATTATTGGAACTAGGCAATGTGTATTGAGCAACTGTACTACCTGAAGAATAATTCTGATTAAAAGGCTTTACTACATCCATATCCTTTGCGGAAACTGTAATAATCAGTTGATCTCCCGGCTGAAAATCAATCCTGCTATTTTTAATCGAATTTTCTAGTGTAATACTATCAATGTCTTTCATATAATTGATGTCTTGCCTTGCTGCACAAGAAAACATTGCTAAACTTACAGCACCATAAATAAAATACTTTAAACTCATTCCTGATAATTTTTCCACAAAAATAGGATAATTATTTTTTTACAAACTATTCATTGATTTCATTGCACTCAATTAGTCTTCTACTAATGGTTCTTTATCCAAAATTTCAAACTCGGAGTTATTGCTTATAAACTCCTGAACAATAGTTTTTAAAATTCTAACTACCTGTAATTTATCTCTTTTAACAGCAGCTAATATAATCTGCTTGCATAGCATATCCACCTCATCGAATTCCATTATCGGATCTCTTGAGATCAAAATCTTTTCATGGTGTGTAGGAATGGTAACAGTATTATTACTTAAAAGTTCCTCATATAATTTCTCTCCCGGTCTTAAACCAATGAAGGTAATTTTTATATCTACATCTGGCGTATAACCAGATAGTTTTATCATTCTTTTAGCAAGATCTAAAATCTTAACAGGTTCACCCATATCAAATACATAAATCTCTCCTCCATTACCCATAGTTCCTGCCTGAAGTACAAGTTCACATGCCTCAGGAATTGTCATAAAGTAACGAATAATGTCCGGGTGAGTAATCGTAACGGGACCTCCCTTTTCTATTTGCTTTCTAAAGTGAGGAATAACCGAACCGTTTGATCCCAATACATTCCCAAAACGCGTAGTAATAAACTTAGTAGTATTTCCCGGTGAATTCTGTAAAGACTGAACAAACAATTCTGCTGCTCTTTTTGACGCCCCCATTACATTGGTAGGGTTAACAGCCTTATCGGTAGAAACCATCACAAAACGGTTTACTTTATACTTTTTCGATAATAAAGAAACGTTCTTTGTCCCTAAGATATTTACAAAAATAGCTTCATGTGGATTTTCTTCGATTAACGGAACGTGCTTGTATGCAGCCGCGTGATATACCATTGAGAACTGATAGTCTTCAAACACTTTTTCTAATCTGTAACTGTTAGAAATATCCGCCAGTACAAATTTAAACCGTTGCTCAGGAAATTTTTCCAGAAGCTCTAATTCCAATTCATACAATGGGGACTCTGCCTGATCAAGAACTACAATTAATGCAGGATTGAACTGCGCAACTTGCCTAACAATTTCACTTCCAATAGAACCAGCACCTCCTGTAACTAAAACATTTTTATCAAAATGTCTCTTTTTTACGTCTTCACTCTCTATTTTTATAGGTTTACGATTCAGTAAATCTTCAATCTGAAGCTGGCTGATTCCTCCAACAAGATCACTATCTCGCATCTTACTAAGTGTCGGAGCCTTCAGCACTCTTAAACCACTATCCAAAGCTAAGGTCATCCATTCTTCGATTTCCTGCTTTGTCATAATCTCCTTAATCAACAATACAGCATCAAACTGCTTGATTAATTTTTCGCTTTTAAAAAACTGATTTTTATTATAAATCTTGTAGCCCAATAGTAAGGCTCTGTTTGAATCTGATCTTCCAGTTAGAAACCCTTGTAATCGATAGGGATAGTTAGGATTATGCATAATGGCGCGAGCCAATGCTACAGAAGCCTCTCCAACGCCTACCACTGCTATTCTTACTTTAGAAGAAGCACCTTTAATATCAATTAGCATATTAAAGAATTGCTTAGTAACCATCCTAAAAAAGAACATGATGGATACCGAAATAAGGAAATACAAAAACAGATTAGGATACAGGAAGAGCGATGTACCCATGGCCATCTGTGAAATGTAATTGATAATCAAAAGACTGACCAATGTACTTCCTGATGATAGTATAATCTTGAAAAAATCAAAGAAAGTAGAATGTCTTATAATACCTGCATAGGTTTTGAAGACATACATAAACAGGATATTAATCCCAATTACTAAAATCCTTTTCTGAACAACATATTCCGGAAAATTAACTTTTACATCCAGATTCCTTAAGAAAAGACGTGAAAGCAAAATTGAAAAAAAGATAATTAAAATATCGATAATGATAACCAACCATCTCGGTATATATCTCAATTTCGTGATTTTCACAATGTTATCGCCATTGTAAAGAGCATTAAAAGCTTCATGCAACTTTTTCATTCAACATTAGGTGATTTTATTAGCGGGGCAAAGGTAATAGATATTATTCATAATTTTAATGCAATTGTTTAATTTCTTTTTTCTACTTTATCTATTTCCAATAAAAATTATTTCTAACACATATTATTGTCTATAAAAAAATTTATACACAATCTCCATACTTTTTACGCTATTTATATCATATTTTCATTGTTTTTCAGATATAAATTTCAAAATATAAATATTGCAAACCACATGCATTTTTCGTGCCACTTACTTTAATTTCTTTTAAAATTTTAATTTTTTTTTAATAAAACAATGTAAGATATTACATATAAAAGTCTTATATAAAACTACAGCTCAATTCACAGTATAATTGTTATAATTTATTATCCTTAAAATTTCAACAAAGCTATTTTTTTTAAACAGAAAATAAACGGAACGTAAATTACATATATATTAATTCTCAAGAACCTGCAGGATTATTTCATATTCGTACCCCTTGCCTATTAAATAACTGATTGTTTTCGTTTTTCTCTGGTACTCTTTCAGCCCACTGGATTTGGAATAGTGATCATCAAACATCTTTTTAAGGGTTTTAAAATAATCGTCCTCATCTATTTCATTAAAGCAGGATTGAATAAGCTTTTCGGAAATTTGCTTTTGCTTTAAATTCATCCGAATCTTATTTCTCCCCCAGTGCTTTATATAAAACTTTCCCCTGATATAACTTCTTACAAACCTCTCCTCATTCAGATAATTTTCCTGAATCAGATATAAAAGAATCTCCTCTTTAGCTTCGTTGATCAGCATGAATTCTTTCATCTTTTGTTCAACTTCAGCATGACATCGGTCCTGATAAACACAATAGTTAACCAGCTTTTGTTTGATTTCTTCAAAAGTATAAGATTTCTTATCCATATATTATAAAAAAAGAATGAGCAAAGTGCCCATTCTTAGTATTTAAATTGAAGTAAAATTTAGTAATTAAACAAAGCTTTCCCTTCCATTAATTCATTTACTTTCTTTTTTACAGATGCAATAACTTCTTCATTCTTGATATTATCAACAACCTCGGAGATGAGTTCTGAAATAGTTTCCATATCCTGCTCTTTTAATCCTCTTGTTGTAATTGCTGCAGTTCCTAGTCTGATTCCAGATGTAGTAAATGGTGATTTATCATCAAAAGGAACCATATTTTTGTTACATGTAATATCTGCCAGAACTAATGCTTTTTCAGTCTCTTTACCATTAACGCCTTTATTTCTAAGATCGACAAGCATTAAGTGGTTATCTGTCCCCCCGCTCACAATATCAAACCCTCTACTGATCATTGCCTTTGCTAAAGCTTGAGCATTAGATTTAACTTGTTTTGCATAAGTCTCAAACTGAGTATCCAAAGCTTCTCCAAAAGCAATTGCTTTACCAGCAATCACATGTTCAAGAGGTCCTCCTTGAATTCCAGGAAATACTGCACCATCTAAAACCTGACTCATCATTTTGATCTCTCCTTTAGGTGTCTTATGACCATACGTGTTTTCGAAATCTTTACCCATCATGATCATTCCTCCTCTTGGCCCTCTTAGTGTTTTATGAGTAGTTGTAGTTACTACGTGGCAATGTTCAAATGGAGAATTCAGCAATCCCTTTGCAACCAAACCTGCCGGGTGCGCAATGTCAGCCCACAGAGTAGCACCTACTTCATCTGCCACCTCTCTGAATTTTGCATAATCCAGGTCTCTGGAGTAAGCGGAAAAACCGGCAATAAGCATTTTGGGCCTTTCTCTCAAAGCAACTTCTCTCATTTGATCGTAATCGATCAAACCTGTTTCCTGTTGTACGCCATAAGAAACAACATTATACTGAATTCCTGAAAAATTAACGGCTGAACCATGAGTCAGATGTCCTCCCATGGAAAGATCCATTCCCATAATTTTATCTCCGGGTTTCAAAACGGCAAGGTAAATAGCTGCATTAGCCTGAGATCCGGAGTGAGGCTGAACATTTACATAGTCAACTCCAAAAAGCTCCTTTGCTCTGTTTATTGCTAATGTTTCGACCTCATCTACTATTTCGCATCCACCATAATACCTTTTACCAGGGTACCCTTCTGCGTATTTATTTGTTAATACACTCCCCATCGCCTTCATTACATTATCAGAAACAAAATTTTCCGATGCTATAAGCTCCAATCCATGAGTTTGTCTTTGTTTTTCCTTTTCAATCAGGTCGAAAATAATATCCATTTACTTTTAGTTTTTGAGATTTTTCACCCCAAATGTACGGAATTTTCAACAAGATTTTATTCATAAAAATATGATTTTTGGGATAAAATAATATAAAACACAATTTATTTCTCAATCCCTATCTAGCTTAAAATCTCAGTGAAAAAGTGCCCATCACTTCTTATAAAAAAATATTCCCTGCTATATTAATACAGCAAGGAATACTAAAAACACTTAAAATTTAATTAAAATTCTTCTTCAATAAGCTCCTTATTTACCATAGCACCAACGGTATTTCCAGATCCGACAGCATTTGCTACAGATCTCATCATTGAAGAGCTATCACCACAGGCATAAACACCATACACATTGGTTTTATAAAAAGCATCTGTTTTTATATGGCCTGACTCAGTTATTTCGATGCCTAAATCCTGTGAAACGTTTATATTTTGCTCAAAAGGAACTTTAGCATAGACAGCTTTTAAAGAAACTTTTGATCCGTCTTTAAAGACGACACTTTCAATGATCCCGTTCCTATGCTTCAATTCCGTAATTTCATTTTCATTGATATTAATTTTTTTTTCTTGTAACTTTCTGATCTGATCTTCTGTGAGCTCTGCCTTTCCATTGGTAAACAGAGTAAGGTCTTTCGTCCAATGTGAAATCATTTTTGAAAACTCATAGGCAAAATCGCCATTACCCATAATTCCTGTTTTCTCATTTTTCACTTCGTACCCATGACAATACGGACAGTGTAAAACAGAAATCCCCCAACAATCTTTGAATCCTGGAATAAGTGGCTTTATATCATTAATTCCAGTGGCAATAATCAATTTCTTAGATTTGAATCTTTCTAGTGACTGAGTTTCGACTTCAAATCCGTTATCTATTTTCAGAAGTTTACTCGCAATACCATCATAAAACTTTACAGAACTATATTTTTTCACCTGAGATTTAGCCTCATCACTAATCTCCCGGGGAGTCCTTCCATCTTGTGTCAGAAAATTATGAGAATAAGGTGTTTGCTCATTGCAAGGTTTTCCTCCATCAATAATTAATACATTTCTCAAAGATCTTCCTAAAGCCATTGCAGCTGAAAGACCAGCATAACTGCCTCCAATTATTATAACATCATAAGGGTTTACTTCCATGGTCTGAAATAAAATTTAAGACAAAGATAAAATAATTTTTTAATAATGCAATAAAGTTGCAATAATGAATTATTTCAAAATTCCCTTTTATTATCATCGATCTCATTTTTTAATTTCGGTCTAACATCTATTTTTGCCCGACTGAAACTAAAAATAAGAGTACCTTTTTCTCTGGCAAAAGGATTGGTAATAGAATCAGCTTTTCTTGAAATTTCAAAGTAAGGACCAGTCTCTTTTAGCTCATCATCATTATCATTATCTTTTATTCTTATCAAGTTAAAATATTTGTCTTTAAGATCAAACCAGTTGATATAATCGGCATTAAATGAGACAGCTTTTATTCCCATCTTTGAATAATAGTTAATAGCTCCAGCTTGACCATAATTATCACATAAAACTAAAGTCTTTCCTATCTTTGATAATTTATAATATTCTTTATCTACTTTTTGTGCTAATTCTTTCCACCCTTGCATATCTGCAAAATCCTGAGGTAATGAGTGATCCTTTCCATCCTCCCATCTCAACAATCCAAATTTTTTATAACGCTCCGGATTATTCACAATAAACTCAGGACTCTTATTAGGAAACAAAATACGATACATGGGAATAAATAATAGTATGGGAAAAAGTATACAGAGTGGTTTAAGAAATCTTTTCCATCCGCTTTCTAAAATGTGATCCAAATAAGCTGACCCAAAGGCAATATAAACAGGATAAAGACCAATTGCATAATAATCTTTAGCTTTAAAAAAGACAAACAGAGATATTGCAATTACATATCCCCAAAAGAAAAATCTGAACTTTTCAAATGGTTTGTAAAATAACAGGGCGTAGAAAGCCAATATGATAACAAACGTAACTCCTATAAAGAATAGTAATTGAGATTTAAAAAAGTCAAATCTATTCACATTGACCAATTGATTCTCTGAAAGCTGCTTCATATGATGAATAACAGGGAAGTTATTATTATACTGCCATAAGAGATTAGGAAAAATAATAACTAAAGTTACAAGTGCAGCCCAATAGGTGTGCTTGTTTGCAAAGATCTTTCTTTGGCCTGTTAACAAAAGTGCAGGGATAAAACCCAATGCCAGAAAAGCAATATTATATTTATTTAAAATACCCAAACCAAAAATTATCCCACCGGAATAAAGCCATTTTATTTTCTCTGTATATATGTATTTAATTAAAATATAAAAGAATAAAGTCCATAAAAACACTTCCGAAGAGTTAGGCTGAAAAAACATATTTAATCGCAAAAGCACAGAAAATAATAGCCCAAAAGAAGCCAAAATCTGAGCAAACAATCCTCCTTTTAACTCTTCAATGATCTTCCACACCACAACTATAGTCAGCGCCCCAAATAAAGCCGGAAAAAATCTAACCCAGAATACTGATCTACCTAATATTTTAATTAACCATGCCACCCAAGAACTAACTGGTGGAACGGACAAATATCCCCACGCAAGATGATCTCCCTGATCAATATGAAGAAACTCATCCCGGTGTAATTCGTATTCGGGGTTAATCAATAAATATTGAAGAATAAATTTTGCAATAATAAAAGCGAAAAGAATAAGATAGCTTTTCTTCATAGGTAAAAGTTTGAAATTAAAATTAAGACATTTTAAGATTGCTATTCATTACATTTTCAAACCTTGTTTAACGGAATAGGCAACAACTTTAATGAGCAAAAAAATCCCGGAAATAAATTCCCGGGACTGTAGATAAAATGTATCTGATTAGTTTATTATTTTTTCTTTTCTTTAAGTTCCTCTTTGTCCTTATCTGATGGGTTCCACACTTTTACTTCAGAATTTTTATCTATTCCTGAAAGAATCTGAACATTGATCCCGTCACTGGCTCCTAATTTCACATATACTTTTTTGAATTTTCCATCAGGTTGCTTTACCTCAACAAAAGATCTGTCTTTACCGTTGTTTTTCTCATATTGAATAAGAGATTCATCAAGCAATAATGCATTCTTTTGGGAATTCAATACAATCTCTCCATTTGCTGAAAATCCAGCTCTGATGTATTCATTATTAGGATTGGTTACATCACCTTCTACAGGAAATTTTATCGTTCCCAGATTGTCTTTTCCCTTAGGAGCAATCATTGTTAATTTCCCCGGAAAAGTTTTGTTCTGCAAGGCACCAATTACAATATTCATAGGCATACCCTGTTTTAGTTTTCCCGCCTGAGCTTCATCAATCTCTCCCTGAAAGATCAGTGAATTAAGATCAGCAATAGAGCAAATCGTTGTTCCCGCGTTGAAAGAGTTCGCTTCAATAACCTGGCTTCCTACTTTTACAGGAACATCAAGCACAGTTCCTGCAGCTTTTGAACGTATTTGCGTTGTAGCAAAACCCTGAAGTTCAGGAGTTGCTCCGGTTTTCACAATTTGTAATCTCTTCTGAGCCGTCTGGAATTGCTGGTTTGCGTTTTTAAGAGTCTGTTGCTGAGAATACAATTGTTGTTGAGAGTTTAAATAATCCTGCTTGGAAATAACTCCCTGACTATACAATTTCTGTTGCATATCAAATTGTTTCTGCATGTTATCTACATTCAGCTTGGCATTGCTGATCTGAAGCTGCGCATTCTGAACTTCCTGCTGTGCATTGTTTACATCTGCGATATTTGGAATAATCCTAACCGTTGCAACCAATTGTCCAGCAACTACTTTATCCCCTTCATCAACTAAAATTTTATCAATAATCCCTGCAATATTAGGCTTGATCTCGATTTCTTCTTTTGGTATAATTTTCCCTGTCGCCATGACTTTATCATCCATATTCTGGACCGTTGGTTTTCGCGTAAGGAACGCTTCACTCTCTTTAGAATTGGATTTGATCAGATAACCGATTCCCGAGAATAATGCCACTGCAAATAAAAGCCCCAACAGTATATAAATGGCTTTTTTCCAAGTGAATTTCTTTTTCATATATCTAGTTTATTTTTTATTTAAATGGTTTTTATTCAGTTCTTAACGCTTCAATAGGTCTGATTTTAACAGCTCTCTGAGCTGGAATCATTCCGATAATCAATCCTAAAACTACCATCACCGCCATGGCAGCAAATACATTTCCGTAGTTTACCGTAGGATTATAAAATGGAAAGGCATCCTGATTCTGTGTAGCCATATTCAGGACCATTAGGACGAATATTCCCAACATGAATCCTAATAACCCTGAGGATAGTGTAATTACAACACTTTCCAGCAGAATCTGATTTCTTACTTCTGAAGGTTTGGCTCCTAATGCTCTTCGGATCCCTATTTCTTTTGTTCTCTCTTTTACCGTAATCAGTAAGATATTTGAGATCGCAATAACTCCCGCAAGAATCGTAAGTGTTCCTACAATAATTGTTAATAGCTGCATTCCGGTTAAGAATCCGGTTAATTTTCCAAATTCTTTTCCAAGGTTGAAGCTTCCAAATGCATTTGTATCTTCAGGTGAAACTTTATTTTTAAGCTTTAATACCTGTTTTACTTTTTCTTCCACAATCTTTAAATCGGCATCCGGCCTGCTGACAATAGCAAACATATCAATATTGTCTCCCGCATTATACATTTTCGTGTATGAAGAAAGAGGGATGAAGACAGTACGGTCATTTTCAAAACCGCCTCCTTTTTTCACTCTGAAAACACCGATAATATTAAAGAAAAGCCCTTTTATATTTATTGATTTACCAATAGGATTTTCTTTCTTTTTGGAATTAAAAAAGTTTTTATATACCTCTTCTCCGATCACGGCAACATTTTTATTGCCTGATAAATCGGCATCGTTTATATAGCGTCCGAAAATAAGTTTCTTTTCAGAAATTTTATTTCCCACAGGATAATCCCCTGTAAGAGAATAGGTAGCACTTTTCCCGTTTCTTGACATAGATTCTCCGGGTGTTCCTGTAAAACTTCCCCGAGCATTCTGTGGTGAAATGTAATCTATTTCAGGAATTTTTCTTTTAAGCATTTCCATATCCGGCAAATGCAGTTTCATCTCTCTCCCTTTTGGAAAACCTTCGTATGGAATAGAGGTTTTCTGAGCCCATAGAAAAATAGAATTCGTTGCAAAGCCTGAAAATAATTTATCGAAACCATTCTCCATTCCTTTTGCTGCTCCCAGCAAACTTACGTATAAAAACATACCCCAACCCACCCCGATCATGGTAAGGAATGTCCGAAGTTTATTATTTCTCAGTGAATAATAAATTTCCTGCCAGGTATCCTTTTTAAATAAGATGTTCATTGGTGTTAGTTATGAGTTTGATTTATACTTTTTTTATAATTATGTACGAACATCAGCTATTACTCTGTTCGTAATGCCTCTATAGGTTTAATTTTCGATGCCCTGTAAGCGGGAACAAAACCGGCAATCAATCCTGAAAAAACCAATGCCAGAAACGCCATAAAGATCTCGGTCCAGCCGACACTAGGGTTCTTGATAAAAAATTCTTCAAGGCTGTCTCCCATAAGGCTAAGCGCTAAAACTCCCAAACCTACCCCAATTAAACCTGAGATCACAGTGATCACAACACTCTCCTGTACAATTAATGCCACAATGCTTTTTGGTTTCGCTCCAATAGCCTTTCTAACACCTATCTCCTTGGTTCTCTCTTTAACGATGTAAACCATAATGTTACTGATTCCAATGATTCCCGCGATCAAAGTCCCCATCCCGATAAAACCAACAATACCTGTAAGTACAGCCATAAACATAAATGTATCATTCATATTTTCTGCATTATTCCATACCCGGACCCCATTTTCATCGTCAGGAGAAACATTCTTCCTGGCTTTTAATCTATCTTTAAGCTCGTTACCATATTTTATAGCTTGCTGAGGTGTTAGCTTTTCGTTATAGGCTATATAAACCGTTGTTACAGTATCTGAACCTTTTTTCATCTGTTGCAAAGTAGTAATGGGTACTGTAATATGTCTTTCGTCCCAGTCTCCACCGTCGTCGGAAAATACTCCAACTACTTTGAACATTGTTCCGTTAATATTCAGTTCTTTTCCTACCGGACTTCCGTTTTTGATCAAATCTCTCTGTACCATTCGTCCGATCACGGCAACATTTTGTTTTCTTTCAAGATCGGAAGGATTGATATAACGTCCCTCAAGAATTTTCCTGTTTTCAATGAACTTTTCTTCAGGATCTCCTCCGTTAACCTGATAATTCCCACTTTCTTTTCCGTACTTCACCAGCAAACTGGTTTGATACCTTGGAGTTGAATAGCCTACTTTTTCCTTATCTGCTTTAACCAGAAAGTCATAGTCATCATTATTCATGGTTACGTTACGATCCGACTGTAATCCTTTGTAGGCAATGGTTGTTTTTCCTGTAAAGATGGAAATAAGATTTTGAGCATCCCTTGCAAAACCTTCTGTAAAAGCGTTTTGTAAACCTTTACCGATTCCGAAAAGAACGATAAAGATAAACAGCCCTAATGCCACCGTAAATCCGGAAAGCACCGTCCGCAATACATTACTGCGAATGGAACTGAATATTTCCTGCCAACGATCCAGGTCAAACATATTTTTATTTTTTTACTTTTTTAAAGTCAATGTACATTCACTATTTATAGAACAACCTGTTTGATAAATTCATCACTTTCGATAACTCCATCCTTTAAAATCACATTTCTTTTTGTTTGTGCTGCAACATCAGGTTCGTGGGTTACTACAATGATCGTTTTTCCTTCATTATTAATATCCTGTAACAATTTCATGATATCATGGGTTGTTTTTGAATCCAAGGCACCTGTAGGCTCATCGGCCAATACCACTTTAGGATTTGTGATCAGCGCCCTTGCAATAGCTACCCTTTGTTTTTGTCCACCAGAGAGCTCATTGGGAAGATGGGTTGCCCATTGGGCGAGTCCTACTTTCTCCAGATATTCCATGGCGATCTGATTACGTTCTTTTCGGGGTACGTTCTGATAATATAAAGGGAGAGCAACATTTTCTAAAGCCGTTTTATATCCTATCAGATTAAAAGACTGAAAAATAAATCCTAAAAATTTACTTCTGTATTCTGCAGCCTTTACTTCGGATAAATGCTCGATGGGAACACCGTCCAGCTCATAAATCCCGGAATCCTTTTCATCCAGAATGCCTATAATATTAAGGAGGGTAGACTTTCCGGAACCCGAACTTCCCA
This sequence comes from Chryseobacterium sp. LAM-KRS1, assembly GCF_013184525.1. Classification (GTDB taxonomy): domain Bacteria; phylum Bacteroidota; class Bacteroidia; order Flavobacteriales; family Weeksellaceae; genus Chryseobacterium; species Chryseobacterium proteolyticum. Next base: position 205,440 of record NZ_JAAOIZ010000003.1, read on the forward strand.
TAATAGAAACAAACTCGCCTTCGGAAATATTGAGATTAATTCCTTTGAGAACGTGCAGTTTACTTTTCCCTGTATCGTATGATTTGTTTAAATCCTGAATTACTAACATTAAGTGATCTATGTTTTATAGTCAATAAGTAGAAGATATTTTCAATTTGTTACAAGAATCAAAATTTATTGTATTTTTTTAGTGTTTAATAGAATACACCTTTATTTATAGTATTTTATAATTTTATGTTTAACTGTAACTTATCAAAAATATTTATTTTATGCTTATTATTGTATGTAAACCAATATCAGTGCTTGTTTCATGTAAATGTGGAAAACTTTTACGATTAAAAGTCAACCAATTAGTGTTTAGCCCTTTCAAAATCGTTTCTTTTTTTCGAACTTTGTGCTTCGCACTAGCAAATAATAAATACACTTTTCTTGTGAAAAACTTTTAAATATAAGTTCCAACAAATCAAGCTGTTATTTATTCTTTGATTTTTATCCACAGTGATCTAATTAGTTTAATTTAAAGACATTTTTAATATGGGAATTTTTGATAAGAGAGTAAGTTACAAGCCATTTGAATACCCTGAGGTTCTTCAATTTGTAGAAGCGATCAACAAATCGTTTTGGGTGCATTCGGAAGTGGATTTTACTGCAGACATTCAGGATTTTCATTCGCAGCTGGAACCACACGAAAAAAATTCTGTGAAAAATGCTTTACTGGCTATTGCACAGATTGAGGTGTCTGTAAAGACATTTTGGGGAAACCTATACAATCATATGCCAAAACCTGAACTGAACGGTTTAGGAGCTACTTTCGCTGAATGTGAATTCCGTCATTCTGAAGCCTATTCGCGTTTATTGGAAGTACTGGGATATAATGAAGAATTTACCAACGTTATAGCAGTTCCTGCTGTAAAAAAGAGAATTGACTTCTTATCAAATGTTCTGAAACATGCTAATTCTTCCACCCCGAAAGAATATGTTTCTTCTCTTTTACTATTCAGTATCCTGATTGAAAATGTATCGCTTTTCTCACAATTTGCGATCATTCTTTCTTTCACAAGATTTAAAGGATACATGAAAAACGTTTCCAATATTATCGCGTGGACTTCTGTTGATGAACAAATCCATGCTAACGCAGGAATTTATCTGATAAACAAAATCCGCGAAGAACAACCTGATTTATTAACTGATTCAGACATTGAAGATATTTATACTTTAGTAGATCAATCTGTAGAATTGGAAGGTGAAATCTTAGACTGGATCTTTGAATTGGGAGAATTGAGTGTATTCTCAAAAGAAGACTTACTCAACTTTATGAAATACCGTGTTGACGACAGCTTAAAGAAAATCAATATGGATACACGCTACAACATTTCGCCGGAACAATACCGTCCGATGAAATGGTTTGAGGAAGAGGTTTTTGCTAATTCTATGGATGATTTCTTTGCTAAAAGACCTGTTGACTATACGAAACACGACAAGAGTATTACAGCCAACGATTTGTTTTAATTAAACAAGCTCTGTATATAGCTCAACAATCTTTCATTAGAAAGTATCCTTTTCGGATGAAATAAAAACCAAAACACAAAAGATGATTAATGTAATTGTAAGTTATACCGTAAAACCAGAATTTGTTTCAGAAAACAAAGAAAACATTCAAAATTTCCTGAATGATTTCAGACAATTGGATCTGTCGGCATTTGAATACAAGGTTTTTCTTAAAGAAGACGGTGTTACATTCTTACATTATTCTAATTACAGCAATGAAGAGGTACAACATGAGGTTTTGAATACACCATCTTTTAAAGAATTTCAACGATTAAGAGATGAGAGTGGACTTAACGGTTCCCACAAGGTAGAATTTTTAGAATCAATTTAATAACACAAAATTCCTGGATATACGACATGGATATCCGGGAATTTGAAAATATAACAACTATGGAGGAACAAAATACTAATATATGGTGGCTCAACGAGGAGTCTGAGCAAATGCTAAACAGAGGATATCTGTTAAAAGGGGAAACTGTAGATGGAGCTATCGACAGGATTACCACTGCTGCAGCCAAAAAGCTATACAAACCGGAATTACAACCTGCTTTTAAGGAAATGATCACCAAAGGATGGATCAGTTTTTCCTCTCCGGTCTGGGCAAATATGGGAACACAGAGAGGTCTTCCTATTTCATGTTTCAATGTACACATTCCGGATAGCATTGAAGGGATTACTCATAAAATGGGTGAGGTGATCATGCAGACAAAAATCGGGGGTGGAACTTCAGGATATTTCGGGGAACTTCGTAACAGAGGAACTGCAGTAACAGATAATGGAAAGTCTTCGGGAGCGGTTTCCTTCATGAAATTATTTGATACGGCAATGGACGTAGTATCACAGGGAGGAGTGAGAAGAGGAGCTTTTGCAGCTTACCTGGATATCGATCACGGTGATATTGAAGAGTTCTTATCAATTAAAGATATCGGAAGTCCTATTCAGAATTTATTTACCGGAATTTGTGTTCCTGATTACTGGATGCAGGATATGATCGATGGTGATATGGAAAAACGTAAGATCTGGGCAAGAGTTTTGGAAAGCCGTCAGCAAAAAGGTCTTCCTTATATTTTCTTTACGGATAACGTTAACAGAAATAAACCACAGGTTTACAAAGATTTGGGACTTACTGTAAATGCAAGTAATCTTTGTTCTGAGATCATGCTTCCTTCTACGAGAGAAGAATCATTTATCTGCTGTCTTTCTTCCATGAACCTGGAATTATATGATGAATGGAAAGATACGGACGCAGTGAAGTTGGCTGTTTATTTCCTTGATGCTGTTTTAACTGAATTTATTGATAAAACAGAAGGCAATTATTACCTACAGGGAGCAAGAAACTTTGCAATGCGTCACAGAGCTCTTGGGCTTGGTGTTTTAGGATACCATTCTTACTTACAAAAGAACATGATCCCGTTTGAAAGTTTTGAAGCAACTCAGTTTAATGCAAGAGCATTCAGACATATTAAAGAGCAATCTGAACAGGCATCAAGAGAACTGGCTAACATCTATGGAGAACCTGAATTGTTAAAAGGTTATGGGTTAAGAAATACCACCACAATGGCTATTGCTCCTACGACTTCAAGTTCTGCTATTTTGGGACAAACTTCTCCGGGAATTGAACCTTTCGCATCCAACTACTATAAAGCCGGTTTGGCCAAAGGAAATTTCATGCGTAAGAATAAGTACCTGGCAAAATTATTAGAAGAAAAAGGACTTGATAACGAAGAAACATGGAGAACGATTATGTTGAACCATGGTTCCGTTCAGCATTTAACTGAACTAACTGACGAAGAAAAAGCTGTATTTAAGACATTCAAGGAAATTTCTCCGATGGAGATCATTTCTCAGGCCGCTCAGAGACAGCAATATATTGATCAGGCACAATCATTGAACTTACAAATTCCATCTACCATGCCCGTAAAAGATGTAAACTATCTGTACATCGAAGCATGGAAAAAAGGAGTAAAAACATTATATTATCAAAGAAGCTCATCAGTATCTAAGGAAATGATGGTGAACTTTGTATCTTGTTCAAGCTGCGAAGCTTAGACTACAAATAATAAACAATTATATATTGAAGCACGTTTTTTTAAACGTGCTTTTCTTATATCTTGTTTTGTACAGAATTACAAAATAAAAAAAGCCCAGAAAGAAAATCTGGACTCTTGAAAGAATATATAAAGTAAAAATTAAAAATTATATCGAACTCCCAGCTGTGCCTGGAATCTTGATGCAAACTGATCAATCGTATAAGGCAACCCCGGAGATTTGAAATTATAGGTTGGATCTCCAGCTCCCGGCTGTCCCGCTGCCACATTTCCAACTTTCGTTAATCCAACACTTGCTGTTGAATTAAAAGTATTCGGTACAAAATAGATCTTACCCCAATCCTTGTTCAACAAATTGGTGAAGTTGATGATACTTAAAGAAATCTGTATATTATTTTTAGACTTCCGGCTCAGTCTGATCTCATCCATAATTCTGATATCTGCCTGAATATTCCAAGGAGTAAAGTCTCCGTTTCTCTGAGTAAACGTCCCTCTTCTGCTGCTCAGGTATTTATTATTATTAACGAAGCTTTCATAATCAGCCACCTGCTGTTGGGCGGTTACCAAAACATTCCCTGCAGCATCTTTTATCGGAACAATATATTTAGCAGCTTCAGCAGCATCTTTAAAGATATATGCCAATCCGGCAGCTTGTCCTGTATTAGCAATAGTACTGTTTACAAAGCCCCATGAGAAAGGATTTCCTGACTGAGCATTAAAATATACGTTGGCCGACAATCTGTTGGACTCTGAAACATTGAAACCATATCCGAGATTGGCAACAATTCTATTTTTAATAGCAAAGTTAGAAGTTGTCAACTGAGGATTATTAGGTGTAAGGGATTGATTCATCTGCCAGTTACTTTCCATTGAGTTTCTGATCCCGTTGGTAATATCTTTAGCATCTCCGTAAGTATATGCTGCAAAGAAGTTAAATCCGAAATTATAAGATTTAGAAATCTGTGCTGTTATATTATACCTGTAACCTTCTTTCGTATTGGATAACATGTACGCATTAGAAAAATTACTGTTGATATTCGTTGTATAAATAGGCATTTGGTGATTCACGTCATAACTGTAATACGTTACGTTATCCGTTTTATTCACCTGCTGGAATTTCAGATCATAAAGTACTTTAGTGTAAATACCTTCTAATGTCAACTTATATCCTCCAACGGTATAATCTACTCCTAATGAACTTCTCCACACTTTAGGCATTTTGAAGTTATTATCAATAAGGTCTACCTGAACTTTGGAAGAGTTTTGCCAATTAGCAAAGTTTCCGCTTACCAATGGGTCTCCATTAGCTGCCATTTGAGCTGCCGTTGGACCATTATAATCATAACTTCCGAAACCTACTCCATCATTATAATAAGCATAACCTAGCCATGCAAACGGTATTCTTCCTACGAAAATACCAGAACCCCCTCTTAATACAACTGATCTGTTTTCTGTAAGATCCAAAGTAAATCCTAATCTTGGAGACAACGTGGGTTTATTAAGATATTTGTTTGTAAGCTGATTTAATGGTGTATAGCTGTAGGTATTCCCCATATTAGGATCCGTAGGAGAATTAGTAACTTTTGAACTCAAAAGGGGTTTGTTTGGTAAATCAGTATAATCTACTCTTACACCAGGAGATAAACGTAGTCTTCCCAAATTAATCTCGTCCTGAAGGTATAATGATAGAAGGTTCACTTTATATGATGCATATGGATTATTAAACAGCGTCTCTCTGCTATCTCCATTGAAAGGATAAGTTCCTCTTATCCTTGCTGGTTTTGAGTTATAAAAATCATCAAGATTTTTATACGAGATTCTTCCGTTCAATGCATTTACAAAACCATAATCGATATTGTATAATTCATTATGCGTTCCTAATAAGAAAGTATGATTCCCTGTCTTATACGTTAAATTATCGGTGATCTCAAATGTTTTCTGCTTCATATTGAAAACCGTTGCCTCTCTATCATTTCCTAATAAAATAGTTCCTCCATTATACCCTATTTCCACTTGTGGAAACATAGCGTTCGAAGAAGTAGGATCCCTGTAATCATTAATAGAAGAATATCCTAATACTAAGTTATTATTCCATTTATCATTAAAACGGCTTTTTAGTTCCAAAGTCGTCGTTGAAGCATTGTTCTTTTGAATATAGTCCATGCTTGAAAACCTGAAATTGGCACCATCTCTTTCAAGGTTTGAGGCCTGCGAGAATACAGTGTTATTTTTAATGGACAATGTATGTTTATCATTAATCTTCCAGTCTAATTTGTTGAAAAGTTTTGCACTTTCAGAAAAATTAGTGTACTGATTAAAGCTTCCCACATTAAAGCCATACTTGGTTCGAACAAAATCTGAGATCTGTTGAGCAACAGCGTTATTAACCAACGCATTAGGATCATCAGCATTATAAAAAACAGGATCTTTTCTTTTTGTATATTCAAGATTGGTGAATAAAAACACCTTATCTTTAACGACAGGTAATCCTACTCTCCCTCCATAAATAAAATCCTGAAAAGAGCTTGGCATTTTTGAATTATCTCCTACCCTATTTCTTCCTGTAATAGCAGCATTACGTCCGTATACATAAAAAGATCCTTCCACATTATTACTACCACTACGTGTAACGGCATTGATACTTCCTCCAAGGAAATTTCCTAATTTCACGTCATAAGGAGCAATATAAACCTGTACATCCTGAATCGCATCCAAACTAATTGAGTTGGAACGTGTACTACTTCCCGGCATTCCCGATGTTCCCGTTTGTCCACCCAAAGACGGACTAAAACCAATCGCGTCGTTATTGATCGACCCGTCAATAGTAACGTTATTATACCTGAAATTGGTTCCGTTGAAAGAGTTGTTAGCACTTTGAGGGACCAACTTGGTAACATCCTGGATACCCCTGTTAATATTTGGGAGTCCGGAGATCTGAGCCTGGCTAATTGCAACTCCGTTTTTCACAGTGGTTCTCTTCGAGGTAAGCTTTACCTCGTCGATCACTTTTTCTCTGTTTTTGATTTCTACTACAGGCAAATCATTACTTCCTAATGAAAGCTGTAAGTTGGTATTCGAGTAGATAATTTGCGAACCATCGGAAATCTCTATCGTGTAGGGTCCTCCGGGTTGTAGATTATCCAGACTAAATTGTCCTTTGTTATTACTTTTAGTTTCAAAGGTACTGTTGGTGGGAACGTGAACTACTTTTACCGTAACTTCAGAATTTACCCCTTTTAATCTTCCGAAAATTTTAGAGCTGGTTTCTTGTGAAAACGCTAAGCCAAAAGACAAAACAGCAAAAGCACAGATCAATTTTCTCTTCATATTTTTATACTTCTAAATTTTATGGCAAAATTAGAAGCAACAATCATGAAGTGTGGTAACATACAGTTAACATTATATAACATAATGTTTAATATTTCCTTAAAAAAAACTTAATTGCTTAAGGTAAACATGTAAGATGAGATCTTGGTAACATTTTACAAATAAATCTTTTACCGCATTGAAGCTATTTTAAGATATATGAACACAATATGAACAACATTCATTTTAATAAATCAAAGCCTTGATAAAAAACGGAAAACATGGTAGAGGTACTCATCAGTATTTGTACGGATAACAAATATAGTATTAATACTATAGTAGTATTTCTAAGTTGCCAGGTTTAAAAATATAGTACTTTTGTAAGGTTGAGGTTTATAATTTCCTTCACTGGATATATCCTTATTAAAATTAGCAACCCCTTAAAAACACAATATGTACAAAATGCTATTTATCTTCTGTGTAAGCTTTTCCTGCATGGCTTATTCTCAGAACCTTAATTTTACAGATGCCAAATTTAAGGCCTTACTACTAACTTCAGGTCCGGGTAGTCAGATTGCAAAAGACATCAATGGCAACAATATTAAAATTGATGCAAATGGAGATGGACAGATTCAGCTTACTGAAGCCCAGCAAGTAAAAACTTTAAATATAAAGTTCAATGTGCTTCCCACTTACAATAGCCTTCCAAACCAAATCACCGATGCTCTTTTATTCCCCAATATCGAAGAACTTTACATCAATGACACAAAATCAGCGGTCATTAGTTTTGTTAACAATAATAAAATTAAAAAAGTTCTTTACACCGGAAGTGGTGGATTTGTAAACAATGTAGGAGTTAGCCACCGTGTTCCCATTGATTTTTCTTTCGACAATTGTGGTGCCGTAGAAAATGTGAATGACTTTGTTGCAGACATCAATTTATCTCCTTACGACCCCTCCACAATTTTGAGATATAAAAACTGCCTTCTCATCAAGGATGATATTGTCTTAAACAATAAAAACATTAAGGAGCTTCATATCAAAAACTGCCATGTAAAAACGCTCACCTTCATATCCTGTAAGCGGTTAGATAAGATCAGTGTTCCAAATTTAAATTCACTGACCAAAATTTCAGTTTCCGGATCTACCGGAACCATATTACCATCCGGAAATCAGAATATCCACCTTGTTGCGAAATCTTGTACAAACCTGGAAGAAGTTATAGCAGATACGGATCATTATGAAACCACCGGAGCTTATTTTACTTCCGTAGATCTAAACGGCTGTACTTCGTTAAAAAGGATCAAAGGTCTTAATGCATCCTCAATCAATTTTTCCAATGCTGGATTAATCAATTTAGAAGAGCTTGATGCATCATTCTACAACCGGTATGGTTATTATACTACTTCAGGAGTATATTTTGGAAATGTAACCTCTTTGGATGTATCCGGACTTCCCAAATTGAAAATACTAAAAGCTTTCAATCAGCCCATAACCAATGCTACTTTTAATAGTGCGGCTGCTTTGGAAGATATGGACATCACAAATTCCTGTGGCTACATGGCTGTTTTGAATGTAGACAATCTTACCCATCTCCAAACTCTGAAAGCAGATATTCCCGGTGATCTGAATTTCCTGAATCCACATACTGATCTGCAACAGATTTCTGCACAAAACTGTACTTCTTTGGTCAATCTATCGATAAAAGGAAATAAAGACCTGAAAAACTTAGACCTTCAGAATTGTTCGGCTATACAAACATTGAACCTTGGACCTAATTTACCAGGCAACTCACCTTTTGATACCTTTACGGAATTAAATAGCCTTAATATCAATCAATGTACCTCCTTAAAGGAATTAGGTATCGCTAATACAAAAATTTCTACGATAGACCTTTCACAATGTCCACAATTGGAATCTGCTGATCTTGAATATAATTCATTAGTAAACAATATTAACTTTTCACAAAACGTTCAACTCAAGTACCTTACCCTGAGAAGCTGTCCGCTCATTACCAATCTGAATTTATCGGATTGCAACGTTTTAGAAGCTATTGCATTCTTTAACATGTCCGGATTAATCCAGGTGAATATCAAAAACAATGCATTGGAGGGCTGTGACTTTTCCGGGTACACTAGTAATTTAACCATTTGTGTTGATCCTGCTCAACTTACCGATCTTCAAACTATGTATCCGGACATTAATTTCAGTACCAATTGCCCGTCTACTACCAATTCAAAAAATACGAAGCTAGACCATATAATAACCAAAATTGATGTATTTCCTAATCCCGTAAAAAATATCCTTCAGATAAGATCCCCTGAACCCGTCAATACAATAGATATATTCGACAGTATGGGGAGATCAGTATCACATCAGAGCTGTGGCAAAGGAGATTGCACTATTAATACGTCAGGTTATCCTGCAGGAATTTATCTTATCAAAATAAAGACGAAATCTACTGAAATTTCAAAAAAAATAATAAAAAACTGATTCCCTTTTCCTTGATATCTTTAGCTTAAATTCATAAAATAATTGTCTTATTTTTATTTTATATTTGTTAGATACTTAATTCTTAAAAACTTCAAATATGAAATTCGGACAAGTAGAAGATCCTTCAAAAATAGATTTTACATTACCCAAAGATCACAGCAGAACCAAAGAGATCCTCAAACAAAATAAAAAGGGATTAGAGAATATCTCCATCGGATGTGCCAAATGGAATAAAACCGACCTCAAAGGATTTTATCCCAAAGGAACCAAGGACGAATTAACCTATTATGCTACCCAGTTCAATTCTATAGAACTCAATGCGACATTCTACGGAATGCCAACTCCTGATCAGGTATTGACATGGAAAGAAAAAACACCAGCAGGGTTTAAATTTTTCCCAAAGATTACCAATACGGTTTCCCATTTCAGGAGATTAATTGATGTTACAGAACCTGTAACCCAATTTGCAACATCGGTTCTTAATTTTGATGAAAAACTGGGTATGGTATTTCTTCAGCTTCATGATAACTTTAAACCAAAAGATTATGACAGATTAGAGAAGTTTGTCAAAGAATGGCCAAAAGAAGTCCCACTAGCTATAGAGCTCAGAAACACGGAATGGTTTAATGATGAAAACATTTTAAATACAACCTGCGATCTTTTTGAAGCCCATCATATCACTAATATTATTGTGGATACTGCCGGAAGAAGGGATATGCTTCATATGCGTCTTACCACTCCCAATGCTTTCATCCGTTATGTAGGAGCAAATGCAGAAAGTGACTACGAAAGATTGGATGATTGGTTAAAGCGAGTTACACAATGGAAAAAAGAAGGCCTCCAAAATTTATACTTTTTCGTCCATCAGAATATTGAAAAGGCATCCCCTTTATTATCTGCTTATCTCATCAAAAAAATGAATGAGGAATGGAAAACCGACCTCCATGTGCCTCAAATGGCAACAGAAAGTATCCAAAGTTTGTTTTAGTATAAAAAAAATATTCAGCTATTTAATCATTTAATTTAAGATTTTATAGCTTTTTTTTATGTTTTAACAGTAAATATATCACTGTTTGGTGTGAAAAATTTTTTATCAGCAAAAGACACTATTTTTCACCAAGAAATGATATATTGTAAGGTATAAAACCCTTATTACCAACTGTAAAAATCAAAACTATGGAAAAGGAAATATGTACTATCAGCATTACAAACAATTCTCTTGGTGACAATTACACCTTTTACGAAAATGAGAAGATTAAAAGAATCTACGACAGTACCAGCCAGCATCAGGATGTAACAGAATGGCTGACCTATGACCAGATCAGCAGTCAAAGCAAGGATAAGCTCATCAAAAACTGCCCGGAAGAGCTTAAAGAAAAAATCATGATAATTTTAAATTATCCGTGATGTAACAAGAGACATCGATACTAATATTTAACTAAAAAAGAAAGATGATCTGCTGGCTTCAGCAGATCATCTTTTATTTTGAAAGGGTTACATTTATTTTTTAATTCTAAAAAGCAAGACCAAATTAAGAAATAGCAAAAGAAAATCGAGAGATACCCAGATTCCCAGTTTTACATTTTCATAATTATAGGCTTCCACCTGCTTTTTAGCAATCTCAGATAATTTTACACTTTGATTGATATAGTTGTTCACCTCAACGATCTGATCAATATTTTTGTTAGGAACAGAATGCTGTGAAAAATAAACCAGGTTTTTCTTTCCTAAATATCCGATAACCCAATACTCATCAGATTTATCCATCTTGAGGTATTCTATTCTGTAATATTCCGGGCGTATCTTTCCAATGTGCTTTGCCTCGTGCATTGCATTTTTATCCGGATTATTGACGTTGATGACATAAAAATCCAGGGTCTGAGGAAGTTTATTAATAACCTGCAAACCAACGGAATTACTCACCACTCCAACAGCACTTTTCTTGATAAACCAATAAGTGAATACCGAGATTGAAAAAATAAGCGTTGCGATACGGAACAGTTTTGCCCATTCAGCACCTTTTCCTGATTTTACCTTAGATAAAATAAGAGAGAGGACAGAACAAAGAAAGATAACAAAGATGATTAATCCCATGCTGCAAATATACTGATTAAGAATTTTAAGAAAGAACGTTAATCAACATTCCATTCTTTATAAAACTGATCAAGAAATTGAAGCATCACCTCATGCCTTTCCTGAGCCAGTTCTTTTCCTTTCTCTGTGTTCATTAAATCCTTTAAAAGTAATAATTTCTCGTAGAAATGATTGATTGTAGTGCCGTCAGATTTTTTGTATTCCTCTTTCGACATATTCAGCTTTGGCTTAATATCCGGATGGTACATCAGGTTATTTTTAAATCCACCGAAATTAAAGGTTCTTGCAATACCTATTGCTCCTATAGCATCCAAACGGTCTGCATCCTGAACAATCTTTAATTCAATAGGTAAATTCTGCGGAGCTTCTCCCCTGTTTTTAAAAGAAATATTCTTAATAATAAAAAGGACCTGCCCGATAATTTCTTCTGAAACATGCTGTTCTTCCAAAAACTCACGGGACACTTTTAACGCAATTGTTTCATCACCATCATGAAATTTGGGATCTGCTATATCGTGAAGCAAAGCTCCTAATTCTACAACTTCTTTGTTACAGTTTTCATTTTCAGCAATTTTTCTGGAAAGCTTCCAGACTCTTTCGATATGAAACCAATCATGTCCTGCTTCTGCTCCTTTAAGTTTTTCCTTTACAAAATCTATTGTCTTTTCAATTACACTACTCATTATGTATTAATTCATTTAAAATAATATTCCAAAGCTTCTTGTTATAGCTCCTGAAAAAATTAACATGTCCTATTTCTCCTTTTTCAGATTCTGAAGTTTTTACCAGGCGATATGTCGGTTTAAGGTTGGGATACGTGTCGTTTAATAGACTCTTTACTCCTTTATCCGTAAGCCAGACATCATCTTCAGCCCTGATTACAAAAACTTTTTGAATCAATTTTTTAGAATAATCATCAATTTTCTCCAGTAAACCGTTTGTTGATTTTTTATTCAAAATTAAGGTTCTCCAATCATAAGCGCAATTTTTAGGAAGACTTTCTCCAAGTCCAAACCAATGAGCCGGAAAATAACCCAGAAGCTGCGTGGCTAAAGGCTGGACAATCCCAAATCCAAGATAAGCTTCTATTTTTGTCCTGAATTTCAGATTCCCAACAAACGCATTTTGTGTTCCCACAAAAAAGAATTCTTTAAACATCTCCGAATCCTTATTCATCCCAAGGATCAATGCTCCAACAGAATGTCCCAGGCAATATTTCTCATATCCTGTAAAGCGGATTCTGATGTAGGTTGTTACTGCTTTATAATCCCGGGAACCCCAGATTCGCATGGAAGCCTCGAAGCCTTTCATCTGCTCCGGTTTTGAAAGCCCGATTCCCCGATAATCATACGTGATCACTGTAAATCCCTGCTCTGAAAAATATTGTGCAAAGGAAAAGTAAACATGCTGTTTTACGCCTGTAGCAGAATTGATTAGTAATAATTTATTATTGCTCTGTTCCGGCAGGAAAAGGTGGGCGACAATAGAAATGTGATCTGTGGTTTTTAGAATTAGTTTTTCCATAGTGTAAAAAGAAAAAATCCACTCAAAAGTGGAAATTTTTACTGTTTATTTTATGTTAATTATATACTTTCGATATGTACCAAATAGCTTTAAATAACATAATCGGACATTCTAGGCAATCCGGTTTGCGATCCTTTTCTCGTAGAGACTTTTAAAGAAACTTCATTTCCAAACTTTACACACTCCTCAATAGGATTATTATGACACAAGGCTATGGCAAATCCGGATGTAAATGCATCTCCCATTCCCATTTTATGTACCGTTTTATTATCGTTATGGTTTCTGAAGTATTTCATTTCAGTTCCATCAAAATAAATCGTGGAATTCGTATCATCTCTTACAAAAACTTTATTAAAATATTTTTCAAGAACCCGCTCTTTTTCCTCCTCACCAAAAACAATATAGAGTTCACTACTTTTTACGATTACAAAATCTACATTTTCCAGTACTTCTTCACTAAGTTTCATAGCCGGTGAAGCATAGAGACCAACTTTTTTTCCGTATTTTTTTGCTTTTCTAATGGTATATTCAACAACTTCTATAGAAACTTCTAACTGAACCAGGATAAGATCTGCTGTAGGAAAATACCGGTCTGCATCTTCAATATGTTTGGTACTTAAAAGCTTATTTGCAGCCGGTACCACAACAATGGCAGCATTACCATCAGAAGTCGTCACATAAGCTGTTCCTGTAGCTTCTTTGTCTGTTTCTGCAACAAATCCCACATTCACATTTTCATTCACCAGATTACGCATAATTTGCTGTCCCAGTGGGTCCATTCCCACACATCCAATGAAATAAACACTGGCTCCCAATCTTGCAGTTCCTACAGCCTGATTGGCTCCTTTTCCACCAAAATAACTATCCGAATTAATGGCTAAAACAGTATCATTAGGAGCCGGAAGTTTTTCAGTTTCCAGAACAAGATCTATGGAAGAGCTGCCAACAACTATAATTTTGGGTTGTACTGAGGAAAAGTTCATTGCGGTTAAATTGGTTTATACAAAAATAAAAAATTAGGAATACTAATATAACAATAATTAACTTATTTCAATAAATTCCGTAACTACCTTTACAGGCTCATTATTTTTATCATACGCGATATAGCTGGCATAGAAACCTTCTCCATATCCTGTCTCGAAAGCAAAGATAGTTCCCGGATGCTCATCCGCAGGTTTCAAAAAGGCATATTGATCGATCGCTCCGTTTTCATCGAAAAAATATTCGTGGAAAAACTCCTCATAAATTCCCATAAAGTCGGCACCTTTACTGTGATACAATCTTTTTTCCAGTTCATTAAGTTTTTCCTGGGTATCAACATCCATAAAACAACCCATCCCACTTTCTACAGGATAACCAAATATCTCACCCTCTGCAAGGTCTTTTATATCCTGACCTGAAGTAGTTGCCAATTTCCATTCTGCGATTTCTGAGTGACTGAAAATAATTTCAGCATAGGCTACGCAGTTACTTTCTCTCTCCTTATGTAATAGAACAGCAAAATCCCCTTTTGGGAAATCTGTAGTAAAAGGCTGCATATCATTTGTGATCAAGGGGTCACAAGCTACCAATTTCCCACTGGAAAGGTAAATTTTCCCAACCTCAAAGCTTTCTAACAAAGGACTTTCTACAAAATCTCTTGAAAACAGCTTTTTTATATTCTCTACGTGCGTCATTTTTATTGTCTTTATTTATTGGTGATGAGCTGATCCGCTTACAAGTTATTTTGGCAGCTCATCTGCTCTTCAGATATTATGTCTGAACTATTGTATTAAATTCACAAAAGAAGACAAGTTAAACTGGTCTTCTTTTATGGATATAGTTTCCGGGATTGTCCGGATTGATATTTGTTTTATTTCAAGATAAGTGCCAAAAGATTTATAAGCTCTTCAGCTTCTCTTCCAAAATAGCAATTTTATCCTGTGCATCTTTCTGTTTCTTACGCTCCGCTTCTACAACTTCTGCTTTAGCATTGGCAACAAATTTTTCGTTGGAGAGCTTTTTTTCTACAGAAATTAAAAATCCTTTCAAATACTTTATTTCGTCTTCTGTTTTTGTTTTCTCTTCAGCAAGATCCAGGTTTTCGCTCAATGGAATGGACACTTCGGTAGAACCTACCAGGAATGTAAAACTTGGTTTATTTGTTTTTTCACCAAAATAAATGCCTGAAATATTCGCCAGTTTTCTGATAACAGCTTCATTGGCAAACTCTGAAGAACCCGTATAAATTTCAGCTGCCTCTTTAGGAGAAATCCCCTTCGTCTGGCGATAGTTTCTAACTCCTGAAATAAGTTCCTGAGCCATTTCAAAGTTTTTGATAATAGTCTCATTAAATTCTCCTGCTTTTTTCTGCTGAGAGATAATCAACGCTTCCTCTATACTTCTTTCCGAAATCGTCTGCCATAATTCTTCCGTAAGGAATGGCATAAAAGGATGAAGTAATTTCATTAATTCTTCAAAGAAATAAATAGTCTTTTCGTATACTTCTCTCGAAATCCCTTCACCATAATTAGGTTTGATAGCCTCCAGGTACCACGAACAGAAATCATCCCAGATTAACTTATAAACCAAATGCAAAGCATCAGAAATTCTGAATTTCTCAAACTGATCATTAATTTCAGCAATCGCTTTGTTCAATTTATTTTCGAACCACTCTATTGTCTGGTTTTCCGTTACGTTAGCCGGTTTATCTTCATGATTCCACATATTGATTAATCGGAAAGCACTCCAGATCTTGGTCATGAAATTTCTCCCCTGAAGCATAAGATCTTCATCAAAAAGGAGATCATTTCCCGCAGCAGCACTTAGTAAGATTCCAACACGCACACCATCAGCACCATATTTATCAATTAATTCCAAAGGATCCGGCGAGTTTCCTAAAGATTTCGACATCTTTCTTCTTTGCTTATCTCTAACAATACCGGTAAAATAAACGTTTTTAAAAGGAACTGTCTTTTTATATTCTAATCCGGCCATGATCATTCTCGCTACCCAGAAGAAAATAATATCCGGACCTGTTACCAGATCAGAAGTAGGATAATAATACTGAATATCTTTATTTTCAGGATCAAGAAGCCCGTCAAATACAGACATAGGCCATAACCATGATGAGAACCAGGTATCTAAAGCATCCTGATCTTGTGTAAGGTTTTCAGCTGTAAGATTTTGGTCCCCTGTTTTTTGTTTTGCTAATTCTAAAGCTTCTTCTTTTGTTTCTGCAACTACAAAATCTTCATCTCCGCTTCCATAATAATAAGCAGGGATCTGCTGCCCCCACCAAAGCTGGCGGGAAATATTCCAGTCACGGATGTTTTCCATCCAATGTTTATAGGTATTTTTGAATTTTTCTGGATAAAACTTAATTTCATCGTCCATTACTACATCCAAAGCAGGCTGAGCAAGCTCAGACATTTTCAGGAACCATTGAACAGAAATTTTAGGCTCGATCACTGCTCCTGTTCTTTCAGAAGTACCTACCTTATTTACATAATCCTCAGCTTTTAAAAGGAGATCTTTTTCTTCCAGTTCTTTTGCAATCTGTTTTCTTACCTCAAACCTGTTTTTCCCGGCATAATGTAATCCATGCTCATTAAGATTTCCATCATCATCTAAAGCATCAATCATTTTCAACTGATGTTTTTGCCCGATCTCGTAGTCATTGGTATCGTGAGCAGGAGTAATTTTCAGTGCACCGGTTCCAAATTCAATATCCACATATTCATCTTCAATGATAGGTACCACACGGTTCACGATAGGTACGATCACATTTTTACCTTTCAGGTGAGCATATCTTTCATCATTAGGATTGATACAAACAGCAGTATCCCCAAAGATTGTTTCAGGACGCGTCGTCGCAACAGAAAGGAATTCTTCGGAACCTTCTATTTTATATTTCAGGAAATATAATTTCCCGTTCTGTTCTTTAAATATTACTTCCTCATCAGATATGTTCGTTTTTGCTTCCGGATCCCAGTTAACCATTCTGTAGCCTCTGTAGATCAATCCTTTATTATAAAGATCAACAAAACTTTTAATTACCTGCGCTGAAAGCTTATCCTCCATCGTAAATCTGGTTCTGTCCCAGTCGCATGAACAACCCAATTTCTTCAGCTGTTCGAGGATGGTTCCCCCATATTTGTCAGTCCATTCCCATGCATGTTTTAAAAACTCCTCACGGGTAATATCAGATTTATTGACTCCCTCAGATTTCAGTTTAGCAACAACTTTAGCCTCAGTAGCAATTGAAGCGTGATCTGTTCCCGGAACCCAGCAGGCATTAAAGCCCTGCATTCTTGCACGGCGGACCAGAACATCCTGAATGGTATTGTTCAACATATGTCCCATGTGTAAGATCCCCGTCACGTTTGGCGGAGGAATTACGATGGTATATGGTGGCTTGTCATTAGGCTCCGAATGGAAAAACTTGTTTTCCAACCAGTAGTTGTACCATTTTTGTTCTGTTTCCTGTGGATTATACTTTTCTGAAATCTGCATAAATTCTATTTCTTTAGCTTACAATTTGCAAAAATAGCTTAAAGAAAAAAAATTTTCAGTATGAATTAAAATAATTTTTAACTTTGTTTCTTAAAGTTTATCTAAACAAACATATTAACATTCAAGAATATGAAAAAATTAATTGCAGGAATTGCACTATTTGGAACATTTGCTATTGCATCTGCACAAACTATTACTTTTGATAAAACCACTTTCGATTATGGTACTATTAAGCCTAGTGCAGACGGTACAAGATTTTTTACAGTAACTAACACAGGTGATAAGCCTTTGGTAATTTCTAACGTAAAACCTTCTTGTGGATGTACAACTCCTGAATTTAGTACAGATCCTGTAATGCCAGGAAAATCTGCTAAAATCAAAGTTGGATACAATACGACAATCAACGGACCATTCAACAAAATGATTGAAGTATTTTCTAATGACCCGGCAAACAGCAGAAGTGTAATTTACATCAAAGGAAATGTAGATGCTAACGCTCCTGAAGTTGCAGCTACTCCTGCAAAGGTTGAAACTGCAGCAGATGCTAAAGCGGCTAAAAAAGCGGCTAAGGCAGCGAAAAAAGTTGCTGCGGCAAAATAAGCTCTACTCAGAAAAAATAAAAAAACCGTCTACATGTAGACGGTTTTTTTATTACATTTATTTCAAATATATAATTTATGGACACCAATTTCTCAGACGATTTTGAAGTAAAAGGAAAATTTTCCATCAAAAAAACCTCAACGGAATACAAGGGACCTCTTACTAAACAAGAAGGACAGGCAATGCTGGCTATAGAAAAAGAAAAACTTCGTAACCTTCAGGAGAAGTTGTATGCGGATGGAAGCCAGTCTCTCCTTATCATCTTACAGGCGATGGATGCCGCAGGAAAAGACAGTCTTATTGAGCATGTGTTTGGTGGAGTAAATCCACAGGGCTGTAATGTAACAAGTTTTAAAACCCCAAGTTCAAAGGAATACGCCCATGATTTTTTATGGAGACATTATATTGCACTACCTCAAAAAGGAATGATCGGAATCTTTAACCGTTCACATTATGAAAGTGTTTTGGTTTGTAAGGTGCACCCGGAATACAACCTCAGTGAAAAAACATGGAAGTCCGTAAAAGATTTTGACGCCAAATTCTGGGAAAACAGATATGAGAGTATAAGAAATTTCGAAAAACACCTCTCTCAGAACGGAACTAAAATCATTAAAATATTTTTAAATGTTTCAAAAAAGGAACAAAAGCAAAGGCTGCTGGACAGAATTAACGAGCAAGAAAAAAACTGGAAGTTCTCGGCTGCTGATCTTCCGGAAAGGGCATTGTTTGATCAATATATGAGCGCTTATGAACAGGCTATTAATGAGACTTCAAAAGATTATGCTCCGTGGTACGTATTACCTGCAGACAATAAATGGTTTGCAAGAGTAGCCGCTATCCAGATCATTATTGATGCATTAGAAAAGATGGACCTTAACTATCCGGCACTTTCTGATAAGGACAAGAAAGGACTTGTTGATGCTAAAAAAGCCCTTGAGAACGAATAGCATCATAAACAATGCTTCAACTTGTAAAATTCATATTTTCAAGTCGACATTAATTATCTTAACAGGCTCAGAAATACAAAAGCGGGGAATAATCCCCGCTTTATTTATAGTCATTTCGTTATCTAAAAAAATCACGAGAAAATCTATAAGCCGGATTTTGTACTTCCTGAGAAGTGCCTGTTATTTATCTGCGTCTTACATTGCTGCAAAACTTTTGCTGATTACCCCTCGGCTTTCAGAGCGAGCAACTCCTATTTTCATTACTGAAAAGAACCGATATACTTATCATTGCACCGCAAAGAGTTTACCTGGTTTCACTACAGCCGAACTGTACTTGCTTTCTGTTGCACTTGTCCTACCCTCACGGGTGACGGATGTTATCCGCTTTGCTGCTCTATGGTGTCCGGACTTTCCTACCCTTGCCGAAACAAAGATCAACAGGCCGATTTTCTCGTGGGCGCAAAGATACGAATTAAAGGCTTTACATTATATGTTATGACGATTACTTATAAGCCTGCCGAACAATACGCTTTCTTAATCAAAGACAAACAATCCGATAAAGCTTAAGTATATGGTAAGTGCCGATTACCAAAACTTGCAATTTATAATTCATAACCCTTCACTAATTAGCACATTATTATTATCTTCGTGCCGTTATACATCTAATTGTGATTTCCAGAGAAAAAGAATTTGCGCAGCTCATAAAAGATAATCAGGGATTGATTATCAAAGTTTCGCGTCTTTATACCAATTCTCTGGAAGATGAAGAAGATCTCTTTCAGGAAATTGTCCTGCAGCTTTGGAGAAGCTATGACTCCTTTAAAGGGAACTCAAAGATCTCCACATGGATGTATCGTGTTGCCTTAAATACAGCCATTACCCTTTTCAGAAAAAAAAGCAAGAGCCTTCCTACAAATGAGCTGGACATCAATCATAAAGACTTCATTGAGGATGATGATGAAAAACAACAGCAGATTTCACTTCTATACACCGTGATCAAGACATTGCCTAATGTAGAAAGAGCTATTGTAATGATGTATTTAGATGATTTGCCCTATAAGGATATCGCAGAAAACCTCGGGATAACTGAGGTAAATGCCCGTGTGAAAATGAACAGATTAAAGAAAACCCTTAAAGAACAGATGGAAAAATATGCCTGATTTTGATTTAGACAGCTTTAAGAAAACATGGCAGGAACAGCCTGTTCAGCAAAAATACGACAATAGTGAGATTCTTAATATGCTCAACAGAAAGTCACGTAACTACGTGAAATATATTTTCTGGATCAGTGTTTTTGAATTTTTACTTTTCTCCGTAATGGGGCTATTTTATTTCTTTCAGGGAGAAGAAACCAATGGATTCCTCAACGTTTTAGAAAAACTGGGTGCTCGAAAAACTCCCGAAGTGGAAAACAGTTTTGACAAGATATATCTGATCCTTAAGATTCTTAGTTTACTTGTTACCGCCTATTTTGTCTATAAATTTTATCAGAATTATCGAAGAATAAAAATCGAAGAAAACCTTAAAGGCCTTATTACCCGAATTATTAAGTTCAAGAAGACGGTTAATGCCTTTATTTTAATCAGTATTGTTTTACTCGTTGCTTTTACTTCTATTTTTACAATCTTTATTTTTTATGCGTTAAACTCTCAAAATGTGGAACCTGCCAACTCGGCCGTTATCATTTTCATCATAGGGACTGTATTGAGTACCGGACTGTGTGTTTTGCTGATCTGGTTATACTACAGACTCGTTTATGGAATTATCATGAGAAAACTCGATAAGAATCTTGCACAGCTGAGAGACATTGATTCCCTGGAAAATTAACTTTTCCCAGGCGCTATCTTAGGATTTATTTGTTATTTTAGATCAATAAATCTTTTTGTATGGCTTTATCTTATGTATCCGGAGCTTCAAATATTCCTTTACTTGGAGAAACAATCGGTAAAAACCTTAAAAGAACAGTTGAAAAATACCCTGATCATGAAGCTTTAGTTTCTGTTCAGCAGAACTATCGAGCAAGCTACAAAGAATTTTATGACCAGACCACAGCCGTTGCTAAAGCTCTTATTCACTTAGGCACAAAATCTGGTGACAGGATAGGAATCTGGTCTGCCAACAGGTATGAATGGGTACTGCTTCAATATGCTACTGCAAGAATTGGCAGCATTTTAGTGAATATAAATCCTGCATACAGAACTCACGAACTCACATACGTTCTCAATCAGTCAGAAGTTCGTTTTATCTTTTCTTCTTTATCCTTTAAGACCAGTAATTATAAAGAAATGGTTGAATATGCAAAGGAAGTATGTCCTACATTGGACGGTGCTATTTTCTTTGACGACAGTTGGGAACAGTTTCTGGAAAAAGGAAATTCAGTTTCCGATGAAACCTTACGAAATTTTGAAGAAAATATCGAATTTGATGATCCCGTTAATATCCAATATACATCCGGTACAACCGGTTTTCCCAAAGGAGTTACCCTTTCCCATCATAATATACTGAATAATGGTTACTTTATCGGAATACGGTTGCATTACTCAGAAAAGGATAGAGTTTGTATTCCAGTACCTTTTTATCATTGCTTTGGGATGGTTATAGGAAACATTTGTTGCACTGCACATGGCGCCTGTATTGTAATTCCCAATGAGAGCTTTGATCCGGACATTACCCTACAGGTAGTTTCTGATGAAAAATGCACGTCATTGTACGGAGTTCCTACCATGTTTATCGCTGAATTGGCAGTAAAAGATTTTAATACATTTGATTTCTCTAATTTAAGAACCGGAGTTATGGCCGGGTCTGTATGTCCACCAGAAATCATGAAAAAGGTGGAAAGTCTTATGAATATCAAAGAAATGAGTATTTGCTATGGAATGACGGAAACCTCACCGGTTTCAACCCAGACATTAATAGGAACATCTTTGGAAAAACAGGTAAGTACCGTGGGTACCGTTCAGGATCACCTTGAAATAAAAATCATAGATGAGAATGGCAGAACGGTGAAACGTGGTGAGCATGGCGAACTCTGTACCCGGGGATACTCTGTAATGCTCAAATACTGGAATGATCCGGAAAATACAAGAAAGGTTATTGATGATGCCCGATGGATGCATACCGGCGACCTTGCTGTAATGGATTCTGAAGGTTATATTACTATTTCCGGAAGAATAAAAGATCTCATTATCCGTGGCGGTGAAAATATTTCCCCAAAGGAAATTGAAGATTTTCTATACACCTATCCCAACATCCTGGATGTGCAGATTATAGGTGTTCCAAGCGAAAAGTTCGGAGAAGAAGTAATGGCATGGGTGAAGGTGAGGAATGGCTTTGATGTAACCGAAGATGAACTTCTTAACTACTGTACAGGGAAGATTGCCCATTACAAGATTCCTAAATACTGGAAATTTGTAGAAGAATTCCCAATGACGATTTCAGGAAAAATAAGAAAGGTTGAAATGCGTGAAATCTCAGTTAAAGAATTAAAACTAGACCACTTAAGGAACAATTAATATAACCATAAAAAATGCCCGGCTCTCCGGGCATTTATATTTTTTAAAGTTCTTTTCTTAATCTTGCAACTGGAATGTTAAGTTGTTCCCTGTATTTTGCAATTGTTCTTCGGGCAATATTATATCCCTGTTCTTTTAAGATAACCACTAAGGCATCATCGGTAAGAGGCTTTCTTTTATTTTCTTTACTGATCACTTCCTGAAGATGAGTTTTAATTTCTTTAGTAGAAACTTCTTCTCCATCATCGTTCGTTAAACTGTCAGAAAAGAGGTCTTTAAGATAAATAATCCCGTTTGGTGTATCAGCATATTTACTTTTTACTACTCTTGAAATCGTAGAAATATCAAAACCTGTGATATCTGCAATATCTTTAAGAATCATCGGTTTTAAAGATTTTTCATCTCCGGTAATAAAATATTCCTTCTGAAACTTTACAATAGCCGTAATCGTCTGCAATAAGGTATTCTGACGCTGGTTGATTGCATCAATATACCATTTCGCTGCATCCAGCTTTTGTTTGATAAATAATGCAGCTTGTTTATGCTCCGAAGAGTTTTTATCATGAGAATAGGTGGTAAGGATATCTTTATACTCCTCAGAAACCCTTAATGTAGGTGCATTCTTACTATTAAGCATCGGAATAACCACTCCATCCTTCACCTGAATTACAAAATCCGGGATAATTTCCTGATTGATCGTTATCGTTTGCGTATCAAAATTACCTCCGACTTTAGGAGATAGTTTCGAAATTTCTTCCAGAGCATCTTTCAGATCTTCTTCTTCGATATCATACTTCTGGATGATTTTATTATAATGCTTATTGGTTAAAGCATCAAACTGATGTCTCAAAATATTAGCTGCTAAAGAAACAGCTTTATCCGAACTTACTTTCTTCTCGATTTGCAGAAGAAGACATTCCTGTAATCCCCTAGCTCCTACTCCCGGCGGGTCCAGTTTCTGTACATAATTTTCCAGAATATCTTCAGCCTTTTCTATAGTTGTATAAATACCCTGTGAGAAAGCAAGATCATCTACAATAGACTTGATCTCCCTTCTAAGGTATCCATCGGTATCCAGATTCCCAATGATATACTCGGCAATTTTTATGTCCTCAGGATTGATGTTGGCCAGGTGGATCTGTTCCAATAGATAATCGTATAGAGACTGCCCCTCGGTTAGAAGGCTTTCATTATCGAATTCCTCATCGTCCGCAGAATAATTACTCGAAGCAGTTTTATAGCTTGGCTCATCATCATAGATATATTCATTCACATCAAAATCAGTTTCAATGCTTTCATTTCCTTCATTCTCATAAGAATCCTCAAGAGAAGCATAATCATCCTCTTTAGATTCCTCCTTTGCGATTTCCAGGGCTGGGTTTTCTTCTAACTCTCTTTCCAGTTCCTCTTCAAATTCCAAAGTATGAAGTTGAATCAGCTTCATTAATTGGATCTGCTGAGGAGCCAACTTTTGTCCTAGTTTGAGTTGTAAGTGTTGTTTAAGCATATTACTCTTTGTGTTTTAACATAAGATATTCCACGAATTTAATCAATTTTTTTTAAAAATTTCATATTTAGCATGATTTTTGCATTATATAATTTAACATAATAAGCTATTATTAAAAATAAAAAAGCCTTAAATTGAATTTAAGGCTTTTTTTGTATCTAGAATTCAGCACTTTTCGGCGTTCTTGGAAAAGGAATCACGTCTCTGATATTCGTCATCCCTGTTACAAAAAGAACAAGCCTTTCCAAACCTAATCCAAATCCTGAGTGAGGTACCGAACCAAATTTTCTGGTATCCATATACCACCAAAGTTCTTCTTCCTCAACATGCATTTCCTTCATTTTCTGTCTAAGAACTTCAATTCTTTCCTCTCTTTCAGAACCTCCGATGATTTCTCCGATTCCAGGGAAAAGAACATCCATTGCTCCTACTGTTTTGTTATCATCATTCAAACGCATGTAGAATGCTTTGATATCTTTCGGATAATCAAAAAGAACTACTGGACTTTCAAAATGTTTCTCTACCAGGAATCTTTCATGCTCAGACTGGAGATCGGCCCCCCAGCTTTCGATTGGGAACTGGAATTTTCCTTTCTTATTCTCTTTAGAATTCAATAATATTTCAATAGCTTCCGTATAGCTTACACGCATAAAACGTTTAGCCACTACATTTTGAAGCTTTTCTATAAGACCTTCTTTAGCTCTTTCCTTTTCAGGCTTAGCTTTTTGTTCTTCGGCAAATCTTTTATCTAAAAATTCAAGATCATCTTTACAGTTATCCAATACATACTGGATCACATATTTCAGGAAATCTTCTGCCAGATCAATGTTATCTTCAAGGTTGTTAAAAGCAACCTCTGGCTCTACCATCCAGAATTCCGCAAGGTGACGGGTAGTATTTGAATTTTCAGCACGGAACGTAGGTCCGAAGGTATAAATCCTTCCCAATCCCATTGCAGCAGTTTCGCCTTCCAGCTGTCCGGAAACAGTAAGATTGGTTTGCTTTCCAAAGAAATCCTGACTATAATCAATAGCTCCATCTTCTGTTCTCGGAATATTATTCAGATCAAAACCAGTCACCCCGAACATCTCTCCCGCTCCTTCAGCATCTGCACCTGTAATGATCGGTGTATGAATGTTGAAAAACTGATTTTTGTTAAAGAATGAATGAATAGCAAAAGTTACCGCATGACGTACTCTGAATACAGCCCCAAATAAATTGGTTCTGAATCTTAAATGCGCCTGCTCACGAAGTTTTTCCAGACTGTGTTTCTTTGGCTGAAGAATCGTTGTCTGTAGCTCCTCCGTAAAGTTATCTCCTAAAATAACAATCTTCTTAGCAATAATCTCTACCGTTTGTCCTGCACCCTGGCTTTCAACAACCTCTCCTACCACTTTTAGGGAAGAAGCTGTACTGATCTTATTAATAAGAGCCTCATCAAAATTTTCAAAATCAACAACTATTTGCAAATTATTAATTGTAGATCCATCATTTAATGCTATAAAGCGATTTGAACGGAAAGCTTTTACCCAACCGTATACCGTAATGTCATGATGTAATACCTTTTTGTAATCCTGTAGGATTTCTTTAATCGTTTGCTTTTTCATTTGTTGATTATAAATTTTCGTATAAAAATTAATGTCTGCAAAGTTACAAAAAAACAGCGCAAGTTGATGATTGCGTCGTCTTTAAAAAATCACCGACCCATTATTTAATATAAAATCTATTATTTACCTGGTTTTAATTAAAAAAACAGTCCTCATTCTTTGTTTTCCATAGCTTATTTTCCGTGCTGGGGAAAAGCTCAACAACACCATACCGTCACTTTGAAAGTAACTAAGTGATTAGATCAATCAAATCAATTTTCAAATATTTGCCAATGATTTAATAGTTTCTAAACAATTGCATTGTAAAATACCATATAAGAGCCGATTAATAATTTAATAGAAAAATGATAATGAACACACTTCGTAAAGGTGAATTTTCGGGCAAACCAATCAAACTCTTTATTTTGATGGTTTAACCAAAATTAAAAGTAAATAAATCACTTGATTTTCTTCATAGAAATTATGGATCCCCTAACAGATATTGCTCTTGAATGCGGTTTTTCTGATCAGAGCCATTTCATCCGTTGCCTCAGGGAAAACATGGGAGTTACCCCGTTAAAATATAGAAATCTTTTAAATAAGTAATGCAATATATTTTACTCGTCCTTCTTAGATGGAACTAGAAAGACATCAATAAGCCCTTCAGGCAATTGCATTTTAATAAACCTTTCTTCTCTGTTTACTTCGAGAATCCAGTCTTTAATGATAGGAATAACAACTTCTTTTCCATCCAGGTTGGTTACAAAATACGTTTGAGCCGTCTGATCATTGATTGAACGAATAACACCACAGTCATTATCATGTTCATCAAAAATAGTAAAACCAATTACTTCGTGGTAATAAAATTGTTTTCCGGTGAGTTTAGGAAGGGAAGCAAGCGGTAAGTATACACTTTTCCCCAATGACTGATCCACTAATGCTTCAGAAGAGTTTCTAAATGCGATATTCAGAGCATCAGACTTGCTCCAGGATGATTTTTCAATAAAAAAAGGAACCAATAGTCCGTTGATTTCAACGAATATTGATTCCAGTTTATTGTAAAGTTCGGGTTGATCGGTATCCAATTTAAGGATAACGTTTCCCGCAAGGCCATGTCTGCGTGTGATTTTACCTAAAAAGTAGCAATCTTCTTTACGCATACAAGGTGTTTCTTAAGCTTCAGTGTTTTCTTCAGTTTCAGCAGCTGGAGCTTCTCCTTCTGCAGTTTCTTCAGCAACAACTTCTTCAGCAGGTGCGTTAGCAGCTTCCTCAGCAGCTTTAGCATCAGCCTCAGCTTGTGCAGCAGCAGCTAATCTAGCTTCATTTACTTTAACTTCAGCCTCTAAAGCAGCTTTTTTAGCATCAGCCTGAGCTTTAGATAAGCCTTCTACTTTCCCTTGCACTTTTTGTTCTTTAGCATCTACCCAAGCAGCAAATCTTTTTTCAGCCTCAGCCTCATCAAAAGCTCCTTTAGCAACACCACCTTGTAAGTGTTTTTTGTAAAGTACTCCTTTGTAAGAAAGGATAGCTCTTGCAGTATCAGTTGGTTGAGCACCGTTGTTTAACCACTTTACAGCAGAATCAACGTTCAAATCAATTGTTGCAGGGTTAGTAATTGGGTTGTAAGTTCCTAGTTTTTCGATGAATCTACCGTCTCTTCTAGCTCTAGCATCTGCAACCACGATGTGGAAAAAAGGTTTTCCTTTTTTACCGTGTCTTTGTAATCTGATTTTTACTGACATAATGTTTGAATTTTAAGGGAACTCGTCCCAGTTAAATATTTAAGTGTGCAAAGATAAATAAAATTTCTAATGTATCAATAAAAATGTAATAATTTATATGCTTAGCAACATAAAATCACATATAATATTGCCATATTCAATGGTAAGCTTTGTACTAATCAAGCTTTCCCATATAGAAAAGCCCTAAACATCTTTGGTTTTCTTCAATGGTTAAAGAATCTTTCAGGTGATTGACAATTCCAGGAGAACTCCAATAACACCCTATTTCATTGGCTGTGCAAGTAAGATACATATTCTGTACAGCCATTGAAACAGCTGCTATTTCCTCCCATTCCGGAACCATTCCACTGAAGTTGACCACAATGGAAACAACAACATCTGCTTTATTGATTTTAAAGCCTATATCATCATATTTCTTCTGCAGGAAAGTTTGTTCGGACTGGGTTGCTTTGTAAATATTCTGCATTTCTAAAGCCAGCTGAGCTTTTTCTTCACCCCGGAAGGTTTTAAAACGCCATGGTTTTGTACGTTTATGATTCGGAGCCAGTGTTGCGGAATGTAAAATCTCATCAAGGATATCCTGAGAGATTTTTGTTTCGGTATAATCTTTAGGGAAGATACTTCTTCTTTGTTCTATGATCTCTTTTAGAATTTCTGCTTTGTTCATAGAGACAAAATTACGAAAAAGTTAATGTGAGACGATTGCGAATAAGCATATTATTAATTATGAATATTAATTTTTCTTATTCAGTAATCGCTGTATTATTGATGTTTAATTGATAATCATGAAATACATGGTACTAATCTAAAGTACTTCAACAATTTTCTGATGAATATTATTCAAAGTAAAAGCATCTCCCGGTTTCATTCCCATCATCTTTTTAGCCATAGGGCTTTGCGGTGAAATGGCATAGAAACGATCTCCTTCAAAAAAGAATTCACCTAAAGAAACCGAAATGTAAAACCTTGCTTTATTGGTTATCACCAAAGAACCCAACTGAACTTTTTCCGTGGCATTATTTAGGACTTTCGACATATTCCTTTTCAGGTCATTAAGTGCCCCAAGCTGCTTTTGCATCTGATAAATCTCTTCCTGCATTTCTTCTCGCATGCTGTCATATTTTGGAGTCTTCTTAATGTCTCGGCTCGCATCCAAAGTGAATTCTATAAAATTCTTTAGCTTCTCAATCTTTTCGGCGATCACGTTTTTAACATAATTTCTTATGTCACTTTTCTCAAATACGATCTTCTCCATAAATCTAATCTTTACATAAAGATAATATTTTTTTAAATAAATATATTTGTCTCCGAAAAATTAAAAATCATGTTTAAAAATCCATTTTCATTTCAGGGAAGAATAAGGCGCACTGAATTCTGCTTGTCATACATTATTTATGCGTGTGTTGTATTTCCGTTAAGCATTGTTCAGGACCTTGTCAAATCTTCAACAGCAACTATTTTTTCGTTTATTATTCTCATTCCGGTATTTTGGTTTCTGTTGGCACAAGCTACTAAAAGATGTCATGACAGGGGAAATTCCGGATTATATGTATTCATTCCGTTTTATATATTCTGGATGCTTTTTGCAGACAGCGATCCCGGTCCAAATGAATATGGCCTTAACCCTAAAGGAATTGGAAATTATAACTCCATCAATGAAATTGGTACCAAAGAATATTAACAACAAAGCCCTGTCTGCTGACAAGGCTTTTTCTTATTTTACCGCTCTGTTAATTTCTTAAGTTCCCCGAGCCCCTGATCAAAAGTCTTTCCCATCTGGCTATCCATCATAGGTTTCATAGGTTTCATCATAGTGCTGAGCTCATCATCCATAGTCCAGGTTACTTTAGTTCCGTTTCCTTCCGTAGTCAGGATAAAGTTTGCAACTGCTTCACCTTCGAAAGGTCTGATAAAGTGAAGTTTACTGGTTATTTTTTCATTGGGAGTTACTGCAGTAACGGTTTGTACTCCTTCTCCAACATCGTTATTCCCCTTCCATTTGTAAGAATCTCCTACTTCACCACTCGTACCGGAATAGCTGATTGCAATATTTTTATCCGGCTTAATGAAAGGATTCCAGGTATTGAAAGCTTTTGTAGACCCAACATGTTCCCATACTTTTTCCTTCGGAGCATTGATAACTACTGATCTTTCGAAATGATACTTGTTGCTGAAAGCCACCATAGCAAATACGGCATACAAAATAGCTAAAACAATGAGTATCCCTAAGATTTTCAAAATTGTTTTCATAGTTTTTAGATTTTAATGTTAAGCCAAAATTACGCATTCCTGTTATAACGCTGCTTTTCTTATGACAAGATTATGTTGATCGCTACTTTTTGTCATAACCGATAATTAAGGCATTATTTTTGACGAATTCAAAAATTAAGTTTACATCAATAAAAAATAGAATAATGAATATTTTAACAGAAAACTTCAAAACACCTTACCATACTGCTCCTTTTGATCAAATTAGAAATGAAGATTATCTTCCCGCTTTTAAAGAACTAATACAGAGATCTGAGGAAGAAATCAACGCTATTGTTGATAATAATGAAGCTCCCACATTTGAGAATGTTATTGAAGCACTCGCCTACTCCGGTGAAAAATTAGATATTCTTTCCAATATTTTTTTCAATGTAAATTCTGCGGAAACAAACGATGAATTACAACAAATCGCAGAAGAAGTTTCACCTATTTTAAGTGAATATTCTTCAAAAATTTCGCAAAACGAAGCACTCTTCAGCAAAATCAAAAAAGTGTATGAAGAGAAGGAGAAATATAACCTTAACGAAGAGCAGCAAATGCTTTTGGAGGAAACCTATAAAGGTTTTGTACGAAGCGGTGCACTACTGAATGATGAGGACAAAGAGAAGTTAAAGAAGATCAACATGGATTTATCTTTGAAATCCCTGAAATTCGGCCAAAATGTACTGGCATCAACCAACGCCTATTTTAAGCATATTACCAACAAAGAAGATTTGGCAGGTATTCCTGAAGCCATCATAGAACAATATGCTGAAGAAGCAAAAGAAAGAAACCTAGAAGGCTGGGTCCTTACATTGCAATATCCAAGCTATGTACCATTCATTACGTATGCTGAAAACCGTGAACTAAGAAAAGAACTGGCTTTGGCCAATGGTAAAAAATCTTTTGATGGCGGAGAGTTTGACAATCAAAACCTTATCAAAGAAATTATTAATCTGAAACAGAAAAAAGCAGAATTGCTCGGATATAAAAATTATGCTGACTTTGTGTTAGAAGAAAGAATGGCCAAATCTCCAGCTAAAGTTTTGGATTTTTTAAATGAATTACTGACGAAAGCAAAACCTTATGCAGGAAAAGAAATTGACGAATTAAAAGGATTGGCAAAAGAAGATGGTATTGAAGAAATGCAAGGTTATGATCATCCTTTCTACGCTGAAAAACTTCGCAAAGAAAAATTTGACCTTAATGATGAAGAGCTTAAGCCTTATTTTCCTTTAAATCAGGTTCAGGATGCGGTGTTCGGATTAGCCAACAAGCTATTTGGATTAACTTTTGAAGAAAGAAACGATATTCCTAAATATCATGACGACGTAAAAACCTATGAAGTAAAAGAAAACGGCGAGTACAAATCATTGCTGTATGTCGACTACTTTCCCAGAAAAGGTAAGAGAGCAGGTGCCTGGATGACCAGCTATAAAAGTCAGTATAAAAAGAATGGTGAGAACTCACGCCCACATATTTCAATCGTCTGCAATTTCAGCAAACCTACCAAAGATACTCCAAGCTTATTAACATTTCAGGAAGTAACCACGTTATTCCATGAATTTGGCCATGCTTTACATGGTATGCTTGCCAATACCCAGTATCCGGGATTATCCGGCACTTCGGTAAAGTGGGATTTTGTGGAACTGCCATCTCAATTCCTGGAAAATTTCTGTTATGAGCCGGAATTTTTAAAAACTTTTGCCAAGCATTATAAAACTGGAGAAGTTCTTCCTGATGATAAGATTCAGAAAATTGAACAATCTAAAAACTTTATGGAGGGATATCAGACGATGAGACAGTTAGGTTTTGGAATACTGGACATGATGTACCACACCAATGCAGGAGAATTAGAGAGTGAAAGCATAAAGAGCTTTGAAGATAAATACACCAAAGCAACCCAACTCTATCCTACCAATCCGGAAACGGCAATGAGTCCGAGTTTCTCTCATATCTTCCAGGGTGGATATTCTGCCGGATATTATTCTTATAAATGGGCGGAAGTTCTGGATGCGGACGCATTCCAATATTTCAAAGAAAATGGAATCTTTAATCCGGAAATTGCCGCCAAATATAAAATCCTTTTGTCTTCGGGTGGAACAAAAGATCCCATGGAATTGTATAAAAACTTCAGAGGAAGTGAACCGAAAGTAGAAAGTTTATTAAAAAGAGCATTTGGATAATTACCATTTCTAATTATGAAGCATTAAAACCGCTAATCTATACGACAGATTCACAAGTACATTTTTTATCATGAAAGAAAACAAATACGCTGATCCTTCTTTTTTCAGACAATATGAAAAAATGCTTCGCTCTCAACTTGGATTGGAGGGAGCCGGAGAATGGTATGTTTTAAAGGATATGTTACCCGATTTCACAGAAAAGAATGTACTTGATCTCGGTTGTGGTTTTGGTTGGCACTGCCGATATGCTATAGAGCAGGGGGCAAAATCTGTCATTGGAATTGATCTCTCTGAAAAAATGCTTGAAAAAGCCAGAGAGATCAATAAACTAAAAGGTATTGAGTACTTTCGGAGTGCTCTTGAAGAGGTAACTTATCCAAATCAAACCTTTGATGTAATTTTAAGTTCTCTTACCTTACATTATGTAGAATCATTTGATACCATTGCTCAAAATATCTACAAATGGTTAAAACCCGGAGGTCAGTTTGTATTTTCTGTAGAACATCCTGTTTTTACTGCCGAAGGCACCCAGGACTGGAGTTATGATACCCATGGAGAAAAACAACATTGGCCGGTGGATAACTATTTTATCGAAGGAAGGAGAAACACTACATTTCTTGGTGAAAATGTTGTTAAATACCACAGAACATTAACGACGTACATTAGCTGTTTATTAAACTCAGGATTCAAATTAAAGAAAGTTGTAGAAGCTCAGCCAAGCGAAGAAATGCTCAAACAATTTTCAGAAATGAAAGATGAATTGCGAAGACCGATGATGTTACTGATATCTGCAGAGAAATAAACAAGTACACTGTGAGGGATATGACCAGGCTTGCACTTGAAAATATCAACATTAATTAAAAGAAAAGTATCACTATTTAAAATCTTACGATCATGTTACTAGCAATTTTATTACCCTTTTTATCTTTTATCGTTCGTGGAAAAGTCCTCACCGGAATATTATGCCTGATTTTACAGATCACTGTAATCGGCTGGGTCCCTGCTGCAATTTGGGCAGCTCTCTCCCTGAATAATGAAAGAGCAGATAAGCGAAACCGTGACCTCATCAAAGCAGTAAAAGAAAGCCAGAGATAATTATTCTAAGCTTATGATGTTTGGAAAGAAGATCAATTACTGAAATGAAGGCAACTGAATTGCTATTGATTATTAATAAAAACACACTTTACTATGCTGAGTTTTTATTGTATTTATGATGATCAGCCCACTCCTGTCTACCCTGAAAAGATTGACCTGGAACTAGCTGGAGATCTTTTTACACCTCTTCAAAATAAAGGAATATTAAGCAGAAAACCAAACAGAGAAAAAGTCAATGCAGACTAGAAAATAATATCCTTTTTGGCTTTCGGTGCTTCCTTCATAATGGAAGCATAAGAAGAGGTAAAAGCAGAAAGACTTTTATATCCTACTTTAAAAGCTATTTCGCTTAAGGTATATTGCCGGGTATCGATAAGCTCCACACTCTTTAAAATCCTGATCAATTGTCCGTACTTCTGAAGAGTAATTCCCGTCTGCTCTTTAAATATTCTCTGTAAACTTCGGACAGACATTTTTGCAAGGTCTGCCATATCGCTCACATTAAAACTTTCCTGATAATGGCTGTTAATATAATCACAAACAGGAATTAAGCGATGATCTTCAGGAACAGGAATTTCCAGAAAACGACTTTCATTACAAAAGTTAGGCAAACTATTTAACAACGCTTTTAAAAAAACGGTTTGCTCCTGATCTTCAGTATCCAGTTGATTCCATTTTGAAGCATATAAAAGCATCTCTTTCAAAACAGGAGGTGCCGCAAAAACATGCACTTCTTTAAAAAAATCAGATGGTAAAAGCTTTTTAAATAAAATGACCATCAGATTTACTGATCTTGCATCAGAAGTAGTGCGGTGCTTAACTCCGGAAGGGATCCAGATCACATGATTTTTAGGAACAAGATATATTTTCTGCTGAATATGCAGATACTGATACCCTTCTTCCACATAAGTGAGTTGGGCCCTTTCATGAATATGCTCATATTCATCATGTTTCCAGTTTTCCTCATACCACACATAGGCATCCTTTGAGATGGTATCATTGTAGAAACCCCGGTTCGTTTCAATCAATCCGCATTTAAGTTTGGCGTTTTGCATATTCTTTTTGGCAAAGTTAATAAAAACGACATTGTTAATTTTGTATCTGAATGTTAGACCTTAAAAAAATATGAAAAATATAAGCAAGATCATCACTGCTTTCTTACTTCTGATAATAACCCAATCTATGATGGCACAAGAACATAAAGCTAGAGTTCTGGTTCTGTTTCATTCGGATAATGGAGGAACTTATGAATTAGCAAAAGAAATATCAAAAGGAATTGAAACCAAAGGAAACGTACTGGCTGTAATCAAACAGGTAAAAGCGTCAACCCATCCCAAACTGAAAGATATCCCTGTAGCCAGCGTCGAAGAACTCTCTTCCTACGACGGAATTGCATTTGGATCACCCGTTTATTTTGGAAATATCAGTACGGGAATGAGTGAGTTCTTATCAAAGACTGTTGGATTGTGGAGCTCCCATGCATTAGAAGGAATGCCGGCGACCGTGTTCATGTCTGCCGGAAGTGGTGCAGGAAAGGAGCTGGCTATTCAGTCTTTTTGGAATAGCCTGGCCGTTCATGGAATGGTACTGGTATCGAATGGTATTCGTGGTGCAGAAAACACAGACAAAAATACCCCACAGGGAAACACCGTTCTTGGAGTAACCAGCCTTGCTTCAGTTAAAAATGTAGAACGTCCCAGCGAAAGTGAACGTTATATTGCCAGATTGCAAGGAGAAAACTTTGCTAAGATAGCAGCAGCACTAAAAGATACCTTTCCCCATAAGATGACATCGGAAAATGATATCCAAGAAAAAACAGCTAATATCAACACTGTCTTAAAACAAAAGCAGATCATTCTTCCACAGGTTCCTAAACCTGCAGGAAATTATCAGCCCTATGTACGTTCAGGAAATCTGGTTTTCATTAACCAGGTTGCATTAAAAGACGGGAAAATCCTCAATCCAGGAAAGTTAGGCCTTTCACTTACTGAAGAACAGATAAAAGAAGCTACGAAAGTGACCATGCTTAATGTTCTTTCTGTATTAAATGAGGCCTTGGGTGGTGATTTAAACCGCGTAAAACGTTGTGTACAGCTTACGGGAATATTTAACACAAAAGACGACTACACCAAACACGCAGATCTTATGAATATAGCATCCGATCTTACTGTAGAAGTATTTGGAGAAAAAGGAAAGCATGCAAGAGCTACTTTTGGGGCATCATCGATTCCTGTTAACTCTTCTGTAGAGATTCAGGCCGTATTTGAAGTGGAGTAAAAAATATTAATTAACTTAAACAAAAAAATTATGATCAAAATATTCGTTGCAGGGGCTACCGGATGGGCCGGCTCTGAGCTGAGCAAAGCTATTTTTAAACAAAAGGGAATGCAGCTGGTCGGTGGATTGTCCCGTTCCGGCAGTGGAAAAAACCTCGCTGAGATCCTTGATTTAGGGAATGAAAAAATTCCGGTATTTGATACCATTGAGAAGGCTTTAGATGCCCTTGACTTCGATGTGTTATTTGACTACACAAAACCTGATGTTGCCAAAACCAATGTCCTGGCGGCCGTAAAAAGAGGTAAAAAAGTTATTGTGGGAACTTCAGGCCTTACAGGAGAAGATTATGCAGAAATAAAAAAAGCTGCCATTGAAAATGATACTTCCGTACTGGCGGTAGGAAACTTTGCGATCACAGTTGTTCTTCTTCAAAAGTTTGCTGAAATTGCTGCAAAATATATTCCCAACTATGAAATTATAGATTATGCACATGAGCTAAAAATCGATACCCCAAGCGGAACTGTAAGGGAACTCGCTCACCGATTAGCCCAGGTTCAAAAACCCGTTGTCCCTATTCCTACGGATCAGATGGTTGGTGAAAAGGCAACGAGGGGAGCAGAAATGGAAGGGGTTCATGTTCATTCCGTAAGGCTTCCGGGGCATGTTATTGCTGTAGAAACTATTTTTGGGTTAAAAGATGAAAAATTAATCATCAGACACGACTCAGGAACCAGTGCAGAACCTTATGTAAAGGGTGGGTTACTTGCTATTGAAAAAATAGGCACATTCAAAGGTCTCAGAAGAGGACTGGATACAGTAATGGATTTTTAAATAAAATTACAAAGGGTAAAAAAAGGAGACTAAATAAGTCTCTTTTTTTTGTGATATTTCCTGAAAACAATAACGGAAGTTACTCATAAAACAATATCTTTAATTTTTTAAAATCTCAATTTATTTATGAAAAAAATTTCACAGGTCTTACTTTTTTTATCATTCTGTACTATTTATTCCCAAACCAATTTTAAAATGGATATCAGTGCTCCGGTATTTGCTAAAGATTCCATAACCATTGCTCCTCCGATGGGAATGGGAGAAACCCATAAACTGTACAATTTTACCATTCAACCGGAAAAAGGTGTAAGATTTATGAAGGGTTTTAATACCGCATTTATCAGGATCGATGACTCAAAGGCAGTGACCGGACAAATAGAATATCCTCAGCCTGTTATCTTTGGATATTTTAATGCTGTAGAAAAGGGAGGGTATGGTTCTGATATTTTTTTCATTGAAAAAGGGGATTACAAGATCAGTATCGTGGATAAAAATCTGAATTTTACGTCAGGTTCTGAAACGCCAACCAACGCCGAATACAAAAAACTGAAGAAGTTACTTGAGATAGCAGACAAAAAATTAAAACCTTATGAAGACAATAATCCTGGTGATATTGAAAGTAAACAAAAGCTGCTGAGAACCTATATCACTAAAAATCCAAACTCCTATGTGGCGTTCTGGGAAATCGTAAATGATTTCTCAAAATACGGTTTTAACCCAAGCTATGTGGAAAATATGCCCTTATTTTCTAAAAAGATAAAAGGGATATTCAGTTATAAAGAATTTGAGAAAATCCTGAAAATAGAAAATGCTACAAGTGTCGGTGCAAATTTCCCGAACCTGAAACTTAATTCAACCGATCAGATAAATAACTCCAGTTTTTCTGACCACAAACTTACCTTGATAGATTATTGGGCTACAACCTGCAAACCTTGTATTAAAGATTTGCCCAAGCTGGTCACCTTATATGAAAAATATAAGGATAAAGGTGTGCAATTCATAAGTGTTGCTGACGATATTGTGAAAGACAGAATGGATCGTGCCAATACAATACTGAACGAAAATAAAGTAAGCTGGAAAAATTATTTCGATGTGAATCAGGCATTCCTCAATAAGCTTCATGCTACCGGATATCCTCTACAAATTCTGGTAGATCAAAATGGAAAGATCATTGCCAGAAAGTTCGGTGAATTGGATCAGATTGCTGGGGAAATAGAAAAGCACATTCAATAATAAAAAAATGACAGCCAAACAGCTGTCATTTTTTTGGCCATCAGTAAAATCAGAATTGAACTTTATCCGACTTTGAAAAGACAGAAGAAAGCATTGCATACAAAACCAAAAAATATATTCAACTTATATCACCGCATATTTGTATCTTTAAATACATCTAAAGGTTTTATTGTTAATTTTTTGATACAAAATTATGGCAGAAAAAATTTATTTCATAAAAACTAACCCTACTATTGCCAAGATCAATTTGTACAATAAGCTTTGCCGTGAGGAAAATTCAGCACTCAGATATCTGGATGATGACAAAAAAACCAGCCTGGAAATTATTAAGGCTAAAGTAAAAGACAGTGTCGAAAATCTTACACCTGATGAACTATGCAGTATTTTTCACTGGTTTCAGGGTGAATATCATGATACAAGTGCAGATCCATCAAATTCAAAGGAAGAAGTAATTAATCAGCTTTTTATTAATGGGATTGATCAGTTTTACGAAATTTCTCCTCCTGACGTTACTCCATTCAACCAGATTATTTCCGATTATCAGAAATATTCTCAAAGCACTTTACCCTATAAGTTCAATACAGAAGAATTCAGTCCTTTTCTTATCTATGGAATATTTTTTACCGGACTACTCAGCCGGTTCCATAAAAAAGAAAACAGCCATATTCTTTTAATGGACTTTTTAAAGCCGGATCATAAGGATTTATATTCCTTCGCTGAAGACAAATTCAATGCTGTTCAAACCAATCCTGAAACAGGATCACTCTTTGACAGTGGTGTTCAACTTTCAACATACTTCGGTGAACTCTATGACCTAACCCGATTTTACAAAGACCCAATTATCAAACTTCACGACTCTTAATATATAGATTTATCTATAAGGATACCATATTTTTTTATAAAATTCACTATCAAATGAATAATGATGTAACATTATTTTCTTAAATTGCCCCTGTCAGTAAATAATGATATGGTTCGAAAGATATTTACCTTCATATTTTTCTTATTTT
Source organism: Chryseobacterium sp. LAM-KRS1 (assembly GCF_013184525.1). Classification (GTDB taxonomy): domain Bacteria; phylum Bacteroidota; class Bacteroidia; order Flavobacteriales; family Weeksellaceae; genus Chryseobacterium; species Chryseobacterium proteolyticum. The sequence goes on from NZ_JAAOIZ010000003.1 coordinate 243,720, forward strand.
CTCTTTTCATCTATGCTCAAAGCATTGAAGGAAGTATTATTGACGGACATCACAAGCCTGCGGTAGAAACTGAAGTGGTTATAACAAACGATACTGAAAAATTTTCTGCTATTACAGATCAGAACGGAATGTTTAAAATAGTTCTGAATAAAAATGGAATTTATTTATTAGAGGTTATTCATGACGGAATAAAAGTAGAAAGCGAAAAAATAACTGTTAGCGGAAATCTTACTAAAGACATCCATATAAAAGAAAATACACCTTTTGAGCAAAAGATAGAAGGAGTTTCTGTTTCCATAAAGAAAAAGCTATTTGAAAGAAAAGTCGACCGATTGGTTTTTAATGTTGAAAACTCTATTGCATCACAAGGAATAGATGTCGTGGAAGCATTAGCAAAAACTCCAATGGTACGGGCTACAGATGATGCTATTTCTATTGCTGGAAAAAGCAATGTTGCAGTGATGTTGAATGATCGGATCTTAAATTTATCCGGTCAGGAATTGATCAATTATCTAAAAACATTACGCTCGGATGATGTCGCTAAAATTGAAGTTATCACTACACCTCCTGCCAAATACGAAGCAGAGGGGAAAAGCGGGCTGATAAATATTATTCTGAAAAAGAAGGCTGATATGGGATGGAATGGCTCTTTACAGACATCAGGAAGTTACTTTTATGGAAAACCTACCGTCAGTGCAAGAAGTGGAGCCGGTTTTAATTACCAGGGGAATAAATTATCTCTTACAGCCAATTTATCTGCAGGAGATAATTATTGGGACAGTTCATCTTACAATTATTTAACAGGGACTACTAACTCAAATTACTGGAACACCGATTCCAAAGAACTGTATAATAACAAATACAAAGGAGCCAATCTGAAAGGAGAATATAAAATCAGTGATAAACACCTTGTAGGATTCAATTATAATTATTCTTTCGGCAACCCATTCGAAAAGGCTGAAAATTATACATCTATTTTTAATGAAGGAGGGAAACTCAATGTATTCTCCGACAGTAAAAATAAAAATCACAGAAACCTTCACAATACCAATGCTTTTTACGATATAAAGCTTGACACAATTGGAAGTAAACTTAGCATATCAGGTAATGTATTAATTAATAACGCACACGCCGATAACTTTTACAATACCGTCACCGATACCAAAGTTTCTACTCTTACCAATCCTGTCAGCAGGTACCGGATCTATTCAGGCCAGGCTGATCTGGAAAAGAATTTTGTCAAAATAAAAACGGAATCAGGCTTGAAATACACCAAAATAAAAAACGCATCTGATTTTAATTTCTTCAACATTGAGAATGGACAATATATTTTGAATAGAGAAAGGACCAATACATTTATCTATAATGAAGAGAACTTTGCTGCATACCTGTCTACCAGTTTTAAAATCAATGATAAATGGGATGCAAAAGCGGGCCTTCGTTATGAGTACACTACACTGGAAGGCGTTTCATTAAATGATAATTCTTCTGCCAACATCAATTACGGAAAATTTTTCCCTACGGCTTATTTAAGTTATAAACCTAACGAAAACAATACATTTACATTAAATTATTCCAGAAGAATTTCGCGGCCCTATTTCGGAAACCTTAATCCCTTCAAATATTATACTTCAGAATATGAATATAATACCGGAAACCCATATCTTCTTCCCTCTTTTTCAGACAATTTTGAGTTGGGTTACGTGCTTAAAAATAATTTAAACATTACACTCTACTACAACTACAATAAGGATAATTGGGATAGAATACAGGTGGTAGAAGGAAATCTGAAATACAGTATTGTCAAAAATTTCTATAACCAAAATCAGGCGGGTATTAACATCAGCTACAATTATAATAGGCTTACGTGGCTGGAATCTAATGCATTCTTAAATGGGTTTTATGCCAAATCCAAATCATATCTTCCTGAAGCGGTGGCAGCACCGGCAGGATATGGAGCCAGTATTAACCTGGATAATAACTTCTTCCTTAATAAGGAAAAAACATTGACTTTAATGCTAGGTATATGGGCAAACATTCCCAACAGAATTGGAAATACTTATTTTAATGGAAACGGATCGGTTTATACGGGAATAAAATTAAACCTGATGGAGAAAAAATTAATGATCAACTTATACCTGAATGATGCTTTAAATACCGACCGTAATAAGGGAACAGAATATTATCCCAATTATAATGTAGAGTATTATTCCAAAGGAACCTCACGAAACATGTTATTTTCAGTAACCTATAAATTCGGTAATAATGATATAAAGGGAGCAACCAAGCAAACGAAGTTCGAAGAATCGAACAGAGCTGGAGGAAGCAATGGTAATTAAAATAAGTAGGATAACAACAGTTTAGCCTGGTACTTTTTTATGCTGAAAAACATAGTATCCAATTCCTCCGATGGAATAAGCCAGTACATCAAAAAAATCTCCAACAAAGTGATCAGAAACCAATGGACAAAACCATTCAAATAAAAGAGAGAGATAAATAACCGAGCTTATGATAAACTTTAGATCGGGCTGCCACCGGAAACCCAATATTTTATTCATCCCATATTGTATCAGATAACCGTACATGGGAACTGTAATAAGATCTGTAAAATAATCATTGAACCAGGGAATAATAATTCCATTCTTTCGGAAAATGATAATGGCTGACCAGATGAATAAGCCACATAAGAATAAGACCGAGATCCTGTATTTTCTAAGCATGTAATACCGCCATAATGACTCCTAAAATGACCTGCAGAACCTTGACCATCACTTCCTGCAAGTCTTTTTCATCTTTTCCTCTCTCTGCCACTTTTTCGTAATTAAATTTTTGTTTCCCTTCCATTGCATTTTGATTTCTGAGTACAAATATACAAAAATTAGAACAAATGTTCTAATTTTTAAAATATTCAAAAAATCTCTCTTATATTTGAGGCATGAAAACCAGGGAAAAGATTATTTCAACAGCAATCCAGCTTTTCAACGAAAAAGGATACAATACAATCACGACAAGACATATTGCGGCTGAACTCAATATAAGTCCGGGAAATCTGCATTACCACTTCAAACATTCTGAAGATATTATTAAAGTTGTTTTTTCCGAACTCCTACTGGCAATGGATGAAATGATGAATACACTTCAGCAAACTGATCATAAGACCTTACAAAACTTATTTGACTTTACTTACCGTACTTACGAAATTTTCTATTCTTATCGTTTTATCTTCCTCAATTTCGTTGATATTCTAAGAAAAATTCCAGAAATAAAAACTCAGTATGAACAAATTAATTTGCACAGGAAAACTGAATTTGAATCTATATTTCTTGATTTTCAGAAGAACAGGATCTTCCGGGAAGATATCCCTGATTTTATTATAAATAACCTTAGCACCCAAATATTTATTATTGCCGATAATTGGGTTACCCATAATAGCCTAACACTCAATCTACCAAAAGAAGAAGCAATTACGCATTACAGCCTTATCCAGATGAATTTGTTTTACCCTTTGTTAAATCCTGAACAGCAGAAATTATATCGATTGAATTTTATTCAAAAACTTAAAAAATAAATCTCAATTTGTTTTAATTTTACCATTCAGTTAAAACGATGTAGTAATGAAAATCCTTTATTTTACATCATAATAAATGGCTTATAAATGTCCGGATCTTCAGCACAATATAATGGTTACAAAATCTCAGTTCCGCCGGAATTCGAGAATATATTTTCACATTTCTATTTTGCTGAAAACAATTCCGAATTTCCGGTAACCAAGACATTGCTGCCTACGTATCAGACGATATTGCTATTTTGCTTTGGGGAAAGTGCATCAATGGTAACTAAGGAAAAAACGATGATAACGGTAGATACGTGTGTCGTTTTTGGGCCTATCAGGCATTCTTTCGACTATACGTTGCCTTCCGGAACTTCAATTCTTGTAGCTAATTTCAAAGATGATGCTTTTTATCGTTTTTTTGGAAAAGCGTGCATCTCATATCAGGCCGCGATAAATCCTGACGAGCTTCTTGAAGAAAACTGTTTTACCAATCTATGGCATCAGATTTCAAAAATTAATTCTACTCAGGAACAGGTAGATTATATTCTTGAGTTTTGTAAACCCTATTTGCAGGAGCGGGATCTCACAGGTCAGCTCTTGAGTGATTTTACAAATAAAAATTTAAACCCCATTAAAACAATTGCTGAAAAGACCAATCAAAGTGAACGAAGTATTCAGCTAAAACAAAAAGAGCAATTTGGATATTCATCCAAAGAGATCAGCCGGTATAGCAGGTTTTCAAAAGCCATCCAGCTTATTGAGAAAGAAATTGCCAATCAAAACAAAGTTGAATGGTTTACCATTGTTGATGAGTGTAATTATTACGATCAAAGCCAGCTGATCCATGATTTCAAGCACTTCATACATCTTTCACCTTCACAGTTCCTGAAGTTTCAACAGGACATCTGCAACCCAAAATCGGATTAGGCACTTCGTTTTCTTACAATTTTTGTGTACTCAGCTATTCTACCTTTGTCCTGCAACAATAAAAAAGTAGAAAAAATGAGACATCTAATTATTTACGCACATTATAACGAAAAGAGTTTAAACCACCATCTGTTAGAAACTGTTGTTGAAAGCCTGACTTCCCAAAATCATGAAGTTATTGTAAGAGATCTTTATGCAATTAACTTTGATCCTGTGTTTTCTTTAAAAGATATACAGGAACAGAGAATGGGAATTCTTGCCGATGATATCAAATATGAGCAGGAGTTCATCACATGGGCAGAGCATATTACCTTCATCTATCCTATCTGGTGGACCGGAATGCCGGCTATTATGAAAGGATATATCGACAGGGTTTTCAGCTATGGTTATGCTTACCGTTATGACCAGGGCATTCAAAAGAGTTTATTGGCAGGAAAACAAGCCATAATTATCAATACTCATGGTAAATCACATGCAGAATATGAACAAATCGGAATGGATAAAGCACTTTCATTAACCTCCGATAAAGGTATATTTACATACTGCGGTTTTGAGATCAACCAACATTTTTTCTTCGATAAAGCAGACAGGGTATCTCCTGAACAAGTGGAAATATGGAAAGAGCACATTAGAAATACATATTCAGAAATCAATGATCGCTTAACGAATGCTAATGAATCTGAAATATTGAACACTCATCCATTGCAAACCCGTCAATCTTCTTAAAGAAAATAATCAGCCAGTTTCCTGATTGAATTCTTACAATAGAAAAAAGTTTCTATCTTTGCTGTTCATATGAAATATTTAAACAGCATATTACGTCTTCCTTTCTTTAATGAGTATTACTACCCGATGTACTGTTCGGGAAGACTGTCTATGTGTATAATTCAATAACAAAATATTAATTTATTATATAGAGCCCGAACATTATTGTTCGGGCTTTTTTAATGCAAAATTTTAAAAGAAATGATTCATCTATTACAAGAAAATGTGGAAATTATTTTACCACAAAACGGTCTGGAAAACAAATTACAACAGGCTAAAGACGAAAACAGGAAACTAAACATCAAACTGGGATTCGATCCTACTGCTCCGGACCTTCATCTGGGACACGCTGTTGTTCTAAAAAAACTCAGACAATTTCAGGATCTGGGACACCGGATTATTATTGTTGTCGGAAGTTTTACAGCAAGAATCGGGGATCCCAATTGTAAATTAAAAACAGAATAAAGATCAAAAAACTCTTAATAAATCATCCACATTAGATCTTTAAAATAAATTGATATTAATAAAAGCTCCTACATTATAATCGTATTTTTTCATTGGCCCATACCAATCTAAATTTACTCCAGTACCAAATGAAAATTCTTTATACCTAAGCCCTAACCTTAGCATGACATAGCTTCTGTCATGGAGTCCAGAGTTGATGGTAACTGAATGCATACCCTGAAACCTGGTATATAATCGCAATTTATCGGTTATACTTGGTATATATTCTGTCATAAGCATCACTTCTGCGTTTGCATTTTTTGATACATCAACGCTGGGAGCCATTATTACAGTGTAATTAGAATCACTCAACGTATAGATAAGTCCTGTTGATGTTCTGAGACCATTTACAGATGTATACATAAATCCTCCCGTAATATCAAGTCCTTTTAAAACCGAATATGTAAACTTTCCCTGGGACATGATGCTATCTGTTCTAGGTTCCCAATTTGTTATTAAGTTTGAAACACTAAAAAATCCGAATCTGGATAAGGAAGAAATTTTTTTTACAACCAGTAATTGATAAAATAGTCCATTGTAACCAACCAAAGTTTCCATATTTATTGGAGGATTTCCTATTGTCTGTTTTTCCGCATACTGCCCTAAAATAAATGTTTTAGAAAATAGTGTGATTAATATTATTAGTAATATTCTGACCTTGAAACTCATTGATGTTTTATTATTTTGTAAAACTTTCTTTGTAATAATAATTTTACTATTGTGATTGTTGTGTACAAGTATAGCTAAACAGTATTTATTTAATAAAATACAAGCAAAAAGCTATTTAAATGATCTCTTTGCTTGTATTATTTATTATTTAGCTAGCCTACTTTTTTTTACTACAGCCTCGGCCTGAACTTCAAGTTTAACATCGGGGTGCCATAATTTCACAACCTGAACTGCTGTGGAAGTTGGGGGATTTTGAGTATTTACATATTTATCCCGTATTTCTTCAAATTTATTGAGTTCATTAATATCGGTCATATAAACTTTGATTTTAATTACATCATTAAGGGTTCCCCCTTCTTTGGCCAATGTACTTTTAATATTTTCAAATACAGTCTTAGCTTGTACAGATATATCATCCTTTCCTATGATCTTTCCGGCCCCATCAAGATAACTTGTAGTACCGGATAAGTCAATTTTCATATAATTATGTGATAAATCATATTTAACATATTCTGCATATCCAGGAGCAGAGGGGCCGTAAGTTAAATTAATGTTCACATCATGTTTTCTGGCCATCGTAGAACAGCCCATTGATAAAAGGCTCAGTGATATACTAAAAACAGCGAAAAATATTTTTATTAGTAATGAATTATTGGTAAACTTCATTGTTATTTTATATTTAATGGTCATTATATCATTAGTACATTTTGTAATTTCTCATTAAAGTATATCACAAAAACATGTTAATCAATTTTCTTTCTTTTATTTAATTCAGATTCTTATAGTTTAATACCTCTGGGTAAAAAATAATACGAATGAGGCCATTTATAAATCACAGTGCACCGATCTGAGACATAAAGGTATAATCATCATAAAACAACCATTCTTCAACCATCCTTCCTCTATCATTCCACCGGCCAATCGTAGCCATCTCAATATTAAACTTCTTTTTTGTAGGCTGTATAATCCTACCATTAGCTAATAACATTGGTCTTGTAAACGTTCCTTTCCAAATACCTGTTACCGCAGTATAATATCCTTGTCCAATTCTTACATGATGTATAGGATTTTCAGTATCGGGAGCAAATGAAAATATCTTTTTAGATCGTTCAATATGGGCTTTTAAGCCAACAGTTTTTGTTCCATCCGGATAATGTACAATAATTCCTTGATCATGACTTCTGCTCATTTCATCCCATTTTTGATGGCTATACACATTGAAATCCAAATCATCAAAATTATCAAGGTTATTTTCTACCATTTCTCTTTCCTTCCTAAATTCATTTAAATTTTTACCTATATTTTTTTTTGCTGTTTCAGGAGCTGTAGATGAAAAATCATCAGGAATAATTTTATCACCTGTCTGCTCATATGGAGCTATCCTGTTCAATCTTTTTTTGGGTGTATTATCCTTGCAGGAAATACAAAAAGCGAGGCCCACAGTCAGTAATAGCAGAACGAAAATTCTATTTCTCATTTTCTTGTAAGTATTAATTACCTTTATTGTATAAGGGGTTTATATCCATATAGATAAGTGTATGTGTTATTTTATTACCGTCAAAAACAAAAACATCCGTTACAGGAAGTGTAATATTACTGCCATCGTGTCTAGTGTAGGAAACTTCCATTTGAACAACTGTGGAAGTAGAATCTTTCCATATTCTTAAAATCTTATGTTTTAAGTCTTTTATAGAGTTATAAAAATCTGTCTGAGCTTTAAATATAGCAGATTTCCCTACCTCCTCCGGAAAATTTCCAAATTTAAAAACAGAGTCCTCAGATAAAAATTCAGCAAACTTATTGGGATCTTTACTATCTATAGCTGATAGTATTTTTTCTATACTAGGCTGTTTTTTTATAACCGTACTTTTGGAATAAATCATTTCTCGATTTTGTTTTTTCTGTCCAGAAATAATTAAGGACGAAAGACTGATCATAAATACTAATGTATATTTCATAATGTAAAAAATGTTGTTATTATTTAGCTACAAATTTATTTTGACATATAAGCATTTATGTGATTAATTTAGAAGTAATAATGACGAATTTTGGATATGGCGTTTAATAATTACACACCGAGTGCATAGTCAAATACATTATCTTATATTTGGTCAACGAAACAGATCATTTACCTTTCGCACGATTAAAACTGTTTTCTAATTAAACTTGAAAAGCATAATACATATGCTTTGTGTAGTTTAGAGTATTTATTAAGCTTATTTATTTGTATGGCAATGAGAAATAAGAGTAAAACAATTAAGAGTAATATTTTTGATTCATTAAAAATATCTAAAGTAAACAACCAAGAGCATATAGAAGATTTCACAATTATCAACTTAAGAGATGCAGGACTTTCTGCTCCCTATACATCTTATCCTTTCAGGTCCGATGACTTTATATTTATTTTTATAAAAGAAGGCAACGGAAAGATTTACAGAGGAAATTATCTACAGGAAGTACAACCACTGTCAGTACATTTTATAAATACATGTCAGCAAATTGAGCTCAGTATGGATAGTTTAGATGACATATATATGATAATTGTAGGAGAATATTTTTTTAAAAAGTACATCGACAAGGATTTTTATAGAATGTTTACTTTTCTAATCATTGAAAGTGGTATTTCCAAAGAATCTACTCCTGATTTCTTTTCAATGATGGAGGATACATATATAAAAATTTATAATGAATTTAAGAGAGCAAATAGAAACTATCATGCGATTGGACATCTAGTTGGATTTCTCCTACATAAATTCACAGATGAGTTCTGGATTGAAAATTCTAATATTCATGAAGAAAAATGTACTTTAGAAATGCTTATTTCTTTTAAAAGACAATTATCCGATAATTTTATTGAACTTATTAATGGTAAAACAGAGAAAGTTTTAAAGTTGTCAGATTTTGCGTCAAGTCAGAATATACATCCAAAACACTTCAATACCATTATAAAAAATAAAACCGGTAAGACAGTTTCAGAATGGATTACTGAAAAATCTATTGATGAAGCTAAAATTCTTTTAAGGGAATCAAACTTATCTATTAAAGAAATTTCAAATCTGTTCGGCTATTCAGAACCTACTCATTTTTCACACTTTTTTAAGAAAAATACTAAAATGTCCCCAAAGGAATATAGAGAAGGGTCAAAAATGATTTGAAGAATTTTTTCGAACTTTTTTTAAATCTTAAATTCAATATATTCGTGGTATTGAAAAGGTTGAATATACCATGAACTTTACATTGAAATACAGGAAAGCTGAGGAAAGCGATATTGAATTCCTGCTCGATCTGAGAACGAAAACGATGACTGAGCATTATGCCACTTCGAATCTTCCAACCACAAAAGAATATGCTCTTCAAAGGATCCTTTACCAATTTGAAAATGCTCATATCATCATTTTAAATGATAACCCAATGGGATTGTTAAAAATAAACAGAACTGCAGATAATATAGATATTTTACAACTTCAGATTCATCCTGACCAACAAGGTCTGGGTATTGGAAAATCTATTTTGGAAAAAATTATCCGTGAATCGGTTTCGGATCAGAAATCAGTTTCCCTTAGTGTTTTAAAAACTAATCGGGCACAGAAACTTTATTCCAGCTTAGGTTTTAAAATCATCGATGAAGATGATCATTCTTATAATATGAAATTTTTTAATTAAAAAAAGTATGCTCTTCAGCATACTTTTTATTTATACGTATAAGGCACCAGAACATCTATAAAATTATCCGTACTGTAAGGATCTCCTATTGCCCTGAATTTCCAGTCTCCATGATGGCGATATGCTTCAGCAAAAACCATCGAGCACATGCCATTCATACTGCTATCTCCGGAAAGACTATATTTTGTAATTTCTTTTCCTCTTGCATCAACCGCTCTGATAAAAGCATTATCAATCATTCCGAAATGCTGTCTGTTGGTCCTTCCCTGATATATAGACACTACAAAAATTATCTTTTGATAACGTTCGTTTAATTGATCCAGCTTCACTATAATCTGTTCATCATCTCCATCGCCTTCCCCTGTTCTATTATCACCCGTCAACCAGATGTGACCTGAAGGATGACGCATCGAATTAAAGTAAATAACATCACTTTCATAAAGCACAACCTGTTTTCCATTATGCCCATGAAGAGTTCTTCCCATATCAGCAACTTTCCCATTTTTATCCAGAAGAAAAGCAACAGCATCGAGGTCATATTCGGGTTCATTGCTGAATAACCTCCCAAAGAAACCTCCCTGCTTGCGAACGTCCCAACCCAATCCGATAGTGACCTGAGAAAGATCATAAACGCTTTCACCAAGATTGTTTTTCCTCAGATCTATGGTTTGGCCTTTTTGTAAATTAATTGCCATTGTTATTTAATGATTTGCCCTTTATAATATTTTTCAAGGAAGAAAGAAAGGTCTGCCCTGTAACCAATTCCGGAAGCCTCAAATTTCCAGCTTCCATTCCTCTTGTATAACCTGCCGAACTCGATTCCCGTTTCTATAGAAAAATCCTCATCCAGTTCATATTTGGCGATTTCCTGGTTGCTATTATTATCAATAATCCTGATATATGAATTTCTTACCTGACCAAAATTTTGTTTTCTTCTTTCAAAATCTTCAATGGTAACCACAAAGAGTATTTCTTCTACTCTTCCATCAACTTTTTCCAAATCGATAATAATAGATTCATCATCATCCCCGTCACTGTTCTTTCCACTCGGATCATCACCCGTATGAGTCAATGCGCCATCCGGAGAGCTTAGATTGTTATAAAAAACAAAATAATCTTCACTTACAAGTTTTCTTTCTGCATCGATCATAATTGCAGAAGCATCGAGATCAAAATCATATCCTCTTCCATCGTTAGGATCCCATCCCAATCCAATCGTTAGTTTTGTTAATCCTATATCTATTCTTTGTCCTTTCTGTAGGTTAATTGCCATAATAAAATCTTAAATATCTAAGATAAATTTGATTTCCCGAATATCCAAATATTTTAATAGAAAAAGCCCGATCTAATTGACCGGGCTGTATTGTATATCAGAATGGATATTTAACTTTCAAAATTATTGTGACTGACTCTGCTATTTCTTGCTTTCGCCAGCATTGGAATAGAAATCAATCCCATAACCAACATAATTACAATTTGCAGAGGTAAGGAAATAAAAGAATAGGTAAGTCCCATTTCACCTCCTAATTCCGCACTTTTTCCCATGGATATAAATAATGCCATAAATCCGAATTTCATAGCCAGGTTGAAGGCTCCGATACCTCCACTGGCAGGAATGATCATTCCCAATGTTCCTACTACAATAATAAAGAAACCGTCAGCAATGGTGAAGTTTGAAGTTTCCGGAAGTGCAAAACATACAAGATAGGCTGCAAAATAATAGGATATCCAGATTCCCAGCGTATACAAAATAAACTTTCCTTTCTGTTTCAGCCTGAAAATCGAAGTGATCCCCTGGAAGATTCCATCTATAAAGCCAATAATCTTTCCTAAAAGAGGAATTGTTGCAAGCTTCTTTTTGAGAACAAAAAAAAGTATTGTTCCTACTGCAAGAATTAAAAGAACGATTAAAATTTTATTTGGGTTGATATCTATTCCTGAGTTTTCGTAAAAAGAAAGAATGGCCTTGTATTTAAAGATTAAGGTTAATCCCAAGAATCCCAACATACAAATAAGATCCACTACTCTTTCCAAAATAATCGTTCCAAAAGATTTATCTACCGGAACTCCTTCCACTCCATACAATGCCGTAGCCCTTGCTACTTCTCCACTTCTGGGAATGGTAAGATTCATCAGGTAGCCAAATGAAATAGACCACAATGAATTGGAGTTAGAGATCTGATGCCCCATTGGCTCTAATAAAAGATTCCAGCGAACAGCCCGAAACCAGTAAGCTAAAATCCCAAAAACAGAAGCAAATAAAACCCACAGGTAGTTTGCTTTTGCCAATGATTTCTGAATCACCTTAAAATCAAGTCCCTTTAAAGCAAGCCATAAAAAAAAGCCTGCAAAAGCAAGCGAAATTACGACTGTAATTATTGACTTTATGGGATTCGTTTGTTTTTTCTCCATGAATCAGGTAAGAAGGTTTGTCTTTTCATCCGGGAAAACGATCTTTGGCTGGAAACTTTTTGCCTCCTCCGGCGTCATTTGTGCATAAGCTATAATAATGATGATATCATCCTTCTGAACTTTTCTTGCAGCAGGCCCGTTTAAGCATACCTCTCCGGATTTTCTCTTACCTTTTATAATGTATGTATCGAAACGCTCTCCATTGTTTACGTTTACGATATAAACTCTCTCACCTACCACCAATCCGGCAGCTTCGATAAGATCTTCGTCAATCGTTATACTCCCGATATAATTAAGGTCTGAGGCAGTAACCCGTACCCTGTGAATCTTTGACTTGAAAACTTCTATTAACATGCTGCAAATTTATTAATAAAAATTTATAAATTGAAGTTTATAACCATTTTAAAAGCATCAGATACACAGGTATTTATTTTTTTTTAAATTAAAATATTTGGATTTTACTTACTAAATCTACAATCATATCACCAAATACATTAATACTTAATACAAATTCAAGATTTAATAAATACAAAAAATAATATTCCGATTTAGCTAAAGTCAATACACATAAGCATTTGGCATGATTTTAGTAACGGGTAACGTAGATTTTTGGTGAAAAACCGAATTATGATATTTTGATGTTTTTTCGCCAAAATCAAAAAAATAACACAAAATTTAATAAAAAAATTGCACAATTAGAAAATAGTATTATATTTGCTATAATTACGAACCAACTTTAATATTAAAAATTATGAACAAGTCTGAATTAATCGACGCAATCGCAAAAGATGCAGGAATTACAAAAGTTGCAGCAAAGTCTGCTCTTGAATCTTTTATTTCTAACGTAACTACTACTTTAAAGAAAAAAGACGGAAAAGTTTCTTTAGTAGGATTCGGTACTTTCTCAGTAGCTGAGAGAGCTGCTAGACAAGGTATCAACCCTGCAACTAAAAAACCAATCAAAATTGCTGCTAAAAAAGTTGCTAAATTCAAAGCTGGAGCTGATCTATCTACAGCAGTTTCTGGAGCTAAGAAAAAATAATCATTCAGATTAGAAAATGCAAACCTCATCTTTTGATGAGGTTTTTTTATGTTTATTCAGTTTGATAAAGGGATTAAGGCGCTAAACGGGAAATTTTCCAGTCGAGACCTTCAAGCTGATAGATAATCCTGTCATGTAATCTATTGGGTCTACCCTGCCAGAATTCTATCTCATAAGGTTTTGCGATATAGCCACCCCAATTCTCGGGTCTTGGAACTTCATCCGTTTCATATTGCTTCTCCAGCTCTTTTAATTTCTCTTCCAGAAACTCCCTGTTGGGAATAATCTGGCTTTGAGGCGACACTACTGCACCCAGCTGGCTGCCTTTTGGTCTGGAATGAAAATAGCCATCACTCAGATTCTCCGCTACCCGTTCCAAATTGGCTTTTATGATGATCTGCCTTTCAAGTGTTGGCCAGAAAAAATGGAGACAGGCCTTATGATTTTTTTCAATTGCCTTTCCTTTCTTGCTTGAATAATTGGTGTAAAAAATAAACCCTTCATACGTATATGCCTTTAAAAGAACCATTCTCGTCCTTGGGCATCCATCTTCCTCTACAGTTGATATAGCCATTGCATTTGCTTCGGAAACATCTGGATTCTCTGACGCTGTAAGAAACCAATCCCTGAATTGCTCAATCGGATTTTGTTTTATCTCACTTTCAATAAGTTGGGATTTCTCATAGATTTTTCTCTTATCGTGAAGGTTTTCCATAAATATTTTTTATTAAATTTGAGTATGCATTACTCATACAAAGGTAAAATATTAATTTCCACACCTGATATTTCCGGAGATATTTTTTCCAGATCAGTAGTCCTTATCGTAGAACACAACGAAAGCGGCGCATTTGGTTTAATATTAAATAAGAAAAACAATCAGGTGAGTGGCAAGTTCAAGAACTTCTTTGATTTTAAAATCGATGTGTACGATGGTGGACCGGTGGAAAATGATAAGATATTCTTTATTGTAAAAGGCAAGAAAGTAACGGAACTATATACTGATATTGCTGATGGATTTTATCTGACAGAGGATATTGAAAACATCATTAGCTCCGTTTTAAGTGGAGACCTCCTTATAGATGATGTCAAGATCTTTTCCGGATATTCAGGATGGACAGCCAATCAGCTGGATAGTGAGGTTCAAAGAAAAATGTGGACTGTAGTCGATATCTATAATCTGGACTATACATTACCCAATGACCAGACCTTATGGAAAACTATCATGCAAAATCTGGGTGGTGAATATCTACTCTGGGCTAATTCCCCGGAAGATATTTCATTGAATTAATTCTACTTATATTGGGAATTAGAGAGAAAATATTAACAAATTTTAAGCTTGCTTTAACCAATTTTTAAGAAAGAATTTCCGTTATTTGAATAACCAAAAAGTCGTGAAAATGAAAATCTTAAAACAACTCATTTTATTTTTCTTTCCGGAAGTATTTTTAACTCTTAAGCCTATTAAGGTGAAGCGAGGCAATAAATAAAAATAATATTGTAAATAAGTCTGCCAGATACATCTCAGCAGGTTTAAAAAAATACAATTTCTGATATATTCAGAATAAAACCCGGTAAAGGACTTTGGAACTTTTGTTGTTTACCGGGTTTGTCAATTTTAAAAACTTTCCTTCCATTTTTCCACCAATTCGGTGAATCGGGAATTTCCAAAAGTCTTATTTCTTATCTTTCCTACAGAAAATATGCCTTTCTCATCTGAAATCATTAAAATTTCTTCAGCTTTCTGAGATTCAAATGCAATAATTTCATGCTCCTGAATATCAGCAAGATTATTCTTATGTAAAAAAGTAACAAAATTTTCCAGTAAAGGAGAAATGTATGCACCTTCGGAATGTTTTGGAACTTTAATGATATTTCCTTCTAAAAACAGAAGGTTTCCAGAAGTAGATCTCGCAATCCTCTTATTCGGATTAAGCAGAATCACATCATCCAGATCGTTTTCCTGAGCATAAATCCCTCCATAGATGTTTTCCGGACAATGAACCCTGATATTACTCAAAAGATTATTATTTACATTAATTTCTTTGATAAGATCAAGCTCAAGAAGCCTTTGATGAATGGCCAGAATATCATCCTTTTCATCGACTTCATAAAAATAGGAAATTGATGATTTTGCTAAAGTAAGTTCATCTGAATTTCTGAAAACCTGAAAATTAATAATCGCATTTTTACTATTCTTTCCTTCAATCACCTCTTTTTGAAAAAGAGTTTGAAAAAATTCAAGAGTATAAGTCAAAGGAATATTCATTCTCATTTTTCTCATTGAGGCCATTAGGAAGAAATAACACTCTTCGTCCATAATGAGCTTAGAGTTCCTAATAAAAAAAGAAACCTTTACAGCATCTCCCAGGAGAAATGCCCTGTTCTTCACATTCAATTCGTCTGATGTAAAATATTGATTTTCCAATGTATGATTTATTTATAAAAAAATAATGAACGATAAATCGTTCATCAGTTTTATCATTTTGTACAGCCCACTATTAAGCAGCCCCTAGTTTTATTCTTAGATTTTCTATAAGATTCTCCCAATACATCGCATTTTCTTCTTCATCTCCTTCTTCACAAAAATCTGTGATATTTAAAGCCAAATCTTCAGTAATATCATCAATCGTGATGGTCATTTCAAAGAAATTCTTTGTTCCCTCATCTTCTTCCCATCTGAAACGCACGAAACCTTCTGGCTTATATCTAATCAAAGTCGCCTTTTCAGCAGGGCCTCCACCCCAGCTAAAAAAGAAGTCATCTCCTTTCTCTACTACCTCATCCGCAAACCATTCAGATAATCCTTCTGCCGTCGCCAGATACTCATATAAAATCTCTGAAAGACAATGCATTGGAAATTCGTAATGGACTTTAAGTTTCGCCATATAATCTTTGTTTTATCGTCCCGCAATATATAAATTAATTTTTTTATTACACAAAAATGTATTTACTTTTTTATACAATATGCATGATATTTGTCACAGTTGTTCTGACACTATCGTGAAGGATTTTAAAAGCAAAATTTACAGTGCTTGGCATAAAAAAATCTCTTCTTTGAAAGAAGAGATTGATATCTAATTTTCGTTTAAAACTTCAAGGATAATCTGGCATCCCTCTTTTATTTCCTCAAGAGATATGGTTAACGGTGGAGAAATTCTTAAATATTCATTCCTGTACAGTTGCCAGAACACTACAAGACCTTTTTCCATACACTTCTGAGCAACTTTTAAAGTATATTCCGGGCTTCCTAAATTTACAGCGAGCATCAACCCTCTCCCGTTTATATTACTGATCTTGGGATGCACCAGTAATTCTCTGAATAGTTCCTCTTTCCTGTCCACCTCATTCATTAGCCCACTTTCCAGTATTTCTTTTAATGTTGCATAGCTGGATGCCGCTATAAGAGGATTCCCTCCGAATGTGGTGATATGTCCCAACTTCGGCGAATGTGACAAACTATTCATTATTTCCTTAGAGCTCATAAAAGCCCCAACAGGGACTCCACCTCCCATTCCTTTCCCCATAACAAGGATATCCGGAACAATTCCATAATGCTCAAATGAAAACAGCTTACCTGTCCTTCCAAACCCCGGTTGTATCTCATCCAGGATAAGGAGAGCCCCCACCTCCTCACATCTTTTTTTTAATTTCTTCAGATAATCGTTCTGAGGAACTAAAAATCCTGCCGCACCCTGTATCGTTTCAAGGATTACACAGGCTGTCTTCTCTGTAATCTTATCCAGATCATCTTCATTATTGAATTCAATAAATGATACCATCGGTAAAAGAGGACGAAATTCCCTCTTATGATACTCATTTCCCGAAACACTTAATGCTCCATGGGTATTTCCATGATAAGAATCTTTAAAGGAAATAATTTCTTCCCTTCCGGTATATCTTTTGGCCAGCTTCAGACTTCCATCTATAGCTTCAGCTCCACTATTGACAAGATAAGTTACTTCCAGCGGATCCGGAGTAGCTTCTGCCAACAAACGACATAATGCCACAGGTTTATCCTGCGCATATTCACCATATACCATTACATGAAGGTACTTTTCCGCCTGTTCTTTGATTGCATTAACGATTTTAGGATGGGAATGTCCCAAAGTATTGGCAGAAACTCCTGCTACAAAATCAAGATATCTCTTTCCGTCCGTTCCAAAAATATAGCTTCCTTCTGCTTTTTCAACTTCAAAACCTGCTGCAAATTGTGTAGTTTGTGCCTGGTATGAAAAAAAATCTTTTTGCAATTCCATTTTAAATAAAATTTTAGCAAAGCTAAAAAACATTCATTAAATCCCGAAATTATCATTACACAAAAAAAGCCTGCTTTTTGGCAGGCCTTTTATTTTTTACAGAAACTCATTTTCTGACTCTCTTAGGTTTTTTAGCTTCTTCCTTAGCTTTTTCCTTTTCAACAGCTTCTTTAGCCGCATCATAAAGTTCAGTGTCGGCTTCGTATTTTATCTCTTCATATCCAGGAGTATCTACGAGGATATCCTGCCATTTCCTGATTCTGTCTTTTGTATTCCAGTTAAAGTCCTGAAATTTCCTTCTGGCAGGTTCTATCTTACTCATAGGATATGTATCGGATGTTGCTCCGATATTACAGGATACAATCTGAAGTACTCTGCTTTCAAATATAGCATCAATAATTCCACATGAGGTAAGGGTAATACCTATTCTTTCATTCTCTTTAGTCTTTTCGTTAAAGTCATCCGCATAACTTATGGCCTGTGCATTTCCTATAACTTTGGTTTCTTTGACCTCGCTTTTTTCATAATAAACGGTCATGAGCTTTCCTTTTACCTGGTTGAACTCATCTTTCAGGTTCAAAGAATCAACTTTACTTATAGCAAATGCATTTCCTATTACTTTCAAGGAGTCAAGATCCTCGGTTGCCGTATTAAAATAAGCTTCGATTTTATCTCCTGTCACCTGCTTTTCTCCACTCCATAAGATTGGTGCAGTATACATATGCATAATACCATCCGTTTCGTTAAATGCAATGGAATCTGCTCTTCCCTGTGCATTAGACTTATAAAACCGTCCTTTCCTAAATGCTCTCAAAAAACTTTTTTTCTTTGTAGCATCAGTTTCATCAGGTTTCTGATAAGAGATTATCTTTTCAGCTGCAAAATATATAGAATCCTTTTCAAGGATCTTTACGGCATATGGATTTTTGGTAATGATCGAAGAATCTTTCTTTTGAAAAATTTCTCCATAACCTCCTTTCACATATCTTTTTTCTTTAGGATCATCTAATGTCACATTTCCGGTAGCTGTACCAAACCCTGTGAGCTGATTAAAATACATATCATCTCCGGTCAGAATTTTATCGTTATAATGTATCCTCGAATTTTTATTAAGGTAGGATTCTTTAGAACCCATTTTATAGGTACCTCTTTCGGTGTATATATAGTTTTTCGGATTGGCCCTGTTGGTTATCGTTGTCGGACCAAAGAACTCAGCAACTTTAGTATTCTGGTTCTGTTTAATGTTGGGACCTTCGATAACATAGTCCGGAGTATCAATTTTTACATTGCCCACAAAATCGATCATCTTCGTATCCAGAAAATAGGTCGCAGATTTTGTATACATTACATTCTGTCCGTCAGAAATCGTTCCTCCTGTATTAAAATAGGCAAGATTTGAAAGTTTATCGTAATAAAGAATATCGGTTCTGATGGTTTGCTTTGGGTCGGTAAGGACTACGTTCTTACGTGCAACGCCCTTTTGGGTATTCCCATCGTATTCCATTTCCCCAGCAGTAATTACCGATCCATCTGTGTTCTGGAGCTTTGTATTACCAATCGCTTTCGCAAAGTTTTCTTCGCTATACAGCACAACTTCATCTGCCGTAAGGATAGAACCCTGATTTTCGATTTTTACATTTCCCTCAAGATATTGGTTTCCGTCATACTTTGCAGGATCTTTTTTTACAAAATCCGCATGGATGATTTTAATTTTATCTTCAGGTCTTATTTGCTTGGGTGTATTATTATTTACAGGAGCTTTTAAATAAGGATCCCTTTGCGCAGGTTTTTGTTGATCTTGCGCAAATATAAAAGTAGAAACAAAGAGTATCAGAAAAAGAATCAGTCTCATTGATTAGTCATTCTTAATGCCATAAAAATACAGCGAATGAGAATCAATTTTTACGCCAAAAGCATCTTCTATAGCTTCTTTGATCCCTTGAATCCTAGGATCACAAAACTCTATAATTTCCTCAATCTCCTTATCAGAATCTTTTTTGTAGATCACCAAGTGATCGTGTTGCTTATCAAAATAAGACTTCTCATAAGATGAAGACGTCAGTGTTTTTTCTCCAAATTGGTGTTTACGAATTAGCCCTGCATCCAGGAAGATCTCAATTGTATTGTAAATTGTTGCTTTAGAAACATGATATTTCTTCTGCATCATCAACAGATAGAGATCATCCACATTGAAATGGTGATCCATATTATAGATCTCTTCCAATATGGTGTATCTCTCAGGTGTGTTTCGGAAACCTTTTTCTAAAAGGTAGTTTCTCAAAACATCTTTGATAAGAGCTATATTTTTTTCTTTTTGTATAGTATCCATTAAAATAATTATCTACAAATTTATTAATTTTTATTTAAATAGATAGTATGCTTATAAAGTGGTGCTTAGAAGTTATGGCGTAAAAATCCCGCCTGTTCAATTTTTTTATCATATAATGTCTCCTCTGTAATCGGAGCAGATTCTACCACTACATTGTGTGAAGTGACTCCCCAGGCCTTGAAATCGTCACTTCCGATATACTTCACAAAATTGTAAATATTAAGCGTGATTTTTTGTTTTACCGTCAAAAGTATATCGTTGATATATGTATTATCTATAATCACATATTTAAGATCCGGAGGTATATTATGTGCTCTCAAAGAAGGATGACTGCTTCTTGATGGAATAGTTCCATCAGCCATAAGGTCTTTCAGAACCATACCGAAATAATCATTGATTCTACGGTCTACTTTAAATCCTAAAAGAAAATTCACTTTAAATACAGTTCCCGGTAATATTTCATCTACCGTATATTTAAAAGTATACGGATCTTCCTGATTTACAATACTTAAAACAAAATAATGATCTGCCCGTTTAGGCTGTTTCTTGATGATGGAATAAATAATCTTTGACTCTACTTCATCATTTCTTTTTGCTCTGCTTAAGTAAGCAAGATTGGTAGCATATTTAGGAATGGTCTCATCAAGTTTCATATCCTTAATAATGGACACATATTTATCGATCTTTACATATTGTATAAAATTAGCCTTGATCAGTCTGCCATTATACCATGCATACATACATACTGCAATAAATCCACCTAACACCATTGTTAGCCATCCTCCATCAACAAATTTGATGACATTGGCATAGAAAAATCCTGATTCAAGGAAAAGATAAACTGCTCCGAAACCTATGATAAAGAATTTGCTTACCCGTGTTCTGCTTAACCAGAAAAGTAATAGTATGGTGGTCATTAACATGGTAATGGTAATCGTCAGACCATAAGCCGCTTCCATTCTTTCAGATTTTTGAAAAAATATAACCACAACAAAACAGAATACCATTAATCCCCAGTTTACTCCCGGGATATACATTTGTCCTTTAATACCCGAAGGATATTCAATGTGCTGATTCGGCCAGAATGAAACCGACATGGCTTCCGAGAACATAGTAAATGATCCGGTGATTACGGCTTGACTGGCGATAATTGCAGCGGCTGTTGCAAGGATAACCCCAGGTAAAACGGCCCATTGCGGCATAATTCCAAAGAATGGATTCACTCCACTGAATACCTGATGATAATTATCCAGCAGCCATGCTCCTTGTCCCAGATAGTTCAGGATAAGCATTAATTTTACAAACACCCAGCTGATTCTTATATTTTTAGCACCACAATGCCCCAAATCCGAGTACAAAGCCTCCGCTCCTGTTGTACAAAGGAACACTGCTCCCATGATAACAATAGCACTTGGAGAGTGTGTAATAAGATTGTAGGCATATATCGGGTTGAATGCTCTTATAATTTCAATGTGATCAAAAAGGTGGATTGATCCGAAAACCCCTAAGGCCAGGAACCAGGTTACCATAACGGGTCCAAAGAATTTCCCAATAGAAGCCGTTCCAAACTGTTGTACCACAAAAACTACAAACAGGATGACCAGGGTAATGAGAACTACCGGTGTCTCGGGATTATATATTTTTAAACCTTCAATAGCAGACATAACCGTTAGTGAAGGAGTGATTACACTATCTGCAACAAGTGTTGCCGCTCCTATAATGGCAACCACATAGAGCCATTTCTTCTTGAGTTTCTTTACTAGTGAATAAAGTGCAAGAATTCCCCCTTCTCCTTTATTATCTGCTCTTAGAGCAATAATTACATACTTTATAGTAGTTTGAAGGGTCAATGTCCAGATAATACATGATAATGCACCTTCAATATATTCATCGAATGGCATTGCCGCACCATCTTTTCGGGCATTCACAATTGCTTTCATTACGTACAATGGTGACGTCCCAATATCCCCAAAAACAATTCCGAGGGACACAATAACCCCTACAAATGAAAGTTTCTTTAGGTCAAAATGATGACCACCCTCTGTAACTTCTGACATATCAGCTAATTTTAAAAGCGCAAATCTACACTAAATTTATGACCTCATGAATTATTCTTCATGAATATAATAAATGAAAAAACTTCCTTTCGGAAGTTTTTCTCTATGATTTAATATACAACGCATTTTTAATCTCCTCTTTCACTTTTTCAAGTTTAGGGAACCATTCTGCAAATAAAGCTGCTGAATATGGAGCAGGAGCATCAGGAGTCGTAATTCTCTTGATTGGTGCATCCAGATAATCGAAAGCTTTTTGCTGAACCATATATGCAATTTCAGAAGAGATAGACGCAAACGGCCATGCTTCTTCCAAAATAACCAGTCTGTTTGTTTTCTTAACAGAATTTAAAATAGTATCATAATCCAAAGGACGGATTGTTCTAAGGTCGATCACCTCTACAGAAATTCCTTCTTTAGCCAAATCTTCAGCAGCCTGAATCGCTACTTTCATGATCTTACCAAAAGAAACAAGAGTTACATCCTTACCTTCTTTCTTGATATCTGCCTTTCCGATTGGTAGATAGTATTCTTCTTCAGGAATCTCCATTTTATCTCCATACATCTGCTCGGATTCCATGAAAATTACCGGATCATTATCCTGGATTGCTGATTTCAATAATCCTTTTGCATCATAAGGATTAGAAGGTACGATCACTTTCAATCCCGGACAGTTTGCATACCAGCTTTCGAAAGCCTGAGAGTGTGTAGCTCCCAATTGTCCTGCAGAAGCAGTAGGACCACGGAAAACAATAGGACAATTCCACTGTCCTCCACTCATCTGACGGATTTTTGCTGCATTATTGATAATCTGGTCAATTCCTACCAAAGAGAAATTGAATGTCATAAATTCTACAATGGGTCTGTTCCCATTCATCGCTGCACCTACGGAGATTCCGGTAAAACCAAGTTCTGCGATCGGTGTATCGATTATTCTTTTAGGACCAAATTCATCCAGCATTCCTTTTGAAGCCTTATACGCACCGTTGTATTCTGCAACTTCCTCCCCCATTAAATAAATGGATTCGTCTTTACGCATTTCCTCACTCATTGCCTGTGCAATTACCTCACGAAAAGTATATTCTGCCATATTTCTTTGAAAAATTTAGACTACAAAAATAGTGTTTTTTTATTACACACATCATAAAAACGGCATCTCATTTAAATGAAATGCCGTTAATTAATTTTATTTAAAACAGATTAGTTTACTTTTTGCCAAGTCTGCGTTCTTCCTAACAGGGATAAACCTATGTATCCTCTTACATTCAACTGATCTCCGGATCTTGTAATTGTACATTTATAAGTTTTTCCAGTCTTCGGATCTGTAATAGTTCCTCCGGTAAATTCGTCACCTTCTTTTTTTAATCCCCTGATAATTTCCAGTCCAAGAATAGGTTTTCCTTTTCTGTCATCTTTACAATTGGTACAGTTAGGATCAGCGGGCTTTATAAGTAATTGCGAGACCTTGCCATAATAAGTCCCATCTGTTTTTTTATAGATTTCTACAATAGATTTTGCCTGTTTGGTCTCATCATCTATAGTTTTCCATTTTCCTTCTATCTGTGCAAAAGATAATATACTTGCCAAAGAAAATGCCAGGGTAAATAATAATTTTCTCATATACTTGTTATTTTAATTTTGATATACTGTTCTTGTTATCTATTTAACGCTAAAAATATAAATTAATTTTAAACAAACAAAAACATTTATTATACTAGGCATATATAACAAGACACATACCAATTTAAAAAATTAAACACCCTCTTAGTTCAGTTTACGGTTGATAACCCTGTCCATATAATCCTGATACCAGGCTTTGGCAATCTCCTTTCCTTTTTCAGTCTCCGGTGTATTCAAATGATCTGCCAGATTTTTCTCCAATCCCAGATCTGATTTATCATAGATGCCTACTACATTTTTTCCGTCGAAACGATAGATATAATTCCCAATAATAAATTGTTCCACACCGCCATCAGAATTTGCTATGATAGCAGGGTATTTTTTATCACTTACAAGACTTCTTCCCCAGCTTCTTATCCTTTTATTATATCCGATCAGATCTGCCAGTGTTGGATAAATATCAATCTGCTGTGCTTCTTCCGTATTTACTCCTTTCAAATGATATTCGGGATTGGGAGAATATAAAATAATCGGAACGGCAAAACGGTTCATACTTTTCTGATATTCCGGATAATAGATTTCATTGGTATGATCTCCGGTAAACACGAAAATAGTATTATTATACCAGGGTTGTTTTTTAGCCGTTTCAAAATATTTTTTTATTGAATAATCAGTATATTGTATCGGTTCATGCATTTGATTTTTACCTTTTTTAAATTTCCCCTGGTATTTTTCAGGAATTTTAAAAGGATGGTGAGAAGAAGCGGTAAAAACAGTAGCCATAAATGGTTGCGTTTTCCCAACATTTTTAGCAAAGTATTGCAAAAACGGCTCATCCCAGATCGCCCACATTCCGTCAAAATCGGCATCATGATTATATTCGGTCTTTCCAAAATAATGTTTGAAGCCTAAAATATTTCCAAAGCCAAGGAATCCCATGGATCCATTGGGTGCTCCATGATAAAATGAAGTATCATAACCCAGATCATTACAAATAGAAACAATAGATTGTATTTTCTGATTGGAATATGGTGAACTTGTAAAAGCATCCGTAAGACTCGGAATTCCGGCAAGCACACTGCTCATTCCATGGATAGACTGTCTTCCGTTCGCAAAGGTGTTGGGAAAAATTAAACTTTCACCAGCTAAACTATCAATAAACGGGGTGTAAGAAACATAATCTTTAATATTCTTATCCTTATTAAAAGCTCCGGAATATTCCCTGCTGAAGGATTCAACAATAAATATTACGATATTCGGACGGTTGGTTACCTGCCTGTCGTATATTTTATAAGGCTGGATATTATCTTCTATAAACTTCTGGTCTACAAAGTGAACTTCTTTAAAATTATTGGTTCCTAATGTTCTGAAGAATGAAAACGTACTGTTCAAAACCATATTCCCCTGAGATGGAATTTTCACGAAACGATTTGCGTCCACAAGATTAATAGGCCTTGTGCTGTGTCTGAAGTCTCCACGGATCCCTCCTACTACCAAAACTGTAATTCCACATAGACAAAGGACAGAAAGGATAAAATAAGGAATAAGTCTTACCGGCTTCTGTTCCGTGATCTTTACCCTTTTGTAAAGAAAAACCCACAGTGCCATAAGAACAAAAAACCATATAAGAACAAAAGGATTCTGAACAATGGAAGCACCAAACACTTTTCCGATATTAGTTTCATGCTTGGCCACCTGAAATGCAGCCGACGTTAATCTTGTCTGGGCAAATTTATAATAAACAAAATCACCGAAGTTCATGGCATAGGCAATTCCATTTGTAATAAAGTAAAGCCAAAATAACATTTTTTGATATCCCTTTCTGGTATTGATTATAACAGGGATAAGACTCAGCAAAATAAATAAAGAATTGACATATAAAATTGCAGTAGTATCAAAGGCAATTCCATGAAAAGATAAACTAAAATAGTCTGAAACCGAATCTACCTTTATGAGCTCTTTATTAAAATACCAGAACAAAAATCTGGCAATCTGATAAAAAACATATGCCAAAAAAATCCGGTATACCAATACCAGAACTTCCTGTTTTCTAAATTCTTTAAAAAATTTCATTTGGCAAATTTACATCAATTTCAGATTAATGTATTTTTTAGTGGGTAATATTTTAACCTAGAATTCTTAAAAAATGTAATTTTGTGACTATGAATTTTATTAAAAACAATCTTGCGAACGTCCTAACCTTAGGAAATTTATTTTCCGGATGCATAGGGGCAGTGCATCTTATCCTTGGTGATTATAAAATAACCGCTATTTGCCTTATCCTTTCGCTGGTTTTAGACTTTTTTGATGGCTTTGTTGCCCGTGCTTTAAAAGCTAATTCGAATCTGGGGGTTCAGCTGGATTCACTGGCGGATATGGTAAGCTTTGGTTTTATTCCGGGATTGACCATGTTTGTTGCTCTCACAGACAATTCTTATTCTCACATTCCATGGTATGTTTATTCAGGATTTTTACTTACTGTATTTTCATGCCTGAGGTTAGCAATTTTTAATCTGGATGAAGATCAGAAGTATTACTTTAAAGGTTTAAATACACCTTCCAATACTATTTTAATTTTTGGCTTGTATTATGCCTTTAAAAAAACTCAGAGCTATGAGTTTATATTTTCCAATCTATATCTGATGATAGCCATTACCATTGTTTTTTCGTTACTTTTGGTAAGTCCTGTTAAAATGATTGCCATGAAATTCAAATCCATGAAACTGGAAGACAATTATCCAAAGCTTGCTTTATTAGTAGGTTCCATCACCATTCTGATCATATTTGGAACAGTAGGAATCCCAATGGTTATACTTTATTATATTTTAATTTCACTTATATTTCAAAAACAACTTACATAAATTCAGAATTTTGACTAAAATAAATTGATATATTATTACTTCAAAATTCACTATCTCAACTTATAAATCTTCAATATGAATTTAAAACTATATAAACCTCTTTGCATTTTCGACCTTGAAACAACGGGAACAAATATCGGAAAAGACAGGATTGTTGAAATCTGTATTCTAAAAGTAAATCCCGATGCATCCAGGGAAAGTAAAACCTGGCGTATTAATCCTGAAATGCCAATTCCTTTGGAATCGAGCCACATTCACGGCATTTATGACGAAGACGTTAAGGACGCTCCTACTTTTAAATCTATTGCTTCGAAGGTAATGGAAATGATTTCAGGCTCAGATTTGGGAGGTTTCAACTCCAACAGGTTTGATGTTCCTCTTCTTGCAGAAGAGCTTTTGCGCGCAGGAATTGATTTTGACCTGAGTAAATTCAAGTTGGTGGATGCTCAAACCATCTTCCATAAGAAAGAACCGAGAAACCTTGGAGCCGCTTATCAGTTTTATTGTGGTAAGACATTGGAGAATGCACACTCCGCTGAGGCTGACGTTATGGCAACCTTTGAGGTATTAGATGCCCAGGTAGGAAAATATGATGACGTGCCGAATGAAATTGCTGCTTTGAGTGAATTTACATTTCATAATAAGAATGCGGATTTAGCAGGGTTTATCGGATTCAATGAGAAGATGGAGGAAACTTTCAGCTTCGGTAAATATAAAGGACAATGTGTAAAAGTAGTTTTCCAGAAAGACCTGGGATATTATGGTTGGTTACAGAACGCCGATTTTCCTTTGTATACAAAGAAGGTCTTTACAAAAATTCAACTATCAAGTAAATTCTAAGGATGTCAAAACTTGTTCGTTTTAAATTTTACGAAACGGCTCTTGAAGCCAATAGGGATAAACAGATATTGGCAGAAAAAGGCCTCAACAGCTTCATAGCTAATGAGCAGCTCATTCAGTCGGACTGGCTATTGTCTCAGGCAGTGGGAGGAATTCAGCTTCAGGTTTTTGAAGACGACCTTGATAAAGCAACAGAAATTTTGAAAGATTACAAAGAAAACGAGACTATGGCTCTAGAAGTGGAGCATACCATCGAAAATCCCGAATTCGATTTTGTATGTCCAAAATGTGGCTCCAATCATATTTACAGAGATGATAGTGCTACAAGTTTTTTCGGAGTTTCTATCTTAACAAGTCATAAGTTCATCTGCTATTACTGTGAGAATGAATTTACCCATTAACAATTAAATAATTTTTGCAAGGTATCATCGTCAATGATTTCATACCATGCAATAAAAAAATATAAGCATATGAAAATTATCTGCATAGGAAGAAATTATAGTGAGCATGCGAAAGAATTAGGAAATGAAATTCCTGAAAAACCTGTAATCTTTATCAAACCTGATACTGCTGTCCTGAAGGGTAATGATTTTTACCTACCCGAATTTTCTAAAGATATTCACTATGAACTTGAGGTGGTATTGAAAATCTCAAAAGGAGGAAAATACATCCAAAAAGATTCCGCTCATAAACATTATGAAGAAATAGGTTTGGGAATAGATTTTACAGCAAGGGACCTGCAGACAGAGTTAAAATCAAAAGGCCTGCCTTGGGAATTAGCTAAGGGGTTTGATGGTTCGGCTGTAGTAGGAAACTTCTTTAATAAAGAAAATTATAATCTGGAAAGTTTAGGCTTTTCATTACTGCAAAATAAAGAAAAGGTACAGGACGGAAACACAAAGGATATGATATTCAGTTTTGATGATATCATCGCATTCGTTTCCCAGTATTTCACATTAAGAGTGGGAGACCTTATCTTTACGGGAACTCCAAAAGGAGTTGGGAAAGTTGAAGAAAATGATATTCTGGAAGCATTCCTTGAGGATGAAAAAATTCTGGATATCCGAATATTATAAGTATTTAACAGCGTATTTCATATTTTTTTCACTATCTTTAGTTAACAAAATTAAAGGTTATGATAAACATTATATTGCCCGTGGATTTTGGGGATAAAACAGAACAACTCGTAGATGGTGCGATCAAATTTGCCAAAGAGATAAATGGCAAGATTCATCTGATCCATGTAGCACCTACAGACATTGGATTTGCTATTGGTGATATGGGATTTCAGTATTTTCCTGAAGTTGAAGAAAATGAGATCAGAGAAGAACTGGTACAGCTGAATAGGCTTGAACAGAGAATTATTTCTCACGATGTAGAATGCGAGCATCTTTTAAAACAAGGTATTGCCAAAGATATTATCCTGGAATACGCTAAATCAAAAAATGCCAGCTATATCGTAATGGGCTCTCACGGAAGAAGTGGAATTTATGATGTTTTTGTAGGCAGCCTGACTAAAGGTTTAACGAAAAGCTCTACAATTCCGGTTTTGGTACTTCCTATTCACGAATAAAAAAAGTAAATTTTAACCGTTATAAAAAAGCCGATCAAATAAATTATTTGATCGGCTTTTTACTATATAACCAATTAATTAACCTTCTTTTTTGTAGATACTTGGATCATAATAAGGGTGTTTTCCCTCTGTTGGAGAATAGTAGTCTTTATCTTTATCACCTCCCAGTGTAACCACCAGAACGTAACACCAATAGGTGAACAACACACAGCAAACAATAAATAGGATCCAGTTTAAAACATTTCCAAAGGAATCAAAAAAACCGAAAGACCATTTGAAAACTTTGCTTAAGAATAGAAAGAAAGACGTCATTATTTTCCTTTTTTAAATTAACTTTGTACAAATTTATAAAAAATGTTTAAATTACTTTCAAAAGAAAGCAATATTTTTTCAATTCCTGTTTATATTGGTTTTCTTCTTTTAATAGTAATAATATTTAACATCCTGAATTTCAATACTTATGAAGCAATTGTTGCCGGAATAACATTTCTGGGAATTGCTTTGGGATATTTCTGTTTTCACAGTATTGCACTTAATCATCAGACTCATCTCCCCTTATTTTTATATTCATTTTTCATTTTCGGGCTCTATCCGGGAAATCTTGATATCGGAATTGCCGTATCATTACTTACCAATTCCTTTCTTTTGCTTCTTCTGACGAGCGCTAATGAAGATACCCGGAAAAAATCATATGTCCTGGTAGGTGCCATCGTTGCATTGAATTTTATTTTTTTACCTACAACATGGCCAATGGCCGTTTTTGTAGTTATACACGTTATTGCAACCTCTGAAAAAATAAGTTTAAATATATTCAGATTTTTACTTGGAATTATCCTGATCGTGTTCAGTTATTTTTCTGTCATGTTCTTTATGGACTTTACCACCTGGAACCTTGATTATTTCCCATTTGGAAAGATGAAACTGATTACAGATTACAGAGGAATTATCCCTTTAATCCCGGTTGCATTAATGCTGATCTATGCGGTATATGATCACTTTAAAAATTACAACAAAAAAAGCCCGATAAGCAGATATAAATATACCTTCCTATTGGTTTTCTCTTTAGCTCAGCTGGTTACTATTATCCTGTATATGAATAAGAGCTATGAATATTTACTGCTCCTCGCATTTCCTTCCAGTATCATACTGAGCCGGATGATGCGTTTTTTGCCCAAATACTGGATGCAGGAAGTCAGCCTTTGGCTGATTATTTTGAGTTTGGTTACCTTTAAAATAGGTACGTATTTTAATTTATTTTAAAAAGATTATGATTCAGATAGACGATAAATTAATCTCCGAGGAAATATTTTCCGAGGAGTTTGTTTGCAACCTTACCAAATGTAAGGGAGCATGTTGTGTGGAGGGAGATGTTGGAGCTCCTTTAGATAAAAACGAGCTTGAAATTTTAGATAATATCTTTGATAAAATCAAACCTTATCTGACGAAAGAAGGTGTAAAAGCTCTTGAAGAACAGGGAACATGGACAACCGATCCCTCTGACGGAATGTATGTAACGCCCATGGTAGAAGACCGCGAGTGTGCCTATGTAACATTCGATGAAAAAGGTATTACAAAATGCGGAATTGAAAAAGCGTATGAAGACGGTGCTATTGACTGGCAAAAGCCGATTTCGTGTCATCTGTATCCAATACGAATTACGGAATACTCTTCTTTTACTGCTTTAAATTACCATGAATGGTCTGTGTGCAGCGATGCATGTACATTGGGAAGAGAATTGCAGGTTCCTGTTTATAAATTCCTGAAAACACCCCTTATCAGGAAATACGGTGATGAATTCTATACCGTTCTAAGTGAAGCTGCTGAAGAATGGAAAAAAGAATATGGAAATTAAAAAAATAAAAACCGCAGATTTTGCGGTTTTTATTTTTTTATAAGCTGTAGGTTTTACCTTATTATAATTTAAAATCAGCGTCAGTAACACCGGAATTCAGAACAATTTTAGTGGTTTTGATAACTACCTTCTGTCCATTTCCTTCAGCATCTACTTCTCCAGGGAACTTCAATCCGTCTACAGTCATGTAATCTTTTACAATCGCTGTACCTTCTTTTGATTCGGACTTGTATAACAATCCTGTAGTTGCATCAAAGAAGTATTTTCCTTTATCTGAAGTTAGCACATTATAATCTTTGCCATCTATCTTCTCTACATTTACGGATTGGAAAGAAGCAGGATCATATCCCAATGCATCAACTGTTTTGCTCTTTTTAAGGTCAGCAATTTTATCTGCAGGAATATCCATTTTTTGTCCCATCTGGTCAAAAGTTCCTTTTTCGCCATCGAAAACCTGAGTCATTTGTTGCCCCATTACGCTTTGTACGGACTTGAATTTATTTCCCATTTTTTTAGTCGTCATAGCAATTTCCATCCCTTGTACAGTAACGGTATTTTCTATAACGGTTGTTTTTATAGCTTCTAATTTATCTCTTCCCCCCAAAGCTTTAAGATAATTATCTATTACTTCTTTAGGTGTCAGTTTCGATTTTACTGCTTCTGTTTTAGCAGCGGTTGTTTTTTGCTGTGCTGCTACTGAAGTGGAAAAAAGCACTGCACAGAAAAACGGAATGATTATCTTTTTCATATAATTTATTTATTACGTAAATATAGGAATATTGCCCGATATAAAATCTATGTTTTTTACAACAAAAAACCACCAAAATTGGTGGTTTTAAAATATTTATTTAAAAATAAATTATTTTTTAAGTTCTTCTAAAAACTCGTCATGCGAAATTGCAGTTTCTTTTTTGCTTGCCTTTTCAAGAATTACATCTTTCAATTTAGTCATAGCTACTTCAGAAGAAATCTGTCTTACCTGCTCCTGGTCTTTCAACATTTCAACAGCATACTTTTGAATTTCTTCATCTCCTAAATGGTGAATTCCGTAGATCGCCAATTGGTTTCTTACTAATTGTTCAGCTTGTGCAAGAACATCAGCATAATCCAATTTAATATCGTTATCATTCATCAATTTACCTTCGATGATCTGATAGCTTAATTGTTTTTTCTCAGATTCAAGGATTTCTTTTGCCTGCTCTTCAGTTTGGATATTCTGGTTAGAGAATAGTAACCATTTTACAAGGAAATTTTCAGGAAGTTTTACTTCTTCTTTTTCTGTAATTTGTTCCAATACTTTATTCACAAAATGAACATCAGCATTTTGCTGGAAATACTCATCTAATTCAGCCTTAACTTTATTTTTAAGCTCTTCTTCAGACTTGATGTTTCCTTCTCCGTATACTTTATCAAAAAGATCCTGATTAAGTTCTGCTAAGTTCAGGCTATAGAAATCTTTTACTTTAACTTCAACTTCAGCGTGGTGTAAATGCTCAACTTCTTCTTTAGTAAACCCTAATTCTTTAGCTAATTCTTCATCACCTGCCAATGTTTCTTTAGAAACTTTTACAGAACCGTCCATTTTTAAAGCTTTAACTAATTTGAAAGCTTCTTTGTTTTCAGCTGTAATAGTAACATTTTTCGGATGGTGGTGGTGTTCTCCTTCAGCATCTTCTTCTACAACCTGAGAAACCTCTAAAGCAACATAAGAATCCTTAGTGATCTTATCTTGAGGAACCTGCTCAGCGAAACGCTTCTGCATGTTTTCAATGCTTTTTGTGATTTCTTTATCAGAAGCTTCTACTTTATAGTGAGGCGCTTCATATTTAGCTAAATCTATAGTGAATTCAGGCTCGTATCCTACTTCAAAAGCAACTTCAAGTTGATCTGCATTATGATTGAAATCATTTACAGGTTGAGGTACAGGCTGGCCAACTAATCTTAACTTGTTTTCGTTTACATAGTTATTTAAAGCATCAGAAACTTGTTTGTTGATCTCTTCGAATGCAATACCTGCTTCATATTGTTTTCTAACCATACTTAAAGGCACTTTTCCTTTTCTGAAACCAGGAACTTGCGCATTTTTAGCATAATTAATCAACTGCTTCTCTACTTTGTCTTTGTAGTCAGATTTTTCCAATGTTACAGTAAGTAATGCACTTACGTCATCATGGTTTTGTGCGGTAACCTTCATTATTGATTAAAATTTTAGGTTGCAAAAATATGAAATTTTTATCAAAATAAACTATTAAAGATAAATTCTTCGGCATCAAATATTTATAAATAAAAAACCACTGAATTTTTCAGTGGTTTTATCTATTTGCTGTTTTTTTTAATTTGTAATCGTATAAGTAGCCTGAGCATCGGTTTCTCCTCCTGTTTGAGCTCCATACACTATTCCGTTTCCACTTACTGAAGAAGCTTCGGAAACGGTGGCTGGTTCGTGATACAGAGTAAGAATAAGCTGGCTTTGTGCTGATGCATTTTTTACGGCCTTGGTTACTACCCATTTTGTTTTAAGTCCTACATGTTTTCCATCACCTCTTGTAGAACTTGCATCATCGGTTCTGGTTAGTGTAAGATCGGAATTAGGGAAATTGTACACTAGAAAGTGTTCATCTTTTGCATCTTTAATTTCCTGGGTTGCATCTTCATTACCATTCTTGAACTGCACTTCTACTTCATATGTCTTCCCGTTCTCTAATTTTATCGACTGTGCCCCTCCGGCACCTACACTATAATTGTAAGGTACAGTTACCTGTGTGGCAACATCTTTTACCAATAAAATAATATTAGTAAGATCTTCCTGAGGCAGATCATCTTCTTCTGCTGAGTTATCTCTTTGACAAGATACGATAGAAACTGCGATGAATAAAATACCTATTAGTTTGATAATATTTTTAGTGTTAAATAATTTGTTCATTTTTTTTAATTTAATTTTTTAAAATCTTGATTTGTAATGGTAAAATATTAGAAACGATATCTAACATTAAGTATAAAATTTCTTCCTGCTTCATCTGCAAAAAATCTCATACGATTAAGATAATCTCTGTATGAAACGTTGAATAGATTATTAACGATAAGTCCTGCAGAAAGGTTTTTACTGATATTAATACCAGTCTGAATATTCCAAAGTGAATATCCGCTTGGAGGAGTGCTGAAATCTACTATCTTTTCTACTTCTACGCCGTTTTCAAAAATAGTAATGGGAGCATTGTGAATAGGAAATCTATTTTGCTTTAAAAAGGTTTGATTTTCAAGGCTGAAATAGAATTGATTCCATTTTTCCATTTTAAACTGTAAGGCATTCGAAAAATTAGGTGGCATCATCAGGATTAGTGGTTCGTTATTTGAATCGTCCTGCCCATTAACATAACTTCCTCTTCCTATATAGGTAAGGTTTTCTGTAAGTTTCCAGTTGACATCCACATCTATACCATACATTTTGGCATCAATCTGTTGATAAGACCATACAGGAAAAACACCTCTTATCGTATTCTGAACCCCGGTAGGAATTTCATTAATGTAATTTTTAGTTATGAAAAAATAAGGGTTTACTGATATGTTTAATCCCTTCAGTACATTAAATTTAGCATCAGCAACTAAATTAAATTGATGTCCCTGTTCATTTTTCAAGCCCATATCTCCAATTTCTATTACCGCTGCAGAATGGTGCAACCCATCGGAAAATAATTCAGCAATATTAGGTGTTCTTCCTACTTTAGCATAATTAAATTTCAGATTAAAATTTGAGCTAGGATGATATTCCAGTCCGGCATTAAAAGAAATATTTTCATAATTAAGTTTCGGACGTGTTAAGACTCTGTTTTTATCTGTTTTCACATAAAACTGAGGATAAGTCGCTTTATATAATTTATCCCAATCACTTTTGTCATACCATTTTGTTACATCATATCGGTTAAAGTCATATCTTACACCTCCCTCTGCATTCAATTCATCTGAAATTTTGTATTTAAAAACAGAGTAAACGCCCGCAGAATATTTGTCATAATTAGGGATCAGACGTCTTGCTTTTGTGGCCGGATCTGAATAATTGTTCTGAAAACTTGCGTCAATTCCAGTTTCCAACGACCATTTTTCTCTTTCTAATAAATCGTTCACATTAAACTGATGAGTCATCAATGCCAGATCCAAAGAGGGAATATCTTTTAAATCTCCCCTTCTTATATCATATTCTTGCCTATGGTTGTATTGAAAGCTATAACTTGCAGATACCTTACCAATATTTTCAAATCTTTTAAAAGCAGAAACTTTGGCAATATGATGTTCTATAACCTGTCTTGGATTATCAATATCATAACTAAAATTCCCCGTATATACAGGAATATTAAGCGTCATCGCATTATAAAAATCATTATTATTTCCAACATGCGAACCTCTGTAAATCCCAATATTCTGATTAGTAAGATAATAATCAAAAGAAATTCCCTGTTCATAGGTATTCTTCTGAACTGTAAAATTAAATGATGAAAAATCCATCCCGGTATTCATTAAGTTATAATCAGGAGTATGCTGATCACCTAATTTTTTAATGGATCCTCCGGATTTTACCGCCCATCCGTTTTTCCAGATCTTGGCAACATTTACATCTAACCCAAGACCTTTCCCGTTTGAAATACCTGAAAGATTCACAGAACCTTTTAGCGTGTCTTTTTTAGGGAAAATTTCAGGTTCCATAACTATAACTCCTCCGATTGCATCGCTCCCATATTTCAGAGCAGACGCCCCCTTGATAACGTCTATATGCTGGAAATTATTAATATCCACATTAGGAGCATGCTCTACTCCCCATTCTTGTTCCGCTAGCTTTACTCCATTATTCATAATAGCTATACGGCTTCCATATAATCCGTGAATAATGGGTTTCGAAATATTATTTCCGGTCTTCAAAGCATTAACACCTGAAATCTTGGATAGTAAATTCCCCAAGTTATCAGTGGAATTTTTTTCTATTTCAGATTTATCAATGGTCTTAATAATCAAAGATCCGTTTGATTTATGGTTTCCATGAATAGTCACCGTCTCAATATCCTGAATGTGATGTTCCAGGACGATGGTTAAATGAAGATCCTGATCCACTCCTATATTTTCAGTATAATCATGGCAATCAGGATGCTTTGCAATGAGATTATAAGATCCCGAAGGAATTTTGCTGAATAAAAACTTACCCTTTTTATCCGTTTTAGCCGTAAAGTCTCCTATTTTCACGACTGCATTTTCAAGCATGCTTTTATCATGAAAATCCTGAACGGTGCCTTCAACAGTATAAGTTTTTTGTGCGTTTGTTAATACCAATCCGCAAAAGATCAGTAATAAGCTATATATCAATTTCATTGTAAATAGATAGATTGCGTACTTAAAAAGTACATTTTTTCGTAAAAGTTTGTTGCTTTATTTTTTATACAATTCTAAATTGTACAAAGTAAAATGTATTGATGTAATGATAATTCTCCAATACATTTAGTCTTATTTCTATTGTACCTCATAATACCTACCTGATGTTTTTCTTGTCAGGCATACATTGAAGTCTCAGATATAAGACAAATCCGATAAAGATCTATGAATTTATGAAATTGCGGGTGGTCCTCGAAGCTGAAAAGTAAATTTGGTTTGAGACCAGATGATCTCCTGAATGGTAATAACCTGCTTTACCTCTTGTGTATACCCATCGAAAGAAAAATTAAATTCTTCGGGTACCAAAGTATGACCAGTAGCCAGGAAATGACAAGCTAAACAATCGCCTACCTTCTCTTTCGCTACATTTTTTGTAACGGTATTTTCAGATTTTTTGAGGTTAAAATTTCTAAAGTTATCCACTACATCATGGTGGTGAAAGCTTTGAGAAAACAGCGCAAGAAAATAGATCCCAAACAAAAGTCTGGAGATAAAATTCTTTAATTGTCTGGTTTCCTTAAAAATCATGCACCAAAAATAACAATAATAATTGTAATTATTCAATAAAAATAATAACCTCAATTAAAACATCTGATCATATTTCGAGGTTTACTCAAGCTGAGATGCTAAATGTTCCCACTCCTGTAAAGCCAGCTCCAGGTCTGCTTTTACTTTATTATATTTTTCCAGGCTCTCTTCTGAAGGATTTTCTTTTGCAAAAGAGGCTTCCATTTCTTCAGATTGAGTTTCCAATTCGGAAATCCTTTCTTCTACTTTCTTTATTTTGTTCTGGATATTTTTTTGCTCCTTACTTACAAATCCTGATTTGGGCTGAGATACTGTTTCAGTTTTTTCCGGTGTTTCAACTTTTGGCTTAGCCTCTTCTTTTACATCATCATTATGAAGCTTTGCCTTTTCCGCAGAAATTTCCCTGATGGATTCTTTTTGTCTGTACTCCAGATATTCGTTGATATCTCCCAGAAATTCTTTCATTTTCCCATCCCGGAATTCAAAGATCTTATCACAAAGACCCTGCAGGAACTCCCTGTCGTGAGAGATTACGATCAATGTTCCTTCAAACTTTTGCAATGCCAGTTTGATGATCTCCTTAGACTGGATGTCAAGGTGGTTGGTCGGTTCGTCCATAATCAAGGTATTGAACGGACGCAATAACAATTTACATAATGCCAGACGGTTTCTTTCTCCACCCGACAATACTTTGGTTTTCTTGGTAACAGCTTCCCCCTGAAATAAGAATGATCCCAGCAAATCTCTTACTCTAGGTCTGGTTTCTTCCGTAGCAGCATCTTCCGCTTCTTCCAGAACCGTTTTATCCGGTGTTAATACTTCTTCCTGGTTTTGGGCGAAGTATCCGATATTTACATTATGTCCTAAATTCCAGGTTCCTGTGTAGTCTTTGATTTCTCCTGCAAGAATTTTTGCCAAAGTTGTTTTACCCTGTCCATTTTGCCCTAAAAGAGCAATCCTGTCTCCACGTTGGACCATAAAGTCTACGTTATCGAATATTTGCTTATTTCCATAAGCTTTTCCAAGATTTATAGCTTCAAAATTAACTTTCCCGGGAACAACCGATTGTACAAAACGAATATTGAATTTGGAAACATCTTCATTTTC
This sequence comes from Chryseobacterium sp. LAM-KRS1, assembly GCF_013184525.1. Classification (GTDB taxonomy): domain Bacteria; phylum Bacteroidota; class Bacteroidia; order Flavobacteriales; family Weeksellaceae; genus Chryseobacterium; species Chryseobacterium proteolyticum. The sequence continues at coordinate 281,690 of NZ_JAAOIZ010000003.1, forward strand.
CACCTCGATACGTTCTACTTTCTCAAGCTTTTTAATCAACGACTGGGCAAATGCGGCTTTGGAAGCACTTGCACGGAATTTATTGATCAGGTCCTCGGTGTGTTTTATTTCGGCATCCTGATTCTTTTTAGCCTGAATCAGCTTTTCTTTTCTGTCTTTTCTGAGTTCAAGATACTTGGTATAATTTGCCTTATAATCATCAACCTTTCTGTTATTAATATCAAAAGTTCTGTTACAAACAGAAGTCATAAACTGTTTATCGTGACTCACCAGTACAATCGCTCCAGGATAATCTTTAAGAAAGTTTTCAAGCCAGATGATGGATTCCATATCAAGGTGGTTGGTAGGCTCATCGAGAAGCATTACATCATTCTTTTGAAGAAGCAGTTTTGCCAGCTCTATTCTCATTCTCCATCCTCCGGAAAACTCATCCGTAATTTTCTTAAAATCATCTGCTTTAAAGCCTAACCCGAATAATACTTTTTCCATATCGCCTTCCAGATTGTAAGCATCATGGTGCATTAAGAGGTCGTTTAACTCAGTCATTCTGTTGATCAAATCCGTATAAGAATCACTTTCATAATCTGTTCTTACCGTCATCTGATGATTCACCTCCTCAAGTTCATTTTTCCAGGCATTGATCTGTTCAAAAGCCTGCATGGTTTCATCCCAAACAGTTCTTCCTTTCACAAAATCCAGATCCTGCTTTAAGAAACCAATGGTGATATTTCCATCAGGGACTACATTTCCTTCGTAGAATGTAATTTCTCCGGAAAGCATTTTCAATAAAGTGGATTTCCCAGCTCCATTTTTACCTACTAAACCAACTTTATCATCCTTTTTAATTGTGAAATTCACATTTTGAAACAAATAGTTTCCCGAATGATGTAACCCTAGACCTTGAACCGAAAGCATTTAATGATATAATTTAAGAATTAATACTGAATATTTTTCGGGTGCAAAAATACGGAAAAAGAAATGAATAGACCAGAAATAAAAAAAGCCTCCTGCATGCGGCGCTTTATTACATAAGTTTCAAGTAAAAAAGGGCGAACATCTGATTTATCCGTTTACTTAATAAATAATAGACCGTATCCAATCATCATTGTTTGGAATATTACTTTCATAAGCAAAATCTGTAATGGCCATATCTTCCGGAAAAAACATTTCGGTCCGGAGAGCAGAATGAAAGTTATTATCTAAGGATTTACACGGAACATTCAGTCCACTGTTTATGATCTCCTTATACATTAAAGCTTGTGATTTTTGAAGTTGCCCTTTTTTATATAAACCGAAATTGGCTGAAATATGAATATAGCATGCAAGCTTTTCATAATCATATAAAGGTTTCTGGCCTGATTTAAGATTAACTGCGTATTTTTCCAGCTCATTATAAAGGGTTTCCAAATAAAAATGTTCCGGATCTAATGTAAAATCACTTTTACTAAAGTCAGTGATAAAAACCGGAGCCACGGAATTTGTCTGCATGAGCATTAAACTCCCGTACACTTTTGAAAGATCATTATATACCATTTCTTTTTCAACATATGCCTGGGACAGGATATCCCCCTCATCGATCCGGTGATTCCTTAAAGGTATATCCCATATTTTATTTTCTTCTGTCTCTTTTACATGAGAAACATAATCATTAACATCTGAAACCTCAAAATAATTTCCTGAAATATATACCGATTGTGAGCTATTAAGATACCCACCACCAACATCCGCATGAACGCCCGGAACAAAAATTTCTTTCCAGACGCATTTTTCAGTCATAAATTCGGAATCATTCATAGTACGGGAGTTCTCAAAAAAACCGGTCAGCGGAAAAAAATACCGGCACTCGTTCATCGCACATAAGTGAAGGGCATTTTCCACTCCTTGCGATAACTTTACGTGGTATTGGTTAAATGGAGCTGATTCTACAGTATCGAACACTCCAAGGAACTTTATTTTTATATGCCCTGAAATTGAAGGCCCCAGCTTTAACAGTTCATAGCAAAAATTCCTCGCCAGCATACCTCCTCTTCCAAATCCATAAACATAAAACTGATATTCTTTGGTTGTGTCTCTTATTTTATCTTCAATAAAAGCATATGCTTTCCGAAGTTTATCATCCGAAGAATAGCCGGAATATCCTGTAGGATTTTTACAGGTAGCCTTTGCAAAATCACTGTCTTCGGAGCCTGTTATTGTTCCTATTCCTTCTACATATAATTTTTCATTCCCGTCGAATACTTTAAAAAGTTTATATATATTGGTTGGCAAAGCGTGATAACTTATGTGATCCGTCAATGTTTTTTTATCTGAAGTTGCATTGAGCCCGTTGCTTCCTGCCCCATCAAAAAAAATTCCGACGGATATTATAGTATTCTCCATAATAACAATTTTAAACATTTACCCTCTGCACATTTAACAGTAAGCCTTAAAAATTTTAGCTTTCAGCAGGATAAACATTTCAAATTAACCGTGAAAAAAAATGGAATAGTAGAGTAAAAGCTACCAAATAAAAAATTCCGTATTTCTACGGAATCATATTTTTTCTATTGAATAAATATGATTGATGATGGCATAGATCACAATACCAACTGTATTTTTAGCTCCGATCTTTTCAAGGACTCTTTGGCGGTGGCTTTCCACTGTTCGCGGGCTTATAAAAAGTTTTTCCGCAATTTCATTATTGGTAAACTCCTGGCAGATGAGTTTTACAACATCTTTTTCACGCTCGGAAAGTTCATCTTCCATTTCAAATAAGGATTTCTTTTTACTGGAAGAATTCATATATGAAAAAAGCATTTGATGATCTTCTGCCGTAAAATAAACTCCGTTTTTATGTACCATGGTAATGGCCTCAATAAATGTTTTTTTATTGGAATTCTTCGGAAGGAAAGCAGACACGCCCAGTTTTACCATATACCCCAAAATGGAACTTTTATAATGAGAGGAAAGAATAATAATCTTAAGATCTGGATATTTCTCTTTAAGAATTCCCACCAACTCAAAGCCGTTCATAGGTTGCATCTGCACATCCACGAGGGCAATATCCGGAAAACTATTCTCCGCAAGACTTTCTAAACTATTTATAAAATCGGGACCGTTATCTGAAGTAAGGGTCACGGAAATATTCTGCTCGTTTGATAACAGTAACTTTATTCCCTCGAGAATTAACTGTTCATCATCTATCAGTGCTATTTTAATCTTGGAATTCATTGTTGCATGGAATTTTAATAATTAGACGACTTCTTTTACCCGGTACATTCTTCCACTTATGGATGGCATTAATGGATTTGATCCTGGATTCAATATTTTTGATGCCCATCCCTTTTTTTACCAGGTTATAATCAAACCCATGTCCGTTATCTGAAACCACGAGTGCTGTAATTTTCGAATAATCTTTAAGATAAATCCAAATCTTCGTGGCTTCTGAATGCTTGATAACATTGGTCGTAAACTCCTGTATAATCCGGTAAAGCTGAACCTCAATAAATATATCTTTCTTTTTATAATGAGATGCCACATGTAATGAAATATTGACCCTGTTGGACAGATTTGCAATCAGTTCTTCGATGTATAAGACAAGTCCTACCGATTCCAGATTCACCGGATAGAGGGAATGAGATATTGTCCTTGCTGAATCGATAAGGGCAGACATTTGCCCGTTGATGTTCTTTTTGATCAGTTCATCGCCTTTTGTATCGAGATTATTCAGCCACAAAGAGAGAATATTGAGTCTGTTTCCCATATCATCATGAATCATCACGGCAATCCTTTTCCGTTCTTCCTCCTGGGCCTTAATATTTTCCAGTACAAGCTTTTTCTGATGAAGGACTTCAGCTTCATGCTGTACATTCTTTTCTTTGATGATCCGGTCGACAAAAGTTTTGTATGCCAACAAAATAAATACTACGATAATTGCTATGGTAACAATTATAAGTATTAAAAAATCAATATGTAAGGTTATTTCTTTAATTTGATAAAAGTATATATAAATGAACCATACAAAATGCTTGACAATATATTATTGGTTCCTAAAATTGTATAATAATCATCTTCTGACAAGGTGGCTATCTGATGTTGAATGATAAAAATAAAGACTGAAACAGAGTAATAGAAAAAAATACAGGCATCCACCAGTATAAACCTGTTGATGGCTTTATTATTTTTAATTTGTTGCAGTAAAATAGATCCTGCAAAGCAAATAATGATGATGTTGGAAGTTACTTTTACAACATCATCATTAAAGCAAACCTTAAACGTTTTATTCATCAGTAAAAAACCGAGAGAAAGAACCGCTACCGGAATCCATCCGTATTTAGATATTCCCAGCTTTCTAATGAATAAACTTGTCAAAAGGAAAAATTCGCCAGCTATATAAATAGGGTACAAAAATGAAGTATCCTTGTAATGCAAAATAACCGTTAAAAAATTAGTGGCCGCTTCAATGAAAAAAAGAAATCCGATATAAAAAACATATTGTTTTTCTTCTTTTTTAAGAACGGAATACTTTGCTATCCCAAAAATAAGGGAAACAAGAAGTAAAAAATTAGTGATACCCCACGTAGTAATAAAATAGCCGTGCATTTATTGTTCTATAATTGACAAATTGGAGGACATGGCCTGGACCAGTCGTAGGTATTGGAAATAACTTCTACACTTCCTGTATTTTGCAGATCTTTATAAAATGAAATAAAGATGAGTGTTACCAATGGTCTCTGATAAATTTCAGAAAATTTAATTCCGAAAGAGCATATGATGTAGCTCAATCCTTCTTTGGATGGACACAAATCTTCAACAGGTACATAGAATCTCTTAAAAATCCTTGCTCCTTTGAATTCATCACATTCCCTGTAAAACCAGGTAGATCCTTCATCTCTCCAGAGCTCAATAGCAGCAACAGCTTTATCCTGCTCCATTATCGGCATATTAGCTACCGGTAAATACATATCCGCTGTTTTATCTACCTGCTGAAGTTCCTTGGAAAGAACGGCGTTTTTTACTAATGTATATTCTTTGGTTTCTACTAAAGTAAGATTCGATGTAAGTTCTGCAAGAATACTGTATGGATATTCATTAACAGCAATTTTTTGTCCGTTGATATCAAGAGGGCAAAGGATCAGTACAAGCTGATTTTTGTATACCCCTATTTCAGAACAAAAATCATCACATTTATTGTTCTTTTTTAACCAATCAATCTGATCAAAGGAAAGGGTAAAAACATAATTGGGGGGAATAAGTTTTTTTATCGTTGAGTAATCTTTAGAACTGGTATCCCATGCGGCGATTGCAGCGGCATACTCTTCTCTGTTGAAAATTATCATATTTACATGGTTTTAGTGGCATAAAATTATGTAAACTAAACTACCTATGCAAATATCCCATCTATAATTGAAGATTTATTAATATTTTTAAATATATAAGAATAGCCTATTCAAAGGCTTTTCCAAAGGAAGTGCTATTGTTTCTTTTCAAGCAGACTTAATAGTTCCTCACTGTAATATGGTAACAGCTTTGTTGCCTTTCTTTGATGTAATAAATCCTCCCGGCATTCGCATAAAATTTCAACACCTTTTCAAGGGCAATTTCCATTTTAGGATTATACTTCAGGACATCATTAAACCGTATATAGGAGATATCAAAAGAGTTACCGTAGTTGTGGGAGCTGATTCCGAGGGAAGCATTGGAGTTTACTCGTCTTAGCCTGCATTGATCCTCAAGCGTTCTTGTCATGGATGAAACCGTAAAAGTATGTCCTTTTGTTTCTTTACTGAACCTGGCTCCCATTTTCTCGAGTGTTGTTTTTGCCTTGGAAACCATATAAGGCCTACTATAATCCAGTTTTTGAACCCGATAACCTTTTCCTGACTTTTTTATTTTATGAAATTTTCCACTGTTGATGTATTTCTGAACCGTTTTACTATTTGTTAATAACTTTACACCAAAGCTCCTTGAAGCGTCTAGATGTGGCTTATAAAGCGGAGTCGGCTCTACCTTTAAAACCTCTGCAAGATCGTAACAGATCCCTATTTTTTTTGAAGATTGCCCATAATGAAAACATCCTATAAAACATCCAAAAATCAAACAAAGAATTTTTTTCATTCGCCGTTTTTTTTAATTAAAAAAATGAAAAATAAACATTTATGCAATGTAGTTCAACCATAAGAGATGTATATTTAAAATATATACTTCAATAAATCCCATATTACATTATCATATTCACACTCGTTAATCAATTTAATTTAATTCTTTTTAAAAATTAATTTGAAAATCTGAAATTTAAACTATAAATTTGGTTTCAATATAAAAATAAACATTATGATAAAAAAACTTTTTGCTGAATTTTTCGGCACATTTTGGCTTGTTTTTGGCGGTTGCGGTAGCGCAGTCTTTGCCGCCGGAGTTCCCGATATCGGTATAGGTCTTTTAGGTGTTGCTTTAGCATTTGGTCTTACAGTGCTTACTATGGCATACGCTGTAGGTCATATATCAGGTGGACATTTTAATCCTGCAGTTACTTTCGGCCTTTTAGCCGGAGGAAGATTTCCTTTCAAGGATCTGATTTCATATGTTGTCGCACAATGTCTCGGAGCAATTGCAGCAGCAGGATGTCTTTACATTATACTGAATGGAGCCGGAGCTTTCAGCGCCGAAGGGCCCGGAGCCTTTGCAACGAATTTCTATGATATGCCAGGTTATAACAACAGAAGCTATTCAATGGGGGCAGCTTTCTTAGCAGAATTTCTGTTAACAGCTTTCTTCCTTATCGTTATTATGGGCGCAACGGATAAATGGGCTAATGGGAAGTTTGCAGGAATCGCTATTGGTCTTGCTTTAACCCTGATCCATCTGATTTCCATCCCAATTACAAATACTTCTGTAAATCCTGCAAGATCTTTGTCTCAGGCATTATTCGTAGGAGGAGCTGCCATGTCCCAATTATGGTTGTTCTGGGTCGCACCTATCCTTGGTGGAGTTGCCGGTGGGATAATTTATAAGTTTTTACTTCAGCGGTCAGACAATGAGGTCGCCGCTTAATCATAAAAAAATCCTGTCAGATCTGACAGGATTTTTTATTTTCTTTTTTTAATATCGAACGGGTTTTTAAAAATCAGTTCTTCATGTTTTCCTTTAACTTCCATTTTTTTCTGAAGTAAATTCAAAGCCATTTTCCGGATAAAAAGGTCTTTATCATTAAGCTTCCAGTAAGAATCCATATGTACCTGTACCGGTTTTTTAATGTGATAAAATTCCGTTTCCCATGTATCCTCATTATGATAAAACTCAATAAGCCCACAATGTTCCGGAATCTGTTCATGATCGACCATCCCCATAGGAAGGAGAAAGCTGAATGCGTTACAAACATAATCACCACATGAGATTTTGTCGTGTTTTAAAAATTTTTCTCCTGTAGATGCATTCTGATAAGATTTTTTGAAATCATTCTTAAAATCACTTTTAGAGAGTTTAATCTCTATTTCATGGCTTAGCCCCACAGCATCAATAATCAAAATATCAGCTTCCCAATCTGAATGAAAATGATTGGTTAAAACAAGTTCTTTCTCAAAGTCACAATGAGAATGAATGAATGCATGAACAAGTTCTTCAATTTTTAGCATATTTCTTTTGGGCATAAGGTTGGGAACGAGAGATTTCAGTGGGTAAGCTCTGGAAACTTTGAGATGAAATCTAAGGCTTGCACATTACGCATACCTCAGCTCACCAATAAACTGCATCCCCTGATATCTGAATGATCTATCCTTCCGAGGATCTGAAATTTATTTTTCGGAAGCATCTTACCCAAATCCTGAGTCGCAATAAAGGAGCAGGAATGAAAATTCGCCAAATCGATAATATTTACAGCACCTGTTCTTCCTTCTTTTTCATAGGTTAAAGGGTCTTCAGCATTTCTCACCAACACCCTCATCCATTTCGGACATTCATACTCGTTATTTCCTAAAGAGTACGCTTGTGATAAAAGTTCTGTCATAGAATACTCGGAATATATGGCATTGGTGTTAAAACCTTTTTGTAAAATCACCAACAGTTCATCTTTTGTCATTTCTTCTTTACGTCCCTTCATTCCTCCTGTCTCAATTATTATAAGATTTTTAGAAAAACCAATCGGCTCATCACCTCTTTGGGAGGCACAAAAATCCAGAAAATCTAAAAGCGCAAAAGAAACCCCGAAAAGAATTACTTTTTTACCCTTCAGAATTTTTAAAAGTTCAAATAAATCAGCATGATTGTATAAAAAATATCCGTTTTCAGACTGGGCAGAAACATTCATTAAGTAATCCACCATATAAATCAGAGAAGAATTTTTCTTTTCCAGGTAGCTCGGAAGAAGGCCAAGAAATATAAAATCTTCAGGTTTTCCGATAAACTGTTCAAAACTCTTATAAATACTTTCCCTATACAGATTTTCATTAGCAATGAAATGTTTTGACAAATTCATCTGCGTGGTTCCGGAGCTTTGAAAATACAGATCAGCGACTACTCTTTTGTCGAGGATCTGATGATTTTTAAACATCTCAATGGGCAAAAATGGAATTTTTGTCACTGTGTCAACAGTGTCAGGATCAATTTTCAGGTAATCTACAAATTTCCTGTATACATCAACATTTTCATATTGATAGCGAAATGTTTTTAATGAAGCATTTAAAAAATCCTGTTCAGTTCGTATGTTGAATATATTTTCCAATTTTCTAAATTTTTAACATTCTTTTGATCTCATTTTTAACCGGTTATCCTTACAACATTCTTTTTTAATATTTTTTTAATATAAATTGAAATTTTTGGTCAAATTCTTGCAATACTATTTTCGGAATATGGATTAAAAACAGAGTGAATTTATTCATTCGAAGATTACCTCTTTTAGAGGTAATTTTTTTTTGCCTTATCATCAAAAGTTTTTAATTCAAAATCTTTTTCAAAAACCCCGTAGGTAAAGTAAGAAATCCAATCTCCGAGATTGATGTATTTAGCTTTATGTTCGAGATCTAAAACCATGGGAAGGTGACGATGTCCATAAATGAAATAATCAATTTTCTCAGTTTTCAATTTTTCTTTTGAATAGATGATCAGAAACTCTTTATCCTCTCCTAAAAACGCTTTATCCTCTTCACCGGAAATCATTTTATTTTTCTGGGAAAGATATAATGCAATCTTCATGGCAATATCAGGATGAAGCCATTTAAAAGCCCATTGTGCAATAGGATTGGTGAATAACTTTTTCATTCTTTTATATCCTTTATCCCCCGGACCCAAACCATCTCCATGGGCAAGAAGGAACTGCTTGCCACCCATTTCAAAATATTGCCTCTTATAGAATACAGTACATCCGATTTCCTCTTCCAGATAATCTTTCATCCATAAATCATGATTTCCCACAAAGAAGTAAACATGAATCCCACGATCCTTCAGTTCAGCAATTTTTCCTAATACACGAACGTATCCTTTGGGAATAACATATTTCCATTCATGCCAGAAGTCAAAAAGGTCACCCATTAAAAATAAAACCTGAGCATCTTCCTTTATCTCATCCATCCAGCGTATAAACTTCTCCTCACGAACCTTGCTTTGTTTAGGATCAGGAGCGCCAAAATGCTGGTCGGATGCAAAATATACTTTTTTTCTAGGTTGTAAATTGATGGTTGTCTTTAGCACCGGTTGAGTTTTTTATTGAATACAATTATACATTATCTTCTGCAAACCATTCCCCGTAAGAGTTTTCAGTTTCATGAAGTTTAAGATAAGCTAAAGAAACCTCAGCAGGAAGCTTAGATTTTATTTTAGCAGCGATAGCATACAGCATATTTTCGCATGTAGGCTGGAAATTACAATAGATTACTTTATGCCCTCTTTCTTCAAGATCTTCACCCAGTTCCTTATGCGGCGATAATCCGTTGATCAATACTGCATGATCCCAAACATCTACAATTTCAGATTTTACGATACTTTTAATATCACCAAAATCCACTACCATCCCATTTTTAGGGTTTTCCAAATCATTAATAGGCTTTCCTTTCACTGTTACAAACAGCTTATAGGAATGTCCATGCATATTTTTACACTTTCCATCGTAATTATACAGCACATGTGCTGTTTCGAATGTAAAAATTTTTGTAATACGTATCATGATGCAAAGATAAGGAATTTGGGCTGAGTATGGGCCACATGCCAAGGAGTACAATCAAATGAACGGTGATATTTAAATCTTCTCAAGCCAATCACTTTTCAGCCTTTGAATCCTTTGTGTTTTAGAATCAATAAGAACCCAAAGTGTTAATGAATCTACCACAAGCTCTCCATTACAATAAAATTCAACTTTCCTGGGTTGCCTGATTCCTTCAGGATTTTTAGGATATGTTTTTACTATAATAATATCATTCAGATATACTTGCTTTTTGTATTGGATATGATGATCAAGCAGCATCCAGATATCTTCAGGGTATTCAGTTAAATGCTTTACAGAATCCCAATGTTCGGTTGCAATTTCCTCTACCCAACTCACATATTGTACATTATTGACATGCTTATTCTGATCTATATTTTCTTCTGTTACCTTGATCTGCTTTTCATACACTAGACTCATCTCTCTTCAAAATTTATCCAAAAATAAGGCATAAAAAATAAAATCTGCCAAAACAGGAAATACCTTTCCTGTTTTATTATTTTAATTTGATCAAAAAAAACAGAATCGAATAAATCCGATTCTGCTTTTATATTATAACTTAAAAGTTTTTACTTAGTTTTTGCAGCCGGTTTAGTGGCTGTTGCAGTAGCTCCCAGTTTGGTTTTTACAGCCGGTGTAATATCCTCGCTTCCGTCTGTATATACCAGATTGTTGGCTCCCTGCGCTGATGAAGTATCAAATACATAGCTCAGATTTCTTTCTTTTGCTACAGCAGAAATCGCATTTTGGATTTTTTGCTGTACCGGAGTAAATAACTCGGTCTGTTTAGCAGAAACCTCCTTCGCCGCCTGACCTCTGGCATCTTCTATCTTTTTACCTAATGTCTGTAATTCTGTTTGTGCAGCCATCAGCTCTTTGGTAACAGCCTCTTTATTGGCTTCACTCAATGTCTTCTCTTTATCTTGAGCTGCCTTAAGTCTGGTTTGATATTCTGTGATCAACTTCTCAATTTCAGCCTGCTTGGTTTTAGTCAGGTTATCAATAGTAGAGGTTACCGTTTTCACCTCAGACATACTTGCAAAAATATCATCAGAGTTTACATGGCCAATCTTCTGTTGAGCGTGAGCAGCGTTAGCCGTTAGCGTAAGTCCTGCTGCAATAAAAAGCACTTTAATTAACTTCATTTTCTTATTAAATTGTTTGAAAAACACTATTTTTAGTTTTCAAATATAATACAAATTTTCATTAGTTTTTTAAACCTTTATTCCCGTACAAAAGCCTGCAAACCTGAGAATATTTAATTTCTTCATCGCAAAAAATCCTTCCCAACATGGAGAAGGATTTCAAACAATATGTATAATGTGGAAAAAACTTACTTTTTAATGAAACTGTGCTATTTCAGTAGAGTCTTTCATGGCGACAGTTGCTGAAGAACCACTTGTTACCACATTCTGAATCTCATCAAAATATCCGGTTCCTACAAAAGACTGGTGTTTCACGGCCCTGAACCCTTTTTGCTGTAAAGCAAACTCACGTTCCTGTAACTCGGAATATCCAGCCATTCCTTTTTCTTTATACGCTAACGCCAGCTCAAACATTGCTGTATTGAGTGCATGGAAACCAGCCAACGTGATAAACTGGAATTTATATCCCATTTTGGCAAGCTCCTCACGGAAAGTAGTCATTTCCTCAACACTTAATTTGGCAGCCCAATTGAATGAAGGTGAACAGTTATACGCTAACATTTTTCCAGGAAACCTGGCATGGATTCCCTCAGCAAATCTTCTTGCCTGTTCCAGATCAGGATTAGACGTTTCCATCCAGATCAGATCAGCATAGGGCGCATACGATAAACCACGGTCGATTCCTTGTTCCACTCCGTTTTTCACTACATAAAATCCTTCTGAAGTCCTCTCTCCGGTCACAAATTTCTTATCTCTGTCATCAATATCTGAAGTCAGCAGGTCTGCGGCGTCAGCATCTGTTCTTGCAATAATGACACTCGGAACCCCTGCTACATCGGCAGCTAAACGGGCAGCTACTAATTTATTGATGGCTTCCTGAGTAGGTACCAATACCTTACCTCCCAAATGTCCGCATTTCTTTGCAGAAGACAACTGGTCTTCAAAATGAACCGCTGCTGCTCCGGCCTCGATCATCTGTTTCATCAGTTCAAACGCATTCAGATTACCTCCAAATCCAGCCTCTGCATCAGCAATAATAGGAACAAGGTATTCTTTATCGCCACCTCCGTTTACAGACTGGATCTGATCCGCTCTTAACAGAGCATTATTGATTTTCTTAACTACAGAAGGAACGGAGTTCGCTGGATACAAAGATTGATCAGGATACATTTCTCCTGATAAATTCGCATCAGCAGCCACCTGCCAGCCCGAAAGGTAAATAGCCTCCAACCCGGCATCTACTTCCTGTACTGCCTGATTTCCTGTTAATGCGCCCAATCCGGCTACAAAATCCTGAGTCGTAAGCTTCTCCCAGAATTTTTTAGACATTTCAGTGGCGATCGTGTACTCGATCGTATAAGATCCTCTGAGCTTTAAAACCTCTTCAGCTGTATAAGGTCTTTGTACTCCCTTCCAACGTGGATTGTTCAGCCAATCCTGCTCTAAAGCCTGAATTTTTTCTTGTTTCGTTTTCATAATATTTTGATTTGTATTTAGTTATAAATTATTTTTATAAAATTCGGAATACGAGTTCTATAGGTTTATCATTGGAATTCCATCAGCTTGACCAAAAAGAACATATTGCTCATAGATTCAATTATTTCAAAAACCAACTCGAAGTGACTATATTATCGGATTGTTACCACCAACTTTTCATTCTCAAACGCGTTGATACCTAAATAAAAGGATACGCTTTCAAAGTGAGGAATTCTTCAAATTTTTCTGAGAAGATCAATTCGTTAAAAAGCTCTTTAGCCAGATTAAATTTCCCGTTTTTAAAGCGCTCTTCACCTACATATTTTTCAATGGTATCCATCTCTTCCCTTTCCCACTGGAGAACCATTTCTCTGGTCAGAATCCGGTCATCAATTAAAACAGCCTCATTCTTCAGCCATTGCCAGATCTGTGTCCGTGAAATTTCTGCGGTAGCTGCATCCTCCATAAGATTATAAATAGCCGCTGCACCTATACCCATCAACCAACTTTCGAGATAAAGAATTCCTACATTAATATTTTTACGAACACCTCTTTCACTAATCTCTCCCTTAGGAATTTCCAGCAGATCACTTTCCTTGATTTGATAATCCACTTTCTTGTCAATTTGGTTTTTTGAAGGCATATATTCGTCAAAAATATCTTTAGCCAAAGAAACCAAAGCAGGATGGGCTACCCAGGTGCCATCATGCCCATTTTTTACTTCACGCTCCTTATCTGCTTTTACTTTTTCAAAGGCAATATGATTCGCCTGATCATCATTTTTTATAGGAATCTGAGCAGCCATTCCTCCGATGGCATGCACATTTCGTTTGTGGCAAATTTCAATCACCCTTTTGGAATAGGCAGTCATAAACGGAGAGGTCATAGTTACCTGATCACGATCCGGTATTATAAATTCAGGAAGGTTTCTGAATTTTTTAATAAATGAGAAAATATAATCCCATCGTCCGCAGTTCAATCCTGCGCTGTGTTTTTTTAGTTCATATAAAATTTCATCGATCTGAAAAGATGCGGTGATCGTCTCTATTAAAACCGTAGCCTTAATCGTACCTCTTGGAATCTGAAGATAATTCTGGGCAAAATCAAAAACTTCATTCCACCATCTGGCTTCTTTATAGTGTTCCAGTTTGGGAAGATAAAAGTAAGGACCACTCCCCTTTTCAAGAAGTTTTTGTGCATTCCTAAAAAAATAAATCCCAAAATCAACCAATGAACCGGAAGCCTCTTCACCGTTGATCTCGATATGCTTTTCATGAAGATGTAATCCTCTTGGACGAACTAGTAATACGGCTGTCTTTTCCTGCAATTGATATGCTTTCCCTTCTCGGGTTGTAAAATCTATACTTCTGTTAATGGCATCTGAAAGATTAATCTGCCCTTCCATGCAGTTTTTCCATGTAGGAGCATTGCTGTCCTCGAAATCTGCCATAAATGTGGATGCTCCAGAATTAAGAGCATTAATGATCATTTTACGATCTACCGGACCCGTAATTTCAACTCTCCGGTCAAGTAAATCTTCAGGCAATGGCGAACATACCCAATCTCCATTTCTTATTTCTTCTGTCTGAGGTAAAAACCTGGGAAGATTTCTGCGATCAAAATCAAGCTGAGTTTCTTTTCTTTCTTCTAAAAGATCAAGCCTTTTAGCATTAAAGTTCTGGTGAAGTTCAATCAGAAACTCTATCAATTCGGGATTGAAAATCTCTTCAAACTGGCTTTGAGCCTTTATTCTTAATTGGGTGGTTGTTTCCATAACTCATTGATTTTGTGATTTGATATTACAAACATAAATAAAAATTTTCACAATCAGCGAACGTTCGCTAATTATTTTTAAAAATTATTATGCGAATAATCGCAATCAAATATCTATATTTGAGTAATGAATGCAGAAAGTGATTTTATTAAAACGGTTTTCGGGCTTAAACTGAAGCAGCTGAGACAAAAGAAAAATTGGTCTCTGCAGGACCTTGCCGTAAAAACAGGGTTATCAAAATCTTACCTCAACGAAATTGAGAACGGAAAAAAATACCCCAAGCACGATAAGATTATCCAGCTTTCCGAATCTCTGAACTGTACATTCGATGATCTGGTTTCTACGAAACTGGACAAAAGCCTGGCTCCGTTTAATGAAATTTTACAATCGGATTTTTTTAAAGAAGTTCCCCTGGACCTTTTCGGAATAAATAAAAATAACCTCATCAGCATCATCAGTGATGCCCCCAAAAAGGTCACCGCCTTTATCAATGCACTGATTGAAATATCTCAAAACTACAATCTGGGAAAAGAGCGTTTTTATTTTGCAGTATTGCGATCCTTCCAGGAACTTTATGATAATTATTTTCCTGATATCGAAGAAAAAGTATTATCCTTTGCTCAGGAGCATTGTTTAGAGTTCAGTAAAAATCTGGATCCGGATATTTTACAAAATATCCTCAATGAAAAATTCAATTACACGATTCAATCCAAAGATTTCGAACCTTTTGGAACATCCGTGCATCTCCGTTCATTATTTATTCCTGAAAAAAAACTTTTACTGCTCAACAGCAAATTAGAAAAAGACCAGAAGACATTTATTCTCGCTAAAGAAATTGGTTTTAATGTTCTTGAATTAAAAAACCGCCCCAACACCTACTCATGGCTGGATTTTGGAAGCTTCGAGGAAATCCTGAACAATTTCTATGCGTCCTATTTCGCCGGCGCACTATTGATTTCGAAAGAGCAGATTATAGAAAATACTTCTGACTTCTTTTTACAAAATAGCTGGAAACCCAAAAGCTTCACCCATCTCATTGAAAGCTTTACGAATTCTCCGGAAACATTTTATTACAGGCTGACTAATGTCCTGTCTTCAGAATTAGGAATAAAAGATTTGTTTTATTTATGCCTGGTTAAAAAGAAAGATTCCGAAAGAATTCAGATTTTAAAAGAACTGCATCTGAATCACCAGCAGGCTCCTCATGCTAATGCTACGAATGAACATTATTGCAGAAGATGGATTGCTGTAAAAAATCTTCAGGATTTAACGGAAAATGAAACATTAACGGACGCTCAGATCTCCCATTATAAAGATCAGGGGATAAGTTATCTCGTTATTTCCACTTCCCAGAAAAACCCTTTTTCAGACGGCAGTAACCGAAGCTACTGTCTGGGAATATTATTAAATCCTCAAACAATAAAGAAAATAAACTTTATCAAATCTCCAAGTTTACCGACGATCAACGTGGGGGTAACCTGTGAATCCTGCAGTATTGCAGATTGTGAAGTAAGACAAGCTCCACCGGTTCGTCTTGAAAAGGAATATTTTAATCAGAGTATGAAAAATTCCATTGAAAAAATCCGAAAGGAAGTGGAATCTCAGGGTTAAAAAGCATTACATTACTTCTTACCTCTTTCATTTTTCAGCTAATAAACTTATATTAGTAAAAACACAAAAATGATTCTTGACCTTCTTTTCCCCAATCGTTGCATCCACTGCAACCGGATCATCGATGCTGATCTTCTGGTATGCTCCTCCTGTTTTGAACATATTCATTTTACCCATTTCAATTATTTTGAAGATAACCTGTTTAAAGAAAAATGCAAATTATTGTTTCCGGTTGAAAACGCATATGCGCTTATGTATTTTGAGGAGGAAAACTTAAGCCGTAAGATCATCCACGAATTAAAATATAAAAACCGGGAAAAAACCGGGAAAGTGATTGCAAACTGGACAATCGGTAGACTGGATTTTAAAAATAACAAACCTGATTTACTGGTAAGCGTTCCACTTCATCCTAAAAAAGAAAGAGAAAGAGGATATAACCAATTGCATCTGTTTACAGAAATACTATCCAATAAATATCATATCCCATTTGACCATCACCTGATCAAAAGAAATTACTACTCACAAGCTCAGGCCCTAAAAGATAAAAAACATCGCCTAAAAAATGACAACACTTTTTCAATATCCCGAAAGGTATCTGATAAACATATTTTATTAATTGATGACGTTTTTACCACCGGCAATACGATCGCAACTATAGCATGGGAAATCTTAAATAGCGGCAATAACAAAGTGAGCATTCTGGTAATGGCAATAGATTAACCTCTAACTTCTAACCTCTAAACCTTACTTCCAGCTTTCAATTCTTTTTCATAATTTTCCGGATAAACTAATAGATATGAAAAACCTGCTTTTACTGCACGGTGCTTTAGGGCACAGTGATATTTTCAAACCTTATCTAAAGGACTTATCAAAACAATTCAATATACACACCCCTCTTTTTTCAGGGCATGGAAACACTGAAATTCCGCAAGATGGTATCAGCATAGAAAAATACACTCAGGAACTGGCTGAATACTGTAAGCAACAAAAACTCAATGATGTTTATATTTTCGGACACAGCATGGGTGGCTATGTTGGTCTCTGCTATGCTCTGCAGGTACCGGAAAATGTAAATTCCGTATTGACATTAGGCACAAAATTCGACTGGACAGAGGAGCAGGCTTTAAAGGAAAGTACAATGCTTGACCCTGAGACCATTCTTTTAAAAATTCCGAAATATGCGGAACAACTGGAATTACAACACGGCTCCCAATGGAAAGAGCTGCTTCCCGCAATTGCCGGCATGATGGTTTCTTTAGGTAAAAAACCACCGCTAAATTCAGATAGTTTATCAAAGATTACAACTCCAGTCCAGATCATGGCCGGAGACCATGATAATATGGTAACATTGGAAGAGACCGTTGAAACCTATCGCCGTATTCCTAACGCAAGATTAATGATACTTCCGGATACCAGACATCCAATGGAAAAAGTACGTCCGGTATTATTGATGGATATAATGAAGGATTTCTGGAATCTGTATTAATTACCGCTGTAATTTTTCACCATAGCTAAGGTCACCGGCATCTCCCAATCCGGGAGTAATGTAGCCTTTGGAAGTCAGTTGATCATCAATAGCACCTACCCAAATTTTTGCTTCAGGATAAGCTTTTTCAATTGTTTCTACTCCCTGTTTAGATGCGATGGCCGCTACAATGTGCAATTGAGTAGGTGTTCCGTGTGTGAGTAAGTCTTTGATTGCTTCAATTAATGACGCTCCTGTAGCCAGCATAGGATCTCCCACGATTAAAGGTCTTCCTTCAATACTTGGACAAGTAAGATAATCCTGCTTGATCGAAAAATAATCGTTGGCATCATGTTTTCTATAGGCTGCTACAAAACCGCAATCAGCTTTATCCAAATAATTTAATATCCCCTGAAATAGAGGAACTCCTGCCCTAAGAATAGTAGTAATCACTGGTTGTACTGCAATTTCCCTAACCTTTATCGTATCCAGAGGAGTCTGGATTTCAACTTCTCTTTGCTCAAGTTCTTTACTGATTTCAAAAGCGGCAATTTCTCCGATACGTTCCATATTTCTACGGAATCTTAATCGGTCATGTTGAACATCTACATTACGCAGTTCGTTAATCCACTCATTAACAAGAGAAAAGTTTTCAGATAAAATAGTAACCATGAAATTTTAAATTTTAATTAGAGTTGGCGGGCTTTAATTCCTGCAAAATTACAATTAAAAAACGAAATCCGAGATTGAACGTAAACAGAAATAAAGTATATTTATGAAAGTTTCCCAACCCATCTGTACATAAAAAAATCTTGAATGATGAAAAGTTTAATCTTAGGAAAAATAGCTCCTGAATTTCTGAAGGAAGAGACTCTTCCCGGGTTATTAGCTCCTATTTTTGAAAAATACAAAAATAAAACAGCATTTATATTTAATGGTAAAAAACTCTCTTATGAAGAACTCAATAACTGGAGTAATGCAATTGCTTTACAGCTTCACAATGAAGGTATAAAACCGGGCGATAGTGTCGGGGTTTGGTATCCCCGAAGTATGGAGCTTCCAGTTGCTATTTTAGGAATATTAAAAGCCGGAGCCTCTTATGTTCCACTGGACCGGGAGATGCCTGAAGACAGAATAAGAAAAGTTTTTACAGACATTCATGTAAAAGCTTATTTCTCTGATGCAGATGTCGGAATCCATTGTCGGCCTTTAGCCATTGCCCCACAACCCGACAGCACTATCCCTCCAATCAGCGATCCGATTAGCCCCGACCAATGGGCATACGTGTTATTTACTTCCGGAAGTACCGGAAATCCTAAAGGAATTCCAATTTCCCACAGGAATATCTGTCATCTTATAAGATCTGAAGAAGATTTCATAGGAATAAAAGATACCGATATTGTATATCAGGGTTTTTCCGTTTCCTTTGATATGTGGTGTGAAGAGGTATGGATCAGTCTTTTTTCCGGTGCAACGATATGGATTGCAGATGCCCTTACTGTAAAAGCTATTGATGAATTAAGTGATGTATTAATCAGGAATAAAATCACTGTTCTTCATGCAGTACCCAGTATCTTAGCCATCATCGAGGAGGTTCCTTCAGTGAGGATCATCAATACAGGGGGTGAAGCATGCACAAAACAAGTACAGGAAAAATGGGCAAAGCCTTACAGAACCTTCATCAACAGCTATGGTCCCACGGAAACTACAGTATCTTCCAACATGGCTAAGCTGAAGGATGATGACGAGCTTACGATTGGCCATCCTCTACCCAATTATCATATTGCTGTGGTTGATGAAAATCTGAATATCGTACCACGAGGAGAAAGGGGTGAAATGATCATTTCTGGTCCCGGAGTCAGTAATGGATATTTCAACCTCCCGGAACTAACAGATCAAAAATTCCTGAAAAATCCATTTCCTGAACTTCCCGGCGATACCATTTACAAAACTGGAGATGCTGTTATTATACGGGAAAACGGTTTTATAGATTTTCAGGGAAGAATAGATGACCAGATCAAACTCCGTGGCTACAGGATTGAATTGGGAGAAATAGAAGCCAGGTTGAATCAGCTTCCCGGCATTTCTTCAGCAGCTGTTGCCGTGAAAGAAGACGCTAACGGACAGGGGCAACTCGTTGGTTATACTGTAATGAGTGACGATCATGAATTCGATGAAAATACAATACGTAAAGAGTTAGCAAAGTTTCTGGCACCTTATATGGTTCCCGTCTCGATCATCAAAATGAGGGAAATGCCCAGGATGCCGAGTGGAAAAATTGACCGAAAAAAACTGCCGGTTCCTGAAAGCTTTATCAGTCATGAGAAAAGTGAAGACATTGAAGTAAATCCTGAAGCTCCTATCGAAGAAAAACTGTTGCAGACCCTTCATTGGATGTTTCCGGGAAAAGAGATCCAATTACATCAGGACTTTTTTACGGATCTGGGAGGGCACTCCTTACTTGCTGCAACATTAGTTTCTCACCTCCGGCAAAAAGCAGGGATTCCTTACGCTTCTTTAAAAGATATTTATGAAAACAGGCCGCTTTCTGCATATTCAGATTGCCTTAAAAATAAACACACTGAAAAGGCATCCGATCAGGAACCGTTTACAAGAGTTTCGTCATTTCAATATTATGCCTGCAATCTTGCCCAGACTATTTCTTTACTGGTTGTTTTTGCATTATTTAGTGTACAGATATTTTTCCCCTATCTTAGTTATTATTATTTCCAGCTTAATGGGTACGGAACCGGATTAGCCCTGTTAAGTGCTATTCTTTTGTATACACTCATACCACCGGTTTATTCTGTTATTATTCTTTTAACAAAGTGGCTTGTTATCGGAAAAATAAAAGAAGGTGATTATCCGTTATGGGGCTGGTATTACTTCAGATGGTGGCTATGGAAAACCGTAAAAAGACTGATGCCTTCAGAATTTATTGTTGAAACCCCATTGTATCCGAAATATCTGAAATTATTAGGTGTACAAGTTCATCCGAGCGCACAGCTTAGCCTTTTACCTATTGCAGCTGAAGACCTTGTTACCATTGATCAAAACGTAACCACGAGCTCAGGATGTAGTATTGATAATGCATCTGTAGAAAATGGAGTGCTTAAAATAAGAAAAGTACATATTAAAGCACATTCTTATCTTGGTTCTTCAGCTATCGTATGTGGTAATACTGTCATTGAGGAATTCGGAGAACTTCAGGATCTAAGCTGCTTAAATGAAGGAAATACGATCGGGTACGGTGAAGTCTGGGATGGTAGCCCGGCTGAAAAACTAAGAACAAAAAGTAAGGAAGAGACGCAGATTCCACAGCTGGTTTCTGCCGCAAAAAGAAACAAATATGCTATCATATATGCATGTTCTCTGTTTTTCTTCCCACTTTTAATCGTTTTACCGCTTGCTCCAACATTGTACACCTTGTATTATCTGGACGACCGTTCAGCGGATTATAGTTTCTATTACCTATGGCAGGCTCCTATTCTATCTACAATCTACATATTAATTTTTATCGGGGTTGTCAGTATTATCACAAGGTGTCTGCAATACCGTATGAAGCCGGGAATATATCCTGTTTACAGTTTTATCTATTATCGGAAATGGGTAAAGGATCAGATATTTAATCTTGCATTAACCGTCGTACATCCTCTTTTTGCTTCAATTTATATCAGTAAATTTTACAGGATGATGGGAGCCAAAGTGGGCAGAAATTCAGAGATCTCTACAGCAAGCGATGTTTCCCACAATCTTCTGGAAATTGGAGAGGGATCTTTTATTGCTGACGCGGTCATCCTGGGGGAACATGATGTAAGAAATGAAAAACTGATCCTGGCAAAAACCAAGATCGGCAACAATAGTTTTGTAGGAAACAGCGGATTGATCCCACAGGGATATGAATTAGGAGATAATATGCTTATCGGCGTGCTAAGCAAAGCTCCGAATGAAGAACAACTTAAAAACTCTTCTGAAAAAGACTGGTTTGGATCTCCGCCAATCGGACTTCCCTCAAGACAAAAATCGGAGAGCTTTGACAATAGCCTTACCTACAACCCTCCCTTCAGTCTTAAGTTTGCACGTGCTATTGTGGAGGGAATCCGGATTATTCTGCCTCAAACCGTTATTATTATCTGCAGTGTATTATTTATTGCCTACACCAGCAATTATCTTGAAGGAAGAATCCATCATTTGATCTTATTTTCTCCATTTTATTATCTGGGAATTGTAGCCCTACCTTCCTTTTTCTTTATGGTACTCCTTAAATGGGTTCTCGTTGGAAAGTATAAAAAAACAGAAATGCCCATGTACAGCCTAAAAGTCTGGTTGAGTGAAGGAATAACTACAGTATATGAGGCACTCCCTGTAATCTTCTTTCTTGATTTCCTGCGGGGAACGATGTGGCTTCCTTTCTTTATGAGATTTTTGGGTGTGAAAATCGGTAAAAGGGTGTGGCTCAATACAACAGATATTACAGAGTATGATATGGTAACGATAGATGACGAAGCAATGTTGAATGAAGACTGCGGGCCGCAGACGCATCTTTTTGAAGATCGTATTATGAAAATAGGAAGTGTAAAAATCGGTAAGCAGACAACCATTAATTCGAGAACCATTATTCTTTACGATACCGAAATAGGTAATAACGTAAATGTTGATGCCCTTTCACTGATTATGAAGGGCGAGGTACTTTCTGATCATACATCCTGGCACGGAAGCCCGATACGAGGAAAATAAAAAATTATATTATGAACTTTACAATCCGAAAAATAAAAATATCAGACCATCTCCCCATTGTGGATGAGTTGGTAGGAGAGCTTCATGTTTCTGAAAAGGAAATGAATGAGAAAACAGCCGACTGGAGCAAGATCAGAAAACATTATTTGCGCTTTATGACCGACTGTGAGGAAGAGAATAACGGAACATTTCTTATTGCTAACGCAGAGGGAAAAGCTATTGGTTTTTTATTCGGGTATATTGATGAAAAAGATGACAGCAACTTTGAACTGGGAGATGCAGATGACCTGTATGTTTCTGAAGGATATGTAAAGCAGGAATATAGAAAACACGGAGTTTACACTGCCCTAAACAAAGCATTTGAAGAAACCTATAGAGATTTTAATATCCGGAAAATTTACAGGTTTACTTTATGCAATAACCATATTATGCAAAGCTGGCTTGATAAACAAGGCTATAAACCTGTCCGGTTAATGTATGAAAAGTGGCTGTAAAGGATAAGATATATTTGATGAAAGAAAAAAAGTTCTGATAAGATATTTCTTACCAGAACTTTTTAAATATCGATTATTACTTTGTGACACTTTTTTAATAAGCGCAGCCGAAGTCATTATTTTTGTCTGAAATATACCTCGATAGGAACTCCGGTAAATCCGAATTCTTTTCTCAATTGATTTTCAGTAAATCTCTTATACGGTTCTTTTATATATTGTGGAAGATTACAGAAGAATACAAACTGCGGTGACGGCGTAGGAAGCTGCACACAATATTTGATTTTAATGAATTTTCCTTTATTTGCAGGAGGTGGAGTTTGTTCGAAAATAGGAAGCATCACTTCATTTAATTTCGAAGTTTTAATCTTCTTCTTACGGTCTTCATATACCTGCATCGCCACTTCTACCGCCTTCAGTATTCTCTGTTTCGTTAATGCAGATACAAACAGAATTGGAATATCCTGGAACTGCCCGATCTTATCTTTAATTGCTTTTTCAAAATCACGGATCGTATTGGTTTGCTTATCTTCGATCAGATCCCATTTGTTAACCAGGATCACAATTCCTTTTCTGTTCTTCTGTGCTAAACCAAAGATATTCATATCCTGAGATTCCCATCCCTGAGTAGCATCTACCATAATGATCACTACATCAGAATATTCAATAGAACGAATTGATCTCATTACAGAATAAAACTCAAGATCTTCGGAAACTTTAGCCTTACGACGCATCCCCGCAGTATCTACCAATACAAACTCGTGCCCGAATTTATTATATAGTGTTTGTATACTGTCTCTGGTTGTTCCCGCAATATCTGTTACAATATTTCTCTCTACATCCAGTAAAGCATTCGTTAAAGTGGATTTTCCTACATTCGGACGACCAGCGATCGTAATTTTAGGTAATCCTTCAAAAGGATCCTGATAATCCGTGGTTGGGAAATCTTTAACGATATCATCTAACAGATCTCCTGTTCCTGATCCTGTAGCAGAAGAAAGAGTATAATATTTTTCGATTCCTAACTGATAAAATTCTGTAGCTGCCAATTCTTCTTTTGCAGAATCTACTTTATTTACAACGATATAAACCGGCTTATTGGATCTTCTTAATAATTCATGAATTTCATAATCCGTATCTGTAAGGCCTTCCTCTACATTAAGCATAAAAATAATAGAAGTAGCTTCATCTACTGCCAGCTGTACCTGTTTACGGATTTCTTCTTCAAAAATATCCTCTGTCCCCACATCATATCCTCCGGTATCAATTACTGTAAATTCTACTCCGTTCCAGTCGGATTTTCCGTAATGACGGTCTCTTGTAACACCTGCAGTAGAGTCTACTATAGCTTCTCTTCTCTCCAGGAAACGATTAAATAATGTGGATTTTCCTACGTTGGGACGCCCAACGATAGCGACAATGTTTGACATAAAAAATGTTTAATAATCCTTCGATTCTCTCAGGACAAGTTATTAATGAGTTACTCCAACCTTTGGAGCTCAATTTTTTGCAAAGATAAGGCTTTATTATTTAGCAATTAAAAAAATGAAAATTCCAGAGCTTCTGCTTCCATGTATATATCTCTGCATCGTAATATTAAACACTATCTTCATGCTGTTCAATATCAATTCGCATAAGAAATAGGCCCCACATGTTCTTCAAAGCAAAAAACCATCCCGGGTAGAGATGGTTTTAATTGATATCAGATATGTAAAAAACTTAAGCCAGTTCAAACCGATCCAGATTCATCACCTTTGTCCATGCTGCAGCAAAATCTTTTACAAATTTTTCTTGTGCATCAGCACTTGCATATACTTCCGCAATTGCTCTTAATTCTGAATTGGATCCAAATACGAGATCAGCACGGGTAGCTGTCCACTTTGGCTGTCCGCTTTTACGATCAGTTCCCAGGTATAATTCATTGTCACCAGAGGCTGCTTTCCATTGAGTTCCCATATCAAGCAGATTGACAAAGAAATCATTGGAAAGAACTCCAGGACGATCTGTAAACACTCCGTTTTTAGAGCCGTCAAAATTAGCATCTAATGCTCTCATTCCACCGATTAATACTGTAAGTTCGGGAGCAGTAAGGGTCAGCAATTGTGCTTTATCAATTAATAGGGCTTCAGTAGAAACCGTATATTTCCTTTTTAAATAATTACGGAAACCATCTGCTGCCGGCTCCAGATATCCCATCGATTCAATATCCGTCTGTTCCTGAGAAGCATCCATACGGCCAGGCGTGAATGAAAGCGAAATATCGTGCCCTGTGGCTCTTGCTGCTTTTTCTACAGCTGCTGTTCCTCCTAAAACAATAAGATCTGCTAAAGAAACCTTCTTACCGGAAGTCTGTGAAGCATTGAATTCTGCCTGAATATTTTCCAGCACATTCAGAACCTTTTGTAATTGCACAGGATTATTCACTTCCCAATCTTTTTGAGGAGCTAAGCGAATTCTTGCTCCGTTTGCTCCTCCCCGCTTATCACTTCCTCTGAAAGTCGAAGCCGAACCCCATGCAGTTGTGATCAGTTCCTGAGAACTTAACCCCGAATCAAATATTTTCCCTTTCAAAGTTTCAATATCAGAACCATCTATTAAGGCATGATTTACCTCAGGGATAGGATCCTGCCAGATCAGTACTTCATCCGGCACATCCGGTCCAAGATAGCGGGCTCTTGGCCCCATATCTCTGTGCGTAAGTTTGAACCATGCTTTTGCAAACGCTTCAGCCAAAGCATCAGGATTCTCGTAAAAATGTCTTGATATTTTTTCGTAAACCGGATCAAATCTCAGGGAAAGATCCGTTGTAAGCATCGTCGGTTTATGTTTTTTAGAAGAATCGAATGCATCAGGAATAATCTCGGCACCATCTTTCGCTACCCATTGATGAGCTCCTGCAGGGCTCTTGGTAAGTTCCCATTCATTTTCAAAAAGATTTTTGAAGAAATAATTACTCCATTGCGTAGGAGTTTCTGTCCAGGTTACTTCCAGTCCGCTGCTGATCGCATCTGCTCCTTTTCCAGATTTATAGCTGCTCGCCCATCCTAGTCCTTGCAATTCAATACCTGCTCCTTCAGGTTCTTTATCTACATGGTCGGCCGGTCCTGCACCATGTGTTTTACCGAAGGTATGTCCTCCTGCAATAAGGGCCACAGTCTCTTCATCATTCATCGCCATACGCCCGAATGTATCACGAATATCTTTAGCTGCAAGGATTGGGTCTGGATTTCCATCCGGACCTTCAGGATTTACATAGATAAGTCCCATTTGTACTGCTGCTAAAGGCTTTTCAAGATTTCTGGAATGTACTTTTCCATCCGCGTCATCATCTGTTGGTAACACAGCATGATTTTCCACTACTCCCTCAGAACCATGTGCATATCGGAGATCACCTCCCAGCCATGTTGTTTCGGAGCCCCAATACACGTCCATATCCGGTTCCCAGACATCTTCACGGCCTCCTGCATATCCAAATGTTTTAAAACCCATGGACTCTAATGCGATATTACCGGTGAGAATCAAAAGATCCGCCCATGATATATTTTTACCATATTTTTGTTTTATAGGCCAAAGTAACCTTCTTGCTTTATCCAGACTTACGTTATCCGGCCAGCTATTCAATGGTGCAAAACGCTGCTGACCTGCTCCGGCTCCTCCTCTTCCGTCTCCCACACGATACGTTCCGGCACTATGCCATGCCATACGGATAAACAAAGGGCCATAATGTCCGAAGTCTGCAGGCCACCAATCCTGTGAATCCGTCATTAATGCATGAAGATCTCTTTTTACAGCTTCAAGATCCAGGCTTTTAAATGCTTCAGCATAATTGAAATCTTTATCCATGGGATCGGATAAAGAGGAATGCTGACGTAAAATATCAACTCTTAACTGATTAGGCCACCATTGTTGATTTTGAGTTCCGCCACCAGCTACATTTTGTTTCATTGTTCCATTATGAAACGGACATTTACTGATGTCATTTGAATCTTTTTCCATTGTCGTTTAAATTTTAATATTGATTAATACCGTTTATCTGATCTGAACAAGACAAACTTACAACAACCCTTTCAATAAATACGATCTATTGATAAAATTTTTACGATAGTTAAAAACTATAATAAAACTTCTACAGCCTTTGCCTTATTTATTGCAATAAGTTAGCTATATTTAATTGAAAATGAAGCAAAATAGAGACAAAGACTTCCTATTTAGAATGATTCTATCTTTTATAATAGAGAAAAAAAGATTACATTTAAACACATAAACACTAAAATTCATTAGTATGAAAAAAATATTGATCGTTCTATTGGTGGCTTTTATCATAATCCAGTTTTTTCCCATTGACAAGACCAATCCACCGGTGAATCCGGGTATGGATTTTTTAAAAATAAAAAAAACGCAACCTGAAGTTGCCAAACTCATCCGTACATCATGCTACGACTGCCATTCCAACGAAACGAAGTATCCATGGTACTCTAGCATTGCTCCTTCATCGTGGTTTCTTAAAAATCATATTGATGAAGGAAGAAAACATTTAAATTTCTCTACCTTTGCAATGTATGAACCTGAAAGACAGGCACACAAATTGCAGGAATGTATTGAAATGATCGAGAAAGAGGAAATGCCTCTGGAATCCTATATTGTTGGCCATCAGGGTGCAAAATTAACCCCGGAACAGAGAAAGCAGCTTATACAATATTTTAAACAAGTAAAAGCAGAAACTGAACGGTCGATGGTATTTTAAAAAAAGTGTTATGCAGGAAAATTGGCAGGATAAATATATTGTCTTCTTTGACGGAGATTGTGGAGTTTGTAATTTCTGGGTACAGTGGATCCTGGAACGTGACAAAAAAAACAAATTCCTTTTTGCTTCTTTACAATCGGATTTCGGCCAGAAGTTCTTATCCGAAAGAGGGTTGGAGACTACTGTTTTCAATACGATGTATCTTTGGAAACCTAATCAGTACTATCTGGTAAAATCTAGAGCTGTTCTTCAGATTGCTCAACTCCTGGGTGGTGTATATCAACTTATTGCTGTTGGAAAAATCATACCGACTTTCTTAAGTGACCAGGTATATGATTTGATTTCAAGAAACAGAATGAAACTTGCTGCTCAAAAGTGCTACCTGCCTGATCAAAATCAGAAAAGAAAGTTTATAGAAGTTTAAAAGCACTGTAATTTTTGAATTACAAATGGCAAGCATCATGATATAATTTCACAATACCTGCCATTAAGTAGTATTACATATCTGATTTTCGTATCGAAATTCTAAAATTCTTACTTCCCTAAGTCATTCACCATGATAAAATCCTTGTGGAATTCATTAAATAAATTGACGATTCTGTCCTACAATTATTGATTTAATGACCAAACAGAATAACTATTAGGAGGACATTGAATTTTCACTCTCTTATCAGCCTGTGTTGTAGGATACCAGGTTGATGCTCCTGTAAAATCCTTGATCTGCTGATTGCTCCAATTGGTGTCTATCCATCTTTCCTGCCAGCTTGATGAAGTGTTAATATAAACCACCAGTCCAGGATTACCATTATATCCGTTACGTCTCGCAATATACTCATCATTATCTGTGTAGAGAATAGAGGTTGTTCCTGTTGCTTTATTGTTATGAATCCAGATGAGATTATTTAATCTTTCTTTATTAAGCCACTCCTCGTAATCCCTGTAAAATATGGTAGGATACCCTTCATGCGTCAGGATATAAGCATATGCAGGCATCTTATTATAAATAATATCAGTATCATGGTTGGCGACAAAAGTAACGGCTTTATATGGATTTCTTTTCCACATCATATCATCATTCAAAACATTGAGATTTCCGTTATCAAATGCTTCATCCATTTTATAATAGGCCGCAAAATCAAATACAGAACTGTTTGCATTATTTGCCCATGATTCCAGTGTATTAACATTGGAATCCCATAATTCCCCTACCGAAAAGCCACCTACCTTTGCATTCCAGTTATTAACCACCCACGCACCAAAACCTTTTACATAATCAAATCTCCACCCGTCGAACTTCATTACATTCTTATAGTATTTACCAACGGAATCGTCTCTTCCCCAAAGCCAGTCCTGCACATGGGGATTAGCATGGCATAAATCCGGAAAACCACCGAAAGAGCCTTCGTCGTTATTTCCATAGGCATTTTTATAAAAATCATTGTAGTTTCTGGTAAATTTTCCTGAAGCTATTCCTGAAAAATTCGTCCATGTATTGGTTCCTGTATAAGGATTCGCTTCCGACTGCCCTCCACTGTTATGGTTGATCACAATATCCGCATAAACCTGCATATTTTCTGAGTGTGCTTTGGTGATCAATGCTTCCAGCTCAGCTCTTGAACCAAAACGAGTTTCTACACTTCCGTTTTGATTAAAGTTTCCAAAATCATAATAGTCGGTAGGATCATATCCCATTGAATAAGCTCCGTTCTGCGCTTTGGATGCGGGAGGCAACCAAACTGCCCCGATTCCTGCATTGGACCAACCGGTAAGTTTATCTTTTACTGTATTCCACCAGTTTCCGCCATCCGGAACATCCCAGTAGAAGCCCTGCATCAGAACACTTCCCCCCGGACCTGCAACAAATTTACCATTTACTGACTCTTTTCCAGTACTGAACGGCCTTCCATCATGACGAGTGACCTGTACTATTTTGGAATGAACTTCTTGTTCCCTCGAAGTGTTCCCGACTCCTTCATCATTGGTTTCACAGGAATTCATGATTCCTAAAGCCATTAATGAAAATAAGAAAGATGTTTTTTTCATAGTCCGTTTTTTAATTATTAATATAATAACTAAATTACACTTTTATTAAAATAAATTCCACTTAACGTGAATAAATTTACTTAGACTCAAAAATATGCTCTAAAATGGTATCATAAATTTTCATTAAAAAATCATAAACTTTTAAGATTATCGGCACAATTTTTCTTTTAATCCATATATTTGCATATTATGGAATATAACACCCAAAAAACGCAACTTAATATGCCGGAATACGGCAGAATTATACAACAGTTGGTTGAGCGTTGCAAAGAACTCCCTTCTAAAGAGGAGAGAAATGAAATGGCAATGGCAATCATCGATTTTATGGGACAAAGAAACCCACAACTTCGCGACGAAGAAAATTATAAACATAAACTTTGGGATCATCTTTACATTTTAGCCAATCATGATCTTGATGTAGATTCTCCTTATCCTTTTCCGACGAAAGAACAGCTTGAAGAAAAGCCAAAGAGAATGGAATACCCGAAACTTCAGGGTGATTTCAAATTTTACGGAAAAAGTATTCTTCAATTAATTGAAAAGGCTATAGAGCTTGAGGCCGGAGACGAAAAAGAAGCTCTTATTGAAGTGATTGCCAACAACATGAAGAAATCCTACAATGTTTATAATAAAGAGCATGTTACTGATGATGTGATCTTCCGTCATTTGAAAGAGCTTTCGGAAAACAGACTGGACCTTACAGGTATAGAATCCCTGGAGAAAAGTAAAATCTATTACAATACCAACAACCGAGGCAACAACAATAACAATAGTAATCGCAACAGCAATAATAAAAATCAAACCAACAAGAGAAGACATAACAATAACAACCATAAAAACAGAAAGTAAATGAGTGGAACGTTTCAAATAAGAGGAGGAAAAAGACTGCAAGGTGAAATTACTCCACAAGGGGCAAAAAATGAAGCTTTACAAATTTTATGTGCAGTTTTACTAACTGATGAGGAGGTAACAATTAAAAACATTCCTGACATTCACGACGTAAACAGGTTAATTGAAATTCTGGGCGATTTTGGTGTAAAAATCACTAAAAACGGGCCTGGAAATTACACTTTTAAGGCTGATCACGTTAATTTCGACTATGTAAAATCCAGCGAATTCAAAAAGGACGGTGCTAAATTACGTGGTTCTATTATGCTTATGGGGCCTATGCTGGCCAGATATGGTGAAGCTTATATGCCAACTCCGGGTGGAGACAAAATCGGACGACGACGACTGGACACTCATTTCCAGGGGTTAGTAGAATTAGGTGCCGAATTTCACTATGACGAAGAAGAATATTTTTACTCTTTAAAAGCTAAGGAGCTCAACGGGAAATTCATCTTACTGGAGGAGGCTTCAGTAACCGGTACTGCAAACATTGTTATGGCAGCAGTATTGGCGAAAGGAAAAACAAGAATTTACAATGCAGCTTGTGAACCTTATCTTCAGCAACTTTGTAAGATGCTGAACAGAATGGGAGCTAATATTTCCGGAATAGGTTCAAACCTATTAACGATTGAAGGAGTTACCCATCTGCGAGGTACGGAACATACGATGCTTCCCGACATGGTAGAAATAGGTTCATGGATTGGTCTTGCTGCAATGACAAAATCCGAACTTACTATAAAAAATGTAAACTGGAATCAGCTGGGAGTAATCCCTAATACCTTCAGAAAATTGGGAATCCAGCTAGAACAAAGCAACGATGACATTTATATTCCTGCTCAGGAAAATTATAAAATTCAGAAATTCATTGATGGTTCTATCCTTACTATTTCGGATGCTCCATGGCCAGGATTCACTCCTGACCTGCTCTCTATTATTCTGGTAGTTGCTACACAGGCGAAAGGAAGCATTCTGGTTCATCAGAAAATGTTTGAATCAAGGTTATTTTTTGTAGATAAGTTAATTGATATGGGAGCGCAGATTATTCTATGTGATCCACACAGAGCGACCGTAATTGGCCTTAACCAGGAAGCTCCTCTTCGTGGGACAACAATGGTTTCCCCGGATATCAGAGCCGGAAACGCTCTTCTTATTGCAGCTTTATCTGCCGAGGGAAAATCTATTATCCACAATATTGAACAGATTGACAGAGGATACGAAAATATCGACGGAAGACTGAAAGCAATTGGAGCGGATATTGAAAGAATATAAAAAAACATTTGTTTACAATATAAAAGCGTTCAGGACCTCTGAACGCTTTTTCTTTTTATAAGGCCTGGTTTACCAGCCGCCGCCTCCACCGCCACCGCCGCCGCCGCCGGAGAAACCTCCACCGCCAGATCCGCTTCCGGAACTGGAAGGTTGTGTAGATGCAGATTGTATAGATTTGGTAAGGCTCGAGTTCAATGTATTTCCAAAGCTATAATGATTTATAGAATTTCCAATATACCAGCTATGAACATATTCTGTTCCGTTAGCCATATTTTTCAACAAGGTATCAAATTTTTTACCCCAGATTTCATCTACTCCCAAAACCATAGCAAATGGCAGAAGAGTTTCAAAAACCTGCGGTGTCAATTGTGGTGGATTATGGAATTTCAACTGTTCATTTTCCGCTGCTCCCATATACATTTTGAAACCTTCAATCAGTGATTTTTTCTGTAATTTCTCTTCTGACGGCCTTTTGATCAGATATTGATAGATCATCAGTGAAGTAAATGCCAGTGCAATGAAAATATAACAGATATTGAAATTACTGCTTTCAGTTATTTCATGACCGTTACTGAGTAAGCCACCTATTCCAAATAGTATGCAAAATGGAATTGGAATCAGAAATTTCCAGGAAAGGCTTTTAAATAAAAATGTAACTAAAATAAATGCCACAAAAAGTATAACATACACTGCAATTCCGATAACAACCTTTTCCGCTTCCGGATAAATAGTATAACTTATATATAATCCAAGCATATACACTATTGTAATAAGTAAAGTAGGCAATACTAATTTTCCTGTGTTATTTCCTTCATTGACAAATTTATCATGTTGGAATTTCAGCGTTTCCTTAAAATTCGTAACCACTCTTTCAATTCTGGAATCATATTTCCCATCAAACTTTACAGTATCGATGTTATCTGAAAAAAGCGTATTCATGAGATTAATTTCTTCTTTTGGTAAAGACTCATCTGCTTCTTTCAATTTTTTAAGGGTAAATATTTTTGAACTGAAAAGACCAAGAATTCCGGAATCTTCTCCTTCAATGATCTGAACATATCCTTTTATGGCCAGATTGACAATAGCTGCCGTCAGATATTTATTTTTGAAATTCTCATTTCTCAAATACCCTAAAGAAGCAGGAGAAAGATTTTCGGGAACATTAAACTGCGGATAAACTATTGGTTTTTCAGGATCCACGCCATATTTTCTCCATGTTGAGTAATAATAGAAGATCAATCCGATAAAAACGATAAACCCACCAATTAAAATTCCAAACTTTTCAAAGA
Source organism: Chryseobacterium sp. LAM-KRS1 (assembly GCF_013184525.1). Taxonomy (GTDB): domain Bacteria; phylum Bacteroidota; class Bacteroidia; order Flavobacteriales; family Weeksellaceae; genus Chryseobacterium; species Chryseobacterium proteolyticum. Next base: position 314,793 of record NZ_JAAOIZ010000003.1, read on the forward strand.
AAGTGGGTGGCGGAGGAGGAATCATCACTCCTTTATTAAATCCTACGGCCACAGTAAGCCCTTCATTAGACTTAAGATCTGCCGCGGTCCATTCTATCGAACGATCAGACAAAACCTTTACAGTACAGTTCTGCGAACTGCTGCCATACGCTCCTGTATAACAGGAGTTCTGAAGTATTTTAGCGCCCTCCGGAAGGTTAATTGTAGCAGAAACAGAATCAATATCAAAATCCCAATAGGTTCCGTTTACATTCCAGTACACCTCATCATATTTATCAAAAAAACCGATCTGGTTCTCTGTTTTATACCTGATCTCATATTCATAATCTCCCGGACTCAGTATAATGTCTTTATTTCCAACATATATTTTTAAAAAGCCATCTTCTATTACGTCATGATAATCTTCTTCTACTCCATTTTTTTTAATGGAGAGGATGATATACTTAACTTTCTGATTTTTGTTATTCAGATTTCTGGAAAGCGGCAATGCCCGATAGATCCCTCGTTTAATCTGATCTCCCAGACTATGAACTTTGATATCTTCCGTTATCGTAAGACCTGAACTTTTATCGACATCAATATCAGAATGAAAGGAGAGAATTTTTTCGGTATTTTCTACGATGGCCATTTGATCGGGACGCCGGGGCTCTTCCTGACTGAAACCCAATACAAATGCTAACAGAACAAAAAGCAACAGAATTTTTTTCATTGCTTAAAATTTCACAGATGGAACTTCTCTTTCAGCTATATTTTGTAATTCAAAGAAAGCAGATTTTTCAAATTTATACATATTAGCAATGATATTGCTTGGAAAAGATTCTACCAGCGTGTTATTCTCACGAACCGTTCCGTTGTAATACCTTCTTGATTTTTCAATATCATTCTCTATAGAAGTAAGCTCCGATTGCAGCTGCTGAAAATTGGTATTGGCTTTCAGATCAGGATACTGTTCAGCTACGGCAAAAAGATTCATCATGGCTTGGTTCAGATTTTTTTCAGCTGCTTCCTTAGCTTCAACAGAATTAGCTCCTATAGCCTGAGACCTCGCTCTTGTAACACTATCTAAAGTTTCACGCTCGTGGGTTGCATATCCTTTCACCGTTTCTACAAGGTTCGGAATAAGATCATGACGTTTTTTAAGCATAACATCAATACTGCTCCACCCTTCCTGAACCAGGTTCCTCAGTTTCACCAAACGATTATAAATAGAAACTCCATATAAAAGAAACAAAACAATTACAGCGACAATGATAATTAGTATGGTCATAGATTTTTAATTTATTGTAGTTAAAAGTACTATTTTTTCAGATACTGTTTACCATAAAAAAAAGTGCCCGGTAAACCGGAACACTTTCGTAATTAAAACTATATGAATCTCCCCTAAAAATACTTCCTGCAGGTATACTCCACACTGGTATTTAAAAGTTTATTTTTATTCAGATAATGCTCAAGCTGCCGGCAATCATCTGAGTCTGCATTAATGTACAACTGTACTGAACCAAAATTACGTCCCTCTATATATTCCACATTGGCAGATAACACCCTGTGACAAATTCCGAACTGGTTATAAATGACATTCAGAATGTTTTCAAACTTCATTTTGCCATTTAATTCTATTTCCAGTATTAATTCTTTTTTTGGCAGGTTAATTTTATTTTGTAAAACCTGCAGGTTCGGATTTGGTGTTATCATCACTCAACTTTTTTTGGTTAGACTACTTTGATTTCACATTTTCTTATTGCGTTAAATCTTTAGCAAAAATATAAAAAAATATTAGTCCACCAAATTAGTAGACTAATATTTTTCAATTTTAACATAAAAAAAGAGAAGCTCTTCACTTCTCCTTATTTTTACAACTGTTTTATTCTTTCCAATTTATCTGAGGCAGCCAATCCATTAGGATTACAACCGGGTTCTCCTTCAGGTACTTTCAGTTTCTTTTTTTCATAGAATTCTTCCCAGAACAGGTTGATCTTTCCTGTCTTAGGATCAATAAATGTCATCGGCTCCAGCTTAAAAATATGATACTCTCTAAATGCTCTTTCAATAAAATCCGAACAATAATAGGAATTGTCATCCAGAATATAATTGAAATTATACGGTTTCCCGATCATTGATTCAGCTTTAGCAATAGCAGACGGAATGGTATATTGATAATTCTCTTTTAGCCGGTACACCACAATATTTTGCTGATCCTTCACCTGAGCCTTTACAAAATTTTTAAGGGACTGTTTTTGAGATCCTCCTTCAGGCGCTGCATGCAATACAAAAAATGCATTACCTTCTTTTTTCAGAATACCGATATGATCAAAAGAAGCATTTTTTTGCTTTTGTGTTACATTATTGATCGCTCCCGACAAACCGGACTCTTTTGCCGTTACAAAAAGTAAGTCCCCATTTTTAAGATCTCCATTTTTAATGCTTTTGCATGCTGATATCAGAAATAAAAGAACAATGCATACAACAGGATAAACCGGGTTATTTTTTAAAATTTGATTCATAACATTCAATCCAGTCTTCGACGGTCATTTTTTTACTTAGCTCAGCAATTAGTTCAAAAGGAATATCCTCCATTTTTTTAAAACGGATACAGGATTTCCCCATATCAAGCTTTTTCGTTGAATGCTTCGGAAATTCTTCAACAAACCACTCCAGAAGATCCGGCTTCGAGTAGATTCCCATATGATAGAGTGCAATAAAATTCTTTTGGGAAGCCAGGCTGATAAACGGAAGAGGTGATCCGGGTGTACAATGGTATCCGGCGGGATAAGTTTCCAACGGAACGCCCCACCCTACCATTCCATAACCAGTATTGCTACTAAAGCCTTTGGGTAAATTATTGTTTACAGCATCAAACAGTTTTTTAAAAGCCTCTTTCCTTTCTTCAGGAATCCGGGCGATATACTCTTCTATAGAGGTTGTATGGATTTGCATATTCGTTCAGTTTTATCAGTTTCCAAAATAACAAAATTAAAAGACAACTTCATATCATTATATATCAAATAAAAAAAGGCAGTCATTCTCATAACTGCCTTTCTTTATAATCTACATTAAGGATCTATTGTTTGATAGCCTTTACTGTTGTTTTTGAACCGTCTTTAAATTGAATATTCACAAAATACAATCCTGAATTCAATGTATTTAAATTGATTTCTTTCGTCGGATTTTCAATTGTTTTCACCAACCTTCCTGCCACATCCGTAACCGTAACAGCTTTAACATCTTTGGTATCTGAAATATACAATACATCTTTGAAAGGATTCGGATGAACATTCACCGTTTTTTTGTTTGCGTTTACTTCAGAAGTGCTTAGTTGTGCAGATTCTACCGTAAAGTTGTCAACAAAGAAATTATAATCCGGAGCATCATCTACTGTTCCGTCCGTTCCATAAAAGGCAAAGACTGTATTTGCACTGGTGTTACTTACCAGATCATAAGAATAATTAGTCGATACATTAGTAGCCGGGCTGTTTACATCCCAAGTCTTCAATATATTCCAAGTACTTCCACCATCATTGGAGACCATAAAATGTATTATATCATCAGAACCCATTGGAGAAGAAGCAGTTCCTGAATAGGTTGTTGCTCCGTAATCAAATTTTACTTTGTAACCACCTGCTGAAAGATCAAATGGTACTGTTTTTAGCCATCCTGTGCTATTTGTCGTGTAAAGATTGATTCTTATGGAACCTGTGGTCCCTACATTTAAAAATCCATCCTGCACCCAATATGTTGTAGATCCCGTAGGGCCTGTTGTAGGGGTACCTCCGGAAAGATTATTTGCCCAGCAATTTCCAGGTATAGAATCAAAAGTGTTTGTATACGGAGGTATCATTGCTCCGCATAAGGTTGTAAAAGTACCACCAATTGACCATCCGCTCTGGCTTGTTGCCGTTGTACAATTCGTTCTCACCCAATAATAATAGGTTGTTGATGAAGACAAGCTTCCAATAGTGGTTGATGTTCCGGTAACTCCCGTAATATTCGGAGTTGTAGCACTTGTAGGAGGCGTGTTTGTTGTACTGTAATACACATCATAACTTGCTGCTGTTGTTGTCGGAGGAATTGTCCACGAAACCTGCGCTGAATTTGAAGTAAGTGTTCCTACAGGCTGAAGCGTCGGAGCCGAACAATCTGTGAAAGCATCCGCTGAAAACGCAAAAATATTCGAAATTCCTGAGCCGGCACTTTTCGCAACGGTTATGCTCTGTATCGGTTTCGTAACATTTGCCGCATCAATGGTAAGTACGGATTGATATAATCTGGGATTTGTCGTACTGGATTCCAATGCGTTATTTGTCCTGTTAATCCTTCCGATTCCCTGGATGGCATAATTCGATCCCCCATACCAATCCGAAAGGGCAAGGCCTGAAAATACCTGAGTAGTATTATCTGTAAAAGTTACCGTAGCACTTACGGTAGATGTTCCACTACCACTTGTTGAAAGCATGTACAGTTTAAAAGCCGCCTTGGGAGTTCCAAAAACCAAAGTTCCGGACTGGCCTATGGTCGCAAGCCTTAAAGAGTTATTTCCACTTAGATCTCCCAGCTGATAGCTGAGGCCCGGTGTACTTCCCACTACGGAATTGATAATTCCATTTACAGGAATTCCATAATTAATAGGGGTACTTGAGGAAGTAAGCTGGAAGTCCCTTGCCACAAATGCAAAGGAAACCCCATCTACATCCATTGTTGTAGACGTCATGGATGAACCTATCCCATTCGCAATAACATCTGCAGTATATCCTGATTGTACAGGCATTGTTTGAAAGTTTTGAGCCATCGCATCTGACCCGAAAAACAGAGCACACGTACTTAATGCTCCAAAAAGTAGATTTATTTTCATAGTATTTAACATTAGCTCAGTAAATTTATAAAAAAATCAACACAAAACAACTTTATTTAAACAATATATAATAATTTAATATTATAATATACATAATCAACAATAATTAAAATAAAAATTAAAAACAATCATCAATACTAAAATTAAATAAATATTGAAAAGACAATCAGGGGATTATAGATTTTAACCTCAAAGAACAATTTAATGCATGAAATATAATTATATAGTGTTCCTTATAATTTTAATATTGAAAAATTAAGTGTTATTTTTGCCATACAAATTTTTCAAACAATGCCGAATATATCAAACAGAGCACAACATATGCCGCCATCGCCGGTAAGAAAGCTGGTTCCTTTTTCTCTTCAAGCAAAGCAGAAAGGAATTAAAGTATATCACCTTAATATCGGACAACCGGATATTGAAACTCCGGAAACGGCTTTAAATGCTTTAAAAAATATTGATTTAAAAGTATTGGAATATGCTCTTTCTGAAGGAAACCTGGAATATAGAAAAGCACTTACAGACTATTATCATTCTTTGGGGTTTGCGGATCTCACTCCTGATAATTTCATTGTAACCAACGGAGGTTCTGAAGCATTAAATTTTGCCATTTCCACATTATGTGACGATGGAGACGAAGTTATTATCCCTGAGCCTTACTATGCCAATTACAATGGATTTGCAAGCACATTCAATGTCAACGTTGTAGCTGTTCCATCGACTATAGAAACAGGCTTTGCTTTACCTCCAATTGAAGAATTCGAGAAAAAGATCACTGAAAAAACAAGAGCTATCGTTATCTGCAATCCCGGAAACCCAACCGGATACCTTTATACCCGTGAAGAGCTCCAGAAGCTGGCAGAAATTGCTTTAAAATATGATATCGTTGTAATTTCCGATGAAGTATACAGGGAATATGTATATGATGGGAAACAGCAGGTATCTATGCTTTCTTTTCCGGAATTAAGTGAAAACTGCATCATTATAGACTCAGAATCAAAGAGATATTCCATGTGTGGTGTAAGAATCGGCTGTATGATTACGCGTTCAAAAAAAATACACGATGCAGCAATGCTATTTGCACAGGCCAGATTAAGTCCTGTTCTTTTAGGACAAATTGCAGCTACAGCTGCACACCACAATGACGGAGCATATATCCGCGCGGTAAGAGAGGAATATACCCACAGAAGAAACGTTTTGGTGGATCTGTTAAATGCTATTCCCGGAGTAATCTGTCCTAAACCGAAAGGAGCCTTCTATTGTGTGGCACAACTTCCTGTAGATGACACTGAGAAATTCGCTCAATGGTTGCTGGAAAAGTTTTCGCTCAATAAAGAAACAATCATGGTAGCACCGGCAGGTGGTTTCTATAGCGATCCTGAACTGGGTAAAAAACAGGTAAGAATTGCTTATGTACTAAAAGAGCAGGATTTAAGAAGAAGTGTTGAAATTCTAAAAGAAGCACTAAAACAATATAAATTAGAGTTCAATCTATAAATAACACAATGTCAGCAGTAAGAAATTTCGTTTTGAGAATATTATTTTCAATGTTTTTATTGCTGACATTTTTTTCATGCTCCCAAAAGGAGAAAAAAGCTCCTGTTCCACAAAATCCTAATGAAATCACTTTCATAAGCGTTTCAAATATTGGTGGCATTCTTGGAGACTACAGGATTATAAAAGTTACTAAAGATTCCATTTCCTTAGAAAAAGGCACCACAGCAAAAAAGACACACCAATACTGGAGCTCTTCAATGCATGCTAACAAATGGAAGCATCTGGTTTCAAGTCTTGACGTACGAACCCTGAACAGCATTAAAAGCTCTCCCAGCGCCCAATCGGTAGATGGAGTTGACGAAACTTTTCAGATCAGGACACCGAAAAAGGCACATGTCTACGTGAATGCTTATCAGGACACGATTCATTATTCCCAACTGCAAACTCTTAAAAACAGAATAGAAGAGATTCTTCCTAAAGAATACCAACAAGCCTATGCACGATAATTTTTCCCTAAAACCCTACAATACCTTTGGCGTTGAAGCGAAAGCAAAATATTTTACAGAAGTAACAACCATTGATGAGCTCAAAGAAGCAATCCTATTCTCAAGATCTCATTCTTTACCGCTCTTATTTTTGGGCGGCGGAAGTAACGTTTTACTTACAAAAGATTTTGATGGTCTTGTAATCCTTCTCAATCTGAAAGGGATAACTGAAAAAAATCAGGACGAAAACAATATCCTGGTAACAGCAAATGCTGGTGAAAACTGGCATGGGTTTGTCATGTACTGTCTGAATAATAATTATGGCGGACTGGAAAATCTATCTTTAATCCCGGGAAATGTGGGTACCTCTCCCATGCAGAATATCGGCGCTTACGGAACTGAAATAAAAGACATCTTCGTTCAATGCTCTGTCCTGAACCTGGAAACCCTTGCAGTTGAAATATTTGATCTGGAACAGTGCCGGTTCGGCTACAGGGATTCTATTTTCAAACAAGAAGGAAAAGGAAAATATGTGATTCTGGACGTAACGTTCAGGCTGACAACGAAAAATCATATCATCAAAACTGAATATGGTGCAATTACAGGAGAACTGGAGAAATTAAACATTAAAAATCCTACCATACAGGATGTTTCCAATGCTGTGATCAATATCAGACAAAGCAAACTTCCAGATCCTAAACTGATCGGAAATGCAGGCAGTTTTTTTAAAAATCCGACAATTCCGAAATCCCAGTTTGAAGACCTTAAACTAAAATTCGAAAATATTCAGGGATATCCTAATGGAGATCAGGTAAAAGTTCCCGCAGGATGGCTGATTGAGCAATGCGGATGGAAAGGTAAGCAAATAGGAAACGTAGCTTCACATCGATTACAATCGCTTGTTATCATTAACGCTACAGGAAATGCTACAGGAAAAGAAATTTATGATTTCTCCACATTAATCATTAACTCTGTAAAGGAAAAGTTTGGAATAGAGCTGGAGAGAGAAGTAAATATCATATAAAATAGAAAAACTAATTACAAAAAACAATATTTTCGTTTAGAATAAAAAAAGCACAATATGAAAATAGCCATTCTAGGAGCAGGAAATATGGGGTTATCATTTTCAAAATCTTTCCTGAAATATGAGTTGATAAAACCTGCAGATCTGCATCTGATTACAAGAAACGAATCTAAATTTGCCAAAATATCGGAAGAATTTCCCCATTCAAAAATTTCTACGTTCGATGATGTTAGGGAGCTGGATGCTGATCTTATTATTATGGCTGTAAAGCCACAGGACTTTCAGAATGTGGTGGATAAGATTCAATTTACTATTAAAGAAAATCAGATGATTTTATCCATTATGGCCGGAATTAAAATACAGAAGATTCAGAAATTATTAAACCATCGCATGGTGGTCAGAGCGATGCCTAACTCCCCCACTCTTTTAGGAATGGGCATTACGGGATATACCTCCGCGGAAGGTATTTCTTTCAGCCAGCTTATTATTATTGAAAGGCTTCTCAACAGCACAGGAAGATCGGTTTATTTGGAAGACGAAGAACTATTGGACGGTGTAACCGCTTTATCCGGAAGTGGTCCTGCTTATTTTTATTACATTGTTGATGCAATGATTAAAGCCGGTGTAGAAATGGGAATTGATGAAAACCTCTCTAAACTTTTCGTTAAACAAACCATGTTGGGCGCCTACCATCTGATGAATAACTCCGAAAAAAGCCTTGAAGAATTAATAAAAGATGTTGCCTCGAAAGGAGGTACTACCGAAGCAGCTCTAAAGACTTTTGAAGAAAAAGGATTAAAGGAAGCTATCGGGAAAGGGATTCTAAATGCAGAAAATCGCGCTAAAGAACTAAACGGCTAAATCCACTACATAAGGTACAGTAAAAATAGTGTTCGAGGTATAATAATAAGCCTCTGCAATTTCTTTACCCTCAATTGCAGATTTATTCATTTCAAAAACATTAAATTTGTATGTTAATCTAATGTAATGAAATACGTTCTACTTACGCTCATTTCAGCGATGCTGCTGTCCATATCATGGCCAACTTACGGGATTCCGTTTTTTATTTTCTTTGCTCTTGTTCCTCTCCTTATGATGGAACATGGCGTTTCTAAATTTTCAAGCTTTAACAGAAAAAGCTGGGTAGTTTTCGGACTTTCCTACCTATGTTTTGTGATCTGGAATATTGTGACAACAGGATGGCTGTACGGTTCAAGAAACCCGGATGGCAGTCATTCATTATTGGCCGTTGTATTTCCTGTTCTCGTCAATTCATTTTTATACTCCCTGATGTTCCAATGTTACCATTGGTATAAAAATGCACAGGGAACCTACTGGGGATTTGCATTTCTTATCGCTATCTGGATGGGATTTGAGAAATTTCATATGAGCTGGGAACTTACATGGCCATGGCTTAATCTCGGCAATGCATTTTCCGATTATCCGAAATTAATCCAGTGGTATGATACCCTGGGAGCTACAGGAGGCAGCTTCTGGATCCTGATCGTCAACCTTTTTATTTTTTATACCATAAGGACTTGGGAAGCAGGACGCAAAAGAAAAGATCTTATCAAAAATACATCGATTGCCGTAGCTATAATCGTCATTCCAATGATTATTTCAATAATTAAGTATAATAATTTTGATGAAAAACCGACAGGCCAGGTAAATGTTTTATTACTCCAACCCGATCTTGATCCATATGCAGAAAAATATTCGACGGACAGCCTGACAATAGAAAATGATCTTCTTGGTCTTGCGGAGAGAAACTCCAAAGGTAAGATTGATTATTATATTGCTCCGGAAACAGCACTTCCGGGAAGAGGATCCATTTCGGAAACTGCTTTTGAAAAAAGCGTACTTCTGAATAACATAAAAGACTTTCTCTCCAAACATCAAGGTTCTGTTTTTGCTACCGGAATTTCTTCGCACCGTTTTTACCTGAATCAGAACAATCTTCCTAAGGAAGCTTATCAGATCAATCGGGGACTGTGGGTTTCCAGCTACAATTCAGCCATTCAGGTAATTCCCAATCAAAAAGTAGAAGTCTATCACAAAGGCAAATTAGTTCCCGGTGTGGAAATATTTCCCTACATGAATGTTTTAAAGCCTATTTTGGGAGATGCCATGCTCAACCTTGGAGGAACCGTAGCATCATTGGGTATAGACAAAGAAAGGGTAGCCTTTTCAAACCCTTACAATAAAGGAAAACTGGCTCCTATTATTTGTTATGAAAGTATCTACGGAGAGTTTGTTACGGATTATGTGAGAAAAGGGGCTAACTTTTTAGCCATTATGACCAACGACTCCTGGTGGGGTGTTACAGAAGGGCATAAGCAACTTTTGTCTTATGCCAAATTAAGAGCCATTGAAACCCGTAGAGAAATTGCCCGCGCAGCCAATAGTGGAATTTCAGCACACATTGATGCAAGAGGAGAAATTGTTGCCGACACTTTCTACGGAGATAAAACTACTTTATTTGCGAAAGTGAATCTGTATGATCAACAGACTTTTTATACAAGAACAGGGGACCTTTTATCAAGAATTTCGATTTTTGCACTAGGCTTCTTGCTTTTCTATTTTTTAATTAAAAAAGTTCAGAGCAGATTTCAAAAAAAATAAAATTTAATTGACTAAAACGGGAAGCTTTTGAGCTTCCCGATAGCCGTCCCTCCGCTTTAATATATCGAAGATCCGACACAAACAAATACAAACAATAAAAAGAAAAACCAGCTGGACATCTGGTTTTTCCCGGTTAATAAAACGTTCAATTATTTAATGATAAGTTTTTTAGCAGTCCATTGATCCTTTATTTTTACTTTCAGAAAATAAATCCCTTTTGGGAAATCAGACAGATTTACAGACTGATCCACATTCTTTTTTACAGTCAACTTTCTTCCGTCTACTGAATACATTTCAACATCAGTAATTTGCTTTCCTTTAATAAATACTTTTTCCGAAGCAGGATTAGGGTATATTAAAAACTCATCATCTTTAATAATATCCTGAGTTCTCAAGGTTCCTTCTGCAGAAGGATCTGAATATACTCCTGAGGCATCTATTGATCTTACGCTCCAATATACATTCTGAATGGATGGGTCAAGATCTAAGAACCATGAGGACGTTGTTATTACATATCGGGCCACATCATGAGCTCCGGGAGTCTTTCCAACTTTGATTTCGTACCGCAAAGCATTTACAGGCGTCTTATCATCACCTGCTCCACTCCATGAGAAATTAAATTTGTTACCGTTTCTGGTAAGATTCAGATTTACAGGAGGCGAAGGTTTTAGGTTTGTTTCCGCAGAAACATTTTTGAAGATCTTAGTTAATGAGGGCATTCCCGGATCTGCCCAATCAAATCCGGACAATACAACATCAAGATGATGATCATTGTTATAGTCAAGTAAATGCACAAAACCAGGGCCTCCCAAAGTATGTAAACCTGCTGTTATATTTTCAGTAAATGTTTGACCGGCTGGATTAAATAAAAACACTTTAACCAAAGCATTATTATTTTCATCATTTCCAGACAGTATAAAATCATAATACCCGTCATTATTCAGATCCCCTGTTGCCAGGGATGGCTCTGAAAACTCCGGAATGTCAAGTTGCTGAAGACTAAAATGGCCGGTACCATCATTCATCAGCACACCAAGATATCCCTCATAATTTTCATCCTGAGCAGCTACCACAATATCCTGATAACCGTCTGCATTAAAATCGGCAAATTCAAGCTTTCCGTTTGCTAAAGATAAAAGCGTCTGAGACAGGGTAAGGACCCCTGAATTATTGAGATAAACCCTGAATAGCGGATTACTATTGATATCATATCCCAAAATTACCATATCCAGCAACTGATCATTATTCAGATCCACCATTTTAAAACTGCTGTTTTGTGTGCCTTCCATCCAACCCGGAATCAAAAGAAATCCATTCCCTGTATTCTGATAATAATCCAATTTATTAACGAAACCTGTCCCGCTAATGTATTGCGCTCCATTAATAGCATAATCCTGCCGGCCATCATGATTAAAATCGAAAACTTCCATTGAACCATATACCTTACCGGGAAGCTCAGCTTCCTTAACAAATCCCGAACCGGTATTGCGGAACCGGTAATGTTTGTAATTAACGATATCCATATAACTTAAGCCAGTAGAAATAATATCAGCAAGCCCATCATTATTATAATCAATAAATTTGATATCTCCCAGATGAGTAACATCTACTCCCAGATTATCATAGGAAGTCATTGTAGTACCGTTATTCTTATATATTTCATTGAATGAAGTATCCGCACTACCATCTCCATCTGTGTCTATTGCTCCATTAACGACTATGTCCTGAAAACCATCTCCATTAATATCCGCCACATCACAGGATGAATAATAAAAATTCTTCATATCCGTTTGTACTTCAGAAAAATTTTGTGCCATTATACCGACCGGTAACATAGATAGTAAAACATAGACCTTCTTCATGTTATTTTTATTTAGATTAATTAAAAACAAAGATATATGATAAATTTATCTAATGTTATGATCTTTACATGAAATATATCAGTTCCCGCTCTCTGTCAGGAATCAGCTGTTATATAAGGTAATCTTCAATATTATTAATCAAGATGTTATTTGTAAATATTTTCTAAAAGATTTGCCTATCTAAAAAATTCTTCGTTATTTTGCAACCTCAAATATTATACAAATAAGAACATCGAGATATGTCAAGAATTTGCCAAATAACAGGAAAGCGTGCAATGGTTGGTAACAACGTTTCTCACGCTAATAACAAAACGAAGCGTCGTTTTGAAATTAACTTATTGGAGAAGAAGTTTTACCTTCCGGAGCAAGATAAGCACGTAACACTGAAAGTATCAGCTCATGGATTGAGAGTGATTAACAAGATTGGAATCGAAGAAGCTCTTGAAAGAGCTGTAAGAAACGGATTGATTAAAAAGTAATTGAATCATGGCAAAAAAAGGAAACAGAGTTCAAGTAATCCTTGAATGTACAGAGCACAAAGAAAGCGGTATGGCAGGAATGTCTAGATACATTTCTACTAAAAATAAAAAGAACACTACAGAAAGATTAGAGCTTAAAAAGTATAATCCTGTTCTTAAGAAATATACTCTTCATAAAGAAATCAAGTAATTTATAAAATATAATTTACCATGGCAAAAAAAGTAGTAGCAACCCTACAAAGCGGTCAGTCAAAAAAAATGACTAAAGTTGTGAAAATGGTGAAGTCATCTAAATCAGGTGCTTACGTTTTCGAAGAAAAAGTAATGAATGCAGACGAAGTTGATGGTTATTTGAAAAAATAATCCCCTACTTTATTTACAATATAAAAACTACTCAAAATATGAGTAGTTTTTTTGCTTATTACATATTTTAAGTTAAAACAACTTATTTTAGTAAAAAAATATTGATGAAAAATTTCATTTTATGTACATTCCTACTACTTATAGCTAGCTGCAATAGTAGAAAAGCATCAACAGCAGAGAAAAGTAAAACAGGAATACAGCTCATTGTATTAGGAAATGTTCAGGACGCAGGTTCTCCTCAATTAGGATGCAACAAAGAATGCTGTAAAGACCTTTGGAAAAATCCTGATTTAAAACGAAAGATCATATCCATGGGAGTAATGGATCATCAATACCAAAAAAACTATCTTCTTGATGCCAGTCCTGATATTTCTTCTCAGTTACAACTACTGCAACAAGAACATACAACACCAAAAATAATTGATGGGATCTTCATAACGCATGCTCATATAGGACATTATACAGGTTTAATGTATCTGGGAAAAGAAGGTGCATCCACACAAAATATTCCCGTCTATGCAATGCCCAAATTAACAGGATTTTTAAATAACAACGGACCATGGTCGCAATTGGTGACTCAAAAAAATATTGTGGTTAACGAAATGCAAAATGAGCATCCTGTTACCTTAAGCCCTAATCTAAAAATCACCCCTATTCAGGTCCCTCACCGTGATGAGTTTTCAGAAACGGTTGGTTTTTTGATCGAAGGTCCTGAAAAAAAAGCGTTGTTTATTCCTGATATTGATAAATGGGGGAAATGGAAATACAATATTACGGACTTCATAAAAAAGGTGGATTACGCTTTTATTGATGCAACATTTTACAATGCCACAGAGCTTAATAACCGGGATATTTCAACCATTCCTCATCCCCTCGTTGAAGAAAGCATGCAATTGTTTAACAATTTAAGCACGGAGTATAAAAAGAGGGTATATTTCATCCATTTTAATCACACCAATAAACTATTAAATCCGGAGAGCAACGAAACTAAGACTGTCATTAAAAACGGATATAATATTGCAAGAATGGGTGATATTGTAGCATTATAATTTCATATATATGATGTTTTAAAACCGCTGTAATAAGCTTAGCCAAAAAAGACAGCTTTCAGGAAGTTTTTTTGTTATCTTTGCTCACCAGATGATTTAATACAATTGGATATGAAAAAGATTGTTGTTCTGGTTTTTACGTCAATGTTCCTTTTTTCATTCAGTCAAAACACAATGAATAATATAGAATATAAAAATTCAGAAAATGTTTTCCCGATAAAAGGACTCTCCCAATCTGTAAGCATAGATTGCGGATCATCAAAAATGATCCTTTTATCCGGACAGGTTCCCCTGGATGCCAAAGGAAATTTAGTAGGGATGGATAACGTAGAAAAGCAAACGGAACAAATCTTTAAAAATATCGAGAGCATTTTAAAAGAATATGGAGGAACCACGAAAGATATTATCAAGCTTGGAATTTTCATTACAGATATTTCCAAGACTCCAGACTTCAGAAAAGTCAGAGATCGGTATATCCATCTTCAGAATCCTCCCGTAAGCAGCCTTGTGGAAGTAAGCAAACTCTTCAGAGATGACGTGCTTATCGAAGTGGAAGCAACTGCAGTTATTAAAAAAAATAAATAAGAACGGAACTATGAGTTGGTTTAAAAATATTTTCAAAAAAGAAGAAAAGGAAACTTTAGATAAAGGATTGGAAAAATCCAGCCAGGGTTTCTTTGAAAAAATAACAAAAGCCGTAGTCGGTAAAAGCACCGTAGATGATGAAGTATTAGATGACCTCGAAGAAATACTAATTGCTTCGGATGTTGGTGCATCCACAACGATCAAGATCATTCAGAGAATTGAAGAACGTGTTGCCAGAGACAAATATGTGAATGTAGGTGAACTCGATAAAATTCTTCGTGAAGAAATATCCAACTTACTTCTCGAAAATCCGCATGCAGGAACCGGAAATATTGATACATCAAAAAAGCCATATGTTATTATGGTTGTCGGTGTAAACGGAGTCGGAAAAACAACAACTATCGGAAAACTGGCCCATCAGTTTAAGTCGGAAGGCAAAAAGGTAGTTTTGGGAGCCGGAGACACTTTTAGAGCTGCAGCTGTGGATCAGCTGACCATTTGGAGTGAAAGAGTCGGCGTACCTATTGTAAAGCAGGAAATGGGTTCCGATCCTGCCTCCGTAGCTTTTGATACCGTTCAAAGTGCAGTTGCCCAAGGAGCCGATGTTGTGATCATTGATACGGCAGGAAGGCTCCACAATAAAGTGAACTTAATGAACGAACTTTCAAAGATCAAAAGAGTAATGCAAAAGGTGATTCCTGATGCTCCTCATGAGATTCTTTTAGTTCTTGACGGTTCTACCGGTCAAAACGCATTTGAGCAGGCAAAACAGTTTACAGCAGCCACAGAAGTAAACGCTTTAGCCGTTACAAAATTAGATGGAACAGCCAAAGGAGGAGTGGTTATAGGCATTTCTGATCAGTTTCAGATTCCAGTGAAATACATAGGGGTTGGGGAGAAAATGCAGGATTTGCAATTGTTTAATGGTACGGAATTTGTTGACTCATTCTTCAAGAAGAGATGATTTATATCATATTCTTCCTGAATTTGCAAAACACATTTCATATATATTAACAATTAAAATTTAAAACTATGGGAATTTTAACTTGGATCATTTTTGGTCTTATCGCAGGTGCAATAGCTAAACTTATTATGCCTGGAACACAAGGTGGTGGTTGGCTTATGACCATTATACTAGGAATCGTTGGAGCTTTCGTAGGTGGATTTGTTGGAAGTTTAATCGGCTGGGGAACAGTTGAAAACTTTGACTTCAGAAGCATGTTATTAGCAGTGGGAGGTTCACTTATCGTCCTTTGGATTTTTGGAATGGCCTCAAAGAAAAGCTAAAAAAATATTTTATCAAAAATTAAAAGACCGACTTGAAATTCAAGCCGGTCTTTTTTAAAACAATATAATAATTTAGTTGATCTTTATCTGATAAGGCATTTCCATTTTTACTTCAGATCTTAGCTTCTCTTCTGTAATCTGTTGTAAAATTTCATAATTGGCTTTACCTATTTTGCTTTTGATAACTCTTGCAGAAATATCATCTTCATTCAGGTCTTTAAATATTTGTTCAAAAGGAGACATCTTCTTAGGATAAGAAGCTACATTATAAGATTTCAATCCGGCTTTTTGCGCTGCAAATTTCACGGCATCATTTAATGTTCCCAATTCATCCACCAAACCGATTTGTTTAGCTCTTAAACCACTCCATACTCTTCCGCCACCAATGTTATCGATCTGCTCAAATGTCTGTTTTCTGTTTTGGGTTACAAAGTGTACAAATCTTTTATATGTTCCTTCCACACTTTTTGTAATCATACTTACACCATATGGAGTTACACCGTTCAAACCTGAATAATATTGCGAATTGGCATTCGTAGCGACAATATCTGATCGGATTCCATTCTTATTGGCAATATCCTTAAAATAAGGAATTACTCCAAAAACTCCGATAGATCCCGTCAAGGTATTAGGTTCAGAATAAATTTTATCTGCAGCCATTGCAATATAATACCCTCCTGACGCGGCATAATCACCAAAAGAAACAATCAGTGGTTTTTTCTTTTTTAGCTGCTGAAGCTCAAACAAGATCTCATCGGATGCATTAGCACTTCCTCCGGGGGAATTGATCCTGAATACAACTGCTTTTACTTTATCATTTTCCTGAAGATCCTTAATATACTTAATGTATTTTTCAGAGTAAATTTCATTATAACCATCTCCATTGTTTATAGAACCGGAAGCATACAATACCGCTACTTTATCTCCTGATTTTTCATCATCAGAATAAGAGTTGATATACTTTCCTAATGAAATTTTGTTCAGCTTATCTTTTTCTTTTAAGCTTAGCTTAGATTTAATAAGCTCATCATATTCCGTTTTCTGAATAAGCTGATCTGCCAGTTTATACTTCAGACTTTGTTCAGGAATCATACCATACAAACTATCAACAATAGTCTTAAACTGTAATGAATCAATTTTTCTTGATGCTGCAATTTTCGAAGATGTATTTTTCCACAGATCGTTAAGAAGAGTACTTAATTGCTCTTTATTTTCTGGAGAAATATCATTTCGTAAAAACGGTTCTACTGCAGATTTAAATTTTCCATGACGGATCACTTCAATTCCGATTCCGTATTTATCCGCAAAATCTTTGAAAAAGGTAACTTCTGTAGCCAATCCTTTTAATTCGATCATACCGGAAGGATTCAGAAAATATTTATCCGCTACAGATCCCAGGTAATAAGATGACTGTGAAGCCGCATTTCCATAAGCATACACAAATTTTCCACTCTTCTTAAAATCCTGTATCGCGTTCCTTAAATCGTCGATTTGCGTAATTCCCGCATTTAGATCATCCGCCTCAATACTGATTCCTTTAATATTGTCATCCGTCTTAGCTTTTTCAATGGCTTCTAAAGCTTCATATATTAAAATGCTTTTATTCTGATTTCCTATATTAAATACACCCGTTTGTTCTTCAGTAGGGCTATCAATTATGATCGTCTTTAAATTGATCGTTAAAACTGAGTTCTTTTTTACCACTACCGATTTATCACTACTCATAGAACTAAATACCAGCATGACTATAAAAAAGAAGAAAAATACAGCACATAGTATGACAATTGCCACTATATTTGCTAAAACATTTTTAAAAAAACTTTTCATATATCAATCATTTTTTAATATGTCGCAACATAAGGTAGTTTTGTTACTAGGGAGTAACCTTGGGGATGGAAAAAAAAATATAGAACAGGCTATTGAAATGTTAAAAGCCGGTGGAATTGAAATGTTAAATATTAGCATTTTTTTAACATCTGACCCCGTAGAGTTTGTTAGTTCTAATATTTTTTGTAATATTGCAACAATAATACGCACACATCTTTCGCCTATTCAACTGCTTGATTTTGTTAAAAGTATTGAATTTGAAATGGGAAGAACTAGCGATTCAAAATCCTCTGGAGGTTATAAAGACCGCATTATTGATATTGATATTGTTAAGTATGATGAGTTAAAATTTATATCAGAAAGGTTGGAAATCCCTCATACCAAACATCTTTATGAAAGGGAATTTTCCAGAGTATTATTAAATGATGTTATCAAACAAAACATAAAACATATTGTATGAAATTAGGTTTATTATTATTGGCCGCGCTGCCTATTGCTACTTATGCTCAGGACAGTACTACAGTAAATTCGTCGGACAAGTACCCTAATACATTCTCCTCGGGTTCCGCTAATGTTCAGCCTTTTGATAATAAGGCAAGAAGATTTAACGATTGGTCTATATCAATCGGTGGAGGTGCTGCATTTATGCCACATGCCGATCTTACTTCATTTTATGATGGAAAGATCAATTGGGGATACAATGCATATATCAGTTTGGACAAACAGATCTCTCACGTTTTTGGGGTAAGCCTTATCTACCAGAGAGGAGAAACGAATCAAAAAGCTAAATTAGCCGGTGCTGCCGGTGTAGCTGCTGGAGTGGGTGTAGCCAACACAAGATACGATCAGATAGCTTTATTGGGGGATGTAAATTTCTCAAATCTATTAAGAAGAGTTGATAATCATTCTCCATACAGATGGGCTTTCCATGGATATGGGGGAATTGGTGTTATGGGATATAACACTTCCCTGCATGACAACAACGAATTCAGATGGAGTAATGCTCCAAGAAGAGTTCCTTTATTTATCAAACAGGATATAGACATCAACTCTATTTTCTACCAATTCGGGTTTGGAGTGAAATATAACGTTTCAAAACTTATCGATATTGAAGCCAGAACAATGTATATCATCAGTGGTGATGACGAGTTCGACGGTGGAGGTAATGCCGGACCTGCTGATTATGATCCTGCATCTAAAGTATCTAAGTACAACATGATCAACAAATCAAGATCTGATAATATGTGGACTGTAAACTTAGGGGTATCCTTTAAATTAGGAAAACATATGTCGCATCTGGCATGGCATGATCCTTTACAGGAAGCTTATTACAGAACAGAAGAGCTAGAAAAAGCGACAACTGATCTTGTAGTTTGTGAAAAAGGAGACAACGATAACGACGGAGTTTGTGACGATTGGGACAGAGAACTTAATACTCCTGCCGGTGCAAGAGTAGATGGTGCTGGTGTTGCATTAGACATGGACCTTGATGGCGTTATTGATTTGTATGATAAATGTGTTACAGTTCCGGGACCTGCTGAAAACAACGGTTGTCCGACAGGAAAGTAATCACAACGACTAAAGAAATCATTTAATTAACTAAATAAAAAAAATACACTATGAAATTAAGTTTAGCAATTGTAGCATTAGCATTAGCTGTTCCAACAGCTTCTTTTGCTCAAGACTCAACGGCAGTTTCAAAAGGAGAATATCCTAATACATTTTCTTCGGGTTCTGCCAATGTATCCCCTTTTACACAGAAGTCTAAAAGATTCAACGACTGGGCGATTTCATTTGGTGCCGGGGTACCATTAATGCAATCAGCGGATTTAACATCTATCAAAAATGGTAATGGTAAAAATCTTTTCGGATATTCTGCATATGTAAGTATCGATAAAGCTATTACTCATGCTTTTGGTATTAACTTACAATACGACAGAGGAGAGACCAGACAAGGATTCTTCAACACAAAAAATTCAGCTCCTACTGATTTAGCTGTAAGAGACAGAATTGGTGCAAGAACTCAATACGATGCGATCTCAATCTTGGGGGATGTTAACTTCTCTAATTTATTAAGAAGAGTTGATAATCACTCAACTTACAGATGGGCGCTTCACGGGTATGCAGGTATCGGTACTCTAGCATATAGAGCTTATTTAAAAGATCCTTCTGGGCAAAAGCTAATGACAGAAGTTAAACCTTTTAAATTCAACTCTCTGTTTGGACAAGCCGGAGCAGGTCTTAAATTCAAAGTAAACAGAAGCTTAGACATCGAAGGTAGGGTAATGTATGTAGTTACAGGTGATGATTCTTTCGACGGTGGAGGTGCACCATACAGTGCAATCAACCAAAGAGAAGAAGGAACATCTGATAATTTCTTCAATGCTACTTTAGGGGTTTCTTTAAAATTAGGAAAACACGAGTCTCATTTAATGTGGCATGACCCATTACAGGAAATCTATTATAAATTAGATGTTTTGGCTAACAAAAACCAGGATATCGAAGTTTGTAAAAAAGGAGATGCTGATAATGACGGAGTTTGTGACGATTGGGACAGACAGCTTGATACTCCTGCCGGAGCAAGAGTGGACGGTGCAGGTGTTGCCCTTGACACAGACCTTGATGGGGTAATCGATCTTTACGATAAGTGTGTTACTGTTCCTGGACCTGTTGAAAACAACGGTTGTCCTACAGCAACTACAGGACCTGTAAAAGAAGAAGAAAGAACTCTTGAAGGAATTGAATTCGATTTAAATTCTGACAGAATCTTACCTTCAAATACACCAATCCTTAACAATGCAGTTACTTATATCAATCAATCAACTGGTTCTTATAACGTAATTGGAGCAACAGATACAAGAGGAACTGATGCTTACAACAAAAAATTATCTGAAAGAAGAGCAAATAACGTTAAGAATTACTTAATCAAAAATGGTGTTCAGACAGGTAAGTTAAATGCTATCGGTAAAGGTGAAAAAGACCTTAAATATCCTGAATGTGAACCAGCTACTAAATGCCCTGAATGGAAAAACAGAGCAAACAGAAGAGTTTACTTCGAGGCTAAATAATAAACTATTTATTCATTATACAAAAGTCACGCATTGCGTGACTTTTTTTGTTGTGATACTTTCCTTATTTTTATGCCATGATTTCTTCAAGCGATTTTGACCAGTTAAAATATAAGACCCTTAAATATTTCTGGGGATACGATAGTTTCAGAGATTCTCAGGAAGAAATTATTAATTCTATTATTAACGAAAAAGATACACTGGTTTTACTTCCTACAGGAGCGGGAAAATCACTATGCTATCAGCTTCCGGCTTTGTTCCGGGAAGGTGTATGCCTCGTAATCTCTCCTTTGCTTGCCCTGATGAAGGATCAGGTAAATCAGCTTAAATTCAGAGGAATTGAAGCGGAATATCTGTCTTCGGAACTTGATGACTATGATGCAGAAGTTATTTTTAACCGATGCAAAGACGGATTAACCAAGCTGCTTTACGTTTCACCGGAAAGATTAACGAACAGACAGTTTATCCAGAATATGGAAGAAATACAGCTTTCGTTTATTGCTGTAGATGAAGCACACTGTATTTCGGAATGGGGACAGGATTTCCGTCCAAGCTATCAGAATATAAAGGAATTCAGAAAAAATAATCCCGACATCCCATGCCTTGCTTTAACTGCTACTGCTACCCCAAAAGTTTTAGAAGAAATAAAGATAAAGCTGGGATTGATCAATCCTGTAGTTTTTCAAAAAAGTTTTAAAAGAGAAAATATACGGATCTTTACTGAAGAAGTGTCCGATAAATACCAGCGGATTTATGATATTTTAAAGTACAATAATGACTCAGGAATTATATATGTCCGTACCCGAAAAGAAGCTGAACTGCTTACGGAATTTCTGCACAGGAATCAGCTGAAAAATGTAGATTACTTTCACGCAGGATTATCCACAAAAGAAAAAAATGCTAAACAACATTTATGGAACACCCGTAATGATTATGTTCTGATCTCAACTAATGCCTTTGGTATGGGAATCGATAAGGATAATGTCCGGTTTGTAATTCATTACTCCCCTTCTCCATCGCTTGAAAATTACTATCAGGAAATAGGACGGGCAGGAAGAGACGGGCAGGATAGTTTTGCATATTTATTATGGAACCAACAGGAAATTGTAAATTTTGAACAGATATTAAAAAATCAGATTCCTAACAAAGCAGAGTTTCTGAAGATCATCAGTTACCTTTACTCAGTTTTTCAGGTTGCCGAATATGAACTTCCTGAAAAAGTATTTCAATTGAACATGAATGGTATTCAGAATTTTACAAAATTATCTGTTGCCAAGATTAAAAACGTTCTGAACTTTCTTCATAACCAGGAAATCATCTATCACAACGACAACAAAAGTTTATCTTCACTTGAGTTGCTGATACAGGCGGATGAAATAGATCAGCTTCCTAAAAAAGATGCTTACTTTATCGAGCTTATGCTACGCACTGTATCAGGAATAACAACTCATAAAGTAATGTTCAGTGAACAAAATGTAAGCAACAAAATTGGAATTGCAATTCCTTTAA
Source organism: Chryseobacterium sp. LAM-KRS1 (assembly GCF_013184525.1). Taxonomy (GTDB): domain Bacteria; phylum Bacteroidota; class Bacteroidia; order Flavobacteriales; family Weeksellaceae; genus Chryseobacterium; species Chryseobacterium proteolyticum. The sequence goes on from NZ_JAAOIZ010000003.1 coordinate 337,296, forward strand.
TAAAGGAACGTCTTAAAGAACTTCAGCAAAAAAATTATCTCGAATATGTAGACGGAGCCCTATCCAGTATTAAGTTTTTAAAACCCCGGGATGAAAGAACCATCAATGGCGCCTACTGGAAGCTTTTTGAACATATTCAAAGAAATAAAATCCAAAAATGGGAGGAGATGAAGTTTTATGTAGAAAACAAAGATTATTGCAAAATGAAGCTTATCTTGTCCTATTTTGGAGAGAAAAATTCAAAAACCTGTGGGCAATGTTCTATTTGCGAAAAGAATAAACAAACCATCTTTGGAAAGAATATATCGACTCAGCTGATAACATTATTGGCTAAGAGACCCGCTACTATTGAAGAGCTTTCCATCCAGCTGAGTTATCATTCCAAAGAGAACATCTTAGAAAACCTAATTTTTCTATTGGACTCCGGAAAAGTAAAAATGTTGAATTTCAGGACGTATGCTTTGGCTTAGTTGAAAAATGTATTTATGTAGTTATGTATTTATGTATTAATGATAAAAATTAATATTTCTAATGAGTTTTCAATTAGCAACCTCTAACCTCTAACCTCTAACTTCTAAATTCCCACCATTCAACTTCAACTAAAAACTTATCTTTGCAGTATGAAATCATTAAAAGTCGTTTTTCTAGGTACTCCCGAATTTGCTAAAACTGCTTTAGAAGCTATTCACCAGTCTCATCATGAAGTAGTTGGTGTTGTAACAGTTGCCGATAAAGCGAGCGGACGGGGCCAGAAAATCCATCAGTCTCCTGTAAAAATATATGCTGAAGAACATAACCTTGCTGTTTTCCAGCCGGAAAAATTAAGAAATCCTGAATTCTTACAACAAATCAAAGATCTGAATGCTGATGTATTTGTGGTTGTTGCTTTTAGAATGATGCCCAAAGTTCTTTTTGAAATGCCAAGAATAGGGACATTCAATCTTCACGCTTCCCTCCTTCCCGATTACAGAGGTGCAGCCCCTATTAATTATGCTGTAATTAATGGTGAACAAAAGACAGGGGTAACTACTTTCTTTATCAACGAAAAAATAGACGAAGGAAATATCCTTCTTCAGGAAGAATTACAGTTGCTGCCGGATGAGAACGCGGGAAGTCTTCACGACAGATTAATGCAAATAGGATCAAAGCTTGTTGTACGTACTTTGGATGGCCTTGCTGAAAACTCTATTAAGGAAATACCTCAACCACAGGTTGAGCATCCTAAAAATGCCTTTAAAATTTTTAAAGAAGATACTAAAATCAACTGGAATGCTCCGTCTAAAGTCATCCATCAGTTTATTCTGGGAATGTCCCCGTATCCTGCTGCTTTTACGACCCTGAAGATTGGAGAAGAAGATAAAGGATTAAAGATTTTTGGAGGAAAATTTGAGGTTTCCCATCATAATGAAACTCCCGGAACACTGGAGATATCCAAAAATACTTTTAAAATTTATACCCAGGACGGAATCTATGAGCCATTAGAACTCCAACTGGAAGGTAAAAAAAGAATGAATATCAAAGATTTCCTGAATGGTTTCAGAAATTTTGACGAAATAAAAATGGCTTGATTACTCAAGCCATTTTTTATATTGAAATGTCGTAGATATTTCTATAATTTCACCATCTCAGTAACTTCCACATCATATCCTCCTACCTGAGGTTTTACATCAGGATTCTGGGTAAGTACTTTGAATTTATTAATTCCCAGGTTTTTCAGAATCTGTGTTCCGATACCGTAGTCCCTGTAATTATAGGCTAATGTCGGATGTTGCTGCTGACCATCCTGATAATCTAGGAACTGCTGTAATTTTTTCAATGTGTTTTCAGAATTGGAAACATTATTAATGAAAATAATAACTCCTTTCCCTTCTTCATTGATCATTTTGGTTACTTTCTCCAATAACGGAGTTTCCCCATTATTCAGTCTTGTTAAAACATCAAAATAAGAATCAGAAGACTGTACTCTTACCAATACCGGTTCATCTATAGTCCATGCACCTTTGGTCAGTACAAAATGAATCTGCTCATTAGAGGTTTCCCTGAATGCATAAAAATCGAATTCCCCATAATGGGTTTTCACTTTTCTTTCTTCTATTCTGTCAACTAAATTTCCTTTTTTAAGCTGATAGTGAATAAGATCCTCAATTGATACAATCTTCATATCATGCTTCTGAGCAAATGCGTACAAGTCGGGAAGACGGGACATCGTGCCATCTTCATTCATAATTTCACAGATTACTCCACCTTCTTTTAAACCTGCCAAATGTGTAAGGTCAATAGCCGCTTCAGTATGTCCGGCTCTTTTTAGTACTCCCCCTTTCTTTGCACGAAGCGGAAAGATATGTCCCGGTCTCATAAAGTCAGTAGGTTTGGATTTTTCGTCCATTAAAGCAAGAATGGTTTTAGCTCTGTCACCTGCTGAAATTCCGGTTGACGTTCCATTTCCCAAAAGGTCCACGGAAACTGTAAAAGCTGTTTCTTTAGGATCACTGCTTCTACTCACCATGATGTCAAGACCTAGTTCATCACATCTTTTTTCAGGAAGAGGCATACAGATAAGTCCTCTCCCGTGCACTGCCATAAAGTTGATCAGTTCAGGAGTTGTAAGTTCTGCAGCACAAAGAAAATCTCCTTCATTTTCTCTGTTCTCATCATCCACTACTATGATTATTTTACCATTTTTAAGGTCTTCAATAGCCTCAGGAATAGTATTTAATTTAATATCAGACATTTTTACTTTAAATTTTTGCAAAGATACTCATAAAAAAAGGCATCGCCAATTAATATAAATGGTTTGTTATTTTATGATTAAAGAGTCCATAGCTTTTCTGAAAATCCCGTACGAATCAAGTCTTTTCTGATGATCATAAATATGAGAATTGATGATAAGCTCGTCTACATTGAATTTTTCCTGGAAGTCTTTTAATTTTTTTTCAATTTCAGATTGATCCCCGATAAAACTGTATCTCAATTTCTGTAGCACAGCCGATTTTTCCATAGGCGACCATATATCATCCATATCCGCCACTGGAGGAGCAAATGGCTTTCTATCATTTCTGATAATATTAAGAAATGCCTGAAATAATGTGGTAGAAAGCTGATGAGCCTCTTCTGAAGTTTCTGCGGCAGTTCCATTCACACAGGCCATAATATAAGGCTTGTCAAGCTGTTTGGATGGCTCAAAATGTTCTCTGTAAATACTGAAAGCCATTTCCATCTGTTCAGGGGCAAAATGTCCCGCAAAAGCATATGGAAGGCCCAATTCTGCTGCAAGCCATGCACTGTCAGTACTCGAACCCAGGATATACAATGGAATATCCAGTCCCTCACCAGGAATCGCACGAACTAAAGAGTTGGAATTTTCTTTGGAAAAATATCTTTGCAGTTCCAGAATCTGTCTGGGAAATTGTTCGTTGATAATTGCAGGATTCCTTCCCAGTGCCTGGGCGGTAATGCCATCCGTTCCGGGAGCCCTTCCAAGCCCAAGATCAATCCTGCCTGGGAATAAAGACTCAAGTGTCCCGAATTGTTCGGCGATGACCAGTGAACTGTGATTGGGAAGCATAACCCCTCCCGACCCTACTCTTATTTTTTGGGTTCCATTTGCAATAAAACCAATAAGAACAGAGGTAGCCGAACTGGCTATGCTTGCCATATTATGGTGTTCTGCCAGCCAAAATCTTTTATAATTGATATTTTCAGCATAATTTGCCAGGGACAGACTGTCCTGAAAGGTATCGTGGATGCTTTTTCCCTGCTTTACCGGAGCAAGATCCAAAACAGATATTTCAAAATTTTTCATAGATGATCATTATTTTCTAAAGAAGATCTGAAACCTCCTTTGCCAATTTCGTAATTATAAATTGAGATTTAAAAACATACAAATTTACCACATAAAAACTGCATTAGTTACTTTTTGTAATTGATAAGTCTGATGACCTATTTCAGGCAAAAACTATTAAAAATCCTTATCCGGACTTCTTATGTATTTCTAAAAATGAGATCGAAAAATACTTTTCCAAATCCTCTTTTTAAAAGTCTGTAGTATCAAAAAAATCAACAATCAGTAAAATTTATATTGCATCCATACAAATAAATCATATATAAGAGAAATAAAATATTAAATTTGTATATGATCCTATCATATTGGATTATAGTTTAATACCACAAAAAATATTATTATGAAAAAACGATTTGAAAAAACATTCTTAAGCAGAATGTTAACCAAAAGAAATCTATCGATCAGCCTGATTGTTGCCTTGATTCTTACATCATGCAGTAAAAACAATGAAGAAATGATGACGGAAGCACAAACTGATGCTTTCAATTCAGCTAATATTAAACAGGGCAAATTAGGAGGACAGGTTATTACCTACGAGAGAAAGAATGGAATGAATTTTTTCCAGGGAGACATCGTGTTATCCGATAAACAATTAGCGGAAGATAATTCTGCAAATAAAGGTGGAGCAACTTTGTCAAGGTGGCCGAATGGCAAAATTTACTATACCGTAGCCAGCAATATGGGGTCTATTAATGCAAATAAGATTACTTCAGCAGTCAATGAGTATAATACAAAAACCAATACCCAATGGATTCCCCGTACCAATCAATCCAATTATGTAGAATTTATTTTCGGAAGCTCTTCCGGATATGACGGGTGGGCCCATATCGGATACCAGGGAGGTAAACAAAACATCTAATTGGATCAGAATATTTCTACGGCATCAGTGATCCATGAAATGGGACATACTGTAGGGCTTTATCATGAGCACTGCCGTAAAGACCGGGATCAATATGTAAGCATCCAATGGGATAATATCCAAAGCGGGCAAGCTTATAATTTCAATATTTATAATTCGGGAACAGATATCGGGCCTTTCAATATTAATTCAGTGATGATGTACTGGCCAACCTCGTATTCTAAAAATGGATTACCTACCATTAAAAAAGCGGATAATACCAATTTCACCTACAACAGGACAGGCTTTACGACAGGAGACATCAATACGATCAATGCAATGTACCCTTAATTTTCAATATGCTATAGACAGGAAAAGAATTCTTAGGAATTCTTTTCCTTTTTGTAATTATAGTGGTTGATCAGAATTCTTATCTCATTAAATTCAAAATCATTCGGCAAAGCATTCTTCCATTCCGTCAATGTCTCGTGCGGTTTCTGGTAAAATTCTTTCTCAAAAGCTTTAATCTTATCTGAAGTAATGACTCTGGAGATATCCAGTAAACCTTGTTCTGCAAATTTCGCCAGGTGCCCGATAACGGTTTCTTTTACAAGCCCTCTTTCCAGTGAGATTTCACCAATTGTTTTTCCTTGCTCAAATAGTTGAAAGGTAAGCACCTGAGATGGAACTTTGGCAATTTTCAGGCTGACCTCCTGGTTGTTTTTCTCATCCAGAAGTTTAGTATCCAGCAAATGAATATCTTTCAGGCTATTCAGGTATTCTTCAATATCTTCCAGCCAGTCTTTAAATTCTTCATTATATTGCTTAAGCCCTTTTGCTCCTTTTATTTCAGCATAAAAATCTTTCAAAGGATTAAAAACCTTGTCGCGTATCTCGGCAAAAAAGAAATTAACAGCCCCTTTTGCCTTATTTTCAATTTCAGACCATTCCTCTTTCTTATCAAGAAGAAGCTCTATTTTTTGAGTTAATACCCTTTCCAGTTTTCCAAAAATCTTTCCAAGCTGAACGATTTCATGCTTTAGCTGAAGATAGAGCTGGTTGGTTTTTACATGATCAATATTTTTTGTAGCGACAGACAGCTTATTCCATTCTTCAACTTCTTTCAGAAACCATAAACTATCAATTGTACGAAGCACTTTTTTAATACTGTAATCGTATTTTTCTCTGTTTAAAATATCTTCTACATGATCATTAGCAAAAGTGTCGCCCTGGAATTGAAGTATCCTAGTATCTTTAAATATGACTTCAGGAGTAATTTTTGATTTTAAAACAATCCCCTCCAATGTCCTGCATCGTGATAAGGCAACATACACCTGCCCTGCCGTAAAACTTTTTCCGGCATCAATAATTACCTTATCAAAGGTTAATCCCTGGCTTTTGTGGATGGTAACTGCCCATGCCAGTTTTATAGGAAATTGCTCAAAGCTTCCTAAAACCTCTTCTTTAATATTTTTATCAGTATCCAGGAAATATTTTTTCTGTTCCCATACTTCTCTTTTGACAACGATTTCTCTTTCACTTCCTTCTAAAGCTACACGAATCTCATTTTCATCCAGTCCCACAATTTCCCCGAGCTTTCCATTAAAATATTTCTTTTCGGGAGAAATATCATTTCTGATAAACATAATCTGAGCTCCTATCTTCAGCTCCAGAAACTGATCATTCGGAAACTGATTTTCTTTAAATTCCCCAAAGAGTTTCGCTTCATAAGTGCTGGGATCAACTTTTATTTCTGCGAGTTTTTTCTGATTGATCTCATCTGCCATTTTATTGTGAGAACACAGATAGACATAAGAATCCTGTCCCGTTTCGAAATCGGGGTCATACCTCTCATTAAGATGCTCAAAATCAATATTGGCGATATCGCCATCCCGGATAGCATTCAGGATTTCCAGAAATTCCTGATCGGACTGACGGTAGACTTTTGTCAATTCAATAGTAATCAAAGGAATTTCCTTGATTGCAAGGCTATCGAAAAAGAAAGGAGACTGATAATACATCTTCAGGATATGTTCATCTCTTACCACCGGCGGCAGCTGATACAAGTCTCCAATGAACAGCATCTGAACCCCTCCGAATCTTTGATTATTTCTTCTGACAAATCTTAAGGAAAAGTCCATCATGTCCAGGACATCAGCTCTGAGCATCGAGACCTCATCGATGATGATAATTTCTATTTCCCTTAAAAGCTTGAGTTTATCCTTACGGTACTTAAAATGAGGCATCAGATCAGCAATATTATTTGCTAAACTTCCATCGATTCTTTCTGTGGTAGGTAAAAATGTTCGTAATGGCAGCCCAAACATGGAATGAATGGTAACTCCACCTGCATTAATGGCAGCAATCCCTGTAGGTGCTATCACAATGTGCTTCTTCTTGGTCCTTTTTACAAAATCATTCAGAAAAGTTGTTTTACCTGTTCCTGCTTTTCCGGTGAGGAAAACACTTCTGTTGGTGTGCTCTATTATGTCAAAAAAATGATTGTTCATCGTCTTCAAAATTACGGAAAATGAATTTGAAATCGCTCTTGTGGCATAACTTTTGAGTTCGTTTTTTAAAGATAAAAACTAATATGGGAAAAGTACCCGCTAAGATTTCTGTGATATCACTATGTATAGCAATGGCTTTGGCTTCTTGTGGCACAAAAAATATAACAGATAATTTACCTAAAGATATTTCAGAAAGACCCGCTGATGAAAACAGCAAGAAATATGATGAAGTTCAATTGGAAAAAGCAAAAGCAGTAGTAGAATCAGAAATTGCCAAGGAAAAATGCAGTAATCCTGATGACTGGAAAATAGCACCGATGGGAGCAAAAGCTTGTGGTGGTCCTAAATTTTACATTGCTTATCCTAAAGTTTCAGAGGAGCAGATTTTACCTTTAATAGAAGGCTACAATAAAAAAGAAGCAGAGTTTAATACCAAATACGGGATTACTTCGGATTGTTCTGTAATTGCGGAACCCAAGGGCATAAAATGCAAGAATGGAAAAGCCGAGCTCATATTTGAAGGACAATAAAACAATATTTTTATATACATTAACAGGAGTTTTTACTAAGGATAAAAAAATGCTCTGTCATCTGACAGAGCATTTTTTTATATCATATTTTTAATCTTATTCCTTATACCATGAGGAATACTTCACATAATTATCGGCAATCCTGTTAACCTCTCCTTCAAGCAACTGGGAGGAAATATCTTTTATTTTCCTGGCCGGTACACCACCCCATACTTCTCCGGATTTAATATGCGTTCCCTGAGTAACAACCGATCCTGCACCAATTATTGAATTTTCTTCCACAAGGCAGTCATCCATCACAATTGCTCCCATTCCGATCAGAACGTTATCCTGAACCGTACATCCGTGCACAATGGCGTTATGCCCTATAGAAACGTTATTTCCTATAACCAATGGATATTTTTCATATGTACAGTGTAGCATGACGTTATCCTGGACATTTACCTTATCCCCCATTTTTATGTAGTTAACATCTCCCCGTATTACTGCATTATACCATACACTGCATTCTTTTCCCATAGTAACATCTCCAATGATAGTTGCCGTTTCTGCCAGAAAAGTATTTTCCCCTATTTGTGGTGCTTTGCCCAAAAGTTCTTTTATAAGTGTCATATTGTTAATTTGATATTTTGAAAATGAGTAACTTCTGAAATCAGGTGAAGCAATCACTATTTTTAAATTACAGTGATAGCAAAAATCTAACTTCTTCCTTCTCCCTCCTAATTTCTAATTGCGTATTTTTGTATCTCAAATTTAACGAAAAAATGCGTAAGATACTTATAGAGCCAACAGAAAACCCAAAAGTGATGAAATTTGTTGCTGATTACAATTTGATTCCCGGGTCTCTTGAATTGGACAGAAGTTCAGATATTTCAGAAATTCCTATTGCTCAGGAACTTTTCAACTACCCTTTTGTAGAGAGAATTTTCATTACGGCTAATTTTGTGGCTGTTGCAAAACAAGATACTGTAGAGTGGGAGCATGTTGCTGAAAGTCTTAAAAATGTAATTGAAGATGAATTGCTTGCTAACCCAAGGGTTTACCTTCAGAAGAAAAAGGAAATGTATCAGATCTATGCAGAGATGACTCCTAATCCTAATGTGATGAAATTTGTTTCCAGCAAATTATTACTGGATGGTTTTGTAGAGGTTAAATCAAGAACTGAAGCTGATGGAGTTCCTTTAGCTCAGGCTATCTTTAAGGAATTTGATTTTGCCAAAGAAGTATTTATCTCTGATAATTTCGTTGCAGTAACAAGAAACGATTCTGTAGAATGGCATCAGGTTATGATGGCTGTACGCGGGCTTATTGCTGAATATCTTCAGAACGGGGGTGAGATTTCAAACCTTGAACCTCAGAAGCACGAGAATCCGGTAGAAAAAATCATCAACAGGGATTATACGGATGATGAACAGAAAATCTCTGATATATTAAATGAATACGTTGCACCGGCAGTGGAAAATGATGGCGGGAAAATTTCATTAATGGAATATGACGAAGCCAACAAAACAGCGAAAATGCTGTTACAGGGTGCATGTTCAGGATGTCCAAGTTCTACTGCTACCCTAAAAAACGGAATCGAAAATATTTTAAAACAATTCGTTCCTGATTTGGTAGAAAGAGTGGAAGCTGTAAATGGATAATTGATGTCTGGAGGAAAGAAAATCGTAGTAATCATTGGTAGTGCCACAAAGAACTCCAGTAATTGGAAACTTATACAGCACGCCATTAAAACGAGCAGCATTGATTTCGAGATTTACGACGATCTTTCCATTTTTCCTCATTTTGACACGCAACAAACGGATCATAATACACCTGTAGAAATTTTAAAGATCAGAGAAGATATTAAAGGTTCTGCAGGTGTATTATTTTCTACACCGGAATATATTTTCAGTATTCCAAGCAGATTAAAAAACCTTCTGGAATGGTGTGTATCCACTACGATCTTTTCTGAAAAACCTGTGGCTGTTATTACAGCTTCGGCTCAGGGAGAAAAAGCACATGAAGAACTTTTACTGATTTTAAGAACACTCGGTGCTGCAACGGAGAGTGATCATCAACTCCTTATAAAAGGGATCAAAGGTAAATTTGATGAAAATGGTAACATTGAAAATAATACCTTTGCGATGATATCAAAATTGATGATCAGTTTCGAAAACTCTATTTTTCATAATTAAAATAAAAAAATTGGCTAAAAAAGGAATTTTACTTGTAAATCTTGGTTCTCCCAAATCTACAGCTGTAAACGATGTAAAGGAATATCTTGATGAGTTTTTAATGGACGAAAGGGTTATAGATTATCGCTGGATTTTCAGAGCTCTCCTTGTGCGTGGTATTATACTCAATACAAGACCGGCCAAATCTGCTGAAGCTTACAAAACCGTATGGACAGATGAAGGTTCACCATTGATAGTGATCACTGAGAAGATTCAGAAGAAGTTACAGAAGTTGGTTGACGTTCCTGTGGAAATCGGAATGCGATATGCACAGCCGAGTATCGAAGCCGGGATTCAAAAACTGGTTGATCAGGGCGTTTCCGAAATTGTTCTTTTCCCATTATATCCCCAATATGCTATGAGTACGACGGAAACGGTGATTGAAAAGGCAGAAGAAGTAAGAAAGAAAACTTTCCCGACTGTAAAAATCAATTATATCCAGCCTTTTTACGATAGAGATATTTATATCAACTGCCTAGCAGAAAGTATCAAGGAAAAACTTCCTGAAAATTTCGATGCCTTGCAGTTTTCATATCATGGAGTTCCGGAAAGACATATCTATAAAACAGACCCTTCCCACACGTGTAAGATCGATGATTCCAACTGCATTAACAGTACAATAGAAGGCCATAATGCCCGTTGCTACAGACATCAGTGCTATAAGACCACTGAAACTGTTATTGCAAAAATGGGATTACCCAAAGAAAAAACTATTGTTTCATTTCAGTCCAGACTGGGAAAGGATAAGTGGATAGAACCTTATACCGATGAAACGTTAGAAACAATCCCTAAAAAAGGAGTCAAAAATCTGGCTATTGTTTGCCCGGCATTCGTTTCAGATTGTCTTGAAACCCTGGAAGAAATTTCAGTAGAAGGCAAAGAACAGTTTTTACATGGCGGTGGAGAAAACTTCCATTATATACCGTGTTTAAATGATGAAGATCGCTGGATTGATGTTGTAAAAACGCTATGTGAAGAAAAACTGAATGAGTTCTATTTCGTATAAAATTCAGATCAATATAATAAAAGAAAGGACATAAGAAATTCTTATGTCCTTTCTGTAATTAAATATATTAAGATTATTTTTTGATTAAATTCCCAGCTTTCTGGCCATTAACCACTACAACATATACTCCAGGAAGCATTGTAGATGGAATCTGTAAACCAAGTTTATTAACCCCGTCTGTAAGCTCTACTTTTTCAGAAATTTCTTTCTTACCTGTTAAGCTTACTACCTCAACAACTCCTTTTCCTGCTTTACCTTCAAATATTACTGTAAATTTATCAGTCGCCGGATTTGGACTAATGGTGTATAGCGAAGTATTTGGCTCAGCAACAGCACGTCCTGCAGAGGAAGTACCACCTCCAACTCCTACGGCATTCCAGGCATTGGTTACCTGAGTAACTTCATTACTACCTGTACCATAAAGATCTGCTGCAGCTTGTAATGAAGAAGTTCTTGCATTGGCATAAGTAGATGAAGAAGTAAGATAAGAAGTCAATGTTCTGTAAGCAATAGCTCCCGCTTTATCCAATCCTATTCCTGAAACATTGTATGCAAAACCGTTATCATTAGTTCCTGAACCACCGGTTACTAACAAGTAATACCAAAAGTTAAGAACTCCTGAATTGGTATGTACTCCACAATAGTCGTTATATCCAGGTAAATTAGGATTTCCCTGAGGAGTACAAGAGCTGCTCGCATCTTTCCAATACGTTCCTTTATACGTATCAGGCTGACGGTAAGCATTAGGATTAGACATATCTCTGATAACATAATTAAAATCTTCTCCTAATTTCCAGCTTGCCTGTGAAGGTCTCGCCCATAATTCTATTGAGTTTCCAAATACATCTGAGAAACCTTCATTTAATGCACCTGACTCCCTTTGATAGGCAAGGTTTGCAGTTTTAGAAGTCATTCCGTGGGTAATTTCGTGCCCACAAACATCCAGAGCTGTTAATGGCAATCCGCCAGTGGTATTAGAGGCGCCATCACCATATGTCATTCTGGATCCGTCCCAAAATGCATTTGTATAATTGGTAGAATAGTGAACATAAGATTTTATAGCAAAATTATTGTTGTCAATACTTTTTCTGTTAAATTTTGTGTATAAGTAATCTAATGTTGCTTCTGCTCCCCAGTGGGCATCAGTAGCATACTGATCTTTGTTCGCATTTACATTATTCCAATTGTTATCAGCATCCGTAAAATCTACAGCTGATGAGTAATTGGTTCCCTTCTTTAAATTATATGTTTCTACAGCAGTCCCTGCTCCACTCCCTGCATTTCTTCCGGTTTCCCTCAATCTGTAACTTCCATTATACGAATCTGCAACAATACTTCGGTTTCCGCTATACCCTGTAGTAGCAGTTCCCGGAGCATTCACATCATGAATTATCGCATCAGTTCCCAGGATCTTCCCGTTCTTAGCGTCTACAAAAACATACTGTCTGCTAAGAGGCTTTTCCGCATAAATATCAAACTTATAGGCTAATTTCAAATCACGAAGCTTTTCATCAGTAGGATCAGAGTAATAAACCAACTCTGCTTTCGGGGCAAAACTAGCGTTAGGATCATTGGATTCTTTTTTAATAAAATCTTCTTCCTCTTTATTCTGCCATTTGTATGAATCTGCTCCCACAAATGACAATGCATTTTGCAATGCTATATCTTCGGAAATATTTGTGCTTTTTTCAAGTTTCTCAGGAACTTTAAGAATCCATTTTCCTGATTCACCCACAATTTTTCCGCCTTTGGTCTGAACAGCTATTGTTCCATATTCAACGGGGATGCTGTTGACAGTTTGTTGAAATCTATGTGTTTCAAATCCCAACCTGTCCTTTTCTGTGCTGAGTTTTTTTGCTTCAGCAGGGATATACCTTTGAGAAGTTTCATCAAACAAAACCGGACTTCCCTGAAAAGAAGGTCCATTTTTATCAAATCTCATAAGCTCTGCGTGTAATCCGTTTTTACCAGAAATCAATTTTGACGGTTTGTCTTGCCCAAATACAAAAGAGCAAGCGGCAATACTTGCCACTAAGATAAATTTTGTTTTCATAAAGTATCTGTTAATTGTCTAGCGAATTTATGGACTTTTCACAATAAAAAATCAAAACCAATAAAAAATATTCAACCGATATAAGAAATCGATCAATAAAATATAATTCCCATTTCAAACAAAAGAAAACTAATTAACTATTATTTTAAAACACAACTCACTTTTAATGAATAAATTAAGTTAAAAATCATAATTAAGTGAAATATTTTTTCAATATGCAATGCATATTAATTTATTTAACAAAATCATCCTAGAATTTCATAAAAGTCCCTCTCCTTATGGTGTTATAAAAAAAAGAGCCATCCTGAAGCAGGTAGCTCTTTTTTTTATCCGTTGAGAGGATTGTATATTTTGACTCATTTTAGTGTAAGCCTATTTTCCGATTGGAGTTCTGAATTCTCCATATCCCATCAGACCATCATAATTTCTCCCAAAAGGAGCATAATATAAAAATGCCTGATATAGATTCTCTGTTTGCCAGAAGTTTCCGTTGATTTCACCAAAATTCAAGGTTCCATTACTCTCTTTTGTTGCTAGAATGTAGTTGTAGAAGCCCTGCTTAAGAAAGATCTTCGCCACATATTTCTTAGTTGCAGCATCGTATTGCATTTGATTCAGCTTGCTGGGCATAAAATTATTGAAACCTCCCAATACATAAATTTCCTTGTCTACAGGATCTGAGTCCAAAGAGAAATATACCCATGAATAATCCGCTTCCCTTTCTGCATTTCTCTCAAGTCCCAGGTCATTTCTTCTGAAGTAATAAGCTCCGTTTACATCAGGCTGGTATTGGTAATTCAAAGGAAAAGCCCATACGGGATGCAGGTATGTTTGATTCACTCCGTCTTTTACTTCCGTAGCTCGAACCATGTCAGCAGCCATATTCATGTTTTTATTATCAAAATAATAAAACTCATTATTTCCGGGGAACGTGAGGCTCATCTGTTGGAAAAGTAATTTATTCCCAAGAGTGGAACTGGGCTTCAGATTGTTAACAGCCACATTGGGATTGTTATTCTGCATGACATTCAATGTCATTGAATTTACATTTGACGACAGATCATTTCCTTTTGCTAATGCCTGCACCTCTACCCTTTGATTGATGTTCGGGTTTTTATCGGTGATCCTCGATACATTTAAGGCCAGTGAAACATTGTCTTCAACCAAATAAAATCTTCTTTTAAAAAGAGGTTTATCCGCAGAATCTTTGTACACAATCAGTTCAAAATTTCCGGAGATTTTCGGTTGTATTTTATCATTAGGAAACACGAGTTTATAATGAGTATAAGCCTGAAGCGTATTGAATGAATATTCAAATTTATCCAATAAGCCATTAAGACTTCCATTAGCAATTTCCGTAAAGAAAAGATTATCATCATTCCAGTTGCGGTCATAGTGTTTTATGGTATACCTGTAGATCTCACTGGCATTTGTAAGATCATCAAAACTAAGAACCAATGTCTGATTAAAATTGATCACAGGAGTTTCATCATTGGTTTGAGGATTAAAAAGCTGAATGCTCTGGATGTTCTGTCCGAACACCCATCCCCCTAAAGAAAGTAAAAGTAGTCGCAATGTTTTCATTATGACGAAGATAACGAAAAATCACCACTTTCTTAGGAATATCGTATTTTTGGATAAAAAAACAATCAGAACATGCTGAAGATCCAAGCCTTTGTATTCAACTTTGCAAGCGAAAACACCTACATCCTATATAATGAACATAAAAATGCCTGGTTAATTGATCCGGGAAACATGAATGAGCAGGAAACCAACCTTATCAGTAATTTCATTAAGGATAACGACCTAAAAATTCAAAAAATACTTCTCACCCATACCCACATTGACCATGTTTTTGGTTTGCAGTGGGCATATGATACGTTTAATCTTCCCGTACATATGCATCAGCAGGATCAGGAAATTCTGGATATGCTTCAGATGAGCGGAATGAGGTTTGGAATTAATATTGACCCTGTAAAAGTAGAGGTTCAATATATCAATGATGGCGACGAACTGGACTTTGATGGTGAAAAATTCAAAATCTATCATGTTCCCGGGCATTCTCCCGGAAGTATTATTTTCCACAACGAAAAACAGAAATTCATGATTTCCGGAGATGTTTTGTTTGAAGGAAGTATTGGAAGAACAGATCTGTACAAAGGAAATTACGAACAGCTGATCAACGGAATTAAAACCAAACTTTTTATATTGGATGATGAGACCCAGGTTTTTTCAGGTCACGGAAATCCAACGACCATTGGTTTTGAAAAACAATATAATCCCTTTTTGAAATAAGATTAACAATACCTTATTTTTCATAGATTTTAGTCATAACACTCAATAAAAAAACCGTCAGACTGGTCTGACGGTTTTTACATATATGAGAAATAGATCTAGAAATCAAATGTTACGGATGCTCTCACTGCAGCACCCATGATCGGTCTTGCCATTCTTATATCCCCGGTTCCTGTAAGCGGAGATCTTGGATCTCCTTCAGTAATACCTATGGTATTGAAAATATTGGTTCCGTCAACAGCAAAACGGATATTACCTAACTGATAGGAAGTTCCTGCCCCTACCTCACTGAATGAAGGCAAAATATTTTTATCACTGTTCGCCTCATCCTGGAAACGCTTTCCATAATAATTATAGCTCACATATGCTCTCCACTGCTTCGTAATATTAACGGCAGGGGAAATATTAAAATAGAATTTGGGAATCCTTCTTACCTGGTTACCATCGTAATCAAATGTTGATCCGTCGGCATTTCTTCCTGTGAAATCTTTGTATTTCGGATTTTGGAAAGTTCCATTGAATGATAATTCCAAAAAGTTATTGAATAATCTGGCAAATCCTTCAAGCTCTACTCCAATGTTTGTTGTATTTGCAAATTTATTTTCTGAAGTTCCGTCAGAATATACGTCCGTAAAAGAAAGGTTTTTCAGAGTTGAATAAAACGGGATAACTCCAATGTCGAATGTACGGGTGTAATACTTATATCCAATTTCCAATTGATTGGTTTGTACCGGTTTGATCTGGCTCAGGTCTGCCATATTGTTATAATATGATTCTTCATTAGGAGATCTGAACCCATTTGAGAAGCGGGCATAAACCGCATTTTCTTTATTGATCTTATAGTTAGAAGCTACTGTAAAAGATACTCTGTTAACATCATAATTCCAGTATTTGTATTTATTTCCCAGTACAGACATATTGTCGTCGGCTGTCGTAGTAGCAAAACTAAGGGTTCCATCTGTCGTTAATCCAGAATTATTCAGATTTGCTGTTGTTGTATTTACTCCATATCCTTTATAATAATCACGGCTGTAACGAATTCCTCCGTTAAAGCTTAAATTATCTGTAATATTATAATCCAGATTTAAGTAAACATCATTCAAACTTCCCTGGATTTGAGAATCCCTCACAAGAAAAGACATATCTGTAACCCCGTTATAAGTTTTAGAATATCCTACATCAGTAGGGCTCAATGAGGTATCTACCAGATTAAGAAGCTGAGGCCTGTCTGTGGCTGTGGTCAAAATATTGCTCCAGTTCCAGTATTGATGAGACTTCCAGTTTGATTTATAAAATCCGGCCGTTACATTTCCTTTATCAAATTTATAATTGAACTGTAAATCATTGACAAAATTATTCATCTGCTTATCAATCGCCCAGAATCCTAGCTTCTGCACATACTGCGGATTTACAAGAGCCCCGTTGCTTACCAGAGAATATTGATAATTATTTCCCGCAATTCCGTTGCTGTTGGCAAAAGCGCCTGCCTGTTGAGGTGCTCCCGCAGGAAATATACCGGTATAATTCATATTGATATTCGTATATCGTGTCTTGTTCAAAACGGTAAAATTGTTTCCAAGATCATATTTGAATTCAGCTCCTACGACATCTACTTTCGGATGAATTCCGTCTTCCAGATTTCTTCTGAAGAAACCTCCTCCGGGCTGTGGAATATTCAGCTGGCTGATGGATCGGTAACTGTATGTCCCGTAATTAGCATCGAAGCCAGGAAATTCTTTCAGGTCATTTCCATTCTGTACTAAAGGAATCGGTAAGAAAAAGGTATTTCTGTCATCAAGTTTCTTATAATACACTTTTGCGTATCCTTTATCAAATACATATTTTAAGTTCATCCTGATCTGTCCCCCGTCATTGGCCTTAAACCCTGTTTTCCTGATTCCGCTGTCCGTTCTGTAAAACCCTCCGATATTAAAGAACAATTTATCCTGTACCAAAGCGCCACCTACGTTTACATCAGTACGCATTAATCCATAAGTACTTGTTTCTAGTTTAGCACTTCCCCGGAAATCATTGGTTCCTTCTCTTGTAATAAAGTTGATTAGCCCTCCGGGAGAGTTGTTAGCATAAATTGATCCCGAACCTCCTCTTAATGCTTCCAGTCGGTTTACAGAATTGTCAACCCGGAAGAAGTTGTCGGCATTGGCAAACTGCAAAGCTCCATCTTCAAAAACCGGTAATCCATCTTCCTGTACCTGAACAAATTCGTATGCTCCGGCAGAAGGAATTCCTCTTGCGAAAAGGTTATTTCCCACTTCCCCACCAGAAGTTTCAACAGCAAAACCCGGAACACGCTGCAACAATGCCGCTGCACTGATAGGATTTTGTTTTTGAATTTCTTTTGCACTGAATGTAGAAATTGCCGTACTTGATTCTATTTTCTTTTTCGGATTTGCATTACCCGTGATAACTATCTGATCAATAGATCCTGTTCTGGTGGAATCCTTAACCGTTTCCTGTGCATACGCATTATTAAAATATAGCGTAGCGACTCCTGCGAGTAAAAAGATTGATTTTTTTTTCATGCCCATATAGAATTTAATTATTGTTTTAATTTTAAATAGACTCCGTTTGTCCAACCAAATCCATCCTGATTAGGGTACTCTCCTCCTCCGGCTATCGCTTCATTGTCTAATGCATTGTATTTTTCCATAAGTTTACCTGTGTTCGCATAAACTCTCTCGACATTAGAGCACCAGTTGTTTTTTATATCATTAGCTAATTGTGTAAATCCATAATTTTTCATCGAAACAAATCCAAGCCATTGGTAAGGTGCCCAGGCATTGGGTAGATCCCATTGTTGGCCGGAACGTTTTGTTGTCGTAACGAGACCGCCTTTGTAAAGGAATTTTTCAGCGATAATTTCGGAAACCGCCTTTGCCTGTTCATCGCTGGCCAGACCTAAAAATAATGGATAAAGAGCAGCAATATGTTCGGACACTGTATTTTTGTGTTTCTTAATATGATAATCTTTGTAAGTCCGGGCATCCTGATCCCAGAAATATGTATCAATTACCTGTCTCCTTTTTGCTGCCCTTTCACTGAAATATTTTTCTTTTTCTTTAAAATGTTTAAGACCTGAAGCTTTCACCAAAGTTTTTTCAAGATGCCACAAAAGGCAATTAACATCTACCTGCGAGATGTTCAGTGTTTCTATACTTTGTATGGTTTCCCCGTCTGAAAACCATCTGCTGGAAAAATCCCATCCAGACTCACAGCCACTTCTGATGTTTCTGTAGAACTCTTCTCCCGTAGCATTTTCATGATCTTCAATATCGATCAGGTAACTCTCGGGACGCGGCGTATTTTCAGCATCATAATATCTGTTCAGGATATCACCATTGTAGGTTTTCAACACCCTTTTGCTTTGGGTATCATTGTTTAAACCTTCTTCCCCATCCATCCAGAACTCATATTCTTTTTCAAGGGTATCATAATATTCGATATAAACATTTTCATCCCCTGTACTCTCTGCAAGCAGATCAAGCATCAATGAAAAGTAAGGAGGCTGCGAACGGCTTAAGAAATGGGTCCTGCTCGCATTAGGAACAAATCCTATATTTTGAATTAGATAAGAACAGTTCTCAACGATATTTCTCATCATTTCAACCCTTCCTGAAACCTGCAATCCAAGCATAATGAAATAACTATCCCAATAAAAAAACTCATTGAACCGCCCTCCCGGAACGATATAAGGTTTTGGAAGCTTTAAAAGTGTTCCTCTTTCTTCATAAGCTGTCCTGGTAAGCTCATCCCATAGTTTTTCTATATGCTGATCAATCGGCAAATGATCCTCCCGTTGGATAGATACTGTGGCACCCAAAAAATCAAAGTTGGAAAGCACAAAAGCTTTAAGATCAAAATCTGCTGCAACTCTTTCCTTTTCATACTTCTCGTTGATTTCTGCGACAGGAAATAAAGGCACTGCATCTGTCATCATCTTTTGATCTTCAAAGATCCTTGATCTTTGGACATCATCAAAAAGTGCCTGGATATCCCTGATATAAAGTTGTGTATTCATTCTATTTTTTAGGGTTTATTTTTAATTTATTCATAATAACAGCTGATATGATCAACAGTGAGAGTGGTATCAATGAAAGATAAAAAGCACGCTGCCCGCTGAATTCCTGAAATACAAAACCGGTGATGATCGAACCTATCGTTCCTCCAATTGCGGAAAAAACAACAATAAGCCCGGACATCGCACTATGCAAATATTTAGGTATGGATGCTAAAATAACAGAATTGATGCTCGGGTAGATCGGAGCCAACAGACCTCCCATAAGGGGAAACAGATAGACTACAACCGGGGCATTGAACCATGTTGTACCTGTACTGATTTCAGTGTTATGGGTTAAGGGTAAAACAAATAGTAAGCTTACGGCAAAACCTATCACACAAAATGACACAACATAAATCCAGCTGAATTTCTTGGAGAAGAAACCCGATAAAAACCTTCCCAATGCAAATGCTCCGGCTAAAACAGCCCCTGCCTGTATACTCATAGAAGTGGGTAATCTGAGGATCTCCTTATAAAAAGTGGGTGTCCAGGTTTGAAAGCTCTGCTCCACTAAGACAAACAGAAAAGCACACACAAGAAAAAACAATACTTTTTTGTAACTGAACAAGCTTATGCTATTCTTAATATCTCCTAGTAAATCTGTCGTTTCACTTCTGGCTTCCTTCTCATTTAACCTTGAGAAGAATAAAAACAAAAACGATAGAGCAGACAACGCACCCAAGACCCAATATACATTAAGCCAATGTGTGGATCTTGGATTATGATCATCAATAAATAAACTAAAAAGTACATTTCCCGCTAATACACCGATCATGAAAAAGCCTTCTAGAAAACCCATAAAACTGGAATGTTCTTTATCAGTATTGGTCACAAGCCCGATGGATGTAAAAACTGAAATTTTAATCAATGCAAAGGAAACTCCTACAATGGCAAATAACAATTTGAAAAACCAGAATGCATTTGAAAAAGGCATGATAAAGCACATCCCACTAACCAGAAAAAGAGCAATCAGCATGGAATTTTTAATTCCGATTTTGGGTAAGAATGAAGCAAGAATAAAGGAGCAGATAGCAATAGGCAGATCTTTAAAACCCTCCAAAACACTCGCTGAGGATTTTGAAATCCCGAAATTCTGCTGGACCTGCAGGATCACCGTTCCTACTGAGTTCAGAAGAATGGCAAAAACAAAATAGTTTAAAAACAGAATAGCCTTTATGTTGAAATTTCGCATTAAATTAATTTCTTGTTGGCTAAGATAGAAGCATTTGCCTTAACGTTAATTTAACATAGTAAATATATATTTGAACTATATTAATATAATTATTATTTTTATACCATAAATATCATTAATCTAATGAAAGTTAGCTTTGAAAGAGTTTTACCTAATGAGAAAAGCTCCTTTCGCACATTACATAATAACTCCCCCATTTCTGAATTTAAGTGGGAATATCACTACCATCCCGAAATTGAATTGGTGTGCGTAATTTCCGGGAGTGGAACCCGGCACGTAGGCTATCACAAAAGCAATTACTCAAATGGAGATCTGGTACTGATAGGTTCGAATATTCCCCATTCCGGATTTGGTCTGAATTCCATTGATCCGCATGAGGAAATAGTCCTTCAGTTCCGTGAAGAGATATTACAATTCCCCGAACAGGAAATAGAAGCACGCTCTGTTAAAAACTTACTGGAGCTTTCCAAATATGGAATTCATTTCAGCCCGGCTACAAAAAATGCATTACTGCCTAAGCTGAAAAAAATGCTGGAAACTGAAGGGTATAAAAGATATCTGCTTTTGCTTGATATTCTTTTTGATCTTTCTACCCGTAAGGATTATAATCTGCTCAATAAAGAGATTATGCCTTACACAATCATTTCAAAAAATAAGGCCAGGCTTGAAAATATATTCACCTATGTGGAACATCACTACGATAAGGACATCAATATAGAAGACGTCGCAAAGCTTGCCAATCTTACGCTTCCGGCATTTTGCAATTTCTTCAAAAAAGCTACACAAATTACTTTTACAGAGTTTGTCAACCGTTACCGTATTAACAAAGCCTGCCTGCTGATGGTTCAGGATAAAAGCATTTCGGAATGCTGTTACAGCTGTGGTTTCAACAATGTAACTTATTTTAACAGGATGTTCAAAAAATACACCGAACAAACACCTTCAGAGTTTATCAGGAATTCTTCACATGAGAAGATTGAGAGCGTGGACCCACCTCTAAAAGTAGTTCAGAAATCTTTTTAGATATTTATACTTACACAAATAAAAAAGCCATTCCAAAAAGGAACAGCTTTACTATCTTATTATTACAATAGGTTGAAAAGAAAATATAAAAAATTCAGGTTTGAATTTCAATCTCTATTTCAATTCAATAATTATTTCCATTTAATGTTACATCCCATGCTCGGTCTTTGAATCTCTTCCTGTGGTTCTCCCAACAGAAGGTTTTCAAAAGCAATGATCAGGTCTTCACCTGTAACATCTTTGTGATTTCCAGGTCTTGAATCATCCATCTGGCCTCTGTAAACAAGATCCAGTTTATCATCAAAGAAATAAAAATCCGGAGTACATGCTGCATCATAAGCCTTAGCAATACTTTGACTTTCATCATATAAATAAGGAAAATCAAATTTTCTTTCAATCTGGAACTCGATCATTTTTTCAGGAGAATCTGCGGGATACTTTTCAATGTCGTTTGCATTTATAGCTATAAACTCAATCCCCTTTTCCTGATAGTCTTCATACAGCTCATTAATCTTATCGATTACATGCAAAACAAACGGACAATGGTTGCACATAAAGATCACCAACGTTCCTTTTTCTCCTTTCAGATCATCCAATGACTGAATTTCATTACTTTTTGACGGGTTAGGAAGTTCAAAAAACGGAGCTCTTGTTCCTAATGCCAACATATTTGAGGGAGTATTCATATCCTTTATTTCTTTGCCTACAAAGATAAAATTTCTTTTATGATTGGGCAATTCAGGTTTTTATAAAGTTCAGTTAAATGTTAAAATAAAAATATTATTTAATATTATTTGGAAGTTATAAGTTAATATTCGTAGTTTTGCTAACGCTGTTAGTAAAAAAATATCATGGGATTACATGAACGCCGTCAAAGAGAAAAGGAGTCTATCCGTGCAAACATTTTGCAGGAGGCATTCACTTTGGCAAAAACAGAGGGCTGGGCTTCACTTTCCATTAGGAAAATAGCTGACGCGATTGAATACAGTGCTCCGGTTGTTTATGATTACTTTGAAAATAAAGAAGCTATTTTATTTGAGATTTCTTTAAATGGGTTTAAACTTTTACACAAAGAATTGGTAAAAGCTCAGAAAAAATATGACAGTCCTGAAGAGCAGCTTACTGCCATTGTAGATACATATTGGAAATTTGCTTTTAAAAATAAAGAATATTACCAGTTAATGTTTGGATTGGGAATGCAATGCAGTGGTAAAGGGCAAATGAAGGAAGAATTTTCTTCTTTCCAGGATATGATCTACGACTGTACATACAATATTATTAAGAAAAACGGATCTAATCCGGATAATGCATGCCATATGTCACATGCTTTGTTTTCTGCGGTACATGGTTTAATATCAATTATGATGATGCGTAATTCTGATATTCCTGCCACAATGAACAAAACTACCCTGGATGAAACAGTGGCAGCTTTTATTAAGTCTTTGTAAATTTTTTTTGAACCAAACCTTAACACTGTTAGGAAAAATAGCACAATTAAATTAGATTTTTAAACAAAATTAGCATTAAGAACTTCAAAGGATTTAACGATAATACAATCATAAATTCAACCCTGAACATTAACACTGTTAGTAAAATTAACGCGATACACCTCACCTTTATATACTTAAAAACAACATTAAAAACTTTATGATTATGGAAATGACGATCTAATTCTAGTATTAATAATTCTGTAATTTTTTTTAAACTTATCATTAACACCGTTAGAAAAAATAACACGAATTATTAAAAAAAACAACATTATTAAATTTTCAAACGCTTAACAAAACAAATTAAATTTTAATGAAAATACCTGGAACAATGAGGATCTTATTACTTATAACAAGTATTATCCTTTTACAGAACTGCAGTAAGGCCGCAGAAAATTCGAATCAGGCCCCTCCTGCACCAGAATTACCGGTTTATACTGTAATTACTTCTCCAGCTACAACATATCAGGAATTCCCGACTGCATTGGAAGGAAAAAACAATGTGGAAATCAGATCACAGGTGGATGGTTACCTGGATAAAATATATGTAGAAGAAGGAGCCTTCGTAAGAGCAGGCCAGCCCCTGTTCAAAATCGATTCAAGAGCTTATGGTGAACAAATGAATATGGCACAGGCTAATTTACAGGCTGCTAATGCTAATATTCAGAAAGCCAAAGTAGAAGTAGATCGCCTTCAGCCGTTAGTAGCTGCGAAAGTGGTATCTGATGTACAGCTTAAAACAGCAAAAGCAAATTATGCAGCCGCTGTTGCAGCCGCATCACAGGCTCAGGCATCGGTAGGAAATGCGAGAATCAATGTAGGATTTACAACAATCACAGCACCGGTAAGTGGTTATATTGGAAGAATTCCTTATAAAAAAGGAAGTTTAATTTCAAGAACAGATCCAAACCCTTTAACTTTATTATCCGACATCAGCGAAATATATGCGTATTTTTCTCTAAGTGAACTCGATTTTATCGCTTTTCAAAAGAAATACCCGGGTGCGTCTCTGGAAGAAAAACTGAAAAATATGCCGATGGTAGAATTGGTAATCGCTGACAACACCATCTATTCTGAAAAAGGGAAAATGAGCATTGTAGACGGTCAGTTCGATAAAAGTACAGGAGCAATCAGTGTACGTGCGGTATTCCCAAATCCTCAGGGGGCGCTAAGAACGGGAAATACAGGAAGAGTGCGTATGCCTCAGCTTCTTACCAATATTGTGGTTATTCCACAGGAATCTACATTTGAGATTCAGGATAAAACATATGTATATGTCGTTGGAAAAGACAAAAAAGTAACGAGCAAACCAATCACTATTTCTGGAAAAACAGAAAGCTATTACTTCATTTCCGACGGAATTTCTGTAGGTGACAAGATTGTATATCAAGGTCTTGGAAGCTTAAAAGATGGTGCTACGATACAACCGAAAGCAGTATCTTCTGACAGCTTGTTCAAATCAAAACCTTTGTAAACACCTGTACCATTACAGAAGACTTAAAAAAATAAACTTCTTATGTTAAAACAATTTATAGAAAGACCAGTGCTCTCTACGGTCATCTCCATAATATTACTATTACTGGGAATACTGTCGGTTTTCAATCTTCCGATTACATTATTTCCGGATATCGCGCCTCCTACCGTTCAGGTAACGGCCTTTTATCCGGGTGCCAATGCGGAAGTGGTAGCACGTTCTGTCGCTGTCCCTATTGAGGAAGCGGTGAACGGGGTTGAAAATATGACCTACATGACTTCCAATTCAAGTAATGACGGATCGATGACTTTGAGCGTTTATTTCAAACAGGGCTCAGATCCTGACAACGCTGCGGTAAACGTTCAGAACAGGGTATCAAAGGCAATGAGCCAGCTTCCTCAGGAAGTGGTTCAGGCCGGAATATCAACTCAGAAAGTACAGAACAGTATGATCATGTTTATGGGATTATCCAGTGATGATCCGAAACAATATGACGAACTGTTTTTACAAAACTACCTTAAGATCAATGTAATTCCGCAGATACAACGTATTCCGGGAGTTGCACAGGCACAGGTATTCGGTACACAGGATTATTCCATGCGTATATGGCTGAAACCGGATCGTCTGGCAGCTAATAATTTATCTCCGCAAGAGGTAATGACAGCTATTAAAGATCACAACCTTGAAGCTGCTCCGGGACGTCTTGGCCAGGGAAGTAAGGAAACTTACGAATATATTCTTAAATATAAAGGAAAACTGAACAAGAATGCGGATTATGAAAACATAGCTATTAAGGCAAATGATGATGGTTCCTTCCTGAGATTAAAAGATGTTGCAAGAGTAGAATTCGGCTCTTATACATATACAGCAACCAACAGGGTGGACGGAAAACCTGTAGCAGGTTTCGCAATTTTGCAGACTGCAGGTTCTAACGCGAATGAGATTCTTACTGAAATTGAAAAGCAGGTAGACGAGCTTAAAACTACGCTGCCGAAAGGAGTCAATCCAATTATTATGTATAATTCCAAAGACTTCCTGGATGCTTCTATTGATCAGGTGGTGGAAACATTAGTGATTGCGTTTATCCTTGTATTTATCGTAGTTTATATCTTCCTTCAGGATTTCAGATCTACGTTAATCCCGGCGATTGCGGTTCCGGTAGCTATTATTGGTACCTTCTTCTTCCTGCAGTTATTCGGATTCAGTATTAACATGCTTACTCTGTTTGCCTTAATTCTTGCGATTGGTATTGTGGTGGATGATGCCATTGTGGTGGTAGAAGCAGTCCATTCCAAGATGGAACATACAGGAATGCCTGTGGAAAACGCAACGGTAAACTCGATGAGTGAAATTTCAGGAGCGATCATTTCCATTACTTTAGTAATGTGTGCTGTATTTATTCCTGTTGGTTTCATGCAGGGACCTGCTGGGGTCTTCTACAGACAGTTTGCTTTCACTTTGGTAATTGCGATCCTTATTTCAGCTGTAAATGCATTAACATTAAGTCCTGCTTTATGTGCTCTTTTCTTAAAAGATCCACAGGATGGAGAGCATGGTCATGAGAAAAAAGGATTTGGTGCAAAATTCTTCAATGCATTCAATACCAGCTTCAATAACATGACTCAAAAATATATCTATAGCCTTAAATTTTTAATTAAAAATAAATGGGTAGCTGTAAGTGGATTAGCCGTATTAATTGCAGCAAGTGTTATCTTAATTAAAAAGGCACCGTCAGGATTTATTCCAACAGAAGACCAAGGTTTTGTTTTATATGCAGTAAACACTCCTCCGGGAAGTTCATTGGACAGAACCCAACGTGCAACAAAACAAATTGATAAAATTGTAAACGGAGAAAAAGCAACCAACCACTTATGGGTAGCGGACGGGGTAAACTTTATCAGTAATGCGAATGCTTCTCCTTACTCTGCCGGATTTATCAAATTAAAAGATATTGACAAAAGAGGTGATGTAAAAGATCCGGATCAGATTGCTGCCGGGTTAACGGGAAAAGTGAGCCAGGTAAAAGATGCCAGCGCATTCTTCTTTAACTTCCCTACAATTCAAGGTTTCGGTAACGTAAGTGGATTTGAGTTTATGTTACAGGATAAAACCAACGGATCTTTTGAACAGTTGGGAGCTAATACCCAGGCGTTCATTGGTGAGCTGATGAAACGTAAAGAAATTGCATTTGCCTTCACCACTTATGCTGCAGGAAATCCACAATACACTATAGAAGTGGATGCGGATAAAGCAAACCAGCTGGGTGTATCTGTTACGGATCTGATGCAGACCATGCAGATTTATTTCGGTAGTAGCTTCGTTTCGGATTTCAACAGATTCGGTAAGTACTACAGAGTAATGGCACAGGCTGATATTCCTTATCGTACAGACATCAATTCTTTAGAGGGAATTTATGTTAAAAACAAACAGGGAGAAATGGTTCCTACCAAAACATTAGTAACCTTGAAAAGGACTTTCGGGCCGGAAACCGTAACAAGAAATAACTTGTTCAATGCGGTAACCATTAACGGAACTCCAAAACCAGGATACAGTACCGGTGACGCGATTAAAGCTGTGGAAGAAGTCGCTAAACAGTCTCTTCCGCGTGGATATGGATATGAATGGACAGGTATTACCCGTGAAGAGATCAAAACCAGCGGACAAACTGCTTTCATCTTCATGTTGAGTATTTTATTTGTTTACTTCCTATTGGCAGCACAGTATGAAAGCTATATTCTTCCTTTTGCGATTATCCTTACCGTTCCGACGGGGATATTCGGAGTGTTTGCCTTCACAGGGTTAGCGGGAATAGATAATAATATTTATGTACAGGTGGGACTGATCATGCTCGTGGGATTACTGGCGAAAAATGCGATTCTTATTGTAGAATTTGCTGTTCAGAGGAGAAAAGCGGGAAAAACATTGATCGAGTCGGCTCTTCAGGCTTCAAGATTACGTTTAAGACCTATCTTAATGACCTCATTTGCCTTTATCATTGGTATGCTTCCATTGGTTTGGACACAGGGAGCTTCCGCAAAGGGTAACCACTCTATCGGGATCAGTACTGTGGGGGGAATGCTAACCGGAGTAATTTTCGGGATCTTCATTATCCCTGTGATGTATGTGATTTTCCAATATCTGCACGAAAAAATGCCAAGCAGAAAAAAACGCAGACTTCAAAAACAAAATCAGGCTTTAGCGCCAGGTCATTAAGGTCCACTTAAAAGAAAAACAATGAAATTAATAAAGAATATTTTTCTAACTTTTATATTGGCTGTAATAGCGGTTTCGTGTGTGACTAAGGTCGCTTACACGGAACCGGACTTACAGCTTCCGGAAGACTTTCGCTTTACGGCAACGGCTGATACAGCCAGTGTAGCGAATTTACAATGGAAAGATTTTTTTAAAGATCCTATTTTACAGGGATTAATAGAAAAAGGAATTGCAAATAACCTTGATCTGCAAATTGCTTTAAAACAAGTTGCATCATCACAGGAAAAATTATTACAGGCTAAATACCTTCAATATCCGGATATAGGTTTTGCTGTCTCAGGACAGATTTCAAGGCCATCAAAAAACAGCATGAACGGGCAAAGTCTTAATCTTTTTATAGGAAAAAATCATGTAGAGGATTATAACGCAGCATTCAACCTTTCATGGGAAGCGGATATCTGGGGTAAAATAAAAAATCAGCAGGAAGTTTCAAGAATGCAGTATCTGCAAACTTATGAAGCGACCAAAGCAATCCAGACCCAGGTTGTTGCAGCTATTGCTCAGGGGTATTATAACCTGCTTATGCTGGATAAGCAACTGACTATTGCACAATCTAACCTGGAACTAAGCACCAATACATTATCAATCACTGAAAAAATGTGGGAAAGTGGAGACACTACGTCTCTTGGAGTTCAGCAGGCTACCGCTCAGAAGCAGTCTACAGAGCTTTTAATTTCCCAATTGCAGCAAAATATTGCAATCCAGGAAAATGCATTGAGCATATTGATAGGTGAAGCTCCCAATAAAGTCAACAGAGGGATCGAAATGTCTGATACATCTTTGTCTCAGGATCTTTCCACAGGACTTCCGGCAAAAATGGTAAGCCGTCGCCCTGATGTACGCCAGCAGGAATTGGTATTACTGGAGTCCAACGCTATGGTAGGAATTGCACAAGCTAACATGTATCCTTCATTAAAGATTACAGCAAACGGCGGAATCAATTCTTTTAAATTTGACAATTGGTTTCAGATTCCGGCTTCATTATTCGGATCCGTTTTGGGAGGAATTACACAGCCGATCTTTCAAAAAAGACAGTTGAAAACCGATCTTGCGGTTGCTAAAATTCAGAGGGAGAAAAATGTACTGGCATTCCGTCAGTCTGTTTTAAATGCAATGGGAGAAGTTTCCGATGCGTTGGTTTCCAATGAAAATTTAAAAGTTCAGGAACAAAAAGCAACTGAGCAGGTAACTACGTTAAAGGATGGTATTAAAAGTGCTCAAATGCTTTATAAAGGAGGTTTAGCTAATTATCTTGAAGTGATTACGGCGCAAGCCAACTCTCTTCAGGCAGAATTAAACCTGGCATCTGTAAAAAGACAAAGATTAAGCAGTATTGTTGATCTGTACAGAGCCTTAGGTGGAGGATGGAAGTAGTCAATTAAATTTAATATTGTTGATAGTGCGGTCTTTAGGGATCGCACTTTTTTTTTAATCTTTAAGCGAAAAAAGATTCTGTAGGTATGGTTTTCTAAAGAAAATCAAAGAGATGTTTCTTAATCGTAAAGCATAGTTAAACTAAATTTACTTTTTAAGTTTAACAAGTAACTAAAGACTAAAAAGAATTATTGTAAAGCTTTCCGATTAATATATTCAACCAGGTTATTGAAATCATTTTGTGAATACCCTACCTGCAAATAATGAATATCATCCGCTTTTCGATACCAGGTCAATTGGCGTTTCGCATATCTCCGGCTATTTTTCTTAATTTCTTCAACAGCAAAATCAAGACTCCAGGTTCCTTCAAAATATGTAAACAATTCTGCATAACCGACCGTATTCAAAGCAGTAAGATGTTTAAATTCTTCAAGCCCTTTAGCTTCATCCAGCAAACCTTTCTCCATCATGATATCCACTCTCCTGTTGATTCTTTGATATAATTCTTCCCTGGGAGCTTCAATTCCCACCCTGATTACATTAAAATCACGGGAATCCTGAGAAACAGATATCAGTTCCGAATACTTTCTGCCAGTTTGCCAGATGATATCAATGGCTCTTAAGAGTCTTCTATGATTATGAATATCAACAACTGAATAATATTCCGGATCAAGTTCTTTTAAAATTTCCTGTAGTTTTTCAATGCCTTCCGTCTCAAAAATATCCTGTAATTTTTGTTGATTTTCTGTATTAGCCTCAGGAAGGTCGTTCAGTCCTTCGATGACCGCTTTTTCATACATCATGCTTCCTCCGACAAGGATCACGGTATTGTATTTCTTAAAAAGTTCGTTTAGTTTTTGTAAGGCGTCTTCTTCATATTGCCCGATAGAGTAATATTCTTTGACCGAAAGATTTCCAATAAAATGATGAGGAGCTTCCGCAAGTTCCTCTGCTGATGGAGAGGCTGTACCTATTTTCATTTCCGCGAAAAACTGGCGTGAGTCACAGGAAATGATTTCCGTATTGAAATGCTTAGCCAGATCAATTGCCAGTCTTGTTTTTCCAATTCCGGTGGGTCCCACTACTGAAATCAAATTTTTCATCAGTTCACTTTCATTTTTTATCGTCAGATGGAATCTTTATAGATTTCACAGTGCTAATTTAAATGTTTATCTTTGTACGACAATAAAAAACTATGATTTTATCAATGACTGGCTTCGGTAGAGCCGAAGATGTTTTTGAAGGAAAAAAAATATGCGTAGATATTAAATCACTGAACAGCAAGAGCTTTGATTTAAATATCAAAATACCGTTGCGCTATAAAGAAAAAGAATTCGAAATCAGAAAAATCCTTAACGACAGAATTATCCGCGGAAAAGTAGATTGCTACATCTCTGTGGAAAATCTTGAAGAAACCAACGATGTAAAGATTAATAAAAATCTTATTGACTCTTACATCAATGAACTTCGTGCTATCGCCTCAGACGGACCGGATTTCGAATATCTTAAAATGGCAGTAAGACTTCCTGATGCCATCACGTCCAGACCCGACGAACTAACAGAAGGTGAATGGGAAAATTTAGCTGCTATTGTCAACAGTTCAATTGACAGATTTGAAGAATTCAGAAAAGCAGAAGGAAAAACCTTACACCTTGAACTTGAAAAGAATATTCAGAATATCGACAAATATTTATCTGAAGTTGTTCCTTACGAAGAAGTAAGAATCAACAGTGTAAAGGAGCGTTATCAAAAGTCCCTGAAAGAGTTTGAAAATGTAGATGAAACACGTTTCTATCAGGAAATGGCATATTTCACGGAAAAACTTGATATTTCTGAGGAAAAGGTGAGACTTTCCCAACATTTAAAATATTACAAAGAGGTAATGGATAATGAAGATTTCAATGGGAAGAAATTAGGTTTCATTTCTCAGGAGATCGGAAGGGAAATCAATACATTAGGTTCAAAAGCCAACCATGCTGAAATTCAGAAGCTGGTGGTGATGATGAAGGATGACCTGGAGAAGATTAAAGAACAAACGTTAAATGTATTATAAAATAGTTGACAATTGATAGTTAACAGTTGAAAGTAACCTATTAACTATCAACCAGCAACTGACAACTATATGGAAAAAGTGATCATATTTTCAGCACCTTCCGGGAGCGGGAAAACAACATTAGTAAAACATTCATTATCCGTATTTCCGGAGCTTAAATTCTCCATCTCCTGTACAACAAGACAGCCGAGAGGAGGTGAAGTACATGCTGTAGATTATCATTTTCTGACACCTGATGAATTCAGACAGAAAATCAGTGAAGAAGCTTTTGTAGAATATGAAGAAGTATATACAGACAAATATTATGGTACTTTAAAATCTGAAGTAGAAAACATCTGGAAGCAAGGTAAAGTAGTTATTTTTGATGTCGATGTTAAAGGAGGGATTTCCTTAAAAAAATATTTTGGAGAAAAAGCATTATCTATATTTATTGAACCTCCTTCCATTGAAGAATTGGAACGAAGATTGATCTCGAGAGATACAGATGATGCAGAAACCATTAAAACCCGTGTAGAAAAGGCGGAAGAGGAAATGACCTACGCCGGAGAATTTGATAAAATTGTCATCAATACGGATCTGGATCAAGCAAAAAAAGAAATAGAAAGTTTAATAAAAAGTTTTATCAGCAACTAATCGCTGGAAGATCAAAGTAAGAAATGAGCACTAATGCCCAAAATCACACTTCTGATTTCTAACCTCTAGCTTCTGGTAATTAAAAAAATTGAGGTTGATATGAGTACCGAAACATTAGAAAAAGCTAAATCTGCAATTCCTGTAAGGGGATTTTTAGATATTAAAGATATAGCGATTCCTCAGGGAGAAGAGCTGGTGAAAGCTATTCTTAAGCTTAAAGAAGAGAAAAATGCGGTTATCTTAGCGCATTATTACCAACCGGGAGAAATTCAGGATATCGCAGATTTCCTGGGAGACTCTTTGCAGCTGGCAAGACAGGCTAAAGAAACCAATGCAGATATGATTGTATTCTGCGGTGTCCATTTTATGGCAGAGGCAGCTAAGATCCTTAACCCTACAAAAAAAGTTGTTCTTCCTGATACAATGGCCGGATGTTCATTGGCTGACGGGTGTAGTGGTGAAGGATTGAGAAAAATGCGCGAACAGCATCCAAATGCTTTGATCGCAACTTACATCAACTGTAATGCAGAAACGAAAGCAGAAAGTGATATTATTGTAACCAGTTCCAATGCGGAAACGGTGATCGAGGCCTTACCTAAGGACCGACCTATCATCTTTGCACCAGATAAAAATCTTGGAAGATATCTTTCTAAAAAAACAGGCCGCGATATGATCCTTTGGGATGGAAGTTGTATAGTTCACGAAGCCTTTTCAATGGAAAGAATTGCTCAGCAATTGGCTGATAATCCGGATGCAAAACTAATTGCACATCCTGAAAGTGAAGAAGCTGTTTTAAAATTAGCCCACTTTATAGGTTCTACTTCTGCGTTATTAAACTATGTAGAAAAAGACGACTGCCAGAAATTCATTATTGCTACAGAAGAAGGTATTCTGCACGAAATGAAAAAACGTGCTCCTCATAAGGAACTGATTCCGGCATTGGTTTTCGATGAAAGCTGCAACTGTTCAGAATGTTTCTATATGAAACGAAACACTATGGAAAAGCTCTATTTGTGTATGAAATATGAACTTCCGGAAATTCTTATTGACGAAGAACTTCGTTTGAAAGCCTTAAAGCCAATCGAAGCCATGCTTGATCTTTCAAAAAGCATCAAATAAATAAAAAGCACTGTTATCACAGTGCTTTTTTTGATTTATTTTTATTCGAAACAAAAAGTGTTTACCTCTGGATTAACATTGGGGAAGTTCTATTAATCTCGCTTTACAGCATTCCGGCATTGCATTGAATACAGCACATGATTCCGGATCCGGACCAAACGGACCGGGAGGACAAACGTGATTACAATTCCCATTGCCATTAATTGCTTTTAAATGTTCTCTGTTTAAATTTTTCATGTCTGATCTATTTTTACATATAATATTCAATTAAGAATTACATCAGACATTTACTAATTACTAGTCAGGTCAAAACAATCAGCACTTACCAGTACTCTGGTTTTACAACATTCCGGGAGCGCCTTAAAAGCGTCACAAGAGTATGGGAATCCAGGTCCGTAAGGTCCCGGAGGACAGTTTTCATTGCATGTATCGCCACCAATGACAGACTTTAAGTCCTTTCTGTTGATTCTTTTTAGATTTTTCATAGCCATTTTTTTTGATTAGTGAAAATTAGTCCGGTGCACACTCGTAGCTTAACAAAACTTTAGGTTTACAACATGCTGGCAAAGCATCATAGTCCGCACATGATCTGGGGAATCCAGGCCCGTAAGGTCCCGGAGGACAAGCATAGTTACAAGTTGCTCCTCCATTAACTGATCTTAATTTTTCTCGTTTTAATTTGATTAGATTTTTCATATAATTCTATTAAGTTTGAATTATAAATATAGCAAATACATTTGAATTCCAGAGAATTAAACCTATCAAAACATAAAAAAGGTTACTCATCTTTGAATAACCTTTTCTTACGCTACATTGTAATTGGCCCGGCACACGCAGGACTCAGAAACGCCTCATTCTTACAACACTGTGATAACAATTGATAGGCAGCACAGGAATGGGCCGCTCCTGACCCCGGTGGGCCGTAAGTATTTCCTGCCGGACAGCCACCAGGGCAAGATCCTCCGTTAATCATTTTTAATTTTACTCGTGATAATTTTTTCATAATGAATATTTTAATCAATTTAAATTCTAAAAGTCAGTTCATCACACCATGGGTGGGTAACAGGTTCCTCCAGGAGTACGCCAGCAACCCCAGCCTCCTTGTCTGAAACACACATATGCTGCTCCGCCACAAGTATCAATCTGAAATTGGGTAAATCCCCCATTCACTTTTTTCTGCTCTTCTCTGGAGAGCTTCTTTAACTTTTCCATATACTCAAGTTTTGTTATTTGTATTCGGATTAAATTTTTGATATAAAAATGAGAATCATAAAATCCAAAACAAAGGAGTATTTAATATCTGTACAGGATCAATAAGTAAGTGTAGAGGTTTTTATTGTTTTTGTGCGAATAGACCTGTTGAGCATAAGGAAATATTGAATACACCAAAGGCTGCCCGTGTATGGACAGCCTTTTAATTTAACTTTTCCTTTTAAATTGGAAAATTATAATATTTTAATTTTTAATAAATCTCTTCGAAATTTCATTAATTTGTATTACATAAGCACCTTTTGTAAGGTAATTTATGTTAACAGTTCCATTTATGAGTTTTCCAGAATTGATTAATTTACCTCCTATATCAAAGATCTTAAATTCTTCAGATGTAGTCCCGGAAATGTGAAGAACATCTTTTACAGGATTAGGATATAGTTTTATATCTGCTACCTGTTCATTAGTATTTAACACATTACTTTTTGCAGTGGAACCGATATTAACTGTATAGTCTTCAACCTGTCCATAAGTATAACTTCCACAAGGTGATGACGGAACAGAGCTGTATTTCATCATTACCCTCATTCTTGTTGATCCCGATGTTGCAGAAGTTGGAATTGTAATGCTTCCTGTTACAGGCGTAGTTGTTGATCCTGCTTTTGACCATACCAATTCTCCACTGTCTGTAAAATCTCCATCTTTATTGTAATCAATATATACGGCATATGCTTCATTATAAACTGTGGAAGCCCAAACCGGAGTTATTGAAATCGTGTAAGCGGTTCCTCTTGTTACATTGGTGGAAAGAGCTGTAAAATCTTCATAACCAACTGTTCCGGTAGAAGTATTATTAATGGTTCCGAATTTTACATTTCCAATTCTTTCATCAGCAGTGTTACTTGCACTGGCTGAACAATATGTTGTTGTGCCAGAACCCTGATTTATAGTAATATCAGCATTGTTCACGTCAAAAAATATATGATTGGAACCTTTAACCATTATTCTTCCCTTTGTAGTAGAAGTATTAGGCATAGTAACAGCCTGGCTTCCATCGTTCGGTGTTCCGGCCAACAATGTCGTCCAGTTATTTCCTCCATCCGTTGACCATAAAATATCAACCTTGGAAGCATTTATATTATTTTCTGTAGTTCCTGCCACATCCCATGTTATTGTTTGAGAACTTCCTGCAGCATATGTAATAGCAGAATTTTGAGAAGAAACAACGAAAGGTCCGGCTTTAGCGTTTACTGTAATCACTGCATCATCAGAATTATTTCCTGAACCGTCAGCCCTATTGTCACGAACCGTAAACCTGAAATTTAAAGTTCTGGCTACGTTAGATAAAGCTTCAACTGTGATATCAGTCCCTGATGTGGTGGTGGCTCCCGTTAAAATAGAAGCCATTTTTGGAAAATACCTTACCGGCGATGTGGTTGGTACCCAAGATCTGAATGTAGGACCGGAAGCTTTAGTTGCACTTGCAGCAGAGCTTGCTCCTGTTTGTGATGAGGATGCTTTATCCATTTGCTCCCAAATATAAGTGAGGGAATCACCATCTGCATCCGTACCGGAACCTGTTAACATAAATGGTGTCCCTTTAGGGATCGTATAATCAAGACCTGCATCAGCTGTCGGAATAGAGTTTCCCGTATCTGTATCCACTGAACAGGTATTAGCTTTGATATTATTCGTAATCTGCTGGATGCTGATTGCATGGAAGAAAGCATCAGAATGAGGTTGCACATCCTGGGATGTTATTCCCGCATAACCCATAATCGTTGACCCCGAACCTGGCTCCATATTTACATTGTATGGTTCAGACTTATGGGAAAAGGTATGATTTCCTCCAAACTGATGTCCCATTTCGTGAGCAACAAAATCAATGTCAAAATTGTCTCCTGATGGATTTCCATCATTGGGCGAAGTATACCCACTTCCCTTGTAATTTTTAGGAGAACCCTGTAAATCTACTGTCTTGTCGTTATTACAAACACAGCCTATACAACCCGCATTACCGCCACCGCCATCATGCCCGAATAAATGGCCTATATCAAAATTATCATCTCCGATTGTAGAGTTTAGGTTATCCATTAATTCATAATTCCAATTATCGAGTTGAGTTGATGGAGAATAAGGATCGTTTGAAGCACTAGTGTAAATAATATCATCATTATTGGAGATCAGAACCATTCTTGCAGCAAAATCTTTTTCAAAAACACCATTAACTCTGGTCATTGTATTATTCATAGCAGCTAAAGCATTTGCTTTAGTTCCTCCGAAATAAGCAGTATACTCTCCAGTACAGGAAAGGGCGAGTCTAAAAGTTCTGAGTTTAGAATCATCCGCATTTGGTTTTGCAGTAATTGTATTTTTCCCAATCCCATCCTGTACAACATCTCTGACTTTACAATCAAATTTATTAAGCAGCTCATTTTTATCTGACTTTTTGAAAACAATATATGTGGAAAGATTTTTTGTGTATGGCTCAATAAACAAAGTTGATTTATCACCATATATTTCCATGGATGAAAGACCTAATGGAGAAATGCTAAAATAAATCGTTGAATTAGGATCCCGTAATCCTTGACCTACATAGGATTTGATGTCCGGATATCTGGCCGCTAGTCTGGGATCAAAATTTGAATTTTCTTGTACTTTAAAATTTTCCATTTTCCCATCGGAGTTTGGAAAAGAAATAATAGTTTCTGATTTTTCTCCATGGGCAAACCTTTTAGGCGCTTTTGAAAGCACCTTTTTTAAACTCTCAATATCAAGTTTATATAATTTAGGATCATTAATAGTGGTTTTGTTTTTTAAAACATTTTCAAATGTTTTTTCTGAGCTTTGAGACCATAAACGATCGGTTTGAGCGAAGGAAATGCCTGATATAAGAAGCATTCCAACCAGAGCTAATTGTTTTTTCATAAAATATTATTATTTAATTGTTGGATTTCAAATCTAATAAAAAATATTTAACGAAAAATAAAATTTTATTGCATTTTTATTATTCATTTCGTAGAAAAATACAAATTATAATAAAAATAAAATAATCCTATATTCTATCAAAATGAGAAAATATATCCAACAAAACCTGATTGTGCCTGTATTATTGTAAAAACACAAACATTAATTAAAATAAAAAATGCACAAGTAGATATAGACAATTGAATATCAATAAATTACATTAAAAAAACATATAAATATTAAAATACTACTCTAAACTTAAAAATTATGATCTGATTTATAGGTGTGAACTGTAAATTACCATTACAAAAATGATAAGTTGGTCATCCATATATACTTATTTCCAAAAAAATTAGATTAAAAATTTTTATTTTCCAAAATAACTTCTACATTTGTTACTTCAAAGATGCAATCAGTACAAAACATATCTGTAACTATTTATCCGGAGTTCTCTACTTCGGTTGCATCATCCATTATTATTTCTACTACAACTACAACCCCATAACGGGGTAGATTTTCACATATTATTTCAGGTACCTCGTACTCTTTTTTTAAAGAGTAACATTTTCAATTTTTCCTAACCTTAAAAATATACAATGAAAGTCTTAAAATTCGGCGGAACTTCTGTTGCCCATGCACAGGCAGTTCTGCAAGTCGAAAAAATTATAAAAAAAGAATCTTCCGCTAAGCAAATTGTCGTTGTAGTTTCAGCATTACATGGAGTAACAGATTTATTGATCAAGGCAGCAGAGCAAGCTTCCGAGGCTAATGAAAGTTACCCTCATCATCTTAAAATCCTTGAAGAAAAACATCTGAACCTTGTAAAAGACCTTCTTCCCATTTCAGCACAAAGTGCATGGCTAAGTTTTGTAAAAAAGCACTTTAATGATATTGAAGATATTTGCAACGGGATATTCACCTTGGGAGAATTTACCCCCAGAATTAAAGATAAGATCGCTTCTTATGGCGAGTTCCTCTCTTCAAATATCATTACGGCAAGGTTTGAATCTGCCGGGCTGGACGCCGTATGGATGAATTCAGCTGATTATATCAGAACAAACACCCATTATACACGGGCAAAAGTTGATTTTAATGTGAGTAATAATAATCTCAGACATTATTTCGAAACCAATCCAAGGCAGATTTACGTAGCACCAGGTTTTATAGCAAGTGATGAACATGGCAACAGAACAACTCTGGGAAGAGGAGGTTCAGACTACTCCGCTGCAATTATTGCTTCAGCCATTAACGCTGAGGAGCTTCAGATATGGACAGATGTCAGCGGAATGATGACAGCCGATCCAAGGCTTGTATCCCAGGCAAAAGTTATTCCTGAAATAACTTATCAGGAAGCAATGGAATTATCCCATTTCGGAGCAAAAGTACTTTATCCGCCAACCATTCAGCCGGTCATGATAAAGAATATAGATCTTCGTATCAAAAATACTTTTAATGCGGATGCTTCCGGAACTTTAATCTCTCATGATCTGCAGAATACTGATCCGGAACAAATAGCTGTTGGTATTTCCAATATGAATAATATTGCTCTTCTCACTCTTGAAGGAAGTGGAATGGTCGGAATTCCCGGAATCTCTGCCAAGCTTTTCCAGTGTTTAAGCCACGAAAAAATAAACGTTATTCTAATCACCCAAAGTTCTTCTGAGCATTCAATCACCCTTGCAATTGATGAAAAAGAGCTTTTTCACGCGGAAAGCGCAATCAATCTTGCATTTGAAGATGATTTGAAACTTCAGAGAATTGAACCTGTAAAAATTGAAAACAGGCTTTCCATTGTGGCGGTTGTAGGAGAAAATATGAAAAGCAGAAGTGGTGTAAGCGCCAAAATGTTCAGCTGTCTTGGAAATAACGGGATAAACATCAGGGCTATCGCACAGGGTTCTTCAGAAAAAAATATCAGCATCGTAATTGCTGAAAATGATACAAAAAAAGCAGTAAACATTCTGCATGAAGAGTTTTTTGAGTCGGAAATCAAACAGGTACATCTTTACATCTGCGGAACAGGAAATGTAGGCACTAAGCTTATACAGCAGGTGTATGCCCAGAATAAATACCTTAGAGATCATCTATCCCTTAACCTGAGAATCGCCGGTCTTTCCAACAGTCGGAAAATGGTATTTTTGAATGAAGGAATTCCGGAAAATGATTATGTCAACCTGCTTGAAAACGGAGAAAAAGCTTCTGCTCATCAATTTAGCAGAGAGATCATAACAAGAAATCTTAGAAACTCGGTCTTTGTAGACCTTACAGCCAATGCTGAGATCCCGGAAATTTATGAGAACCTGTTAAAAAAGAGTATCAACATTGTAGCCTGTAATAAAATAGCAGCCGCATCAGATTTTGAAAATTATAAAAAGCTGAAAAACCTTGCTAAAAACCACAATTGTAGATTTTTCTTTGAAACCAATGTAGGGGCAGGACTTCCTATTATCGGTACTATAAATGATCTGGTGAGAAGCGGCGATGCTATTACTTCCATTAAGGCCGTGTTAAGCGGTACTTTAAATTTTGTTTTTAATGAGTACGATGGAACCCAATCATTTTCAGAAGTTGTTGCCCGTGCTCAGAAAGAAGGATTTACTGAACCCGACCCGAGACTGGATCTTGCCGGAACAGATGTGGGGAGAAAAATTTTAATACTTGCACGCGAAGCCGGTTTTCCTCTGCAGTTTAATGAAATCGAGAACATTAGTTTTTTACCGGAAGAATGCATGCAGGGTGATGTAGAAAATTTTTATACCATGCTTGTAAAATATGAGGATCATTTTAAAAATCTATTTGACCAGGCTAAAAAGGTCGGAAAAATTTTAAAATATGTCGCAGAGTTTGACAATGGTAAAGCAAAAGTTGGATTACAGCATATAGCGCCCGACAGTGATTTGTTTCATCTGTACGGAAAAGACAATATTGTTATTTTCAAAACTTTAAGATATTCCGAGCAACCCCTGGTTGTAAAAGGTGCAGGTGCCGGTGCTGAAGTTACAGCAAGTGGTGTTTTTGCAGATATTGTACGTTCCGTTTAAAAAAAATCTATGAAAAGTATAAAAATTAAAGTCCCGGCAACCGTCGCTAATCTGGTTTGTGGTTTTGATATCCTGGGCATGGCGATCAATGAGCCATATGATGAAATGGAAGTAAGACTATTGGAAACACCAGATATTATTGTCCGCCATACCGATGGCTTCAATCTTCCGGAAGAAGCTTCAAAAAATGTAGCAGGAGTTGTCCTTATGAAAATGCAGGAACATCTTCACCTGAAGAACGGATTTGAAGTCATTATTCACAAACACATCAAGCCCGGCAGCGGCCTCGGTTCCAGTGCTGCCAGTGCTGCAGGTGCCGCTTTTGCGGCAAATATCCTGATAGGAAATATTTTGTCCAGGGAAGAAACAATTCATTTTGCGATGTTTGGAGAAGAGCTCGCTTCCGGAGTACGGCATGCGGACAATATTGCTCCGTGTATTTATGGCGGGATCACCCTTGTGAAATCCTCTGATCCTATTGATATTATTTCCCTGAATACTCCTGGTTTGTTCATTGCCGCTGTGCATCCGCAGGTTGAAGTAAAAACATCTGACGCAAGACAGATCCTTAAAAAAAATATTCAGCTGAAAGATGCCATAACGCAATGGGGAAATATTGCCGGACTCATTGCCGGTATTGAGAAAAATGACCTGTCCCTGATTGGGAGAAGCCTGAATGATGTTATTGTAGAACCGGTTCGAAGCATTTTGATTCCGGAATTTGATACCATTAAAAGAAAAAGCCTGGAAATGGGGGCACTCGGGGGAGGAATTTCAGGATCAGGGCCTTCTGTTTTCATGTTAACGAAAAAGAAAAAAACGGCCGGGGATATTGCCATGATGATGAAATCGGTTTATGATCACATCAACATCAATAGCATGGTGTATGTATCGGATATTAATTCTACCGGGATCATCATAGAAGAACAGAATAACTAAAAAACAGAAAGATGAACTATTACAATTTAAAAGATAAAAAGGAAAAGGTAAGTTTTAAAACCGCTTCAATTAAAGGGCAGGGAAAAGAAAAAGGGCTGTTTTTTCCGGAAAACATTCCGTTGTTCGATACCTATTTTATTCAGAATCTGAA
This sequence comes from Chryseobacterium sp. LAM-KRS1, assembly GCF_013184525.1. Classification (GTDB taxonomy): domain Bacteria; phylum Bacteroidota; class Bacteroidia; order Flavobacteriales; family Weeksellaceae; genus Chryseobacterium; species Chryseobacterium proteolyticum. The sequence continues at coordinate 378,598 of NZ_JAAOIZ010000003.1, forward strand.
CCGGTTTTCAGATGAAGAGATTGCTTTTCAATGCATGAAAGACTTTGTAGATGAGGAAATTCCGGAAAATGAATTGCGACAAATTATTTCGGAAACAATTTCTTTTGACATTCCTTTAAAAAAAATTACGGATAGCATATCCGTACTCGAATTATTCCACGGTCCTACCCTCGCCTTCAAAGATGTAGGAGCAAGGTTTATGAGCCGCTGCTTATCTTACTTCTTAAAAGGAGGACAGAAAAAAGTAACAGTCCTGGTTGCTACATCCGGGGATACCGGAGGGGCTGTTGCCCATGGTTTTTATAATGTGGATGGAATCGATGTGGTTATTTTGTATCCGAAAGAAAGAGTAAGTCCTGTTCAGGAAAAACAATTGACAGCCTTAGGAGGAAACATTACTGCTTTAGAAGTAAATGGAAATTTCGATGACTGCCAGAGCCTTGTAAAACAGGCATTTTCAGATCCGGAAATCAATAATAAATTATTCCTTACTTCAGCCAATTCCATTAATATTGCTAGATGGTTACCTCAACAGATCTATTATCTGCTGGCTTTAAAACAGTGGCAAAAAACTGAAAGAGAAAATCCTGTCATTTGTGTTCCTAGCGGAAATTTCGGAAACATCTGCGCCGGATTGATGACTTACATGAGAGGACTTCCTGCAGACCATTTTATCGCTGCATGTAACGCCAATGATGTAGTGCCCCATTATTTAAAAACACAAATCTTTGAACCTAAAGAAACAGTAGCAACCCTTTCCAATGCAATGGATGTCGGAAATCCCAGTAATTTCATCCGTATTCTTGAAATGTTCCAGCACCAATTTGAAGATCTCAATCATGTTATTTCCGGATATTCCGTAAATGACGAAGAAACTTTAGCAACCATCAGGGAAGTCTGGAAACATCATGCATATCTTCTCGAGCCCCATGGAGCAGTTGCCTATACTTCTTTAGAAAACTATCTGAAGCAAAATCCTGAAAAGAAAGGTTTTATCCTGGAGACAGCTCACCCTGTAAAATTCCCCGATGCTGTGGAAAAAGCCATTGCACAAAAAATTGATATTCCGGAATCATTGGCGGACTTAATGAAAAAGGATAAAAAAACCGTTGAAATTAATTCAGATTTTCAAGAATTAAAACGATTTTTGCTGAACAAAAACTGAATTTTATGAGCAAGATCTTTTTGGAAGATGTGAAAATATATGCGTACCATGGTGTTTTACCTGAAGAAAACATCATCGGTACGTACTACATTTTAAATCTAGAGATCCATACCGATCTCTGGAAAGCTGCAGAATCAGATGATCTGAATGATACCATCAGCTATGCGGATATCAATGATATTATCCTTGAGGAAATGAAAGTTAAATCAAAACTTCTGGAACATGTGGCCGGAAGAATTATTTCAAAAATTAATCAAAACTTTCCTGAGGTTTCTTATATCAAGCTTAAAATCACCAAAACAGCTCCTCCTATGCAGGGAGAAATGAAAGGTGCAAGTATTGAACTGGAAAAAAGTTTTAATCCAAATAATTAAAATCATTAATTTCACTCTCTAAAATTTAAAGAATTGAAATCCATTAAAATTATATTATTACTGCTTTGTATCAATATTTTTGGCCAGGCTAAAGTTGACAACCAGCTGGCTGATTATAATTTTCCAAAGATAAAATCCAGCATTACCATGCCGGTTACCATTCCGCTTGCTGAAATTGGTAATATCATCAATTCTTCAGTAAAAGAATTGATTTATCAGGATGATTCCTACACGGATAACAACAATGACCAGTTTAAGGTAAAAGTATGGAAAACCCGGCCTATACGACTTGTAGGGGGAACGAATCAAAACCTTTTAATTGAAGTTCCTCTGAAAATATGGGCAGAGAAAGGGATTGGTACCCTGGGACTTTATACTTACCAGAATACTACATTTGAAACGGTAATGTATTTCAACACCTCCCTTAATTTCAAAAATAACTGGACTATTGTTACCAATACGCAGCCTATGGGATTCAAATGGGTTACCAAACCGGTTCTTGATTATGGAAAAGTACAGATCCCGATTACCGCACTTGTTGAAAAAAGCCTGAAAGAGCAACAACTGAAATTTTGCAAAACAATAGATCAGCAAATGGGTACCCAGCTTAATTTCCAGCAATATGCAGTGATGGCCTGGAATGTTTTCGCGCAGCCTTTTAACATTTCGGAGGAATACAACACATGGCTGAAAGTAACCCCTGTAAATGTAAATATTACTCCATTGAAATTCTATGGAAATCAGATTGATGCCAATATCGGAATTGACATTTACTCCGAAACCTTTACCGGAAGTAAACCGGCATCTTCAGCTCCTATTAAAACGGCAGCTAACTTCAATTTCACCCCTGTACTTGGAGACCAGTTTTCGCTTCAGACAACAGCCAATGTTCCTTTTACCGAAGCGTCTAATATTGCCAGAAAAATGTTCCTAGGAAAAGAATATGATGTTCGCGATTCTAAAGTAAAAATTACCGATATCAGGGTATACGGCGTTGAGAACAGAATTATGATCGAAGCTCAGACCGAAGGGTATATAAAAGGAACTGCACTTATTTCGGGAATTCCTGTTTATGATGATGCCAGGAAAAAAATTGTACTGTCCGATACTAAGTTTAAGCTGAAGACAATGAATATCCTCCAAAAAACAGCAAGCCTTCTATTTCAGGGAAAAATTGTAAGAATGATAGAAGAAGAATATGGTATCCCAACACAGGAACTGGTGGATACTTCAAAGAAAAGTATTGAGGAAGCTTTTAATAAAGAATATTATAAAGGACTAAAGATGAATGGAAGGGTTTTTAATCTGAAGCCAGGCCAGATCCTTCTCGGTACATCAGGAATTACTGCAGTCATTGATACTAACGCTTCTTTAAAACTCATTATCAATGGCATTTAAATAAAAAACAACACCAAAAACTAAACTATTACCATGAGAAAATACTTACAGATTGTTGACAGACACAGAGCATCACAAGGCCTCAGACTTGCGAATTATATTATTGATCTTATTTTCAGCTATATCCTGATCCTTATATTATTAGGTGTATTGGGAATTGCCTATGCATTTATTACAGGAAATACCGTAGAAGAAATAGGTTACAGAATGGAAAATATGAATCCTTTACTGGACCGGCTGATCACCTTATCCGCTTATCTTCTGATGATGTTTCTCACAGAGCTGATCACCCAGGGAAGAAGCTTAGGGAAACTGATCACCGGAACAAAGGTGGTCATGATAGACGGAACCTCTCCCGGTACAAGTAATTATCTCCTTAGAAATATCATCCGAGGAATCCCTTTCGTGGATCAGTTATCTTTTTTAGCAGATAAAAGTGGATTCCATGATAAATGGAGTGAAACCTGCGTTGTTGTAAAGAAAAATTATGAAGCTGAGTTACAGTTAAAAAGCGATATAAACACGTTGGGAACTAAAGAAAATATCTAAAAAACTTTGATTAAGTCAGAAAAATTTTTATATTTGCACACCTCAAAAATGGTACTTTGGCCGAGCGGCTAGGCAGTGGTCTGCAACACCATCTACAGCGGTTCGAATCCGCTAGGTACCTCACTTAAAGCCCCTAACGACTTGACAACAAGTTAACTAGGGGTTTTTAGTTTCTAATAATTCCAGCATAATTCCAACATAATTCCAACGGATTCCAATGTAGAAATATAAATGAAGCTTAAAAGTTACAAAACCATAAAAGCTATTGTATGTTTTTTACGGTTATATTCTTTATAATGAATAACACAAACTTAAACAATTTAAATCATTTAAAAATTTCAACACAATTAACATATTACATTGCAAAAGACATGGTATTAATGCTTTTTTTATATAAATTATATAATTTTACAATACCAATCAGCAATACAAAAATGAAAAAATGAGTAGAAGATTATTTTTCCTGTTATTGCAACTGTGAAAAATATTCCATTAGTATGTATATACTAACAATCTTTATAACTTATCTCATATAGTTCACTTTTTATTTGATTTTTTATAACCTAAAACATTATTTATGATTAAAAATTTTATTACGATTTTTTGTTTCAGTTTAGCTAATGCACAAGTAGGGATTAATACATATACTCCTGAAAGCACACTTGACGTCACTGCAAAATTGAGCATTGGAACATCTTCCTCTGTAGATGGAATATTAATTCCGCGCGTAAGCAGAGAAAGAGCTCAGTCCATGCTAAATGTACCGACTTCTACTCTTGTTTACATTAATGATATTTCAACTGGTGATACTACAGGTACAGTTCAAAATGTCAGCGAAACAGGATTTTACTATTTCGATGGAAGTTTATGGTCGCCTCTTGTTTCTATGAATACCATAACTAATGATTCCGGAGTATCAGTAAAAAAAATACAATCGATAGGAAATTATAGCAATAATACAATTGTTAACGGTTTTTTTGAGTTTAGAATGAGAGGAACAGGAGCCGGGAATAATAATATGGCCTATGAAATGAGATTGACAAGTATACCTTCTGGAACGGCTAGGGTTTTCTGTTCGATTCTCCAAGCTGTTGGACAGACTCCTCCGGCGGGAGCTAAAAGTAATTTTTCTTTTAATCAGAGTAATTGGAATACTTGGCAAACTATAGATACGGTTACTACGCCAGGAAATGGACATATAGCTTATCTCTCAGTTGATGGTTTAGAAAATAATAGAATATTTTATGTAATCAATGTACAAAGAATTGGCGATAACACCAGCGATAGCGGATTAAAGTCATTAATAATAAGCAGATACTAGTTCAAATAACAGATCAATAATAAAGTCTCTCATATTCTATAAGAGACTTTTTTTATGAATTCAAATTAAATGATTTCCCATTCCTACTTTGTAAACAATTTTAGGGAAAATAGCATTAATATAGCAGCATCTATCTCGTTCATAAAAAAATCCCCAACCGAAGTTGAGGATAAAAAACTAATGACCATGAAAACTATATAAAGTCTACATTAGAAATATTGTAAGTGCCATTATTTTGAGAATATTTCTCCCAATTAAAAAGCACTAATAGAAACTATATAATAAAAATATTCCTTGTCCGGTTTAAAAACGAAAAGGCCGGACAGTGATCCTGCCTTTTCTGTAAAACCCAACTTCAAATTTTAATTATATATATTTATTTTTTAATGAGTTTAGTATTAAATGTTTTGTTCATCTACTTCTTTTTGTACTGAGAAGCTTTTTGTGAAACAGGCTCCCATCTTTGACCATAAACAGTAGCAAAACCCGCTGCCAAGGTACAAACCACTAAAATTCTTTTTTTCATTCTTTAATTCTGATTTTCTATTTAATAAAATATTGCAACGATTTAAAAAAATAATCGTGCATTAAACGATGGTCCGAAAATCTAAATATTACCTTCAAAAATAAAATAAATGCCTATCACATAAATATCACAAAATACAAAATGCTAAAAACCAACTGATTGCAACAAAACAATATTCATCTAATGATTAACCTTTATAAAAAGAATACTTTTCAGCATCTCCTTATTCACAAAAAAGAGAAATAATTAAACGCGATTACCAACAATATCTCACTTAAGCAAATTACCGTCCAGGTAAAAAAGAAATTCTCTCAGTTTATCTGTTAAATGGTAAATGGATATCTCCCTAACCTATGAATTTTATATTGAAGAACAGCTAAAAAACTCCCAACAAAAATGCGGGAGTTTAAACAATAAAACAGTTATACTATGAACACCATTTTCATACTATGACGTCTTATTTAATTTCTAAAGAATCTCATAAACATATAGTCTCCTAAGGCATTTACTTCACTTGCCCTGAACAACCTGGTAGAAAGGTTATAAGACTTTACAGTTGCATTATCTGTAGGAGAAGGATCATAAGTATCGAACTGCATGATTGTCCCCTCAGAGTTTTGAGCTCCATAGCTGTATGTTTCAACCCATGTATTAGGTTGCAATGTGTAAGGTCCGTCATAAGTAGTACTTGAACCACTTGTATGTCCCCAGGTTGCAAAATAGTAGGCATAAATAGGATGTGTTCCCGTATTTCTGAATGAAATTGTGCCTGCTGTATTGGTTCCATTGTACCTTACCTGCAGGTCTCCTAACTGGATGACTGAATCCGTAGCAGTAGTCGCATTAATAAATCCCTGGTAATTTACACTTGCACCACTTTGGGTTCCTGATGTCTGACTGGTTAAATACCATTTAGAACCGTCATTATAGTAAATACCGGGTATGACATTATTCGGAGATGTTCCGGCACTAGCCGTATTGTATACTAGCATTCCCGCGGTATGGGAAGTTAAAGGAGCAGCTGAAGTTGTTCCTGTAAGTGCAATTCTGGGCATTAATAACCCTTTATTGGAAGATGAAATCTCTAATTTGGCGTCAGCATTAGGAGATGCTGTACCAATACCTATATTTCCAATTCCAATAAATGTCAAGCTAAAATTTACCAAATTTACTTCTCTGTTTCCTGTAAGAATCCCATCGGCACTATATATATCGCCTCCTGATGATCCGCCACCACCCGAAAATTTCTTCCATGTGGTTCCTTCAAAATAATAATATCCTGTAGCATTAATATTAACTGCCTGGCCGGTGGCAGTACCCGTTGAAATGTCATTCACATAAATTAATGTGCCGTTTGGAACACCGGACATATTAAAAGCTCTTAACCGGTCTACTCTTGGAGCAATAAGCCCATCAACACTGGTTGCTGATTCATTTTTGGCTACAACATCTAAAGTTGCTGTTGGAGTGGTTGTATTTACTCCTACCTGAGCTTTAAATATAGGGAAGCATCCGATGATCCCTAAAAGAATAATCTTGTTTTTCATTTTAAATGGTTTTTATGATAATGTTATTTTTCAGATACAATTACATAAACCCATCAGAAATCTTATTCCGGCAAAACAGACAATCTCATCATACTATCTATCAATACCACATGGTTTCAAAATTAAACTTTGAAGTTGTGCTTTTACATCAATAAAAAATTAGAATTTGAAAGAGGGAATATCTAACTTTTATCATTTGCATATTTAGAATCTTAATCTTCTATAAACTATCGCCTTATTTTTAAATTCAATCTTTCTGATTTATTGGTAATTAATTTTTTATACTATATATTCAAATACATTTTCCTTATTTTAATATTACAGTTAATACTCCCATCCAAAGGTTGTCACAAACATAATAATATTAAAACCTCAACGATATATCACATATATATCACATCATAGATAGAGCCGATTAAATCTGAAAAAACTACTGTAAAATATTTCTAAACTGAAAGAGTTATTCTCGAACCTTAAAAAACAAGGACTATAAATTAAGAAATTGATGATCGAATAAAATTCAGATTTGAGCTGCAGAACATTAAAGAAATAATAAACATTATAATTTAAACCAAAAGTTTTTATATAGGGTAACCAGTAGTTTAAATGAAATGATTAGTAAACAAGCCCCAAAATTATTCCGGAAAATTCTTTAATGTAAGAATCCTTCTATTGATCGTATGTGATACCTATGTGATACCATTCATTTTGCCTGACAAATTTATTGGCTGTAACATTGCACCCGAAAATTATATTAACATTTAATTATTAACACTAAGATTTTACGATGAAAAAGACATTCATAACATGTATTATTTGTTTTGTATTTAATTTGGGGTATTCTCAAGTTGGGATCAATACTACAAATCCCGATAAATCAGCAGTATTGGATATCACCAGTCAAAATAAAGGAGTGCTTTTCCCAAGAATTTTTCTACAGTCCCTGACCGATACGAGTACTATACCGGACCCCGCAGAAGGACTGGTTGTATGGAATACCAATACAGGCTTAAGTCGTGGAAAAGGGCTTTACTATTTTGTAGATGGCAGCTGGGTTAAAATCCCTAAACCATTCAACCCTACTGGTAAAACATATGATTTTGTAGATTTTAAACAAACAAACAGCAGTTTAAACCTCACTGGCACCTTAAAAGAATTAACCGAGCTTAGCACCTCATATACGGCTCCATCTGATGGTAATCTATTCTTAAACTATATTATCTATGCAACCATGGAAGACAATCCAAACCCAAGGGTTTCGAATACTTATTGTGAAATTCAGGTAACAGATATTGCAACTTCAGTCGTTCAAAAGGGAAGCTTATTGATTTCTCCGGTATTGGTTGTCACTAATCAGGGGTCTAATGCTGCTGCCAGTCCAAGTATCATCCCGGTAAATGTTGTAAAAGGGCATAGCTATAATATCAAAGTATTTGTGAAAGAGGCTTACTTGGATACCAGTAAGTATACTATCCGTGTTGGCACTGTAGATTACGCAAATAGTAAAGCTAATTCTTCCTTAACTATCAATTCTTTACTGAATCCGTAAATTTTGTTTCCCGTATCAACATATCCATATCCATATAAATATCCTAAATCTTTAAGGTAAGATTTAGGATATTCTATTTACCACATCATATTATTTTAAAGAATTTTGCTTGACAATTATGAAAATTAAACCCTGAAAAAAACTAACTAAATTGACTCTTAACAATTTTCATTTTTTTTAACTTCCCATACTAAAATATATAATAAATTTGGCTTAGATATTATTAAAATTAAGAATAACCAAACTTCCAATTCACACTGAACCACAAGTTAAATGAAAACTAAAATTATATTAATATTATTATCAACCTATACTATACTTTATTCACAATCAACTGCTCATACCGCTTCCAACAACCCAAAACTGCAAAAAGAAGAAATACAATCTCTTCTTGCCTTATTCAACAGAAAATATCAGAACATGGAGTTGGATGCAAGTGAATTTTATGCAAAAAAAGCTCTGGCAAAAAGTATAAAAACTAAGTATTCATATGGAATCGCCTATAGCTACCTTTATAATGCACAAGTAGCAATTGATAAGGCCAAATTCAACACGGCTTTACAGCTTCTTAGAAAAGCTGAAAAGGAATCCGGAGAAGATATTCCTTTGTTAACGATTGAAATACATACAGCAAGAGCAAAGATCTATGACATGGTGATGTCATCACAAGCCTGCATAAAGGAACAAAAAAAAGCCTTCCCATTCATTGAGGAAATTACTGATAAGCAAAAACGAGGCATCTTACAAATAATAGCAAACAATACAATTTCCTTTTCTTATTTACATGAAGGCCAAATCGATTCCCTAAGCTATTATTTAGCAAAAAATGATAAGCTTATTCCTACTCTATCTGAGGCAGAAATCCCAACAAGACCATTAACGGATTTTTATGCTTTAAAGGCCGTCCCATTCAATAAAAATAAACAATATGATTCTGCCAACTTTTACATTAATAAATCTATTCGTATAGCACAAAATCGCCAATACAAGGATATCAGCCTGGCTTATTTCCTAAAAGGTAATCAGGCTTTCAATAAAAAGGTCTATGATTCTGCCGTTTCCTATTATTTGAGATCTCTTAAAAATATGGAAGAGCTTGATTATATAACAATTCGCACAGGAGCAATCTTTGAACGTCTATCCATTGCTTATTCTAAACTCGGAGATGTTAAAAATTCAAACGAGTACAAGCTCAGGTTTATTGAACATCAAAAACAAATGCATGAATACAGTGATGCTCATTATACTGTAATTGATGAAATAGCTGCAGAACGCAATGAAAAAGAGCAGGAACATATCAATAAAGATATTTTCATCATTATATCAATTTTCCTGTTATTAATTATTATTTTAATTTATTTTTTTTATAAAAGGCATGTACACCATCGCAAAAAAATAAATATCCAGGAGACCATTATTTCGAAAGAAGAAGAGAAAAATTTCTTATTGGAAAGGAAAGTAAACAAAGCTTTTGATGAAGTAGTACAGTTGGCAAAAGAAAACAGCCCGGAATTCCTGACCCGGTTTAAAGAAGTTTATCCGGAGGTAATATCTTCTCTCCTCTCTGTAAATCCAAAACTTCAAATCAGCGAGCTTACTTTCTGTGCTTATTTATATCTTAACTTTTCATCAAAAAATATTGCACAATATACCTTTGTAACTCCACGAGCCGTTCAGCTGAGAAAAAACAGACTGCGAAAAAAATTAAATATCCCGTCTGAAGACGATATTTATTTGTGGATCAAAAAAATAGCTGAAAACCATATATAAGAAAAATGCTCATATAGAATAAAAAAACATTCTGCTGTATTCCATTTCCCTACTGAGATATTGATGTGATACATCAGTATTTTGCCAACCAGCGGTCTTCCCGTATGTTTGTCGAAAAACATGAACAAATTCAAAGACATTCACTTAGGGCAGCTTATTGAACAACTTGTAAATGAACGAAAAATAGGAGTTCCCCGCATTTGTAAATTTCTAAACATTACCGTACATGATATTTCTGAAGTATATAAATCAGAAAGCATGGATACAAAGCAGCTTATAAAATGGAGTAAACTTTTGGAGTATGATTTTTTTAGAATTTACTCCCAACATTTAATTCTATATGCTCCCCCGTCTTCGGCTGATAATAAAAACGGTCAAAAAACGGATCTTCCTAAATTCAGAAAAAATATTTATACAAGAGAACTGATCACCTATATCCTCGAAGTAATTTCAACAGGAGAAATGACGAAACTTCAGGTGATCGAACTATATGGAATACCTAAATCCACTTTGTATAAATGGTTCGAAAAATATGGATCTTAAATTTCTAATGATTCCATAATCGAAATTATCATTTCAAAAAATCAAAAACCGTATTATCCTATGGAAAATAAAACCTTAAAAAAAGTACCGGTAAATTATAAAAAGATCTATTCAGATATTCTTACTAAAAAGTTTCCTGAAAAATCATCTATTCTTGATAGTATTAAAAATAAAGACAGTCTCTCTTATATGGAGATTATCAACTTAAATCAGAAAATCTTTGGTAATGCTGATAATGAAACTGAAAGATTTAATCAGACCCATAGATCATATGATGAATCTACCATATTAAAAATCCTGGAATATCAAAAAGATAATTGTCTCAGTAACTTACAGGTATCCCTTCACTTCAAAATAAGCCGAAATACAATCGCAAAATGGAAAAAAATATTTGCTGCAAAAAAACCTGACAGGAAAAAAATCAGGTAAAAAAATCAAAGTGAGAGTACAAAAAATAAGTAATAAAAAAGTTTCGAATAATTTATGGGCTCTTTGCTTGTTGGGGCTGACCATTATTATTTCTTTTTGGATCATCACTTATTTGCGCTTTCCTGAATTTCAGTTGAAAATAAATACAATAGGAATTTTATCTTGCCTAAATATTCTGCTCCTTTTCCTGTTTATTCAGGTTTTTGATTTTGAGAATACCGGAGAAATCATAATAATCAAAAATTACAATGTGTTTACTCTTATTTTCAGAAACTATTTTTTGAAAAAAGTAGAGTTATCAAATGATAAAATACTAGAATGTAAGATAAAGAAAACAAAACTTTCAAATTACCTCATCGTCAAGATCAGCGGGTGTGATGGCAGTATTAGATATATCTTATTTTCTATTCAGCATCTATCGGATGAACATATTTATTGTATCCAATCTTCTATTAATCAATCATAATTATCTCAAAGCTTTCCATTTATTTGGAAGGCTTTTTATGTATGTCCTATTTACTTTTACAAAACTTTATATAATTCACCTTCTTATGATCTCGGTCATAAAAAAAATCAAAAACTTCTAGTAAGTTTGTTGTACAATCCTTTAATAATCATCACTTAGTGTCTTTAACTAAAATGGATAATTATTACTTCCTCTTTATGGGGAAGTTTTTATGTGAAACACTTTTTTAGATCTTATAATATTACAGCCCCTGGAGTCTTTCAATTTTTGGAAGGCTCCTTTTTTTGTAGAAAACTAATAATGAACATTTATGATTTAAGTCATAAATAAGCTTGAAGGTTCAGAATATATTTGATTAGAGTTCATCACGATCTCGCAACCCTATTTTAAACAAATACTTATATATTTATTTTTACGTCCTGGACGTCTTTTAAAATTAAAAGACATCTTTTAATAAAAAATCCCCAACCGAAGTTGAGGATAAAAACTAATAACCATGAAAACTCAATTTAAACATGAGTTACATTTTACATTGAAATATCGTGCCAAGAATTTCATTTATTTCATTTTAACTTAATTTTAAGATTTTACATCAAATAAATATAATTTCTTAACATTAAAAAGCCCCTCAATTGAGGGGGCAAACTTTACCTTTTGTTCAAGGTTACAACATATATGGAACAGTAAAGATACCTGAACCTGAAAATACACATTATGATCAGAATCATAATTACTGATATTAAGTAGTTTCAATACATTCCGCTATAGTATTCCTGTTTTGCCAGGAGGTTTTAATTTTAATGGAGAATTTACCTTTAAATGTATTTGTAAGCTTGGAGCTATATGATGGTACAGTATCATAAAACAAGACCTCCCGTCATTAATACAAGAGGTCTCAAAAACAATAAAAACTTTTATATCATATCATCATATTACCTGTGTATACAATCATCCAATTCTTAATAAGATCGTTTGACTTTTTGTTTAAGTTTGTCCCATTTCGGCTAAACGCTTATCAAACAAAATTGAAAACTAACGATCAAAAAAATAAAAAACTCATTTAATAAGAAATAAACAACTGAATACCACACCATTAAAGGTAAGATTTTATTTTTAAATATTTCAACATTTATTGAAATATTTTTCTGTGCTTTGTGACAGTGACTTGAGAAAAAAAATAAGCTCCCATATTTGGGAGCTTATTTTTTACAAATTATTTAACGTATTATTCCTTGATAAATTTCTTTTGGGCTGTACCCTGAGTATCATCAATATCGATAACATATACTCCGTGGATCAGGCTGCTTACATCTATCTTGTTATTTAAGATGATCCCGCTTGTCACAAGCTGGCCCGCCGCATTGTATATCTTATAATTAGCCCTTTTGCTAATATTCTTCACATTCAATATTGTATGTACCGGGTTAGGATAAATCAATATTTCCGTTTGGTTGGTTGCATTAGGCACCGGATTTTTAGAGATTCTTACTGTATAATCCTCAACTTCTCCGTTGGCAAATCCTGTACAATTTACGGGGATACCATCTCTCTGCATGGCAACTCTCATTACAACATACTTATAATCTGTCGTACTGATAAACGCATCAGAAGGCACACTGAACGTTCCTGTAATAGGTGTTGTCGTATTAGGTGAAGACACAAGAATTCTCTCATTGATATCAAAGCTTCCGTTTCTGTCAAAATCAATCCATACAGCAATACCTTCATTATATGTATTTCCTGTCCAAGACTTTTCAATAGAAATCTCATTACCTGTAGATCCCTGAATCAGCTGAATAAATTTGGATGTATCAGCTGTAAAGTCTGAATACGTAGTGGCATCTGTACTGCTCTCCATGGTCGGTTTACCGCTTGGTTTTACCGTAACTTTTGAAATATATTCAGATGCTGAGCTTCCGGATTTCATCGGACAATAGATTACTGTAGGTGTTGTGAAATAGTATGGAAGCGTATAAGTTCCCGGTGTACCACTACAAACATTGGCTACTTCCATCTCATATTTTGTTAACTCCAATAATCCTGTGATCACATAATTATTGTTCGTTACTGCAACTGTTGTCCAGCTTGGTATACCTACTTTTCTATATCTTAAGATATAAGTAGCACCAGGGAAAGAATCCCAAACTACAGTAGCGGTAGTAGTTGTAAGATTAGTAATTGTTAATCCCGGAGGAGGTAAATCACATGTTCTTTCAGTTGTGAATACAGCAGGAGAAGACCATCCGTTATAAGTTGTTTCATTATCACACTTATTGGCAATCTGAACCTCGTAAGTTGTATAGACATTCAAACCGCTTAATAAGTACGTATTTGTCGGCGCTAGTGGTAAAATAATATCAGCGCTCCATCCTGCGTTACCACTTCCTACAATTCTATATCTCATTTTATAAGATGAACTTACCGCAAGTGGCGACCATGTGATCAACGCAGATGTTGTCGTAATGTTACTTGCTGTAACATTCGGAGGTGTCGGATCACATTTCGTTAAAAATTCATTATGAGAATATGTTCCAGGAATACTGTTACAAACTGCCGCTACTTCTACTTCATATAGTGTAGCCGGTAATAAACCTGCCAGGTTATATGTATTAGTAGTTGCAGGAGCCGCTGCCGCTGCCACACTTACCTGAGTCCATGCACTACTAGAACCTACCGGTCTGTATCTCACAATGTATGAAGCTCCACCGCTATCTTGTGGCCATGTTAATGTTGCTGTATTATGTGTAATAGCACTTACAGCTACAGTTGGTGTTGCTGTGCTACAGATTAGTAATTTAATATTATCTACAGCTACAGGAGGCTGATTACCACCACTGCTGTCGTTTCTCCATTCAAATACCAGACGCATTGTTGTTCCTGCAAAGCTGCTGATGTTTAATGTACTGTTAAGATAGGACTGCCATGTGGTTTGCTGGTTATAGTTATTTCCTAACTGAATTCTTCCCGCACCTGCAGTAATCTGAGCTCCCGCAACAGGCATAAAAGATGATGGAACTAACCAAACTCTTAGGTAATCATAAGAACTTTCTCCATCTGCTTTCCAGTCAAAAGATAATGTAGCAATCGAAGCTCCGGCCGGTACAAGAATATCACGGTAAGCCTGTACTACACTCGTAGAACTTGTAGAATATTCATTCGTAGTTCCGTTTGTATTGGATATATAAATGGAATTAGCAGGGTTTCCGGTTGCTGAACCATAAGCCCATTTATTGGTCTGAGTTCCGTTGATGAATCCAAAATCATTAGCTCCTGTAAAGTTTTGATTATATGGGATCGTTGCAGGAATCTGCGTAGTACTGAAACTTGGACCCCCAATCCAGAAACTGCTGTCCGTAGGGCTACATACAGACTTCACCCACCAGTAATAAGTTGTATTTGGCGTTAACGTCGTTAAGTTTACAGAAGTCGTAGTACTTGTTCCTGTTGGAGGGGTACCTGCAACAGGCGGAGTATTCGTTGTTGTAAGATAATAAGCATATCCATTGGCAGGTGCCGGCGTCGGACCTGTCCAGCTCAGTACAGCACCTGTTGCTGTTACCCCATTTACAGCCAAAGCTGAAGGTACCACACAAGTAGGAATTGCTAAATTGATATTATCTAAAGCTACAGGAGGCTGAGTACCACCACTGCTATCATTTCTCCATTCGAATACCAAACGCATTGTAGTTCCGGCAAAACTGCTCAGGTCTAAGTTGGTATTAAAATAAGTCTGCCAGGTCGTTTGTTGATTATAATTACCTCCAACCTGGATTCTTCCTCCTCCGGCAGTAATCTGAGTTCCTGCTACAGGCATAAAAGATGCCGGAACCAGCCAGACTCTTAAATAGTCATAAGAACTTTCCCCATCTGCTTTCCAGTCGAAAGACAAAGTCGTTGCAGTAGTTCCTGCCGGGATAATTATATCTCTGTAAGCCTGAACAATACTGGTTGTTCCTGTAGAATAAGTATTATCGGTTCCGTTATTCGATATATAGATGGAATTCGCAGGATTTCCTGTTGCAGAACCATATAACCATTTATTAACCTGGGTTCCATTCGTGAATCCCAGATCATTCCCAGTCGAGAAGTTTTGACTGTATGGAATAGTTGCCGGTATTTGAGTCGTGGTAAAATTATCTCCATTCGCCCAAATACTGCTGTCTGTAGGGCTACATATTGCTTTTACCCACCAATAATAAGTAGTATTAGGAGTTAAAGTTGTTAAGTTCACAGAAGTTGCAGTAGTAGTTCCTGTAGGGGTTGTTCCTGCAACAGGCGGAGTATTTGTAGTCGTAAGGTAATAAGCATATCCGTTCGCAGGTGCAGGCGTAGGTGCTGTCCACGATATCGTTGCAGAATTGGCTGTAATGGCTGAAACCGGCGATACTGTTGGAAGTAAACATGTTGGAATCGACAGATTAATATTATCGATTGCAACAGGTGGCTGGGTTCCTACACTTCCATCATTTCTCCATTCAAACACTAAACGCATAGTACTTCCTGCGAAGCTGCTGATGTTCAAACTTGTATTTAAATACGTTTGCCAGGTTGACTGCTGATTAAACTGTCCCAGCTGAATATTTCCCCCACCAGTGCCAATCTGTGCACCGGCAGTTGGAGTTAATGTAGCCGGAACCAACCAAACTCTTAAATAATCATATGTACTTTCCCCATCTGCTTTCCAATCAAATGCTAAAGTTGCAATTGTGGATCCTGCAGGAATTGTGATATCTCTATATGCTTGTACAACGCTGGAACTTCCAGTATCATAAGCATTCGCCGTTCCTCCGTTATTTGAAATATAAATGGAATTGGCGGCATTTCCTGTTGCGGAACCATATTCCCATTTATTTGTTTGACTTCCATTAACCAATGTCAGATCATTTGCCGTCGAAAAATCCTGAATATACGGCAGCGTGGCGGGGGCTTGCGCAAGCAAGTTCACGTTGATCAAACAAAGAAGAAGTATTAAAAAAATAGAAAATCTCTTCATAAGTTATCATTATTAATATTAATCCTACAAATCTAAATCGTTTTTTTATAACATTTAGTATATAAATTAATATTTTTTATATGAATGTTATAAATAACAAATATTGAGATAGCGGAAAAAAGTAAGGATTAATCACTCTTTACAGAAATGACAACCAACAAAAAAAACGGGAGTTCCCATTTAACTCTACTTTTTTACTGAAAAAATGAATTGTAAAATTCACTGTTGGAAATTATTTTTACTAAAATAAAAAAACAAACGGCCTCCTGAGAGGCCGCAAAAAACACAAATGATGAAAAAAATCTATTTCTAGAGTCGAAATAGAATATCTTAAATATAAAATTTAGCTTTCTATTGCTTTTGATCCGCTCAATTAATGCTGTATCATGTACTCATTAAGCTTATTAAACTTGTAATTATTGAATTTAAACTACAATGTACGATCAAAATTTGTATAAATATAATTTTTAAAAAACCAAAAATACTATTTATTTCTAAAATCCATTAATAAAATACTGTTAAATCCCATTTTAGGAAATGATCACAATACTTTGCCGTACTTAATTTCATCAACAATATTTCAAAAATATACTTATCCTCAAAAGTACTTATTTAATATGAATTTAATCAAAACCCATAATTAAATGAAATGTACATTATAAAAGATCCCTGGTATATCCGAGGGATCTTGATGAATAATATTTTAGAAGATTAAAACTTTTCAATGATTAAAAGCTTTGGATTATGCCGCAATTTTCATGCCTACACATAAAAAATTAACAACCTTCACAATAAATTAACTTTCTTATGATTTTATTATAAACAACCAAACCATAACTAACTGACAATAAAACGCTTACAAATAAAAACTTTTTATTTTCTGAAATTTTTAAAATATATTTTTACTTTTTCTGATTCTTTTCTGATTTTTTAACTTTTGTTAACTAAAATTTGGCTTCATAATTGAAAATACCTAGAAAGCTATCATCTTTTTGATGAGGCAACCTTAGACTAAAAAATTTGAATTATGAAGAATATAGTAATAACAGGTTTATTGTCAGTATTTTTACTGACAGCTTGTAAAAAGGATGATCAGGTGGCGGAAAAGTCACTGGAACAACAGAAAATTGAATTCCAGGCCAAACAACTTGAAATAGAAAAACAAAAGTTGGCGATTGAAAAAGAGAAAATGGCCTATGAATCTCAGAAAAAAGCAGACAGTATTGTTGAATCCAATAAAGCAAAAGCTGTAGCTGCAAGAAATTCTGAACCAAGAGTTATCACAAAAACCCGAACCATATATAGAGACAGAGAATCAGGTTCAAGCAATAGTAATAATGGAAACTACGCAAACAACGGAAGCAATGCTTCACAGGGAACAACTCAGAAAAGAGGAATGAGTAAGGCTGCTAAGGGAACCATTATTGGTACCGTAGGTGGAGCTGCTGCTGGGGCTATTATCAGTAAAAACAACAGAGGTTTAGGAGCTGTAATAGGTGGTGTTGTAGGTGGTGCAACGGGATATGCAATTGGTAGATCCGGAGACAGAAAGGACGGAAGAGTACAACCTCGTAATTAATAATTATACATAAAAGAATAAAAGATTGCTTATTTTTAAGCAATCTTTTTTTATGATTCTAATGCTGTTTTCCTCTGTAATTATTATCTCCACCCTTCTGGGATGGGGAAAAATTATGGATATGCTTTCAGGAACTTTATTATCAGGTATTTCAGGAAAAGCTTTTTCGGGAATATTTATCATAAGTGTTATATGGACCTTAATCGCATTTTTCATTCCGCTCAATATCAACGTAGAAATAACAACGATTGCAATAGGTTTGTTCTTTTTTTTTAAAGATAAACTCTATCTGGAATATTATCGGTTTTCAAAAAAAGACATGATTCTTCTGACTGCCATCGTGTTGATCATTCTTTTTTGTGGTTCTTATTATCCTTATATTCTGGATCACTTCGGCTATTATGTACCCTCTATAAAATGGCTCACGGAATACGGCCTTGTTAAAGGAATCTCTAATCTAGACCTTACATTAGGGCAAATGTCGGTATGGCATATATTCCAGGCAGGGTTTTCAAACTTTTCAGATCCTTTTTTAAGGATCAATGTCATTATTTTAATCATTTATGCATTTTATATCATTGAAAAAAAATCCTGGATTCAACTTGGTTTTCTTCCGGTTATGCTTCTCTTTTCTCAGTCCCCAAGTCCGGATCTGCCGGTTATTATTTTTTCCCTAATTATTTTAAATGAAATTTTATCAGAAAATAAAAAATCAACTCTCCTTTTCGCACTTTCTGTTTTTATTTTCACAATAAAGCCAACCATGGTCTGGCTTCCCGTTCTTAGTTTGCTTTATTCGGTCTTTATTATCAAATCGCCTGTAAAGAATATTTTTTTGGGAATTGTAATACTTATTTTGTTTTTCGTAAAAAATATCTGGACATTCGGGTACCCTGTATTTCCAATTGCTTTTGTTGACCTGGGAATATCCTGGAAAACCAACCCTGAAATACTTAAAAGATCATCTCAGTTTGCCATTCAGAAAACCTATGACATGCAATACACTTTTGAAGAAATTCAAAAGTTTTCTTCAATAGATTATATTAAAAACTGGCTCTTTTTAAAAGGCATTAAAGCAAAGATCAATATTTTATTCATACTGACTCTTCTTCTTTTGATATTGTATTCTGTTCGAAGGAAAAACAGAGTTATTAATCTTATCACCATTTCAATAATTATCAAGACAATCCTTGTTCTTTTATTCTCTGCACAGTACCGGTTCTTCATTGATGTTTTCTTTATTGTAGCCTTTATTTTGTTATCTCATTATATTAACAGAAGTAAATCAATAGCCATATTTTCAATAACGGGCGCTTGCGTTATATTCTTTTTCTTATTTCCATCATTGATTGCAACGCATATTCCAAGCTACAAAATGGCCCGTTTCATGGGTAAGTTTGACAAAAAACAGATTTACCAACCCTCTGTGTATCAATATACCCCGTTCAGGTCTTTCAGAATCGGAAATCTTATCTTTAATGTTCCTGAAAACTATCCTTATAGTTTTGGCACTCCACTTCCTTCTATGACCGTTAGTTATATTATTGATAATGCTAACGCAAATATCTTTCCGCAACCCATCAATAAAAATAATATCAGGGAAGGCTTTGTATGGAAAACGATGAATATGAAGGATAAAAAAGAGGCAATGCGGGTTATCAATATTATCATTAACCACAATAAACAGAACTAAACACAAAGGCATTATTATATTAATAAAAAGCCGTAAATTTGTGCTATGTTCAATACTTTAGGTAATCTTCTCAGTCTTACAACATTTGGAGAAAGTCACGGTGTGGCTTATGGTGGAATAATCAATAACTTTCCGGCAGGTTTAACAGTTGATCTCGATCAGGTTCAATATGAACTGGATCGTCGCAAGCCTGGCCAGTCTGCTATCGTTACTCAGCGAAAGGAAAGTGATACGGTAAAATTTCTTTCCGGAATATTTGAAGGAAAAACCACAGGTACCCCCATTGGTTTTATCATCGAAAATGAAAATCAGAAATCAAAAGATTATGATCATATTGCAAATGCATACCGTCCAAGTCATGCAGATTTTACATATGATCAGAAGTTTGGGATCAGGGATTACCGCGGAGGTGGAAAATCATCTGCCCGGGAAACAATCAACTGGGTTGTAGCCGGAGCGCTTGCAAAACAGCTCTTATCAGATATCGAGATCAATGCTTATGTTTCTTCCGTAGGTGACATCTTCTGTGAGAAGCCTTATCAGGATTTGGATTTTTCCAAAACAGAAAGCAATGATGTACGTTGTCCTGATACTGAGACAGCAGAAAAAATGATTGCCCGAATTAAAGAAATTAAAAAAGAAGGAAATACCATCGGGGGAACCATCACCTGTGTTATAAAAAACGTTCCTGTAGGAATTGGAGAACCTATTTTTTCCAAATTGCAGGCTGAACTTGCAAAAGCAATGCTGAATATCAATGCCTGTAAAGGTTTTGAATACGGAAGTGGTTTTTGTGGGGCTAAGATGACCGGCAAAGAACATAATGATGCCTTTAATCCCGATTTTACTACAAAATCTAATCTTTCTGGGGGAATACAAGGTGGTATTTCCAATGGTATGGATATTTATTTCAGAGTAGCTTTCAAACCTGTAGCCACCATATTAAGACCACAGGACAGCATAGACAAAGATGGAAATCCTGTTGTTGTTGAAGGAAAAGGAAGACATGATCCATGTGTCGTTCCAAGAGCGGTTCCCGTAGTTGAAAGTTTAGCCGCATTTGTATTAGCCGACTTATTTTTGATCAACAAAACAAGAAATCTAAATAACTTTTAAACACAATAATATAAACCATGAAAGATTATTGGGATAAAGCAATCAATTTTGAAGAATATGTTCATATTGGAAGACAAAGACTTGAAACTCCTGACAACCAACATGACATCGATTATAAACAATATTATGAACTGGGGCTTCAAAGGATGGACAGAACCCTAAAAAAATATATCCTTGACGAAAACCAGGTTAACGAATTAAAATCTAAAAATTTTAACGGGAAAATTCTGATTATTTCAGAAGTATGGTGTGGTGACGCCAGCTCTACGGTACCGGCACTTGTTAAGTTTTTTGAGGGTCATAATGAGGTAAGAATTTTTCTGAGAGACAGTGATAAAAGTTTAATTAATCAGTTTCTAACGAATGGAACAGAGTCTATTCCTAAAGTTATCATCCTGAATGATGATTTTACGGTAAAGAACTCATGGGGACCCCGACCTCATTACGGCAAAGAATTGTTAATGAAATATAAGGCAGATCCGGAGGCTTATCCTAAAGATCAGTTTTATAATGATCTGCAAATTTACTATGCTAAAAACAGAGGTAAGGATGCTGTTCAGGAAATACTGGAGTTATTGTAATAAATGTATGCGTCAGAAATGACAATAAAAAATAGCAGATGAAAAAAAATATACCATATCTTGTACTTATCATTATTATAGGCATTATTGCTTTTATTCCAGGAGTAAGAAATTTTGTGAAGGACCAGTTCTTTCCTGTTGCTACTATAGAAAATGCAGTAACTGTAAGTAAGGAAGATTATGATATCGATTTACAGGGGATTAACGTTCCAAGTACAAATCTGAAAAACTTTACAGATAAGCCTATCTTTCTAAATTTCTGGGGAACCTGGTGCCCGCCATGCAGAAAAGAATGGCCAACCATTCAAAAGCTGTACGACACCAGAAAAGGGAATGTAGACTTTGTACTGATTGCTATGAAAGATGAAGAATATGCAGTAAGGAAATTCCTTCAGGAAAATAATTATACGGTCCCTGTTTATATTGCCCAAAGTCCGATTTCAGAAAAGCTGTTACCAAAAGCATTCCCGACAACATTTTTACTGGATAAATCGGGAAGGATCCTGATCAAAGAAGACGCGTACAGAGATTGGAATACAGAGTCTGTACATCAGTTCATTGACAATATTATTAAATAAATCTTTTAACGAATTTTTATAATTATTTGGTATAGAATTTGCGAATTTTGTAAAGTCAAGAATTTATTTAAACCAAACACAAAATGAAATATTCTAAATTAAACCTGGCTAAAGAAGCCATCAACCATAAGGGCTTTGTCAAAAAAATACCTGACATTTTCAGAATGGTTAAATATTGGAGAAAAGGAATTTATCCTATGAAATCCATTGATATTATTTTACCAATGTTAGGGATTTTATATATCATTTCTCCAATCGACTTAATTCCGGAAGTAGCTGTTCCTGTTTTGGGAGTCCTAGATGATCTGGCTGTTTTATACTTAGTGATCCCTAAACTAATCAAAGAAGTGGACAAGTTTTTACTTTGGGAAGCTGAACAAAAACTAAATACAGGTAATACCAAGATAATCGATGCTCAAATAATAAAATAATTGACGCAAATATATTATTTGAAGCCATTCCAAAAATTTGGGATGGCTTTTTATTTATAATTTAGGGATAAATTTTTGAGCCTTATTACAAATCCTTAAATTTGCAACATCTAATAAAAAATAATGGAAAGTAAAAAAGAGTTCTTTTTAGAGTGCTACAAGCTAGGTATCATTAAATTTGGGAGGTTCACTTTAAAAAGCGGTATTGAAAGTCCGTTCTACGTAGATCTGAGACCTTTGGCTTCTGATCCTAAAATTTTGAAAAATCTTGCAAATTATTTATTGGAAATGCTTCCTCTGGATAATTTTGACCTTATTTGTGGAGTTCCTTATGCCGCTCTTCCTATGGCTACAGCCATGTCTCTGGAAAGTTATATTCCACTTATCATTAAAAGAAAGGAGGCTAAAGATTACGGAACCAAGAAAATGATCGAAGGAATTTATCAGAAAGGACAAAACTGTTTATTGGTAGAAGATGTGATCACTTCCGGAAAATCTTTATTAGAAACCATTGCTGAAGTAGAACAGGAAGATCTAAAAGTAGCAGATATCGTTGTAGTTCTTGACAGGGAACAGGGAGGAAAGCAGCTTTTGGAAAGTAAAGGATTCAGAGTTCATACCCTATTTAATATTTCAGAAGTATGTACTATTCTTCAGGAAACAGGAGAATTATCAGATGAAGAAGTAAAAAGGATCCAGGATTTCCTTTTAGGAAACCACATCCAATTTGAAGAAAAAATCAGAGCTTCTTATGAGCAGAAATTAAAATCCGCTCAACATTCTGTTTCTAAAAAATTATTAGAACTAGCCATCAGTAAAGAATCGAACCTTATCGCTTCAGCAGATGTTACCACAACCAGAGAGTTACTGGAATTTGCTGAAAAAGTAGGACCTCATATTATTGCTCTCAAAACACATATCGACATCATCTCAGATTTCGAATTTGAAAAAACAATTACTCCGTTAAAAGAATTAGCCGAAAAGCATAAATTCTTACTCATGGAAGATAGAAAATTTGCCGATATTGGAAACACACAGGAATTACAATTCACGAGTGGAGTTTTTAAAATTACCGACTGGGCAGATTTTGTAACGTCACAGGTTATCGGTGGTTTTGAATCTCTTGACTGCTTTAAGAATGTAGGTGTTGTTGCAATTATAGGAATGTCTTCAAAAGGAACGTTAACAACGAATAGCTACCGTGAAGAAGCTCTTAAAGTATCTCTATCCCATCCTA
The DNA here is from genome assembly GCF_013184525.1 of Chryseobacterium sp. LAM-KRS1. GTDB lineage: Bacteria > Bacteroidota > Bacteroidia > Flavobacteriales > Weeksellaceae > Chryseobacterium > Chryseobacterium proteolyticum. The sequence goes on from NZ_JAAOIZ010000003.1 coordinate 402,443, forward strand.
ATGTAATCGGAGGAGTTTCTCAAAACCCAATTCCTGAAGAATTATTGTTATTCACTCCAGGAGTAAATCTTTCAGATTCGGGAGATGGAAAAGGACAACAGTACAATACTCCTGAACATGTTTTTAAAAGCCTGAATACTGATTTTATAATCGTAGGAAGAGGAATTTATAAATCTGAAAATCCTGAAGCTGCCGCATTAACTTATAAAAACGAAGGCTGGAAAGCTTATATAAGTTCTTTAAAAAAAGGTTAATTCGAGAATAAAAATTTATAAGTCTATACAAAATGAGTTATATTTGATGCTTTATCACCACATTGAGAAAGATCAGTATTTGTCTTATTTTGTTTTTGGGAATTGTGCAGGTTTCTGCGCAAAAAGACAGCATTTCTATTGAAGCGAAATTATCTTCAGATAAAAAAACGCTGGATATAAATCAGGAAATTGTTTATTACAATAATTCTGAAAAAGATTTAAGTACCGTTAAACTTTTAAACTGGGTTTCTGCTTATCAAAAAAGAGGAACTTCACTTGTTTACAGAAAACTGGAAGATCGTAATACTGATCTTCATTTCGCAAAGCCTGAACAACTGGGGAAACTTTTACAATTTAACATAAAAGGACCCGATGATGAGGCTATTCCTGTAAATAATTTAAGTGCGGAAAATCTTTTTATTCCTTTGAATGCACCTCTTCAACCGGGAAAAAGCATAAGATTAAAACTGCAGTATCAGATACAGCTTCCGGATAAAAAATTTACTGGATACGGTACAGCTGATCGAAATATAGCTTTAAAATATTTCTTTATTGTTCCGGATCATTTTGATCCGGACAATATTTTAGGAAGATATTACCATGATATCGAAGAGTCCGTAAGTTTCAATACCTACTGGACCGTCCAATTTGACCTTCCTGCCCAATCTTTTATTGAAAGTAATCTTCACCAGGATCAATCCAATTTATTCAAAGGTTATCTGGATTCAGATCCCGAGTTTATCATTTCCCAGGACGAATACCCTTTCATTAATGTAAATACAGGAGATATAAGCACAGAAGTACGGTTTGGATATCCTCTAACACCCCAGGAAAAGGAAAATTTAGAATTCTATCTTCCGCTGCATTTAAAATTTATAAAGGAAAAGATCGGTTATCTTCCATCAAGACTTTTTATTTCTGAAAAGTTCAGAGCGAATGAAGATTTTTTTGGTAATAATGATATTAGTTTCTGGAAATTCCGGTTTCAATTATTTACAGATGCAGAAAAGGCAGATCTCGATTATCTGGGAATTATCGCCAAAAAAGTCCTTGACGAAAGTATTATTACAGATAAACAGGATAATCACTGGTTTAAGAATGGATTGAAATCCTATATAGAAATTCAATACATCAAAAAATTCTATGGCGAAACAAAGCTGCTGGGAAAACTACCTGAATCGAAAATATTTGGAATCAGACCATTAAAATTATTTCATGCTTCTAATTTGAAATTAATTGATCGCTACGGTCTTACCTACCAATATATTATGTCTCAGAATCTGGATCAGAAAATTGGAGAAAAGTTTACTGTACTGAGCAATTTCAATGTAATGGCTATAAGTAGCTTTGAAACAGGAAGCTTATTCAACTATTCTGCTGATAAAATGGGATATGAAAACTTTAATACCCTGTTGCAGAACTACATAGCTAAAAATACAGACAAGCAAATTGATCCTAAAGATTTCCTCAGAGAACTTGCAGAAAAAGATAACAGGACCGCTTATTTAACCGATTTTTTAAAACAAAAAAACAGGGTTAACTTTAAGCTTCAGAAATTGAAGAAACAAGACGATTCACTGCATATTAAAATCAATAAAAATACCTCTGCTCCTATTCCTGTTAAATTAGAAACAAAAACGAGAGAGAATGAAAAAAAAGAATACTGGGTAGAGACCGACGGTGAGGAAATGACAAAAACGGTTTCCATTCCCGCATTAGATATATACAAGATCACTTTAAATAATGATTATATCTTTCCGGAGTCGAATTACAGAGACAACTTCCTTTACTCCAAAGGCTTATTCTCAAATGCAAAAAAAATAAAACTTAAACTTATAAAGGATATTCCCAATCCTGAGTTTAATGAAATCTACATCAGTCCAAGAATCCGTTTCAATAATACTTATGATAAATTTCTTTTAGGATTTAATTTCAAAAACCAATCTTTTTTTGATCAGAAATTCCTTTATTCTATTACGCCTACGTACAGTACAGGAACCGGAAAATTAACGGGTTCAGGTGCCGTTTCATATTCTTTTCTTCCTGCAGAAAGTATTATCCGCAGTTTAACCTTCGGAGTATCCGGGGCATATTACCATTATGATTATAATCTTGCTTACAGGAAAGGCTCTGTTTTTTCCAATATCAGTTTTAGAAAGAATCCGAGAAGTACGGTAAGCAGAGGAATAAGCATGTCATATAATTATTTCGAGAGAGACCTGAGCCCTCTTATGATAGCTAATAATGACTATGACAAGTATAATCTGTGGAGTATCGGATATGGATATACGGATAACCAGATGATCCATGAAAAAAGTCTGAGCATCAGCACCCAGGGAATGGAAGACTTTAATAAAATAACTGCCGAAGGCTTTTACAGATGGGAATTTGCACCTAAACAAAAGCTCAGCCTAAGATTATTTGCAGGATATTTCGTAAGAAATGATACGAGAAATAATACTTTTAATTATGGGATTTCCAGGGTTTCCAATTACTCTTTTTCATATAATCTTTTAGGGGAAAGTGCCAACAGTGGTTTTCTTTCACAGCAGTTTATTCTTGCTGATGGAGGATTTAAATCTTTTATTCCCGGAAGTGTAAATCAATGGATTACTTCTTTAAATGTTGATACCAGCGTATGGAAGATATTCCATTTGTATGCTGATGCAGGAATTTATAAGAACAGGTACAACCCTACCCAATTTATCTGGGATAGCGGAATTAAATTAAAAATAGTTCCTGATTTTCTAGAAATTTATTTCCCAATCCAATCCTCTCTGGGATTTGAACCCGCATTTAAAGATTACGGAAGGCGAATCAGATATACTTTAGTTCTCAATCTCGGATCCATTATCAATGCCGCAAGAAGAGGATGGTATTAAAAAAAATCTAAAATTTTATAAAAACAACACGGCCGCTTTAAAAGCGGCCGTGTTTATATCTGAAAAGTAGAATTAATCTTTTAAAATTTTCTGAGAAACAGGCTCATTGTTCACAATTCCCGTTACGATATAATTTCCTTTTTGTAATTCTGAAACATGTAAAACCTCATTTTCTTTTACAGAAGCTGTTTTTACAACCTGTCCGTACATATTATAAATTTTCACATCACGAGACTGAGCTCCAAACGTTATACCATCATTCTGAATGAAAGTATTTTTAACAAGCCTGTGTTTAGATACAGAAACCTCGCCGGTTGCCAATGTTCCGGTTGTCAATGAAAAGTCATCAAAGCTAACGGTTGAATTGCTGTATGCACGAAGATGTAGCTGTAATCTATTAACATTGGCCGGTGCCGTAAATGTGATTACTTTTTGTTGCCAGGCTGTACTTTTAGGTAAATATTGATTGTTATTTCTCAATGGATCATTAGCAGCGTCCGTTACGAGATTAACCGGATTATCACCAGCATCTAAAAAATTACTCCAGATTCTTCCTCCATTACCTGAGCCGCTTATTTTATACCAAAAGCTAAGTGTATATTGCGTTCCGGCTGTAATATTAACATTTTGAAAAAAACCAGTCGTAGCTGTTGGTACATAATTAGCTCCAAAAGAGCCGGTGTGTGCATCTGCTGTAATATTAGGTGCTGTATATGCCGTATTCCAGCCAGCAGCCCAAGGTGCTAAAGTTCCTGTTTCAAAACCAGGATTTTGTACGAGATTTTGCGCATTCGCAAAAATCAATGATGTAGCAATGCTTAAAATTGTAAAGATTTTTCTCATAATTTTTCTTTTTTATGTTTGTTTTTTTTAATCTCTACAACAAAATTACACCTAAATTAAAGCGACTAAATTAAGGATGGATTAAGTTTCTATTAAGAATATTAAATCAATATGCTATTATTATAAAAAAACCACCGCTTTTTAAGCGGTGGTTTTTCCATTCAAAAATCAAAATTAATCTTTCAGAATTTTCTGTGATACCGGTTGATTATTGACGATACCTGTAACAATATAATTTCCTTTTTGTAGCTCAGAAATATCCAAAGTCTGATTTTTACTGACCTTAGCTGTTTTTATAACCTGTCCATACATATTAAATATCTTGATATCCTTCACTTTTGTTCCGAAAACAATACCTTCATTTTTGATGAATGTATTTTTTATAAAACTAAATTTCTCACTACCGGCATCAAGAACAGATAAAGTAGTGGATGCTGTTCCGGATATGGTTACATTATCCACCCTGGCGGCTCCACTTGTACTATAATTTGATGAGGCACCCACCGCAGTATAAGTACTGCTGTTCGCAGGATCAAACACGGATACAATCCTTACCGCAAATTGTGTTTTATTATTAGCTCCAGCCGGAATAGAATTATTCATGCTGACCCAATTAGAGGATGATGTAGGTCCGATTTCAATTACATTCCCTACATCAAACCATTCTGTACCATTGGTTGTGTATTGCATTTGAAAATATTTTGAGCTCGTATTGGAGCCCGCAATATTAAGAGATACGGAGATTGCCGAATATCCTGAAGTATCTACTTCAAATTTAAAACCCGCGGTACCCGATGCAGACCCTTGTCCAGGAAACCCATTCACACTCCATGCTCTGCCCGGAGACCCTGAGGCAAATGTTGGATTATTACTTACTCCGAAAACACTTGCTGTTCCCGAACCTGTGGTGGCAGCATTTGTATTTCCATCAAAATTCCATTGAGTAATAACAGATTGTGCGGACATAACTGTTGTGGTTGCCAAAGCAACAAATAGAGAATAAATCTTTTTCATCTTTGTATTTTTTATAATTTTCTATTTTAAAAATAAGAGTATTCTCTGACGAAAAACAATAAATATGGCGATTTTTTGTTAATAAAGCTAAACTGGCTACCTTTAACATTTTTTAAGTATTTTTACCAATTATTTTGGAAAATTTGCGGAATTTTATTCTTGTATTCTTGTTTCTTTTCATGGGCACATTGGTAACAAATGCTCAGATTTTCTCATGGAAGAACCCCAATATTCCCGAAGACACCATAAAAAAGGATAGTATTTTAGCAGCAAGGCTTGAACAGGATATTTTTTCAAAGGACACACTGGATTTCGTAAGGACAAGAAACAGAATAATTGTAGATGAGGCCGTACTTGCCAAAAATGACAAAAAAAGGTTCTTAGGCGAGCTCAACTCAAAAGGTTCCATCATCCGGGGAATTACCTTCGGAAACAATCAGGGACAATCTGTACAAAGTTCAATGGACCTTCAGATATCGGGAAGACTTTCTAAAGACGTTACCATCCTTGCGAGTATTTCTGATCACAACCTTCCCATCCAGGCCGATGGCTATACTCAAACACTCGAAGAGTTCGATAAAATTTACATGCAGCTGAACATTAAGGATAAGTCCATCCTTAGAGCGGGACATCTGGATTTGGTGGAAGCTAAGAATTATTTTGCAAAATACCAGCGACGTAGCATGGGACTTGAGTTCCAGACGGAATTTGGGAATGAAAACAAAACATTTGTAGATGTTTCAATGGGTGTGGCCCGAAGTGAGTTTCACAGGGTACGTTTTCAAGGGGTTGAAGGTAACCAGGGCCCTTATCGTTTAACGGGAAAAAATGGAGAGCAGTTCATTACTCTGATTTCAGGATCTGAACAGGTATTTATTGACGGAATATTAATGAAGCGTGGTGAAAACCAGGACTACATCATAAATTACAACACCGGTGAAGTTACTTTCACCAGTTTCCGACCAATTTTCCAACAGAACTTTATTACTATTTCTTACAATTACACCAACAGAAACTATTCCAGATATCTTTTCACAGGAAAAGTGGAACACCGTAGAGAGAAAATGAAGGTAGGCTTAAGCTGGTTCATGGAAAACGATAATAAAAATGCACCGCTTGCGCTGAATTTATCTAAAGAGGATGAGCAAATTCTGGCCAATGCCGGAAATGATCCTAATCTGATGTATGCCCCGTCAGGAGTCATTACAGAATATGATGTTAATAAGATCCTGTATCGATTGGTTCAGAATTCAGGAGTCAGCCATTATGAATTTTCCACTAATTCTGCCGAAACACTTTACCAGGTATCATTTACTTATTTTGGCCCTAATCTGGGAGATTATAAATTATCCCAGACCACAAATAACGGTCGTGTTTTTGAATATACAGGACCAAATTCAGGAGATTACAGAGCAGTAAGAAAACTTCCTTCACCCCAGAAATCACAGGTGTTTTCTGTTAATTCAGAGTTTTTACTTAAAGAGGGTAAAATTGGCGCTGATATATCTTTGAGCAACTACGATGTCAATTTATTTTCTTCGAAGGATTCAGATCAGAATATAGGCTATGCAGGCCGGATTTACGGGAATAAAACTTTCACTAAAAATAACTGGAAAGGAACACCAAGTTTTGAGTATCAATATATAGATAAGCAATTTCACATTCTTGATAGAATTAATGATGTAGAATTCTCCAGAGATTTCAACTTAGCTCAGGAATTCAGCCAGAAAACGCAGAACCGATTCATATTCAGCTTCCTTAACAAGTGGAATAACAAATCAACTTTAAATTATCGCCTTAACTATCTGGATGAACAAAACTCATACAAAGGTTTTAAAAATGATCTTGATTTTGGCTGGATTAAAGGAAAGTTTTTCACAAAGGGAAATCTGTCTTACTTAAGTACCAATGCTATTCTCCAGGACACGAAGTTCATACGAGGGGGAGCTTCTACAGAATATACCGGAAAAAAAGGAAGCTGGGCCTTTGGTGGAAGTATGGAACATAACGAAAAAAAATACAATGATTCTCAGCTGATGGATGTCACCAGTTTCAGCTGGAAAGAGCTTTTTCTTCAAAAGAAGATTGGTGACAGTACAAGAACAAAATTGCTTGCGAAAGTATATATGAGGGATAATGATTCAGTTCGTGACAACAGGCTGCAGAATATGAATAATATCCTGGGAATCATGGCGGAAAGTCAACTGATCAAAAATGAAAAAACAACCTTGAATGTGCTAGTACATTACAGGAAGTTTTTCTATCAGATTCAGGATATGCAAACAAGTCGAAACAATGATTTTGTTGTTGGGAACATTCTTTATAATCAGCAGCTTTTCAGAAATGGTATGCGTTTACAGGCATTCTATGAACTCGGAAACGGACAGGAAGCACAAAGAGAGTTCCAATATATCAAAGTAACCGATGGACAAGGAGTTTACAAATGGACGGATTACAATGGGGATGGCATCCAGCAGCTCGATGAATTTGAGATTGCCGAATATTCCGATCTAGCCAAGTACATCCGGGTATACACCAATTCTGTCCGGTATATCCCATCCAACAAGAATAAATTACAGCTGGCGTTGTTTGTTAACCCGGCCATTGTCCTTAATTCTGAAAATGCATTTTTAAAACGGTGGAATTTTAATATTTCCTTGAATTCTCAAAACTCTTTTTATAAAAAAGATAAGGTCCTGGTCATCAACCCGTTCGAGAAAAATAGCGACCAGATTCTAAAAAATCAAAATATCCTGGCTTCCGTACAGTTTAACCCTACGGAAAAATCGGGTTGGAATGGAAATTACCGGTTCATCTCGAATGATAATCTCATCAATGCCAATTTCAGTAATGAAGAACGGGAGCAGACCTCCCACTTCCTGAATTTAGGATATTGGTTCAATAAAGAATTCAGGGTCGATTGGGAAAATTCCGTTCATGATATTAAAAATTCTTCACAATTATTTGCGACCAGGGATTACAGACTGAATAACTTTGAAACCAAGCCAAAAGCTACCTATAAATTTACAGATGCCATACAGGCAGAGCTTTCCTCCGCCTTCCGCCAGAAACAGAGAATAGACGGAGAGGAGTTACTAAAAGCTTTTGACGTTACAGGAACCATACAATGGGAGCGAAAAAAAACCTCTATCAGAGGAAATTTCTCATTCATCAACAACAACTTTACCGGAAACAACTTCAGTATTGTAGGAAATCAGATGCTGGACGGCCTTAAGCCTGGAAAAAATCAGGTTTGGAGTGTCTTTATTCAGCAGGCAATCAACTCATTCTTACAGCTGAACCTGAATTATGAAGGACGTAATTCCGGAGACCGTACCATACATATTGGTAGCATGCAGGTAAAAGCAAGCTTTTAAAAATTTAAGTCTCAGGCTTAATTCTTTTTGTTCCTATCTTAAGACGCTTATTGTATCCAATTGGGGTTCTCAAACTCATCATTCACACCAATAGATAATATCAGTCTTTATGAAAGTTTAGAATTTCGTAAATTTGCACCATGATAAAAATAGGCAACATAGAACTGCCGGAATTTCCGCTTTTACTGGCTCCTATGGAGGACGTGAGTGATCCACCATTCAGACGTTTGTGCAAAATGCATGGAGCTGATATGATGTACTCGGAATTTATTTCTTCCGAGGGCTTAATTCGTGATGCAATAAAGAGCCGTAAAAAACTGGATATTTTCGATTATGAGAGACCAGTCGGAATACAGATTTTTGGAGGAGATGAGGAGGCTATGGCCATGTCAGCAAGAATTGTGGAAACAGTAAATCCTGATTTGGTAGATATCAATTTCGGATGCCCTGTTAAAAAAGTAGTTTGCAAAGGAGCAGGAGCTGGAGTACTAAAAGATATAGACCTGATGGTTCGTCTTACAAAAGCTGTTGTAAGCTCTACGCACCTGCCTGTAACTGTAAAGACCCGTTTAGGATGGGACAGTACTTCTATTAATATTGATGAAGTAGCAGAACGTTTACAGGAAACAGGTATTAAAGCTTTAACTATACACGCAAGAACCAGAGCTCAGATGTATAAAGGGGAAGCTGATTGGGAACATATTTCAAGAATAAAACAAAATCCTAATATTGAAATTCCTATTTTCGGAAACGGTGATATTGACTCTCCGGAAAAAGCATTGGAATACAAACAAAAATACGCTTGTGACGGTGTAATGATTGGCCGTGCCGCTATAGGATATCCATGGATTTTTAATGAAATCAAACATTTCTTTAAAACCGGAGAACATCTTCCTGAACCCACTATTTCAGATAGGCTACTGGCGGTTCGTCAGCATGCGGAATGGAGTGCGGAATGGAAAGGTGAAAGATTAGGCCTGATAGAAATGAGACAGCATTACAGCAACTATTTCCGTGGTGTTCCTCATTTCAAAGAATTCAGAAAAAAATTCCTTGAAGTATTCACTCTTGCTGAGATGGATTCTCTGATCAAAGAAACCCAACATTTTTACGAAGAATATCAGGAAAAAGTATAAAATAAAAAACCATCAGATGCTGATGGTTTTTTTATTGTTACAATTGAATTATTTTTAGTAAGCTTCAGACGCTGATTGATTTTTGATTAAAGATAAAGCTGAAGAAGTTCCTATTCTCTTTACTCCCATCCCGATCATTTTCTCCGCATCTTCAGGAGTTCTTACTCCACCAGCTGCTTTTACCGGAAGTCTGCCGGCATTATCAAGCATTATTCTGATACCTTCGAAGGTTGCGCCATTTGGCTTTCCATCTGTAGTTTCATAAAAACCTGTAGAAGACTTTACAAAAATGGAAGATAAATCCTGTTCAGAAAAGTTTTCTGCTGCCCATTCTGAGATATGTTTAGTAAGGTCTGCAATTTGTTCATTGGTTAAAGCGGCAATTTCAATAATCCATTTGGCTACTTTATGATGTTGTACACACAATGCAGTACATTGTATAAATTCTTTTTTTACTAAATCTACATCTCCATTGAGATAAGCATTATAATTAATCACAAAATCCAGTTCGTCCGCTCCGTCATTAATTGCCTTTGTTGCTTCTGCCATCTTTTCTTCCACAGAATACGTTCCTTCGTGGAAACCAATCACAGTACCTACAACAACATTTGAATTCTTTTCCAGAATATATTTTTTGATCGCGGATACATAATCCGGACGGATCATCACTGCAAAAATACCATTATCAATAGCTTCCTGCGTAAGATCTATATCTTTCTGTAAAGTTTCATTTTCTGATATCCCCGACTGTGCAGGAGTTTTCAGGTATGTTGAATCCAAATATTGGGCAATATTCATAACTTATTATACTTTCAGTTGTCTGCTTATTCCCTGTTCCAGAGATATAAATGTTTCGGTTCTTGTTACACCTTTTAACTTTTGAAGTTTACTAAGGATCTGCATCAAGTGGTCGTTGTCTTTACAAAGAACTTTAAGGAAAATGGTATAATTTCCTGTAGTGTAGTGAGCCTCTACTACTTCATTAACTTCTTTTAAAGACTTTACTACATCCGGATAATGGCTCGGCTGATCCAAAAAGATTCCGATATAAGAAATAACTTTATATCCTATTTTTTTAGGATTTAAAAATGAAATAGAATTCTCAATAACCCCCGCGTGCTCAAGCTTTTTGATTCTTTGATGCACTGCAGTTGTCGAAATCCCTACATGTTTTGAGATATGAGCTAAAGAAGTTTTAGCATTATCCATCAGCATGTAGATAATTTCTTTGTCGATTGAGTCTAAATGATAGCTAGCATTTGTTGAATTTTTCATCTTGTAATTTTTTTTTATTTATGTTTTTTTTATTCTTTAAATTTTACAAAAACCGGAAAATGATCACTATATCCACCTAAATATCGCGTACCTGCATATGTTCTGAAAGGTCGTCCGGAAAACTGTTTATTCCGGCTGCTTATCTTTTCAGATTTAAATATTTGGGCACCTTGAAATGATAATCCTATATTGTCCTGATCATAAAAAAATGACTTCGACAATATAATCTGATCAAACAATAAGCCAGATTTATAATGAAAAGTAGAAAAATTTCCTGTAGAAAACAATTCATTAAACGGATTTTCTAATATTTTATTATGATTATCATCATAAAGGATATTAGTTAAATTTTCATCATCCGGATTTTCATTAAAATCGCCGCACAAAACAACATGCTCATTGCTGCTATTCACAATATTTAAAATTCTGTTACGAATTTCTTCCAATATAAAGTCTCTCTTAGGCTTATTAACATCTTTTTCTCTCTTTGAGGGAAGGTGAGCAATAAAGACATTAATAATCTCTCCTTTATATTTCAATTTTGAATAGAGTACATCTCTAGTTGTATCGTAATATTCTGTGTTTTTATTTTTAATTTCAAAAAAGAATGTAATAGCCTCCGAGTCTATCACTTCTATTTTGCTTTTATCATATAGCATGGCTACATCTACCTTCCTTTCATCCATGGAGTTATAATGCACAATTCCAAATTCTGAATGAAAAGGATCCATCTTTACAAGATCTTCCAATACTTTCCTTCCGGAAACCTCGGACAGACCGATAATGAATGGTAAGACTCCATTTTCTTCTTTGATCAATTGAAATACATTCGCAATCTTGAAAAGCTTATTATTATATTTCCGTTCATCCCAATTCCTCAAACCCGATTTCGTCGGATCTAATTTATGAATTGGTTTTATGTCCGGTAAAAATAAATTTTCTACATTATAAAAAGTAAAAAGCTCCATCAACACATATTTCTATTCAATCAATAGTTTTAATTTTGAAATTACGAATTTATCCCGGGTTAAATTACGAAATATTCGTTTTGATTTTGTCTTAAAAAGAAATTTTTTTCAAACAGTTTAATCAAATCAATATAATATATTAAAACTTTTAACAAATTCGTTTTAAAATCGCACAAAACAAAATCAAAACAGCAAATAATACTTAATATTAATTAAAAACAACTATAAAAAACATAATAGTTGTTATTTTATTATTCTGCTTTCTATAGCAATTATTATTCCATTTTTATATGAAATTGCAAAAAAAGAAAAAAAACAGGACGAAATTTAAAAATATGATCAATAAATTATAGCAAGTCAGGACGTTTCTGTTTTGTTATTCTAACGGCCTCTTCATGTCTCCATTCTTCTATTTGCTTAAAATTCCCGCTTAACAAAACCTTGGGAACCTCCAATCCTTTATAATTTTCCGGTCTTGTATAAATCGGAGGTGAAAGAAGATCATCCTGAAAGCTATCCGTTAAAGCACTCTGCTCATCGTTAAGCACTCCCGGAATCAGCCTGATGATAGAGTCTGCCAAGACACACGCTGCAAGTTCTCCGCCGGTTAGAACATAATCTCCGATTGAAATCTCTTTGGTAACATGCAGATCTCTTACCCTTTGATCGATTCCTTTATAATGTCCGCAAATAAAAATCAGGTTATTTTTTATAGAAAGGGAGTTTGCAATTTTCTGATTAAGGGTAACCCCATCAGGGGTAAGATAGATCACCTCATCATAACTTCTCTCTGACTTAAGTTGGGAGATACATTTATCCAATGGCTCAACCATCATTACCATACCGGCTCCTCCTCCATAAGGCTCATCATCGATTTGCCTGTGTTTGTTTATTGCCCATTCTCTCAGATGGTGAAAATGTACTTCTACTAACCCTTTTTCCATTGCTCTTCTCAAAATAGAAGTCTGAAATGGACTTTCCATCAACTCAGGAAGTACGCTTATAATATCAATTCTCATTGTAATGTTCCATTTTTCTTAGTAGGTGAGATAATGAGCCTCAGGGACGAATCTTTATTAAAATAGCTCCACATCCAATTGAAAAATACCGCCAGCTTATTTCTTACACTTAAAATAAGCATTAAGTGTAAAAACATCCAGAAATACCATGCCAGGAACCCCTGAAATTTAATAAATGGCAAATCTACTACTGCCCGATGTTTTCCAATGGTTGCCAAAGAACCCTTATCTTTATACTCGTATTCTTTCCACTCACTTTCATTGCTTTTCAAAAGATTCCTGCCCAGATTTTTTGCCTGATTTATCGCTACATTCGCAACCTGAGGGTGACCATGCGGATATTTAGGCGTTTCCATATAAGCAATATCTCCGATCGCAAAAATGTTATCGTATCCTTTAACTCTGTTATATCGATCTACTATATATCTGTTTCTGATTAATTTTTCTTCAGGAAATCCTTCTACTACATTTCCTGTAACACCTGCAGCCCAGATCACATTGTTCGAAGGGATTTCTTTTCCACTTTTCATCATTACCTTATCTCCGTTATATTCGGTAACAACTTCTCCACTTAGAAAAGTTACCCCCAGGTCCTTAAGGTATTTTTCAGATTTATTCTGAGCTTCGTCACTCATTACGGCAAGTGGTTTTTCCGTCGAACTGACCAGAATAATTTTAAGCTGGTCAAAATTCATGTAAGGATAATCCCTCGGCAGGATTTCTTTTTTCATTTCGGCAAAGGCTCCAGCCAGTTCTACACCAGTGGGACCACTACCTACAATAACGATGTTCCAGTTTCCATCGTCACTTCTGCTTTTCTCAAGAATTAGTTTCTCAAAAGTCATTAAGACATGATTTCTAATACTAATCGCTTCCTGAGTATTTTTCATTCCAAAAGCTTTACCCTCCAGATCTTTATTCCCAAAGAAATTAGTCTTACAGCCTGTTGCGATAATTAATTTATCATAACGAAACTCTGCTTCATCGGTAATCACTTTATTCTGAGAAGGATCAATCTCTTTAACATCAGTCAAACGAAACTGAATATTTCTGGATCTCTGGAAAATTTTCCTGAACGGAAAGGAAATATTGGAAGGTTCAATCCTTCCACACGCTACCTGATAAAAAAGCGGCTGAAACATATGATGGTTTACCCTGTCGAGAACAATTACTTTTTTATTTTTATTGTTCAGTGTTTTCGCAAGTTGTAGCCCCGCAAAACCTCCTCCGATGATGATGATCTTTTCGCGTGTTTCCATAGTATACAAATTTACAGATTTTATTTAGCATTTTACTTGTTAAAAAGTTAGTTTTGCAAAACTTTATGACGAAAAAAAAGTACACCAAAAAAGCGGCCAAAAACATTCATAATAAAAGACGGAAAAACTATTTATTTCGTCGAAAGATTTTATTGGCTATTCTTATCGTAGCACTTATTGGCACAGGTTTTTACCTTAAACAATCCATCAGTTACTATTATGCTTTGTACTTTAATAAGTTTACCCATAAAAAGCTTCATAATAATGAAAAGGAAACTCTGAGAATTCAAAAAATCCTCACTGATAATCTCGATAAAACATACGGATTCGATATTTCCCATTATCAAAATAAAGAAGATATCAAATGGGATAGTTTAAGCATTGGAAACAAAACCATTCCGTTGGAATTTGTGGTTATGAGGGCTACCATGGGAAATAAAAATGCTGATAAACATTTTGATGAATTCTGGTCCCAGGCCAAAAAGCATGAGCTTATAAGAGGCGCATATCACTTTTACAGAGCAGATGAAGACCCTATTATTCAGGCTAATAACTTTCTTGCCAATGTAAAGCTGGAAACCGGAGACCTCCCTCCTATTCTGGACATTGAAAAAATTCCAAAACGAAAAACCAATAAAAAACTGGTTGAAGACCTTAAGGTATGGTGCAAAATCATAGAAGAGACATATGGTACAAAACCCATTATCTATACTTACTACCATTATTATAAAGATTTTCTGAAAGGTGAATTCGACGGATATCCTCTGTGGCTGGCAAATTATAATGATGTACCCACTCCGTCTCCTGATGACGCATGGGATTTCTGGCAATTTACTGAAAACGGAATCGTCCACGGAATCAATACTAAAGTTGACCTGGATATGTACAATGGTAGTTCCTGGTCTTTGAAAAGAATGACATTGGATTAATTATTTTCCCAGAAACTTCATCATATCTTCATTCAGCTGTTGAGCTTCTTCAAACGGCACAAAATGGGTTGCATTTTTGTACATCCTCAGTTTTGCATTCGGAATTTCTCTGGCGATCAATTCGGTATGGTCTTTTTTTATCACATCATTTTCACCCGCTATAACCAACACGGGATTATGAATTTTATGTAAAGATCCTGTACTGATGTTAGGTTCCTTGAGCATAATCTTTAAAATCCTGGTCTGATTAAACTTTTGAGGGTTATTTTCAATTTCTAAAACCTGAAGTTCTGTTTTCATATGGTCTACAAGACGCTTATCTACACCGTCAGGCTGAATGTTAGCTCCGATAATCACTAATTTGTTCACCCGTTCAGGGTATTTCAGAACAAACTCCAGGGCTGTATTCCCGCCATCACTCCAGCCTGCTATATGTATCTTTTCAAGTCCTAAATAATCAATCACCGCTTTAAGGTCATCGGCAAATCCCGAATAAGTCAAATCTTTTTTCGATGAATCTGTACTTTTTCCCTGACCTCTTGTATCTAAAGCAATAACCTTGTAATGTTTGGAAAGAACAGGAATCTGCTGATAAAAATCTTTAATACTTCCTGAATTTCCATGCAGCAGTACCAGTGGTTCTCCTTCACCATATACCTCATAGTATAAATCTGCATTTTTCACTTTAACTATTTTACCTATGTCCTGATTTTTACCATAACCTGATTGATCTGCCTCACCAAAATATTTGCTAAGGTCGGGAATCAGATCAGCAAGACTCTCATCCTCCAATTGTTCTTCCATGTTTTTTCCTGTTTTATCTACTTTTACATCGATATTTATCGCAGGAGCAGCTAAGGTTACTTTTTGCCATTCCCCGTAAAACTTCCTCAGGAAGCCTGTTCTGAAGAGAGCTGCACTGATATTCACTTTACCGTTAAACTCCTGTAAAAACTGAATTCCTATAAAAAATTTACCCTGTACCCAAATATTACGATCATCAACACTCAATGTATATGTTCCGGATTGTATCATATCTTCTGTAAGCTTTACTGTAATCTCTTCATTGAGGATGTTCTTGTCCGGAAAACCATTCTTTTCACTATAAATACTATAACGCATTAACACAGGCCTGTCGGAAACATAGCTTGCAATATTCAGGTTGATATTCTTTATTTTTGATCTTTTGTTTGCATTAAATTCCAATGCTGTTTCACCCAAAAAGTCTTCCTTTTTAAATTGTGGATTTACAGAGTACATGACACTTTTCGTCTTTGTATTGACACCCCAGTTTTTATCTACTAACTTTTTAGGGGACAATTTCACTTCCCGGATATGCTGTACTTTTTCCTTTAAAAAAATCTTTTGTGTACTGTTTTTTATAAAATCCTGAAAACCTACTGTATAAGTATCATGTCCCGGAACTTCTATCCTTATCTTTCCTGAAGTATTCGCCTTGGAAAGGTCAATAGAAAAATTACCTTTCTCATCGGAAATCACACCTATATTTTCTTTTTCAACTCCTATTTTAACATATGGAATAGGCTGGTTTTCGTCTCTCGAAAGGACAGTTCCTGAAATTATCTGGGCATTAGCAAACACCACACAGAATAGGAACAATAAGGAATTAAGTTTTTTCATGGTAAAGGTTTGACACAAAAATCTTTATTTACAGGATTAAAAGCTCATAACATATTATTAAATTTTATCTTTGTTTAGTTAAATTTTTCAAAAGCAATACGATAAGCTATCGCAGTAAGACCTTATTAGCTTTGATTTTATAATTCAACATGAGACAGACAATTCCCACCTACGATCTCAGTACGATCTCCGATCATGGTTTTATTGTGGAAAGAATCACGGACCGAATCAACAGTTCGGAGGATAATCTTTTAGATAAAGGAATCCACAGGGATAGTCATTATATCTTTACATTTCTCCAAACCGGACATGTAAAAATGATGGTGGATTTTAAAATCATTGAGGCTAAAAACGGACATATTTACTGTGTTTTACCTGGTCAGGTCCATCAGGGCCTTCTTATGAATAATGCTTGTGGATGGTTCATTGCTTTAAACGTTGACCTGGTTCCTGACTTTGTCCGCTCAGCTTTTGAAGAATATCTCGTGGATATTATGCCTTTACCTGTAAGCAATTCCGAGTCTGAAAAATTCAACAAATTGGCTCAGGTTCTTTTTGAATCATGCACAGAAGAGATGATGGCCACAAAAGAAAATTTCTTTATCATAAAATCTTTGCTTAATGCTTATACCGGAATGTTTGCTTCTCACTTTCTGAATGAAAGCTCTCATAAAAAACAAAAAGAAAACAGAACATTAGAGTTGGCCAGACAATTCAGGATCCTGGTAAGAAAAAATTTTATTACACAGAAAAGCGCATCTGGGTATGCAGAAATCATGAACATTTCACCAGGATATTTAACTGAGGTAATCAGCAAGGCAACAGGAAAATCTCCATCATACTGGATTCAACAGGAAGTTTTGATAGAAGCTAAAAGATTATTGTTTTTCACCAATTGCACGGTTAAAGAAATAGCCTATCAGCTGGGATATAATGATCATACTTACTTTTCACGTCTCTTTTCCAGATCGGAAGGAGTCTCTCCATTATCTTTCCGTAATAAAAGCAAAAAGTAATTCGTAAACCACGAATAGTCCAACCAATTCCATAAAATGGCCATTGATATTTTTGTCATTTGCAGCTTCCTTTGCAATAAAATATCATTATGTCTAGTTTACCAAAATGGATCAACGACGCTGTTGAAAATCTATTACCATCAAAATTTAAAGACTGTACCGTTACAAAAGCTACCTATATTTCAGATGATCTTAAACAGATAACTTTTGAAACCGACCTTTCAGATGTTTACTTTGAGCCTGCATATGCGGTAGGCTTCCGTATCAATGACCGGGATTTCAGAAACTATTCCCCTTTTCATTTTGATAAAGAAAAAGGAAATTTTGATATCCTTTTCCATGTACATGACACCCAAGCTGCAGGATGTCACTTCATCAACCAACTGACAGCCGGGGATTCTATTAAAATGATTATACCGCGTGGAAAAAGATTCTTTGATCATGAGGCTAAAATTCATTTTTCAATCGGAGATGAGACTTCCCTGGGAAGTTCAATTGCCATCCGGGAGGCCGCAGAAAAAACTTCTAAATCCTTTGTTTGCCTGCATGAGCTTGAAGATCCTTTAAGCCTCGAAAAACTTGATTTATACGGCTACTATACTTCTAAAAACAACTGGATGGCAATATTAAATCAAATCAATGAATTTCTCCACGAAGAGCGAAAAGCCATTGAAAACCAAGAAGTCACGTTTTATTTGACAGGAAACGGAAAAACGATGTCTTTTTTACGCAGATATCTGAAAGAAAAAGGTGTTCATTCCACCAATGTAAGATCACAGGCTTATTGGATCGAAGGTAAAAAAGGATTATAAATTAGCAAACAAAATCTGTCAGCCCTTTACCTCATTCAAAAAACCAAAGAAAATATTTTATCCGGTAAAACCTTCAATATTTCGTATTTTCGCGCTACGAAATCTTTATAGAAATGAATTACGTTGCTGCTGAAAACCTTACCAAATCTTACGGACTAAAAGTTTTATTCAAAAATATTTCTTTCAATATTAATGAAGGAGACAAAATAGCCATTGTTGCTAAAAACGGAAGTGGAAAATCTACCCTGCTCAAGATCCTTATGGGAAAAGAAATTGCAGATAGTGGAAATGTAATTATCAATAAAGATATACAGGTTGTTTTATTTGACCAGGAAATTGATTATGATCCGAAACTTACCATTGAGGAATTCATGATGACCCTTGATTCAGCTCCTATCACAGCGCTTAAAAATTATCATCAGTCACTCCACTCAACGGACCTTGATTTTATCGAAAAGGCTCTTGCGGATATGGAGGCCCATAAAGCCTGGGATCTGGAAAATGAGATGAAACAAATCCTTTCCCAACTTAAGATCACAAATCTCGAAGCCAGGATGGGAACACTTTCCGGAGGACAGATCAAGCGCGTTGCACTTGCCAAGCTTTTAACGGAAACCAGGGCAGAACATCGTCATACATTACTGATAATGGACGAGCCAACCAACCATTTGGATGTGGAAATGGTAGAGTGGCTTGAAAACTATCTTAATAAAGCCAAGATTACTTTACTGCTCGTAACCCACGACCGTTATTTCCTTGATAGTGTCTGCGGTATTATCTGGGAGATGGAAGACGGAAACCTTTATTTCCATAATGGTTCTTATGCTACCTATCTGGAAAATAAGATGATCAGAGAGGATAATCTTAATGCTACCATTGACAAGGCTAATAATCTTTACAGAAAAGAGCTGGAGTGGATGCGAAGACAGCCTAAAGCAAGAACCACGAAATCTAAAAGCAGAATTGATGCCTTTTACGAAACTGAAAAAGTAGCAAAAACAGACACTTCAAAACAAGGTCTGGAATTGGATTTTGAAATGAAACGCCTTGGGAATAAAATTCTAGAATTAAAGAATATAGATAAAAGTTTTGGTGAGAAGGTTTTACTAAAAGATTTTAGTTATTCTTTCCAACGTGGGGAGAAAGTTGGAATCGTAGGTAAAAACGGAGCGGGAAAATCTACTCTTTTAAATATTATCCAGGGGCTTGAAAAAGCAGATAAAGGAGAAATAGAAACAGGGGAAACCATTTCTTTTGGTTATTTTTCTCAAAAAGGGCTCACTTACAAAGAAGATGAGAGAGTCATTGACTTTATTAAAGAAATTGCCGAGTTCTATCCTTTAGCCAACGGAAAAAGTCTTTCGGCATCCCAGTTTTTAAGGTTGTTTTTATTTGATGATCAAACGCAATATTCTCCTATTTCAAAATTATCCGGTGGGGAAAAAAGAAGATTGCACCTGATGTATATCCTGTATCAGAATCCTAATTTTTTGATTTTTGATGAGCCTACGAATGATCTTGATCTTCCAACATTAACAGTCCTTGAAAACTTCCTTCAACAGTTCCAGGGATCTTTGATTATAGTTTCCCACGACAGATATTTCATGGACAGAATTGTAGATCATGTTTTGGCTTTTGAAGGCAATGGAAAAATCAGAGATTTTGTAGGGACCTTCTCAGAATACAGAGAAGCCAGAAGTCGCGAGGAAGCATTAGAAAAAAATACAGCTGTAAAGACTGAGCCGGTTAAGGAAACTGTTCCTGTAGTGGAAAATACACCACCTTCCAGTACGAAACGAAAATTAAGTTTCAAAGAGCAGAGGGAACTTGACACGATTGAAAAAGAAATGCCTGAACTTGAAGAACAGCGCTCCAAAATTCTGGACAAACTTAACAATGAAGTAGATTATGAGAAAATAGCTAAACTTTCTTCAGAGTTGGAAACGGTTTCAGAAAAACTGGAAAACCATGAAATGAGATGGCTGGAACTTCAGGAGCTCCTTTAAAATAAAAACGATGAGTTATGAATGAGTTCAAAGAGTTAGAGAGTAGGATAATTTTAGTGTTAAAGAATATCAACCATAAACTCTGAACTCATTCACAATTGATCTTTATAGTTTAATTACTTTTTCTTCTTTTGCACTTTCTAAAGAAGCATCAATGATTTTCATATTCTGAATGACTTCTTTTCCAGGAGATGGCAATGCATATCCAAACACGATATGTTCGTAAATCTGCTGATAGTAATTCATATAATCTCCAGCTTCACTTGAGGTAAGCACTCTTTCTGTTTCTGAACGATCATTCAAAAAGTTTAAAATTCCATCCGCTTCTTTCAAAGGCTGTGTCCAGTCTTTTCCGTATGTGGGGGTAGCGCCTGCTACCAATTCATTTTCCTGATTATCGGTTCTCTCCTGCAGGAAAGTTCCCCGGTCTCCATGAATGGTATAGGCATAATGGCCTTCTTTACTGAAAACAGAAGATTTAAGCCTTACTCTCAAAGCGTCTTTATAAAATAACAGAATCTCAAAATAATCGTTGGCAAACGTCGCTCCTTTCATAGAAAATACATCTGCAAAAAGTTTTTCAGGATATCCAAAATATTGTACAGCCTGATCTACCAAATGAGCTCCTAAATCATGAAGTGACCCGGCTCCCAATTGATCGGGACTTTCTTTATGTTGTTTTCCGCTGGGTGTAGTGCGGAACCGGTCAAAACGAATCTCAACCTCTTTAATGTTTCCTAATTTTCCTTCATCCAGAATTTTTTGAACCTGTAAAAAATCCCGGTCGAATCTTCGGTTTTGATATACACTAAGAAACAGTCCTTTTTCCTCAGCCAGTTGTACCAGTTCTTCCGCTTCAGAAACATTTACGGTAAAAGGTTTTTCCACAATAATGTTCTTACCCGCTTCCAATGCTTTTTTGGCATATTCATAATGTGTCTGAACAGGTGTATTGATAATGACCAGCTCTACATCTGCATGCTGAAGCATTTCTTCCACAGAACGGTAAATGGTTGCTTCCGGATATTGATCCTTAGACTCTTCTTTACTTCTTTCAACCACAGCAGCAATAAAAAATCCCGGATGCTCCTTCAAAAAGGGTGCATGGAAAATTTTTCCACTCATTCCAAAGGCACAAAGCCCTGCTTTTACCAATTGCATATTATAATTTTTAACAAATATATTCATAAAAACTTCTCTATCCCCCGATCTAAAGGAACTATAGAAATAATCCATCTCACCAAGTCGGAAAATATGATTAAAATCATAAAACTATTTTTATCTATTCTAAACAAATACTTACATTTGCGGCTTATTTAAAACTGTTCTATATAAAAATAAAATGAAAAGACAATTACTTTCTTTAGGTCTTCTATTTACTGCTGTTTCAGTGAGTTCACAGATGAAAAATGCTGAAGCAGATACCATCAGAATTCAAACCATTGAGGACATCAATCTTCATAAAACAGGAAATCCTAACCAGGCAAGAACATTATCTACAAAATCAAACCTCACAGTAATGGAAAATCCTCAGCCCATAGCTATTGTAACTCATGAAATTATTGAGCAGCAACAGGCAAAGCAGCTAAGTGATGTTATTAAAAATGTGAATGGTATTTATTTGACATCTGCAAGAGGAGGATCTCAGGATAGCTTTGGAGGAAGAGGTTTTATATTTGGAAATGATAATATCTTCAAAAATGGAGCAAGAGTAAACAGTGGAGTTTTTCCTGAAGTAAGTGGACTTGAAAGAGTTGAAGTTTTAAAAGGTGCAAATGCTATGTTATATGGTAATGTAGGGCCAGGTGGAATTGTAAACCTTATAACTAAAAAACCAAGATTTGAATTTGGTGGATCTGTCGGATTAAACGGTGGAAGCTGGAATTCTTATAAACCTGTATTTGACATTTATGGACCTATAAGCCAAAAGGTAGCCTTCAGAGTCAATGGAACTTATGAATATGCCGAAAGTTTCAGAGATATGGTAGAATCTAAAAAGCATTATTTCAACCCGTCTTTTGTTTTTAATTTGAGTGAAAACACACAACTAATTGTAGAGGGTGATTATTTATATCATAATTTCACTCCTGATTTTGGAATTGGAAGTGTTACTGATAAAACCACTGGAATATCCAGGTTAGCTACTGAAGTTGACCGCAGGAGTTTTTTAGGTGCCAACTGGCAATATCAAACCAACCAACAAGCCACTACAGATGTTGTTTTAAACCATCAATTGAACAGTAAATGGAGTCTAAATGCAGTTGCTTCCTACCAGAATTATACAAAAGATTATTTTTCAACAGAAAGAATTCAATGGCAGTATGAATCCGCAAAAGGAAATTTTGACCCATCCTGGAACAGAACTTTGGGAAGAAATTATACTGAACAAAATTACACTTCATTACAAGTTAACCTAAATGGAGAATTTAAAACCGGAAATATTATCCATAAGGTTCTATTTGGAGCAGATGGAGACTATGGTTTAGCTGATACTTATGCTTACAACTTTACTAATCCTACCAGCATTAACTATGGAACATTATATTTAAATAATTCTTCCACATGGTCTAATGAAGGTGTTATGCCTGAAACTTATAGATCATCAAGAAACAGAATAGCAACGAAAAGATTTGGTCTTTATGCACAAGACTTGATCAGCCTTAGCAAAGAGTTTAAAGTATTGGCAGGAATAAGATGGTCTTATTTAAAAAATGAAGATACAGAAGTAAAAGATTTCTTAAAAGGAACAGAAACGCCTACATTAAACAGCGGTTTACAAGCTCATGCCTTATCGCCAAAAGTAGGATTAATCTATAATCCTAATGATAATTTATCTGTTTTTGCAACGTATACTAATTCATTCTCACCTAATTCAGGGTTTGATGTAAACAATCTATCTTTAAAAGCATCAACAATTGATCAATACGAAGTAGGGGTTAAGAAAAATTTATGGAACAATGCTATCGCTGTAAACTTAACAGCTTATCAAATAAATAACAGGGATGCTTACACATCTCCATATCTTGCAGATAATAAGGTGGCATTATATAAAGTATATGCCGGCAATATAAGAAGTAGAGGTGTTGAATTGGATATCACAGGAAACCCAACAAAATACCTGTCTTTAATAGGAGGTATTTCTTACAATAATACTGTGTATACAAAAACTCCAGATAACGGATTTGTTGAAGATCAAAGATTGGTAAGAACTCCTGCCCTTACAGCAAATGCGTCTATTTTTTATACCTTCACAGATTTTGCAAAAGGTCTGAAGCTAGGAGCTACAGCATTCTATACCGGAAAAAGACAAGCAGGCTGGAATGATGTAAAAGGGCAATTACAACAAACAAGACTGATTGATATTAACGGATTCACAACGGTTGATATAAGTGTCGGTTACAGTTGGAATAAGTTCTCTATCCAGGGTAAAGTGGGCAACCTGTTTGATGTCGTAAACTATAATGTTCATGAGAATTATTCAGTGAATCCGATCACACCTAGAAACTATTATTTTACGTTGACTTACAGACTCTAGAATTCTTAATATAAAAATTCTTTCAATAAAAGTGGGAACTGCATTTTTGCAGTTTCCACTTTTGAAATTAAAAAAAATAAAAGCAAAACAATAAAATATGGATAAAATAAAAGATACCAGAAGTTTCATGAGGATCACGCATCGTTACTTAGGATACTTCCTTGCGGGAATTATGGCTGTTTATGCGATAAGCGGTGTATTGCTGGTTTACAGGGATACAGACTTTTTAAAAAAGGAGAAAAATTACGACAAAATTGTAGCTAAAAACCTTTCTGAAAAGGAATTGGGAAAAGAATTAAAAATTAAAAACTTAGAAATCGAAAATAGAATCGGAAACATCGCATATTTCAAACAGGGAGCCTATAACCTGACAACCGGGGAGGCAAAGTACGTAAAAAAAGAGCTGCCATTTGTCCTGGATAAAATGACAAAACTTCATAAATCCCAGTCAAAAGAGACACTATCACCTCTTAACACTTTTTTTGGAATTGCCCTATTCTTCTTTGTGATCTCAAGCTTCTGGATGTTTAATCCAAAAACAAAAGCATTCAAACGCGGAATGCTTTTTACTGCTCTAGGACTGGTTGTTTCCATTATATTACTTCTTGTCTAAAATTATATTTTATTCAATAAAACAAGGAAATTAATTTGATTTTCATTTTTCTTAATTTAACATTATTTTAGTAAAATTAGCTAAAAATGAGTACTATGGCACATTTATTGATTTTCACCACCCATAGAATAAATAAGCATTAATTATTAAAATTATAAATTATGAAAAAACTAATTTTAGCAGGAATAGTAGCGGTAGCAGGATTAACAACAACAGCCAATGCTCAGATTCAAAAAGGTAACTGGATGGTTGGTAGTAGTATTGTAGCTAGTAATTTTGGTCTTAATACGGGAGGAGGATATAACATCTCTTTACAACCGAAAGCGGCTTATTTCATTGAAGATAACGTAGCACTTGGAGGATATGTTGATTTAGGATTTAACAAAGTTGCAAAAGGATCACCTACAAACTTTGTGTACAAAGTAGGGGCTTTAGGTCGTTACTATGTATCACCAGGTGAAAAAGGTATAGATAATCTTTTACATCACGGACGTTGGTTCTTCGAAGGTAACGTTGGTATTGGAGGAACGTCTACCGAAGGAGGAAACTCTACCACTGGGTTAGATTTCGGTGCAGGTCCGGGATACTCTTACTTCATTACACCTAACATCGGTGTTGAAGGACTTGTTAAATACAATGGTGTTGCAGGTTTCGGTAAAAACGGTTTAACTTCTACCCTTACCTTCAACGTAGGATTTAGCATTTTCTTACCTACATCTAAAGGAAAACAAATCATAAACGACGTTAAAAACTAGTCGTTAAGAAAATTATTTTTCTTAAAAAAGATAAAAGCGCCTCGAATAATTTCGAGGCGCTTTTCGTACAAATTAAAACTAAACTATAAAAAATCAAATAAATCATGTATTCGGTTGAGGCGTATATCTTAAATACGGCTTTATTTCTGTAACGCCTTTAGGAAAAATTTCCCGAGCTTCTTCTGTTGATATAGACGGTGGAATAATGACATCTTCTCCATTTTTCCAGTTTACAGGGGTAGCCACTTTATGGGAATCCACCAATTGAAGAGAGTCAAGAACCCTTATAATTTCATTAAAATTCCTTCCCGTAGAAGCAGGATAAGTTATAATCAAACGTACTTTTTTATCCGGATCAATGATAAGCAAAGAGCGTACGGTTGCAGTTGCTGAAGCATTAGGATGGATGAAATCATACAATTCCGAAATTTTCCTGTCTTTATCTGCAATAATAGGAAATTGCACATCCGTATTTTGAGTTTCATTAATGTCCCGGATCCAGTTCTGATGGTCTTCTACTCCATCTACACTCAATGCAATTACTTTGGTTTTCCTTGCTTCAAATTCGGACTTTAGCTTTGATGTAAAGCCAAGCTCCGTAGTGCAAACCGGAGTATAATCTGCAGGGTGCGAGAATAAAATCCCCCAGGAATCTCCCAGATAATTATAAAAGTCAAGATCACCGGCAGTAGTTTCTGCCTGAAAATTGGGTGCGGTATCTCCTAGTTTGATTGACATAACATTATCGTTTATTAGTCTACAAATTTAGTAGACTTTTTGAAACTGGCAAAATTTTTGATGAAAAATTACATATTAAATTAAAAAAAATTAATACATGGAGAAAATTGGTTTAAGCTATGTTGAAGTGGTCTACAGAGTTCTACAAAGCTGGTATTTAAAATTTGCAGAACTGACCCCTAAATTGATTGTGGGCATACTGGTTTTTTCTTTCTTCTTATTTTCAAGTAAATATTTAAGTAAACTTGCCGTAAAGCTCTTTCATAAATTATTTCCTAAAAGTGAAAAAGAAAGTTCATTGGTAACTTTACTGGCCGTATTCCGGTTTATCATTATGCTAATGGGTAGTTTTATTGCATTAGAAATAATGGGTTTCAGCAGTTTTCTATGGAAATTCATCGGAAGTCTGGGAGTTGCGGGGGTTATCGCCGGGGTTGCTTTAAAGGATCTGGTGTCCAGTATATTTTCAGGAATGCTTATCGGAATCGATAAAGCCTTTAAAGTGGGTGATTATGTATCTATCGGGAATAACTCAGGAACAGTACAGGAAATTGGTTTTCTGACAACAAAGATTATAACCGATGACGGTAAAAAGGTTTATATTCCCAATCAGGTCATTTTTAATTCTCCTTTTTCAAATATCACTGCTTCTCCGCAGAGAAGAATAATCCTGAATTTTGAAATTCCGGCTGATGAAGATATCAACAAGGCGCAAATGGGAATTCTGGAAGTAATAAAAGGATTAGAATATGTAGACAAACTGGATACTGCCGAGGTTGTATTTACCGATCTTAAACAAGGGATATTCAATTTACAGGCTAAATTCTGGATGACCATTGGAGCCAACATTACCCGCGTAAAGAGTGATGCATATATGAAGATCAAGCAACGTCTTGATTCGGATAACATCCTGTTAGTAACCCCGACCAGCATCAATATTACAGGAGGAGGAGAAAGCAATAGCAGTCCTACATCAAATCAGGACAAATAGAAAATAAAAAAACCGCTTTTTCAAGCGGTTTTAATTTTTATAATAAGTAGCTAGCTTATGCTAATACTTCTTTTACTTTGTTAGCAGCTTCCTCTAAAGTAATTGCAGAGTGTACCGGAAGACCAGACTCGTCAATTAATTTCTTAGCTTCAACTGCATTGGTTCCCTGTAATCTCACGATCAATGGAACTGGTAAGCTTCCCATCGCTTTGTAAGCATCTACAACACCCTGAGCTACTCTATCACATCTTACGATACCTCCGAAGATATTGATTAAGATTGCTTTTACGTTCGGATCTCTTAAGATAATTCCGAAAGCAGTCTGTACTCTCTGAGCATCAGCAGTTCCTCCAACGTCAAGGAAGTTAGCAGGATTACCACCTGATAATTTAATGATATCCATAGTCGCCATCGCAAGACCCGCACCGTTTACCATACAAGCAACGTTACCATCTAATTTTACGAAGTTAAGACCAGCTTCACCAGCTTCAACATCCATTGGATCTTCTTCTCTGGTATCTCTTAGCTCAGCTAAATCTTTGTGACGGAACAATGAATTGTCATCCAAAGTTACTTTAGCATCTACTGCGATAATTTTATTATCAGAAGTTTTTAAAACAGGGTTGATTTCGAAAAGAGAAGCATCAATTCCTGTATATGCGTTGTAAAGAGAACCGATGAATTTTACAAATTCTTTGAAAGCATTTCCTTCAAGACCTAAGTTGAAAGCAATCTTTCTAGCCTGGAAACCTTGAAGACCTAAAGCAGGATCAATGATTTCTTTGTGAATCAAATGAGGTGTTACTTCAGCAACATGTTCGATATCCATACCACCTTCAGTAGAATATACGATTGTATTTTTACCTTCAGCTCTGTCTAATAAAATAGAAACATAGAATTCTTTAGTTTCTGTTTCACCCGGATAATATACATCCTCTGCAACCAAAACAGAATTTACTTTTTTACCCTCAGCAGAAGTTTGTGGAGTTACCAACTGCATTCCGATGATGTTCTGAGCGTTTTCTTTAAGCTTATCCATGTTTGGAGAGAACTTTACACCACCACCTTTACCACGACCCCCTGCGTGGATCTGAGCTTTTACTACCCACCCTTGAGCGCCAGTTTCAGCAGTTAGTTTTTCAGCAGCAGCTACAGCTTCATCTACGTTGTTTGCAACGAAACCACGTTGGATAGCTACTCCATACTTTGATAAAATCTCTTTTGATTGATACTCGTGAAGATTCATATTATTTTTATTATTTTATTTTAAATTATAAAGGTTGACAAATTTACTAAAAAGACATGGAAGTTCAAGATTCTAAGTCCAAAAATTAAATGGTAAGCACCTTGATTTTTAACAGGTCCTGATATTTTCTTTATTCTTCGGTTATTTTTTCTGATTGAGATCCTATAAAAGGGATTTTCGGAGCCAGGAAATATCCTGTTAAGCTCGCAAAAAGTATCGGAACAAAATAAGTAAATCCTGTTAAAGTCCCGAGAATAATAGTTGTACTCATAGGCGTCCTGGTTACACAAGCGTTAATTGCAGCCATACAGCTTACAATTGCCAGTGTGGTATCTACTGATGGAAAAAGATGATGTATGATCAGCCCCAAAGTAGTTCCCACAAAAAACAAAGGGATAATAAACCCTCCTCTCCAGCCCGAGGTCACTGTGATTGCTATCGCTAATATTTTAAAGACCAGAATTAAAAGTAAAAAATTCAGAGAAAAACCCCCTCCGATCAGCTCATTAACTTCATGGTGCCCGAAGTATCTGGTGATGGGGAAGTAAAACGCAATAATACCCAAAACAATTCCACCTACTAATGTTTTTACATAGATGGGAAAGTTTCTGTACTCGAAGACTTTTTTGAAAAACTTAACTACAAAAATAAACAACCATCCTACAAATGTTGCAATAACAGCAAACATACAGGCATACATAAAATCGTAAACTCCGGAATAGTGATACGCTTTCAGGTTCCATGTAGCACCTATCCCGAGATGAATAATCAATGCGAACATTACATAGCTGAAACAGCTTGCGACCAATGCAGGAATTATTGCTTTATAATATTCAACGGCATGCTTATGATGTAAAATTTCAAGTGAAAAAAGACTTCCACCGAGTGGTGCACCAAATAATGCAGTGAAACCGGATGCCATCCCTGCAATACTTAAAGATCTCAACTCCTCGCCCTTCAATCTGAAAATCTTCCCTAACCAGGTTCCTGTAGATCCCGTTACCTGAACCAAGGGAGCTTCAGGCCCTAAACTACCTCCTGAAGCGACACAAAAAAGCGACGACAAGATCATGGAGGGGTTATTTTTAGGATCGAGCTTTCCTTTATTAAATCTGATATTATTAACAATCAGATGAATTTCACCCGGATCACCGATGAAGTGAATAACCAGACCGGCTAATAATCCGCAAACGGCCATTGTTGGAATTACCATCCAACCTTGATATTGAGCTAAAAAGTCAGTAAAATATTCCAATACAATCCAATACAGTCCGGCAATGACTCCACCTACCAATCCGGTAAAAGCCCACATAAAAAATGTCCGGCTGAATACAAATGGATTAAATCTGATGGGCTGATCTAAGAGATTAAACGTTCTGATTAACCTTCGCCTTCTGTTAATTTTCATTGCGCTTAGATCCTATTTTTAGCAAAATAAAGAATAAGCATTCCCCAGCTAAGGATCATTAAAAGGCCTCCAAGTGGAGTAATCGGTCCCAGGAATTTCAGGTTAGCTCCCAAATAGTCCTGCAAACTCAGGAAGTATATACTGAATGAAAACAACATTGTTCCTGCAATCATCAAAATAGAAACCCACTTTTCTGAAGAGGTTTCAAATTTCAAAATAAATCCAATGATCAACAGAAAGAAAGCAGCATACATTTGATATCTTACTCCTGTTTCAAAACTTTCCAGCCTTTCAACTGACAATATTTTCTTTAAAGCGTGCGCACCGAACGCACCTAAAATAACCGATAACATGCCATAAACGGCACCAAATACTAAAGTAATTGTTTTCATTATATCAATTTATGAGATCAGATCTTCAATTAATCTGTCTTATTTATAGTTTAAAATTTTAAACACCAAAGACAAAGCTCCGATAGCTATTAACATCCAGGCCATATTTTTACTTCTTGCAAAACCGGGGTTCCGGGTTATTTTCAGAAAAATTCCGAAAACTAAAACAAATGCTGATAATATGATTCCAAACATATTATTGGGCTCTCATTCTGTTAAACTCTGTGATAACCTCGTGATGGGTAACTGTTTTGTCTTTGAAATAGGTAACAAAATGCTGCTTCTCCTCTTCCGTTGCTCCCATCTGATTCAGAATATTCAATAAATGCATCTTCATATGCCCTTTCTGAATTCCCGTGGTCACTAACGAACGCAGTGCCCCGAAATTCTGTGCTAATCCTGAAACAGCAAGTATACTCATTAACTCCTGAGCAGATGGCTTACCAAGAAGAGCTAATGAAAACTTGACTAACGGATGGAGGTTAGTCAGTCCGCCAACAACACCTACAGATATAGGAAGATCGATCCAAAATCTGAAAATTCCGTTATCAGTGGTGCAATGAGTCAAAGACCTGTACTGACCGTCTTTTGCAGCGTAAGCGTGTGCACAGGCTTCTGTTGCTCTGAAGTCATTTCCCGTAGCAATCACCACCGCATCCACTCCATTCATAATTCCTTTATTATGAGTGGTTGCACGGAACGGCTCAATTTCAGCAATCGTTACAGCCTGTTTAAATTTTCTGGCAAATTCTTCGTTGGAAATCCCGCTATCATCTTTAAGATCATCAATTTTACAAGAAACTTCAGCACGAACCACACAGTCGGGAGTAAAGTTGGAGAGAATATTCATTACGATCTGTAAAGAATCTTTTTCCTCTTTGGTAAAGTCTTCTTCTTTAGCAACTTCTTCTTTCAATGTTTTCCCAAATTGCTCCAGACAAGAATTTATAAAATTGGCTCCCATTGAATCCACTGTATCAAAACTTGCCTTCAATTGGAAGTAATGAGCCATATCAGCAGTCTTATCCACCAGCTTAATATCCAAAATTCCACCACCACGATTTCTCATGTTAGCGGTTATTGCTTCCGTAGCCTCAAATAGTTTTTTCTTTAATTTAAAATTAAAAAAATGCAATAGTTTATGAGATTCTCCATTAAAAATGAAGTGAGTATGCCCCAATTTTTCTGTATTAATAATGGTCGTTTTAAAACCTCCTTTATCGATCCAGAATTTGGCAGCCTTAGATGCAGCAGCCACCACAGAACTTTCTTCAACAGCCATCGGCAAAGCCACCAATTTCCCATCTATTAAAAAATTAGGTGCTATTCCGTAAGGCATATAAAAATTAGAGATCGTATTTTCCGAAAATTCATCATGAAGCTTCTGAAGTTCTGTATTATCATTCCAGTATTGCTTTAATATTTTTTGATATTCCTGATCGCCGTCAAGATATTCATTGACTAGCCAGTCTATTTTCCCCTGTTTGGTCAATTTGGAAAAACCTTCAATCGGTTGATGATTCATAGTATAACTTTAAAGAACCGTAAATATACTGATTTTGATACTTTATTCTGTTGATAACTTTATGTTAAAAAGGGTGACATTTCTCAATTTTGGAATTACTTTTGAATTAAAATTCACAGAGTTAAATCGTCCTTATATCATAACATATGAACTTTGACCGCCTAAAAGAAAAACTCGAAATCCTTGCTGACGCAGCGAAATATGATGTTTCCTGCTCTTCCAGCGGAGGAACACGAAAAAATAAAAAAGGTGCTTTGGGAGACAGTTCCATAAGCGGGATTTGTCATACCTATACAGAAGACGGACGATGTGTCTCCCTGCTTAAAGTTCTTTTGACCAATCATTGTATTTATGATTGTGCATACTGTGTTTCAAGAAGCTCCAATGATATCAAAAGGGCAGCTTTTACGGTGGAAGAAGTAGTGGATCTTACCATTAACTTTTATCGTAGAAATTATATAGAAGGGCTTTTTTTAAGTTCAGGCATTTTTAAAAATGCTGACACGACCATGGAACGTCTGGTGAGAGTTGCAAAAAAATTACGACTTGAAGAAAATTTCAATGGATATATTCACTTAAAATCCATTCCTGGAGCAAGCGATGAATTAATGCAGGAAGCAGCACTCTATGCGGACCGTCTGTCTGTCAATCTTGAAATTCCAACCGAAAGCGGACTCAAGCTACTCGCTCCTGAAAAAAACAGGGCCGATATGATCAGTCCTATGCGTTATATTCAGAAAGGAATCTCCCAATATAATGATGAAAAAAAGATTTTCCGGAAAGTTCCGAAATTCGCACCAGCCGGTCAGTCGACCCAAATGATCGTAGGAGCTACCAATGAAAATGATCTTCAGATTATAAAAGTCGCGGATCATTTTTATAAAAATTATAACCTTAAAAGAGTCTATTATTCAGGGTATGTACCGGTATTGGAAGACAAAAGATTACCCTCATTAACTACTGAAGTTCCAATGCTTAGAGAAAACAGATTGTATCAATCTGACTGGCTCATGAGATTTTACGGCTTTAAAGCAGAAGAAATTTTAGATCCCAATCTTCCTTTTCTCGATCTTGAAATTGACCCCAAATTAAGCTGGGTATTAAGACATCTTGATCAATTCCCTGTCAATCTCCAGACAGCTGACTATCAAATGATTCTTCGAATTCCGGGAATTGGTGTAAAAACAGCTAAAAAAATAGTACAAGCAAGACGTTTTCAGATTTTAAACATGGATCATCTTAAGAAATTAGGAGCAGCTGTAAACAGAGCAAAATACTTTATTGACTTCAATGCAGGAAATGGTTTTTTGAAATATTTAACGAATCAAAATTTAAAGAAATTATTGATTGGAGGAAGCTCGTCGAAATTTCATAATCAGTTTTCACAGCAACTTACCTTGTTTTAAAGAACAATGATTTTCTCCCTGTTCAAAGGCAAACTGTGATAAAAATCTTTAAAAAGTTTATAAATTTTACATCTCTATATTATTAAACTGCCATATAAAATAAATGACTACCCTACTCTACGACGGAAGCTTTGACGGACTTTTAACTGCAGTGTTTGAAGTATTCGAATACCGCTATAAAGACGTTGAAATTTTCGGCAAAAATCAATATCATCAGGAAAACATTTTTGCAGAAACCCACGAAGTAGTCACTCAGACAGAAAAGGCAGAAAGAGTTTTCAAGAAGCTGGAAGAGAACATAGGGAGATCCGGAATCCATCAATTGCTGAAAGTTTTTCTATCAGAAGATCCGGAATCAGAAAGAATTATCCTTTCAGCCATACAATTATCTGTACAACATCCTCATGAAAATATTCTTCAGAATTATGCGGATAGTGATATTTTAAAAATATCGAAAATATGTAAATCCGTAGACAGAGAAAGGCATCGGATGACAGCATTTGTAAGGTTTGAGAAAATGCAGGATGGCGTTTTCTTTGCAAAAATAGATCCTGATTTCAACGTTATTCCCCTGATCAGAAAACATTTTAAAGATCGATATCAGGATCAAAAGTGGATGATTTATGACCTCAGAAGAAATTATGGAATTTTGTATGATCTTGAAAATTGTGACTTCTTTTATCCTGATGAAAAACTGGATCTTGATCAATATGAGCAGAAATTCCATGATGAAGAGAGCCAATATCAAAAATTATGGCAACGTTACTTTATAAAAATCAATATTACAGAAAGAAAAAATCTAAAGCTCCATATTCAGCATGTCCCAAAAAGGTACTGGAAGTACCTGACAGAAAAGAGGTAATGTAAAATAAAAACACCATAAGATGGCAGGAAAAACTTTATTTACAATTGCGTTAATCAGTATTATCAGCTGTATTCCTGATAAGAAAAGAAATGCAATATCTGAAATAGATAACGGGACAGGATCAGAAATTTTGGTTCATACCGATAAAAATACTATCAAAGAAAGGTTTTCTGCACCTCAGGGATATGAATGGATTGATGAAAAACAGGAATCTTTCGGGTATTTTCTCGAAAATTTCACTTTAAAACCCTATAAAAGCAAGATACTTAGATATGACGGAAATCCAATATCTACCCAGCATCTACATGAAGCAATTTTTGATATCGATACCGGAGATCAGGATCTTCAACAATGTGCAGATGCGGTGATTCGGCTAAGGGCAGAATATTTAGTTAAAAATAAAAGACAAGATGAAATTCAATTTCATTTTACAAATGGTGATCTGCTGAGCTGGAAAGATTATAAAAACGGAACACGGGCCTTTGTCAATGGTAATTCTGTTAATTTCAAAAAGACAGCCCCTTTCGATGACTCGCCTCAAAATTTCAGAAGTTATCTAAATCTAATCTTTAATTATGCAGGAACTATTTCATTAAATAAAGAAACAAAACCGGTTTTAAAAAGTGAGGATTTAAAAAGCGGAGACATTCTTATTACACCAGGAAGTCCTGGACATGTTGTATTGATAAGTGGCGCTTGCAGAAATAAAGAAGGGAAAAAGTTATTTTTACTAAGTGAAGGTTTCACTCCTGCCCAATCTATCCATGTTCTTTCCAATCCTTTTGATAAAAACAGATCTCCGTGGTACAACTTAGACGTAAAAGCTAATGAAACAAAAACTGCGAGATATATTTTTAAACCAACAAACTTTAGAAGTTTTTAACAATTTATATTCAAAAGTATTATCAACTTACTACTATAATCTGAACTTGTTTTTGTAAATTTGTGTTCGAAATTTTTTACTAGATGAAAGAAAGTGCTGTAAAAAAAATTGCAGTTCTTACTTCCGGAGGAGACTCCCCGGGTATGAATGCTGCATTAAGGGCGGTGGTAAGAACGGCAAATTATTATAATATCGAATGTTACGGAATAAGAGAAGGCTACAATGGCCTAATCAACGATGATTTCCTAAAAATGGGTCCTCGTTCCGTAAAAAATATAATCAACCAGGGCGGAACTATCTTAAAGTCCGCAAGATCCCAGGAATTCAGAACTAAAGAAGGACGTCAGAAAGCCTACAATAATTGCGTTAAACATGGTGTTGATGCAATTGTGTGTATTGGTGGAGATGGAACTTTCACAGGTGCGAAGATCTTCAATGAAGAATTTGGTATCAGAGTAATTGGTGTTCCGGGGACTATCGACAATGATATTTTCGGTACCGACAATACTATTGGATATGATACGGCTTTGAATACTGCCATGGAAGCTATTGATAAAATCCGTGATACAGCCACTTCTCACAACAGAGTATTCTTTGTTGAGGTTATGGGTCGGGATGCTGGATTTATTGCATTAAATAGTGGCTTGGCAACAGGAGCTTTGGATATTCTTATTCCTGAGAAAAAGGACAGTGTAGATGAGCTTTTTGCGACTTTCAGAAATGCTGAAAAAACCGGAAAAGCTTCCAGTATCGTAGTTGTTGCCGAGGGAGAGAAACTGGCGAATATTTATGAACTGGCAGAGCAGACAAAACAGGAGTTTCCTGACTATGACATTCGTGTAGCTATTCTGGGACATATCCAGAGAGGAGGATCTCCGAGCTGTGCAGACAGGGTTCTTGCGAGCAGACTGGGATACGGAGCCGTGGTAGGATTAATGGAAGGTAAAACAAATGTAATGGCAGGAATGCGTTCCAACGATATGGTATACACTCCTATTGAAGAAGCCATTAAAAAACATAATGAAATCAATAAAGACCTTTTACTGATTTCAGAAATATTAGCAATCTAATTTTTATAATTGTAAAAATCAAAATATTATGTCAACAATTAAAGTAGGTATCAACGGGTTTGGTAGAATTGGACGTCTTGTTTTCAGAGCAATGACTGAAAGAGATAACATTGAGGTAGTAGGAATCAATGACCTTATCAATGCAGAATACATGGCTTACATGTTAAAATATGATTCTGTACACGGAATCTTTCCAGGAGAAGTATCTGTAGAAGGTAATGATCTTGTAGTAAATGGAAAGAAAATCAGAGTAACTGCTGAGAAAGATCCAAATAACCTGAAGTGGAATGAAATCGGAGCTGATTATATTGTAGAATCTACAGGTCTTTTCTTATCTAAAGATGCTGCTCAGGCTCACATCAATGCAGGTGCAAAAAAAGTAATCCTTTCTGCTCCTTCTAAAGATGATACTCCAATGTTCGTAATGGGTGTAAACCACAAAGAACTTACAGATGATATCAAAATCTTATCTAACGCTTCATGTACAACAAACTGTTTAGCGCCTTTAGCTAAAGTTATCCACGATAATTTTGGAATCGTTGAAGGTTTAATGACAACTGTTCACGCAACAACCGCTACTCAGAAAACTGTAGATGGTCCTTCAATGAAAGACTGGAGAGGAGGTAGAGCTGCATTGAATAATATTATTCCTTCTTCTACCGGTGCTGCTAAAGCTGTAGGAAAAGTAATTCCTTCATTGAACGGAAAACTTACAGGTATGTCTTTCAGAGTACCTACAGTAGACGTTTCTGTAGTTGACCTTACAGTAAGAATTGAAAAGGCTACTTCTTACGAAGAAATCTGCGCTACTATTAAGGCAGCTTCTGAAGGGGAACTAAAAGGAATCTTAGGATACACTGAAGATGCAGTTGTTTCTCAGGATTTCGTAGGTGATAAGAGAACTTCAATCTTCGACAAAGACGCAGGTATTATGCTTTCACCTAATTTCGTAAAGCTTGTTTCTTGGTATGACAACGAAATGGGTTATTCTAATAAATTAGTTGACATGCTTGTTCACGCTGCTTCTTTATAAGAATCAAACATTTAAAATAACACAAACCCCGCTCATGATGTGAGTGGGGTTTTTAGTTTACCATTTCCAAACAACTAATAAAGAAAGTATAAACCATTATTTTCCTGAAAACATTTCCTTTCCGTATTCAAACTTAAAATACAATTATTAAAAACCAAATAAAAACAAAATAATATATTATTTTATGCTTATTTTAGTTAAATAAATTAATGCATTTTACAAATAAAATTAATTACCATAACAGATAATCAAAATAAAATTTCTCAAACAGTTTTGAAAATCAAGTTTTCAGGGTTATTAGTTTATAACAAATTTTGCATTTTTTTCAACACAAAAAAATCCCCCTTTAGGGGTATTTTTAAGAAAATATTAACTATCTAAAAAAGACTATTTTCATGAAAGACGCTGAAAAAAAACATCCCTTGATTGAAGTTTGGGAAAGATATCCCGCTACAAGAAAGGAAAAAAAAGAAATACTGAAGACGCCCCCTATCGAACGTATCATTGGTGAGATGTTTGCAATCGGAGAATTTTATTATTATGTATTAAATCTTACAAACAGTACCCTCTCTCATCATCATGAAAATATTTTAAAATTACATGGTTTAAAAAAAAATCCTGAAAACCTTAAAGAAGTCATAGATCTCACCCACCCTGAAGATATTCCTTTTGTAATAAAAGCGGAACAGGCTGTTGTTTCTAAAATGATTGAAATTGGCCCGGAACATCATCTCTACTTAAAATCGAGTTACTGCTTCAGGATGAAGACTGCAAAAGGAAATTATGAATTGTTCCATCACCAGGCTATTCCTACCCTAGAGGATGAAAATGGGAAC
The DNA here is from genome assembly GCF_013184525.1 of Chryseobacterium sp. LAM-KRS1. GTDB lineage: Bacteria > Bacteroidota > Bacteroidia > Flavobacteriales > Weeksellaceae > Chryseobacterium > Chryseobacterium proteolyticum. The sequence continues at coordinate 440,170 of NZ_JAAOIZ010000003.1, forward strand.
CTCGTACAATCCATTAATATACATACCAACATCAATCATATAACAAAGCAAAATCCTTATACCGTCCTGATTTCAGGGATTGGCCCCAGAGCCGATTTTCACCAGATGACAATAGACAACCCCTCCTCATCAACCCATCAGACACTCGAAAATCTCACCAAAAGGGAAGTAGAGATCCTTTCTCTGATTGCAAAAGGATATTCGGGAACAGAAATATCCGAAATGCTTATTTTATCTCAGCATACTGTTCGTTCTCATCGAAAAAACATCCTTACAAAAACCAATTCAAGAAATGGTAAAGAGCTTTTGAAAAAGGCTTTTGAATGGGGCATTATATAACTATTATAAAAAGATATATTTGAAGTAAACATATACTCTCCATGCTGATAAATCTCACAGAGGTATTTCGGCGTAAAACTTGTACTTTTATAATTGATGGAAAGATCAATCGTACATCCCCGTTTTAAAAATTCACCTCATTTCAAAGATTTCTGGCAAAAGGGTAACGGAAAACTGCTTATTGAATTTTCCGGTGCAGAAGTGAGTTTCAGCGAATTTGAGCAATTTTCCCCCTATTATTATCACGTTGACGAAACCGGTGACCAGGTGGTAAAAGATGTCTATTTTACTAAAAAATTTCACGAAGCTACCAGGGAAATCGAGAAATACATCAGAAATGGAGTTTCTGAAAACGATCAGGTTCCGGACAGTGTTAAAAGACTTTTCAAAGAAGTTCAGAAAAAACCTGAATGGCTAAATGAAGAATTGCTGAAAAGTGGCGCTGAGCTTTGTATGCGAAGCGGACTAGATGCCCTCATCTCTCTTAGGGATTATTGCTTGATCGGAGGTTATGATTACGCCTACCTGAATAAACCCCTTATTGTAACAGAAGCATTGAAAAAAGGAGCCGTAAAACGTCTTTCTGAAACATTGGATTTCTGGGTAAATGTAACCCGCTATCATGCACTGGATGTTCATGCCAAAGGCTATGAATTTGCTATAAAAACACGTCTTATTCATTCATATGCAAGACTTTCGATCAAAAAGCATTATGCTGATTGGGATACGAAAAACTGGGGAGAACCTATCAACTCCTGGGATATGATGGCCACCTATATAGGTTTTAGTTTGGTTTTTCTTCACAGCTTAAAAAAACTGTGCAATAGCTTTTCAAATGAAGAGGAGCTTGGTATTTTTCACCTATGGAAATATGTCGGTTATTTGCTGGGCATTCCCGAACACCTCCTTCCTGATCATAAAAAACAGGCTACGGAATATTTTTATCTATGGTCATCCATCCAGCCTCCTTCGGATAAAGACTCTGTACTTCTTGCCCATTCATTACTCGATGAATCCCTGGAGAATCCTATATTAAAGTTCAGCTTTCAAAGAAGAAATCTACGGTATCTTCATATTTGCTGTACCTGGTTTTTACTGGACGATGAGGTTTGTAAGCGATTGAATATTCCTGAGGTTTCGAATAAAAAAATTTTCCCTCAGGTAAAAAAAGCAACTAATATTATATATAATACTTTAGTAGGACGAAAAGCAAGAATTGAAGCGGGTAATAAAAAACACCTTAAAGTTCTGGAAGACTATTTAAGAATAACATCGGGCTCCAACTTCCATTAAATTGATCTGCTTTTTTAGTTTTGCTATTATTTCATTCATAATGAGATAGCCACTATTTCACCAATCAGAATTATTGTTTTTTTAACTTTAAAAAGACGCTTTGAAATTGAAAAATATTAGCTTTTGATTCCAAAATTATGTACTTTTGAGAAATTATTTTTTAGAAATGAGTAACATTGACGATAAGAAAAAAGCACTGGCTCTAGTGCTTGATAAATTAGATAAAACATACGGAAAAGGAACTGTAATGACTTTGGGAGATAATTCTGTTGATAATACAATAGAAGTTATTCCTTCCGGATCCTTAGGATTAGACATTGCATTGGGAGTAGGAGGATATCCAAGAGGAAGAATCATTGAGATTTATGGACCTGAATCTTCCGGTAAAACAACTTTAACACTTCACGCTATTGCAGAAGCTCAAAAAGCAGGTGGAATTGCAGCATTTATTGATGCAGAGCACGCTTTCGACAGAACTTATGCTGCAAAATTAGGAATAGATTTAGAAAACCTTATTATATCTCAACCGGATAATGGTGAACAAGCCCTGGAAATTGCGGACAACCTTATCCGTTCAGGAGCGATTGATATTGTAGTAATCGACTCAGTTGCCGCTCTTACTCCTAAAGCAGAAATTGAAGGAGAAATGGGTGATTCTAAAATGGGTCTGCATGCAAGATTAATGTCTCAGGCATTAAGAAAACTGACTGCAACAATTTCAAAAACAAAATGTACCGTAATTTTCATCAACCAGCTGAGAGAGAAAATTGGTGTAATGTTTGGAAATCCTGAAACGACAACCGGTGGTAATGCCTTGAAATTTTACGCTTCAGTAAGAGTAGATATCAGAAAGGCAAGTGCACCGATCAAAAATGGTGACGAAGCAATCGGAAGTCGTGTAAAAGTAAAGATTGTTAAAAATAAAGTAGCCCCTCCATTCAAACAAGCTGAATTTGACATCATGTATGGAGAAGGAGTTTCTAAAACAGGAGAAATTCTTGATCAGGCTGTAGAGCTAGGAGTGGTAAAGAAAAGCGGTTCATGGTTCAGCTATGATGAAACAAAATTAGGACAAGGCCGTGATGCGGTAAAAGACGTTCTTAAAGACAATCCTGAACTTTCTGAAGAACTGGAGAATAAAATTAAAGAAGAATTGAAAAATAAATCAAAATAATTTTTCAAATCAAAATCAATAACAAAGACAGCCTTCAAGCTGTCTTTTGTTTTTACTCTATTTCCCACCCTCACAAGTGAGAAAATACACTTTGGTCCGCTGGTATTTTTGTAAGATATATTGATGAGATTTACTAAAAAATCTTTTAATAAAAAAATCGGCGGAACATTTCGTCCGCCGATTTTTTCATCGTTAAGGTTTATCATCCGTCAATTCAAAGCCCCAATCTTTTCCTTTTTGGGTTGCAGAAACTCCTTTTGTCATCCATACCGGTGCTTTAGCCCCTTTAAGATAATAATCAAAAAACTGCTGCTCGCGGATTTGTATATCTTTCCTGTTCTGTCGTTTTACAAGATTATGGTCGTCACCATTATAGTTAAGAAGCCAAACGGGTTTTCCCAGACGTCGTAATGCCGTAAACATTTCAATTCCCTGATACCATGGAACTGCTCCATCTTTATCATTACTCATAATGACTACCGGAGTTTTCACCTTATCAATCGTGAAAAGCGGTGAATTTTTAATGTAAAGATCTGGTGCCTCCCAAAGATTTTTCCCTAATCTGCTCTGTGATTTTTCATACTGAAACTGCCTGTTCATTCCTGAGGTCCATCTGATCCCTCCATATGCAGAGGTCATATTGACAACAGGAGCACCACTCCACGCAGCAGCATACATATCTGTGTGAGCAATAAGGTAAGCAACCTGATAACCGCCCCAGCTTTGTCCTTGGATTCCGATTTTAGTACCGTCTACCCATGAATTCTGCTTTAATTTTTCAACTCCGGAATTAATATATTCCATTGCGGATTCCCCCGGAAAACCATCGGTATATGAAATATCCGGTGTAAAAACCAAATATCCGTTGCTCACAAAGTAAGAAATATTTAATCTTGATGGTGTCGGAGCAGGAGCAATATAACGGTTCAGATTGTCCGAAAGCTTCTCATAGAAGTAAACAATCATAGGATATTTCTTGTTGGGATTGAAATCTTCAGGCTTGTACAAAACTCCTGTAGATGAATTGCCTTTTGGTGTTGTCCAGTTGACCAATTCATTCGTCCCCCAATTATAAAGAGCTTGCTGTGGGTTTGTATTGCTTAATTTTTGTTGTTCCAAGAAATCTGATGTTGCGAAAATATCAGGCGATTCTGTATAGGATTCTTTTACCAAAATATATTCTTCCGCATTTTTAGCTTTTTGAATGCTTCGATACCCCCAGACATTTTCCATTTGGATTTTTACAGGATCAGCGTCTGACTGAATGGTTGTTCTGAAAATTCCGTTTGCTTTGGATGTATTATCAAAAGCTGATAAATAAATGGAAGATTTCCGGTTCAGGCTTTTTACATCTTTATCTAAATCGTATGTGTCGAATGTTATTTTATGTTTGCGCCCGAAGCCATTCGTGATATTCCTTGGCTTTTTTGAGCCGTTCAGGAAGAATTCCCAAAGGTCGTAGCGATCTCTTATAATTACAGATTCATCTTTATCGGTCCATGATGCGATACCATAAGAATTTGGAAAATCCGGCATATCAAATTCTTCATCAACAAAAGAAACCGGCAACCCGCTATTGAGAGGAAGAGTTTGTTTTGTTTTGACATTGTAACTCAGCCACATTCCTTTTTCTTTGTTGAAAATCACAAGAAACTTTCCAAGCGGAGATATGGCAACTGCCCCGTCAAGATTTTTTATAATTTCTGTTCTTTCGCCTGTCTTATTATCAATCAGAAAATAGGTTTTCTTTGTAGAGCCTTCCCATTGAGAGGAAATACGGTTATTGATACTGGTAATTCCTAATGCAAATTCAGCATTTCCTTCGTTCACCAATCTTAAAGTATCTAAATCTTCTCCATCAATATTTCTGAAGAAACCAGGCTTTTCTGTCTGCATTACTGCGGCATAGGATTTCTTAAGATCGTTTTTCAATTCTTTTAACTGTACCGTTTGAAGATAATCATCTTTATAATTCCAGATGTCCACAACAGCATGATCGTTGGCAATCATTGCAGTATCTTTTGCAACAGGTTTTGGCGCAACACCGAAATACAATTGTTTTCCGTTTTTGCTGAATAAAGGCAACCTGTTTTCAGAAACTACCCAATTCTTTTTCATCTGTGCATTTTCATTGCTTATAATCTCCCTCTTATTTCCTTTAAAATTAAAGTAATACAGCTGATATAATTTCACCAGGTCATTTTGTGCAGAAGCAGTTCCCACAAATGCCAGTTGGTCTCCTTCTTCATCGAAAGACAACTGTGAAAAATCGCCCTCCATTTCTGAAACCTTAGATACAGTCCCTTTTTGCAGATCAACTACCTGTACGGTTTGAAATGCATATTTCTTTGGCTTTGATTTGTCAGTTTCTTTTTTATCTGCAGATTTTTCACCCTCAGAATCCTTATCTTCTTTTTTCTCTTTTTTAGCCTTTTCTTCTGGCTTTTTAGTTACAAAAACCAGTTGTCTTCCGTTTTTACTGAATTCATAACGCACTACATTATCATATGTTGTACTTTTTCCATCCAATAAATTCCGTACCACCAATTGTAATGGTTTTACATTTTTATCTTCATCATTATTTTCATCTCCATCTTCTTTATCAGAAGCATCATCAGAGGATTTATCTTTTGTATTTTCCAAAAGGTAAGCAACAAAAGAACCTGCTTTTTCAGGAACTTTAAATGATTTCACATTAGGAATTTTCTCAGTTTTATCATTGAAAAAATCAACTATTGCAAGACTATCTTTTGTTAATTTATTTTTTTTCAGCTTTTTATCTTTTACCGCCTTTATATCTTTATACTGCGGACGGATTTGAAAAACAGCAAACCTGGAATCATTGGTAAAATCCAATTTTGTTGCTCTTGCAAACTTCTTTGAGGTTTTATTTTTAACTGAGTGCAGAAAAAGGTTAGAATTTCCTTCCTGAGCATCTACGGAATAGGCAATCCATTTTCCATCATTTGAGATTTTTTTTGTCCCGATATTTTGCCAGCTGTCGTAAACGGAATGATCTAGAGGTTTTTTCTGTCCATACATAAAACAGGTCATGATGAGCAGAATAAAAACTGTACATTTCAACTTCATTTTTTTAATAATTTTAGAGATTTAAAAGTAAGATATTTCTTTGACAAAATTACATGAAACTCCTGTTTCATTATAAGTTCAAGAGTGTCATTCTGTCACTTTCTTCCTCATGGTATTTTTTTTGAGAAGAATTATGCAAATCAAAACTAAATTATTATGACTAAAGGAAATATTAATGTTTCTGTGGAAAATATTTTTCCACTTATCAAGAAATTTCTTTACAGTGATCACGAAATATTTTTAAGAGAATTAATTTCCAATGCCACTGATGCTACTCTAAAATTAAAACACTTAACAAGCATTGGTGAAGCTAAGGTGGAATATGGAAATCCTAAACTTGAAGTAAAAATCAATAAGGAAGAAAAGACTCTTCATATTATTGATCAGGGGATAGGAATGACGGCCGAAGAAGTCGAAAAGTATATTAATCAGGTGGCTTTTTCAGGTGCCGAAGAATTCTTGGAAAAATATAAAGACAGTGCAAAAGATTCAGGAATTATCGGACATTTCGGTCTTGGATTCTACTCTGCTTTCATGGTTGCTGAGAAGGTAGAGATCCTTACAAAATCTTACCGTGATGAACCTGCTGTTCGTTGGATATGTGACGGAAGCCCTGAATTTACACTTGAAGAAACTACAGATAAAACTGAAAGAGGAACCGAAATTATCCTTCATATCGCAGAAGATTCAACCGAATTTCTGGAGGAATCAAAAATCCGCGAGTTACTATTAAAATATAATAAATTCATGCCTGTTCCGATTAAGTTTGGAACAAAGACCCACACTCTTCCATTACCGGAAGGTGCTCCGGAAGATGCTGTTGCTGAAACAGAGGAAGTGGACAATATCATCAACAACCCGAACCCGGCATGGACAATTGCTCCTACTGATCTCACGAAAGAGGATTATGTAAAGTTCTACCACGAATTGTATCCAATGCAATTTGAAGAACCTTTATTCAATATTCACCTGAATGTTGATTATCCTTTCAATCTGACAGGGATATTATTTTTCCCAAAGCTTGCTAACAACCTGAATATTGAAAAAGATAAAATCCAGCTGTATCAGAATCAGGTATTTGTTACCGATGAAGTAAAAGGAATTGTTCCGGACTTCTTAATGCTTCTTCGTGGTGTCATTGACTCTCCTGATATTCCATTGAATGTTTCACGTTCTTATCTCCAGGCTGATGGTGCTGTAAAAAAGATCTCTTCTTATATTACTAAAAAAGTAGCGGATAAAATGGCTTCCCTTATCAATGAAAGCCGTGAAGACTATGAGAAAAAATGGAATGATATCAAGATCGTAATTGAATACGGAATGATCTCTGAAGAGAAGTTCTATGAAAAATCCGATAAGTTTTCTTTATATCCTACAGTTGATGGAACTTACTTCCTATGGAATGAATTGACTGAAAAAATCAAACCTGCACAAACCGATAAAGATGGCAACCTGATCATTCTTTATGCTTCCAATGCTGATGAACAACATAGCTACATCCAGTCTGCAAAAGATAAAGGGTACGAAGTGCTTCTTTTAGATTCTCCTATTGTGCCTCACCTTATTCAAAAGCTGGAAAGTACTAAAGAAAAGGTTTCATTTGTAAGAGTAGATGCGGATCACGTTAACAATCTGATCAAAAAAGATGAACCTGTAATCTCCAAGCTTAATGATTCTGAAAAGGAATCATTGAAAAAGAATGTAGAGGAAACCATCAGTGATGCAAAATTCACGGTTCAGCTGGAAGACTTAGACAGTACGGATGCTCCTTTTACTATTACGCAGCCTGAGTTTATGCGAAGAATGAAAGATATGCAGGCAACAGGCGGAGGTGGAATGTTTGGAATGGGAGGCTTCCCTGAAATGTATAATCTGGTAGTAAACTCTAACAGTGAATTCGCTGGTCAAATCTTAAAAACAGAAAACCAGGAAGAGAAAGCAAGCCTGATTAAATACGCTTTAGATCTTGCAAAACTTTCTCAGAATTTATTGAAAGGAAAAGATCTTACAGATTTCATCCAAAGAAGCTACAAGCAGCTTGAAAAATAAAATAACAAAAGCGATACAGATAATCTGTATCGCTTTTTTCTTATAAGACTATTCTATGATAATTCGTCTAAATCCTAGTTAGTTCTTAGAAAACTAAGCTTCATCCTTGATCGCTTATTCTATACCATTTTTATTTTCTGATCGGTTCGATTTAAAGATTGCCAGAACAAGCATTATCATCAAAAGAATTACCTGAACAAAAAAGTACCTATCTTCCTTATCAAATAATTGAATAGTTGAAATAACTATTAAAAAAGTATAAGCAATAACAGCATTTTTATTACGTTCCCTCCAGGCTGAAATAATAAGGGTAAAGAAAATTATAAAAGAGATACATTCAAAAATGATACGCCATATACTATCCCTTGTAAACAGTGGAGTAAGTATTAGCATAACTACTACTATTATTATAATATACTTATTAAGTTTCATATTTTATTTCTATATTCTAAAAAAATCTTATCGTATCCCTCCACTTCTTACACAGCTTCTATAGTCAGTTTCAGCATCGGAATTACATACTATCATATGCGTGGTAGCCATACCTCCTGCGATAACTCCACCAACTCCACCAGTAAAAACACCAACTAAAACTGAGCCTCCAATTTCTATAGCATAATTTCTCATACATCGATTACCAGCAGTTACAAATGCCGATTGGCAATTCCTCCTACCATCAACAGCATCATTAGTTTCCTTATAATTCAATTGCAAATCTATTTCATTTGTCAGCATCCTTGTTCTTTCTTCTTCTGTATATTTTGAATAAAAATCAGCATTAGATTCTCTGAAGGCTAAACTATTATCATTCATTTTCTCATACATAGAAATCAGCTCCCTGCTTTTTCCAATTTTTGCAGAATTATAAAGACTTTCAAGTTCTTCTACGGTCTTAACCCTATCAATTCCCGACTGAATCAGTGAAAAATCTGCGTCTTTTTCATTATCCAACAGATTCTTGATTTCCGACTGAATGCTGAGCTGGGTCGATACATAATCTGATAAAGTTCCGGAATCTGATCTCGCAGTTCTTAAAACATTTTTTTGAGTTGTCTTTGTGCTGGAATTTTGTCCCGTTGATAAATCTTCGTTTGAAGAACATGCCTGAAAAATCAGCAGGAATAGCACTCCTGCCATAAGTAATTTTTTTCTCATTGTGTTGTTTTTTTTATTTGTTGTACTCCAAAACTATAAAAGTCAAAACATTCAAAATGCATAATCCTGTTGCAGATTTTTTGCATTTTTCATGTACAACACAGATACAAATTTGTGTGATTTTTTGCATATTTGTATAAAAATGCGAGATGCAAAAAGAAAAGCTACGATCAATCAGAAAGAAAAAGGGATATACTCAGCAACAAATTGCTGATATCATTGCTACGGATGTTTCCAATTACAGCAGAAAAGAAAGTGGAGATGTAAAAATCGTAAGGGCTGAATGGGAAAAGATTGCTAATTTCCTCGATGTTACTATGGAAGACATTTATGAAGAAGATGACGCCCAAATTGTTGTCAATAATGATCATCCAGTATTTAACGACAGTTCTGCATCGGGAGTGTATCAATATAACAATAATACGATTCCACTTTCCATTGTTGAAAACCTTCAGGAATATATTTCTTTATTAAAAGCCGAGAACCAGAAATTACAGGCAGAAATAAAAACCCTGAAAGCAAGAAAGTAAATTCTACAATTCACTTAAAGGATCCCAAAAAAGTTTCTTGAAATTTTTAATTCTAAAATTTTCAACCACAATACCCTCTGCTTCCAGCTTAGGCTGAAATTCTTTTACAGATAAAACTCCGGAACTGGAAATTACCCTATGGGCAGGAACATCTTTTGGGCATCCACCCATAGCCTTTCCAACATGACGTGAATGATTGGGATATCCTACTGCTTTGGCAATGGCTCCATAAGAAGATACTCGCCCTTTGGGAATAAGCTTTGTAATTTCATAAACCTGTTGTTTAAAAATTTCGTCCATACACGATCATTTATATTGGTTAAAATAATTGCATCATTTTTGAATGATAATAGTTTCAATGATGTTTCTCATTAAAATTATAAAGTTATGAAAAAATCATTTTTCCGCATTCTGAATGCGATCAATAAAAAGATCTTACCCAAATTAAGTGATAAGGATCCTTCTTCACTAACGAAGTTACAAAAAGGAATTCTTGCATACCGTTATTTTGTGCTTATAAATTCTATGGATTAAATTCTATAAAAAGGAAGCTTTACTATTTTGTTAAGCCCGATATGACCAATCAATTTCTGAAGCCTCGGAACTTTTGATGATTTTAGCTATTTTAGAATATCATGAGAATTTTTTCAACATCTAAAAAATAAAAAACGCTCCATAATATGAAGCGTTTTTCTTATTTTATGATCCAGGATATCCCGGAAATTTCATCTTAAGAATTCTCAAGAATATAGGAGAACATTAATGGTGCACAGATCGTTGCATCACTTTCAACGATGAACTTAGGTGTTGTAATATCCAGTTTACCCCACGTGATCTTTTCATTTGGAACTGCTCCGGAATATGAACCGTACGATGTTGTAGAATCGGAAATCTGGCAGAAATAAGACCAAAACGGTACATCATGCATCTCCATATCCTGATATAGCATCGGTACTACACAAATTGGGAAATCTCCTGCAATTCCTCCTCCAATCTGGAAGAACCCCACACCTTTCCCTCCTGAATTTTTAGTATACCAATCAGCAAGATACATCATATATTCAATTCCTGATTTCATTGTTGTAGCTTTAAGCTCTCCTTTTATACAATAGGATGCAAAAATATTTCCCATTGTGGAATCTTCCCATCCCGGAACAACAATCGGAAGATTTTTTTCTGCAGCAGCAATCATCCATGAGTTTTCTCTTGGAATCTCATAATACTGCTCCAAAACTCCAGAAAGGATCATTTTGTACATATATTCATGTGGGAAGTATCTTTCTCCTTTAGCGTCAGCGTCTTTCCAAATCTCCACAATATGCTTCTGCAATCTTCTGAATGCTTCTTCTTCAGGGATACATGTATCTGTAACTCTGTTTAATCCTCTTTCCAATAAGTCCCATTCTTCCTGTGGCGTAAGATCTCGGTAATGCGGAACTCTTTCATAATGAGAATGCGCAACCAGGTTCATTAAGTCTTCTTCCAGGTTTGCTCCGGTACAAGAAATAAAGTCTACTTTATCCTGACGGATCATCTCAGCAAGAATCTTTCCTAATTCAGCAGTAGACATTGCTCCCGCTAAAGTTATCATCATTTTTCCGCCATCTTTAAGATGCGCAACATAACCTTTTGATGCATCCACCAATGCAGCTGCATTGAAGTGCAGGTAATATTTCTCTATAAATTCAGAAATTGGCTTGTTCATTTATTTTGATTTTTGCAAAGATAAAACTTAAAATCGGAATGTAGCGGCAGCACTCAGAGAAAGTCTTGTTAATCCTTCCTTTTGATCATCCTCCAGCTTAAAAGATCTTCCGTTAATTGTCATTTTGCTTAATGTACCGGCTGTAAGACCGATTTTAGGACCAATAAAAAAGTTATTCAAAACAGCATATTGGTAAGCAAAATTAGCTTCCAATCCCAAATTTGAACCCGTTCCTTTAACGCTACCGGTTTTTGTTGTATAGGTTATAGCTCCCAGTGCAACATCATAATAGAATTTATGTTTAAACTCATCGTTAAAGTTAGAATACATAAATGCTGGTCCAAAGAAATTGATATTGTCTTTGGTGCTAACATATCCTGAAACAGTTTGCCCATTATTATCTCTTACGGTAATTCTTCCATCACTGGATGCGCTGTAATTGGAATATTTTAACCCTAAATGTATATTCCCCTTCACATTATAATAAGCAGAAACATCAAAATTCATCCCGCTTTTTAACCCTTTAATGTAGTTTCTTGTATCCCCTGAAATATTCGATGGAGTTTTCGCTACCCTCCATGCATATCCCACGGATGGAATGATTGAAAATTTTTGTTGTGCCATGGACATAGCAGTAATTGAAAACATCCCTAAAAGTGTAATTTTTTTTATCATTTGTTTTAAAATTTCGGCAAAAATAACATTTTTTCCGAAGTGCACAATCAGAATTTAAAACGTCTGTTTTCCTTTTTGTCTGAGAGTTTCTTTTTATTATCAAGCCTTTTCTGCTTTTGACCTTTGGAAGGTTTGGTTGCGAGTCTTTTCTTAGGAATTATTAAAGCTTTATTTACAATTTCTATGATTTTTTCAACTGCTTTATTTTTATTCATCAATTGAGTTCTACTCTCAGAAACCGTCAAAAACATTAAGCCTTCTGCATTGATTCTGTTTTTTAATTTATGTTGAATTAAAACTTTTTCATCTTCAGTAAAAAACTCAGATCCGTTTACATTCCAAAGGACGGTGACAGATGTTTCCACCTTGTTTACATTCTGACCTCCCGCTCCACTGCTCCTGGAAGTTCTATAGCTAAGTTCTTTTGAAAAATCTTTCATGGTTTTGAAACAAGGGTTACAGATAAAAATTTCACGACAGCATTTTTATTAATTCTAGCCGGTTCACCTTACCATTCGGAGTCCTCGGTACTTCGTCCACAAAAATAATTTCTTTAGGTTTATGAAAGTTTTTTTCAAATGGTATTTGTGAAATCCTTTCAATCAATTTTTCCGAACGTTGCCCTTCGATAACCAATACTAATCTCTGGCCTAAAATTTCATCTTTTAATCCTAAAAATACAACTTCATTTGCAATTTCTTTTTTGATCAATCCTTCCAATTCTTCAGGAAAAATTTTAGCCCCTCCGGAATTAATTACATTATCAATACGTCCTAAAAATCTGAACTGATTATAATTTTTAATTTCAACTAAGTCATTAGTTTGCAGGACCTCACTGTTGACATCCGGAGCAAATATCCGGAGACATCCCCGATCATCTTTAGAGATTTCAACATGTTCAAAAGCGGTAAAGTAATCTTCAGCCTTTGGCGACAGTTGCTTTAAGGCAATATGGGATAAAGTTTCTGACATTCCATAGGTTTCAAATATGTTTGTATTGAGGTGTGATATCCTTTTTTTCAGGCTCTCTGAAACGGATGCTCCACCAATGATCAGGTTCTTTATAAGGTGAAGTTTATCCAGAGAGTTTTCCACCTGTAGAGGAGTCATTGCACAAAAATCTATTTCTGCAGTAATTTCTTCAAGTGGCTGTAAAGATGGTTCTCCCACAAGTAGCTTCATCTTTCTCTCAAAGGAGCGAACTACCATCATCTTACCTGAGATATATTCTACAGGTAAACAGAGCAAAGCTGTATATCCTTCTTTTAACTGTAAAAAGTTACACGTCATCACTGCAGAATTCATCATTTTCCTTTTTTCAATTTCAAAAACTTTAGGCGCTCCTGTTGATCCTGAAGTTTGGACATCAACTGTTTCCGAACCGGAAGTCCATTTTTCCAAAAAAAGAATGACTTTTTTTTCGAATTCCGTATGTGGATATAAGTTATTAATTTTGAGATTATTGAAATCTATCACCATGTTTTCCGCAAATAAAATGTGATGTAAATGTAAAAAAAAGTTTAAAAAGTTCTTGTATGTAGAGAAAAAAGCTTTAAATTTGCACCACTAAAAACAACACAGACCCATGGTGTAGCGGTAACACTACTGATTTTGGTTCAGTCATCTGGGGTTCGAATCCCTGTGGGTCTACAACCACTCTTTCTTAAGAGTGGTTTTTTTATTATATATGTTTAAAATCCCATTAATAAAATACTAGTACACAACTACTTATTATTTCAGGATGTATTAAAATGATTTTTTTATGCCAGATTTTTGTGTATCAAGAAAAAATTTATAAATTTGCACCACAAAAAATAACACAGACCCATGGTGTAGCGGTAACACTACTGATTTTGGTTCAGTCATCTGGGGTTCGAATCCCTGTGGGTCTACAAGCCACTCATTTTAAGAGTGGCTTTTGTTTTTCTATTATTGATCAAAATTTTTGGATAACAAACGTAACATATCCATCAAACAGCCATACTCTTAGCTAAATTTTAATTTACCACCTCATATTGTCTGAAAAGCACAAAGAGACGTTAAATAAATACCCCTGATCTAATGGATCAGGGGTATTTATTTAATATTATTATCATTATTTAGCCAATTCTCCGGCAGGTTGTTGTTGGGTTACACAATGTACCATCCCACCATTTTCATATAGGTTTCTAACATCAATTCCAATCACTTTTCTAGTAGGATACTGATCCTGAATAATTTTGTTTGCTACTTTATCATTGGGGTCACCATAATTTGGAACGAGAACAATTTTATTGGCCACGTAATAGTTTACATACGAGCCCTTTTCATCCAGTTGTTTACCATAAGCTGTTTTCACCTTGTTTTTTGTAGCAGGCACATAAACTTTTTTATATTCTTTTCCCTTCACGTTTGTGGCAGTATACAATGTATTGATATCTTTATCCGACAGCCCCATTTCTGCAAGATCCTCGTCATCCATCGTAATCATGGTATCCTTGTCTATAAACTTCATAAATCCATCAATGTGCATATCGGTAACATCCAGTCCTGTAACGCCATCCAACCAAATCACCTTTGATACTCCATAATATGTTTTAAACATTTCCTCAGCCTCCTGCTGTGTTATCCCTTTTGTCCTTACCGAACCTTTTTTCTGGCTGATCACAGAACTTTTACATGCCATTAAAACCCCATTTCCATCAGTTTCTATTGCACCTCCCTCATTTACCATTTCTTCATTCAGATCTATAACCTTTGCTCCGATGTCTTTTCCGATACGTTGTGGAATTTCATCACAATTTTCAAAATCAAACTTTTCTCCCCAACCATTAAATCCCCAATCTTCGATCAGGAGGTGTCCTTTATTATCTTTCACGAAAATAGGCCCATTATCCCTGATCCATACATCATCTGTAGGATAGATCTTAAAATCAATATTTTTCATCGGTATGGCATTTCCCTCTAACATGTGTAAAATCCTTTTCTTCTCTACCTCATCATAAGCAATAATATGGACCTTCTCATTAACCTGTAAAGCTTTGGTCATATCAATCCATGTCTGCTCGACCCTTTCCCTGTAAACCTTACCATGCTGGTGATGATGTGGCCATTGTAGCCATGTTCCTTCGTGAAGGGATGACTCTTCCGGGAAATAATACGTTTGTGACATACAAAACACTGAGTTTAATGTTAAAAAAAATGCAAAAAATTTATTATTCATATTATTAAAATTTCTTTCCTATAAATATTCCAAAGTCAATTGTGGTTTCAAAATTATTTCCGGTCTGAGAAACGGTACTTCCGATTCCGAACTGCATCTTCTTTTGGGTTTCTATTCCCAATCTGATGACCTGATTACTCATCTGATGTTGCTTAAAGCTAAAATCAGAATCTATAATCAACATACTATACAGGTTAAACCGCTCATTAATCCTGGGTGTATATTCCATTAATGTATAAAGCCCGAATCCCATTTCTTTCCCATCGAAAGAATAAGTGAGCGCAGGATACAAATTAATTCCAAAATCTCCTTTCTCTTTAATAAAGGCAAATCCGAGCGAAGGCATTACATCTTCAGCAGATACGTGAACTCCCCCTGAAATTCCCCAGTTTCTTCCTATATAATAATTAAGATTCTGATATAACTCTGCATTCCATTTCTTTGACTCATATTCGTAGGAAACTGTTCCTGAAGCGAAATAATTCCATTTTGTCTTAAAATCCTTATCAAAAATCCCTAAAACTTCTGTTTCCTTGATCCCTGCATAGCCTTGTACTGAAATTTGAGCTGTCGCTCCATATGAAAACAGAAAAGCTACGGGAAATACTATTTTTTTCATCATTATTGTTTTCTAAAGTCTTTACTTATATAAATCATCTTTGTTATTGATGACTGCAAAATTATATCGTCAAAAAACAAAAAATTGTCCTAAAAGGACAACCTCATGAATACAACGGAAAATAAATGTGTGTAATAATTTCTCCTGTTGGGGACTGTGTATATTCTTCTATAACATCGGAATTATCCAGCATAAACAAAGACTCCGTCAGCCAAAATCTATAAAAAATCCTGTACGTTTCCAGAATACTATCAAAGCTTCCGTAATGGGTAAATTTGATATACTTGCCTCCAAAAATTTCTTTCTTTTGAAATCCCGATATCCCGGAAGAAACATGTTTTATACCTGCTCCGTATCTGCAGTGAGGCACGCTCGTAATAAGGGGCTGATCCCGAATAATCCCATAGGCAGAACCAGAAATTTCATTTTCATTCTCAATACTTTCCCACAGATCATTAATTTCCTGATTATTATAATCTTCAGCTTTAATAAACCTACAGTATATAGAAACCGGATCTTTATATTTTATTTCATGTGGCAGATTTCCTTGGGTATTATCAATAAACTGACTAAAAATTTCCTGTTTACTCTTCCTTGCTACTGCCGGTGAAATATGATATTGTTGTTTAAAAGCTTTAGAAAAGGATTGAATATTAAAATAACCAATTTGCCAGGCAATATCAGAAATTGTATCGGTTGTATATATTAGCTTTTTATAAGCATTCTCAAGGCGGAGCCGTTTTTGAAATCCGGAAATGGTTTCATTAAAAATCCTAAAAAAGATCCTTTGGAAATTCCTATAGGAATAATGAGACATGCTCTCTATTTCATAAGCCGTGATCTCTCTGTCAAAGTTTTCCTCAATGAGGTCCACAATCTTTTGTATTTCACCAAAATGAATCTGCATGAATGTACTTTATAATTCACATGGGTTTTTCAATTTATACAAAATGCCAGCCACATATGAATTAATAACCCTATGAATTTACTAAAAAACACCTTCACAAAAAAAGGACAGATAAATATCCATCCTTTTTTATATTATTTCTGTAAAAAAGCTAGCTGTTTTTGGGCTTGTACAATTTAAACAGTATGAATAGGAAAACCAACCACACCGGGATCAGGATAACCTGGATCTCCATTCCTGTAATGCTCATTAAAACTAAAATAGCCAACAGGAAAAAGATGCATATGTAATTCGATACAGGATAAAATATAGAAGGAAATTTGGTTTTTGTTCCTGATTTATTTTTCTCAGTTCTGAATTTTAAATGGGTATAACATATCATGAGCCAGTTGATGATAAGAGTGGAAACTACTAAGGCCATCAGATATTCAAATGCTTTTTCCGGAACCAGCTTGTTGATGATAATACAGATACCAGCAAAACATGAGGAAACAAGGATTGCATTGGTAGGCACGCTATTCTTATTTAATTTTGTAAGAAATTTGGGTGCATTTCCTTGTTGTGCTAATCCAAAAAGCATTCTGCTGTTACTGTAAACACTGCTGTTATAAACTGATAAAGCTGCGGTTAAAACAATCAGATTAAGAATATTTGCTATGAGAACATTAAAGTGTATTACTTTTCCAAAGATGGTAAATTCAAATCCATTCAGATTTTGGAAAACCATGACAAACGGACTTGTTCCTTCTGTAATTTCTCTCCATGGACTTAGTGAAAAGAGAATAACCAATGCCCCCACATAGAAAATTAAAATTCTGTAAATAACCTGATTGGTAGCTTTAGGAATCGTTTTTTCCGGACTTTTAGCTTCTGCAGCAGTAATTCCAATTAATTCCAACCCTCCAAAGGAAAACATGATCATGGCCATTGCCGCAAAAAGTCCGGAATATCCATTTTCTGTTTTATTAAAAAAACCTTTCGGAAAAAATCCTCCGTCATTCCACAGATTTGAAATACTTGCCTTATCCCCTCCGGTACCACTAATCAATAAGTAAATACCAAAAACAATCATTCCTATAATTGCAACTACCTTTATAATAGAAAACCAGAATTCAGTTTCTCCGTACACTTTTACAGAGGCAAGGTTTAACGCATTAATGACGATAAAAAAGAACAAACTGGAAACCCAGAGCGGAATTTCAGGCCACCAAAAATGGATATAATGTCCGATGGCTGTAAGTTCTGCCATACTCACCAGAATATAGAGAATCCAATAGTTCCAGCCTGAAGCAAACCCCGGAAAATTCCCCCAATATTTGTATGCAAAATGACTAAAGCTTCCGGACACAGGTTCCTGAACTACCATTTCACCAAGTTGGCGCATAATAAAAAATGCAATGATCCCTGCTAATGCATACCCTAAGATAACAGATGGGCCGGCTAAAACAGCTGCAGGGCCAATACCGAGAAAGAGACCGGTACCTATAGCTCCACCGAGAGCAATTAATTGAATATGTCTGTTGGTTAATCCCCTAACCAGATTCCCATCATTAGGTCCGGTTTTTTGTTCGTTGTTCATACAATGAATTAAGCCCTAAATATATAAAACTTTAAGAAATTTGCTTCTATAAAGCAGCATGAACATTCAAATCATTCAGTTTTAAAGAATTAAAAAGTAAAATACTCTGTTTTCTTACAGATATTCTTCCGGAACCGAAATATTATTCTTTTTCATATATTCCAAAAGAGACTGGTATTTGTCTTCATAATCATCCATTCCGCATTTATGTGAAATGCTGCAGATATCCGAAGGCTTAATTTCCAGAATCTGCGAGATTTTATTTAAGATATCCAGATTGATCTTCACTTTAGAATTCTCAATATCCGAATAAGCCTTTTGTGAAATCCCCATTTCAAAAGCCATATACTCCTGTGTCAAATCTTTAGTTCGTCTGATTTTCCTGATGTTCTGACCGCATACTTTCATTGTATTTGTTTTAGTAGTTTTTGGTATAGTTTAGAAGGATATCTACTAGCCTCTAACAAAGTTAATAAATACCTTTGGCAAAACATTATACACGTTACATGATATTTATTTCTTAATGGAATTTAGCTTCACAATTAAAAGCTGATCACTTATTAATGATAAATATTTTTCTCTACAACAACTATTGGAATTATGGAGACGCAAAAATTTAATTATGACAATACCATTGTCAGAGCATTTCTCTATGCTACTATCGCATTTGGTCTCGTCGGTTTTTTACTGGGACTTACGGCAGCACTAATGCTTTTCTACCCTGAACTACCTGAATTTTTATTCGGAACGGATGACACAACGATTCAGAGTTTACGAAGCGGCAATATCCAGGGGCTGATCAATACACAGGGAGCAATGGGATTCGGAAGAATACGGATGCTGCATACGAGTGCCGTAATTTTTGCCTTTGTATGTAATTCATTTTTCTGTGGTGCCTATTACAGTATGCAGCGTTTACTAAAAACCAGAATGTATAGCGATACACTTTCGTGGATCCATTTCTGGTCTTGGCAGATTATGATCATCAGTGTGGTTATTACATTCCTGATGGGAATCAATACTTCAAAAGAATATGCGGAACACGAATGGCCAATTGATATATTAATTGCTTTCTCATGGATCATTTTTGGGATCAATATGTTTGGAACCATTGCCAAAAGACGGGTAAGACACCTTTATGTAGCCATCTGGTTTTATATTGCTACATGGATTGCTGTTGCCATGCTTCATATTTTTAATAACTTAGAAGTTCCGTTATCTTTCACAAGCTGGAAATCTTATTCTGTATATTCAGGAGTAAAAGATGCCCTTGTCCAGTGGTGGTATGGTCACAATGCAGTAGCATTCGTATTAACAACTCCGGTTTTAGGACTGATGTATTATTTCATGCCTAAGGCTGCTAACCGTCCTGTATTCTCATATAAACTGTCTATTATCCATTTCTGGTCTCTGATATTTGTCTACCTGTGGGCAGGTCCTCACCACCTTCAGTATACGGCACTTCCTGCATGGGCACAGGCAGTAGGAACAGGGTTCTCTATCATGCTTATCGCTCCGTCATGGGGAGGAATGCTTAACGGTCTTCTTACTTTAAGAGGAGCATGGGATAAAGTAAGAGAAAATCCTATCCTTAAGTTCTTTGTAGTCGCTGTGACCTGTTACGGAATGGCAACATTTGAAGGACCGCTTTTAGCCACAAAATCTTTAAATAAAATCGGACATTACACGGACTGGGTAATCGGGCACGTACATTTAGGTGCATTGGGATGGAATGGTTTTATGGCATTTGGAGTTATTTATTATCTGATTCCAATTATGTGGAGAACGGAACTCTGGTCTAAAAAACTGGCTAACTGGCACTTCTGGCTGGGGACTTTAGGAATTATTTTCTATGCAGTACCAATGTATATTTCAGGATTTACTCAAGGTTTGATGTGGAAACAATTTAACCCGGACGGAACCCTATTGTGGAAGAACTGGCTGGATACGGTAACTGCAATCATTCCTTATTTCAAAATGAGATTTATTGGAGGTATCCTTTACCTTTCCGGCGCCATATTAATGGTTGTGAATGTTATTAAGACCATTAAGGCCGGATCATTCCAAAGAGAAGTTCCTGCAGAAGCTCCTGCTTTAGCAAATATCGGAAGCCAGAGAAAGGAAGGCGAAGGCGCTCACCTTTGGCTTGAAAGAACACCAAAATTACTTTCTATATTGGCTTTCATTGTAATTTCAGTTGGCGGATTGGTAGAAATAGTCCCTACTCTTACCATTAAGAGCAACTTACCACAGATTACGGCAGTAAAACCTTATTCTCCATTGGAGCTGGAAGGTAGGGATCTCTATATCCGTGAGGGATGTAATTCATGTCATTCCCAAATGATCAGGCCTTTCCGTGATGAGGTAATGAGATTTGACGGTAAAAACGGGCAATACTCTAAAGCAGGTGAGTTCGTGTATGACAGACCGTTTTTATGGGGGTCAAAAAGAACAGGACCTGATCTTCACCGGGAGGGAAGCCGAAATCCTGACTCATGGCATTTCAAACATATGTACAATCCAAGAATTACATCTGCAGGATCCATTATGCCTCGTTTTCCATGGCTGATCACCAACAAACTTGACCGCTCTGAAATGATCAGCAAGATGGAACTGATGAAAAATACTTTTGACATCCCTTACACAAAAGCGGAAATAGATTCGGCAAACCAGTGGGCAGATCATCAGTCCCAGGCTATTGTAAAAAGAATTTATTCGGAGGCAACAGACGTAAGAGACCAGGTTCAGAAAGATAAAGCAGCAAAAGGCTCTGCCTTTATCCCACTTGAACAGAGAGAAATTATAGCAATGATAGCCTATCTCCAGAGATTAGGTACTGATATTAAAACCACGGACATTAAAACAGCAAGTGCGGATTAATTATTAAATACATGTAAAAATGAAAACACGGACACCCATTTCTATATACATCATTGTAACCGTAGGATTAACAGTTATGGCATTCGAAATGTTTGCTCACGATTCCGGTTATTTCAGTTCCCCATTCTTCTGGGCATTATTACTGATTGCCACCATTCTCCTTTTGATCATGAACTCGATTGGAGATCTGGTGGAAAATGAAAAATTCAGCAGATTGAGTTCGTATGAAAAACAAGAATACCTTAGGGAAAAAAGTACTCCTTATTTTCAGAAACTCTGGAATTCTGCTTTTAAAAAGCAATCACAAACTGAGGAAAAAGACATTCTCATCGATCATGGTTTCGACGGAATTACGGAACTGGATAATTCATTACCCAAATGGTGGATTGGACTATTTTATTTCGGAATTATTTTCTGTGCTGTATATATGCTGGCTTTCGCCTTTACAGATTATGCACATCCGGATGCAGAATATGATAAAGAGACCAAAGTAATGCTGGCTTCCATTGAAGAATACGAAAAAAATGCTCCCACCATTAATCTGGAAACGGCAAAATACAGCGCTGATAACATCGCAGAAGGTGAGCAACTTTTTAAAACCAATTGTGTAACCTGCCATGGTGATGGTGGCAAAGGAGGTATTGGTCCCAATTTAACGGATACATACTGGATCAATATTAAAGAAAAAAGCCTGTTTAAAAATGTTTTCTGGATGCTTGAGAATGGTTCACCGAACAATCCAGCTATGAGGCCATTTGTTAAAGAAGGGACAATTACCGGAAGGGATGCTGAAAAAATTGCCGCTTATGTTTATCACATCAATCAGGAAACCACACCCATTACTGTTACTCAGGGTAGCGCTGCACCCCAAGGTGAAGAAGTAAAATGGGAGAATAATAATCAGTAAAAATACAAACTAAACTTTTCAACTATGCCTCGCCCCCTTTTGAAAATTAACTAGCATTATATTATTTTCGATACCCTTTTCATACTTGAAAATAAACAAAAGGGGGCTTTTTTAAAGAAAAAAATCAATCCTTGCTTTGGCTGTTGTCTCAATTATTCACTTCACTTCGACACAACTAAAATTCCATAAATGGCAGCCAAGGCAGGATTTTTGCATTCTCCAGAGGGTACCACACCAGGTAATTTTTTAAATAGTATTAATTATCTTTGTTCTAAACCCTATCACATTTGAAACTGAAAATCAATAAAAGAAAACTCCTAAGACGCACTGCTATTACCATTATATCGATATTGGTATTTCTTACCTTACTTATTTTAAGCTTGAGACTTCCGGCAGTTCAAAACTTCATCAAAGACAAACTTATTGTTTATCTTGAGAAAAAAATCAAAACAAAAGTAAGCCTTGAAAGGGTTTATATAGGTTTCCCTAACAGCCTGGTTATGGAAAATCTTTATTTAAAGGGGCAGAATATTGATACACTTCTTGCTGTAAAGAAGCTCGATGTAGGCCTGAACATGCTTAAACTTATTAATTCTACAGCAGATATTACTTCTGTTGATCTTGAAGGAGTACAGGCCAACGTGGTAAGAAAAAAAGACGGAAAATTTAATTTTGATTATATTATCGATGCCTTTGCCACTTCTGATAAAGAAGAAAGTCCTTCGAAACCGTTTATTATTTCATTGGATAAAATCAAATTAAAAGATATCGGGATTAATTTTAATGACCAGCAATCCCGAAACGATATTAAATTATATTTTAAATCTTTTGACACCAGGGTAAAAACTTTTGATTTAAATAAAAATAGCTACGCCGTTAATGATATCAACCTCGATGGACTGAAGCTCAAATTAAAGCAGGATATTGTAGAAGAGGTTTCAAAAAAAGTTGAAAAGAAAGTAGATTCTCTTAACCAGAAAAAATCAATGAGTATTGGATTAAGGGGAATTAAGCTGACAAATTTTGATATAGATTATGGGGATGACAATACCAAAACCTTTGCAAAAATTGTATTTAAAGAATTAAGTACTAAGGTCAATAAGCTGGATCTTGATAACAACTCTTACAACGTAGCCAATCTGTTTCTTTCCGGAGCAGATATTAATGCCAATCTTTATCTGCCGGCTCAAAATGCCAATCCCAAAAACTCAAAAGAAGAGCCTAAGCCTTCTGCGAATGCTGAAAAAGCAATGAAAATACTTTTGGGGAAGATGGTTTTGAACGATGTGAAAGTAGCATACAATAATACCGCGATTACTCCTACAAAGCAGGGAATGGATTTTAACCATCTTAATTTTTCAAAAATGAATGTGGAGGTCCGTAGTTTCAAGATGGAAAACAATACGTTTGCAGGAACTGTAAGCTCTGCGGAAATTAAGGAAAGTCGTGGGCTGGATATACAGAAATTCAATACAGATTTTGTATATGGTGAAAGACAGGCCTATCTGAAAGACCTTTATTTGCAGACCTCAAAAACAATTCTAAGGGATGAGGTTGTTTTGGAGTATAATTCAATCGAACAACTCAGTTCAAACCTGGGCGCAGTAAAAATATCAGCTAACATTAAAGATTCCAAAGTAGGATTTGCCGACATTTTAAATCTGGTTCCAACTTTAAGGACAACGGTTCCGTTTAATAAATATCCTAATGCAATACTTGCAGTAAATGCAAATGTAAAAGGAAATGTAAATGATCTGCTGATCCAGAATTTTAAATTATCAGGGCTTGATCAACTAAGGGTTTCGGCATCAGGAAGAATTAAAAACGCCATGAATCCCGATCAGTTATATTATGATCTGAAAATTGGCGAACTGTCATCTTCTGCAAAAACAATCTTTAACCTGGTACCTAAAAATACTATTCCATCGAATATTTCCCTTCCATCAAATTTCAGCATCAAAGGGACAGCGAAAGGAACCACGAAGATGGTTGATACCAACCTCAACCTGTATTCCACTCTCGGAAATGCAGCAGTTATTGCCAAGGTGGATATGCGCAGAAAAAATCATGAACTCTATGATGTAAAGGCTAATTTGCAGGGGATACAGGTGGGAAAAATTATACAGAATAAGGACATTGGCTCGGTTACAGCTCAAATCTCTGCAAAAGGAGAAAGTTTTGACTTCAAAAAAGCAAAAGCAGATCTTAAAGGACATGTTGCTTCAGCAACCTATAAAGGATACCAGTACCGAGATATGAACCTGACCGGAAAAATTGATAATGGTGCTTATAATATCCTATTGGATTCTAATGATCCTAATGCCAACCTGAAATTAACAGCCTCGGGAATATATAATGAAAAAAAACCTACGGTAAAGGTTAATGGAAATATTATCAAAGTAGATCTCAATAAACTAGGCTTCTATGATAAACAAATGATTATCGGTGGAAAAATTGAGGGTGACTTTACAAATCTGGATCCGGATCATCTTAATGGTTATCTGAATCTCCAAAATTTCGCGTTCTCGGATACCAAAGAAGTTTATCCTGTTCAGGAAGTAACGCTGAAAGCAAGTTCGGCAAATGATTCAACAAGCATTGTCCTCAATTCTCAGATTGCTGATGTCGAGCTCAAAGGAAAATACAGGTTAACGCAGATTTTCGGATCGTTGGCTCAGACCATTAACCAGTATTACCAGTTTCAGAAACCTGATAAATCTCAAAAGATCGATGCAGGACAATATTTTACCTTTAATGCAAAAATTAAAAATGATGATCTGATCAGAAAGTTTGTTCCGGATCTTAAAAGTTTTGAAACAATCAATTTAGCTGGAAATTATAATGCTGACTCCCATAAAATTGAAATCGACGGACAAATTCCTCAATTACTATATGGTGAAAACTCCATTGAAAATGCTTCACTTAAAGTAACGAATGAAAACGAAGCCCTGCAATATAATTTGAATGTTGCCGGATTGAAAAGCTCAAGTTTTGCTTTAAATAAAATAAATATTGGCGGAGATATTTCTGACAACACTATCAATTATAACATCACGACCAAAGATCAGAAAGATGTGACGCAATTCCTGATAGCCGGAAATGCCAAATCACTGAATGACATTACAGAAATCTCGTTAAATCCAAACGGCCTCAAATTAAATTATAATGACTGGACCGTTGCGGAAGGAAATAAAATACAGATTAGCAGCAAAGGAATTGTAGCAGATAACTTCAGACTTTCCAACACGGGAAGCGAAATTTCCCTTCAGTCCGAAAGCACATCTCCTAACAGCCCTTTAAATATTTCATTAAAGGATTTCAAGATAGAAACAATCACAGAGGTCATTAAAAAGGATTCTCTACTGGCAAAGGGAACGATCAACGGTACAGCTCAGCTAAGGGATCTTACAAAGGACATGACATTTACCTCAGACCTCAACGTTTCTGATCTTTATGTATTTGGAAATCCAATCGGGGACCTTGCTGTAAAGGTTAACAGTACTTCACCTAAGCTTTTAAATGCCAATATCGCATTATCAGGCAATGATAATGATGTAAAGATCGTTGGAGATTATAATACATCATCAAGCACATTTGATTTAGACATGGCTATCAATAAGCTTCAGATGAAAAGTGCCCAAGGCTTCTCAATGAATGCCATTACCAATACGGAAGGATACCTTTCCGGAAATCTTAAGATTACAGGAAGTCCGGATAAGCCTAACATTCTCGGTAAGGTAAAATTTAATAATGTTGGGCTTGAGATAGCAAAGACGGGAAGTGATTTCAGAAAACTGAATGATGAGATCGATTTTACCAGCCGTGGAATTGAGTTTAATCAATTTAAAGTGAATGATAAGGATGGAAATGCACTTGTCGTAGACGGGCAGGTCCTTACACAAACCTATAGAGACTTCGCCTTCAATCTTGATGTAAACGCTAAAGATTTTAAGGTTGTAAGTTCTGAAAAATCCAATGATGCCATGATGTACGGGATTCTTGCTATCGACGCAGGACTGCATATCCGTGGTAATCTGGATCTTCCGAAAGTAGATGGAAGATTAGCCGTGGCGGATAATACGGATTTTACATTTGTCCTTCCTCAATCCAGCCCGTCATTGCAGGAAAGAGATGGAATCGTGGAGTTTGTAGATCAGGATCAGGTGGTTTTAAACAAAACAATCAAAGCTGACTCTTTGAAAGCTCAGAGCCGCATTAAAGGCATGGATGTAAGTGTAAATATCGAAGTAAGTAAAGAAGCAAAAATGTCAATTGTTATTGATAAGGCCAATGGTGATTTTGTAAAACTGCAGGGAGAGGCGGAACTGACCGGAGGCATTGATCCATCCGGAAAAACTACCCTTGTGGGTGTTTATCAGGTGGAAAAAGGATCTTATGAGCTTTCTGTAAGTGTACTTAAGAGAAAATTTGATATTCAGAAAGGGAGTACCATTACCTGGACAGGAGAGCCTACTGCAGCCATTATGGATATTACGGCCATTTATAAAACCGAAACGGCTCCAATTGACCTAGTTGAGCAACAATTCACGGGTGATGCTGCTACATTGAATCAATTCAAACAAAGAATTCCTTTCAATACGTTGTTAAAAATGAAAGGTGAATTACTGAAACCACAGATTACATTTGACATCACTACAGATAAGAAAAATAATGCTGTTTCATCTACTGTAACTGAGGCAGTTGATCAGAAACTTACCCAGCTCAGAACCCAGGAATCGGAAATGAATAAACAGGTCTTCGCTTTGTTATTATTGAACCGTTTTATTGGAGAGAATCCATTCCAAAGCAGTGCAGGAATGTCTGCGGAAGCAATGGCAAGACAAAGTGTAAGTAAAATCCTTTCGCAGCAACTGAATAACCTGGCTTCAGGACTTATTAAAGGAGTTGATCTAAATTTTGGGCTGGAATCTTCCGAAGATTATTCTACCGGGCAGAAAAATACAAGAACCGACCTCAACGTAGATATTAGTAAAAAGCTACTAAACGATCGTCTTAAAGTAACGGTGGGAAGCAATTTCGGCCTGGAAGGTGATGCCAGACAAAATGAGAACACAACCAATATCGCAGGAAATGTTACTGTGGATTACAGTCTTTCCAAAGATGGCAGATATATGCTGAGGGCTTATCGTAAAGATGAATATCAGGTAGCCCTGCAAGGACAAATTATTGAAACAGGTGTCGGTTTCATTATTACATTGGATTATGACCGATTCCGGAATATTTTCAGGAAATCAAAACAGGACAAACCAAAAAAAGAAAATAAAAATAACCAAGTGGTAGAGTTTAAATAAATGGGAAATACATTCAAAATATATCTTACATCTTTATGTGCATCGGGATTCGCTGCCATTTCACTTTCGTGTAGCAATACAAAGTTTCTGAAAGAAGGACAAATGCTATACACCGGTGGTGAAGTAAAAATTGAAAATGATACCATCTCCAAAAAAGAGAAAAAAGAACTTCAGGCCGCTTTGGAAGAAAATCTGGTTCCCAAACCTAATTCAACCATTCTGGGCCTACGACCAAGGTTATATTTTTATAATATTGCCAAAGAACCTAAAAAAGAAAAAGGATTCAATTACTGGCTTAAATATAAGGTGGGTGAGAAACCCGTCTTATTAGGAGACGTTGACCGTGAATTCAATAAAGACATTATTGTTAATTACTCCGAGAATAAAGGATATTTTAATGCTAAAGCCACTTATGATACGATTTCCAAAAACAAGAAAGCAAAAGTCATTTATACATTAAGACCAGGAGCCCAATATCTGATTAGCAACGTAAAATTTCAAAAAGATTCTACTCTGGTTAATCGCGAAATTCAAAATTTAAAAGATAAAAGCTTACTGAAAAATGGAAATCCATTCGACCTTGGTGTTATTAAGTCGGAACGTGACAGGATTGATAACGGGTTGAAGGAAAAAGGATTTTATTATTTTCATCCTGACAATATTATTGTTCAGGCAGACAGTACAGTAGCCAAAAATCATAAGGTTGAGCTTAATGTAAAACTAAAAGATGATACACCTGAACTTGCAACACAACAGTTCGGTATCGATAAGGTTATTGTATTCCCCAATTATAATCTTCAGGATGTAAAGCAGGGAAAATACAGTGTCCCTATGAATCCGGATTCACTATCAAAATATGTTTATGATGATATCTACGTTATAGATCCGCAGCATAAATTCAAACCTAAGATCTTTGACAGAGCATTATATTTTAAAAAAGGAGATCTTTATAACCGGACAAATCATAACCTTTCATTAAACAGGCTGATTAGTTTAGGGGTCTTTAAGTTTGTGAAAAATGAGTTTATCGTTTCAGATTCTTTGCAACACAAATTTGATGCATATTACCTGTTAACACCTCGGGAAGTACAATCTTTACGTCTTGAGGCTTTAGGGAGAACCAATTCAGCAAGCTACGCGGGTAGTGAGCTCAACTTAAACTGGACCCACAGAAATTTTTTCAAAGGTGCTGAACAATTCAAAGCATCTGTATACGGAGCATTTGATGTACAGATGGGAGGACAACAATCTGAAGCTAAGAATATGTATCGTGCGGGAGCTAATGTGCAGTTGTCAATTCCTAGGATTGTTGCTCCTTTCCGCTTTAATTCTTCGAGTGCTTTTGTTCCAAGAACAAATATCAGTTTAGGATATGAATTCCAGAACCGTACGCAATATTACACATTGAACAACTTTACAGCATCTTTCGGCTATGTATGGAAGGAAAATGCTCGCAAAGAACATGATCTGAAAGTGATTGATATTACGTTGGTTTCCCCTGCCAATGTAACTCCATTGTATAACTCTATTGCAACCACACCAGCACAGCAAAGAATTGTAGAAAAGCAACTCATTTTCGGGCCTACATACTCATATACTTATACCAATACTATGTTACCCCAAACCAATACTATCTATTATAAAGGTACACTGGACTTGGCAGGAAATATTACAGGCTTGCTGACAGGAGCTAATGCAAAAAAAGATAAACAAAAAGAAATTTTTGGAGTTCCATTCAGTCAATATGCAAAAATTGAAAATGATTTTAGATTCTACCATAAATTTTCAGAAAAAACTAATTTCGCATCAAGAATAATTGCCGGAGTTGCATATCCTTATGGGAACTCAGAATTCATCCCTTTTTCCAGACAGTTTTTTGTGGGAGGAAGTAACAGTATCAGAGCATTTAGAGCAAGAACATTAGGGCCGGGAAGTTTTGACCCAAGGTCCCTATCACAAGGATTTTCATTTGATCAATCAGGAGATATTAAACTAGAAGTAAATGCAGAATATAGAGCAAATTTATATAAATTTTTAAATGTTACTGCTTTTGTGGATGCTGGAAATGTCTGGTTAATCAATAGTGACCCTTATAGGCCAGGAGGAAAATTCTCCAAAGATTTTTTAAGCGAAATAGCTGTAGGTGCAGGAGTTGGTCTAAGACTTGATTTCTCTATTTTGATTCTAAGGCTCGATTTAGCAATGCCGATACGTGTTCCTTATTATGAAAAGGGGGACCGATGGACTTTTAACAGAATTAATTTCGGGGACAGCAGCTGGAGAAAAGATAATCTTGTATTAAATATAGCAATCGGATATCCATTTTAATATGATCAATAATATAAAATTTTTCTGGGAAGTTTTAAAAGAAACGTTTAGTGAATGGAATAGTTCAACCGCATCAAGGGATTCGGCAAGCCTAGCTTATTATGCTATTTTTTCAATCCCGGGACTATTAATTATTATTATCTGGATAGCCGGAAACTTTTTTGGTGAAGAAGCCATCCGCGGGCAGATCAGTACTCAAATCAGCGGATTAATGGGGGAAGATGTTGCTAAAAGTGTAGAAAATATGATTGCCGGAGCATTGATCGATAAGCAGAATATTTTCATGAAAGCAGTAGGGATCGGTTCTTTGGTTTTTGGTTCTACTACTTTATTTTTTCAGCTGCAACATTCGTTAAACACTCTTTGGGATGTTCAATCAGCACCCAAAAAAGCATTGATCAAATTTCTTCTTGATAGAGCGAACTCACTTGGAATGATCCTTATTCTTGGGTTTTTATTAATGATCACTATGATTCTTTCATCAGCGATTAGCCTTTTTAATACATGGATCACCAATTATTTCGGGTTCGAGACGTATATGCTGGTTGAACTGGTCAATTTTGCTGTTGGCTTTGCGCTCGTTATGCTTCTATTTGCTTTGATGTTCAAATTTCTCCCGGATGTACAGATCAGCTGGAAACCTGTATGGAAAGGTGCAATTTTAACAACTATTTTATTTACATTGGGTAAATTTTTATTAAGCCTGTACTTCAGTAATTTCAAACCAACCTCAACCTTTGGAACGGCAGGAACTGTGATCCTTATTATGATGTGGATTAATTATTCCTGCATGTTGATATTTTTCGGAGCTGAATTCACTAAAGTATACTCTTACAAAAAAGGCTATAAAATTGTTCCTTCCAAACATGCCAAATGGAGCGATGCAAAATTATATGAAGACAGTCACAGAGATGTATCAAAACAAAACCAACAAACTTAATAAAAAAGCCTCCCGAATCCGGAAGGCTTATATTTTACATTCTGTTTACGGTTCCTATTCCCAGTAACCCTAAAGATTTTTTTATAGTTTTTGCCGTCAGATCAGATAAATTTAAACGGGTTTGTTTTAAATCTCCTTCTTCAAGTTTTACAATCGGTGTACTTTGATTCTGATAAAATGAATTATAAGATTTTACCAAATCATAAACGTAATTAGCGACAAGAGCAGGACTTAATGCCTCGGCAGCTCTTTCTACAATAGTTTTATAATTCGCCAGTAACATGATTAGCTCTTTTTCAAATTCATTCAGCTCTACTGCAGAAGCTTCTTTATATTCATAGTTAGCTTTTGACAATAAGGACTGAATACGGGCATATGTATACTGAATGAATGGTCCCGTGTTTCCATTGAAATCAACACTATCCGCCGGATTAAATAGCATTTTTTTCTTTGGATCTACTTTAAGCATAAAATACTTCAATGCACCTAACCCAACAGTTTCATAAGAAGATTCTCTTTCTTGATCCGAAAGCGTTTCAAGTTTTCCTAATTCCTGAGCCTTTGATTTAGCAGTTTCGTACATTTCCTGCATCAGATCATCAGCATCCACTACAGTTCCTTCACGGGATTTCATTTTTCCTTCCGGAAGTTCCACCATTCCATATGATAAGTGGAACAACTGATCAGCCCACGCATAACCCAGTTTTTTCAATATCTTGAACAACACCTGGAAATGATAATCCTGCTCATTCCCTACAGTATAAATTAGTTTCTTAATATCATTCTGCTTGAATCGTTCTACTGCCGTTCCCAAATCCTGGGTCATATAAACTGATGTTCCATCCGAACGCAATAAAAGTTTTTGATCCAATCCCTCATCCGTCAGGTCACACCAAACCGATCCGTCTTCTTTCTGATACAAAATCCCTTTATCAAGTCCTTCCTGAATAAGATCTTTACCTAAAATATAAGTATTGCTTTCGTATTGAACCTGGTCAAAATCAACTCCCAATCTTTTATAGGTTTCATTAAAACCTTTATACACCCAGCTGTTCATTTCTGCCCATAAACTTCTTACCTTCTCATCACCGTTTTCCCAATCCTGCAACATTTTTTGAGCTTCTTTCATCAAAGGAGCTTCTTTTTTAGCCTGATCCTCTTCTATTCCCCGTTCTACAAGATCAGAGATTTCTTTTTTATAGTTTTTATCAAATTCTACATAATAGTTTCCAACGAACTTATCTCCCTTGGTATGAGTGGTCTCAGGAGTTTCTCCATTTCCAAATTTTTCCCAAGCCAGCATTGATTTACAAATATGAATTCCCCTGTCATTAATGATCTGCGACTTGATCACATCATATCCGGCCTCTTTTAAAATCTGGGCCACAGAAAACCCTAACAAATTATTTCTGATATGCCCCAGGTGAAGAGGTTTATTGGTGTTTGGCGAAGAATATTCCACCATAACTGTAGCATTTTTCTTATCAATATTTGAAAAGTCTTCACTTATTGATTTGAACTGATCTACAAAGAATTGGTTTTTAACCTTTACGTTCAAAAATCCTTTAATAACGTTAAAGCTTTCGAACAAGTCAGTCTGTGCAGTAAGTGATTCTCCCAATTCTACTCCGATACTTTCTGGATTTTTTTTCAACTGCTTTACCAATGGAAAAGTGACAATTGTAAAATCTCCTTCATATTCAGTTTTATTTTCCTGAACTTCAAGGTTGATATCTTTCAACTGATATACATTCAAAATGACCTCCGAAAGTTTTTCCTCTATTATATCTTTAATATTCATGTAATTATTTTTATTTTTCCGCTATAATACTAGCTGTAACAAATCATGAGCAAATGAAACACTTCTGAGGTGATTCATTTCAAAATTTTGAAGTACAAATATACGGAAATAAAAAAACCGCCCGAAGGCGGCCTAACATGAATGTGAAATATATTAAGGTGTTAAAATTTATCCCAGAATAACTTTGTTTGTAAATGATCTCCTCCAATTGCAGCTGCTGCCTGATTATAATTACTTCCATTCAAAGTAGTTTCACGTACAGGATAAGTAAACCTGTTTGGCACAGGTGCTTTTGTTGCTGCAGGTAATCTTAAAGCAGGAGCATCATATTTTCTCCATACAGTCCAAGCTTCGAATCCTCTATTATA
Organism: Chryseobacterium sp. LAM-KRS1; assembly: GCF_013184525.1. Classification (GTDB taxonomy): domain Bacteria; phylum Bacteroidota; class Bacteroidia; order Flavobacteriales; family Weeksellaceae; genus Chryseobacterium; species Chryseobacterium proteolyticum. The sequence continues at coordinate 473,023 of NZ_JAAOIZ010000003.1, forward strand.
CATCGCAATCCAGAATTGCTTACCAATTTTTTGCTTCCATGTGCCAGATGCTGTAGCATAATTTACATTAGCCTTAGCAAGATAAGCCGCTATATCCACAGAATCTATGCCCCAGTACTGCATATTTGCAGTAATCGCTTGTGTATAATAAGCCGCTGCAGGTAAAGGGACATTATAGCCTCTCTCTTTCGCTTCAGCAAGTAGAAATGAGATTTCGGAATAATCCATTAAATCTCCTTTAAGGTCAGGATTAAAAAAAACTTTCCCGATATGGCTGTAATCTGTATAGGTATTAAAACTTCCATAAATACCTCCAACATAAGGAGTTTTATTATTGTCAAAAAATACATTCCTTCTTGGGTCCTGTAAATCATTTAGGTAGTCTACGAAGGTATCCGCAGGAACAAAGTCCTGTCTTCCGCTTAAAACCAGATCAGCATACAATGGATTAGCATTAGCAATATTACTTTCGTACCTTAGAATAAAGTTATCCTGATTAGAAGAGATGAGCCCTTGTGTGAAAGCGGCTTCTGCTTCCGTCTTTGATAATGAAGGATCGGCATCTGCTATTCTCATAGCAAGTTTGAATCTTATTGAAGCAGCTAATTTTTTCCATTTGGTATGGTCTCCATCAAAAACAAAATCTTTTTCAAAACCAGTCGACTTAGGATCAATATCGCTATAAGCTTTTGTTATCTTTAATAACAGGTCTTTATAAATAGTAAAAGCATCATCATAAGCAGGTAAAGTTCCTTCTACCCCTTGTAATGCTTGTGAGTAAGGAACATTTCCAAATAGATCAACCAATTGCTGCCACGTATAAACCTCAATGATTGAAATGTAGGCAGTCTGATTTTTTTTCTGTCCCAATGTAAGTTTAGGATCTTTATTAATAGATTCCTTGGCTTGCTTTAAATTATAAAGAACTTTAGTATAAAGAATGTTCCAATGATTATCCGGAATACTTCTGTTTCTTATACTATAATTGGTTTCATCGACATACTGAGTCTGTGTCCATTGCTGAGCAAACAACCGGAATACATTTCGATTAACATTGGTATTACCCATTTGATCAAAAAGGCTTTTCACCCCATTTGTAAAAAGAAAACTCCCGGGAACTTCTGCAGGATTTTTCGGATCTTTATTTAAATTTTCGTAGTCTTCATTAGTACATGAAAACAGGGATAAGCTTAAGAATGAGCCTATAATTATTTTTTTCATTTTCTTAACTTTAAAATTCAACTTTTATACTTGCACCAATTTCTCTCATAGATGGATGTGCTCCATTTTGAAAACCTAATGCATTTCCTGAACTCATTAAGGCTTCGGGATCGGCGTACGGTAAATTCTTATGAATAATCCATAGATTCCGTCCAATTAAAGAAAGTGTCATGCTGTCAATGAAAGAATTTCCAAAAGTTTCTTTAGGTAATTTATAGGAAATTGTTACATTTCTAAGCTTTACAAATGAGCCATCATAAACATGCATTGCCTCTGGTCCACCATAGTAGCCATATGGATTTCTATAGTTTGTAAAGCCAGCCCTTATATCATTAGGTGTTCCGTCAGCCTTCACTCCTGGCAAAATAACTCCACCTCCATTTGCAAGGGTATTTCTTAAAGGATTACCCAGATCATTAAGTCCTGCTGTTTCTTTGTACAATCCTGTAGCAAGACCAAATGCCATATCTTGCGAATACACATCACCTCCCTTCTTCACATCAATTAAAAAGCTTAAACTTAAATTTTTATATCGGATTGTATTGATAATACTTCCTCTCCAATCCGGCACTGCATCACCAATTTTTTCTTGTGGATTTGTGCTTATCATATATTTACCATTACTATCAACTACACGTTGCCCATTTAGGTAAACATAATTAGTTCCTCTGATAGTCCCAGTAGATTCTCCCAACATTGCTCCGGAAGTAACATTCCACATTGAAGCAAATGGTAAGAAATCTGTTTCTCCATAAATCTTAGTAACCTTTGATTTGTTTTTAGACCAGTTGGCAGTAACTTCCCAGGAAAATTTAGTAGTTTTTATTGGGACAACAGTTAACCTTGTTTCAATACCTCTGTTTTCAATATCACCTGCATTTATCCATCTGCTTGTAAAACCTGATGCTCCTGAAATATTGGTTGGGGTAATCAGATCCTTGGTTTTCTGTTGGTAAACCGAAACATCAAAACTTATTCTATTTTTAAAGAAACCCATTTCTAAACCTGCTTCCATCTCATCCAGCATTTCAGGTTTTAGATTTGGATTTGCCGCTACATCTCTTGCACTAGCATTGAAAGACCCGTTAAATGCAGGATTAAAAGGATAAGTATTTAATAAATTATAAGGTCCTGTATCATTCCCTACCACTGCATAATTGAATCGAACTTTACCAAAGCTAATTTTATTCTTACTAGCTAAAAGTTCAGAAAAAACAAAGCTTACAGAACCAGAAGGATACCAGTATGTATTGTTACTAATTGGCAAGGTTGATGATCTATCTCTTCTAATAGATCCGTCTAAGAATAACATATTTTTATATCCTAAACTAGCCTGGGCAAAGATTCCGTCAACACTTTTATTTTCATCGAAATCGCCAACATTCACTTCTGTCAAGGGTTCCGCACTGTTTGTGATAGAATATAACCCAGGTACCTTTAGGCCTCCATTGGTTAGTCCTGAATTACCATACCTTCCATTTCTTCTAAGATTAAAACCTACATTTCCATTCAAATTAAAATCTGCTCCCAAATTTTTATTAATGTTTAAAATAGCATCATAATTCATTTCATAAACCTTGTGGGTCATAAAATAATATTCACCTTTACCGCCGTTACTAAGACGCCCCTGATTAGATGAACCGGTTGCTACTCTTTCCTGCCTAAGCTCGTCGAAAGTATCAAATGCATATCTTCCCATAAAACTTATCCAATCAGTAATCTTATAGTTAAATCCAAAGTTTCCGAAATATCTATTTCTTGTATCTGACTGATAATTCTGGTTTCTATTAAAGAAATAATTATCCGTATATCCTACTTCTTGCTTTGTATAATCTTTAATATTCCAGGTTATATTTTGACCTGTAAGGTTGTAGGCTTCTCTTTGCTTATCCATGTCTACAGACATATTCCACCACTGCCTGAATCCCTGCATAGGATTTCTGGATTCATATCCTGTGTATACTCTTCCCCTCCCGTTAGTATTTATATAATTTATATTACCAAAAATATTAAGCTTCTCTGTAAAATTATAGTCCGCGGAAAAGTCAATTGTATTTTTTCTTATTTCGCTATTATCCAAAGCTCCCTCTTGTAGAAAATTGGTATATCCCAATCTATATTTTCCTTTTTCATTTCCTGCAGAAAAGGCAATGGAATTTTGATATGTTGCTGCGGTATTCCAGATCGAATTAGGATCTTTCCCTGCTACCCAGGGAGTAGTCTTAAGGTATCCCGGTAATTGAGGATATTGGGAATCCCAATTATAAACATAAAGATTAGGATCAAAACGGGTTCCGAAAGAAGCATCATCATAGGTGTAAACAATATTATTCTCCACAACACCATTCCCTTTAATGTCACCACTATAAAAAGAATTCCCTGTGTAGCCACCACCATATTCATGTTGATACTTTGGAAGTGTAGACTTATCCACAAATCCTAAAGTTGTTGAGCTGTTAAATTCTATTCCAATTTTTCTGCTCTTTCTTCCCTTTTTTGTCGTAATCATGACCACACCATTCATCCCCCTTGATCCGTACAAAGCACTTGCCGCCGCACCTTTCAATACATTGACACTTTCAATATCATTAGCATTAAGATCTGCTAATCCATTGGAATAATCGTACCCTCCACCTCCGGAGCTAATCCCACTTTGATTAAATGTTTCATTGTTAATTGGTGTTCCATCAATTACAATTAATGCCTGATTACTTGAGGTTAATGATTTAATGCCTCGTATAACCATATTGGTGGATCCTCCCATTGTGCCAGACTGAGTAATGTTTAAACCTGCAACTTGCCCTGCTAATGCATCTGAGACATTAGCTACAGGTACTGCGGAAATCTGGTCTCCCTTCACTTCCTGTGTTGAATATCCTAAGGATTTTTTCTCTCTTTTAATTCCAAGAGCGGTAACAACAACTCCTTCAATGTTTTGTGTTCTTACTGTATCACTTTTCCCTTTTTGTGCATATGACACAGCTAGGGATGAAGACAATACAAGTAAGAGAACACCAGCAGTAGTTTTCTTCATATATAATTAATTTTTTAGCCTCACAAATTTGTTAAACTTTAATTAACAAGACAAAAGAAAACGACACAAAATTACCGATTACTCAAAAACAATGAAATTAATCCATTATTTTGTTAATATTTTAAACCAAAAATTAGCAAATAAATAAATATAAGTAAGCTAAAAATTAGCATATCCCTGTAAAAAAGAATATCAAATTGGATATATACATTACAAAAAGAGCGAAAATTAACATCTTTTATTTTAAAATAGTTATAATCTGACAATATGATTTACATCTTGTATGTTCATTACTATTAATTGGTAAAAAACGAAATGGCCGGGATAAATCCCGACCATTTTGACACAAAGTATTGTTTAATATGAATCTTAAATATATTATTAAAACTTGTCCCAGAATAATTTTGTAGTTGCTTTATCGCCACCAATTTTATTCGCAGCTGCCTTCACATTTGCACCGTTTAATACATATTCCTGATCGGAATAAGGCATTCTGTATGGTACAGAAGACAAGTTTGATTTTGGAGGGTTCACAAGAATTGGATTATCTAAGCGTCTTGTAAAGTTCCAACTGGCAAATCCTTTATTAAACATGGCAATCCATGCCTGAACTCCAATCGATTGCTTCCAGTTAGCCGCATTGTAAGGATTAGTTGCCAGATATGTTGCTATATTAGCAGTACTAACACCATTCTCTCTTAAAGATTCTGTAACAGCAGCTGTATAAAGATCTACTGCTGTACCCCCAGCTGAATAATTTCTGGCAGCTGCTTCCGCTTTAAGAAAAGCAACTTCTGCATAGCTCAATAAATTCGACGAAGCAGTTGCAGATCTAAAATAGGGACCTAATTGAGAAAAATTAGTATATGGATCATTTAACTCACCAAAAACACCTCCTTTATAAGCACCTGCAACTTTTGTAAACCATACATCCATTCTTGGATCTGATAAGTTTTTCATCGTATTCACTACCAATTCGCTAGGTAAGAAGTCATTTCTGTTGGAAGCCACTAAATTATCAAATACGGGATTTGAAAAAGTATTTCCATCATATTTAAACTTGTAGGCTTCATCATCTGAAGAAATAACACCACTAGCAATTGCAGATTCAACCGTAGTTTTTGATAATGTAGGATCAACATCTGCTAAATTCATCCCTAGTCTTAGTTTAATAGAATTAGCAAATTTTTTCCATTTGGCCATGTTACCTCCGTAAACCAGATCAGCATAACCAGTTGATGCAGGCTTTATGGTAGCTGTAACAGCATCGATTCTGTTAATCAAATCAAGATAAATTGTTTTCGCGTCATCATATTTCGGAGTTAGAATTTCATCAGGCTTAAATGCTTCTGAATAAGGAACATCACCATAAGTATCCACCAAATTTTCCCAGATAAAAATCTCTTCAATTTCCAGCGTTGCTAGTTTATTTGTTCTGATATCGTCTGTCTCCACCTCGTTTTTCAGATTCAATTTTGCTTGTCTCAGGTTATTAATACTGTAAACATACATCCTATTAAAATGGTTACGAGGCTGATTACGAGTCACTAAATTATACTGAGTTTCATCTGGATATTGAGTTTCAGCCCACTGCTGTGTAAAAAATCTGTAATTATTAAAATTTACACTTGGATTATCCATATAGTAGGAAGATTGATACATTGCAGTAGCTAGCAAATTATCAGATGGAAGAACTGAAGGATGCTTAGGATCATCGTTAAGAGACGTTAAATCACTTTGACATGAACTTAAAGTCAACCCAATACATACAGATACCAAACCTAGTTTTATAATATTTTTCATTTGTAAAGTAATTTAGAATTTAAATGTTACATTAACACCAATATCTCTTGTTGTTGGCATCGAACCGATAGACCACCCATAAGAGTTAAGGCCTCCACCTACCATCGCCTCAGGATCAGCATATGGCAAATTTTTGTGAATAATCCACAAATTCCTTCCAACTATTGAAATTTTAGCATCATAGATTTTAGTCCCTGCTAACAGAGATTTAGGAAGCATATATCCGATGCTTGCTTCTCTTAGCTTGATGAAAGATCCATCATAAACAAAGGCGCTTGCCGGTTGTGTTTTGTATCCCATAGATCCATTGTTATCAACCGGCGATAAAGCAATAGTATTTGGGCTGCCATCAGGAAGAACTCCCGGCAGAACAATAGGCTTATCCCTGTAATCTCCGACAGCTGTTTCTTTATAAAGACCTGAAGAAAGGCCGTAATACATATCCGTTGAAAATACATCACCTCCTTTTCGCATATCGATCAAGAAACTCAAGGAGAATCCTTTATAACTGAAGCTATTTCTAATTCCTCCAATCCAATCAGGTGTCGTGTTACCAATGATCTGATTAGGATTTTGTAAATATTTACCTGTTTTAGGATCAATAACTTTTTGTCCGTTTAAATATGTGTAATCAGCACCAACCAAGGTGCCCCAAGCTTCTCCTTCTCTTGCATTTAAAGAAACACCACCCTGGAAACTATTTACTAAAAGATTAGAAATTCCTGGATATATACTTACAACCTGGTTCTTATTTTTTGACCAGTTTGCATCAATATTCCATGTAAAATCTTTAGATTTTATTGGAACCAATCCTAGCTGTACTTCAACTCCACTATTATCAATTCTACCTGCATTGAATACTTTACCTAAATACCCAATAGCTGCCGATGTAGGAAGTGGTGAAAGAATCTGATTTATAGTTCTTGTTTTATAGTAAGCAAAGTCAAGCGTTATTCTATCCTTTAAAAAATGAGCTTCTGTTCCGATCTCAAATTCTTTAGCTCTTTGAGGTTGTAAATTAAGAAAAGGCTGATTGATAATCGGATTATATATTCCTATTCCAGATAAGATTCCAGAGGCTCTATAATTATTAACTAATTGATAAGGATCTGCCGTACCTCCTACCTCTGCGTAGTTTGCTCTTAATTTCCAAAAGTTCATCCAGTTTTTCGTATTAAGAATTTCCGACATGATTAAAGAGCCGGTTACTGAAGGGTAATTGTATACATTATTACCAGCTAATAATGTTGAACTCTGATCTATTCTCCATGTTGCATCCACGTAGAATTTTTTATAAAAATCAAATGAAGCAGTAACGTATCCTGAATTAGTTTGTGTGGTATATTCAGTTTCATCTGATGCTAATGGTGATTTTTTAGAATTTGATAATGCATAGATCCCAGCAACGATTAATCCACCCTCTGTTGAAGCATACACAGAATTATAGTAATTTCTTCGAATATTTCCACCCACAACCCCGGAAACATTAATATTATCAGTAATATCAAATTTATAATTTACCATTAAATCATAATTGGTCTCTGTTCTTAACACATCACGTCTCGCGTAACCTGAACCAATAGAATTATTTGATTGCCCGAAAGCCTGTGGTAAAGATCCAACAGCTAATCTATTCTCTGCTAAAAGATTTGATCTGTCATATGAAACCTTTCCAGTAATAGAAATATTATCTAATAAATCATAATTTAACTGTGCGTAAGTAAAGTTTCTATATCTTTTATCTGATGTATAATTTTGATAGGCCTGGAAATATGGGTTATTCCAATATGCAGGTCGTCCATCAGCGGCCGATTTTCTACTCCAGGTAACATTTCCATAATTATTTGCAGCACTGGCAACACTAGGGTCAACATTTGCAAAATAAGCCCTTTCTAGATCGGTCACATCTACGTTAGTTTGCCACCATTGTCTGAAACCTGTTGCTGTATTATTTGAATATCCTGTAATACTTCTACCTTTAGTATCCTGCAAAGTCATTGTAGAATAAAAAGTGGAATGCAATTTTGGAGTCAGATCGTAATTAATTTTTAGGGAAAGATTATTTTTGTTGAGATGAGAGTTAGGCATTAAACCATCGGACATCATATTTTCGTAGGTAAAGCTTATGTTTTTCCCCTTTTGTCCTTTTTCCAGTGTTACGCTATTAATGTATGTGGCAGGGTTCTCGAAAAATTTAATAGGTCCATTTTTTGCAGCCACCCATGGTGTCGCTTTTTTATAGTTAGGAGAAGTTGGATCAAAAGAATCCCATTGGTAAACCATTAGATTGGGGTCAAATTTTGGGCCCCATGATGCATCAGCTCCATAATTAGCATTATTAAGACCATCTGCTGCCTGCGATCCAAACTTTTGAGAATAACCTGCTCCATATCTTGTCTGATATTCAGGGAAGGTGGATTTATCAATAAATCCTACTTGTATAGCAGATGAAAGTGTAATTCCCCAAGACCCATCATCCTTTCCTTTTCCATTTTTGGTTGTGATAACAATAACCCCATTTAATCCTCTTTCTCCATATAATGCGGACGCTGCTGCTCCTTTTAATACATTGATCGATTCGATGTCGTCCTGATTGATATCAGAAAGAGCATTACCATAATCAATATTTTTTTCCTGAGTGTTGGAGTTATTAACAGGCGATCCGTCAATAACAATTAGCGGGTTACCTCCTCCTAATGTTTTCATCCCCCTGATAAGCAGGTTTGAGGACCCTCCAAAATTATTATTGGTAGTAACATTAAGACCAGCAACCTTTCCAGATAACTGAGCTGCAATATTACCCGTATTTGTAGTACCATCGGAGAGTGCACTCGCTTTAATCTCCTGGGAAGCATACCCCAAAGACTTTTTCTCTCTCTTAATACCCAAGGCAGTCACAACGACTCCCTCAATGTCCTGGGTCTTTACCGTATCATTCTTCTTCTTTTGCTGAGCGTTTATAACAGCTAGGGATGAAGATAACACCAGTATAAGGATACCCGTAGTTACTTTCTTCATATCAAATTATTTTTAGCGTTACAAATTTGTAAAACTTTTTCTACAACACAAAAGAAATAGACGAAAAAGTAACGATTAGACAAAAATTAACAAAAATTAATGAACAGAAACACATCAAATATGTTAAAAAAATGCTTTTTAACAAAATATAGATAATTATAACCTGTATTAATTACAAAAATAGAATCAGTCTATTAAAAGGCCATACTAAATCATTAATTGGTGATATTTATGTATGAAAAAATTCAAAATAAATACACAAACAACTGTATATCATATAATTAAAAAAGAACAAAAAATAAACACTAATCTTTATAAGCTATATATTAAGTACTCATTATGAAGTAATCAAACGATAATTATTATGCATTACATAATTTATTTTTCTCCCTATAACCTTAAATAATTCATCATTCTCTGAAATTTAGAATAAAAAAAACATTATAGTTTAAATCAGATCAGATGATTTGTAAAAAAAATAGCCGGAATAAATTCCAGCTATTTTATCTATTGCATTTCTTAGTTTAAAATTTATCCCAGAAAAGTTTTGTGGTAAGCCTGTCACCGCCAATTGCAGCACTTGCTGCAGCGTAGTTCGTACCATTCGTTGTCGCCTCTGCAGCCGGATACTGAAGTCTTACCGGTACTTTTCCATTAGCATTTGGAATTGCAGTTGCGGGCGCAACTAACTGTGGATAATCTAATCTTCTATAGAAATTCCACGAAGTTACTGCCTGATTATACATAGCTACCCACGCCTGCTCACCAATAGACTTCTTCCAGTTGGACGCATCATAAGGATGAGCAGCTATATATGCAGCTGCGTCAGCACCCACACCCCATTCAGTAAAGGAAGCAGTGATTGCTTCACCATATAAAGTAGCAGGATTTCCGCCTATACCCCATCTTGCAGCAGCTTCAGCAAGATAGAAGGCAACCTCTGTATAGCTTAAAATAACACCAGGAGTAGTTGCAGTATAGGCAAATTCACCAGCATTCGAGAATTCAGAAAACTCACCAGGTGCCCCAATAACCTGACCTACATAATTACCATCAACATCAGTATAGTACTTAGCAATTCTCGCATCATTAGAGTTATTCATATAATCTACCAACGTTTTACCTGCAATAAAGTCATCTCTTGAGCCTGTTTCTTGAAACATAGGGTTCTCATTTGGAGATGCTGCTAAATATTGAAATTTACAATCATCCAGAGAAGAAGCCAATACTCCACCAGTAATCGCCTTGTTAACTGTTGATTGAGCCAAGGCAGGATTAACATCTGCAAGAGCGATTCCCAATTTTAAAAGCAGTGAATTTCCGAACTTTTTCCATTGTGCGTTATTCCCTTTATAAAAGATATCTCCGGAAGCAAACGAGCTTCCTCCAACAACTAAATTATTTAAATCAGTTTCTAATTTACTTATCAGAGAAGAATAAATATCAGATGCTTTATCATATTTAGGAAGAGGATATACATCAATATTTAAAGCTTGCGTATAAGGAATATCTCCGTAAGTATCAACCAATACCTGATAAGTATAGATCTTCATCATATCCACTATAGCCAATTGATTTGTTTTTTTTGCAGGCCAGGTAGACAATTCCGAAGGTGGTGGTACATATGCTTTAATTATCTGCTCTGCCTGGTCTAAGTTTTTCAAAACATTTACATAATTATCAGTCCAGACATTATTGGATACATTCCGATTGGTAAAATCATAATTACTTTCATTCACATAAATCGTTTCCTGCCAGTATTGCATCGTCAATCTGAAATTATTCTCATTTACACTTGGCGTATTCATGTAATCACTAAGTTCTTTTTGTGCAAAAGTAACTAAAGACTCCTGAGTCGTATTATAAGCTGCATGTGGATCCAAATTTACATCATCTCCCGTTGTACATCCTACAAATAAAAGAGCTAATATTGGTGTTATTATATATTTTTTCATATTCTTTAAAAATTAACTTTTACATTAAACGAAATGTTTCTTGTTGCTGGCATAGGACCAGATTGATACCCTTGAATATTACCTGAAGACAGCCCTGCTTCCGGATCTGAATATGGTAAATTCTTATGCATAATCCATAGATTATTCCCAATTAAACTCACTGACATTCCCTGTATAAATTTAGAATTGAAAAAATCTTTATCAAATCTATAGGTGATAGAAACCTCTCTTAATTTTATAAAGCTGGCATCATAAACAAAAGCAGCTCCCGGAAGATCTGTTCCCAGTACCTGGCTTGATTGTGATTTATCCAATCTTATTGTATTTGGAATATAGCTACCTGGGTTATTAGGATCTTGCATTACACCTGGTAGTATGACCCCTCCACCATTTGCTAAAGTATTTCGAATTGGATTTCCAAGATCATTTATTCCTACAGAATCAGGATAAACACCTGTTCCATATCCATAGAACTGATCTAATGAATATACCTTACCTCCTTTTTTCCAATCAATTAAAAAACTTAATGAAAAGTTCTTATAGCTAATTGTATTATTTAAACCTGCAGTCCACTTCGCCTGAAAACTTCCCTGATTATATGTCGGCGTATCCGTAACTAAATAAGCTCCATTTGCACCAACAATTGGTTGTCCATTCGAATCTCTCACATAATCAGAAGTCCAGATTGAACCATAATCTCCATTTAAAGGAGCATTAATACTTACACCACCCTGTGATCTACCCATCGTTATATTTTCAATTCCCGGGCTAAGAGCCGTAACTTTTGTCCATGGATTTGACCAGTTTAAATTAAGATCCCATGAAAAATTACTTGTTTTAATTGGTGTTGCATTAATGGATACTTCAAAACCCTTTGTAGTTAATTCTCCTGCATTTTGAGTTTTAGCAATAGCTCCGTTTGCAAAAGATACTGGTAAAGGTAAAATTTGATCGAAGGCTTTATTACGGAACCAGGCAACATCAAAGCCTAGACGGTTTTTAAACATTCTTGCCTCAATTCCGAATTCTATATTTTTCAAACTCTGAGACCTTAATTCAAAATTTCTCAACGTTGTATTGTATGCATAAACAGGAATATCTCCATAAGAAGGCTGGCTGAAATATCTATTCAACAGTTGATCAGCTTGAGTATCTGAACCCACTTCAGCGTAAGCAGCTCGAATCTTACCAAAGTTAAGCCATTTAGCATTGATAAGATTAGAAAATACAACACTGGCAGATAATGATGGATACCAGTACACTGCATCATTTTCAGGCAATGCCGTAGACTGATCTCTCCTGTATGTCCCTTCTAAATAATAGGTATTTTTATAACCTAATGAAATCTGAGCAAAAGCACCATAAACATATTTGGAAACATCTGAAATCAATGGTCTAACTGGGGAAGATGCTGAATTGGCGATTGTATAAATACCTGGAATGTATAATCCTCCTGAGGTCGATTGTTGATTTGAATATACTTTCTGAACATTAATATTTCCTCCTAACAACGCATTAATATTGAAATCATCGGTAATATTCTTTTTATAGGTACCAATGAAATCATAATTTGTTTCAGAAAATTTATATTGACTTGTGGCATAACCTGAAGGTTGATCAACAGTTCCATTGAGTCCAAAATCATTTCCAATATAAGACCCTACTGCTTTCCTGTCTTCCGTTATCATTGTATAACCATCTCTTCCCATACGGAACAGTAAATTGATGTCCTTTGTAACATCATAATTTAAACTAAAATTTCCAGCAAACCTATCTCTTGAATCATTCTGATAATTTTGGTATCGCTGAAAATAAGGGTTATCCCAAAAAGCCGGAGTTAAGTCCGTAATACTTTTCATGTTCCAAGTATAATTTTTATACGATCCCATATAGAGATTTCGCAAATCATTTATATCAACATTTGTTGGCCACCACTGTCTAAAATTGGTCATAATATTATCATTATACCCCGTAGTATTACGCCCAACTGTTTTTTGAGTTACATAATTTGCATAAAAATTTGCCGTTAACTTATCTGTGAGTTTGTATGATGCATTTCCACTAAAGTTATTTTTTATCAAGGAGCTATTAGGCATAATATCTGTGGCATCAGTATTTGCATAACTCAATCGGTAAGTTGCTTTTTCATCACCTCCACTAAAGGAAAGGGTATTTACATAATTGGTTCCAGTATTAAAAAATTTAATAGGACCATTTTTTGCGATTTGCCAAGGGGTTCTTTGTCCTTCAGTTGGAGAACCCGGTATAAATGCTCCATATTGCCAAACCATGGAACCATCATATGCGGATCCGTAAGAAGCATCATTTCCGAAAACAACCCTTGGACTTCCCTGGTATAAAGCACTGCTAAAACTGTTACCCGTATACCCTTGCCCATACTGTGTTTGGTATTTAGGGAAAGTAGATCTGTCAACCGTTGACATAGTAATGGAACTTGAGAACTCCATTCCTATACCTTCCTTATTTTTCTTTCCTCTTTTAGTTGTAATAATAGCTCCATTTTGGGCCCTGGAACCATAAAGAGCAGTCGCTGCAGCTCCCTTAAGGACATTTAAAGTTTCGATATCATTTGGATTAATATCCGCAACTGAGCTTCCGTAATCATACCCACCACCACCAGTCGCCTGATTGGCCGTGTTTATATTTTTATTTAGGATAGGAACCCCATCTACAACAAAAAGAGCCTGATTATCTCCTAAGAGCGATTTATACCCTCTTGTAACAACGTTTATAGACCCCCCAAAGTTTGTACTCTGTTTAATTTCCAGACCTGCTACTTTACCCGATAAGTTGTTTAGAAAGTTGGTGGTAGGATTTTTATTTACAGCATCTCCTTTTACTTCTTGAGTTGCATAACCGAGAGATTTCTTTTCTCTTTTAATACCGAGGGCTGTCACTACAACACCTTCAATATCTTGCGTTCTTACAGTGTCACTTTTCTTTTGCTGAGCATTGGCAACAGCTATAGATGAGGACAATACCATAATCAGAACACCTGATGTTATTTTCTTCATATTAAATTGATTTTTGTGATAATACAAATTTGTAAAACTTTCTTAACAACACAAAAGAAAATAGTAAAAAATTAACAATACTTCAATAATCAATAAAAATAAACATCATTGAATAGTTAATTTTTGTTAAAATTTAAACATTTAATGAAAACCACTTAACCAATAGCTTAAATAATTATTGAAATACAACAAGTCCACAAAAACACTATACTAAATCAATAAAAAGTGATATAAACGGAATAAAAACACAAGAAATACAAAACAACTATCTAATAAACAAACACTTATGAAACAATTAGGAAAAATAACAAAAAGAGTAATACATTTTAAAAGATAGAAAAATGAGCAATCATACAGATCCAATGATTTGCATAATAATATTTCTTTTCAATTAATTTATTAATATTAGCATAAATTATGAAATAATAAACTAAAAAAACCGCCATTGGGCGGTTTTAAATATATTAAAAATTTGTTCTAGAATTAATTTCTATTCCAAAACGGAGTATATTGATTTTTTACAAAAACATCCGCTTGAGTGATATTAGGAACGTTAGCAGAGTTCCCTGTATACTCAGTGGTCGGATAAATTAATCTATATGGCTTATTAGGATGAACCGCTGTAAGAGCCAGAGGAGTTTCCGGATAACCAGTCTTAATATAATTGATATAAGTTTCTACCGGTCTTACGTGTGTTAAAGCAATTAATCTTTGATACTGAATAGCTGCAATTTTATCGCCAGCCCCAGCCCATCCAACAGTTTTTGAATTCAATGCATTAAGATAAGTTGTTGCTTGAGCTCCTGTTAAACCAAAAAACGTAAAAGAAGCCGTTACCCCTTGTGTATAATGTCCTTGAGCATTGCTAAAATACTGAGGATACAAAACAGCTGCCTCAGCTTGTAAGAACTCAGATTCAGATTTCATCATCATATATCCATCCATGGAAGAATTTACAGGATTACCATAATATTTCCATCCTAAATTTGAATAATTAGATGCATTCATGTTTGGATCACGAGGAGCGCCTTGAACCAATCCATTAATAGTTCCTCCTGCTACTCTCCATTCTTTTGTAGCTCTCGGATCAACTATCCCAGCCGTTGGTTTAGATGAATGTCCAATTAAAAGCTTAGCTAAATGATCCGAAATAGTACCGTAATATCCATATCCGTTAGTATTTAATGCACTACCATCATATACGATATACCCATATTGTCTATAAAGTGGATTTTGCTGAGCTGCAGCACTGCTATTGTAACCAGGATTAATAACAACGTCAGCATCTACAAGGGCCTGCCCTTGTAATTGAGCTAATTGAGCATTTCTAAATTGTACAATACTAGGGTCCGTCACTTTAGATTGCCTTAAAAGAATTCGCAATTTGATTGTATTTGCAAATTTCTTCCATTGATTCATATCACCCGCAAAAATAACATCTTCACTAGCATTTACTCCATTATTAGCAGTAGGAATAGCATTATCAATTGTATTAATAGCTTCATTTAACTTAACTACTAAATCTTTATAAATATCTTCTCCTTTATCATACTTAGGAGAGATATTCTCCTGCTGCATAAACGCTTGAGAATAAGGAGCATCACCATAAAAATCCACAATATACTGCATAGAATTAGCAAGAAGAATCTTGGCTATCGCAGTGTGGAAAGGAAATGATGCCGCATTTTCATTTCTTATAATCGCAGCCGAATTTGCTGCAGCAAGATAATTTTCATTCCAGATTCCACCATAAAAGTTACTTGCTACATCCATTTGATATTCTCTTGTCATAGGAGAGGCAAATTGATATATATTCCCTGCCCAACAGTTCATCCATATATTAGATAATTGAAACATACCTGTTGTTTGTGCCGTATAAGCAGTTGTCTCAGCTGCAGCCAATAAGTTTCTTGGAGATAACTTTTCAACTGTTGGCGTATTAGGACTAATATTATCATCCAGTTGACAAGAAATTAATGCCGCAGATGATATTATCGCTAAAAATATTTTTTTCATGTTATTTAAACTTTTTTAATTAAAATGATACAGTTACACTTGCTCCGTACGTTTTAAGGTTTGGATATTGATCTGGATTTGCTAAACCTCTATATCTCGGGTCAAAAGCCGTCTCTGGATCATCATAACCTCTATTTTCTTTTGAAAATTTGTAGAATGGATTTCTAGCATGTACTCCGATAGTTAATTCATTAATTTTGGAAGCTCCCAGAAGCTCTTTACCAAAAGAATAACTTATTGCTATCTCTCTAACTTTAAATGCAGTTGCATCAAGGATATAGTTCTCACCGACTGTATTATATGCCGATCCACCAAAATAGTTGATCAGTTTTTCAACAGGAGTATCTCCAGTATTATTATAAATTGCTACCGATGTATTTGGAACATATACACCATTACTCAAATAAACTGAATTTGGTACGATATAAGGTTGGTTTCTGTCAAAACCGGCACTTGCAGGATTCATTCCATTAAAGGTCATCCCTTGTAGGGTTCCTGAATAAAACTGATGTCCAGTTCTGTAATCCATTACCGCTGATACTCTTAGACCTTTATATTTTATTGATGTAGTTAAACCAAGGATATATTTTGGCGTAGCTTTACCTAACACTTGCTGAGTAGACGTTACAGTAGGCAAACCTGTCGTAGGATTTACAATAACTCTTCCTTGATCATCCCTAACATAGGCAGTTCCTTTAATTATAGGAAATTCCTGCCCTTTAACTGCATACAATCCTACAAAATTATTTCCTGCTAATCTAACTTCGTCAGCATCATCGGTAACCTTATCAACGATAGTTTTATATGTTGTATAATTCACTCCTATATCCCATCTAAAATCTTTACTTTTAATAGGAACTACATTTATCGCAGCATCAATTCCTTTATTATGAAGCTTTCCAATATTTAATAAATTAGTAACTATACCAGAAGCTGTAGAAGTTGTAACATTCGTAATTAGATCTTTAGTATCCTCCCTGTATGCAGATGCATCCAATGTAATTCTGTCATTAAGGAAACCTAAAGTCAATCCAACTTCTTTTTTAGTATTAAATTCAGGCTTTATATCTTTAAAAGTTTGTGATTGATTCACTACAAAACTAATACCTGTGTTATCATAAGGATATCCACTTCCTACAACAGCAAGATTCTGTACCCCATAAACCCCAATATTAGATGTTATACCTGTTCTTTGGAATGCTGCTGTTACTTTAGCATAGTTTAAAATCTTTCCTTTAATACTTGGAAATGCTTTAGTCGGAATAAATGAAGCAGACACAGCAGGGAAGAAATACCCTCGATTACCCATAGGAAGTATAGAAGACATTTCATACCTTCCAGCTCCATTCAAAAATAAATAATCCTTATATGCTAAATCAACGTTTGCCAAGAAAGCATGTTGATTATTATAAAATGAATTATTATTAAGATTAATTGGCAATGTTGGGTTACTTAAATTCCAAATCTGATAGATTCCCGGGGTAATAATACCAGTTCCTCCTGCGGATACCGTATTTGTTCTCCATTCCTGATAATTATGCCCAACATTCAATTTCATATTAATATCCTTAGTTAAATCATAATCAAAATTAACTAAGAAATCCCCATAGTATGTCGTATAGTTTTGAGTGCTCTTGTTATAAAAAGACTGAATAGCAGTAATACTACCTTGCTCTTGGATATCATCTAAATCTTTTTGATATCTCGGATCAGACCATCCATCATTGTGGCTATCAGATTCTGTTGATCTGAACTGCAGATTTCCCCTATATAAAAAGTTAATATGATCATTTAATTGAAATTCAGTACTTGCAAGAACGTTAAAATAATTACTCAAAGTATTATATCTTTCATGCTTCATAGTAAAATATGGACTCGCGTAGAATGCACTCCAAGCATATCCTCTATCAGGGTGATCTCTAAACAAAGTAATTGGAATATCTGAAGAAGATTGTAATAAATTACTATATAAGTTAGAATTAGTTGTAGATGTTTTTTGTCTTATATAGTTAACTGTACCATCAAATCTCCATTTCCCAACTTTAACCCCTCCTTTAAACATACCGGATATCCTTTTCATTGTATCATCCTGAACAACAAATTCTCTATCTACACTACCTAAACTCATCAAAACATACCCATCTGAATTCCCTGCATTTACTGTAAGCGTATTCTGATAAGTCGTTCCAGTTTGAAAGAAGTCTCTTATATTATTTTTTCCATAAGGTGCATATCTTGAGTGGATCGCTCCAGCATCATCAGCTGTAAAATTACTATCGTCCTGATTGTACGCGATATAACCATCTCCATCAACATCAGTAAAGGATGGTCCATAAGGAACTAAAACACCTGCAAATTTAGGATCATCAAAAGCAGCACCCCAAGCTCCATTCTCAACACTTATTTTATCACCATACCACCCTTGCCCATATTGCCTCTGTCTTTCAGGCAAAAAAGCTACTTTATCAAAATCAACAACGCTATTAAAAGTAGCCGTCATTCTCTTATTAGTTCCCCCTCTCTTAGTAGTTACGATAATCGCACCATTCACACCTTGAGAGCCATAAAGAGCAGCTCCAGCAGCTCCCTTAATTACATTCACCGTCTCTATAACCTCCGGTGGCAATTGTTGGAAGACAGTAGCGGAGGAAATAACGTTATCGATAACAATCAAAGCTTCACTAGAACCAGTAAAGGATCTATTACCCCTAATCACTATACTATTAGTTCCTGTAACACTGGTATTAGTTTGTGTAATTTGCAAACCAGCAACCTTTCCAGCCAAAGCACTTACCGCGTTTGGGTTTGCCGCTTGGGTTAGCTCCTGGTTACCAACTACCTGCTGTGAAGTTGTAACAGCATCAGCTTTTCTCTTAATACCTAAAGCTCCTGTAACAATAACCTCTTCAATACTCTGTGTTTTCAACGTATCACCCTTTCTTTGTTGTGCATTTGCAACAAAAAAAGAGGAAGTCAGAACTATAGCTAAAACACTTGTAGTTAATTTCTTCATATTTAAACTGATTATTTTTTTTATTAATTGCAAATATGTAAAACTTTCTTAAATTAACCAAATTAATTGTTAAAAATATTTAAAATTTTAGATGATCAAACACACTTATCCATTATATTTAAAAATATGATAAAATTAATGCTAATTTAACATAAATCACTAATTCGTGTTATTTTTTAAATATGATAAAAATTTTATAACTCAACTAGAAACATTAAATAAATAAGATAAATACACTACCATTTACACATATTGCCGCAAAATATATTTTTCTTTATTTTTACAAAATATTATAGTGTTTTAGATATTATTTTAATGGATTTATTACAAAGTTGGTCAGGGAGTTACATAGAAGCAGGATGTGATGAAGTTGGAAGGGGGTGCTTGTCAGGGCCTGTGGTTGCTGCAGCTGTCATCTTAGACCACAACTTCAAACAAAGCTTAGTAAATGATTCTAAAAAATTGAATTTTAAAACCAGAATGGATCTGGATAATTATATAAAAGATAATGTTAAAGATTATGCTATCGCAGAATTACCTCCAGCATTCATTGACTTACACAACATTCTTAATGCCAGCATCCATGCAATGCATCAGGCATTAGATAAATTAACAACAAGACCGGAACTAATTCTGGTGGACGGAAACAAGTTCCACCCTTATAATTACATCCCACATCAATGCATCATTAAAGGAGATTCTAAAATCCTTTCAATTGCTGCAGCTTCTATCTTAGCTAAAAATTACAGAGACCAGCTGATGATTAAATTACATGATGAGTTTCCCGAATACGGATGGGATACTAATTTTGGATATGCCACTAAAAAGCATCAGGATGCACTTATAAAGTTTGGCCCCACAGTACACCACAGGCAATCTTTCAGACTTAAATATGATTAAAGAGGTGCAATAAAAAAAGAGGTGCAAATTATTGCACCTCTTTTTTTATTATTATAATATTATTTCTTCTTATTTCTCTGTTGTTCCTGAGCTCTTTGTTGTTCCTGAGCCTTCTCCATCATCTCCCGCATTCTTTTCTGGAATTTACCTTCAGTTTTGGGCTTTTCCTTATTCGCCTGGATCTGGGCATGAATTTTCTTTTCATCCAGGATCACATATTTAATAACAAGGATAATCAAGATGTTAATTGCATTGGATACAAAGTAATACCATGAAAGACCAGATGCAGAAGTATTCAGGAAGAATAAAAATGTAATTGGGAAAATGTACATTAATACTTTCATATTTGGCATTCCCTCTTGTTGAGGTTGCTGGATATTTCCTGATGTCATGATAGTATAGATTAAAATTACCACCGTACACGCTAAAGCAAAAACACTCAAATGATCTCCCAGGAAAGGAACTTTAAATGGTAATCTGATTAAATCATCATAAGCGGTCAGATCTTTTGCAAACCAGAAGCCTTTTCCTCTTAAATCAATAAAGTTCGGAAAGAAACGGAATAATGCATAGAAGATAGGAATCTGTACCAACGCCGGCAAACAACCCGCCATTTGATTAACACCAGCCTTTCTGTAAATTTCCATTGTAGCTTGTTGCTTCTTCATCGGATCCGCATCCTTTAACTTCGCATTAGCCTCGTCAATTTCAGGACGAATTACCCTCATCATAGCACTCAATTTATGTTGCTTGTACATAATTGGCGATAGGATAAGTTTAACAATGATCGTCATAAAGAAGATCACCCAGCCTGCTGTTAATCCCCAAGATGCAATAATATTATACATTGGCATGAAGAAATAGCGGTTCATCCCACCGATAAATGACCAACCCAAAGGTAATATCTCATCAAAGTTTTTATCATATGATTTTAATAACGGTAAATCTAATGGCATAAAATACCATGTAAAATCCTGATTCAATTCACTCCCTGTCATCTGAACAAATCCTTCATAGTTGAATTTCTTCAAATATTCACCCTCTTCTATTGATTCCTGATTTCCTTTACTTTGTGTAAATCCGTTTTTAGCTTCAATCACAGAAGAGAAGAATTGCTGTTTTACACCAATCCAGTTAAGAGTTTCTTTCTCTTCTTCCATGGTCGTTCTTCCATCGTAATCATAGCTCTTATAGTTATTAAATGCATAAGAAAATTCTGAGTGAGATTGTTCCTGAGCTCTACCTTTTTCTAAATTTCTCACATTATAATTCCAAAGAAAATCAGCCTTGGTATCAGAAGTTACTGAAGCCAATCCCTGAGTTCTTACTTTAAAGTCTAATGTATATTTAGGAAGTAATGTATAAATAAACTGAATAACAGCACCATTGTAATTAGCTGTCATCGTTACAGCATTTCCATTCACTGTCGGAGAGAAAACCAGGTCTTTAGTATTAATAACCTTACCCGTTTTATCCTTAAACTGAAAACCGTAGTTTGAGTTATTCTTATTGATTAAATAAAGAGGGAGATCAGCCTGATCACTTTTGTGATCATACGCTTTGTATTTTAAAAGTTCTACTTTAGAAACTTGCCCTCCCAAGCTGGAAAATTCCAATTTCAGTTCATTATTTCCTAAAGTAGAAACCTGAATAGCGTTAGGAGTTACATTTGGATTGATATTACTTGCCTGAGTTTGTTTTACGGCAGTTTTTACCTGTTCAGTTTTTTGTTGCTGAGCTTTCAACTGTTCCTCTTTCTGCTGTTTATTCTGAAAATAAAACATGAATCCAAAGAGAACCAAACATAAAACCGCAAAACTAATCATTTGACTTTTATCGAGTCCGTTGTTCTGTTGCATTTTGATTTTATTAAAATTATTTTTTCATAATCCACCGTAAAATTCAACATTAAATTTCACCCTAGATTTCGAGCTGACAAAAATACTGATTTTTTATCAAAACTCTATCTTTTACTCTATTACAATATGATAAACTCAGGCTGATAATAATCAACCTGAGTTTAAATATGACGTTTAATCGATATAAATTCCTTTATTTCTTCTCACATGCTTTAATAAAAGCTCTGAATAACGGATGCGGTGTTGCAACCGTACTCTTATATTCAGGATGATACTGCACTCCTACATAGAACGGATGATCATTAAGCTCAAGAGCTTCAACCAGTCCGGTTTCAGGATTAGTACCTGTTGCAAAGAATCCGTTTTTTTCAAATTCTTGTAAATAATCACTGTTAAATTCATAACGGTGACGGTGTCTTTCAGCTATATTCTTACTTCCATAGATATCGGAAAGTTTAGAGTTATTCTTCACAGAACACTTCCAAGAACCAAGACGCATCGTTCCTCCTTTATCAACAACATTCTTTTGCTCTTCCATTAAAGAGATCACAGGATGCTCTGTAGCAGTATCAAATTCCATAGAATTTGCTTTAGAATACCCTAAAATATTTCGTGCAAATTCAATAGTCATAATCTGCATTCCTAAACAAATTCCCAACATAGGAATTTTATTTTCTCTTGCATATTGAGCCGTCAATACTTTACCTTCAATACCTCTGTCTCCAAAACCAGGAGCAATAAGAATTCCATTAACTCCTTTTAAAGTTTCTTTGATATTTTCCTGGGTGATATCCCCACTATAAACCCATCTCACTTTTACTTCCGTCTCAAGATCTGCTCCGGCATGCTTAAATGCTTCAGCGATAGAAATGTAAGAATCCTGAAGAGAAACATATTTACCTACTAAAGCAATTTCAACAGTCTTTTTTGGATTCTGGAATTTCTTAAGGAAACTCTTCCAATCTTTAAGATCCGCTTCTTTATCACTCTTAAGATCCAATTCTTTTAGAACTACATCATCAAAGTTCTGTTTCTGAAGGTACATAGGAACTTCATAAATAGTTTCCAAATCTTTGCACTCAATTACATTATCCAAAGGAACATTACAGAACTGAGCTAATTTAGCTCTCTGATCTTTTGGTATTTTATGCTCTGTTCTGCAAACCAAAACATCTGCCATAATTCCGCTTTCCATCAATTGACGTACGGAATGCTGAGAAGGTTTTGTCTTTAATTCTCCACTGGAAGCCAGATATGGCAACAGGGTTAAGTGAATTACCATAGAATTCTTTTCTCCCAATTCCCATTTTAGCTGACGTACAGTTTCAATGTATGGCAAAGATTCGATATCCCCTACAGTTCCTCCGATTTCAGTAATAATGATATCGTAGTTCTGCTTGGATAAAATTTTAATCCTACGTTTGATTTCGTTAGTGATATGAGGAATTACCTGAACTGTTTTTCCTAAAAAGTCGCCTTTTCTTTCTTTTTCAATTACAGTCTGGTAGATTTTTCCTGTAGTAACGTTGTTGTTTTGAGAAGTGGGAGCATCTAAGTATCGCTCGTAATGACCTAAATCCAGATCCGTCTCCGCACCATCTTCGGTTACATAGCACTCTCCGTGTTCATAAGGGTTCAAAGTTCCTGGGTCAATATTAATATAAGGATCTAGTTTTTGGATCGTTACATTAAAACCGCGTGATTTCAGCAATAGTCCCAGAGAAGCAGAAACAATTCCTTTTCCCAAAGATGAAGTTACACCTCCTGTCACAAAGATGTATTTAGTATTCTTTTTACTCATTAGATTAGGTTTGTGCAAAGTTATGGGAAAAAGAAATACGAGGCAATTTATTTGCTAAGAAATAAAAAAAAGGTTCCTCAAAATTACTTGAGAAACCTTTAACCAAACCAAATTATATTTAAAAAAATTATTGCTTTATTAATTCAAAATATAAATTAACATCTACATCCTTTGCAACACCCGCTCCTGTTGGATCATATTTAATATTATAATCTAAACGGTTTACTGTAAATTTTGTTTGAAAGCCTAAAATTTCTTTACCTTGCTGATTTTTTGTTACACCACCATACGTTACCGGAATGCTGATTTCTTTTGTCACATCTTTAATGGTAAGTTTTCCTTTAAGGATGTAGGTATTATTTTTATCTTTCGTAATAGATCCGCTTTCGAATGTCATGGTCGGAAATTTCTCTGCATCGAAGAAGTCTGCACTTTTCAAATGCTTATCTCTCATTTCAACGCCTGTGTTTACCGATCCGGTTACCACGCTAAAATTGAAAGCTGCCTTATCCAGATCTTTCCCTGAAGAAACCACTGTACCATCGAATTTATCAAATCTTCCCTGCACAAAACTAATCCCCATATGCTTGATATTGAAATTAACTGAAGAATGCATAGGATCTACTTTCCAGGTTGATTGTGCAAAGCCTGCGATGCTTAAAAAAGCAAACATAAAAGCTAATAGTATCTTTTTCATTGTAATATATTTTATTTTTTACCCACCAAAGATAAAGTGATAAACCCATTCACCTCTTGACCTATGATAATTTTTTCTTTGATTTTATTTTCACATACATAAAATGAATAGCAATTACAATCAGAAAAACGACAACTGCATTCATATACAAAAGTACATTCAGAAGTTTCGCGTTTGTTTTCTCAGAAAAATAAGTAAAAGGATTAGTTCCTGATATCATCAGCATAAAAAGGTAGAGTACTTCAAATAAAATAGCAATCCTAACCACCGATTGATATGTGCTTTTAAATATGACAACCGTTACAAGTCCCACTCCGCTGCTTATTATACATCCAATAAGAACAGCCAACGAAAGCATTCCAAAATCACCGCCGGGTAAATGCAAATATCCTACGAGCCAATCTGCAAGCCATGTAGTAAGGATTGTCATTATAAAGAATATAACCACGCTTTTTATTAAAATATTTTTCATACTAGAAAATTAACCAAAAATTCAGAAGTAAAATTCAAAAAAAATTTTGAACTTCGCAGTATGGCAAAACTTAAAACAGCATATTTCTGTCAAAACTGCGGAACCCAATACTCACAATGGATGGGACAATGCAAAAATTGCGGACAATGGAATACATTAGTTGAAGAGGTCGTGGAAAAGGTATCCAGCAGAAGTCTTCCTTCCTCGAAAACAAAACAACACGTTATTAATATCATTGAAGTTGAAGCAATTGAAGAACCCAGGATTAAAACACCCTCCGAGGAGCTCAACCGGGTAATGGGAGGTGGAATTGTTTTAGGTTCTGTTACTTTGATCGGAGGAGAGCCGGGAATCGGAAAATCAACATTGCTTTTACAGCTGGCATTAAAAATGAAGAAGAAAATATTTTATGTTTCAGGAGAAGAAAGCGCCTCACAGATCAAAATGAGAGCAGACCGGTTATCTGAAGTTCAAAACCCAAATTGCTTCCTTTACACCGAAACTTCACTGGAAAAAATATTACATGAAGCCAAAAAATTAGAGCCTGATTTCATCATTATCGACTCCATTCAAACCTTACAGTCCCAATTGATAGAAAGCTCACCGGGAACCGTTTCCCAAATAAGAGAATGTTCGAATGAGATCATTAAATATGCTAAAGAGAACAATACTCCCGTTTTTCTGGTAGGTCACATTACTAAAGACGGACAGATTGCCGGTCCAAAGGTTTTGGAACATATGGTAGATGTAGTTTTAAATTTCGATGGGGATAGGAATCATCTTTTCAGATTATTACGGGCTAATAAAAACCGTTTTGGCTCCACCTCGGAAATTGGAATCTATGAAATGATTTCCCAGGGCTTAAAAGAGATCAAAAATCCATCTGAAATTTTAATTACAAAAAAATTCGAGGAGCTTTCCGGAAACTCCGTAGCTGTAACGCTTGAGGGAAATCGCCCTATGTTATTGGAGATTCAGGCACTGGTAAGCACGGCTGTTTATGGAACACCTCAGAGGAGTTCTACCGGATTTGATGCTAAAAGATTGAATATGTTACTTGCCGTACTGGAGAAGAGAGCCGGATTCCAGCTTGGTGCTAAAGACGTTTTTCTCAACATTACAGGGGGAATAAAGACAGATGACCCAGCCCTTGATCTCGCTGTAGTAGCCTCTATCCTTTCTTCTAATGAAGACATTGCAATATCCGAACATTTTTGTTTTGCCGGGGAAATCGGACTTAGCGGCGAAATCAGACCTGTTGCTCAAATTGAACAACGCATCTCGGAAGCTGAAAAATTGGGATATGAAAAGATCTTTGTCTCCAACCTCAACAAAATACCTAAAAGAAAATTCGGGATTAAAATTGAGGAAGTCAGTAAAATTGAAGATTTCCATGAACGAATCTTTTAATTAAAAGACAGTCCTAAAACATCCTTATTTAATTTATCAAGAAAACGTACTCGTTTCCAATTTATCGCCAAAATCCAAGCAGGGATTAAATAAACATCATCACTCTTTATCAATATAAATATTCGATAGAGAGTGATGATATTATTAAAAACAATCTTCAACCGTGGTTTCTTAGATCAATTCAATAGCAACAAAGCTCTGAAATTAAATATTTCGCAGAAATTTCGATCATCCATTGAAAAAAAATCACCACATGTTGATATTTTATATATATTTGTATATCACCATACTAAATCACATAAAATGAAAACAAAATTCACTATTTTCGTGTTGTTTTGCGCCGGCATGCTATTTGGGCAAAACAAAATTTTTCAAACAGCTATTAATGAGAATAATTTAAAAAGTAACCAAAAAGTAAGCAGGGAGCTATCCTCTTCTTATTTAGTTACAAAATACTATTCCCAAGTTCCCTTTAATTTAAAATCCGATTTACAAATCAACCTCCCGACCGGTAAAGAGATCACAGCCAAATTCAGCCGTTCTTTAACGTACAGCAATAAGAGTGAATCTTATATTTACACTATTGAAAATGATCCCAGAGCCGAACTTGTACTTTCACAATATGATCGCGTGGTAACAGGAATGTACGCTTCAGGCACAGGTGAAAAAGTAATATTCCACCAAACTGATGTAAACGTTTTTGCATTATCCGAAGTGAGCGATTCGACAATCCTCAATCAGGACTCGATTGATGATTATGTAATGGACAAAAACGAAAACTTTAATAAAGCAAATTCTAACGTTTGCTTATCAACAACCCCTGTATGCCCTGCCACCAGAGTAGATGTGATGGTAGTTTTCACTACCGCAGCAAAAAACGCATGGGGCGGACTTTCACAGAGTAATTCGTTTGTAGCAACTGCTATCACCAATTTCAATACTGCATTAATCAATTCCGGGGTTTCCAATGTCACCATTAATCTTGTATACTCCGGAGAGATCAGCTACACTGAATCCGGAAGTTTGAGTACGGATCTTCCAAGGCTCAGAAATAATAATGATGGGTATATGGATGATGTACATACACTAAGAACCACCTATGGAGCGGATCTATGCGCTTTAGTTACCTCAACACCAACTAACACTTGCGGCTTAGGCTATGTAAATACAAGTTCTACCAACTACAGCAGTAATTCAGGGTTTTGTGTAAGCCTATACAATTGTGCTGTATCCAACTACTCACTTGCCCACGAACTTGGACACAATATGGGATTAAGACATGACTGGTACGTAGACTCCAGCACCACACCATGTGATCATCATCATGGATACACCAATAAAAAAGCAATAGATCTTGGAACTTCGAGCACTTCTTCTCAAAGATGGAGAACTATAATGGCTTATAATGATGAATGTTCCTCTAAAGGATTCAACTGTACCAGAATCAACAGGTGGGCAAATCCGGACATTAACTACAATAGTGATCCTACGGGGGTAGCAATAGGAAACACCAAGCCGGCTAATGAAGCCTTTGGATTTGCACGTTTCGCTTGTGTCGTTTCTAATTTTATGCCTGAAACACAATCTTTCCTCGCCACAAAGGAAGCTATTCATGAAACACAAGAGTTCTTACTATATCCTAATCCTGCCCATGATATGATTCAGATTTCAGGAAACAGAACCGGCAAGTATTCTTTTAAAGTATACAATTCTGCAGGCCAAAATGTAATATCAACTACAGAAACTACCATCCACCTCAAAGGATTAACTTCCGGAGAGTACTTCCTAAGTATTTATGATGACAAAAATTCTTTGATAGAAAGTAAAAAGTTTATTGTTAGATAATTTCTTTTAAATAGTTAGTTTATAAACCTTCAAATACCTTAACTTTATTTGAAGGTTTTATTATTATAACCTGATACCCTATGAATTATTTAGCACATTCTTTTCTCTCTTTTACAGATCAGCAAATTGTCGGACAGTTTCTCGAAGATTTCATCAGAAACAAAGAGCGGTTCTCATTTCCAAAAGAAATTCAGGATGGAATTACCTTACACCGAGCTATTGATACTTTTACAGACTCCCATCCGGCTATTCATGAAGCTAAAAAAATATTCAGCCCTCTGGTAAGACTATATGCAGGAGCATTTGTAGATGTATCTATGGATCATTTTCTGGCTAATGACTTCACTCTTAATTCACTGCAAGGCTGGAAAAACCATTCCCTTCGCGTTTACAAGGCTCTTAATGAAAATCAAGAATGGCTTCCTGAAAATTTTAAGAGAATGTTAGCAAAGATGGAAACAGAGGATTGGCTATATAATTACAGAGAAGATTGGGGAATAAAATTCAGTATTCAAAATGTTCTTAATAAAGCACAATATCTGGAGAAAGATATTCCTGTATTCGAAGCATTTTTAAAAAATAAAGATCTTCTTCAGGAATGTTACAATAATTTTTTTCCGCATTTGCTTGAGCACACAAGAGGAATCAATGCTCTTTTACAAATAGACAATTAACCTTTAAAATAAAAAAGCACTTACGTGAGTAAGCGCTTAATAATCTTCTGTATTTCGCTAAAAATAATTTGATATGAAGATTATATTTTAATTAGTCAATTTTATTGCCAAAATGTTACAAACAAACATTTGTTAGTTACAAAATAAAAACATTTATCCCATTTATGCAAAGAAAAACTAATATTGAAATCCATACAAAAAAAGCACTTACCATTAAGATAAGCGCTATATATATGTCGAATTTGTGTTGTTAGAATTTTTTGTGCCTGATCCTATCCGGAGTTTGTGGGAACTATTTCTCCAAATAGCAATAAAATAAAAATATAATATTCTGTTTTACTATTTCCAATTTTTATAATTACGTTGAATCCATCGATAGCCCAATTCTGTCATTTGGAGGATTACCTATTTTCAGAATCCAGGTTAAATAATCTTTTGCTTCATCTGCATAAAAAATACCTGATGTCTTTATTGTATTAACCCCTACTTGTGCTTTAATTAAAGTACATGCGGGATAAAAATGCAAGAAAAAATTACTCTCTTTATTTTCCATATGCAATATTGTTATTTCTAACAACTAAGAATTAATACAATTTTTAAAACTTCGTTAAATTCAATACAAAATATATAATATATATAATTTTATAAAAAATTAACATATCTAAACCCTATCAAATATAAAAAAAATTATTTAATAAACACACATAAAGATCAAATATTAAAAAATATTAATAATATTAATTAGTCACTATTAATAGATTTAACAAAATTTAGAAAATCCTTAATTTGCAAATATTTAAGACCTTTAAATATCTAAAATAAATGTTAAAAAAAATAAAATCCTTTATTTTAAATATTTTCTCAAATATATAAATTTAATATTTATCACGCAATGGTGTATTAATTTTCATCAAAAAAGAATATTATTAGAAAAAATACACATGTACAATTACATATATACTTGAAAGCGTATTAAATACATTATTATTGGAACTGTTGATACAGATATCGATTGGGATAGGATAATTTTTCACTTTTCCTTTTCCCATTCAAAATAATATGGACAATGTTGATCTGATCATCAAACAGATTATACAAAAAACTAACTGCAGCTTCAACTTTCTTAGGCATATTAACAGATTCCGTTTCCAAAAAAATATTCACAGACTCATTATCCTCTTCATATCCCAGATAATTTACCCTTAAGAACTTACCGTCGGACTTTAGTTTCAGATATTCTGCACTATAATTTTTTAAAGCGTCATCCAACTGAACCTTATACTTCGGATCATTAAAGTGGAAAGACTTGTTGTATTTTTTACCTAGGGCATTTTCCAGATCATCCAGAAAAAAACGCCCGGTAACCTCGAATGTCTTTGATTTTGTATTATAATTGATTTCAACGGAACCTACATGATAGGGATGCTTTATAATAGTAAAAGAATACAAAAAAACAAGAGGAATAAACAGTATCCACAAACCTTTCATAAAAACAGACTTAATTATTTTTCGAAATTAATCATTATTTTCGTACGTTTTACAGTACATTATACCATGCAAGATTTTTTATTCTATTTAAAACTTGGTTGGGAACATATCATTTCTTTAGATGCGCTTGATCACCAACTTTTTGTTTTAGCTTTAATTGCGGTTTATTCATACAAGGATCTCAAGAAAATTCTAATCCTGGTGACAGCATTCACAATAGGTCATTCCATAACATTAGCATTAAGTATCCTTGATATAGTAAGAGTGCCTTCAAATTGGGTAGAGTTTTTAATTCCGCTAACAATAGTCCTTACAGCATTAGGTAATATTATTATGAAGAATAAAAAGCAGGCTCTGGACAAAACAAATTATTACCTGGCTTTATTTTTCGGACTTATTCACGGAATGGGATTTGCCAATACGGCAAGAGTGATGATTGCAAAAAGCCAGAGTATTGCGATTCCTCTTTTGGGATTTAATATTGGTTTGGAAGTAGGACAGATTGTAATTGTTTGTGCTATTTTAATCCTGCTGTTTATTGCATTAACATTATTCAAAATTAATAGAAAAGACTGGATACTCTTTATATCGTCCGGTGTTTTTGCCCTGGCATTAAAAATGACAATAGAAAGAATTCCATTTTAAGACTTATTGATTGATATTTTTTCAACTACTTATTGTTATATTTGAAAATTATTAAATCATTTCGGTCATGAGACTAAAAGTAACCCTACTTTCTGTATTCACATTTGCAGGTTTAGCAGCCCAAAATATTCAAAATAACCCGGGAAGTAATCACGGAAATAAGTTTGAACAATTAGGAACCATTTTACCTACTCCAAATATTTATAGAACTGCTTCCGGATCTCCGGGACATGGTTACTGGCAAAACAGAGCAGATTATAATATTTCCGCCTATCTGGACGAGGACAAAAGAAACCTGAAGGGATCCGAAACGATTACTTATTATAACAATTCTCCTGACGACTTAGATTATATATGGTTACAATTGGACGAGAACGAGGCATCAAGTATCAACAAAGCCAATTATCCTACTTCTACAACCCTTCCTAAAACCATAAATGACCAGAAGTTAAAGATAACGGAACTTCCGGAAAAGGACAATGGTTACGGCGTTCATCTGGAAAAAGTAACCGACGAAACCGGTAATGCATTACGGTATACTGTAAACAAAACCATGATGCGTATTGATTTGCCTAAAATCCTGAAAAAAGGAGAAAAATTCACGTTAAAAATAGACTGGAATTACAATATCACCAACAGAATTAAAATGGGGGGCCGTGGTGGTTATGAAAACTTTCCTGAAGATGGAAATGATTTGTACACAATGACACAATGGTATCCAAGGATGTGTGTGTACAGTGATTTTCATGGATGGCAGAATCACCAGTTTACAGGAAGAGGAGAATTCGCCCTGGCCTTTGGAAATTTTAAAGTTTCAATGAATGTTCCTGCAGATCATGTTGTAGGAGGTACCGGAGAGTGTAAGAATTATGAACAGGTATTATCTTCAGACCAACTATCCCGATATAGAAAAGCCCAAAGCTCATCAGAGCCTGTAGAAATTGTAACGCTCGATGAAGCGAAGAAAGCAGAAAAAAACAGATCGAAACAAAGAAAAACCTGGGTTTTTGAAGCCAATAATGTAAGGGATTTCGCATGGACGTCATCCCGAAAGTTCATCTGGGATGGAATGGGCGTGGTAATACCGGAAAACAATAATAAGGTAATGGCTATGAGCTTCTATGGAAAAGAGGCTTACGGACTTTACAGAAAATTCTCTACAAAAGCTGTTGCACACACAATAAAAACTTATTCGGAATTCACTATTCCCTACCCTTATCCGGTTGCTCAGTCTGTAGAAGCGGCAAATGGTATGGAATATCCTATGATCTGTTTCAATTTTGGAAGAACTGAGAAAGATGGAACTTACTCAGAAGGAACAAAAAATGGTATGATCGGAGTAATCATCCATGAGGTAGGACACAATTTCTTTCCCATGATCATTAACTCCGATGAAAGACAGTGGACCTGGATGGACGAAGGATTAAACACCTTTACAGAATATCTTACGGAAGAAAGATGGGATAACAAGTTCCCTTCAAAACGTGGACCAGCGTGGACTATTGTGGATTACATGAAATTACCAAAAGATCAGCTGGAGCCTATTATGAGTAACTCTGAAAACATTGTTCAGTTTGGCCCTAATGCCTACTCAAAACCGGCAACTGGCCTGAATATCCTTCGTGAAACCATTATGGGCAGAGAACTTTTTGATAAGGCCTATAAAACATATGCAAAAAGATGGGCTTTTAAACACCCGGAACCTGCCGATTTCTTCAGAACAATGGAGGATGCAAGCGGAGAAGATCTGGATTGGTTCTGGAGAGGATGGTTTTACGGCACAGATCCTGTTGACATAGCTATTGATAAGGTAACCATTGCCACTCCCGATTTAGATGCCGTACCTGCACCTAAAGAAGTAAAGTACAAAGTCGACAAAGCTCTTGTTAATGATTTTGAAGACCTTTCCAAAATCAGAAACAGAGAAGATAAAAATATTACGTTCTATGTAGACAAGGATAAAGAAGCTCAGGATTTCTACTATCGTTACGATCGTGGCCAGGAA
The DNA here is from genome assembly GCF_013184525.1 of Chryseobacterium sp. LAM-KRS1. GTDB lineage: Bacteria > Bacteroidota > Bacteroidia > Flavobacteriales > Weeksellaceae > Chryseobacterium > Chryseobacterium proteolyticum. The sequence continues at coordinate 505,914 of NZ_JAAOIZ010000003.1, forward strand.
AAAGTGGATCAGAATAAAGAATATTCCCTTACACACGACAATGATATGGCTCTTGATAAACAGCAAAAAGAAAAGTTCAAAAACATTCAAGCTTATCAAATTGACTTCTTAAACAAAGGAGGACTGGTAATGCCAATCATTCTGGAATTTACTTTTGAAGATGGAACGAAATTATACGATAAATCTTCCGCTCAGATCTGGAGGCTCAACGAACAAAAGGCCACAAAGACTTATTATTTTGAGAAAAAATTAAATTCTATTCAGCTGGACCCAATGCGTGAAACAGCAGATATTGACACTTCAAATAATTTCTGGAGCAATGATGGTAGTACGTCTGAGACTTCCAGATTCCAGGTATTCAAACAAAAACATGAAGGGGCAGTAAGAGGCGGTGCCAATGGAAAAGTGAATCCAATGCAGGCCGCAGGAAAATAAAAAAAACCGCTTTTAAAGCGGTTTTTTTTATTTTCCCAAATGCTCTTTCAGTATCTTTTTATAAGTTCTTCCCAGAGGAATTTTATCTCCACTTTTAAGGTAGACGCTTTTCACATCATAAGATTCAATATGAGAAGCCAATATGATATAAGATTTATGCACTCTGATAAATCCAAAAGCCTGAAATTTTTCTTCAAAATTTGACATCCTGTCGAGGATCATATATTTTTTCAAAGAGGTTACTAAAATAATATACTCCCCAAATCCCTGTACCCAAAGAATATCTTTAAGAAAAACCTTATTCATGATATAATTGGATTTAAACATGATGAAATCTTCTTTTTCTGAGTGTTCTGCAGAATTTTTAAACTGTAAAAAATCTTTGGCTTTGTTGATGGCTTTCCTGAAGGTTTCAAAATCTACAGGCTTTACAAGATAATGCACAACATCAAGCTCAAAAGCTTTTACCGCATGTTGGGTCTCCAGGGTCATAAAAATACAGAGAGGTTTATAAGGAAGCTGTTGCAGTAGCTCTACTCCATTAATACCCGGCATATTAATATCAAAAATAACAAGATCCACCACATTCTCTTTTAAATATTCCAATGCCTTCTCTGGTTCCTGAAAAGAGCTTTGGAGATCTACACCTTCTATTTGATCACAATATTGCCGGACAAGTTGCAACGCAGGATATTCATCATCCACATTAATCACGGAAAGATTAGCCATTCAGATCAATTTTTAAAGTTGTTTTGTATCTGTTATTTTCAATCATTTCTGAGGAAAGAGTATATTTTCCCGGATAGTATTTTTCCAGTATCTGGGTGATTGCTTCATTTCCCAACCCGTAATATCCGGTTTCTCCCAAAGCTTTTTTTTCCGGAACAGAGTTTATAATTTCGAAGAACAAATCACGGTCGTTAATAGCATATACAACTTTTATGAAGCTATTGAGATCCAGACCGATTCCTGAATGTTTCAAAGCATTTTCAAAGAAAGTCAAAAAAACGGAAGGTGGAATTTCAATTAATTCCAGTGTTTCCTCATTCCGGATATCAAAATCTATATTCAGTTGGTTATCATATTTCAACTGGTACAACATGGTAAGAGAATGAATCGACGAAAATTCCTGGGCCAGACTAATCCTTTCTTTTCCGCTGTCATAGATAATATATTGAAGGAGCTTACTGAGCTGCAGGATGGAATCTGAAGTTTTTCCCGATGGGATAAAACTGTTCGCATATATATTATTTAAAGTATTCAATAAGAAATGAGGATTCATCTTTGATTTTAAAAGATCAAAGTAAAGCTGTTCTTTTTGTTCCCCAAGATCCACAACATTCTGCTCTATAAGGAATTTATCTTTTGTAATCCCTAAAAAGGAGGCAACAAGAATCACAATTCCCTGCGCCGTATATACATTAAAAAGGAAGTTGGTGTTGGAAAGAGTTTCACTAAAATTCATTTTAAAAATGGTAGGCTGTAACAAAATCCTGAAAAGACTTGACATCAAAAAACAGATCAAGGCATACAGGATAAACTCCGGATATTTATTCGATAGGTAAAAGTGAGGAACCAGATAATAATACACCAGATAATAAATCCCAATATTAAAAATCATTACAGATAAAACACTCCAAATAAGCTCCGGGGTATCAAGAAAGTAATTTTCCGTAAAAAAAGTGATTAAAATAAAGACAAAAAAGAAGAAAACATGCTGAAACCTCAAAAGAAAACCCCAACGGTATTCCATCAGTTTTTTCAGAATCTTATCACTAAATAAAACCCTGAAAAACAACAGTATAAGTATAATATTTACAATTAAAAACATTCTAAAAACGTGATTTCTTGGGTTCTCAAATATAAGATGTTTTTTAACAGAAAATGCAGTTCGCTGATAAAATAGGTCATTGATTGAAAAATTAAAAACCCGGTAAATCGAATAAATATATTTGAGAAGTAACAATATTAACCCAATATTATATGAAAATTAAGAGAAAATTAATTTTTATTTTTTTATTAGTGCTTCATCATTTTTATCAAGGTCAAAGCACTGATACCTACAATATGTGGTTCCAATATATCATGACTGCAAAGGTGTCTGACAAAAGTACTTTAACGGCCCTTACACAATACCGTTCTTTTGACCTGGCTTACGACAAAAGACTCTTCCTTGTCAATGCATATATGGATTATGAAGTAACCAAAGGAGTAAGACCTGCCTTAGGGGGTATGTTTCTCATTTTGGATTCCTACCAGACAGAAGATCAGAAAAAGACCCGCTATGAGAAAAGAGCCTTTCAACAGGTAACCCTGGACCATGATATCGGCAGATCTTCCGTTTCCAGCAGATTCCGTGTAGAAGAGCGTTTCCTGAATAATCCTGACGAATTTGTATTAAGGGTCCGGTATCTCATCTCTATGAGAATCCCTTTCAACAGAAAGGGTGAAAAAGAAAGGCTGTATGGAATTCTAAAAAATGAGATAAGGATGAACATCAAAAAGGAAGACCCTTTCGACAGTAACCGTATCACCGCAGGGCTTGGAATAAAAACAGGGAAAAACTCGGCAATTGAACTGGCTTTCATTAATCAGTTATCTCCGGGCAGAACCAGTAATTACGGATACATAGGGTTCAGAAACAGTTTTGATTGGAGAAAAAAACAAAAATAACCAGACATTCAATTTAAAAAATTTAATATTTAATATAATGCTATGCTAACATTTCTTGGGTTTCTGATGATCTTTATTTTCATGGTTCTTATCATGAATAAAAAAATGACACCACTTACTGCTTTGGTAATTGTTCCAGTAGTGATTGCTCTTATTGCAGGATTTGGCGATGAGCTGGGTGACATGATGAAAAATGGGGTTAAAGAAATCGCACTTACAGGCGTAATGCTGATTTTTGCAATTCTCTATTTTAGTTTAATGATCGATACAGGATTATTTCAACCTTTAGTTAACCTTATTTTAAAAGCAGTCGGAGACAACCCAATCAAAACAACCATCGGAACAGCGATCCTTACAACATTAGTTTCTCTGGATGGAGATGGCTCTTCTACTTATATTATCGTAGTGGCAGCCATGCTTCCCCTATATAAAAAACAGGGACTGAATCCCCTGATCCTTACCTGTATCATAATGCTTGCAGGAGGTATCATGAATATCCTTCCATGGGGTGGTCCCACAGCAAGGGTTATGAGTTCCCTCAAACTGGGTCACACAGAGATTTTCGTTCCCATGATTCCGATTATGGTCCTTGGTATTTGCTGGGTAATCTTTGTGGCTTATATTTTAGGACTGAAAGAAAAAAAGCGTATTGCAAAATATGGAAAATATACAAAGTACAGCAATAGTGATATCGCAGGTGAAACGGATCCGGCCCTTCTTCGTCCTAAACTGATCTGGATTAATCTTGCCCTTACCATTGTATTGCTAACGGTAATGATTTTAGATATTGTTCCTTTGGGAATTGCTTTTATGATTGCTTTCTGCATAGCATCTGTTATCAATTACCCTAAATTAAAAGACCAGCAGAAACTCATGTCCAAACATGCAGGAAATGCATTATCTGTGGCAGGAATGATCTTTGGAGCAGGGATTTTCACTGGGATCCTCAATGGATCGGGTATTATGCAGGCTATGGGAAATAGTATGATAGAAATTGTTCCGAAAAGCATGGCAGGCTCTTTAAATATTATTACTGCTGTCTTCAGTGTTCCCCTTACCTTTTTCCTGACCAATGATGCTTATTATTTCGGGATATTACCCATTATTGCAGCAACCGGACAACAACTGGGAATCCCACCTGATATTCTGGGAAGAGCGAGTCTTGTCGGACAGGCTTCTCATCTTCTGAGCCCATTGGTTCCGTCAACTTACCTATTGGTCTCTCTCGCCGGTGTGGAATTTTCTGATCATTTGAAATACACATTGAAATGGGCTATCGGATCTTCCATTATCATGTTATTAGGAGCTTTGCTTCTTGGGATAATATAAAATTTATATATATTTATATTGAATTGTCCGTCTATCCAGCGAAAAAAAACTCAAATGAATCTTTTCCATACAAAAAAAACATTCACCAGCCGATATTTAAAGAATCTTTCTTTGTATGTTTTCGTGGCTATTATCTGTGGTGTTTTTACAGGACAATACCTTCCCGAGATAAGCAGTAAATTAGGGATAATCAGCCAGTATTTTTTTTTGGTTCTGGAGTCTATCATCCTGCCTATTATTTTTATGGCAGTTATTTACGGGATCTGTCACCTGGCAGATATAAAAAATGCGGGGAGCATTGTATGGCAAACAATTCTCTACTTTTTTATCATCAGTTCTGTGGCTATTACCATAGGATTTATTTTTGGACTTGCTATTCAGCCCGGTTCCCATACGGGAATTCAGATCGTTAAAACAAAAGTAATTCTTCCCAGTAGGTTTGAAATCAATGATCCCTCCCTATCTTCTGTCATGTATCGCAACAGGTACGCTATTTTCCTTATAGCTTCAATCATTATCGGCATATGCATGAACCTTTCAAAAAGACGAAAGAGTTTTCTGAATATACTTGATAAAGGACTTGTTATTTTTTATCATATTATTAAATATTTATATATCATTCTTCCGGTTATCATTTTCTGTAACATTGCTTACGGTATTTCTGTATATGGAATTAATACCCTGCTGCCATTAAGCAAAGTTGTGGGAACCGTATACCTTGCTGATATTGCTTTTATCTTCGGAGTTTTAGGACTGGTTTCTTATATCTTTAAATTCAATTTGCTCAAATTTTTGGTAAGCATTAAAGAAGAGATCATTTTGGTTATAACCACTTCTTCTTCCAAAACAGCTTTTCCTATCATTTTTGACAAGATGGAATCTGAGGGATACAGCAAAAAAATTTTAAGATTTATTATTCCCCTGGGGTACAATTTCAACCTCGCAGGTGCCTGCATTTATATTTCTGTAGCCTGCTGTTTTCTGATTCAGTTTTATAATATCTCATTAAGTCTCAATGATTACTTATGGCTTTTTGTTATCATTTCTGTTACATCTAAAACAGCTTCCGGGGTTCCGGGATCAGGTTTTCTTGCTCTTATTTTTACTTTGAACAGGTTTGGAAAGATCCCTGCGAATGATATTGCATTGCTTTATAGTGTAGACCGTTTCATGAACGAGGCGAGGTCAGTAACCAATTTTATCGGTATTGCCGTTTCCGGAGCCATTATCTCAAAAATAAATCAGCCCGTAGAAAAAAACGCCCCATAAAAATGAAGCGTTTTTTATATTAGTTGTGTTTTGTTTTTTAAGCTGATCCTTTCAATTTCCCCAATTATTTCTTGCCCAGATCACAAGTGCCGGCAACATATCTCCCCCTGAAGCCACAGAATGAAGATCAGATCCGAAAAGTTCCCAGTCGGTTTCATTACCATGATGAACACCTATGGCATACATCTGTCCATTGGTGAACCAGCTATATAACGGTGATCCCGATGCACCACTTGCCTCGTCTGCATAGCTTTCTATCTGTGTACTATCCACACTATTTCCATCCGGAAGCTTTACATCATCTCCGTCATCATCATCCACAACACTGATGCTGCTCTGATAGGTAGGTCGGTTTTCTCCTTTATCATAAGGATATCCCGTCATGGTCCACACATTCATATCTTCCCAATCGTCGTTATAACTTTTTGCCCCGAAATAACCTGTTGTATCTCCGATATTATCATACAGCTTCACCACCATCATATCATTTCCAACGTCACTTTGGTAAGCCACATAGCTTTCTCCATAAGTATAAAATGAATTTCCATAAATGGATCGTCCATCATAATATGCAGGAATCACTTTGATCATCCATGATGCATAAGGTTTTTGAGGTCTCATATGTCCGGAGGTCATTAGAATTTTTCTGCCTACCATAAATCCGGTTCCCCTGCCCTGATAATTCCATGATGAGGTACTGGTTAATTTGGTATATACTTCTACCCTGCACACACAGCATTCCGGATAGGTATTAGGATAAATATTTACCCTGTCATCATTTCCGAAAATAGTTACATGATTGGCACTTTTCGTAACCAATCTGTTCAAACGGTTTCTCTTCACAGACTTCGTATTCGGAAAAACCACTTTAGGATGAAGTCCCAGTATATGAGTTTCCGGCACAAAAGCTTCAGCTTCGGTCACTTTTATTTTCTTAGTTTTAATTGTAGCACGAAGCTTTTCTACGGTAATGATCTCTTCGGATTTACCGGGAATACCCCAGTCAAAAGGTGAAATCTGGTCCAGCTGGTAAAATTCCCGGTTCAGCTTTGATACTGAGATTTTTGCTGAGTCTTTTTTTCCGGTTAGTCTGAAGTTTTTGGCAGAATCCGTAATAAATAAATTGCGATCCGGCTCTTTAGTCGGAAGCGGATTCTCATACTCCAATAGCAATTCCCGGGGAACCGGTGAATCAGCCGGAGCATCCCGAAAGATTTTTTTTAATTTTTCCATTGTTTCAGTTTTTATGATATTTGGTCTCACAAAGTTGAAGGAATGCATCACCAAATACCACAGTAATATCCCTGTTTTTGCACAGTATTAACCCTGCTGCCCTTTACAGTATAATCCACTGGTTATCAAAACACAAAACACCAAAAACTATCTACAAACAACATCATTTTGATTGAATAAAAAGCTTATATTTGATCATGTCAAAAAACTCCTGATTGACAATAAATGTTCAGGAACATCAGAAAAACAAAATATTAACTTATGAAAAATGCTAAATTATTAAGCAGAGATGCTCAGAAAACCATCCACGGTGGAGCTGCAAGACTTGTTTGCTGCGAACGTGATGAAAACGGAAAATGTACATTATGGATCGGACCGGGACAATATTGTCCTTAGTCTGATAAATTGATCAGTAAAGTAAGCCGGAATTTTTCCGGCTTTATTTTTTTAATCTGCCAAAATTTCACACCAAAAATAAAATTCTGCCATTTTTAACCATGAAGCATCGCCTGACAAGTACCAACCTCATTTGGCACACATTTAGAGAATTTGAAAGCAGAAATAATTAAAAAAACAGATATATTATGTCAGTAAACTTTAAACCATTAGCAGACAGAGTTTTGATCGAACCCATCGCTGCAGAAACTAAAACAGCTTCAGGTATTATTATTCCGGACACAGCAAAAGAAAAACCACAAGAAGGTACAGTAGTAGCGGTAGGTCCTGGAAAAAAAGATGAGCCTACAACTGTGAAAGTAGGTGACAAAGTTCTTTATGGAAAATATTCAGGTTCCGAATTAAAATTGGAAGGAAAAGATTACTTAATCGTAAAAGAAGGAGATTTACTGGGAATTATCGGATAAGATTCCAGATATAAGACACCAGATTTCAGATTTAAAACTGAATAAAAAATAATTTTCAAATAATGCTTGGCGTCTAACATCTGACGTCTAACATCTAATATCTAAATAAAATGGCAAAAGAAATAAAATTCGATATCGAGTCAAGAGACGCTTTAAAAAGAGGGGTTGATGCATTAGCAAATGCAGTAAAGGTAACTTTAGGACCAAAAGGTAGAAACGTAGTGATCGAAAAATCTTTCGGTGCTCCACACGTAACGAAGGATGGTGTTTCTGTAGCGAAAGAAATCGAACTTGAAGACAAGGTAGAAAATATGGGAGCTCAAATGGTAAAAGAAGTAGCTTCCAAAACTAATGATATTGCAGGAGATGGTACAACTACCGCTACTGTATTGGCACAGGCTATCGTAAGAGAAGGTCTTAAGAACGTAGCTGCGGGTGCTAACCCAATGGATCTTAAAAGAGGGATCGACAAAGCGGTAACTGCAGTTGTTGAAAACCTAAAATCCCAGTCTCAGGAAGTGGGAGATTCTACAGATAAAGTGAAGCAGGTTGCTTCTGTATCTGCTAACAACGACGAAACTATCGGTGCTTTGATCGCTGAAGCTTTCGGAAAAGTAGGTAAAGAAGGGGTGATTACTGTAGAAGAAGCTAAAGGTATCGATACAACGGTAGATGTTGTAGAAGGTATGCAGTTCGACAGAGGATACCAGTCTCCTTACTTCGTGACTAACCCTGAGAAAATGGTAGCTGAAGTAGAAAATCCATATATCCTTTTAGTAGAGAAGAAAATCTCTTCAATGAAAGAATTGCTTCCTGTTCTTGAGCCAATCGCACAAGGTGGTAAGTCTCTATTGATTATCTCTGAGGAAGTGGAAGGTGAAGCTTTAGCAACTTTAGTGGTAAACAAACTAAGAGGTTCTCTTAAAATTGCTGCTGTAAAAGCTCCTGGATTCGGAGACAGAAGAAAAGCAATGTTAGAAGATATCGCGATCCTTACAGGTGGTCAGGTAATTTCTGAGGAGCAAGGTTTCACTATGGAAAACATCTCTCTAGATATGTTGGGAACTGCTGAGAAAGTAACAATCGATAAAGACAACACAACAATCGTAAACGGTGGTGGTGACGAAGCGAAAATCAAAGGAAGAGTAGCTCAGATCAAAGCTCAGATGGAAACGACTACTTCTGACTACGACAGAGAGAAACTTCAGGAAAGATTAGCTAAGTTAGCTGGTGGTGTTGCTGTACTTTACGTAGGAGCAGCTTCTGAAGTGGAAATGAAAGAGAAAAAAGACAGAGTTGATGATGCACTTCACGCTACAAGAGCAGCTGTTGAAGAAGGTATCGTTGCTGGTGGTGGTGTTGCTTTAGTAAGAGCAATCTCTGCTTTAGAAAACCTTTCAGGAATCAACGCTGACGAAACTACAGGGATCAAAATCGTAAAAAGAGCGATCGAAGAACCATTAAGACAAATCGTTGCTAACGCAGGGGGTGAAGGTTCTGTAATCGTTGCTAAAGTAGCAGAAGGTTCCGGAGACTTCGGATACAATGCTAAAACTGACGAGTATGTAAACATGCTTGAAGCAGGAATCATCGACCCTACGAAAGTAACAAGAGTTGCCCTTGAAAATGCAGCTTCTGTATCTGGTATGCTTTTAACAACTGAGTGCGTAATCACTGAAGTGAAAAAAGACGAACCTGCTATGCCAATGGGTGGCGGAATGCCGGGAATGATGTAACAACGTGTCGTTGAGACAATTTAATATATAAACCGTTCTGCTTTTGTAGAACGGTTTTTTTGTTTAAATTATGGTTTTCCGTAAGAAAAAACTATTTCAATATTTTAATTTCGTGAAAATTTTTATTATAAAAAATAACAATACAATTTAAAAATCAACATAATAATGTTAATTATATTGGTGTAATTTGTAAATTCGGATATTACATACAAAACTATAACTAGGTTAAAACATCAAATTAAGAAATGAAATGAAACAAATAGATGACGCATTTTGTGAATTCGAAAATACTAAAACCGACATAGAACAATTTATTCGTGAAGATCATAACGAATCAGATACACGTTCTAAAATAATAGATAATTATCTAATTAATATTATGGGATGGGACGAAAAAGATATTAAAAGAGAAGGTAATGTAGATTCTGGATATTTTGATTATAGAATAAGTTGCCCCTCTATTTCTTTTATAATAGAAGCAAAAAGAGTTTATAAGGAGTTTGTACTACCGTCTGGTCATAAAAAGGCTAAATATAAATCACTATTAAAAGAAAATGCTGAGGTAATATCACAAATTAGAAGCTATTGCGGGGATATAGGTCTTCAATATGGAATTATAACAAATGGAAAACAATTCATCATTGGAAAACTTTATAATTCTGATGGAACAGATTGGAAAGAAAATATTTGTTTATTATTTCATGGGATTGAAGACATTGAAAATAGATTTATAGAGTTTTATGAAAATATTTCTAAATTTGCTTTGATAAACAATGGTGGTTTTAAATTTGATTACCAACCCATCGATATAGAAGCTAAATCCATTTTATCAACTTTGCTTCATCGAGATAAAGAAATCGATAGAAATAATCTCAGTGCACAAATTTCTCCATTAATTGACCGGTTTTTTGGTGAAATATTTTCATCTCAAATAGAAGATGATAGTGATTTCATAAAAGAATGTTTCGTAGAAAATAAAGAAACAAAAAAGAATAGAGATGAAATAGAACGTTTATTCGCAGATAGAGTACCTGAAATTACAAATGTAGTCAAAGCAGTAAATACATCTAGTATAGCAGATCAAATTTCTAATGAAATAAACTCAGATCAAATAAGTATTAAAAATTCAATCCCCCCAAAACCAATAATTATTATAGGAACTAAAGGGGCAGGAAAAACTACATTTATAAATCATTTATTTAAAACAAAAGACGAAGAATTTGAAGAGAACCATTTAGTCGTTTACATAGATTTCCGTGAATTCTATGAGACATATCATTCATTCGAACCCTCAAATATTTCTAAAGAAATTTATGAAAGGTTAATAGAAAAATACTCTTCATTAGAACTACATAAGCTTACAGCATTAAAAAGAATCTATCAAAAGGATATTAAGCAAAATAATGAAAGTATATGGTTATATGCTCAAGACAAAAGTGAAATTTATGAGCCTCTATTAGCAAACTTTTTAAATGAAAGATTAGGCAATTATTCAAAACATTTAGAATATCTAAATAATTATCTAATTCGTGACAGAAGGAAAAGAATGATTATAATTATTGATAATGCTGATCAATATCCTATTACTATACAAGAAAAGATTTTTTTATATTCTCATTCGTTATCAAGAGCTTCTAATTGTGGAGTTATATTTTCATTAAGAGAAGGATATTATTATAAATGGAGAAACAAAACACCCTTTGACGCCTATGAATCAAACGTTTACCATATAACAGCACCAAAGTATTCTGAAGTACTATTGAAAAGAATCAATTACACATTAGAACATTTAAATAGTTTAGATGGAACAACATCTTCATTTACAAGAAAAGGATTAAAGATTGAAATATCAAACCAATCCGTAATTGAATTTCTATCAGGATTGAAAGACTCTCTTTTTTCAGATAGTAATAGTGATTTGATTGACTTTTTGAGTTTTACAACTTATCCGAATATTAGAGAAGGTTTACGTGTATTCAAGCAATTCTTAACTTCTGGTCATACAGATGTAAGTAGCTACATATTACGAGAAGTATATAAAGAAACTGATCGAAAGAATAAACAAGTCATTCCTATTCATGAATTTATTAAATCATTGGGATTACAGAATAAGCTATACTACAATTCTGAATATAGTATTATTAATAATATTTTCATTCCTCCAAAAGATTCTAATGATCATTTTCTAAATTATTTTGTATTAAAAAGATTTTTTGATACTTACGAAACCAAAGGAATAGCTAATAAATACTTATCGTTGGAAGATTTTATCGCATTTTTTAAAGATTTGGGTTATAGAACTAATATTATTATTTCCTCAATAGAAAAATTAATTGAATTCGACCTATTAGAATCTGATGACTTTTTATCGGATATTGAATTAAGTAGTATAGAAAATAACATCAATTTATCAATATCATCAAAGGGATATTATTATTTTAGACAACTAATCAAAAGATTTCATTATATCGATTTAATTTTGCAAGATACTCCTATTTTTTCACCAGATTATTTTGAGAAAATCAAAAGTTCGTTTCCTTTATCCGATCAAAAAGGATTTCGAAATTTGGGTTCAAGAGTTGAAACTGTTAAAATATTTTTAGATTATTTATCATTTGAAGAAAGTAAGCAAGCGACTTCAATTATTAATATTTTTGGAAGGCCTCTTGAATATATAAATGAAGAGTTAATTTCTGACATACAAAAAATAGAAACTAAACTCTTATAATTTCTATGATACAGTATACTATACATTTATTGGACTATTACCTAAATTGAAAACTTTGAAGACGAGCCTTTTCTTTCCCATCATTGTAATTAGATTCTAAGCAACAAGCTAAAATATTTTTAACTATCTCAATTATAAATGAAAACTGAAATTAGTAAAGTTATCAAAGACAACAACTTTAGAGATTTGATGACTAATATTAATGAAGTTGTTTTAGATTCATTCTTAGAAAATGGAATAATAAAGGTATACCAATTTTAGGATTAGTTTCTAAAGCAATTAATCTTGGTGATACTATAACTTTCATTTTATTGACAAAATTAGGTTTTAGGACAAATCAACCAATCTAGATAAAGAAATTTCCAAGGCATTTGCAACCTCAAGCAGTGTAAAAAGTGTAGGGTTCACTTTCCCATTTTCTAATTTTTCAATTGCCTGACGATCTTTATTGCAAGCCCTAGCAAGGTCTGCTTGGCTCCAGCCCTTTTGCTCACGAAGTTCGATTATTCGTTTACCAAGTTCTTTTTTTAGTGTATCTCTAGTCACAAATCAAATGTCAGCTAATTTGTTGACAAAAATGTCATATAAAAAGTTGACATTTTGAAATTTTAATCTATATTTGTCATATAATTATACGACAGTGACAAATCTAAGAAAGCTTAAAATTTACACTAAATATCAAATTAGGACATATGGTTTGACAACTATTCCCGAAATTAGACTTAAGGGAAAATGGCTTGAGAAGCTTGGGTTTAAAGAAGGAAAAATAATCAACATAGAGCAAAAGAAAAATAAACTGATAATTACACTTGACAATAAAAAGTAATCAGCCAATTAAAACCAAAAACCTATAAGTTTACTACAATACAAATCACTTGACTCTTTATAAAGCATTTTTTGTACGTAATATCATTGTAAATTGTAAATTTGAGTATCAGCCGTAATTTCAACAAAAAGTACACATAAAACAATCGATCAAAAATGAGAAAACTCACCATCCTTTTAATTTTTATTTTCACCATTTCTTTATTATTTTCTCAAAATCAAAGATTTACTTATGAATATTCTTTTAAAATGGATTCTTTACACAGAGAAAATGTGCAAAAAGAAATCATGAATCTTGACATTACAAAAGAGGGTTCAAACTTCTACAGTGCTTTGCTCATCACCAGAGATTCCCTTTTTAAAGCAGAAATTGAAAAAGGAAAAGCTTCGAAATCTATGGTTTTTGATTTGAGAAAAATTAAACAGGCAAAGGTTAATTTTCGTGTTTCTAAAGACTACCCCAATTTGGAAACGATTTATCATACGTCTATCAATGCCGATAACATCGCTTTAAAAGAAAATAATAAAATCAACTGGACTATTTTTCCTGAAACAAAAAATATAGAGGGTTTTAAAGTTCAAAAAGCAACCACGACATTTGGAGGAAGAAATTGGGAGGCCTGGTTCACTAATGACATTCAAATTCAAGATGGGCCTTATAAATTCTGTGGTCTTCCTGGCTTAATTTTAAGTATTGGAGACGATAAAGGAGATCATATTTTCAATCTGGTTGGAAGCAAAAAACTCAATTATGAACCTTTAATGATAAATTCAAGCAGGAAAGAAATTTTTCTGACCAATGAAAAATTCAATAAACTCTGGAACGAATTTAAAAAAGATCCTGCAAAGAATATAAAAACTATGCACAGTTCTTCAGAAATGTCAGAAACATTATTTTCCGATGCCAATGGAAGTCCGCTAACAAAACAAGATCTCATTAGAGGAAAAGAACAAAGGGCACAAGAGAGTTTTAAGAAAAATAATAATTTTATTGAAAGAGAATTATACAAATAAAAATTTCGGTACAAGACTATTTCAATATTGACCAGCCATACTTGATATATTTTACGCTTACACTAGACTTATGAAGTTCAAAAAAGCAGAGCTATAAACGTTAACAATCTCCAACTCAAATATACCACAAAATGAATAATATCAAAAATCCAAAACTACTTCTGCTTATAGATGCTTTCGGAGCATTAGTAACCACAATATTATTGTTTTTTGTTGTACGGAACTATCATCATTTTTTTGGAATTGATCCTTCCAAAATTACCACTTTGGCCATCATTGCGTTTTTAATATGCTGTTATAGTATGGTCTGTAACTTTGTCAATAAAAAATTCTGGAAACCTCTTTTGTTTATTCTTGCATCATTTAATTTACTTTATTGTTTATTTACTGTTGTAACGCTTTACTCGAGTACATTCTTAACTATTTATGGAATCTTATATTTTTTCGTTGAGATCGTTATCATTTCAGTCCTTGCATTATTTGAAATTAAAACAGCAAGGCGATTACACTCATCAAACAAATAAAAAGACCTTCATCTGGCTAAAAGCAGTTTTGGAAAATTCTCTTCAACTTTTTCCTATCTTTAAACCATGAATATTCTATTAAAGTTCGGTACTGAAAATAAACCCGAATCATTTAAAGAAATAAAAACAAACACTAAACCCGATACCATTGAAAACAAAATTATTATTCCTTTCATTTTTGGGCTCATTGCTAGCACATGCCCAAACGCTTCAATTTAAAAATCTTGCGAATATGTCTGTCGGCCGAGGTGCTACAGCCAGCGTAATCGTGAATGATCATATATATGTGAGCAATGGGTATCAGGAAAAAGCAAGCGATGCCAAGTATATTGAGAAATACAATATTACCGATAACAAATGGAGTGTTTTCAATTCTACCCTACTTCCTAAAAGATTTGCTAATTCAGAAACTTACAATAATAAAATTTATATTTTTAACGGTTGGGGAAATAGCCACCTTGAAATTGTAGATCTTGACACCAATACCATTACGAAGGGTGCGACCAATCGTTCCTATACAGGAAATTCAGGTTCTGCAATCTATAATGGCAAAATATATGTGTTTGGTGGCAGCGGATTAAACGGAGCCGCAACCACTGTATTTTCTAATAAATTCCAGTATTATGATATTGCTTCAAACACCTGGAATTCATTACCCAATATGCCTACGGCCAGGGAAACAAAGGGGAAAATTGTTAATGATAAGCTGTATGTAATTGGCGGTTTTAATGGCACTCCATCCCGCCTGATCAATGTTTACGATCTTAAAACTAATCGTTGGGTAGATCAATATACGATGCCTGTTGGTATATCCGGACATTCATTAGCTGTATCCGGGAATAAAATTTTCATTGTAGGGGGCTATAATTATCAAAATTTCATTGCCTATTTTGACACGACAACCAATAAAATCCATCAGTTATCCTCCAATATGATTCCGAGAAGACATGCTACAGCGGAGGTATATAATAATAAATTATATATCATCGGTGGAAGTACAACGTCTCTAACCAGTTCAGCTATTAAAAGTATACAAGTGGCAGATATTAGTGAAAATATACTTTCTGGAGATACACCTGCGGAAGATCAGGCATTGAAAACAAAAGCATATGTCAATTCTTATAGAGACGGCTTTATAATCAGTAATAAAAATAATAGCAATCAATTTGAATACTCCATTTTCTCAATAGATGGAAAATTAATCTTTAAGGTTTTACCAACTATAATCAAAATATAGATTTATCAAAGTTCCGAAAGGGAACTTATATTTTCCGTTTTAAAAATGAAAAAGGGGAGTTAGAAAGCATTAAAATTGTGAGATGATAATCTGCTACATACAGTCTCCCAACTTTGCGCAACACATAAATTAACTTTCTTAGAGAACATACTCAACATTAGAATATTGCTGCAAAATAATCCTAACATGAAATATAAATTAACAATACTTATACTATGCATTGGTATTTTCACCTCTTCACAGGTCATAGAATGGAGTCCTGATATTAAGTTACATAAAAATGATTTTCAAGGAAAAATACCCGATGATACAATTAATCACGCAGGAACGGCCTATAATATTGGTTATGAAATCGTGTCAAATTCAATATGGACAGGGAGAATAAAAATCAGAACTTATGCAATATTCAACAAATCAGAATCATGGTTAAATGAATCCTTTTATACTGATGATTTGTTGAATCATGAACAAAAGCATTTTGACATAGCCCAGATTTTCGCATATAAATTGCAACGTATCATTGATAAGGAAATAAAAAATTCAAAAGATTTCAATTCAAAATTTGAAATGATTAACAAGTTAGTTGGCGATGAATGCATCAATTTTCAGAAAAAGTATGATGCAGAAACGAATCACGGAACAATAGTAGATACACAAAAAAAATATGATCAAGATATTAGGAAGTTATTAGAAGAAAGCCATAATCATAAATAATATATGATTCCATTAATTAAATACCGCTACACAAAGTATTCCTGACTTTGTATGGTAGGGTAATCTTTATAGAAATACCCCAAAGTCATAAAACTTCGAAAACCCATGGAGAGAAATACCATGAATGAGATTGAAAAAAATTTAATATCAACCACTTTATTTTTTCAAAGTGGTTTTTTTATTTACTAAATTAATTTATCTTTGTAACTAAGATATTTAGTAAATAAGAATAATGGGAATTAGTGAAGAAGCAATTCAACTGAGAAAACTTAGTCAACAGTTTGCCTATACTTCGATCCAAATGCACGAAAGTATCGGTAGAAAAATAGGCCTTAGCGGAACCGATCATAAGTATCTGGGATTTCTTGTGCAAAAGGGATCAATGACTGCCGGAGAACTGGCTGTCATCACAGGATTGACAACAGGTGCCGTCACGGGCCTGATCGACAGGTTTGAAAAGAAAAAACTCGTCCGCCGCCAACCGGATAAGGATGACAGGCGAAAAATAATCATTGTCCCGGACAACGCCAGAATAGCCCAACTTATTATTCCTCAATATCAGGATTTCCAGGATAATACAGATCAGCTTTTTGCCTCTTTTTCACCGGAAGAATTAAAAACCCTGGAAAAATATTTCCGGAGTGCCCTGGAAATAATGAATACTAAAATCGAAAAAATCAAATCTTAAGTAAAATATGAGTATCATGGAAATGAATAATAAAGAACCTGAAAATAAAGTTTTAGACAAAGGGCCGTTTTATCATGGAACAAAGGCGGATCTGAAAACTGGAGACCTCCTGACCGCCGGATTCGCATCTAATTACTATCCGGAAATTATTATGAATCACATTTATTTTACCGCTTTAAAAAACGGAGCAGGACTTGCCGCCGCATTGGCAAATGGAGATGGTAGTGAAAGGATATACATTGTGGAGCCAACCGGTGAATTTGAAAACGACCCTAATGTAACAGACAAAAAATTTCCAGGTAATCCTACCCGTTCTTACCGCAGCAAGGAACCTTTAAAGATTATCGGCGAAGTAAAAGAATGGATCAAGCTAACAGATGATGAACTTCAAAGATGGCGTGAAAACATTGCAAAAATACGTGAGAACCCTGATGCAGAAATTATAAACTGACAAGCAGCACTACTTGATCCTTGACTTCAGGTCATCACTTAACTCGCGGATAACACCTATTTTGTCCTGCTGGATTTTTTTTCCCAGCTCTTTTCGCGGGCAGTTGGCATTGTATTTTGCTCCCCAATCCATCAGTTCAATGACGATTGGTAACAAATCTGCCCCTTTTTTTGTGAGGCTGTAGATAAATTTTGATTTGTTGAGCGGTGATACTTCCTTAACAAGGATTTTCTCTGCTTCCAGAACACTCAATCTGTTAACCAGTATATTTGATGCTATCCGCTCTTCAGAATGTAAAAATTCGCTGTACGACATTTTACCTCTCAGCATAACATCCCTGATGATTAAAAGTGACCACTTATCCCCGAAAATATCAAGGGAACAACTAATCGGGCAATCTGATCTCTGTTTATCCATATAAAAACAAGTTATTGCAAAATGCAATAACTTTTATATCTTTGTTATTGCAAAATGCAACAACAAAGATAATCACAAATTTTAATACAATGGAAAATCAAACAAACACAAGACAACTTCTTGAAACTTATTACAAGGGATTTGCAGCAAAAGCCAATTGGGAAAGTACATTAGCCGACGATTTCGAATATACAGGCGGTGACATGACCAACACAACTCCTATTGTTGGAAAGCAGGCTTATATTGAAATTATAAAGCGGTTTTCACAACGTTTTGAAGCCATGAGAGTGAAACAAATGGTAATTGAAGATGATAAAGCCAGTGTCATCGGAAATTATGATTTCCAATTCCCGAACGGTGCTAAAATTAATGGTAATGTTTCTGAAAACTGGACCGTGAAAAATGGGAAATTACAATCTCTAACCCTGTATTTTGATACCTTAACTTTTATGGAGAATATGAAGCCATAAACCATCCGGCTTCCATGGATATTTTATATCAAAATAAAGAACCATTCTATTTTCAGGAGTGGTTTTTTGTTATATTTATCGTTGTTAAAAAAAGAGACCAATGAATGTAAAATTTGATACCTTGATCCTGTATGTTCAGAACATTCCATTGATAAAAAAATTTTATACTGAAAATTTTAATCTCCCTGTGATTGAGGAAGACGCCAGCTGGCTGCTCCTTAATGCAGGATCGGTCCAAATCGGATTTCATAAAATCGGAGACCGCTATCTGGAAAAAATTAATGCCGGTTATCAATTCGATAATAATACAAAGATCGTTTTTGAAATTGATACAGACATCGAACAGGCAAGAGATGAATTTGTATCGAAAAATATCCTGATGAGAGAAATTAAAACCTTTGAAAATTATGATTATTGGTTATGTGACGGAACTGATCCTGAAGGAAATGTATTCCAGCTAAAGTCTAAAAAGTAATTACACAACCTCTTTAAATTCTCCGCTTTCATGAAAACAATAATCATCATGTGCTGTCTTGTTGTACTGTGGGTTTATATGTATTATCCGGTTTTTGACAGTGAAGGGATATCATTTTTTATCATTTTTTCCTGTTTTACAGTTCTTTGTTTTTCCATTGCTAAAATATATTCTTCTGACACTAAGACAGATTATGAATCAATTGAAAAGGAAACCGACAGATTAGAGAAATTAGATGGGAATTTTAAATACACTGCAGATGGTTTTTACCATAAGCACAAAAATCTGCCAGAATTTATCCGATGGGATGAAATTGTTTCTGTCTATTCATTCAGCATCCCTTTATTTGACGACAGACAGGCAGGCCTCGAAATCATAACCGACAAAAATCAGTATGAATTCGATCAGGAAATACCCGGAATCATAAAACTGACGCACATGCTCGAGCAAAACCTTCCGGATTGGGATTCAAATGCACCGACTCTTAGGATCAATAATTACGGGCTTGAAAAAGCAAAGCTATACGAACGGAAAATATAGTTGTAAAATGAGAAATAATAACATCACATGGATAAATATATCCCGGAATCTTTGATCACCTGATTTTCACGTATATTTATCAAAGCATCATCCATCATAAAATGTACTATGAAAAATATTGTAGCAGTATCGGTTATTTTATTAATGCTATCCTGTGAAAGCAAGGAAGCAAAAAAAGAAAGGATTTTTAAAGAGTTCCAGGAAGAGGCAAAGGCCATGAAGAAGAATCAGATTGATCTGTTTGTGGGTGCAAAGCCCATACCTTTTTCAGCTAAAACGATCAGTGGGACTTCTTTTAATTCACGGGATTACCAGGGGAAAAACCTTGTTATTTTTATTTACGATAAATCTTATCTGAAAAAGAGCGAATCCTATGATATGGCGGAAGAATTTAATGCTTTATACAATAAATACAATAAAGAAGCTCATTTTATTGGTATTGTAGAAGGGTTTGTGGAAAATGAAAAAGAGTTTAAAGATTACCTGGCCCACTCGAATATTCTTTTTGAACAAATTGACAATACAAAGTCGTACAATAAATCTGAGAAATTAAATTATAATGTATTTTGCAATCCGGCAAAAGTACTTATTGGCATAGATGGCAAAGTCCTCCATTCTTCATGCGGAGGAGGAAATATTTCGGCTATTGCCCAAAAACTTGACAGCATAAAAGCCAATAAGAAATAAACTCATTGATGAATCAATAAAACAAAAAGATGGAAAACACAAATTACGAAAGGGTTTACAACATGTCGTTCGCCGGGGTTTATCCTCACTATATTACCAAAGCAGAAAAGAAAGGGCGCACAAAAGAAGAAGTACATGAAATTATTTTTTGGCTGACGGGCTATAGTGAAAAAGATCTTCAGGAAATAATTAAGAATAAAACCAATTTCAGGGATTTTTTCGAACAAGCCCCACAAATTAATCCCAATGTTTCTTTGATAAAAGGAGTTATTTGCGGATACCGTGTGGAAGACATTGAAGATGACCTCATGCGGAAAATCCGTTATCTCGACAAGCTGATTGATGAGCTCGCCAAGGGAAAAGCAATGAACAAAATTCTCAGAAAATAATTTTATTAAAAGCATTTATGAAACGTATAAGCAAAATTCTAATTGTCGCAATTACATTTTTTTTTATTCAAAATATATATTCTCAAAACATCCATTCTAAATCAATAGATAAATACATTGATTATATTCAAACAAATAACCTTGATATTGGCTCTATTTCCATTTTTAAAAATGGAAAAGAAATATATTTTAGGTCTTTCGGAGAAATACCGGACAAAAAGTTTGGACCAAACACTGAATATCAGGTCGGCTCAGTAACAAAACTTTTTACAGCAACATTAATTTTCAAACTTATTGAACAACATAAAATTTCGCTGACATCTACGCTTGACAAATATTTTCCTTTAGTCAAAAATGCCGATAAAATTACTATTCAGAATCTGCTTGAACATTCCAGTGGCTTAAATAATTATGTAAAAAAAGACGAAAAAATAATCTGGCTCAAGGAACCTAGAACTAATGAAGAGATTTTTGAAGAAATTATAAACCAAAGAGTTTTATTTTCACCCAATGAAAATGTGGCTTATTCCAATTCAGGATATTATCTTTTAGGAAAGATTATTGAAAAAGAGTTTTATAAAAATTACAGCGATGTTTTAAAAGAAGAAATTACAGTCCCATTCAAACTTAATAAAACAAAATCTGCACTTGAAAGTCCTAACGATGTTTCAGGATCATATATTTTTGAAAATAATGCATGGAACACAACCAAAGATTTTTATTTTAAAAATATTGTAGGGGTTGGAGATATTTCTTCTAATACCTTGGATTTGAATACATTTATCAATCTGCTATTTGATCATAAAATCCTATCAAAGGAGACCGTCTCAAAAATGCAGCCCATTATTGGAAAAGAAAAATATGGCAGAGGTTTGATGACATTTAAATTTCATAATCTTGATTTTTATGGAAATACAGGTGGCACTTATGGTACCAATACAATCCTGATATTCAACAAAGAAACAAAAACATCAATATCGTTAATAATAAATGGTGAAAGATATCCAAGAGACAAATTCATTGATGATATTGTCGATATCGTTTACAATAATGAGTTAAGTTATCCTGAAATGAGCAAAACGATGTAGTTTTATAATTCTGCTATCCCTATATAAATGATCTCTCACAAAAAAAGTTGCAAGTAACTTTTGTACTTACTTCAAAAACATATACATTTGCATTTATAATTAAATGAATATTCATTTAATTATAAATAACTCACAATGAACTAAATATGCGTAATCGAGATCTCAACAAAGAAAATATAATAAAGCAAAAAGCTATTGAAATCATTGTAAAAGATGGATTAGATGGTTTTACCATCAGCAAATTAGCGAAGGCCTGCAATGTTTCTGTAGGTACACCTTACGTATATTATAAGGATAAAGATGACCTTATTATCAAACTTGTTATCGAAGAAGGAAACAAAATGGAAACCCTCATCAATGAAGGATTCGATCCTAAATCCAGTTTGGAAGAAGGGTTGCGCGTACAATGGGCAAACAGATACAACTATGCTATTAAAAACCCTTTGCTCCTACCCTTCTTTGAGCAAATCAATAATTCTCATTACAGTCAGCAATTTGCTCAAATGTTTAATGAGAAACCGGGAATGTTTATGAGTGAATTTAAAAATAACCTTTTGAACTTTATTTCAAATACGATACAGCGGGGAGAGATTGATGACACCCCATTTGAAATTTACTGGTCAATTGCATTTGCTCCTCTGTATAATTTACTACGTTTTCATCAACAGGGAAAAAGCATCAGCGGATTACCTTTTGCTCTCACAGATGAAATGGTATGGACAACCTTTCATAAAGTGTGTAAAGCTTTAAAAAAATAATTAAATCAAATAATAATTACAATGACACATTCATTTTTAATGATAGGTCAGTCTAATATGGCCGGACGTGGATTTCTAAAAGATGTTCCTCCAATCCTTGATGAAAAAATTAAAATGCTAAGAAATGGGAGGTGGCAAATGATGGCAGAACCTATCAATTTTGACAGACCAACTTCAGGAATCAGCCTGGCTACAACATTTGCTTCATCATGGCGGTTATTCCATAATCAGGAAGATGATATCGGATTGATTCCTTGTGCTGATGGCGGAACAAGCCTGGATGACTGGTCAGTGGAGGGAGCATTATTTCAAAATGCTATTTTTCAAGCTAAAACGGCACAAAAAATCAGCACATTAAGTGGCATTCTTTGGCATCAGGGGGAAAGTGACAGTCATGGACAAAAATACAGGTCATATACCGAAAAATTAAGCTACATCATAAATACTTTGAGAGAAGAGCTTAATACTCCGGAAATTCCATTGATCGTTGGAGGATTAGGGAGCTTTTTAACGGAAGGTATGTATGGACAATACTTTAGTGAATACAGTAAAATTAATGAGGCTTTAGTTCAGTATGCGAAAGATAACGAGCATGCCTATTTTGTATCTGCAGAAGGTTTAACAGGTAATCCGGACAATATCCACTTTGATGCTGTTTCTCAAAGAAAATTGGGCATCAGATATTTTAAAGCCTTTCAGCAAAAAAACAATATTATAGGAATATTGTCTGATGAAGAGCAGATAATGAACAAGATTCACAATCGTCCGTTAACAAAAAATGAAAAATACGAATTGCTTCAATATGATTTTGCGATGGGATTGGTGAGTGCGGATGAATTTCAGGTACAATTTGCACAGCTTAAGTAACATTACTTTTTAGCTATCATAAAAATGAACCGGTTTTTTAACCGGTTTTTCAATTTGAAAAAATTCAATCAGTATTTTACTTATTTTTAGTGCTTAATTATACAATAAAAAAACACCATAACAATAAAACAATAATTATGAGCTTAAAAACATTAGTCACGAAAAGTGTTCAGTACAACAACTGGGTGGTGAACAAATATATTGACTGGCTTTCTACCAAATCGGATGAACAGCTTAATCAGGAAACGATTTCCAGTTTCCCTACCATCCTGAAGACCCTGCATCATATCTGGCAAACTCAGGAATATTGGTGGAGCCACATTAACGAAAATAATGACTTTGATTTTGCTAAAACCTCAGCTACCAATACTAAAGATGAAGTTTTCAGTGCAATCAAAAATAACTCTCAGAAACTTGTAGATTATGTAGAAAACCTATCCGAAGAGGATTTAGCAAAAAATGTAAAAATAGAGTCTCAATGGTTTCAATGTGATTTCTCTAAATATGAGTATATCCAGCATGCAGTTATCCACGGAACTTACCATAGAGGACAGATTGTAACCATGGGAAGAAATATCGGGATCACAGACGCCCCCATGACAGATTATAATTACTGGAATATTTATAAAGATCAGCAATAATTTCAACCTTAGCAAATTTAAAATTATTATGTCATTCAATTTAGATAAAGCAACAGAAATTCTTGAACGTACCCCCGATGTTTTAACCTCATTACTGGAGGGATTAAGTGATGAATGGATCTATACCAACGAAGGAGAAGAAACATGGAGCCCTTTTGATATAATCGGCCACTTGATCCACGGAGAAAAAACAGATTGGATTATCCGGGCAGAAATAACCCTATCTGACGGACCGGAGAAAACTTTTACTCCGTTTGACAGATTTGCACAGTTTGAAGAGAGCAAAGGCAAAACACTATCCCAATTACTGACAGAGTTCCGTGATCTGAGAAAGAAAAACCTCATCACTTTACAATCTAAGAATATAACTGATGAAGATCTTGACAAAACCGGAATTCACCCGGCATTTGGTGATACAACTTTAAGACAGCTGTTATCAACATGGGTTGCTCATGATCTTGGCCATATTGCACAAATATCAAGGGTAATGGCAAAACAATACAAGTATGACGTTGGCCCATGGAGAAACTATCTGCCTATATTGGACCGGTAGTTTCGGATAGTATTTGGAAATATATTACTATTAATAAACTGTCAATACATTACAATGGAAATCATCAGAAAGTTGTTGACTTCAAATAAAATTTATAAAATCACAAACCCATAATATGGAAAAATATGCATCATCATCGGATGGACAAAAAATTCATTACATAGAAACAGGCACCGGAGATACAGCCTTAATCCTGGTTCACGGATGGCTGGGAAATGCGGAATGGTGGGAAAACCAGAAGGAATATTTTAAAAATAAATACCATATTGTTCAGATGGACCTTGCAGGCCATGGAAAATCTGACAAATTCAGAAAAAACTGGACGAGTGAGCAATATGCTGAAGATATTAAAGCCGTTGCCAGCCAGATCGATTCAAAAGATATTATATTGGTTGGCCACTCCATGTCGGGAGCCTATGTTCTGGAAGCTGCCCTGAAAATTCCCAATTTAAAGTCAGTGATTTTGGTGGATACCATAAAAAACCTGGACGAAACTTTCCCAATGGAACAGGTGGAAGAGGTTTTATTTGTTCATTACCGGAATGATTTTAAAAATGCGGTCGAAAATATTCTTCCCCAATTCCTTTTTGTGGAAAAAACTCCGGAAACAGTAAAGGAAAGAGTACAAAAAGAATTTCTTCAGAATACGGGAGAGATGGCAATAGAACTGCTCATTCCCTTATACAAAACCGATTTCCGGAAAGCCGCATCGCAGATTAAAGTGCCCGTAAGAGCAATCAACTCCGATGCTTCACCTACAAATGCTGATGCCAACCGCCAATACTTACAGGATTTCGATTATGTAAATATAAGTGATGTAGGCCACTACCCTATGCTTGAAAAGCCTCAGGAATTTAATATACTCTTGGAAAATATATTGGAACAAACAAACTGAGCATCAAAATTAATACTAAAAGATCACTAACAATCCATTCAAATAAAGTCTTGAATGGATTGTAATTTTAGAGCACAGAACGCGCTACAGAAACAAGTTCTACCCTATGAAATACCGTTTGTAAGCATTCTTTAATTAACAATCGAAAAGTAGTAGCGTTCCTTATAGGATGATCTGTCCTAAAAAAATCTTTTCCATTCAAAAAGGACCGATTTATACAATTTTTAATATCCTCTATGAAATAATTTTATTTCATAATACCATACTTTATTATGAAGCTTTTTATTTTATATCTCTACATCTTGATCGGAAGCGGAATATTATTTGTCAACCTTTACAATTCCCTTGTCGATGCCCCGAACTGGGGTAGCAACATTCCCGATTCCCTTGAAACGGCAAAAAATTATTTTCAGCAGAAAACACCGGCAGACTTCTTTAAAATAACAGGACCTCTCCACCACCTCATCGGATTAGCGGTGATCATTTTTTTGTGGAATCCATATCCTCAGATCCGGGGGTATATAATTTCAGCATTCATCCTTTTTGTTCTTGCTGATGTATTTACAGTAATGTATTTCTTTCCTAGAAATGATATTCTCTTCGGACAAAAACCTGTCGATCCCAAAATTGCTATGCAAACGTGGAAAGAATGGAGCCACATGAATTGGGTACGTTCATTGATACTTCTTTCCGGAGTTGTAATTTCGTGCATTTCTCTATATAAAATATACCGGTAAAACATCCTGATATCCTTAATTAATTTCAAAAATCATTTCCCATTTCAAAAAACTTCCCGAAATTAGCAGCCTGTGCGTTAAATACTAATTAATGAATTAATGAATTAAAAAAACAAGTAAACAAGACATACAGTAAAACTTGGCATAAGTTTTCTTCGGGGCAGGGTGAAATTCCCTACCGGCGGTTATAGTCCGCGACTCCTTTTTCATTAAAGGACTGATTTGGTGAAATTCCAAAACCGACAGTTAAAGTCTGGATGGGAGAAGAAAATGAAACGATCAATAAGCTTGCCTTATGGACTTATTGGTGCGTATTTCATTTCCATGTACCGAAGTGTATTTTAACTTTTAAAGTAAAATAACATGGAAAAATTATTAGAAAAATTCGGAGTTTCCTCCAGAGAACGTGTAGAAAATGCACTTTTAAAATTACAACAGGGCAAAGGCATCCTTCTTGTGGATGACGAGAATCGCGAAAACGAAGGCGATATCATCTTCCCTGCCTCTACCATTACAGAACAGGATATGGCACTTTTGATCCGTGAATGCAGCGGCATTGTTTGCTTATGCATTTCGGAAGAAAAAAGCAAGCATCTTAATCTGCGACCAATGGTAGAGACCAACAACAGTAAAAATCAAACCGCATTTACCATTTCCATTGAAGCAAAAGAAGGAGTGGAATCCGGTGTTTCTGCAAAGGATCGGGTAACCACGATCAGAACTGCCATAGCAGAAAATGCTTTGGCGGACCATATTGCAAGCCCGGGACACGTCTTTCCTCTTGTTGCCAAAAAAGGAGGCGTCTTTGAAAGAAGAGGTCATACGGAAGGAAGTGTTGATCTGGTAAAGATGGCAAATCTTGGGGACGATGCGGTTCTTTGTGAACTCACCAATGAAGACGGCTCTATGGCAAGACTACCCGAAATTGTAGATTTCGCGGAAAAAAAAGGAATGAGTGTAGTCACTATTGAAGACATTCATGCTTATCGCAGAATGATCGCGCAAAATTAAAACAGAAAATATTTAACGTACAGAAAACAGCTCCGGATTCTCCGGAGCTGTTCTTATGATAAAAATATGCATGATTAAAAAGTAGCCGCAGGAGCTGTAGAATTATTAAGTTTTTTCTGCATATCCGTTTTCTTTCCTTTTGAGAAATCATAGCTGAAGCCCAGAACAAACATCGACTTATTATTCATAATCTGGCTGTTTCGTGAATAGTTGACCACGCTTTCAGGAAGGCTTTTTGTCTTGTATTCCGAAGGCATTCCAATCCAGTACAATCCTGTAGAGAATGTCCAGTCTTTGTGTTTATAATTAACGAAAACATGATTCGCATTCTCATTGGTATTGAGAAATGCACCACTAAGTAAATACACAGGAATATTGACCTGATATTGTAGTGAGAATGATTTGTACTCCGAAGATAATTCCAGATTATTGGCGATATAATTATTTTTGATCAATGCGCCCTTGCTCGTTCTTACGGTTTCAGATGAAGGAGCAACCATAGCTTTGATCACAAGAAGATTATTCCCAAAAGGCTTATAGGACCCCGTAAGCTGTAGTCCATACTGTTTCGAGCTTTTTGCATTTTCGTAGGTAAGGGCATATCCTCCAAAAGTATCGTCCATCACATAAAACTGGTTGATCGTACGTCGGGTATCTGAATAAAATAAATTAGCATTAAAATCAAAATACTTATTGTTCAGTGAATAGATCAGGTTATTTCCCCATGTCAGCTGTGACTTAAGAAATGGATTTCCTTTTTGCACAATGTTCGGTGCCATCTGAACCACATTACTACTCAATGCAGCACTCCATGGACTCTTTGGTTTATAGCTGCTTGTAAAACGAAGACTCTGATTTCCTTTCAGCTGATATCCTAAAATAACTTTTGGAGTAATAGACCATTCATCAAAAGTAGTTTCAGCACTTTTATTATGAATGTTGGTAAGACCAGCACCAACACGGTACGTAAACTTTTCAATTTTACCGGAAAATTCTGTATAGAAATATTGCTCTAAATAATTCACTTTATACTGTGAAAATCCTGCAAGGTTTTGGAGATCATTGGAGATAGAGGTGTTCGAGATACGATACCCTGAAGAAAGTTTTCCACCTTCAAAATCATGAGTATGGGCAATCTCTCCAACAAAACCCGTCTGTTTAGCTGTAAGATTCATATCATTATCAAAAACTGAATTCCCTGAAGAGGTGATCCATTCTTTTGTAAATTCTGAAGTATCTGTGGTAAAATGGGAACCCACGACATTCAAACTTAATTCATCTTTTTTACTCAGTTTTTTTGAAAAGTAAAGATCAAGTGTCGGTGTTACGTAATCCGTCCCTCCCCTTTTCATCATGGTATGCCCTTCCGTAACATCACCTTTTGTGAAAGTACTTTCTCCCTTACCATTTACGAAAGTATGAAGGATATCCATATTCAGTTTTGCCTGAAATGAATAATTATCAGGCACCATACGGGTATACCTTAAAGCAATATTTTGAGAGGTATATCCAAAATGATCTTTCTTATTTTCATCGGAAAGATAATGTGAATTATCAAGCTGATAGTCATAGATACTGCGTACTCTCCGGTTGTCATAATCTCTTAAATTCATGGAATATTCCAAACCGAAATTATTTTTGCCTTTTGTAAAATTGGCATATGCTGATCCATTTACGAATCCTGTATTCAATGCTGTCATTACATCGGTTCCAAAAACATATCCTGTCTCTGTAGACCGGGTAATCACATTAATAACCGTATCCGCTCTTGTTGCCCACCTTGCGGGTGGAATATCATAGTATTCAACTTTTACTACTTCACTGGGTGCTATACTCCGGATCTGCATATCCGTAGCTTCAATTCCATTAATAAGAAATAAAGAAGTTCCTCCTTTCGTACTTTTCAAAGTATTCGAAACAGGATCCAACTGTAATTCCGGTAATGTCTTTAATAGGTCCTTTGCGTAACGGGCCTTTTCTAACGCTGCTTTATCAAAAGTATATACTGCTTTGTCTGCAAACTGTTTTTTACGTTGGGACTTTATAATCACCTCCTGGATTTCTGCCGTCTTTGTTTGATCAATAGTATCGCTTTTGATGTTTTCCTGCGAAAACACAAAAACTCCACAAAGAAAAAGGGCGGCACATAATGTTTTTTTCATGTCAGAAATTGAATAATATAAAATAGGACAAGCAGAATCTTATATGTATTACATGATATACGGATTCAAGTCATCAATAAATTCCTAACTAACTTTATATAAATAGTTTATTTTTCATTTAATTATTCATTTCTATACACTATTGCCCATTTTTTGCTGCTATTATTATAAACTCCATTATTAAATTTAGAATCATGAAAAAATATCTCCTGTTTATCCTCCCTTTTCTTTTTTCGAAAGTCTGTTCACAGGAGGTCACTCCTGTTTCTGCAGAAAAAATGAATATCATTAAAACCAATGTCACAGCATATGCATTCAGGAACATTAATTTGTCATATGAAAGAGCCTTCAATCAGTGGTTCTCTGTGAATGTAGGATTTGGAACAATGCCTGAAGGAAAGGTTCCGTTCATTAATGCATTTTTAAAAGATAAAGATGAAGAGCGATTTCAGAATTTAAGGATTAAAGCAACTAATTTTACTGTCGAGCCTCGTTTCTATTTAGGAGCAGGATACGGAAAAGGCTTTTACGTAGCCCCGTATTACAGATATTCAAAAGTAAGTTCTAATACTTTTGATTTCTATTATGATTTTAAACCCACCAATGGAGTTACTTATCAGATTCCATTGAAAGGATCAGGGAATACCAATGGTAATAGTGGTGGATTAATGGTCGGGGTACAATTCTTTCTTACCAAAAGCCAAAATCTTGTTTTAGATCTCTGGATTGCCGGTGCACATTATGGTAGTGGAAAAGGTGACTTTACGCTGACAAGTGATTATCTGCTGACCCCTGAAATGCAACAACAGCTAAAAAAAGAGATCGAAAATCTGGACATCCCGTTTGTAAAATATACCGTAGAAACCAATCCCAATGGAGCCCGGATAAAAGTAGATGGTCCCTGGGCAGGCTTCAGAATCGGATTATCACTAGGATATCGTTTTTAAAACCTGGATACATAAAAAATGATTGATCAGGTAGTGTTCTGGAAATTAGAACACTTTTTTTATATCTTTAAGCCCTAATAATGTATTTCGGATTATAATTTTATGAAAATCCTTATCATCGAAGACCATAAAGATCTTGCTTCCAACATCACAGATTATCTTAAAAAAGAAGACTATGTTTGTGAAGTGGCGACTAATGCAAAAGAAGCTTTAGAAAAAATTGAGCTTTTCGAATATGATTGCATCCTACTTGATCTGATGCTTCCGGATGGAAATGGATTGGAAATCCTGAAACATATTAAAAATGATGCTCCGGAATCCAGCATCATCATTGTATCCGCCAAAGACTCCCTGGATACCAAACTGACAGGTTTGGATGAAGGAGCCGATGATTATATGACCAAACCTTTCTCATTACCGGAACTGCATTCCAGAATAAAAGCCGTGCTCAGGAGAAAAACACCGGAAACCAACCGCATCTTAAGTTTCAATGAATTTACTATTGATCTGGAATCAAAAGAATGTAAAGTGAATGAGCGACTACTGAATCTCACCAAAAAAGAACTCAACCTACTGATCTATTTTATTAATAATCAAAACAGAATGCTTTCCAAACAGGCTATAGCAAGTCACCTGTGGGGAGATTATACTTATAGTGTGGATAATATAGATTTTGTATACCAGCATTTGAAAAATCTGCGAAAAAAGATTATTGACGGAGGAGGCAAAGATTATCTGCAGACTGTTTATGGGTTGGGTTATAAATGGATTGATAAATGAATTTAAGCTTTCGTTTTGCCAGAGCATTTACTATCCTGGTTTTCTTTGTCCTTACCACAGGCTTTACGATTTTGTATTTTGCCTTTGAAAGGGCAACGATGCGTTCAGCGATCCTCAAACTTGAAGATCTTAATGCTTATGTGGCCAATAAGTTGGCACAAGATTCCACATACGATTATCTTACCATACACCACAGACAAACCCAGGTTAAGATCCTACCGTCCGATTACAAGAATACCAAAGAAAAAATTATTGAAGAAAAGTACATCTGGAATAAAAGTGTACAGTCTTACATCAATAAAATTACCGTTATAACCTACCCTGTCATTCATAAAAAAAGATATGCCATAACCAGCGTAAGATACATCACCATCATTGAAAACCATTTTCTGATAAGCATTATTATGGTGGTTGCCTGGATCATGGTGTTTCTTATTATTCTTACGATCATTGTTGGGGTCCTGGTTTCAAAGAAGATTCTTGAACCTTTCTATCATGCTATAGAAGAGATCAAAAAATTCAGTCTTAAGAATAACAGGCCTATGAGCCTTATGAAAACAGAGACCGAGGAATTTAAATCCTTAAACAGGTTTTTGCTAAAAATGTCCGAGAGTTCAAAAAAGGACTATCATTTATTAGAAGAACTTTCGGAAAACACTTCCCACGAGCTCCAAACTCCACTGGCTTCCATTAAAGGAAAGATCGAGTTACTGATGGATAGCGATCTCTCAGAAAAACAACTGCTTACTCTTTCATCAATGAACGATGAACTGGACAGGCTCTCTTCTATTAATCAATCCCTTATTCTATTAGCTAAGCTGGAGCATTTTGAAAAAAGCGAATCGAATCATATCAACTTTTCAGAGCTGCTTAGTGAACGACTTCAGTATTTCGAGGATATCTTTGAAATTCAGAACCTATCATTAACCAGGAATATCCGGGAAGAGGTTTACCTTAATTTTGATGAGAACCTGGCTATTATTGTGATCAATAACCTCATCAATAACGCAAAAAGGCATAATATCGAAAATGGAAAGATCACAGTAACCCTTACCGAAGATTATTTTGAGATTTCCAATACCGGAAATCCTCCAACTATTCCTACAGAAGAATTGTTCAAAAGATTCAAGCGCGGAAACCCTGATCAAAACTCAATTGGGATCGGTTTGGCACTCGTGAAGAAGATTTTGGAGATTTATGACACTGAAATTACTTATCATTTTGAAAACAATTTTCATACTTTAAAGATCAATTTCACAAAATAAAAGATTGAAATTCAAAAACATAACAACAAATCTTCAATTCTGATCAAAACTTCAGAAAAACTTCAGAATTTATGTATTGTTTAGGTGCAAATAATAGCATCAATGAAAAAACTTTTCATCATTTTCGGCCTGGCTGCCTTACAATTACTATACAGCCAGGATACTGCAAAGGTCAGTACAAATCCTGAAGAAGTTATATCAGAAAAAAATCCTTTAGATATCGGAGAGCTTAAAATCAACCTGAATCCCAAAGGAGACAAATGGCTGAAATTCGGTATTTCCAGTCAGATCTGGTTGCGAAGTATTGACAATAATCCGGGAACACTCGTGAATGGCGTTCCCCAGCAGCAAACATATGATGCAGGAATCCGAAGAATGAGGCTAACTATTCAGAGTCAGATTACACCATTTTATTCAGTTTTTCTACAAATGGGAATTAATAACCAATCTTTTATTTCCGGAGGAGGATCGGGAACAGGAAATAATGGAGCCGGAAAGAAAGCCCCTTTTTTCTTTCATGATGCCTATAATGAGCTGGCTATTATACCACGAAATGATTTTCAGACCGGAAAACCCAATAAAAACAATTTGTATCTGGGTGCCGGGCTTCACTCCTGGAATGGCGTAAGCAGATTGACTAATGCAAGTACGACAAAAATGCTTGCCGGTGACATCCCTGTTTTCAATTTTCCGGCCATCGAAATTGCAGATCAGTTTTCAAGACAGTTCGGTATTTTTGTACATGGAGAATTTGATCGGTTAAATTACAGATTCAGTATCAACAAGCCTTTTGCTACTAATCTGAAGCCCGTTGTAGGAGGACCTGCTGTGGATAATAACCAAAGCGGAAAACTATCTTACTCAGGTTATGCATTCTATCAGTTTTTCAATAAAGAAACAACGGTAACTTCTTTTCTACCGGGTAATAATCTGGCTGCCAGAAAAGTTTTGAATATCGGAACGGGTTTTTACAGTACTAAAGATGCAACACAATCTCAACCCTCAGAAAATGTTTTCGAGTCTCATGCTGCCAATGTCTTCGGAGCAGATATCTACTCAGAGCTGCCTTTGGGAAATAAAAGTAAGGAAATGGGACTGACCTTGTATTCTGTATTCTATAATTATAATTACGGACCCAACTATTTAAGAGTAAGCGGACTCCTGAACCCAGGAACTCCTGATCCACAATTTACAGGGCAAAAAGCACTGGAAGGTGCTGGAAACAACAGGATTTTGATGGGTACGGGAAATATCTGGTTTTCACAGGTAGGATTCGTTCTTCCTAAATTCAGTAAAATACTGAAGGTTCAGCCTTTCTTCAATTATGCTTTAAAGGACATGAAAGCATTAAATCAGAACGGCAGTTATTATGATGTGGGAGCAAATTTTTACTTATACGGCCAAAATGCCAGAATTGTTGTACAATACAGCAGCAGACCACTCTATGATCTCGTTTCCAAAACAATTTTTGACAGAAAAGGAGAATTTTTACTATCACTTCAAATTATACTTTAAAAATTTAATATATTACCCCTATGAATACTACTCAAATTACAACAGCCCAAAGGATTAAAGCCATTGTGGGTGGTTCTATCGGAAATCTAGTGGAATGGTACGATTGGTATGCTTATGCTGCCTTTGCCATCTATTTTTCCAATTCATTTTTTCCTGACTCGGATCTTAATGCACAACTGATGAATACTGCCGGAATATTTGCAGTTGGTTTCCTGATGAGACCTATCGGCGGATGGTTATTCGGAAGTATTGCAGATAAAATAGGGAGAAAAAGAGCGATGACCCTTTCAGTTTTACTAATGTCATTCGGATCTTTACTTATTGCCCTTACGCCTACTTATGAAACTATAGGAATTCTGGCTCCGATCCTTCTTTTAATTGCAAGGCTATTGCAGGGATTGAGTGTAGGAGGAGAATATGGCGTTTCAGCCACCTACCTCAGTGAAATGGCGACAGAAGACAGAAGAGGCTTTTATTCAAGCTTTCAATATGTAACCCTGATCGGAGGGCAGTTAATTGCATTGGGGATCCAGTTGGTTTTACAAAAGGTACTTCTTACAGAGGCACAACTTGAAGACTGGGGCTGGAGGATTCCTTTTATCATCGGTGCAGCCCTTTCCGTTATTGCATTATATCTGAGGGCTAACCTTCATGAAACGGAAGCTTTTGAAAACAAAAAGGAAATGAGCGAGAAGAAAAAAGGAACTATAAAAGAATTGCTTAAACATCCTAAAGCCCTTCTCACCGTAGTAGGTTTAACATTAGGCGGAACGTTGGCTTTTTACACCTATACCACTTATATGCAGAAATTTTTAGTAAATACGGTTCATCTGACAAAAGAACAGTCTACCCTTATCTCTTTCGTATCATTATTTATTTTTGCCTGTCTTCAACCTGTTTTTGGTGGATTATCAGACAGAATAGGAAGAAGACCTTTGCTTCTGGGATTTGGAGTTTTAGGAACTCTTTGCACAGTACCTTTGCTTACAGCATTAAGCACGACGACCTCAATGTGGGGAGCCTTCTTTTTAATTATGGCAGCATTGATTATTGTAAGCGGATATACTTCCATTAATGCAGTTGTTAAGGCAGAACTTTTCCCTTCGGAAGTAAGGGCACTTGGTGTTGGCTTACCTTATGCTTTAACAGTAGCTATTTTTGGAGGTACGGCGGAATATATTGCCCTTTGGCTTAAGCAGGCCGATATGGAACCTTATTTCTATTGGTATATTACAGCATGTATCTTCTTTTCACTGATTGTTTATGCCAGAATGAAAGATACTAAAGAAACATCAGCATTAAATAAGGATTAAAAAATATACTGACCCTGAATGAAACGCGCCGCAGAAATCTGCGGCGCGTCTTTTATTTTAGCTATAAGCTTGTCTGAATTTCACAATAAGATCATCCAGATTATGACGCTGTACATAAATTGTTTTCACCTCTTCATATCTTGGCGATTTGTAGAAAACCTCATGAAAGTCCATGCTTCCGTTTCCTACTTTTACTACTTTCTTTACTTCAATATTCAATTTTCTTAGCTCGTCCTTCAGAACTTGAAATTCATCTTGTATATTATTCATTGGTATTTTGGATTTAATTAAAAAACTACGATTTTATCTCCAACACCCCTATCATTATAAGGGGCAATTGTAAATATTTATTAAATTTAGTGAATTTTCGAATACAAACAACAGGCTTCACAAAATTTTTATTAATTTCTATAGTCTGCAAAAACCGTACCTATTATAATAAGTAATGCATAATATTTTAAAAAAAATAACCGATAACCTCCACAAAATGAGGACCAACCGCAAATTCAAGGGTTTAATCTGATTTCTTTCAATTTAAAATACCCTTTATTAAAGGGGTATTCCGGAAATTATTCATAAGATTTAAAATTATTTTAAAAATTTTGTAACATTTTTTTCAGGCCTGTATCTAAAATGTAAATTAACCATTAAATCTTAAATGAAATGAAAAAATTGACATTCCTTGCCGTGATATTTTTATTTTTAGCTCTATGTGCTAATGTGTTCGGACAAACAAAATCCTATCCTTTTGAGGTTAAAAAATCAGGAAGTGGGAAACAAGCCCTGATTTTAATCCCCGGTTTTGCCTCTTCGGGAGATGTATGGAATGAAACGACCCTAAAGTTTGATAAGAATTTTACTTGCTATACTTTAACAATGGCAGGATTCGCAGGTGCAAAGCCTCAGCCCGGCGCCAGCTTTAAAAACTGGGAAAACAAAATTGCAGAATTCATCAGTGACCAGAGAATTGACAAGCCTGTTATCATCGGGCATAGTATGGGTGGAGGCCTTGCCCTCGCTCTGGCTGCAGATCATCCACAATTAGTGGGTAAGATTATCGTTGTAGATGCTTTGCCGTGCTTATCGGCATTAATGAATCCTTCTTTTACATCTAAGGAAAACAATGATTGCTCTGCTACCATCAATAAAATGACAGCCATGACAGATGATCAATTTCGTCAGATGCAGCTGAAATCTATCCCCCAGCTTTTGGCGGATACTTCCATGCAGGAAACTGTGATCGGATGGAGTCAGCAATCAGACCGTAAGACTTTTGCAGAAATGTATTGTGACTTCTCGAATACTGACCTCCGGGAAAAAATAAAAAATATACACTGCCCTTCACTTATATTATTAGAGTCTTATTTTACTAATTTTAAACCAGCCATGGAAGATCAATATAAGAATATGAAAAATGCAAATTTACAATATGCTACTAAAGGTTTACACTTCATCATGTATGATGATAAGGAATGGTATTTCAACCAGTTGAATAACTTCTTATCTGCAAAATAATGGTATTTGAGGAAATCTACGAAGTATACTGGCAAAAAATATTCCGCCTGTGTATGGGATATGTAAACAATTCCGAATGGGCACAGGACATTGCACAAGAAACATTTATCATTGTATGGCAGCAACTTCCTAAATTCAGAAATGAATCTTCTGTGGGAACCTGGATTTTCAGGATCGCCTCCAATAATTGCCTGCGACAGATTGAAAGGGAGAAAAGATTCACAAAAGCTGATTTACCAGGTAATTTAGAGGAAAAGAAACAGGAATCCATGGAATCTGAAATACAACTTCTTTATAAATTCATCTCCGAATTGCCGGAAACAGACCGTATCATTATTTCTTTAGAACTGGAAGAATTAAAACAGGCCGAAATAGCCAGTATCGTGGGATTATCAGAATCCAATGTCAGGGTAAAAATCCACAGAATAAAAGAAAAATTAACTCAAAAATTCAGGGAACATGGAACCTACTAATATAGATTTTAAAAATATCTGGCAACAACAAAAAGTAAATAAGCCCGACCTTAAAGATTTGCTTGCTAAACTGGAGTCCTATAAAAGCAAAAATCTGAAAAAACTTATATTGACCAATGTAATGTTACTTTTAACCAGTATATTTATAGGTCTGATATGGTATCATTATCAACCTCAGCTACTCAGCACAAAAATCGGAATCGTACTGATTATTCTGGCAATGGTAATTTTCCTGTTTGCTTACAACAGGCTGTTTACATTCTTTTATAAAACCAACACCGACCAATCCAACAGTGACTATTTGCATAGCCTGTATGTTTTGAAAAGCAAACAGGGTTTTGTACAAACGTTCATGACCAATCTTTACTTCACTATGTTATTGGCAGGAATCAGTCTCTACATGTATGAATACACTTCAAGGATGACAACATTTATGGCTGTTTTTGCGTATTCATTAACTTTTATATGGATTGCCTTTAACTGGTTTTACATAAGACCTAAAACCATAAGGAAAGAACAGTCAAAACTCCATGAGCTTATTAAAAAATTCGAAGAAATCAACAAACAGCTGGTTGAATAAAAATAAATCAATTAAAATATTTTCTTTCATCAGGTCTTTTGTAATTTAGCCCTGCTAAAAACAACACTCCTTATGGATTTGTCAAAGAATAAAAATCACTGGGATATAGTATACGAGACAAAAAGTCCTGATCAGGTAAGCTGGACACAGGAAAAACCTGAAATATCACTGGATTTCATTGCATCATTTGACTTAAAAAAAGACGCTAAAATAATAGATATTGGCGGAGGTGAAAGTCGTCTTGTAGATATTTTGATTGACAGAGGATATCAGGATATCACGGTGCTAGACATTTCTGCGAATGCATTGGAAAAGACAAAAAAGCGTTTAGGAAAGAAATCCGAAAAAGTGAAATTTATTGTTACGGACATTACTAAATTCGAACCTGAATTCCAATATGATCTTTGGCACGACAGGGCCACATTTCATTTTTTAACCGAAGAAGAACAAATCTCCAGCTATCTGAATATTGCAGGGAAAAGCATAAAAGGATTTATGGTGTTAGGAACTTTTTCAAAAAACGGACCTACAAAATGCAGTGGTCTGGAGATTAAGCAATACGATGAGGAGTCCATGGAAAAGCAGTTCGCCAACCATTTCGAAAAGATACAGTGTATTTCATCAGATCATACAACTCCTTTTGACACGATTCAAAATTTCACATTCTGTAGTTTTAAAAAAAAGATCCCCTATTGAAATCCTTAATAGACCCCGATGGTCTTTTTTGCTAATTTGAAGTAAGCCTATTAAAATGAAAAATTTTCTCACTGTCTTTCTTATATGCATATTTTGTTTATTTTCTGCACAAGACACCATAAAGAAAATGCCTCCCATGACAAAAGACACAAAGTTTGGGTTAGCGCTTAGCGGAGGTGGTGCCAAGGGCTTTGCGCATCTGGGAATTTTAAAAACAATAGATTCACTAGGGATTAAAATAGATTATATTACCGGAACCAGTATGGGTGGAATTCTCGGTGGATTATATGCTATGGGATATAATGGTGAAGAATTGAAAAAAATGGTGTACGGCATGAACTGGAAAAGGATCCTTAGTAACAAAATCCCCTACAACAAGGTCAATATCAGCGAAAAAGATGAGTACAATAAATATATTCTTGAATTTCCGGTAAACGATGGCCGGCCTTCTCTACCGGGATCCTTTATAGAAGGGCAATATATGGGTGAAGTTCTCAATACATTAACGTTTCCGGCAAAACATATTAACGATTTCAGTAAGCTTCCTATTCCTGTTCAACTTACATCATCCGATATTGTGAATGGTGGATTGGTTATGCAGAAAAAAGGTTCTCTTGCACTGGCTATTCGTTCTACCTTAGCCATACCTGCCGCATTCGCACCGGTTTATATTGATGGAAAACTTCTTGTAGATGGTGGCCTCGACCGTAATTTTCCGGTAAAGGAAGTAAAAGATATGGGAGCTGATTATATTATCGGAGGCTATACAGGATTCAGGCTTTTCACAAAAGATGAGATCAAAAATCCGATGAAAATGATCTATCAGACACATGCATTCCATTCTGTACAGGATTTTAATGAACAAAAGAAGATGTCGGATATCATGGTGGATTTTGTAACTCCACTTAATGATTACACCACTAAAGACTTCAGAAAATACAAGGAAATCATAAAAATAGGAGAAGCAGAAGCTAAAAGACACCTTCCGGAATTTATAGCCTTAGCCAACGAGCAACGCAGATTGGGAATTACTTATGAGCACAAACTTGTTGAAGAGGTTAAAAAACCGACCATACAGTTTACTTATAGTGAAGATAATGGTACACCCATCACTAATCCGTCCGAGATTGAAACTATTAAAAACCTGATGGGATTAAAGGAGGGTATATATTACGATGCCAAAACAGTAAATGCTGCTATCGACAAGGTTTTTGGAATTCGACAGTATGACAGGGTGTATTATACTTACACAGATTCGGAAAACGGTTTAATTATGAACATTTTCGTAAAGAGATCCACACCAAGCATGCTTAAATTAGCCCTACACTATGATAATGAACAATCCGTAGGGATCATCCTGAATTATACCTACCGGGATTATGCAGAAGCAAAATTCCGGGCCACAGCAACTGTAGATATTTCGGAACGTTTCAAGGCCCGTTTGCAGTTCCAGAAATTCCTGGATACGGATTACCGCTGGTGGTTAAGTACAGAAGGAAATATTTCCTTTCTTAAAAGTAACGACCTCCTGTTGAGATTCTCAGAAAACAATGATGTTGAAAATAATTTATTTTTCCCCAACTATATTTACAGAAGCATTAAAGCAAATACAGCGGTCAATTATTCTATTCATCCGAATACGATGGCTTCATTCGGATTAGAATTCAACGCTGAAAAATTAAACCGGTCTGTAGACAGGATTAGCCAGACCTTTACTGACCTGTACAGTAAAAAGGTATATTATCATACCAATCTTGATCTGTATTTTAAATTCAATCAAAACAGCTTCAATACCAGATATTATCCTACTTCAGGAAACAATTTTCAGTTTATAACGAAATATTATTTTGGAGATCAATACAACCTTTATGATCTGAAAGAAATACAACCTACACTCTATGAATACTTAAATCCCGGGGCTGAAGGATATTATAAACCCAAGAACCTGATCACATTAACGCTCAATGAAAATTATATTATTCCAATCAATAAAAAGGTATCTGTTAAGGCAAATGCTTTTTTAGGAACCAACTTCTCTCCTCAAACTCTTGGATCTTCAGAGGGTATCCCTTATCTTTTTCTCAATCAGAAATTCAATCTGGGAGGAAGTGAATATAATTTTGACGGAATGAATCCTGAATTTAACGGGTTCAGGCAAAAAGAAGTTCCTATAAATTCCGTTGCCAAGCTAGGACTTGAGGTTCAGTACCGGATTTATCACAGGATTTTCCTCACACCCTCTTTTCACTATGCTGCAATAAGTGACAAGCTATCCCCTTTCAAGAGCAATTCCAAACTTATTGGTTATGGACTTAATCTGGGATATGAATCAATTTTAGGTCCCATTAACGTAAATATATCCAGAAACGATGCACTTAATTTCTGGCGGGCTTATTTTAGTATCGGATTTAAATTCTGATTTGTATCCACAAAATAATAATGGACGATGAAATTAAAGAAATAGGCTATTGTGAAATATTCAACATCATCTTTTTCGAATCCTTCAAGGTCTTTATAAACGCCTTAAATTATTTCCCATACTATTGATATTTTTGTTTATTTTTAATATGATTATATTAAAACCACTAACAATTATATTATGAAAAAAGTACTACTAGCTATTATTTTAGGCTCTTCATGCAGCCAGTTTTACGCTCAAAAAACTGATTTAATAGAATGCGGTACCGACGAATTAATGCGAAAACATTATGAACGGCATCCCGAAGAAAAGGCTCGGGATGATGCTTTTAACTTAGAGTTATCCAAACTGATTAAAAGTGGAAAACTAGCATCTACCCTTAATAAGAATCAGGTATATGAAATTCCCGTTGTTGTCCATGTTGTAGGGGACGGAAGCGCGGTCGGAACAGTAAACAACAAGTCGGATGCCGACATTATTGCATGGGTTAATTACACTAACGGAGTATTTTCCGGAAGTTCTTCAAGCGGCATGTCATCATCCAGTGCCATACTCCCTGTAAAATTTGTTTTTGCGAAAATCAGTCCCACCTGTACAGCGACCAACGGGATCAACAGGATCAATGCTTCCCATCTTCCAAAATATGTAAGCGGTGGTGTAAACAATGACAATACGACCAATGCTGTAACGGCATCCGAAATTACAGCCCTGGGAATGTGGGATACCAGTAAGTATTATAATATTTATGTGGTAAAAAAGTTAGCCTCTAATTCAGGGACCCTTAATGGCTTTGCCTATTACCCGGGTGGCAGCAATGATTATGCATTTATGTCTACAAGCGCATCATCTGTAAATGCGCAAACACTGGCACATGAATTCGGACATGCGTTAGGACTCCGTCACACCCACGAAGGATTCAACGACTCTACCGGGGCCTGTCCTGCTAATACCGATTGTACATTACAAGGAGATCTGGTATGCGATACAGAACCCATGAAAAGCCTTTATCACTCTTCCGTTCCCTATACATGTCAGACCGGTCAGATCAACCCATGTACAAGCGTTACCTATGCAGGAGGTGAAAGGAATGTAATGTCTTATACTTTTT
Organism: Chryseobacterium sp. LAM-KRS1; assembly: GCF_013184525.1. Classification (GTDB taxonomy): domain Bacteria; phylum Bacteroidota; class Bacteroidia; order Flavobacteriales; family Weeksellaceae; genus Chryseobacterium; species Chryseobacterium proteolyticum. The sequence continues at coordinate 547,934 of NZ_JAAOIZ010000003.1, forward strand.
GTTTCAGAGATCTCTTTACCCCGGGACAGTCCGACAGAGCTACAGCCCAGCTTTTACAGTACAGACAATCTTTAATCAATTCTCCGGTCGCAAGTAGCACTACACCTAACAACAATACATCTTTAACCACAGCTTGCACCCCAACAACAATAACGAATCCAGGAAATTATAACATAGGAATCACTTCTGTCAAATTTGGAAACATTAATAATTATTCAACCAATTACAAGGCTGCCACTAATAATTTCTACGAAAATTTTACGGGAAATTATTGCCTGGGAATTTCCAAAACCACAATACCTTCAGGCACCTCAACGACCCTTACCATTACTCCCGGAACAAACAATCCTCATATTATAAAAGCATACATCGATTACAACAACGATGGACAATTTAATGAAACAACGGAGCTGGTTCTGAACCAAAGCAATATAGCAGCAGGTTCCACTGCAACAGCATCAGTAACTCCACCTTCAAATGCTGTAGCCAATACTCCTTTAAGAATGAGGGTAATTGGTGAATATAACGGAACAACCGTTACCGCTTGTTATACTCCTAAATACGGACAGATAGAAGATTATTCAGTGATCATTGAACCAAGAACCCTGTCCGCTAAAAATGCAATTGAAAACAAAACCTTTATTACACAGGCAGAAAATTCAGTGTACATAAAAAGTGACCTGCAAATTACCTCGCTGGTAATCTATGATGCCTCAGGAAGAATTCTGGTGAACCAAACCAATATGAAATCTACAGAAATTACCGCTCCATTAAATGCCAAAAATGTAGTAGTAACAGTCCGGGCAACATTGGAAAACGGAAAAGTGATCACCCAAAAACTAAAATTCTAAAAACAAAAAAGAGAGCAACTTCAGCTCTCTTTTTTATTTCTGTTATCTATGACGATTATTATTTTGACGCCCGGTTTTCTTCTTCCATTTCTACTTCATGTCTCAGCTGTGCTTTATACAATGTGGAATAATACCCATTTTGATCAAGCAACTCCAAATGCTTTCCTTCTTCTACAATTTTACCATGTTCCATTACGATAATCTTATCCGCTTTTTCAATGGTTGAAAGCCTGTGTGCAATAATAATCGAAGTCCTGTTTTTCGTGATTTTCTCCGTAGCCCTCTGAATCAGTTTTTCACTTTCATGATCAATTGAAGAGGTAGCTTCATCCAGGATCAAAATTTTCGGATCGGACAGATAAGCTCTTAAGAAAGACAATAACTGCCTTTGCCCTAATGAGATCGACGAGCCTCTTTCACTGACTACATAATCATAACCACCCGGAAGCTGCTGAATGAATTCATCCACTTCAATTTCTCTGGCCCCTGCTTTTATTTTATCCAGGGTAATACTTTCATCTCCAAAAGAGAGATTTTCAAAGATACTTCCATGGAAAAGGAAAACATCTTGTAATACCACCCCAATATGACTTCTGAGATTATATAATTCATAATCTTTCAGCTCTACATCATCAATAAAAATCTCTCCGGAATTGATATCATACAGCCTCGTGATCAGACTGATGATCGTAGATTTACCTGCTCCTGTAGCTCCCACAATAGCAACTGTTTCTCCCGGATTCACTTTGAAATTGATTCCTTTCAGTACTTCCTGCTTTTCATCGTAAGCAAAACGAACATCCCTGAATTCAATTTTACCATTGAAGTGATCTTTTTTTACTGTTCCGTGATTAGGCATCGCATAATCCTCATCCATTAATCCCAGTACCCTTTCTGCACCTACAATTCCACGCTGGATATTATTAAATCGGTCTGCGATCTGGCGTAAAGGTCTGATCAGCATTGAAATATACTGGATAAAAGCAATAACCACCCCCGCACTAATGGTAATATATCCTCCATAGAAAAGGATAAACCCAATAAATAGGGACGAAATAAGTTCTACTACAGGAAAAAATAATGAAAAGATAAAAACGGTTTTCAGCAATGCAGCCTTCAGGGTAATATTGATATCATCAAACTTTTTAAATTCAGCTTCCTGTCTGTTGAACACCTGTATAATTGGCATTCCGGCTAATCTTTCCTGAACAAAGGAATTCTGATTCGCCGTCCAGGTTCTTTCATCTCCAAATGCTTTTTTCAGCCTCTTTTGAAAAAAACGGGTAATAACCACCATCAAAGGAAGTATAGCCAGTGTAATATAGCTCAGATGAACATTAGTACTGAACATCATCACTAATACAAAGACGATTCTCAAAATATCCCCGAAAACCATAAGGAATCCGTCCGTATAAACTGTAGCAATGGTTTCCACATCCCCAACGGCACGTGTTACCAGTTGTCCTATAGGTGTTTTATCAAAAAATGATGTCCTGAAATAAATAAGTTTAGAATACAACCTCTCTCTGATATCCCTGATTACATTCTGAGAAATATAATTGGAGAAATAGACCAGGAAAAAGTTTAAAACAGTTTCTGCAACAACCAATCCTACCAAAATGTAGATATGCTTCATCATCAGAGCTTTATCCTGCAGCCTGGTGATATCATTATCTACAACCTCCATGGTAAGGTAAGGCCTGTAAGTAGAAACGATGGATAGTAAAACGGAAATGATTAAAGTAAGGATAAACCAGGACCGGAATTTCATTCCGATAAAGAAAAGCCTTTTAATAATTCCCCAGGTATCTTGTTTTTTCATTGTACAAATTGAAAGAAAAGAATTAAATAAATTCCATGCAAAAATAACACTTTATAATTTGAAAGCGAGAACAACTTATCCAAATACCAATAGAAAATAACGGATATTAATTATTTAAAATATGAATATCCTATTGTTATACATTTTCTTAGCTACCTATCTCCTCAATTTCCAGGCTTGGTTTATGGATGGTTTCTTTTGTAAACTTTTTTTCAAGAAACTGGTAAATTCCCCACACAACAGCTATTGCACATAGCCAGCTTATTACATTCACGAGGCTATATCCGGTATAATCGTTATCCTGTAAAGAACCTGGGTTAGTAAGTGCGATATAGAAACCATAGCAAAATAAAAACGCAACCTGAAACCCCAGATAGATCCCTATACCCAACAGTCCAAAATGCCATTTGGTTTTCCCAAATCTTTCTGCCAGTGCAGCATAGTATCTGTACGCTCCAATCAGGATAAAAATAGACATCATAATGATTATAGTTTTTTGTTTTTTTAAAATTCATACCCTACATCTACGAGAAATAATCCTTGTGCCGGAGCAGAAGTGCCGGCCGAATTACGGTTTTTATTTTCAATAACTTTTCTCAGATCTTCGGGCTTCATTTTTCCTGCACCGATTTCCACCATTGTCCCCACGATTGCCCGTACCATATTCCTGAGAAAACGGTTGGCAGAAACGGTAAATTTAAGTTCGCTTCCTTCCTGTTCCCACTCTGCTTTGTAAATACGGCAGATATTGGTCTTATTATCCGTTTTCAATTTGGCAAAACTCGTAAAATCCTCATACTCGAATAAAATTTTACAGGCTTCATTCATTGCATCGATACTCAAAGGTCTTTTCCAATGTTGCCATGCAGATTCCAGTGTAAATGGATTTTTTTCTAAAGAAATATAATATTCGTATGTTCTGTAGGTGGCATCAAACCGGGCATGAAAATCATCTTTTACAGGAAAAATCCTTTTAACAGCAATATCAGGCGGAAGAAAGCTGTTCAGCCTGTGACTGAGCTGATCATTAAAAGCCACCTGGGTATCAAAGTGGGCGAATATTTTTTTTGCGTGAACACCGGTATCCGTCCTTCCGGCTCCTGTAATTTTAATCTCTTCCCGTAAAATAGTGGATAGTGCTTTTTCCAATTCTTCCTGTACAGAATTGGCGTCCGGCTGGATCTGATAACCGAAATAATTTTTACCGTTGTAAGAAAACTCTATAAAGTACCTCAATGTAGTATAATAACTCCACAAAAATACTTTAATTTTATGAAATATTTGTTGAAAAGTCATTGAGAATATTCAGCCAAATCCTCTTAAAAATTACTATTTTTGCAATCGTATGAAAAGATGGTACCTTTATCCCTTCTCTGTAGGTTATCATTTGGTAACGGGTATCCGAAACACAATGTATGATCTGGGGATCTTTAAATCTACGAAATTCAAAACGCCGATCATCAATGTCGGCAATTTGTCCGTTGGCGGAAGTGGAAAATCGCCAATGGTGATGTACCTTGCTCAGTTTTTATCCAAACATTACAGAACCGGTGTCCTTTCCCGAGGTTACGGAAGACTTACAAAAGGTTATGAGGTGACCAATTATGACAGCAACTACAAAATGGTAGGTGATGAAGCGATGCAGCTTTTTGAACGTTTTAAGAACCGTTTCGTTATTGCAGTTTCTGAGGAAAGAGTGCCTGGAGCCAAAAAAGTCATTGATGACATGGACCTGGATGTTCTTGTACTGGACGATGCTTTTCAGCATAGGGCGATCAAAGCAGGATTTAATATTCTGATGACGGATTTTAATGACCCGTATTTTAGGGACCACCTTCTTCCGGCAGGGGATCTCAGGGAATCAAGAGCCGGGGTAAAAAGAGCCGATCTTATTATGGTCAGCAAATGTCCTGATGAACTGACGGAGGAGACCAAACAGTATTATATTTCCAGAATAAGACCTGAGCGTCATCAGAAAGTATTCTTTTCATCTATCGGATATGACGAAAATGTATACGGAAGAGAAAAAATGCTTCCTGACAACAACCTGAATTATTATGACATTCTTTTAATTACAGGGATTGCCAATCCAAAACCATTGCTGGAACATCTGGCAAAATTTTCACATAGAGTAAAACACCTTAAATTCAGGGATCATCATAATTTTTCCGATGAAGACATCAAAAAAATAATTGCTGAATATAAGAAACTGGGCGAATATAAATTGATCTTAACAACCGAGAAAGATTATGTTCGTTTAAAAACCTTTGACTATCTTAGAGATATTGTTTATTACTGGCCTATCAATGTAATCATTGACAAAAAGGAAGAGTTTAATCAAATCATCTCGGATTATGTTAGGAAAAATTAAAGAAACCGCAGCCTTCATCAAAAACATCATTCAGGATACACCTGATTTTGCAATCGTATTAGGATCCGGCCTGGGAAAACTGAAAGATGAAGTTCAGCCAATACACATATTGGAATATAAAGACATTCCTAACTTTCCTCAAACAACAGTGGCTGGTCATGGAGGTCAGCTGATATATGGTATTTTAGAAGGTAAAAAGGTATTGATAATGAGTGGACGCTTTCATTATTATGAAGGCCATTCTATCGAAACTGTGGTATTTCCTGTAAGGATTTTTCATCTGATCGGTATTAAAAACCTACTTCTTTCCAATGCCTGCGGAGGAGTAAATCCTGAATTCAGGGTCGCCGACATTGTTATTCTGAAAGATCACATCAATATGATGCCTGAACATCCTCTTCGTGGTAAGAATATAGAAGAACTAGGCCCGAGGTTTGTCGATATGAGCGAGCCTTATAATAAAAAAATGATCAGTATCGCAGAACGCACTGCTTCAGAAAATAACATTAGAATTCACCAGGGAATCTATGTCGCATTACAGGGACCTACCTTTGAAACACCCGCAGAATATGGAATGATAAAAGCTATAGGTGGTGATATGGTAGGAATGAGTACTGTTCCGGAAGTTATTGTTGCCCGTCATATGGATATGGATGTTTTTTGTATTTCAGTTATTACGGATCTTGGCGGACCCGATATTGCATTAGCCGTTTCTCACGAAGAAGTTCTTAATGCAGCCAATAAAGCAATGCCCAACGTAATCACGGTAGTAAAAGGTCTGGTTAAAAATTATCAGTAGTTCTTTTTTATCGAATTTTTCGATTTCTTAAATTTTTGCCAATTAATCCAAAAAGCAATTCATAACTTCGTTTCATTGTTTAGATTTGTAAAAAATGAAATTGAAAATGAAAAAGCTATTCATATTTTTTATGCTTGGAACATTTGGGACATTTTATTCTCAGGAAGTTCCTAAAGTACTTAAAACCAGTTTTTCCAAAGAAGCTTTGCAACAGAAGCTTGAAAATGAAGAGGGAAAGAGCATTACTATACAGGAAATTCTTAACCAGCACAAAGGAAAAGTGGTGGTCATTGATTTTTGGGCCGGTTGGTGCAGAGATTGCCTGAAGGCACTTCCAAAAGCACAGGAACTCGAAAAAAATAATCCGAACATAGACTTTGTATTTCTTTCTCTGGAAAGATCGAAAGAAGGTTTCGATAAAAGCCTTGAAAGATTTGATATGAAAGACAAAGATAATTATTGGTTTGCATCAGGATGGAAAAATGACTTTAATAATTATATTGACCTCAACTGGATTCCGAGATACATGGTGATCGACCAGAAATCAGCTATTGCAAAATACTACGCCATCTCACCGGAAGATCCTGAAATACAAGCCACCATCAATAAACTTTTACAATAATATGGTAACTTTAAGAGAAGCAACAAAAGAAGACCTGAAAACTCTTCTTGAATTCGAACAAGGTGTAGTTACTGCAGAAAGGCCCTATAATCCTACCCTTATTAACGGTACCATTCATTATTATGATTTAGTTTCTTTGATCGAGTCTGAAGATGCTACCCTTATTGTAGCGGAAAAGGATCATGAAATCGTCGCATCGGGATATGCGATGATTAAAAAAGCGGAAAAGGATTATTTTAATTTCAAAGAGTATGCATATCTGGGATTTATGTATGTAAAACCGGAACACAGGGGACAGGGAATCAATCAATCCGTTATAGATAGACTCATAAAGTGGTCAGAAGAAAGAGGAATGAAAGAAATAAGGTTAGATGTTTATGATCAGAATGAATCTGCTGTAAAAGCTTATGAAAAAGTAGGATTTGAACCTGTGCTCCTTACCATGAGATTGAAGAAATGATATTATTTTATTGAAATATAGAAATAAATGAATCCATATCTTTGTGATATGGATTTTTCTTTTCCCATTCGCAAAATTATACATGTAGATATGGATGCATTTTATGCTTCTGTGGAGCAGCATGATAATCCTGCGCTTAGGGGAAAACCAATTGCCGTGGGAGGAGAGCATCGGGGTGTAGTTTCAGCTGCCAGTTATGAAGCAAGAAAATTCGGTGTCCGTTCTGCCATGCCAAGTAAAACAGCAAAAGAAAAATGCCCGCATCTCATTTTTGTTCCTCCCCGCTTCGCCCGTTACAAAGAAATTTCCAGAAAGATAAGAGAGATCTTTCATGAGTATACCGACCTGGTAGAGCCATTGTCCCTGGATGAAGCTTATCTGGATGTGACTGAAAACAAAAAAGGAATAGAATCCGCCAATGATATTGCGAGAGAAATCCGCAAAAAAATCTTTGAACAAACAGGTCTTACTGCCTCAGCCGGTATTTCAGTTAATAAATTTTTAGCAAAGGTAGCTTCGGATATCAATAAACCGAACGGACAAAAAACCATTCACCCCGACAAAATTGAAAGTTTTCTGGAAGAACTACCCGTTGAAAAATTCTACGGGGTAGGAAAAGTTACGGCCAACAAAATGTTTACGCTGGGGATTTTCAAGGGAAAAGATTTAAAGAAAAAAACATTACAGGAATTAGTAAGCCTGTTCGGAAAATCCGGAAGCTACTATTACAATGTTGTTCGTGGAATTCATCATTCAGAAGTTAAACCTCATCGCATCCAGAAAAGTGTAGCTGTAGAAAGGACTTTTTTTGAAGATCTCTATGATGAACAGCAAATCAATGAGAAGCTGGAAAGCTTAAGTGCAGAACTACATCAAAGGTTACAAAAAAATAATATTCTGGGCAGATCCCTCACTTTAAAAATAAAGTATAAAGATTTTTCACTGTTTACCAGGAGCATGACAAAAGAAGATTACTATATTTCTGAAGAAGAATACTACAAAACCTCCAAAAAGCTTTGGGAATTAAGACCCTTTGATAAACCTGTCAGGTTATTAGGCTTATCCCTTGCCCACCTTAATACTGAGGAAAAAAAGCAGGTTTCTGTTCAACTAAAAATACCGTTTCAGGAGTTTGGGCATTAATAATTAGAAATTTTCACTACATTGTAGTAACCAAATTCTATAATGTATGAACCCAACGATGATTCAGTTTTTCCACTGGTACTCAGACGGAAACCAAACACTCTGGAAGGAGGCTCAAAAACAATCTGCTTATTTAGCCGAACTTGGTATAACTTCAGTTTGGTTCCCACCTGCTTACAAGGGAACTAGTGGAGGTTATTCAACAGGATATGATGCTTATGACCTTTTTGACCTGGGAGAATTCGACCAGAAAGGAAGTATTCCCACAAAGTATGGAACCAAAGATGATTACTTAAAAGCAATAAAGGCTTTAAAGGAACAAAATATCCAGGTTATTGTAGATGTTGTATTAGGGCATAAAGCCGGTGGTGACGAGCTGGAAACGATGAAAGCAGTAAAAGTGGATGAAAATAACAGAGAAAAGGTAATTTCAGATGTTATCGAAATACAGTCCTATACCAAGTTTACTTTCCCTGGAAGAAATAAAAAATATTCTGACTTTGAATGGAATGCAACTTGTTTCAGCGGCGTAGATTATGCCGAAGGAATGGATTCGCATATCTTCAAAATACAATCTGAATATGGAAACGACTGGGAAGAGATGATTGATGATGAAAAAGGTAATTATGATTATCTGATGTATAATGATATTGAGCATCGCAATCCATTTGTTCGTGAAGAACTCAACGCATGGGCCAAATGGTATTTTGATCAGACCGACTTTGATGGGGTAAGGCTGGATGCTTTAAAACATATTTCTTTTGATTTTTATAAAGAATGGCTAACACTTATCCGGTCCAATTCAGGTAAAAATATCTTTGCCGTTGGAGAATACTGGGCACCTGGATATTTGAATTTACTCCAAAAATATATTGAAGTTACGGAAGGTTGCATGAGCTTATTTGACAGCTCTCTTCAAAACAATTTCCACAATGCTTCCAAAGAGGGAGGATCTTATGATCTGAGAAGGATTTTTGATGGCACTCTTACTCAGGCTGATCCGCTGCATTCCGTAAGTCTTGTTGATAATCATGATACCCAGCCTTTACAAGACCTTGAAGCTCCTGTAGAAGAGTGGTTCAAACCTCTTGCCTATGCTTTGATCCTCCTCAGGGAAGACGGCTATCCTTGTGTATTTTATCCCGATTTGTACGGAGCCCATTACGTAGATAAGGACCGGGAGGGAAATGATCAGGAAATTTTCCTGAATAAAGTAAATGGAATTGAAGAACTGCTGAAGGCGCGAAAAGAACATGCCTATGGAATCCAGAAAGATTATTTTGAAGATGCTAACTGCCTGGGATGGGTTCGTGAAGGAGATGACGAACACACGGGCTGTGCTGTTGTCCTAAGTAATAAAGATGCTTACAATAAACCCATGGAAATGGGGGAAAAGTATTCGGGGCAAAGTTTTTATGATATGCTTGGAAGATTTGAAGACAAAGTAGTTATTGATGAAAAAGGCTGGGGAAATTTCCCTGTTCCTGCTGGAAATGTAAGCGTCTGGGTCCCTGAATAGATACAATTAAATTAAATGTACATAACCAGGAAAGCATCATCCGGTTATGTACATTTGAAATGTCTTTATACCGTTGGCTTTTAGCAGTAGATATATCTGCAATTCCAGATATCACTTGCCCATTCACAGCATTGGTTGTCTTCATTTGAAGTACAGCATACTCTGTCACGGATAATTCCTCCGGCTTTTAAAGCTTTAAGTTCCTGCCGCTCTATTTTTCTTATACGGCCTGCTGGTAAATTAGTTTTTTTCATTTTGTAAAATATTTGATTAAGTTTAGTCACTAAAACAAGTATATGGACATGGATCAGAAGTTACATACGAGTAAGTTCCGCAGTAGCAGGTATGCGTTGGACCTGTCGGCCCTCCTCCTGTTCCACCTCCGGTACTTCCGCCACCGGAAGGGTTATAAGGAACACACTTCCCATTCTCACAGATATAACCCGGGTTGCATCCTCCTTCTCCCGGACCCGTATCCGAAACACAATAAGCAGGTTCCCCAGGAGATCCAGCCAGTAAGTTTTTGAGTACTTCCCGGCTCAATTCATTCCATTGAAATTTTGTTTTCATAATTGCTTGGTTTTATATGGTTAAAAGATTTTAGTCTTTAATTGTCTCTCTCACCGCCTTACCGTTTCAGCATTTATTTTATTAATAATTTGTGAAAATATTTTCCATAATTATTACATTCCAGGGATTAATAACTCAAATATAACAAAATAACACACACAATATTGAATAAAAAAATACCAAACACTGAATTTCACATATGAAAAACACAAAACCAAAGCAACAAAAATAAGTGGTAACAAGGAATGAAGTAGCCATACCCCTGCCTTACATAATTTTCACATAGATAAAAAAAAATTGAGCACCTAAATGATAAAAATATTTAGTGATACGAAGGTCGGACCCAAACTATATTTTTCTCAATTCCAGAATATCAGGTTTCAATGATTCTCCGGATATCCTTCCAGTTCTTGAAAACTCTGCCCACACAACTCTTAATTTTCTTCCATTATGATGGATATACTCCCAGGGAATGTTTTTTATAAGCCCGGCAGACTGCCATGCTTCTTCATTACCAAAAAGCAAAGGAAGATCAATACTGTGAGCAGCTCCTATTTCATTATCCGTAATTCTGGAATAGATCCTGAACAAATAAACATTACCTCCGGCTTTAGCATAATTTTCAGCAAAAAGTTCTGCAGGTTTCCCATAGATTTTTTCTGTAGTCAGCTGAACTGTTTTATTAATGATCTTCTGACCAAAACCTTTACCAAAATAAGTATTGAGTGCCTCGGAAGTTTTTAGATAAAATGCAGTTTCATCATTATTGAGTCCAATTAAAACATCAATTTTTCCAGCACTCTCTTTCCATCTTTCCTCTGCCTCATCTTCATTGCATAAAGGAGGAAATCCATATTGAATACCAAAAGGCATCATTGCTTTTAATCCGTATTTAATAACAGAAGGAATCCTTTTTTTGTATTCTTCCATCATCTTTAAGACATCGGTTTCATGTTTTATTGAATCCGTATTTTTCAGAAATTCGGCTGACATTTTTTGTCTTTTGTGGCGAAGACCTAACGGTGCACTTTGAATGATCACTCTTTTGAAAAGGCCTTCAACGCCTTCTGAAATCATCAGATGGGCGATCGCATCTCCGCCGGATGATTGCCCCAGAAGTGTAATATTTTCAGGATCTCCTCCAAAGCTTTCTATATTCGTTTGAATCCATTTTAATGCTTCAATAATATCAAATAACCCAAGATTAGCAGGCCTTTCTTCATCGCCTCCTAAAAAACCGAACAACCCCAGGCGATAGGAAACCGACACTACAATGATATCTTGTTCCTTCACCCAACTGCTCGCATCTGATGTGGAAAGATCCCCACACCCTATTTCATGAGAGCCTCCATGTATCCAAACAATCACAGGCAAACTGGTATGCTCATTATCGGGACGAATAACAGAAAGAAATTGAGTGGATTCTTCAATCTCAAAACCATTAAGATCCGTGGGGCCAATCATTTTTTCAATTAAAGGGCTTATACTTTGTGGGCAGACCGGTGTTTTATCCGGAAAAAGAAGTTCCGAGGATGACGGCTGTACAGGAACAGGTTTTTGAAATCTTACAGACCTGGCATAGCGAATACTTTTGGCTTTGATAACGCCATTTTCTTTTAAAGCAATAATTTTCGCGAACGGGGTTTGAAAAATATGAGTGCCAATATTCTGCTGTGATTTCATTATCCGGAAATTTCTTCCTTAAAAATAATTCACTTTTCTGAAAAACCCGAATCTATTTGAAAGAAATTACCTATTCTCACGATTCGTTTAACTACAAATGATAGAAATCTCTAAACAAACTTCGGCAATAACTCAATCAATTTAAAGTTTTGTATTCACTTGGTGATACTCCGACTTTTGCCTTAAACAACCTTGTAAAATGCTGGGGATACTTAAAACCCAGGTCATAAGAAATCTGGCTGATTGATTTTGATGGATTATAAATTTCCTCTTTTGCAACATCAATCAGTTTATTATGGATAAATTCCTGGGCAGAAACTCCTAATTCTTTTTTAATTAAATCACCAAAATAATTCGCCGAAAGATTAAGTTGTTCAGCAAAATAATTGACCATTGGAAATCCAATATTCTTGGGTTTATCGGATTTCAGGTAATCATTCAGAAGATTTTCAAACTTCCCGATAACGCCTTGATTTACATGATCACGGGTAATAAACTGCCTATCATAAAAGCGCATACAATAGTTGAGAAATAATTCGATATTGTTTACGATCAGGGATTTACTGTGTTTATCAATGGATTGCTCCAGTTCAAGCCTTATATTTTTAAAGCATTCCAGAATAATTTCTCTTTCTTTTTCGGAAAGGTGTAAAGCTTCATGAACATCATAAGAAAAGAAAGAATAATCTTTAATATTTTTCCCCAGATTAGTTCCTTTTATAAGATCGGGATGAAATATCAGAGCATATCCTCCTGGTTGCACATACGTCCCGTCATTACTCATCCCATACACTTGCCCCGGTGCTATAAAAACCAGCGTCCCTTCCTGATAATCGTAATTATTTTTTCCGTAATACATATCTCCACACATTACATCTTTCAGAAATACGGTATAAAAACCATAGCTCCTTCTATATTGGGAAATAGGATTGGACTTAGAGAAGTCAATAATGCTCACCAAAGGATGCAAGGTTTCATGATTCATCATTTTATTATATTCAGAAACACTGTTGATTATTTTAATATCCTGATTTTCCATAGCATCCGTTTTAAATCTTATTCAAAATTACCACTTTCTGTTTTACTTTTAATAGAGTCTGTAATATTGGTAAATGTTTCTGTAATCTGTATAAGTGCTGTTTAACGAAAAGAATCGACTTTTGCATTGTAATGATAACATTAGAAAACAAAAAGATGTTTGCCGGATAAGAAAGTCAATTGGATACTTTCCCCGAGGAATTAACCGGGTACGTATCTTAAACAGTTATACCAGACCGAAAAGGTAATGCAAAGAAATAACGACATTCTTATGCCTGAGACTGATCTTAATAACAAGAAACTTTCTATCATCCTGAAAAAGGATAGTATGTATGGATTTCTGAACCCTGAGGCTATCATCAACATTCTTCCAGGTAGTTACTAGTCCGGAAAGTAAATGTACAAATAGTACCATCAACCCTAATACTCCAAACGGTATTATTAAATATACGGATCCGGTGACTGAGAAGAATACAATTTATGAACAAAAACACTAACTTAAAATTTAAAAACAAATGAGCACATTCACAGTAAAAGCGTACGGAGCAGAGTCTACCACAGCGGACCTGAAAGAAATGAATATTGAAAGAAGGGAACCAACTCCTAATGATGTGGAGATTGAAATACTTTATTGCGGAGTTTGCCACTCTGACCTTCACACAGCAAGAAACGACTGGGGAGGAACGATCTACCCTGCAGTTCCCGGACATGAAATTATAGGGAGAATTACTAAAATCGGAAATGAAGTTACAAAATTCAAAGTCGGAGACCTTGCAGGTGTTGGATGTATTGTGGATTCATGTGGGACATGCGAGAGCTGTAAACATGATCTTGAACAATATTGTTTAAATGGTTTTACAGGAACTTATAACGGAAAAGACAAACATTTGGGAGGACATACTTTTGGTGGTTATTCACAGAAAGTGGTTGTAGATTCCGACCACGTTTTAAGAATTCCTGAAAATCTTGATCTAGCAGCAGTGGCTCCGCTTCTTTGCGCAGGAATTACAACATGGTCTCCACTAAGACATTGGAATGTAGGACCAGGATCAAAAGTTGCTGTTATCGGATTGGGAGGATTAGGACATATGGCAATTAAACTGGCTAAAGGATTAGGGGCTGAAGTAACTCTTTTCTCAAGAACTCCCGGAAAAACAGAAGATGCCAAACAATTAGGAGCTGATCATGTGGTTATTTCTACAGAGCAGGCAGAAATGGATTCTGTAAAGGGAAAATTTGATGTAATCATCGATACTGTTCCTTATGTTCATGACGTTAACCCTTATATTACAACATTAAATATCAGCGGAACATTGGTTCTTGTAGGATATCTTGGAGGTCTTGAACCTATCCTTCAAACGGTTCCAATGATCATGGGGAGAAAATCTGTAGCAGGCTCTGTAATCGGGGGAATTGCTGAGACACAGGAGATGCTTGATTTCTGCGGGAAACATAATATTGTTTCTGAAATTGAAATCATCAAAATGAACGAAATCAACGAAGCTTATGAAAGGATGTTAAAAAGCGACGTAAGATACCGCTTTGTGATTGATATGCAGACTTTATAATTCTTCGGATATTTTTTTAATAGAAAGGCCCTTCATCTGAAGGGCTTTTGTTATGTTGTATTTTTAAAACATGTATTAAACAGGTTTCCAGTTATGCTGTTCCTTCATATCCTGAAAAGCCCAGTCTGCCATAGCATCGATTACAGGAGCAAGCTTATTCCCTGCTTCACTAAGTTCATAGGTCACATGAGGAGGCACCACAGGCTTTGCAGTTCTGATGATCAAACCATCGGCTTCCAATTGTTTTAAATGCTGGATGAGCATTTTTTCTGTGACTTCCGGGATTGCCCTTTTTAACTCACTGTAACGTTTCTCTCCTGTCGACAACTGAAATAATATAATCGGTTTCCAGAAACCTCCGATTTTTTCCATAACGTACATTACCGGGCACTGGTCCAGTATATTCTTTTTGTTTTCCTGAATTGTAGAACTTTCTTTAATTGCTGTCATGACACATACTTTAGGGTAAGTACTTGTATAAAAGTAAGTACAAATATAACTTTGTTCTCAGAAATAAAAAAATACAAACAATAAAAAATTTACATATGAAAATCATCATCACAGGTTCATTAGGAAATGTTGCCCAACCATTAGCTCAGCAACTTATTGCTGAAGGGCATGATATTACCGTTATCAGCAGCAGCGAATCTAAAAAAAATGGAATACAATCCTTAGGAGCAAAAGCAGCCATCGGATCCATTACAGATCTGGACTTTTTAATTAAAACATTTGAAGGTGCAGATGCCGTATTTGTAATGACCCCGCCTAATTTGGGAGCTACTCAAATCGTTGAAGATACAATCAGTGTTGGAAAAAACTATACAGAGGCCATCAGAAAAACAAATGTGAAACACGTTGTTATGCTAAGCAGTGTAGGTGCAGCTTCTCCGATAGAAAATGGTCCGATTAAAGGTCTCCATCAGATTGAAAATCTTTATAACGGATTAGAAAACACATCGGTAACATTCGTTCGTGCTGGTTATTTTTATAATAACTTCTTTAATGATATTCCATTGATACAAAACGCAGGAATTATAGGAGGAAATTATCCTGAAAACACAAATATTCCTGTAGTTCACCCGGTTGATATTGCAAAAATAGCTGCTGAAGAACTGGTTAAAAATACCGATGGTAAAAAAATAAGATATGCCGTAACTGATATCCGTCCAGGTTCTGACTTTGCCTCTGTTTTAGGCTCAGCCATAGGAAAACCTGAATTGCCTTGGGTAGAATTTACAGATGAAGAGTATTTGAACGGAGCACTACAAGGAGGCCTTCCTCAGGAAATGGCAGAATTATATACTGAAATGGGAAGAGGAATACGAACAGGAGTTGTCCAAAAAGATTTTGTTGAACACGGCTCGCCTGTCACGGGAGGAACTAAATTAGAAGAGTTTGCTAAAGAGTTTGCAACTCAATTTAATTCTTAAAATTAACTTTTCAGAAAATGATGTGGAAGAATCACAATCTGAATCATAGAAAAAGTTTCGGCGCACCTTTGGTGCGCCGAAACTTTTTATTAAGAAGTAAACTCTAATTATCTTTTAAAGTTCCTTTCAGAACTTTTAGTTTTCCGTCAATTGGCTGATCATTTTTTAAACCCAAGATTTCTGCTACTAAAGGATAAACATGAACATTTGCAAATTCATCAATCACCACATTACTTTTAAATTGCGGCCCCCAGGCTAAAAATGTTGCTTTCATTTCTGGTACAAGCCTTGGATTATATCCATGCTTTCCAACGGAAGTCGTTTTTCCTTTTTCCAAAAATATCTTGGGTGCTTTTGGTATCAAAAGAATCTGTCCGATTCTATGGTATTGATCATCTCTGGTTCCAAAATGCAGGTATTTTGGAAGCCTTTTATCTAAATACACGTCATAGTCGTCTGTCTTACCGGCTTTGAGTTCATTGTAAACAGTTTTAGTTTCTTCAGGATTCTTTACCACAACCCTCAATAACGTCTGGGAATTATAGAAATCAAACCTACTTTTATCGAACAGCATTTTAGGAATTTCCAAAGGGGTTCCCCTATCTACTTTGATCATTCCATGGTCTGAAACAAAAATAAAATTCACATTTTTCAGTCCTAAGTTATTTACTTTCTGAACAAGCTCTCCGATGGCTTTATCTATCAAATGCACGGCATCTTCAGTTTCTTTTGAATCCGGTCCGAAATGATGGCCGCTCCCGTCTACTTCAGGGAAATACAATGTAATAAAATGAGGTCTTTTATCCATGGGTAATTTCAGCCAGTTCACCACCTTATCTACTTTTTCAGAAGGAGTAAATTGGTCGTGGTAAGCATAATAATAAGTAGGTCTTTCTCCACCTGCATCACTTGCTGAGCCTACCCACATCATTGTCGCAGAAATCATTCCCCGTTTTTCTGCCAACCCCCAAAGAGGAAGTCCTCCATACCAGCTCCCGTCTTCAGCATTTTTCTTGTCACTCATTGCATAAAATTCCTTTCTCTTGTAATCATAGAAGAAGTTATCAATCAATCCATGATGGGCAGGATATAATCCTGTGATCAGGCTCCAATGGTTAGGAAATGTGATACTCGGATAACTTGGAATCATTGCCTTTGCCTGAACCCCGTTATTGGATAAGGTTAAAAGATTTTCAGCATGATATTTTTTAGCATAATCATATCGGAAACCATCTGTAGAAATCATGATCACATATGGTTTGGTTTGAGCATCAACGCTGTTGTATCGGTTTGGAGTTATGATCTGCGTGGTATCAACAGGAGCTTTCTGAGCCCACCCTATCACAGAAATAAACAGAAGTAAAATTTGTATTCCGCGCTTCATTATAAAAATTTTCCGCAAAGTTACACCCTATCTTCTTCCCGGGAAAGTTTAATGGATTAAAACTATATTAAAGAAATTGAAAACTCACGAAATTTATACACAATAATTAAAAATTTGACTATTCTCCATCTCAAACTGCGACACCCAATTTTCAAGCCCCACCGCATTAAGAAATTTAGTAGTAGATTCAGAAGAATCATCAACATTATTTATACTTATTATCTTTCCTTCACTCTTCTCAGCAATGCCCCTTAAAAGATCCGTTCCAATTCTATTTCTCCTATGCTCTTTACTTACTGCTATCTGATATACTTTTCCGTTTTCAGGATTAAAAATAGCGTACCCTATTAACTCATCTTTTTTATATGCACCGAGAATTATCAAGTCTTCACGCATTTTTTCAAGTACCATGACGGAACTTTGCCAGGAAGGTTGAATATCCCAGAAAGACTTAAATACTTCCAATTGAAAACTGTTTAACTGCTGTATAGTAATATCAGGTCCTATCTCTGAAGGCTTTATATTTCCTTTATAACAATCTAATCTTCGGGTAATCTTGAATCCCAGATGAGTATAGGCACGGATAGCAGGCTCATTTCCATTAATGACTTCAAGCATTATCAGATCTGTTTTTCTTTCCTGAAGTACAGGAAGAATATAATCATACATTTGTCTTACCAATCCTTTTCCACGAAAATCAGGTACAACTCCGGTTCCGGCATTGTATATCACCCGCTTTCCATCTTCTGTTTTTTCGGCATGCAGAATAAAAGCCACGATCTGACCTTCCTTAAAGGCACCAACTGAAAGAGTCATGTCTATTTTCTCCACATGAATCTTTGAAGAGAGCTGCTCTTGTGTTAAGTGGAAAGGAACAAGGTAATCAGAAAAAGAAAGATTAAATACATCTAAAAGGTCCGTAAAAGTAAGGTCTGCTAAATTTCTGAATTCCATTGATTTTATTTTATGGGTACTAAAATTATTGAAATAATCTGAATTCGAAGCAGGCTTTCTATATAGTAAAAATACCTCTAGAAATAGAGGTATTTTTAAGCTTTAATTTTTTCTTATTCCTTGATCAGTTTTTCAAAAGATAAAGTCCCGTCTTTCAATGTAATTTCAAAATAATAGTTTCCGGATTTTAAATCAGAAACACTGACATTCTCACCGTTTAATTTTACAGATCTTACTTTTCTTCCCGTTGCTTCATAAATATCGATCGATTTTATTTTATCAGCATTTTTGAAGTTTACAGTTTCTTTTGCAGGATTAGGATAAAGAACCACCTTATTATTTTGAGCAATAACCTCACCGGTTGATAAGGCTCCAGCCATGTTTAATGTTGCATAACCTCTGTTTGCACCACCGTGGTAACTCAAGTTCAACGTGTTATTTCCTTTTGCGTAAAAAATGTTAATCGAACCCGCAGCATTTGAAATAGCAAAATCTTCCGCTCCTCCTGTTAGAGATCTGGTAGCAACAACAGTTCTTACACCACCACTTGTCGTATTGGATGTCATTGTCCAATTCTGTGTAGTATCCGGAGAAATAGAGCCAATTCCACCAAACGTATAATCTAAATTTGTGTTCGCTGTAGAATTTGCATTATAAACAAACCCGTCAGCCCCATTAGCCATACCAACGTTTCCAAAACCTATTCCCAAAAAAGTTGTATCCGGTCCCTTTAGGGTTATTGTAACCAAACTTGGTGAAGTATCTAATTTTACACTCATTCCGGTTGATCCCAGGTTTACAGTACCTGATGAAAAAAACTGTGCCGAGACCATACTCGCCATTATAAGGCCTAATGTTAGTAAAACTTTTTTCATATTCTTAATTTTTTAAAAGGTTAATGATGTCTTTATTGTTTGTTTGTAAGGCATATTCAAATGGTGTCATCCCCATTGAATCTTTGATTTGTTTATCAGCTTTATGCTTTAATAATAATTCTATTAGTTCTTTATTTCCGAACTTTACGGCCCAGAAAAGAGGCGTTGATCCGGTTGAATCCTGAATATTAGGATCTGCATTTTTCTTTAATAAAAGCGCTACCAATTCCTTATTATATTTAACAGAAAGACCCGCAAGGGCCGTTCCTTCCCGGCTCTTATAATTAACATCTTTTACATTTTCAATGAGGAATTTAGCTACATCAAGATTCCCTCTGTAACAAGCTAAAATAAGAGGAGAAAAACCGCTTTCATTTGTCTTATTAATAACATCCGGGTCTTGCTTCATCAGCTCTTTAACCTCAGCAACAGTTCCGCTTCTGGCAATATCAAAAATTGATTTTGCTTTTTCCTGGGCAGATGTCAATGAAAAGCTCAGGAACATACTTACGATCAGAATTAAGTTTTTCATTGTTTTACCAGGATATAATTGTATTCAACATTAATATTCTCAGCAATCTTTTTGGTCACCATCTTTGGAATGGTCACATTAAAATCAGCGGGTCTTGCTACAAATGTCCCCTGCATATATATTTTCCCGTCCTTGGAAGAAATACTTGCTGTGGAAGTAACAGGTTTATTAACTCCATGAAAGTTTAATGTTCCCTGTACTGTATATTTCTGTGGGGTTGCAGAAAGTTTGCTTTTATCAAAATTTGCAATTTTTCCGGTAAAGGTTGTCTTTGGATATTTGGCTGTTTCGGCATAGCTTTCATTAAAGTGTTCTTCCATAAGCTTTACTTTGAAATGAAAGTTCTTTACAACCGAAATGGATGCTATATCCCCGGTGTCTGCATTGATTACTGCTACATTATTATCATCCTGGGCATACACATCTTCAAATAACGGTACCGATGCTTCAAAGGTTACCTTACCCGTTTTAGAGCTGTATTTCTGAGCCAGAACAAGGTTGCCGGATAGCAAGGCAATTATTAATACTACTAATTTTTTCATTTTTTTCAATTTTAATTTTCGACAAGCCCATCAGCTTTCCATTTGATAAATAAATTAATCTGAGTCGCGGAAAGTGATCCGCCCTGTGGCATCTTCCCGGGATCTCCGTTAGGTCTCTGTATTCGATCTATTATTTTATCAATATTATTCTTCACCTGATTATAATTGGTTAGAGGCTGAAAAGAGCCCGGCCCGTTTGCAGAATGACAACTAATACAGTTGGCATCGATAATCGGTTTTATATCGGCTGTAAACTTTACCTGTTGTGTAATAGGCGTATGGTTTGAAATCTCATCATAGGTTCTGCTTTCACACGAGATCAGTAAAACGGCCGAGGATACGATGTATAATAATTTCTTCATCTTAAAAAACTCTGTAAAGATTAAACCCAAAATAAATATGCCCTTTGCCCCAATTTCCCACAGCATTGGAAAGGTAGCCTATATCAGAATTAAGTTGCGAATTACTGAATACAAGCTGAAATACATGACCTCCGGTCTCTATATCCATCCCTACCGATAAAGGATTTTTATAAAAACTATGGTTATCAAAATTCACGAAATATTCAGCATTCACAGAGATTCTTTTAGAGATCTTATAACGACCCCCAAGCCCCGTTAAGAATTGATTTTTATCTTCAATATGCTGGTCATAAAGATTTTTATGGATATAAGAAGGAGTAAGCTGAAGAGACAAACGGTCATCAAATCTTCTCGAAATCAACGCCTGAGTAAGATAAGAAAGCCTGTCGCTAAAACGAAGATTTGGATAATTATCCTTATCCAAATCCGTATTCAAAGCCAAAACATTATATCCTACGACATCGACCGGAAAGTTTTCATTTTGCTTGAGAAGCTTATATTTCGCCCCAACCTCAAATGTTTTTTGGTTGGTCTCTCTTGAAAGGTTTAAAGATAACCAATCAGTTACACCATAGATTGCTCCCAATTTTGTAGAAGCATCATCTAGGCCAAAGAAGTTTTTAAACCCGGTACTGATGTCACCGAAACGGTGCGCGACTACAATATACCATTCGTTTTTAGCAGCAAGTTTTGTGGACTGTCCTGTGACAATCTGGAGCGCCTTAAAGGCGGGTTGAGAATTTTCAGTATTTGTTTTAATGGTGTCAATGTCCTTCAACAAATCTTCCTGTGAATAGGCAAGAGTTGAAGCTAACACTGACAAAAATAGGAGAGTTTTTGTCATACAATTCTTAATAAAATATTAGTATGGCAAACTTATAGAGTTACGATTTTAAAAGTAGGTGATAAAAGTCACCTAACAAATTGTATTTATCAATTACTTTATTAAAAATAACTATTAAAAACAATTATTATTAGAATTGGCTAACATTTTCATTAACGGCAACACGTATCCCATCTTTTCCCTGCAGTATTTCTCCTTCGTTTTCAATTTTCTTAAGAACCCTGCTCACCACTTCTCTGGATGTTCCAAGATTGTTGGCAATTTCCTTATGCGTTAATTTGATAGGATGACTTCCCGTTATTGCAATTTGTTGTTTGATATAATTTAACACCCTCTTATCCAACCGGTGGAAAACAGCCTCATTCACCATATTCATTACGTCAATAAACCGTTTGTCATACTCCTGATAAAAAACCCTGTTAATTGCCGGAAAACGAATTAGCCATTCGTGCATTATGGCAACAGGAATCAGCAATACCTCTGAATCTTCTTCCGTAATAGCATAAATCTTACTGATATAGTTACTGAAAATAGATGAAAAAGTCATTACACAGCTTTCATTACGTCTTACGTAGTAGTAGATCAGTTCACGGCCATCGTTAAGGCAATATACTTTTACAGAACCTGAAATCATGAAAGGAATAAATTTGATTTTCTCCCCCTCACTGATCAGTTCAGTTTTTGCTTTGATCTTATCTGTGATGCCATGTTGATGAACTTCATTTATAAAATCATTGCCTAAAAACCCGAATTTATTATTAATAAATTGATGATCTATCATATTTTATATCAAATTATATAAGAAAGCAAATATATAAAATGAATTCCTTAATAAATGTTAATTTTTTATCATTTGTATTTAAATTGTGAATAATTTACTTTATTTAAAGTCGTGATAAATAAAAATTCCTTTATTGATTTAATTTAAATGAATTGGCTATTTATTTCTGAGAATCATAATCATGCGAATATTTTCACTTAAAATAAGGCATAAAAAAATGCCTCAATACATTGAGGCATCTTGTTGTTTTATGTAAGAAAAATCTTATGCTTGTACATTGTTACCACCTAATACGAAAGGCTCAACTTCTTTGATTTCTCCGAATTGCTGCTCATAGTTAGCAATGTTCTGTTGAAGAGCAGATAATACTCTTTTAGCGTGAAGTGGAGCAAGAATGATTCTTGATCTTACTTTAGCTTGCTGAACACCTGGCATTAACTGGATGAAATCCACTACAAATTCAGATGGAGAGTGGTTTACTAATGCTAAGTTAGCATAGATTCCAGCCGCTACCATTTCATTTAGTTCGATGTTGATGTTTCCGTCCTGTGGATTTTGATTTTGATTGTCCATGTTTTCTTTAAATATTTTTGTTTAAAAAGTTTCAGGCCTCTAATTTAGAATTTAAACTTGAATCCTGAAACTTTTATATACATTTTAGTTAATATCTTCGAATTCTTTTTTAGAACCTACGATAACATTCTGATACTCTTTAAGACCAGTACCTGCAGGAATTCTGTGTCCTACAATTACATTCTCTTTAAGACCGCTTAGGAAATCAATTTTCCCAGCAACTGCTGCTTCGTTAAGAACCTTAGTGGTTTCCTGGAACGATGCTGCAGACATGAATGACTTAGTTTGTAGAGCCGCTCTTGTGATCCCTTGCAATACTGGCGTAGCCGTAGCAGGAAGTGCTTCTCTTACTTCAACAAGATTTTGATCTTCACGCTTCAATTTAGAGTTTTCATCTCTCAATTCTCTTGCTGTAATCATCTGACCTGGTCTGAATTCTTTAGAATCACCAGCATCAACAACTACTTTAAGACCAAATACTCTGTTGTTTTCTTCTAAGAAATCGTATTTATGTTCCAAAGCTCCTTCAAGGAATTGAGTATCACCTCCATCAACAATAGATACTTTTGTCATCATCTGTCTAACGATAATTTCAAAGTGTTTATCATCGATTTTCACCCCTTGCAGACGGTAAACTTCCTGAATTTCATTTACAAGATATTCCTGAACCGCTGTTGGACCTTTAATTCTTAAGATATCGTCCGGAGTGATTGATCCGTCAGAAAGTGGTGAACCAGCTCTCACGAAGTCATTCTCCTGAACAAGGATCTGGTTGGAAAGTTTTACTAAATAAATCTTTCTTTCTCCAGTCTTAGCCTCTACAATAAGTTCACGGTTACCTCTCTTGATTTTTCCGTAAGAAACTACTCCATCGATTTCTGTAACAACCGCTGGGTTTGAAGGGTTTCTTGCTTCGAATAATTCGGTTACCCTTGGAAGACCTCCGGTGATATCCCCTGCTTTTGCAGATTTTCTTGGAATCTTGATCAAGACTTTACCAGCCTTAATTTTCTCACCATCATTAACCATTAAGTGGGCTCCTACCGGTAAGTTATAAGCTCTTTGCTCAACACCTTTAGAATCTACCACCTTCAAGGTAGGTACGGCTTTCTTATTTCTGGATTCAGAGATTACTTTCTCTTCGAATCCTGTTTGTTCGTCAATTTCAAGTTGGAATGAAATACCCTGGATAATATCTTCATATTCTACTTTACCGGATGTTTCCGCAATGATAACCGCGTTATACGGATCCCATTTACAGATTACATCACCTTTCTTCACTTTATCACCAGGTTTTACAGCCAATACTGAACCGTAAGGTACGTTAGCAACCATTAAAGGAGTTCTGGATTCGTTGTCAGCAACCAATCTGAATTCCGTAGAACGAGATACTACAACTTCAGCTGTATTTCCATTTTCATCTTCAGAAGTAATTGTTCTTACTTCATCCATTTCAACGATACCATCTCTTCTTGCTACGATTGATGGGTTTTCTGATACGTTACCCGCAGTACCCCCTTGGTGGAAGGTTCTCAATGTTAACTGAGTTCCCGGTTCCCCAATAGATTGTGCAGCAATTACACCTACCGCTTCACCCATGTGGATTATTTTACCTGTAGCAAGGTTTCTACCATAACATTTAGCACAGATACCTTTCTTCGCTTCACAAGTTAATGGTGAACGAACTTCAACAGCTTCCAGTCCTGCATCTTCAATTCTTCTCGCTAACTGCTCGTTGATTACCTGATCTGCTTCAGCAATTAATTCATCTGTTTCAGGATCATAGATGTTATGAAGAGAAACTCTACCTAAAATTCTTTCAGAGATTTTCTCAACGATCTCATCATTTTTCTTAAGAGCAGTAACTTCAGTACCTCTTAAAGTACCACAATCTACTTCAGTAACGATAACATCCTGAGCTACGTCTACCAATCTTCTTGTTAAGTAACCGGCATCGGCCGTTTTAAGAGCGGTATCCGCAAGACCTTTACGTGCACCGTGGGTAGAGATAAAGTACTCAAGGATCGAAAGACCTTCTTTAAAGTTTGCAAGGATCGGGTTTTCGATGATTTCCGCACCGGTAGAACCTGCTTTTTGCGGTTTTGCCATCAAACCTCTCATCCCTGATAACTGACGGATCTGTTCTTTAGAACCCCTCGCACCAGAATCAAGCATCATGTATACAGAGTTGAAACCACCTTGGTCGGTTTTCATTCTGCTCATAATCATTTCAGTTAATCCTGCGTTGGTGTTCGTCCAAACGTCAATTACCTGGTTATAACGTTCTGTATCTGTGATAAGACCCATGTTATAGTTGGCTCTAATCTCATCTACAGTTCCGATTGCCTGAGCAACCATCTGCTTCTTCTCAGCAGGAACCACAATATCCCCAAGTGAGAACGAAAGACCTCCTTTAAATGCGTTAGAATAACCTAAGTCTTTCATTGCATCAAGGAATTTAACCGTTGTAGGGAAGTCTGTATCGGCAAGAATTTTACCAATAACATTTCTTAATGACTTCTTAGTTAAAAGTTCATTGATATAACCAACCTGTTTAGGTACAATCTGGTTGAATAAAATTCTACCAACAGATGTTTCAATTAACCTTGTAACCAATTCTCCATTTTCTTTAACAGGTAATCTACATCTTACCTTAGCATTTAAAGAAACTTTTCCTTCTGCATAAGCAATTTCTGCTTCCTCCGGAGAATAGAATGCTAAACCTTCACCTTTCACTTTCATATCTTCAGTAGAGCTCAATTCTTTAGTCATGAAATAAAGACCAAGAACCATGTCCTGAGAAGGTACCGTGATTGGAGAACCGTTAGCCGGGTTCAAAATATTCTGAGAACCTAACATTAATAACTGAGCTTCAAGGATTGCTTCAGGGCCTAACGGTAAATGTACCGCCATCTGGTCACCATCGAAATCGGCATTGAAGGCCGTTGTTACTAACGGGTGTAGCTGGATTGCCTTACCTTCGATCATCTTAGGTTGGAAAGCCTGGATACCCAGTCTGTGAAGCGTAGGTGCTCTGTTCAGTAGAACAGGGTGACCTTTCATCACATTTTCAAGGATATCATAAACTACAGGTTCTTTTCTATCAATAATTCTTTTTGCAGATTTTACTGTTTTTACAATCCCTCTTTCAATTAGTTTTCTAATGATAAACGGTTTGTAAAGTTCCGCAGCCATATCTTTAGGAATACCACACTCGTGAAGCTGTAAGTTTGGACCTACAACAATTACGGAACGCGCAGAGTAATCTACCCTTTTTCCTAATAAGTTCTGACGGAAACGACCTTGCTTACCTTTCAATGAATCAGAAAGTGATTTCAATGGTCTGTTTGATTCAGATTTTACCGCAGAAGATTTTCTTGTATTATCGAATAATGAATCTACTGATTCCTGAAGCATACGCTTCTCGTTTCTTAAGATTACTTCCGGAGCTTTGATCTCTAAAAGTCTCTTTAAACGGTTATTTCTGATAATAACTCTTCTATAAAGGTCATTCAAATCGGAAGTAGCGAAACGTCCACCATCCAATGGAACCAAAGGTCTTAACTCTGGTGGGATTACCGGAAGTACACGCATGATCATCCACTCAGGTCTGTTGATCATTCTTGTATTAGCACCTCTCAATGCTTCTACAACATTTAATCTTTTCAGAGCCTCAGTTCTTCTTTGCTTAGAACCTTCATTGTGAGCTTTGTGTCTCAGATCGAAAGATAATGCATCAAGATCGATTCTTTTTAATAATTCCTCAACAGCTTCAGCACCCATTTTGGCGATGAATTTGTTAGGATCAGAATCATCAAGATACTGGTTCTCAACAGGAAGGGTATCCATGATATCAAGGTATTCCTCTTCTGTTAAGAATTCCATTTTATCAAAGTCGGAACCGTCCAATTTTTTAGCAATACCCTGCTGGATTACAACATATCTTTCATAATAGATAATCATATCCAATTTCTTGGAAGGAATACCTAATAGGTAACCGATTTTGTTTGGTAAAGAACGGAAATACCATATGTGAGCAATAGGAACTACAAGATTAATGTGTCCAATTCTCTCTCTTCTTACTTTCTTCTCCGTAACTTCAACCCCACAACGGTCACAAACGATCCCTTTGTAACGAATTCTCTTGTACTTACCACAAGCACATTCGTAATCTTTAATAGGACCGAAGATTTTTTCACAGAACAAACCATCTCTTTCAGGCTTATGCGTTCTGTAGTTAATAGTTTCCGGTTTTAGAACCTCCCCTCTTGAATCCTGAAGAATGGATTCGGGAGAAGCTAAACCGATGGTTATTTTATTAAATCTACTTGATTTATTTTTATTTGACATAATTTTTATTTTGATTAAAAGATTAAAAGATTGAAAGATTTAAAATTACTTTCTCTCTTATCATCTCGGAGTTTATTAATTCTTTAATTTTTAGTAATTAAATCTTTAATTTACTCCTCCAATCTTACGTCTAATCCAAGACCTTGTAACTCGTGAAGCAATACATTGAATGATTCCGGAATACCTGGTTCAGGCATAGACTCACCTTTTGCAATAGCTTCATAAGTTTTTGCTCTACCAATCACGTCATCTGACTTCACAGTAAGGATCTCTCTAAGGATATTCGATGCTCCGAATGCTTCAAGAGCCCAAACCTCCATCTCTCCGAATCTCTGACCTCCGAACTGAGCTTTACCTCCTAACGGCTGCTGAGTAATCAATGAGTAAGGACCAATAGAACGTGCGTGCATTTTATCATCTACCATGTGTCCTAGTTTCAACATATAGATAACCCCAACAGTAGCAGGCTGAGTAAATCTTTCTCCGGTACCTCCGTCATAAAGGTGAGTGTTACCGAATTTAGGAAGACCTGCTTTTTCTGTATACTCAGTAATCTGCTCAAGACTTGCTCCATCGAAGATTGGTGTAGCGAACGTCATTCCTAATTTCTGACCAGCCCATCCAAGAACTGTTTCATAAATCTGTCCGATGTTCATACGGGAAGGTACCCCAAGTGGATTCAATACGATATCTACCGGTGTTCCGTCTTCAAGGAATGGCATATCTTCTTCACGAACAATTCTGGATACAATCCCTTTATTACCGTGACGTCCTGCCATTTTATCTCCTACATTCAGTTTACGTTTTTTAGCAATATAAACTTTAGCTAACTTCATGATACCTGCAGGAAGCTCATCTCCGATAGAAATTGCAAATTTCTCACGGTTCTTAACCCCTTGGATATCATTGAACTTGATTTTATAATTATGAATCAATTGCTTGATCAATTCATTTTTATCGTTATCAACAGTCCAATCTGCTCCGCTAACGTTTACATAGTCTTCAACTGAAGTCAATAATTTATGAGTAAACTTCACTCCTTTTCCGATAATTTCTTCGTCAAGGTCATTATGAACCCCTTGAGAAGTTTTACCGCTTACAAGAGTATTTAATTTTTCAATTAAAGTATTTCTCAATTCATCAAACTTAGCCTTGTAAGTGTTTTCAATTTCTTCAAGTTTAAGTTTTTCTTCAGTTCTCTTCTTTTTATCTTTAATATTTCTTGAGAACAATTTTTTATTGATCACAACACCTCTTAATGAAGAATCTGCTTTTAATGAAGCATCTTTTACATCACCGGCTTTGTCACCAAAAATCGCTCTAAGAAGTTTTTCTTCAGGAGTTGGGTCGGATTCACCTTTAGGTGTGATTTTACCAATCATAATATCACCAGGCTTCACTTCAGCACCAATTCTGATCATACCGTTTTCATCAAGGTCCTTAGTCGCTTCTTCTGAAACGTTTGGAATATCTGCTGTTAATTCTTCCATACCTAATTTGGTATCACGAACTTCAAGAGAGTATTCGTCTACGTGGATTGATGTAAACCAGTCTTCACGAACAACTTTTTCATTGATTACGATCGCATCCTCGAAGTTATATCCTTTCCAAGGCATGAACGCAACCACCAAGTTTCTACCAAGAGCTAATTCTCCGTTTTCAGTAGCATACCCATCACAAAGTACCTGTCCTTTTTCTACTGTTTCACCTACTCTTACGTTTGGTCTCAGAGTAATTGTTGTACTTTGGTTGGTTTTTCTAAACTTAGTTAGGTTATATGTTTTAGTAGCTGATTCGAATGATACTAAATCTTCGTCATCGCTTCTTTCATATTTAATAGTGATCTTATCTGCATCTACATACTCTACAGTACCTGTACCTTCAGCGTTGATTAAAATTCTTGAGTCTCTTGCAACTTGTTGCTCAAGCCCTGTACCCACGATCGGAGCCTGTGGCTTCAATAGAGGAACGGCCTGACGCATCATGTTAGATCCCATCAATGCACGGTTCGCATCATCATGCTCTAGGAATGGAATTAATGAAGCCGAAATACCAGAGATCTGGTTTGGTGCTACGTCGATAAGATTAACCTGGGAAGGTTCAACTACCGGGTAATCTCCATCCAGTCTTGCGATAATCCTGTCTGTAACGAATTCACCGTTGTCATTCAATTCAACGTTTGCCTGAGCAATTACTTTATCTTCTTCATCTTCTGCATTAAGATAAATAGGAGCTGCATTAAGATCAATCTTACTGTCTTCTACTTTTCTGTATGGAGTTTCGATGAAACCTAAATTGTTAATCTTTGCATAGATTCCCAAAGAAGAGATCAAACCAATGTTTGGTCCTTCCGGAGTTTCAATCGGACAAATTCTTCCATAGTGAGTATGGTGAACGTCACGAACCTCGAAACCTGCTCTTTCTCTTGATAAACCACCAGGCCCTAGTGCAGATAATCTTCTCTTGTGAGTAATCTCTGACAATGGGTTAGTCTGGTCCATGAACTGAGAAAGCTGGTTGGTACCAAAGAATGAATTAATTACAGAGGTTAAAGTCTTAGCATTAACAAGATCAAGCGGTGTAAAGATTTCGTTATCTCTAACGTTCATTCTTTCCTTGATTGTTCTTGCAATTCTTGAAAGACCAACACCGAACTGACCTGCTAATTGCTCACCAACAGTTTTAATTCTTCTGTTTGATAAGTGGTCGATATCATCAACTTCTGCTTTAGAATTTACCAATTCGATCAAATGTCTTACAATCGCAATGATATCTTCTTTAGTAAGAACTTCAGTTGTAGTAGGAATATTAAGACCTAACTTTTTGTTCAATCTGTAACGTCCTACTTCTCCTAATGAGTATCTCTGCTCAGAGAAGAATAATTTTTCAATAATTCCTCTAGCGGTCTCCTCATCTGGCGGATCTGCATTTCTTAACTGACGATAGATGTATTCTACCGCTTCTTTTTCAGAGTTGGTAGGGTCTTTTTGTAATGTATTCTGGATGATAGAGAATTCATTGCTGTTTTCTTTGTGAATCAAAATAGATTTCACACCAGCATCAAGAATAAGATCTAAATGTTCTTTTTCAAGAATAGTCTCTCTGTCCAGGATGATTTCGTTTCTCTCAATAGAAACAACTTCACCCGTATCCTCATCTACGAAATCTTCGAACCATGTGTTCAATACTCTCGCAGCTAATGTTCTTCCTTCTACTTTTTTAAGAGCAGCTTTAGATACTTTCACTTCTTCCGCAAGGTCGAAAATCTGAAGAATATCCTTATCAGATTCAAATCCGATAGCTCTAAGTAGAGTAGTTAATGGTAATTTTTTCTTACGGTCGATATACGCGTACATTACGCTATTGATATCCGTAGTAAATTCCATCCAAGATCCTTTAAAAGGAATAATTCTTGAATAATACAGTTTGGTTCCGTTTGCGTGGTAAGTTTGCCCAAAGAATACACCAGGAGAACGGTGTAACTGGGTAACAATAACTCTCTCAGCACCATTGATGATGAAAGAACCACTAGGTGTCATATAAGGAACCGGCCCTAAATATACATCCTGAACTACTGTTTGGAAATCCTCATGCTCAGGATCTGTACAATACAACTTAAGTCTTGCTTTAAGAGGAACTGAATACGTTAAACCTCTTTCCACACACTCGTCGATTGAATAACGTGGAGAATCTACCAGATAATCTAAGAATTCCAATACGAATTGGTTTCTTGAATCTGTAATTGGGAAATTTTCCTGGAAAGTCTTGTGAAGACCTTCTTTTTTCCTGTCTTCAGGAAGGGTATCAAGCTGGAAAAACTCCTTAAAAGACTCTAATTGGATATCCAAGAAGTCTGGAGTGATAATTTTTCCTTTTGCTGATGAGAAATTAATTCTCTGATTCCCCCTAATTGATGCTGCTGTTTTACTCATAAAACTTTTAAGAAGGGTTAAAAAATATTTTGATTTATAAAAAAATATCAGAAGAAGACAAAAAGAGAGAAGAGGTAAGAGCAAGAATAAGTGTGAAAATTTTGGCGCAATTATCGGTCTTTATTCTTTGTTCTTTATTCTAAAAGTCTTTAATCCAACTTCTAACTGCAACACTGGTATATCTTTTCACAGCGTAATGCAAAATATTTTTAATACTTTTGAGGCAGAAACGCCGCAATATCTATAAACATAAAATCCCTTTCATTACCATGAAAGAGTTGATTTACAATATTTTATAGATTTACAAACAATTATTAGCGCCAAAAGAGGAGCAAAGATACAAAAAGTTATCCACATTCACAACATTTATTCTATAATATATTAACACAAACTATATTACAGATATCCTCAATGTAAATAAGCCGTAACAATTAGTACTCAAATCTACTCAATACTGCTTACAATAACCAGTAGATCAATCTATCTACTTGATGATTCTATTCCATAAAAAAACCCGGACCGAGGTCCAGGTTTATATTTGTAAGGTAAATTGAATTATTTCAATTCTACTTCAGCACCAGCTTCTTCTAATTGCTTCTTAAGAGCTTCAGCCTCGTCTTTAGAGATACCAGTTTTGATTGGAGCAGGAGCACCATCTACGATATCTTTAGCTTCTTTAAGACCAGCACCAGTTAAATCTTTTACTAATTTAACGATAGCTAATTTAGAAGCACCTGCAGACTTAAGAATTACGTCGAATTCAGTTTTTTCTTCAGCAGCTTCACCTGCACCTCCACCTGCAACTACTACTGCAGCAGCAGCTGGCTCAATTCCGTACTCATCCTTAAGGATAGCAGCTAATTCATTTACGTCTTTTACTGTTAAGTTTACTAGCGTTTCAGCTAAATTTTTTAAATCTGACATTGTTGTAATGTTTTTTGTTGATTATTTTATTTAATTTTTTGAGTCTAATTATTCAGCACTTGGAGTTTCTTCAGTGCTTTCTGCAGCAGGAGCTTCAGGAGCTGCCTCAGCAGGAGTTTCTTCTACAGCAGGTGCGGCAGCTTCTTCAGCTTTAGCTTCTACTGTTTCAGGTTTGTTTTGAAGAGCAGAAACAACTCTTTGAATTGGAGATTGAAGTAATCCGATGATTTCTCCGATCATTTCTTCTCTAGACTTGATATTAGCAAGTGCACCTAGATTTTCGTCTCCAACATAGAAAGTTTCCTGAAGATAAGCAGATTTTAAAGCCGGCTTTTCTTCTTTCTTTCTGAATCCTTGGATTAATTTTGCAGGAGCATTTGCTGTTTCAGCAATCATAATCGCAGAATTCCCTTTGAAAGTAGGGAACATTTCAGAGTAATCTACTCCGTCAATCTGCTCCATTGCTTTTTGTAAAAGTGTATTTTTTACCACTTTTACTTTGATATTTTGTTTGAAAGCCTGTCTTCTGAAATCTGAAGACTTAGCAGCGTTCAACCCTTCTAAATCTGCTACGTATACTACTTTTGCATCCTGAAGCAAATCTTTGATCTCTTGTATTGCTACAACTTTTTGGTCTTTTGTCATTGTCTTAAGGATTTATATTAGTTTACAGATTTTGTATCAATTGCAATACCCGGGCTCATTGTAGAAGACAAATAAATGCTTTTTACATATGTACCTTTAGCAGCAGTTGGCTTCATTTTGATCAATGTCTGGATTAATTCCTGAGCATTTTCTTTGATCTTAGCAGCATCGAAAGATACTTTACCAATACCTGCATGGATAATACCATATTTATCTACTTTGAAATCAATCTTACCTGATTTTACTTCAGTTACTGCTTTACCAATTTCCATTGTTACAGTTCCTGACTTAGGATTTGGCATAAGACCTCTTGGTCCTAATACTCTACCTAAAGGTCCTAATTTACCCATAACAGCTGGCATAGTAACGATCACGTCAACATCTGTCCAACCATCTTTGATTTTTTGTAAATATTCGTCAAGACCTACATAATCAGCTCCAGCTTCTTTAGCTTCAGCTTCTTTATCTGGTGTTACAAGAGCTAATACTTTAACATCTTTACCAGTTCCGTGAGGAAGAGATACTACACCTCTAACCATTTGGTTTGCTTTTCTTGGATCTACACCCAATCTTACAGCGATATCTACAGAAGCATCAAACTTTGCAGTGTTCACTTCTTTCACAAGAGCAGAACCTTCTTCAAGATTGTAAGCTCTTCCTTTTTCTACTTTGCTTAAAGCTTCCTTTTGCTTTTTTGTTAATTTTGCCATTTCTCTAAGTTTTAAGCGTTAGTTGGTTTAGCTCCTGTTACTCTCAATCCCATAGATCTAGCAGTACCTGCAACCATAGAAAGAGCAGAGTCCAATGTAAAACAGTTAAGGTCTACCATTTTGTCTTCTGCGATTTTCTTTACCTGATCCCAAGATACAGAACCTACTTTGTTTCTGTTTGGTTCTCCGGAACCTCCTTTAATTTTTGCAGCATCCATTAACTGAATTGCAGCTGGAGGAGTTTTAATTACGAATTCAAAAGATTTGTCTTCGTATACAGTAATTACTACTGGCAAAACTTGCCCAGGCTTATCCTGAGTTCTTCCGTTAAATTGTTTACAAAACTCCATGATGTTTACACCGGCAGAACCTAATGCAGGACCTACTGGTGGAGACGGGTTTGCAGCCCCTCCCTTCACCTGAAGTTTTACCATTTTAAAGACTTTTTTAGCCATTTTTTGTTTTTTAAATTTGAATAATTAATGAGTTTGGAAGCATTTATTATTCAGCAGGTTACCGCACTCACATATAGTAAACCTACTTTTCGGACTGCAAAATTATAAAATATTTTTGAAATAGCAAATGGAATCGATTGATTTTTAGAAAGTTTTTACAGAATTTTCAAGAATAAAAAATTCTATTTCTGACTGTAACCCATATCAATAGAAGAAAAAAACCATATCCTTTACTAGAATATGGTTTCTTATTTTAAAATTATTTTTTTCTAAAACCCTGATGGTTTATTAATTGTTTGTGCAGATCCATTTGTTCCGCCAAGATCAGTATTAATATCGCCGATATTCTGCTTAGTGATCAATCTCTTGTAAACCATTAAATAAAACTCTACAGTAAAGTTATTATAAGTTCTGGAAGGATTAGCTGATGTAAAAGCAATTAACTTGCTGTCTGTAAATCCGGCCTTCAAATGCCAGGTACCATTGCTTTTAAATGCAACCACATTAGGAGACCCCTGTGCATTATCATTAATCCCGTTATCTTTATAATCCAAAGCAACACTGGTTGTCCCGTCATTAAGCTTAAATGAATAGTTGTGAGGAACCAAAAGGAAATTATCGGCATCGATCTTTGTATCATAATCCGTAATTCCTGCACCTGGTACCCCTGTAAGGGTAAGTTTAATATAATTAAACAATCCGCTACTCTCCAGATTAGGATCATATATCTGCAATGAATTTTGAGAAGTAGCCAGAAAGTGACCTCCCGTAGTGGTTGGTTCTCCCGGATTTCTCATATATAAGGAATTTGTAAAGGAATCCCCGTTTACGTCCAGTGTTTCCGTTGGAGTTGTTGTTTTGATTCCTACATTTCCGGTTTGTGCATGCATGATTATTCCCATGCAAGCCATAATGATGATATACAATTTCTTTTTCATAAGTTTTTTATTGAAGCCCTGCTGGGGTGTTAGTTGATACTCCTGAATATCCTGGTGAAGCCGAAGCTGAAACCGATCCGGTAAATGTGCCCCAGTCTTTAATCAATGATCTTTCGTATACATTCAAAGTTAGTGTCCATGTACCATTTTTAGAAGACACAGTTCCCGCACCTTTAAAAGAAAGGTTAATGCCATGATAAGTGTTGGCTCCGCTCACAACCTTAGTTATCTCCGTAGAATAAGCTCCATATGATTTTGGAGTTGTGGAAGTATTTGCTGCTGAAACAGCGTCACTAAATACGGCACCAGTAATAGCGACTACATATTTATTAGCATCCAATCCAGTATTCAGGCTAACAACTTCATCCTGTTTCACATTTTTCAGGATAACATTGTATGTGTTTACGGGAGCTACATCTCTCAGTGAAATATCAAGCATCTTAACTTTACCAACAGGCGTGGTATCCTTTGACCTTGTAAGAAGAAAATAATTTCCTGTCGCAGGAGAATTCGTGGTATCTATAATGTAAGATTCAACCAGTGTTCCTCCTACAACATCTAAGGTTCCCTGAGGATTGCTAGTATTGATTCCCACCTGGGCTTTGGTAGCCATGAAGGCATAAGCCATAAAAAAAAGTATGGTGATTTTTTTCATTATGTAAATGTTTTTATTGGATTAAAGGAGATGATGCAGATCCTGTAGTGGAAGCACCCATCGCTTGTGTTTTATTGATTTCTTTAGCATAAGCTCTGTCGAATACCAGTAAGTTAAGAGTCCACTCTCCTGCCGGCAAATTGGAAGCGGGAGCAAAACCTTGGTAGTCCGCCTTTAATTTCCACGTTCCATTATTATAGTAAGCATATATCTGGGGAACCGGAGTTATCCAGTCCGGACCATTGGTTCGTACCGGTTGCGTAAAACCAAAAGAAGAGATAACCACCAGAAACTTATCTGAATTGATCTTCGTATCATACTGGTTAACCCAATCCTTATCTCTCGGATCACAGGCTATCTTATACTGGATAAGATTAATTGGTGCCGGTGAATTGGGTACAAAAGAATCATTGTATGCAGTAATCTTGTTTTCAGGAGCGGGAGACTTAATGATAAAAGTATAGTTTTCAGTGGCTCCTAATTTCTCTATCGGATCTTTAAAAAACATTCCGGATGTTTTCATTGTTCCGTTTACAGATAGTTCTTTTTCGGGCGTTTTAGTATTAATCCCTACTTTTCCTGTAGCCTGTGCATTCATCAGTACAATGGTACTTGTACAAAGTACCATCGAAATAATTTTCGTCATTGAATTAGTGTTTAAATTAGTGTTAAAAAAAACAATCCAGGAATTCAGAACAATGACTCTAACCTAGTATAAGGTTAAAAATCACCACATTAGAAAGCCATTCATGTTTTTCGGAGATATACTTCACAATAAGTATGCCACATAATTTATTTTTTAATCTAAACATTTAGTTTTAATTAAATAACTATGTGAAACACGCCTGGATAAAGCATAAAATAAACAACAAACTTATTTTAACTTAAAACAACATTATTTCTGAGAATCTATAAATACCTGCAATAAATAAAAAAAGCCACTCTAGATCTAGAGTGGCTTATATATTATAAGTATTTACTATACTTTTTCTACTTGCATGTAGCTAAGTTCCATTGGAGTTTTTCTACCGAAGATTAAAACAGAAACTTCAATTTTCTTTTTATCTTCCAGAATTTTTTCAACTGTTCCATTGAATCCGTTGAAAGGTCCGTCAATTACTTTTACGTTCTCTCCAACTACATATGGAATTTCAAGGTCGGTAGCAAATTCTGATAGCTCATCCATTCTTCCAAGCATTCTGTTAACTTCAGACTTTCTCATGGGAACAGGATCTCCCCCTTTAGTTAAGCTTAAGAATGATATTACCCCTGGAATATTCTTAATAATGTGAGGTATTTCCCCCATTAAATCTGCTTCAACCATTAAGTAACCAGGATAGTAAGGTCTTTCTTTAGGAACCTTTTTTCCATTCCTAAGTTGAATAACCTTTTCCATAGGAATCACCACCTGAGTAACGTACTGCTCAAAGCCTAAGCGTTTGATTTCTGTCTCAATGTAGTTTTTCACTTTATTTTCCTGTCCGCTGATTGCTTTCAGCACATACCATTTCAATTCGCTCATTATGGGAAAATACTTTTTTAGTTGAACACGTTAATTAGCATTCCTATTATGTTGCTTATTGCTTTTGAAAACAATTCGTCAACTCCAAAGGTAAATAATGCCAGAATAACTGTTGCAATAGTAACTACAATTGTAGATGATTGCAGATCAGCCCATTTTGGCCATTCAACTTTATGTCTGAATTCGTTATAAGAACCTTTTAAAAAATCGATAAATGAACTCATAATTATTATTTGCACGGGCACAAGGATTCGAACCCTGATCAACGGTTTTGGAGACCGGTATCCTACCATTGGACGATGCCCGTAGATTAAAGCTCCGTAAAGAAATTCCTTACGGAAGCTTTATTTATTTAAGATATTAATCTAAGATTTCAGTAACCTGACCAGCACCAACTGTTCTACCTCCTTCTCTGATCGCAAATCTAAGACCTACGTTAAGAGCGATTGGTTGTAACAATTCTACAGTGATTGTTAAGTTATCACCAGGCATTACCATTTCTACACCTTCTGGTAAGAAGATCTCACCTGTAACGTCAGTAGTTCTTACGTAAAACTGAGGACGGTATTTGTTGTGGAATGGAGTGTGACGTCCACCTTCTTCTTTAGAAAGGATATAAACCTCAGCTTTGAATTTTTTGTGTGGCTTAACAGAGTCTTTCTTAGCGATAACCATACCTCTCTTGATGTCAGTTTTTTCAATACCTCTCAACAATAGACCTACGTTATCACCAGCTTCACCTCTATCTAGGATTTTTCTGAACATCTCAACCCCTGTAATTGTAGAAGTTAATTTTTCATCACCCATACCAACGATATCTACAGGATCACCTGTGTTGATAACACCAGCCTCGATTCTACCAGTTGCTACAGTACCTCTACCTGTAATAGAGAATACATCTTCAATTGGCATCAAGAATGGCTTATCCTGATCTCTTACAGGAAGCTCGATCCAAGTATCAACAGCATCCATTAATTCTTCTACAGTTTTGAACCACTGATCATCAGTTTGAGGAGTAGCAGCTGTAGCAGCAGTAAGAGCACCAAGAGCAGAACCTTGGATTACTGGAGAGTTATCTCCGTCATATTCGTAAGTAGATAATAGATCTCTAAGTTCAAGCTCAACAAGCTCTAATAACTCAGCATCATCCACCATATCAACTTTGTTCATGAACACAACAATTCTAGGTACGTTTACCTGACGGCAAAGTAGGATGTGTTCTCTTGTTTGAGGCATTGGTCCATCAGTTGCAGCACATACTAAGATAGCTCCATCCATCTGAGCAGCACCAGTTACCATGTTCTTTACGTAATCCGCGTGACCTGGACAGTCAACGTGAGCATAGTGTCTGTTTGCAGTTTCGTATTCGATGTGAGCAGTATTAATAGTGATACCTCTTTCTTTTTCTTCTGGAGCAGAGTCAATTGCAGAGAAGTCTTTTTTCTCAGCAAGACCTTTACTAGCCAATACAGCACTGATCGCTGCAGTAAGAGTAGTTTTACCATGGTCAACGTGACCAATAGTACCAATGTTCAAGTGTGGTTTGTTACGATTAAACGTTTCCTTTGCCATGATTTAAATTATTTATTTATTGTTTATTCAAATTTTCGGTGTGCAAATATAATGAATTTTTAAATACTAAAATCTTTTTTCTCAAAAATTTTAATATTCAAATCCAAAGAATTACAAACCTAACTATACTTCGATGTATTGAAGTGCAAATTTACACAAATTTCTCGATTGAAAAAATCCTCACAACCGTTTTCTTTAAAATCTCAACTATCTGATTAATTCTGAATATTATAGCAGATTAAAAATAATGAATAGGCGAGTAAATAAGAAAAAGATTTCATATAATTTTAGATTCTGGTTGGTGAAAAAATCACTCAAGAATATCGTAAAAAAGATTCTTATCAATTTATTGACAATAAGAAATCCCGGAAGGTTCATTCCGGGACTTTTTAAATTTTATGTAAAACCTGAAAAATATTATCCTTTGTAACCTTTTTTATCAGATATACTTCTCAACGACCGGATAAAAAGATATCCCCCAAAAAGGAAAGATCCTCCCAAAATAATTAAAGATGAAGCATAAGCAGACCCAAACAGGCTAAAGAATTGATTAAAAATGTAATTGATCGCATTACAATCAAAAAAGACAATAAGTAAAAAGTATAGAATCACAAATGCAATTCCCAACAACTTGTACTTAGGCAGGAATACAGCCTGCAAAAAGTTTTTGATTTTCATTTTAAATGTTGAAGGTAATACCCTTGTGGGAATAAACAATGCATAGAATCCTACAGCATAGGTAAATGCTATATTAAACATCAAAAGAACATTTAAATGAAAAAACAGAGTTATTAATATCATCAATCTGAAAAACTTCGGCTTTAAAAAAGCAATAATAAAAACAGATTCAAAAATTACAGTACTATAGTCCAGAAATTCCCAGAAAAACCGGGAGTTGATCTTATCAAACGTATCAGACATCAAATCATGCCACCCTACTCCATATCGGTATTGATAGAAAAAAATCTGTGTGCTCTGTATATCCGTATTAAGCCAGCCTCCTAAAATTTTAGCAAGACCAGCCGTAAAAATTCCAAATCCCAAAAACATACTAAGCAGAAACATTGGCCAGGATCTCGAAAGTATATCGGTTTCTTTTTCAGACTCCGGAAAAAAACTATAAGTAGTATTCCATGGTGAAAAAGCCATCACAACAATAGGTAGGGCATAAACAAAAGTATGGTCAATTTTACCAAAAGAAAAAGCGTAATTACTGGTTATAAGGTAAACGACCATATAAGTTATGGCAAATACTCTTGGCTTAAAGCCTATTAAAATAAGTAACAGGCACAGATACATGCCGTAATAACAAACCGTAAAAAGCCATGACGCGGGAACAGTATCCGTAAAAGATAAAATGCTTATTGGTGGCTGCATCGCACTAGCAGGAATATAAGACACCCAATCCGCATTGGAAATCCCCATCCATAATAAGTACAAAGAGAAAAAAATTCTGTAAAAAGCTAAAAATTCATAACTAGGCTTATAGCTTGTAAAGACCAGTTTTTTAATTTTTTCAATCATTATGTTTGTTAGAACTTGAAGTTGATCAATGTGTCTTTTGTTATCCGGTTAGTAAGCTGTTTCGTCGCAATGTCAAAATCTTTGTTTTCATTGGTAACGAGGATCTCCGTGACCTCTTTATTCGGAAAATTTTCTTTCAATTTTTTGATAACAAAAGCCTTACTTTCTTCCAAATTAACTTTTTTAATATTTCTGTTAAGAATAGATTTTTTGAGTAAATACAATTCCTTTTTATAAGCTGGTAAAGAATTGATTCGTGCATCAAGTATCGGATATTCTTTGGGAAAAAGCAGATTTTTAATCAATGTAACCTGGATGGTTCTTGGAATTCTCTCTCCCAGATAACTATTTTTCACTAAAACAGTATTCGTTCCGTCTTTAAAAAAAACCTGAGCAGTGGTTTTTGTAAATGTAATATATCTTTCTTCTTTAACCGGAAGAGAAGCAAACCCAGGAAAGTTAAATGACGGATAGGGTTCTTCCAGACTTATTTTAAAAAATAATTGAAGAGGTAGAAGTATACCAAAGAATCCAAACAACAGGAGTATATTATTCTGATAGCGTTTCATCAAGGGGATTATAGTGTTTTAATGAGGGAATGTGTTTATTATGTTTGCAAATATAATTTTTTTTTCAATTCGTCGAAGTAAATTGAAGTCTGTAAAACATATGTTTTACAGACTTCAAATATTTTACATCATATTCAGCAGTCAATTAAATTGACGTTGACTTTTTACTTCTGTTGAAAATCCAGAAAATAATTGGAAAAATAAGTAAAGTAAGTACCGTAGCTGTAATTAATCCTCCAATAATAACAATCGCCAGTGGTTTCTGAGATTCAGAACCAATACCTGTTGATAAAGCTGCAGGTAAAAGCCCTATAGATGCCATCAAAGCAGTCATGATGACTGGTCTTGTCCTGGATTTCACTCCGGTCATTATTGCTTCATCCAATGCCAGACCATTTTTAATATTTTGGTGAAATTCACTAATAAGGATTACACCATTCTGTATACAAATTCCCAAAAGCGCAATCATACCTACCCCTGCGGAGATCCCAAAGTTCATTCTCGTTACATGAAGCGCTATGATTCCACCGATTAATGCAAATGGTACATTAGCAAGTACCAAAAGAGAATCTTTTATGTTTCCGAAGAGTATAAACAACAGGAAGAAAATCATGAGGATACTCACAGGAACTACCTGTGCCAGACGATGAGAGGCTCTTTGCTGATTTTCAAACTGCCCGGTCCATCCTATAGAATATCCTTCTGGAAGCTCTATTTTAGCTACCTTTTTCTGAGCATCGGCAATTGTGCTTCCCAGGTCACGGTCACGGATAGAGAATTTTACACCAATATATCGTTTGATATCATCCCTGTAAATGAATGCTGCCCCGTTATTCTTAACAATATTACTTATTTCTTTTAGCGGTATTTTTGCCCCATCTTGTGTAGGAACCATCAATGAAGCAATATCATTTTCATCTTTTCTGTATTCCTGGGAATATCTCAATCTTATTGGAAATTTACGCTCTCCATCAAACATTTCGGAAGCTGTTTTACCCCCAAAAGCCATCTCAAGAACTGCCTGTGCATCTGCAGGCATTACACCGTAGGCTGCCATTTTATCTCTATCCAACACCACACTTACCTCCGGCTGGCCTATATTCTTTATGATTCCTGGATCTTTTACTCCATCTACATTTTTTATTTCTTTCAGAACCTCTTCAGCCAATCGATCCAAAGTCTGAAGATTATCCCCATAAATCTTGATCCCGTTTTCGGCTTTGAAGCCGGCTACCGCCTCAGCAACATTATCAGAAATAGGCTGTGAATAATTAAATGTGATTCCCTGATAATTTCTTAGTTTATTATCAATCTCTTTGATTAGTTCATCGTATGAAATTTTCCGCTTCCATTCTTCCCGGGGTTTCAGATTTACAGCAAATTGAACAAAACCAAATCCATTAGGATCTGTTCCGTCATTACTTCTCCCAGTTTGTGCAAGAACATCCGTAACTTCCGAAAAGCTCATAATATCTTTCTTCAAAAGATCTGCGGTCTTTAAGGATTCTTTCAGAGAAGAGCTCATTGGCATTTCGGCGGTGATCCATAAAGATCCTTCATTAAGCTGTGGCAAAAATTCAGTTCCCAGAAATTTTCCCGAAAACAAAGTAACGACCAAAAATGAAATGGCAACGATTAAGCTCATCTTCTTATGTTTAAAAGTATAACGAAATCCTTTTAAAACAATCCGGTCCCAAAAGTTCACAAAAGGATTATTTTTTTCTTTTACATTCTTATTTAAAAGGATATGGGTAAGAACGGGTACTAATGTTAAAGTAAATATTAATGCTCCTGTCAAGGCAAATCCCAATGTAAATGCAAGAGGTGAAAACATCTTACCTTCCACTTTCTGGAATGAGAAAATAGGGATCAAAGAGGTAATGATAATAAGTTTGGAAAAGAATATCGCTTTACCCAAACCTGTTCCTGTTTGTTTTATCCATCCTCCTTTAGCCAGTTTATTGAACTTCTCCATTCCATATTTATGGGCTTTATGATCAAGCATTACAAAAATACCTTCTACCATGACGACGGCTCCATCAATAATAATCCCAAAATCCACAGCACCTAATGAAAGAAGGTTCGCACTCATTCCCGCAAGCTTCAGACATAAAAATGCAAATAATAATGACAATGGAATAATAATAGAAACAATCAACGTAGTTCTCCAATCTGCCATAAAAATCAGAACCATTACAGTAACAAGCACAATTCCTTCGATAAGGTTATGCATTACGGTACGGGTTGTGAAATCCATCAGGTTGTCCCTGTCATAGAATGTAACCATCTTCACATCTTTCGGAAGAATTTTCTCATTAAGCTCTTTGATCTTGGCTTTTACACCTACCAAAACTTCACGCGGATTTTCACCTTTTCTCATTACGACAATACCTTCCACTGTGTCTTCGTGGTTATTCAGTCCTGCCTGCCCTACTCGTGGCATTGAGCTTTCATGAACATCAGCAACATTTTTTACCAAAACAGGGTTACCGCTATCATTTTCAATCGTAATATTTCCAATATCAGCTACCGATTTAACCAAACCGATTCCCCGTACTACATAAGCCTGTCCGTTCTTTTCAATAACATCTCCTCCCACATTCAAATTGCTCTTTGTAACAGCATCGTAGACCTGAAGCGGGGTCAGGTTGTATTTATCCAATGCCCGCGGATCAATACTTAATTCAAAAACTTTATCCTGTCCACCAAAAACATTAATATCAGCCACACCTGGCACTCCTCTTAAAGCACGATCCACTACCCAGTTTTGCAAGGTTAATAGTTCCCGGGAATCTTTATTTTTACTCTCCAGTGTATATCTGAAAATCTCACCGGTTGGTCCGTAGGGTGGTTGTACTTCGGGATCTACCGCATCAGGAAGGCTTATAGTTCGTAGTTGGTTATTAACCTGATTTCTGGCAAAAGTATCGTCCACCCCATCATCGAACAGAATCTTTACAATCGAAAGACCAAACATGGTGGTACTTCGTACACTTGTCTTTTTCTGAACCGGACTCATTGCCAATTCTATAGGTGTCGTTACAAAACGTTCTACTTCTTCTGCGCTTCGTCCGTTCCATTGGGTGATAATCACAATCTGGGTATTGGTTACATCCGGAAATGCTTCAATCGGCATGTTTTTGAAACTAATAAAACCCGAAATGGCCAAAATTGCGACCCATATGAAGGTGAACGCTTTATTTTTAAGCGAAAAAGCAATTAT
This sequence comes from Chryseobacterium sp. LAM-KRS1, assembly GCF_013184525.1. GTDB lineage: Bacteria > Bacteroidota > Bacteroidia > Flavobacteriales > Weeksellaceae > Chryseobacterium > Chryseobacterium proteolyticum. The sequence goes on from NZ_JAAOIZ010000003.1 coordinate 591,676, forward strand.
ATTTTTAATGAATTTATTCATAATAGTTTAAATTGATGACTCGAAAAGCCGTTTAAAAAAATGACTTTGATTTAGTTATTAAGAGAACGATAAATCAGCAATTGATTCTCTGTAATTACCTGTTCCCCCTCAACTAATCCATCGGATATATATGTTGTATCGCCTACTTGCTTCAAAACCTTAACTTCTTTAACCTTAAGATTAGTTCTGGATTTAAAAACCACCACAAAACTTCTGTTATCATCAAAAATAACCGCCTTGGAAGGAACCGTTAATGCCATATCATTTTCGGAAGTTGAAACTTTGATTGTGGCTTTACTATCAGGAATCAGCAGTCCGCTTGCATTGTCCAAAACGACTCTCGCCTGCATGGCGTTGGTTTGAGGATCGATAATTTTAAATATTTTATCAATTTTCCCATAAAACACCTTGTCAGGATATGACAATGTAGAAACTTCAGCCTTCATTCCAAGACTTATTTTATCAATATCCGATTCATTAACGTTCATAATTGCCCACACATTGGTTGTATTAGCTACGTCAAAAATATTATCACTCCTATCTGTTCTAAGCTGCATATCCTTATTGATATTTTTTTGAACAATGTATCCACTGATAGGAGCTAAAACATTATAGATATTTCCTTTTTTCACATTATAAACCGTACTTATCGCACTCGCTCTCTGCAGTTGGTCCTGTGCCTTTTGCAGCTGGCTCTTGGCTTCCAGAACATCTCTTTCAGTATTAAGCTTACCTTCGTACATTTCCTTGGCAACACGAAGATTGTTCTGAGCAACGACCAGATCCGTTTTTGCATCACTTACATCTTTCTGTACCTCAGCAAGCTCAGTACTTCTGATTGTCGCCAAAACCTGACCCTTCGTTACATGATCACCCAATTCCACATTGACACTTAAAACATTTCCTCCTACCAAAGGATACACATCGATGTAACTGTTTTGATCTGCGGATATTTTACCGTAAAAATTATAATTATCTTCAATGTACTTCTTCTCAACTTTTGCAAGGACGATCGATTTAAGCATGGTATTGCTTAGTTCAAAACCTTTCGGCATTGCCACTTTCTGTTCTTCTTTTTTTGAGCAGGACAATAATGCAATGGCTACAAATAATACAATTATATATTTTTTCATTTTTTTAATAGAAGATTTTAGTTTGTACTAGCTGATTAAGTTGTTCAGCCGATTGGATGATATCATTTTTCATATCATAGATCTGAAGGGCTGTTTGTCTGTAACTTTCCATAAAGTCAGTAAACTCAATAAGGCTTACATTTCCCTTTCTGAAATTATTTAACATCCCATTATAAACAAGATCCAGATTATTGAGATCTGTTGCTTTAATTTCTGCTAATTGATCATATTGATTTTTCCATGTTCTGTACAAGGATTGCACTTTTGTTTCCAAATTGAGTTTTTGATACTCTGCATTTTTTTGGTTCTGTTGGATAGCGTAATTTGCTTTTTCAACATTTCCCTGATTGCTTTTCCATAAGGGTAATGGAATCCCTACCATTAAATTGATCTCATTTTTGAATGTCCCTCCATTCTGATCCCATCCGGCTCCCACATTAATATCCGGAACATTTAAAGATTTCTGCCATTGAGCATAGAGTTTGCTATTATCAATTAACTTCATGTTATATTGATAATCTGCATTATTCTCCAATGCTTTTCGCTTCAGATCTTCTTCATCTCCGATGGGTTGGGTAGCCAAAATTTCCCGTGCCTCAGCCTCAGAAAGCTCAGGTTCTATATCTTCCGTAATTCCGGTTAAAACTTTTAAATTTTGTTCAACATCCAGAATATTTTTATTGATTTCTACTTTGTCGTTATTTAGCTGAATTACAATACTCTGCAGCCTCACCTCATCTTTAAGCGATACATTTCCCTTTGCAGACTGGACCTTATAAGCGCTTAAAAGCTCTTTCATATACCCCAATTGCTTGTTGATATTTTCCAGCTTTAATTTTTGGAAGTAGAGATTGTAATAAGTAGTATGCAATTGTGTTTTGAGGTCAACGAGAAGTTGGGAAAATTGAAGTTGAGCCAGTTCTTTATTAGATTTTGCAAATGCAATCTCATTTTTCTTTTTTCCACCCATATAAATGAGCTGGGTAACCTGTGCTCCCTTTGCGTGTCCAACATCAAACACTTTCTTACCTTCAGGATTATAAGCATTGATCTGCCCGCTCAATTGTGGAAGATCCCAGATCTTAGCCTGTAAAATATCAGCATCGGCCATGTTGATATTATACTGCTGGGCGAGCAGCTGAAGGTTGTTCGTCTGGAAAGCTTTTTCACAATCCAGAAGAGACATTTGCTGTTGTGCTGTCATGAATGAGGAAATGACAACAAACAATCCTGCAATTTTGTTCATTCTTTCAATTTTATGAAAACAAAAGTGCTAAGACACGATTAAAACGAACTTAAATGAGCCTTAAAAAAAAATTAAATTTTAGAAAATATCACACTAAACTTATTAACATTTTCCGATGGCGAAGAATAAATAATATCTGCACCATGGTATTCTAAAATTCTTTTTACAATCCGAAGTCCCAATCCGGAACCCGAAATATTCTGTGCATTATTCCCCCTCATAAAAGCCTCAAATAATTTCGACTGTTCATTCTCAGAAATTGTACTTCCCTGAGAAATAACATCCACAATCAGTTTTGAAGCAGTTTCAGTAATGAGAACATCTACTTCAATATTATCCGAATAAACCGCCGCATTTTTGAACAGGTTAATAAATACGATGTCCAGCAATGATTGTATTCCTTTTATAGTTAATAATGCTTGTTCTGAAGTTTCTTCAGAAATTAAAAAATCCATTTTCAGATCCGGATAACTTTTTTCTACTGTTTCGAAGGAACTGAATATAACTTCATCAATCCTTACTTCTTCATATAAACTTTGAATGTTCTCTTTGTCAAATTTAGTCAGAAGCAGCAGGGAATTAGTCAGGTCAGATAATTGATAAACATCTTTCTGAATCTGCTTTAATGAAGATAAGGTCTCCGGAGAATGCTGTTCGAACTTGATCAGATTCTCCAACTGGAATGCCATTCTTGTAATAGGCGTTCGGATCTCATGCGAGGCACTCGCCGTGAAATCTTTTTGCGATTGAAAAACATCGTTCAACCGTACAATCATGGTGTTAAATGATTGTGCTAATATACTAATTTCATCTTGTGATTGTTGTACGGGCACTTGTGTAGTTAATTTATGTGCGGTAACCTCTGAGATCTCTTTATTAAGATCTTCCAGGGGACGTAGAAACTGCCCCATAAAATAATAACTGAAAAGCCCAATGAGAAGCGTACTCATTACATAAGCCGTAACAAGCAAATATTTTAAATAAGATAATTTGGATTTTCCATTGCTGTCGTAGGCACTGGTTAGAATATAGTAGTTTTCTCCTTTTATATTTTTAAGTGCAGCATATATTTCGGGAATGGTTTTCTCGGTGTATATCGTTTTTCTTTGATCCAGCTCTTTTAATAAGGCAGCATCCCAGGTAACATTCCGGTCTTTTATTGTACTATAGATTAATTCTTTGTCTGCATTAAAAATCAAGATTTTCTCATTGAGAAGGATATTATCTGCATTTTCATTGAAAAAAAGAGGAGCTTCAGCTTCGAAGTTTTTAGATTCGGAGATAAAATGAGAGGTAAACTCAAGTCTTTGCCGGAACCTTTCTTTAAATTCATCTCTTCTAAAATCATTAAAAGACATATATATAATCATCATCACTATACCAAAAAGTAGTGAGAAGGCAATACTTAAATTTAAAGCAATCTTCCTTTTTAATGACATTTATAGTGGACTTAAATAATATCCAAAGCCTGATCGGGTATGAATAAGTTTAACTTTAAAATCTTTATCGATTTTCTTTCTTAGAAAATTAATATATACCTCAACAGTATTTGTATTTGTATTAAAATTGTGTTCCCATACATTCTCCGTAATCTGTTGTTTGGATACCGTTCTTCCCTGGGCTTCTGCCAGGTAAGCTAACAATTGAAATTCTTTCAGAGTTAGGGTAATTTCGTTTCCTCCTCTATAGACTTTTTGTTCAGTCTTATTAATGATGAGATCATCAATTCTTATGATTTCCTGATCTGAAGTATCTACCGGCATTTTTCTCCTCAAAAGAGAATTTACCCTTAAAAGCAGTTCTTCAAACTGAAAAGGCTTGACAAGATAATCGTCAGCAAGTCTTGTAAAGGCATCTTTCTTATCAGAAAGATCTCCATATGCCGAAATAATGATGATAGGTGTATTTTTATCGAATGAACGAATGGTTTGGCAAACATCCAATCCGTTTATTTTGGGAACATTAATATCCAGTAAATAGAGATCGTACGAATTATTTTTTATCTGACGAAGAAAAGTCTCCCCATCATAAATCTTATCACATGAAAAATTGTTTGATTCCAAAAACTTACAAAGTTCCGCGGAAAGAATGAGGTCGTCTTCTAATAAAAGTATATTCATCAAAAAATATTTATACGAATTTAACGAAAATTTTTATGATTTTTAAGGAAAATCATCTGCAGATGATTGAAATGAAAAGCATCAGAAAAAAGAATATATTTTATTAACAGAAAATACATTAAACAAAAAAATCCCGAAACAATTCGGGATTAAAGCCAGAGCCAACTACGGGACTTGAACCCGTGACCTCTTCCTTACCAAGGAAGCACTCTACCGCTGAGCTAAGTCGGCATTAAGCAAAAAAATCACACTTTAATAGCATGATTTTTTTTGAGCGGAAGACGGGGGTCGAACCCGCGACATTCAGCTTGGAAGGCTGACGCTCTACCAACTGAGCTACTTCCGCAATTTTGTTTCCAAAACTATTGGTAAACGCTGTGCAAACTTATAAAAAACCTTTTAAATCTGCAAGTTTTTTTTTAAATATAAAATGTGGGAAGAGCAGGATTCGAACCTGCGAAGCCGAAGCAACTGAGTTACAGTCAGTCCCATTTAGCCACTCTGGAATCTTCCCTCATGTTTATATTAAATTGAGCCTCCAGAGGGATTCGAACCCACGACCCCGAGATTACAAATCACGTGCTCTGGCCAACTGAGCTATGGAGGCAATTTAAACTGTCTGAGGCTATCCGAAGGCAATCTATCTTAAGCTGTATCAGGTTTAAAAAAAATCACGCCTTGTGGTGTGATTTTACTGAGCGGAAGACGGGGGTCGAACCCGCGACATTCAGCTTGGAAGGCTGACGCTCTACCAACTGAGCTACTTCCGCAATTTTGTTTCCAAAACTATTGGTAAACGCTGTGCAAATCTATAAAAAACCTTTTAAATCTGCAAGTTTTTTTTCAATATAAACAGTGGGAAGAGCAGGATTCGAACCTGCGAAGCCGAAGCAACTGAGTTACAGTCAGTCCCATTTAGCCACTCTGGAATCTTCCCTAGTTTATATTAAATGAGCCTCCAGAGGGATTCGAACCCACGACCCCGAGATTACAAATCACGTGCTCTGGCCAACTGAGCTATGGAGGCATTTAAAAAAAGAATTCAAAAGATCACTGTTCCCTTTTTGCGAGTGCAAATATAGAACGGATTTTTTGAATTCTCAAATTTTTACGCGATTATTTTAAACTTTTTTTCTAAGCTGTTTCTTTTTTCTTGATTAATAGCTTCTTAGCAGTATCAACACAAAGATCCAAACTCTCTTCAAAACTTACAGCCGTCTTTTTTACTACGATATCGTCACCTGGAACCGCCAAAATAAGTTCAGCAGTTTTATTTGATTTATCCGAATTATTTTCAACCTTCAGGAAGATTTTGCACTCGTGAATTTTGTCATAAAACGTTTCAAGTTTGCTTACTTTTTTTTCGATGTGTGATTCCAATGGTTCGTGTGGAGTTAAACCAATTGATTGTACTGTGATCTTCATAATTCTTCTTTTTTAGACGCTCTAGGATGAGCCTGATTAAACACTTTTTTCAATTGTTCTATATTAGCATTCGTATACACCTGCGTACTGGCCAGACTCGAATGTCCTAATATTTTTTTTACTTTTGAGATCTCCGCCCCATTATCCAAAACGTGTGTAGCAAAGCTATGTCTTAGAATATGGGGACTTCTTTTTTGCTTCGAAGTTATAAGACTAAGGTACTTATTTACGACTACATAAACAAATTTTTCCGTGAGTTTTTTCCCCTTCTTATTAACGAAAAAACAGCTCTGAAACTCATCGAGAGGTTTTCTTAATGTTAAATAACTTCTTAATAAAACAGTCAAATCTTCAGATATGGGAACATATCTTTCTTTGTTCCCTTTGCCTATAATTTTCAACTCATTTCCATCTAAGTTTACATTCTCAAATATCAAGCCACAAAGTTCGGACTTACGGATTCCGGTCTGGTACAGAACTTCTATGATACACTGATCAAGAATTTCATGCGGCTCTTCAAAAATGGTATTATTAAGCACCTCCATTTCTTCTTGTGAAATAGGAATTTGTTTTTCGGCATAAAACTTAAGAGAGGAAATACTTTCAGTGGGCGAAACAGTAATTTCACCGATCTTTAAAAGAAAAAAATAAAAACTTCGAAGAGAGGAAAGCTTTCGGTTAATACTCCTCTTGGATATATTATTTTCACTTAGTGCCACTATGAAATTCCTGACTACCCTTTTATCGGCTTTGGAAATATCATCGGAAGATTCTGTTTTGAGAAAAAAATAAGAAAAATCTTCCAGGTCTTTTTTATAGCTTGTAATAGTATGAGGTGAATACCTCTTTTCGAATTGTAAATATTCTAAAAATTTATTCAGCATCATGGATTACATATAATATAAAAAATTCACTCCTCAAATATAAGTATATTTAAGAAGTGAATTTAATATTTGTTTAAGAAAAATTTCTTAAGCTTGCTCCTCTTTGCTTAACGCTCTTTGTTTATAAGCCGCTTTTAATCTAGCTTGTCTCAAAGTTACAGAAGGCTTAACAAACTGTTGTCTCGATCTTAATTGACGAACTGTTCCAGTTTTATCAAATTTTCTTTTATATTTTTTTAGTGCTCTATCGATGGATTCACCATCTTTTACAGGAATTATTAACATACTTTACATCTCATTTTGGATTGCAAAAGTAGATATTTTTTTATTAATATGCAAAATTTATTTCTTTTAATTTAAAATAACTCATGTTTCAGAATTGCATACATTTTTCATACCTTTGGGATATACGATTTTAAAAACACAGTTTAAATAACAAAAAAACATGAAAAATTATCTATCCTTAAAAGCTTTGCCTTTAGTTTTTGCTTTGACATTTCCTGTGATAACTCATGCACAGGTTGGCATTAATACAACAAATCCCAATACTAATGCCGTATTGGATGTAAATTCGGCAAACAAAGGACTTTTACCTCCCCGGGTTGCTTTAACAGCCACCTCCCAGCCCGCTCCTCTTACTGCACATGTAGCCGGAATGGTAGTTTATAACACAGCTTCTGTAAACGGACTATCTCCTGGCCTCTATTTAAATGACGGAACAAAATGGGGCCAATTGAATGTAGTTTCAGAAACGGAAGGTACCGTATTGACTAAAGTAAAATACAGAGGTCGAAATCTTGACACCAATGGATATGATAAACCAACACTCAAGGTTCCTTCTATGAATATGGAGTTCAGATTTGCAACAACTTCCGGATCTACTTATCTTGAAGTAAGATTACTGTCAGCACCTGCAGCTACGATCACCTACTATGCAAATGAGCTATGGTTTGGAAACAGTACAAATGGAGGTAAACAATCGGTTACCTTTACTACAACAAACTGGGATACGTGGTCCAGAAGCCTTTCCAATGGAGTTTGGAATAATTCATGGGGGTATCAATATCAAATCTCCACAGGCAGTGGCGTAGTACCGGGAAGCAATGACTTACTAGCAGGAAATTTTTATGGCTTTAATAATTATGGAAATGGTGCAGGCCCGGATAATGAGATGTATGTACTCGCATTTGAACAGTATTAATCTTATAACATTATTAAAATACATTACAGTGCCGGAAAAATTTCCGGCATTTCTCATACAATAGAGTTTATGAATATGAAATTTATTTAAACAAAAAGTAGTATCTTTGCACTCACTTTATTCATGGGGTTGACTGGTTTCGACAGCAAGATCAATGGGTAAGTAAGCATGCAGAGAACCGTAGCGCGATCTCTATAATCCCTTGCTACAAAATTTTAACTGGCAACGAAGAGTTCGCTCTTGCAGCTTAATATCGAAGTTTAGTAGATTCAAGCGCTTTCCCGAAGATTTTAGTAGGGAAGCAAGATATTCCACAAATGCTCTGTTCTGCGGCGTTTGATCCTGGGATATAGGAATGCAGAAATAAGGTTTTAGATGCTTCGGCTAAAACTCGAAAACCTCAGAAGATAAGCTGGAAGTTGGGTGTCTGCTCTCTGCCTCCAGTCGAAAACCAATAGTAGAATAAGCATGTAGAAAGCTTATGTATTGCTTGTTTGGACGAGGGTTCGAATCCCTCCAACTCCACTTAAAATAAACTCCTCATAGTTATTAATTATGGGGAGTTTCTATTTTCTCACATTGATAAACTATAAAAACGTCATTTAACATTCAGATTAATATTCTCACTATATCCCATATTTATTGAGAATTCTATCTCAAATTACTTAAAATACAATTTTTACAACAACAAAAAACACCTCACATTGTATTTTCCTTATAATTATTCCAAATATTTAATTAATTTTATAGTTATTTGTATTTTGAATTATTAAAATTAATTAAAAAAAGATTTTCATTTTTTTTTATTTCCACAAAGCTAATAAAACCGAAATATCATAAAATTAAACATATAAATTATGAAAATTAAACAATTATTTTATCTGGGAATCTTTATGCTTTCCATTTCCCTGGGGAAAGCACAGGATTTTTTTACTACTATTAGTGAAAGATCCATTAAAGTAGATCCTAAAAGCAGAACGGTACAACCTGAAAAGTTCCTTACCTACAGCCTGGATGTCAATGGCATAAAGAGCTATTTCAGTACTGTTCCTGAACTAAAAGACAATGACCCTAAAGACAAAGCACCTATCATTGTCCTTCCAATGCCAGATGGTACAAAAGCAAAATTTAAAATCTGGAAATCTTCAGTGATGGCTCCCGAACTTGCTCAGAAGTTTCCACAGTTGGTTACCTTTACAGGGCAAGGAGTTGACGATCAATACGCTACTATAAAGCTGGATTTTACAGAGCTTGGATTTCATGCTCAGATAAAATCGATTGTAAATGGAGATACTTACATTGATCCTTACGCAAAAAACAACATCAACAATTATATCATTTATAAAAAAAATGATCTGATTGACAGAAAACCAAGAACTTGTGCAACCAAAGACGAAGATATTGTTCCTGAAAAAAAAAGCGTACAAAAAAGCGTTACTCCAAGCGTAGGTACTCAAATTAGAATTTTCAGATTTGCAGTAGCCTGTACCGGTGAGTATGCCCAAGCTGCAACAGGATTAACATCTCCCACGGTTGCTCAAACTCTTTCAGCTATTGTTACCTCAGTAAACAGGGTAAACGGAGTATACGAACAAGAGGTTGCGGTAAGGCTCATATTAATTCCCAATGAAACTAATATCATCTTTACAAATCCAACAACAGATCCTTTTACAGGTAATGATGACGCATATACTTTGATTGATGAAAGCCAGGCTCAGATTGATGCATTAATAGGCAATGCCAATTATGATATAGGACATACTTTCAGTACCGGAGGTGGTGGACTTGCCGGATTAGGAGTAATATGCAGTACAGGAAATAAAGGAAGCGGAATTACCGGATCTTCTAATCCTGTAGGAGATCCGTATGATATAGACTATGTTGCTCACGAAGTAGGACATCAGTTTGGAGGGCCACATACATTCAATGCAACAACAGGAAGTTGCGCGGGTAATCGAAGCGCTTCCAATGCTGTTGAACCAGGAAGTGGTGTTACCATCATGGCTTATGCCGGTATTTGTGGGGCAACCAATAATCTGGCACCTAATAGTATTCCTACTTTTCATACCAAATCATTTCAATCAATCACTACAAAAGTTCAATCGACAAGCTGTCAGGTAACAACTCCGGTTACCAACACAGCACCTGTGGTGAATGCAGGAAACGATTACACAATTCCTAAAGGAACTCCGTTTAAATTAACAGGTTCTGCTACAGATGCGCAGAATAATGCGCTTACTTATTCATGGGAACAAAATGATGTAGGACCGGCAGGAAACTGGAATGCACCAACAGGTAATGCTGCTATATTCAGATCATTTTTACCGGTAACAGTTCCATACAGATACTTTCCAAAACTTACAGACGTAATCAACAACGTTACCACGAAAGGGGAAATCCTGCCTTCGTATGGAAGAACTATGGAATTCAGATTAACAGTAAGGGATAATAACGCAGGTTGTGCCGGAGTTGCTAATGATGACGCCATTATAACAGTAGATGGGAATTCTGGTCCGTTCACTGTTACAGCACCTATGACAGCCGTAAACTGGACAGGTAACTCCACCCAGACCATTACCTGGAACGTAGCAAACACGACCGCTGCTCCCGTGAGCTGCGCTAATGTGAGTATTTTACTTTCAACAGACGGAGGTCTTACTTACCCAACGACGATCGTTGCTTCTACCGCTAACGACGGTACAGAAACAATTACTATTCCTAATGTAAATACAACACAAGCCAGAATTATGGTTGCGGGACAAGGTAATGTATTTTATAATATCAATCCCGTAAACTTCACCATTACTCAGAATCTGGCTGTCAATGAAGTAAATGGAACCAAAGATGCATTTGTAGTGTATCCTAATCCAAGTAAAGGAATTCTAAATATCAGGTTTACCAACTCTAATGAAAATTATGACATCATGATATATGATACGAGTGGAAGACTGGCATTCAGTCAATTGAACAATACATTAAATGCTGGTAAAATCGGCACTTTCAATTTAACTCACCTGATGACAGGAGATTATCTTATTAAGATTAAAACCAAAAACATAGAGAAAACCGTGAAATGGGTTAAAGAATAAAAAGATCTTACTCTGAGCTTAGTATAAAAGGTTGTTTTCATTGTAAAACAACCTTTTGCATTAAAAAAATAACAGGTATTTAATTCCGGTGATTACTAACTAAAAAAAGGCCTGAGTCAATTAGATCCAGGCTTTCTATTTTAAAATCCGCCAATTTTACTCGGTGATAATCCATACTGTTTTTTAAATGCAAATGAGAAGTGAGAAAGATCTTCAAAACCGAGATCCATATAGATATCCGAAGCCATTCTTCCTTTTTCAGCAAGAAGATAATGTGCTTCCTGAAGTCTTTTTTGCAAGAGCCATTTTCCAGGAGTTTTTCCAAATATTTTTTCAAAATCCCGCTTAAAGGTAGCCAGGCTTCGTCCCGTGAGATAAGCAAAGCGGTCGAGATTTACATTAAAATGATAATTTTTACTCATGAACGCTTCAATATCTATTTTTCCAGGCTCATTAAAATCAAATAGAACATCTTTTAATTCTGGATTTTCCTGAAGTAACAGAAGAATTGCTTCTTTAATTTTGAGTTCGACCATTCGTGGATCTGAAAGCTGCCCGGACTTCTGATACATCATTAGAGCATCCATATATGTTTTCAGTTGAGGGCTCGAGTCAAATACAACTAAAGAGTTCGTAGAACATTTTTTTTCAGAAGCCACATCATAAGCAAGACTGAAATCCTGCAAGGTCTGCTGGTCCAGATGAATGGATAATGATTGGAATTCACCACCGGGAGGGGGTTGTTTCGTAAACTTTAAAAGTTGATTGCGCTTCAGAAAACGTATGGAACCTTTTTCGGACCGGTAGTCATTGACCCCATCACTTAAAATTAAATCTCCGGCAACCTGATAGCTGATTACATGATCGGATACAAAATGCTCTCCCTGCCTGCTCAACTGAACATAACAGGAATACACAATATTTCCGTAATCTTGCCTTGTGGTTTTCATTTCATTACAAATATAATAAAGGATCTTCAGAATAAATTAATAAATAAGTGCAAGTATTTCTCTTGCACTTATTGAAGATTTGGACATTAATCCAAACGAATTCCTTTTTTAGCTAAAAACTGTTTCCCTTCTTCCGAATGCAACACATTTACCGCTTCATCATGATCGGTTGAAATACTTACATCGCGCCATTGCTCAAATTCTTTCTTCCTGTTTTGATCTGCACTTTGAAGGATAGCTGCAGCTTCACTTCCTAAAACCAAATGCATGGGTGGTGAAGGATGATCAACCAGGTCAACCATTACTTTTGCAGCCTTTGCCGGATCACCCATCGGAAGAAATTTTCCGGAAGTTAAATATTCTTTGATGCTGCCTACTGTTTCTTCATAACCCTCCACATCTTTAGCAAAACTCATAGAAGCTCCGGCCCAATCAGTTCTGAATCCTCCGGGCTCAATAGAAGTCACTTTAATTCCTAAAGGCAAAACTTCCTTGCTTAGAGACTCTGAAAAACCAGCGAGACCAAATTTTGCCGCCTGGTAAATAGACAAGCCAGCATTCCCTACTCTTCCTCCTACTGAGCTTATTTGCAAAATATGTCCGGATCGTTGCTTACGCATATAAGGCAATACTGCTCTTGTCACCTCAATAGGTGCAAATAAGTTAACTTCCAGCTGGCTTCTCACCTGCTCATCGGTAAACGCTTCTGCAGCTCCTGTAATTCCAAAACCGGCATTATTCACTAAAACATCAATTCTTCCAAAATGATCAACCGCTTCCTTAACCGCTGAATGAATCTGCTCCTTTACCTGAACATCAAGTTTTACTAATAATAACTGTGAAGAGTATTCCTCTAATAAACCTTTTAATATTTCGGGGTTTCTGGCTGTAGCCACCACGTAATCTCCATGTAATAATACTGCTTCCAAAAGACTTTTTCCAAGACCTTTTGAACTTCCTGTTATAAACCAAACTTTTTTCATTGTCTTTTATTTTAATTTTATTGAGACAAAGTTCCGCCAAACCGGATAACATTCATTTTGTTAAAAAGCTCAAATACACTTTGTTAAAACAATCATTTATTGCCATTCCCATTGCATGTATTTTTGTGCTATTATTCAGCTGAAATGAGCTAGTTATCTACACCTCCCCTCAATAAATTTGTATCATTAAATAATGTAAATACAAAATCATGAGTAAAACAATTTTTATTACAGGAGCGTCCAAAGGGTTTGGAAAATTATGGACAGAAGCACTTTTAGAACGCGGAGATAATGTGGCAGCCACTGCCAGGAATATTTCTGCCTTGGATGATCTTAAAAAAAAATATGGAGATCAGATTCTCCCATTAAAACTGGACGTAAACAACCGTCAGGATGTTTTTGATACTGTAAATACTATAGAAAAACACTTCGGAAGTATTGACGTTCTGATCAACAATGCCGGCTTTGGACTATTTGGGACAGTAGAAGAAACTACAGAACAACAAGCCAGAGAACAAATGGAGACTAATTTCTTCGGTTCACTATGGGTAACCCAGGCTGTATTACCAGTAATGAGAAAACAGAAAAGTGGTCACATCATTCAGATTTCCAGCTTCCTAGGCTTGACTACATTACCTTTACTGGGTCTCTATAATGCTTCTAAATTCGCAATTGAAGGATTAACGGAAACTATAGGAACGGAAACAGCCCATCTGGGAATCAAAACGACATTAATAGAGCCCAACGGATATGCTACAGACTGGGCAGGAGCTTCGGCGGTACAAACTCCATCTGATATTTTCGATTACAACCCTGTAAGAGAAGAATTCGCCAAATCAGGAGATAATCCTGACATCTGGGGAAAACCAGAAGCTACAATACAACCTATAGTAGATATTATTGATTCCGTAAACCCACCAAAACGTTTACTGCTTGGCAAAATAGCATACCACACAATGAATCAGGTATACAGAGACCGCCTTGAAGATATTGAAAACTGGAAAGAAGTGAGCGTTAGGGCACACGGCTACTAATAATATATTGTACCTCTTAATTGACAAATTCAATAATCTGCAGATAGATCCTGTCTGCAGATTATTGTAAATTAGTTTTTTGAAATCTGATGAAACATTATAATACTCTTACCGAACTTCATTCAGAAAGCAACTGGGAAGCTCCACAGCACCCTCTTTTGGGCATCGTGGGATGCTTATCCGGATGCACGATGGGAAACCGGGAGTTCACCACAGACTGTTACATGGTCGCCTTCAAGAAAATCAAATCCGGAATTTTTATGTACGGACGTACACCTTATGATCATGACAATGGCTGTCTTTTTTTTACAAAACCAAGGCAGGTCATTGAGATGAGAGACCTGGAGTTCGAGGAACAAGGATTCATGTTGCTCATCCATGAAGACTATCTTAAAGGACATGAGCTGCATAAAGCTATTGAACAATACAGCTACTTTGATTACGAAGTTACTGAAGCCCTTCACCTTTCTCCAAAGGAAGAGCAAAATATCATTGAACTTCATGATAAGATTAATAATGAATATAGAAATAACCCTGATGAATACAGCAGAGAGATTATATTAAGCCACCTTTCAACAATTCTGAAATACGCACAACGGTATTATAAAAGACAGTTTATAGAACGGGAACAGATCACCGGAAAAATGGCATCAAGATTTAATGATGCTCTAAAAAATTATATCCATAATGGCCATTTAAAAAAGGATAGCGGACTACCCAATGTCACCCAATTGGCCAGCCAGCTTTCTGTTTCCCCCAGATACCTGAGTGATCTTCTAAAACAGGAAACAGGTAAAACAGCCATGGAACTAATCCACATCTTTTTGATTTCAGAAGCTAAAAACCTTTTAAGACTGGGTGAAAAAGGTGTTTCGGAAATTGCCTATGAATTGGGATTTGAAAATGCATCTTATTTTACCCGCCTTTTTAAAAAGCAAACCGGAATGAAGCCTTTAGAATTTAAAAAACTGCAGATTAATTAATCTCAACTATTCTATAAAACTTCAGTCTCTCAGAATAACAATAAAAGCTGAATATACAGCATCAAAAGAACGAAATCCCATCCCCGGATAAATGCATAAGTTTCAAAACCATGTTGTTCACTCTATGATTAATTTCATCTTCTGCTGAGCATACTAATTATAAACACCTGAAAACGAAAACACTATATCCCATCCTGATAAAATACGGATAGTCTATCCACAAAAAAGACTAAAAAAATGTTTTATCGTAAAGAATTTTATATATTTGCACCATCTAACAATTAAAAAAATAATTTACTATGTCAGACATTGCATCAAGAGTAAAAGCTATCATCGCTGATAAGCTTGACGTTGAAGAAACAGAGGTAACTCCTGAAGCTAGCTTCACTAACGATTTAGGAGCTGATTCACTGGATACAGTTGAACTTATCATGGAATTTGAAAAAGAATTCAATATTCAAATCCCTGATGATCAAGCTGAAAAAATTACTACTGTAGGGCACGCTATCGCTTATATCGAAGAAGTAGTAAATAAATAATATTCTTCAACAAAGGAAAATTTAAAAAGTTTATGGAATTAAAAAGAGTAGTTGTAACCGGTTTTGGAGCAATAACACCGATTGGAAATAATGCGAAGGAATACTGGGGAAATCTTGTTAAAGGTGAGAGCGGTGCAGCTCCGATTACTCTTTTTGATGCCACAAACTTCAAGACAAAATTCGCTTGCGAAGTCAAGAATTTCGATCCGTTGCAACATTTCGATAAGAAAGAAGCAAAAAAAATGGACCGAAATACCCAGCTTGGGCTTGTAGCTGCAAGAGAAGCTGTAGAACATTCCAGAATTATCGAAGATTCTGTTGATAAAAACAGAGTTGGTGTAATCTGGGGTTCCGGGATCGGTGGTTTGGAAACTTTTGAAACAGAAGTTTTAGGATGGGCGAATACGGATATTCCAAGATTCAACCCCTTCTTTATTCCAAAGATGATCGCGGATATTACGCCTGGACACATCTCTATTGAGTATGGTTTCCACGGACCTAATTATACTACTGTATCTGCGTGTGCTTCTTCTGCAAATGCACTAATCGACGCTAAAATGCTAATCCAATTAGGGAAAGCAGATGTTATTGTATGTGGTGGCTCTGAAGCCGCTGTTACAGCGAGTGGTGTGGGCGGATTTAATGCTATGATGGCACTTTCAACGAGAAATGATGATCCGAAAACAGCTTCAAGACCTTTTGATAAAGACAGAGATGGCTTTGTATTGGGTGAAGGAGCAGGATGTATTATTCTTGAAGAATATGAACATGCAGTAAAAAGGGGCGCAACAATTTATGCAGAATTAAAAGGAGGCGGTCTGAGTGCAGATGCACATCACATGACAGCACCTCATCCTGAAGGTTTAGGAGCTTATCTGGTAATGAAAAGTTGCCTGGAAGATGCAGGGTTAACTGCTGATGAAGTAGACCATATCAATATGCATGGTACGTCTACTCCATTAGGAGACATTGCAGAATCCAACGCAATTTCAAGATTACTTGGAGAGCATGCTTACGACATTCAGATTAATTCTACAAAATCAATGACAGGACACCTTTTAGGGGCGGCCGGTGTAATTGAGGCTATTGCTGCTTTAGGAACTATTATTCATGGTATTGTTCCTCCTACCATTAATCATTTTACTGATGATGAAAATATCGACAGCAGACTTAATTTTACATTTAATGAAGCTGTGAAAAAAGATGTAAAAGTAGCCATGAGCAATACTTTTGGATTTGGTGGGCACAATGCCTGCGTTCTGTTTATGAAAATCTAAATTTACTGAATGGAGTTACAGAAATACTTTTCTAAATTCCTTCTCAAACAAAGAAAAAGAAAATTATCGGAGAGAGACTATTTCCTTAGTACCGAGCTAAATAAACTGCTGGGTTCTGAGATACAAAATGTTGCGCTTTACCGGGAAGCTTTTTCTTTGAAAAATTCTTCTAAAAATCAAGACAGCAATTACGAAAGACTTGAATTCTTAGGAGATTCCGTTTTGGGTACAATTATTTCTTGTCATTTGTTCCAGACTTATCCTCAAGCGAATGAAGGATATCTTACACAAATGAAATCTAAGATTGTTAATAGGAAAAATCTTAATAAATTAGGGGAAGATTTAAAGCTTACAGATCTTTTAATTAAACAAAATTCTGTAGCTTTAGGTGAAAATATCTCCGGAAATTTATTTGAGGCATTAATCGGTGCTGTTTATTTAGACTTCCAATATGACACCTGTAAAAAGATCATTTTGGAACGTTTGCTGACGCCATCTGAAATTAATAAGCTCGAAAATAAAATTGTGAGCTATAAAGGCCTTCTTCTGGAATGGAGCCAGAAGAAAAAAGTAAATATAAAATATGAAACCTGTGAAGAAACTCAGGGGAATAAATCAATCGTTTTTCGTTGCCACGTCTGGCTCGGAGAAGAGAAGATAGCCAATGCCACTGAAACTTCAAAAAAGAAAGCCGAAGAAAAAGCAGCACAACGAGCATTTTATATTTTAAACAAAAAAGAGAACATACTTGGAAATTCAAAAACTTTATGATCACGACGATATAGAATTTGAAGATATTGCCATCGGATTGGTAAGATTAGCAAAAAATGTATTCGATCATGAATTTTTTTTCAAAATAAATCAAAATAACGATCTTAAATTTTCAAGGATAGACGACCTCGTCTTTCACGGATCATATTATGACTATTATTTCTCAAGATTCGAGGGTTATCACAAGTTTTCAAAGACTTACTTTACTTTCATTTCCAACAAATCCTGTGAAAGTAGACAAAAAAAAATACAAACTGAGCTCTTCGCAGAAGAAGAAAATATTAAATTTTTATTAAATAATCAGGTAGATGTAGAATATATTCTGCATAGTTCGGAACAATTTCCTGATTTTTCCGTAATTTTGCTCCCTGAAAATCTTGTGTTTCCAATTCAAGATTATACATTGAGTTCTGAAGAGGAACTATATCAAATTATCCAGTATTATGAATAAGTATTTAAAGAAGACAAAAATTATTGCAACGCTTGGCCCTGCATCATCATCTAAAGAAGTCATGTTAGGACTTATGAAAGCAGGAGTAGACGTTTTTAGAATAAATTTTTCACATGCAGATTACGACTTAGTTCGAACTAATATTGATATCATTAGAGAACTTAATAAGGAACATGGCTACTCTGTAAGTATTTTAGGAGACTTACAAGGTCCTAAATTGAGAGTGGGAGTCGTAAAGGAGGGATCATATCTTAATCCTGGAGATATTTTAACGTTTACGAATGAAAAAATTGAAGGGGATTCTACAAAAGTTTATATGACTTATCAACAGTTTCCTCAGGACGTAAAAGTGGGGGAAAGAATCCTTATCGATGACGGAAAGCTTGTTCTAGAGGTTATTGAAACCAACGAAAAGGACACTGTAAAGGCCAAAACCATACAAGGGGGACCTCTGAGTTCTAAAAAAGGGGTAAACCTTCCTAATACGAATGTATCTCTTCCTGCCTTAACGGAGAAGGATATCCAGGATGCTAACTTTATGCTGGACATGGAGGTAGATTGGATTGCTTTATCTTTTGTACGTCATGCACAGGACATCATAGATCTTAAGGACCTTATTGCCAAGCATCCGAACGGCAAATTTAAAACGCCGATCATAGCTAAAATCGAAAAGCCTGAAGGGGTAAAAAATATTGATGAGATCTTATTGGAATGTGATGGATTAATGGTTGCACGTGGTGACCTGGGAGTAGAAGTTCCTATGGAAGAAGTTCCTGCGATCCAGAAAAACCTGGTTGAAAAAGCAAGATTCTATTCCAAACCGGTTATCATTGCCACTCAGATGATGGAAACCATGATCAATAGCTTAACACCAACAAGAGCTGAAGTAAATGACGTTGCCAACTCCGTATTGGATGGTGCTGATGCTGTAATGCTTTCAGGAGAAACTTCGGTGGGAAGATATCCTATCCAGGTAGTTGAGAACATGGCTAAAATCGTTCAGAATATAGAAAAAACAAATTTCTATCAACACAAAAACGAGCCTATCGAAAAAGATTATAATTGTATTGACGAAAGGTTTATTACCAACAGGGTATGTCTTGCCGCAGTTAGAATTGCTAAAACAACAAATGTTACTGCAATTGTTACTTTAACACACTCCGGTTATACGGCATTCCAGCTTTCAGCCCACAGACCTAACTCACATATTATTGTGTACAGCGGTAATAAAAGGGTAATTACGATGCTTAACCTTCTTTGGGGTGTTCATGCTTATTATTATGATATGAACAAATCAACGGATGAAACAATTATCCAGGTTAATATGCTTACACATAATTACGGATATATTGAAAGCGGGGATTTTGTAATCAACATCAATGCAACTCCGTCATATGAAGGAGGAAAAACAAATACGCTGAGATTAACGACAGTATAATAAAGTAAAGGCGAAATCGCAAAAATGGCGAAACAGCTTTTGAAATTGATATAAAAAAGAGCTCCTGAAATGTTCAGGAGCTCTTTTTATAATTATAATTTAGTATTAAAATCTTTAATACATCTACTGTTCAAAAATCAATTTCCCACAATTGTCTTCGGAGTAACAAACTCTTTTAATGCAATTAAAGAAAGCTCAGTACCGTATCCTGATGCTTTTGTTCCCCCAAAAGGAAAACGGGGATCAGAGCTGGTCATTCTATTGATGTTGACAGTCCCGGATTCCAAATTTTCAATAAAAAACATCTGACGGTCTGCATTTTGTGTCCAAACCGAATTGGAAAGTCCGAAAGGAATATCATTTGCCATTTTTAAAGCCTCATCATCATTCTTAGCAATCATCACCATACCTAATGGTCCAAACAACTCCTCCTGTAAAATAGGATTACCTTCCTGTACTCTTATCAGTCCAGGATTGAATTCATGATCGGAAATCCTTTCAAGAGGGATAATAATCTCTGCTCCGTTTTCTAAAGCTTTATTAAATTGTTTTTCAAGATCATCAGCCAGATCAGGTCTTGCCATACCGCTGATCTTTGTGTCTTTATTCATCGGATCAGCCGGAACAAATTTTTTGTACTCCTCTATGAATTTCGGTAAAAACTCATCCTCAACTTTCTCATCAATAATGAACCTTTTAGCAGCAACGCAGGTCTGTCCGCAATTTTGAAGTCTTGCCTGAGCTCCTACTTTTGCAGCTTTATCAAGATCAGCATCATCCAGAATGATAAAAGCATCGCTACCTCCTAATTCAAGCAAAGATTTCTTAATATTCAATCCTGCAATAGAGGCTACCTCCCCTCCTGCTCTTCCACTTCCGGTTAAGCTTACTCCTTTCACGGCATCGTGTTCCAGGATTTCTTTCACTTCCTTATGTCCCACTTCTAAATTCTGGAAAACTCCTTGTGGAAAACCAGCTTCCAAAAATACCTGCTCTATGGCATTACCACTTCCAAAGCAGATGGAAGCATGCTTCAACACAACAGTGTTCCCGGATAAAATAGCCGGTGTTGCAAATCTCAAAACCTGCCAGAAAGGAAAATTCCATGGCATCACACCAAGAATCACTCCCTTCGGAACATAATGGACTTCGGAAAACTTATATTCAGATTCTATTTTTTCCGGTTTTAAAATATTTTCAGCCTCCGCATAATAATTCATCATTAATGCAGATTTCTCTACCTCAGCAATTGATTGTGAAATGGGCTTATTCATTTCCCTTGTAATGATCTCTCCGAATTTTTCTGAATTCGTTTTTAGCACCTCCGCAGCTTTTGCAATTAATTTTTGCCTTTCTTCAAAGGGCACTTTTTTCCATTCTGAAAAAGCCTTATCTGCAATAATAAGTTTATTTTCAATTGATTGTTCCATAATGTAATTTTTGTTTCAAATTCAAAATAAATGAATTAGAATGCTTTACCGTAAAGCATGGATGAAAGCAACAAATTTTGTTCCTTTAAGCAAAATAAAATAATGATTTTCTCTATTAAAAGAATATATTTTTTGTTATACCATAAACCATTCGTTGATCAGGCTAGCCGCAAGTCTTGCTGTTCTCTCCTGGATATCGTAAGAAGGGTTAACTTCTGCCACATCGAGTGCGACCAGTTTTTCATTTTTCAAAATATGCCTGTAAAAATGCATAAATGTACTATCTGCAAAAATACCGTTATAGGCGGAAGCTGAAACTCCGGGCGCTACAGATGCATTAAAAACATCCATACAAATGGTAAGATAAGCAACATCCACCTCATCCAACAAATCATTAATGCGTTGATAGATGGACGGCAGATTCTCAAAGAATAGTTCATCTGCCAAAATATATTTCATTCCGTATTGATGGGCCGTATCGAATAATTTCAGTGTATTGGAATTTCTTTGGATCCCGATATGCAGAGAATGAATATCACCTTCCTGGGCAATTTGCCAGAATCCGGTTCCTGAACTTGCTCCTACCCCTTCTTCCGGTTGGCGGTTGTCGAAGTGAGCATCAATATTTATAATCCCGATCTTCTGTTCGGGAAATGCCGTTTTTACACCCAGATAATGGGCATATGTAAGTTCATGTCCACCACCGACAACGAGAGATTTACCTCCTTTTAATAAAACCTTTGATACGTTTTTAGCAAGACTCTGCTGTGCTTTTTCAAGATGGGTATCCTCGCAGGTAATATTTCCAAAATCCCACAACGAGAAATCGGGAAGGATTACAGGAAAATTAGACATGTTCTTTCTTATAATATCCGGAGCATCTTTCGCTCCCAATCTTCCTTTATTCCTTTTTACTCCTTCTTCTACAGCAAAACCATGCAAAACGAAATCATTAGTAGAAATAACATCGTAATCATTTTCAATTTTTACTCTTTGAAAAATTCTGTGATAAAGTAATTCTTCACCATCCAATCTTCCTTGCCAAATCATGATTTTATTTAATTTTTTAATTTATATAGTGTAACGTTCAAAACTCTGCCAGTATTTGTCTTTATAAATTTCAAGAGAAATTTCGTATTCAGGATGCTCAACGATTATTTTCGGAATAACCCTGGAAGGATCGCGGAAATCTTTACTTGCAAAATAGCATTCTCTGAGATTATCTGCACTCTCGTGTCCTATATACAAATGTCCTTCTTCTACTTTTAATTTATTTATAATTTTTTCTTCAATCTCATTCAGCCTTTCATGATCATCATTTTCAGGAAGTCCGTTATTGCTTCTTCCTTCATATTGCATTCTTATCACTGAAATCCATGGATAGGAAGCTTTGGCATCATAGGTCAACAGTGATGTGTTCACTGTAGCAATAAGTGGCAACCCGTTTTGCAAACTTGCTTCCAACACCGAAAACTGTTCTTCATCATCAATGTTCTTTACATTTTTATATTTTTCTGTAAACTCTCTCTCCCTCCATGCAAGGAAATCTTTTAATTTAATGACTGGAATCAGTTCTTTTTTCGCTTCTTCCTTACTTATAATATTAAATGTGTCAATCTGTGTCGCAAAATTCAATTCGCCTAAAAAATTATCCAGAAAAACACAGATCCCTTTTACAACAGATTCTTTATTCCCTGGGGTTAAACCTTCATACACAAAGGTAATGTCTATTTCATCAGGATATCCCTCGCTTTCATTCGGATAAAATAAAATGTTTTCACCGGTAAACTCTAGGCCGTCCATTTGAATTCCGTGAGCAGCATCCATCTCAGGTTTTAAAGCGGTAAATTTCCAACGCTCCAAAACAGGAGAAGCTTCAACAATTTCTTCTGCAAAAACAATATTTTTAATTTCGCCATCTACGGTAATAATGAGTTCTACAGTAGAATCATCGTACATACCAACGAGAAAGTAATATCCTTGATTAATCTGTTTAAGTTTGGGAGAAATAATATCGAAAAAACCACTTTCAATATGATCATGATTTTTTATAATTTCATAAAAATCCTTTTCCTTAGTCAGAAACCAATCCCAAAAATCATTGTAATTCCTGGTCGCATTACCTATATTTCTTATTTCCTTACCGAAGAATCCCATACTGTTTTATTTTATTTTCATCAATAGAGTTTTGTCCGGTAAAACTATATAATATTGTGCATATACTCAAACTCCTTTTAATCAATTACACGATGTTCCTTTTTATACTTTATTCTGATTGGCATTGCTGCTGATAAACATTTCATTCTTTTCTTCCGATACAATCTCCAGAAACCTCTCATAATGTTTCAGAACGTCGGAGATCAATTCATTTTTAGTAAAATATTGTACATCATAACCTTCTCTTGCATCACCAAAATATGATTTCGGATAATGGGTGGTATTATGTTCCAGGTCCGGAAGATTTTCCTCATGGATAATATATTCTGATACCGTCTTTTCCTGGTTTTTAATTCCATAAATAAAGTTATTTACAACTCCATGATGAATTTCTATTTCTATTTTTGTAGGATTATCGCCGTAATTCATCTTCACTTCAATCCCATTATCTGCAAATTCTTTCTGCAGCTCCAGAAACCCTTCTTTCACTGTGGTATGGATAAAGCTATCCACGGATGAGTTGTCCTTAAAGGAAACAATACGCTTCAAACGTTCTTTCCAGAATTCACCGGACCATGGAACTGCAGAAGCCGAAAAGTTCCTGTCATAATATTTCTGATCGATGATCAGCGCCTTCATTAAGCTTACAATGAATAAAAGTACAATAATTGAAAATGGAAGAGCAGTGATTAATGTCATACTCTGGAGTGCTTTCAGGCCTCCTACATTAAGCAATAATAGTGACAGTACAGCTAGCAAAAGCCCCCAGAATATTAATTGCCATTTTGGAGATTTCTGCGCATTTTTGGTTGCGATACTATTCATTACAAATATTCCTGAATCTGCTGAAGTCACAAAAAAGATTATAATGATAACGATGACGAAGAAGCTTGTAATGGTAGATAAAGGCATGTATTCGAGAAAACGAAACATTAAAGCATCAGGATCAGATGCAAATTGGCTCAACTTACCATGCGCGATATTGAAATCAAACCAAATGGCACTGTTCCCGAAAACGGACATCCATATAAAATTAAATAATGTAGGCAGTATTAAAACAGCCAGAATAAATTCTTTAATGGTTCTTCCTTTTGAGATTCTCGCAATAAACAATCCTACATAAGGGGACCATGAAATCCACCATGCCCAATATAAAATCGTCCAGTCATAAAACCATGGCAGTGTATCTTTTTCGTAAACATGGGTACTAAAGGTAAGATCGAAAAAATTATTGATATAATTTCCCAAACCTTCGGTAAAGCTTCCGATCAAGTAAACGGTTGGTCCTAATATCAGTACAAACAACAGAAGAACAATTACACTGATGACATTGATATTACTCAATATCTTAACACCTTTGTTTACCCCGCTGATCGCCGAAAAGACCGCCAGAGAAATGAGAATGAAAACAATAATGATCTGGTATATGAATTTATTTTCCGGGATTGCTCCCAATATGTGTAAGCCGGAATTGATCTGAACGACCCCAAAACCTAATGTAGTGGTAATTCCAAAGAAGGTACAGCAAAGGGCAAAAATATCAATAACATTTCCCCATTTTCCATTGATTCTATCTTTAAGCAAAGGATAAAAACAACTTCTCAGGGAAAGTGGCAACCGGTATCGATAAGCAAAATAAGAAAGTGATAATCCTACAATCCCATAAATGGCCCAGGCGTGGATTCCCCAATGAAAAAAGGTATAAAGCTGTGCCTGTTTCGCCCTGTTTACATAATGGTTATTACCAAAAACTTCAGAGGAGTAATGCTGCATAGGTTCCGCTACACTAAAATATATTAAACCAATCCCCATCCCTGCAGCAAACAGCATCGAAATCCATGAAAACAGAGAATACTCCGGCTTGCTGTCATTGGCTCCCAGTTTTATATTAGCATATTTACTAAACATAAGGTACACGAGAAAAATCACAAAGATGGTGACTGCCCAAACGTAAACCCAATTCAGGTTAACAAAAATGAATTCCTTAATTCCATTTAAGATACTTTCTGTAGATTTCGGGTAAAGAGCTGACAGAAAACAAGTTCCTATAATAAAAATAAGACTTGGAATTGTTACTCCTTTATTAAATGTTGATCGCATACTTCGAAATTTCATCATATCTATTTTTCAAATTAAATTATTGATACATTATTCAGGCATAGCCGCAACAAAAGCATTCAAAAAGTAAGAAAAATAATATGATCTTTCTTTATCAGTACACTTATCAACTACAGAATTACTTTTCACCCATGGAAAAATAACAGGAGCATATTAAGGAAACTTATAATAAGATAAACGGGAGAAAAGGTACTTTACATTACACTCTCCACTTTTCCCCATTGATATAAATATTTTCAGCGGTTAAACTTCCCTGATTATATAATACGTTTTGAAAATTATCGGTTTTAAAAGTTACAAAATCCGCTTTTAATCCTTTTTCTAACCTTCCCCTGTCTTCTAATCCCAGAGCATATGCTGAACGAAAAGTAATACCTGCTAAAACTTCAGCGGTCGTTAACTTTTCGTATGTTGCTAAAATGGAAGCCTGGGTAATCAAGTTACCCATTGGTGCGGAACCCGGGTTCCAATCACTGGCTATTGCAAGAATAGCTCCTGCATCCAACAACTTTCGTGCCGGAGTGAACTTCTCCCCCAGTCCTAAACTCGCTCCGGGTAGTGCTGTGGCCACTGTATTGGAATGAGCAAGAAACATGATGTCGTCATCAATTGTTGCCTCTAAATGGTCCGCAGACTGTGCTCCTACTTCTACTGCAATCCTTGAACTTCCGGGAGTAAATTGATCTGCATGAACAGTTATTTCAAAACCGAGCTCTTTAGTTTTTAATAAAAAATCCTTACTTTCTTCCGGTTGGAATGCTGACTTTTCAATAAAAATATCAACTCTTTTAGCAAGTCCTTCTTCTTTTACTTTAGGCAAAATTTCTGCGATAATGAAATCTAAATAAGATTTATTATCTCCCTCAAAATCTTTCGGTTTCAAATGTGCGGAAAGACAGGTAGGAATTAATGTGGCTGTGGTTAGGGTTTGTGCTTTTTTTATTATTCTCAGCATCTTGAGCTCATTTTCCACATCCAGACCATAGCCGCTTTTTACTTCAATGGTTGTAATTCCCAATGAAATAAGAAAATTGATCCTTTCTGATAAAGTTTTAAGCAACTCTTCTTCTGACGCATTTCTTGTATGTTGTACAGAACTCCAGATGCCTCCTCCGCTTTCAGCAATTTCAAGATAAGTTTTTCCTGCATTTCTCATGGCAAAATCATTTGCTCTGTTTCCTCCAAAGCATATGTGAGTATGGGAATCTATAAAAGCAGGAAGCACGATCTGTTCACCTTCAACCTCTTCAATTGTTACATTGGGATATTCAGATCTTAATTCTTCGAAATTTCCAACTTTCTGAATGGTTTCACCTTCAATCAAAATACCTCCGTCAACTATAATTTCAAGTTGTTGATCAGATAATTTTCCTCTCAGTGAAAGATTAGCGAGTGTAATGATTTGCTTAAATGGTCCTATTAATTTCATAAGTAAATGGTCAGAAAATATTGTATTGGGATTTAAATTTCCATTCCAAAAATACTTAAAAAATATCTTTTAACCTTGATTTTTTAGCATAACCTTTTCCCCAACCTAAGTCTAAAATCCCTATCTTTGAGGTAAATGAAATGAATTAATGCCTGATTTTTTACATCCAGATAAGGAAAACTTTTCTCATGAAGAGCTCATGCAGGAAGAACAGATTCGTCCCCAGAGTTTTAAGGATTTTGCGGGACAGAGAAAGACGTTGGAAAATCTTGAAGTATTTGTAACTGCGGCTAAAAAGCGAGGCGGAGCCCTTGACCATGTTCTTCTTCACGGGCCTCCGGGACTTGGAAAAACAACTTTAGCGAACATCATTGCGAATGAATTGGGTGTGAATTGTAAAATAACATCAGGTCCAGTTCTTGATAAACCGGGAAGTCTGGCCGGCCTTTTAACCAATCTGGAAGAAAATGACGTTCTCTTTATTGATGAGATCCACCGTCTATCTCCTGTTGTGGAAGAATATCTTTATTCTGCGATGGAAGATTATAAGATTGATATTATGCTGGAAACAGGTCCTAATGCAAGGAGTGTACAGATCGGACTCAATCCTTTTACACTGGTTGGAGCAACTACAAGAAGCGGAATGCTTACCAAGCCCATGTTGGCGAGATTCGGTATCCAAAGCAGGCTTGAATATTATACCATAGAACTTTTATCCATGATCATCATAAGAAGTTCCAGAGTTCTTGGAGTAAAAATTTACGAGGATGCAGCCATTGAAATTGCAAGAAGAAGCCGCGGAACTCCCAGAATCGCCAATGCTTTATTGCGAAGGGTACGAGATTTTGCAGAAATAAAAGGTAATGGAGAAATAGAGATCAATATCACAAAATATGCACTCAACTCTCTGAATGTTGATGAATTTGGGTTGGATGAAATGGATAACAAGATCATGCGTGTCATGATTGAAAATTTTAAAGGAAAACCCGTAGGTATTTCAGCACTGGCAACCTCTATCGCTGAAAACCCGGAGACATTGGAAGAGGTTTATGAGCCTTTCTTAATTCAGGAAGGATTTATTATCCGTACCCCAAGGGGAAGAGAGGTGACAGAAAAAGCCTATAAACACTTGCAGATTCCGATACCTAAAAATCCGGGGGAGCTTTTTTAGGCTTGTTATTTAAAATATAATCGAGCTGATAAAGGTGTTGATCTTTTAGCCTTATGATAAGAAATATAAAGAGTTATTAATTAATGTTTATACCGAAGCTATACAGAAGTGAGGATTATAATGTAATGCGTGAAATCATTAGAGACAATGCTTTCGCTTTACTTATCTCTTCAGTCGACAAGATACGGGCCACTCATTCCATGATGATGCTTAATGAGGATGATCCGGATCACATTTATATTGAAACTCATATTTCCAAAGCCAATCCACAGGCAAAAACGCTGAAAAACGGAGATGAAGTACTATGTGACTTTTTAGGAGCACACACTTATATTTCCAGTAGCTGGTATGATCATATCAATGTTTCAACATGGAATTATGAAGCTGTACAAATTCATGGTAAAGTAGAACTTATGAATAATGAAGAACTTTACGCGCATCTGGAAAAGTTAACCAATAAGTATGAAAAGTTTCAAAAATGCCCTGTACTGGTAAAGGATATGGGTAAAGAGTTTGTGGAAAAAGAAATGAAAGGAGCATTTGGAATAAAAGTAATACCAACGGAGATCTTTATTAAACAAAAACTTTCCCAAAACAGGAAAGAAAAAGATTATCAAAACATTATTTCCCATCTTGAAAATTCGGATGAGCAGGGAAAAAAGATTGCTGAAAAAATGAAACTTAATAAAAATTAAATACATTATAAAACATAATATTATATGAAGCTATATCCAATACAATGTGGAAAATTTAAGCTGGACGGCGGCGCTATGTTCGGAGTCGTCCCAAAGAGTCTGTGGGAAAAAACCAATCCTGCAGACGAAAGAAACCTGATAGAACTGGGAACTCGATCTTTGCTTATTGAAGATGGTAAAAAGCTGATTTTAGTGGATTGCGGTCTGGGAAATAAACAGGATGAGA
Source organism: Chryseobacterium sp. LAM-KRS1 (assembly GCF_013184525.1). GTDB lineage: Bacteria > Bacteroidota > Bacteroidia > Flavobacteriales > Weeksellaceae > Chryseobacterium > Chryseobacterium proteolyticum. The sequence goes on from NZ_JAAOIZ010000003.1 coordinate 620,447, forward strand.
AATTTTTCGGACATTATTCTCTTTGGGGGGATGATAATTTAGATAAAAACCTTAAAAAATATGGTTTTGTAAAAGAAGACATTACTGATGTTTTTCTTACCCATCTTCATTTTGACCACTGTGGGGGAGCCATCGAATGGAATGACGATAAAACGGGGTACAGACCGGCTTTTAAAAATGCTCATTTCTGGACTAATGAAAACCATTGGCAATGGGCTACTGAGCCTAATCCGCGAGAAAAAGCAAGTTTTTTAAAAGAAAATATCATTCCTATGCAGGAAAGTGGTCAACTGAATTTTTTACCACTACCGACGACAGGAAACTATGGTTTCGCCCCGGACTTGAAAATGGATGTTATTTTTGTTGACGGACATACCGAAAAGCAAATGCTTCCTGTAATCCAATATCAGGAAAAAACAATCGTTTTTGCTGCAGACCTTATCCCTACAGCCGGACATATCAACCAGGTTTATGTGATGGGATATGATACAAGACCTCTCTTGACAATGGAGGAAAAAGGAAAATTTTTAAAGCAATGTGTTGATAACGAATATTTATTGTTTTTCGAGCATGACGCACATAATGAGCTGGCCAGTCTGAAAATGACAGATAAAGGAGTAAGGCTTGATGAAGTTCACAGTTTTAATGACGTTTTCGGATATTAATTGAAGTATGGAAGAATTGAATTCAGAAACACAAAAAGCAGAACCGGAACCAGCACCCAAGATCATTGGCCTTACTGGTGGAATAGGTTCAGGAAAAACAACGGTAGCCCATTTTATTGAAGAATGCGGATTTCCGGTTTATTACTCTGATGATAGAGCAAAAACCATTGTCAATGACAATGATACCCTAAAAGAAAAGATTAAAGAGCTCTTAGGAGCACAGTCTTATGATAATACCGGCCTTTATGACCGGAAATATGTTGCAGACAAAGTTTTTAATAATTCGGATTTACTGCAAAAATTAAATGAAATCATACACCCCGCTGTACGAATTGATTTTGAACAATGGGTAAAAGAACAGTCAAAATATTTAGTCTTTAAGGAGACTGCCTTATTATTTGAATTAAAGCTTAATCTGCAATGCTACAAATCACTTTTAGTTACTGCACAAGACAACATAAGAATAAAAAGGGTAATGGACAGGGACAATAAAACTTACCGCGAAGTACAGGCTATTATGGAGCGGCAAATGCCTGAAAAAGAGAAAATAAGGCTTGCTGATTATATCATCTATAATGACACTAATTTAGAAGATTTAAAAGAGCGGACAGAACGCACCATCTTTGAAATAGAATAAAAAAAAGAGCTCGTTAGAAAATAATTCTAACGAGTTTTTTATGTAAAAAAATAAGCTCTCATTTCTGAGAGCTCATTTTTTAATAGTAAATAATTTAATTATTCTTTGATAAACTTCTTCTGAGCTGTGCCCTGAACATCATCGATATCGATAACATATACTCCATTTATCAATCCGCTTACATCAATCTTATTATTGAGGATAATTCCTCCGGAAACAAGCTGACCTGCTGCGTTGTATAGCTTATAATTAGCTTTCTTGCTAATATTTTTCACATACAATATGCTGCTTACCGGATTAGGATAGATCAGAATTTCAGTCTGGTTAACAGGATTAGGTACTGCCTGCTTAGAAATTCTTACGGTATAATCTTCAACTTCTCCGTTTGCAAAACTTATACAATTCACAGGAATCGCATCTTTCTGCATGGCAACTCTCATCACAACATATTTAAAATCCGTCATGCTGATGAATGCATCCGCCGGTACACTGAACGTCCCTTTAACAGGGGTTGTTGAGTTAGGCGAAGACACAAGGATTCTTTCATTAGGATCAAATGTTCCACTTCTGTCGAAATCTATCCATACGGCAATACCTTCATTATTCGTTGTTCCTGTCCATGATTTAGCAATTGAAATCTCATTACCAGTAGATCCCTGAATCAATTCAATAAACTTGGTAGGATCTCCGGTAAAGTCTGAATAATTCTGAGCATTTGAATCATTTGACATTTGCGGTTTACCAGTAGGTTTTACCGTAACGTTTGAAATGTATTCACTCACTGAACTTCCAGACGACATCTGACAATAAATAACGGTAGGTGTTGTAAAGAAGTATGGTTGTGTATACGTACCAGGAGTACCACTACAAATATTAGCAACCTGTAATTCATACTTCGTCAACTCTGTTAATCCCGTAAGGGTAAGTGTATTGGTAGCCACCGGAACCGTTGTCCAGCTCGGAATACCTACTTTTCTGTATCTTAAGATATAAGTAGATCCCGGGAATGGATCCCAAACGACAACAGCTGTTGTAGGAGTAAGGTTAGTGATGGTTAAGCCCGGAGGTGGTAATTCACATGTCCTTTCCGTAGTAAATACTTTAGGATTTGAATATGGATTGATTGTAGTCTCACCCACACACTTGTTAGCCACCTGAACCTCATAAGTAGTGTAAGGGCTTAATCCTGTCAACTGATAAGAGTTCCCAGGTGTTACCGGTACAGTTACATCTACCCACGTGGTTGTTCCCACGACTCTATATCTTAATACATACGTTGAACTTGGCGCAATTGGTGCCCATGTTACTAATGCAGAGTTTGTTGTTACGTTACTGATTGTTACAGTAGGAGGCGTAGGATCACATCTGGTAGAGAATGTTTTAATCGCGGTAAATGTACCTGGTGTTGTACCACAGCTTGCAGCAACCTGCACCTCATAAGTAGTAGCAGGAGTTAAACCTGTTAACTGAATTGGAGGGTTACCAAGAAGAGTAGAAACGTTAATACTCGTCCACGTAGTAGATCCCAAAGGTCTGTACTGTAAAATATAGGTAAGCCCATTGGTTACACCAGTCCAGTTTACTATTGCTGAAGTATGGGTAATCGTATTAAACGCAAGATTTGTAGGTGTACCTGTTGCACATGGTCTTATTCTCACTGCATAATCTTCCACTTCACCATTCACAGCTACCTGACACATTACAGGAGAACTGGAACGTTTTAGCACCACTCTCATTGTTGTTGTAAGAGGTCCGCTGTATGCAGTAGACGGAACATTGAACAATGCATTAACAGTACTTGTTGAATTGGAAGCTACTGCCATGATTTGTTCATTTGTCTCGAATACCCCATTTCGGTTAAAGTCGATCCAGGCACTTACAGCATCACTGTTGGTTGCTCCTGCCCATCCTTTAGTTACGGCGATTTTATTTCCTGTTGAGCCAAGCTCAAGGTTAATCAACGTAGCTGGTGTAGTATAACTGATATAGTTTGTCTGTAATGAGGTATTACTCATTGGAGCAATTCCCGGATTTACAGAAGTCACTGTTACATTAGCTATATAATCATTGGTTCCTGTTCCTGTCATGTTACAATAACTGATAGCAGTCGTTGTAAATGGAATTGAAGCAGAGAAGGCACCTAATGTACCACTACATCTTGTGGCAACCTGTACCTGATATCCGGTTAATTCGGTAAGCCCAGTAATCGTGTAGCTATTTCCAGGTGCAAGTACAGGATCAATTGTTGTCCATGCTCCTGTAGCCCCTAATCTCCATCTTAATACATAAGTAGCTCCCGTAGATGCTAGCCAGGAAACATTAGCAGTAGTTGCAGTAATGTTGGACACTGTAATATTGCTTGGAGGAGCTGTCGTACATGGTTGAATGTCTACAAATTTAACTGCATAATCTTCTACTTCACCATTACTTGTTAAGTTCTGACATGCATTATCAATTGTATTATAGTATACGATAACACGCATTTTGACAATGTTCGTTCCTGTATATGCATTAGCAGGAACCGTGAAAGTAGCAGTCACAGGAGTAGTACTGGAATATCCAAGATTCATTACTCTCTCCGTACCATTATCAAACACGCCGTCTCCGTTATAATCAATCCATACTGATGTAGCATACGTACTTGATAAGATCACTCTACCAATAGAAATATTATTTCCGGTAGAACCACGAACAAATGTAATAAGTTTAGTAGGGTCAGTAGAATAATCTGTATACGTCGTTGCTCCAGAATTATTGATCATCATAATCGAATTCGTTGGAGTAACGGTTACATTATTTATATATCCGTCACCTACAGTCGCAGTTCCGGAGTTACAGTAACTAACGGCCAGTGTTGTGAAATTCACAGATGTAGACCAAGGTCCCTGAGTTCCTCCACAGATGGTTGCCACCTGCACTTCATAAGCAGTGGTTGCATTTAAGTTAAGGATCGTATAGGTATTTCCAGGCGCCGGAACAGGATTAACTGTTGTCCAGGCTGCTGCTGCTGTAGCCTTATATCTTAATACATAAGTAGCACCTGTAGAGTTTAACCAGGAAACCGTCGCAGTAGATGCACTAACACCTGTTACAGAAATTGGCGAAGGCGCAGCTGTAGAACATGGTTGTAGGTCTACAATTTTAACAGCATAATCCTCTACTTCACCATTAGTAACATTGACACATGGATCATTGATATTTGATGAAGAAATGATGACTCTCATTCTAAGGGTAAGCGGACCATTATACGATGTGTTTGGAACCGTATATGTTGCCGTAATCGGAGTTGTAGTACTCGTTGTACTGTTGATTACCCTTTCATTGTTTTCAAAAATTCCGTTTCTGTTAAAATCGATCCATGCTCCAACAGCCAGAGACGGAGGGAATGTACTCGGTGTGATCCATGATTTGCTCACAGAAATTGCATTATTTGCAGATCCACGTACTAACGTAATCAATTTAGTTGGATCCACGGAATAATCCGTATAAGAGTTTGCTCCGGAATCATTATTCATAATATATGAATTGGTCGGAGTCATCTTAACATTTGAAATATATCCGTTGGTACTGTTACCTGTTACGGTACAGTAGTTAACCGCCGGAGTACTGAACTGAACAGGAGCTGTAAACGTTCCAGTAGTCCCGGAACAAATATATGCCACACGAACTTCGTACTGTGAAGATTCTGTTAAACCTGTAATCGTATAAGCACTGGTTGTTAATGGAACAGGTATCCATGCGGTTGCGCCAACAGCTCTGTATTCAAGTATATAGGTTGCTCCTACAGCAGGGTCCCACATTACGTAAGCTGATGTAGCCGTAATATTTGTTACGCTTAAATTCAATGGAGCATTACTTGTACAAGGTATAGGCTGAATTAATTTCACAGCATAATCTTCTACTTCTCCATAAGTAAAGTTCTGACACATCACAGAAGGAGAGCTAAAGCTTAGAGCCACTCTCATTCTTGTTGTAGAAGGTCCATTATATGCATTGGCAGGAACTGGAAATGTAGCTGTAACCGGGGTAGTTGTACTTGCCGGAGAAGTCATTACCTGTTCATTTGTTTCAAAAATTCCGTTTCGGTTAAAGTCAATCCATACATTCACAGCTTCACTATATGTACTACCCGTCCACCCTTTCGAAACAGAAATTGTATTGTTAGCAGACCCGATCACAAGATTTACCAAAGCACTTGCTGTTGTCGTGTAATCAGTATAAGTAGTTCCTAAAGAAGTATTACTCATTACGGCAGCTCCCGTAGGTGTTACTGTAACATTAGCAATATACTCATCATTAGAATTGCTTGACTGCATCTGACAGTAGTTTAGTCCCGGTGTTGTAAAGTTAACAGAGGTAGAGAAAGTACCCTGCGTTCCTGAACATACATTAGCAACCTGAACTTCGTATTGAATTCCATCCGTAAGCCCTGTTAATACTGTAGTATTGGTCGTAGCATTTACTGTAATCCATGTTGTGCTTCCAACAGGACGATACTGAACAACGTAAGTTGCTCCGGCAGAAGCTGCCCAGGAAACAGTAGCCTGAGTCTGAGTAACTGCAGAAACTGTAATACCAGTCGGCGCAGCTCCAGTACATGCAGCTAAACTGGCTACTGTAGCACTGCCAATGGCATAAAATACATTTCCGATCGCACTTACTCTGATTTTCACGGTAGACCCTAATGTTAAAGCTCCAAAAGTTAAGCTTTCACTTCCATCATTAGGAGTAGATGGCGCCAAAACATTCCAGGTAACTCCATTGTCCGTAGTGTAATCTATTTTAACATTAGCAACACTATAAGGAGCAGCTGTGGTATTTACCACATCCCAGGTTACAGTGCTTGGTCCGTTATTATAAGCTGTTGCTGTTGTAACCTTAAAAGGTCCTGCACTACCTACGATAATTGTTTGTTCAGCAAACTGTGTCTGCTGTTGATTCGCAATGGGACTATTATCTCTTACTGTTACAGAGAACTTGGTTGTTCTCGCAACATTAGAAACAGATTCCCATCCATTATTCGAATTGTTAAGAACTCCGGCAAGCACAGAAGATAATTTAGGAAAATATCTTGTTGGACTTGTCGTTGGCAATACCGATCTAAAGGTTGCACCTGAAGTTGTTGTTCCTAAATTATTCTTGTTAATAGTAACGCTTGCATTATCCACTTCTTCCCAGGTATAGGTCATTGGATCATTTTCCGCATCGGTGGCAGAAGCTGTTAATACGAATGCTGTTCCTTTAGGAATATTATAAGTTGGTAATGCAGAAATCACAGGTGGATTGTTGGCAACTGTAGTTTCAACATCACAGGTTTTAGAAATTAGGTTAGCCTGTACCTGCTTGATACTGGCGATATGAAAATAATCATCTGAGTGAGGCTGAACATCGGTATTAGGCCCGGTAATTCCGGCATACCCCATAATTGTGGATCCAGAACCGGGTTCCATATTCACCCCTGTTCCTTCAAGACCGTGAGAAAATGTATGATTTGCTCCTAACTGATGACCCATTTCATGGGCAACATAATCAATATCAAAATTATCTCCTTGTGGAATCCCATCTGCTGGCGATGTATATCCGGATCCTTTTCCTTTCGGAACTCCTGTAGTTGGATCTACGCAAACGCATCCGATACATCCTGCATTACCTCCACCTCCGGAAGCACCAAATAAATGCCCTATATCGTAATTGGCATTACCTACATTAGCCGTTAAAGTATTTTGCAATTCTAGATTCCATGCACCTCCAGCTCCTGCAGCAGCCGGAGAATAAGGGTCAGTTGCCGGGTTAGTATAAATTACACCCGGAAAGTTCTGTAAATTTAAGTGTAAAGCAAAATCTTTTTCAAATACACCATTTACCCGGGTAAGCGTTGCATTAATAGCCGCCATCGCTCCAGGAACTGTTCCTCCATGAAACTGGGTATACTCTCCTGTTACAGACATTACCAATCTCATTGTTCTGTACTTCTTATCTGAAGACTTCGCAAAATTAGTGGTCTGATTGCTAAATGCAGATCCCTTCTGATAAAGTTTATTGATCTCTTCCTTATCCAAAAGACTTTCATTCATGGAGCATAGAAAACCTTCTTTGCTCTTATCAGTTTTCGGATGCACACCGTAAACTGTCTTTTCTCTATTTAGAGGTTCTACAAATTCAGCGATCCCGTTTTTGATGATCATAGACTGAAAATCATTCGGCGCTAAACTGAACCTCAGATACTTACCCGGATCATCGATTCCGACTCCGACATAAGATCCAAGTTGATACTCGTCTGCCAGTTCTTTTACAACAACCGGAAAGCTGTAAACGGCAAACCTTTCAATTTTCCCATCCATGGTTGGCAATGAAATTGTTACGGGTCGGGCATTCTTGCCCGTCTCCTGTGCATTGGCCAGTTGGGATTTTAATAAGGGAATGTCTAGAGAGTAATAGTTCTTAATTTCAGAACTTCCTCTGATTTTATCTCCTCTGAAAGATGTCGGGCTCCATTGTGCACTGGTGACCACAAACAGACAGAGAAGAAAGAAAGAAGTAAAAATTTTCTTCATAAGCTTCTCAATATATTATATTAATTACACAAATCTAATCATTTTTCATTATTAATTTGTGGCTACAATCATTTTTTTTATACAAATTTCACAATAATATATTTTATAAGTTCAAAATAAAAAAATCCCCAGGATTACCTGAGGATTTTTTATTGATAAAAATAATATCTTACTTTTTAATGAATTTGGAAGTAAATACATCTTTTCCTTTGTCATCAATTGTAATTACATAGCCACCTTTGATCAAAGCAGAAACATTAATTTTTCCACCATTGATATTCCCGCTGTCTACCAACTGACCCGCAGCACTATAAATTTTATATGCAGCTTTATCAGAAACTTTAGTAATGTTTAACACATCACTTGCCGGATTAGGATATATCTGGATACCATCGTTTTTAATAGCAGTATCAGAAGTTCCTAAATTAGAAGCAATGATCACATTATAATCCTCAACTTCTCCGTTCGGGAAACCTCCACATGCAAAAGAATCTGGAATAGTAGCGCCTATACCTGCAGGATTTATCAGAACAGTAACAACTCTCATTCTTAAAGGAGTATTAGTCATAGCACCTGCAGGCACCGTAAAGTTTCCAGTCTTAACTGTAGCTCCAACAGGTAATGCTACCACAGGCATATTTAAAACTCTTTCATTAGCTTCAAAAACCCCATTTTTATTATAATCGATCCATGCAGCCATACCATTAACTGAAGCACCACTAATTGTTGTAGTAACGGAAACACTTATTGAATTCGTACTATTAGGCAACAAAGTAGGTTGTAATGCAGCATTAGTGGTAAAGTTTGAGTATGAACTTCCTACAGTAGTATTATTTACTGTTCCCAACGTTACATTGGAAATATAATTAACTTGTCCACTTGTACTTGATGAAGTACAGTAAGTTACAGCTGAAGTGGTAAAGTTTGTCGAAGCTGAATATGCACCTGGAGTTCCAGAACAAACTGCAGATATCTGCACTTCGTAAGCTGTTCCATCTGTTAATCCTGTTAATGTTACTATTGGAGAAGTAGAAGTTGTTTGTTGCCAAACAGCCTGCCCTACTTTTCTATAACGGATATTATATGTTGCATTAGCTACCGGAGTCCAGCTGATCGTTGCTCCGTTAATTGTAATATTACTTGTAGTAATTCCAGTAGGAGCCGTACCATCACAAGGAGCAAAAGCTTCAACAGTAATAGGCTTCACAGCATAGAAAATATTTCCGATAGCAGAAATTCTCAATTTAATCACCTGGCCGTTCAATGAAGTCGGGAACGTATAAGATTCTGATCCGTCATTAGGTGTTGAGGCAGAAAGCACAGTCCATGTTGTTCCGTTATTTGTTGTATAATCAATTTTAACGTTTGCTACACTGTAAGGAGCTGCTGTAGTACCTGCAACATCCCACTCTATTGGTGTAGGAGTATTAACGTTGGCATATTGTGTATTAACCTTAAATGGACCATTGTTCCCAACAACAACTGTTTGAATATTATAATCTGATTGTTGTTGAGCAGGATTAGTATTATTATCTCTTACGGTTACGGCAAAATTAGTAGTTCTTGCAACTTGTGAAACTGATTCCCATGTATTATTGCTATTATCTAAATATCCATTTAATACAGATTCTAATTTAGGAAAATAACGGGTTGGGCTTGTCGTTGGATTCACAGATCTGAAAGTAGCACCACTAGTTGTTGTCCCAAGGTTATCTTTATCTATTTCAACGGAGGCATTATCAATTTCTTCCCATGCATACGTCATAGGATCGTTTTCTGCATCCGTAGCAGAAGCCGTTAATACAAATGCAGTTCCTTTAGGGATGTTATAATCCGGCATATCTGCAATTACAGGAGGATTATTGGTAATTGTAGTTTCTACATCACAAGTTTTATCAATCAGGTTTTCATTAATCTGGTCAATACTTACAATATGGAAATATGGATCAGAATGCGGCTGAACATCAGTAGTAGCTCCGGTGATACCAGCATATCCCATAATGGTAGATCCTGACCCTGGCTCCATATTAGTTCCTGCACTCTCTAAAGAATGAGCAAAGGTATGAGTTGCCCCTAATTGATGTCCCATTTCGTGAGCAACAAAATCTATATCAAATGTATCCCCTGATGGCGGAGCTGCTGCACTAGGATTTACACTCCCTGTTAAAGGAGAAGTAATACCAGACCCCTTCCCATAACCCGCTACAGGATCATAAGTAGTCCCTACAGGGTTAAGGCAAACGCAACCAATACAACCAGCATTTCCTCCTCCTCCGGAAGCACCAAATAAATGTCCTATATCATAATTAGCCTGTCCAACATTAGTTGCCAGTATATCTCTAAGAGACGTATTCCATGAAGATGGAGGTTGATTGGCATTTGTTACTGTAGCATATGGATCCGACGTAGGATCGGCATAAATAAGCGCCGGATAATTTAATACATTTAAATGCAAAGCAAAATCTTTTTCAAAAACAAAGTTTACTCTTGTTATCGTAGCATTAATTTGCGCAAGAGCCTGAGGTACTCCTCCAAAATACTGGGTATACTCTCCTGTAACAGACATTGCTAATCTTAGTGTTCTATACTTCTTATCATAACTTTTATTAGTAAAGCCTAACTGACTTGATGCAGATTTGCCTTTTTTAAGCAATTCATCGATTTGCTTTACGGAAGATGGAGCTTCTGCTGTACTACATACAAATGCTTTATCTCCTGTTTTTGCTGTTTTAGGATGCACATAGTATAATCCTGTTGATTTGTCTACAGGTTCTACAAATTCATAACTCCCATTATTGAATAACATCGATTGGAAATCATTTGGAGCAACAGAAAATCGGATACTTTGTGAAGGATCATCAACTGCTGTTCCTACATATGAGCCTAATTCATATTGATCAGCAAGCTCTTTCACCACAACAGGAAAACTATAAACATTAAAGTTTTTAATCTTACCATCCAGTGTCGGAATAGAAACAACAACCGGTTTAGCATTACGCCCAGCTTCCTGCGCGTTTTTCAATTGAGATCTTAATTGGTTCAAATCCAATTTGAAATAAGATGCAACAGCCACAGCCTTTACATCACCACCTCTTTTTTTGTTATCTAGTTTAGCAGCAGCTGGCGTCCATTGTGCAACGGCAGAACCACCGACTAAACTACAAAACAAAATAGTAAGTAATTTCTTCATAAATTAATATATTTTTAAATTCACATTTAACAAAAATATAAAATATAGAAGAGATATTTTACATAAAACACAATAAATATACAGATAAACTCAATACAACTAAAAGACTAACTAATTAGTTAAAAAATAACACATTTTTTAAAGATAAAAAATCATATTAAAAAAAATACAAAACACATCACTTTAACAACAATTAACACAAAAGACTTTTATATCACCAGGTAATCATAAAAAACCAACATCCATACAAAAACCCCTATACTGTAAAATATAGGGGTTAAATATTTTAATATAAAATTAATTAAACAAATTCAGTGATTATTATTAATAATATTCAAAAATAAAAATCACCTTTCATTATTTATTTTTTTATAAACTTGAGACTTTCTGAAATAGTATTATCTTTTATTGAAATGATATAAGCTCCTTTCAACAATTCAGCTACCCTTACCTGGTTATTGGTAATTACACCGCTTTTCACAAGCTGTCCAACCGCATTATGAATCTCAAAATTTGCCTTGTTGGAAACCTTAGTAATATTCAACACATCATTCGCCGGATTAGGATAGATCTGGATCCCTTCATTTTTGACGTAAGATTCTGAAGTTCCGAGATTAGATGTTACCATCACATTGTAATCTTCAACTTCTCCATAAGAAAACGTCCCGCAGGTATTAGCCGCCCCCAATGAAGCCCCGGCACTTGTTGAATAACGAAGGATAACCCTCATTCTTAAAGCCTGGCCTGTTACCGCAGACTGTGGAACTGTAAATGACCCGGTAACAGGAGCAGATATAGCAGCTACTGGGAAATTAAGAACCTTTTCAGAGTCTTCAAACGCTCCATTTCTGTTATAATCTATCCATGCTGCAACTGCATCAGTATCAGGATCACCTATAGTTACAGAAATCGGATAAGTACTGCCTTTAACCAAATTGATCTGTAAAACAGGGTTAGTTGTATAGTTGGTATAAGAACTTGCCAGAGACGAATTGTTTATATTAGCAACCGTTACATTAGAAATATACTCATATGTAGAATCATTTGCAGAAGAAGTACAATATGCTAAATTTTGTGTTGTGAAGTTTATGGATGCTGAATAAGTTCCTGTTGTACCACTACAAACAGTAGCCACCTGTACTTCATAAGCTGTACCATCTATCAAACCATTCAATGTAGTATAAGGAGTAGTTACATCCACCGATGTCCATACTGTTTCAGACACCTTCTTGTAACGAAGCTTATATGTAGCTCCAACAACTGGCTGCCACGCAACATCCGCAGAATTTGCTGTAATATTAGAAACAACAATATTAATTGGTGCCGCACTCGTACAAGGAGCAAGAGTAGTAACCATGATTGATTTAACGGCATAAAAAACGTTTCCTATTGCTGAAATTCTTAATTTAATAGTTTGTCCGTTCAGAGCAGAAGGTAAGGTAACGTTTTCTGAACCGTCATTTGGTGTAGTGGCAGCAAGCACTGTCCATGTAGCCCCGTTATCAGTTGTATAATCGATCTTCACATTGGCAACACTATAAGGAGCCGCAGTCGTATTGGCAGCATCCCATTCTAAAGATGAAGCTCCGCCACCGTTAAGATACAAAGTATTAACCTTAAACGGGCCGGTATTACCCACGATAATCGTTTGATCGGCGTATTGCGTCTGCTGCTGATTAGCCGCGGGGTTATTATCTCTTACCGTTACTGTAAATTTCGTTGTTCTCGGTACCATGGAAACAGATTCCCATTGGTTATTTGAGTTGTTAAGAACTCCTGATAACACCGAGGATAATTTAGGGAAATATCTTGTAGGACTTGTTGTAGGAACTACTGATCTGAATGAAGCTCCGGTAGTAGTAGTCCCCAGATTATTCTTATTAATGGTAACACTTGCATTATCCATTTCTTCCCAGGTATATGTTAAAGGATCATTTTCAGCATCTGTAGCAGAAGCTGTTAAAACAAATGCTGTCCCTTTAGGAATATTATATGTAGGTAAAGCTGCAATTACTGGAGGGTTGTTAGCAACCGTAGTTTCCACATCACAGGTTTTAGCTATTAAATTAGCCTGCACCTGTTTGATTGTTGCAATATGAAAATATGCATCAGAATGAGGCTGAACATCAGTATTCGGACCTGTAATCCCCGCATACCCCATAATAGTGGTCCCTGAACCTGGTTCTACATTGACACCCGTTCCTTCAAGACCGTGAGAGAATGTATGATTTCCACCTAACTGATGCCCCATTTCATGAGCAACATAATCAATATCAAAAGAATCTCCCTGCGGAACATTATTAGCAGGTGAAGTAATTCCGGAACCTTTACCTTCCGGTTCTGCCGTTGTAGGATCTATACAAACACATCCTATACATCCTGCATTTCCTCCTCCTCCGGAAGCACCAAATAAGTGTCCGATATCATAATTAGCATTGCCTACCACCGAAGTCAGTGTATTTTGAAGCTGTAAATTCCAGTTCCCCATCTGAGCTGCAGGAGAATATGGGTCTGTTGCAGGATCTGCATAGATAAGAGCAGGATAACTTAATACATTTAAATGCAAAGCAAAATCTTTTTCAAAAACACCATTTACCCTTGTCATTGTTGCATTAATCTGGGCAAGCGCCTGAGGAACCCCTCCGAAATACTGAGTATATTCTCCGGTCACAGACATAGCCAATCTCATCGTTCTGTATTTCTTATCAGAAGATTTAGAGAATGAAGTAGGCTGATGGGCAAAGGATTTCCCTTCCTTCAACAATTCTTTAATCTGTTGCTGAGAAACAGCACTTTCTTTTGTTGAACAAACAAAAGCTCCCTCTTTTTTTGTTTTCGGATGTACACCATATACTGTTTTATCAGCATTTACAGCATCAATGAATTCATACTGCCCATCCTGTATAATCATCGCCTGAAAATCATTAGGAGCCACAGAAAATCTTAAATATTTACCAGGATCATCCATACTTACTCCAACATAAGAACCCAGCTGGTATTGCTCTGCAAATTCTTTTGTCATTACAGGGAAACTATACACCGCAAATCTTTCGATCTTTCCTTTTAAAGTAGGAAGTAAAATCTCTACAGGTTTAGAATTAGTACCCATTTCCTGAGCACCTCTAAGTTGTGTTTTAATTTTCTCGAGATCCAGCTTATAGTAATTTCTCACATTAGTGGATTCAAGTTTGTCACTTCTTTCAAATTTAGTTGGAGTCCATTGCGCAAAAGCTGAAACCCCAATTAAACTACAAAATAAAGTAGAAAATAGTTTTTTCATAAATTAATATCTTTTTAAAAATTTGGTTAAACAAAAATATGAAACCAATACATATTTATACTACAAAACAGCAATAAAATCAAAAAATTATTTATACCTATAAACTATTAAATGAAAATATCAGGATATTATTGAATTTTTAATAAACCATTCAATCCACAATAAAATCAGTCCTATAAAGCAATTGGAAATCATAATTCACAAAAGCAATTGTTAAATTATAAGTAAAAAAAATACCTCAGTAAACTGAGGTATTTTCTATTGTTCTATTGAATCTATTTTTTAATAAACTTAATGCTTTCTGAAACAGCATTATCTTTTATTGAAATGACATACGCCCCTTTCACCAATTCAGCTACTCTTATCTGATTGTTGGTTATAGTGCCACTCTTTACAAGTTGCCCAACAGCATTATGAATTTCAAAATTGGCCTTATTGGAAACTTTAGTAATGTTCAATACATCATTTACCGGATTAGGATACACTTGAATTCCACTGTTTTTAATGTTAGATTCTGATGTTCCCAGTACCTGTACTTTTAAAGATCTGCTTTGCGTTGAAGCAAAATGAGATCCGGAAAGAAGGGTTGTTCCTGATAAAGACTTAATATTGTAATATCCTCCATACGGATAGAATCCATCACCAAATTCATCATTCACTGTTAATGTATAACACTCATCAGGACTTAAGGTCCAGTTAAATGTCTTCAGGGCAGGAAGAGCTCCCGTTGATGAATCAGTATAAGGACCTCCACTCTCCACAGTAGCCCCTGAGCTATTCTTTAAAGTCCAGCTTGTTTCAGAACCATACTGATCCAACTGAAGATTAAATACAACATTAGCGTCAGCTCTCACTACAGCTCCCAGATAATTTACTGTGATATTACTGTTAGATGCTCTTTGATCCGTAGTACCATTTACTGATGTTACATTGATATTCATTTGACCACCTAATACATTAGCATCCATTGGTAATGTAATTATCTGGTATTTATCCTGAGCAAGATTTCCTGACCAGTTATATGTTTTCGAATTACCATTTACAGAGTAAGTAATTACCGCAGATGTTAATGGGCTTGTTCCTCTATTATATAAAGATATTTTTGGATTTTGAGCTGCTGTAGTAGCACAGGTTGCTGTAGCACATTCTCTTTCAAGCTTTACTTCTGCATCATTTGGAAATAAAGGAATTGGCTGATCTGCAATTGAAGTCTTCAGCTCCATTCTTCTTGGAGAATTATTCATTACCGCAGTAATTCTATCTTTTTGATTGATTGTAAAGATATTCATACAGGTATCATTCGTATAATCCATATAGTTCTGAACCATTTCGAATACAGAAGGATTGGTACAACTTGCAATTGCAGGATTACAAGTATAATTGGATGTATGAGCTGTAGGAGTATCTGCACAGAAATCATCACCACAATTTGCATCCCCCCAGATATGTCTTAGGCCTAAGAAATGCCCTACTTCGTGTGTCATCGTTCTTCCTTTATCATAAGGAGCTCCAAGAAGGAATGTATTATTTACATTATAATCACTGCTTCCAAATGTTGCATAATTAGCCACAACACCATCTGAATAAGCTTCACCTCCCTGTACATTCAAGCCAGGTAGTCCTGACGAAGAAGGGAATTGCGCATATCCTAACAAAGTATTATCACTAAATTTCACACTCCACATATTCATGTATTTGGTAGGATCCCAAATAGTTGCAGGCTTTACAAAAGTTTCGATATCAGCTCTTGCCCATGAAGCCTGACATAAGTTAATTCTATCAATACCATTCGTAGGATTTCCATTTGGATCTACCTTAGCCAAAGCAAACTGGATTTGCACGTCTGCCCCCACTGCATTATTATTAAAACCAGGAGTTCCCGCAAGTCTACGGTAATCGTTATTCATTACGGTAATTTGAGAAATAACTTGCTCATCAACTATATTAGGAGCAACTCCAAGATTCTGACCATTATGGATAACATGTACTACAACAGGAATTGTAATGATATTACCATTTTGGGATTTATTAGCTTTAGCATTTTGAACCAATGGAGCCAACCATGCTTCAAATTGGTCAGCATTCATTCTGCCAGGGAATTTTGCCTGCAAATAGTTCTCATACTCTACTGTAGAGCATCTTTCAAAACCATGCGATTGTGTAAGTTCTTCAGAAGATTTGCTTACAAAGTCCGCTTTCTTTTTAACAGCTCCATTTTTGCTCTGAGCACTTAAAGCAACCGTAGCAAATAGAGGTAATAAAAAAAGAAATTTCAAAGTAGTAGATTTTTTCATTCTATAAATTTCTATAAGATTCGCAAATATATCAGTTTAGATTAATATATTTAACTATATTTAAATAAATAAAATAAAAAAATACAAAATGAAAAACATTATCATATTATTACTCTCAATAACAACAACTATTATTGGAAGTTGTCACTCTCAAAAAAGCACAGAAAACAAGCATGTTATAAAGAATAATCAGAAAAACGATCTGGAAAAAATTGAATTAACAGAGCAAACGCGAGGTACCGATAGAAAAATAACTTTTACCTCAGATTCTATAGTAACGTATCTGAATGGAGAATCAAAGATCACAAAATCAAATGATACTCAATGGACAAGTATTGTAAAACAAACCAGTTCATTGAATCTGGATAAACTACCTTCCTATACCGCTCCAACAACAGGTCGCTTTTCGGATAGTGCTTTATCTTCAGTAATCATTGTTACCTATAAGGGGAAAATATATCAATCTTCCGGATTCGATGCCGGAGCACCTCCAAAAGAACTGGAAGCTCTTTATCTGCTGCTAAAAAAATAAACCTGAAGAAAACTTCAGGTTCAGATATTTTTAAAATTTATAGGCTATATTCCAGGAGAACCCCATATTGAATTTGGACGAACTTCTTCCAAATCCAGGGACAATCATGGGCTGTATATCGTCCTGTTTGGTTGTAAATACCATATATTTAGGCTGAAGGTTGACATCAATATAAAAATTGGATTCAAATAACTGTACTCTTCCTCCTATCACTCCTTCAAGCCAATAAGAAGATTGGGTAGAAGACGGAAAAGCTACAGAAGAATTACTACCTCCAAACCCCCGGACAGGCACAGCCATATACTCCTGAGTATAAAATGATCCTGCTGCCTTTCCTCCGGCATAAAAACCATTAAATTCATTCTCCGGATCCTGGGCTAACATGTAAAAAGCTCCCAGCTTAGCAAATGGCCCATTCACTTTAGCGTCATATCCGTTTTTCTGGTATACATTTTTTTCAAAACCAGCTTCTGCAATTGCATGTACATTTCCGTTTATTTTGGAAGATATAAAACCTTGGTATAGTTTTCTATCCGAAAAAAAGGCACTCCCAGCATTGAGAAGATCCAAACCAACCATAAAATTTGGTTCATATTTCCATTTTTCTTTTTTTTCCACAGGCTTTTTCTGCTGAGCAAATCCAAGCAGGCTTATGCTAAAAAAGAAGGTAAAGATTAGTTTTGTCTTCATTCTCTATATTATTTTGTCCTATTTCAACTTTCTTTACCGGATTGCTCGGTGTTGGTGAATCAGAGTTCAGGTTTTCATATGTTTTTTTCAATCCACATCCGGGAGATACATATGTAGATTTAGTGGTATAACTTATCCTTACCTTTGACTCAGTCCCTTTGTCTGCTAACCGGAAATATACGTCTGTATAAGGGGAGTCGTCAACCCTTAATGGAATGAGTCTTGAACTTATTTTTTGCTGTTTTCCCAACTGCACTTTTCCGTTTCCATAATCTACGGCTACGTAAAGAGAGTCTAATGTTATGATTTTGTCATTATCTGCATTTTTAAAAGCAATTTTAATTCGTGGCGTACCTTCACCACTCTCACAGATATCATCATCTCCGCCACAGGAGCAAAGCATTCCCAACATCAGGGTTAATAAGAGAAATTTAAAATATTTCATAATAATATTTAAACTCAAATTTAGGTAAATTATTTCTTTATCAGCAATGCAATATTCTCCACATGGTGGGTTTGCGGAAACATATCCACAGGTAATATCTTAACAACCTTATATTGATCTTTCATCAACGCAAGATCTCTTGCCTGGGTAGCTGAATTACAGCTTACATAAACCACTTTTTCAGGGGAAAGCTTTAATATTTGTTCTACCACTTTCTGATGCATTCCGTCTCTCGGAGGATCAGTAATCAACACATCCGCCTTTGGATGATTTTCGAGAAATTCATCATTAAAGACATTCTTCATATCCCCACAATAGAATGTACAATTCGTAAGACCATTGAGTTCAGCATGTTCAATAGCTGCATCAATAGCCTCCTGAACAGATTCTATACCTATCACCTGCTTCGCCTTTCTGGCCACATACTGTGCAATAGTACCTGTTCCCGTATAGAGATCATAAACTACTTCATTTCCTTTCAGATCTGCAAATTCCAATGTCTTTCTATATAACTCTAATGCCTGCTTATAGTTGGTTTGAAAAAAAGATTTAGGCCCGATTTTAAATTTCAGTCCATCCATCTCTTCCATTAAAAATCCTTCCCCGGAGTAAACATTAATATCCAAATCGTAAATCGAATCATTTTGTTTTGGATTAATTGCATACACCAATGTTTTGATCTGTGGAAACTGACTCAATAAAAATTCAAAAAGCTTCTCTCTGTTTTCAGTTTCTTCCCTGTATAACTGAAACAAGACCATCCATTCTCCCTGGGAATTCTGCCTCATCATCAGAGTTCTTAAAAAACCTTCCTGATTTTTTACATCAAAAAAGTCCAAACCATTTTCAACAGCATAATTTTTTACGGCTAAACGAATTGCATTGGACGGGTCTTCTTGAAGAAAACATTCTTTCAGGTCTAAAATCTTGCTCCACATTCCCGGAATATGAAATCCTAAAGCATCTTTATTTCCAAAATTTTCTTCGGAACTGATTTCGTACTGAGTAAGCCATCTTGCATTGGAAAAAGAAAACTCCATTTTATTTCTATAATAATATTGCTCTTCAGCACCCAGAATTGGCAACGTTTCAAAGTTCTCTATTCCTCCTATTCTCTTAATATTATTATATACCTCTTCCTGTTTAAAATCCAGTTGTTTTTCATAGCTCATATTTTGCCACTTGCATCCTCCACAAGTACCAAAATGAATACACTTTGGATCTACTCTGTACGGAGAACTTTCCACAACTTCTACAGCCTCTGCTTCGTAATACTTAGACTTCGATTTCTTCACCCTTGCATTTACCACATCTCCCGGAATAGCTCCTGAAACCAATACCGTTTTGCCTTCCTCCGTTCTACCTATGGCAACTCCTTTTGCTCCGGCTGCTATTAATCTTATATTTTCAAGAATAATATTCTTCTTCTTTTTCATCCGTAATTTCTATTTTTTCTATCTGTTTTAATGTAACCTTACGGTTTCATTTTGCAAAAATACAATAAAAAAAACCTTATCCTAGGACAAGGTTTTTCATGTATGTTAAAGTTTACTATTTTGTTGGAGCTGGTTGAGGATTCGCAGGTTGCGGATTTACTTGCTGAGCAGAAGGATCAGCTCCCAAACCAGGTTGTAATTGTACATTCGGATTAACTTTTGGCGCAGAAAGTCCGGTTAATTTATCCAGTATCGTTACCAATTCAGGCTCTCCAAGATTTACAAAAGATCTGCTGGCAATTTTACCGTCTTTATCAATAATTACAAAACAAGGTAACTTGAATCCATAAACACCGTATTTTTTAGCAATATCAGAGTTCAGTCCCCCATCACCATAAACATTCGTTCCCGGAATTCCTTTCAATAAAGAATTGCTTGTTTTTACAAACTGATCTTTTGTATCGTCAACATTTACAAATACAAAATTCATTTTTGATTTATAGAAATTAACAACTTCTTTTAGTACCGGTACAGCAGCCTCACTGATGTATGGATTCCATGAAGCATAGAAAAACAGCATATAAGGTTTTCCTTTATTTTCAGAAAGCTTATAGGATTTTCCATCTTGCTTTATTAAAGTAGCATCTGGCGCTACCTCTCCGATTTTAACCCCATTTACAGCTATCTGAATCTTATTAAGGTCGTTTTTAATGGTTGCATCTTTGATATCCTCATCAATAATCTTCTTGATTTTATCCGTCACCTTTGCCGGTGATCCAGGATGGATATCAGACTGAGCCATAACAAATGCTAATAGATAGTCTTTCGTGGTTTGAGAAATATCCTTTTTTGTTTTTAAATACTGGGCAAATAATTCAGAAGTAGTTATGTCTGTTTTATTTTTGCTGTTGGCTTCAGCATATTTTTGAAAATCAGGACTCATTTTAGCCAATAAGTATTGTCTGTAGTAAGGATTCTCCTTTATCATAACATCCTTATTTTCCTGAAGTTTATTTTCATAATCAGTGAAAGTCTTACTGGCTTTAAAAGATGGATTTCCAGGCGTTTGACCTTGTCTCATTTCATACTGGTTGATGATGGACAACAAAGTGCTGGAAAGATCATTCTTCTTCCAATTTACTACCTCGCTGTCAGGACTAAATTTTTTAACGTTTTCTTCAATATTATTATTGATATCCTTTTCAACTTTCTGAATTCCCTGAAGAAATCCCTTTTCATCTTTCATCATCAGCTCATTCATATTAACTGTTTGAGCGTAATTGGTAAGATATTTTTGAGTTGCCGTGAAGAAATCATTATTCTTTTTTGCATCACCTGTAATTACATAATCATTCGGAAAATTCATTCCGCTACCTGAAATGTTAAGTGTTTGCCCTCCTTTTAGATATACCAGATTTTGTTTTCCGGCGTAGGAAATAAGATACATCCCGTTTTTTGGAGCCTCAAAACTCCCTGAGAATGTTCCGTCATTTTTCACTCCTATGTTTGCCAACGGTAATGTAGCAACTCCTGAAGCTTCAATGAACTCTATTCTTTCCAATGGAGATCCACCTGTGATTTTTCCTTTTACTTCAACTTTTTTAGAGCAAGACATTACAAATATTGCAATGATAAACAATAAAAGATATTTTTTCATTTTGATTTTTATAATTAAACAAAAATAGGTTTTTCAGTATTACTAAATACAATTTAATAGTACTTTTTATGAAAGATTTAACTAAAAAAATCGCCATCCTATAAGGAGACGATTTTTCTATTTACTTTAGCTGGTGTTATCCTTTATCTACCAGTGCTGCCATATATTCTCTGTTCATTCTTGCAATGTTTTCCAGAGAAATTCCTTTAGGACATTCTACTTCACAAGCACCTGTATTTGAACAGTTACCAAATCCTTCTTCATCCATCGCCTGCACCATGTTAAGAACTCTTCTTTTCGCCTCAACTCTACCCTGAGGAAGTAAGGCAAACTGAGAAACTTTAGCTCCCACAAATAACATCGCAGAACCATTTTTACATGTAGCAACACAAGCTCCGCAACCAATACATGCTGCAGCATCCATTGCTTTGTCCGCATCATCCTTAGGAACAAGGATTGCGTTAGCATCCAATGTGTTTCCTGAAGTATTCACAGAAATGAATCCACCTGCAGCCATTACTCTGTCAAATGCACTTCTGTCTACCATTAAGTCTTTAATTACCGGGAAAGCGGCACTTCTCCATGGCTCAATAACGATTGTTTCACCGTCTTTGAACATTCTCATGTGAAGCTGGCAAGTTGTGATACCTGTATCAGGTCCATGCGCTCTACCATTGATATAAAGAGAACACATTCCGCAGATTCCTTCACGGCAATCGTGATCGAAAGCGATCGGTTCTTTTCCTTCGTTAATTAAATTCTCATTAAGGATATCCAACATTTCTAAGAATGAAGAATCTGTTGATACATCCGATATTTTATAGGTCTCAAACTGACCTTTGGTTTTATTATTTTTTTGTCTCCAAATTTTCAGCGTAAGATGTAAGCCTTTTTTTGCACTCATAATTTTATATTTATAGGTTGGAGATTATTTGTAGCTTCTAGTTTTAACCTCAATGTTTTCATATATCAGGTCTTCTTTATGCAGAATTTCATTATTGATATCTGCTCCCTGATATTCCCAGGCTCCAACGTATTTGTAGTTTACGTCATCTCTTTCAGCCTCTCCATCCGGAGTTGAGTGATCTTCACGGAAATGTCCTCCACAAGATTCGTTTCTATGTAATGCATCGATAGCCATTAACTGTCCAAGCTCTAAGAAATCAGCTACTCTGAAAGCTTTTTCAAGCTCAGTATTCATTCCTTCTCCTTCTCCCGGAACCTTTACATTTTTCCAGAAATCGTTTCTTACTTCTTCAATTTCTTTTATCGCTTCTCTTAAACCTTCAGGAGTCCTTCCCATTCCTACTTTGTTCCACATAATGTTTCCTAGTTGCTTGTGGAAATGGTCTACAGAGTGGGTTCCTTTATTATTTAAGAAGAAATCTATTTTCTCTTTAATTCCTTTTTCAGCTTCTTCAAATGCTCCTGTATTCGTAGGAATAGCTCCTGTTCTGATATCAGCAGAAAGATAATCTGCAATGGTATAAGGAAGAACGAAATATCCGTCCGCAAGACCTTGCATTAATGCTGATGCTCCAAGTCTGTTTGCTCCGTGATCAGAGAAGTTAGCCTCACCAATTACGAAACATCCAGGAATTGTTGACTGAAGATTATAATCTACCCAGATTCCCCCCATTGTATAATGTACCGCAGGATAAATTTTCATCGGTGTCTTATAAGGATCATCTGCGGTAATTTTTTCGTACATAACGAATAGGTTACCATATTTTTCCTCCACCCATTTTTTTCCTAAATCATAAAGCTGCTGATCTGTAGGATTATGAATATGCTTTTCAATTGCTGCTTCTCTACCTTTCTTCATGATCTCTGTAGAGAAATCAAGATAAACACCTTCTTTGGTATCATTATTTTCGATTCCATAACCAGCATCACATCTTTCTTTAGCAGCTCTAGACGCAACGTCTCTAGGTACTAAGTTACCAAATGCAGGATATCTTCTTTCTAAATAATAATCTCTGTCTTCTTCTTTTATATTTTCAGGTCTTAATTTACCTTCTCTGATTGCCACAGAATCCTCTATCTTTTTAGGAACCCAGATTCTTCCTGAGTTTCTCAAGGATTCGGACATCAAAGTTAATTTAGACTGTTGTGTTCCATGAACAGGAATACACGTCGGGTGGATCTGTACATAACAAGGGTTTGCGAAATACGCTCCTTTCTTATGAATCTTCCATGCTGCGGAAACGTTTGAACCCATTGCATTAGTGGAAAGGAAATAAACATTTCCGTATCCTCCAGATGCAATAACCACTGCGTGAGCAGAATGTCTTTCAATTTCTCCGGTTACAAGATTTCTTGCAATAATACCTCTGGCTTTTCCGTCTACAATAACAAGGTCCAGCATCTCATGACGGTTGTACATTTTGATTCTACCTTTACCGATCTGACGGCTCATTGCAGAATAAGCACCTAACAATAACTGTTGTCCTGTTTGCCCTTTTGCATAAAATGTTCTTTTTACCTGAACACCACCAAATGAACGGTTGTCTAACTGGCCACCGTAATCTCTCCCGAAAGGTACTCCTTGAGAAACACACTGGTCAATGATATTGGCAGATACTTCAGCCAATCTGTATACATTAGCCTCTCTAGCTCTGTAGTCACCCCCTTTAATAGTGTCATAGAATAATCTATAGGTAGAGTCACCATCACCCTGGTAATTCTTAGCTGCGTTAATACCTCCCTGCGCTGCAATAGAGTGTGCTCTTCTTGGAGAATCCTGGTAGCAGAATGCCTTTACATTATATCCCTGCTCTGCTAAAGTAGCAGCTGCAGAACCTCCGGCCAAACCAGTACCTACAACAATAATATCAATCTTATCTCTGTTGTTTGGTGCAACAAGGTTCATATGGTCTTTATGATGCTTCCATTTATCCTTAAGAGGACCTGCTGGAATTTTTGAATCTAATTTACTCATACTAGTATAGTGATATTATTGAGTTATAAAATGATAAATCGCGATGAAAATAAATCCAAAAGGAATAAGGATTGAATACCATGTTCCTATCGCTTTAATTACCGGAGTATATTTTGGATGTCTTGCT
Organism: Chryseobacterium sp. LAM-KRS1; assembly: GCF_013184525.1. GTDB lineage: Bacteria > Bacteroidota > Bacteroidia > Flavobacteriales > Weeksellaceae > Chryseobacterium > Chryseobacterium proteolyticum. Next base: position 644,895 of record NZ_JAAOIZ010000003.1, read on the forward strand.
CCAATTGACTGAAAAGAAGATTGGAATCCGTGAGCAAGGTGTAGTCCCAATAAAACAAATGAGATTACATATAAAGCTACTCTCCAGATATCTGCAAACTTTTCATGCAATTCCGGCCAGAAACGCTCTGCATCAGGTGCAAGCACTTCTACGTACTTATAATTGATTTCGTGAATCCAGAAATCATAAAAGTGAAGCGCTAAAAAAGCTAATATAACAGCTCCGGAGATGATCATGTTTCTGGACATCCATGTAGAATTCGCAGAAGCATTGTTGGAATCATATTTAATCGGACGCGCTTTATTATTCTTAACTTCCAAAACAAATCCCATAATAAAATGGAAAAGTACTGCGAAACCAAGAATAGGTTGCATTAAGAATTGAACAAAAGGATTATACCCCATAAAATCGGACGCTGTATTGAATGCATCTCGATTTATAACAGATAATAAATTTGTTGTTAAATGCAGTATAAGAAAAATCAGCAAAAACATAGCTGATAATGCCATAGCATATTTTCTACCTATTGTAGAACTCGTTAAACCTGCCATATTAAGTTTAAATTTGAATTTCTACAAAATTAGGAAATGTTAACAATACTGAAAAGTGAGAAATCTCACTATTAGCCAGTTTGTAATCTTTCTAAATAAGATTGTAAAAGCTTAATAAATAAGCGAAAATCAGAGAATGACAAGCATCAATTTATCTCATAAATCTTACCCTTGTAAATAATCTTTTTCCTGGTTACGTCCAGACTTTTTAATTCAGCACTTTTTATTCTTCGTGAAGTACAATAAGGATTAACCATATATTTAATAATTTTCTCCCTGTCAGTGGAGTCTGATATCCAAAACAAGGCTTTATTGCCATATTTAATTGAAAGCACTTTATTTTTTCCTGAATCGTGTATTAAAACCTCATCCTTTTGATTTTCTACAATCGTAAAGATAGCTCTTGCAATAAAAAACAAAAGAATAAAACAAATCAGTATCATCCTGTTTTCAAAATTGAATTTCAGTATAACAAACCTCAACCAATAGACAGACACAGATAAAATAAAGACTTCAACAAGATTCATCGGAATATTTTCAAAAAAAAGAGTATCGAAATCAGCAAACCAACGGATACTTGTAAGCAATCCGTTAATCATGATATCATATCCTTGGTTGATCAAATTAAAATCTATATTAAATGCAGCTAAAGCTGCAATAACAAAAGAGCATATAATAATAAGCTCTGAAAAGGGAATTACGATGAAATTAGCAACAATGGAAATAAATGAAAACTGATGAAAGTAGTATAAAACTAAAGGAATTGTTGCAAGCTGAGCAGAAACAGAAACAGATATCGTATTGAAAAGCAATTTTTTAAAATAGCTATCCTGCTTTGGAAAGCATTTTAACAATGGCTGATTCAACCAGAATATTCCTATGACAGCTATAAAGCTTAATTGAAATCCAATGGTAAATAACTGTTGGGAATCCATAAATAAAATGATAAAAGCGGACAAAGCTACAGAATGCAGTACATCTGGTTTTCTCTGGAGTAAAACATAGATAAAATAAACAGTAAGCATAATACATGCCCGCAGAACAGAATTTCCAAATCCAATAAACAAAGCAAACATCCATATAAATATTAAACTCAGTATTACTGTATATTTCCTGAATTTCAAAGGAAGGATCATTCTGAAAATAAAATAGAACAGACCAAAAACCACCATTATATGCGTTCCCGAAATGGCAAGAAAATGCACCAATCCTGATTTGCTGAAATCCTGTATTACCGATGAATCCATTTCTGTTCGATCTGCAAGGATAATTCCCTTTAAAAACTCCCTGTTTTTAGGAGAAATATTTATTCCGTCAATTTTTTGCAAAACTTCAAGCCTTCTCTGCCGAATAGATTCCTTTAAACTCATATCGTTTCTTGCAACGGATAACAGTTCTCCCGACAGGTACATCTGGTACCTTATATTTTTCCGTTTAAGGTAACCGGAGTAATTAAATTGAAAATCATATACAGGAGGTTTCAATTCCTGCATAAAAACCCATCCTTTATAGTAATAATTAAAGTTAAGCTGATGAACATTTTTAGGAATATATAAAATTGACTTGATGTTTTTTCCTTCTGCCTGAGCAATAACCTCATATTTCTTATATTTTTCAGTTGAGTTTAGCTTTCTGACTATTTTAAATGTTACAAGTTCCCTGGATTTCATTACATCAGAATTCAAAGGAAACGTATTCAATGAATGTAAAATAATGCCAAGAAAAAAGAACATCAACGCTAAAAAAATTGGTCTGACCCTATGGGAAAGATAGGACCGGAGAAACAAAGCGAGCAAAAGAACTGAACATAGAATTATTACAATGACAATAAATCTTTTATCAAGTGATACATAGTCCTGAAAAAAGATTCCAAGAATAAAACATATAACAAGAATAAAAAGTGGCTGCTTATTCAATTCGAAAATTTGTGTTACTCAAAAATATTTATTGAGACAAAAATTAACACACCAAAATTTCAGAATCTTTAAAAGACTACTAAATTCGTTTTAAAAAATAAAAATCGCAGAAAAAAATTCTACGATTTATGTTATTTATTATTGAATATTTCAAACTTTCAAAATCACATCTGCAGCATGATCACTTGCCCCGCTTCCACCGAGCTTTTCTTTTAAAAGAACATAATCATTCAATACTTGTGATCTTTTATTTCCCTCCAGTATCTTCTTTAATTCCTCGATTAAATTTCCGGTGTTTAGATCATTTTGGATTAGTTCCTTTACAACCTCCCGATCCATAATCAAGTTTACTAAAGAAATATATTTTATATTTTTAACCAATCTTTTGGCAATAGCATAAGAAATCTTACTTCCACGGTAACAAACTACTTCAGGAACATTCAGTAAAGCAGTTTCCAGTGTTGCTGTACCCGACGTTACCAAAGCGGCTTTTGAACATCTCAGTAAATCATAGGTTTTATTTGAAACAAAATGCACATTATCATCTACATAAGATTCATAAAAATCTTTTGGCAGACTTGGAGCTCCGGCAATCACAAACTGATACTCTTTAAAAGATGATCTCACAGAAAGCATCATTTCCAGCATTTTTTCAACTTCCTGCTTTCGCGAACCTGGTAATAAGGCAATAATTTCTTTGTCATTTAAGCCGTTTTCCTTCTTAAAAATATCTATATCGATTTCCTGTAAACTGGATATGGCATCTAACAGAGGATGCCCTACAAAATGGGAATGAACTCCATGTTTTTTATAAAAGTCTTCTTCGAACGGAAGAATGACCATCATTTCGTCCACATATTTTTTTATGATCTCTACCCTGCCTTCTTTCCATGCCCAAAGCTGTGGTGAAATATAATACACTACTTTTATTCCAAGTTCTTTGGCAAATTTGGCTATTCTTAGATTAAATCCCGGATAATCAATTAAGATTAAAATATCAGGTTGATTATTTTTAATGTCCTCTTTACAGAATTTAATATTATTTAATATCGTCCTGAGATTCATAGCAACTTCCAGAAATCCCATAAAAGCAAGATCACGGTAATGTTTTACAAGGGTTCCTCCCTGCTTAGCCATCAGATCACCTCCCCAGAATCTGAATTCAGCATCCGGATCTTTCTTTTTTAAAGACTTCATTAAATTACTCCCGTGTAAATCTCCTGAGGCTTCTCCGGCAATGATATAATATTTCATTTCTATAATAAGGATAGAGAACAAATTAAAACTTTGTTGGATCTTAATTTGTAAATTTGTTCAAAGATAATGATAAAAAATGTCAGAAGAATTTGAAATCAGAAATAAAGTAAACGAAAGCGGTCTTGTAAATTTTGATCTTGCCACGCTTCTTCCAAAAGGCACAAGAAAAGGAATCGACCTGAAAGATTTTCTTTTTCAGGAAATGATTTTGAAAGAGAAAGAATTTCGTGCACAGGTGGCCGCTATCAATACTGATGAATATAGTGATGCTTACATATACATTTACAATTCGGCAGATGCTATTGTTCCATTGTGGGCTTATTTTGTCCTTACAGCCAAACTTACTGATGTTGCAAAGAAAATAGTCTTTGGTAACCGTGAAGATCTTGAAGTTATTTTAATGCACAATGCAATACAGACTTATGACTTTGATGATTTAAGAGATAAAAGGGTATTGGTGAAAGGATGTTCGGATAAGGAAATTCCTGAGAATGCGTATGTAGAATTAGTAGAACAATTGAAGCCTATCGTAAAATCTCTGATGTTTGGCGAAGCATGTTCCAATGTCCCTATTTTAAAAAACTAAACTCAGTACCAGTTGCTTAGAAAAAATAAAAAACTTTAACAGTAATTTTAGATTAAAAAAATTATTAGGGAATATTTTTTGATAACTTTGGTTTATTAACAATTTAAATAAACACAACATGAGTTTAATCGATTTGCTAACAGGAAACACAAGCAACCAGGTTGCGGTACAGGCTGAAAACAAATTTGGAATCAGCAAAAACCAGATTATTGCTTTGTTAGCTGTAGCAGCACCCCTAATTATTTCGTACTTAAGAAATAAATCTCAGGATTCTAAAGAAGCTGAAGCATTAAACAATGCTCTGGATAAAGACCATAACGGAAGTATCCTGGATGATGCTTCACAAGTTGAAGCAAGACAGGCAGAAGGAGGCTCAATCCTTAGCCACATTTTCGGTAACGACAAACAAAATGTTGAAAATCAGTTATCACAAAATACAGGAATTTCCATTGATAAAATAGGTCCTGTTTTAGCAATGCTTGCTCCGGTTATTATGGGCTATATTGGCAAAGAAAAACAACAGAACAATGTTGGAGCAGGTGGATTGGGAGATCTATTGGGTGGAATTCTTGGAAATGCCTCTAATCAGGCACAGGCTCAGCAATCAAGTCCGTTAAATGACATTCTTGGTAGTGTTCTTGGCGGTGGCGGGCAGGCTCAATCGTCAGGAAATCCATTAAATGATATTTTAGGAAGCGTTCTTGGTGGAGGCCAAAAGCAACAACAAGGCGGACTGGGTGGTATCCTGGGAAGTATATTCGGAAAATAATTTAATTTGTATAAAAAAAAGACCGGGGATTTATTTCCGGTCTTTTTTATTCTGTTACTTCTTTGATTTTTCCTCCGAAGTTTCTAGTGATTTAGAGGCTTTTCTTGGTCTTCTTTTTCCATAGCTGCCATTATTAATTTTACCTCTTCTTGATTTTTTGTCTCCTTTTCCCATAATAAATTATTTGTTGGTTACGTCTAATGTAAGAAAACTTGTAAAAAAGCACAAAATATTGCCGTTAAAATTTTTATAAAACCAGTACACAAAAGACTCAAATTCTCACAAACAATCCTTTAAAATTAGCAGAATTACATTTTGTCATTATTAACAAATAGCATATATTTTATTTAATTTCAAAAATTGAAATCATAATCATAGTAAATTGTATCAAAAAAATAAATTAACTTTGTGTATTCTTAAAATAAAATTTTCATGAAAAAAATAATCTCTACTACATTGGTTTTCGCAATTTCTATTTTTGCTGGTTCATTATTCGCTCAGCAAATTTCAAGTGAACAGAGAATAGCTTTTCAAACAGATAATATTGAAACATTTAAAAAAGCTTTTCCAAAAGAAGACTACGATAAATGTCTGGGAGAAAAAAATATCAGCTACAATCTTTTGGCGTACAGTGTAAGATTCGACAAAAAAAATATTTTTAATTATTTACTTACAAATAATGTAGACGTCAATAAAATCTGCAGCAATCTAAGTCCGCTTATGGCCGCAGCTAAATTTGGAAGACCTGACCTGGCTAAAATATTATTAAAAAAAGGTGCTTCAAAAAATCTGAAGAATGAAAACGGAGAAACAGCCAAAGACATTTCAGTAAAATATAAACAGGCGGCTCTTACAGAAATTCTAAAATAATTTTCTTAAAAAATATATTCAAAAACTTCCTTTGGGAAGTTTTTTTTATTTATAAGACTTTCAAAAATCTTATCTTTGCACTTTAAAATTCAGACCTTAATGAGTCTGATATATAAAGTATAATATCTAACATCTAAAACTAATGTTTCGATCGCACACAAACGGAGAATTATCTCTAAAAAATCTTAATGAAGAAGTTACACTTTCAGGATGGGTACAAACTATCCGTGATAAAGGATTTATGATTTGGATAGATCTTCGGGATCGTTACGGAATTACACAATTGGTTTTAGACCAGGATCGCTCTTCAACTCAATTAATGGAAGAAGCTAAAAAACTGGGACGTGAATTTGTGATTCAGGTTACCGGAAAAGTAATTGAGAGAGTAAGCAAAAATCCTAATATTCCAACCGGAGAAATTGAAATTTTAGTTGAAAAACTAAGCGTTCTTAATGACTCTCAACTTCCACCCTTTACAATTGAAGATGAAACAGACGGAGGTGAAGAATTAAGAATGAAATACCGTTATCTTGATATCAGAAGAAATCCGGTAAAAGATAAATTAATCTTCCGTCATAAAATGGCTCAGAAAGTGAGAAATTACCTTTCAGAAGAAGGTTTCATTGAAGTGGAAACACCTGTTTTAATTAAGTCTACTCCGGAGGGAGCGAGAGACTTCGTGGTGCCAAGCAGAATGAACCCAGGGCAGTTTTACGCACTACCTCAATCTCCACAGACATTCAAGCAACTTCTGATGGTAGGTGGAATGGATAAATACTTCCAGATTGTAAAATGTTTCCGTGACGAAGACCTGAGAGCAGACAGACAGCCTGAATTTACACAGATCGACTGCGAAATGGCCTTCGTTGAACAGGAGGATGTGATGAATGTATTTGAGGGAATGACCAAAACATTGCTCAAAGATATTACCGGACAGGAATTCGGAGCTTTTCCGAGAATGACTTTCGCAGAAGCGATGCAAAAATATGGGAATGACAAACCGGATATCCGTTTCGGAATGGAATTCGTGGAGCTTAATGAACTGGTAAAAGGAAAAGATTTTAAAATATTTGATGATGCGGAATTGGTAGTTGGAATTAATGTTGAAGGCTGTGCAGACTATACCAGAAAACAGATCGACGAATTGGTGGACTGGGTAAAACGTCCTCAAATCGGAGCCTCAGGGATGGTGTGGGCAAAATTCCAGAATGATGGTGTAAAAACATCATCTGTTAACAAGTTTTACAACGAAGAAGACTTAACAAAGATTATTGAAAAATTCGGGGCGAAAGAAGGAGATTTGATGCTTATTCTTTCAGGAAATGAAAATAAAGTAAGAGCTCAGCTTTCCGCATTGAGAATGGAACTGGGAAACCGTTTGGGATTAAGAAAAGGAGATGTATTTGCTCCTCTTTGGGTAGTCGATTTCCCACTATTGGAATTTGACGAGGAAACTCAGAGATACCACGCGATGCACCATCCTTTCACTTCTCCTAAGCCGGAAGATATTCACCTGCTGGAAACTGATCCCGGAAAAGCCAGAGCAAATGCTTATGATATGGTTCTTAATGGAAATGAAATCGGAGGAGGATCAATCAGAATTTTCGACAGGGAACTTCAATCTAAGATGTTTGATTTATTAGGTTTTTCAAAAGAAGAGGCGGAAGCACAATTTGGGTTCTTGATGAACGCATTTAAATATGGAGCTCCTCCTCATGGTGGTTTAGCTTTCGGGTTTGACCGTTTGGTGGCCATTCTTGACGGAAATGAAGTGATCAGAGATTATATTGCCTTTCCTAAAAATAACTCGGGACGTGATGTGATGATTGACGCACCGGCATCAATTGCTGATGCACAGCTGGATGAACTGGAATTACAATTAAATTTAAAAGCATAAATTAAAGCGAGGTTTTTACCTCGCTTTTTTATTTTATACTATCTGAGATATCAGTTTTGAAGTCATCTTTATCATATCTTCCCTGCCAGGTCCCGTAGAAAGATAACTCACAGGAATTTCAAGCTCATTTTCAAGAAATTGAATAAACTCCAATAATTCCTCGGGTAAAGAGGAAGGATCTTTACATTCTGAAAATTCAGTTTTCCATCCTTTCATCCGACGGAAAACCGGACGTGCTTCATCATCAGTCATTAAACCTGACACTACAGTCTGATCTTTGACTTTATAGTGAGTACATATAGCCACAGACTCAAAGCCATTCAAGACATCCGCTTTGGTAATGATCAATTGAGTCACTCCATTAATCATTACAGCATATTTTAAAGCAGGCAGATCCAGCCACCCTACTCTTCGGGGCCGTCCTGTATTAGAACCAAACTCATTACCTGTTTGCCTTATCTTCTCACCTGTTTCGCCAAAAAGCTCCGTAAGAAAGGCACCATTTCCTACCCTGGTACAATATGCTTTTGTAACCCCATAGATTTCGCCTACCTTTTTAGGCGAGACTCCCAAACCGCTGCACGCTCCTGAAGCAATCGTTGTAGATGATGTAACGTAAGGATAGGTTCCGTGATCTATATCGAGTAATGTTGCCTGTGCACCTTCTGCAAGAATTTTTCTTCCACTCTTAATCGATTCATTTAAAAACACTTCAGCTTCTATCCATCGAAATTTTTTCAAAAACTCTATAGCATCGAAAAATGTATCTTTCAGATCTGTTATCGGAGGAAGTATCTGACCATAATCTAACAGCTGCTGATAGTCTCTTTCTACAATATGATTTACTGTTTCATTAAAGTCGGATCTATCAATATCACCCACTCTTAGATTCTGCCGCAGAATTTTGTTAGCATAGGCCTGTCCTATACCATTTTTAGTTGTACCAATTGTATTATAGGATGAATTCTCTTCCATAAATACGTCCATTAATGTATGTGTGGGTAACACAAGATGTGCTTTCCTAGATACAGTCAGGCGTTTTTCAACCTGAATATTCATATCAAAAGCATTTAGTTTCAAAACTTCCTGCTTGAAATTAACAGGATCCAATACGATCCCTGCCCCGATTACATTGTCTACTCCTTCTATAAATATTCCCGAAGGAAGAGTTTTCAATGTTATTCTTTTTCCATTTCGCTCAATACTATGTCCTGCATTCGCTCCTCCGTTGAAACGTGCGACAATGTCATAATTCCGACTGATCAGGTCAATGAATTTACCTTTCCCTTCATCTCCCCACTGTAATCCTAATACGATATCCATATTTTATAATTTATCTCTTTTTACAGAGCAAAACTATAGCATGAATACGAGGGGGCAATTGTCATTTGACAAGAAAGGGAAATCTATATTATATTTTTTCTGATCCGGCTGAATGAGGAGGGAGTAATTCCGAGATAAGACGCCAACATTGCCTGAGGAACACGGTTTGCCAATCCGGGATAATGATCCAGAAAATGAAGATACCTGGATTTCGCATCCAGGCTCAGCATCGTGCTGGCAACCTTTAGCTTATTCTCTGCTACAAAAGCATGCAACTTAGCGATCAGAACCGGCCAAACAGATATTCTGCTTTCTATGGTTCTAAAATGATTAAAATCTATGACCCATAAAGTTCCATCCGTAATTGCTTCTATATACTCGTTAGAAGGGGTCTGATTAACAAAACCCTGAAAATCTCCGATAAACCGGCCTTCATAAATAAAATATCGTGTACAATCGTCTCCTTGTTTATTATAATACAATGAACGAAATACACCTTCTTTTACAAAGGCAATCATCTGGCTTATCCTGCCCGCCTCTACAAATACCTCTCCTTTTTGGATAGTTAGTTCCTGTACTCCAACAGCAATCAGGTCTTTCTCTTCTTCACTTAGTTCCGCGAATTTCCTTATGTAACTGAATAGCTCTTTCATTCTTTATTCATTGGTATTTTAAAGATATACAAATACTTTTTATTCTCAATTGACAATTGAGAATAAAACAAAAACACATTTTTCTTTTTACATTTTATAAAATCATAATAAAGTACCACATTACGTAAATATTTTTCATACGGCACAATCATTGTACGTTATCTAAACAAACATAGTACAATGAAAGCAATCTGGAATGGCGCCATTGGCTTTGGCTTAGTAAATATCCCTGTTAAAATATATTCAGCAACAGAAACCAGCAAACTGGATCTTGACATGCTGGATAAATCTGACTTTTCTAACATAAAATTCAAAAGAGTTAATGAAAAAACAGGGAAAGAAGTAAAGTGGGAAAATATTGTGAAGGCTTACCTGATGGAAGACCGGTATATTGTTCTCGACGATGAGGATTATGCAGCGGCAAGTCCTGAAAAAAGCAAAATATTATCGATCGACCAGTTTGTAAAAGAATCTGAAGTAGATAGTGTTTATTTTGAAAATCCATATTTTCTTGAGCCCCAGAAAAATGGGGAAAATGCTTACAGGCTTCTCATGAAAGCTTTAACAGAAACCGAAATGGTAGGTGTAGGAACATTTGTATTGCGCGAAAGTGAAGCAATAGGGATGATCAGGCCATACAATGAAGAGGTTCTTATTCTCAACCGATTACGCTTTGATCAGGAAATAAGAGATTACCATGATTTAAAAATCCCGGCTAAAAAAGCTCCTAAACCTGCAGAATTAAAAATGGCAGTAAGCCTTATTGAGCAGCTTTCCCAGAAGTTTGATCCTACGATGTATAAGGATACTTACTCTGAATCACTCATGAAGATCATTAAACAGAAAGCTAAAGGTAAGAGTGTTAAGGCTCAGAAAGCTGAACCTGCAAAAGAAGGAAAAGTAATTGATTTGATGGCTCAATTAAAAGCTAGTTTACAAAGTTCAAAATCTAAAAACGCATCCTGATGGCTCTTAAAGATTATAACGAAAAAAGGAAATTTAACGAAACAAGTGAACCTAAAGGCAAAACAAAAAAGAGTAAGGATCAGCTTATTTTTGTCATCCAAAGACATGCTGCCTCACATCTTCATTATGATTTTCGTTTAGAGATGGAAGGAGTTCTAAAAAGCTGGGCAGTTCCTAAAGGCCCTTCTTTAGATCCAAAGGATAAACGTCTGGCTATGATGGTTGAAGACCACCCTTATGACTATAAAGATTTCGAAGGAAATATACCCGAAGGAAATTATGGAGCCGGACAAGTCGAAGTCTGGGATAGTGGAACTTATGAACCTTTAGAGAAAGACAGCAAGCTTTCTGACGAAAAAGAATTGTTAAAAGAACTTCATGCAGGATCTTTGAAATTTATTTTACACGGTAAAAAGCTGAAAGGTGAATTTGCTTTGGTAAAAATGAAAAACACGGAAGGGAATTCCTGGTTACTCATAAAACATAAGGATGACTTTGCAGAAGCTGGCTATAATGCCGAAGACAATACCTCTCCCAAATCTTTGGTAACAAAATTCTTAGAGGAAAAAAAAAGCCTAAAAAACAACAAAAAGAAGTCATAACATCAAAGCCTGAATTTAAAAAATTCAATGCATTAGCTGATGAAAAGAAGCTTACCTCTTTCATTAAGCCTATGTTGGCGAAGTCCTATGAAAAAGCATTTGATTCCCCGGAATGGATCTTTGAAATCAAATGGGACGGCTACAGGGCTATAGCCGATCTGAGCAAAAATGATCCTTTATTTTATTCAAGAAACGGAATTTCTTTTTTATCAAAATTCAGAAAAGTTACCCAAGACTTTAGTCTTCAAAAGCAAAAAATGATTTTGGATGGAGAAATTGTGGCCTATGACGAAAACGGAAAACCCAATTTCCAACTATTACAACAGATTGGTGATAATCCTGATCTCGCCCTGGTATATCAGGTTTTTGATCTGCTTTGGCTGAATGGCCATTCTACCGAACAACTCCCATTATTGCAAAGAAAAGAGCTGTTAAAAGAAGCATTGGTAGAAACAGAAATGATTAAATATTGTGACCATATCCCTGAAAATGGAATCAGTTTTTTCAATCAGATGGAAAAAATGCAACTTGAAGGCATGATCGCAAAAAAATCCGATAGCCAGTATGTTGAAAATCACAGAACTTCTGATTGGTTAAAAATAAAATTCACCAGTACTGAAGAAGTCATTATCTGTGGATTCACAGAACCCAGAGGTTCCAGAAAAGGCTTCGGAGCATTGATATTAGGAAAATATAAAGGTGGAAAGCTCATTTACTCCGGACATACAGGAACGGGATTCAATAGTGAATCTTTGAATCAACTTCATCAGCGTTTGGAAAAGTTAATTATAAAAAATTCACCGTTTGACAAAATCCCCAAAACCAATATGCCAGTCACATGGGTAGAACCGAAACTGGTTTGTGAAATCAAATATTCTGAAATCACCAAGGACGGAATTTTCAGACATCCTGTTTTTATCACGATCCGGGAGGATAAAAACCCGGAAGAAATCAATGATTCCGCCAATAAAGTGAACCCAAAAAATGAAAAACCTAAAAAAATGAAAGCCACTACATCATCAAAAAATACTGAAAAAGAAAAGGAAGTTACTTTAGATAAGCATAAAGTAAAATTGACAAATCAAGATAAAATATATTTTCCGGAAGATGGTATATCAAAAGGAGATGTGATTGAATACTATCAATCGGTTGCCAGATATATTTTACCGCATCTGAAAAACCGTCCGTTATCCTTAAACCGTTTCCCAAACGGAATTGAAGAACAAGGTTTTTATCAGAAAGATGCCAGTGACAATACTCCGGAATGGGTAAAAACAACACAGGTTTATTCTGAATCCAACGATAAATATATTGATTATATCTACTGTAATGATAAAGCCACACTCGCTTATCTTAATAATCTAGGTTGTATAGATCTCAACCCCTGGAACAGTTCACTCCCTGATCTTGAACATCCCGATTATTTAGTGCTTGATCTCGATCCCTCTAAAAAAAATACATTTGATGATGTTATTGAAACCGCCTTACAGGTAAATGAAGTCCTGAAGTCAATTAAAGTGAAAGGGTATTGTAAAACATCAGGAAGTACCGGAATTCACATCTATATTCCGATGGGAGGTAATTATGAATTCGATCAGGTAAAGGATTTTGCTCATATTGTCATGAAACAGGTCAATGAAAAACTTCCTAAAATAACCACCTTAGAAAGAAGCCTTCAAAAAAGGGATGATAAGAAAATCTATCTGGATTACCTTCAAAACAGAACAGGACAAACGTTGGCAAGTGCTTACAGCTTACGTCCAAAACCGGGAGCTTCGGTTTCTATGCCGATTGCATGGGAAGAATTAAAGCCCGGATTAAAACCTACAGATTTCAATATCCACAACGCACTTGACAGGATTAAAGAAAAAGGAGATTTATTTAAACCGGTTTTAGGAAAAGGAATTGATATGATGAAGGCGTTGGATTTATTGCAGAATTTAGGATAAATCAACGCCTTGATGAAATAAAAAAACCTGCATTTTATCAATGCAGGTTTTTCATTATAAGATTTTTAGTTATTATTATATACATGTACATCCCTTTGTGGAAAAGGAATTTCAATTCCTGCCTTATCAAGGGCTGCCTTACAAGCTATAATCAATTCTTCATTCATTGCCCAGAAATTTTCATTAGTGGTCATTACCCTTACAGACAAATTCACTGCACTATCTCCTAGCTCGGTAACAACTACTTGTGGCGCAGGTTCCTTAAGAGCATATTCATTCTGATGTATTGCCTCCAGCAGTATTTCTTTAGCTTGCTTTAGATCTGCATTATAAGAAACTCCTATATCAAACCACGTTTTTCTTGTTCCCAACTGCGTATAATTGGTAATACTCTTGTTGGAGATTTCACCATTAGGGATTACGATCAACTGATTCTGAGGCGTAATAAGCCTTGTATGGAAAACGTCTATTGCATTTACCGTTCCGGATACTCCTGAACTTGCCGAAATAAAGTCTCCGATCTTAAATGGTTTTAATAATAAAATAAGAATGCCTCCCGCAAAATTCGTTAAAGATCCCTGTAAAGCCAATCCAACCGCTAATCCGGCAGCACCTATCATGGCGACAAAGGCTGAAGTCTGTACTCCTAATTGGGTAACCACTACAATAAAGAGCAGGATATTAAGTCCCCAGTTGATAATATTTAATAAAAAAAGCTGTAAGGACGGCTCCATATTACGTCTTTTAAAGGCTTTTTCAACAAGTCTTTTAATCATCCTGATCATCCACGATCCTACCAAATATATCAGGAATGCTGAAATCACAGCTGTAATAATTTTCGGTGCCCATGCAATAGCTGAGGTCAAGAAGGTGTCCCACTGTTGTTGAACGTTGTCTAATTTTAAATCATCCATTTTGTATTTATTTAAATTGATATGTTATTTTTCTGATAAATTCTGAAACGATCCATATACCATAAAAAAATTAACCTTAAACCCTGGTTTAAAGTAATCTATATAATAAAAAGTATTGGATATCAGAACGACCTGTTCAGGTGCACTCAATGATCATTTTTCGAAATTTATTCAGGTAAAAGAATCATTTCAGATTTTAAAAATACTGAAAAAAAGAATGATTTCCAATTTCTATACCGTACTCCTTTTTTGAAAAAGAGCAGTCTTTTTGAGACTTAAAAATTAAAAATAAACAGATTTAAGAGTTTAATTAAAATTTATTTAGAAAAATAAAAATTCAGCGAAAAATATCATGGTAATTTTGCCACCATACTTCCAGGTAAAATTTTCAAAATAAAATAAATAATTTTCCATTTAAAATTCGGGACTATAGTAAATGAGCTCCCTGCATTGACCACAAAGTTCGCAACATAATCCGGTTCCATTATCAGGGATTCCGTAAGCTTCAGACCTGTATTCATTTTAGTGCGAATATATCCAATGACCAATGCATTGACAATAATATTTCTTGAAGATAATTCCTGTCGGAGACCGGCTAAATATTGTGTGAATGCAGATTTTGTGCTTCCATATATAAAATTACTTTTTCTTCCTCTTACGCCGGAAAGTGAAGAAAGTCCGATAATTCTCTCAAGGTTATTATTACTTTTGTCCATAGCAATAATATTAAGAATTGAAACCCCACCCATATAGTTTACCTGCATCATCTGGTATGCACCTTTAAAATCAAGCAAAGCTTTTTGATTGTCAACCAGAAATCCGGCTGCATAAACTACAATAGCCGGTTTTATCACCAGGTTATCATAAAATTGCTGATGCGAAGCAAAATCGGAAGCATCAAAATATATAATCTTAATTTTCGCTTGATCTAATTGATTTTCTTTAACAAAATTTTCCAGCGAGTCCGTATTTCTGGAAGCCGCAATTACTGAGTATCCTTTTTGCAGATACTGCTTAAAAGATTGTTTTGCAACATCAGAATTTGCTCCTAAAATAAGAACTGTTTTGTTTATATTTTGCTTCATAGGACAAAGATAATTTAAAACTATAAAAATAGTAAGGATTTAATGCCAACAGGAATTTATTGGTTACCATTTTTGTCGGCTTATCTCTATATAAAAGACCGGCGCGGTGAACTTTGTTCACCGCGCCGGTCATATTCTCTTTTAAACTAAAAAATTATTTCTTTTCAGTATCAATTTCTTTTTTCTCAGCAGTTTTTTCAGCTGCTTTAGTTGCTTTTTCTCCAAAACGATTGTCTGTAAATTCTCTTGATACAGCCGCTTTTTCGAACTTTAACTTTCCTGATAATGTTTCAATAACAAAACCATCATCCTGGATTTGAGCAATTCTTCCATGAAGGCCTGAAGTTAGTACTACCCTGCTTCCTACTTTCAGATTTTCCTGAAAGGTTTTCTCCTGCTTCTGTTTTTTCATTTGTGGCCTTATCATTAAGAAATAAAAACCTACAAACATCACACCCATCATGATCAGCATCATTGAAGATGATCCTCCTGCCGGCTGTGCCTGTAAAAAAATGGTTAATGTATTCATTTTAATTAAGGTTGAATATTCGCAGTGAATGTTAATTTAATTGGAGATTTTTCTACGTTCGCATATACGTCAGCATATTTCTGAACATTTCCATCGAAACTTGAAGAATCAAAATGTAAGGTAATCTTTCCTTTTTTACCTGGTAAAATAGGCTCTTTAGTAAAGTCAGGAGCTGTACATCCGCATCCAGGCTTAACTTCAGAAATTACCAATGGATTTTTACCTGTATTGGTTACTTCATAAACATGCTCTACTTTATCTCCTTTTTTGATATTTCCAAAATCGAAATTGCTTTCAGATAAAGCAAGTGAAGTTGAAGGTTGGTTAGATTGAGCCGGAGTTACCGCTTCTGTTGTTGCAGGAGCTACCGGAGAATCAGCGGGAGTTGTTGCAGCAGCAGAGGAATCTGTTGCTACAGATTCAGCAGTTTGAGCCTCCTTGTTTTCTTTTTTACAAGAAACTAAACCAAAGCCTATAATAGACAAAGCGATAATTGATAACGTCTTTTTCATGTTAAATTCTATTTTGATCTTTACAATATTTATCTAAAATTCCGTTAATGAAGATATTGGATCTGTCTGTAGCAAATACTTTAGCAATTTCAATATATTCATTGATAATAACTCTTGATGGTGTAAAAGGAAAATTATCAAGTTCCGATAT
The DNA here is from genome assembly GCF_013184525.1 of Chryseobacterium sp. LAM-KRS1. GTDB lineage: Bacteria > Bacteroidota > Bacteroidia > Flavobacteriales > Weeksellaceae > Chryseobacterium > Chryseobacterium proteolyticum. The sequence goes on from NZ_JAAOIZ010000003.1 coordinate 661,425, forward strand.
AGCGGTAGACAAAATAACTTTATCCATTAAAGAAACTCTTTCCAAATCCCAGTTTTCCAATCTTTCACTTAGTTTCTTTTCATTATTTTCCCAATTGTTCAAAGTATCTCTTAGAAGTTTAGCTGCAAAAGCCTTATCATCTTCATCCTTGATCATTTTGATTAATGTTCTGCTTTCTTCATCTTCCTTCAGAAATCCAATTGTCTTTTGAACCATTGAATTGGAAATGTGAATATCATCAGACCAGGTCAGTTCCTTGTCTCCAAGATAATCATGAAAATCTTCATTTTCAGCGATATAGCGCAAAAATAATTTTCCGATAAACTTCTGGTCCTCTTCAAAAGAATATTCTTCTACTTTCATGAAATCCTGGTAACGTTTCCCTGCAGTAATTCTCTGGAAAGTTTTTACCAATAGATCATCATGTAAATCCCATTTCAATTCTTTATGTTGCCCTGTAAAGAATAGCCTTTCAGGGTTTTCCTCTAGTTTGATCAACACCTGATTGTTAATAAATTTCTGGTTGGGATTAATATCAGAATCTGTTTTCAGATATTTTTTCTTCCCAATTTCCATCTGGTTTTCAGCAAGCGCCTTTAGACCTACTAAAAAATTCAGTTGGTAAATATAGAGATGATAGATTTTCTCTATACCCGAAAACATGTTTTTCTCTAAAACATCAAATTTAATCGGATTCTGGTAGTATGAATACACATTTTCCACCACTTTTTCACGGATTTGTCTTCTTCCTAACATTCAAAGAGCTTTTTATGGGTGCAAAGATACAAAATTTAAAATTTATCGAATTCGTAGTGTGAAGGTATTTTTGTAATTTTGTAAAACTATATGAAAGCTTTAAAAACCCTGAACCCCTACTTTTGGAAACACAAGATATTGTTGTTTTGGGGGCTGTTATTTATCATTGCCAGTAATTTTTTTAATACATATAAAGTTCAGTTTGTAGGAAAATCGGTTGATGAACTTACCAAAAACGGACAAATGGGATTCAACAGGCAGGTATTGATTTACGTTGCCATTATTGTTGGTTGTTCGTTATTGACGGGATTCTTTACTTTCATGATGAGACAGACCATTATTGTAGCGTCAAGGAGAATTGAATATGAGCTTAAAAATAAAATCTACAGACACTATCAGGAGCTTTCCCTTACAGATTATAAGCAGACGACTATCGGTGACCTCATGAACCGATTGAGCGAAGATATTGTAGCGGTAAGAATGTACCTTGGACCGGGAGTCATGTATGTCGTAAATTTACTGGTGTTACTTCTTATTACCAGCATCTATATGATAAAAACGGACGTATCCATGACTTTATGGACATTACTACCACTTCCGATTTTGTCATACCTTATTTTTAAAGTAAGTTCAATTATTAACAAGAAGTCAAAGATAATGCAGAAAAGCCAGTCCGGTATTTCAACTTTTGTACAGGACAGTTTTTCGGGAATAAGAGTTGTAAAATTCTTTGCCAGGGAAAATTATATCAAAAAGAATTACGGGGCAAAGGTAACCGATTACCAGGATAAGGCATTAGACCTCGCAAAGACAGAAGCTTATTTTTTTACTATTATTTTATTTGTAATCGGATTGCTTAACGTAGCCATCATCGTCATCGGTGGACAAAAATATATTGCAGGACAACTAAGTATCGGTAAAATAGCCGACTTTTTCATGTACATCAATACCCTTATATTTCCTTTTTCAATGGTAGGATGGGTAACATCAGTCAATCAACGAGCAGAAGCCTCCATGCAGAGAATCAATGAGTTTCTGGATAAAAAATCTGAAATCATTAATAAAAATTCTGATCAGTATAAAATCAAGGGAGATATTGAATTTAGAAATGTTTCATATGTGTACCCTAACACAGGAATAAAAGCTTTAGAAAATTTAAGCTTTACAATTAATGCGGGACAATCATTGGCGATTATGGGGAAAACAGGAAGCGGAAAATCTACGATCGCCTTATTGCTATGCCGTTTAATAGACCCTACTGAAGGTGAAATTCTGATTGACGGGAAAAATCTTAAGGACCACAATCTCGAAGTGTACAGGGATTTTATTGGCTATATTCCTCAGGAGAGCTATTTATTCTCGGATACTATAGAAAATAATATTGGATTTGCGATCGACCATCCGTCCCATGAGAAAGTAGTAGAATATGCTAAAATCGCAGACGTTCATAAAAACATCATAGGATTTAAAGAACAGTATAAAACGACGGTTGGAGAGCGTGGAGTGATGCTTTCGGGAGGACAAAAGCAAAGAATTTGTATCGCCAGAGCCCTGATTAAGGATCCAAATATCATTATTTTTGATGATTCTTTATCTGCATTAGATACCGAAACCGAACAAAATATACTGCAAAATATTGAGTCAAAAATCCACAATGCAACCTCCATAATTATCACACACAGAGAGTCTAGCGCACAAAGAGCTGACAAAATCCTTAATCTTACTGAAATTACCAATTCTGTAACTGCTTAGCCGATTCATTCAAAATTGTTAAATAAATCATAAAAAAAATTTTGTGATTAAAAGAAATCTTTTATATTTGTTCTTAACAAGATTAAAAAATATCTAACAATGAGTGAATACAAGGAACGCCATGAAAATGAAATTTTCACGAAGGTGTTAAAAGCAGGAAGAAGAACATATTTCTTTGATGTGCGTGAGACGAAAGCGGGGGATTATTATCTTACGATTACCGAAAGTAAAAAGAACTTCGGTGAAAATGGAGAGGCTACATTTGAAAAACACAAAATTTACCTTTACAAAGAAGATTTTAAGAGTTTCCAGGAAATGTTCAATGAGTCAACAGATTTCATCATTAATGAAAAGGGTGAGGATGTAATTTCAGAAAAACATGACAAAGACTTCAAAAGCAAATCTTATACTATAGATTCTGACGACGAAGTATAAAAAAAGAATATCTAAAAACACAAGCATCTGAAAAAAGGTGCTTTTTTTATGTCTATTTTTTTACAGGATTATTCTAAGAACAATGGATTTAAAAGATGCAAAAGAGTACTTTTAAATCTAAATACCTATGATGTACCACTCATTAACAGTAATTATGCTAGAAATATGCTATAAAAATCTCTCTAGAATATTCTCTTATTATTTATCACTTCACATTCTATTTCAATCAAGTATTCCCCTTAAAACATCATCAAAATAAAAATCTATCCTGATCCTAAAATAAAATTAAAAGTTTGTGATATTTTTTTGGATAAAAAAATGAAACATCAGAAAGGTATAAAATAAAAAAGTACACTTTAAAAGTGTACTTTCTTTGGGTGAATGATGGGTCTCGAACCCACGACCTTCGGAACCACAATCCGACGCTCTAACCAACTGAGCTACAATCACCGTTTTGTGGTTGCAAATATAGGAAAGATTTTTTAATTACAAAACAATTCCTTCAAAATTTTTCAAAGCAATTAACTTCTCTGTCGTAAATCCCTCAGCGTAAGCAACTCCCGATAGACGCCCTAAATCCTGAGCTCTGTATGTTAAGCTTTCCAGAAAGTCTTTTGTAGCAATCGGAGTTACTGGTTCGGTAGAATTCGGATCATAAAACTGAGTTTTAAATGCAAGGCATGCTTCAATTTTCTTATCCAGATATTCTGAAATATCAATTACAAATTCAGGTTGAATATGTTTCCATTGGATATAATGAAAAATGTGTTTAGGTCTCCATACGTCCTGGCTTTCTCCTCCCTCTACAGTTTCTATCTTTCTAAGACCAGCTAAAAAGCACGCATCGGAAACTAATTTCGCTCCTTTTGCATGATCCGGATGTCTATCATCAATCGCATTGGCTAAGACGATTTCCGGGCGGTATTTGCGGATCATTTTTACAATCTTCATCTGATACTCTTCTGAATTAACAAGAAACCCGTCTTTCATACCTAAATTTTCCCTTGCGGAAACCCCAAGAATTTTTGCAGATTCAGCAGCCTCCATTTTTCTGGTTTCGTCTGTTCCTCTTGTTCCCAGTTCACCTTTTGTAAGATCTACAATAACACATTTTTTTCCTTCTGATATCAATTTGGCAATGGTACCTCCACAACCCAGTTCTACGTCATCAGGATGCGCTCCAAAAGCAAGTATGTCTGTTTTCATATTTTTCAAAGATAAGGCTTAAAATAAAAACTTCCCAAACATTATGAATGGGAAGTTTTAATATATATAATTTAAATTTTAAATTACTTATTGATCTCACCGTTAAGTTTAACAGCATCCTGATAAGTCGGATCCAACTGAACAGACTTAGCAACATAATCTTTAGCTTTAGCTAGATCAGAATCTTTGCTCATATAAGCTACGGCAAAGTAAGCATAAGCTAAAGTTTGTTTATTAGCCTCTACATCTGCTGGCTTAACAGTAGTGATGAATTTTTCATACGCTATTTTCGCAGCATCATTATTCCCAGCTTGTTGGTAAGAATAACCTAAACTGTAATAAGCAGGAGCCCAATCAGGAAGAAGTGTACTCATTTTCTGCCATGTTAATATAGCTCCGTTCCAGTTTTTAACATCCTGGTAAGCAGTCGCTAATTTGAATAATGAATCTGTATCCTGCGCATTAGCTGCTACTTTTTGCTTTAATCCTTCAATGGTAGGGTTTGTAGGTCCTGCATCAGCTGATCCCTGAGAAGCTCCTCCTCCGGCAATCTTAGCTAATTCCATATCCCATTTCATTGTTTCATCTTTTGCAGCTTTTGCAATAGCTATTTTCTGCTGAGCTTCAGTTGTTAAAGCAGTTTTCTTTGCTGCATCTTTTTCATCCTTAGCCAATCCAGCGGCAATTAAACCTTGTAATCCCTGGTCAGCAGGTTGTACTCTTGATTTATCCGCCTGAGAAACGAAAGTATCCATGTTTTGCTTAGCCTCTGCATATTTACCTTCAGAATATAATTGATAAGCTCTCAATTTGAACTTAATAGGATCATCAATTTTATCAAAGATCTTATCTAAAACAGTTCTTGAATTGTTATAATCTTCGTTTGTAAAATAAAGCTTAGCGATTTCTAATTGTGTATATGGATCTTCATCCGCATATTTAGTATAATTGATCAAGTCCTGAGTCGCTTTATCATTTTGCTGATATTTAATATCATAGGCAGCCAAAGCTTTATAAGCAGGTGCATATGTAGCATCTACAGCAATTGCTTTATCAATATTCTCTTTAGCTAATTTCCATTGCTGAGCAGCCATCCATAAGGTACCCATTCTGGTATAAACAGAAGCTTTATTTTTAGCCAGAGGTAACGCTTTATCATAAGCAGTCATAGCATCACCAGGGATTTTTTTCAATCTGTAAGCGTCTCCCAGTGTATAGTAATAATTCGCAGGAACTTCTTTTTTCTGTGCTCTTTCAATTGCCTTATTAAGGAATTGAATGGCAAGATCAGGAGAGTTATTTTTCTCAAATAAAGTTAAAGCCTCTGCAGCTCTGAACAGTACTTCAGCATCTTTTTCTCTTGAATCGCTAACAATTTTCTGTATTTCTGCAACAGCTGCCTTATCACCTTTTCCAAGCTTTACAGCCGCCAATCCGATCTTGTTTAAATAGCTTTTGCTGTCTGCTGCAAGACCTTTATTGAAGCTTTCAGTTGCTTTAGCAAAATCCGGCTCACCTTGTCTTAGAAAAGTATTTCCTAAATAGAAATAATTTTCAGCAGTAGGAGCTTTAGCAATCATATCAGTGAACTGAGTCTTTGCCTGGGCAAATTTATCACTGTCGATACTGTTAATACCATCTTGCAATGTTTGTGCAAACGAAAAATTGGCAAAAAATACCACCGCTGCTCCAAAAGCAATCTTTTTTACATTCATAATCATTATATCTTTCATTTTATATTTTCTAAATCGAGTAATATTATACACAATTTTCAGACCAAAATAGTGTATTTATTTGGGGGATAAAGTCAATTTAATATTTTTTAACGCATTTGCACCTCTCTTTTGTAAATATTGTAGGGTTGCAAACCTTCCTTCTGCACAATCATTTGCCCTAATTGGGTACATGAATATCTGATGAAACCATTGGCAATGTTAAAGTTTCCTTCATTTGTTAAAAAATACAAAACTCTAGTAAAAGGATATTTCATTTCACGCAGTCCTGCAAAATCCGGAGTATATAATTTTCCTTTGTTTTCAACCGGCAATACTTTAACCATATCCCTTAATTTTTCAGAAGTTTTATCATAAGGGCGGCTAAAGGTATTAAGACCTATGACACCAATTTTATCGGGATATTTATTGAGCTGTTCAATGATATTTTCATTACCTGGAATCACAGAAAATTGGAGATCTTTAGGCTGCTTCTTAAGCTTCTGAGCCACATAGTTTAAGTTACTAGAATTAGTCCCGTCAAAAACAAATTCCTTTTTATCAGAAAGAAGACCGTTTTGAATTTCATCCATTGAAATACTGGTCCTGGTAGAATTTTTTGGAACAATAAAAACAACTGCGTCAGCAGCAAATCTGGCAGGCAAAAATTTAGAACCCACCTGCTCTTTAAAAGCTTTAAGCTCTTCAGGACTTAAATCTCTGGACATTACCGCTACTCTGGCCTTTCCTTTCAGAAGGTCTAAAAAGCCCAGGTCTTCCTTCCTTGTAACTACCTTTAGGTGCGCTTCAGGATAATTAATCATGTATCCGTCGGCTAAGGCTTCCGTAACACTTTTAAAGGATTCATCAGTAAGGATTGTAAGATCTCCCTTATAATAGGATGGGGATTTGTCTTCTTTTTTACAGCTTACTGCAACTATACTTAAGACAAAAAGTATGATTACTTTAAAATTATTCTTCATTTCCTGAATTTTTTATTCTTGAAACCGCTCTGTAAATTCTAAAGATTCCATACAGAATCATAACACCTCCAAGAGGGTACGCTACAGTAGGCTCTAAAATAATAAAGAAGAATTTGTAAAAAATAACTACAATTCCTAAAACGATATAAAACAATCCCGTAACCAGGGATAACCAATTGAACATCATATAACAAAAATACCAAAAAAAATAAAAAGAGAAGCATATGCTTCTCTTTTTTAATTATTATTTAAAGATAAAAATTATCCTTCAAAATTCATTGTTAATGGTAATCTGAAACGGTAACGTACAGATTGTCCATTAATCTTAGCAGGAGCCCATTTAGTCTTAATAGACTTAATAGTTCTTACTGCTTCAGCATTAAAGTCTGAGCTTTTTCCACTCGCTTTAACGTCTGTAATACTACCGTCTCTTTCAACAACGAAAGTTACTTCAGCTTTTACAGTTCCTTCATCACCATTCATTGCAGATCCGTCAAAGTTACTAGACACTTTATTTCTAAAAGCATTAATACCTCCTGGGAATTCTGCAGTTTGCTCTACCTCTGTATACACTTGAGTGTCACTTACCTGAGGCTTAACTTCAGCAGTTGAAGTTTTAGTCCCCGTTGATGGTGGAGGTGGCGGAGGTGTGTAAGCCGGAGCTTTAACCCCCTCCTGATTTTGCAAACCAGTTGTTGTTTCTAATTGCTTAGAAATCGGTGGTGGTGGAGTTTCAATTTTCGGAGCCTTAACAGGCTCTGGAACCACGTTCTGAATTACCTCGATTTTCTCTTCTTTTGGAGGTGGAGGTGGTGGAGGTGGTTCTTCTTCTTTTGGCTGCTCAATAATTTTATCTTCCTGAAGAATTTCCACCAAATCAGCTTTTACTTCTTTCTTCTCTGGTGCAGTAAGTCTTTTAATCGTAAGATAAATAAAAGGAGACAAAGCCAAAATCAGGAATAGTGCCGTTCCGATAAGAAAAGATCTTGTCAGAAGTTTTGGATACTGATGTCTCAGATCATAGGCACCATATTCTTTGTTTCTATTTTCAAATACAATCTCGTCTAAAGTAAGATTCTGACTGTATACATTTTCATCTGCCATAGATTTACAATTTTATGGTTAAATTACTTTGTAGCTGGTGCAGCCGCAGCTCCATTATTCCCAACTTTCTTGTTATAAATAGCTACCTCCCAAGGTTTCAAATCGGTAACCCCATATTGTTCACTTTTGGTAATTGCCATTTCGTCAAGAATATCAACAAAGTTTTTATATACAGCGTCATCTGTCGGCTTAATAATTACAGTAAATTTACTTTTATCAGCCGCATTTGCTTTTGCTTGCTCAATTACCTTTCTAACACCTTCTCTATCGAAAGTAGTTTCATTCAGATTCTGATCAGTTAAAGATGTATTATCTTGCTGATGCCAGAAAATTTTATTGTCTTTACCCAATAACAATGAAATTGAGTTAGAAAGTTTAATTTCAGTTGGAGGTGGTTTTTTATCTTTTTCTTTCGGTTTTGCCGGAAGACCCAAATCCATTACGTTAGGTTTACTAAACGTGGTTGTGAACATAAAGAAGGTGATCAATAGAAAACCCAAGTCCACCATCGGAGTCATGTCAACTCTGGTACTCTGCTTCTTGGAACGTACCTTGCCGCCCTTGGCGCCCTTTTCCTGTACTTGTACTTCTGCCATTTCTGCTCGATATTATTCGTTAGGTTTACCTTCTTGTGATGTAATCAACCAAAATTTAAGAAAATCAATATCTCTTAAACCTTCAAATAAGCTTTTCACTTTAGGGTATTGAGTAGTAACGTCTCCTTTAATCGCTAATTTGTATTCAGGATTTACGCTCAAACTTTGTTGTACCCAGTCTACTAACTGCTTATTTGTACTATCCATAGGAATCCCTGTAGGACTCTTAAAATTCTTCTGCTCGTCATCTGGCAAATCAAGATAGCTTTTAAGTTGGTTCATTGGAACCCCAATCGCTTGTACTTTTTGAAATGCAGCTTTTTCGTTGTTGTCAAAAGTAATACCATATTTTTGACCCATTTTATCTAAAAGCTGTAATCTCTCTGATGCATTCTCTACCGGTTGGAAATAGAATTTCCCGTCCGGAGTAGCGTTGATAGTCATTAAACTAGCATCAGGAAGTAACTTCTCTGATATTGAAGATGGCGGTTTAATCTGCTCCACGTCAGGTTTTTTAAACTGAGTGGTCAATATAAAGAATGTAAGTAGTAGGAACGCAACGTCACACATCGCGGTCATATCCGTCACTACTCCATGTCTTTTTGGTTTGACTCTCGCCATTATTTTTATTATTTTTAATTAAACTTCTTTTATTGCTAATGCAAATTCCTTGCTGGAAATTCTTAGTTGAATTCCGCGAAAGATTGTTGGATACTCATTGCGATCTCATCGATCTTATAAGTTAATCCATCAATTTTAGATGTAAAGAAGTTATAAAGGATAATAGCGATAGCTGAAGTACCAATACCTAAAGCCGTGTTGATCAATGCTTCAGAGATACCTGTAGAAAGTGCAGCAGCATCTGGAGTACCACCACCTGAACCTAATGCGAAGAATGCTTTGATCATCCCGATTACGGTTCCTAAAAGTGCTACTAACGTTGCAACTGTACCTAAAGTAGAAAGAATCATCATGTTCTTTTCCAACATTGGCATTTCAAGAGTTGTAGCCTCTTCGATAGCTTTGTTAAGAGCCACCATTTTTTGCTCTTTGTTTAAAGTCGTATCATGAGATAAAGCTTTGTAAGTCGTAAGACCTTCTTTTACTACATTACCTACAGAACCTTGTTGTCTGTCGCACTCTTCTAAAGCCTCATCAATTTTGTTTTGGTTTAATAAGCTTCTTACCTGAACAACGAAGCTATCCAAGTTTCCTTTTCCAGCTGCTTTACCAAGTACGAAATATCTTTCAAAAGAGAAAACGATTACAGTGATCATGAAAGTAATCAAGATTGGTACGATAACCCCTCCTTTGTAGATAATACCTAAAAACGACTCTGGGTGAATGTCTTTTCCTTCAACACTTGAAAAAGCTACAGATCCACTACCTAGTTTATCTGCATCTTTGAAGTTACCAGGACTCCCTAGCACGAATAAATAAATACAAACTCCTATAACGAATAAAATAGGAATAATAATAGCCGGGTTTAAACCTCCTGCCTTTCTAGCAATTACTTGCTCATCATTTTTTGAAACATTCATTTCCATATTTAACTAAATTATATTGTTTTAAAATTTTATCAAGTTGTAAATTAAAGGCAAAATTAATTAAAATACAATAGTCTCAAATAAACATTTTGCATTTTTTTGATAACGAAATATTATTACGATTTCGATAAATCAATTATTCTCTTTTTTTTTAATGATATTTCTCAGTATTTTTAAATACTTTAAAAATTTCAAAAAATTAAGCCTTCATTTTTTTTAATTTGCCAATGTTAATTTTTTTTTAAATTACAATATTCACAATTCTGTGAGGGACTACAATGATTTTTTTCGGGGTTTTTCCTTCCAAAATCTGTTGCATTTTGGGGTCATTAATCACCAAATCTTCTACTTGCGCGGGTGATAATTGAGCAGATAGGGATAATTTGAACCTCATTTTACCATTTACACTCACCGGATATTCAATTTCATCTTCTACTAAATATGATTCTATTAATTCAGGGAATTTTTCAAATTCAATAGAATCGGTATGTCCTAACAAACTCCAAAGCTCTTCACAAATATGTGGCGCATAAGGAGAAATGATAACGGCTAACGGCTCAAGAATATTGCGTTTGTTACATTTTATTTTTTGTAATTCATTTACAGCGATCATAAATGAAGATACAGAGGTATTGAAAGAGAAGTTTTCGATATCGTAAACCACCTTCTTTATTAAAGTATGCAGGACTTTATATTCTGCTTTTGTCGGTTCTTCATCAGAAACTTCAAATACATCTCCGTTAAAATAAAGGTTCCAGAATTTTTTAAGGAATCCGTACACTCCACTTAGTCCCTGGGTATTCCATGGTTTCGATTGTTCCAATGGTCCTAGGAACATTTCATATAATCTTAATCCGTCCGCTCCATATTCTGCACAGATATCATCCGGGTTTACAACATTATATTTAGACTTGGACATCTTCTCTACCTCGCGATCTGTAATATACTTTCCGTCTTCCAAAATAAATTCAGCATCAGCATAGTCGGGTCTCCATTGTTTGAATGCTTCAGTATCCAATTCATCAGATGTTCCTTTTAATAAGGATACATCCACATGAATCTTCTGTGTTTTATATTGAGTTACCAATGATTTGGAAACATACTGATTTGTTCCTTCTACCCTGTACACAAATGCACTCATTCCTAAAATCATCCCTTGATTGATCAACTTTTGGAAAGGCTCATCCTGACTGATGTATCCTCTGTCCTTTAGGAACATATTCCAAAAACGGGAATACAGCAAGTGACCTGTTGCATGTTCACTTCCTCCTATATATAGGTCTACCTGTCCCCAATAATTAGTGATATCTTTTTTAGCAAAAACTTCTTCATTATGAGGATCCATATATCTTAAGAAGTACCATGAGCTTCCTGCCCAACCAGGCATGGTGGACAACTCTAATGGAAATACATTAACCTCATCGATTAATTCTGTAGCTACAACTTTTTGATTAGTCTCATCCCACGCAAAAAACTTAGCGTTTCCTAATGGAGGATCCCCGTCTTCTGTTGGTAAATATTTTTCAACTTCGGGAAGCTCCAAAGGCAAAGAAGACATTGGTAAAGTATATGGCATTCCATCCTTATAATATATAGGAACCGGTTCACCCCAATAACGCTGTCTTGAGAAAATAGCATCACGCTGTCTGTAATTTGTAGTTCCATGACCGATATTACGCTTCTCAACTTCGGCAATCATTTTTGCTTTAGCCTCATCGTAAGATAATCCATTCAGGAAATCTGAATTAACACAAACGCTGGTCTTAGAGTCAAAAGATTTTTCCTGAACATCTTCATCGGTCTCAACAACCTTTTTAATTTCAAGATTAAACTTCTTTGCAAATCTGTGATCACGTTCATCGTGAGCAGGTACTGCCATAACAGCTCCTGTTCCATATCCCATCAATACATAATCTGAGATATAAATCGGCATCTTCTCATTGCTGAAAGGATTGATTGCATAACTTCCGGTAAATGCACCACTCACGTTTTTTACATCAGACATTCTATCCCTCTCGGTTTTCTTAGAAGTCTCTTCTATATAAGCATCAACTTCAGCCTTCTGAGCAGTCGTAGTAATGGTATCAACTAATGGGTTTTCCGGAGCAAGTACCATGAAAGTCGCTCCGAAAATAGTATCAGGTCTTGTGGTGAAAACCTCGATCTTTTCGTCGTGATTCTCAACATTGAATTGAACCTGCGCTCCCTGGGATTTTCCAATCCAGTATTCCTGCGAATCTTTTAAAGGTTGTGGCCAGTCTATTGTATTTAATCCCTGAAGTAATCTCTCAGAGTATGCGGAAATCCTCATACTCCATTGCATCATCTTTTTCTGAAATACTGGAAAACCTCCTCTTTCAGACTTCCCATCTTTTACTTCATCATTGGCTAATACTGTTCCAAGAGCAGGGCACCAGTTAACTGTCGTTTCAGCTCTGTAAGCCAGACGATAATTTAACAAGATATCTTCCTTATCAATATCTGAAGCATTCTTCCACTCTTCTGCCGTGAAATCAAGTTCGTCATTTTGGTTTGCATTTAAACCTTGTGTCCCTTTTTCTTCAAAATGCTGAATCAGCGTTTCTATAGGCTCTGCTTTATCGGTATCTTTATTGTACCACGAATGGAACAACTGGATAAATATCCATTGTGTCCACTTATAATAGGAAGCATCTGAAGTTCTCACTTCCCTGCTCCAATCAAATGAAAAACCAATTTTTCTTAATTGTTCTTCATACCTGTTAATGTTTTGTTCAGTAGTAATAGCAGGATGCTGTCCTGTTTGAATAGCATACTGTTCCGCAGGAAGTCCAAAGCTGTCATAACCAACCGGGTGAAGCACATTAAATCCCTGATGTCTTTTATACCTTGCATAAATATCAGATGCAATATATCCAAGAGGATGTCCTACGTGTAATCCTGCTCCTGATGGATAAGGAAACATATCGAGAACATAAAATTTGGGTTTATCTGTTGTATCGGAAGTTTTGTATGTCTGCTTTTCTTCCCAGTATTTCTGCCACTTTTTTTCTATCTGCTGATGATCGTAAAACACTTTATGTATAGATTTTATTTAAAATTAATCTTCAAAAATTTGAAGAGGTACAAAAATAAAGATTTTAAAAGAAATAGAACTTTAATTTTTAATTAATTAGCATACTTTGATTTAAACAAAAAAATCTCATCCGAAGATGAGATCTGTATTCTTTATTTTCAACCTTATATATATTACTGAGGAATTCTCTTTAGTGTATATGTGGTAGACTTGTATAGATTAGGATCTGTAGTATCTTCAATGGTAAGATTTAGCGTCGTATCAGTGAGTGTAGTTACTTTTCCTTTGTCCGGAACTACTGTACCCTGATACTTGATTTCAATCCTCTTATCACTTGAACTATAGGTATAAGTAAAATTTCGGTCTGAAACAGTACTACATATTGCAGGGGTTCCTATTTCATCCTTATCGGTTCTTTTTCCGGTATTTCCTTCATTGAACAACCATCTTGATTCTTTCTGGCAAGTGGTAAAAGTAATTTCATCTGAAACCCCGGATCCGTTTGCCGGAATAGTGGTAATCACTTCTTTTACAGGTTGCCAAAGTCCGTTAATTGGAAATACCTGTTGAGTATCGTCGTCCTTACATCCGGTTGCTACTAATAATGATAAACCTGCAAATAGTAATGCTAATTTCTTCATGTATCAAATTTTTCAAGGCCTAAAATTATGATTTTTTTTAAATACTCTGTCATTTTTTTTAGGTTTTGCAATTATAATTTTCATTTTCTTAAAATTCCTTCAATAAAACAGATATTTTAAAACCTTATATTTGCATAAAAACACGTATGCCCGAGGTTTCCATAATCACTCCATGCTATAATTCTTCCAGATTTCTGGAAGAGACCATTCATTCTGTAATGAGCCAAACTTTTACAGACTGGGAGTGGCTAATCACTGATGACAAGTCTTTGGATAATTCTGTGGATATAATCCGTAAGGTAAATGATCCAAGAATAAAGTTATCTGTTGCGGAAAAAAATGGAGGTGCAGGACATGCTCGAAATTTATCCCTTGAAAAAGCAACCGGAAGATTTATTACTTTTCTGGATGCCGATGACTACTGGGAGCCTGATTTTTTAGAAGAGATGATCAGCTTCATGAAGCGCGAAAATGCTGAAATTGCCTATTCCAATTATGCGAGATGCAATGAACAGCTTATTCCTCAGATTGAAGATTTCAAAGCAGACAAGGAAGTAACTTTTGACAATTTACTGAAAACATGCCGATTATCCCTCCTATCATCGATGTATGATTCCCAGAGGGTAGGCAAAGAATACTTTCCGGAAGGCAGCAAACGGGAAGATCATGTTATGTGGCTCAATTTACTAAAGAAAATTCCTGTGGGAAAACCCCTTCCAAAAACTATGGCAAAATACAGGATGCATTCAACGAGTGTTTCCAGAAAAAAACAGCATATCGTAAAAGATCAGTACCTTGTGTACAAAGATTTCATGAAGTTTTCTACGTTAAAGTCTCTATATTATACTGCCAACTGGGCGTTGAACGGGTTTATGAAATATTCTAAAATTTTTAATTAATGGAGTATTCAAAAGAATTCAAAGCAGCACTGAGTAATTTCTCTTCTATAGAAAAAGACCGTTTGATCTTCAGACTTCTTAAAAAAGATAAGCTTCTTTCCAAAAAACTATATTTTGAGTTAATTGATACTGAAACAACGGATCAGAAAAGATCCCAGATGGAAGATATCATTGAAGAAAAAGTTCTTTTTGCATCTAAATATATAACTAATCCAAAATATTTCCTGGTTCTTATTAGAAAAATAAGCGCTGAAATAACTGAACACATAAAAGTTACTACCGATAAATTCGGTGAAGTATCACTTCACCTGTTTCTCATCAACAGAATTTTAGACCAAAATTCTCAGCTCAACCATCAAAGGTTCGATGCCGTATATAAGCTTTACATTTATATAATCAATAAAGCAATAAAGGCGCTTCTTACTATACAAAAGCTTGATGAAGATTACTGGATTGAGTTCGATGAGCAATTGAGTGAAATGGAAGATAAAATTCAAAATAACCGCTACCTACAGAAACTTTGTATCAATAATAGTTTTGATATTAGATGGCTTAAATCTGACCGTATTCCTGAAAATCTGGATTTAATCATTAAAGAGATCAAAAGCCAGGGATTCTTAAAATAATGTCATCTTTTTAATAATAAGCTCCGAAGAATCGGGTTTATCATCTACAAATTTTCTGGCACTTTGAGACATATCTTCAATTACCTCTTCATTATGGGTTAAAAAAAGAATAAAATCCGCAGCCAAATATTCGGTTTCAAAAGATTTGCCTCCATCTGCTAAAATCAGTTCATCTGCTTCAGGATTTTTCCTGTAGTGGTTTCCGAAAACAACAGGAACACCAAAAGCCGCCGCTTCAAGAATATTATGAAGACCTGCATCATGAAACCCACCTCCCACTACGGCAATATCAGCATAGGAATATAATTTTGATAGCAGCCCGATGCTATCAATAATCAACAACTGAGGATTGAAAGCCGAAAATCCCGAATCAGAAATCTCACTGTACAATAAGGCATTGGGAAACATCTGCTTTAAGTTCTGGACTCTTTTTAAATCATGAGGAGCAATAATAATTTTCACATCCTGATTCATTACAGAAACCAGCTCTGCAATTTTTTCTTCAGCATGCCACGAACTTCCGAAAACAATGGTTTTTTGATCTCCTGTAAAGTCTTTGATAAATTTTACATGATGATCCCTGCTCCTAAGTTGCTTAACCCTGTCAAACCTTGTATCTCCTGTTATGGAAGATTTTACCAATCCTATACTTTTAGCGAGAGCGTATGAAAATTCAGTCTGATGAAAAAACCAATCAACATTTGACTGAAGCTGTTTAACAAACCATTTCCCGTAAGATGTAAAAAATGACTGCCTTTCATAGAACAGTGCAGAAATCACATAAATTCTGGCATTCCTTTTTTTTAGTTCAGCTAAAAGATTATACCAATAATCATATTTAACCGTAAAGAACAGTTCAGGAGTGAACTGTGCAACAAACTCGCTCACAGATTTTTTTGTATCAAAAGGAAGATAGCAAATAACATCAGCGATATGTTTTTTCCTGATAACATTTTCATATCCTGAAGGTGAAAAAAATGTAATCAGAATTTTATGTTGTGGAAAAATTTCTTTCAGCCTTTCAAGAACAGGAAGCCCCTGTTCATATTCCCCCAGACTTGCTGCATGCATCCAGATTATCTTATCCGTTTTTGAAAATGAAGATTTTACAAGCGATAAAGAATGTTTTCGTCCCTCAATTCCTTTTTTAGTTTTCTCATTGAACAACGAAAATACTTTCATTCCGAAAATGAGGATATTAATCAGTATGTTATAAATAAAAGACATCATCTATTTTTCAATTTCAACCCGGTCATTATTTGTTGAAGGACAAGAGATCACTAAAAACTCAAGTTCTTCTTCTGTATCATTAAAAATATAATGTTGTGCTTTCGGCTCAATAGAAATACTTTCACCCGCTTTTATAAAAAACTTTTCCTGATCAATTTCAAATGAAGCCTCTCCCTTAAGAATATAAAAGAATTGGCTAGCTCTATTATGAAAATGAAGTTTTTCAAAGGTTCCCGAAGGCATTTTTTCCTGCTTTACAGAAAGTTCCTGGGTATCCTTCAGTATCCAGCTATCACAATGCTCTCCCCATATATAGTGATCAGAATTATTTTTGGATTTTATCATACTTTCCTTTTTTAAACATTACAAATATGTTTGTCCCTATTACAAGGATCATCAAGCCTAAAAAAACGAAAAACATATTACCCAAAGTATTTGTTCTGTTTTCAGCTATCCGAACGGTTTCTAAAAGAGTATACCCAAACAACAATAGCAGAGGTAGCAGAATACTGTATGCAAAAAGCTCTAAAGATTTTTTATTTCGGAAGTGATCCGGAATAGTAAGCATGGGAGAGTTGGGATCTCTAGTAACCGCAAAAAGAATAAAAGATAAGAAAGTAGCAATAGAAGGTAAAATCCAAATTATCCTTTTATGATCGTACCCGTCAATTCTTCCGTTAACCATAAAATGAGTTGGAATAATTTCCGGTAATTCTGCATATTTCCATCCGGTAAAAATCCAAATTGAAATAAGCAAGAGAATATTTACAATGAGTAATAGTTTACCAGACATGCTTCGGTTATTACAAAACTTTTTTAATCACTCTTAATTTATGGGTATGACTGTTCAATTCCTTATTGAAAATTCCGGAGGAATCAAGGGTGTCAATTCTTACCTTACCAGAGGCATGAATGATCTTCTGATTTTCTAACATAATTCCAACGTGAATAATTTTCCCTTCGGCATTTTCAAAGAATGCCAGGTCTCCGGGCTGACTTTCCTCAACAAAGGTTAAAGGCTCCCCCACCTCTGCCTGCTGATAGGTATCTCTCGGAAGCTTGATGTCGTGAACTTTATACACCAATTGTGTAAAGCCTGAACAATCTACCGCAAAAAAGCTTTTTCCTCCCCATAAGTAAGGAACATTAAGAAATTCTTTTGCCGTTAAAGCAATGCTTTCCCGAATATCATGACTTCTCCTTGAAGCCACAGCCGGAAATTCAACTTCTGATCCCATAGAAAGCAATGTTTTACCATCATTCATCAATACAGAGGAGAAATCTTCCGTAATCAGAGTAACTTTTCTCTTTTCAAGTTCTTCGTCTGATACCGGTTTTATCTGTTTAGTATCCATCCATCCTTCATAGCCATCATAATGCATTTTTATTTTGGTCCAGTTTTTATTCACTTCCAAAATATCAGCACTTTCACCAAACAATATTTCTGTTACAATCTCTGCTTTGTCCGAGTTTTCTGCCCGGACAGGAGCTACAGTAACAATACAGATTCCTTTATTCATCAACTTTCTTTATATATTAAATGACTAAGGATTTGAAAATTAAAAAATTTAAATTTCAAACCTCTCTATTTACTTCCTTCGAAGGAAATTAACCCCATCACGCAAAGGTAAAATAAGATTTTCAAAATCTTCATCTTTTGCAATCAAATCATTTAATTCTTTAATGACCTGGGTAGATCTTTGTTTTGGGTTTTCTTCCAATACTTTACCGTACCATAGAACATTATCAAACAATACCACTGATCCGGATTGGGTATGGGGTTTTATTAATCTGAAATATTCTGCATAATTATCCTTATCTGCATCGATAAAAACAAGATCAAAAATCTCATTTGTTTCTTTTAAGAAGTCTTTTGCATCCTGAAGTTTAAAATAGATCTGCTCCGAAAATTCACTTTCAGAAAAATACTTCCTTGGAAGGTAAGCCAGGTCTTCATTAACATCCAATGTTGTAATTTTTCCTTCTTTGGATAAGCCCGTAGCTAAACAAAGGGTGGCATATCCCGTAAAAGTTCCTATTTCAAGAATATTTACTGGCCGCAGCATCTGGGAAATAATCGTTAAAAGCCTTCCCTGCTGATAACCGGATATCATATGCGGCTGTGTTGTTTTCTGGAAAGTTTCTTTTCTTAATCTCTTCAGAATTTCAGGTTCGGAAGAAGCGTGGGTCTCCAGATACCTATCCATTTCCGGGTTCTTTTCTTCAAAAAAACTCATGTTATCGATTTTTGTTATTCAAATTTAATTAAATAAAAGAAAAAATGGTGGTATTGTGGATAAAAGATACAATTTAACCATGGGAAAATCACCCTGCTAAAATACCGTAAAAACACGGGTGTTTTAGCAGACTGGACATTAGTACCTTTGCTAAGCAGCAAACGCAAAAACATCATAAACATGGAAACAGAAGAAAGCCTAACTAAGAAAAAGAGAAAAGCTACAGGATCATTAGAGAATGTATCTTCTGAAAAAACTAAACGCAAATTATCCGATTCATTTATTAAGCGAATTATTTCATTATTGAAACAAGAAGAATTAGTTTGATTAAAATAATAAATCCCGAATTTCTCCGGGATTTATTTATGTTTATGTATTTCAAGTATTATTTCTTAGGAGCAATATCCATCAGTTTCATGAACTCATCAAGCTTAGGCATAATGATAATTTCAGTTCTTCTGTTTTCTGCTCTTCCTGAAACACTCATGTTCGTTGCTTTAGGATTGTATTCTGAACGACCTCCAGCTGTAATTCTTGAAGGATCTACACCAAACTGAGTTTGCAGCACCTTAGCAACCGCAGTTCCTCTCAATGCAGAAAGATCCCAGTTGTCTCTTGGTAAATTAGCAGAGCTCAAAGGAGCATTATCAGTATTCCCTTCAATAAGTACGGAATATTTATCGTAATCGTTGATCACTTTAGCTACTTTTCCTAGTACTTCCTGAGCTGCCGGCAGAATGTTATAATCTCCTGTTTTGTACAACATTTTATCTGAAAGGGAAATCATTACAACTCCTTTCAATACTTTTACCTGAACATCCTCATCTGTTACATTATCCAAAGATCTTTTCAGTTTATTTGACAATGCTAAATTCAGACTGTCATTTTTAGCATTATTAGAAATCAATTGTTTGATGTATGAGTTTGAAGCATTAATCTCACCTACCAGTTTATCAATATTTGCAGAGCTTTTTCCTGTATTGGATAAGCATGCATCTAAAGATGACTTCAGAGCATCATGCTGGCTTTTTAGTAAACTATTTTCACCGGATAATGCGGAGTTTTGAGATTTCAGATCCTGAATCTCTCTTTGTCTTTCGCCAATATTTTCAATGCACTGTTTGTAGTTCGAACTTAGTGCATCATACTGTTTTTTGCTGACACAAGATGTCATTCCCAACGCCATCGCAGAAACTGCTAAAATTTTTAATATCTTCATAAATAATCTTTTTTAGACGGATCAAAGTTAGAAAATTCAATTGAATTATATGAATTATCTTTGCACAAATGAAATTCTCAACAGTTATGTTGAAAAAATTAAGTATTAAAGAACAGCTTCAAAATCTGGTTAACTCACCCGAAAAACACAATTATCTTTTAGCGGTAAGCGGAGGTGCAGATTCCATGGTTTTAGCTTTTCTATTCAGTAATCTGGGTCTTAATTTTCAGATTGCACATATCAATTACAAACTTCGGGGTACGGACTCTGATTCGGATCAGAAAGTTGTTCAGGATTTTTGTCAGGCCAATGACATCAGATTTCATTTATATGAGGTTTCGGAAGAAGATCAACAACCTGAAAACTCCATTCAGCTTTGGGCCAGGGAACTCCGATATCAATTTTTTAAAAAGGTACAAGAGGCCGAAAAACTGGAATATCTGGTAACCGCACATCACCTGAATGATCAACTAGAAACATTCATCATTAATCTGTCAAAAGCAGCAGGCATTAACGGATTGAGCGGCATTCCTGCTAATGAGAACAAAATCCTGCGCCCTCTTTTAGGTTATTCCAAAGAAGAGATTTATAGTTTTGCAAAAGAAAACAATATTGAATACAGAGAAGATGCGTCTAATAAAAAAAACGATTACCTAAGAAACAAAATCAGAAATGAAATTGTCCCGAAACTTCTTGAAACTAATGATCATTTTTTAGAAAATTTTAAAAAAAGCTCTTCTTACCTGAATCAGGCAAAAGATTTTATACAAAAACAAATAGAAGAAATAGAAAATAGTATTTCTACATTTAACCTGGAAAAGAGAATCCTATCAAAGCAAAAGCTGGCTAAAGGAAGTGATTTTATAAAGTTCGAAATTTTAAAAAAATACGGATTCAACAAAGAAGAAGAAATCAGGAAAATTTTCACCGCCTCTACAGGAAGTTCTTTTTTTTCTAATGATTATCAACTGATGGTTAATCGGGATGAACTTATCATAATCAATAAGGTTGATAAAAAAGAGGAAGAACAGATAATTTTAATTGAAAAGTTTGATTTCAATAAAGTTTCAGTTGAAATCAATCTTGCCACATTCATTACAGACAGTAGTGAGCATAGCAAGAGTTTCAAATGGTCTTTTGATGCAGAACAGCTTCAATTCCCATTAATTTTAAGGAAAAAAGAGGAAGGTGATTTATTTTATCCATTACTCTTTTCGGGAAAAAAGAAAGTTTCCAAGTTTTTTAAGGATGAAAAATTATCTATTTTAGCGAAGCAAAAAATTTGGGTATTGGCGGACGGCAATAAAAACGTCTTAGGCATTATTCCTTACAGACAAGACAGAAGATTTGTGTGTACAGAAAAAACAAAGCATACCCTAAACCTTTTTAATGAAAAGTAAAAAATGAAAAGTAAATTTAAAGCATGGCTGTTATTAGCTTTGGTATTCTTATTTTCAGGACTCAATGCACAGATCAAAAATCCTGTAAAATTCAAATTCACGATCAATGATCTGGGAAATAATCAATACGAGGCAGTTCTTAATGCAACGATGGAAAGTGGTTGGCATATTTACTCGAGAGATATTCCTGAAGATACAGGGATTCCCACAGAATATAAAGTTTCGGGAAAAAACATTGAACTGATTGGAAAATTTCAGGAAGTTGGAAAGAAGCATGAAGAATTCTCTGAAGCTTTTGGCGGAACGATTGTTTTCTATTCAAATTCGGCAGGCTTTAAACAAAAATTCAAACTTAAAGATCCTACAAAACCCGCAGATGTCATCTCGGAGATCACTTATCAAACGTGTGATGACAGGGTATGTCTGGCTCCCAATACATTAGAATTCAATCAAAAGGTCACTCCAAAAGGAGCAACTGAAGAAGCAACCACTGAAGCTGTTTCAGAAACAGTTAAAGATTCTGCAAAAACGACTGTAACCGCTGTAGAAAATCCATCTAAAGACGAAATTGTCGTATCCCAGGTTTCGCATCTGGATCCTAAAAAATTGAAAATAGAAACAATAGATTTTAAAAAGCCTTTAACGGATTGTGGTACTAAGTCTTCAAAGGTTGATGAAAACTACTGGACCTATTTATTTTTAGGATTTATCGGTGGATTAATAGCCTTATTAACCCCTTGTGTTTTTCCAATGATCCCTCTAACGGTATCATTCTTTACTAAAGGAAATAAAAATAAAGCCAAAGGAAAAAGAGATGCTCTTATCTATGGTTTTTTCATCCTGCTTATATTTGTATTGTTAAGTGTTCCGTTCCATTTAATTAATGGAATTGCAGGAAATATCTTTAATGAAATTTCAACAAGTGTTTGGCTTAATATAGCGTTCTTTATCATATTTATTTTCTTTGCCGGAAGCTTCTTCGGATACTATGATATTACACTACCAAGCGCTATTGCTAATAAATCATCTAAGGCTGAAGAGGCAGGAGGTATCATTGGAATCTTCTTTATGGCTCTTACACTGGTAATTGTTTCCTTCTCATGTACCGGACCTATTTTAGGAAGTTTATTAGGGAGTGCTGTTACCGGATCTACCAATGTACCGATGTTGCTAACTTTTGCATTGGCTGGTTTTGGTTTGGCCTGGGCAATTATTTTCGGACTTTTAGCATTATTTCCTCAAGCTTTGCAGAGCCTTCCTAAATCAGGAGGATGGATGAATACAGTAAAAGTAGTGCTAGGTTTCGTGGAACTTGCATTGGCTTTAAAATTCCTGTCAAAAGCAGATCTTGTTTCTAAAACATTTTTATTAAAAAGAGAATTATTTATTGTTATCTGGATCATCATTACAATTGGTCTTGCTTTATATTTATTTGGACTGATCAGATTCCCTCATGATGATAAAAAAACCAAAATACCTATCACCAGAAAAATATTGGGAGTATTAGGAATTGGATTTGTAATCTATCTGATCCAGGGATTGATCCCTTCTGAGCGTCCAAAACTTCAGTTACTGAGTGGTATCCTTCCTCCGCTTAACGTTAGCTATTTCCATAATGAAAAGGACGGAATTCTGGGAATGCATCCGGAACATGACTTTTTCAGCGCTGTAGAATTAGCCAAAAAAGAAAACAAACCCATTTTGATTGACTTCACCGGATATGGTTGTGAAAACTGTAGAAAAATGGAAGAGTTTGTCTGGAGCGAACCCGACATTTTACCAATCCTTCAAAACGATGTCATTCTTGCTTCTCTGTATGTTGACGACAAAGAAGAACTCCCGGAAGATCAGAAAACCAAAATTGATCTGGGAGACGGTCAAATTAAAAAAGTAAAAACAATCGGAGACAGATGGAGTTTATTCCAGCAGGTTAATTTCAATAACAATTCCCAACCCCATTACGTTTTGGTAACTCCGGGCGGAAAGGTTATCAACACTCCTGTATCAGGTTATATGCCGAAGGAGGAGTTTAAAAAATTCCTGGAATGCGGAGTAAATTACTACAAACAGAATAAATAGTTTACCAATTAAAATATTACAGCCCTGTCAATTAAATTGACAGGGCTTTTTACACTTATTAGAAAAATGTCTACACTTACTTATTGAAATAAATAAACCCAATAATTTTTATTTATTTTTAGAATAAAAGTATACATGAAAAATCTATTTTATCTTTTATTTTTCACTTTAAATTTTCTTTCTTTAAGCGCCCAGGCACCTTCCATAGTATGGCAGAAGACTTTTGGAGGTACAGGTAGAGAAGAGTTTTTTGATATCCAGGCAACCAATGACGGCGGATACATCACTATTGGGGATACTACCTCTTCAAATGGCGACGTAACTACAAACCATGGAAGCACAGACCTTTGGATTGTAAAAGTAAACAGTTCCGGTACCGTCCAATGGCAAAAAACGTATGGCGGAAGCAATATAGACAGAGGATTTAAGATTCAGCAGACCACTGACGGCGGATATATCGCCATTGGATCCACAAGTTCTACGGATGGGGATATTATGGGAAATCATGGAGGATATGATTTATGGATACTTAAACTTGATGACTCCGGCAATATTGTATGGCAAAAAACACTGGGTGGTAGTGCTGATGAAGATGGAGTTGATATCCAGCAGACAAATGAAGGAGGATATATTGCTATAGGATCTACCTACTCTACAGATGGTGATATTACAAGTAATCACGGACAAAGGGATATGTGGATCATCAAATTAGACAGTTCCGGAAATATACAATGGCAAAACACGTATGGTTTTCTTTATCAAGACGATGGAAATCAGATCAGGCAAACTCCGGATGGAAGTTATGTCGTTATCGGAAGTTACAACTTTTCTTCAACCGACACTTCGGATTTCTGGATTCTGAAATTAGACCCATCAGGAGTTGTTATCTGGGAGAAAACATATGGCGGAACATCAAGGGAAAACCCGTACGATATACAAAACACCAGTGATAACGGATATATACTTGTAGGCTACACTCAATCCAGTGATGGAGATATAACAGGAAATCACGGTCAGGGTGAAGTATGGATGCTGAAACTCAACTCGTCAGGTGACCTGCAATGGCAGAAAACATTTGGAGGAACGTCTTCTGATTATGGAGAAGCCATCCAACGGACCTTGGATGGCGGATATATCATTGCCGGAAACGCCCAATCAACCAATGGAGATGTGACGGGTAATCATGGAAGCAGTGACTTCTGGATTATTAAGACTGACTCTTCCGGAAATATCATGTGGCAAAAATCGTTGGGAGGCACCAGTAATGAAATGGGCAGAAGTATTATAGAGATTGCTGACGGGACCTATATTGTAGTTGGCGGAACCTATTCTACTGACGGGGATATCACCATTAATAAAGGGCTTAACGATGGCTGGATGGTAAAAATCCAAACTGAACAGCTAAGTACCACAGAAAATAATATTAAAAACAATATTTCCTTGTATCCTAATCCTGCAAAAGATCTTATTTATCTGGATAACCTGCCTGCCGGAACTACCATACAGATAACAGATATGTCGGGAAGAAAATTGCAAAGTCAAAAATATAATAATAAAAAAAGCTCTATTAATACCTCTCAATTAACCAATGGCATTTATATTATCCACGCTGAGCATAAGGGAAAAAATATTTTATCTGAGAAATTGATCATAGAGAAATAATACACAACCTCTTAATTAATCATAAAATATTAGTAAAATCAAAAACACTAAGGCTTCTTTATGCTAAACATTTAATAAATTTTAAAAAATTGTGAGATTTTGAAAAATTAGGTACAAACTTTGTATGGATTCCTTCAGATAAAGAACAATAATTCAATCTTTGTCAAACAACCGTTTAACATTTAAAAATTGTACTTATGGCTGAAGTTATCGCACAAGAAAAATCAGGAGGAAAACAACGGAAAAAATTAATCCGCGTGGACATGACTCCAATGGTAGACTTAGGTTTTTTATTAATAACCTTTTTCATGTTTACAACCAATTTTACAAAACCCAATGTAATGGATCTGGGATTACCTGCAAAAAGCCCAACTCCGCCAAAAAATGTAGTTGACAACAAAAACCAGGTTACATTTATTATCGGAAAGGATAATAGGATATTTTATCATCAGGAGGCAAAAGGAGATTTAAACACCAGCAATCTCAAGGAAACCGATTATAATGGTGTTAATATTTCAAAAATCATTTCGAAGGCTTACAATGACGCACCTATAAAAGATAATTTCACAATTATCATTGAACCTACAGATGATTCTAATTATAAAAATTTTGTAGATATGCTGGACAACATTGCCATCTCTAAAAAGGAACGTTATGGAATCACCGACATGAAGCCTTGGGAAAAGAAAGTTTATGAAGAATTAATAAAATAAAACATAAAGGGCATTATAATAATGCTCTTTTTTATTTACTTTTGAGAATACAATTTTTATTCTTCGATGAAAAATATACTAATGATCGTGGCAATTACAGCCCTACTTTTTTCTTGTTCAAAAAAAGAAACACAATCAACCCCAAGCCAAACAGACAGCGTCAAAATTATCGATTCTATTAATGCTGCCCGTACAAAAATAAATGACAGCATTAGAAGTAAAAACCATTTCAAAGACTTTAGCGGAGATCATCAATTCACGCATAATCTCATCAAAAAAGCAGGCTCTGTCAATTTCAAAAAAACAGAAGGTGAAAAGGATCATTATAAAGTTCTTGGAGATATAAAATCAGGGAAAGATTATGTACATATTGAAGGCTATATGAAAGTTGTTTCCGACAAGCATATGAATTTCACAGGAAGTATTTCGCAAAGCATCTCTGAAAACGAAAACGGGAAAATAGATATAAGAAAGGGTACAAAAACTTTCTTATCTAAAGACGGCGGAAAAACCTGGAGGCTTCAGGATATGGTAAACGGCTCAGGATTTGTAGACTATATCGATATTCACTTTTAATTCTGAACACATGCTGAATTTTGAAAAAACAGGAAACGGAAAGGAAATTTTAGTACTACTCCACGGCTTCATGGAAAATCTTTCTATCTGGAGTGATATGGAGCCGCACTTATCTAAAAATTTCACCCTTTTAAAAATAGATCTCCCTGGTCACGGAAAATCAGAAATTTTGGCTAACGTTCATACGATGGAGCTTATGGCTGATGAAGTAAAAAAGGTTCTAAACGATCAAAAGCTTGAAAAAGTTCACCTGTTAGGACATTCTATGGGAGGCTATACTTCATTGGCATTTGCTGAAAAATTTCCCGAATCAATAAAAAGTCTTACCTTATTTT
The DNA here is from genome assembly GCF_013184525.1 of Chryseobacterium sp. LAM-KRS1. Classification (GTDB taxonomy): domain Bacteria; phylum Bacteroidota; class Bacteroidia; order Flavobacteriales; family Weeksellaceae; genus Chryseobacterium; species Chryseobacterium proteolyticum. The sequence goes on from NZ_JAAOIZ010000003.1 coordinate 688,188, forward strand.
TTTCCACCTACTTTCCGGATGATGATGAAAAGAAAAAACAACGTATAAAAAGCTACAGAATTATTCAGGAAGCATTTCCTAATTATGCAAAGGCCGGAATTCCTAATTTATTCAACCCTAACGAAAGAGATATCCTTGAAGGCAAAATAGAAACAGCTCTGGAAATTGCACTTTCTACCAATAATATGGGAGCATTAGCCTGCGTAAAAGGAATGGTAGAACGAACGGACAAAAAACATGTTCTGGAAAATCTTGAGGCTAAAATATTAGTCCTCTCAGGAAAGCATGATAATGCAGTAAAAACAGAAACAACCATCAATAACCTTCCGGACAGGACGAATATAAAATCATACATTCTGGATTGCGGACATAACGGACATTGGGAAAAACCAGGCATTTGTGCAGAGATCATTAATACTGAACTTCTTCATAATATGCCGAAAAACTTAGTTTTATAAACATTTAGGCTTTTTGTTTTCCAACACGAGCCATATTATTACTAAATACAGTCAAGCTATTTTATCCTCAATAAGCCCAATTAAGGTTCTGAAATTTCTTGTATATTAGTGAAGATTAATTTTCTCAATGAGCTTATTCTCCTTCAACAAAAAGAAACCTGTAATCGGCTTGACACTTTCCGGTGGAGGCATGCGTGGAATTGCCCATATCGCTGTTTTAAAAGCACTGGAAGAATATAATCTTAAACCCGATATTATTTCAGGAACCAGCGCTGGTTCTATTGTTGGCGCTTTTTACTCTTTCGGAAAAACGCCCGATGAGATGATGGAAATCGTTAAAAGCACCACTTTTTTTTCCAGGTCTTATTTAAAACTTTCCAAAAATGGCATTTTCAGCTCAAATTTTATTTTAAAACTATTTACAGATCACTTTCCTGAGGATGATTTTAAAATCCTGAAAATTCCTGTTTATGTGGCTGCAACAGAAATGACCCACGGCATTGTAAGCTTCTTTTCAGAAGGCCCCCTTTTTCAACCTCTTTTAGCATCTTCAAGCGTTCCGTTTATACTTCCGCCCGTAAGGATTGGTGAAAAAATATATGTAGATGGTGGCGTTTTAGACAATTTACCCATAGAACCAATCATTGATAAATGCGATTTCCTGATTGCATCACATGTGAATTCGATCAGTTATGATGAACTTAAAAAAATGAGTCTGCTAAAGGAATTTGATAGAATTCTCCATTTAGCCATTGCAAAATCGGTTTATTCTAAAGTGAATTCATGTAAGATCTTTCTTGATCCTCCTAAAATGACAAAGTTCAGCTTATTTAACAAAAAATATATGGATGAAATGTTTCAGCAGGTGTATGAATATACATGTGCAGAACTGGAAGACAAGGGATACAGAAAATTAAAAATTGACAATTGAAGCCAGGTTTAATGCTATTTGATTCGTATCTTCCTTCTTCTGTTTCATTTTACAAATTCTCTTCAGCCACTCTGTTTTTAAATATTTCAAGGGTATCCGGTAAAGAATCATTTGATTTACCTCCTGCTGCGTTGATATGCCCTCCTCCATTGAAATACTTCCTTGAAAACTTATTAACATCAACATCATCTTTACTTCTGAAAGAAATTTTGATAAAATCTTCATACAGGTCTTCCATGAAAAATGCAGACATCTTCACTCCGATAATACTCAATCCATAATTAACAAAACCTTCAGTATCTCCTTTTTGGAAGCCATATTCCTGAAGTTCTTTTCTTGTTAAGTATAAAACAGCTACTGTACCCTCATTTACCACTTCTATTCTTCCTAGTATCAGAGCTAAAAGATGCAGACGGGAAACGGTATTGGTATCCCACGTATTAGATGTAATAACGGAAGGATCAGCTCCTTTTTCAATGAGGTTAGCAATAATACGGTGTGTCGTAGCGCTTGTTGAGCGGAAACGAAACCCTCCTGTATCAGTCATGATCCCGGTATAAAGACACTCTGCAATATCTTTATTAACCAAATCCTCATCCTCCATTGCTTCAATAAAATGATAGATCATCTGGGAAGTTGCAGGGATAATGGTATCTGAATATACATAGTCAAACTCTTCAGGCTGCTGATGGTGATCAATGAGAATTTTTTTTGCGGTAGCTTTTACCAGCCAGTCTCCAAGAATGCCAATTCGTGAAGGTGAATTGAAGTCTAGGCAAAAAATAACATCTGCATCATTAATAAGATCAAATGCAACCTTTCTTTTATATTCAGCAACGATATTCTTTCTGGCTTCAGGCATCCATTTCAAAAATTTAGGAAAATCATTAGGCACAACCACTTCTGCCATTATGCCTTTTGCGTGCAAATAATGTTTTAATCCTAAACTGGAACCAATAGCATCTCCATCCGGATTATAATGGGTAAGGATAACTATTTTATTTTCAGGCGTAAGAAGATTCTTTATTTCTAAAAGTTCAGTAGGTATAAACATCATTATGTTCTTTAAATTTGAGTCTCCAAAGATAGAGCTTTTAAATAAATGAGACATACATTAATTTAAATAAGCTGAGGGGCCCTATTTATAGTGAACTTTTCTAATATCACCTTCAGAAACGCTTAAATTAATTTCAAAAAAAAACAATATAAATTTGTAACTTCTAAAAAAATATTTATCTTTGCAACCTGAAAAATAAATAGATAATTACGATTTAAATATATAGTAATGAGTAAAAGAACATTCCAGCCATCAGAAAGAAAAAGAAGAAACAAACACGGTTTCAGAGAAAGAATGTCAACGCCAAACGGTAGAAGAGTTTTGGCTGCAAGAAGAGCTAAAGGCAGAAAGAGTTTAACGATAAGTGCATCTCGCGCTAAGAGATAATCTCGAAATTATCATATACAAATCATGCTTGAAAAGAAGTTTTTCAGGCATTTTTTGTTGTTAAAATTTACTAAAATTTAGGTTCTTTAAGTTTCTTTTTTCTATTTTTAAAATCTGAAAAGATTTTTTTTAGAAATCGCCCTCTTAAAATTAAATTATGCCACATACAAATATCTCAGGAGACAGCATTATAAGTTTACAGCATGCAAAGATTGCTCAAAAAAACTTTACTGTTCTTTCTGACGTTAATCTCAATATTAAAAAAGGAAGATTTTGCTATCTTATCGGAAAAACAGGATCAGGAAAAAGCTCACTTTTAAAGACATTGTACGGGCATATTCCATTGGCATCAGGACACGGAGATGTAGTAGGTTTTGATCTTGCTAAAATGAGAACATCTGACATCCCTAACCTGAGAAGAAAATTAGGAATTGTTTTCCAGGACTTTCAGTTACTTTCAGACAGAACAGTGGAAAAGAATTTAAAATTTGTTCTTGAGGCTACAGGATGGAGTGATAAAATCAAAATGGAAGACCGTATCAACGAAGTTCTTGGAAGCGTGAACATGAAGAGCAAAAAGCATAAAATGCCACATGAACTTTCAGGAGGAGAGCAACAACGTATAGCTATTGCAAGAGCTTTATTAAATCATCCGGATCTTATTCTTGCGGATGAACCTACCGGAAACCTTGATCCGGAAACGTCTAATGAAATCATGACTTTACTTAAGCAGGTTGCTTTAGAAAACGGAGCTGCAGTAGTGATGGCTACTCACGATTATCATATGATCCAAAACTTCCCTGGTGAAGCGATCAGATGTGAAGATGGAAAGGTATCCGTACTTGATACTACGGAATTATTCGAATAATTTTCATTTACTAAAAACATGAAACTCTTTAGTGAGTTCTAAATATTGGTCCGAGTATTTTCTCGGACTTTTTTCTATCACCAATTCAGAGTCTTCGACGTCACCTTCCCGTAAGGAGAATTCCAATATCAATCTTTTAACTTTTGAATGTTCAATTCCTTTGATCTGAATTCTTCTGAACAAAAACAAATGATATTCTTTTGCAAGTCCAATGAAATCCACTCCCTCCTCAACAGGAATGATCACCGAAAAAACACCCCTTACAGACAACAACGAAGGAATTCTGGAGATTAGTTCTCTGAAATTCAACTCAACTGTCTGCCTGGCAATTTTATCCTTACCGGAATCAGACTCTTCAAAATACGGAGGATTGGAAACAATAAGATCAAATGTATCTTTTGATTCAAAAGTTTTAAAATCCTGATGAATATTTTTCAATCTTCCACTGAAAACCGAATTCCGGAAATTCTTCCGGGTTAATTCAACAGCACCAATCTGAATATCCAACCCTAAAAACACAGCATTAAGATTCCTTTGAGCAAGCATTAAAGATATCAAGCCTGTACCGGTTCCTACCTCAAGAACTTTGGCTGCCCGATCGACACTAGCTAAAGCACCTAACAAAACACCATCAGTCCCTACACGAAAAACATCCGGGGATTGCTGAATATCAAACTGCTTAAACTTAAAAGGTTTCACTATAGATTGGTCGGTAGTGTTATAGTAAATGTAGAACCTTTATCAACTTCTGATTTTACAGAAATTTCACCTTTATAATCTTCCACCATTTTTCTTACCATGGAGAGCCCTAATCCCATCCCACTGTTTTTGGACGTGAAATTAGGTTCAAAAATCCTTTCATACATATTATCCGGAATACCTACTCCGTTATCCTGCACAGAGATCATTACTCTTCTTTGATGCTGCTCTATATCAACATTGATAATTAATTTTCTATCTTCGCTCTGAGCCTGCTTCGCATTGGTAACAAGGTTGGTAATAATCCTGGAAAGATAGATCCTGTCCATGTTGATCATGATATTTGCCTTGTTGGTATGAACGAAAACACTGTCATCACTGAAAACACGTAGAATATCAGCAACCTCCGCATTCAGGTTGATGGTCTCATTATTTTTTTCGGGAAGCTTCGCAAATTCTGAAAAAGCAGAGGCTACGGTAGCAATCAAATCGATCTGATCAACCATCGTTTTACTCATCATTTTCACCCTTTCCGTCACATTAGGATCCTGAGGATCAAACTTCCTTTCAAAATTCTGGATGGTAAGCTTCATCGGAGTCAAAGGATTTTTTACTTCATGGGCTACTTGTTTCGCCATTTCTCTCCACGCTTCCTCTGATGCTTTGAACCTAAGCCTTTCTTTTTGATCCTGAATCTGAAGTATCATTCTGTTATAAGCTCTTGCCAAAGCATTTAGCTCATCATTTTTATAATATCTGATAGGACGCATTTCATTCTCAAAAAGAGTAATACGCGTAATCATATCAGAGAATTTCGTAATATTTTTAGCCAAACTGTTTGAGGTTACCCAACTAATCCAGATACTGAATATAATAAGAAAGAAATCAACCAAAAGGATATATTTAACATATTGGTGAAGCACTTCCAGATAAGCGGATTCATTATGATATAAAGGAATATATACAATTCCTATAGGCTCCAGAACATTATTTTTTAGGATCATATAAGAGGATGTGAATACCGCATCCTTTGCCTGATCATATCCTTTAATATCCACTCTGGCATCAGTCGCCAGGATTCGATTAACAATATCTACGGGAATTGATTTTTGAGATACTAACCCCTGATCTCTGTTGGAAAGAAGATAATGTCCTTTCAAATCATAAATCACAATATCATGCTGATTGATATCTGCAATTTCAAAAATTTTATTTCCTAAAACCTGAGGGAGATCTTTAGTTTCGAGTACCGTACTGCTTACTTCATAATCCAGAAAGCGCATTACAGCACTGGTTTTCTCCTGCATGTCAATTTTGCTTTGTTGCAAAGAATGGTTTCTCAAAACAAAGTAAGGAACGAGAGATGAAGCAACAACACTTAAAAGACATACCAGCAAGAAACCGAAAAACACTCGATTCCTCAAGCTATATCCTTTGTACTTATTAATTGCCATTCTGTTTTTTAATTAACCTAGCAATATACTTACCAATTATGTCAAATTCAAGATTAACTTTATCACCTATTTTTAAATATTGCATATTCGTAAACTCCCAGGTATATGGAATAATTGCGACAGAAAATTGGAAATCCTCACTTTTAGCAACGGTAAGACTTATTCCATTCATAGTAATTGATCCCTGAGGCACTGTTACAAAATCACCGTCACTATCATATTTTACTGTAATGAAATAGCTCCCGTCTTTATTTTCGATTCCTACAACCTCACCTGTCTTGTCCACATGTCCCTGTACAATATGCCCATCCAGTCTGCCATCCATCTTCATACAACGTTCAAGATTTACTACTGTTCCCACTTCCCATTTTCCAAGATTAGTCTTTTCCAGAGTCTCATTAATTGCTGTTACAACATATTGGTCATTCTTAATTTCCACAACCGTCAAACAACATCCGTTATGTGCAAGACTTTGATCTATTTTTAACTCATTGGTAAAAGGGCAGGTTAATGTAAAGTCGATATTACTTCCTTTTTCTTCAATTTTCTCAATAACTCCAACTGCTTCAATAATTCCTGTGAACATATTATTTTTTGCTAAATTTGTAAAATTATAATCTTCAAAGATAATCAAAATGAGTCCAAAAAACTATAAAGTACGAGTAGGAATTTCAATAGGTGATTTCAATGGCATCGGCCCTGAGATCATTATGAAGTCTTTGAAAGACAAAACGATCACAGATTTTTTCACTCCTGTAATCTTCGGATCCGGGAAATTATTTACCTATCAAAAGAATATTTTCAAACTGAATCTGAACTTCAATTATATCAATGAAGCATCTCAGGCTCAGGCGGGAAAACTGAATATGGTCAATCTTGCCAAGGAAAATTCTAATGTAGAGTTGGGAACTCCTACCGAAGAATCCACCCAAATGGCAATATCCTCTCTGGAGGCTGCTACAGAAGCTTTAATCAAAGGAGACATTGACGTACTTGTTACCGCGCCTATCAATAAGGATGAAATGATGAAACTAGGCTTTAAACATGCTGGACATACTGGATATTTTGAAGAAAAATTCAATAAAAAAGGCTTAATGTTTTTAGTAACGGATGATTTAAAAGTAGCCGTTTCTACGCATCATATTCCTTTAGCTAAGGTAGCCGAAAGTATTTCGAAAGAAAAAATCAAAAAACAGATCAAAGCCTTAAACCAAACTTTAATTGAAGATTTCTGTATTCAAAAACCAAAAATTGCCGTATTAGGACTGAATCCCCATTCCGGAGACGGAGGAGTAATTGGCAGCGAGGAAATAGAGATTATCGGACCAGCCATCAAAGAACTTTCAGACAATGGAGTTTTAGCTTTCGGACCATTTCCTGCGGACAGTTTTTTCCAACCCAATAAATATAAAAACTTCGATGCTGTTTTAGCAATGTACCATGATCAGGGCCTTGCTCCTTTCAAAACACTGGCTTATGAAGAAGGTGTAAATTATACTGCAGGACTACCTTTTATCAGAACTTCTCCCGACCATGGAGTCGCTTATGATATTGCAGGAAAAAATATCGCCGATGAACAGAGTTTTACAGAAGCTATTTTTACAGCTATTAAAATTTTTAAGAACAGAAGCGAATATAACGATCTTATGAGCAACAGGATGCAGCCAAGAAAAATGGCTGTAGATAATGGAATAGATGAAGATCTTCCTGATGAAAATGAAGCATAACTCTTCCAAACACATTTAAAATTAATTTGTTTGATATTTTATTTGTAATTATAAAAAAAATGCATATTTTTGCACACTCATTTTATGGACAAGTTAAGAAACTATGACGTAAGCTTTTCCGGATTAAAAAACGGCAAGCATCAGTTCAAATTTGAGATAGACCAATCGTTCTTTCAATTATTTGACACTGAACAGGAATTTACAAATCCTAGAATAACAGTAGATGTTCTTTTGGAAAAGCATACTACTTTTTTAGAGTTTGAAATAAAAATTGATGGAACCGTAGAATTGGTTTGCGATATTACAAGCGCCGATTTTGACCATCAGATTGAAAATGAAATTAAAGTCCTGGTCAAGTTTGGAGAAGAATATGATGATAGTGACGAAAACGTTATTACTATTCCAAGCTCGGACCACGCTTTCAATGTAGCACAGTTGATTTACGAAAATGTAGTACTTTCCATACCTATGAAAAAAGTATCTCCTGACGTAAGTGATGAAGATTTAAAAATTTTGGACCAGTTCAGTCCTAAAGATATTGAAGAAAAAGAAGAGGAAGAACATGAGAGTGACCCAAGATGGGAAGCTTTAAAAAAATTAAAAGATAAAAATTAAAATAATTTAAATATGATGAGATGATGAAAAAAATCTCATCGCTCATCAAATTAAAAAAGTTATTACACAATGGCACATCCAAAGAGAAGACAGTCGTCCACAAGAAGAGATAAGAGAAGAACTCACTACAAAGCAGTAGTTCCTCAATTAGCGAAAGATGCAACTACAGGTGAACACCACCTTTATCACAGAGCTCACTGGCATGAAGGAAAACTTTACTATAGAGGTAAAGTAGTACTAGAGAAAACAGTGGAAACTACTGAAGAAAACTAAGAGGTAAATTTAAAAAAACCTCATTTTAATACAAAAATCGCCCAATTTCATCAAAATTGGGCGATTTTTTGTTGTTTTTTATGTTTTTTTGGTATCTTTGGCTCAAAATCAAATATCAAATTTATGGACATTAAAGACATACAAAATCTTATTAAGTTTGTATCTAAAGCCGAAGTTTCAGAGGTTAAATACAAGACTAAAGATTTCGAAATCACTATTAAAACTCCATTAGCAGGAAGCGAAGTAAACTATGCACAACCAGCAGTTTACCACACTGCTCCTCAGCAAGTAGCAGCTCCTGTACAAACTCCAGCTGCCACTACTCCAACTGAAAAAGTAGAAGCAGCTTCTGATGACAGCAAGTATTTAACTATTAAGTCTCCAATGATTGGTACTTTCTACAGAAAGCCATCTCCAGATAAAGACGTTTTTGTAAATGTAGGTGATGAAGTTTCCAACGGAAAAATCGTTTGTGTAATTGAAGCAATGAAATTATTCAACCAGATAGAATCTGAGATCAGCGGTAAAATCGTTAAGATATTGGTAGACGATGCTACTCCTGTAGAGTACGACCAACCTTTATTCCTAGTAGATCCATCTTAATTTAGAAGTTAGATGTTAGACATTGGATGTTAGATTAAATTCTACATTAAAATAACATTATCTAATTTTCAAATTATCTAATTTTCAAATTGAAGAAGATGTTCAAAAAAATATTAATAGCCAACCGTGGCGAGATTGCAATGCGTATTCTTCGTACTTGCAAAGAAATGGGGATCAAAACCGTTGCAGTTTACTCTACTGCAGATAAAGACAGTCTTCACGTAAGATTTGCCGATGAGGCAGTTTGTATTGGTCCTGCAATGAGCAAAGACTCATACCTTAAAATTCCAAATATCATTGCTGCTGCAGAAATTACTAATGCAGATGCTATTCACCCTGGTTATGGATTCCTATCTGAAAATGCGAATTTTTCTAGAATCTGTCAGAAAAATGGGATTAAGTTTATTGGTGCTTCCCCAGAACAAATTGAGAAAATGGGTGACAAGGCGAACGCCAAAGCAACCATGAAGGCTGCAGGTGTGCCATGTGTTCCAGGTTCTGACGGTCTTATTGAATCATATGAGCATGCAGTGAAAGTTGCTGAAGAAACAGGATATCCTGTAATGATCAAAGCAACTGCCGGTGGAGGTGGAAAAGGAATGAGAGCTGTCTGGAAAGCAGAAGATCTTAAGGAGCATTGGGATTCTGCCATTCAGGAGGCTGTAGCCGCTTTTGGAAACGGAGGTATGTACATGGAAAAATTAATTGAAGAGCCTAGACATATCGAAATTCAGGTTGCAGGAGATCAATATGGTAAAGCCTGTCACCTTTCTGAAAGAGACTGTTCTGTACAAAGAAGAAATCAAAAATTGACAGAAGAAACTCCTTCTCCGTTTATGACCGATGAACTTCGTGAGAAAATGGGTGCGGCAGCAGTAAAAGCAGCTGAATTCATTGGTTACGAAGGTGTGGGAACAATCGAATTCCTGGTGGACAAACACAGAAATTTCTATTTCATGGAAATGAACACAAGGATCCAGGTAGAACACCCTATTACCGAGCAGGTAATTGATTATGATTTGATCAGGGAACAGATCCTGTTAGCTGCAGGAACTCCAATATCAGGAATCAATTATTACCCGAAATTACATTCAATTGAATGTAGAATTAATGCTGAAGATCCATATGCTGACTTCAGACCTTCTCCAGGAAAAATAACAGGATTAAATATCCCTGGGGGACATGGAATCAGAGTAGACACTCATGTTTACTCAGGATATACGATCCCTTCTAATTACGACTCTATGATTGCAAAGCTAATTACTACGGCTCAAACCCGTGAAGAAGCAATTGCTAAAATGAGACGTGCATTGGAAGAGTTTTATATTGAAGGAGTAAAAACAACGATTCCTTTCCACAGACAATTAATGGATGACGAAAATTATCTTGCAGGAAACTACACTACAAAGTTCATGGAAGACTTTGTAATGGATAGAAAATATGATAATCATTAAGATTATTTAATATAAAAAACAGAAACTGCCTCAAATCGGGGCAGTTTTTTATTGATACCTTATCATATTAAATTATTAACTTTGTACAAAACCAAAAGAATATGTCAACAGTAGAAACAGAAAAAAATTCACAGTATTTTATCGACCTTGAAGACAAGCATGGAGCACATAATTACCATCCTCTTCCCGTAGTTTTAGACCGAGGAGAAGGTGTATTTGTATGGGATGTAGAAGGCAGGAAATATTATGATTTTCTTTCAGCATATTCTGCCGTAAACCAGGGCCACTCCCATCCAAAAATCGTAGATGCTTTAGTTAATCAGGCTAAAAAGCTTGCCCTTACCTCAAGAGCTTTTTACAATTCAAAATTAGGAGAGTACGAAAAGAAGATTACTACTTTATTTGGTTTTGATAAAGTGTTACCCATGAACTCTGGTGCTGAAGCAGTAGAAACAGCAGTGAAACTTGCCAGAAAATGGAGTTATGAAGTTAAAGGTATTTCAGAAAATGCAGCGAAAATAATTGTTTGCGAAAATAATTTCCATGGTAGAACAACTACTATTGTTTCATTTTCTAACGATCCGGATGCGAATCAAAATTATGGGCCTTTTACCCCGGGTTTTATTAAAATCGCATATAATGATCTTTCAGCTCTGGAAGAAGTATTAAACAATAAAGCAGAAAATATTGCCGCATTTTTAGTTGAGCCCATTCAGGGTGAAGCCGGAGTGTATGTTCCGGATGAGGGCTTTCTTAAAGGAGCTTCTGAGCTGTGTAAAAAACATAATGTTCTTTTTATTGCGGACGAAGTACAGACGGGTATTGCAAGAACCGGGAAACTGATTGCCTGTTACCATGAAAATGTGCAGCCAGATATCCTGATTTTAGGGAAAGCACTTTCAGGAGGAATGTATCCTGTATCTGCTGTTCTTGCTAACAATGAAATCATGAACGTTATTAAACCCGGACAGCACGGTTCAACATTTGGAGGAAATCCAATAGCCTGTGCAGTAGCCGTAGCAGCTTTAGATGTTGTAGCAGATGAGAACTTATCTGAAAGAGCCGAACAATTAGGACAGCTTTTCAGAAATGAGATTCAAAAATTAATTGAAAAATCTGACCTTATTACTAAAGTACGAGGTAAAGGATTGTTAAATGCGATTCTAATCAATGATACTCCTGACAGTTCTACAGCGTGGAACCTGTGTCTGAAATTAAAAGAAAACGGACTGCTTGCCAAGCCTACTCACGGAAATATCATCAGATTAGCACCACCTTTGGTCATTACAGAGGAGCAGTTACTTGATTGTATAGAAATCATTAAAAAAACGATTCTCGAGTTTAAATAATGTCTCTTACTCTGGCTGTCATTACTTATAATGAAGAGCATAACATTGCAAGACTTTTAGATTCCCTTTATAATATCGTCGATGAAATTATAATCGTCGATAGCTATTCAACTGATCGCACAAAAGAAATTGTCCTTCAACAATATCCCGAGGTCAAGTTTTTTGAAAAGAAATTTAACGGGTATGGTGAACAGAAAAACCATGCCCTTTCATTATGTTCTGGTGAATGGATTTTATTTCTGGACGCTGATGAAGTCCCTGATAAGGAACTAAGAAATTCTATCAGGCATGTAACGTCGTTAAATAATCCTGAATATCATATTTATAAGACGAAATTTAATAACCACCTAGGGACTCATTTGATAAGGTATGGAGGCTGGGGAACTGTATCCCGAGAAAGATTGTTCAGGAAGGATTCGGCAAAATATTCAGATGATAAAGTACATGAATATCTGATCTCTGATAAAAAAGCAGGAAATCTCGATGGCAGGCTTGATCACTATACCTACAGAAGTATACATTGCCATGTATCAAAAATCAATAAATATTCTGATATGATGGCCGAGAAAATGTTTGAAAAAGGAAAAAGAATCAAGCGTTTTAAGGTTATTGTAAGCCCTGTTTTCGAATTTATAAAAGTTTTTATCTTTAAATTTGGCTTCCTGGATGGGTTTGCCGGATACTATATCGCTAAAACTATGTCTTATTATACATTTCTCAAGTACATTAAACTTCGTGAAAAAATAAAATTAGAAGAACTTGAAAAAAAATACCACAAGAAAGCCCTATGATGTTATACCTAATTATTATATCTATTATATTGGTATTGTTAGTGATACATTTCAGACTCTATCTCATTTTCTTCACTGAAAACAGATTGATTATCCTCATGTACCACCAGATAGGAGAAAAAAGTACAGATGCCCTCATGGTAAGCCTTGATAATCTTGAGCGTCAGTTTAAATATCTGAAAGACAAAAATTACACTTCTAAATTCTTTTCGGATATCAACATTCCGACTAAGAATAGCATTATATTAACCTTCGATGATGGTTATAAAAATAATTTCGACTATCTCCCTTCCCTATTGGAAAAATACAACTTAAAAGCTGTTATATTTATTCCTACAAAATTTATTCAGGAGGGATACAAAGATTATCCCATGATGACTTTTGAAGATATCAGAAATCTTGATCCGAATTATTTTGAGATTGCCTTGCATACTCATGCTCATGAAAATCTGAGAACATTAACACCAGAAGAAACCGAAAAGGATCTTGAAACAAATATGCAAATTCTCAATGACCATCATATTAGGTATAAAAAGATCCTCGCTTATCCTTATGGAAAATACCCCAAGAAAGGTGAGGATAAGAAAAAGCTTTTTTTTACCTTAAAAAAGTTGGGAATTGATTTCGCCGTAAGAATTGGAAACAGAGTAAATTACTATCCATCTAAGAAATATGAGCTATGTAGAATAGATATAAAAGGGGATGACTCCATAGAAAAATTCAAATTAAAACTTATCTTTGGAAAATTAAAACTGTTTTAGAAGACCTAACTTTAATGGTTTTCAAACATCTAAATGGTTATGATAAATATAAGCGGCTTAATCATAACATATAACGAGGAAAAGAATATACAGGAAGTCCTTGAATGTTTTGATTTTTGTGATGAAATTATAATTGTAGATTCTTTTAGCACCGATAAAACCTTAGATATTGCTAAAGCTAATCCTAATGTAAAAATCATCCAAAACAAATTTGAAGATTTTACTAAACAAAGAAACATAGCTCTGGATCAGGCTAAAAATGATTGGGTCCTATTTCTGGATGGTGATGAAAGAATTACCCCGGATCTTAAAGCTGAAATAATTAATGAACTTGAAAAACCGGACAAAAAAGATGCTTATTATTTTTACAGAAAATTCTTCTTTGCAGGGAAACCTATTCATTATTCAGGAACCCAGACTGACAAGAACTTCAGATTGTTCAGAAAGTCAAAGGCGAGATATATTTCAGAAAAAAAAGTACATGAAACATTAGAAGTTTCCGGAACAATTGGAGAATTGAAGAATAAACTACTTCATTTTTCCGTTTCAGATTATGAGTCTTATAAAAATAAAATGATTCATTATGGAATTCTGAAAGGACAGGAACTATCAAATAAAGGAAAAAAATTTAATCTAATAACACAATATTCCAAAACAGCGTTCAAGTTTTTCAAGGCATACATTTTGCGGTTAGGAATATTAGATGGAAAAGAAGGTTATCAGCTTTCATATTTGCAGGCGTTAAGCACTTATGAAACGTATGAATCATTAAAAAAGGAACAAAAATAGTTGAATGAAGATTTGTGTAATTAGTTATGATTTTTGGGGCTACGACAAACATATTGTAGATACACTATGTAAAAAGGGTATTGATGCACATCATATTAAAATCGGAAACGTTACGCATTCAAACTTTCAGGAGAGAGCAACTAATGCCATCAGTAAGGTTTTTTTAAATAAGAACCTGAAAACGGAGAAAAGACAACAGTTTGTTATCGATTCGCTTGCAGCATTAGGCCCTCAGGATCAAATTTTGGTTCTAAATCCTGACACATTTGATATATCTACTCTTCAGGAAATTAAGGCATACAGCAAAAGACTTATTACTTATCTATACGATAGCCTTGAAAGGCTCCCTGTTGAAATTGAAAAACTTAAGCTTTTTGATAAAATTTTTTCATTTGATATTATTGATGTTAAAAAACACGCTTTTGAAAAGCTGACCAATTATATTTATCTGGATCACCATTCTTCGGAGGAGCAGAATCCGGAAATGGATCTTTTCTATATTACATCCTACGATAATAAAAGAGTCTCTTTTATTAAGTTACTTACGAAGAAGTTAATCGCTTTGAATTTAAAATTTCAAATTATGATTATCGGTAAGAAAAGCTGGAAAAATCAACTAAAGAATTTATTTATTACTGTGCCGGAAAGCTTATCCATTATCTTTAGTATCAAGAAAATTTCCCATCAGGATCTTCCGGGATATTATAAAAACTCGAAAGCCCTACTCGATCTTACACGGGAAAACCAACACGGATTAAGTTTCAGGGTTTTTGAAGCAATGGCACTCGAAAAGAAAATCATTACCGACAACAAAGCTATTAAAGACTACGACTTTTATAATCCCAACAACATCCTAGTTCTAGATGAAACCTGCAGTAATCTGAATACCCAATTTTTTGAACAGCCGTACGAGAAGATTCCAGACAATATTTATTACTTTTACACAATTGATAATTGGACTAATAAATTATTTGATTTGAATAATTGAGAATATGAAAAAGAAACTCCTATTTATAGCTCCGGGGTATTATGGTTTTAATGAAGTTGTGTTTGATGGTTTGAAAAAATATAGTGAATGTGAGGTTACTCATATTAATTCTACTCTACCATATCAATATAAAAATATTTTTGAAAAAGTATATAATTTTTTTCTGAAAACGTTTCTAAGAAAAAACTTAAAAAATATTAAAAGAGGACAGCACATCCAACATATAATTAACAGTAATGATTATGATATACTACTTGTTAACAGGCCCGATGTATTAAGTCAAGCTGACTTAGCTTCAGCACTACAAAAATCTAAAGTCTCAATTGTTTTATTTTGGGATAGTATTAAAAAAATTCCAGCTCAAAAAGAATATATTAACCAATTTAATATTTGTTGTAGTTTTGATTCTGAAGATTGTGAACATTATCATTTACATTATATAACAAACTTTTATTTTGTTAAAAATAAAGGTACTGCTGTAAAATATGATGTAAGCTATTTAGCAACTTATGATCAAAGAATAGAGGAGACAATTCATTTTTTTGATTATTTTAATTCTAACAACATTTCTGCAAAAGGAAAAATTTTCACATATAAATCAGTCCCAATCAAAGAAGATTTACCCGATAATATAGAAGTAATTCATGAGATTATTCCTTTTTCAAAATCATATAAATATTATCTGGACAGTAAGATAATCCTGGATCTAGCCCATCCTCACCAAAAGGGATTATCTTTTAGGCCTTATGAAGCTTTAGGGCTGAGCAAGAAACTAATTACAACGAATAAAGAGATTATTAACTATGATTTTTATAACCCTAATAACATCCTTGTCGTTGAAAATGTAAAAAATTTGATCATCCCTGAGAATTTTATTACAAATGCATATGAGGAGCCTTTAGATTGGATCAAAGAAAAATATTACATTAAAAACTGGATAAAATCAATAATTTCTTTAAATGAAAACTAAAATATACTTTGTATGTCCTAATAATAAGTTTGCCAGCGGAGGTGTAAAGCAAATCTATCGACAGGTAGAAACACTTAACCGGAATGGCTTTAATGCCGTTATTTTACATAAAAAAATTGGTAAAAAAGATGATTGGTTTAAGACGGAGGTACCAATTGAATATAGCCCATACCTATTCAAAAAACTAAAATATTCATACAAAGAGAAAAAAGTTAACTTTTTTAGAAAAATAGCACTTTCCTTTCTTCAAAGGAAAAGTAAAAAAATTGAAAAAGATTCTATCCTGGTATTCCCTGAAATATATGGTCCACACATACACAATATTGAAAAAGACATTTCAAAGGTTATTTTCAATCAGAACTGCTACTATACTTTTGGATATTTTTCTATACATGAAGATTATCAAATAAACCCATATAATCACCCAAAAACGCTTGCTACTGTAGTTGCTTCAGAGGACGCTCTTAATTATATGAAATTTACGTTCCCTTTATCCAATATATTAAAAATGAGATTGGGAGTGGATTCAAGTGTTTTTAATTTTCACGATAGAAGAGAAAAGCAGATTTGTTTTATGCCAAGAAAACTGGGGGATGATGTTACACAGGTAATTTCAATCTTAAAACAAAGGAAATCTTTAAATGGCTGGAACCTTGTTCCGATAGATAATAAAACTGAGGAAGAAGTTGCGAATATTATGAAAGAAAGTATTCTATTTTTAAGTTTTAATCACAAAGAGGGCTTTGGTTTACCTCCTGTAGAAGCTATGGCCTGTGGTTGCTATGTTATAGGATATCGGGGGCAAGGAGGAAAAGAATATTTTAAAAATGATTTCTCAAGTCCTGTTGAAGATGGAAATATTATTGAGTTTGTCCAAAAAATAGAAGAAGTATTGAAATCTTATGAAAATAATCCTTCAGAGATCTTGCATAAAGGAAAAATGGCTTCAGACTTTGTTTCCCAAAATTATAATTTGAAAAATGAGGAACTGGATACCGTAAATATTTGGAATAGGATACTTTCGTAAATGAGCAAATATATAAAAAGCTGCCTGAAGATTCAGACAGCCTTTTTTATTTTTAATTGTTTTAATATAAAAAAATTAATTTACCGGGGCATAAAATTCGATTCCTTCATTAACCCAATAACTAGATGGACCTAAGTTTGGATTTGTAGAAAGATAATGATCACCCGTATTTCTTGCTTTATAGTTATATATAGCTACCCTTCCAGCGCCAGGTTCTTTATATGCATAAAAGGCTAACCCCATGTAGATGTTCCAATAAGAAGTAGGTTGCAACGTACTGCTTTTTGAAAAATAGTGCTCTGATCCTGAAGTACTTTTGTAGCAATAAATAGGAATTGTATTAGGAGCTTTGTACCTAAAGGCTCTAAATGTTGGCCCTTCATTCGTCCAATAACTGGATGGTTGCAAATTAGTTTCGAAAGAAAAGTAATGATCACTACTTGGATCATTTTTATAACCATATAACATAGTGGTAGTATAATCTAAAGACACTTGATTATCAATCAAATATTGATCAACATAGGCTTTAAGCTGCGCCTTTTTAACTGGATCCTTTACCAAATCATAAATAATAACCAATCCATTATTCCCAAAATCTACCAAAACAGAGTTATTCGGTGTTGAACTATTTTGCCAGTTTGAAATATTAATCTTAGGATTACTTTGGTCTAAATTTAACTCTCCCATTAACCCTTTCGATGGATCTCCTCCTCTTGTCTTATAAGAAAGCTTTTTAGAATAATTTTTATTAGAGCTTGAAGTTTCAACATCATTGTTAACATTAACATCAACAATAGATGCTACAGCAACCTTAACTCCCACTCTAGCAGCATATTCACGATTTTCATTAGTCGTTTCGGATTGGAATAAAATATCCATTTTTGCTCCTGTATAAATATCTAATAATACGTGAGTCCCATAATCATTAACAATTTGTTGTGGGGTTTTAGTTTGTAAGTCCTGAGTAAACTCTGGTGTCAAATAGTTTGCTAAAACATCAGATGTGGTATTAAACCTTAGTCTCTTTTGTTTAATTGTAAGATTATAACTTCCATATATATATTTAGCATCAAATTTATTATTATTGGTTACAGCTAAATTAAAAGATGCAGAGAGAACTTTTTTAAACAATGGAAATCCTACTGTAGCACCTACTTTAGTTGATACCATTTTAGAATAAGCTTCTGCATTTTCTCCGTATTCTTCTTTATACTCCTGAGTAGCTACATTCTCAGTTACTAATCTGGAAGCCTGCTCTGCTTTAAATCTTGCTATATCAATTACCTGAAATCCGGCAGCATTGGCATTAGCATATTCACCAGTTGCATTATACCCATGTCCTAAAACATCATATATGCCATCTCCAGCAGATTTTCCCGCTGCTGAACGATTCAGGCGGTTCAAGTTTTCTGGTGTGGCCTCATTATTAAGTTCTTCTGTAGAACATGAAGCTAGAAAAAGCATTAGTATAGCACTAATACAAAATGAAAATTGTTTTTTTATCATATTTCTTTTTTTGCAAAAATAAAATTCCATTCCACGAGATAAAAATATGACCACATGATAGATATCACAAAAGAAGGAATTGTACAACATCCATAACCCCTATAAATAAAAGAACAAACGTTCCCAAATATTTGAATTAATTTAAGCCTAATCAATACAATTATTAATTATTTCCAACGCTCATCATTATATAATTGTTAATTTTAACCAAACATATATTTATTCTAAACAGTCTAAAGAATATATGATCCTTACCTAACAATACTATAAGAATTTTATCCTAGAGAAAATATCAGAATCGCAAAATATCTGTTAACCATATATTTTTGAGTAAATTTGCAAAAAATTAAAATTGATAATGGAGAAAGTAAGAGTACGTTTTGCTCCAAGTCCTACAGGACCTTTGCATTTGGGAGGTGTAAGAACCGCATTATATGATTATCTTTTCGCTAAAAATCAAGGTGGCGAGTTTGTATTGAGAATTGAAGATACGGATACAGCAAGATATGTAGAAGGTGCTGAAGAATATATTGAAGAAGCTTTAGAATGGTGTGGAATCATTCCTGATGAAAGTCCTAAAAAAGGAGGAAAATATGCTCCTTATCGTCAATCTGAAAGAAGAGAAATTTACGACAGGTATACTGAGCAGATCTTAAAAACGGATTATGCATATATGGCTTTTGACACTCCTGAAGAACTGGATGCTATTCGTGCAGAATACGAAGCTAAAGGAGATGTTTTTTCTTATGATAACAAAACAAGAAATCGCCTGAGAAACAGCCTTGCATTATCCGAAGAAGAAGTACAAAAACTTTTGGATGAAAAAACACCTTACGTGGTGAGATTTAAAATGCCTGTCGACAGAATTTTAAATCTTGAGGATATTATCCGTGGTAAATCATCTGTAAATACCAATACTTTAGATGATAAAGTTTTGGTTAAAAATGATGGAATGCCCACTTATCACTTTGCCAATGTAATCGACGACCATGAGATGAAAATAACTCATGTTATTCGTGGAGAAGAATGGTTACCTTCTTTGGGCTTACATACTTTATTATATGAAGCAATGCAATGGGAAGCTCCACAATTTGCTCATCTTTCACTTATTTTAAAACCAGAAGGAAAAGGCAAACTTAGCAAAAGAGATGGTGATAAATTCGGATTTCCTGTATTTCCGTTAGATTTCAAAGATCCCGAAACCGGAAATATCTCCAAAGGTTACAGAGAAAACGGATATCTTCCGGATGCATTTATTAATATGGTCGCTCTCTTAGGATGGTCCCCTGCTGATGATAAGGAAATTCTTCCATTGAAAGAAATGATAAAAGAATTTGATCTTCACAAAGTTCATAAAGCAGGTGCGAGATTCAGTAAAGAGAAAGCGGAGTGGTTCAACCATCAATATATTCAGTTAAAGTCTGATAAAGAACTTCTTGACATTTTAAAAAGTACAGATCTTGATTTATCCCACATTTCTGACGATAAACTAATCAGAATTATCCATCTTATGAAGGAAAGGGCAACATTCCCAAAAGACATTTATGAAAATGGAAAATTCTTCTTTGAAACTCCTACTTCCTATGATGAAAAAGCATCAAAGAAAGCGTGGAATGAAGACACTGCAACCATTTTAAGTGAACTTTCTGTTGTTTTAGAAAAAACAGAAAAGTTCAATGCAGAAACATTGAAGCAGGTGGTACACGATTTTGCAGATAACAAGGGCCTTGGAATGGGCAAAGTAATGATGCCTTTACGTCTCGCTCTTGTAGGAGAATTGAAAGGGCCGGATGTCCCGGATATCATGGAACTGCTTGGAAAAGAAGAAACTATAGTAAGAATAGACAATGCTATTAATAATTTTAAATAGAGTTTCATAATTTTTCATAAATTTGAACGATATAATTTACTTCAAGAATGGAATATTTAAGTTTCGAACTTCCTATAAAAGAATTAATGGACCAATACCAAACATGTTCTTTAGTAGGAGAAGAAAGTGGTGTTGATGTAAAATTAGCATGTAGTCAAATTGAGGATAAGATCATAGAGAAGAAAAAAGAGATCTATGGAAACCTTACTCCATGGCAAAGAGTACAACTATCCCGTCACCCTGATCGTCCTTATGCATTGGATCATATCAATGGTATTGCAGACAAGGGTAGTTTTCTGGAGCTTCACGGAGACAGAAATTTTGCAGATGATCCGGCATTGGTTGGAGGCTTAGCTACTCTGGATGGTCACAAAGTAATGATCATCGGAACCCAAAAAGGGAGAACAACCAAAGAAAGACAGCACAGAAGATTTGGGATGCCAAATCCTGAAGGATATAGAAAAGCTCTTAGACTAATGAAATTAGCTGAAAAATTCCGCATCCCGGTTGTAACTTTAGTGGACACGCCTGGAGCATATCCTGGATTAGAAGCAGAAGAACGTGGACAAGGTGAAGCTATTGCCCGAAACATTTTTGAAATGGTTCAGCTTAAAACTCCGATATTCACTTACATTATTGGTGAAGGAGCTAGCGGTGGAGCATTAGGAATAGGTGTTGGAAATAAAGTATATATGCTGGAAAACACATGGTATACTGTAATTGCACCTGAAAGCTGTTCTTCTATATTGTGGAGAAACTGGGACCACAAGGAAGATGCAGCGAATGCATTAAATCTTACCCCACAAGATGCCTTAAGAGAAAAATTCATTGATGGGATTATTGAAGAACCTTTGGGAGGAGCACACTACGATCCTGAAACAGCATATTTGAATTTGAAAAGTTCAATTTTGCAAAACATAAAAGCTTTCTCTAAGTTTACAGGACAGGAACTTGAAACTCAACGTCAAGAAAAATTCATTGCCATGGGGCAATTTAAAGGATAAAAATAAAAACGGTTAAGAAATTCTTAACCGTTTTTTTATTCTATATTGATCATTCAATTTTTTATTCAGAAACATTCAGCTCAATCTCAATATCTTTGCTGATCTTTTTTATGGAAGAATATTTTGCATCACAAACCATTGTTGTCAAAACATATTCTCCCTTATCTATTAAAATAAAATTCTGCCCTTTTGCAGGAACACTTAGATTGTAATATTTTTTCCCACTGATCTTTACAATCAAATTACAGTTCGATCTATTTTTAATATTGATGTATGCCTCTTTTAAATTAGTATCATTGCTAAAAAGATGAGTAAGCATAGCAGCAGTCCTTTTATTCTCTTCACTTGGTTCTGATTTTTTGCTTCCGCTTACGCTGGCATAATTTACTTTTGTTTCAGAAGGTGCAGATGCTGAATTTACGGCTAGTGTTTTGCCACTGTTCAATTCATTATTTTTAACAATTTTTTCTATTTTTTCTTTACTAATAGGCTTAATAGTTGGTTTTGCCTCCGGAGAATTATCCGCCATAATTATTTCTATCAGCTTCCTTTTAAAGTAATCTGTTTTTGCATGATTCGGGTTTTGTTTTAAAAATCCGGCTATTACTCTTGCCTCCTTTGAACTTTCAGCATCCTGTTCAGTATATATTATCAAAGTCTCTTTTTCCACAACAGCTTTAGATTTGGCCCTTTTCTTCTTCTGAGAAAAGCCAAGTGTAAAAATGCATAAAAATATAAGGAGAAATATTTTTTTCATTAACTAAGCATTTTAAAATTATTAACAAATAAATAACGTGAAAAGTCAATTTTTAGTTTGTCATTAAAATCATTATCTTTGCACTGCTCAAAAATAAACTAAAAAATCAAAACTAATTCTTAATAAAAAAAATAATAGATATTATGTCTTATACACCAGCTGCTGCAGACGTAGCAAAATTGAGAAACCAAACAGGTGCAGGTATGATGGACTGCAAAAAAGCTTTAGTTGAAGCTGAAGGAGATTTCGAAAAAGCAGTAGATATCCTTAGAAAAAAAGGACAAAAAGTTGCGGCTAACAGAGCTGACAGAGAATCTACTGAAGGAGTTGTTATTGCAAGAGTAAATGAAGATAACACTTTAGGTGCTGTTATTTCTTTAAATTGTGAGACTGACTTTGTTGCTAAAAACGAAGCGTTCATTGAGTTAGCTTATGAGTTAGCTGAAATGGCAATTTTTGCTGCAACTAAAGAAGAACTTCTAGCTACAGACTTCCACGGAATTACTGTTGCTGAAAAACTTATCGAGCAAACAGGAGTTATTGGTGAAAAAATTGAGATCGGTGCTTTTGAAAGACTAGAAGGTCCTTTCTTAGGAGCTTATATCCACGCTGGAAACAAAATCGCTGCAATTACATCTCTTTCTTCTAAAGTAGAAGGAGCTGATGAAGCTGCTAAAGCTGTTTCTATGCAGGTTGCTGCAATGAACCCTATCGCTCTTGACGAAACAAGAGTTTCTCAAGAAACTATTGACAAGGAATTAGAAATCGAAAGAGAACTTCTTACTAAAGAAGGTAAACCTGAAAACATTATCGACAACATCCTTAAAGGAAAAATGCAGAAATTCTACAAAGAAAACACTTTGGTTCACCAGGCATTTATTAAAGATGGAAGCCAGTCTGTTGCAGACTATGTAAAATCTGTTAATGGAGATTTAAAAGTTACAGGATTTGTAAGAGTAAGTCTTAACTAATCTTGTCTTCTTAAGATAATAAAATCCCGATGAAAATTCATCGGGATTTTTTTATGCTCATACTATTTTTTTTGAACTTAAAATCGCCATGGTAAAAATTATTCTTTTTACGATTATAATTTTCATACACTCAAAAGATTTTGACATATAATTATGAATTATTTTTTATTTTAGCCCGTAATTTATTAATGATATATCAAATATTATTTTAAATTTGTAGAAATCCTAATTCCAAAGTTTATGAAAAGATTTCTACTCAGTTTATTACTGTTCTTTTTTACAATTAACCTATTTTTCGCACAAAGAGATACTGAGCACTGGATAGCCCCTTATTATGATACAGTTGGAGGATATACCAATGCATTATATTTATCTACAGATTCGGTCACTCCCTTTGATGTACAAATTTATAATAATAATGCCGTGGTTACCACTGTTACAATCAGCAAAGGGAGCCCACAGGTCTATACCATCACGGACAATGCCCTTATAATGGCCAACACTACAGCAAATGCTTTTACTGCAACAAGTAAGGGACTATACCTTAAAGGGGACAAGCCTTTTTATTGTAGTTTAAGATTAGCACAAAGCGTACATGGCGAAATCATCACCAGTAAAGGAAAAGCGGGTATTGGTAAAGAATTTTTCGTAGCATCCAGCCCTAACACTTCAACAAGTTCACTATACAATTTTACCGCAGGAATTCTTGCTACAGAAGATAACACAACTGTAACTGTCTCATGGAATGGCACAGGCGTTACTTTTTATGGAGGAACACCTACAGGAAATTCACATACTTTCACATTAAACAAAGGACAATCATTTATATTTGCAGGTTCCGGGAATTCCAGCCCAAATCTTACCGGATTTATCGGTGCTAAAGTTGTCTCCGACAAACCCGTTACATTAACCAATGGTAGCTGCAATGGAAATTTCGGGATATTAGGATCCGGAGGTTCTGACCCTGTTCTCGACCAGTCTGTCCCAGTAGAAAGGCTGGGTAATACTTTTGCCATGGTCAAAACTAGGTCCACAGCCCCATCTCAAAATATGGAAGGCGGAATCATCATAGCCACAGAAGATAATACTGATATATTTTTAAATGGCTCTCCTACTGCTGTAGCAACAATCAATGCAGGACAATGGTATAGAATCAACGAAACAAGTTATGTAACACAAACCGGAGCGGGAACACATTCCAATATGTTTATTTCCACATCCAAAAAAGTATATTTATATCAATTTGTAGCTGTAGGAGATAGTAATGCTACTTGTGGATTTAATTACATCCCACCTCTAAACTGTTTCCTGCCCAGAAAGATTGATGAAATTGGAAACATTAATCAGATGCCGGGTATTTCAAGTGGGATTACATTAAAGCTAAACATTTTAACAGAGACAGGAGCAGCTGTTTTAGTGAACGGAGTCGCTCCAACGGCCGCACAAGGACCTTACCCCTTGACGGGCAATACCCAATGGCAAACCTATGCCATTGAAGGGATTACAGGAAATGTATCCATCACATCTACAAAAGCGGTAACTGCAGGAATCAACGGCGGATATAGCTCCGCAGGATATGGGGGTTACTTTGCAGGATTTTCATCAGTACCAGTAATCAGTAAAAAGACAGGGGAGTGTGTTCCTGGTATTGTTTTGGAAGTTGACGATGGATATGAAACTTATCAATGGTATCTAAACGGGGTTGCCATTCCTGGCGCTACTACCAATACTTACACTCCTACCCAGGCAGGAAATTATACCGTGAAAGTTGGTATGGGAACATGCCCTCCTGTAACAACGCCTATTTATAAGGTTTTCAATTGTATGAAAAATACAACAACCAGTATAAATGCTTGTGCTACTAAAATTATAACCCCAACCTTTTCAAGCTCTACACAGACACCTGTACCGAGTACTGTATCAATTTTAACAGCACCTACTCACGGAACAGCAGTCCTAAACCCTTCTACAGGAATAATAACTTATAATCCTGCACCGGGATATTTAGGACCAGATGTAATCGTTTATACTTTCTGTGGAAATGCTCCGGAATTCATCGACTGCGAAACAGTAACTGTAAATCTGACAGTTGTCCCTTTTATCGTAAAGGATGCCACCCTGGAAGCGTGTCAATATGAAGACAAAGCTTATTTTGATTTAACAACAGCCAATGTTATTGACTTCAATTTAGTAACAAAAAAATACTACCCCACTTTAGCTGACCTGAACGCTAATACCAATCAGATCACAGAACCTCAACACTATGGTTCTGCGGGAGGAGTTGTTTATGTTAAAATTACAAGTAATGAAGGATGTACTGGAATTGCAAAAATTACACTAATTGCAAAACCCATTAAGAAATCTCCTACTCTGCTTGATAAATATATTTGTATTGATTCAAGAACCAATCTTGATGCAGGTCCTGGTTACGATTCATATCAATGGAGCACGGGTGCCACTACACAATCCATAGAGGGAGTAGGAGTTGGTGAATACACCGTTATTCTTGGAAAAGACGGATGCTTTGTTACACAGGTTGTAAAGGTTATCAAAACTCATGATCCTGTAATTACTCAGATTGAAATCTCTAACAATACGGCAACTGTTATTGTAACTGGTGGTACACCACCTTACAAATATTCCGTAGACGGAACATCAAACTGGCAGGATTCAAATGTATTTACTAACCTTTCCAGAGGTCAGCATACATTCTACGTAAAAGATGCCAATAATTGCACACCTATTTCTGTTGAAATTACGGTTCCTAACTTAATCAACGCAATAACTCCAAACGGCGACAATATCAATGATTATATTGATTACAGTGAACTGGGTTATAAAGAGAATCTTAGCTTTGTTATCTATGACAGGTACGGAAATAAAATATTCACTGGCGACAAATTCAACAATTACAAATGGGATGGAAGACATTTCGATAAAAAGATAGTGACCGGAACTTATTGGTACCACATCAACTGGAATGAATCCAACAAAGAAAAAACACCTATAAAATATACGGGTTGGATTTTAGTAAAAAATAGAAATTAACATTAAATAATTATTAAATAATTAGACCACGATTAATTAATCGTGGTTTTTTATTGTTGTAATAGATTATTATTAAAACATATCAAATAATCTACTATTTTTGTATAAAATTATAATTCCCAATACCATGAAAAAATATTTCTTTAGTCTAGTTCTGGTTCTTTTTATAATTAATACACTCTTTGCCCAGAGGGATACAGACCACTGGATAGCGCCTTATTACAGTACTATTGAAGGATATACTAATGCCTTATACCTATCAACAGATTCAGTAATCCCATTTGAAGTTAAAATCTATAACAACAATTCTATAATTGGAACAGCTATAATCAGCAAAGGAAATCCACAAACATTCACTCTAAATAACAATGTAATACTTGCAACTAATATAGCTGATGGATTTAAAATAATTAATAAAGGGTTATATCTTAAAGGTGATAAACGCTTTTACTGCAGCTTAAGAATGGCACAAAGCGCACATGGTGAAATTATCACCAGTAAAGGGAAAGCAGGTATTGGCAAAGAATTTTTCATAGCATCCAGTCCAAATAGCGCAATAAGTGCAATTTATAATTTTACAGCAGGAATTCTTGCTACAGAAGATAACACAACCGTAACTGTCTCATGGAATAGCACAGGCGTTACTTTTTATGGAGGAACACCTACAGGAAATTCACATACTTTCACATTAAACAAAGGACAATCATTTATATTTGCAGGTTCCGGGAATTCCAGCGCCAACCTTACAGGTTTTATAGGTGCTAAGGTTGTAGCTGATAAGCCTGTAGCTCTTACTAACGGAAGCTGTAATGGTAATTTCGGAATACTCAGCTCGGGGGGCTCTGATCCTGTTCTTGATCAATCTGTTCCTATTGAAAGACTTGGCAATACTTTTGCCATGGTCAAAACTAGGTCCACAGCCCCATCTCAAAATATGGAAGGCGGGATTATTATTGCAACAGAAGATAATACTGATATATTTTTAAATGGTTCTCCAAATCCAATATCTACCATAAATGCGGGACAGTGGTATAGAATTAATGAATCCAATTATGTCACACAAACCGGAGCAGGAACACATTCCAATATGTTTATCTCCACATCTAAAAAAGTATATTTATATCAATTTGTAGCTGTAGGAGATAGTAACGCGACCTGTGGATTTAATTACATTCCACCACTCAACTGTTTCCTGCCCAGGAAGATAGATGAAATTGGAAATATTAACCAAATGCCTAATATAAACAGTCCAATAACACTGAAATTGAATATTCTCACTGAGACAGGTGCAGCCGTCCTTGTCAATGGAGTCGCCCCAACTCCTTCACAAGGACCTTACCCTTTGACGGGCAATACCCAATGGCAAACCTATGCCATTGAAGGGATTACAGGAAATGTGTCCATCACATCTACAAAAGCGGTAACTGCAGGAATTAATGGAGGATATAGCACTGCAGGTTATGGAGGATACTTCGCAGGATTTTCATCTGTCCCGGTAATTACGAAAAAAAGCGGTGAGTGTGTCCCTGGTATTGTTTTGGAAGTTGACGATGGATATGAAACTTATCAATGGTATTTAAATGGAGTAGCCATTCCCGGAGCTGTAAATAGCACCTATACTCCAGTACAATCAGGAAACTACACTGTAAAAGTAACAATGGGAAGCTGTCCGGTAACAACTCCAATTTATAAGGTTTTTACCTGTATGAAAAATATAACAACCAGTATAAATATATGTGCCACTAAAATTATAACCCCAACCTTTTCAAGCTCTACGCAAACACCTGTTCCGAGTACTGTATCAATTTTAACAGCACCTATTCACGGAACAGCAATCCTAAATCCTTCTACAGGAATAATTACTTACAATCCTGCGCCGGGATATTTTGGACCAGATGTAATCGTTTATACTTTCTGTGGAAATGCTCCGGAATTCATCGACTGCGAAACAGTAACTGTAAATCTGACAGTTGTCCCTTTTATTGTAAAAGATGCTACCCTGGAAGCATGTCAGTATGAAAATAAGGCTTATTTTAATTTAACGACAGCCAATGTTATTGATTTTAATTTAGTAACAAAAAAATACTATCCTACTTTAGCTGACCTGAACGCTAATACCAATCAGATCACAAATCCACAAAATTACGAATCCACAGGAGGAGTTGTGTATGTTAAAATTACAAGTAATGAAGGATGTACAGGAATTGCAAAAATTACACTAATTGCAAAACCCATTAAGAAATCTCCTACTCTGCTTGATAAATATATTTGTATTGATTCTAGAACCAATCTTGATGCAGGCCCTGGTTACGATTCATATCAATGGAGCACGGGTGCCACTACACAATCCATAGAGGGAGTAGGAGTTGGTGAATACACCGTTATTCTTGGAAAAGACGGATGCTTTGTTACACAGATTGTAAAGGTTATCAAAACTCAGGATCCTGTAATTACTCAGATTGAAATCTCTAACAATACGGCAACTGTTATTGTAACTGGTGGTACACCACCTTACAAATATTCCGTAGATGGAACATCAAACTGGCAGGATTCAAATGTATTTACCAACCTTTCCAGAGGTCAACATACATTCTACGTAAAAGATGCCAATAATTGTAAACCGATTTCTGTAGAGATTACAGTTGTCAATCTTATTAATGCCATAACTCCTAATGATGATGGACATAATGATTATATTGACTATAGTGCCTTGTCATATAAAGAGAATCTTATTCTAGTTATCTATGACAGGTACGGAAATAAAATATTCACCGGCGATAAATTCAATAATTACAAATGGGATGGAAAACATTTAGGCAAAAAAATTTCCACAGGAACTTACTGGTATCACATTAACTGGAATGAATCCAACAAAGAAAAAACACCTGTAAAATATACGGGTTGGATTTTGGTAAAAAACAGAAATTAAATTTGACAATATTTCCAAACCACGATCTTAGAATTGTGGTTTCTTTTTATTATTTTATTGCATTTTTTTTAAATTACTTGATGATATATCAAATAATCTCCTATTTTTGCAACAATCCTAAATTCCCATATCTATGAAAAGATTTTTACTTAGTTTATTCCTATGTTTATTATCCTATAATTGCCTTTTTGCACAAAGAGATACAGACCACTGGTTTGCTCCTTATTTTGATAGCTCATCTTCGTCAGCTACAAACTACGCACACGGGCTTTACTTTTCTACTGACTCTGTCACTCCTTTTGATGTCAAAATTTATAGTAATAATGCATTAATCGGGACCGTTACTATCAGTAAAAACAGCCCACAATCCTTTACTTTGGGTGCTCAATACATCAGAACAACAAGCTCTTCAAGTGCTGCCGTTCCCACAAATCTTGGAGTTTATACCAAAGGAGACAAGCCTTATTTCGCTTCTTTAAGAATATATAATATTTCTCACGGAGAAATTGTTACTTCTAAGGGGAAAGCTGGAATTGGAACTCAATTTTATGCCGCAGCGACTCCTATGACTGTTAGTTCCACATCTAATAACTTCACAACGGGAATAATGGCAACAGAAGATAATACTACCGTTACCATTTCAGGATATGATCCCAATATACAATTCATTAATAATACCACTCCTCCACTATCACTTACGACGACATTAAACAAGGGACAATCCTATATTCTTGCCGGACTTGGAAATACCGTTGCTAACCAGACGGGATTTATTGGAGCAAAAATTGTTGCTGATAAACCTATATCCGTTACCAATGGTAATTCAAATGGGTTTTATGCAACAACAACATCTGCTGATGGTTCGGATTTAATTATGGACCAGTCCGTGCCAACGAACCGACTTGGAAATGAGTTTGCCATGGTAAAAAGTATTTCCACAAGCCAGAACAATATGGAAGGAGGAATTATAATTGCCACAGAAAACAATACTGAAATTTATCTTAATGCGGGAACAACCCCAGTAGCTACCATTAACGAGGGAGACTATTACAGAATTATGGCCAATGACTATGCTACTCAAGCGGGCGGTCACTCTAATATCTATATCCGTACTACAAAAAATGTTTATTTGTACCAATTAATTGGTGCCGGCTCTGCCAATAATACGGGAGGTTACAATTACATCCCCCCTTTAAATTGTTTCCTTCCCCGAAAAATAGATGAAATTGGGAAAATTCAGGAAATGCCAACCTATACAGGAACTGTTAATTTGAAACTTAATATTTTAACTGAAGCCGGTGCAGCAGTTACTGTAAATGGTGCTACTCCAACCGCAGCACAGGGACCATTTCCTCTTACAGGAAACACACAATGGGTAACATATGGTATACAAGGAATTACAGGAAATGTTACCATTACATCAACAAAAGCCGTAACTGCCGGAATCAACGGTGGATATAGCACGGCGGGTTATGGCGGATACTTCGCAGGGTTCTCATCAATTCCTGTAATCGCGAAGCAAACAGGAGACTGTATTCCAGGAATAGTTTTGGAAGTAGATGACAGTTTTGAAACCTACCAATGGTCACTAAATGGAAATCCAATTCCGGGTGCAACATCCAATTCTTACACTCCTACTCAGGCGGGAAATTATACCGTAAGAATTACCGTAGGAAGCTGCCCACCTGCTACAACACCTGTATACAAAGTATTCTCCTGCCTTGAACAATCTACAAAATCTCTAATCATGTGTGAGGGATACCAGGCGATTGTTCCTGAATTTACAAATTCAACCCAAACTTATGTTCCGGGAACGGTAACCATTGTAACTCCACCAGCGAATGGAACCGCAACAATTGATCCTGTAACCGGTGTTATTACTTATGTTCCGAATTTCGGATACTTTGGTCCGGATACTATTGTATATAAATTCTGCGGAAATGCTCCGGAATTTATTGATTGCGAACAGGTAACGTTAAACTTAACAGTTTCTTCAACGCCAACTGTTACCAATGCAGCATTGAGAGCCTGCTTCCTGGAGCAAAATCCGTCAACCGGGCTATTTAATCTTACTTTGGCTGCAGTAACCACACAGGCTGGAACTACAAAAAAATATTACCCATCACCTACTGATGCAGTAAATGGAACAAATGAAATTACAAATCCTACTACCTATGTTGCACCAACCGGGGTTGTGTATATTAAAGTAAGCAATGCCAACGGATGTTACAGAGTTGCCGAAGTTACCCTTACTGTTCTGGCACCTGTAAAATCTACAGTACTGGTTGATAAAATCATCTGTATGGAAGATAAAACCACACTTGATGCAGGTCCCGGATTTGCTTCTTATCTATGGAGTACAGGAGCTACTACACAGTCTATTACTAACGTGGGAGTCGGTACTTATTCTGTCCAATTAAAAACGGGTGAATGTACAACAACACAAACAGTTAATGTATATCCCGCAGAGCAACCTGTTATTTCTAATGTTGACATAACGAGCAATGCCATAACAGTATATGCTATAGGAGGCACTCCTCCTTATAAATATTCTATTGATAACATAAACTGGCAGGACTCTAATGTATTTAATAATATTCCACGTGGAGATGCTGTTGTATATGTTAAAGACGCCTATGATTGTGATCCTATTTATGTTTCCGTTACTATTCCAAACCTGGTTAATGTAATTACCCCGAATGATGATGGTGTAAATGATGTAATTGATTATTCGTCATTATCGTACAAACCAAATTTAACATTCAATATCTATGACAGGTATGGTGCTAAAATCCATCAGGGAGATAAAACCAATGGCTATAAATGGAATGGAACAACCAATGGAAGTAAAAGAGTATCTACAGGAAATTATTGGTTTGATATTAGCTGGAATGAGCCTAATAAAAAGCAAACACCAATAAAATATTCCGGCTGGATCCTTGTAAAAAACAGAGAATAAGAATTTTTTGAATAATAATAAAAACCACGATTTCGAATCGTGGTTTTTTTATTATTTTTTCAACATATTACTACTTATTATTATTAAATTTGCGTTAAAAGCTAGTACTAAATGAATAAAATTCTATCTTTTTTATTTATATTTTATATTTTCTCGTCTGTATCTGCCCAATTGGACAGAGAACATTGGTTTGCCCCGATGGTAGACAGAACAGGAAATCCGAATCCCTATCAGAAACTATATCTTTCTACCAACCGGACAACATCATTCCCTGTAAGTATTTATAATAATAATGTATTAATCGGTACCGTAAACATCAGTAAGAATAATCCTCAAAAATTTGATGTATTAAGGGATTATATCATCACAACACAGCAAACGGACCTATTTACTCCCACATCTAAAGGACTTTATTTAAAAGCAGAATTTCCTTTTTACGCAAATTTGAGATTTTCCGTATTCAACCATGCTGAAATTATCACTTCAAAAGGTATTCCCTCGACTGGAAAAGTTTTTTACGCAGCCAATGCTCCGATCAGTGTTACTAATATTATTTTAAACTTTATGACCAGTATCCTGGCTACTGAAGATAATACAACGGTTACCATATCCGGATATAAGCCTACTGTACAGTTTTCCAATGGAACAACAGGAGCTACTAACCCTGTGATTACATTTACACTTAATAAGGGGAAATCTTACATTATAGATGGTATCGGAGATATTGCCGGAAACTTTGACGGATTTATTGGAGCGAAAATAACCGCTAATAAACCTGTAAATATCACCAATGGAAATTTTAATGGCCAGTATGCAGGGAATTACCCCACCAGTTCAGATATTCTAATGGATCAGGCTGTCCCCGTTGACAGGCTTGGAAATGAATTTGCGCTCGTCAAAGGAAACGGAAATATCGGCGCCAATATGGAGGAGGCATTAGTAATTGCAACAGAAGATAATACCCAAATCCGTGTAAATAACGAAGTCGTTCCTATTGCTACATTAAATACAGGACAATACTTTATTATTCCAGATACCAAGTACCAGCTGCAAGGAAACGGTCACTATAATTTATATATTAAAACGACAAAAAATACTTACGTATATCAGATGTTAGCCGGGGATGCAACCGCAGGAAATGAGGTGGCTACAGGGGGCTTTAATTTTATCCCTGCCCTCAACTGTTATCTTCCCAAGCAAATTAATGAACTGGGATTTATAGATGAAAATTTTGTCCACTCCAATAATAATCCAAATGGAATCCTCAGCATTCCAACAAAACTTAATCTTATCACCGAAAAAGGAGCCAATGTAACAGTGAACGGCATTACACCACCTGCTACAACGGGACCGTTTAATATGACAGGAACAAATAACTGGGTAACTTATGGAATTCCCAATGTTACGGGAACCATTACCGTTGTTTCCGATAAAGCAATTACGGCCGGAATCAATGCCGGAAGTGACGCTGTTGGTTATGGAGGATTTTTTGCAGGCTTCCCTACCCAACCTGTTATTTTAAAATCAGGTGGCGACTGTGTTCCGGGAATTGTTCTTACCGTAGATCCTGTTATTTATAACGCCTATCAATGGTATCGCAATGGAATTCTTATTCCGGGAGCAACGAATGTTTCATATAGCCCAACCCAGTCCGGAAATTATACTTGTGCCGTTACAATGGGTAGCTGTGCTCCATTAATTACCGAGCCTTATAAAGTCTTAAATTGTACTAAACTCAGCACCGCCTCATATGATGTTTGTACAAGCCATACAATTAACCCTGTATTTAGTTCTTCTACCCAGACACCAGTAATCTCAACAATAGCCATCTTAACGCCCCCTACATTAGGAACAGCAACGATAAATCCTACTACAGGGGCCATCACATATAATGTAACTAGTCCGGGAACTGCTGGAACAGATACCTTTACTTACACATTTTGTGGAAACGATCCGGATTTTCCTGATTGCGAAACTGTGACTGTTACGATACACATTCAGGTTTTAACGGTAACTAATGCTACTTTATCTGCCTGTGATATCAACGGTCAGGGCACCTTCAATCTCACTTCAGCGAATGTTACTACCAGTACTCCTGTAACCATTACCTATTACCCTACATTGACTGATGCGCAAACAGAAAATGCTGCTGCTCTGATTACAAATCCCAATAACTATACAGCTCCGAATGGAACTATCATTTATGCTGTGGTAAAAAACCCTTCCGGATGTAAAAGCATTGCCCAGATCACACTCAATCTGTACCCGGTAGCAATTGTTCTGCAAAATTACAATGGTACTTTCTGTGATGATAATTTTGATGGTATAGTAACGGTTATATTATCAAATATTACTCCCCTGGTGCTTACAAACAGTACTTATTTTACAAACGTAAGATATTATGCAAATCTAGCTGATGCTGATGCCGGAAATGCCAATAATTTACCCAACACCTGGAGCTACAGTGCTACCACAACCATTTATATAAGGGTAGATTCTCCCGACGGATGTGCAAAGGTAATCCAGCCCCTTACATTTACATTAGGTGCAAGAATTCCTTTACTTAAAAATACAGTAACGGAGAGTTTTTGTGATGATGATCTGGACGGAATAAAACAAGTAAATTTAAGTCAGTATATCACACAATTTACAACAGACCCTTCAGTAAACGCTACTTTTTTTGCAACTCTTACAGATGCTCAGAATAACATCAATCCAATAAATAACCCCGTAATCCTTACAGGCACACAAACTACTTTCGTAAGATTTCAAAAGCAGGGAGTTTGTGCAGAAATAGGAAAGATAATTATAACCATAAAAACTCCTAAACGATCAGACTTACTTACTGATCAGATTATATGCCCTAATACCAAAACAACTTTAGATGCAGGTCCTGGCTTTGAAAGCTACCTTTGGAGCACGGGGGCAACAACATCTTCTATTTCCAATGTACCTGCAGGAAGTTATTGGGTAGACCTGCAATACAATGGTTGTATTTACAGACAGTTTGTAAATGTTACCGAATCTCAATCTCCAGCCATTGTTTCCATAGAGATTAACGGGAGTACAGTAACTATAGGGGCAAGTGGAGGAACTCCTCCTTATGAATACTCACTCGATGGAACCACCTGGCAGATTTCAAACGTTTTTCAAAACCTGCCACGAGGGAGCTATATTATTTATGTAAGGGATTCCAAAAGATGTAATGAAGTTCAGAGGCCTTTTACCATCATCAATCTGATCAACACCATCACTCCAAATGATGATGGTCATAATGATGGAATAGATTATTCCGCATTGATGACAAAAGATAATATTGAGTTTAGAATTTATGACCGGTACGGCGCGGAAATCTTCAGAGGCACTGCTAGTAATCGTTATACCTGGGATGGGAAGTTGGGAGGAAGACCTGTGAATACAGCAACATACTGGTATACCATCAGCTGGACTGAGTACGGGGCAAGTACTGTCGTAAAATATTCTAGCTGGCTTTTGGTAAAAAACAGATAGCAAAACATCAACAGAAAGAAAAATGATCTAAAAAATCAACGTTATAACATTCATTAACACTTATGAACTAAAGTTTAATATAACTTTAACCTGTTTTCACTATCTATCTAGGTATAAATTGATGTAATTCTATGTAATTTTGCCACATTATATGAAGAAACTTATAACGCTCTTGCTATTGGTTTTTCTTGCAAAGGTCAATGCTCAAATATATTCCGGGGAAGTATTCCTTAGAGACAATTCCATATTATATTTAAATCAGGTTTATGTAACAAACCTGAATACTCAGCGAACCGTTCTTACGGATTATAATGGTGATTTTAACATTCAGGCTAACCCAGGAGATGTTATACGTTTTACTTCAATCGTTACAGAAAGAAAAGATATCCGTCTTACCCCTCAGATGTTCGGCATTAAAAGCCTGATCGAGCTGAAAATTGCCTATCATGATATCCAGGAGGTTGTCATCAGCAGATTTAAACCTACAGGAAATTTACGATATGATGTTAATGCCTTAGCTAAGAAAGATAAAGCCCTTGAGCTGAAAAAGGTAATTGGCCTTCCGGAGCCTAAGGGAGATGGCAATCCGCCACAGCTTCCGGTAGCGGGACTTCGTGACGGTGGCTTAACATTTAGTCTTGAAAGCATTTACGATATTTTATCTGGAGAAAGAAAAAAGAAACAACGTTATGTTGCTTACGAGAACATGAATAATTCGGTGACTCAAATAAAGAACTATTTGGGTAAAGATTATTTCCTGAAATTTAAAATTCCTGAAAATTTAATTGATAACTTTTTACAATTTGTTTATTCTTCAGAGAATATACAACCTTATGTACAGGCAGGTAACTTTGAAGCTGTAAAAATTCCAATTGAAAAATATTTACCCATCTATCAAAGAAGATTAAAGAACTCCCATCTGCAAGATATTGTAAAATAACATACAGTTATTGAGATATTTACAAAAAAATTGTATTTATATACAATATATTCTTAAATTTATCTCACGTACTAGTGTAAAATAAAAATTATATTGGTACGTTATCTTTTTAAAGACTAACTGACCTGAATACAAATTAAGGAGAGATACCATTTAACCTAATATTTGTCAGATGAAAAAGTTACTTCTATTCTTTGGTACACTATTATTTATTAGCCTTTCTGCTCAGAAAAGAGGAAAGGACTACACGAATATTCTAAAAAGTAAAAACATTTATGAGATCAATGCTTTTCTTAGAGATGCCCATCCGGATGATCCCCGTAGATCAGTTTTAAAACCTAAAGTAATGGATATGATGAGGGAGTATATCAAGAATGCTCACCCGGCAGATCAAAAAGTAAAAGAAATGCAGGAAATGCTTGCTTTGCTTAAAAGGAGGCCATCTACCAAGATCACTTTTGATGAAATGAATGCTATCATTAAACAAAAGCAGATCGCAAAATACAAAGCAGAATTAGCTGCCAAACAATCTTCAATCGTTTATACGCCCAGTAATGCACAAAATGCAATTGTAGTCAACACATCTTCCACAACGGTAGCAATTCCCGATGCTGAAGCAGAAGAATTCAATATGCTGATGGCAGTTTCTCCCACGGAGCATAAGAACAGGACAGTACAGATCCTAAATTCATTGTTTGATAATGATCCTATGAGCAAAGAATGTATCGTGCTTATAGAAAACAAATCAGACTGTAACATGATCGTGCGAATGGAAGGTGTTGGTACTACAAAATACAGGCTCGCTGTTCCGGCACATAATGAGAACTCTATAGTTGTACAAAAAGGAGATTATCTTTTTACAAGCATTGTTTGCGGAGCACAATATGCCTCTCAAAAAACGATTCAAAAACCGATTATGGTTGCACTGGGATCCTCGGAACCTAAAAATTAAGCTTTTCTTTTTAAGAACAAAAGGAACCAGTTATGTATAAAAATCACTATTTTTGCCAGATTTTCATTTATAGTCATGGGTAAAAATAAAATAGCAAGATTCGAAGAAAACAAAATATTACCTAACGTCATTCAACCGACAAGGGAAGAAGTTTTAAGTGGTTTCGAACTTAAAGGAAATTGGAGAACTGATTTCTTTAAAAACAATAATCCTATTGTTCTTGAGTTAGGGTGTGGAAAGGGAGAATATTCTGTTGGTCTTGCAAAAGCATTCCCAGAAAAGAACTTTATAGGGATAGACATTAAAGGAGCAAGGTTCTGGTTCGGAGCTAAAGAGGCTGTTGAAAACAATATGCCTAATGTTGCTTTTTTAAGATCTCAGATTGAACTTGTAGATCACTTCTTTGCAGAAAATGAAGTGGATGAAATATGGATCACTTTCCCGGATCCTCAAATAAAATACAGACGTACAAAACACAGGCTGACTCATCCTGACTTTCTGGATCGGTATAAAAAATTCTTAAAACCAGGCGGAATCATTCATTTGAAAACAGATTCCGAATTTTTACATGGCTATACGTTAGGTTTTCTACAGGGAGCCGGCTATGAAATAATCACTGCCCATCACGACATTTACGGAGCTCCGGAGTATGATCCCGACACAAAATATTTAAGGGATATAAAAACATATTATGAAGCACTTTTTTCCGCAAAAGGAAAGACTATTACTTATATAAAGTTTAGAATAAGTTAGGTTTTATATGTAAACACATTTGATGAAAAACAACTATTCTGACTTTAATAAGATGCGAATAGATAGGGAAATAGAATTTTATAGATAAAAAGTAAAATCATACATTTACTGTTCAAAAATATATATGAAAAAGAAATTACTCTTACCTGGCATCATTCTCTCATTAATAATGATCAGCTGTAGTGTAAATTATAATAATTATCCAATCAGGAGAAATCCTTTTCCATCCACTTCTGCAACATCATCACGCGTAAGTACGGAACGTGAGTATAATGAATTAATGAAGACTTATAAGCCTGAAACAACTGAAGTATTAAATGACCTGTTAAATGACTCATCAGGGAGTACACAAACCTCTTTTTCTGTAGAGAATAAATCTCCTTGTAATATGGTCCTTACAATAAGCGGAAACAATTACTACAGAAAAATACCGATTGGAGCAAACAAAATAGGATACGTAATGCTTCCCAAAAATCAAAGTTATAAGCTTTCCGGGATGGTCTGCAACTCTGTATATCAATCGACAAAATTTATTACAAACTCCTACTCTATCACTTTATCCAACTAAAAATTTTTATATCATAAAAAAAGGCCACTAATTGTATTAGTGGCCTTTTATATAATAAAGAAAATCTTTAATTATTCTGCATCGAAATCAGCATCTGTATCAGCAGATACTTTTTCTCCTTCTTCTTTAGATTTTTCTTTGTCAGCTTTTCTCTGAGATTGACCTTCTCTGATAGAATCAGAAACAACATTTAAGATCATATCGATAGACTTAGAAGCATCATCATTTCCTGGAATAACGAAATCTACTTTTCTAGGATCAGAGTTGGTATCTACGATACCGAAAACTGGAATACCTAATTTTTTAGCTTCAGTTACAGCGATGTGCTCTCTTAAGATATCAACAACAAATATTGCAGAAGGAAGACGAACCATGTCAGAGATAGAACCTAAGTTCTTCTCAAGGTTAGCTCTTTGTCTGTCTACCTGAAGTCTCTCTTTTTTAGATAAAGTTTCGAACGTTCCATCTTTTTTCATTTTATCGATAGAGTTCATTTTCTTAACAGCCTTTCTGATTGTAACAAAGTTTGTTAACATTCCTCCTGGCCATCTTTCTGTAATATAAGGCATATTAAGTTCTGAAGCGTGCTTAGCAACAACTTCTTTTGCTTGCTTCTTAGTAGCTACAAAAAGAACTTTTTTACCTGCAGAAGTAAGTTTTTCTAAAGCGCTACAAGCTTCATCCAACTTTACTGCTGTTTTATGTAAGTCTACAATGTGAATACCATTTTTCTCCATAAAAATGTATGGAGCCATATTTGGATTCCACTTTCTAGTCATGTGACCGAAGTGTACACCAGCCTCTAAAAGGTCTTTTACATTTGCTTTTGCCATGTTTTCTGTTTTTGTTAGTTTACTTTCCGTCTTTTAAACAATCAACAACTTCTTTAGATGGGAGAAGCGTTTGGATGCTAAACGTAACGGGCAATTTAAAATTTAGATTAATAGATTTCAGATATAAGATACCAGACAAGAAAAAGTCTGAAATCTGATGTCTCCAATCTGATGTCTGAAAAAAATTAACGTTTTGAGAATTGGAATCTCTTTCTTGCTTTTTTCTGACCTGGCTTCTTTCTTTCCACCATTCTTGCGTCTCTTGTAAGTAAACCAGCTGGCTTTAATGCTAATCTGAACTCAGCGTTGATTTCGCATAAAGCTCTTGAAATACCTAATCTGATAGCTTCTGCTTGTCCTGTATTTCCACCACCGAAAACATTTACGGTAACGTCATACTGACCAACAGTTTCAGAAAGGATAAATGGTTGATTTAACTTGTAAACCATTACGTCTGTAGAGAAATAATCTTTAGCATCTTTACCGTTTACTGTAATGTTACCAGTACCTGGCTTTACGTAAACTCTTGCTACAGAAGTCTTTCTTCTACCAATTTTATGAACTGTAGACATATTAATTATTTAAATTCGTTAATATTAATTGTTTTAGGCTGTTGAGCTTCATGCTTGTGCTCAGTTCCTTCATATAAGTAAAGGTTTTTGAACAAAGCAGAACCTAATCTGTTTTTAGGTAACATACCTTTTACAGACTTTTCTAATACTTTCAAAGAATCTTTCTTTTGAAGTTCAGCCGCAGTCATAGATTTTTGACCTCCTGGATATCCTGTATGCCAGATGTAAGTCTTATCTTCCCACTTGTTTCCGGAAAGCGTAATTTTCCCAGCATTCAAAACAATAACGTTATCACCACAATCTACGTGAGGTGTAAAGTTTGTTTTGTGCTTACCTCTCAAAATCTTTGCAACCTGAGAAGCTAGTCTTCCCAACGGTTGTCCTTCAGCGTCTACCACAACCCATTCTTTATTAGCAGTAGCTTTGTTCGCTGAAACAGTTTTGTAACTTAATGTATTCACACGTTTTAGTTAAAGATTAAACATAATTTTCCCTCTAAGGGTGTGCAAAGATACAAATTAAATTTGTAATGGAAAAACATATTTGATTTAATATGCAGGTTATGGGTTTAGCTTAAACGATTCGACAGATTTCATCTATGGAAAATATTCTTGGCACAGATATTGCAAAATCATATTCGATGAAAAAAAAGTTTTAGAAGATTCTAAAAACACAGGTGATAAAGTAAAGAGTTTAGTCACTAAACTCTTACTTTATTAACTTTTATTCAAAGATACCCCATTATTATTACCAATTACCTATCCGTGAAATTATATTTTACATTAATTTGATGTAAAAAATTATTTTTCATTCTCGAAATAATTATATTTGCCGCAAAGCCTTAATAGTCATGAGTCACGGAAAAATAAGAGAAGAAAAAAACTGCCTCAACTGCGGACACCTTGTAGAAGAGAGATTCTGCCCACACTGTGGACAGGAAAATACAGAACCGAGACAACCCTTCTATTTTCTTTTCACCCATTTCATTGAAGATTTTACTCATTATGATGGACAATTCTGGAAAACGATAAAGTACCTGCTATTCCAGCCGGGAAAATTAACCAAAGAATATCTATCCGGAAAAAGACAAATTTACGTGGCCCCTGTAAAGCTTTACATATTTGTGAGTTTTATAACTTTTTTCGTCCCTACCCTTTTCCCTCAGTCAGAAGATACAGATGATGAAGCAACTGAAAAACATTCCATACAAAAAGAAAAAGAGCAGAAAAAAGAACTGACTGCAAAAATAATTGATAGTGTAAAATCAGGAATGCTTGCAGAAGGGTATAATAAAAATGACAGCATTGTACATAAAAGCATATCCAAAATAAAAAAAATTGAGGATCTTATTGACAAAAAAGAAGTGCTAAGTTCTGAAAAAGACCAATTTGCAATATTAGGAGCGACATCAATGAAACAATATGATTCGCTAAGCAAAAAAGGAGGAGGAAATTATAAATCTTTAAGACCTTTTGCTAAAAAAATATTCCATTTACAGGACAGAGGTTTGAAAAGAAAAGAAATAATAGGCCGTTTTGTAGATACATTCATCCACTCTTTCCCAAAAGCCCTTTTTATTTACTTACCTATATTCGCATTCTTTCTATGGGTATTTCACAATAAGAAAAAATGGTGGTATTTTGATCATGGAATATTTACCCTTCATTACTTTTCTTTTCTCTTATTAACTACCCTGATCTTCATTCTCACCAACCATCTTACAGCAATACTGCCCAACTATACCCCTATCAAAATTATTTTTGGATTATTCTATTGTGCTTTATTCTTTTATACCTCAGCCTATTTCTTTATTGCCCACCACAGGCTTTATGAAAACAGCAAGAGGAAAAGCATATTAAAAGGTTCATTGCTATTTATCATCAACTGTATCGGATTACTCTTTATGCTAATGATATTAAGCTACATCAGTT
Source organism: Chryseobacterium sp. LAM-KRS1 (assembly GCF_013184525.1). Lineage (GTDB taxonomy): Bacteria > Bacteroidota > Bacteroidia > Flavobacteriales > Weeksellaceae > Chryseobacterium > Chryseobacterium proteolyticum. The sequence continues at coordinate 730,492 of NZ_JAAOIZ010000003.1, forward strand.
TTATAACGATGCATTAATTACGTAAAGACTTACTGCCTCTAAAACTCGCAATTAAATAATAAGCTACAAATACAGTAGAAAATTTAAGAATAGAAGGAATCGCAAGTTTCAAATCAAAAAGAACAGATCCCACCAAAACCAAAACAGCCATTGCCGCAAAAGACAATCCCAACTTTTGAGGCAGTGAAAAATTAGGCGTATCTAAATAATAAGCCAATCCCCATGCAAAACCAAAAGCAACAGCATAATATAGGTCAAGCCCGATATTCTGACTGCTTAAGAAGAAATAGTTAATAAGAAAACTGATCACAGTTCCTATCGCAAAATAAATCGAAGCTTTCTGCATATAATAATATATGATGCAAAAGTAATTAATTTACCTATTATTTCCGTGCAGAATGCAAAGGAAATGGAGAACCTCAATTTCGGCAAAAACACCTAAACACTTGAATTAAAGAAATATAAAGTTCAATATTATGTTCTGTATTATTGTTATATTTGGAAATTCAGAAATTTTCTAGATTTTTTATGGAAACCCAAAAATATACCCCTAAAAACAAAGTTAGAATTGTAACAGCAGCGTCATTATTTGACGGACATGATGCGGCAATTAATATTATGCGTCGTGTTATTCAGGGAACCGGCTGCGAAGTCATTCACCTTGGACATGACAAATCAGCTGAAGAAGTTGTAAATACTGCCATCCAGGAAGATGCAAATGCTATAGCTTTAACCTCTTATCAGGGAGGACACAATGAATATTTCAAATATATTTATGATCTTCTGAGAGAAAAAAATTCGCCACAGATCAAAATCTTCGGAGGAGGAGGAGGAGTAATCCTGCCGGAAGAAATCCAAGATCTTATGTCTTACGGAATCGACAGAATTTATTCCCCGGATGATGGAAGAGAGCTTGGCCTTCAGGGAATGATTGATGATCTGGTTAACAGATCAGATTTTGCCACAGGAAAAGATGTAACAGCACAGGATCTGGACTCTATCAATTTCGAAAATTCAACCAGCATTGCTAAAATTATCTCTGCTGTTGAAAACTTCTCTGATGAAAAACCGGAGCTTGTTAAAGCTATCGATGAAAAAGCAAAAGATCTGAATATTCCCATTATTGGTATTACAGGTACCGGTGGTGCCGGTAAATCCTCATTGACTGACGAATTGGTAAGACGTTTTCTGCGTTCCAATACAGATAAGAAAATAGCGATTATATCTATTGACCCATCTAAAAAGAAAACAGGAGGAGCATTACTTGGAGACAGAATCCGTATGAATGCGATCAATGATCCAAGAGTTTATATGCGGTCCATGGCAACCAGAGAAAACAATGTATCCGTTTCTCCATTTATTCATTCCGCTTTGAATGTTTTAAAACTTGCCCACCCGGATGTTATTATCCTTGAAACTTCCGGTATCGGACAATCAGGCTCTGAAGTTTCAGACTTTGCAGATGTTTCCATGTATGTAATGACTCCTGAATACGGAGCATCTACACAGCTGGAAAAGATAGACATGCTTGATTATGCAGATCTTGTAGCTCTAAACAAATCGGATAAACGTGGCGCATTGGATGCTTTACAGGCCGTGAGAAAACAGTTCCAGAGAAACCATCTTTTATGGGAGAGCCCATTGGATGACATGCCGGTATATGCTACAAAGGCTTCACAGTTTAACGATCACGGTACTACAGAACTATACAACAGATTAATTTCTAAAGTTAACGACAAATTTTCGGGGCTAAACCTCAATACTTTCGTTGAGCAGGAAATCACAGATGAAGTGACCATAATTCCACCCAAAAGAGTTCGTTATTTATCAGAGATCGTGGAAAACAATAAGCAGTATGATGTAAACATTGAAAAGCAGGCAGAGCTTGCCAGAAAAATGTATCATATTGATGGTGTGAAAAAAATTATCTCTAATGAAACTTTAGATGCCGAATACCAAAAGGCAGAAAAGGACCTCCAGCAGGAGAATATTGATTTCCTTAAAAACTGGGATGACACCAAAAAGGCATTTCATCAGGAATTCTATTCATATTTTGTTCGTGGAAAAGAAATTAAGGTAGAAACCTCAACAGAATCCCTGTCTCATCTGAAGATTCCTAAAATTGCATTACCAAAATATAATGACTGGGGAGATCTTATTCTATGGAAAGGTAAAGAGAATCTTCCGGGAAGCTTCCCTTTCACTGCCGGAATTTATCCCTTCAAAAGAACCGGAGAGGATCCTACAAGGATGTTTGCGGGAGAAGGTGGACCGGAGAGAACGAACAGAAGATTCCATTATGTTTCTGCGGAAATGCCTGCTAAGCGTTTATCTACAGCTTTTGATTCAGTAACATTATATGGCCAGGATCCTGCCTTACCCCCAGATATCTATGGTAAAATCGGAAATGCAGGAGTTTCTATTGCGACACTGGATGATGCTAAAAAATTGTATTCCGGCTTCGACCTTATTAATGCAATGACTTCGGTTTCTATGACCATCAACGGACCTGCTCCTATGTTGCTTGCCTTTTTTATGAATGCAGCGATAGACCAGAATGTTGAAAAATATATTGTGGAGCATAAACTTGAGGATAAAGTAGAAGCTGTTCTTAAAGCCAAGTTCGATGACAAAGGATTGCAAAGGCCCCATTATAATGGAGAGCTTCCTCCTTCCAACAATGGATTAGGACTAAAATTACTGGGAATTACCGGAGATGAAATTATTCCTAAAGAAGAATATGAAAAAATTAAAGCCCATACGATTGCCACTGTAAGAGGTACCGTACAGGCCGATATATTAAAAGAAGATCAGGCACAAAATACCTGTATCTTCTCTACGGAATTTGCTTTGAGATTAATGGGCGACGTTCAGGAGTACTTTATAAAAGAAAAAGTAAGAAACTTCTATTCTGTTTCCATTTCCGGGTATCATATTGCTGAAGCCGGGGCGAATCCAGTTTCCCAGTTAGCATTTACATTAGCTAATGGTTTCACATATGTGGAATATTATTTAAGCCGAGGAATGGACATCAATGATTTTGCTCCTAACCTATCATTCTTCTTTTCAAATGGTATTGATCCCGAATATTCAGTGATCGGGCGTGTTGCAAGAAGAATCTGGGCAAAAGCCATGAAAATAAAATATGGAGCAGATGAAAGAAGTCAGATGCTGAAGTATCACATTCAGACTTCCGGACGTTCACTGCATGCGCAGGAAATTGATTTCAATGACATCAGAACAACTCTTCAGGCTTTATATGCCATTTATGACAACTGTAATTCACTTCATACGAATGCTTACGATGAGGCCATTACAACTCCTACAGAGCAATCCGTTAGAAGAGCAATGGCTATCCAGCTGATCATTAATAAAGAGCTTGGTCTGGCGAAAAATGAAAATCCGCTTCAGGGTTCATTCATCATTGAAGAATTAACGGATCTGGTTGAAGAAGCCGTGTATGCAGAATTCGACAGGATTACAGAAAGAGGAGGTGTACTTGGGGCGATGGAAACCATGTATCAACGTTCAAAAATCCAGGAAGAATCCATGCATTACGAATGGCTGAAGCATACCGGAGAATATCCTATAATCGGAGTAAATACATTCCTGGGTAAAGATGGCTCACCAACTGTTCGTCCGGGAGAAGTTATTCGATCTACTGAAGAAGAAAAACAGGTTCAGATTGAAACACTTCACAATTTCCAACAAGCCAATCTTGATAAATCTGAGGCAGCTTTAAAAGAATTACAATATGCAGCTATTAATCAGCAAAACCTCTTTGCTGTTATGATGGATGCTGTAAAATATTGCTCTCTTGGGCAAATTACCAATGCTTTATTTGAAGTAGGAGGTAAATACAGACGTAATATGTAATCAATATTTTATTATAAATAAAAAAACCGCAGGATTTCTGCGGTTTTTTATTTGAATTGTATCTGATAAGACTTCTATTTTTTATTGAAATCTCCGGCGAAAACAGAGATAATATTATTCTCAGAAAGATATTTTTTCAAAGCAGCATTCACTTCGGATAATTTCAGGTTCTGAATTTTTGTATTTTGTTCATCAAATGTATCCAATGAAACTCCAAAAAGAAGCTGAGTATTTACAAGGTTAACCAATGTTCCATCAGAACCTAAACTGGTTTTCCTTTCATTAGCATAACTTTTTTTATTGGAATCAAGTTCTTCCTGCGTAAAACCTGAAGCTAATGCTTTGTTAATTTCTTCTTTAATAGCAGCTTCTACAGCATTTCTTTTTGTAGGATTTAAAAAAGCATAATAATTCCATGAAGCAACATCATTTGAAACAGGAACATCCAGATATGAACCAACTCCATATGAAATTCCTTCCTTTTCACGCAACCTCATTGGTAATCTTGCAGAAAGGAATCCTCCACTTCCTAAAATTTCATTTGCCATCACTAAAGCCGGGTAATCAGGATGATCCTGCGACATCTTGAAGCTTGAAGTTCCAAGGGCAACTGCATTTTCTTTATCTGGAGTTATGATATTTTTATCTTGTTTTTTAGTTTCAAAGAATGTTGGTTTTACCTCTACAAATTTTGATTTAGCAGTAAATTTTCCAAATGTTTTCTCTAATTCAGAAGAAGCAATTTTTGGATCAATATTCCCGATTACAGTACCTACACCATTGGATGCTCCCATAATATTCTGATAGAAATCAACAATCTGGGCTTTAGTTACTTTTTTATTTTCATCAATTTGCTCCTGTAGGGAAGCTACATAGAAGATACTCGTTTTAGGGTATGGGGATGCCAGTCTCTGTAACTCATTACCTGCAATAGCTTGAGGATCCTTTAATTGTCCTTCCAACTGAGTATTTACTTCAGTAATAGTTTTAGCAATTTCGTTTTCCGGGAAAGTAGAATTTGTCAGTATATCCTGTACGATGGCCATTACTTTTGAATAATACTGTTTGTAAGTATTCACTCCAATGATTAAATTCTGGTCATATACGTAAGCATACATAGAAGATTTCATTTGATCTAATTCATCTTTTATTTGCTCTTTTGTTCTGGTTTTGGTTCCCGATTTCAATAAAGAAGCAGTAATATTTCCAATAGCTTCTTTGCCTTGCAGGTCTTTTTCATTTCCGATTCTTAAACGGAAATTCGCTTGAATTTTTTCTCCTTTAAGCTCTTTATTGATAAGCCCATACTTCATCCCATTAGACAACTTTCCTTCAGTAAGGTTTTTCTTAATATTTGCAATGGAAGCTTCAAAAGGGGCTGGTTCTTTCTCCAAAGCTCTTCCTTTGTAATCTTTTACCAGATCTGCAATCTGGTTATCCCTGAATTCTGTAGGGAATACCCTTTCTTCATTAGGAGAAGGTCGGAAAACACCCATCGTACGGTTGTTGTTTTTAAAATATTTTTGAGCAACCTTGCTGATATCTTCCAGTTTTAGATTTTCTACATGATCACGGTACAGAAAATTTAATTTATAGTTTCCTGCTCCGATAATTTCGGTAAGATTAATTGCAAAATTAATGGTATTATTTTTCTGGTTTTCTATGTCTTTAATCAGTTTTGCTTTCGCTCTTTTAAGATCATCCTGAGTAAATTGAATGGAAGAGATTTTATCAAGTTCTGCCCTTACGAGTTTGGTGGTTTCGTCTAAGTTCTTATCTTTTGGAACATCAAAATTAAAATACACCATCCCCGGATCTCTTAAAACAGGGCTGAATGTCCAGACTCCGGAAACCTTCTGAGTTTCTACCAGACTTTTATACAAATATCCGGAAGGATTTGAGGTAAGGATCTCATAAAGTGCAGATAAGGCAGCATAATCTTTATCTGCATAGGCAGAAGTATGATAACCTGCAGCTATAATCTGCTGATCATTATTTCTCTTGATTTCAAAATACTTTTCTCCGTTCTGAGCTGGCTCTACGGTATAAGTTCCTCCTAATTCACGTGAAGGTTTTTTAATTACTGAAAAATAATCAGAAATATATTTCAATGCGCTTTTCTCATCAAATTTTCCTGCAACAATAAGAGTTGCATTATCGGGTTGGTAATATTTCTCATAGAATTTTCTTAAGGTCGGAGCTTTTACCCGTTCAATATCTTCCTTACTGCCAATTGTACTGTTCCCGTAATTGTGCCAAACGTATCCATTAGAAAATACATTTTGCATCATCACTCTTGTAGGATTATTCTCTCCAATTTCAAATTCGTTTCTAACCACGGAAAACTCTTTATCCAGATCACTCTGTAAAATCGTAGCATTGATCATTCTGTCCGCTTCCATCTGTAAAGACCATTTCAGGTTTTCTTCATTGGATGGGAAAATTTCATAATAATTTGTTCTATCATACCAGGTTGTCCCATTAGCCTGCCCACCTTTATCAGAAAGCTGCTTTTTAATATCTCCAAGGTTTTTGGTACTCTTGAACAACATATGCTCAAGCAAATGTGCCATTCCTTTTTCACCATATCCTTCATCTTTTGATCCTACATTATACACAATATTCACAACCATATTGCTTTGGGAAGGATCAGGAATCAAAAGAACTTTCATCCCATTATTAAGAGTATACTCTTTAATACCTTCCGTATTGCCAATAAATTTAGGAGTCTCGGTACTCTGTGAAAAGACAGGATTAATAGTTCCTGTAAAAAATAGGACAGCTGTCCCCAGTAGTAAGTTTTTCATAGTATTTAATAAATTTCGTTCTTAAATTTAATAAGTTTTTCTCATCATTGATTGAAATATTTATACGAATAAAAAATCTATTAAATCTCAGGCAGATTCTTTATTTTCGCAAATAAAACATCATCATTATATTCATTGTCATGAAAATATACATCAACAAAATCAGCATTCTTTCAATGCTATTGTTCTCTATCTTTCTATTTTCTCAAAAACGCACAGAAGATTTCTCAATCAGTTTTCCTGATCAAAAACTGGAGAAAAGCTATTATAAAACCATTAAGCTTATTGACATAAGGACAGATACTACTTCACTGGGGATTGTACAGAAAGGAGCATTCAACGCAAAGGCTAAGGTTGTTCCCGGAGTAAGCCTTGCCAATCAGTTTCAAAATCTTTTGAACCATATTAATGGAAGCAATGTAGAAGATGGCACCATCGTTATGTATCTTAAACAATTATACTTTGCAGAAGTAACAGGAGCGTTCAGTGAACATGGATATTGCTATTTTCAGGCATTTTTATTTGCAAAAAATGATGATGGAACCTACTCCTATCTTGACAAAATCGACTCTGTTATTGATCATTCCTCAATGGACGTTACCAAAGCAACGATGAAAAAAGGGAGTGAGATGGTGAGTAATTTTATCAGCAAAAATATTTCAAAAAAAGCAACCGCAACAGATCATTATACTCTGGAAGATGTAAAGAATTTTGATGCGATTGAAAAGCAAAAACTGAGTCTGTACAGCTCTGATCAACTCAAGGAAGGTTTATATAAAGATTATAATTCGTTTAAAAATCAGGAACCTGAAAAACAAATTGCCAATGCCAAATTTTATGGCAAATCTCCAAAGATCATTAAGGTTTACGAAACTATTGATACAAAAGAAAAGGAAATCAAAAAAAATGACTATTATGCATTGGTATATCAAGGATCTCCTTATATCTATGTCCCGATGGAAAATGCTTTCTCAAAAGCTGAAAAGAAGGATGGTGATTTCTATTTTACCGGTAAAGTAAAAGGAAGCGCAAAAATGGGAGATGTGGTCACAGCGTCTATATTTTTTGGGATTGTCGGAGGCTTAATTGCTTCCAGTTCATCTTCTGCTTACCCATTTGAACTAAAGATTGACTACCTTAATGGTGCATTTATTCCGATTAAAGAAATCCAAAAATAGGCATCTGAAATAGTAATACATGAAACCCAAAGCCTTATTCAACTGGAGTAGCGGAAAAGATTCTGCCCTTGCATTATATAAAACCTTTAAAGAGGAAAAATTAGATATAATTGGTCTTCTTACCAGTATCAATCAGGAATATCAGCGGATTTCCATGCATGGGGTTCATGTTTCTCTATTGGAAGAACAAGCTTCAAGCATAGGACTTCCTTTAATTAAAATGGAACTTCCTAAAGAACCATCTATGGAACAATACCGCGACATCATGAACAAAACGATGACCGGTATAAAGTCCCGTGGAGTCACCCATTCCATATTTGGAGATATTTTTCTCGAAGATCTGCGAAAATACAGGGAAGACCAATTGAAATCTATCGGGATGGAAGCTGTTTTTCCACTTTGGAAAAAAGATACGAAAAAACTTATTCATGAATTTCTTGATCTGGGTTTTAAAACGATCGTAACCTGCGTCAATGAAACCTATTTAGATAAAAGTTTTGCAGGGAGGATTATTGATGAAAATTTCATCTCGGACTTACCTGAAAATGTAGACCCTTGCGGAGAAAATGGCGAGTTCCATACTTTTACTTTTGATGGTCCCATTTTTAAAACACCAATTCAGTTTGAAATTGGTGATATTGTAAAAAAAACCTATCCAAAACCAAATGCAGAGGATCATGAAAATGGTGATGAATATGTCTTTTGGTTTTGTGATCTGATCAAAAATAAAACGCTGTAGAACGATTGGTTCTACAGCGTTATTTTTAGTTCAATGTCTCTGATATCTCCTTCATGAGATCAAAAACCATACTTATATCATTTTCATTGGTTCTCCAATTTACAAATGCAGCCCTGATCCCTTTATGCTGATTATAAAAAGTAGGCGTCATAAATACTTTTCCTGTACTATTTAATTTTTCTAAGAATTCATTAACCTTATCCTGATCAGCTTCATTTTTCAAAGTGAAACACACCGTATTCAGACGGACAGGTGCCAGAAGCTTAAAATCCGAACTGCTATCTATAAAATGACCAAGCTGTTTAGCCCATCTTATATTATTCTCAACTATTTCCTGATACCCTTGTTTTCCATAGGCCATTATTGAAAACCAGGCAGGTAAGGCTTTTAACCTTCTTGAGTTTTCAGGGAGGAAATTCAGATAACTGAAGTTTTCCAACGGATCCCCGAGATATGGAGCATTGGAATTCTGGAATGTCTCTACCTGTAATAACCTGTACTGATCTTTTACGAAAAACACTGCACTTTCGTAAGGAACGTTTAGCCATTTATGGCAATCCACAGTAATACTGTCAGCCTGCTCCCAGCCTTCCAAAAGATGTTTGGTTTCATCTGAGCAAGCGGCAAATCCTCCAAATGCAGCATCAATATGCCACCAGAAGTTATGCTTTTTTTTAAGTTCAGCTATTGTCTTAAAATCATCAAAATCTACCGTATTCACAGTTCCACCACTGGAGATCAGGATAAATGGCTCCCCTTTTAATTCAATGATACGATTTTCCAGATCATCTATATTCATCGCTTCCCTATTCCCTTCTATTGTTTTAATTTTCACAATATTTCCGCTTCCTATCCCTAAAAGTGATAGTGATTTAAGGCTTGAAGAATGAGGTGTCGCGGTAAGTACTTTTATGGGTATCGAAATGCCGTCTTTTGCAATATCTTTTTCTTTTTCTCTTCCTAACCATTGTCTTGCTACTGCCAGACAGGTAAAATTAGACATTGTTGCTCCGGTTACAAAGCCACCGAGAAAATTTTTAGGGAGCCCCAAAAGATCGAGCATTAATTGTATGGTTTCCAGCTCTATAATGGCAGAAACCCCTCCCTGTCCTTTTGTTGATTGGGTATTCTGGTCATAAACAGAAGCCAGCCAGTCTCCGGCAATAGAAGCAGGAGTGGAACCTCCTGTAACAAAACCCCAGTATCTGGGACCTGATGATCCAACCATAACCGGTTCAAATCTTTCATTAAAAACTTCCAGTACTTTTTTTGTCCCATATCCGGACTCCGGTACTTTGTCTTTGGAAACATATTCCTTTGAATCAACGGATGTTTTTCTATCGGGTAAAGCATCCAGATAAGCAAGCCCCTGCTTTTTTATAGTTTCTAATAAGTTGCCGATTTCCGACAAATCATTTTCAAGATGTTTTTCCATTTTTGAATTAATAATCTATTCAAAAATATTACTTTCTGTAATAATTTAGTTTATATAATTTACAGGTCTTTCATAATTTGGCAGAGCTTTTCCCTTGATTACAATAATTTAAAAATCGCCCCCGGAGCTCTCACATCATTTTTTCTATTTATTTGGCATGGTTTGCATCCTTTTTGATGCTGTAGCTTTAAATTAAAAAACAAATGCTGAAATTTTCCCACTTATTGTTCCCATTAATCATTTTTACACTCTCATTAACCGCATGCAAGAATTCGATGGAATCTATAAAAACGGTTGACAGGAATGCAATCGTCGACTCCACCATTACCGCCTTCGAGAAAAAACTTTTGGAAAAACAGATCGACTCTGTATTCTCACGATTTAATTTTAACGGAAGTATTGCTGTTTTCAAGGATTCTACCCAATTATATAAAAAAGAAAGCGGCCTATCTAACTTTGAAAATAAAACAAAAATCAACGACAGTACTATTTTTGCCATCGGCTCTGTAAGTAAGCAATTTACGGCAGTTCTTGTTTTACTTGAAATGGAACAAAACAAGCTGAATATCGAAGATAAGGTTTCCAGATACCTCAAGGAATTTCAAACAAAAGAATACGAAAATATTACAATCCGTCAGCTTCTGAACCATACCTCTGGATTAAATACGCTGGGAGGTAAGCTTTTATTCAAAAGTGGATCGGGTTTTTTCTATTCCAATGATGGCTTTAATGCATTGGGAAAAATCGTTGAAAAAGTATCAGGAAACTCTTATGACAAAAACGTCCAGGAATTGTTTAAAAAGGCAGGAATGAAAAATTCTTCAACAGGAGATGTTTTTGAGGGAAAGAATTTCGCAAGTGCTTATATTGGAAATAAGAAGAATGCGGAAAGGGTTCCTAATATGCCGCGCAGATTGGGAGGAAAAGAAATTGGGATCCCTGCAGGTGGAATTCTTTCTACCATAGATGATTTACGCCGCTGGAATAACGCTCTGTATGGTGGTAAAGTTTTGAAACCGGAAACCCTTCAGAAATTCATCTCTAAAAGTTCCGAAAGACATCATGCTATTTTAGGAAAAATGGGTTACGGATATGGTATAATGCTCAATATAGGCGAACCGACAGCCTATTTCCACAGTGGCTATGTTATGGGTTCTCCTTCCCTAAACATTTATTACCCATATACTAAAACTTCAGTCATTATATTGTCTAATATTGCTGATGAGGCAAAGGGCAAAGCTTCAGTTTTCAGACCGCATATTGAGGTAAAGAAAATCACAGATGCTATTGAAAACACGGTTATCGACTTAAGACAACAAATGATAAGAACAAGTAATAATAAAAATGAATTGTAATGAAAAAATTATATTTCATTGCTATTTATCCTCCTCAACGGATCATTGATGAAATAAAACTCTTCAAAGAAGACCTTGCTTACCATTATCAAAATTCAAAAGCGGTTAAAAATGATGCTCATATCACCTTGTTACCTCCATTTTCAAGAGAGACAGAGCTTGAGAATGATATTATTGAAGCGTTTGAAAGAATAGATACTTCCCTATCTCCATTCGAAATCGTTCTCAATGGCTTTGGAAGCTTTCCGAATCCAAAAAATCCGGTGATCTTTGTACATCCTGAATACAATCCGGGCCTTATAGATATTTACCATCGTGTAAAAAAACAATTTAGCTTTGGCAAAGGCTCCTTCAACCCTCATATGACCGTTGGATACAGAGATTTGAGTTTTGAAAATTACCTGAAAGCCTGGAAAGTTTATCAAAACAAACCTTACGAAAATAAATTTACCGTTGATAAAATTCTGCTTCTGAGATATGACGGAAAATGGGTACCCATCAGAGAAAAGAAACTACAATAAAAAATCGGCCACTGGGCCGATTCATAATGTTATGTATATTTTCGATTACTTTTATTCTTTTACAATTTTTTGTGAAATGATCAGACCTTCATCTTCACTTACAGCTAAAGTATAGATTCCAGAAGGAATAGTACTGATATTAACAAAGATTGTAGAAGCATTTTTCATTTCAAATTTGACAGGAATCAATTTACCCGATCCATCATACAATGCTACTTTTACATTCTTTGAAAAGTCCTGTTTACCTTTGATATAGAATTCATTCTCTGCCGGATTCGGATAGATTCCGAATCTTCTTTCTTCTGCTTTAATTTCAGACATCCTTAACGTTGAGGTCTTATTCAGTTTCCAGGTTACCGTGGCAAAATGAACCGTATTGTGACTGTTAACTTTTATTAAAGGACTGTTGTCGGTAACAGAGAAAATAAGGGTATTAAGACCGCTATTCAGTTGTGATGGAGAAACTGTTAAGGTATTACTCGTTGAAGAAAGAGCCGTTCCATTGAGAGTCCAGGAATTGACCAATGTATTAGGGATTGGCAAAACTTCATTTACAGTAAATGTTACGGCGGCATTACCATTCACATTGCTGCTGTTGGCTGGTGTATAAGAGTCAATCGGTGATACTAATGAATGTATTCTCTCAATAATGGCCTCTTTACAAACGGAACAAAACTGTCTGTCCAGATATCTCATTTCACAATTTTGATGTGGACGGTACCATGAAGGGCTTTCGGTATAGGGATACACTCCCACACTGTTTAATCCTAACCAGTTTTTCCATTTGATGGTTGCTGTATTGGAGTTTTGTGTCTTGTTAGGTGACTCCCCTGTTCCTGCAAACCAATATTCATCCGCAAGCTTTCCAAAGGAATGCCCAAGTTCATGTACTACAATCTCATTTGAAGAGCCATTTAGCGACGCAAATGCATAAGCACCTCCGCATCCGCCATACTCTGTAGAGTTACCCAGAACGTACGTAATATCATAATCAGGAACATTAGCTGCGAGAACCTGCGCTACTTTATTTGTACTATTGCTGTAAATACAGCGGTGTACACCAAAGTCAAATGAAGAGCCCAGGTAATTATTGGGATTGGAAACAGGAATAACCGGCTCTGTAACATCCGTTGCTGTTCCAGGATGTTTTACACCTGTTTCTGTTGATACTACTTTTACAGCATACGCATTAAAATAATTTTTATATTCTGTATATGGACTTTTTGTAAAGAGATAGTTAATCGTAGACTGTGCAGAATTCACAAAATTAGTTTGCTGAGCAGAAGTAAATCCATCACCCAATACTGCGATATTGATCCGGTTAGAGTTTGAACCGTTATTAAGCAGAGAAACTGTCTGAAAGGTTTGTGAAAAGCACAATGAACTTACGAATAGGAGAAATAAAGTTTTTTTCATGGCTATAGTTTTTGGTTAAATAATAATTGATTTCCTGCATGGGTAACTTTTTCCACTTTCACGATCTGGATTTCTCCGGAATGAGGATAGCGCACACTGAATTCAGCATTATCCGAGGAAACTTTGTGTCTTCCGATTCCGTCTTTATCAAAACTTTCCAGATTCTGATTTAGAGGATCTTCAACCAGCTGTTTCACAATTTCTTTTCCGCTGGCATCAGTAAGTGATATAATAAAATCACCAAGACCTGCTGAGTTTCTGTCAAAAGAAGGGATGGATTTCAACTTTCCTTCAGTAATTTTCTTTGATTCGAGGGTAATTTTTTCAGGACCGGATTTCGTTTTTTCTACCTTAAAAAACAGGTACACAATTTGATTTTTGTCTTGTTGACAATTAACATTCTCAGATGATCTTCCATAACTTAAGTCTTTCACTACCAGAAAGCTATACAGCACAAAAGTCGGAAGAATTAAAAAGGTTAGTAAATTTTTCATAATCATTTTTTGATGAAGTTAAGAAGATTTCACCAAAATAAGATTTATTTTTACTGTTTTTTTTCTAAGGGAAAAAATTCAGAAAGTCATATCTTTGACGAAATGATTGCAGAAAAGATAATTTTAGGTATTGACCCGGGAACTGCCATAATGGGCTTTGGGATTATTTCCATTAAAAAAGGTCAGATGGAAATGGTTTCCATCCACGAGCTTATTTTGAAAAAATATCCCAACCATGAAACAAAGCTAAAATACATCTTTGATAAAACCCTAGCCTTAATTGATGAGTATCACCCGGACGAGGTTGCCCTGGAAGCTCCATTTTATGGAAAAAATGTTCAGAGTATGCTAAAACTGGGACGTGCACAAGGGGTAGCAATGGCAGCGAGCCTTCATCGAAATATTCCGATTACCGAATACTCACCTAAGAAAATAAAAATGGCTATTACAGGAAATGGGAATGCCAGCAAAGAACAGGTAGCAGGGATGCTTCAAAACCTTCTGAAGCTAAAAGAATTTCCAACAAAATATCTGGATGCATCTGATGGTCTTGCCGTAGCTGTTTGTCATCATTTTAATTCAGGAACAATTGCTGATACAAAATCTTATTCCGGATGGGAAAGTTTTTTAAAGCAGAATCCTGACCGTTTAAAATAAGCGTTACTGTCTTTCATAAATATCTTCTATAGCAGTAACCTTTCCATAGATGATATCATTATAAAGAATGGAAAATCTGTTTTTCGAAATGATTCTAAATTGTTTATTTTCTTTTAGATCTGCATCCATATATGAGAATGAATTTTTATTAATCGTCACTAAATTTCTTGCTGACGAACTTATTATCTCACAGTTTTTTCCATTTGCATACTTTTTAATAAAAAAAATATTTCCATTTTCTTTTTCGAATAATAAAGTGGTCTTCTTTGTACATTCGTGAAGTGGATATATTTTACTTATCTCTCCATCTTTATAGGTTTCTTCAACTAATTTCCATTTTCCGATAAAGTAATATTGATCACTCTCCAGACTCTTTCTTTTTACTGCGGGAGATTGTGATTGGCAACTTAGCATAAAACTACAGCATAATAAGAAAATTAATCTTTTCATTGTTTAGCATCTTTTAGTAAAAAAGGCCCTTTTTTTAAAGGGCCTTCTACTCTATTAGTTATTTATAAATTTCTTTGATTCTTTTTTATCACCGTAAGTGATAATGTATACTCCTTTTGGTAATGTTTGGTTGATTCGAACTTCATTCGTTTTAGAAGTACCTTTCTGCAATACTTTTCCACTCATGTCATAGATCTGGTAATCTCCAAAACTTACATTTTTACTTCCTATCAGTTGAAGTTTATTTTCTGATTTTGTATAAACAATTTTACTTTCCGAACTTCCTTTAACTTCAGATGTTCCTAATGCTTCTAAAATCTTAACTGCATAGTCCTCCATTTGCCCATATTGTAACTGAGAGCAAGGGGTAAGATCAGGAAGATTTACTGAATTATACGTCGCAGCATCCACTGCAATTCTCATCCTCAAATAAGTATTTTTCACAGCATTGGCAGGAGGAGTAATCGTGTTGGTAACGGTCATCCCTGTTCCGGTCAAATTGCCTGATAAATGATTTACGACCAATTCACTATCTTCAAAAGACCCATTGTTATTATAATCGATCCAGACTTTTGTTCTAAACTTTTCTGCCTGACTAAAAGTATATGCATAAGTTACTTTCAGCTCCGTTCCTGTAGTTGACGGTATTTCGGTATAGTATGCAGGCCTGATACAATTTGCAGAAGCAAAATCATCATAATATGAAGGAGTTGCTTCATCTGAATCGTAGCCATTAGTAGTACTGTTTATAGTTCCAAATTTAACGTTGGTAGCACCGATCGCAAAATTATTATTGGTAGGGTGCGCTGTACTTGGCGGATTACATTGGGCTGCAACTACAGAAACTGGCGAAGGAATAACAATCGACGGATCTTTACCCGCTGTAGAGTTAAGCAGATCTTTTCTATACTCCATCATTAACAAAATAGCCCGGTCTCTTTGTCCTTCCGTAAATTTACGGTTAGAATTGGTGTAATTCATAACATTATATTGAGTTCCGTCGTAGTTTTGTCCGGTACATGGATCAATAGCAGTATTGTTAGGAACAGCAACACCATACATGCTTCTAGATGGTGAAGTATCACATACTCTATCTCCTGTTGTTGCACAATCATTACTAGGAGGGCAACTTGATTGATCAGTATATGAAACTCCCTGAAATGTATGATAAAGTCCAAAAGCATGTCCAAGTTCATGAGTTAATGTCGTATCATTTTGATTTTTAATGGTTGCCACCTTCATAAAGCTTTCATAATCATAAGCATAAGAATCCGGGAATTTTGCGTATCCCATTAATCCATAAGATAATTGCTGCTGCCCATCAAAACCGATCACTACATAAATATTAAAGTATGAATTTTCCGGCCAATGGTGCGCTAACTCATTTTTAATCTGGCTATCACTAGCTCCACTTGAACTTTGCATCTTAACTCCCCTTGTATCATAACCTGGAATAGTACTTCCATTATATCTCACAATACCGGTAGTAGGAGTACAGCTAGGTGATCTTTTAGCCAATACGAGCTTAAAAGGAATTACTGCTCCTCCAGTTGGTCCGGAACCTTCAGGGTAAAATCCATTGCCAAAAGTTGTAGCATACATACTGTTCGCTCTGTCGATCCAGTCGATAATTTCCTGATCAGTAACATGTAAATTTGCATTAGCAGTTGCCTGAGATTCAATAACATGTACTACAACAGGGATTTCATAAACTTGTCCGGTATAAAGTCCGTTCCACGAAGTACTAGCGCCAACTTTATTAAGATAAGACTGCTTATTCATGGAAGCTAATCTGGCTTCTACAATCTCCCTGTTTTTCTTTAGTTCAGGGTGTTTAGCATCCATTTGCGACATGATTTGGTCAAAACCACAAATATTTTGCACATTTTGAGAAAATGCATTAACCCAAAGGATCAACGCAAAACATAGAACTATTCTCTTCATATTCAACTATTTTTTTAATTTATTCGATGCAAAACTATTATTTATTTTAACAAATTGACAAAATATATTGAAAAAACGTAAAGAATTTTATTATGTTAATATGTAAAAATCATAACTTATTGTCTAACAGTGATATAAATAAAACAAGTAAACATACTTGGTAAAACATAATACTATCTTTAGCATTGGTATGATTTTTAGTATTACTTTTGTATAAATTTTCAATAATGAAAAATCAACAACAAACTATAAATCAGGTGAATCATAAAATAAATTGGTTCCAGAAGTTTCTGATGGTATGCTCCGGAGGAAACATCCATATTTTAAGGAAAACACCAAGTGAATGGAATAAATTTTCGGGTATCGGAGGTATCGTTTTATTTACTGCAGTTTTCGCTACACTTTCCGCAGGTTATGCCATGTATACTGTATTTGATAATATATGGACATCTGTTGGTTTTGGAATTTTATGGGGATTAATGATATTTAACCTGGACCGTTACATTGTTTCCTCCATCAAAAAAACGGGAACATGGTGGAATCAGATACTCATGGCTATTCCACGTCTGGTTTTGGCTACTTTTTTAGGAATTATCATTTCAAAACCTTTAGAGCTTAAAATTTTTGAAAAGGAAGTCAATAAACAGCTGAACACGATCATCCAGCGAAATAAAAAGCAGCTTCAGGGTGAAATGACCGGCAGAATTCTTCAGCAAAGCGGTCCTTTTGAAACTGAGAAAAAACAAATATCAGAAAAGATTGCACAATACCAAAAGTCTTATGATTCGGCAGCTGTAGAGCTAGAAAAAGAAATCCTCGGAAAACAATCAGGCTTAACGAGTGGAAAAGTAGGTTTCGGATCTAATGCCAAAAGAAAACAGGAGCTTAAGGAGCAAAGACGTCAGGATCTTGAGAGTTATCAAAAGCAAGTAGCTCCAAGGTTGGAATATCTGGATAAAGAAATTTCAAAAGTATACACCAATCTGGAAACCGAAAGAAAATCTACTGAAACCTTTGAGGATAAGTTCAATGGATTTGCCGCCCGTTTGCAGGCGCTTGATGAGTTAGGAAAAAATTCCGCAATCATAGGTTTAGCTGCAGCCTTTATTATGGGGCTTTTCATTTGTCTGGAAATTTCTCCTGTACTGGTTAAGCTAATTTCTCATGTAGGCCCCTATGATCATCTTTTGGAAAAAACAGAAAATGATTTCCGCCTGTACTCCAAGGAAAAAATTGAAAAAGGCAATGCCCTTACCGACTATAGAATCGATGATTTTAAAGAGAATCTGAATAAATAATTTAAATTATATCAGAAAAAGACCTTTCATGTTTATGAAAGGTCTTTTTTATTTTAAAACGTTATATTCTGTCGTTACTCAAAAGTATTTTTACCTTGGAGTTAAAGATGTAATTCTTATTAATTCTTTTCAAAGTGAAATCAAGTACTCTTAAAAAAGGTTAAATTTGCAAAATCTTAAAATACAAAAGAATAAAAAAACTCTACTTGAGTATATTGACTCTATGCACAATAACTATCAAATTATCACAAGAAATGATATAGCAAAAAGATATCAAATCCAATTCTCAGGATTTCCTAACTAGGCATTACAAGAAGCGCTAAATGAAGCAATCAGATTAGAACAGTTTAAATAAATTCAAAATGGAAGAGTATTTAGATAAGCATTTCATAATTAAATTTCTATTTCTCTTAATAGTAGGTATTGGCACTGTCGTAATTTCATATCTATTATCTAAAAGTTTTAAAAAAGAAAGTTTATTATCTACTCCTAATAATAATTTAAAAAGGATGACATACTGGCGTACTTTAGGGGGTATGCTCATCGGAAGTGTTAGAGTATTAATATCCTTTTATTTGTTATTTGAAGATTTAACGAAAAATAAAGAGGAAAAAAACAACAAATTTGAACAAGTTCAGATCAAATAATTACATTGCCTTTAATTAAATGGTATTTTTTGCATAAAAAGTAAATTAAAGATACAGCTACTAGAAACTTAATTTCTCGGGGCTGTCATTATTTTTATTTTTATTTGTCTATTATAATGTGACAACAAGTTAAAATACCATTAACTAAAAATAATCCAGAGTGAAAAAAATAATATTATTTACCTTAATATATCATATTTTGTTATTTCTAATACCTCTTGTAATAATTTCTATTCTTGAAGGTTATGGAACCGAGACATATGCTTATATCTTTTATTTTAGTGTGAGGTACTTCTTTGTCGGATTTATTTTTGATGTCATAATACTAGCCCTTCTATATTATTTTAAAATCAGTAAATTAAAATGGGTGTTATTCTTTTTAAGTTCTATATGCATTGCATTAATAATGCTTTACACTTTATTGCAAATTAAATAACTATTATTTACATCAAGTAACACAGTTTATATAAAAATTTACTCAAAAAATAATAGCAAATTATAAACAGATCCAAGAAAATAAATTATCTCGGATCTCTATTTTAAAATACCTTTCGAATATTTCAGTACACCCTAAAAATCATAATCCAACAGTTTTTTATATCCTAAATAGGAATATTTTTTGCAGTTCCTATACCATGCCTTCCTCAGTTGTACATAGTTATGAATATTTTCCGGAAACTGAAATACTACGAATCGTATATCAGTCGGGAGCAGTTTATGATTATTTGAAAGTACCACAGATCATTGTTGATCAGTTCAAAGCTTTTACTTCTAAAGGGACATTTCTTAATAAGGTTATCAAAAAGAAATTTAAGTATACCAGAATAAAATAAAATTCTCTGCTTTATTTTAACAATAATTTAAGTCGTTATCGGCTATGAATTAATTTCTTATTCCTAATTTTAGTTTTTCATTCAAAGAATTTACAACTAATCACAAAAATATGATACTACAACAAGGAACCCCGGCACCGGATTTTGAGCTCCATGCCACTCCCGACCAGAAACTAAAACGTTCTGATTTTTTAGGAAAGAACCTGATTTTAGTTTTTTATCCTGCAGACTGGAGTCCGGTTTGTGGTGATCAGGTGAGCCTATATAATGAAATGCTTTCCATTTTTCATAAATATAATGCAGATATCCTGGGTATTTCTGTTGACAGCGCCTGGTGCCATGATGCTTTCATGGAAAACAGAAAACTACACTTCCCTCTGTTGGCCGACTTCAATCCCAAGGGAGAAGTTTCAAAAGCTTACGGCGTCTATAATGAAGATAACGGAACTTCACAAAGAGCACTATTTGTTATTGATCCTGAAGGAATCATCCAGTGGAGCTACTTATCACCCGATGGAATTAATCCGGGAGCTGACGGAATCATTGATGCTTTAGAAAATTTAAAACAAAAATAATATTTATGTCTACTTTAAGAATTCCCATTGGTCCTAACGACCACGTTCAGGGAAATCCAGATACCGCGAAAATAGTTTTAGTAGAATATGGTGACTATCAATGTCCTTATTGTGGTCATGCTTTTCCTTTAATAAGAAGATTTGTTCAGGAAAACAGTGATGATGTAGCATTTGTATTCAGGAACTTTCCTTTGACTGATGCCCATGAATATGCCATGGCAGCCGCAACAGTTGCCGAGGCAGCAGGAAAACAAGGAAAATTCTGGGAAATGCACGACCTCATCTATGACAACCAAAATATATTGAACGAAGCACTACTCAAAGAGTGTGTAAAAGTTCTGAAACTGGATGTGAATAAAATCGAAAATGAGATTAACACCGAAGAACTTCAGGCAAAGATTGAGGCTGACTTTGAAGGCGGTGTACGCAGTGGAGTAAACGGAACTCCATCTTTTTTCGTCAATGGGCAAAAATGGGAAGATTATGACGGAACGTACGATTCATTCATTGACCTAATTTCTTAGTTTAACGATACTATTTCCGAATAGATTTTGGATAAAAGCCATATTGAGGAATATCATATATTTTCTTCACTGAAATGATCGCATAGAACAATTGAATTTTAAATTATTATTTTCCTTAGTAACTCTCTTTTTTTAAGAAATTCATTCAAATTGTGAAAAAAAAATTTACATTTGATACGTTGTACAAAACCTAAAACAATTAACTTATTATGAAAAATTCAAAAAAAATTTCAAGAGAAAGCTTGAAAACAATTAAGGGAGGATTTAAAATGTGTAATGCTGAGTTACCTAATTTCGGCTGTGGTGATGCAGAGTTTTTCTGCTGTGGACCTGGCGGTTGCAGAAGAATAGCAGATCTTCCACCAGGATCTTGTATTGCACAGTAATTTTTCCTTTTATTCAAATTATTAAATTACAAATACGGCTGGCTCAATAATGAGCCAGCCGTATTTTTTTTATATTAATCTTATTACTACAATTATAAGGAATAATTAGGAGCTTCCTGTGTGATAATCACATCGTGCGGATGAGATTCTTTCAATCCACTTCCTGTGATCATGACCATTTTTGTATCTTTCTGTAAAGCCTCAATATCTTTTGCTCCACAGTAACCCATTCCTGCTCTAAGTCCACCGGTTAATTGGAAAATTACATCTTCCAGTTTTCCTTTGTGGGGAACCCTACCTTCAATTCCTTCAGGAACGAATTTTTTAGCCTCACTCTGGAAATATCTTTCTTTTCCTCCTCTTTTCATTGCCGAAAGACTTCCCATTCCCTGGTAAGACTTGAACTTTCTACCCTGGAAAATAATTTCTTCTCCCGGAGCTTCATCAGTTCCTGCTAAAAGAGATCCAAGCATTACCGCTCCTGCCCCACTCGCAATAGCTTTTACAATGTCCCCAGAAAGTTTAATTCCACCGTCAGCAATTACCGCTACATTTTTAGATTTAGCATAATCGTACACATTGTATATCGCAGATAACTGAGGAACCCCAACTCCTGCTACTACTCTGGTTGTACAGATTGAACCCGGGCCAACACCTACTTTAAGAACATTTGCTCCTGCTTTGATCAAATCTTTTGCTGCTTCAGCAGTTACAATATTTCCTCCCACGATATCCAGATCCGGATATGCTTTTCTGATCTCAGAAATCTTATCTAAAACTCCTTTGGAGTGTCCATGAGCCGAATCAATCGCTACAATATCAACACCTGCCTTTACCAGCGCTGCAATCCTGTCCATGGTATCTTCTCCTACTCCTACTCCGGCACCCACAATAAGGCGGCCATTCTGATCTTTATTCGCATTAGGATACTCCAATTGATTGTCGATATCTTTAATCGTAATCAATCCTACCAATTTATTGTCTTTGTCTACAATAGGAAGTTTTTCAACACGGTTCTTAAGAAGGATTTCTTTAGCCTTTTCAAGATTGGTGTTTTTATCGGAAGTGATCAGATTTTCTTTCGTCATGATCTCCTCAACTTTCATATCAAGATTTTCCTGATACTTAACATCTCTGTTTGTGATGATCCCAATAAGAACATTATTCGGATCTACAACTGGTAAACCAGAAATTTTATATTTGGACATCATTTCTTTAGCCTGAGCTAAAGTATGATCTTTTGAAAGGGTAACTGGATCAGAGATCATTCCATTTTCAGAACGTTTCACACGGTTTACCTGTGCCGCCTGTTCTGCGATCGTCATATTTTTGTGAATGAAACCAAGTCCACCAACTCTTGCTAATGCAATAGCCAGATCGCCTTCAGTAACTGTGTCCATCGCAGCAGATACTATCGGAACATTCAGGGTAATTTTATCGGTAAGTCTTGATTTTAATGATACCTGGTTAGGTAAAACTTCTGAATAAGAAGGGACTAGAAGAACGTCATCGAAAGTGATGGCTGTCTCTACAATTTTGTTATGAATAGACATCTTTACTTTCTTTGCAAAATTAGGCTATTTTAGTGAGATATGAAAATCCTTTTTAATAGTTTAAATAAAAATTAATAATCAATAAGTTAAATCAAAAAACCGCCCTTATATAAAAAGCGGTTTGCACAAAATAAAATGAGTTATATGAACTAAATATAATATATTTTTTATTTAGCCGTGAGCTGTCCCTTTTCGTCGACACTCTCTATATGCGTCTGGTTGTTTTTATCTACATAGATCTTAAGACGTATGCGTCCTTTATCATCCCGTATAAAAAGTCCTACATCGCCATTCGCTGTTTTTCCGGCGAAAAAACGCTCACTCCCCAATTTTCCTTCTTCTTTCAATTTGGCAAAAGCTTTCTTCAGCGCTATTGGGTCATTAAGCTTTTGTAAAGAATCATCAAACCTTATTACTTTTTCGAGCGGGAAATCATCCGGTCTGTCCCAAAGTTTGAGTCCGTATGATCTTTTTTTATCCGCCCCAATACCTTCACTATATTGAAGTTGCATGATCTGATCCGTTTTCCTCTGGTCTACAGAGTATACCATTCCTGAACCTTTTTCATCGGCATCATATACCAATCCTCCACATTCATCACCTAAAGAATTAAAGAAAATCAGTCCGGCTTCCCTTTCTCTTGCTTTAAGAGGTTTGTTATTCAGTAATCCTGGATGCTGTCGTTTTTTATTACTGATTACCATTTTGAGTGTTCCGTCTTTTTCGACAATATTAATTCTTTCAACATCAATTTCCTCAAACCTCTGATGGTCATTACTGCTTTTAAAAGCCAGTAAAAACAACAAAACAAAAGCTACTGTAAGCGATGCTGCATATATCTTCAGCATGCGCACTTCTCTGATTAATTTTTCCATGTAAATAATTTATTGTTAAAAATAAATTATTTATCTGAAGCTGAATTAATGAATTTTGAAATATCATCCGGAGTAAAATTCCCCTTTACATCCACGAATACCAATTCTCTATCTGAATTTACCGTGATCAGCATATTTTTTATGGTTTCCCCGGATTGCTTTACACGAACATTTACATTATCTCCATTATGTTTTATGGTCGCCCAGTCTTCATAATTGTTATTATTAAGATATCTTGCATAATCTGCTAACATCTCCTGATCTCCGTTTTCTACCGTCAATACTTTTATTTTTGATATTTTCTTTACCAACTGAGCGGTAGCCTCACCATCCTCTTCTTCTTTTAATGCTTTTCTGATAAAAGGTTTTGCCAGGAACATGGGTACATTGACGCTTTCAAACTTTGCTCCTTTAAAATCATAGCCTGAGTCCGAAAAGAATTCCATATTAGGTTTGTGTGATACTACACAAGACTGAAGCAAAAATACCGTGCAAGCTGCAAGCAAAATGGTTCGTAAGTTTTTCATGGTCATCAGGTTTAGTTTATGGATCTCAGACTTCCACCGGAAACCTTACTGATATTGGAGTCAATTCTCGGATTTCCTTTATATTTAATGGATCCTCCGGAAGATGCTTTAGCCTTAAGCTTATCCGTTACATTGATGGTAAGACTGGATCCGGATGTAGATTCCACTTCCAATTCACTTAATCTTAAGTTTTCTGCTTTACAAGATGCACCACTGCTTATATCAATAACTCCGGAAGTTGCCTGCCCTTCAAGTATGGTATCTGACCCACTTGAAGCTTTAACAACGACGGACGAAGTATTAAGACTTATTTTTATACTGGCTCCTGAAGTAGAACTCACGTCTGTGGTACCAGAAACATTAAATTTTCCTTTGATTGTAGATCCTGATGAAGCATCAATATCCATACGGTTCTCCTTTACCGGATTTACTGCTGTAAAGTTTGCTCCGGAAGATGCTTTCACACTACTCATTCTTGGAGAAGAAACATTTACACTTAAGTTTTTAAATCTGACATTTCGTTCGCCCTTATTGTCAACATAAACTTTTAAAATACCATTCTCTACTTTGGTGATTACATATTGAAGCTTATCCGCATCTGCAATAACCTTTACACTTGTCGGGCTTTCCTGCTTATAAACGAGATTTACTCCCGTGCTCACCTGAATTCCTGAGAACTCACCCACATTTCTTGCTTCACCATTAAGGTATGAAGTACTACTCTCTGAAGTAAAGCTGCTTCGTGTAGTATTGGTACTCGAGCTTACTTTTGTTTCACTGGATTTTATAATCTTACTGAGATCATCCATTGATAGTTTCCCATCCAGCATTACTAAAACATTCCCGCCATCACCACTGTCAATACTCAACAGGACATCATCCAATATTCCTTCTTTTGCTCCTGAAGATAGAAATTTTATTTTGCTTTCCTTACTATTCACGCTCATCACTTCGCTATAGTTCAGGTTATTTAAATAGGTAGAAATATCTTTATTGATCTGGGAGATATTACTTTGTATTTTTTTACCTCCCGGAGAGTTTACGTTTTCAGGGCTCTCTGTAATCAGAATCTTTAATCCATTAATCTTTGTCAATAATGGTTTGATCTGATCCAGCTGAGAATCATCGATATTCAGGCTGCTAAGCATCCCAAACATGGGTTTTGCAATTTTAATAGAAGTTACACCTTCTACCTGCTGGTATTTTTCAAAAAGTTTATCGAATTTGTCATCCTGCCCATATACTGTAAAGAAGTGGGAGAAGGCAAGTGCGAATATTATCAATATTTTTTTCATGAGTCAATTTTTAATTTTAAGCTGATAATTAATACCTGATCAGGGAGTAATCTCTTTTTTTGTTAATAGTTATCATCCATTACTTTTGGCTGTACTAACTTTTCGCTAACATTATTTGCAAATATTTGAAATGAATATTTAGTCACATTAATAGCCTCTTCAACATTATCGATCCTTTTTCCGTTTACAATAACATAATTGTTATTGTAGCCTGTAGAATCTTTCGAAGCAACATTCAATTTTCTATAAGAAGAATTATCTGTAAATTTTGGTCTTACTTCTTTTTTCAGTCTTCCTCTTTTAGGAAGAATCTCATCCAGAACATCTTTTTCCGCAACTGTGTTTCTCTGAAAGACAGAATCACTTTTTATTGCTGCAATACTGTCTGCACTGTTTACAGCGACCTGCCGTTCTGGTTCATGATTTTCTTCAATGAAATCCTGCTTTTGTTGCTTGATCTGGTTTTCTACCAATTTTGACTGGTCTGCTACCGGAACATTTTGGTAGTAATTGAAGATCAATCCTGCACTTACAAGCAATACTACACTTGCAGCCATCCAGAACCATTTGGGGAAAGAAGGTTTTTTCTTTTCCAGAGGAATGATCTTATGATCATCATTATCTATACCTTCTGCTTTTTGAAGAAAATCTTCAAAATCCCAATTCATCTTTTCTTCCTTCATACCACGGAAGATTTCGTCGTACTTATCTTGAAATTGATCGTTGTTCATAATTCATCAGTTGTGAGATTTGTTCTTTTACTTTTTGTCTTGCACGCATAAGATTGACTCTTACTGCATTTTCCTCCATTTCCAGCATCTCTGAAATTTCAGATACTTCATATTCCTCTACATCTTTCAAATGGATAACCATCTTTTGTTTTTCAGGAAGTTCATTAATAAATCCTATAATATGTTCTTTAAGGTTATTAATATCCATACTGTAAAGTTCCGACCGGTGAATCTGCATATCTGCAAAACCAGCCTTCACATCATGATGCTTCAATCTGTTAAGGCATTCATTCCGAACGGATTTTAATGCATAGGATTTTAAATTTCCGAATTGCTCCAGTTCTTCTCTTTTCTGCCAAAACTTTACCATAAGATCCTGCACCACATCTTCTGCTTCATCACTGCTCATGACAAACCTCTTCGCAAAACGATACATCTCGTTTTTGAGAATAAACACCGTATTCTTAAAGGTCTCTTGGGTCATAAGTTTTGTTTCTATGAGTAAGACAATCAAAAATTAAATTCTATTACATCACAAAATAAAAAAACTTCAAAAAAATGAAGTTTTTTTTATAATCAGGATTAATAGCTGTCAAAAATATATCTTAAAATCCTCTTATCTTCGTCTGTGAGAGCCACTTTTCTTCTGGCCATTGCTCTTTCTGCCACTTCGTAAGCTTTATCCAATTTAAATCGTTCATCTCCCTTAAATCCACCCCAGGAAAAATTCTCTATGAGATTAGGAGGAAAACCTTCTTTAAAAATATTGGAAGCAACACCAATTACAGTTCCTGTATTCAGCTGGGTATTGATTGCTGTCTTGGAATGATCTCCCATGATCAGCCCGGCAAACTGTAATCCTGTATCTTCAAATGCCTTCGTCCTGTAGCTCCAGAATTTTACTGTTCCGTAGTTATTTTTCATATTTGACGAATTGGTATCCGCTCCAAAATTACACCACTCCCCGATTACCGAGTTTCCGACAAATCCTTCATGACCTTTACTGGAATACCCGAATACAATAATATTATTAACCTCTCCTCCTATTTTACACTGAGGTCCAATGGTGGTTGCACCATAAATTTTTGCCCCCAGATTAAATTTAGAATCATCACAAAGGACAATAGGACCACGAAGATGGCAGCCTTCCATTATTTCCGTATTCTTTCCGATATAAATCTTTCCGGTCTTTGTATTGAGTGTTGAAAATTCTATCTGTGCCCCTTCTTCAATAAATAAATCTTTTTTATCTCCTAAGAATCCATTGGTGGAGGAAAGTTCCTGAGAGGTTCTTCCTTTGGTAAGGAGATCAAAGTCAAAATCAATCGCCTTATGATTATAGGTAAACAGGTCTTTAGGTTTTTTAAAGAAAACAAGTTCTTCTTTGATATCAGTCATTTTTTCAATCTGATTCAGGGAAAACTCCTTCATATTGATTTTTGCCGCAATCAATTCGTCTTCGTATACTAAAGCTTCACCTTGCTTAAGGTCTTTTATTTGTTGCAGGACCTGCTCAGTAGGTAGAAAATTAGTAACGAGAAAAAGACTTTCTTTTTCTTCCGGGTTTTTAAATTTTTCCTGAAGGTAATTTTCTGTGAAATAGGAAATTTCAGAGTTTTCCAATAATTTCTGCCATCTCTCTGAAAATGTCAGGATTCCGCAACGCATTTCTGCAATGGGGCGGGTAAAAGTAAGGGGAAGAAAGTCTTCCCAATATTGTGCATCTGAAAATACTAATTGCATTTTTAAGAAGTTAGAGGTTAGAAGTTAGAAATCAAAGGCTTGAAACTGGAAGTAATACCGTACTTGTGGTGTTGTTTTCCGGATATGAGCTCCTTATTTCTACTCAGAACAAAAATACAAAAACATATGAGAAATCAGAAAAGGTATTTCGGGGATGCGGGATCCGAGGTATGAAGTGCGAGCGTGCTGATCTTATCTTTTAATAAATGACCTCTGCAATTTCGGTAGAAATCTGTTTTTAAAATGGTCAAAGTGAGTATTGTTAATTACTTACTTTATATTATATTTTAGATCTCTGATCTTCTCAGATTCATACAGATTTTTGCATTTGTTTCATGAATCCTTGTAGGCTTTTGTAAAAATATGATTGTTAATTTATAATATTGACAACTGTTTATCATTTATCAATTATCATTTATTATTAATTAATCTAGCCCCGATAGAAGCGGATACCCCGCAACAAGTATTGGATTTGCCCTGGCGTGAGGAGTAAGAGTGGATAGCGGGAAAAAGCTCCTAAAAAGAATCTCACCTCATAAAAAAAGTCTTCCAAAATTTTGGAAGACCTTAATATCTTTAAATGTCAAAAAATTACTTAGCGAATTTTTTGTATTTGTTCATAAATTTATCTACTCTACCAGCAGTATCTACTAACTTTACTTTACCAGTGTAGAAAGGGTGAGAAGTAGAAGAGATTTCCATTTTGATCAAAGGGTACTCTTGTCCTTCATACTCGATAGTGTCTTTTGTTTCTGCAGTAGACTTGCAAAGAAACACCTCGTCGTTACTCATATCTTTGAAAACAACAAGTCTATAATTTTCTGGGTGAATTCCGTTTTTCATAATACAATTTTTAAAAAAATTAAAGTTTGCTTTCGAAATAGTAATGGATATTTCTCTGCTAATTTTAGGCTGCAAAAATACAATATTTTTTCTAATATCCAAATAGCTAGTCCAATATTTTTTTCTTGATAAGAAATTTAAAGTATTTTCGTTAAATTTGGAATCTATATTAAACTTTAATTTCGATGAAATTCAAATTATTACTGGCTTTTTCTTTCTGGATGCTTCTGATAGCGGTATCATGTAATAAAGATGATATCAGCTTTGATGCTCCTTCACAGCAATTAAGATTTTCCAGGGACACTGTGTTTTGTGATACGGTTTATCACCAGGTCCGCTCTGAAACTTATGTTGTAAAAGTATATAATAATGAAGACAAAGATATTTCTATTCCCAGAATTAATCTTGAAAAAGGAGCAGCTTCTTTATATAAAATCAATGTAGACGGAAAGG
Organism: Chryseobacterium sp. LAM-KRS1; assembly: GCF_013184525.1. Lineage (GTDB taxonomy): Bacteria > Bacteroidota > Bacteroidia > Flavobacteriales > Weeksellaceae > Chryseobacterium > Chryseobacterium proteolyticum. Next base: position 759,647 of record NZ_JAAOIZ010000003.1, read on the forward strand.
CAGGATACGATTTTAAAGATGTTCCCCTGAGAAAAAAAGACAGTCTTTATATTTTTGTTGAAATTGCCCCACAAGCTACCGGTCCGGAGGCTATTGCTGAAGACCGTGTGATATTTACAAGTCCAGCGGGACAACAGCATGTCACTTTATTTTCTGTTGTTCAGGATGCTGAATTCTTTATCCAGACTCCAACCAACCCTAATGTGATCAGTAATCATACAACCTGGAGTAACACAAAAGCGAAGATTATTTATGGTGACCTTACGATAAATCCGAATGTTACCCTGGATATTCAACCCGGAACTAAAGTATATTTCCATAAAAACAGCGGAATGAAAGTAGGCACAGGTGCTACATTAAATATAAACGGAACCTTGAACAATGAGGTTGTTCTTCGGGGTGACAGGAATGATCCGTACTATGATACTATTCCTAAAAACTGGAATTCAATCCGTATGGAAGCAGGATCTACCCTCAATATGAATTACGGAAGACTTTTCGGAGGAACAAGAGGACTGGAGATGAAGCAAACGAATGCCACAATCAGCAATTCATTTATTCATACATTTCAGGAATATGGTATATATGCTGTAAATTCAACAGTGAATGGAAAAAATCTTGTTATGAATAACTGCGGGGAATCTGCAATAGGTATTTTTAAAGGAGGAAACCATAACTATACACATGCTACCATAGCCAATTATTCGAAAACGCTTTCTTCTTCCAACCGTAACGGAATTTTTGCTACCAATGAGTGGAAAAATGATGCTGGGCAAACAGAACAAGGCGCATTACAGCTTAATGTGAGAAACAGTATTGTGTATTCCGACAGGGATAATTCAATTAATTTTGAACAAACTCCAGGACAGTTATTTAATTTTCAGTTCCAAAACTGCCTGCTAAAGTATTCAAACACTTCGGAAGCCGGCTTTAACTTTGACAGCAATACTAATGTCATTCAGAGTTTAAAAAATGAAGACCCGCAATTTGTCAATTATTTTATTGCTCATCAGAATTTAAGAGTTAAGACTACCTCCCCGGCTAAAAATAAAGGAAATGTTGCAGTAGCAGCAACGGTTCCAACAGATATAGCCAATGTATCGAGAACTACCCAACCAACTCTTGGAGCTTATCAGTAATGGAAATAACGAATTTACAACAGCAGGTTGATGAATGGATAAAAACAATTGGTGTCCGTTATTTTAATGAACTTACCAATATGGCAATGTTGACAGAGGAGGTAGGTGAAGTGGCCAGAATTATCGCGAGGCGATATGGTGAGCAAAGTGAAAAAGAAAGTGACAAAAGTAAAGATTTGGGTGAAGAATTGGCGGATGTCCTTTTTGTAACCTTATGCCTTGCCAATCAAACAGGGGTAAATCTACAGGAAGCTTTCGACAAAAAAATGAAGCTAAAAACGGATCGCGATAAAGACCGACATCAGAATAATGAAAAACTGAAGTAAAGATTTCAGATATAATATATACAAAGGACTTTACTTAGCTTATCATCTGCTTTTAAAAGACTGAATCTTATCAGAATAATAAAATTGAAACAGAGACTACGTTGATGATAACAGACAATAACCGTCTGAAATCTGATGACTTAAATCTGAAACCTATAGAAATAATGAAGTTAGAGAAATCAAAATTAGAAGGAGATCAAACCATACAAATCAGCGGTTCGAAAAGTATTTCGAATCGTTTGTTGATTTTGGAAAGCCTGTTTAATAACATACAAATCGGAAATCTTTCCAATTCCCAGGACACAGAAATGCTTACGAAAGCCTTATCAGAAAATTCTGAAGTGGTGGACATTCATCATGCCGGAACCGCCATGCGCTTTCTTACTTCATATTTTTCTATCCTCGAGGGCAGGGATACTATCCTAACCGGATCCGGAAGAATGAAAGAAAGGCCTATCAAAAACCTGGTCAACGCTTTGCGTGATCTGGGAGCAGATATTAAATATATGGAGAACGAAGGTTTTCCTCCTTTAAGAATTAAGGGTAAGAGGATTACACAATCTGTGGTGAATGTTCCTGCCAATATTTCCAGCCAGTTTATTACTTCTTTACTTCTTATTGCAGGGAAGCTGGAAAATGGTTTGGAGATCAATCTTGTCGGGGATATCACATCGAGGTCTTATATTGAAATGACGCTTGATATTATTACCAGATTTGGCATTAAAGCTACTTTTACAGGCAATGTGATTAAAGTAGAACCTTTTGCAAACCCATCTTCTGTTATCCATTATGAAGTAGAAAGTGACTGGAGCTCTGCTTCGTACTTCTACTCTATCTGTGCATTGGGAAGAAAAACTATTCATCTGAAAAGCTTCTATAAACAATCCACTCAGGGAGATTCTGCAATAGCAAACATCTATGAGAAGTTCTTTGGAATTACAACGACTTTTTCGGAAGAAGAACATAAAATTACTTTAAAGGCTGACCCTTACTTTTCTTTTCCGGAAAAAATTGAACTGGATATGAACGACTGCCCCGACATTGCGCAAACTCTTTGTGTAACGGCAGCTGCATTAAAAATTCCTTTCGACATTTCAGGTCTGGGCACCTTAAGGGTTAAGGAAACAGACAGACTACAAGCTTTATATAACGAACTAAAAAAAATAGGAACCGACACTGAAATTACAGATTTCACAATCAAATCAGTGAGTTTTGGAGAACCGGAAGAAAATATCTCGATCAAAACTTATCAGGATCACAGGATGGCCATGAGTTTTGCTCCATTCTGCCTGATCAAAGAGCTTACAATAGAGGAAGAAAATGTGGTTGAAAAATCGTATCCCATGTTCTGGAAAGATCTTTCCACAATTCTTATATCGTAATGTAAAGAATATTTCAAACGACAACACAAAACGACGGTCCTTTCATCAGATCGTCGTTTTGTGTTTATATGGACAATACAATACTCAAGTTAATTTAGAAAACAGACGATTTTTGCAATTTCAGCAATTCTGTAATTTTTGCCTTTTAGGAGAATTTCTACATTTAAACATCATAACTTAATTATCTATTAAAATTCATTTAACTCCCTTATAATAGATATATGCTTATTTTAGGTTTAAATAAAAATACTTAAACTATGTCCAAATTTAATGTGAGACATCTTGCGATTCTCCTTCTCGGTATTACAGCTACCTCAACGATGCTTTCTTCATGTTCAGAAAATCTAACCGCTATGAACTCTGATGATAAGAACTTCAGTATTCAGGCAAAGAATACCGGTAAAGTTACTCTGGCCACTATTGGTATCAGCAACTGGATGTCCGGATTAGAGGATAATACTTCCCTTTCTAAAACTTCTATCCCCGGCACTCACGATTCAGGAGCAATGAGAGAGGTTCCTTCGAACAGTGGTACGGCAAAGACCCAAAACCTTACCATCAGCGAGCAACTCAATGCAGGAGTCCGTTTTCTGGATGTCCGTTGCAGACATATTGATAATTCTTTTGCTATCCATCATGGTGCTATTTATCAGAATTTAAATTTTGATGATGTTCTTAATGCATGCTACTCATTTTTAGACAGTCATCCTACAGAGGCCATCATCATGTCTGTAAAAGAAGAATATAATGCTTCGAATACAACAAGAACCTTTGAGAAAACATTCGATTCTTACATCCAGAAAAACCCTTCAAGATGGGATCTTGGAACTCATATTCCTACTTTAGGATCTGTGAGAGGAAAAATAAAATTACTAAGAAGGTTTTCAGCAGAAACAGCTAAAGGAATTGATGCTACATCATGGGCAGATAATACAACCTTTGAAATCAATAATTCCAATGCTTCATTAAAAGTTCAGGATTATTATCAGGTAAGTAATAATGATGATAAATGGAATAAGATTTCTGCTCTTTACAATGAGGCTAAAAATGATACCAGCAGTAAACTTTTTATTAATTTTACAAGTGGTTACAAACCCTTAATATTTGGAATTCCCAGTATTCCAACAGTTTCCAATACTATTAATCCTAAACTTAAAACTTTATTTCAGAACAGCCCACAGGGAACTTACGGAATAATGCCAATAGATTTTGTCAGTGCGGAACTCTCAGAATTGATTATTAAAACTAACTTCAACTAGATTTCTTAAAAAAACTGAAAAATAAAATCGCAGCCTTTATTGATTAAAGGCTGCGACTTTTTTAATGATTATTACATTATTCCCAATAAAAGCTTTACTTCTTTATTCCATACGCGCTGAGTATTTTACTAAAGATCTCAGTATTTTCAAACAATCCTGTAAATTCTTTAGAATTGGGGCCATAAGCAAATACAGTAGATGGAATGGAAGTATGGTCATTGGTGCTGAAATTTCCGAAAATCCATCCTTCTTTAAGACTTCCATCAAGAAGTGAGAGTCCTCCGGTTTCATGATCCCCTACAACAATCACCAATGTTTCTTTATTTTCATCCGCAAACTTCATGGCTTTTCCTACCACATGATCGAAGTCTAATAATTCTGTAACAAGCTGCTCAATATTATTACTATGTCCACCGCCATCTGTTTGGGATGCCTCAACCATCATGAAAAATCCATTTTTATTTTCTTTTAGATCATTGAGGGTAAGGTCAAAGGCATCGGCTAACCAATTTCCTCTTCCTTCGGTTATTCTTTTTGAAGCCAGAGGATCAATGATCAATGTCCGGTTATTGATTTTCTTTACAGATTTTAGATCCTGGTAAGTATCTATTTTTGCTTCTTTAATTTTCAAAACATTATCCGACGTCAATCCACTGGTAGGACCGCCAATCAGAATCTTGGTTTTGGAATTCACAAAGCCTTTCAGGATTGGCTCCGAGCTATTTCTGTTATCTGAATGTGCATAAAAATCTGCGGGTGTAGCATCTGTGACGTCTCCGGTAGAAATTAATCCTGAAACCTTTCCCTGGCCAACAATGATATCCGGAATTTGTGCAATAGAATTTCCTCTTTCATCAACTCCAACGAAGCTATTCTTCGTCTTCACTCCCGTAGCAAATGCTGTTGACCCCGGAGCAGAATCCGTAATATAAGCATTGGACGAATTGGTCTTAGACAATCCGGTAGCCTTGATATTAAATACATTTAACTTTCCTTTATTCGCTGTAAAGGCAGCATAATACTGGGGCAAAGAGGTACCATCCGGAATTAAAAGAATCACATTTTTAACATTCTTAACCACTCCATCCGTTTTGTAGGTAGGTGCATATGTAGTGTATTCTTTGGTATTTTTATAAAAATTCCTAGGAATGGTATTGAGAAATTTTTTCAGATCGGGAATGTGATCGGTATTGATGTAATCCACTCCCAAATCTATAAAATTCACCCATGCATTAGGGAAATCCGGAGCTCCGTAAAAACGTACTGGCTTTTGCCGGGCATGAGCTGCCTCCACTGCCTTTTTTATATTTTCGGTTTCTTCATCTCTGGGGATTCCCTTTCCATTCCACTTTACCAGCTCCTGCAAATCTGCACTGAATAATCCTACTCTTCCAAGCTCGTCAGAAGTATATTTTTTATTAAGATCCCCATCAAAAAAAAGATAATCCGGATAATTTTTGAAATCAGAAGGCTGAGGTCTGTTACCGGTTATTACAATTTTGACCCCGGAATTACCCGTAATGTCAGGATATTTTTTCAACGTTGCTGACAAAGCATTGAGACTTGTTTTATAATCTTGCTTAATATCAATAAGCAATTGTAGTTTTTTAGAAGAATCCGGATAAATCGTTCCTTTATTGAGTTTGATTTGTTTTGAAATATTATCCAGGTAGAGGCTTTCCAATGTCCTGTCAGGAGATAATTCTTTTTCTGTATGGGCTACCCACAGCTTGCCATTAACAAGAAAAACATCTGCTTCAACAGAACCGAAGTTTGCATAATATGCCTCCCAGAATGGTACTTTCTGTTCATAATCATTATGTGAGTGCGCATTGCTTACAGTATAGTTCAGATAATTCTGCGCCTGATTTTGTGAAAAAATGGCGGTGGCTAACAAAGCCCATATTTTTATTTGTTTCATAATATTTTAAAAAGACCTGTTTAAAGGGTTTAGAGACTGAAAGCAAAAAGGCAATCTGTTAAATTGTGATTTCTATTTTTGCATTGTTCATCTTTATCAAGATAAAAATTCAATATCCCTTCGTTTCAATCTGAAACCAATGATGACCATAAAAAATAAAAGTTTAAACTATACCACTGCATAGTTTCAGCAATGGTATAGTTTATCATTATTAACTAAAGTTTTACCAGCCTTGGTTTTGTTTGATGATCCCGTGACTGTTCACGATTTCAACCTGTGGCACTGCCCACACATTATGAACCGAAGGATTGAAATTTCTGGCAGCCCATACTACCTGTCCATTAATTCCATGTAAAGGCTGTGCATAAGTACTTTGAGCATCCCCCCAACGCACAAGATCCCGGTGCCTGTCAGCCCATTCACCTGCCAATTCGCAACGTCTTTCGTGCTTCAGGTCAGCCAATATACATCCGTTTTTCGAGGCTAATCCTGCACGGTTACGGATCATATTAATTTCCTGGTCCGCATTCTGTCCCATCATAATTTTTGCTTCTGCTTTGATCAGAATAACTTCAGCATAACGCATAATCGGAACAGCAAGGTCGGTACACGGATAATCTCCATTAGCGCTTACATGCCCACTGTTTAATGCGTACTTAAATGCATCCATATATTTATTAAACTGATATCCGGTAAGGGAATTGATAGAAGCATATGTTCTTACACTTCCGTTAAACGTGAACTGATCTCCCAATTTCAGAATTGTTGCACTTCTTCTTAGATCTCCGGCTTCATATTCATCATATAGTTCTTTGGTAGGTTGAAAATATCCCCAACCATTATACAATCCCCATCCTTTATTTTCAAGCATAACGCCCGGAAGAATACTGCCTACCGAATTAAATTTAGGGGTACTCGGTATAGACCAGATATATTCCGAGCTATAATTATTTTCAGCTTTGAAAACATCAGCGTAATTATTTAGTAGATTTCTGTTTCCTTTTGTCATTACTTCATTCGCCCAAAATGCAGCATTTTGCCAGTCTTTCATAAATAAATACACTTTCGCCAGAAGTGCCCATGCAGCCACCTTGTGTGGTCTTCCGAAGTCTTTTGCCAGCAGTTCTTCCTGTGCAGGCAATAATTCTGCGGCCCTCTTAAGATCGGTTACAATATAATTGTAGTTCTCCATTACATTGGCCGCTCTCGGTATCGGATTAGGATCGGCTTCTTTATTTCTATCGATAATAGGAACTCCAGCTTTGTCATTTCCATAGTTATATGCCAATTCAAAATACATCCGGCTGCTCATAAATAAAGCCTCTCCCAGATATTTATTTTTTACCCCAGCTGTAGTCTGAATATTATCGATGTTCCGAATGACACGGTTTGCAACACCGATTACATTGTATCTTTTATTCCACTGAGTTTCTAGATCACCTGCAGCAATATAATTACTGCTGAAATTCTTTGCATTATCGGCTTCACTTTTTGATCTTCCTGTAACCATATCATCGCTGGCATTAATGAACCAGAATAAACCTCTCCCATAAAACTCACTATCGGACAAAGGCTTATACATTGCATTAGCTCCGGTGATCAGGTCATTCTCTGTTTTCCAAAAACTCGCCTCGGTAGGTGTCCCTTCCGGCTGAACATCTAACTCGTTTGTACAGGATGAAAGCACGACTGCAATCCCTGATATCCAAAATATATTTTTTAAAAATTTCATCTTTTCTTTTTTTAGTGTTAAAAAATTACAATCCTATTTCCACCCCGAAAATAAATGAGCGAGCCTGAGGATATCTTCCGGTATCCACTCCATAAGTATCCATTCCAACTTCCGGATCAAATCCTGTATATTTGGTGATGGTAAACAAATTATTTGTTGTTATATAAATTCTCAGCTTTGTCACATCAAGCTTTCCATACAATTCTTTAGGCAAGGAATAACCGATGGTAAGGTTTTTCAGTCTTAAGTAGGACCCATTTTCTACGTAGAAATCCGATACTTTAGAGTAATTCCCGCTTGGGTCTCCCTGAACGAGTCTAGGTATATCGGTATTTGTATTTTGTGGTGTCCATGCGTTAAGAATTTCCCTGTCCATATTGTAGTTCTGTCCTGTTCCTCCCGGATTTAATGAAATAAACTTCAGTCCGTTAAATATTTTATTTCCGTACACTCCCTGAAAGAATACATTAAGGTCAAAATTTTTCCAGGTCATATTATAAGAAAGTCCGTACGAAAACTTGGGATAGGGATTTCCGAGATTTACAAAATCATCATTATTCAGCACTCCTGTATTTCCTTCTTTTTTCAGGAACTTGATGTCTCCCGGCTTAGCATTGGGCTGGATGAGATTTCCGTTCTTATCCTTATAATTATTGATCTCTTCCTGTGTTTGGAAAATGCCTCCGGTTTTGTATCCGTAGTAGGAATACAAAGACTCTCCTACCCTTATACGGGTGGGTTTCAGTACTCCACGCACTCCATTGCTGTTAATAAAAATCTCATTAACATCGGCCAGCTGCTTCACCGTGTTTTTTAGTTGACTGAATGTTGCTCCTATTGAATAGGAAAAGTCTCCTGTACTTCTGCTGTTATAATTAATTCCCAACTCATAGCCTTTATCCTGAAATAAACCAGCATTTACATATTGATTATTATAGGTAGCAGTACTTGGTAAACTTACATTGAATATCTGGTCTTTGGAATTTTTGATAAAATAATCAAACTGTAAAGAAAGGCTGTTTTTAAGAAAAGAAGCATCCAATCCAAAATTCGTCTGTTCCGATTTTCCCCACTTCAAATTCGGATTGGGTCTGGTAGTAGCATAATATGCAATGTTTTGAGAAGGGTCCTGCCCGAAAATCACATTATTATCCCTGATCATTAAAGGATTAACAGCCTGAGGTGAAATCCCACCTAGATTTCCCAGTATCCCGTAGCTGCCTCTTAATTTTAAGCTTGAAAGCCAGGAAATGTCTTGTAGAAAATTTTCCCTGGACATGACCCAGGCTCCTGAAAGAGCATAATAATTGGCAAATCGGTTTTGCTTCGCAACTAAGGATGATCCATCCCTTCTTCCCAATACACTGATCACATATTTACCGGCATAGTCATAATTGATCCTGGCAAGATAGGATACCAGGGATTGCTGATATTTATAACTGGAAACATCTTTATTGGTATCCGCAGCATTCTGAAGGTGCTGAAAAACTTCTACTTCGCTTCGGAAATCATAGGCTTTCGCCAGGAAACCTTCATCAATTGTTTTCTGAAATGTAAAACCACCCAGAAAATCAAAATTATGCTTGTCAAGAGCTATTTTATACGTAAGAAGCTGTTCTGCAAGGGCTGTCGAAGAGTTGTTGGACTGATACTCAAGATTGTTGGTATCGAAAATCTTTCCCACTTCCAAAACTCTGTATGTAAAATTCTTAATGGTCCCAATTTTAAATGTCTGAGAAAAATTCGACCGGAACTTAAGATCTTTAGCTAAAGTAACCTCAGCATAAGGATTGATGAGAATTTCATGGGTAGGATTTCTTATGCTGATTCTTTGCAGATAGGCTACCGGATTGATCATATCTCCGTAACCTCCAGCCACATCAATTGGTAATCCTGAAAAGGCTCCCGTCGGAGTATATACAGGAACATTTGGCGGATAATACATCGCGGCTACCAATGCCCCTGTATATCCACTTTTGGTATCCGCGGTATTTCCATCTGAGTAATTATAATACATATTTTCTCCGATGGTTAACCAATCCTTGATCTTATGCTCAGAATTAACTCTGAAATTATATCGTTTTGCCTGGGTATTCAATAATATTCCTTCCAGATTCCTATGGTTCATTCCAACAAAAAAACGGGATTTTTCACTTCCCCCACTTACATTAAGATTATATTCCTGGATCGTTCCCGTACGAAAAATTTCTTTCATCCAGTCGGTCCTTGTTACTCTTCCATCCGGATATTTATCCGCATTAAATGCCAAAGGTAAGCTGCTTAGTTTACCTGCATTCTCAAAGGCCTGACGCATCACATCCTGAAATTCAGCAGCATTTAATGATTCTTTCAACCTCCAGGCTTTATTAACACCATACTTCACATCAAAATCTACGGTCAGCAATCCTTTCTTCCCCCTTTTTGTGGTTATAAGAATTACTCCTCCTGAAGATCTTGCTCCGTAAATAGCTGCAGAAGCATCTTTAAGTACGGATATATCCTGAATGTCATTAGGGTTAATAGCCGGAGTTCCGTTAAACACCACACCATCCACCACATAAAGTGGGGTTTCACCGTTGATTCCTCCTAAACCACGGATATTTACCTTCGGGGAGCCGTTTGGATCTCCACCCTCGTTAACAACAGTTACCCCCGGAGCTTTTCCCTGAAGGACCTCACCGATGCCGGATAGGGATCTTGAAGAGAGCTTATCTAATGAAGCTTCGGAAACAGCACCGGATACTTTACTCTTTTTCTGCGTTCCGTATCCTACGACGACCTCATCGATTGATTTTTCTTTTAAGCTGTCTTTTTTCTGAGATAGCAACACCGGAGACATACACAGTGCGCCGATTAGTAGTCCGCGGCCTGTTAAATAGGCCACCGAGACAGGAGTTTTCAGTACAGTCATTTCATGCTTTTGATTTCGGATGCAAAATTAGAACAGCATACTCCTTAGGGTTATTAACATTTTTTTATATTTCTATTAAGAAATAGTTTTTCAATCGGTTAAAATCCGCACATAAAACACTACATATCAAATAAATATTGATAAAATAAACATTAATTATGTATTCCCTACATCATTAAGGTTAAGTTTATTTTAAGTTTTATCCCTGTAACAAAAGTGTGTATCAATCTATCCACCTATTGGTATTTATCTTTAGTCTGTATTTTCAGGAAGAATAAGTTACAGAGTTCATTATTCTTTTTTTTACATTTGCTGAAAATACGAGTCCGGTGCTGTCTGATGAGGAATATAAAAAACTTGTCAATAATCAGTAGCCGGAAATATGAATAACAACAATTCTAAAAGCAATAAAAAGAAATGACCATTATCATCACCGGAACTTCATCAGGAATTGGTTTCGTTTTAGCAGAATATCTGGGAAAGAAAGGACATCATGTATATGGATTGAGCAGAAAACATACTGAAAGTCAATATTTCAAGTCTATTCCTACCGATATTACAGATAACACAGCAGTGGGCAACGCCATAACTGAAATCTTAAAAACAGAAACAAGAATTGATGTGCTGATCAATAATGCCGGGATGGGAATGGTAGGAGCTGTAGAAGATTCTTCGAAAGAAGATATCCTGAAGCTGTTCAACCTTAACCTGGTAGGCTCTGTTCAGATGATGAGTGCAGTAATGCCTGTAATGCGTAAACACAAATTCGGAAAAATCATTAATATATCGAGTATCGGAAGTGAAATGGGACTGCCATTCAGAGGATTTTACTCAGCTTCGAAATCGGCTTTGGATAAGGTTACTGAGGCAATGCGTTATGAGGTATATCCCTGGAATATCGATGTATGCTCTCTCCATTTAGGAGACATCAAAACCAATATTGCAGAAAACAGGGTGAGAACTAAAGTTTCCGAACCTTATAAAAGTGTCTTCGATAAAGTTTACGCATTGATGAATTCTCATGTCGGTGACGGAACAGAACCATCAGAAGTAGCAGAATATATTGAAACCCTTCTGACAAAAAATAAGTGGAAAGCCCATTATTATTTTGGAAAATTCGGCCAGAAAATAGGAGTTCCTTTGAAATGGATTCTTCCACAGGGAACTTATGAAAATTTAATGAAAAAATACAATAAACTGGATTAATTCCGGTTAGTATTGAGTGAGGAAAGGAAAAATAATAAAATAGTTAAATCTATAATTTGCAAAATTGTGATTGAGCGGCAATTTTCACTTCACCGGATTTCTGAATGGTTTAAATAAATGGAGTATTGAAGTTATTTCTGAAAATATTTTTTGTATTGTTTTGCGTTTTTGTTCAGGCGCAAAAAAAAGTCTATTGGCTTACAGATACCCAAACCAAACAAACAAAAAAAGTAAAAGATTCCGCTTCGGCAGTAAAATTCCTTGACTCTCTGGCTCAGAACAACTATTTTTTCACCCAGCTTAAGGAGGTGAAAGTAAAAGGGGATAGTACGGAGATCATTTATGATAAAGGAAAAAACTTCAATGAAACATATGTCAGTATCTCAGATTCAATTGTAGGTAAACTGAAGATCAAAAAAGATTTTTTTACTAAAAATTTAGATTCAACCAAAAAGAGCATTAATAAAAGGTACGTTGATGACGGGTATTCATTCAGCCGGATCAAGTCCAAATACAAAGGCCAGAAGAACGGCTATCCAATGGTTGAACTTGAAATCAACAAGAATGATAAAAGAACGATCGATGGTTTTGTTGTAAAAGGATATGAAAGAGTTCCTAAGCGATTTATCAAAAACCTTGAAAAAGATTTTAAAGGAAAAACCTATGATGATAAGAATCTGATTGCCATTAATAAAAATTTTCAGAGTCATCCGTTTGTTTCACTGGAACGTCCTCCTCAAACGCTCTTTACAAAAGATTCCACCCAGATCTACTTGTTCATGGAAAAGAAAAAGACCAATACGTTTGATGGGGTTATTGGTTTCGGGAATGATAAAACGGACAAGTTCACATTGAACGGAACATTGAATGTGAACTTCAGGAATATGTTCAATGGTTTTGAAACGATCAATTTATATTGGCAGCGAAATCCTGACAAAGGACAAACTTTTGACTTACAAACAGATATTCCGTATCTCTTTAAATCGAATGTCGGCCTCAATATGAAGGTCAATATCTTCCGGCAGGATTCAACATTTGCGAATGTAAAGTTACTCCCTGCATTATACTATCACATCAACAACAGGTATAAAGTAGGTCTCAGAGGAACTTTTGAAACATCAAGTATTATCGACACTTTATATGTTCAAGGAAAAGATTACAACAAAAAAGGGATCGGAGTATGGCTTGATATGACAGAGCCTACTGACATCGATCTTTTTCTCTACAAAACAAAAATAAACGCCGGTTACGATTTCCTTACGACAACATATACTAAAGATAATATTAAAGCCAACCAAAATCAGTTCTATTTTTTCGGGGAACATAATTATCACATTTCAGGCAATCACTTCCTCAACATAAAGGCAGAGGGCGCCATGATGGATTCAAAAATAGAATTTTCAGCCAACGAATTGTATCGTTTTGGAGGATGGAATTCCATGCGTGGGTTTAATGAAAAATCCCTTGCCGCTGATTTTTACTATTATGCCGGGTTAGAATACCGCTATCTGATCGGAAGCCAGGCATTTTTTGATTTCTTTGGACAATATGGGCAGCTTAACAACAAATCCTTAAATGTAAAACCCAAGCTATACAGTATTGGGTTAGGATTTAATTTCTTTATTCCGATAGGGCTCATGAGCTTCCAGATTTCAAACGGTAATGAGTTCGGAAATCCATTCAAGTTTAACGACATTAAAATTCACTGGGGGATCTTAAGCAGATTTTAATGAAAAATGCTTTTATTACTTAAAAAAACAACCATTTATAGTAAAGTAAAAAAGTGATATATATAGGCTTTCTGTTTTATAATTATATTAACTTTTCTTGATACAGATCAGCAAATGATATTTTTATCTTAATATATCATTAAGATATAGGTAACAATGCAGCGCTAAATTTGTCCTCAAAAAAATGAAGAAGACTTTAGCTACTTTTGCAATTTTTTTGCTCCCCCTATACCTAACTGCTCAAGAAGTCAACATTTCCGGAAATGTAAAATCCGAAAACGGCAATACAGTCTCCGGTGTTAACATCACCGATAAAAACACTGGGAAAACAGCTATTACAGATGAAAATGGAAATTTCACCATTTCAGCAAATCCAAAAGATATTCTGGAGTTTTTCTCACCTGATTATTCATCCTACACTATAGAAGTTTCTTCGAGAAGACAATATTCCATTGTTCTAAAAAAAGTAAATGAAAAACAAATCGAAGGCGTTGTGATCACTGCCTTAGGGATTGCCAAAAAGAAAGAAAAAATCGGCTATTCCACACAGGAAGTGGGGACAAAACAATTTGAGTCCATCACCACTCCGAGTATCGGAAATTTATTCTCCGGCCAGGTTGCAGGATTGAATGTTTCTAATCCTACGGGAATGCAGCAGGCACCTCAATTTACATTAAGAGGAAATTCCAATCTGGTATTTGTCATAGATGGGGTTATTGTTGAAAAGGAAGTCTTTCAGAATCTGGATCCTAACAACATTGATAATATTAATGTATTAAAAGGGGCAACAGCTTCTGCATTATATGGTTCCAGAGGTAGATACGGAGCCGTTCTTATCACTACCAAAAGTGCTAAAAAGAAAGGATTTACAGTAGAATTTTCTCAAAACACAATGATTACTTCCGGGTTTACCAATCTTCCGAAGACCCAGACTCAATATGGAAATGGTTCTCACGGAAAGTATGAATTCTGGGATGGAGCAGACGGAGGAGTGAATGACGGAGACATGATCTGGGGTCCGAAATTTGTTCCCGGACTAAAAATAGCGCAATGGAACAGTCCGATCAGGGACAAAGTTACAGGGCAGGTCATTCCGTGGTATGGAACCGTTGCAGGAAGTCAGTACAATGATAAATCAAGATATGAAAGGGTTCCTATTGATTGGGAATATCATGATAATTTAAAAACATTTCTAAAGCCAGCTGTCATAAACAACAACAGCTTTTCCGTAAGCTATAAAAATAATAAAGATATTTACAGGCTTTCCGGGAACTTCATGAACTATGACGACAGAATTCCCGAAGCTTATTTACAGCGTTATGGGATCAACTTCTCTTCAGAAAACCACCTGACGGACAAATTAATCTTTGATACAAAATTTAATTTCACTCAGACTTTTACCCCAAACATTCCCAATTACGATTATAACCCAAGTGGCCATATGTACACTATTCTTATCTGGATGGGAGGTGACGTAGACGGAAGGGATCTGAAAAACCACATGTGGGTACCCGGAAAGGAAGGGACTTTACAAGCCAACTGGAATTACGCATGGTATAATAACCCGTGGTTTGGAGCCAACTATTACAAGAACAGAAACAGGACTAATGTTATTAACGCACAGACAGGTTTAGAGTATAAGGCAACGGAAGATTTCTCAATTAAAGGTAAGATATCTATTGTTGAAAACCACAATAAACAGGAAATATTAAGTCCTTATTCATATTTCAATTACAGTGCTCCACGAAGTGGCGGATACATTCTGAACGACACCAAAACCTGGAACCTCAACTCTGATGTTTTAGCAACGTATAAGAAAAAGATCTCTGAAAATTTCGATTTTACCATCAATGCCGGAGCATCCACATTCTATTATAAAAACAATGTAGATAATGCCTCAACAGACGGTTTGAAGATTCCTGAATTGTACGAATTATCAAATTCCATCGGAGCTATAAAGTATTATGACTACCTTAAAGAAAAATTGATTTACAGTACATATGCAACTGTAGATATTGGATTGTATAATGCTTTTTTCATCAACGTTTCCGGACGTAATGACTGGTCTTCTACATTACCAAAAGCGAACAGGTCTTATTTTTATCCTTCTGCATCATTAAGCGCTGTGATTTCGAATCTTGTAAAAATGCCTGAAGCCATTAACCTTCTGAAATTATCTGCTTCCTGGGCGAAAGTGGCTTACGATTTCCAGCCCTACTCGATCAGAAACTATTATATGAATAACAATGGAATTACTTTTAATGGTAATCCAACCAATTATTATCCTACAACTTTAAATTATGAAAACTCACTAAAGCCTGAACAGACTAAATCTTATGAACTAGGTCTTAGTGCCGGATTATTTAAAAATAGAATAACACTGGATGCAACATATTTCAGAACTTTGGATTACAATAATATACTACAGTTTCCGAGTGCCGAATCTTCAGGTTTCAAATCTCAATATGTAAATGGTAATGAATATACTACAAAAGGAGTTGAAATCTCTTTAGGGCTGATACCTGTAAAGACAAAAGATTTTATGTGGAAATCTTTGATCAACTGGAGTAAGTATGAACAAAAACTAACATCTATTTATGACAACATGCCTAACTATAACAACATTAAGCTAGGTGAAAGAATGGATTCTTATTATGACTATACATGGCAAAAGTCTCCGGATGGAAAAGTAATCCTGAATGCAGAAACAGGAATGCCAACTAAAGCAACCACTCCTACGAATTTAGGACATTTCAATCCGGATTGGACGTTCGGCTTTAATAACACATTCAAATACAAAAAACTGAGTTTAAATATCGGTATTGACGGAAGTATAGGCGGAGTAATGAGATCTCAGGTGGTTGAGAAAATGTGGTGGGGAGGAAAACATCCGAATTCTGTGGCCTACAGAGATCAGGAATATGCAAATCCGGGAACTTATTATTTTATTCCTGACGGTGTCAATTATAATGCAGCTACCGGCACTTATACTCCGCACACAAAACCTATCAGTTTTCAGGACTGGGCACAAAACTATCCTTATCAGGCAAGGGTGACACAGGATGAAAGTGAAGAATTCGCCAATGTCTTTGACAGGACCTTTATAAAGCTAAGATCTGTGGTTCTGGAATACGACTTCTCTTATTTGCTTAATCCAAAAGGATTTGTAAAAAACTTCACGGTAAATATATCCGGATATAATCTTGCGATGTGGAAAAAATCCAAAAATCTATACTCTGACCCTGATTTCCAGATAAAAACAGGAAATGATATCCAGGATCCATCGAGCAGATGGTTTGGAGTTGGATTTAACCTTAAATTTTAATTAAATAACATTTCAGTCAAAATGAAAAATATTATAAAATCATTAATTGTTATAGGAGCATTCGCCCTTACATCATGCGAAAGTAACCTTGATAAAATCAATGAAAATCCAAATGACCAGGCTACTATTGATCCTAAATCTCTTTTAACTTACGTTTCACAGTCTGCTTTCCAGGTAAATGGTGATAATATGTATGCTTCAAGGATGATGATCGGAATAGACGGAGAAAATGTTTATCAATACATGAAATGGAACGACTCATCTTTTGAAGTCTATTCCAATGGTCTTCTTAATACGGTTAAAATGATGCAGGAGGCTGAGAGAATCAATAATAAAAATTATATCGCGATCGGTAAATTTTTCAGAGCTTATTATTTTTTCAACTTAAGTTTAAAGTCCGGAAGCATCCCTTATTCTGAAGCAGTAAAAGGAGAGTCTGGAATTACCCAGCCTAAATATGATAGCCAGGAAGCCGTAATGTCCGGAATATTAACCGAATTAAAAGAGGCCAATGACCTTATTAACAGCAACGATAAGATAGAAGGTGATATTATTTATCAGGGAGATGCAACGAAGTGGAAAAAACTGATTAACTCTTTTCGTCTTAAGATTTTAATTACTCTTTCTAAAAAAACTACTGTAGGGAATTATAATATTGCCACAGAATTTGCATCTATTGCAGGAAGCCAGCCTTTGATGTCTTCTATTACGGATAATGGAGAGCTTAAATTTGCAGATGCCGCTGACAGCAGATACACAATGTTTAATAACAGTGGTTACGGTTCAAGTTTGTATATGGCCGATTATTTTATTAATTTCTTTAAAAACAGACAGGATCCAAGACTATTCACATTTGCTGCCCAAACTACCGCAGCAAAAGAAGCAGGAAAACCTATTACTGATTTTACAGGATATAATGGAGGAAATCCTGTTTCCCCATATTCTGATAATGCTGCATTAGTGGCTGCAAAAAATATCTCCAAAATCAATGATCGGTTTTATAAAGATCCGACGAATGAACCTTCTTCGGTATTGAGTTATTCCGAGCTGGAATTTATTCTGGCAGAGGCCACTGCGAGAGGGTGGATTTCAGGATCTGCAAAAACACATTATGATAATGGGATTAAAGCAAGTTTCAGTTTTTATCAGACATATGTAAAAAATCCAAATCTTTATTTTTCAGGATTTAATGTGAATAATTATTTAGCTACTCCCTTAGTGGCATATGATAATTCCGCATCGTTATCCAGCCAACTGGAAAGAATTATGACCCAGAAGTACATGACGATGTTCCACCAGTCACAATGGACATCTTATTATGATTATCTGAGAACCGGCTATCCCAATTATCCTTTACAAACTGGGGTTGCTGCACCTTTACGGTTCCGATATCCTCAAAGTGAGTATAACTACAACAGTGTAAACCTGAAAGCCGCATTAGCAGCTCAATATGGAGGAACAGATAATATCAATTCCAAACCTTGGTGGTTACAATAAAACTCTAACATTTTTAATTTACTTGAAAGAAATCGCGGGAAATACTTTTATCTTGCGGTTTCTTTCTTATTTTATTTCAGCATGAACAGAAAAGAATTTTTACAGAAATCAGGTTTGTTACTGGCAGGTCTAGGAACTTCAAGTGTTTTGCACCCTTCTATTTTAAAAGCGCTCACAATAGAACCCGCTGCCTTGTCTACATTTTATGACGCCGAACATGTGGTTATTCTGATGCAGGAAAACCGCTCATTTGATCACGCCTTTGGATCATTGAAAGGTGTAAGAGGATTCCTTGATAAAAAAGCATTTGTAAAACAAGACGGACATTCTGTTTTTTTCCAGAAAGGAAATGACGGAAAGTACGCTGCTCCGGCACGTTTAGACTTAAGAAACACGAAATCCACATGGATGAGCTCATTACCTCACTCCTGGTCCGACCAACAGAAAGCTTTTAACAAAGGAAAATATGATCAATGGTTACAATTTAAGGCTTCTGGAAATAAAAATTATAAAAATATCCCACTGACATTGGGATATTATAATCGTGAAGACCTCCCCTTCTACTACCAGCTTGCGGATGCATTTACGGTATTCGATCAATATTTTTGTTCATCGCTTACCGGCACCACTCCGAACCGACTTTTTCATTGGTCAGGAACTCTTAGAGAGCAGCAAAACGGCAAAGTGAAAGCAAATGTTTACAATGAAAATATTGATTATGATAGTAACCGTCAGGCAAGATGGAAAAGTTTTCCGGAAATATTAGAAGAACAAAATGTTTCATGGAAAATATATCAGAATGAAATCAGCCTTCCTAAAGGAATGTCCGGAGAACAGGAAGCATGGCTGAGCAATTTTACAGATAATCCCATCGAATGGTTTTCAGCGTTCAACGTAAAATTCTCTAAAGGATATTACACGCATATTCCTTCTATTATCAGCTACTTACAGAAGGAAATAGAAAGAAATCCTAATCAGAAAGAAAGATTGGAAAAGCTTATTGCTGAACTGAAAGAAGATCAGGTAACATATCATCCTGATAACTATGCAAAATTGTCCCAAAAGCAAAAAGATCTTCACGAAAAAGCATTTACCAATAATTCGGGAGACCCTGATTTCTGGAATCTGGAAACAGGAAATGATGAACATGGAGAAAAACTAGTAGTTCCTAAAGGAGATGTATTATTTCAGTTCCGTAAGGACGTTGAAGAGAAAAAGCTTCCTTTGGTTTCATGGCTGGTTGCTCCGGAACACTTTTCGGACCATCCGGGATCACCTTGGTATGGGGCATGGTATATTTCTGAAGTTCTAAATATCTTAACGAAGGATCCTGAAACCTGGAAAAAAACCATTTTTATAATCAATTATGATGAAAATGATGGATATTTTGATCATGTTTTACCTTTTTCTCCACCCTTAAATCCAAGCCAGCCGGTAGATGTGAACGGAAAAGAAGGAGTGGAATATGTTAATAAAGATCAAGAATACATGTCGTCACCTCAATTGAAAGATTACGAACGTATTGAAGGAACAGTTGGCCTTGGTTACAGGGTTCCTATGATTATTGCTTCCCCGTGGACAAAAGGAGGTTTTGTGAATTCAGAGGTTTCGGATCATACTTCTGTGTTACAGTTTCTTGAGAAATTCATCAGGAAAAAATTCAGTAAAGATGTTACGATAGATAACATAAGCGATTGGAGACGAGCCATTTGTGGAGATTTGACTTCTGCTTTTAATGATTCAAATGTGACGGTCCCAAAAATGGATTATCTGAATCAAAAAGAATATACCAAAACCATTAATGCAGCCAAGAATAAGCCTGTTCCTGATCTGAAATGGCATTCTGAACATGAGCTATCTCATGCATTACTGGAAATTCAGGAGAGAGGGATAAAGCCATCCAATGCACTCCCTTACAATTACCATGTTAATCTCACAGATAACAGTATTAAAATGGAGAACCTGAAGGAGACAGGAGTTCCATTATTAATCTACGACAGAACAAAGCTAGATGATCATGGTAATTATTATTTTTCCTATGCTTTATACTCAAAACAAACATTGTCACACACTGTTTATCTGGATAATTATGATTATGAAGTTTTTGGACCCAATGGTTTCTTCAGGAAATTTAAAGGTGTGCAGAAACCGGAAGTAGAGATACAAATGCTTAATGATACGAAAAATAATGAAACTCAATTGATATTTAAAAAGAAGAAAAATGGAAATATCATGATGGATATAGAAGACCTGTATGAAAAGACCCGTAAAAAAATTGCGCTTAGTAAAGATGAAGAAAAAATAACCCTTAACCTGAAAAAGAACAAAGGCTGGTATGACGTAAAAATAAGTTCATCCGGTCACATCTGGCACTTTTCAGGAAGAGTAGAGACAGGAAAAGTTTCTATTTCTGATCCACATTGGGCATAATTTCAATTGAAATTTCAAAAAAATATACAAAAGTCTTACAGCATTGTGAGACTTTTTTTCTTTTTCATTTTCTCAAATATTGAATTATTTTTTAATCGGATATAAAAAAATTAGGCATTATTATTAATAACAACAATCAAATAGTTCTCTATTTTGTGATAAAAATTCATTATGTTTCGCATTAGAAATGAGGAGGTAAGGAGTCATAAAAAAGATAAAATCTTTTATACTTTCTCTTTATTTTATTAACTTCACTTGAAAATTAATAATAACTAACTACCATGAAAAAATTCACACTTCCATTATCATTATCTTTAGTTGCGTTGGCCATTTCAGCCCATGTAAACGCACAAGATACCAACACCGACAATCACACCATTACGATTTCCGTTCCGGAAGTTGCGCTTGTTGATATTGAACCTGCGGCTACCAAAAATATTACTTTAGGATTTACAGCTCCTACAGAAGCTGGACAACCTATTGTTGCAAGCCCTGCCAATACAACACTTTGGCTTAACTACTCTTCAATAAAATCAGTTGCAGATCCATCCCGTAATGTTACCGTTCGATTAAATGCTTTAGTTCCCGGGATAGACATTCATGTTACCGCAGCAGCGGCAACAGGTGCTGGTGCGGGAACATTAGGAACGCCATCAGCTCTGATTACATTAAGTGCAGCAGACCAGACAATTATCTCTGGGATCGGAAGTGCTTATACCGGAAATGGAGCTAATAACGGCCATAATCTTACGTATGCCCTTGCAGCAGGAAGTGGACCTGGCGGAGTTGCAGCTTACGCTGATCTACAAGCTACAGCGACAACTGTTGCTACTGTGACTTATACTATTTCGGACAATTAATATCTGAAAATACATATTTGAATAAGAAGAAATCGCTTTGTCAGTTTCTTCTTGTTCATCTATTGCATGATCTTCAACTTAAAATTTTTAATAAGAATGACAAAGCGAATCTTTCTTCTTACTTTCCTGATCTTACCTTACCTATTTTTGCATGCGGGTATCGTTGTGCTTAATGGGCTTTCGCATAATTACAAGGTAGAAAACGGACAGATTTACAAAGGAAAAATAGCCTTGCAAAACACCGGTGACAAACCTCAAAATGTGAAAATATTTTTACAGGACTTCAGTTACCAGTCAAATGGTTCTATCTACTATACAACTCCGCATACGAATGAAAGGACCAATACGGATTGGATAAGGCTTAATACAACCTTTCTTACTTTAAAGGCTAAAGAAAAAACGGAGGTCTTTTATGAAATTGCCATTCCTAATCAATTAAATTCTCCCGGTAGTTACTGGAGTGTTGTCATCGTTGAACCTGTAGATGAAATAAAACCGAGTGATAGTAAGCAGGGAATTAATATTACTTCTGTTGTAAGGTATGCCATCCAGATCATAACTGATTTTGATTCCGAAAAGGTAAAACCAGATCTAAAGTTTGAAAATATTAAAGTTGAAAAAGAAGAGGGCAGACAAGTATTAAAAATCGCCATCGCCAACCAGGGAGCAATCTATTGCAGATCAACGGCTTCCGTTGAGATATACAACCGAAAGAATGGTGAGAAAATAGGAACATTTTCATCACAGGCAATGGGACTATTACCGCAAACCTCCAAATCCTTTCCCATTGATATCAGTAAAATGCCTCCCGATAAATATACTGCAGTCATCATTGCAACAGATGAAGATGAAAACGCATTTGCTATCAATGTGGAACTAGAAGTAAAAAATGACTAGAAATTGGGCCTTATATCTTTTCATACTATTCCCAGTACTTATTTTTTCACAAAAACAATCCAGAGAAATTGTCAATAAAAAAGATAGTATACTACCGGGAACGGCTTCTTCTATTTCTTTTTCCCTGGAAAATACGACTTCTCAGAATAAGGTTTATGATATTGTCATTGAAACTTCAAATCAATACATTATTCCCATTTTAAAGAAGAATCAAGTTTCAATTGCAGGCGACGAAACTTACCTATATCTGGTTCCATTACGTATAGCCACAGAAACACCGCAGGGAAAATATACCATAACATTACGAGGTTTGGGAAGTGATAAAACCGATCAATTTATTAAAACGGCAGAAATAAATGTTCTCCCGGTCAGAAAGCTTTCAGTAACGGCAATCAATTCTCCGGAATTCGTAAAAGCAGGTGAAACCATCACCTCCTCTTTTCTACTTAAAAACAGTGGAAATGTTACTGAAAAACTGATCCTGGAAAGTAAAAATGCCGTGGTAAATCACGATGCAACTCTCCTTTTACCTCCAGGCGAAGCAAAAGTAATCAACATCAGTAAGGTCACAAATCCAGATCTGGGTAAAAATGAATATCAAAATCTTAACCTGTATGTGTATTCAGTGGATCATCCGGCAGAAAACCAAACGGCTTACAGCAGTACGAAAATTATTTCTGTTAAACCTGATGAAGATGATATATACCATCGTTTACCGGTTTCCGCCTCGATGGCTTTTATTGGAATGAAAAACAGAGGAGAATACCACGATGGCTTCCAGGGTGAATTGTATGGTAAAGGAACGCTGGATAAAGAAAATAAAGGGACATTGGAATTTCACGCTGTAACTTCCAACCCGGTTGAATTCAATTCCTTCACCCAATATGAGGAATATTTTATTAACTACAGACGGGATGAATTTTTCGTTCATCTGGGAGACAAGACCTATTCTTCCTCTTATCTTACCGAGTATGCACGATATGGCCGTGGAGCTGAAATTCGTTATAATTTCAAAAAGGTCAGTATCGGAGGATTTTACAATCACCCTAGATTTTTCCGGGATATCAAAGATGAATTCAATGTATATTCCACATTCAGGCTTCATAAAGAATCTGAAATTACAGCAGGTTATTTGTACAAGATTCCAAGACCCGGTGAAACAAGTTTAAGTTTCAGTGGTCTGAGATTAGATTCTAACGCTCACCTTCCCTATGCTACCGGAAAATTCAAACTGAATAAAAATCTTGATGTTTCCGGTGAAGTAGCCTATAGCAAAACAGATCGAATGGAAGGAAATGCCTACATGGTTCAGCTTCTTGCCAGCTACACGAAAATCAACGGAAATCTGATGTATATTAAATCAAGTCCTGATTTTGCAGGATATTTCAGCAATACAAGCACATTTAACGGTAACGTCCAGTATAAGATCTCCTCCAGGCTCAATGCATTTGCCAATTATGTTCAGGATGCCCGAAATTTTCAAAGAGATACTTTGTTTTTAGCAGCTCCTTACAGAAATTATTTTCAATATGGAATAAGCTACAGATATCTTAAAAATGGTTCTATCATGTTATACAACGGATATCAGAAATATAAAGATCGTCTTGAACCGAGACAGTTTGACTATTATGAAAGATTCGTAAGGGTAAGTATTGATCAGCAGATTGGTATTTTTCAGGTCAATCTTCAGGGGCAATTTGGAAAGACAGATAATTACCTGAGTGGATTTACTGGAAATTCCAGCTTTTACACCGTAAATCTGGCTTTTGAAAAGCTGAAAACCTCCTTCAATGTATTTGGAAGTTACGCAATAACTTCCCGGTATCAGTTACAAGACCAGGAACAGATATACTACGGTGCCCGTGTTATAAGTAGATTCTCACCGAAAACAAATCTTAGTATTTTCTATCAGAATAACTATATCCCTGAAGAGTATTTTAATGACCGCAACCTTTTTGAGGTCTTATTTCATCAGCAGATTTTTCCGGGCCATGAATTTGATTTATCGGGTAGATATGCTTTGCAGAGAGGACAATTAGGAAACAAAGATTTTATTTTTTCATTACGATACACCTGGCGTCTGAATATGCCGGTACAAAAAACTGCAGAGTACACAACGCTATCTGGAAATATCGGAAATCTGGGAGTTAAAAAAGTGGAGGGCATAAGACTTACTATGGGAAATCATTTATCCATTACAGATAAAAACGGAAATTTCATTTTTAAAAATATAAATCCGGGAGACTATATTTTAGAAATCGACCGTTCAACCACTGATATTAATGACATTCCTGATATCAGCCTTCCTGCTACCGTATTGTTAACAAATAAAGAGAATATATTTAATTTTGGTTTAACCACTGCTGCCGCTATTCAGGGAGTTATTCAATTTAAGGAAACTACGGATCCCAACCAGCTCAGTTTTGCTCAGTTCCAGCTTAAGAAAGAGAAAAAAAGAAAAGAAAGCATCATTATTGAAGCTTCCAATGGAGACCAGACCTATCGTAAAATAGCTTATATAGGAGAAAATTTCGATTTCACCTATTTACGCCCTGGAGATTGGGACATTAAGTTGTATAGAAATGGCCTTGACAAACGATACAAAATATCAATGGATGCCTTTCATTTTACCTTACATCCTTCTGAAACAAAATCCCTTGTTATTGATGTCGTAAAGCAGCAAACCGAAATTAAGTATCAAAAAGAAAGCATAAAAGTAGGATATAATACCATAAAAAAACAAAAATGAGATCACTATCAGCCTTATTTTATGTGATATTTATTTCAATAATTTCAATATCTGGCAAAGCTTTTTCCCAGATCTCAGTTGCTGCGACATTACCTATTGTAACATTATTGGATATCGAACCTGCAGGAAATATCACATTAAGTTTTGCAGCCCCTACTGAAGCAGGCCTGCCTTTGGTAAATCCAGCAGTAAATACAACAAAATGGATCAACTATACTTCGGCCATCGCTGCTGGTGGCCTCACAAGGAGAGTCACAGCATCTGTTAACCAGGTAATTCCCGGAATCAATATAAGATTACAAGCTGCTGCTGCATCCGGCTCGGGTGGAGGTACATTGGGTACTCCAGCTGCACAGGTAACCTTAACCACAACAGCAGTCAATATCATTACAGGTATAGGAGGTGCATTTACCGGAAACGGAGCTAACAATGGACACAGACTAAGCATTAGCTTAGTTCCCAGTACTTATGGAAGCATAACGAGTACCAATACTCCCGTAGTCATTACCTATACCATCACCGAATAAAAAAAAGAAATGGAATACAATATGAATTTTTTAAAGAAAGGAAAACACGCTATAAGTAGTCTGTGTGTTTTTTTATTAATCATATTGACGGGCTCTGCTCATGCACAATCTTTAACAGTAGGTGGCAGCAACTGGACCGTAAGCATCCCTCCTATCACTGAAGCAGGAACAAATTATGCCGGAACGTATGAAAGTGCAACCAATCAAATTCTTCTGGCTGCAAGTGTCCCTTTATTACTTGGTACGGCTAAGGTAACGGTACGCTATATACCGGATCCCACATGGAATAATTCTCTGGTTTTAAATATAAGGAGAACAGGTAACGGAACCACAGTTTGTGTATTATGCTCCATTACCGGAGGTACAACCTACCAGGCTATTACCCAAGCTGATCTTGAATTATTCAGAATTACTGCTGTATTAGCTCTTGCCTCATATAGCAATATTCCTCTTCAATTGGAATTAACGGGAGTATCTGTAACAATTCCGGCTGCAACTTATAACGCAAGGATAGTTTTTACAATAGGACCGATATAATTTAAATAAAAATCCCTGCTCAAGGTCTGAACAGGGATAAAAAGAATTATTTTTATTAGTGTTTTGCCCACCATAGCGGAGTCAGTATAGCATCTTCTGCCCCTAAAAGCTGTACAGCTTTCTGATAACCATCGGGATCTGAATTACGGAAACTGCTTGGATACCTTAGTCTCTGAGGAAAATTCTTAATTGAGTTGGTCATATAATTACCTGTTGTAATAGCTGGTAAGTTAACTAAGGGAGTTTCCACAGCCGGATTTTCAAAAAACGGCAATCCCAGCCTTCGGTGGTCATTCCATGATTCAAGCGGAAGCCACGGCATGTTAGCCAAATACTTTTGCGTAATGATTTTAGTTAATTTATCATTTTTAAATGCTCCATTTTTGTATATCGTATTAACAGGATAGTTAACAGAGACTGAGACCAAATTATTGGTCGCCGGATCTTTGTACTTCATTGTGTGTGTTGCTCCAGGTTCCGAAATATGACTGTATGCAACAGAAGTTCCGTCACGGTTATAATCGGTAGAAGCAATATACTGTCCGTAAAATTGAGAAACCCCATTATAAGTAAAGCTATCCTGGATCCCTTTGTTATAGGCGACTTCATCGCTCATTGGAGTAGACCATCCTTTCAAAGCAGCTTCTGCAATCAGGAAATAAGATTCCCAGCTCGCAAAAAATATCCTGGAATTAGCGCTTTCCCTGTATTGCTTACCCAACGCCGGTGCACGGCCAATTAATCCTCGTAATCCATTCCTTTGTCCTTTTTCGGCCCAGTTTCCAATAGTAAATGCATTCCAAGTATTGACTGCATTTACAGTAATGGTCGTATTATCTGAAAATTTAAGTTCTCCATAATTGGTTTTCGCATCGTTGGTATAAGTAGGATAAAGAGAATAAATAGGATTGTTAAAATCACCGGGAATGTAAAATGTTTTGTATGCCCTAGGATCCATTTTGTTCGGAATTCCATCCAGCCAATATCCTGCGGATGGATCATTAGTAAGTTTTGTAAACTGCTCATCATATCTTATTCCAATATAATCTTCGTCCCGTATTGCACTATGCTTATCAGCGCTAAGTTGATCTGCAGAATTTATACCTCCCAATCCAACATATAGATTGTTAAGAGTAGCAGATAATAACTGTGAATTCCATTCACGCGACATCACACCGGTAAGAGCGTCCCATCCCGGTTTTTCCGCGACACTAAAATTTTCGCTACTTACGCTTATAAAATTATTAGTTGCCACAGCCGCCTCAAATTCTGATTTTGCCTTAGCCGGATCTACTTCAGAAATTCTCATTGCTATTCTCATGCGAAGCGAATTGGCATATTTAACCCATAAATTCCATTTTAATTTATAGGCAAGATCATATTTTGAGATATTGTCCGCAGGCACCGGCTGATTAAGATCGATTTTGCCCACAGCATCTTTTAATTCCTCCAGGATATAGTAATATACTTCTTTTTCAGAATTAAAATCAGGATTAACTGCCTGAAATGCCTGGATCGGCTGAGGTCCAAAATTATCCGAAAACTCACTCATTAGATAGGCTCTCCATATACGGGCAACCTGAATCAAATTGTCATAATGAGGCAGCCCCTGACCCTTAGCTTTCTTTTCATTGGCAATTTGAATGGTAGCATTGGCATTATTCAGCCATTGTGAGATATACTTCCAATATTCCACACTCCACGCATCATTATCCGTACCGCCGGCTATACCTGTACTGAGATGCTGCCTTGCTGCTGTTTTCCAGTATAACACAAAAACTCTTTCTGCAATATTGGGATCTTGCTGTGCTCCTAAGATTGAACTGTTTAAAAAATATTCAGGCTGTACCTGATCAATATTGGCAGATAACGGATCTGTATTAATTTCTTCAAAATCTTTACATCCTGAAAATGCTACAAAAATTAATACGAGAAGTGTAATTATATATTTTTTCATGGGTATTGTATTAAAATCCTAAGGTTATGGTAAATAAATATGATCTCATGGTCGGAAAGGCAAGGTTTTCAAAACCTACCGCATTTGAACTTATAGCAAACACTGATTCGGGGTCAATTCCCTTTGCCTTACTATAGATCATCCAAACATTATTTGCTGTGAATGCCACTTTAGCGCTTTTTATCACAAACTTTTCAAACATTGTCTTTGGAAAGTTATAAGAAACCTGAATATTTCTTAGTCGTATGTTCGTTGCATCATAAATATTCTGTTCTGTAATACCTAAATTTCCTGTGGTAACCGCTTCCCAGTAATTCTGCTGTGTAATCTCTTTAGTGTTGGCTGTAAAACCTCCATTATTTCCGGCAACGACTCCGTCCACTACAAAATTATCGCGTTTTCCGCCAGGTGCAGTATCTTTCGCTAAACCTGATTTTTGCAATGCTAATTGGGTTCCTGAGAAAAATTCTCCACCGATACGCCCGTCAATTTGAAAGGAAAGACCAAAATTTTTGTAAACAAAACTATTGGTAAAACCAAATAATGCTTTAGGAGACTGATTTCCCAAATAGAAAAGACCGGTTTCCTTTTGAGGCGCACCATTTCCATCTACGATCAGTTTACCAAAATAAGGACTGCTTGTATCTTCAACCCTCTTAAATTTGGAGCCGTATATAGCACCATATCTTCTTCCAACCTCTGCGAATATGCTTACATCATCAAATCCGCCAAGCGAATATTTAGTAACCTCTCCATCGATCTTATCAATTCTGCTTGTCATTTGGGAAAAGTTGATATTCATATTCCATGTAAAATCCTGTTTTTTAACAATATCCGTATTGAATACTACTTCAATTCCCTGATTCTGTAGGCCTCCTGCATTGATCTTTTTTTTCTCATACCCTGAAAGAGGATTCATTGGCAGGTTGATCAGCTGATCAGTTGCTTTGGTATTGTAATAACTGACATCCAGTGAAATCCGGTTAAATAATCGCAGATCCAGTCCAACTTCAAATGTTTTAAGTTTTTCATTCCTTAAGTTCGGATCATATAAAATCTTTTTCCGATCTGCTGTTACGTTTCCGTTAGGATCTTTTTTAACTTCAAAAGTATTGTAGAGTTCATAAGCTTCCAACGAGTTTCCAGTTACAGCATAAGAAGCTCTTACTTTAGCAAAAGATAAAAATTTGAGCTTGGTCCCGTTTATTTTTGCAAGCATATCGGTAATAACCAATGAAGTACTTATTGAAGGATAAAAATAAGACCGGTTTTCTACCGTAAGCGTTGATGACCAATCATTCCTTGCTGTAGCATTAATAAACCAATATCCATCATAATTTATCTCTGCTGCTGCAAAAGCTGAGTTGATTTTTTTATTTAAAATAACTTCCCGTATGTCAGGATTACCTACAGAATTATTGATATTAAAAAAGTTGGGAGAAGTCAGATTGGGAGCTGAAAGATAGATCGCATTTGTCCTTGTTTCCATCATTTGTCCATATATCGATAAGGAACCACCCCATTTTCCAATAATATTGTCCTTTTTGGCATTCAAACTCGTTATATAATTATTCTCATAAAACTTTTCCTGGCTTGTATTATAAGAATTATTCAGCCTGGATCCCGTCCATGTTTTCGCATTGGCATCCAAAGAATAAAAGTCCGTTCCTAAGCGAACATCCGCACTCAGCCAGTCATTGAATTGATATTTAAGATAGCCACTTAGCAAGAAGCGGTCTTTTTTATCTTCATTCAACCTATTGTAAGAAGCCCAATAAGGATTAACTCCGTTATTTGTTATCCATCTCTGCGTAACGTTATTCTCGGTCATTCCTTCTTTGTAATCTCTTATATCAATATTTCTCGGCATTAATAAGACACTACCATAAGTATTATTATCCAAACCTCCATTAGGACGATTATTTGCCTTGGTACTTATATACTGGATTTTCACATCAGTTGTCCATCTCTTTTGTGCCCCGAAATTAGAATTCATTTTAGCCATAAAATTCCATCTTTCATACTTCGAGTTGGGAACCTGACTATTGTCGTATAAATAATTTCCGGAAGTATATAAGTTTGTTCCCTCGCCCAGGTTTTCCTGAAAACTTATTGTATGTTGGACACTCGTACCTGTCCTGAAAAAACCTTTAAGGTTATCATAGACTTTCATATCTGTTCCATCGATCTGAGGTCCCCAGCTGTTTGTATTATCAAGATTACTTGGTAGATTTGGAAGTCCGTTGCTTCCCTGAGCAAAGTTACTTTGCAAGTCGGGCTTCATAAATATCTTTTCAAAACCTAAACTTGTGGAGTACGTGATGCCAACTCCTCCTTTCTTTTTGCCGGATTTCGTTGTGATGAGAATAACCCCGTTTCCAGCTCTTGCACCATATAATGCCGACGCAGCTCCTCCTTTAAGAACAGAAATAGTTTCGATATCGTCAGGGTTAATATCACTTAAACCATTTCCCATATCAGTATCCGGGTTCCATAAATCATTATTCTTTGCCCCGTCCTGGCTCCTGCCTTTTACTCCGGCTGAATTATTAATGGGAATACCATCCACGACAATTAAAGGCTGGCTATCTCCTTCAAAGGAATTGAATCCCCTGATATTGATTCTGGAAGATGAAGCTGGTCCAAATCCGCCCTTTACAACCTGAAGTCCCGCCACCTTACCTGTTAGTGCATTGGTGACATTGTTTTCCTTAGCGTCTACTAAAGCCTGTCCTTTAACATCCTGGAAAGAATATCCCAGAGATTTCTTCTCTTTTTTCACACCATATGCAGTAACAACTACTTCATCAATTTTTGAAGTTTTAATTGAATCTGTAGATTGTGCATAAAGCCCATTGAAACAAAAGAATGCAGATTGTAGTAGACCAATCCTAAATAGTGTTTTATTCATATTATATTAATGTGATGTGACACAAACATAATATTTTAATACTATTTAACAAAGAAGCAAAATCTAAAAAGAGGAATTAATGTATAAATTTGAATCTAACACATTTATATTCAAATCAAAAAAATGACGACAAAGTGAAATATTCCACTATATTTTAACCGGAATATCGTGTTTCTGTTGCATTATAACAATTAGGAAAATCAGAATATTTACCTAACAGGCTTTTACAAATCATTTTCTGAAAAAAAAGAATAGGCAAATTGTCTGATTCGTTTTGCCTGTTCAACCTCAAACCTTGCCTTGGCAGCAATTTCCCCATAAGCAAAAGCACGCGCCATCTGAATTTTTTTAAACTTCTCTTTTGGAGTAGATTCCGATCTCATTTTCATCAGCTTGTACTCATTGGTTTGTATTTTATACGTCGCTTCTTCAAGCTGGCGTGCTCTTTTTTCAAATTTTTCAATATGTTTATCTATCACAGAAAGTGCCTGTTCTAAAGTACACTTTTCCATGTAAGAAGACCAAAGTAAAAAAGGCTCCCGAATGGGGATATATTGAATATCATCCTGAATCCAATCATCAAGCTCTTTTCGACCGGTGTCGGTAAGGGTATACTGCTCCACATTCATTTTTTCTCCCCTGATACTATTTTCAGTTTCTACCAGGTTGCTCTCTTTCATACTTTTAAGAGCATTATAAATCTGGCTAGCTGTAGCACTCCAAAACGGAACTACTGAAGTACTCAAATTTTGAGCAATTTCGTAACCTGTCATAGGGGCTATTTCCAACATAGACATAATGATGTGTTTGGTCGACATACAGATGTTTTATACAAATATACTCATTACAATTCTATTTTTTCATCAATCTCAAAATATTACTTTAAATACTATTTAAAAATAATAATACAAAAAAGGATGCATTATCAAAATATTTAAATTTATTCAAATTTAATTTGGAATATTCATTTATTTATATCTAAATTTAACATCATCATATTATTTACATCATAAAAGCAATAATCCATATTTTGAAAAAACAAAGTAAAATAATATCATAAATACTATATTATGAAAGAAAAAGCAGCGTTATACTCCAAACTAAAAGAACAAAATCTAGTTCCTCTTTGGCTTGTCGAGCAAGATGTATTACCGCTACGGCCTAATCCGGCTGCAATCCCCTGGCTTTGGAAATGGGATCAACTTTATGAACTGGCAGCAGCTTCCGGAAAGCTCGTAAATCTTGAAGAAGGTGGGGACCGACGTGCTTTAGGATTAAGCAATCCAGGGCTTAATGGAAAACCTTATGCCACTGAAACTTTATGGATGGCATTACAATGGTTAAATGGTAAAGAGATCGCTCCTCCACACCGCCATATTTCACAGGCCTCAAGATTCATTATCCGAAGCGAGGGTTCTTATAGTACAGTTGAAGGAAATAGAATCTTTTTGGAAAGAGGAGATTATGTACTTAATCCCCCCATGCTGTGGCACGACCATGGCTCTACCAATGATAAACATGCGATCTGGTTAGACGCTTTAGACATTCCGCTTACCAACTATCTCAATGCCAATTTTTTTGAATCCTACCATTTGGATCAACAGGAAATAACCAAAAAAATGAATGCGTCTGTACTGAAGCATGGCAATGGTAATTACCGTCCTTTATGGGAACCTTCTAATAATGAATATCCTCCGGTATCAGTTTTTAAATGGAAAGACACCCTAAAAGCACTTAATGATCTTAAAGAAGCAGATGAAACGAGTCCTTATGATGATGTTGCCCTGGAATACGTCAATTCATTCAATGGAAAGGCAGTCATGAAAACCTTTGGTGCATCAATACAAATGATCCGTCCTAAAGTACATACCAAAGCCCATCGTCATGTTTCCAGCAATGTATACTATGTTTTTGAAGGAAATGGCTATTCAGTGATAGATGGGGTACAATTTAACTGGTCGGAAGGGGATTTCTTTGTGATTCCTACCTGGGCCTATCATGAACATTGTAACATTTCAGAGGATTCTGATGCAATCCTATTCTCCGTAAATGATACCCCGCTGATGCAGACACTCGATAAATACAGAGAAGAACCTTATCTCGAAAACGATGGTTATCAAACCGTTCGCGAAGTCTTTAAAAGTCCTCTCTAATTCTTCTAATCAATTTAAAATTTTAAAATACATCCAATGAAATTATTAATGTTTACCGTGGGCTCTTCACAGCCCAAATTCGGGGCTTTTGTTCAGGAAAAAATCATTGATCTTAATGAAATTGCCCGCCTGGCAAAGCTTTCCCTGCCTCCCAGTATACAAGAATCTCTAAAAAGCAGTTCCGGATTATCAGATGCTGAAAAAGTTATCGCATATGCTGTGGCAAACTGGAATCAACTTCCGGAAAATGCGATTTGGAAAGAAGATCAGATTGAATGGCTTCCTATAGTAGGATCTCCCGAAAAAATTGTATGTGTGGGACTGAATTATAAGCACCATATTATGGAAATGAAAAGAGAAATGCCTTCCACACCCGTATTATTTGCTAAAATGGCAACGACATTAAACGGACATAGACAAGATGTTCCGTATATAGACCTCTCTAACTCTTTAGATTATGAAGCAGAAATGGCTGTTATTATCGGTAAAAAAGGGAAAAATATAAAAAAAGAGAATGCCTTGGAGTATATAGCTGGGTATTCATGCTTTAATGATGTAACAGTACGTGAATATCAATTTAGAACTATTCAGTGGATGCAGGGAAAAAACTTTGATGGACATGGACCTATAGGCCCTATGATGGTAACCCCCGATGAAATAGAAGATCTTGCTGCTTCCAGAATTACCCTTCGACTCAATGGAGAAGTAATGCAGGAGTCTTTTATTGGTGATCTCATTTTTGATGTTCCCACCCTTATTGAAGCTATATCAGAAATCATGACCCTGAATCCCGGAGACATCATCGCCACTGGCACTCCCTCTGGTGTCGGATTTGGGAGAACTCCAAAAGTATTCATGCAAAGAGGAGATGTAGTGGAAGTAGAAATTACCAATATTGGCTTGCTACAAAATACTATTAAATAAATACGATTCTTAAAACATAAATCATGAGCAATACAACATTAACTCTTGAGGAGATCAAGGAATCTCTTCAACATTCCCAAAAAAAATTCTTGGATTTACTAGACAAAGTTGTTCCCACACAAAAGCTATATATAAGGCCTTCGAGCGAAGAATGGTCTTCTGGTATTGTATTCTGGCATATTGGTGAAGCCCGGATTTTCTTTGTAAACGAAATCCAAAAAGTATTGGATGATCCTTCTATTTCTATTGGTAGAAAAATGGATAATCCAATTCGTTTAGCCAATATAGAAGAAGCGGATAAGACTCAACCATCACCAACAGAAATCCGGGACAGGTTGGAAAAAAGCTATACCGAAATTACCCGTTTATTTGAAAAGCTGACCCCTTCCGACCTAGAAAAGGAAATTCAGCATATGAATCCTAAATTCGGATTAATGAAAGTTAGGGATTTTATTGATCATTTTATCGTTGAGCATGATGCTATCCACGTTGCCCAAATTAACAGGGTCGTGAGTCAGATCAACTAGGGATATAATATATTCACATAAAAAATAAAACTTATATGGA
Organism: Chryseobacterium sp. LAM-KRS1; assembly: GCF_013184525.1. Lineage (GTDB taxonomy): Bacteria > Bacteroidota > Bacteroidia > Flavobacteriales > Weeksellaceae > Chryseobacterium > Chryseobacterium proteolyticum. The sequence goes on from NZ_JAAOIZ010000003.1 coordinate 794,587, forward strand.
CTCTCAAATTTCTGAGCATAAAAGGCTGGGGCAAACCCAGCCTAATTATGCACTACTATTACTGACTCTGGTATTTGCGCTAGGGTTATTGGACCGGGTAATTTTCAATGTACTGTTGGACCCTATCAGAGAGGAATTCCACCTATCAGACACTGTGATGGGTTTATTATCAGGCTTCGCTTTCGTTGCATTTTATTCTGCCATGACCTTTCCCGTTGCAAGACTTGCCGACCGATATAACAGAAGGAATATTGTGGTTACAGGACTTACTATATGGAGTGCTATGACTGCTTTTAGCGGACTTGTGGCTAATACTCTTCAGCTTACTATTGCCAGGATCATGGTTGGCTTTGGAGAGTCAATGGGGTCTGCTCCTGGTCATTCTCTTCTTTCCGATTTTTTCCCGAAAGAAAAGCGTCCTAAAGCTTTCAGCATTTATTCCGGAGGTCTTCACATTGGAATACTGTTAGGCTATATCATTGCTGGTCTTGTAGGCCAAATGTTGGGATGGCGTTATGCCTTCTTTTTTGCCGGAGCACCCGGACTTATACTTGCTCTCATTATCCGTTTAACAATGAAAGAACCATTACGAGGCAGCTCAGAAGAACATTACAAACTAAAAGAGCTTGGAATTCCTTTAAAAGAAGCCCTTAAAGACATTTTTAGCCGGCAAAGTTATCTTCTTGTACTCATCGCAACCACTATGGGAGCTTTCGTGATTTATGCATTAAGTACGTGGGAAGCAACTTTCCTCAGAAGAATTTATCACTTTAATGGAAAACAAATAGGATTGATTGTAGGAGTGGTGAAAGGGGGAACGGGTCTTGCAGGTGCCTTTCTTGGAGGATGGCTTTCCAATACCTTTGGAAAGAAAGATTATAAATATATCTTACAAATCCCAGCTATAGCAACATTTTTATGTGCCGCCTTTTCTCTTGTATTCCTATTTTCCACAAATGCTGCTATGGCCATTATAGGACTCGGTATGACAACATTTTTTCTCGCATTTCATATTGGAGTATCGTGGGGTGTAGCTCAGACAGTCACACGTGTTGAAGTACGTACACTGGCTGCCGCAATATTAACCATTTCCTGCAACTTTATCGGTCATGGATTTGGCAGTTCTGTCCCAGGCTTTTTCAATGATCTTTTGTCTGAAACATATAGTGTTAATGCCATACGCTATTCATTGTTATCTGCAACAGGTGTAGCATTGCTAGCAAGTATCATTTATTGGAAAGCTTCAGGGCTTCTAAGAAAAGACATTAATACAATAGAACAAAGATAGATTTATTCTTACTGTTTTTGATACAACCTATTTTAATTGTTCATTTTAAAACTTATATCTCTATGCTGTATTCGTATAAAAAAAATTTCAGCCATTGCCTTTTACTTTTATCATGCCTATTTCACGCACAAATCACCAATGATAGTATCCCATCTCCACCGATAATTCAAACAGAGATTGATGCAGGTTATAGAAAAATACTGATGTCCACAATTGTTACAAAAAAAATTGATAGACAGAAGAAATTTAATTTTCTTAACATAACAGCTGTACACAGCTTCTATACTAAAGATGATCGCCGTTTTGATGAAGTATTTAGTAATATGGCTGTAACCTATAATTACGCAGGTCCTTTTGCGGCGGGTGCCGGAATGAAATTCGTCAATACTACCGGAATTACTCCTTTTCTAACAGCACAATATTCCAAACGTACTCCAAGATTATCCGCTATAATACTTCTTTCTTACATGGTAATCAATATTCCTTTGCGGGAAGCTATTGTAATGATCAATTATCGGTATCCAATCAATCGAGATTATCAGCTCTTTACCCAGCTACTGGCCACTACCAGCTGGTTAGATTTTAAACTACACCGTAGAAGTCAGCAACAATTTCGGATAGGATTGGACAACAAAGCATTTCAATATGGACTTGCTATAGATTTTGATCAGTATGGCTTAAACCCCGTAACCAAAACCAATGTTGGATTGTTTCTTCGAAAAGAGTTTAGATAGATAGCATTAATAATAAATGATGATTGATAGTTGATGGATCTTTTATTGCTATCGTGTGGTATAGTAGGTATAGATATGTATAGGTATAGATATAAAACAAAAAAGTCTCATACAAATTCATGTATGAGACTTTTAATAAAAACTGGCGGCGACCTACTCTCCCGCTTGTCGCAGTACCATCGGCGCTGGTGGGCTTAACTTCTGTGTTC